>CAWGBO010000006.1:0-224686 GCA_963820845.1 uncultured Actinomycetes bacterium | reverse complement strand
GCTCGTCCGCGTCGCGCCGAAGCCTCCGCCGGCGTAGCGCGCCTACAATGGCGCGCGATGGAGCGCGAGGCCGAGCTGCTGTTCACGACGATCTCGGGCGTCGCGAACGAGCCGCTCTACACGCCCGAGCAGGTCGAGCTCGACTACGAGCGCGACCTCGGCTCTCCGGGCGAGTACCCGTTCACGCGCGGGGTCTACCCGACGATGTACCGCGGCCGGCTCTGGACGATGCGGCAGTTCGCCGGCTTCGGCACCGCCGAGGAGACGAACGGGCGCTTCCGCTACCTGCTCGAGCACGGTCAGACCGGTCTCTCGACCGCGTTCGACATGCCGTCGCTGATGGGCTACGACTCGGACCACCCGCGGTCGCTCGGCGAGGTCGGCCGCGAGGGCGTCGCGATCGACTCGCTGGCCGACATGGAGACGCTGTTCGACGGGATCCCGCTCGGCGAGGTCTCGACCTCGATGACGATCAACTCGCCCGCCGCGATCCTGCTCGCCTACTACCTCTGCGTCGGCGAGCAGCAGGGGGTGCCGCGCGCCGAGCTCCGGGGGACGATCCAGACCGACATCCTCAAGGAGTACATCGCGCAGAAGGAGTACATCTTCCCGCCCGAGCCCTCGATGCGGCTCGTCACCGACATGGTCGAGTTCTGCGCGAGGGAGATGCCGCTCTGGCACCCGATCTCCGTCAGCGGCTACCACATCCGCGAGGCCGGCTCGACCGCGGCGCAGGAGCTCGCGTTCACGCTCGCCGACGGGTTCACCTACGTGGACTGGGCGCTCGAGCGCGGCCTCGACGTCGACGAGTTCGCGCCGCGGCTCTCGTTCTTCTTCAACGCCCACCTCGACTTCTTCGAGGAGATCGGGAAGTACCGCGCCGCCCGGCGGATCTGGGCGCGCGAGCTGCGCGACCGGTACGGCGCGAAGGATCCGCGCTCGTGGCTGATGCGGTTCCACACCCAGACCGCCGGGCGTCTCGCTCACCGCGCAGCAGCCGGAGGTGAACATCGTCCGCACCGCGCTCGAGGCGCTCGCCGCCGTGCTCGGCGGCACCCAGAGCCTGCACACGAACTCGTTCGACGAGGCGCTCGCGCTCCCGACCGAGGACGCGGTGCGGCTCGCGCTGCGCACGCAGCAGGTGATCGCGCACGAGACCGGTGTCGTGAACACGATCGACCCGCTCGGCGGCTCCTACTACGTCGAGGCGCTGACGAACCGGCTCGAGGCCGAGGCCTACGAGTACTTCGACCGGATCGAGAAGCTCGGCGGCGTGGTCGCGGCGATCAAGGAGAACTTCTTCCAGCGCGAGATCGCCGAGGCGTCCTTCCGCTACCAGCAGGAGGTCGAGCACGGGGCGCGGATCGTCGTCGGCGTCAACCGCTACCAGCTCGAGGTCGAGCAGCCGGTCGAGATCCTCAAGATCGACCCGGCGCTCGAGCGGGGGCAGGTCGAGCGCGTGCAGGCGCTGCGCGCGCGGCGCGACTCCGCGGCGGCCGAGGCCGCGCTCGCCGAGCTCAAGCGTGCGGCCGCAGCCGAAGGCGTGAACCTGATGCCGCTGCTCGTCGACGCCTCGCGCGCGTACGTGACTATGGGGGAGATGTGCGACGCGCTGCGCGAGGTCTGGGGCACCTGGCGGGAGACCCCGGTCTTCTAGCTAACCCTGTCGAGGAATCGTCGTCTAAGCTTTTCGGCGGGATGAGCAGCATGGCGAACAGCGGCACGAAGCCGGGGCGGCGGAAGACGCCGTTCTGGCAACGCGCGCTCCCGTGGGTCGCCGGGCTCGTGCTCTTCGCCGGTGTCATCGCCGCGATCCAGGCGTACGCCTACCACACGGACAAGAAGATCGAGACCTTCTCGAAGGCGCCGGTCAAGGACGTCTCCCAGGTGCCGAAGAGCACGAAGCTCGATCCGGCGGTGAAGACGCTGGCGCGTGAGTTCATCGAGAGTGCGGTGGCGCGGAAGAACCTCGCTCACGCCTACACCCTCGTCGGCCCCGAGATCAAGCAGGGGTTGACGCTGAAGCAGTGGATGAAGGGCGACATCGCGGTTGTCCCGTACCCCGCCAACGACATCGCCGTCGCGCCGTTCCGGATCGACTACGCCTACCCGCGCGAGGCGCTGATCGAAGTGATGCTCCTGCCCAAGGCGACCGCCAAGATCCGCCCGACCGACTTCTACCTGGGCGCGAAGAAGGTGGGCACCGGTGCCAAGGCGCACTGGGTCGTCACCTCCTGGGTGCCGCACGTGGCACCGATGGTCCCGAGCGACAACGCGAACAACTAGGAGGCGCCGATGGGGAAGCGGCTCTCGTCGCCTCGCTTCCGCCGCCGTTTGTCTTGGCTCCTGGCCGTCGGGCTCCTCGCAGGGCTCGCCGCTCTCGCCGTCGTGCTCCTTCCGAGCAGCAAGCCGAAGCACCAGGTCTTCACGAAGGCGCCGCCGACGGTCTACAAGTCGCCGCATGCGGTTCCCCTGGATCGCAACGGCCGGGCCGAGGTCGTCTTCGCCGCCTCGAACTTCATCAAGACCGCGGTTCGGCGCGTCCACGTCGACCGCTCCTGGGATATGACCGATCCGAGCCTGAAGCAGGGCTTCACGCGGCAGCAGTGGGCGAAGGGGGCGATTCCCGTGGTGCCGTACCCGGCCGCCGGGATCCGGCAGCTCTCGATCGACTGGTCGTACCGCGACGACGTCGCGCTCGACATCGTGCTCGCTCCCGTGGCGGGCAGCAGCCTGCCGCCGAAGTCGTTCATGATCGAGCTGAAGCGCTCCGGCGGGCCCGCCCACCATCGCTGGCTCGTCGCCTCGTGGGCGCCGCAGGGCGTCTCGGAGGCGTCGATGGGCTCGTCCAAGGATCCGGGCCCGATCCCTGCGGCGACCTCGCTCTCGAGCAAGTGGCTGCTCCTGCCCGCGGTGCTCATCCTCGGGGCGCTGATCGCGTTGCCGGTGTTCCTGGGCGTGCGCGAGCGCGTGTCCGGCTCCCGCTCCGAGCGGCGGCACCGTCGCTCCTCGAGCTTCTAGTTAGACTGCCGCGCCATGGCGCGCAAGATCCGAGTCGTGATCGCGAAGCCCGGCCTCGACGGGCACGACCGCGGCGCCAAGATCATCGCGCGCGCCCTGCGGGACGCGGGCATGGAGGTGATCTACACGGGGCTTCACCAGACACCCGAGCAGATCGTCGAGACCGCGATCCAGGAGGACGCGGACGCCGTCGGGATCTCGGTCCTCTCGGGCGCGCACATGACGCTCGTGCCGCGGATCCTCGACGGGCTCCGGGCGGCCGGCGCCGACGACGTGCTCGTGATCGTCGGCGGCACGATCCCCGGCGACGACGCCGAGGCGCTGAAGGCGCAGGGCGTCGCGGGCGTGTTCACCCCGGGCGCCCCGACCTCGGAGATCGTCGACTTCCTGCGAGCGGCCGTCGTCGCATGAGTGTCCTCGTCGCACGAGACGGCGCGGTCGCGATCGTCACGATCGATCGCCCCGAGGCGCTGAACGCACTCGATCTCGAGACCCTGACGGCGCTTCGCGACCGACTCGTCGAGCTCGCGGAGAGCTCCAAGGTGCGCGCGGTCGTGCTCACCGGCGCAGGAGAGAAGGCGTTCGTCGCCGGCGCCGACATCAAGTACATGAGCGGCCTCGACGTCGGGCATGCGATGGCGTGGGGGGCGCTCGGGCACGAGGTCGGGCGGCTGCTCGAGACGATGCCGAAGCCGACCCTCGCCGCCGTGAACGGCTTCGCCCTCGGCGGCGGCTGCGAGCTGGCCCTCGCCTGCGACATCCGTTACGCCTCGACCAGCGCGAAGTTCGCCCAGCCGGAGATCAACCTCGGGATCATCCCCGGCTGGGGCGGTACGCAGCGGCTCGCCCGCGCGACGACGCTCGGCTTCGCGAAGGAGTTGATCTTCACCGGCCGGCTCGTCGATGCGGACGAGGCGCTCCGCCGCGGCCTGGTCGATCTGGTCGTCGAGCCGGAGGAGCTGCTGTCCCGAGCTCTCGAGACGGCAAAGCTGCTCGCGACGAAGAGCCCGGTCGCGCTCGCCGCGGCCAAGGAGGCATGCAACCGGTCGCTCCAGGGTGACCACGGCGCGAACCTCGAAGCCGAGGCCGACCGATTCGCGGTCCTCTTCGCGAGCGAGGACGCGACCGAGGGCATGACCGCGTTCATCGAGAAACGCGAGCCGCGGTTCACCGGCCTGTAGCGTCCGCTGCCTCGTTAGAGTCCTCTGCGGGATGAAGATCGCCGTCTGCGTGAAGCAGGTGCCGGAGGGCACGAAGCGGATCGACCCTGCCACCAGGCGGCTCGACCGCTCCGGCGAGGGCGCTCTCAACGCCTACGACGCGAACGCCGTCGAGGAGGCGCTCCGGCTCAAAGAGGGCTCGGGCGACGGCGAGGTCGTGCTCGTCTCCCTCGGCCCGGCCTCCGCGCTCGACGCGATCCGCAAGGCGCTCGCGATGGGCGCCGACCGCTCGGTTCTCGTCTCCGACGACGCGGCCGCCGGCTCCGACCTCGTCGCCACGAGCTATGTGCTCGCCTCGGCGCTCGAGCGCGAGGCCGCCGACCTGATCCTCTTCGGCCAGCAGGCCGCCGACTCGGACGGCGCCGTGCTCTGGGCCGCGGTCGCGGACCGCCTGCGCCGGCCGCTGATCTCGCAGGTCGCGGATCTCTCGATCGAGGGCGGGAACGTGCGCGGCAAGCGGCAGACGGAGTTCGGCTACGACGTGATCGAAGCCCCGCTGCCGGCGGTCGTCGCCGTCTCGGACGCGATCAACGAGCCGCGTTACCCCTCGCTGAAGGGGATCATGGGGGCGAAGAAGAAGCCCCAGGAGACGCTCACGCTCGCCGAGCTCGGCGTCGATCCTGCCCGCGCCGGCGAGGCCGGCTCGCGCACGACGGTGGTCGCGCTCGGCGCTCCGCCGCCGCGGAGCGACTCGCGCAGGATCGAGGACGACGGCGGCGCTGCCGGCGAGATCGTCGCCTATCTCGAGGAGAAGCGACTCCTGTGACGACGCTGGTCTACCTCGAGCACCACGACGGCGAGCTCCTGAAAGGCGCGCTCGGCGTGCTCGGGAAGGCTGCCTCGCTCGGCGAGGCGCACGCCGTTGTGATCGGCTCCGGCGTCGCCGGGCTCGCAGCGGAAGCCGGTCGGTTCGGCGCGGCGAAGGTCTACGTGGTCGACGACCCGGCGCTCGAGTCGCCGCTGCCGCAGCAACGTGTGGACGCGCTCGCGCAGATCGTCCGGGAGCACGGGGTCGAGACCGTGCTGTTCGCGAACTCCGTGCTGGCCTCCGATATCGCGGCGGCGCTCGCCGCGCGGCTCGAGGCCGGGCTCAACTGGCAGCTGGCCGATCTCGTGGTCGAGGGCGGCGAGCTGATCGGCAAGCAGCCGGCGCTCGGCGACTCCGTGATCGTCGACGTGGGCTGGACTCAGGCGCCCCGGCTCGCGCTCTTCCGCTCCGGCGCGTTCGATCCGGTCGAGTCCGGCGGGCAGGCGGTCGTCGTGCCCGTGACCGTCTCGTTCGAGGACTTCTCGCTCGCGGCCCGTCTGCTCGAGCATCTGCAGGAGGAGGCGACAGGTCCCTCGATCGAGGAGGCCGAGATCATCGTCGCGGGCGGTCGCGGTCTCGGCGGCCCCGAGAACTTCACCCTCGTCGAGGAGCTCGCCGCTGCACTCGGCGGTGCGGTCGCTGCGACGCGCGCCGTCGTCGATGCGGGCTGGTACCCGTACTCGACCCAGGTCGGGCAGACGGGCAAGACGGTCTCGCCGAAGCTCTACATCGCCTGCGGCATCTCCGGCGCGATCCAGCACAAGGTCGGGATGCAGGGCTCGGCGGTGATCATCGCGATCAACAAGGATCCGAACGCGCCGATCTTCGAGTTCTGCGACCTCGGCGTCGTGGGCGACCTGCACTCGGTCGTGCCGAAGCTGACCGAGCTCGTCAAGGCCCGCAGAGCCGGATGACGGTTCGCCCGGCCGACTACCCTCCGCCCGCTGCCGTCGACGCGGTCGGGCCTCCGACCGATCCCGCCGACGAGCGGATCGAGGTGGGCGTTGCGATCGTGGGTGCAGGCCCGGCCGGGTTGGCCTGCGCGATCCGTTTCGGGCAGCTGCTCGAGGGTGCGCCCGAGCTGGCCGAACGGCTCGGAGAAGTTCCGTTCGCCGTGCTCGAGAAGGGCAAGCAGCCGGGCTCTCATCTCCTGTCCGGCGCGGTGATCAACCCGCGCGGCCTGCGCCGGCTCTTCCGCGGACTGCCGCAGGCGGACGGGTTCCCGAGCTTCGGCGAGGTGCAGGGAGAGGCGGTCTACGTGCTCTCACGCTCGAACGCGCTCCGCATTCCGCCGCCCCCGACGATGCGCAACCACGGCAACGTCGTCGTCTCGCTCTCGCAGCTCGGTCGCTGGCTCGGCGACCAGGCCGAGGAGGTCGGCGCGACGATCCTGCCGGAGACCGCTGCGACGAAACTGCTCGTCGACCACGGCGCAGTCCGCGGCGTCCGCACCGGCGACCGCGGCCGGGGCCGCGAGGGCCAGGAGCTCGGCAACTTCGAGCCCGGCTCCGACATCGTCGCCAAGGTCACGGTTCTGGCCGAGGGGACGCAGGGATACCTGACCGGCGCTGCGGTCGAGCAGTTCGGGCTCGCGGGGCAGAACCCGCAGGTCTACGCGCTCGGCGTCAAGGAGGTCTGGAAGGTCGCGAAGCCGCTCGACCGGATCATCCACACGATGGGCTGGCCGCTGCGCACCGCCGCGCGCTACCGGGAGTTCGGCGGCTCGTGGATCTACCCGCTCGGCGAGGACATGGTCTCGATCGGGTTCGTGGTCGGCCTCGACTATCGCGACCTCGAGCTCTCCGCCCACGATCTCCTGCAGGAGTTGAAGACGCACAAGCTCGTGCGGAAGATCCTCGACGGAGGCGAGCGGCTCGAGTGGGGGGCGAAGACGATCCCCGAGGGCGGCTTCCTCTCGCTGCCGCGGCAGCTGCACGCGCCCGGGCTGCTGATCTGCGGGGACGGCGCCGGCATGGTCAACGTGCCCGCGCTGAAGGGCGTCCACTACGCGATCGAGTCCGGCAGGCTCGCCGCCGAAGCCGCCTTCGCGCGCTCTGCAGCCCGGCGAGACGCCGACCAGGGTCGGGGCGCTCGCGAGCTACGACGACGCGGTGCGGCAGAGCTTCATCTGGACGGATCTCGAGGAGGTGCGAAACCAGCGGCAGGCGTTCGGCAAGGGCTTCTTCGTCGGCGGCGCGCTGGCCTCGGCGATGACGGTCACGAAGGGCCGGCTTCCCCGGAGGCGCGCGTCCGACCGAGCCGGACGCCGAACAGACGCTGCTCAGGAGCGGTCGTGCGGAGCGGTATCCGGCGCCGGATGGGCGCCTCACCTTCGACAAGCTCTCGTCGGTCTTCCTCTCGGGGAACAAGACCCGCGACGACCAGCCCAACCACATCCGGATCGCGGAGCCGGTGCCGCGAGACGTCGCCGACCTCTGGGTGAGCATGTGCCCTGCGCAGGTCTACGAGGTCGGAGACGAGGTCGCCGACGGGATGGTGACCGTGAAGCTGGCGCCGTCGAACTGCGTCCAGTGCGGCGCGATCACCGCGAAGGGCGGGCGCCTGACCCCGCCCGAGGGCGGCTCCGGGCCCGAGTACCAGCGCACCTAGGCCGTCCCGGCGCCTCGTCTCGCGTTCGGCACGATCCCGGCACGGTCTCGTCACCCATCCGCGCGCGTTTCGTCGTTAGGGTCGAGCCATCGGGGCGGGAGGTGGGGGTTTCCCGGGTCTGACGCGTGAACCTAGTAGGTGCGCTGGCCCGCGAGCTCGTACGGATACGATCACCGAATGGCCGGCCTCGTCACGCTCGACGACGTCTACCGGGCGCGCGAGCGGATCGCCGGGCGCCTGCACCGCACGCCGATGCTCGGCTCGCGGACGCTCTCCGAGCAGACCGGTGCCGAGGTCGTCTTCAAGGCGGAGCTCTTCCAGCGAACCGGCGCGTTCAAGCCGCGCGGCGTCCTCAACCGGCTGGCCACCCTCACCGACGAGGAGAAGGCCCGTGGCGTGATCTCGATCTCGGCCGGCAACCACGCGCAGGCCCTCGCGTTCGCCTCGGCGATCGAGGGGATCGACGCACTGGTCGTGATGTGGCAGACGGCCAGCCCGATGAAGATCGCCGCGGCCCGTGCCTACGGCGCGACCGTCGACGACAGCCCGCCGGACATCCCGGCCGCCTTCGAGCACCTCGACCGGCTGGCCGAGGAGACGGGGCGCACGCTCGTGCATCCGTACGACGATCCGTACGTGATGGCCGGCCAGGGCACGGTCGGGCTCGAGATGCTCGAGGACGTTCCCGGCGCCGACGTCGTGCTCGTCCCGGTCGGCGGCGGCGGCCTCGTCTCCGGCATCGCCGCCGCGGTCAAGGGGATGAAGCCGGGCGCGCGCGTGATCGCGGTCGAGCCCGAGCTCTCGTGCGCGCTCGCCGAGAGCCTGAAGGCCGGGCACACGGTGACGGTCGAGCCCGCCTCGATCGCCGACGGCCTCAACGGGCCGTACGCGGGACCGAACTGCGTCGACCTCTGCCTCGAGCTCGGCGTCGAGTCGGTGCTCGTGACCGAGGACGAGCTCAGAGAAGGGTTCCGCTTCATGTACGGACGGATGAAGCTCGCCTGCGAAGTCGCGGGCGCCGCGACCGCGGCCGCGCTGCTCTCGGGCCGGCTCGAGCTCGAGCCGGGCAGCACGGTGGCCGCCGTCGTCAGCGGAGGCAACGTAGCGCCCCAAACCGCCTCTGCTATCCTGGCCTCCGCATGAAGACCGAAATCCATCCCGATTACGTCGCCTCCCACGTGCAGTGCGCGTGCGGCGCGTCGTTCGAGACCCGGTCGACGAAGCCGGAGATCCACGTCGAGGTCTGCTCCCAGTGTCACCCGTTCTACACGGGCAAGCAGAAGCTCGTCGACACCGGCGGCCGCGTCGAGCGCTTCCAGCGCCGCCTCGAAAAGGCCGGCGGCGAGCGCCGCGCCTAGCGCCTCACCTTGTCCAGTCCCGTAGGAGGCCAAGCGGTCCTCGAGGGCGTGATGATGCGAGGGCCCAAGAACTGGGCCGTCGCCGTCCGCAAGCCCGACGGGGAGATTGCCAACGTCTGCCGCGTGCTCGAGTCGACGATGGCGCGCCACCGCATCCTGCGCCTGCCCGTGATCCGCGGCGTCGTCGCGCTCGGCGAGTCGCTCGCGATCGGGTTCAGGGCGCTCGCGATCTCGGCCAACTACGCCGCCGCCGGTGACCCCGAGGACGCCGCGCAGGCCGAGGAGATCGCCGAGGTCAAGGGCGAGATCTCGCGCATGCAGATGATCGTCGCGTTCACCGTCGCGATCGGCTTCGCGCTCGCCCTGTTCAAGGTCGACGCCGGTGGTGCTCACCGACCTGCTCCCGATCTCGAGCACGATCTGGTTCGTGACCATCGAGGGCGTGATCCGCGTCTCGATCTTCATCGCCTACCTCGTGCTGATCTCGTTGCTGCCCGACCTCAAGCGCGTGTTCCAGTACCACGCCGCCGAGCACAAGGCGATCAACGCCTACGAGGCCGGAGCCGAGCTGGTCCCGGAGCGCGTGCAACGGTTCAGCCTGATCCACCCGCGGTGCGGCACGGCGTTCCTGCTCTGGGTGATGGTGATCGCGATCTTCGTCTTCGCGTTCGTCGGGCGCCCTGCCTGGTACTGGCTGATCCTGAGCCGCATCCTGCTGCTGCCGGTGATCGCGGGGCTCGCGTACGAGCTGATCCGCTTCGCGGGGCGGCACGCCGAGAACCGAGTCGTGAAGGTGCTGATGGCGCCCGGCCTCTGGCTGCAGCGGCTGACGACGCGCGAGCCGAGCCTCGACCAACTCGAGGTCTCGATCCGCGCGTTGAAGCAGGTCCTGGACACCGAGGGTCCGCTCACCTCGGCGGAGGAGCGGGTGGAGGTGATGGCCTAGTGCCGCGGATCACCCGTACCGCAGAGGTGACGTGGGAAGGGAACGTCGCCCGGGGGAACGGTGCGATCAGCGCCGCCAGTGGCGCGTTCTCCGGCCTGCCGTACTCGCTGCCGACGCGGATCGGCGCGGCCGAGGGGAAGACGAGCCCCGAGGAGCTCCTCGCCGCGGCGCACGCCGGCTGCTTCGCGATGGGGCTCGCGGCGGAGCTCACCGGCGCCGAGGCACCGCCCGAGAAGCTCGACGTCACCTGCACGATCACGATGGACGAGGTCGAGGGGCAGGGCCACCAGATCGTCGGCTCGACGATCGAGGCCGCCGCCAGCGCGCCGGGGCTCGACCAGGCGGCCTTCGACGGGCTGGTCGAGGCGGCCGACGCGGGCTGCCCGTTCTCCACCCTGCTCAGGAACGCCGGCGCCGCCGTCTCGGTGAGCGCGACCCTCGAGCCGAGCTAGACGGTTGATGCCACACCTGCCCGCGTCTGGCTGGTGGCCCAGACACGGCGCAGGATCGTCCGGCTCGTCCTTGTCCAGGCCGCCGGCCTGGCCTGCGGTCGATCCGAACGCTCTGCTTGGTCTGAGCCATCCCCAGACGCACCCGGGCATGGCATCAACCATCTACGCTTGATCCCGGTATGGCCGGGACAGAACAGCTCGTCGAGGAGCTCGAGCGCTCGTACCTCGAGGCGCGCGACCGCATGAGCGACCCCGCGGTCTACAACGACCGCCGTGAAGGCGCCGACGCCGGCCGCCGGCTGAAGGAGCTCGAGGGCCCGTACAAGCTCGCGATGGAGTGGCGGCAGGTCAACGCCGACCTCGAGGCCGCCGGCGCGGACAGCGACCTGAAGGAGCTCGTGCCCGAGCTCGAGCAACGGCTCGAGGAGCTCGAGGAGGAGCTGCGGGTCTCGCTGATCGAGGCCGATCCGGTCGACCGGAAGGACACGATCGTCGAGGTGCGACAGGGGGTCGGCGGCGACGAGGCGGCGCTCTGGGCGGCCGACGTCGTCCGCATGCTCACGCGCTACGCCGAGCGGCGCGGCTTCAAGTGGGAGCAGCTGTCGGTGAACCCGAACGAGGCCGGCGGGGTCAAGGAGGCCGTCTTCGCGGTCAAGGGCGACGGCGCGTTCTCGGTCTTCAAGTGGGAGGGCGGCACCCATCGGGTGCAGCGCGTCCCCGAGACCGAGTCGCAGGGGCGGATCCACACCTCGACGGCGACCGTCGCCGTGATGCCCGAGGCGGAGGAGGTCGAGGTCGAGATCGACCAGAACGACCTCAAGATCGACGTCTACCGCTCGACCGGGCCGGGCGGGCAGAGCGTCAACACGACCGACTCCGCGGTTCGGATCACACACGTGCCGACCGGGGTCGTCGTGGCGATGCAGGACGAGAAGTCACAGCTCCAGAACAAGGTCAAGGCGATGCGCGTGCTGCGGGCACGAATCTACGAGCTCGAGCGCGAGCGCCAGCAGGCGGAGCAGTCGGCAACCAGGCGCGCGCAGATCGGGAGCGGCGAGCGCGCCGAGAAGATCCGCACCTACAACTTCGCCGAGAGCCGCGTCACCGACCACCGGATCAAGCTGACCGCGCACCGCCTCGACCAGGTGCTCCAGGGCGAGCTCGAAGAGTTCACCGAGGCGCTCGCCGCCGAGGAGCGCCGCCGCGCCCTCGAGACGGCCTCGGCTTGACGCTCGGCGAGGTCCTCAAGCTCTCGACCGGGTTCCTGGCAGAACGCGGGGTCGCCTCGCCTCGCCTCGACGCCGAGTTCATCCTCGCGCGCGCGCTGGGCCTCGCACGGCTCGACCTCTACCTCGAGCACGACCGCCCGCTCACCGAGGCTGAGCTCGACAGGTGCCGCACGCTCGTCGAGCGCCGCGGCCGGCGCGAGCCGCTTGCCTACGTGCTCGGCGACTGGGGTTTCCGCAGGCTGACGCTCCGCTGCGACAGCCGCGCGCTCGTGCCGCGGCCGGAGACCGAGGTGCTCGTCGAGCGCGCGCTCGCGCTCCTCGAAGGGGTCGAGCGACCGGAGGCGCTCGACGTCGGCACCGGCACCGGCGCAGTCGCGCTCTCGCTCGTCCACGAGCGTCCGGATGCGCGCGTGACCGCGCTCGACATCTCGCCGGGCGCGCTCGCGCTCGCCCAGGAGAACGCCGAGGCGACCCGGCTCGAGGTGACCTTCCTCGAAGGCGACTTCCGTGCAGGCCTGCCGGGCGGGCCGTACGACCTGGTCGTCTCGAACCCGCCGTACGTGAGGCCGGAGGAGATCGAGACGCTCGAGCCCGAGGTCCGTGACTGGGAGCCTCGAGAGGCACTCGTTGCCGAGGACGGGCCTGCGGAGGTCGCGCGAGTCACCGTGACGGCGCTGAAGCCGGGCGGCGCGCTCGCGCTCGAGGTCGGCGACGGCCAGGCGCCGGCGGTCGCGGCCGCGCTCGAAGCGCTCGGTTACCGTGACGTTACGATCACGGCCGATCTGAACGAGCGCGAGCGCATCGTCGAGGGGAGGATCGGGTGAGCGTCGTCGACGACGCTGCTGCCGCGATCCTTGCCGGCCTGCCCGTGATCGTCCCGACGGACACCGTCTACGGGCTCGTCACGACGCCGTACCGCGAGGAGCCCGTGCGCCGTCTCTATGCGCTCAAGAGCCGGGCCGCCGCCCAGCCGACGGCGCTGATCGCGGCCGACTTCGACGCCCTGTACGGGTGCATCCCCGAGCTCCGCGGCCGCGTGGGGGCGATCGCCGAAGCGGTGCTCCCCGGGCCGTACACGCTCGTGCTCGCCAACCCGGCGCGGCGGTTTCCCTGGCTCGCGGGAGACAATCCCGACGCGATCGGCGTCCGCGTCCCCGTCCTCTCGGGACCGGCGAGAGAGCTGCTCGACCAGGTTGGCGTCGTCGCCGGCACGAGCGCCAACCTCGCGGGCGCCCCCGAGGCGCGGCGGCTCGACGACGTGGCCGAGGCGCTGCTCGCGGAGTGCGCGGCGCTGGACGGCGGCGAGCTTCCGGGGATCCCGTCGTCCGTGATCGACTTCACCGGCCCCGAGGCGGTCGTGCTGCGCCGGGGAGCGGGCGATGTCGACGACGCGATCGGGCGGGCGCTCGGCGCGGCCGGCTGACCGCGGAAGTACGATCCACCCGAACCCCGGAGAGGAGAGCCAGGATGGCCGTCGCGCAGTACACGCTCGCCCAGCTTCGCACCGCAGGCCTCGACGACGTCGATCCCGAGATCGCCGGTCTCCTCGGGAGGGAGCTCGAGCGCCAGCGCGGACAGATCGAGCTGATCGCGTCCGAGAACTTCACGTGGCCGTCGATCCTCGAGGCGGTCGGCAGCGTGCCGACGAACAAGTACGCCGAGGGCTATCCGGGCAAGCGGTACTACGGCGGCTGCGAGGTCGTCGACGAGATCGAGACGCTCGCGATCGAGCGCGCGAAGCAGCTCTTCGGCGCCGAGCACGCGAACGTCCAGCCGAACGCCGGCGCCGCCACGAACACGGCGGTCTACATGGCGATGCTCGATCCGGGCGACACGATCCTCTCGCTCCGCCTCGACCACGGCGGCCATCTCACGCACGGGCTCAAGGTCAACGTCTCGGGGCGGCTCTACACGATCGCGCACTACGGCGTCGAGCGCGAGACGAGCCTCGTCGACTACGACGAGGTGCGCCGGCTCGCGCTCGAGCACCGGCCGAAGCTGATCATCTGCGGCGGCTCGGCCTATCCCCGCACGGTCGAGACGTGGGAGTTCCGCAAGATCGCGGACGAGGTCGGCGCCTACCTGCTCTGCGACATGGCGCATTTCGCCGGGCTCGTCGCCGCCGGGATCCAGCCGAACCCGGTCGAGCATTGCGACTTCGTGACCTCGACCACCCACAAGACGCTGGCCGGGCCGCGCTCCGGCTTCATCCTCTGCCGCGAGCAGTACGCGCAGGCGATCGACCGCGCGATCTTCCCCGGTCTCCAGGGCGGCCCGCTGATGCACACGATCGCCGCGAAGGCCGCCTGCTTCCGCATCGCCGCGAGCGACGCCTTCCGCGAGTACCAGCAGCAGATCCGCGACAACGCCGACGCGCTCGCCGAGACGCTTCAGGAGGGCGGCCTCTCGGTGCTCACCGGCGGCACCGACACGCACCTGCTCCAGCTCGACCTGCGCGGCACCGAGTGGACGGGCAAGGACGCCGAGGAGCGGCTCGACGAGGTCGGCCTGACGGTGAACCGCAACACCGTCCCGTTCGACGAGCAGCCGCCGACGATCGCCTCGGGCGTCCGCATCGGCACACCGGCGGCGACGATGCGCGGCTTCGACGCCGACGACTTCAGGGAGGTGGGCCGCATCATCGTCGCCGCGCTCGCCTCGGACGCCGACGTCGCGGCGCTGCGCGGCCGCGCCGAGGCGCTCTGCGCGGCGAACCCGCTCTACCCCGGGTTCCGCGGCTACCCGACCTACGTCGCATGAAGTCGTTCGGTCTCAGAGCAGCTGCTCTCACGGCTCTGGGTCGTCGCCTCGCGTGACGGCTCTGTCGTCCAGGTCGACCATCCGCTCGTGCAGCACAAGCTCGGCCTGCTGCGCGACGCCGGCACCGACACGCAGCTCTTCCGCCAGCTCGTCAACGAGCTGACGCTGCTGCTCACCTACGAGGCGACGAAGGATCTCGCGACGGAGACGGTCGACGTCGACACGCCGCTCGAGCGCACCCAGGTGCGGCGCATCTCCGGGAAGAAGGTCGCCGTCTGCCCGATCCTGCGCGCAGGGATGGGGATGCTCGACGGCGTGCTCTCGCTGATCTCGGGCGCGCGCGTCGGCTTCATCGGCCTCTACCGCGACGAGGAGACGCTCCAGCCGGTCGAGTACTACGTGAAGCTCCCGCACGACATCGCGAAGCGCGACGTGATCCTGCTCGACCCGATGCTCGCCACGGGCAACTCGACGGCCGCGGCGGTTGCGCGCGTGAAGGAGGCGGGCGCGATCTCGATCCGCCTGATCGCGTTGATCGCTGCGCCCGAGGGGCTCGCGAACATCCTCGAGCAGCACCCCGACGTGCGGATCGTCGTGGCCGGAATCGACAGGGGCCTGAACGAGAAGGGATACATCGTCCCCGGCCTCGGCGATGCGGGAGACCGGCTCTACGGGACGAAGTAAGGCACGGCCATGTGGGAGACCCTGACCGACAACCCCGCCGTCCTCTACTCGGCGATCATCGCGTGCCTGATCGTGGTGCTGCTGACCCCGGCGGTCGGCGGGATGGCGCGGAGGCTCGGAGCGGTCGACGAGCCCGACGGGCGGCGGCTGAACGTCCTGCCGATCCCGCGCCTCGGCGGGCTCGCGCTCTTCCTCGGCATCTTCGTGCCCGCGCTTGCGTTCCTGCACCTCGGCCCGGAGATGCGCGGGCTCCTGATCGGCGCGGCCGTCGCCACCGTCGTCGGCGCAGTCGACGACGTCCGAGGCCTCACCTGGTGGCAGAAGCTCGGCGGCCAGTTCATCGCCGCCGCGATCCCGGTCAGCTTCGGCGTCTGGATCTCGCACTTCACCTTCCCGTTCCTCGGCGTCAACACGCTGTCGCCGTGGATCGGCGCCCCGCTCAGCATCCTCTGGATCGTCGCGATCATGAACATGGTCAACTTCCTCGACGGGATGGACGGCCTCGCGGCCGGGGTGTGCGGGATCTCGGGCTTCACCTTCGCCCTGATCGCGCTCTCGGTCGGCAAGATCGACCCGGCGATCCTGTCTGCGGCGGTGTTCGGCGCGACGTTCGGCTTCCTGCGCCACAACTTCTATCCGGCGCGGATCTTCATGGGCGACTCGGGAGCGCTGTTACTCGGCTTCGTGCTCGCGACGGTCTCGGTGCAGGGCCTCCTCAAGACGGCATCGACCGTGACGCTGTTCCTGCCGCTCCTCGTGCTCGCGGTGCCGATCCTCGACACCTCGTTCGTCGTCGCGCGGCGCCTCAAGCACGGCAATCCGATCTACACCGCCGACCGCGGCCACCTGCACCACCGCTTCGTCGACATCGGCTTCTCGCAGCGGCGCGCGGCGTTGACGATCTACGCCTGGACGCTGACCCTCGCGGTCGCGGCGATCGCCACCCGCTTCGTCCCGTTTCGCGCCCACGGCGTCTGGCATCCGTGGTGGACGGCGCTCGCAGTCGGGATCGGCCTCGTCGCGCTCGGCACCTCGATCTACATCGTCTACCTGCTCGAGATCGTCAAGCTCGCGAATCCACGCGTGCGCCGCCGGCGCCTCGAGGAAGAGCGGCTGCGCCGCTCCGCCTAGCCGGCCCAGTCCAGGAAGTCGGCGAAAGCCTCGTTGAATCCCGGCACGAACTGCGGGTTGTGCCCCGCGCCGCGGACGACGAGCCGCTCCGCGCCGATGCGTTCCTCGAGCACGTCGCACACGCGGTCGAAGGCACCCGAGTGGCCGCCCGAGACGGCGAGCTTCGGAAACGGCGCGGAGGCGAGGGGCTCGAACGGGATCTCGGCCTCGCTCGGCAGGCGCTCCACCATCAGCGTCCGCGCGCCCTGATCGAGGTCGGGCGGCAGCGGGTCGGGGAGGGACGGCGGCCGGTCCGAGACCATCGCGAGGAAGCCGACCAGGAACTCGCGCGGGTCGCTCGGGCCGGAGCCCCAGTGCCGCTCGAGCGCCTCGATCGCGGCGTCCGCCTCCGGCTCGCCGCGTGCGATGCGAAAGCACGGCGGCTCGATCACGGTCAGCGAGCGCAGCAGCTCGGGGCGCTCGGCGGCGGCGAGGAGCGAGACGATCCCGCCGTAGGAATGGCCGGCGAGATGGTCGCCCGGCTCGAGCCGCTCCGCCAGCCAGCGGCCGTCCTCCTCGAAGTCCACGGAGTCGACCGGCGGCCCCGGCGGGAAACCCCGGCCGGTCGAGGACGACGAGCTCGAAGCGGTCCGCGAGAGGCGCCTGGGCGGCCCACGTCGCGGCGCCGTTGCCGACGCTGCCGTGGACGAGCACGAGGCGGGGCAGCGCGGGCACGGGGCGATCCTATCGATGAAACAAACTCGGGGTGAAATGGCCTGTTTTTCCCCAAGTAGGGCCGATCTCGCGTGTCACAAGCTCGATTACCGCTCTGGTATGCTCGCCTCCGGATGGAGCACGCCCCCCGCAAGAGCCGAAGCGGCGTGTCCGCCGGCATGCTGCTCGCGAGCGCGATCGTGCTCTGCATCGCGATCGGCGCAGCGATCGGACAGGTCGCCGGCTCGGTCGGCCTCGGGATCGTGATCGGAGCCGTCGTCGGCATCCCGCTCGGCACCGTCGTCGTCGTCCTCGTCTACCGGGACTCCGGCTCGTGAAGGCGCTCGTCTCCGCACCGAGGCCCGTCCCCGGCCGCTTTCTGCCGGCAGCCGGCGCCGCGCTCGTCCTCCTGCTCGCGTTGCCGATCTTCCTGATCGCCGGCTGGCCGCTTGCCGGCTGGGCGCTCGGCGCGGTGCTCTGGCTCGCCGTCGAGGCGATCGGCCTCCTGGTGACGCGCGCCGCGGCCGGCGGCGGTAGGCTCGCGTCTTCAGGCGTGCAGGCGTTTGGACTCTTCTTCAAGACGGTGGGCGTGCTGGTCGTGCTGGTCGCCGTGGCCGTATCGAATCCCCACCTCGCGGTGGCGGCTACCTTGGTCTACGCCCTCGCCTACACCTTCCAGCTCGGGCTCTCGCTGCTGGCGTACTTCGGGGCACCCCCGCAATGAGGCGGCTCACGCTCCTCTTCGGCGCGCTGGCGCTCGCGCTGCCGCAGGCCGCCTTCGCCAAGGGCACCTTCGACCCGTCGGAGGAGTTCAACCAGCATCCGTGGCTCCCGATCCACGTCGGGCCGCTCGACCTCTCGGTGACGAAGGCCGTCGCCTACCTCTGGCTCGGCGCACTGCTCACGATGGCGCTCGGTATCTTCGTGATGCGGGTCAAGTTCACCGGCAAGGCGGTCGGGCGGCGCCAGGCGATCGGCGAGACGATCTACGAGGTGGCCCAGGTCCAGGTCGCCGAGCAGGGCCTGCCGACGAAGGGGATCAGGCGCTGGTTCCCGTACGTCGCCTCGCTCATGCTCTTCATCTGGGTCGTCAACATCATCGGCTTCATCCCGCTGCCGCTCTCGGACCAGAAGGTCACGGTCTTCGGCGTGAAGCTACCGACGCTAGGGATCTACGCCGCCACCTCGTCGCTCTCGGTCACGCTGGCGCTCGCGCTGATGACCTTCGTCTTCACGCACGTCGAAGGTGTCCGCAACAACGGCGGCTGGGGCTACCTCAAGAGCTGGATCCCCGAGGTGCCGAAGGCGCTCTTGCCGCTGATCGTGCCGCTCGAGGTGCTCGGCCAGTTCATGCGGCTGATCTCGCTCTCCGTCCGTCTCTTTGCCAACATGCTCGCCGGCCACATGCTGATCCTGACCTTCATCGGCCTGATCTTCGTGCTCCAGTCGCTCTGGCTCGTGCCGTTCGCGGTCGGCTTCGCGACCGTCTTCTACCTCTTCGAAGTCGTGATCGTCGTCTCGATCCAGGCGTTCATCTTCGCGGCCCTGTCAGCCATCTACATCGGCTCGGCGATCGAGCCGCAACAACACTAGGAGGAACCGCTCCATGCTCACCACGATTCTCGCAGCCACTACGAACGGCACCACCGACGCCGGAAAGGCGATTGCCCTCGCGCTCGGCATCGGCCTCGGCGCGCTCGGCGCAGGCGTCGGGATCGGCAACATCTTCGGCTCGATGATCCAGGCGGTCGCCCGCCAGCCCGAGCTGCGCGGCGAGCTGCAGGGAATCCAGTGGCTCGGCTTCGCGCTCACCGAGGCCGTCGTCTTCTACGGCCTGATCGGCGGCCTGCTCGCCTACGTCCTCGTCTGAGCCGATGATGGTCGCCTCCTCACAGCTGATCAAGGTCGTCCCGGGTCTGATGATCTGGACGCTCGTCGCGTTCGGCCTGACCTTCTTCGTGCTCAAGCGCTTCGCGTTCAAGCCGATCCAGAAGGCGATCGACGATCGCCGCGAGCGGATCATGCAGACGCTCGAAGAGGCGGACGAGGCGCGGGACGAGGCGCGGCGCCTCCTCGAGGAGCACAAGCAGCTGATGGCGCAGGCGCGCACCGACGCCGAGGCGATCCTCGCCGAGGCCCGCCACATCGCCGACTCGCAGCGCGAGCGCGTCAAGGAGGAGGCGGAGACCGACCGCAAGCGCCGGCTCGAGGAGACGCGGCGCGAGATCGCGGCCGAGACCCAGCGGGCGCTCGAGGCGATCCGGCGCGAGGTGGCCGAGCTCACCCTCGTCGCCACCACGAAGGTCACCGGCAAGGTGCTCGACAGCGAGGACCAGCGCCGTCTCATCTCCGAGGCGATCGCCGACCTCGACTTCTCGGTGCTGGAGACCTCCGACAACTGATGGGCGTCTCGCAGCGCATGTACGCGCGGGCCCTGTTCGAGTCCGCGCAGGAGCAGGGGAAGCTCGGCGAGGTGCACGAGCAGCTCGGCGACTTCGTCGCGATGGTCGAGGAGGTGCCCGAGCTCGGCGCCGTGCTCGCCAATCCGGAGCTCGACTCGCACACCAAGGCGGCCGTGCTCGACGACATCCTCGGCGGCGCCGACGAGCTCGTCCGCAACTTCCTCCGCCTCGTCGCCGAGAAGGGCCGCACCGGCGAGATCGTCGAGATCGCGCGCGAGCTCGGCGAGCTCGTGGCGCGCCAGGACCGCGTGCTCCAGGTTCAGCTGACGACCGCCTTCGAGCTCTCGGATGAGGAGGCACTGGGGATCGTCAAGCAAATCGAGCAGGCCTCCGGCCGCTCGGTCGAGGCCGTCCGCAGCGTCGACCCGGGGCTCGTCGGCGGCATCGTCCTCCAGGCCGGATCGCACCGTCTCGACGCGAGTGTGCGCGGCCGCCTCGACAGACTTCGACACGACCTCTTGATAAGGAGCTGATGTGAAGCTACGCCCGGAAGAGATCACCTCGATCCTGAAGCAGCGGATCGAGCAGTACGACGTCGCGACCGACCTCTCGGAGGTCGGCACAGTGCTCCAGATCGGCGATGGGATCGCGCGCGTGCACGGGCTCGAGAACGCCGTCGCGCTCGAGATGCTCGAGCTCGAGCACGGCGTCGTCGGCCTCGCGTTCAACCTCGAAGAGGACAATGTCGGCGTCGCCCTGTTCGGCCACTGGCAGGAGGTCAGGGAGGGCGAGCCGGTCCGCCGCACGGGCAAGGTCGCGAGCGTCCCGGTCGGCGAGGGCCTGCTCGGCCGCGTCGTCGACCCGCTCGGCAACCCGCTCGACGGCCAGGGCCCGATCGAGTCGACCGAGTCGCGTCCGCTCGAATGGAAGGCGCCCGGCGTGATCGAGCGCCAGCCGGTGAAGGAGCCGCTCCAGACCGGGATCAAGGCGATCGACTCGATGACGAACGTCGGCCGCGGCCAGCGCGAGCTGATCATCGGCGACCGCGGCACCGGCAAGACGGCGATCGCGATCGACACGATCCTGAACCAGCGCGACACCGACGTGATCTGCATCTACGTCGCGATCGGCCAGAAGGGCTCGACGGTCGCGCAGGTCTACGACCGCCTCAAGGACGAGGGCGCGATGGAGTACACGATCATCGTCTCCGCCGCGGCGTCCGAGGCCGCTCCGATCAAGTGGATGGCGCCGTTCGCCGGCGCGGCGATGGGCGAGTACTTCCTCTACAAGGGCCAGCACGCGCTCGTGATCTACGACGACCTCTCCAAGCACGCCGACGCCTACCGGCAGCTCTCGCTCCTGCTGCGCCGGCCGCCGGGCCGCGAGGCGTTCCCGGGCGACGTGTTCTACCTGCACTCCCGGCTGCTCGAGCGCGCCTGCAAGCTCTCCGACGAGCTGGGCGGCGGCTCGCTGACCGCACTGCCGATCATCGAGACGCAGGCCGGCGACGTCTCCGCGTACATCCCGACCAACGTGATCTCGATCACCGACGGGCAGATCTTCCTCGAGTCGGATCTCTTCTACTCGGGCGTCCGCCCGGCGGTGAACGTCGGCATCTCCGTCTCGCGGGTCGGCAGCTCCGCGCAGACGAAGGCGATGAAGAAGGTGGCCGGGCGCCTGCGCCTCGACCTGGCGCAGTTCCGTGAGCTGGAGGCGTTCGCGCAGTTCGGCTCCGAGCTCGACCAGGCGACGCAGAACGCGCTCGCCCGCGGCGAGCGGATGGTGGCGACGCTGAACCAGCCGCAGTACGCGCCGTGGCCGACGGAGGAGCAGGTGGTCGCGCTCTATGCCGGCACGCAGGGCTTCCTCGACGAGATCCCGACGGCGCAGGTGCCGCGCTTCCACGACGAGCTGCGCGAGCTCCTCCGCACCGAGGGGACGATCTACGCGGCGATCCGCGAGACGAGCGACCTCACGGATGAGATCACGGCCAAGCTCGACGCGGAGCTCAAGAAGTTCGTCGGCTCCTTCAACGTCGAGGCCACGGGCTCTCTCACGTGATTGCAGCCCCCTCTCGCCGGGCTCGCACTCCCCAGGGCGCTGCAAAGCGGCGCGAGACTGCGTCCTCGGTCGCGCCCGTAGCCTCTGGCTGCGAGCGCTCCCTGCGTCCTTCCCTCGCTTGCTTTTCGCGCCTGGGAAGCACGACCCACTCGAGCGGTGACTGCTAGTGGCCTCGGTCCAGGACATCAAGCGGCGCGTCCGCTCGGTTCGCAACACGCGCAAGATCACCAAGGCGATGGAGCTCGTCGCGGGCGCGAAGCTGCGCCGGGCGGCGACGCGGATCGAGGCGATGCGCCCGTACGCCGACCGGATGCTCGAGCTGATGACCGGCACCGCACGCGCGAGCTCCTCGATGCGCAGCCTGCCGCTCCTGCAGACGCGTGAGGTCCAGACCGTGCTGATCGTCCCGTTCACCGCCGACCGCGGCCTCGCGGGCGGGTTCAACGCACAGATCATGCGCCACGCGTTCGCGCTCGAGCGGCGGCTCGAGGCCGAGGGGAAGACGGTGCGGTTCGCGGTCGTCGGCAAGAAAGGCGCCTCGACCCTGCGGTTCCGCCGCTACGAGCTGGACGGCGTCTTCCAGGGCTTCACCGACCGGCCCGAGTACGCCGACGCGCAGGCGATCGGCCACCGCCTCGCCGAGCTGTACGTCGGCGAGGAGGTCGACGAGGTGATCGGGATCTACAACCACTACATCTCGGCGCTCGTCCAGCGGGTGACAGAGCAGGTCGTGCTGCCGATCTCGGCGGAGATCCTCGCGCGCGAGGACCAGGAGCAGGAGCCCGAGGAGACCGAGCGGGCGCGGATCGGCGACTTCATCTACGAGCCCGAGCCGGAAGAGATCCTCGCGCGGCTCCTGCCCGTCTACCTCGAGACCGAGCTCTACCGGGCGCTGCTCGAGTCGGCGGCCTCCGAGCAGGGGGCGCGGATGACGGCGATGCGAAATGCATCGAGCAACGCGGGCGAGCTGATCGACCGGCTCACCCTCGCGATGAACCGGGCCCGGCAGTCCGAGATCACCCAGGAGATTCTCGAGGTCGTCGCCGGCGCCGATGCGCTCACCGGCTAACTTTCCTGTCACCGCTAGGTCATAGTTTTCGTCTCGGTCCGCCGCTATAGTCCGGAGCCTCCTGTGGCCACCAAGGAAAAGCCTGACCTCACCTCCCAGGGCGCGGTCTTTCTCGACCCCGCCGACCTCGCAGATCTGCCTGACGACGGCGTCCCGGTCCATGCGCGCGGGTACTGGGAGGGCGTCTGGCTGCGGCTCAAGCGCGACAAGGTCGCGATTGCCGGCGGCATCTTCATCATCCTCCTGATCTTCGTCGCCTTCGTCGGCGCGCCGATCGCGAAGAAGCTGCTCGACCACGGCCCCAACGACATCTTCCCGTATCCCGGCACCGGCGGAATCGACGCCAACCTGCTCCCGAAGGGCCCGATGTCGACCGTGCAGGACTCGATCACGCTGAAGAAGTCCCTCTTCATCCTCGGCGCCGACGGGTCGCTCGGACGCGACGAGTTCCTCCGGATCATCTACGGCGCCCAGGTCTCGATCGAGGTCGCGTTCGGAGCGACGTTCCTCACCATGCTCTTCGGCGTGATCATGGGCTCGCTCGCCGGCTTCTACGGCGGCTACACGGACACGCTGATCTCGCGGATCACGGAGATCACGATGTGCTTCCCGTACCTGCTCTTCGTGATCGCAGTCGCGAGCACCGTGGGCAGCCGCATCGACACCGTCACCTTCGGTTTCCTGGGCCAGGGGGTGATGACGCTGGTCCTCGTCTTCGGCTTCTTGAGCTGGTTCTACGCCGCGCGCGTGTTCAGAGGGATCGTGCTCTCGCTGCGCGAGAAGGAGTTCGTCGAGGCCGCCCGGATGGTCGGCGCGAGCAACCTGCGGATCGTGCGCTCGCACATCCTCCCGCACCTCGTCGGGCCGCTGATCGTGCTCTCGACGCTGAACGTCGCGGCGTTCATCCTCGCCGAGGCCGGCCTCTCGTTCCTGGGCCTCGGGATCAAGCTTCCGACCGCGAGCTGGGGGAACCTGCTCGCTGCCGCGCCTGACTACTACGCGACCGACCCGTTGCTGATGCTCTGGCCCGGTCTCGCGCTGATCGCGACGGTGCTTTCGTTCAACCTGCTCGGCGACGGCCTGCGGGATGCGTTCGATCCGCGCACGACCCGCTAGGCCCAGCCATTTGCTTTTCCAACGGCGCTAACTAAACTCCCCGCGCGCCCGTCAAAGGGGATCGAGGGTGCTGTTTTCCTCGGGTTCTCCGCGCAACGCGGAGATTCCGGTCATTCGAAAGGAGTCCGATGCACAAAAAGCTCTGGCTTTCCATCGCTGTGGCGATCGTGGGGGCCGGGTTGCTCGTGGCGGCCTCGTCGGCCGGCACGGCGACCAAGACCGCTCCGGTGAAAGCCGGTCACGCTGTCGCAGGCGGTACGTTCAACGTCGAGCTCTCGACCGACGTCGACTACACCGATCCCGCACTCGACTACCTGTCGAGTGGCTGGGAGCTCGAGTATGCGACCACGTGCAAGCTGCTCAACTACCCGGACAAGCCGGCGCCTGCGGGCTCCCAGCTGACCCCCGAGGTTGCGGCGGGCTTCCCCACGATTACGAACAACGGCAAGCTCTACACGTTCACGATCCGCTCCGGCTTCAAGTTCAGCACCGGGCAGCCCGTGACCGCGAAGAGCTTCGCCGACGCGTTCAACCGTGACGCGAATCCGAAGCTGCAGTCCCCGGCGCAGCCCTTCATGGACGTGATCTCGGGTGCCGACGCCATGATCAATGGCAAGGCCAGCTCGATCTCGGGCGTCAAGGTCGCCGGTAACAAGCTGATCATCGCGCTCGACAAGGCGTCGCCGGATCTGCTCTCGCGGCTCGCGATGCCGTTCTTCTCGGCCATCAACCCGCAGCTCGCTGCGAGCCTCGACCCGAACGGCGTTGACGCGCCCGCCGGTTGCGGCCCGTACTACATCGCTGCGCGCACGGCCAACAAGTCGATCACGCTCAAGCGGAACACGTTCTACAAGGGCCCGCGCCCGCACAACGTGAACGAGATCGACTACAAGATCGGCAACACCCTCGACGTGATCCAGCAGAACGTCGAGTCGGGCTCGACCGACTACGCCGCCCAGGGTCTCAACCCGCAGGCGTGGGCGCCTCTCGCCGCCAAGTACGGCGTGAACAAGGGTCGTGTCTGGATCAAGCCGTACCTCGGCATCCGCTACCTGGCGATGAACAACGACCGGCCGCTGATCAAGGGCAACCTTGCGCTCCGGCAGGCCGTCAACTGGGCCATCGACCGCCGCGCTCTGATCAACCAGGGCGGCTTCGGCTCCGGTGACCGCCTCGTGCAGATCCTGCCGCCCGGCATGGCCGGCTTCAGGCAGTGCAAGACCGGTCCGGCTCCGTGCTACCCGATCAACGTCACCGCTGCGACCGTTGCCAAGGCGCAGGCGCTGGCGAAGGGCCACACCGGTGACGGCAACGCGGTTCTCTACACCTCGAACCGCGGCGCTGCTCCGCTTCAGGCTCAGATCTACCAGTTCAACCTGAAGCAGATCGGGCTCAACGTCGAGGTCGACCAGTTCGCCCGCGCTGTCCAGATCGAGAAGGAAGGCACCCGCGGCGCACCGTTCGACTTCACGACCGAGGGCTGGATCGCCGACTACGCGGACCCGTTCGACTTCATCAACGTGCTCCTGTCGGGTGACAGCCTGCACGCGTCGAACAACAACAACATCGCGTACTTCAACGATCCGAAGTACAACAAGGCGATGCTCGCGGCCTCGCGGCTCGTGGGCAATCCCCGCTACAACACGTACGGCGCACTTGACGTCGACATCACGAAGAACGCGGCCCCATGGGCATCGCGTGCGACGATCAACGACCAGATCTTTGTGTCGGCTCGCACCGGTTGCTTCGTGTTCACGCCGGTCTTCTCGGTCGACCTCGCGGCCGTCTGCATCAAGTAACGACGCACAGCTCGGAACGAGTGTGGCGCCGGCTTCGGCCGGCGCCACACTCACCATTTCGTCTCGGTCTGGAACCCCATGCGCTCCGATAGAATCTGATCCCCCGTGTTCCGCTACCTCATCCGCCGTTTGCTCTGGGCAGGTGGTCCTGTTCATCGCGGTCACGGTCGATCACGTACGTCATCTTCTTCATCATCCCCGCCGACCCGGCGCGGCTCGCGGTCGGGCAGCGCGCGACACCGGAGACGGTCGCGCGCGCGCGCCACTTCCTCGGCCTCGACAAGCCCGTGCCCGTGCAGTACATGCTGTTCATGAAGCGCCTCGTGCTGCACCACTCGCTCGGCCGGTCGTTCACCAACCGCCAGGACGTCAACAAGGTGATCCTGCAGGCAGCGCCCGTCACGGCGTCCCTCGTCCTCGGCGGCGTGATCCTCTGGATGGCGATCGCGCTGCCGATCGGGATCCTCTCGGCGCTCCGCCCGCGATCGCTGTTAGACAGGTCGGCGATGGTCTTCGTCCTGATCGGGATCTCGCGCCCCGGTGATCTGGATCGGGCTCATCCTCCAGTACTTCATCGGCTACAAGCTCGGCTGGACACCGAACGCCGGCTACTGCGACCTGCTGAACCCGCAGGGCGGCTGCGGCGGCCCGGTCGACTGGGCCTACCACCTGATCCTGCCGTGGATGACGTTCGCGATCCTGTTCGCGGCGATCTACGTCCGGATGATCCGCGCGAACGTGATGGACACCATGAACGAGGACTACGTGCGCACCGCGCGCGCCAAGGGCGCGCCCGAGTCGCAGGTGATGCGCTCGCACGTGCTCCGCAACGCCATGCTGCCGGTCGTGACGATGCTCGGGATGGACATCGGCATCGCGCTCGGCGGCGCGATCTTCACCGAGACGATCTTCGGCCTTCCCGGGCTCGGGAAGCTCACGGTGACCAGGCGCTCGAGGGCTTCGACCTGCCGACGCTCGAGGGGGTCGTCGATCTTCGCGACGCTCTGCATCATCGTCTTCAACGTCCTCGTCGACGTCGCTCTACGCCTGGATCGATCCGAGGATCACGCCTCAGCTGATGGCGCTCCTCGAGGTCCGGGATCTCAAGACGCACTTCCGCACCGACGACGGGATCGTCAAGGCGGTCGACGGCGTCTCCTTCTCGATCGAGAAGGGCAAGACCCTCGGGATCGTCGGCGAGTCGGGCTCCGGCAAGAGCGTCACCTGCCTCACGATCATGGGGCTCAACGCGCCAAGGGCACGACGACGACCGGCGAGGCGCTCTTCAAGGGCGAGGACCTGCTCACGATGAACTCGAAGCGCCTGCGCGAGATCCGCGGCAACGACATCGCGATGATCTTCCAGGACCCGATGACCTCGCTGAACCCGGTCCACACGATCGGCGACCAGCTCGACGAGGCGATCCTGCTGCACCGCGACGTGACGAAGCGCCAGGCCCGCGCCCGCGCGATCGAGCTGCTCAAGGCCGTCGGGATCCCGCACGCGGAGCGGCGGCTCGACGACTACCCGCACCAGTTCTCGGGCGGCATGCGCCAGCGCGTGATGATCGCGATGGCGCTCGTCAACGATCCCGGACCTGCTGATCGCCGACGAGCCGACGACCGCGCTCGACGTGACGACGCAGGCGCAGATCCTCGAACCTGATGGACCGGCTCCAGGACGAGTTCGGCAGCGCGATCATCATGATCACGCACGACCTCGGCGTCGTCGCCGAGATCGCCGACGACGTCGTCGTGATGTACGCGGCCAAGGTCGTCGAGCAGGCACCGGTCGACGACCTCTTCAAGCAGCCGCGCCATCCCTACACGTGGGGCCTGCTCGGCTCGCTGCCGCGCCTCGACGTCAGACGTCGAGCGGCTCGTGCAGATCCCGGGCCGCCGCCGTCGCTGCTCAACCCGCCGAGCGGGCTGCCGCTTCAACCCGCGCTGCTCGTACGTCGATTCGGCCGTCTGCAAGGACGGAGCTGCCGGTGCTCGAGCCCGTGCCGAGCGCACCGGCGCACCTCCAGGCCTGCTTCCTGGACGAGGAGACGAAGGCGCGCGAGAACCGGAAGCTGCAGGCGGCAAGCCTGGCGGGGGAGGTGACGTAGTGGCCGAGGAGCTGCTCGTCGTCGAGGACCTCAAGAAGCACTTCCCGATCACGCAGGGGATCATCTTCCAGAAGCAGGTCGCCTCCGTGAAGGCGGTCGACGGCGTCTCGTTCACGCGTCAACCGCGGCGAGACGCTCGGCGTCGTCGGCGAGTCCGGCTGCGGCAAGTCGACGATGGCGCGCTGCATCATGCGCCTGCTCGACCCGACCGGCGGCAAGATCACCTTCGACGGGCGCGACATCACGTCCATCAGCGCAGGCGGAGATGCGGCCGATCCGGCGCGAGATGATGATGATCTTCCAGGACCCGTACGCCTCGCTGAATCCCCGCAAGCGGGTCGGCTTCATCGTCGGCGAGGCGCTCGAGGTGCACAAGATCGGGCACGACCGCCGAGATCAAGCGGCGCGTCCAGGAGCTGCTCGAGATCGTCGGCCTCAACCCGGAGCACTACAACCGGTTCCCGCACGAGTTCTCCGGCGGTCAGCGCCAGCGCATCGGCGTCGCGCGCGCCCTCGCCGTCAACCCGAAGCTGATCGTCTGCGACGAGCCGGTCTCGGCGCTCGACGTCTCGGTGCAGGCGCAGATCCTGAACCTGCTCAAGGACCTGCAGGACGAGTTCGGCCTCACCTACGTCTTCATCGCGCACGACCTGAACGTCGTCCGCCACATCTCGACCGCGTGATGGTGATGTACCTCGGCACGGTCGCCGAGTTCGCGGACGCGACGAGCTCTACAGCGCGCCGAAGCACCCGTACACGGGCGCGCTGCTCTCGGCCGTGCCCGTGCCCGATCCCGAGCTCGGCCGGCAGCGCAAGCGGATCGTGCTCGAGGGCGACGTCCCGAGCCCGATCAACCCGCCGACCGGCTTGCCGGTTCCATCCGCGCTGCCCGCGCTTCCACGAGGGCGTCTGCGACGTCGACGATCCGCCGATCCGGGAGTTCGGGCACGACCACATCGCCGCCTGCCACTACCCGCTCGAGGGCTGGCCGCTGACCGAAGCCGAGATGCGAGAGCGCTCCGGCGAGCCGGTCGCGAGCTAGCGTTACGTCATGGTCAGGGCGGCACTCCGCCGCATCGCTGTTCTCCTCACCGGCGTGGTCGGCGGTCGTCACGGTCGTCTCGCTGGCGCTCGGACTGCTGTTCGGAGCCGGGGTCGCCCGCTCGATCTCGCTCGGGCTCACTGTCGTCGGCTGCTTCTTCCTGATCTCGGGGTTCTTCGTCGGCAACCGCGGGCCGGTGCGCGTCAAGAACGAAGATACGGAGCTGACCGGGCCGTTCGTGCTCGGCAACCGGATCGTCCGCTGGGCGACGCCGAGCGAGCGCGAGGAGACGATCAACCTCTCCGCCGTGTTCGTCTCGGCGGGGTTCGCGCTCATCCTGATCGGCCTGGCTGCCGATCCCCGGTACACGCTTTTCTAAGCAATCGCTAACGACGCTAACTATCTTTCCGGACTACCGTCAGAACGGATGGAGATGGCAACGCTTCCGCACAACTGTGATCGCGCGAAGGCCTGGCTCTCGCTCGAGCTCGACGGCGAGCTCTCGGAGCTCGAGGGCCTGATGCTGGAGGCGCACCTTGCGCGCTGCGCGGTCTGCCGCGCGTTCGCCGCCGATGCGGCCGGCTTCACGACGGCCCTGCGCACCGCCGAGCTCGAGTCGCTCGAGCGGCCCGTCTCGCTGCCCGCGCGCCGCCGCACGATGCGGCGGGCCGCACAGTTCGGAGCCGCAGCCGCGCTCGTCGCCGCGTCGGTCGGGCTCGGCTCGCTCTTCGGCGCCGTCGGCTCGGGTCGCGCGCATGCGCCGTCGCCGCCGCGCCTGCTCCAGCAGGGGCCGGCGATCGTGACCCCGGTCCCCGTCTCGTTCGACAGCGACTCGCGCGGGCTGCCGCAGGTTCCGGCCGCCGTGCGCGCGGTACGCCACAAGGGCCTCGCTCTCACGCAGGGCGACTTCTAGCTCTAGACCCGTGTCACCCGGAGCGTCCCGCTCCAGGTGAGGAGATCGAGGCAGTCGTCGTACGAGCGGTAGCCGTCGTACGGCTTCGCCGCGTGCATGCAGTTGAGCTGCGGCACGTAGTCCCCGAATCGCGTCACGGCGGAGCCGACGGCGACGGAGAGCGAGGCTCCCCGCTCGAGGTGTCTGAGCGCCGCCGCGGTGAACGGGACGCTCGCGCGGAGCTGGTCGGTGCGGGGCTCGGCGGTGCACTGGGCGTCGGGCGAGACGGCGAGCTCGGGCACGGCGACCTGGACGACTGTCTTCCCCGCCCGTTGGACGAGTGCGAGCGTCGCGTTCCCGCCGGCCTCGAGCGGGTCGTCACAGGTCACCGAACGCAGCCAGTCCGCCGGCGCGTCGGCCGGGAGCTGCGCGGGCGCGATGTCGCACGAGTCGCGCACCTCGGTCCCCGAGACCGTGCCCTGTGAGGAGGGCGGCGCCGCCTGCGTCGGCCGGCCGCCGGGAGCGTCGCGCCAGGAGAACGACCACGAGATGGCGACCGCCTCGTTCCGGGAGCGCCGCAGCACGCACTGGTTCGTCGTGAGCGAGGTCCAGCGCTCGACGTCCGTGAACGTGCCCTGCGCGGTACCGGAGAAGGTCACCTGCAGGTGAAGCGGCGCGGTCGTGGCGCCCGCACGGGAACCGACCGCCGCAACCATTACGAAAGCGAGAACCAGCGCTCCGAATCGCACGGCACAAGGTGTAGCACGACTATGCTGGGCGCGATGTATCCGCCGCTCGCCTCGCACTGCTGAGCGCTCGACCACGCCGACCGCGTTGCGGCCGGTCTCGAGCGCCATCGCCTCGCCCGTTCCGGCGTTCGCGGAGGTTTCTCCTTCGATAGGATACGGCCGCTCTGGCGGGCGCTCGAGCGCCGCCGCCCCTCGTCCGAACCACCTCTTCAGGAGACGCATGCCTAACGCGAAGAACGGCCAGAACGTCGGCAAGGTGATCGAGATCAAGGGCGTCGTGATCGACGCGCGTCTTCCCCGGCCAGCTGCCCGAGATCTACAACGCGCTCGCGATCGAGGTCCCGCGGACGGCGGAGCGACGCTGATCGCGGAGGTGCAGCAGCACCTCGGCGACGATCGCGTGCGCGCCGTCGCGATGGACTCGACCGACGGGCTCGCGCGCGGCGCTCGACGTCGTCGACACCGGCGCGCCGATCTCGGTCCCGGTCGGCGAGGAGACGCTCGGCCGGATCTGGAACGTGCTCGGCGAGCCGATCGACGACAAGCCGGCGATCGAGGGCGTGCGAGCGCTGGTCGATCCACCGCGATCCGCCGACGCTTCCGCGAGCTCTCGCCGAAGGTCGAGATCTTCGAGACCGGGATCAAGGTCATCGACCTGATCGCGCCGTACGTCAAGGGCGGCAAGATCGGCCTCTTCGGCGGCGCCGGCGTCGGCAAGACGGTGCTGATCCAGGAGCTGATCCACAACATCGCCAAGCAGCACGGCGGCGTCTCCGTCTTCGCCGGCGTCGGCGAGCGCACGCGCGAGGGCAACGACCTGCTGCTCGAGATGACAGGAGTCGGGCGTGATCGACAAGGTCGCGCTCGTCTACGGCCAGATGAACGAGCCGCCGGGCGCGCGCCTGCGCGTCGGCCTCTCCGGCCTGACGATGGCGGAGTACTTCCGCGACGAGGGCCAGGACGTGCTGCTCTTCATCGACAACATCTTCCGCTTCGTCCAGGCGGGCTCCGAGGTCTCGGCGCTGCTCGGCCGCATGCCGAGCGCCGTCGGCTACCAGCCGACGCTCGCGACCGAGATGGGCCAGCTGCAGGAGCGGATCACCTCGACGAACAAGGGCTCGGTCACCTCGGTGCAGGCGATCTACGTGCCGGCCGACGACCTCACCGACCCGGCGCCGGCGAACACGTTCGCCCACCTCGACGCGACGACGGTGCTCTCGCGCGCGATCGTCGAGAAGGGGATCTACCCGGCGGTCGACCCGCTCGACTCGACCTCGCGCGCGCTCCAGCCGCGGCATCGTCGGCGAGGAGCACTACGACACGGCGACGCGGGTGCAGGAGATCCTCCAGCGCTACAAGGACCTCCAGGACATCATCGCGATCCTCGGCATCGACGAGCTCTCCGACGAGGACAAGCTCGTCGTCGCGCGCGCCCGCAAGATCGAGCGCTTCCTCTCGCAGCCGATCTTCGTGGCCGAGCTGTTCACCGGGCACGCCGGGCGAGTACGTGAAGCTCGAGGACACGATCGCGGGCTTCGGCGAGATCCTCGACGGCAAGCACGACGACCTGCCCGAGCAGGCGTTCTACATGGTCGGGACGATCGAGAGCGCGGTCGAGAAGGGCCGCAAGACGGCCGAGGCCGTCGCTGCGTAGGCGACGTGGCCGACGAGACCAAGCACGTTCGACGTCTCGCTCGTGACGCCGGACGGGCGCGGTGTACGAGGGCGCGGCCGAGATGATCGATCGTGCCCGGCGCAGCGGGCGAGATCGGCGTGCTCGCGCGCCACGCGCCGCTCGTCGCGACGCTGAAGGCGGGCTCGACGCGCGTCCATCTCGACCGCGCCAGCGGCGAGGAGATCGAGTTCGCGACCGGCCCCGGCTTCTTCAAGGTCGAGACCGACCGGGCGATCGCGCTCGTCGACGACGCCGTCGAGGCGAGCGAGATCGACGACGACGAGCGCGCAGCGCCAGCTCGAGGAGGCGACGGCGGAGCTCGAGCGCGTCGACGCGGGCGAGTCGACCGCCGACCGCTGGCAGCTCGAGCAGCGGATCAAGCACGCCGAGAACCAGCTCCGGTCTCCGGCGCACAGCGGCTAGCAGTCCGCCGCCGCTGCTAGGCTCTCCCGCTACCTGGAGAGCTTTGAACGGCAGCTTGGCGACCGGGTAAAAAACGCCTAAAGAGCCCGTCGGTGCAGTCCGCACCGGACCTCTCTGGGCGATGACGGAGGTACCGGATGATCGGAGGCCGAGACGAGACTGAGAGCGTTGCTCGACGAGCGGATCGTCGTGCTCGACGGCGCCTGGGGCGTGCTGCTCCAGGGGCGCGGGCTCAGCGAGGAGGACTACCGCGGCGAGCGGTTCCGCGACCACGACGCGCGACGTCAAGGGCGATCCCGACCTCCTCAACCTGACGCAGCCGGAGATCGTCTCCGAGATCGCACCGCGCGCTACCTCGACGCCGGCGCCGACATCACGACCACGAACACGTTCACGGCGACCTCGATCGGCCAGGCCGACTACGGGCTCGAGGACGCGGTCTACGAGCATGAACGTCGAGGGCGCGCGGATCGCGCGCGAGGCCGCGGCGCTCGGGCCGAACCGCTTCGTCGCGGGCTCGGTCGGGCCGCTCAACGTCACGCTCTCGCTCTCGCCCAAGGTCGACGACCCGTCGTTCCGCACGGTCACCTTCGACCAGGTGTGCGAGGCCTACGCGGAGCAGATCGCGGCGCTCGCGCGACGGCGGCGTCGACCTGCTCCTGGTCGAGACGATCTTCGACACGCTCAACGCCAAGGCCGCGATCGCTCGCCGCGCAAGGACGTCGCGCCCGAGCTGCCGCTCTGGATCTCGGTCACGATCGTCGACCGCTGCGGCCGCACGCTCTCCGGCCAGACGATCGAGGCGTTCTGGATCTCGGTCGAGCACGCCGAGCCGTTCTGTCGTCGGCGTCAACTGCGCGCTCGGCGCCGCCGAGATGCGCCCGTACGTCGCCGACCTCGCGCACATCGCGCCGACCTACGTCAGCGTGCCACCCGAACGCCGGGCTTCCGAACGCGTTCGGCGGCTACGACGAGCGGCCCGAGGACGACGAGCGGGCTCCTGCGGCGAGTTCGCGAGCGCCGGGCTCCTCAACATCGTCGGCGGCTGCTGCGGCACGACGCCCGAGCACACGAGGGCGATCGCGGAGGCCGTACGGGGCGTGGCCCCGCGGCGTGTCCCGGCGAGGCGCGAGGAGACGCGCTTTCAGCGGCCTCGAGCCGTTCGAGATCGGCCCCGACACGGGCTTCGTGATGGTCGGCGAGCGCACGAACGTGACCGGCTCGGCGCGCTTCCGCGACCTGATCGAGGCGAACGACTACCAGGCCGCGCTCGAGGTCGCGCTCGAGCAGGTGCGCGGCGGCGCGAACATCCTCGACGTCAACATGGACGACGACCTGCTCGACTCCGAGCAGGCGATGACGACCTTCCTCAACCTGATCGCGACCGAGCCCGAGGTCGCGCGGCTCCCGATCATGGTCGACAGCTCGCGCTGGTCGGTGCATCGAGGCCGGCCTCCGCTGCATCCAGGGCAAGGGGATCGTCAACTCGATCAGCCTCAAGGAGGGCGAGGAGGCCTTCCTCGAGCAGGCGCGCGGGATCCGCCGCTTCGGCGCCGGCGTCGTCGTGATGGCCTTCGACGAGCAGGGCCAGGCCGAGACGGTCGAGCGGAAGGTCGAGATCTGCGAGCGCGCCTACGACCTCCTCACCGAGGAGGCGGGCTTCGCGCCCGAGGACTCATCTTCGACCCGAACATCCTCGCCGTCGCGACCGGGATCGAGGAGCACGCCGCGCTTCGCGCGCGACTTCATCGAGGCGACCTGCCGAGATCAAGGAGCGCTGCCCCGGCTCGAGGTCTCGGGCGGGATCTCGAACCTCTCCTTCTCGTTCCGCGGCAACGACGTCGTCCGCGAGGCGATGCACTCCGCGTTCCTCTACCACGCGATCCGCGCCGGCCTCGACATGGGCGATCGTCAACGCGGGCCAGCTCGCCGTCTACGAGGACATCCCGGCCGACCTGCTCGAGCGCGTCGAGGACGTCATCTTCGACCGCCGCCCCGACGCGACCGAGCGGCTCGTCGAGTTCGCCGAGACGGTGAAGGGCGAGGGGACGAAGCGCGAGCTCGACCTCTCGTGGCGCGAGGCGCCGGTCGACGAGCGGCTCGCGCACGCGCTCGTGCACGGGATCGTCGACTTCATCGAGGAGGACACCGAGGAGGCGCGGCTGGCGTTCGAGCGGCCGCTCGACGTGATCGAGGGGCCGCTGATGGACGGGATGAAGATCGTCGGCGACCTGTTCGGCTCGGGGAAGATGTTCCTGCCGCAGGTGGTGAAGAGCGCCCGCGCGATGAAGCGCGCGGTCGCCTACCTCGAGCCGTACATGGAGGCGGAGAAGGCCGGGAGCGCGGGGCAGGGGAAGATCGTGCTCGCCACGGTCAAGGGCGACGTCCACGACATCGGCAAGAACATCGTCGGCGTCGTGCTCGGCTGCAACAGCTACGAGGTGATCGACCTCGGCGTGATGGTCTCCGCCGACCGCATCCTCGACACCGCGGCCGAGGAGGGCGCGCACGTGGTCGGGCTCTCCGGGCTGATCACGCCGTCGCTCGACGAGATGGTCTCCGTCGCCCAGGAGATGGAGCGGCGCGGGCTCGACCTGCCGCTCCTGATCGGCGGCGCGACGACGTCGAAGCAGCACACGGCGGTCAAGATCGCGCCCGGCCTACACCGCGCCGACGGTCCACGTGCTCGACGCCTCGCGCGTCGTCGGCGTCGTCTCCGACCTGCTCGACCCGGCGCGGCGGGCCGATCTCGAGCGCGACGAACCGAGGCGCTGCAGGAGCGGCTCCGCGACCGAGCACGCCGAGCGCACCGCGCGCCCGCTCCTGCTCCACCGCGACGCGGTCGCGAACCGCGCGCAGCTCGACTTCGACGAGCTGCCCGGTCCCGGCGTTCACGGGCACGCGCACGGTCGAGCCCGACGCTCGAGACGCTGCGCGACTACATCGACTGGACGTTCTTCTTCGCACGCCTGGGAGCTGAAGGGCCGCTTCCCGAAGATCCTCGACGACCCCGAGAAGGGCGAGGCCGCGCGGGAGCTCTACGCGAACGCGAACGAGCTGCTCGACGAGATCGTCGCCGGCGGGCTCCTGCAGGCGCGGGGCGTCTACGGCTTCTGGCCCGCGCGGGCCGACGGCGACGACGTCGTGCTCGGCGACGGCGCTCCGGCTGCCGATGCTGCGCCAGCAGACCGTCCACGCCGACGGACGCCCGAACCGTCTCGCTCGCCGACTACGTCGCGCCGGACGGCGATCACCTCGGCGCCTTCGCGGTCGCGATCCACGGCGCCGACGAGCTCGCCGCGCGCTTCGAGGCCGAGCTCGACGACTACCGCGCGATCATGGTCGAAGGCGCTCGCCGACCGGCTCGCCGAGGCGTTCGCCGAGTGGCTCCACGAGATCGCGCGGCGCGAGTGGTACGAGACCGGCGAGCAGCTCACCGGGCAGGAGCTGATCGAGGAGCGCTACCGCGGGATCCGGCCGGCCTTCGGCTACCCGGCCTGTCCCGACCACTCACGAGAAGCACGAGCTGTTCGAGCTGCTCGGCGCGCCGTCGATCGGACGTCGAGCTGACGGAGAGCTTCGCGATGCTCCCGGCGGCGTGCGGTCAGCGGCCTCTACTTCGCCCATCCGCAGGCCCGGTACTTCGCGGTCGGGCGCGTCGGGCGCGACCAGGTCGCAGGACTACGCGCGGCGCAAGGGCCGGGACGTCGCCGAGGTCGAGCGCTGGCTGCGACCGAGCCTGGCGTACGAGCCCGAGTGACGTCTACGATCACCGCCATGCTCCGCACCGTCGTCGTGGCGCTCCTCGCCGCCGCCGTTCTGGCCGGAGCGGCGCTCGCCGGAGACCCGCGCCAGCAGCACACCGCCGCCGACATGGCCCGGGCCAGGGCCGTCGGGTTCGTGCGCTCCGACTTCCCGGCGACCTGGACGGCCAAGCCGAGCACGCCGAGCGGGAGCGCCGGCTCGGGCACCTGCAAGAGCTTCGACCCGAACCAGTCCGATCTCGTCGAGACCGGAAAGGTCGACTCCCCCGAGTTCACGGCGCCCGACGGCTTCTCCCAGGTCGCTTCTTCGGTCGGCGTGTTCCAGACGGTCGCGCAGGCGAAGACGAGCTGGGCCCGAGTCGTCCGGCCGTCGATGATCCAGTGCTTCTCGCAACTGATCACGGCGACCGCGCCGAAGGGCTCGACGATCTCGGAGCTCTCGAAGGGCGTGCTCCCGTTCCCGAAGGTCGCCTCACGCACGACGGCCTACCGCCTCGTGCTCGGAGTGACACCGCAGGGCGCGACGACACCGGTGAGGCTGTACCTCGACCTCGTCTTCCTCGGCGCCGACCGCGTCAACGTGTCGACGATCATGTTCAGCCTCGGGCAGCCGTACCAGGCCGCCTTCGAGCAGAAGCTCGCGAGGGCGATCGCCCACCGGCTCGGCTGAGAACCGCGACCGCCTTCCGCTGATCCCGGTATCCTCCGCTTCGCAGGCGCCTTCCCGGGCGCCCATTTTTCGATGCGGACGACGCTGAAAAGAGGAATCGGCCGGAGCGGAGTCTCGGGCGACGGGAACGGCAACGGCACGCCGACCCTTCCGCCGGCCGCGGTCACGCCGATGGCTCGCTACAAGCAGCCGGACCCGCCGTCGCGGACGAAGCTCGGCTGGGCCGGCCGGATCCTGCTCTGGGCGCTGGCGGGGATCCTCGTGCTCGGCGCCGCCCTCGCCGGCGGGGCCTACCTCTACTTCAACCGCGAGGTGCAGGCGGTCGCCGCCCACACCGCGGTGATGAAGATCGCCCAGAAGCGGCTCTCGATCCCGCTGCCCGGCCAGCCTGCGATCGCGCTGATCGCCGGCTACGACTACCGGGCGAACGAGGCAAAGGGCACGCCGTCCCGCTCCGACACGGTGATGCTGCTGCGCGCCGACCCGCAGAACAATGCGATCTCGATGCTCTCGTTCCCGCGCGACATGATCGTCAACGTCACCTGCCCCGGGAAGCCGACCTTCCAGGGCAAGATCAACGCGGCCTACGCCGAGTGCGGCGCGCGCGGCACGCTCGAGACGGTGAAGGACCTGACCGGGCTCCCGATCAACTACCTGATCACCGTCAACTTCCACGGCTTCAAGCAGATCGTCGACAAGCTCGGCGGCGTCTGGATGGACGTCGACCGCCGCTACTACAACAAGAACACCGGCTCCGCCGCGACGAACTACGCCGACATCGACCTCCACGCCGGGCTACCAGCGGCTGAACGGCAACGACGCGCTCAGCTTCGTCCGCTTCCGCCACACCGACTCCGACTTCTACCGCGTGATCCGCCAGCAGGAGTTCGTGAAGGCGCTGAAGCAGCAGATCCAGAACAACTTCTCGCCGTTCAAGCTGCCGGGGATCGTCGGCGCGATCACGAAGAACGTCGAGGTCGGGGTCGGCGGCGGCGACGGGCTGACCGGCAGGACGGTGCTCTCCTACGCGCTGTTCGCGTACGGCCTTCCCGCGGGTCACTTCTTCCAGGCCAAGATCCAGGGCCTGACCGGCTACTCCAACGTGACGACGTCCGACCAGAACCTGCAGGACGCGATTCGCGAGTTCACGAGCCCCGACGTCCAGGCGCCGACGAAGGCGACCGACGTCACGCTCGGGCAGAAGGTCAAGAACGCGGCGCCGCCCCCGCAGAAGACCACGCTGCTCGTCCTCAACGGCAACGGCGTGACCGGATCGGCGGCGACCGCCGGCTACCAGTTCGCCCGCCGCGGGTACGAGATCGTCGTGCCCCCGAGCGGCCAGCCGGCGAACGCGCCGAACTTCGCCTACTTCCACTCGACGGTCTACTACGACCCGTCCCGGCCGGGGGCGAAGGCGGCGGCGACCGCGGTCGCGAACCTGTTCGGGGACGCCGACGTCGCCGTGCTCCCCGCGACGATCCCCGCGTACGGCTCGATGCTCGTCGCGGTCGTCGGCCAGACCTTCCACGGCACGATCGCGCCGGCACCGGTCGACGAGACGCCGGCTCCGGTCAAGGCCAACGTCGTCTTCGACCCGGCGATGTCGCAGACCCTCGTTCGCGACGCCCAGCGCAAGCTGCCGTTCAGGGCGATGGTGCCCTCGGTGATGGAGCGCTCGTCGTCCCCCGACCTCGAGGAGGCGAACCGCGTCTACTGGCTCGACAAGAAGCACCGCGCGCTGCGGCTCGTCTACCGCACGGGCGGCACCGAGTACTGGGGGATCGAGGAGACCGACTGGCTGGACGCGCCGATCCTCGCCGGCAAGAACTCGACGCACATCCTCAGGGGCCGCCCGTACGACCTCTACTACTCGGGCCCGCATCTCCACATGGTCGTGCTGCGCTGGAACGGCGTGTCCTACTGGGTCGTGAACACGCTCCAGGACTCGTTGTCCAACGAGACGATGCTCGCGATCGCTAAAGGACTCCGAACATACCGCGGGTAAGCTGGCCTCCGGCATGACCGAGACCAGGGCGGGCATCGGAATCTTCGGCGCGGGCTGGGTGGGGCTCGTCACCGGCGCGTGCTTCGCCGACCTCGGTCACGACGTGGTGATCCGGGACGTCGTGCCCGAGAAGATCGAGGCGCTGCGGGCCGGCGGCGTGCCGATCCACGAGCACGGGCTGCCCGAGCTGATCGAGCGGAACCGCGACCGCCTCACGTTCACGCTCGACGCGCGCGAGGTCGCGACGCGGTGCGGAGTCTGCTCTTCGTCTGCGTCGGGACGCCGCCGACGTACTCGGGCGACGCCGACCTCTCCGCGATCTGGACGGTCGCTCGACGAGCTGCCGCGCCGAGACGCAGGCGACGCTCGTGATGAAGTCCACCGTCCCCGTGGGGACGGGCGACAAGGTGCGCGCGGCCCTCGAGGCGCGCGGGCTCGGCCACGTCGCCTACGTCTCGAACCCCGAGTTCCTCGCCGAGGGCACGGCGCTGCGCGACTTCATGCAGCCCGACCGCGTCGTCGTCGGCGCCTACTCGGAGGCCGACCTGCGACGCGGTTGCCGCGCTCTACGAGGGCCTCGACACCGAGGTCGTGCGGACCGACGTCCACTCGGCCGAGATGATCAAGCTCGCCTCGAACGCGTTCCTCGCGACGCGGATCAGCTTCATCAACGAGATCGCGAACGTCTGCGAGGTGACGCGGCGCCGACGTCGATGGAGGTCGCGCGCGGGATGGGCCTCGACCGGCGGATCGGCCCGCACTTCCTGCGCGCCGGGATCGGCTACGGCGGCTCGTGCTTCCCGAAGGACGTCTCCGCGCTGAAGCAGCTCGCCGGGAACTCCGGCTACCACTTCCAGCTCCTGAACTCGGTGATCGAGGTCAACGAGCTGCAGAAGCGGCGCGTCGTCGGGAAGCTCAAGAAGCATCTCGGCCACGCTCGCGGGGAAGCGCATCGCGCTGCTCGGCCTCGCGTACAAGGCCGGCACCGACGACCTGCGCGAGGCGGCCTCGATCGTGCTCGCCGCGCGCCTGCTCGCCGAGGGCGCCGAGGTCACGGCGTGGGATCCGGTCGCCGACGCCGCGCGACGAGCTGCGCGGCGCGACGCTCTGCGACTCGCCGCTCGAGGCCGTCACGGGTGCCGACGCGGCCGTGATCGTGACCGAGTGGGACGAGCTGCGCGACCTCGCCTGCGACGAGGTCCGCGCAGCGATGCGCAACCCGCTCATCGTCGACGGGCGCAACCTGCTCGACCCGCACGCAGGTCCGCGCAGCCGGCTTCGCCTACGAGGGCGTCGGCCGTCCGACCTCTCCGTTCTCGGCCCTGCCCGAGACGGAGGAGCCGGAGCCGCGGGTCCGGCGCTGATGGAGGCGCTCGTCCTCGCGGGAGGCAAGGCGGAGCGTCTCGGCGACGCCGCGGGCGGGCTTCCCAAGCCGCTCGTCCGCGTCGGCGGGAGGCCGCTCGCCGAGTACCAGGTGCTGCGGCTCGTCGGCGCCGGCGTCACCCGCGTGATCATCGGCTGTCGCGCCGGGCACGAGCCGCTGTTCCAGGAGACCCTCTCCGGCCTCGGCGCCGAGATCGTCGCGGTCGGCGAGCCCGAGCCGCTCGGCCGTGGCGGCGGGCTCCGGTTCGCGGCCGCGCACCGCGCGGAGGAAGGGCCCGTCTTCGCGCTGAACGGCGACGAGATCCTCGACGTCGACCTGAGCGCGCTGCTCGGCGCGCACCGCTCGCCACGGCGGCGCCGCGACGGTCGTCGTCGCGCAGGTCGCACTCGCCGTTCGGGGTCGTCGACCTCGCCGACGGCGACCGCGTCACCGGCTTCAAGGAGGCGCCCAAGCTCCCGCACTGGGTCAACTCCGGCGTCTACGTGCTCGACGACGGAGGCGCTCGCCCGCCTGCCCGAGCGCGGCGACCACGAGACGAGCACCTTCCCCGAGCTCGCGGAGGAGGGCAAGCTCTTCGCCTACCGCCACGAAGGCACCTGGCTCACCGTCAACACGCCGAAGGACCTGCGCAAGGCCGAGGAGTTCCTCGCCGCGCACCCGGACTGGCAGGCGGCGCCCGCGTGAGCCTCGGTGAGTTCGCGTTCGAGCCCCGCCGGGTCGAGAAGCCGTGGGGCTACGAGCTGATCTGGGCAGACTCGGAGCGCTACGCGGGGAAGGAGCTCTTCGTGCGCGAGGGCGAGGCGCTCTCGCTGCAGTCCACGAGCGCAAGGACGAGACGATCTACGTGCAGCGGGGCCGCGTCGAGTTCCAGATCGGGCCCGGGGAGGACGAGCTCGCGACCGAGGTGGTCGGCCCGGGCGCCGCGTTCCGGCTGCGCCCCGGCACCGTCCACCGGATGCGCGCGCTCGAGGACTCGCTCCTGCTCGAGGTCTCGACGCCCGATCTCGACGACGTCGTCCGGCTCGAAGACCGCTACGGCCGAGCCTTGACACACCTGTGCTAAGGTTGCGGGATGGACGGGCTCACGGTCGGAGAAGCGGCGGCGCGGACAGGCTGGTCGGCGCGGATGCTTCGCTACCTCGAGCGCACGGGGCTCGTCGTCCCGTCGCGGTCGGGCTCCGGCTACCGCCTCTACCGGCTCCGCGAGTTGAACCAGCTCCGCTCGCTGCTGGAGCTGCGCGCCCGCTTCGGGCTCGAGCTCGCCGACCTCGTCTTCGCCGCGCGGCTGCGGCGCGAGCCGGAGCTTCGCGCAGGCGGTCGACGCCTGGCTCGGCGGGGCCGACGACACGGCCTGGGTGGAGTGGGAGCAGCGCAAGCACGAGCGGCTGCTGGCCGCCTGATCACACCGACACGGAAGAAGGCTTAGATGGCTACGACAAGAAGCACGACGTGAAGGACCTTGCCCTCTCCGCTCGAGGGCGTACGGCGGATCGAGTGGGCCGACCGGCAGATGCCGGTGCTGACCGCGATCCGGGAGCGCTTCGAGAAGGAGCAGCCGCTCGCGGGCTACCGCGTCTCCGCCTGCCTGCACGTCACGACCGAGACCGCGAACCTGGTGCGCACGCTCAAGGCGGGCGGCGCCGACGTCGTGCTCGTGCGCCTCGAATCCCGCTCTCGACGCAGGACGACGTCGCCGCGGCGCTCGTCGACGCGTACGACATCTCCGTCTTCGCGATCAAGGGCGAGGACAACGACACCTACTACTCGCACATCGAGGCCGCCGTCGACCACAAGCCGCACCTGACGATGGACGACGGCGCCGACGTGATCGGCGTCCTCCACTCGGCGCGGCGCGAGCAGCTCGGCGACATCATCGCCGGCACCGAGGAGACGACGACCGGCGTCATCCGCCTGAAGGCGCTCGAGGCCGACGGCAAGCTCGGCTTCCCGGTGATCGCCGTCAACGACGCCAAGACCAAGCACCTGTTCGACAACCGCTACGGCACCGGCCAGTCGACGATCGACGGGATCATCCGCGCCACCAACGTCCTCCTCGCGGGCCGCAAGATGCGTGGTCGCCGGCTACGGCTGGTGCGGCCGCGGCGTCGCGATGCGGGCGAGGGGGATGGGCGCGCACGTGATCGTGACCGAGGTCGACCCGATGCGGGCGCTCGAGGCCGTGATGGACGGCTTCGAGGTGCTGCCGATGGACGCCGCCGCGAAGATCGGCGACATCTTCGTCACCGCGACCGGCGACAAGTCCGTGATCGCGAAGCGAGCACTTCGAGCTCGATGAAGGACGGCGCGATCCTCGCCAACACGGGCCACTTCAACGTCGAGATCGAGATCCCGGCGCTGCGCTCGCTCGCGGTCGACACGCGGCTCGCGCGGGAGTTCGTCGAGGAGTTCACGCTCGCCGACGGGCGCCGCATCTACCTGCTCGCCGACGGCCGGCTCGTCAACCTGTCCGCCGCCGAGGGACATCCGGCCTCGGTGATGGACATGTCCTTCGCCAACCAGGCGCTCTCCGCCGAGTACGCGGTGCAGAACGCCGCCGAGCTGGAGAAGAAGGTCTACCCGGTGCCGGACGACATCGACAACGAGATCGCCCGGCTGAAGCTGGCGACGATGGGGATCGACGATCGACCAGCTGACCGAGGAGCAGGCGAAGTACCTCGCCTCGTGGGACGAGGGGACCTAGGCAATCCCCGCTGGAGCGGCGTAGACTCGCGCCGCCGCGCTTCGGCGCACCGGTAAACCGAGAAGGGGGAGGGGAATGACCTCGAGAATCCTGCCCACGCGGGCACTCACCCTGGCGATGGTCGGACTTGCGCTGGCGGCGGTCCTCGTTGCGACCGCCGCAGCGCTGTCCGGTGCCCGCCAGCACCAGACAGTCCGCCCGACGCCGTTCCTGCGGGAGGCACCCGGCGACGTCGGGCTGAGCTTCCCGCCCGACACGAACTACTGCCTGATGTACATCGGCATCCGCTGCTACCAGCCGGCGCAGCTGCAGAGCGCCTACGACCTCGCCCCGCTGTTCGCGAGCGGGATCACCGGCCGCGGGCAGACGATCGTGATCGTCGACGCGTTCGGCTCGCCGACGATCCAGTCGGACCTCCAGACGTTCGACCAGACGTTCGGCTTGCCTGATCCGCCGAGCTTCCACATCTACCAGCCGGCCGGCGCAGTGCCGCCGTGGGACCCGACCAACGGGGACATGATCGGCTGGGCACAGGAGACGACGCTCGATGTCGAGTGGTCGCACGTGATGGCGCCCGGCGCGAACATCGTCCTGCTCGAGACGCCGGTCAGCGAGACCGAGGGCGTGCAGGGCTTCCCCGAGATCGTGAAGGCCGAGAACTGGGCCTTGAACCACGGCATCGGCGACGTGATCTCGATGAGCTTCGGCGCGACCGAGGAGACGTTCCCGAGCGCAGCGTCGATCTACGGGCTCCGGAGCGCGTTCGTCAACGCGCATCTCCGCCACGTCGCATTGCTCGCCTCGAGCGGCGACACGGGTTCCACCGACTACCAGCTCAACCTCGAGGATCTCTATCCGTTCCAGGTCGACAGCTGGCCCTCGAGCGACCCGCTCGTGACCTCGATGGGCGGGACGCAGCTGACCCTCGACGAGGCCGGCAACCGCCTCCAGCCCGACGTCGTCTGGAACGACGGCTACGGCGCGGGGGGCGGCGGCGTGTCGAAGGTGTTCCTGCGGCCCGACTTCCAGAATGGGCTCGGGCGCACCGTCGGCTTCCACCGTGGCGATCCCGACATCAGCATGAGTGCGGCCGTCGACGGCGGCGTCGTCGTGTACTACACGATCCCGGGCGCGCCGCCCGGCTACCACATCTTCGGCGGAACGAGTGAGGCCTCGCCGGAGTTCGCCGGCATCGTCGCGCTCGCCGATCAGCTGAAGGGCGGACGGATCGACGACCTCAACGAGGCGCTCTACAACCTCGACTACAAGCACGGCGGGCTCGTCGACGTGACGTCCGGGAACAACGACATCGGGTCGTTCACGAACTCGGACGGCAACACCTACGACGTGCCGGGCTTCGATGCCGGGCCGGGCTACGACCTGGCGAGCGGCCTCGGGACGTTCGACGGCGCGCAGCTCGTGAACTCGCTCGCGGGCCGCTCTCGCACCTTCCATCCGCCGGTGTTCGGCGGGCCGCCCGTGACGCACAAGCACCACGGCTGGCTCCCCAACCCGCCGCACGCCCCGGTCACACACTAGGGGCTTCCCTCGGGAGGGTCCTCGCCGTCCGCGGCGGGGGCCCTCCGCTAGGGTGCGCCTCGGTGGCCGTGCTCGACCCGGACCAGATCCTGCGACTCACCGACGACGCGGTTGTCCTCCTCGACCAGCGGCGGCTTCCGGGCGAGGAGATCGAGCTCGAGTGCACGAGCGTCGGCCGAGGTGGCGGAGGCGATCCGCACCCTCGCGATCCGCGGCGCGCCCGCGATCGGAGTCGCGGCCGCGTACGGGTACGCGCTCGCGGCGGCGCGCGGGGAGGACCTCGACGAGGCCTACCGCGGTGCTCGCGCGAGTCGCGGCCGACCGCGGTCAACCTCGTCTGGGCGCTCGAGCAGATGCGGCCGACCCGAGCTCCGAGCGCGCGCGGCAGATCCACGCCGACGAGGTCGAGCGCTGCCTGCGCGATGGGCGAGCACGCCGCGGCGCTCTTCGCGCCGGGCACGCGAGCGCTCACGCACTGCAACGCGGGCGGGCTCGCGACCGGCGGCTACGGCACCGCGGTCGGCGCGCTCCGCTCCGCGTACGCGCACGGCCTGCTCGAACGCGTGCTCGTCGACGAGACGCGCCCGCTGCTCCAGGGCGCCCGGCTCACCGCCTGGGAGCTCGAGACGCGCGGGAATCCCGCACGCCGTGATCGCCGACTCGGCCGCCGGCTCGATGATGGCCGGCGGCGAGGTCGATCTCGTCGTCACCGGCGCCGACCGGATCGCGCGCGAACGGCGACACCGCGAACAAGATCGGCACCTACGGGCTCGCCGTGCTCGCGGCCTACCACGGGATCCCGCTCTACGTCGTGGCGCCGACCTCGACGCTCGACCCGGCGATCGCGACCGGCGAGGAGATCCCGATCGAGGAGCGCGACGGCGCCGAGGTGACCGAGCGGTTCCCGGCCCGGAATCCGGCCTTCGACGTCACGCCTGCGGCGCTGATCACCGCGATCGTGACCGAGGTCGGCGTGCACCGGCCGCCGTACGTAGAGTCGCTTCCGTGAAGCGCACTCGTTCTCGCTGCGGGCTACGCGACCCGCCTGCGTCCCGCTCACCGACGACGTCGCGAAGTCGCTGCTCCCGGTCGGCGGCAGGCCGATGGTCGACTGGATCCTCGACAAGCTCGAGGAGGTCGACTGCATCGACGCGGTCCACCTCGTCACGAACAGCCGCTACTCGCACGACTTCGACCGCTGGGCGGCGGGCGCCGAGCGGAACCTGCCGATCGTCGTGCACGACGACGGCACGACCTCGAACGAGGACCGGCTCGGCGCGATCGGCGACATCCAGCTCACGGTCGAGCGCGCCGGGCTCGGGTACGACGACCTGCTCGTGGTCGCCGGCGACAACCTGTTCGACTTCTCGCTCGCCGACCTCGTCTCGCTGTGGCACGCGAGCGAGCCCGGCAGCGCGGTCGCTCTCTACGACTGCGGCGACCTCGAGCTCGCGACCCACTACGCGCGTCGTCTCGGTCGAGCCCGACGCCCGGGTGCGCTCGTTCGTCGAGAAGCCGTCCGATCCCGCGAGCACGCTCGTCGCGACCGCGAACTACGTCTACCACCGCGATCACGTGGCGCTCGTCGGGCGCTACCTCGAGCGAGGGCGGAACGCCCGACGCGCCGGGCAACTTCCTCGCGTGGCTGCACCGGCGGGAGCCGGTGTACGGCTTCAAGTTCGACGGCTCCTGGCTCGACATCGGCAACCACGACCAGCTGCTCACGGCCGACAACCTCCTGCGCCGCCGCCAGGGCCTGCCCGAGGTCGCCCGGTACGAACTCGACCCGAAGTAGGCACAGAGCCGTGCGCCTTGCGCGCCTAGGCTCGATCCGTGCTCGACCTCCTGCTCCCGCAGCGCTGCCTTGGCTGCTCCCGGCCCGGCTCGCACCTCTGCGACTGGTGTCGCACGACGCTTCCGCGCCTGCGCGACCCGCTCTGCGAGCGCTGCGGCGCGCCGACCGCCTGGCCGGTCGCGCGCTGCCGCGAGTGCGCGGGGCGCCGGCTCGCGTTCGCGCTCGGCGCGCGCGGCAGTCGCCTACGAGGGCGCGGCCCGGAAGCTCGCCACGAGCTGGAAGGAGCGCGGCCTGCGGCGGCTCGCGGAGATCGCGGCGGATCTCGTCGCCGAGACGGTGGCCCGCCCGGCCGCTGCGGCGCTCGTGTTCGTCCCGCCCGACCGCGACCGCAGCAGCCGGCGGGGACACGATCCGCCCGCGCAGCTCGCGCGCGAGCTCGGCGAGCGCTGGGAGCTGCCGGTGCTCGCTGCGCTCGCGCGCGCCCGGCCCGCTCGCGCGCCAGCGCGGGCTCGGGCTCGCGGAGCGGCGGCGGAACGTCGCCGGCGCGTTCGCGGCCCGCGCGTCGGTCCCGGCCGCGGTCGCGCTCGTCGACGACGTCTACACGAGCGGCTCGACCGCTGCGGCCGCGGCGAGCGCCCTGCGCCGCGCCGGTGCGCGCCGGGTCGAGGTCGTCACCTTCGCGCGGGCGATTCGTTACCCTCAGAGGTAGCGAACCTTAGGGGGCTTCCATGCGACTTCAGGTGAAAGGGAAGAACGTCGAGGTCAGCGAGTCCGTTCGGGAGTACGCCGAGAAGAGGCTGAGCAAGCTCGAGAAGCAGCTCGCCGATCCCACGCAGGTCGAGCTCGAGCTGGCGATGGAGCGAAATCCGGCGATCGCGGACAACCACGTCGCCGAGGCGACGATCTGGACGAAGGGCCCGACCCTCCGCGCGCGCGAGGCGGCGACCGGGTGGGAGGCGTCGATCGACCAGCTCGTCGACAAGCTCGAGCGGCAGGTCGTCCGCTACCGCGAGAAGCGCCAGAACCACCACCCGCGCGGCCACAAGCGCGCCGACGCGGCGCCGGTCGAAGCGGGCATGCGCGAGCCGAGGCTCGTGAAGACGAAGCGGTTCGCGGTGAAGCCGATGTCGGCCGAGGAGGCGAGCCTCCAGCTCGAGCTCGTCGGCCACGACTTCTTCGTGTTCGAGAACGCGGAGTCCGGCGAGACGAACGTCGTCTACCGGCGCCGCGACGGCGACTACGGCGTGATCGAGCCCGGCGCGTGAGCGAGACCTTTCCGGGTGCCGGCCGCTACCGGCTGCCGGTAGGGATCACCGGCCTGCAGCGGCCCAGCGAGTGGGAGGCCGTCGTCCTGGCCGACGCGCCCGCCCTCGCCGACGACGAGGTGGAGCTGACCGTGCTCGCGGACGGCACGCTCCTCGGCGATCCCGGCGGCGGAGCCGCTCGTCCGCGCCGTCCCGACTCGAGCCGCCCTTCAGCGCCCAGGCCGTGCGGAAGGAGGGCGCGCTGTTCTCGGTCGGCGCGAACTCGATCGAGGTGGTCGAGCTCCCGGGCGGACGTGGCCGGCGACGAGATCGAGCTCGCGGTGTCGCGGCGGCGAGCGCACGTTGACGGTCGACGGGATGCGCTCGTTCGACGAGATCCCCGAGCTCGACGCGCTCGGCGGCCGCTACGCGGAGTTCGTCGTCCGCGCGAGCCGGCTCGACCGGAACGTCCTGGCGGGTCGACGTCGAGGCGCTGTAGCTAACCTAGACAGCATGAGCTCAAGCCTCGGAGGATTCGAGAAGGTCCTGCGCCTCGGCGAGGGGCGCCGGCTGAAGCGGCTGGCCGAGCAGGCCGCCTACATCGCCACGCTCGAGCCCGACTTCGAGGCGCTCTCCGACGACGAGCTGCGCGGCAAGACCGCCGAGTTCCGGCGAGCGGCTCGAGAACGGCGAGTCGCTCGACGACCTCCTCTTCGAGGCGTTCGCCGCCGTGCGCGAGGCGCGCAAGCGCGAGTCCGGCCAGCGGATCTTCGACGTCCAGCTGATGGGCGGGATCGTCCTCCACGAGGGCGACATCGCCGAGATGAAGACCGGCGAGGGCAAGACGTTCGTCGCCAGCCTGCCGCTCTACCTGAACGCGCTCCCGGGCACGGGCGTCCACCTCGTCACGGTCAACGACTACCTCGCCAAGCGCGACGCCGAGTGGAACCGCGGCGTCTTCGAGCGGCTCGGGATGACCGTGCGGCCACATCGAGAACATGATGCCGTTCGACGACGCGCAAGGCCGCCTACGAGTGCGACATCACCTACGGCACGAACTCCGAGTTCGGCTTCGACTACCTGCGCGACAACATGGCCGTCTCGCTCGACCAGCTCGTCCAGCGCGGCCACCCCTACGCGATCGTGGACGAGGTCGACTCGATCCTGATCGACGAGGCGCGGACGCCGCTGATCATCTCCGGCGAGCCGAGACCGCGGCGCAGCTCTACTACGACTTGGCCCGCGATCGTGCGCGCCTTCGCAGGGCCAGCGCACCACGGGCAAGGCGACGAAGGGCGAGGACGAGACCGAGACCTCGGGCGCCGACTATCGTCTACGACGAGAAGCACAAGACGGTCTCGCCGGCGCAGACGGCGATCGAGAAGGTCGAGCGCGCGCTCGGGATCGACAACCTCTACGACCCGCGCAACGTCCAGCTCGTCAACCACCTGATCCAGGCGCTCAAGGCGCAGGCGCTCTACCAGCGCGACGTCGACTACGTCGATCCAGGACGGCGAGGTGAAGATCGTCGACGAGTTCACCGGCCGGATCATGGAGGGCCGCCGCTGGAGCGAGGGCCTGCACCAGGCGGTCGAGGCGAAGGAGGGCGTCCGGATCCAGGAGGAGCACCTCACGCTCGCGACGATCACGCTCCAGAACTACTTCCGCCTCTACGAGAAGCTCGCCGGCATGACCGGCACCGCGAAGACCGAGGAGAAGGAGTTCGTCGAGATCTACGGCCTCGACGTCGTCGAGATCCCGACCAACGTGCCGGTCGCGCGCGATCGACAAGAACGACCTGATCTTCAAGACGACCGAGGCGAAGTTCGCAGGCGGTGATCGACGACATCAAGGAGCGCCACGAGAAGGGGCAGCCGGTCCTCGTCGGCACGATCGCGGTCGAGACCTCGGAGTACCTGTCCGAGCTGCTCAAGCGCGCGGGGCATCCCGCACAACGTCCTGAACGCGAAGGAGCACGAGCGCGAGGCCGAGATCATCAAGGACGCCGGCCAGCTCGGCGCGGTCACGATCGCGACGAACATGGCCGGCCGCGGCGTCGACATCAAGCTCGGCGACGGCGTGCGCGAGCTCGGCGGCCTCTACGTGCTCGGCACCGAGCGCCACGAGGCGCGCCGGATCGACAACCAGCTCCGCGGCCGCTCGGGCCGCCAGGGCGACCCCGGCGAGACGCGCTTCTACCTCTCCGGCCAGGACGACCTCGTGCGCCTGTTCGCCGGCGACCGGATCTACAACATCATGGACCGCTTCAAGCTCCCGGACGACCAGCCGATGGAGGCGAAGATCCTCTCGAACCAGATCGAGAACGCGCAGAAGAAGGTCGAGGAGCAGAACTTCGTCATGCGCAAGAACGTCCTCAAGTACGACGACGTGATGAACAAGCAGCGCATGGTCATCTACGAGCAGCGCCGCGCGGTGCTCGAGGGCGAGGACCTCTCCGAGGAGATCGAGAGCTGGGTCGACGAGGTGGTCGAGCGCGCGCGTCGACGCAGTACACCGAGCGAGCAGTACGGCGAGGACTGGGACCTCGACGAGCTCGTCGACGGCGATGCAGGCGCTCTACGGCACCGAGATCACCGCCGACGAGCTGCGCGAGGAGGTCGAGCTCACGCGCGAGGCGCTCATCGAGGAGTTCCTCGAGGACGCGCTGGAGGCGTACGAGGCGAAGGAGGAGGAGCTCGGCGCCGGAGCTGATGCGCGAGCTCGAGCGCTTCGTCGATCCTCCAGGTCGTCGACACCCGCTGGCGCGAGCACCTCGAGAACATGGACTACCTGCGCGAGGGCGTCCACCTCCGCGCGATGGCGCAGAAGGACCCGCTCGTCGAGTACCGGCCGAGGGCCACGTGATGTTCGAGGAGCTGGGCCAGCCGATCCGCGAGGAGGTCGTGCTCACGCTCTTCCACGCCGAGCTGACGCCCGAGGACGCGGACGAGGTGCTCCAGCACGGCAGGCGCCGGCCGGCAACGGCGGCGCTCTCCTACGAGCACGAGTCGCTCGCCGGGCGCGGAGGCGATCGCCGCGGCCGGCGGCGGCGCGACGGCGACGGCGGCGCTCGCGGGCGGCGCGTCGGTCGCGACGCAGCGCAGGTCGTCAAGGCCGAGCACGAGAGCGTCGGCCGCAACGACCCGTGCTGGTGCGGCTCGGGCAAGAAGTACAAGAGTGCCACGGCGCGTAGCCGATCCGCCATGCTCTGCACAAGCTCGTTCTTGTCGCGTGACCGACGATGCGCTCACGCGGCGACTAGCGTGCCATCCAGCCGCGGACCCAGGCTCGCCCGCGCGGTCGGCTGCACGCGCGGCGTCCGCGCCGAAGCGCGCCGGCTGTGAACCGGTCCCGCCGCCTGCAGCGTCGCGCCAGCTTTCCACGTGCCAGATCGGCGGCGAGAGCGACGTCGAGTCCGTCCTCGCGACTGCCGGTCGACTCCCGTGCTCGGTCGCTGCCGACGCCGCGCGATGGAGTCGGCATCCGAGCGACGCCGCAACCGGAGCTAATGCTCATAGCGCAGGGCTCCGGCTAGCATCGAGACATGGCCGAGCCGCAGACAGCTCAGCCCTCGACGCAGCAGCTCGAGGAGATCAGGGCCCAGCTCGCCTGGGTCCGTGATTACCTTTGACCCCGATCGCCTGAGCGACCGCGCATCGCCGAGCTCGAGGAGCGAGATGGGCGCGCCCGGCTTCTGGGACGACCAGCAGCACGCAGCCGCGGTCTCGACCGAGCACGCGCGCCTGCCGCGCCGGCTCGAGCGCTACGAGCGCCTGCGCGCGCGAGTACGAGGACGCCGGCGAGCTCTCGAGCTGGACCCCGACGATGGACGGCCGAGATCGCCGACGTCGATCGCGGCCGCTCCGCGCGCGAGCTCGACCGGCTCGAGGAGGACGCGCTCTTCAACGGCGAGTACGACGCGCGGCGACGCCGTCGTCACGATCCACGCCGGGCACCGGCGGCACCGACGCGCAGGACTGGACGGAGATGCTGCTGCGGATGTACCTGCGCTGGGCCGCCGACGCGCGGCTTCCAGACCGAGCTGCTCGAGGCGAGCCCGGGGGAGGAGGCCGGCCTCAAGTCGGCCACGTTCACGGTCGAGGGCGAGAACGCCTACGGCGATCGCTCAAGGCCGAGCGCGGCGTCCACCGGCTCGTCCGCCTCTCGCCGTTCGACTCGGCGCACCGCCGCCACACGTCGTTCGCCGCAGGTGATCGTCGCGCCGCTCCTCCCCGACGACGCCGACGTCGAGATCGACGAGGGCGACCTGCGGATCGACACCTACCGCGCGCAGGGCGCCGGCGGCCAGCACGTGAACAAGACCGACTCGCGCCGTCCGGATCACGCACCTCCCGACCGGGATCGTCGTCCAGTGCCAGAACGAGCGCTCGCAGTCGTCGAACAAGCAGACGGCGATGCGCATCCTCCAGCTCGCGCCTCGTCGAGCTGGCCGAGGAGGAGCGCGAGGCCGAGCTGGCGCAGGAGCGCGGCGCCGCGCAGGACATCGGCTTCGGAAGCCAAATCCGCAGCTATGTGCTCCATCCCGTACCAGCTCGTCAAGGACCACCGCACCGACCACGAGGCCGGGAACGCGCAGGGCGTCCTCGACGGCGACCTCGACGAGTTCATCCACGCCTACCTGCTCGCGAAGGCGGCCGGGACAGCTCGTGTAGCCCGTCCGACGATGTCGGCTACACTGCCGCCTTCGCCACGAACCGGCGCGCCCGCTGTGACTGAGTCGCCCACTCGTGTCGCACCGGATGACGAGACCTCAGACCTACAGCGAGACCGCACTGCGGCCCTAGCCGAGCCGCCCGACCACGACCGTCGCGCCGCCGCCCGTCGCGGGCGCGGGCGCGATGATCGTGTTCGACGGCGTGACGAAGGTCTACGAGCCGGACGTCGATCGCGCTCCAGCGACGTCTCGTTCGTGATCGACAAGGGCGAGTTCGTGTTCGTCGTCGGCGCCTCCGGCTCGGGCAAGTCGACGCTCGATCCGCCTGCTGCTGAAGGAGCTCGAGCCGACCGACGGCCGGATCATCGTCGGCGGCCGCGACCTCGACGCGGCTCAAGCGCTCGAAGGTGCCGATGCTCCGCCGCAACATCGGCTGCGTCTTCCAGGACTTCAAGCTGCTGCCCGAACCGCACCGCGGCCGAGAACGTCGCCTACGCGCTCAAGGTGCAGGGCGAGCGCCGCGACGCGATCCGCAAGAAGGTGCCCGAGGTGCTCGCGCTCGTCGGCCTCTCGCACAAGATGAACTCGCTCCCGGACGAGCTCTCCGGCGGCGAGCAGCAGCGCGTCTCGATCGCGCGCGCGTTCGTCAACCACCCGCCGCTGCTCGTCTGCGACGAGCCGACCGGGAACCTCGACCCGGACACGTCGGTCGGGATCATGCAGCTCCTCTACCGGATCAACCGCGCCGGGCACGACGATCCTGATGGTCACCCACGACCGCGAGATGGTCGACAAGATGCGCAAGCGCGTGATCGCGCTCGAGGACGGCCGCCTCGCCCGCGACGAGCGCCGCGGGGGCTACACGGCGCGAATGAGGCTGCGGCTCGCTCGTCGCCGAGGCGCTCGCGCTCGCTCGGCGCCAACCTCTCGACGACGGTCGCGGCGACGATGACCGTGCTGATCGGCATGTTCCTGCTCGGCCTCTTCATCGCGCTCGGCACGTGGGTCGTCTCGTGGTCGGACCACGTGAAGCAGGAGCTCGTCGTCAAGGTCTACTTCAACGACCGACGGTGCGACGCACGACACGCAGGAGAACGCCGTCGCGCGAGCTCGTCTCGAGCCGAACCCGCTGCGTCGAAGAACGGTCGACGTTCGTCTCGCAAGGCGCAGGCGCTCAAGCAGATGCAGAAGCAGCTACCCGGACGCTGACCGCAGAACCTGCCGTCAACCCGCTCCCGGACTCGCTCGAGCGTCACGCCGAAGAACGGCGAGCACGACCGACGGCGATCGCGAACAGCCTGAACCCGCGGCCGCCGGGCGTCGACAAGGTCAAGTACGGCAGCAAGACCGCGAACCGGATCCTCCAGCGTCGCGCAGTGTGATCGAGGCGATCTTCCTGATCGCGGTGCTCGTGCTGCTCGTCGGCCTCGACGCTCCTGATCGCGAACACGATCCGGCTCTCGATCTTCTCGCGGCGGCGTGAGATCGAGGTGATGAAGCTCGTCGGCGCGACGAACTGGTTCGTGCGCGGCCCGTTCATGATCGAGGGGCTGCTCTGCGGCGTCGCCGGCGCGCTCGCGCGCGGTGATCCTGCTCGTGCATCGGCAAGGAGATCGTCGCTGCCGGCGATCCTCGCACAACGCGCTCTCGACCGGCTCCGACGTGCACGCGCTCGCCGTTCCCGCTGACCGCGCTGATCCTGCTCGGGATCGGCTCGGCCTCGGCGCCGTCGGCTCCGGGCTCACGCTCCGCCGCTTCCTGCGGGTCTGGCTCCGGGCCTGCAGCCCTGCCGCCGGTTACCTGCGGCGAAACCCGTAGCCTCGTGACCGATGGCCGTGCGCCGACGACAGACCGCGCCTCGTCGTCGAGATCGCGCCGCCGCGGCAAGCTCGTCGTCGGCGAGCCGTACTTCACGCCCGGGGTCGCCGATCGTGCTCGACCGACAAGGGCTCGGCGAGGCCGAGCGCGGCGACCTCGCCGTCGTCCGGACGGGCCGCGGGCGCGCGCGGGTCGAGCGCGTGCTCGGCCAGCGCCGACCGGATCGAGAACGTGCTCGAGGCGCTGCTCGTCGAGCAGGGCGCCCGCGGCGCCGTTCGAGCCGTACGACGCCGCCCGAGCCGAGCGCTCGACGGCCGCGTCGACCTGCGCGAGCTGCTCACGTTCACGATCGACCCCGAGACGGCGAAGGACTTCGACGACGCGCTCTCGTTCCGCCGCGAGGGCGACGGGATCCGCGCCTGGGTGCACATCGCCGACGTCTCGTGCTTCGTGCCGGCCGGGCTCGCCGCTCGACCGCGGCGCCGCCGAGCGCGCGCTTCTCGACCTACGTGCCGGGGCTCGTCGCGCCGATGCTGCCGCACGAGCTCGCCGACGACCTGCTGCAGCCTGCGCCCGCACCAGGACCGGCTCACGCGTCACGGTCGAGATCGCCGCCCGAGCGGCGAGCCGCTCTTCTACCGCTCGGTGATCCGCAGCGACGCGCGGCTCACCTACGGCCAGGCGGAGCGATCCTGCGGCGCGAGCGCGCCGAGCCGGAGATCGCCGAGGAGCTCGAGCTCGCGCGAGCGGCTCGCGCCGAGCTGCGCCGCCGCCGCTTCGCGCGCGGCGCGCTGCGGATCGAGACGCCCGAGATCGAGCTTCGAGTTCGACGGCCGCGGCGGCGTCGCGCGGGCCTGGTCGGAGAGCGAGCCGCACGCGCACATGCTCGTCGAGGAGCTGATGATCCTCGCCAACGAGGCGCGTCGCCGAGTTCCTCGCCGGCCGCCGGCGCGAGGCGCTCTACCGCGTGCACGAGCGGCCCGACCCGCAGTCGGTCTCGCTGCTCCTCGCCAAGCTCGCCGACCTCGACGTGCCGACGCCGCCCGTGCCCGAGCACGCTCACGCCCGCAGACGGCGGCCGAGCTCGCCGGCGCGATCGCGCGAGCGCGTCACCGAGTACGTCGACGCAGTCGGGCCGCGGCCGCGAGGCGTTTCCCGTCGCTCGTCCTGCGCGCGCTCAAGCAGGCGCGCTACGACCCGCGCGAACCTCGGCCACTCCGGGCTCGCGAGCCCCGCGTACTGCCACTTCACCTCGCCGATCCGCCGCTACCCCGACCTCGTCGTCCACCGCGCGCTCCTGCGCGAGCTCGGCGTCGCCGACGACCCGCCGCCGGACGACCTCGGCGAGCTCGCCGAGCACTGCTCGGCGCGCGAGCGCGAGGCGGCGCAGATCGAGTACCTCGCCGACGACGATCTGCCTCGCGTGGCTGCTCGAGGCGCGCGCTGTTCGAGCGCGGCTGGGAGGAGCCGTTGGAGGGCGAGATCATCGGCGTGATCGGCTCGGGCCTCTTCGTCCGCTTCGGCGACGTGTTCGAGGGCGTTCCTGCCCGCGCGCCGGCTGCCCGGCGACTACTTCGAGCTGAACGCGACCGGCACCGCGCTCGTCGGGCCGGCGCGGCGGCCGCCGCTACCGGCTCGGCGACCCGATCGAGGTACGCGTCGAGCGGATCGAGCGGGCCGAGGGCAAGGTCGAGGTCTCTCCCTACACTTCCTGAACGATGGCGCGGGCAAAGGGAGAGAAGCTGATCGTCGACAACCGCCGTGCGCGGCACGACTACCAGTTGCTGGACCGCGTCGAGGCGGGGATGGTGCTCACCGGCACCGAGGTGAAGTCGCTCCGCGAGGGCCGCGTCCAGGTGCGGCAGGCCTACGCCGACGTCCGCGGCAACGAGGTCTGGCTGATCGGGCTGCACATCGCGGTCTACGACCAGGGGAACATCCAGAACCACGATCCCGACCGCGACCGCAAGCTCCTGCTCCACCAGCGCGAGATCGACACGCTCCATGCGCAGGTGCGCGAGAAGGGGCTCACCCTCGTGCCGACCCGCCTCTACTTCAAGGACGGGCGCGCCAAGGTCGAGCTCGCGCTCGCGAAGGGCAAGGACCTCCACGACAAGCGCCGCGACATCTCGAAGCGCGACGCCGACCGCCAGATCCAGCGCGAGCTCTCGCGGCGCCGCTAGACCGCGCCGCGCACGTTCACGGTGCCGGGCCCCAGCACGTAGCCGTACTGCTCGTTGAGCTTGCGGATCGGCTCGTTGCGCTCCTCGTTTCCCGTCGAGAGCTTCTCGTAGCCGTTCTCCTTCGCCCAGGCGATCTCGGCTCGCTTCAGGGCGCCCGCGATCCCGCGGCGGCGCCACGCTCGCAGCACTCCGGTCATGTCGTGGTTGAGCGAGCTCCGGCGCCGCGGCCGGGAAATGCAGCTTCGCGTAGCCCACCACCTCGTCGCCGGCCAGCGCGACGAAGGTCCCCTCGGGACGGTCGCCGGCCCCCTGCATGTCCATCGAGAGCCACTCCTCGAACGGCGGCAGCACCGCGTCCTCGCCGTCGGGGACGTCGGTGTACGCCTCGCGGGCGACGGCGTAGAGCCCGGGCGCGAGCTCCGGGCGCTCGGCCCAGGTCACGATCTCGATTCCCTCCGGCGGCGCCACCTCGGGCGCCTCGACTCCCGCCAGCTCCAGCACGAGCCGCGGATGCCGGGCGAACACGGTGAACCCGCGTCTCTCGGCCCAGGCGAGGCTCGCTTCGTCGGCCTCCTGAACCTCGACCAGCAGCTCGGCGTACCCGAGCTCCCGGGCCCAGGCGCCGAGCCCCGCCAGCAGCGCGCTCCCGGCGCCGCGCCCTCGCGCTTGCGCGTTCACCTCGAGCTCGGCGCGGGCGACCCCGGGCGGCTCGTGCCAGCCGCCGATCCCGACCGCGATGCCGAGGTCCTCGCGTCCCGTCCGAGGCGAGCAGCCAGATCGTCTCGCGTGCCTGCCGTTTCCAGTCCAGGAACTCCTCCACCGTGGCCGGTCGCGCCGTGGCCGCGTTCGTACACCGCCACCCAGCGCTCGAGCTCGTCCTCGTGAATCTCGCTGATTTGCACGCCCATCGTTGAGGAGTAGGCTAGTCGAGCTGGTTCCAGCCGAGTCAGGAGGCCGCCCCGATGCGACGCAGCATCTCGCTCACCGTCAACGGCAAGCGCCACGAGCTCGACGTCGAGCCGCGGGAGCTCCTCGTCTACTTCCTGCGAGAGCAGCTCGGGCTGACCGGGACGAACGTCGGCTGCGACACCTCGTCGTGCGGCGCCTGCACCGTGCTCCTGAACGGCGAGTCGGTCAAGTCGTGCACCGCTGCTCGCCGTCCAGGCCGACGGGCAGCGAGGTGACGACGATCGAGGGCCTCGCCACGAACGGCGAGCTGCACCCGATCCAGCAGGCCTTCCACGAGCAGCACGGCCTCCAGTGCGGCTACTGCACGCCGGGGATGGTGATGGCGACGGTGAGCCTGCTGGAGGAGAACCCGAAGCCCGACCGAGGAGGAGATCCGCGCACGCGCTCGAGGGCAACCTCTGCCGCTGCACCGGCTACCACAACATCGTCAAGGCCGTCCAGGCCGCGGCGGGGGCGTAGGTCATGGCCGCCACCGAGACGTACATCGGCGCGCCGGTCCTGCGCAAGGAGGACACGAAGCTCCTCACCGGCCAGGGCCGCTACGTCGACAACCTCGACTCTGCCGGGCATGCTGCTGGATGGCGCTCGTGCGCAGCCCGTACGCGCACGCGCGGATCGACGAGCGTGGACGTCGCGGCCGCGCGCCGAGCGCGCCCGGCGTCGTCGCCGCGTTCACCGGCGCCGACCTCGCCGACGAGTGGGCCGGGCCGGCTTCCCGTGCGCCTGGCCCGTCACCGACGACATCGAGATGCCCGCCGCACTGGCCGCTCGCGACCGACAAGGCGCGCTACGAGGGCGACGGCGTCGCCGTGGTCGTCGCCGAGAGCCGCGCCGCGGCGCAGGACGCCGCCGAGCTCGTCGAGGTCGAGTACGAGCCGCTCCCGGCCGTGACCGACGTCGCGGACGCGCTCGACGACGGCGCGCCCGCTCGTCCACGACGACGCTCCCGTCGAACAAGTGCTACGCGTGGCCGCTCGAGACCGGCGACGTCGGACAAGGTCGTTCGCCGACGCCGACGGTCGACCGTCAAGGAGCGCTACCGCCAGCAGCGGCTGATCCCGCCGCGATCGAGCCGCGCGGCGTGCTCTGCGCAGCCGTCGACCGCCGACCGGGCGAGCTGACGATCTGGTCGGCGACGCAGGTGCCGCACATCCTGCGCACGACGCTACTCGCTGCGTGCTCGGCATCCCCGAGGCGAAGCTGCGCGTGATCGCGCCCGACGTCGGCGGCGGCTTCGGCTCGAAGCTCGAACGTCTACGCCGAGGAGGTGATCGCGCTCGCTGCTCGCGCGCAAGCTCGGCCGCCCGATCAAGTGGATCGAGGAGCGCTCCGAGGGCTACCTCGCCACGATCCACGGCCGCGACGTGATCCAGGAGATCGAGCTGGCCGCGACCGCGGAGGGGAAGATCACCGGCGTCCGCGTCGCGCCTCACCGCGGCGATGGGCGCCTACCTCCAGGCTCGTGACCCCGGGCGTGCCGCTGCTCGGCGCCTGGCTCTACGCGGCGCCTACGACATCCAGGCCTACGACTTCGACTGCACCGGCGTCTTCACGAACACGACGCCGACCGACGCCTACCGCGGCGCCGGCCGCCCCGAGGCGACCTACGCGATCGAGCGCAGCGATCGACGCGCTCGCCCGCAAGCCGTCGGCAAGGACCCGGTCGAGATCCGCCGGCTCAACTTCATCAAGGAGTTCCCGCACACGATCGCCTCCGGCCTGCACGATCGACTCGGGCGACTACGACGCCGACGCTCGACCGCGTGCTCGAGCTCGCTCGACTACGACGCGCTGCGCGCCGAGCAGGCGACAGCGGCGCTCCGAGCGGCGACACGAAGCAGCTCGGGATCGGGCTTCTCGACCTACGTCGAGATGTGCGGGCTCGCGCCCTCGCGGATCCTCGGCGCGATCCGCTACGGCGCCGGCGGCTGGGACGCGGCCACGATCCGCTGCCTCCCGACCGGCACGGTGCAGGTCGTGATCGGCACCTCGCCGCACGGCCAGGGCCACGAGACGACGTTCTCGCAGATCGTCGCCGACCGGCTCGGCGTCACGCTCGACGACGTCGAGGTCCTCCACGGCGACACGGCCGTCGTCCCCGCTCGGGATGGACACCTACGGCAGCCGCAGCCTCGCCGTCGGCGGCGTCGCGCTCTACCACGCCGCCGAGAAGATCGTCGAGAAGGCGACGGCTGATCGTCGCCCACCAGCTCGAGGTGTCCGAGGACGACCTCGAGTTCGAGGACGGGCCGCTTCCCGGTCAAGGGCACCGACCAGGGCATGTCCGTCAAGGAGGCCGCGTTCCCCGCCTGGACGGCGCACAACCTCCCCGACGGGATGGAGCCGGGCCTCGAGGCGACCTCCGTCTACGACCCGCCGAACTTCACCTGGCCCGGCGGCGCGCACCTCGCCGTGGTCGAGGTCGACACCGAGACGGGCGACGCGCGGCTCGATCCGCTACGTCGCGGTCGACGACGTCGGCAACGTGATCAACCCGATGATCGTCGACGGCCAGGTGCACGGCGGCATCGCGCAGGGCGTCGCGCAGGCGCTCTACGAGGAGGCGGTCTACGACGACGAGCGGCAACCTCGTCACCGGCATCGCTGCTCAACTACCTCGTCCCGTCGCGCGGCCGAGCTGCCGTCGTTCGAGCTCGACCGCGACGGTGACGCCGAGCCCGACGAACCCGCTGGGCGTGAAGGGCGTGGGGGAGACGGGCACGATCGCCTCGGTCGCCGCGACGATGGTCAACGCCGTCGATCGACGCGCTCGCGCCTTCGGCGTCACCGACCTCGACATGCCCGCGTCGCCGGAGAGAGTCTGGCGCGCGATCGAGGAGGCGAGCATGATCCCCGCCGCGTTCGACTACGAGGTCGCCGAGTCCGTCGCCGGACGCGGTCGAGCTGCTCGGCTCGCGCGACGACGCGAAGCTGCTCGCCGGCGGCCACTCGCTGCTGCCGCTGATGAAGCTCCGGGTCGCGCGGCCCGGCGCTGCTCGTCGACATCGGCCGGCTCGCGGAGCTGAGCTACGTCCGCGACGACGGCGACGCGATCGCGATCGGCGCGCTCACGCGCCACCACGACCTCGCGACCGAGCGACGCTGCGTCGCAGGAGCGCTGCCGCTGCTCGCGGCCGCGGCGGCGCAGATCGGCGACCCGCAGGTGCGCCACCGCGGCACGATCGGCGGCTCCGTCGCGCACGGCGACCCGGCCTCCGACCTGCCCGCGTGCCTGCTCGCGCTCGACGCGGAGATGCGTCGTCGTCGGCGCGGGCGAGCGAGCGGTTCGTCCCGGCCGCCGACTTCTTCACAGGGCGTCTTCGAGACGGCGCTCGGCCCGCAGGACGATGCTGACCGCGATCCGCGTGCCGCAAGCACGGCGGCTCGGGCACGGCCTACGTGAAGTTCAGCCGGCGCGCGCAGGACTGGGCGACGGTCGGCGTGGCGGTGGTCGCGTCGAGAACGGCGGCGGCGCGATCGCGCTCGCGAACATGGGCCGCGACGCCGCTGCGCGCCCGGACGGCCGAGTCGGCGCTCGCGGAGGGGCGCGCGTTGCGGCCGGTGAGAGGGGCGGCCGAGGGACACCTCGCCGCCGTCCGACACTCGCGGCGAGCGCCGACTTCCGCCAGCACCTCGCCCGCGTGCTCACGAAGCGCGCGGTCGAGCAGGCGCAGGCGGGCTGAGATGGCGTACCTGAAGCCCGGCGCGATCACGCGGAAGGTCTTCAATCCGCTCGTGATGAAGTTCAACCCGTTCGGCACGGTCACGATCGTGGTGCGTGGCCGCAAGAGCGGCACCGAGCAGTCCGTGCCGGTGATCCCGGTCGAGCACGAGGGCGCGCGGTACCTCGTCTCGACGCGCGGCGAGTCGGACTGGGTCAAGAACCTCCGCGCCGCGGGCGCGGCCGAGATCCGGCGCAAGGGTGAGTCGCAGACGGTCAGCGTCACGGAGCTTCCGGTCGAGGAGCGGCCACCGGTGATCGCCGCCTACCGCGCCAAGGCCGGCCGCGAGGTCGAGCGCTACTTCAAGCAGCTGCCCGACCCGGCCGACCACCCGGTCTTCCGGCTGGAGTGACGAGCGGCCCGCGCAGCAGCAGGGTCCCGCCCGCCGGGCGGTAGCCGAAGCGCTCGTTGAGCCGCCGGATCGGCGCGTTCCGCTCCTCGTTGTTCGTGGCGGCCTTCAGGTAGCGGTTGTCCTTCGCCCAGGCGAGCTGCGCGCTCTTGAGCGCGCCCGCGATCCCGCGTCCGCGCCACGCGCGCTTGACGGCGGTGAGGTCGTGGTGGGCGGTCGCGGGCTGCGCGGTCGTCAGCGACCACTTCGAGTAGCCGACCACCTCGTCGCCGGCGACCGCGACGAACGTCCACTCCGGGCTGTCGCCCGAGCCGGACATGTCGTGGGCGAGCCACTCGTCGAAGCTCTCGGGCTCGGTGTCCTCCTGGCCGGGAATGTCGGGGCTGCCCTCGCGGTAGACCTCGTAGATCCCGCGGACGAGGTCGGGCCGCTTCGCCCATGTGACGATCTCGACGCCGTCCGGCGGGTCGAGCTGCAGCAGCGGCGCGAGCAGGTCGAGCTCGACCTTCAGGTTGCGGCCGATCTCGGTGAAGCCGCGCCGCTCGGCGAAGCCGAGGCTCGCCTCGTCGCCGAGCTCGACCTCCGCGAGGAGCGCCGCTGCGCCGTTCGCGGTCGCCCAGCGCGAGAGCTCGGCGAGGAGCGCCGACCCGAGCCCGCGGCCGCGGTGCTCGACGGGGACGAGCGGGGCGGCGACGGGATGCGGCCGCCACGGGTCACTCACCGCAAGCCCGGCCGCGACGGGCTCGCCGTCCTCGAGCGCGAGCAGGCGCGCCTGCTCGGTCGCCGACATCCACGAGCGGAGATCCTCGATCGCGATCGCGTCCTCCGGGAGAACGGCGTTGCGAATCGCGAGCCAGCGCTCGAGCTCCTCGTCGCGGGCGGGGCGGATCTCGGCCACGCAGCTACAATACGGTCGAACACATACGGGGGCGACCTGGTTTCGACGTGGTCGGTTCTCCGGCAGAGCTGCAAGCCGAGGTCCCCGGTCGGCCTCGTAAATCCACCGGGAAACCAAGTAAGTGCGGATAACCAACTCGCACTCGCTGCGTAACCTAGTTACCTAGCGCGTCGCTCCGGATTCGGCCCGTGGTTCGGGTAGCGGCGTCAACTAACGGGCTTCGCGCCAAAGGAGAGCCAATCGCCGGCGGCGCAAGACTTCAGGATGGCTGGTCCGTCGGTTGGGCGTTCGCACTCCGGCCGCCGGACGAGATCCAAGTGCGGACTACGCTTGTAGACGCTTTGTCGGTGCGTCCGCGGACGCGGGTTCGATTCCCGCCGCCTCCACCTTCGGCTCAGTAGAGCCATTCCTAGAGCCGGTCGATTGAAACGATTTCAGTCGGCCGGCTCTACTTCATCCCTCCGGGCACGTGCGAATGCCTCCATAGCCCGCTCCAGGTCGCTCAGGTCGTAGTGGCCGTGGATCCGCGCCGTGGTCGAGAGGTGGCTGTGACGAGCGCTTGAGACGCGGAGCCGAGATCGGCCACGCGCCGAAGGTCAGTCGCGAACGTATGTCGCGCGCGGTGCATGTTCATCCCGCTCGTCATCCCCTCGCCGACAAGCTCGGCCGCCTGGAGCCGCCGGTACCACCACCGATGGGTAGTCGGCACGCTCATCCGCTTCTTCGGATAGGCGGCGAGGATCCGTCCACCAGCGCCGCGCTTTTCGGGGTAGAGCAAGAAGCCATCGGGCTCCGGCGTTCGGTCAACGTGCGGAAGTGTCTCCAGGAGATACCGCTCGATCTCCAGCACGATTCGGCCGCGGAGCGGGATGACCCGACTTTTCTGGCTCTTGCCAAAGACAGTCACCTGCCGTCGCCCGAGATCAAAGTCACGCGGCTGCACGCCCGCCAGCTCCGCGCGTCGGAGCCCGAGGTCGAGCAGGAAGAGAAGCGCCACGCGGTCGCGGGCGATAGGCGATGCGTTGAGCAGTCGGGCGTCAGTATTTCGCGGAAGTGGTGCGGCCTTCATCGGAGCTCGGGGCCGACGCAGCTTTGCCGCCGGAGAGAACGGCACTTGGTCGTCATCTTCAGCCCACGTCCAGAACGCTCGCACAACGGACGTAACCTTCGCCCGCGTGCGCGCCTCGCGATCAGCCCACAGGTCGATCACGTCGCGCAGGTCGTCCAACGTCACCTCCAGCGGGTCACGGTCGGCCAGCGTGAGCGACATTCGCGCCAGGATCGCCTCGTAGTCGCGGATCGTCGCGGGTGTCGCGCCCCACTCGTTCCGGAACCAGCGAAGATAACCGCCCGACGAGAAGGCCAACGGGCGTTGCTCGGTACGACTTGTCCTTCACCGCGGCTCGCATCGTCACGGCCGCCTCCGCGAGCGTCAATTGCGTGGGACGGAAAGCACTGTCGCGGATCGGCTCCATCGGCAAGTCACACCGTAGGACCGTGGACCGACAGTGCGCTAGGCGAAACAGCACCTCCATCGGTGACCTCCAGCCCCACGGTCATACCGCCCGTGCTCACGTCGTCAACCCCTCCGGGGTCGGCTGGTGCCTTGACGACGCTCCGCGCGCGCAACCGCGTGGCCCATGAAGCCACCAACGGATATCGCCGTCGCGCGTGTAGCGCTTGCACGTTGGGTGCGGCGAGGTGTTACCGGTCCAAGCAATCCCACGGGAGATACCAGTGCGGGATCCGTGTCCGGCCGGCTCAGGGACGGAGCGCCACTCCTACGGGGTGCCGCCGCTTCGTCCCTGGACGCACCGGTCGATCGGGGCCGCGACCGAAGGCGCGATTTCTCACCCGTTGACTGGCCGCCTCGGTTCAAGCGGATTCCATCTGAGCGACCGCTTGACTGGAGTAGAATACTGAGTATCCTACTCCGCATGGTACGCGGCGGCCGCGAGTCATGAGCGTCCCCCATGCCTTGCTGGCGCTGCTGAGCGAGGGGCCTAAGTACGGGCTGCGGCTGCGCGAGGAGTTCGAGGCGAGGACGGGCGATGTGTGGCCGCTGAACATCGGCCAGGTCTACACGACGCTGCAGCGGCTCGAACGCGACGGGCTGGTCGAGTCGGATGGCACGGGTGAGGATGGCCCGCAGAAGTGGTTTCGGATCACGGCCGGCGGCGAGGAGGTGCTCGCCGGCTGGCTGCGCAGCCAGCCGGACCTGGCGACGCCCCCGCGGGATGAGCTCGTGATGAAGGTGCTGGTGGCGGTGCGGGTGCCAGGCATCGACGTCCACGCGGTCATCCAGGCTCACCGGCGGTACGTCGTCGAACTGATGCAGGGGTGGACGCGGATCAAGGAGGATGAGGCCGCTCTTGACTTGGGGCTGGCCTTGGTTGTCGACGCAGAGCTGTTTCGGCTGGACGCGGTCATCCGCTGGCTGGACGCCGCCGAGGGCCGCCTCAGGCGCGCCGCCGTCGAGGCTCCCGGCCCCGTTTCCGCGCCGCCGCCGCGGCCGCGACGCGGGGTAGGGGTCCGCCGATGAGCATGTTGGAGCTCCGCGGGGTGTCGAAGGTCTACGGCGAGGGGCCGGCGGAGGTGCGTGCTTTGAGTGGTGTCGACCTCTCCGTCGAGGCCGGCGAGATGGTCGCCGTCATGGGTCCGAGCGGCTCGGGCAAGACAACGCTGCTGACGATCGCCGGAAGCTTGGAAGAAGCCACCAGCGGGGAGGTGCTGGTTGATGGGGCCGCGCTGTCAGGGATGTCGCGCAACGCCAAGGCCAGGCTGCGGCGCCGCGCAATCGGCTACGTGTTCCAGGACTTTAACCTGCTTGCGGGGCTGACCGCGGCCGAGAACGTCGCCTTGCCGCTCGAGCTCGACGGTGTCGCTGGCAAGGCTGCCCGCCAGGCAGCACTGCGAGCTCTAGAGGGGCTCGGGTTGGACGGCCGCGCAGCCCGGTTCCCAGACGAGCTGTCCGGCGGCGAGCGTCAACGAGTAGCCATCGCCCGCGCGGTGGTGGGGGACCGGCGGCTCCTCCTTGCCGACGAGCCGTCCGGCGCACTCGACTCGGTGAAGGCGGAGGACGTGATGCGCCTGCTCCACGAGGCCTGCGAGCGCGGCGTGGCTGCCGTCGTGGTCACTCACGACGCGCAGCTCGCCTCCTGGGCCGACCGGGTGGTGTTTCTGCGCGACGGCCGCCTCGTCGACCAGACCTCACCGGCGCCAGGCCCCGAGTCGCTGCTCGCGGGTCCCGGGCAGAGCGGGTGAGCACCGCGCTGCGCGGGCGTCCGGTCCGGGCGCGCGCCGTGACCGGCGGCGTCGCGGCCCGCCGCGCCGTAGTCCGCTGGGCGTGGCGGCTTTTCCGCCGCGAGTGGCGCCAGCAGATTCTCGTGGTCGCGCTGGTGGCCATTGCGGTCGCGGCGACCGTTATGGCAACCGCGATCGCCTACAACGCGCCGTCGACGGCGACCGTGGCGGCGTTCGGTACCGCTGATGCGTTGCTCACCCTGCCCGGCAGCGATCGTCACCTGGCGCAAGACATGGCGGCCGCACAGCGGCGCTTCGGTCCAGTCGACGTCATCGAAGACCAGGCGATCGCCGTGGCCGGCTCGGTCAGCAGCACCGAGCTGCGCGCTCAGGACCCCTTCGGCCGCTACGGGCGGCCGAAGCTGTCGCTGGTGTCCGGGCGCTACCCCGCCGGCCCCGACGAGGTTGCCGTGACGAGCGGCGTGGCGTCTCAGCTCGATCTCCGGGTCGGGGATCTCTGGCGCTTGGGTGGACACACGCGGCGGGTCATCGGACTGGTCGAGGATCCCGCGAACCTGCTCGACCAGTTCGCGCTCGTCGCGCCGGGACAGGTCAACCGCCCCACCCAGGTCACCCTCCTGTTCGATGCGACCGCAGGGCGTATCGCGGGGCTCCATTTCGCCGGTGGGCCGACACCGAAGAGGCGTGGCCCGGCAGGCGACGGGGGCAAGGTGATCGTGCACCGGATCACCCCTGCGACGATCGTGCTCGTAGTCGCCGTGCTCGGGTTGATCCTCATCGGCCTGATGGCGGTCACCGGATTCGCGGCGACGGCAAAGCGACGCCTGCGTGCGCTCGGGATGCTCGGCGCACTCGGCGCCACCGATCGGCATGTCCGACTCGTGATGGTCACCGACGGCTTTGTGGTGGGCGTCGTCGGGACGCTCATCGGTGCCACCGTCGGCTTCCTCGCGTGGATCGGCTACGCGCCACGCCTGCAGAGCACGGTCGAACACCGCGTCGCCTGGTCCAACCTGCCCTGGTGGGCGATCGCCGTCGCGATGGCCTTGGCCGTTGTCACCGCCACGGCGGCCTCCTGGCGACCCGCTCGCGCGGCCGCGCGCGTCCCGGTCGTGGCGGCCCTCTCCGGGCGCCCCGCCTCTCAGCGAGCATCGCGCCGCTCCGCGGTACCCGGAATCGTCCTTCTCGTGTCCGGGCTCGCCTGTCTCCGGTTCGCCGGCGGGTGGACCACAGTAGGCGGCATCTTCGCCACAGTGCTCGGGGCGCTCTTGCTCGCCCCCGTTGTCGTCGGTGCCCCGGCCGTCCTGTGCAGACGCGCGCCCGTCGCCGTGCGGGTCGCACTACGTGACCTCAGTCGTTACCGAGCTCGGTCGGGGCCCGCGCTCGCCGCGATCACCTTCGTCGTCCTCCTGGCCGTGGCGACCAGCGTCCTGGCCAGCGTCAGATCTTCCAGTCCGCTCACGTTCGACGGTCCCAACCTCTCTTCGAAGCAGCTCATCGTCTACGAGCCCCACGACCCGGGAAGCGGCTACACCGGCGCCGGGCCCCAGCCGACCGGCGCCGAGCGGCGTGCCCTGCGGGCCCAAGTGACCTCCCTGGCCATGTCGTTCCGTGCCCGGTTTGTCGTTGCGCTCGACTCGGCCGGCCGGCTCCGGCCCACGCCGTGCCTCTCCAGCACACCGAGCTGCTTCGGACCAGTTCCGCCGACCATCCTCGCCGGACTCGCCACCAACCAACGCGCCACGCTATGGCAAGCGACCAGCACAGGCACGCTCACGCGCGCCGAGGCAGCACGCAAAGACGGTGACAACTATCAGGGTGCCCTCTACGTCGCCACACCGACGCTTCTGCGCGGCTACGGAATCAAGCCTGCCCAGGTCGACCCCGACACCGACATCGTCACCTCGCGCCGCGGCCTCGGAGCGGTGTCCGACCTCGATCTACTCGGCCCGGGCGAGATCTCCCAGCGCGCCACCCCGGATGGCCACCTCATCGCCGAGAGCTACCACTGCACGGCGGCACGCTGCATCCCGGGGCCAAAGATCCAGACCTTCGGCAGCCTGCCGTCTGGCACGTCGGCCCCAAACACCCTCATTACTGAGCACGCCGTCCACGCACTCCACTTGCACCTCGTTCCGAACGGCTGGCTCATTCAGACGGCCCGCCCGCTCATCCCAGCCCAGAAGAACGCCGCCCGCCAGCTCGCACTAGCCGCCGAAACGCGCATCGAGACCTCGAACGGGAAACCGAGCTTTGCGACGATCCGAGTCGAGGCGACCGCGGCGAGCATCATCCTCGCCCTCGTCGTCCTGGCGCTGACCGTCGACCTGATCCGCAGCGAATCCGCAAGCGACCTGCGCGTCCTCGCAGCCGCCGGCGCCAGCGGCACCACCCGCCGGACGCTCGCCGCCGCCACCGCCGGCACCCTCGGACTCCTCGGTGCGCTACTCGGCACCACAGCGGCCTACCTCGGACTCATCGCGTGGGCGCACAACAGCCTCGGCAGCACGCTCGGCCCGGCGCCCGTCGCCGAACTACTCGCCATCGTGGTCGGACTCCCCCTCGTCGCCACTGTCAGCGGTTGGCTACTCGCCGGACGCGAACCACGCGCCATCGCCCGCCAACCGCTCGGATAGACCAACCCCGCATTCCCGCTCGCTGGTGCTGAGTCGGTTGAAATCTTGCGCGGGTTCGATTCCCGCCGCCTCCACTACGCCGGAAAGTCCGAAGGGACTTTCCGGCGGGACGCGTGGGGGCCGAGCCGCAGTGAGCCGCGCCCGCGCATGTCGGTCGCGGCGAACGAGCGCAGGTTGTTCAGCTAAACCCTTTGTTCGACCGCTGTCAGGAGGGCGTCGGCTACTCGGAACAGCTCAGTTGCGTACCTGAACATCGTGTCGCGATCTCGACGTCGACGATGACCATCCTCCAAGCTGAAATCAACGTCGAGCTCGTGTGCGATTTGGTTCCGCGCCGCGAAGATCTCGGTCAGGAACCGGTGATCAGCGATTAGCTCGTCCGTTGGAATATCAAAGTACGACGCAAGTCGTGAGAGCTCTTCGACCGACTGGAGGCTTCCATCGATCAGCTCGCGGACTAGCTCAAGAATGAATTCGCCGCGCGGATCATGCGAGATCAGAGCGGTAGCGAGCAGCCGATTAGATGAGCGCTCATCTCGAGATAGACGTCTCTCCACGAACGCTCGTAGGTTCTCGCGGGCGCCGATCTGTAGCTGGATTAACTTGCGGCAGAGCATCCTGGATCAACTGCTTGGCCATTGAATCGACGCCCGCGGCCGAAAAGATCAGCATCGCGCGCAAGAGGTCCTCGCGAACGTCGGAGTCGATTTCGGGTTGGTCCTGAGCGTCGTACGCGTCAAGAAACGACGAAGCCGAAGCGTGCGCGCCGCTGATGATCAAGAACGCGCGGCGCGTTTCTGGCTGGGACGGTTCGGCTGGAAAGTGCTCGAATTTCGAGCTCATGAACCCTCCGACAGCGTTACGTCTTCCGCGCCGAGTGGGAGAGGAGAGTACCCGGCAAAACCGGGGTAGCCGGGGTAGCCGGGGTAGCCGGGGTAGCCGGGGTAGCCGGGGTAGCCCAGATAGGGCTGGTTCCAAACGCGGTAGAGCCGATTACCAGGAAAGATCGTGCCGAGATACTGTCCATTCGTGTCTACCACCGTCTCGTCGTTCCAAGGCAGCCAGCCGATCCATGAGCCTTGTGTATCGAAGATGTATCGCCCGACTCGAAAAGCCAGCCACTGTCCGCTCGAGTCAAACAAGAATTGATCAGGCATCCGCTCGACAAGTGTACGAGCCGCGCGGCTCGCTCCACCGCGCTTATGTCCGGTTGTGCAACGTGGACCCGGGGGGGGGGGGGGGGGGGGGGCAGACCCGCTTCCGGGTCTGACCCCCGGCTATCCCTTACGACGTCGCGTCGGACCGGTGACGCCTGTTCGATTCCGGCCGCCGCCTCCATAGACGCCCGACACGACCGTGGTGGCTCAGCGGCGGCACACCCCGGGCCGTCGTCTACTCCGGCAAGCCCCAGTCCAGGCGGCCGTTGCCGAGGTCGTCAACGAAGGTGGCTAGTGTCGCGAGCGCCGCAAGCGCGGCGATCAAGCGAAGCCAACCGTTGTTTGACTGCATCTTCTTGCACCTCCTTCTTTGCGTTTCGCGAAACTTCAGCGGCCGGCGGCGACCCTGGCCAATCCGACGAATCTCGCGGGTTGTTCTAGACTGCCTGGATGCCGCGCAGTCCGAGTAATGCGGAGATCGATCTCGCAATAGAGCTGCAACGAAGAGGGCGGGACGTCTCGCCGCGTCAGGCCGCGAGGTGGCGCGAGGCGAAGATCATCAGGCCCGAACGCACCTGGCCCGGAGGCGGCGGATCAGAGAGCGGATACGGCGCCGAGATGGTCGACCTGGCCGCGGCGCTCGATGAGGTGCTGCGGCAACGGCGCAGCCTGCGCGACGCAGTCCTGATTCTGTTCGGACGCGGATGGCCGATCAAGCCGGAAGCGGTGAAGCGCGCGCTGGTCTCCTACCTGGACAGCGTGGAAATCGCCTTGACGAAAGCCATCTCGAAGTCGCGGTCGCGGGAGGCCATGAGGGCTTCGCTCTCGACGACAAAGTCGGGCCGCGCGATGCTGCGGCACCTTGACGAGGCCGGTTTCGACGAAACGTCCTTCGTGAACATGGTGGATGGCCTGAGCGGACGACGCGACGGCTGGGTGAGGGATCTCATGGCCGCATCTGGCTTCCGCGTTATCGTGGCCAACCTCTTCGACGACGAGACTCTGCGCGCTTTGGATGACGTGCTGGGTCAGTTCTCCATCATTTCTGTCAGGAACGAAGTCCAGGCCGCTCATCCCGAGCAGCTCGCCCAGGCGGTTCAGGACGCGCAATCGATACTGCCTCTCGTCTCGGCGTTCACTGAACTGCTTGCGCGTTTCGCGAACAAGCCGGACGTGCTGCTATTGCACCCTGAAACCGAGCTGGACGCAGAACTCGACATCGCGCATTGGAGCGCTGTCGCGCTTTGGGCGCGAAACCAAGGGCTGGATCTAGACGTTGGCGTTGCCCTCGCAATCCAGGCCGGGCCGGCGGTGACAGCGATGGTCGAGCTCGCCGGCGAGTTCAGCTACGCGCGCGGACCGCTGTTCGGCCCCGACAGCGAAAGGGAGCTTGCCAAACTGCACGACTATGAGCGCGAATCAATCGTCGAGCGGATCGAGGGCTGGCTCGAACGCGAGCCCGAACGGGCGAACGCGATCCGCAGTCTCTCGTCTAGCTAATCGCTACAGATGACGCGGAACTAGCTCGAGTAGGAACGAGCTCTTCTGAGGATCACGTAGAGCACTTTCTAGTCCCGGCCCTGGTGAACTTCCACGCGCAGCTCTTCGTCATCGAGGTGGCTGTCGGTTGAAACGGCCCGACGCCCTGGCGAAGAACTGGAACCTCGCGCGCCACCGCCGGCTTCGGCTCCCCTGCACCTAAAGACCGAAGGCCGCCGGCCCGATAACCAGCCCATGACAAAACGAATCTCCCTCCTCGCCGTTGCCTGTATCGCTGCCCTCGCGGCGGTGCTGCCGGCTGTGGCCAAGACACCTCCGCCCAACCTTGTCGCCAACGTCGGCATCGAGGTGGCCAAGCTCGGCCTTGCGACCGGCAACATCGATACGGCTACCTCGAAGTGCACGTCGAAGGCCTGCCTGTCGAAGAGCTACACCGCCTTCTACACACAGGCCCACGTTCTCGACGGCGCGCTGCAGACTCTCTGGAAGGCGGCCGGTCAGTCCGGCCCGTGCGCGTCGGCGGTCGCGAATGCCGGCGCAGGCTTCGACTCTCTCGTCGGCAACTACCACAGCCTCGAAGCCGCGACGCTGAAGAACGACAAGTCGGCTGCAACAACGGCCTACCAACAGATCCAGCTCAAGACTCCCCGTCTGACGGCGATCGTCAGCTCGTTCAAGACCAAGTGCCGCTAGACCGGCGCGCGTGACCCCGGGCGTCTGTTCGTTGATCGGACGGACGTCCGGGGAACGCGCCCTAGCGCTTTCCGTGCAGCCAGTTCGAGATCCGGGTCGAGAGCGGCGCCTTTCCCGGAAGCCACTTCGTCTCGGGCGGCGGCGTCTGGAACGGCTCGAGCGTGCCTGTCTCCGCGGACGCGATCTTCAGGGTCACCTCGCCGGGATAGATCGCCCCGACCTGCTCACCCGGCACATAGCGAAGCTGTGCGGGCTCTCTCGATTCGACGGCCAGGCCGTCGAAGTTGTCGCTCTGCTTGTCGCCTTCGACCTGCGCGACCGTGCCGATCATGACGCCGTCCGAGGTGACGACGTTCCACCCCTGCTCGATCTGCAGCCACGAGACAGGATCAGTCATGGTTGGTCACGCTAGCACTACGCGATCCTCGGCTAGGTTCCACCCGGCTCACTTGTGCGTAGCGGCCCTGGCGAACTTCCACGAGCAGCTCTTCGTTACCGAGGCGGCGCCCGGCTGAAACGGCCCGAACCACCCGGCCACTCGCGTCGCCGGCATCGAGCCCGAGACGGTGCGGCTCGACGAGGCGGCGACGATCGGCGGCAGCTGGGTCTCGAATGCCTCCAGCCCGACCGGGCCGGGGGTCTGCGCGACTCCTTCGATCGTGAGCTGTTGCGTGCCCCGGCAAATGTGGCCGAGACCGCCGGCGCGGCCGCGACGAAGCCCGCCGCGAGGTATCGTCGTTGCATGAAGAGTGACGCTCCTCACAGGCGCGGTCGTGCCCGTCGGTTGCTCATCGCCGCGGCGAGCGTGCTTCCCGAGGTGGTGGTGCTCAAGCGGCGCGGGTATGGAGTGGCCGGGAACGTGGTCGTACGGTGCCGTGCAGGCCATCTGTTCACGACGATCTGGGTTCCGGGAGTCTCGGTGAAGTCGTTTCGGCTCGCCTGGTGGAGATTCCAGCGCTGCCCGGTCGGCAGCCACTGGTCGCTCGTGACCCCGGTCAGGCAGTCCGAGCTGACCGAGGAAGAGCGGCTCGCCGCGGCCGAGCACCGGGACGTTCGGATCCCCTGAGTCAGTACCAGGAAGGGCCGTACTGGTGGTAGGGCGCCTCGAGCCCCTGCACCTCGTCGTCCGTCAGCTCCAGGTCGAGCGCGGCGACCGCCTCCGGTAGGTGGTGCGGCTTGGTCGCGCCGATGATCGGCGCCGAGACGAGCGGGTTGCGCAGGACCCACGCGAGCGCGATCTGGGCCATGCTCACGCCGCGCGACTCGGCGAGCGCCTGCACCGCGTTGATCACGGGCTCGTCGTAGGGCGAGTCGAACGCCTGGACGACCTTGTCGGTGCTGGAGCGGTTGCTCTGCTCGCCGGCCGGGCGGGCGAGGCGGCCCTTCCCGTTCGGCGAGTACGGGACGAGGCCCACTCCCATGTCGCCGCACATCGCCATCAGCTCCGGCTCGTCGTGGCGGCGCAGGAGGTTGTACTGGTTCTGCATCGACACGAACCGGGTCCAGCCGCCGAGATCCGCGGCGTGCTGGAGCTTGGCGAACTGCCAGGCGTACATCGAGGAGGCGCCGAGGTAGCGCGCCTTGCCGGCCTTGATCACGTCGTGGAGTGCCTTCATCGTCTCCTCGACCGGCGTCTCCGGGTCGAAGCGGTGGATCTGGTACAGGTCGATGTAGTCCGTGCCGAGCCGCGCCAGCGACGCGTCGACCTGCTCGAGGATCGCCTTGCGCGAGAGGCCCTCGCCGCCGGGGCCGTCGTGCATCCACCCCCGCACCTTCGTCGCGAGCACGATCTCCTCACGGCGGGAGTAGCGGCTGATCGCGCGGCCGACGATCTCCTCGGAGGTGCCGAGCTGGTACACGTTCGCGGTGTCCCAGAAGGTCACGCCGAGCTCGACGGCCTGCTGGAAGAAGGGTTGCGCCAGGTCTTCGCTGAGCGCCCACGGGTGGGCGTTCGGCGTGGTCGGGTCGCCGTAGCTCATGCAGCCGAGCCCGAGCCGGCTCACCTTCAGGCCCGTATTCCCCAGGCGCGTGTACTCCATCGTGGTGGCTACCGTCGCGGACCACGACCCGCTTCGCAAGCTCTCTCGGCTAAGCTCGGGGGCATGTTCGGCGTCGTTTCGCAGGCGAAACGGGTGCAGGCGCGCGTGAAGGCGCTCGCCCAGCTGAACCTCGAGCTGGCGAAGATCGAAGGGAAGCGACGCTCGACGGCGCTCGCCGTAGCCGTCGGTCTTGCCGCCGCTGCCGGGGTGCTCGTGATGTACGCGATCGGGTTTCTCTTCGCCGCCGCCGCCGTCGCCCTGAACGCCGAGCTCGCGCTCTGGCTCTCGCTGCTCGTCGTCGCCGGCGCGCTCGTGCTCTGCGCGGTCGTCGCCGTCCTCGTGGCGAGGAGCTTCGCGAAGAAGATCTCGGCTCCCTCCGACGCCGTGGACGAGGCCGAGCGAACGGTCGAGACCCTGAGTACCCATGCCTGACCGCTCCGTCGAGGAGATCCGCCTGGACATCGCCGCGGAGCGGCGGGCGCTCGCCACCGACCTGGACGCGCTCCACGACGAGGTGCGGTCGATCGTGCCGGTGGTCCTCGGCGCGACGATCGCCGCTGCGCTTCTCCTGAAACAGAAGCGCCTGCGGTCGGGCGTCAGGATCCTCTGGAAGATCCTCTAGCGGTCGATCATCCGCTCGTTCGCCTCGCTGTACCGCGCGCCCTGCGCCGTGATCCGGGCCGAGGCGGTCTCGATCTCCTGCAGGTCGCCCGCGGTGAGCTCGACGTCGGCCGCGGCGATGTTCTCCTCGAGGCGGTGCAGCTTCGTCGTCCCGGGGATCGGGACGAACCACGGCTTCTGGGCGAGCACCCAGGCGAGGGCGATCTGCGCCGGTGTCGCCCCCTTTCGCTCCGCGACCTGCTCGAGCAGGTCGACGAAAGCGCGGTTTGCCGCTCGGGCCTCGGGGTCGAAGCGGGGAACCGTGCTGCGGAAGTCGGTGCTGTCGAAGGTCGTGGTCTCGTCGATCTTCCCGGTGAGGTAGCCCTTGCCGAGCGGGCTGAACGGCACGAAGCCGATCCCGAGCTCCTCCAGCGTCGGCAGGATCTCGTCCTCCGGCTCGCGCCACCAGAGCGAGTACTCGCTCTGCAGGGCGGTGACCGGCTGGACGGCGTGGGCGCGGCGGATGGTCTTCGCGCTTGCCTCGGAGAGGCCGAAGTGCCTGACCTTGCCCGCGTCGATCAGCTCCTTCACGGCGCCGGCGACGTCCTCGATCGGCACCTGGGGGTCGACGCGATGCTGGTAGAGCAGGTCGATCCTGTCCGTCCGGAGCCGCGTCAGCGACGCGTCGACGCGAGCTTCTGATCGTCTCGGGGCGGCTGTCGAGGCCCGTGACCTTCCCGTCCTCGTAGGAGAACCCGAACTTGGTCGCGATCACGACCTGGTCGCGGACGGGCTCGACCGCCTCGCCGACGAGCTCCTCGTTCGCGAACGGCCCGTACACCTGGGCCGTGTCGAAGAAGGTCTCGCCGCGCTCGACCGCCGCGCGCGTCAGGCCGATCATCTCCGTCCGGTCGGGGATCGGCAGGTAGCTCTGGCTCATCCCCATGCAGCCGAGGCCGATCGCCGAGACTTCGAGCTTGTTGATTCCGAGCATTCGTTTTTCCATGGCCGTACTGAAGCACCGATCGAGCTCGCGTGACCGGCCCTGTTGATCCAGGTACTGGCAGTCCCTGTCAACGCGGCCGGAGCGGCGCTACTCTCGGCGTCGTGGACACGAGAATCGAGACCCGCGAGTTCCTGACCACCCGGCGGGCGAAGCTCACGCCCGAGCAGGCCGGGCTCCGCACCTTCGGCAACACCCGGCGCGTGCCGGGGCTCCGCCGCGAGGAGGTCGCGCTCCTGGCCGGGGTCAGCGTGGACTACTACACGCGCCTCGAGCGCGGAAACCTGAGCGGCGTCTCCGAGACGGTGCTCGAGGCGCTCGCCCGCGCGCTCCAGCTGGACGACGCGGAGCGGGCCCACCTCTTCGACCTCGCCCGCGCCTCGCAGACGACTGGCGCGGCCGCGCCGCCCGGCCCCGCAGCGGGTGCGGCCGAGCGTGCAGCGGATGCTCGACGCCATGACCGCCGCGCCCGCATTCGTGCGGAACGGCCGCATGGACATCCTCGCCGCCAACCCGCTCGGGCACGCGCTCTACTCGGAGATGTTCGCCGACCCGCGCCGCCCCGCGAACACCGCCCGGTTCGTCTACCTCGACCCGCGCGCGCCCGCTTTCTACCTCGACTGGGAGCAGGTCGCGAGCGACTCGGTCTCCATCCTCCGCTCCGAAGCCGGGCGGGACCCGTACGACCGCGGCCTCTCGGACCTCGTCGGCGAGCTCTCGACCCGGAGCGAGCTGTTCCGCACCCGGTGGGCCGCCCACAACGTGCGCCGCCACGACACCGGCACCAAGCGGTTCCGTCACCCGGTCGTCGGCGACATGACGCTGACCTACGAGACCATGACGCTCGTCGGCGACCCGGGGCTCACGATGTTCGCCTACACCGCCGAGGCCGGGTCGAAGTCCGAGGAGGCGCTGAACCTCCTCGCGAGCTGGACCGCGACACTCGAATCCGAAGAGGAGACGATCGATGCAGATCACGCACAACAGCAATGACACCGCGCAGGGACCGGCTGACTGGTTCACCGGCGCGGTCTACATCGACTCGGTCGCGGCGCCGTCGGGCGCCTCGCGGCTGATGGCTAACTGGGTCCACTTCACGCCCGGCGCACGCACCGCCTGGCACACGCATCCGAACGGCCAGACGATCTTCGTCCTCGAAGGCGTCGGCCACGCGCAGCGGCGCGGAGGCCCGGTCGAGGTGATCCGCCCGGGCGACCGCGTCTTCTTCGAGCCGGGCGAGGAGCACTGGCACGGCGCGACGGCGACGCGGTTCATGGCGCACCTCGCGATGGTGCAGGTCGACGAGGAGGGGAACAGCGCGACTTGGGGCGCCCACGTCACCGACGAGGAGTACGCCGCCGGCTAGAGGCCTGAAAGCGCCGCGGCGCCGGGGGAGCAGGTTATGGTCGTCGCTATGAACGATCCAGCCGCGCCTCCGGTCGATCCCGGCTCGCTGATCCGGAGCAGGCGCTATCGCGCCCTGCTGGTCCTCGCGGCGGCGGTCGGGCTGCTCGTCTCGATTGCGTCGTGGGCGTTCCTCGAGGGAGTGCACGAGCTGCAGCACTGGGTGTTCGTCGCGCTCCCGGGTGAGCTCGGCTTCGACAGCACTCCGTCGTGGTGGTCGCTGCCGGTGCTCGCCCTGGCCGGCCTGGTGACCGCGTTCGCGATCGTGCGGCTGCCGGGCCACGGCGGCCACGAGCCCGCTGACGGGCTCAAGACAGGCGGCGGCCCCGCCCAGCCGATCGAGCTCCCCGGGATCCTGCTCGCGGCGATTGCGACGCTCGGGCTCGGGCTCGTGCTCGGCCCGGAGGCACCCCTGATCGCGCTCGGCGCGGGGCTCGCGATCTTCGCGATTCGCCTCGTCAACAAGGACGCGCCGCAGCCGGTGCTGGCGATCCTCGCGGCCGCCGGCAGCTTCGCGGCGATCTCGTCGATCTTCGGCTCGCCGGTGATCGGCGCCGTGATCGTGATCGAGGCCGCCGGGATCGGCGGCGCGATGCTGCCCGTGATCCTCCTTCCCGGCCTGCTCGCCTCCGGGATCGGCGCGCTCGTCTTCATCGGGCTCGGCAGCTGGTCGGGCCTCTCGACGAGCGCCTATGCGCTGACCCCGCTGTCGCTGCCGCCGTACCCCGGCCCCGACTTCGCCGACTTCGGGTGGACGATCGCGCTCGCGCTCGCAGTCCCGTTCGTGGTGTTCGCGATCGTCGAGGTCGCAGGGCTGGTGCAACGTGTCGTCAAGTCACGGCCGTTCCTGCTCACGACCGTGGCCGGGCTCGCCGTCGCGTGCCTAGCGATCCTCTTCCATCACACGACCGGGCAGCCGGTCGACGCCGTCCTCTTCTCCGGTCAGGACGCGTTTGGGTCGCTGTTCAAGGACGCGCCGACCCTGGCGCTGTCCACCCTCTGGCTCCTGCTGCTGTTCAAGGGAATCGCGTGGAGCATCTCGCTCGGCAGCTTCCGCGGCGGCCCGACGTTCCCCGCGCTGTTCCTCGGCTCGGCGGCGGGGCTGCTCGCGGCGCACCTGCCAGGGTTCGCCGAGACGCAGGCGGTGGCGGTGCTGATCGCGATCGGCGCCGTCTCGGTGCTCCGGCTCCCGCTCTCGTCCGTCGTGCTCGCCCTCCTCCTGACGTCGAGCGCCGGGATCGCCGTCGCCCCGCTCGTGATCGTCGCGGTCGTGATCTCGTACATCACGATCGAGGTGCTGCACGAACGGCGGAAGGGACCGGGCGAGGGGCAGATCGACGAGGAGATCGCGGCAGCCACCACGGGCGTCGCGCCCTAGCGGCGAGGAAGCGACATGACCTATGGTGCTCCTGTGCGGTTGAGGGCAGCGTGCGTCGTCATCGCGGTGTTCGTGGCAGCAGGGCTCGCGTTCGCCCGGCCGGCCGCCGCCGTGTCGCGGCCCGCCGCGCAGAAGGCGGCACTGGCGGCGCTCGGCGCCGGCAAGGTCGCGGGACCTGTGATCGTGTTCGGGTTGCCGCGCCCGCTGCCGAAGGGCTCCGCGGTCAGCGAGGCCGGGCCCGGGCCGTCCGGTCGGGGGAAGACGACTGTCACCGCCGCCGGGATCGGGACGATCCAGACGTTCACCGACACCGAGAGGCGCCTCCCGGCCGGAACCTGGCTGTTCTGGATGGATCTGGCGCCCTACGCGCATTTCGAGCATTCCAGCGTGCTGGTCCTCGTCGACGCGCGCGGCAAGGCCGTGCGGAAGCAGTCCCTTGCCTGGTGGCCGCTCGTCAACGGGAAGGCGCCCGCCTTCATCGCGCCGTCCGGCTACGACTCGAACCGGTACCGCGTGTTCTCCCACGGCGTCAAGCCCGGGAGCGCGTCGGCCGCGACCCGGGGCGTGGCGGCTGCGCAGGTCCGCAGCGCCGTGCTGGAAGCGTGGCGCGGGCTCGCGATCTCGAGCTACCCGAACGACTGCATCATCGTGATGAGCGACTCGGTCGACCCGATCTTCACCGGTGACCTGAACGCGCTCGACGCCACGGCGAAGAAGCTCGGCATCCCGCTCGAGAACGCCACGAGTGGGAACGACCTCGAGGCGAAGGTGAAGAAGCTGTCGTAGTGCGACTCCGGCGTGCACCGACGTCGTGATCTACCTCGACGCCCACGGCTATCCGGCGGTCGGCTCGAACTTCCCGCATCCGAACGCGCCCGGCCAGAACATCCCCGAGAGCGCGCACGCTCAGGTCGCGCTGACGAGTACCGAGACCAAGTTCAACTCCATGTTCATGATCACGACGGTGACCAAGCACACGACGCTCGACGCGGACGGGGTGCGCGAGGTGATGAAGGCGCACATGAACCTCACGTTCAAGCTCGTGGTCGACTCGTGCTTCTCCGGACGCTGGGCCGAGCTGTCGGACCAGAGCAACCTCCGGGTGATCCTCGCCGCGAGCCGGAGCGACCAGATGTCGTTCGGCTACATCGCGAACGGGAACCGGCTGCTCGTGTCCCAGACGAACGCGGTGCTGACGAATACCGGCGGGACGGTGAATCTGAACGTCACGAACCCCTACCAGGCGGGCGGCTTCACGAACGCGATCACCTCCGGTCTCGCGACCTGGGCTGCGATGCCGGGCGCCACCGACCTGGCGAACGGCCTCGTCTCCGCGTTCAACGGCTCCTCCGCGATCGACGCGAGCCAGATCCTCGGCCAGACGGTTCCCGGGTTGACGAACTTCGCCGCGTCGCGCCCGCACGCGCCGCCCGGCGGCACCGGCTTCCACGTCACCGTGGCGATGACCTACCACCACATCGCCCCCGGGTCGTCGGAGGTCTGCGTGAAGGTCACCACCGTCCCGCCGCGCGCAGGGGCGCAGGTTCACCTTCGCGTCGGCGGCCCGGGCGTCGTGTCCGGCGGCGACCAGAACCTCACGCTCGGTGCCGACGGGTCGCTGTTCGTCCGCATACCGATCAACCAGTACGGCGAGTACACGGCGGGCGCCGACGTGACTGCGGCCCCCGGGGACACCGCGAGCGCTGCGGGCCAGGAGACCGTCACGTCGACCCAGGGGGACTGCCCGCCGGCCTGAGCCGGATGCGGGGCCGGTATGGCCCGGCCCCGCATCGCATCGCATCTACCTCGGCGAGACTAGGCTCCGGTGGAGCTCTCCTCGAAGCCGGGCGCCTCGCCCTTGATCACGAGCGAGTGGATCAGGAAGGCGAGGATCGCGCCCGCGAGCGGCGCCGTGAGGTAGATCCAGATCCCCGTCCACTTGCCGCCGACGATGTCCGGCCCGAGCGTCCGCGCCGGGTTCACCGACGAGCCGCTGTACGGGATGATCGCGAGATGGACGGCGACGAGCGTGAGCGGGATCGAGACGAGGGCGCTCTTCGCATAACCCTTGCTGCTCGACGCCTGCAGGATCACCCCGACGAAGATCGCGGTGAAGAGGAACTCGACGAACCACGTCTTGCCGTCGGGGAGCCCCGGATAGGTGCCGGTGGTCTTCACGATCGCCCTGCTCGTGAACACCCATAGCGCGAGGCTCGCCAGCACGGCGCCGATCACCTGGAAGATCCAGTAGCCGACCATGTCGGCAGGCTTCAGGCGCTTGTCGAGCACCATCGCGAGCGAGACCGCCGGGTTGAAGTGGCCGCCCGAGATCTCGGCCATCCAGTAGAGGCCGGCGAGGAGCGACAGACCGAACGCGAACGCGACCATCAGGTTGAACGACATGCCCTGCTGCGCCGCATTCGCGGCAGTGATCGCGGTCGTGCCGCCGAACACGAGGACGAACGTCCCCAGCAGCTCGGCCATGTACTTGCGGATGTTGTCCATCCGGTCCAGACCTCCCTAATGGTTGAACCAAACCGTTCCCCGGGAAGGCTAGGACGCCTGTCGGACGCAGCCTTATGATCGCCCGATGACGACGCGTGTCCTCGTGCTGGGAGCGGGCTTCGGGGGGCTCGAGCTCGCCACCGTCCTCTCCGGCGCGCTCGGCGACGAGATCGACGTGACGCTGATCGACCGCAGCGACGCGTTCGTGTTCGGATACTCCAAGCTCGACGTGATGTTCGGCCGCGCGACGCTCGACGCCGTCCGGCTTCCGTACCGCGCGCTCGCGAAGCCCGGAGTGCGGTTCCTGCGGGAGACGGTCACGGCGATCGATCCCGAGGCGCGGCGCGTGACCACCGATGCGGGCGAGTACGAGGCGGATTTCTTGGTGATCGCGCTCGGCGCGGACTACGACCTCGACGCCACGCCCGGGCTCGCCGAGGGCGGCAACGAGTTCTACTCCCTGGCAGGCGCCGCGCGGCTCGCCGAGGTGCTGCCCAGCTTCGCCGGCGGCCGGGCGATCGTCGGCGTCTGCGGAGCGCCGTTCAAGTGCCCGCCGGCGCCGAGCGAGTGCGCGCTCCTGCTCGACGACTACCTCACGGCGCGAGGGGTGCGCGGCGAGTGCGAGCTCTCGATCGTGATCCCGTTCTCGACCCCGGTACCGCCGTCGCCCGAGACGTCGGCCGCGCTCGTCGAGGCGTTCTCGGAGCGCGGGATCGAGTTCGTGGCCGGCCGGCGCGTCGCCTCGCTCGACCCGGCGCGGAGTGTCGCGGTGCTCGACGACGGCGCCGAGCTGCCGTACGACCTCTTCCTCGGCGTTCCGAAGCACCGCGCGCCCGACGTCGTGATCGCGAGCGGGATCACCGAAGACGGCTACGTGCCCGTCGACTCGCGGACGCTCGAGACGCGGTTCCCCGGCGTGTACGCCGTCGGCGACGTCGCGACGATCGGCGTGCCGAAGGCGGGCGTGTTCGCCGAGGGCGCGGCGCGGGTCGTCGCCGCGTCGGTGCTCGGGGCGATCCGCGGCACGGACCGCCCCGGGGGCTACGACGGGCTCGGCTCCTGCTACATCGAGTTCGGCGGAGGCAGGGTGGGGCGGGTCGACGTCGACTTCCTCTCGGGGCCGAAGCCGACCGGGACCTTCCAGGCGCCGTCCAGCACCCTCGTCGCCGAGAAGCACGAGTTCGGCGCGAACCGCCGCGCCCGCTGGTTCAACTTGGAGGCCTGACGTGAAATGCGGGCGGGCCGGATGACGCCCCAGACACGGCGTCGGATCAGCACGTTCGGCCGCGTCGCGTAGCGCTGCTACGCGCCACGACCGCCCGCACTGCCCGGCTTGGTCTGGAGCGCCCTCCGACGGCGGCCGAATTCCACATCAACCCTCCGGCTAGCGCAGCTGCGCCAGCCGGAACTGGTTCCCCGACGGATCGCGGAAGCCCGCGTCGACGCCGTAGAACGCCTCGTTCGGCTCCTGCGTGAACTCGACGCCGCGGCCCTTCAGCGTCTCGTAGTCGCCCCTGCAGTCGTCGGTCGCGAACACGAGCCCGCCGGCCATGCCCTTCGCCAGCACCGCCTGGATCATGGCGCGCGTCTCCTCGTCGAAGTAGGGCGGCCCGGGCACCGCGAGCAGCGCGATCGACACGTCCTGGCCGGGCACGCCGACGCTGAGCCAGCGGAAGTCGCCGGCCTCGGGGTTCGTCACGTCCTCCCGTACCTCCATCCCGAGCTTGTCGGTGTAGAACGCGAGGGCCTCGTCCTGGTCGTCGACCCAGATCTGCGTGTGTGAGAGCGCCTTCAGCATCGCCGTCCTCCTCGATTCGATTGACGGCTGCGACGCTAGCGGGGGCGCGCGGCGCTGTCTTCTCGAAACGTGCTCGACTGCGGGCGCGCGTATGCCTGCAGGATGCACGTCGGCGTCCAGGCGCGGGTGACCGGCGGGTGGGCGGCGCGGTAGGCCGCCGGCGACTGCCCATAGGCGCGCCCGAAGCTCGTCGTGAACGAGCCGACGCTGCTCAGCCCGACGGCGAAGCAGATCTCCGCCACCGTCCAGTCGGTGTTGCGGAGCAGCGCCGCGGCGCGCTCGAGCCGGCGCGTGAGGAGGTACCGGTGCGGTGTCTCGCCGAACGCGCGCTTGAACTCCCGGCTGAAGTGCGCAGGCGAGACGTGAGCGGCGCGCGCGAGCGCAGGCACGTCGAGCGGGTCGCGGTAGCGCGTGTCGACCAGGTCCTTCGCGCGCAGCAGGTGCCTGGCCGGGTGGACGGTGATCACGTCGTGAGTATCGCGAACGCCGTGCTAGCCCGGGGTCGCGGCGAGCGGCGGCGAGACCGCGCTCGCGTTGCCGGAGCTGTCGATCGCCCGCGCCTCGTAGTACGACGGCACGCCGGCAGGGGCGGTCGTGTCGACGAACGCAGGCCGGTCGAGCAGGGTCTTGCTGATCAGCGTGAACGGGCCGGAGGCCGAGGCGCCGCGCAGGACGCGGTAGCCGGCGAGATCGGCCTCGGCGCCGTAGGCCCAGGCGAGCGCGACCTGGCCTGTCGCCGGCGTCGCCGTGAGGCCGGCAGGCGCAGCCGGGGCGATCCGGTCGTCGAAGAGGAACGGGAGCCGCGCGGGCAGCGGCACGACGCCGATCTCGAGTGAGTCACTTGCCGGGAAGTTCCCGTAGCCGGGCATCGCGTCGTGGAGGCAGATCGCGGTGTCCCCGGCGGCCGTCTCGCGGTCGGCGGTCCACTGCAACACGGTGCCGGGAGAGCTTGTGCTCATGAGCATTTGGCCGATCGCGCGGCGGCGGAGCTCGTCGGTGATCACGCCTCGTGCGACGGCGACCGTCGCGTGGCGGCGGTGGAGAGCAGCGAGGTAGGCGGCCTGGCTGCCGTGGAAGTCGCGCTGGATCGCGCGGCGCTCGACGGCGAGCACCTGCGCCTCGGGGACGTACGCGGCGGTCTCGAGCGAGGCCCGTCCGAACAGGGCCGTCAGTGCCGTGTGCGCGTCCCGGGTGAGGGCCGCGAGCTCGGTCACGGCCGCGGTCCGGACCCGGTGGCCGGCGAGCGAGCACTGGATCCCGGGCGCGAGCACGATCTGGCCCTCGACGACGGAGGTGTTGAACGCCGGCCCTGCGGCCGTGGGGCCGTCGCAGAGCGTCGAGTCGCGGGTCCAGAGGTAGACGCACGCGGCGGCGGCCTTGTCCGGGTCGGGAGGAGCGCTGAAGTCGGCCCAGCCCCAGGACCAGATCGAGGCGAGACGGGTCTCCGACGCGACCTGGCGCGCAGCGAGCGCCTCCCACTTGACCACGCGCAGCCACGCCTCCGGCGGCTGCAGGCCCTGGCGGCCGCCGATGCCCGGCTGCACGAGGCTGTGGAAGCCGAGCATCACGCCGAGGCGGGAGGGCGGGATCCCGACCCCGGTGAAGTCGCGCGCGAACCCCCGGATCCCGCGCCGCATCCGCCGGTTTCCCATCAGCGGCCCGAGCTCGGAGATGTGCGAGGCGTCGTAGTACGCCTCGTAGACGATCTCCCCGCTCTGCGCGGCCTGGCTCCACCAGTCGGCGGTCGCACCCGCGATGGTGTAGGCGCCGTGGATCAACAGCACCGGGTAGGCACCCGCCGCAGCGATCCCCTGCATCAGCGCCAGCACGTTCGCGCGATAGGTGGCGTTGGTCGGCGTCCACGGCGCCGTCGCGTTGGAGCCGAACAGCTCGTTGAGCGCGATCTCGGGGGTCGAGCAGCCCGCCGTCGCGACCGCCTGCCCGACCAGCTTGGCGGCGGCGTCCGGGATCGAGGCCGGGTCGGCGGGGGTGGCGGGCTGGCCGACGAGACTCGGCAGGTGCAGCTCGAAGAACGTCGTGGCGGCGCCATGGGCCCGGTAGTAGGCCGAGATCGGCTTGCCGCCCGAGGTGACGATCACACCGGGCCGCGCTAGCACGTCGCGGACGCTGGTGGTCAAGGCGTCGCCGTAGTCGATCCAGAGCGGCGCCGCGGACGGGAGGACGCAGGGCGAGACGTCCCGAGGCGTCGCCCGGCTCGAGGCCGGCAGAGCGAGCAAGAGCAGGGCCACCGCGGCGGCGGCGAGGGGGACACGGAGGGAGCGGGACAGCGGCGGCCTGCGAAGCATGACCCTCCTCTCGACCCACGGAGTGAATCACATTTGGCGGCGCCGCGAAATGGCGCTTGAAGAGCCTGCACCCGTGTCGTGCGCCGCCACGGTCGTGATCGGCATCTTGTCGCTCCCGGGCGTCGTTTCTAACCTCTGCGGCCAGATGGACTTTCGTCTCCTGGGCCCGCTCGAGGTGCAACGGGATGCAGCGGCGCCTCTGTCACCGGTCGGGAAGCCGGGCGCGCTCCTCGCCGCGCTTCTGTTCAATGCGAACAGGCCGGTGCCGGCGCCGCGATTGATCGAGGCGCTCTGGGACGGCGCGCCGCCGCAGACTGCGGACAACCTCGTCCAGGGCTACGTCTCTCGCCTGCGAAAGGAGGTCGTCGGCGTCGACCGCATCGATCGGGTCGGCGGTGCGTACCGGCTCGCCGTCGACGACGACGAGCTCGACGCCAGCCGGTTCACGCAGCTGCTCGAGGAGGGCACGGACGCGCTGGACGAGGGCGAGAGCGGCCGGGCGGCAGCGGTGCTGCGGCGCGCGCTCGCTCTGTGGCGCGGTGACGTCATGTCGGGCCTCGACGTCGGGCACGCCCTCGCGCCGGAGGCACGGCGGCTCGAGGAGCTCAGGGTGTGCGCTCTCGAGGCCCGAATCGACGCCGACCTCGCCTGCGGACGGCACACCGAGGTTGTCCCCGAGCTCGAGGTGCTCACCTCCAGGCACCCGCTCCGCGAAGGCCTCTGGCGGCAGCTGATGATCGCGCTCTACCGCAGCGGCAGGCAGAGCGAGGCGCTCGAGCGATACCGTCGCGCGCGCGGTCTGCTGCTCGAGGAGCTGGCGCTGGAGCCGGGCGAGGCGCTGCGCGAGCTCGAGCGCTCGATCCTGTGCCATGACGCCTCGCTGCGCGAAGCGACCACCGTCGGGGCCGGGCGACCCGGCAGGACGCGCCTCGTGGTCGAGGTCGCCCGCGCGCTCGGATTCGACGGCACGATCCTGATCGTGCTGGAGGAGCCCGCTGCGCCGTCAGACCGGCCAGACGAGCTCTGACACGAGCAGCTCCAGCAGAACGACGAGACCGCTCGCCGCCGCGAGCGCGATCGCGTCGGTGACGGCCGCGGGATGCGGCGCCCGCGCCGCGACCGCGACGGCGACACCGGCGAGCAGGACGTCGCGGCAGGCGAGGCGCCAGCTGATCCTGTCGCCGGGCCGGGCGCCGCACGCACATTCGATCGCCCTGCCGCGGAGGAGGTTCGTCGCGATCGCGACGGCGAACGCGAGGAGAAGCACGGCCGACGCCGCGGCGCACCAGCGCTCCGCGACGCCGAGGATCAGGCCGGCGGCGAGTGCCGCCTCGCAGATCGGTATGCCGCGGCCCGCGAGCCGGGCGGCCCGCGGCGGCAGGATCCGATAGCGCGCGACTGCATCGGCGAAGGCCGCGGGCGCCGCCAGCTTGGGGATGCACGCGAGCAGCAGCGTGAACCCGAGCAGGAACCGCGCCGCGACTATCAGCACCCCGGCTCCGGCAGTGGGAAGCAGCTCGACTGCTTGTCGTGCGTGCAGTAGAAGAAGTCGCCGCATCGATCCGAGCAGCGATTGGCCCAGCCGCTCCGGCCACCGTTCGCGTCGACGCACCATGCTCCGGTGGGGCAGCAGATCGCCTGGGTCGCTGCGGCCGCGGCGGTCGATCGCTTGCCGGCCGGCCGGGCCACCAACCGGTAGGCCACGTCTGCCTCGAGGTGCATCGGCCGGTCGTCGGGGAGTCCGCGACCGGCACTCGCCAGGGTCGGAAACGCGGCGGCGCCCACGCCGGCTGCGAACAGCGAGCCTGCGACCTTCACGAACCCGAGACGGGAACTGCGCGTGTCGTCCATTGTCGTTCCTCCTTGATCGGGGACTGCGGGTCGAGAAGCGCCTCAAGCTCGGCGAACGAGCCCGGGTGGGCGCGGGCGGCGACGTGTTCGTCCTCGCCGAGGACGAACACCGTCGGCGTCGCGGCGGTCCGGAACGCCTGTGACAGCTCTCCCTGCGGCTGCACGACCCGAAGGCTCTCGGGCACGCCGAGGACGCTGAGCTCCGTGCCCGAGCGAGCGACGACGAACAGCGGCACGGACAGCCCGTCCGCCGCGTTCCGGGCGAGCTCGCGGGCGAGCGCCTCGCAGGGCGGACAGCCGGCCGAGACGAACAGGATCGCCCACCGCCGGCGCCTGGGCCACGTGCCGGCCAGCGCCGAGCCCGCCAGGTTCGGGACCGGCGCGCCCACGGGAAGCCCGTCGTCTACCGCGACGCCGGCCGGCCCGATGCGACGGGCGAGTCCGACGACGACGATGGCCATCGTCACAACCGTCACCCAGAGCAGCGCGAACGCAACGATCCACGGTGTCGTCATTCCCATCCTCCTTTCGGGCCGGGGAGGCGCGGGCGGATCGCCCGCCCGCGCCGTCGGGGGGTCGTTCTCAGCAGCCGCCCAGGTTGCTTCCCTTCCAGGCGGCGAAGGCACCGTTGCCGGTGACGTTGATGCACATCGCGAGCTGGTCCTCGTAGGAGACGGCCTTGTACGAGACCGTGAACCTGGCGACGATCCAGCTGACCTCGTTGCCACAGCCGCTGGCGCAGCCGCTGTAGGTCGACGGCCCGTACTCCGACTGCGTGGACGTGTTGAAGCCGATGGTGAACGGATGGTGGTCGCTGCGGTCGACCGACGTCAGGACGGATGTGTTGCCGCACCAGCGCGGATTCCAGTTCTCGTACTCGATCCCGGGCCCGTTGAAGTTGTTCACCGTGAGGGTTGCGCCCCAGCAGTAGACGGCGGCGGTGCGGGCGAGCTGGCGCGCCGAGAGCAGCCCGGCACGAACCGCTGCGGCGGACGAGACCCGGTGGACGCGCCACGCGATCCGGGTGCCGTCGGCGTAGGCCACGCTCCCGTGCTTCGCGGGGACGGGTCGCTGCGGCGCGTTGCGGGTCGCAGCGGCCGAGCCCGCCGTCACGACCGCCAGCGCGAGCGAACAGACGAGGATGAGAGACGTGCGCATCCCATGACTCCTTTCGTCGCGGTCAGATCACGAAGCGATGCTCGCGCAGGCTGCTGGAGCGCCGCTGGAACGGCGCTGGAACCGCCTCGGGCCGCGGGCTCTCGGCCCAGGCCAGAGGGTCCGCCCCGGTGGCACGCCGGTAGGCCAGCGGCACCGCGCGGCGAGGGACGTCGCCCAGCTTGTGACGCACGACCTCGAGGTGCGCCCGGACCGTCCGCTCGGTGATCCCGAGCGCTTCTCCGATCTCCTGGTTCGAGTAGCCGCCGGCGATCAGCTCGACGACCTGGCGCTGCCGTGTTGTGAAGGTGATCTCTTTCATCTCCCCAAGGATCGCGGGCGCACCTTAAGATCAGCTTGCCCCTTGTCTTAAGGAGCCATTCCTCTGGACTTCCTCCTGCTCGGCCCGCTCACGATCCGCGACGGCGACCGCGAGTTGACGGTCACCGGGCGGAAGGAGCGCCTGCTGCTCCTCGACCTGCTGCTGCACGCGGGCGAGCCGGTCTCGCGTGACCGCCTCGTCGACGACCTCTGGGAGGAGGAGCCGCCCGCGACGGCCTCGGACGCGCTCTACGTCTACGTCTCGCACCTGCGCGGGGTCGTCGGCCGCGACGCGCTGCGCACGCACGGCAGCGGCTACGAGCTCGTGCCCGACGAGCTCGACCTGCGGCGCTTCGAAGAGCGCGCACGCGGCGGCCGCGACGCGCTCGAGGCCGGACGGCCGGAACAGGCCGCCGCGCTCCTCCGCGAGGCGCTCGCCCTCTGGCGCGGGCCGGCGTTCGGCGATCTTGCCGACGCGCGCTTCGCCCAGCCTGCCGCGGCGGCGCTCGAGGCGCTGCGGCTGACCGCGGTCGAGGACCGGATCGACGCCGAGATCGCGCTCGGCGAGTACGCGCAGGCCGGGGCGGAGCTCGAGGCGCTCGTCGCCGAGCATCCGCTGCGCGAGCGTCTCTGGGGCCAGCTGATGCAGTCGCTCTACGCCGCGGGCCGCCAGTCGGAGGCGCTGGACGCCTACCGGCGCGCGCGCAGCTCGCTCGTCGAGGAGCGCGGGCTCGAGCCGGGCCCGGCGCTCAGGCAGATCGAGCAGGCGATCCTGCGCCAGGACCCCTCGCTGATCCCGGCCGTCCCCTCGGCGAGCCCGCGCATGGCCGGGGTGCGGAGGCCGGCGACCCCGCTGATCGGCCGTGAGCGGGAGCTCGTGCGCCTCTGCGACCTGCTGCGGGACCCCGACATCGCGCTCGTCACCCTGACCGGGATCGGCGGGATCGGGAAGACCCGCCTCGCGCTCGAAGCGGCCGAGCGGCTCGGAGACGACTTCCCCGACGGCGTCTGCTTCGTCGAGCTCGCTGCGATCTCCGACCCGGCGCTCGTGCTGCCGTCGGTCGCGCTCGCGCTCGGCCTGCAGAGCGACGGCGACGACGGCCTCGCGCTGCGCGAGCACCTGGGTGCCAGGGGGCTCCTGCTCGTGCTGGACAACTTCGAGAACGTGCTCGACGCGGCGCCCGCGATCGGCGAGCTCCTCGCCGCCGCGCCGCGCGTGAAGCTCCTCGTGACGAGCGTGGCGGCGTTGCGGATCGCGTCCGAGCACGACTTCTCACTGCCCCCGCTCGAGCTCCCCGCGCCGGGCGACGCCGCGGACGAGGCCGCGCTCGCGGCCGTGCCCGCCGTCGAGCTCTTTGTGAACCGCGCGCGGGCGGTCCGCGACGACTTCGCGCTCACGCACGAGAACGCCGAGGCGGTCGCGGAGGTGTGCCGGCGGCTCGAGGGCCTGCCGCTCGCGATCGAGCTCGCCGCCGCGCGCGTGCGCCTCCTGCCGCCGCCCGAGCTCCTCGCGCGGCTGACGAGCAGGCTCGACCTGCTCACCGACGGAGCGCGCGACGCGCCCGAGCGGCAGCGGACGATTCGCGCCGCGATCGACTGGAGCTACCGGTTGCTCGAGTCCGACGAGCAGCTCCTCTTCTCCCGGCTCGGCATCTTCGCCGGCGGCGCGACGCTCGAGGCGATCGAGGCCGTCTGCGACGACATCGCGACGCTCGACGCGATCACCTCCCTCGTCGACAAGCGGCTGCTCGGCCGCCGGAGCGATCGCAGCTCCCGGTTCGTGATGCTCGAGACCCTGCGCGAGTACGCGCTCGAGCAGTCGGCCGCGAGCGGCGAGACCGAAGCCCTACGCCGCCGCCATACCCGCTACTTCCTCGAGTTCGCGCGCGGGCTCGAGGAGGGGCTGGACGGCCCGGAGCAGGGCCGGCTGATGGAGCGGCTCGAGGCCGACCACGCGAACCTCCGCGCCGCGATCGCCGCGGCGGTCGCGGACGGCGACGGCGAGAGCGCGGTCGGCCTCGCCGCTGCGCTGCGGCGCTTCTGGCAGGTGCACGGCCACGTCGACGAGGGGCTGCGGGCGCTCGAGTCGGTCGCCGACGCCTTCCCCGACGCGCCGCCGCTCGACCGCAACAAGGTGCTGAACGGCGCCGGCGTCCTGCTCGGAGAGCGCGGCGAGTGGGCCGCGTCGCGGGCCCGGTTCGAGCAGGCGCTCGCGGTCGCGCGCGAGATCGGCGACCAGCAGCGGACGGCGATCGCGCTGTCCAACCTCGGCAACATCTCGCTCAACGAGGGCGACCTCGACGCGGCGCACCCGCTGTACCGCGAGGCGCTCGGCATCTACGAGCAGCTCGGCGCGCGCGTCAACCAGGCGGTTGCACTCGAGAACCTCGGCCTCGTCGAGCTCGCCCGGGGAGAGCGGGAACAGGCGATCGCCTTCTTCGAGCGGGGCCTCGCCTGCGCCGAGGCAGGGCAGGCGACCCACGAGGCGGCGTCCGTCTCGATTCCGCTCGCGCGCGCCCGTCTCGCCGCCGGCGAGCTCGACCGGCCGCGCGAGCTTCTGATCGCCGCGCTCGTGACGCTGCAGGAGCTCGGCGATCCCCACAAGTCGGCCGAGTGCATGGAGGCGTTCGCGAACGTCGCCGTCACCGAGGAGCGGCCCGGCGACGCAGCCGCGCTGCTCGGCGCAGCCGACGCGCTCCGGCGCTCGATCGGCGCCGTCCGCCACGGCGACCAGCACGACTGGTACGAGGCGACGGTCGAGCGCGTGGAGGCGGCGCTCGGCGAGGAGGCGTACGCGAGCGGCACCGCCCGCGGCCGTCTGCTCCCGGTCGAGGAGGCCGTCGCCCTGTGCGGCGAGCTCTCCGGCAGGCCGGCTGCGGCGACTTGACATTTGACCCCGGCGGGGTGCCTCGTTCGGGGGATTTTCCTCAAGCAACGGACCTTCCCCCCATCCGGGGGAGGGACCCGGCGGAAGAGCGGCTGTAGGTTCATTCAGAGGACGAGAGCAGGTTCTGCTTTCGAGTGTTCTGCGGAGGGTGCCCGCTCAGCGGGGCCAGGAGGTTCGAGGGGATGGCGAGAGCTGGCGAGCGCCAGAAGGAGATTCGCCGGAGCGCGCTCTGGGGCCGCGGCGGCCGGTTCGGCGCCGCCGTCCTGATCGCGGTCTGCGCGCTCTGTGCGCCCCTCGCCGCGCTCGCGGATCCCGGCAACGGCCAGTCCAGGCTTGCACTCGTCACCGCCGCGAAGGTCTCCGGCTCGAAAGGGAAGCCGAGCTACGTCCCGCCGGCGCTCCTCAAGCAAGCCCAGGCGAACGGCAACCAGCGGCTCCACGTGATCATCCAGGCCACGGCCGGAACGAACGCAGCTGCTTCGGCCTTCGCGGCGAACGGCCAGACCGACGGCGGCACCGTCTCCAAGCGGCTCTCGCTGATCAACGGCGTCGCGGTCGACCTCAAGGCGAAGTGGATCACGAGGCTCGCGAAGGTGCCGGGCCTGATCGTCACGGCCGACACGCCTGTCGAGGCCACCGCTTACGGCAACGGCAGCTCCACGCTGACGAGCTCGCAGCTCTGGCCGTACGCATCCGGCAACGCGAAGCTCTGGGGCTCGCAGTGGCACCCCGCGCCCGACGCCCCGACGATCGCGATCGTCGACTCCGGGCTCGACGCCGGCAAGAAGGATTTCAGCGGCCGCGCCTACCCCGAGGTGAACCTCAGCTCGGCGACGCCGAACGCGCAGGGCGACGGCGACGGTCACGGCACGTTCGTCGCGGGCGTTGCGGCGGGCAGCAACGACGGCTACGCGGGCGCCTCGCCGAGCTCGCACATCCTCCCGATCAGGGTGATGGACGACAACGGCGTCGCCCGGACGTCGGACGTCGTCGCGGCCGCGCAGTGGATCCTGGCCAACAAGGACCAGTACAACATCAAGGTCGCGAACTTCTCGCTGCACTCGGCGACCGCGACGCACTTCTACTACGACCCGCTCGACCGCGCCGTCGAGAAGCTCTGGCTGAACGGCGTCGTCGTCGTCGCCGCGGCCGGGAACTACGGCACCGGCGACGTCCCGAGCGGCGTCCTCTACTCGCCGGGCAACGACCCGTTCGTGATCACGGTCGGCGCGGTCGACATCGGCACGGCCTTCGGCACCCTCGACGACTCGGTCGCGCCGTGGTCGGCATGGGGCAGCACCGAGGACGGCTTCGCCAAGCCAGAGCTCGGCGCGCCCGGCCGCTACATGATCGGGCCGGTCTCGAACGGCAGCCTCGAGTCGCAGCGCCCCGATCACGTCGTCTCGCCCGGCTACATGGAGCTCTCGGGCACCTCGTTCGCCGCCCCGGTCGTCGCGGGAGCCGCGGCGCAGCTGCTCGCGCTCCATCCCGACTGGACGCCCGACCAGGTCAAGGGCGCGCTGATGCTCACCGCCAACCAGGCCCCCCTGATCACGAACCGCGCGATCGGCGTCGGCGAGGTCAGCGTGGCCGACGCTGCCGCGCTCACGGCCCCGCCGAACCCCAACGCGGCGCTCGACGGCTTCGTGCAGAGCGATCCCGCCGGCGGCCTCTCGTTCGACGCGCCGACCTGGGTCGCCGCTTCGACCGCGGACGCCTCCTGGGCCGACGCGTCCTGGGCCGACGCCTCGTGGACGGACGCCTCCTGGGCCCGCGTCGTGGCGACGCGCCTGGACGACGCCTCCTGGGCGGATGCCTCCTGGACCGACGCGTCCTGGGCCGACGCCTCGTGGGTCGACGCAGCAGACGGCGACGGGATGGGGCCGGTCGCACTCGCCGACCCGGCGGTCGTCGCCGCCGCCGGGCCGTAGCGCCGAGCTCGGTTTGTCGGGCCCGGCGTTCGGGCCCTGGAGCACGCCTCGTGCGGCGGTTCATCTTCCCGGTTGCGGCGAGTGTCGCAGCGGCGGCTCTGACCAGGCGGAGGTCCGGGCGACCGACCATGGCCAGTTCCAGACGGGCATGAGCAGGAAGCAGATGAGCGTGTTCCTGATCCGGGCCTTCTTCCGGCCGTAGTAGCCTGGCCGCGTGATCGTCGTCACCGGATCCACGGGGCACGTCGGTGCGCTCGTCGCCGAGGAGCTCTTCGAGCGCGGTGAGCCCTTCCGCCTCGTCGTGCGCGACCCGTCGCGCGCCCCGGAGCTCCCGGGTGCCGAGGTCGTGACCGCCGACTACGGCCGTCCCGACCTCCTCGCCGAGGCGCTGCGCGAGGGTGACCGCGTCTTCATGGTCTCGCTGCACGAAGGCCCCGACCGCCGCGTCCCGCTGCACCGCTCGTTCGTCGAGGCGGCGGCCCGGGCCGGCGTCGCGCAGATCGTCTACCTCTCGTTCGCGAACGCCGCCCGCGACGCGACCTTCCTCCACGCGCGCTCGCACGGGGAGACCGAGGAGATCCTGGCCGACTCGGGCGTGGGCTGGACCGCGATCCGGAACACGATGTACGCGGACCACATCCCGGGCTGGTTCGACGCCGACGGCATCGCGCGAGAGCCGCTCGGCGAGGCGCGGATGAGCTTCTCGTACCGGCCGGAGCTCGCGAAGGCGATCGCCGTCACGCTCACCGAGCCCGGCCACGCGGAGCAGGTGTACGACATCACGACGCCCGAGTCGGTCAGCCTCCACGACCTCGCCCACATCGCGGCGGAGGTGACCGGCGACGCGTACGGCTACGAGCCGGCCACCGACGAGGAGTGGGATGAGCGGTGGCAGGCGCTCGGCCGCTCGGGCTGGGAGCTCGAGGCCGGGCAGACGTCCTACGAGGCGATCCGAAACGGCGAGCTGGACGTCGTCACCGACGACTACGAGCGCCTGACGGGCCTGGAGCCGCTCACGGTCCACGAGATCGTCGACCGCCACGCGGACGAGCTGCCGCTCTAGCCGGTCTTCTTCAGGCAGAGCGCGGCGAGATCGACCCCGTAGACGGGCTGGTAGACCTGGCAGCCGATGCGGGCGGAGTAGAAGTCCTGCTCGATCTGATTGACCAGCGCGGGCGCCGGCGACGCGATGCGCGTGAGCTCGGCGTCGAGCGCCTGGTAGGCGAGGTAGCGACGGGGACCGGAGAGCTGCGCGGCGGCGGCGAGCCTGCGGTTGAAGCCGGGATCGTCGAAGTACGCGACGTTGTCGTTCCCCGTGGCCGTGATCGAGCGTCCGTCGAAGAGACTGAGGAAATCCGACGGATCGGGATAGTCCGCAGTCCAGCCGAACACGGTCATGTCGAACGGTTCGCCCCGCGTTCCGACGCGGCCGAGAAGTGCTTCGAAAGCGAGCACCTTGATCTCGACGGTGATCCCGAGCGGCGCGAGCTCTGCCTGGACGAGCTGCGCCACTGCACGGCAGTACGGTCTGGAGCACGTGTCGAGGACGGCATGCCCGCCGTGGCCGCGGGCGAGCCGCCGTGCTCGGGACAGGTCCGGCGTGAGCGGGTAGGGATGGATGTCGCGGAAGCCGGGCAGCCCGGGCGGCAGGTACTGATCGGCCGGCTGGGCCGGAAGCCCGCCGGCCTGAACGGCACGCGCGATCGCCCGGCGGTCGAGCACGTAGTTGACCGCCCTGCGAAGTCTCGCGTCGGCGAACAGCGGCCGGCTGGTGTTCAGCGCCAGATACCAGACCGAGAGTGATGGGTTGGCGAAATAGCGCCGACCGCCGTAGCGGGAAGCGAGGCTCGCGGCCTGGTCGGGAGGGACGCCGTCGGCGGCGAAGTCCGCTGTCCCTGCCTGGATCTCGTGCACGCTCTGCGTCTTGCCGACGCCTGTGCGGTAGTCGATCTCGTCGAGCGTATGAGGCCGCGCTCCGTGGTAGTTGGGATTTCGCTTCAGCACCGCACCCTGCGTGGGCGTATAGGAGGCAACGTAGTACGGGCCGGCCGAGGGCACGGTGCGGACGCCGGTCGGGACGATTGGTGTGTCGGGCGGGACGGCGCAGAAGAGCGGCATCGCAAGTCGCGAGACGATGTCCGGCGCGGCTCGCACGAGGCGGATCGTCAGGGTGTTGCCCCGCACGCTCACACCGGAGATGTGCCGGGACTTGCCGGCCTCGTAGGCCTGCGCTCCGACGATGTCGGCGGCGAAGGAGCGTGCCGGGCCATTCTCCAGCGCCGGGCTGAGCGCCCGCTCGATCGTGAACCGGAACGTCTCCGCGGTCACGGGGGCGTTCGACGGCGGCGAAAACCGGAAGCCGGGCCTGATCGTGAACGCGTAGCTCGTGCCGCCTTCGGTGGGGACGGGTAGCGCGGTGGCCACCTCCGGCTCGAGCCGTGTTCCAGCCGACGCCGGTGCGTCCGAGTAGTTGAACAGCTTCGCGCAGGTCGCATACTCGAGCGCCCACGACTGGGTCAGATAGGCCAGCGCCGGATCGAGCGACCCCAGAGGCGCCTCCGCGGTGATGTGCGCGACGCCGCCTGCCTGCTTGCCGGGGGCGATCAGGGCGTTCTGAACGGATACCCAGACGCGTCCGTCCCCCACTGCGATCGCCCTCGGGCTCCCGCCGACGGCGATTGTGCTCACGACCTTGTTGCGCAGGGGATCGATCCGGGACACCGTGCCGTCGCGGCTGTTGGCCACCCAGACGCTGCCGAGTCCGACCGCGATCCCGGTCGGCGAGCGGCCGACCGGGATCGTCATCGTGACGGAGTTCGTCGCCGGGTCGATCCGGACGACGGCGTCGTCGAGCCCGTCGGCCACCCAAACCGCTCCTTCGCCTGTCGCGACGGCGTCCGCGCCGTTGCCGACCGGCGTCGTCGCCGTCACGAGCTTTGTGGCCGCGTCGATGCGGGCGACATTCTTGCCGAACCCGTCGGCCGCCCACACCGAGCCCGCTCCGATCGCGACGCTGGCTGGCGTGTTCCGCGTGTCGACCCGCGCCGTGACGGCGGTTCCCGTCGGGTCGAGACGTTCAAGTAGTCCTGCCTGGGCAACCACCCAGACTCCATCCCGGGTTACGGCGACGCCGGCGGCGCCGCCTGGGTCACCCGTGAGCTGCCGTACCGCGCCGACGGTGTCGAAGCGCGGGTCGATCTTGATCAGCTCCGGAAGCCCGTCCGGCCGCCGCCTGACGACCCACACGGCGTTCGGTCCGACGGCGAGGCCGAGTGGAATGCCCCCGATTGCGACGTTCCGGACCACCTTGCCGCTCCCGAGATCGATGTGAGTCACGGTCTGATCGTCGGTGTTCGCGACCCAGAGGCCGCCGGCGCCCAAAGCGAGAGCGGTCGGGGCGGCTCCGGCCGCGACCTGGCCGGTGACCCGACCCGAGCCGGGGTCGATGATCGCGACAGCGTCACCCGAGACGACGGTCGGCGCGGCCGTGCGGGTCGTCCCGGCAACGAGGGCGATCACGGCGACGACCGCTGCGGCGCCGACGGCCGCGGCGGCCAGAAGCGACTTGCGGGCCGGCATAGGCGCACGCCGTTGCCGTTCGAGCGCCGGGTCGTGCGCCAGGATCGACCGCTCGAGCTGCTGGAGCTCCTGGCTCGGCTCGATCCCGAGCTCATCGACGAGTGTCCTGCGGGTGGCCTGGTACACCCGGAGCGCCTCGGCCTGGCGTCCGGAGCGATAGAGCGCGAGCATGAGCTGGCCCCGGAGCCGCTCCTGGAGCGGGCACCGTGCGACGAGGGCCTCCAGCTCACCGATCAGCGCGGAATGCCGGCCGAGCTGGAGGTCCGCCTCGATCCGCTCGGTCAGCGCAGCCAGCCGCAACCCCTCGAGACGCTCGATCTCCGCCAGTGCGAACTCCTCGTAGGCGAAGTCGGTCAGCGGAGCCCCGCGCCAGAGGGCGAGGGCGGCTGAGAGAGTCTCCGCGGCGCCGGCGGGATCTCCCGCTGCGAGGGCGCGGCGCCCATCGGCCACCCGGACGTTGAAGACGTCGAGATCGAGCTCTCCCGGCTCGACCCGGAGCTCGTAGGCGTGCCCGCGGGTGATCAGGACGCCGTCGCCGAGCAGCGCCCGGAGCTTGGAGACGTAGTTCTGGAGTACCTTCGTCGCGCTCGTCGATCGCGTCTCGCCCCAGAGCTCGTCGACGAGCCGATCGATGGAGACCGCCTCGTTCGCATGCAGGAGCAACAGGGCCAGGAGCGCGCGTTGCTTGCCGCTCCCCAGGACGATCTCGGTGCCGTCCTTGGAGGCGGAAAACGGACCCAGGATGCGGTACTGCATGGCTATGGCTCCGCGGTGAACGTACCACCGTCGACCGCGCCCGGATACCCCGGCCGATGAACCGGCGATGAGCGCGGGATGAGCGATCCGAGACCGCGTTCGACCAGGTTGGCGGGGCGCATTCCCACCAACTGACACGAAAGGATTCCGAGATGCCCCGGAAACACATCGGCCGACGGTCGCGCATTGGTCTGGCGGCGGTCGCAACTGCACTCGTCGCTCTGGCCATCAGCGCGGGTGCTTCGAGCTCGAACTCCAAGATCACCCAGGTGCACGACCTGTCGCTCGAGCTCGTGGCGCAGGCGATCAACTCGCCGGCGGGCGTGACCCCCGCCACCTCGATCCAGTACGGCTACGTCTCCTACCTACGGGGCCTGCCGGTGTTCAGCGCCGATCCCCAGAACGAGACGACCGCCCTGTTCACGTTCTACACGGACACCGTCACGACCAGGGTGATCAGCGACGGCCCGCTGCGGGTGATCACCCGCGAGGGGACGATGACGATCTATCGGGACTCTGCCTTGAACGGAAGCTTCTCGAGTCCGGACAGCTTCCGCGACGGAACACCGGTGCTCGTCGCCGGGCTCCGGCAACAGGGGATCGTCGACACCGTGACGGGTGCGTTCACGCTCAGGAACATCAGCACGGTCGTCTCCTCGAGCCACTTCTCGGCCGGCAGCGGCGACCTGCGGCTCGGCTCGCCCGGAGACACGTTCACGGCCGTCTTCAACGGTCACCTGAACACGCCGCCGGGGCCGCCGACCGGGTATCTCGCCGGCTACGCGTTCAGCACGGGCGAGCCCAGGTAGGAAGTCCGAAGTGAGGCCGTCCCGCCAGGGGCGGCCTCACGTCAGGCCGGAGATCCCGTTTCGCAGCAGGGCGACTGCGAGCAGGAAGATCAGCACCGCGCCGATCTTCCAGGCGTGGCGGACGAGCCAGGTGCGCGCCCGCAGCAGCAGGGCGACCGTCCAGTCGCGGGCGACGAGCAGCATCAGGATCGCGACGCCGAGCGGCAGGATCGCGACGAGCGTGAAGAAGACCCAGTCGACCACGTACTGCGCGGTGCTCGGATCCGTCTCCGAGATCGCCTTCAGGGCGAGCGGGATGAAGCCGCCCGGGTTGGCGAGGAGCGCGCCGGCGCCGACGATCGCGATCACCGGCGAGGACGCGACCTTGCTCATCTGCGCGACCATGCTCTCGATCCTCGCCTGGTCGGGCGGCCGCCGCAGCCAGCGCCACGCGTAGCCGATCAGAACGACGGCCGCGACGATGTCGAAGACGCTGACCCAGGTCTTCTGGCCCGAGCTCGACGACGGGGCCGCGATGTCGCCGAGCACGAACGCGGCCGCGACGCCGACCGCGAGCGTCGCGGTGAGCGCGCCGAGGTAGAACCAGAGCCCGGTGCGGAGCGGCCGTTCGCCGAGCACGAGCGCGAGCACCGAGAACGTCAGCGTCGTCGGCGAGACCATGGCCGCCAGCGCCACGAGCACGAGCTCGGTGTCGATCCAGCCCACCGCGCAACCCTAAAACACGCGGCGACGCCGTTCACCGTCTCGCGACGGGAGCGGCGTCGCCGCGGCGCTGGCCTCTAGGCGTCCTGGACGGCCTCGGTGAGCTCCTCGAGATCAAGCTCGATCCCGAGCGCGCGGACCATCTTCGACGCGGAGGCGACGACCCGGGGCGACCCCACGAGGGGCGCCACTGCGGCGAGGACGCCCTGGACGTCCTCGGCTGAGACATCGGCCGCGCCGGCGACCTTCAGGTTGAGAAGGTACGACACCGGCGGCGCATCGATCGCCACGAGGGCGGCGATGCGTACCAGCATGAGCGTCCTCGGGTCGAGGCTCGAGGCCTCGAGCGAGTCGGCGTTCATGCCGGCCAGCAGATCGAGTACGGGCGTGTCGTCGGACATGGGTCTCCTTTCGTCGCTGGGCGGTTTCCACGCTAGCACCGTGCCCGCGGCGTGACATCCGTACTTCGTCCGAAGACGGTGGCGAGGTGGTGAACGCCTACCAGCTGTTCCAGTGAACCATGCTGTCGAGCGGCTTGCGGGCGCCCGGCTTGAAGTCGGTGCCGATCGTGTAGGCGACCGGGATCAGCGCCGCCTGCATCACCTCCTCGTACGGGATCCCGAGGATCTCGGCCGCCTCGCGCTCGTAGATCAGGTGGAACGTCGTCCACACGGTGCCGAGCCCGCGGGAGCGCGCCGCGAGCATGAAGCTCCAGGCGGCGGGGATGATCGAGGCCCAGCGGGACGCCTGCAGCACCGCGGGCGCGTCCTCCGTCCGGCCCTCGACGCACGGGATCACGTGCACCGGCACCTCGTGGATGTGCTCGGCGAGATAGGTCACCGCATCGCCGATCCGGCCGACCTGCCCGCCCGCGCCGGCGATCCGCTTCTCGAGGTACGGCCCGGCGACGGTGCGCCAGAGCTCTCCGAGCGCCGCCTTCTTCTCCGGGTCGGTGACGACGACGAAGTGCCAGTTCTGCGAGTAGCTCGCCGTCGGCGCCTGCTGGGCGAGGGCCAGGCACTCCTCCAGCACTTCGGGCTCGACCGGCCGGGTGAGGTCGAGCCGCTTGCGGACGGCCCGCGTCGTCGAGAGCAGCTCGTCCGGGGTCAGCTCGAGGATCACACGCGAAGCCTATTAGACTGCCCGCGATGCCTGAGGGATTCGGAGCCGGCGAGGTCGCCCATCATCTAGGACACGAGCACGGGCACGACGACGGGAAGCGCGGCTGGAGCGAGCAGACGGTCGAGATCCTCGAGGCCCTCCTGCTCGCGATCGTCGCCGTCGCCACCGCCTGGAGCGGCTACCAGGCGGCGCGGTTCGACGGGCGGCAGGCGCACCTGTACGGGCTGTCCTCCAAATACCGGCTCCTCGGCTCGCAGGCCGCGGCGAGAGGCGGTCAGTTGCAGATCTACGACTCGACCACGTTCTCGTTCTGGCTCCAGGCGGAGACCACCGGCAACGCGAAGACCGCCGCCGCGTTCGAGAAGAGGTTCAGGGTCGAGTTTCGGCCCGCCTTCGCCGCGTGGGAGAAGACCCACCCGTTCACCAACCCCAAGGCTCCGCCCGGGCCGCTCGTGATGCCCCAGTACCACAACGCCCAGCTGGCAGCCTCGGCAGAATGGGAGGACAAGGCGAGCGCTGCCTTCGAAGAGGGAACCGCCGCCCGTGAGACGGGGGACAAGTACCTGCGCAATACGGTGCTGCTCGCGACCGTGCTCTTCCTGACGGCGCTGTCGCAGCGGTTCAAGGTCCGCAACGTCCGGGTCGGCTTGATGGGCGTCTCTGCAGTGCTGCTCGTGATCGCGATGTACTTCGTCTTCACGTATCCCACGGCCTGAGAGTGGCCTCCGGCGGCGTCCAGGCGGCGTTCGCGCAGGCGGCGGCCGAGGACGGGATCGTGCTCGGGAGCGGCTCGTTCGACTGGCTCTGCGAGCAGGGCCACGTCGGCCTCGAACGCGTCGCCAAGGCGCGGCGCGATCCCGGGCTCGTCGGGCCGGTGACGGTCGCGCTCGAGCAGCTCGCGGCGATCTACGCAGCGGCTGGGCGGCGACGTCTCGGTGCTCCACGCCTCGCGCGAGAACCTGCTGCTCCCGGTCGAGCTCGTGCACGAGCCGACCGGAACGGTGATCGAGGTCGACGAGTCGCCTCACTTCACCTCGTTCCGCCTGGCTGCACTCGAGCTCTACCGCGACGGCGCGCCGGTCGGGTTCGACCGCGACACCTACGAGGAGCTCTGCCGCGCCTGGTGCGCGACCACCGACGGGCTCTCCCGCGGCCTGCCGGCGAAGGGCTTCGGCTTCGGCGGGGTGCAGCGGGAACGGGCCTACCACGACGCGCTGCTCGACCTCGCGACGCCCGCGATGGGCCATCCGCCGGTGATTCGGATCGCGGCGCTCGACGGCGACGGGGCGGCTGCCTACCGCGCCGTGAGCGGGCTGTCGCTACTCCGGCTTGTGGAGTCAGCTCGTAGCCGTCGATCACGGAGACGTTGACCGTCCGGCACCGGCCGCAGCGGACCCGCACCTTCTTCGTCATCTGCTCCGGGTCCATTCGCCGTCGCGAGCACGTTGCCGCACTCGACGCAGACGTAGTCGTTCGGGCCGGTGCCGTGGAAGACCGGCCGGTCCGGATCGTCCTGGACCGCCGTGCCGCCGTCGGGCGGCACCTCGCCCTCACGGATCGCACGCATGGTGACGCGCATCGTCGGACCTGCTTGCGCGACCGGCGACCGCCTCATCGAGCTCGGCCCGAGCTTGCCGGCGAAGTCGGTGATCAGCGCGTCGAGCACGCCGACCATCACGCCCTCGCCCATCGACGCGGCCTTGCCGGTGATCTGCGCGTTCGTGTGGATCGTGCCGCCGCCGTCGGCGAGGGTGAAGGTGACGTCGGCGTTCGCGTAGCCCTGGCCGCCGGCCTCCTTCGACTTGACGCGCATCAGCACCCGGTGGGCGGCGGCGTCCTGCTCGACGATCTCGACGGTGCCGGTGAACGTCATCGACATCGCGCCCATCTTCACCTTGATCTCGGCCTTGACGGAGTCGGGTCGATCGTCTCGAGCACGCTGCCGCCCTCGACGCACGGCACGACGCGCTCGAGGTCGAGGATCGTCGCGTAGCTCTCGTCGATCGGCTTCGCGGTGGTGAAGGAGTGGTCGAGCTCGACGGCCATCTGCCGGCCAGTTTACTAGGCTCTGCCGATGCGGCTCGGCCCTGAGAACGGCAGTCTCACGGTGAGGACCGGGCGCACCGGCGCAGCGGCCAAGGCGGGGCACAACCTGCTGATCGAGGTCACCTCGTGGGAGGCGACGCTCGAGGAGTCGAGCCTCGTGCTCAGCGTGGAGCCGGGGTCACTGCGCGTGCTCGAAGGCACGGGCGGGATGCAGGCGCTCGGCGACGACGACAAGGCGAACATCGAGCAGACGATCGACGAGGAGGTGCTGAAGCGGCAGGCGATCGAGTTCCGCTCGACGACCGTGCGCGTCGACGGGAGCCGGGCCGCCGTCGAGGGCGAGCTGACGCTCGGCGGCGCGACCCGCCCGATCGCGTTCGAGCTCGAGCTCGGCGACAGGGTCGTGGCGCGCGTCGTCGTCAAGCAGAGCGACTGGGGGATCAAGCCGTACTCGACGCTGTTCGGGGCGCTCAAGGTCGTCGACGAGGTCGAGGTCGCGCTCGACGCGGCCCTGCCTCAGTCCGTGTAGACCGTCTGCGCGTCGAGCCCGCCCTCGACCCCGGGCGGCAGCGCGCCGGTGCCGTGCGCGTAGAGCGCGAGGTCCTCGACCGTCTTGACCTGCGTCGGGTCGCTCGCGTCGCGCGGTCCACGCGCCGTTGTACCAGGTGAGCGTCTCGGGTGCGGCCCCGAGCGCCACGCCTGCGAGCAGCTGCGCCTTGTCGCGGATCTTGTCCGTGGCGCTCGCGATCGCGGCCGAGGTGCCCTCGGACGGGCTCGTGTTGTAGCCGTGGCCGACGCCGAAGCGGTCGGTGTCCGCGGGGACGACCTTGACGTCGAGCGGCGGCACGCCGAGCTCGTCGGCGACGAGCTGCGCGTAGGCGCCCTCCTTGCCGTCGGACTCGGTGGTCAGGCTGAGCACCATCTTGCCGGTCGGGTGCACGCGCAGGAAGACCGCTCGGTAAGCCTCGTTAGCCATCGGTGGATCTCCTCTCGTTCGCGAGGCGCTGCCGCTCCTGGTGGGCCGTCAGCGCGTTGTGCTCCTCCAGGTCGCAGAACGCGGGCTGCGGCCCGCCGAGCGGGTGCGGCGGCACGGCCGGGCGCTCGCAGCCCGGGATAGATGCAGTCTCTCTTCGTCACTCATCGGTCACCCAGCCGGGAGTCGTCTTTCCCTTGCTCGGGCCGTGGCCGCTCGGCATCGCGACCGAGCTGCCCGGCACCGGGGTGGCGCTGGCCCACGGCTCCGGCTCGTCGTGGCGGCGGCGGCTCGACGTGGCCCGGCGCCTCGGCGCCGATCGCGGCGACGACCTCGGCGAGCGCCTCGAAGCTGTGGCCGCTGACGAGCGCGTCGCAGTGCGGCAGCGCGGCGACCATGCCGCCGGCCTGCACCGAGAACGCGCTCGCGCCGACCCGCGGATTGACCCAGACGATCCGGTGCGCGAGCCGCGCGAGGCGCTCCATCTCCTGCGCGACGAGCGCCGGGTCGCCGCGCTCCCAGCCGTCGGAGAGGATCACGACCACGGCGCCGCGGGCCATCCCGCGCCGGCCGTGCCGGTCGTTGAACTCCTTCAGCGCGTCGCCGATCCGCGTCCCGCTCGACCAGTCGGGCGCTGCGGCGGCGGCGCGCTGGATCGCGCGCTCGGGGTTGCGCGAGGCCAGCGCGCGCGTCAGGCGCGTCAGCCGCGTCGCGAAGACGAACGCCTCGGCGTTCGGCCCGCTCGCCGCGGCGCAGGTCAGGAACTGCAGGTAGGCGCGCGCGTACGGCTCCATCGAGCCGGAGATGTCGCACAGCATCACGAGCCGGCGGGGGACGATGCGGCGGCGCCGGCGCGCGAGGCGGATCGGATCGCCGCCGGTGCGCAGGCTCGCGCGCAGCGTCCGGCGCATGTCGATGCGCGCGCCGTGGCGGCCCTTCTCGTAGCGGCGCGTGCGCCGGAGCGGCGTCGCGAGCTCGAGCCGCGACATCAGCCGGTAGAGCTGCGCGAGCTCGTGCGGCTCGAGCGCGTCGAAGCTCTTGCCGCCGCAGCACCTCCTCGTCGCTCGCCAGCGCCAGCGGCACGTCGATCTCGGCGCCTTCCGTCGCCCGCGCCGCGCGGTGACGCCGCCGAGCGCTCCGTCGGCGGCGTCGCCCGCCGAGCCGTCGTCGCGCGGTCGCCGGCCGGCGCCGCGCTCGACTGCGCGCTCGTCGGGCTCGAACGGCTCGGTCGGCTCGCGCGCCGAAGATCGAGAGGAAGACCGCGTCGAACGCCCTGACCTGCGCCTCGGTCGGTGACGAGCACGCCGCGGGTCGTCCAGTACAGCCGCCGCCGGCTGACCGGGCGCACGAGCGTGAGCGCGCGCGCGAGCTCGGCCGAGCGCGCGGGCGTGACCGGCACGCCGGCCTCGTGCAGGCGCCGGCTGAGCGCGCCGACGAGCGGCGGGCAGGTCGAGCTCGATCGTCTCGACGCCGAAGGCCTCAGTCACCGGCGCGCACGAGCTGCTCGAGGCCGGCCGCGCGGATCACCTCCTGGTCCTCGTCGTACTTCAGCACCGAGCCGAGCGTGCGGTCGACGGCGGCCGCGTCGAGGTGCTCGACCCCGAGCAGGTCGAGCGCCGCGAGCCAGTCGATCGCCTCGGCGATCCCCGGCGGCTTCTGCACGTCGCTCGCGCGCATCCGCGAGACGGCGTTCGCGACCTGCACGGCGAGCGTCTCCGAGGCGCCCTTCACGCGGCGGCGCACGATCTCCACCTCGCGCTCCGGCGTCGGGTAGTCGATCCAGTGGTAGAGGCAGCGGCGCTTGACGGCGTCGTGCAGGTCGCGCGTGCGGTTCGAGGTGAGCACGATGATCGGCGGATGCGTGGCGCGGATCGTGCCGATCTCGGGGATCGTCACGGTCGCCTCGGCGAGCAGCTCGAGCAGGAACGCCTCGAAGTCGTCGTCGGCGCGGTCGATCTCGTCGATCAGCAGCACCGCCGGCCGCGGGCCCGGGTGCTCGAGCGCGCGCAGGAGCGGGCGGCGGATCAGGTAGTCGGGCCCGAACAGCTCCTCCTCGCCGAGCGGCGTCTCGCGGGAGTCGGCGAGCCGGATGCTCAGCAGCTGGCGCGGATAGTTCCACTCGTACAGCGCCTCCGCCGCGTCGATCCCCTCGTAGCACTGCAGCCGGATCAGCGGCGTGTCGAGCACGAGCGCGAGCGCCTTCGCGGCCTCGGTCTTGCCGACGCCGGCCTCGCCCTCGAGCAGCAGCGGCTGCGGCAGGCGGACGCTCAGGAAGATCGAGGTCGCGAGGCCCTCGTCGACGAGGTAGTCGACCTCGGCGAGCCGCCGCGCGAGCGTCTCGATGTCGGGCGCGAGCTGCCGGATCTCGCCGGCGGCCTCGCCCGTCACCTCATTCCGCGAGGGCATGCTCGTGCTGCGCCTGGAACTTGGAGGCGCAGCCCTCGCAGCAGAAGTAGACGGTCTCGCCGTCGAGCTCGACCGACGGCGTGCCCGCGACGATCGCGACGGTCATCCCGCAGATCGGGTCGACCGCGAGCGCGGGCGACGCGGTCGGCGCCGGGCCGCGGAGCGGCGGCGGCACGGTCCGCCGCGGCGGACGCTGACGACCGTGGCCAGGATCGAGAGCGCGATCTCCGCCGGCGTGCGCGCGCCGATGTCGAGCCCGGCCGGCACGTCGATCCGCGCGAGCTGCTCCTCGGAGACGCCGTCGGCGCGCAGCTCGTCGAGCACGCCGGCGCCGCGCTTCGGGCTCGCGACGAGGCCGACGTACGGCACGCCCGCCTCGAGCGCGCGCCGCAGCAGGTGCAGCTCGTCGCGCCCGTGCGCCGCGACGACGAGCGCGAGATCGCCGGCGGCACGGCTCGGCGCGCCGGGACCATCGTCGAGCCCGAGCTCCGCGCCGAGCGAGAGCACCGCGGCCGCGATCGGCGTGTCGCCGACGACGAGGACGCGCGGCGCCGGCACCACCGGCTCGAGGAAGACCTCGATCGCGCCGCCGGACAGGCACGGGTTCTGGACCGTGACCGCGCCGTCCTCGACCGAGACCTCGCGGCCGGTCTCCGGATCCTCGCCGACCGGCCCGTCGGGAACGATGCGCAGCAGCACCGCCTCCTCCGTCTCGAGCGCCTTCAAGGAGTAGGCGCGCACGCTCTGCTCGGCGCAGACGCCGCCGACGAACCCCTCGATCGTCCCGTCGGCGAGCACGAGCGCGACGTCGCCGGCCTTGACGCTCGTCGGGCGCTGCGCGCGCACGACCGTCGCGGTCACGAACGCCGTGCCTGCTGCCGCGAGCTCCCTGGCCCGCCGCGACACGGCGGCGCTCATCATTGCGGCGGCTCGGGGCGCCCCTGCATCGCCGCCCAGACCCGCGCCGGGGTGCAGGGCATGTCGATGTGGTCGACGCCGTGGGTCTGCGTGCAGCGCGTCGATCACGGCGTTCACGATCGCCGGCGGCGAGCCGACGTTCGGCGACTCGCCGACGCCCTTGGCGCCGAGCGGGTGGTGCGGGCACGGCGTGACCGTCTCGCCGAGCTCGAAGTCGGGGCACTCGAGCGCGGTCGGGATCAGGTAGTCCATGAACGACGAGTTGAGGCAGTTGCCCTCCTCGTCGAAGGTGATCAGCTCCATCAGCGCGATGCCGATGCCCTCGGCGAGGCCGCCGTGGATCTGGCCGTCGACGATCATCGGGTTGATGCGCACGCCGCAGTCGTCGACCGCGATGAAGCGCCGCACCGTGACCTGGGCCGTGTCGGGGTCGATGTCGACGACGGCGATGTAGGCGCCGTAGGGGTAGGTGAGGTTCGGCGGGTCGTAGATCACCTGCGCGTCGAGGCCGCCCTCCATGCCCTCGGGCATCGGCTCGCCGCTGTAGGCGCGCAGCGCGATCTCCTCGATCATCGCGCCCTTCTCGGGGTCGCCCTTGACGTACCAGCGGCCCTTCTCCCAGGCGAGGTCCTCGGGCCGCGTCTCGAGCATCGTCGCCGCGATCAGGCGCGCCTTGTCGCGCACCTTGCGCGAGACGACGGCGACGGCGGCGCCGGAGACGGGCGTCGAGCGGCTGCCGTAGGTGCCGAGCCCGTAGGGCGACTTGTCGGTGTCGCCGTGGCGCACCTCGACGTCCTCGGGCGGGATGCCGAGCTCCTCGGCGACGATCTGCGCGAACGTCGTCTCGTGGCCCTGGCCCTGCGTCTGGGCGCTGATGCTGACGACGGCCTTGCCGGACGGGTGCACGCGCAGGTCGGCGCCGTCGTTCATCGCGAGGCCGAGGATGTCCATGTGCTTGCGCGGCCCGGCGCCGACGCCCTCGGTGAAGAACGAGACGCCGATGCCCATCAGCTCGCCGCGGGCGCGCTTCTCGGCCTGCTCGCGGCGCAGCTCCTCGTAGCCGGCGATGTCCATCGCGACCCGCATCGTCTCGGCGTAGTTGCCCGAGTCGTACGTCCAGCCGGTGGTCGTCTCGTACGGGAACTGCTCCGGGCGCGATGAAGCTGCGCATGCGCAGCTCGATCGGGTCGACCTTCATCTCGAGCGCGAGCGCGTCGACCATCCGCTCGACGAGGTAGACGGCCTCGGTGATGCGGAACGAGCAGCGGTAGGCGACGCCGCCGGGCGCCTTGTTCGTGTAGACCGCCTTGACCTTGACGTGCGACGGCCTCGAGGTCGTACGAGCCGCAGACGATGTGGAAGAAGCCGGCCGGGAACTTCGTCGGCTGCGCGGTCGAGTCGAACGCGCCGTGGTCGGCGATCACGTCGACGCGCAGGCCGGTGATCTTGCCGTCCTTCGAGCACATCTCGGCGTGCATGACGTAGTCGCGGGCGAAGCCGGTCGACATCAGGTTCTCGGAGCGGTTCTCGACCCACTTCACCGGCACGCCGGCCACGATCGAGCCGGCGATCGCGCACACGTAGCCCGGGTAGACCGGCACCTTGTTGCCGAAGCCGCCGCCGATGTCCTGGCAGCGGATCCGGATCATGTGCTCGGCGAGCCCGGCGACGTGCGCGTACACCGTGCGGTGCGCGTGCGGCGCCTGGTTGCCGTTGTAGATGTCGAGCTGGCCGGTCTCCGGGTTGAAGTCGGCGATGATCCCGCACGTCTCGAGCGGCGCCGGGTGGCAGCGCGGATAGATGATGTCGCGCGTGACGATCGTGTCGGCCTCGGCGAAGGCGCGGTCGGTCGCCGCCTCGTCGCCGGCCTCCCAGGTCGGGCTCGCGAGGTTGTCGCGCTGGCCCGCCTTGTCGTCGCGGATCAGCGGCGCGTCGGGGTCGAGCGCCTTGCGCGCGTTGACGATCGCCGGCAGCGGCTCGTACTCGACGTCGATCAGCTGGAGCGCGTCGTTGGCCGAGTACTCGTCGGTCGCGATCACGAACGCGACCTCCTGGCCCTGGAAGCGCACCTTGTCGCCCGCGAGCACGGCCTGCGTGTCGTAGGAGATCGTCGGCATCCACGCGAGGCCGAGCGTCTCGAGGTCCTTGGCGGTGACGACCGCGGCGACGTTCGGGTGCGCGAGCGCGCGCGAGGTGTCGATCGAGACGATCCGCGCGTGCGCGTACGGGCTGCGCAGGATCGCGCCGTAGACCATGCCCGGGCAGCTGGATGTCGTCGAGGTAGGTGCCCTGGCCGCGGATGAAGCGCGCGTCCTCCTTGCGCTTCAGCCGGCCGAAGCCGATCGGGCGCTCGGTCGGCGGGCTCGGCAGGTTCTCGACGGTGGCCATGCTCATACCTCCTGTTTGGCGGCGGCTTCGTGCTCGGCGGCCCAGCGAACGGCGCCGACGATGTTCTTGTAGCCGGTGCAGCGGCAGATCGCTCCCGAGATCGCCGTCCGGATCTCCTGGTCGGTCGGGTTCGGGTTCTCGTCGAGCAGGGCGCGCGTCGTCATCAGCATCCCGGGCGTGCAGAAGCCGCACTGGAGCGCGTGCAGCTCGTGGAAGCCCTGCTGGATCGGGTCGAGCTCGCCGTCGACCTCGAGCGACTCGACGGTGCGGATCTCGTGGCCCTCGCACATCGCCGCCAGGATCGTGCACGACTTGACCGGCTCGCCGTCGATCTGCACGACGCAGGCGCCGCAGTTGGAGGTGTCGCAGCCCCAGTGGGTGCCGGTCAGGCCGAGGGTCTCGCGGATGAAGTGCACGAGCAGCAGGCGCGGCTCGATGTCGCGGGAGACCTGCTCGCCGTTGATCGGTCATCGAGACGTTCATGATCAGGCCTCCTGCTGCAGCGCGCGCGCGGTGGCGCGGCGCAGTGCGCGGTGTGTGAGGACGCCGGCGAGGTGGCGCTTGTAGTCGACCGGCCCGCGGCCGTCGGCGGTCGGCGAGCAGTCCGCCGAGGCGATCTCGCCGGCCTGCGCGAACAGCTCCTCGGACGGCGCCTGGCCGCGCAGCAGCTCCTCGGCGCGCGTGAGGTGGATCGTCGTGAGGCCGACCGCGCTGAGCGCGATGCCGGCGTCGGCGATCGTGCCGCCGTCGATCCAGACGGCCGCCGACGCGGCGGCGATCGCCCAGTCGCCGGCGCGGCGCTCGACCTTCTCGTGCGCGCTGCCGGCGCCCGGGCGCAGCGGCGAGGCGGACCTCGGTGAGCATCTCGCCGTCGCCGACGGCGGTCATGTACGGGCCGACGTGGAAGCTCGTCCATCCCGACGACGCGCTCGCCGCTCGGCGCCGCGGATCACGACGCTGCGCCTTGGCGGCCGTGCAGACCGCCGAGAGGTCCTCGGCCGCGTCGGCCTGGCACAGCGAGCCGCCGATCGTGCCGCGGTTGCGCACGACCGGGTCGGCGATCACGTTCTCGGCGTCGCGGAAGAGCGGGAAGTGCTCGGCGAGCAGCTCGGACTTGAGCAGGTCGACGTGGCGGGTCAGCGCGCCGATCCGGATCTCGCCGCCCTCCTCGCGGATGTAGGCGAGCTCGGTCAGGTCGTTGATGTCGATCAGGTGCTCGGGGTTGGCCAGCCGCAGCTTCATCATCGGCAGCAGGCTGTGGCCGCCTGCGATGATGCGCGCCTCGGGGCCGAGCCGCTGGAGCGACGCGATCGCGCCCTCGACGCTGGTCGCGCGCTCGTACTCGAATGCCGCAGGGGTCTGCAACGCGTGCTCCTTTCAGGTCAGCGTCAGCGTCGGTACCGGCGACCGTAGCGCTCGTGGACGTCACGTGTTCCGGGCCGGCAGCCGCTTGCGCGGCGCGCCGATGTCGTCGCGCTGCTCGTACTGGACCGGGGCGTCGGTGCCGATCACCGGCGAGCGCGGCAGCGTCTCCGGGCGCGACTGGCGCAGCTCCGGGTACAGCAGCCGCGCGGCGAGGCTGCCGCCCTCGACGTTGCGCAGCACCGGGCCGGCCGGGTTGGCCATCGCGATCGGGCGCCTCGCGGCCGAGCCGCGCGAGCGTGAGCGTGCCCTTCGTGTAGACCTCGCCGATGCGCGGCGCCGTGACCTCGGCGCTCTCGGGGAAGTCCCGCAAGCCGGCCGCGGCCGCGCCCGGGTAGAGGCCGTCGACCAGGCCGACGGCGTCGTCCATGCCGGCCTTCTTCACGAGCAGGCCCTCGAGCACGTCGACGCCCGCGTCGAGGTTCTCGTTGATCGCGTTCGACGATCTCGTTGACCGGCGCGCTCTTCTCGACGATCTCGCTGACGTTCGCGATCACCTCGTCGAGCCCGCGCGTGATCTTGCGCAGCGCGAAGATCGTCGAGACGAGGTAGTAGACGAGGGCGAGGACGATCAGGACGCACGATCGACGATCATGACGACGCCGGCTGCCGGATGGCATCGACGGCATCACTCCTACTCCGCGTCGTCGAGGATCACGTCGAGCGAGCCGCCGTAGTTCGGCGACCCCCGCGACCGTCTGGGCGACCTGGTCCTGCGTCGTCAGGAGCAGCGGCGGCGGCGTCGAGGTCCTTCGACCCGGCGGCCGCCGACGTCGCGATCTGCGTGCACGCTCGGGACGATGCTCGTCGCCGCGCTGAGCACGCCGTGCAGCAGGTAGACGCGCGACCGGCACGACGACGAGGAGCAGGACGGCGTTGCCGATCCACCAGAGGGTCATCGCGGCCTCCGCTCGGCGACGATCGCGGCCTTGCGGCCGATGCCCGGCAGCGCGCCCAGGATGATGTCGAACTGGGCGTTGATCGCCTTCACGGCGGGCTCGAGCGGGCGCAGGTGCTCGGCCTCGACGCCCTGGAGCGCGCCGGCGAGCGTCGCGAGCCCGGCTCGGAGATCCGCCCCAGGCCGCGGCAGACCTCGATCAGCGCGGCGACGAGCACGACCACGACGACGACGACCAGGGCACGGTGAGGACGACGAGGAGCGTGTGGCTCATGCCCCACCGAACCCGTCGGTGAGCGCGTTCATGTAGCCGTCCTGGACGACCGCCTCCGTCGACGATCAGCCCGAGCACGGGCGCCGTCGCCTCGAGCTGCGGGATGTTGGCCGTGTTCGCCGGCGACCTTGCCGGCGATCTCGAGCAGGCCGTCGACCGAGCTCTCGATGCTCGCGACCGCCGAGACCAGCAGCGCCAGCAGGACGGCGACGACGAGCGCCGCGACGAGGCCGATCACGAGGGCGATCTCCCAGTAGCGCGGTCGGACAGCTCATTTGCCGACCGCCACCTTCCGCAGCGCGCGGGCCGAGTGCAGGATCCGCACGCCGGAGTCGTTGATCCGGCCGACGCCCCGTCGAGCGCGTCCGTCTGCTGGCGCAGCACCTCGACCGCGCCCTCGGCGGTCTTCGCCTGCTTCGCGATCCGGCTCGCGAGCGCGACGATCGCGATCACGATCACCGCCGCCACCGCGATCACGACGACGCCGAGCACGATCCCGATCTGCCAGCCGCCGGTAGATGCGATCAGCACAACGCGACCCTAACACCGCCGGCGCGTGAGAGCTATGAATTGCGGCATGAAACGAGAATCGTGGGACGCAAAGTACGCAGGCTCCGAGTTCCTCTGGACGGAGGAGCCGAACCGGTTCCTCGTCGCCGAGCTGGACGGGCTGGTGCCCGGGCCGCGCGCTCGACCTCGCCTGCGGCGAGGGCAGCAACGCGGTGTGGCTCGCCCAGCGAGGCTGGCAGGTCACGGGCGTCGACTTCTCGGAGGTCGGGCTCGCGAAGGCCGCGCAGCTCGCGGAGAGCCGCGGCGTCGAGGTCGAATGGATCGCGGCCGACCTGCTCGACTACCTTCCGCCGGCCGGGCTCGACCTCGTGATCGCCTTCTACTTCCAGGTGCCGGACGACGAGCGCCGGCTCGTGCTCTCACGCGCCGCGGAGGCGCTCGCGCCCGGCGGCACGGTGCTCGTCGTCGCCCACGACCTGCTCAATCTCAGCGAGGGCATCGGCGGGCCCCAGGACGAGGAGGTGCTGTACTCGCCGGAGGAGGTCGTCGGCGACCTGCGCGGGCCTCGCCGTCGAGCGCGCGGAGCGCGTCCGGCGCCCGGTCGGCGAGGCCGAGGCGATCGACGCGCTCGTGCGGGCGACGAAGCCTCGTCCTTGACCCGAGCGGGCCGGGCGTGGGACGGTACCGGCCATGTGCTGCACCTTCCTCCTCGCGTTCGGCATCGGCCCGCGCATCGCGCTCGTGTTCTGGTGGATCTTCGGCAACACGATCGGCAACGCCACCAGCACCTGGATCTGGCCGCTCCTCGGCCTCATCTTCCTGCCGTGGACGACGCTGATGTACTTCCTCGCGTGGGGGCCGGTGTACGGCGTGAGCGGCTGGGGCTGGGTGCTCGTCGCGATCGGCCTCTTCCTCGACCTGGCCACGTACTCGGGCCGGTTCGCCAAAGAGCGCTACCAGCCCGCGACCTAGGCTCCTAGACCGCGGATTCCCTTGCTCGCGAGCCAGACGGCGAGCACTACGCAGATCACTGCGAGGGCGGCCTCCTGGTTCCTCGCGATCCATTCGCGGATCCGCTTCAGGCCGACGGTCGCCCGCTTCGGCATCAGGTCGGCGTAGAGGATCATCGCCGCCTGCACCGACGCGGTGACCAGGGAGAAGACGGCGAACGACGGTGATCGACTGCTGTCCGAGATGTTCGCCTTCAGCATGTCCACCGCAGCCGCGACGACGAGCGCGGTGTTGATCCAGAACGCGCCGATCAGGAACGCCCAGAGCGGCTTCATCTGCCCGATCTTCTTCATCCATCCCGGCTCCTCCGGCGCCTTCCCGGTGCGGGCGGGCCGCCGCGACCAGAACCGCCTGGCGGCCAGCAGCAGCAGCACGCCGAGCGCCACCTGGATGATCGACGCCGCCCTCGTCGCGCTGCTGCCGCTCGAGAAGTCGTCCCCGCTGAAGAAGAACACGACGATCAGCCCGACCGCGAAGGTCGAGAGCGTCCACCCGGCGAGCCAGGCGATCGAGTTCGAGGGCCGGTCGGAGGCGAGCATCAGGATCACGGCGACGATCGCCCAGGGCGAGAGCGCGCACACGATCGCGAGCGGGAGGAGCTGAAGGAAGAGTCCGCCGATCGCGCGAGTATCTAGGAAGCGGCGCTAGTTTCCTACGACCTGGACGATCCAGCGCCGGTCGCGCTCGCGGTCGAGCTCCAGGAAGAGGACGCGCTGCCAGGTGCCGAGGCACAGCTCGCCGTCGCGGACGGGCACCGACTCGCCGGCGGTGCCGAGCAGCATCGCCATGCAGTGCGAGTGACCGTTCCCGACCTCCATGTCCTCCGGGCAGATGTTCTCGGTGCGCCGGTCCCAGTCGTCGTGCGCGTAGTAGGTGCCGCTCGGGACGAGGCGGCGGAGCAGCTCGGCGAAGTCCTCGAGGAAGCCCGCCTCGAACTCGTTGACCCTCACGCAGCAGGTCGTATGCGGCGAATAGACGCAGGCGATCCCGTTCGTGATCCCGCTCTCGCGCACCGCTTCCGTCACCTCGTCGGTGATGTCGCGCACGGAGAGGCCCCCGCTCGTCCGAAGCTGTGTCTCGTGCTGGAAGACCTTCATCGCCGTATTGTGCGTAATTCCGGCGCGTGGGTGAAGGGGGTCGTCAGCTCTGGGCCGGCGCGGGCGCCGTCGAGTCCCTCACGACGAGCCTCGTCGCGAGCTCGATGCGGAGAGTCTCGACGCTCTGATTCTCGAGCAGGCGCAGGAGCAGGCTGACCGCCATCCGGCCCATCTCGGCGAGCGGCTGGCGCACCGTCGTCACGGCGGGGGAGACGAGCGCCGAGTGCTCGGAGTCGTCGAAGCCGACGAGCGACAGGTCTTCCGGCACGCGCAGGCCACGGGCGTGCGCCGCGCGCAGGACGCCGATCGCGATGTTGTCGTTGAAGGCGAAGATCGCCGTGGGCCGGTCGGCCAGGTCGAGGATCGGCCCCGCCGCCGCCTCGCCGCCCTCGATCGAGAAGTCGATCCCGCCGACGAGTGCCGGGTCGGGCAGGACGCCCGCGGCGGCGAGAGCCGCGCGGTAGCCGTTGAGGCGCTCGGTGCTCGCCATCCAGCTCGTCGGCCCCGTGATCGCGGCGATGCGGCGGTGGCCGAGCGAGAGCAGGTGCTCGGTCGCGTCCCGGGCGCCGGTCGCGTGTCCGGCCGAGACCGCCGGGATCGCCTCGTCGAGCGAGACCCGCGGATCGATCACGACGAAGGGGAGGCCCTGGCGCTTCAGCGCCTTCAGCTCCTTGTTCGACTCCTCCGGCAGCGTCAGGATCGCGCCGTCGGTGGTGCCGTGCATCAGCCGGTCGAGCAGGTTCACCTCGCGCTCGTGCTGGTGCAGCGTGGGGCAGAGGACGATCCGCATGTCCTGCTCGTAGAGCGCCTCGGCGATCCCCGAGAGGATGACCGAGAAGTAGGCCGCCTCGATGATCGGCACCGTCACGCCGACGAGGCCGGTGCGCCCGCCCGAGAGGGCGCGCGCATTCCGGTTCATCGCGAAGTCGACGTCGCGCACGGCTTTCAGCACGGCCTCGCGCGTCTTCGGCGCGACGTCGCGCCGGCCGTTCAGGACGCGGGAGACCGTGGCGATCGAGACGCCCGCCGCGCTGGCGACGTCGCGGATCGTGGCCGCCCGGGCCCTTCCACCGTTGGCGTCCGTTGTTGCCATGCCGGGCGGTATTTAAGCACAAAATCCTGTAAACGTTTCCGGCACGCTGCCGATTTTGGGGAATTACACTGATGCCGGAATCACGGAATCCGTGGCACTATGCAGGTTAAGCGTCCTTGAAATGTCCGAAACATTCTGGTAACCGTTCCCGGTACAAACTAATCCAGGAGGCTCGGAGTCTAAGAACAGGTGGTGAACACAAGGCCCCGCCGGCGTCGATGGAGACGCCCAATCTGAATCAGGTCTATGCCGACCCTCCGCTCGCCCGAAGGCGACGGAGACAGAAAGGGAGGGCAGCATGAAGAACCGATCTGCTCGCACACGTGCAGGTCTCGTCCTGGGGGTCGCGCTCGTCGCGGCCGCCGTTCTCGCTGCGGTGCTCGCTCAGGGCGCCGGGGCAAAGCCGGGACCCGCAGCGATGGTGGCGAAGTCCGCCTCGCACGCGTGTCTCGTGATGACGGGCTCGGGCGATCCGGCCTTCGTCCGCAACTTCAACCCGTATACGGCGACGAGCCTGCCGAGCGGCGGCTTCGTGAAGGGCGCGTTCTACGAGCCCCTCGTGATCGCGACCGCAGCGGGCGGCGGCCACCTGTATCCGTGGCTCGCCCAGAGCTGGAAGTGGTCGAACGGCGGCAAGACGCTGACGCTGGCGATCAAGCAGGGCGTGAAGTGGTCCGACGGGAAGCCGCTGACCGCGGGCGACGTCGTCTACAGCCTCAAGGCCGGCCATCAGAACAAGGTCGCCGACCTGATCGGCCTGTACCGCGACGGCACGAACATCGCCTCGGTCCAGCAGAAGGGCCAGTACGGCGTCGTGATCACCCTGAAGACGCCGGACTCGCAGTTCATCGCTGCGCAGCTCAACCTGCAGATGGTCGTTCCGCAGCACATCTTCTCGAAGGTGCCCGACCTGTCGACGTGGACGAACCCGAACCCCGTCGGCTCCGGCCCGTTCACGAAGATCACGCGGTTCACCACGCAGGACTACGTGCTCAGCAAGAACCCGCACTACTGGCTCGCCGGCGCGCCGAAGATCCCCTGCCTCGAGTACACGCAGGCGACCTCGAACGACTCCGCGCTCGCCCTGATCCAGAGCGGCCAGGTCGACTGGACGCACAACTTCGTCCCGAACGTCGAGACCGCCTACGAGGCCAAGGACCCGGCCCACTACCACGCGTTCTACTCGACGACGGCGTATCCGGTCTCGCTCGTCACGGACACGACGCAGTATCCGTTCAGCCTCGTCCCGTTCCGCCAGGCGATGAGCATGGCGATCAACAGGGCGCAGGTGTCGAAGCTCGGTGAGTACGGCTACGCGCCGCCCACCGACGCGATCGGCCTGAACGGCATCTTCCCGACCTGGGTGACCGACAAGACCGTCAAGGCAACCGCCAAGGCGCTCGCGACGTACAACCCGACGGCGGCGAAGAAGCTGCTGACCGACAACGGCTTCACCTACAAGGGCAACAGCCTGATCGATCCCAAGGGCAACCCCGTCTCGTTCCAGATCCACGTGATCTCGGGCTGGTCGGACTGGGTCGCGTCCCTGCAGATCATCACGCAGAACCTGCAGGCGGTCGGGATCGACGCGACCGTGAAGCTCGAGCCGGACTGGAACTCGTGGTATCCGAACGCGTCGAGCACGAAGAACCCGACCCTGCTCTGGCAGGGCGCGTCCCAGGGCTCGCCGTACGGCTACTTCTATTCCAACATGGATCAGAACGCGTACATCCCGTCAGGTCAGGACGGCACGCCGACCGGTAACTGGGAGCACTACCAGAGCCCGACCGCGACGAGCATCCTGGCGAAGTGGAAGGTCACGCTCGACCCGAAGAAGCAGCAGGCGTATGCGACGCAGCTGGAGGCTCTCTGGCTGAAGCAGATGCCGATCGTGCCGCTGTTCATCGGGCCGCGCTGGTCGACCTACAGCACCAAGTACTTCCACTGCTTCACCTCGCCGAAGAACTACTACGGCGATCCGATCTACACGCAGTTCCCCGACAACGTGTTGTCGTTCACGCGCATCTGCCCCGGCGGGGCGGCAGGCGCCTGATTCAGAGGGAGTGCTCATCCCGCCGGGCGAGGTAATCTCGCTCGGCGGGATACTCCCGCTCAACGATCATGCGCTGGTTCCTTCGACGCCTCGCGTTCTACGCGCTCGCCATCTGGGTGGCGATCACGCTGAACTTCCTGCTGCCCAGGCTGATGCCGGGCAGCCCGATCGGCGGCCTTCTCGCACGGCTGTCTCCCGCCCAGATCCAGGGCAACCCGGGGATCATCCAGACGTACGAGGACATGCTGGGCGGCGGCAAGAAGCCGATCGTCGGCGCGTACTTCGCCTATCTGCACAACGTCGCGACCCTGAACTTCGGGATCTCGACGTCCAACTATCCGAGCACGGTGTCGGAGGTGATCGGGCGGACGCTTCCGTACTCGATCTTCCTCGTCGGCGTCGCATTCCTGATCGCGTTCATCCTCGGGATCACCGTCGGGATGGTCGCTGCGTGGCGCCGCGGCGGTGTCGTCGACAAGGTCGCGGTCCCGTCGATGCTGGCGCTCGCGGCGTTCCCCGCCTTCTTCACCTCGCTGATCGCCGTCTACTTCTTCGGGCTCAAGCTCGGGTGGTTCCCGCTCCAGCACGCCTACGATCAGGGCGTGATCCCGGGCTACAACTGGGCCTTCATCTCGAGCGCGTTCCGCCACGCGCAGCTGCCGATGATCGTGATCGTGATCGTCTTCGCCGGCGGCTGGGTGCTGAACATGCGCACCGTGATGATCAACACGATCGGCGAGGACTACGTGGGCATGGCGCAGGCGAAGGGCCTCCGCGACCGGCGCGTGATGACGCGCTACGCGGGCCGTAACGCGATCCTGCCGCCGCTCAACGGCTTCGCTGCGCTCTTCGCCTCGGCGGTGGGCGGGCTCGTCTTCATCGAGTTCGTCTTCAGCTATCCGGGAGCGGGCTTCACGCTTCAGCAGGCCGCGCTCGGCGCCGACTACCCGCTCACGCAGGGGCTCCTGTTCGTGTTCGCGGTCTGCGTGATCGTCGCGAACCTGATCATGGACATCGTCAACGTCGTCCTCGACCCGCGCGTGCGGACGGCCTAGGCGTGTCGTTCCAACCCGTGACGGTCGACCGGCCGGGTGAGGCCGCCCCGGTCGAGGCGCCCGCACTGCACGAGCCGAAGCACGGCCGCCGCTGGCTCCGCGCGCCGCAGTGGCTGCGCCTGCTCTGGGGCAATCCGAAGTCGCGGGGCGGGATCATCATCCTCAGCCTGATGATCTTCGTCGCGATCTTCGGACCGTGGATCGCGACGCACAGCCCGAGCGCCTTCTCGCTCGACGCGCGCCAGGCGCCGTCGCTCCACCACCTGTTCGGGACGACGGATCAGGGCGTCGACATCTTCTCGCAGGTGGTGATCGGCACCCGCAACTCGCTCGTCCTCGGCGCCGCCGCCGCTCTGCTCGCGACCGTGATCGCGACCGTGCTCGGGATCCTCGCCGCGTACTCGGGCGGGATCATCGACGAGCTGATCACCTTCCTCACGAGCGTCGTGCTCGTGATCCCGACGATCCCGCTCCTGATCGTCGTCTCGGCGTACCTTCAGGCGCAGGGCCAGCTCACGATGATCCTGATCCTCGGGCTGACACTGTGGGCGTTCGAGGCGAGGATCCTGCGCGCGCAGGCGCTCGGGTTCCGGAACAGGGACTTCGTGCTGGCGGCGAAGGTGGCCGGCGAGGGCACGTGGCGGATCATCTTCGGCGAGCTGATCCCGAACATGATCAGCCGGATCGCGGCGGCGTTCGTGCTCGTCTTCTACGTGGCGATCCTCACCGCGGCCGGGCTCGAGTTCCTCGGGCTCGGCGATGTGAATCACACGAGCTGGGGCGTGACGATGTACTGGGCGCAGGTCAACTCGACGATCCTCCAGGGCGAGTGGTGGCCGTCGCTCTTCCCGGGCCTCGCGCTCGCGCTCACCGTCGTCGCGCTCGTCTTCATCCTCGCCGGCATCGACGAGGTGAGCAATCCGCGGCTGCGCTCCCCGAAGCGGAAGCAGGGCATCACGAAGAGGCTCGGTCTCGCGCTCGTCGGCGGCCACGCCGCCGTCCGCGCCCACGAGGACGACGGGGCGTGAGCGGCGTGCTCGAAGAGCGCCGTGACGGGCCGATCGGCGTGGGCGAGACCCTGCTCGAGCTCGACGACCTCGTGGTCGAGTACGAGACGGCCGGGGCCCCCGTGCGCGCCGTCGACCACGTCAACCTCACGATCGTCGCGGGTGAGACGGTCGGGCTCGCGGGCGAGTCGGGCTGCGGGAAGAGCACGACCGGCAACGCGATCATGGGCATCCTCCGCGAGCCGGCGCGGCTCGCCGGCGGCCGGATCCTGTTCCGCGGCGAGGACATCGCCGCCCTCGATCGCGAGCAGCAGCGCCGCTACCGCTGGCGCAACGTCTCGATGGTGTTCCAGAGCGCGATGAACGCGCTCAACCCCGTGATGCGGGTCGGCGACCAGTTCGCGGACATGATGGCCGCGCACGAGCCGATCCACAAGAAAGAGGCGATCGAGCGCGCGGGCGACCTGCTCGAGAAGGTCGGGATCGACCGGCGGCGCGTCCGCTCCTATCCCCATCAGCTCTCGGGCGGGATGCGGCAGCGCGCGATGATCGCGATGGCGCTCGCGCTGAGCCCGGAGCTCGTGATCATGGACGAGCCGACGACGGCGCTCGACGTGGTCGTGCAGCGCGAGATCATGGAGGAGATCGGCCAGCTCCAGAAGGAGCTCGGCTTCGCCGTCCTCTTCATCACGCACGACCTCTCGCTGCTCGTCGAGTTCGCCGACCGGATCGCGATCATGTACGCGGGCGAGATCGTCGAGACCGCCGAGTCCCGCGCGCTGTTCGATCGGCCGCGGCACCCGTACACCGACGGCCTGATGCACTCCTTCCCCCCGCTCACCGGCCCGATGGAGCGGCTGGTCGGCATCCCCGGCTCGCCCCCCGATCTCGCGAAGCCGCCGGCCGGCTGCAGGTTCCACCCGCGCTGCTCCTTCTGTGTCCCCGAGAAGGCGTCGCTCTACGCGCGGCAGACGACGGAGAGGCCGGTGCTCCGCGAGGTGGAGCCCGGCCACTTCGTCGCGTGTCACCTCGTCGAGGAGGGCGGCCGGTGAGCGCCGTCACGGTCGACCAGACACTCGAGGTGATCGGGCTCTCGAAGTACTTCGACGTCCCCGGCTCCGAGCATTTCTGGCAGCCGCGCCGCAAGCTGCACGCCGTGGACGACGTGAGCTTCACCCTGCGGCCCGGCAGGATCACGGCGCTCGTGGGCGAGAGCGGCAGCGGCAAGACGACCGTCGCCCGCCTGATCGCTCGGCTCTACGAGCCGACGGCCGGCGAGATCGTCTTCGAGGGCCGCCCGGAGCCGAAGCACGTGAACCGCGAGGCGAACCTCCGCTACCGCCGCCAGGTGCAGATGATCTTCCAGGACCCGTTCGACTCGCTGAACCCGGTCAAGACCGTGGCGCACCTGATCGGGCGGCCCCTGCGGATCCACAAGATCGTGCCGCGCGACCAGGAGCGCGACCGCATCCTCAACCTGCTCGACACCGTCGGGCTCGTCCCGGCCGAGGTGATCGCCGACAAGTACCCGCACGAGCTCTCGGGCGGCCAGCGCCAGCGCGTCGCGATCGCCCGCGCGCTCGCGGTGGAGCCGCGCGTGATCCTGGCCGACGAGCCGACCTCGATGCTCGACGTCTCGATCCGGATCGGCGTCCTCAACCTGATGCTCCGGCTCAAGGACGAGCACGACCTCGCGTTCCTCTTCGTCACGCACGACCTCGCGAGCGCCCGCTACGTCGCCGACGAGCTGCTCGTGATGTACGCGGGCCAGATCGTCGAGCACGGGCCGACCGAGGAGGTGCTGGCCGATCCGCTCCACCCGTACACGCGCCTGCTCATCTCGGCCGCGCCCGATCCCAACGCCGGCCTCGGCACGCGCACGCTCGCCGCGCGCACGCCGAAGGATCTCGCGGTCGAGGACGAAGGCGGCTGCCGGTTCGTCGGGCGCTGCCCGCTCGCGATCGACATCTGCTCGAACACACCGCCTGTGCTAGTCGAGGCGGGCCGCAACCGGTGGGCCCGCTGCCATGTCACCGCCCCGGGAGGGACCGTATGAGCCGCGTCGGCTTGATGCTCTACACCGTGCGCGGAGACTGCGCGCAAGACTTCGAAGGGACCGTCCGCGCCGTGGCGGCGCTGGGGTTCGAGGGCGTCGAGCTCTTCGACCTTCACGGTCATCCGGCCGAGGAGGTCCGCGGCTGGCTCGACGAGCTCGGGCTCGAGGCGATCGGGCGCCACGCGCTGCTCGACGCGATCGAGAGCTCGCTCCCGGAGCTGGCCGAGGAGGCACGGACGCTCGGCTGGCGCCGTATCTCCGTCGCGTGGATCGATCCCGCGAAGCTCGGCGACCCGGAGCTGCCCGCCCGCCTCGGTCGCGCCGCCGCCGCGGTAGCCGAGCACGGGCTCGAGCTCGGCTACCACAACCACGACGCGGAGCTGCAGCCGCTGGCCTCCGGCGAGACGTTCCTCGACCTGATCCCGTCCGGGCTCTTCCTCGAGCTCGACCTCGGCTGGGTGTGGTTCGCCGGCGTCGACCCCGTCGGACTGCTCGGACGAGAGGGAGCGCGATGCCCGCTCGTGCACGTGAAGGACTTCGGGAGCCGCGACCGGGCCGCATTCTGCCCGGTCGGCGACGGCGTCGTCGGCTTCGACCGCATCCTGCCTGCAGCCGTGGAGGCAGGGGTCGAGTGGCTGATCGTCGAGCAGGACGAGACCGACGGCGACGCGATCGCCGCGGTGCGGCGCTCGAAGGATGCGGTCGACGCGATCCTGCAGGTGACGGCATGAACGTCGGCATCATCGGCTGCGGCGTGATCAGCAAGACCTACGCCGAGCACGCGGGCGCGTTCGACTCGTTCGAGCTGGTCGCGTGTGCCGATCTCGTCCGCGAGAGCGCGGTCGCGCTCGGGGAGGCCAACGGGCTCGAGGTGCTCGAGATCGACGAGCTGCTGGCCGACCCCGCGATCAACGTCGTCCTCAACCTGACTCCGTCCGGGGCGCACGGCGCCGTCACGCGGGCCGCGCTCGAGGCCGGCAAGCACGTCTACACCGAGAAGCCGCTCGCCAACGACGTCGCGGAGGGCCTCGAGCTCCTCGCGCTGGCCGACGGCCTCGGGCTGAGGATCGGCTGCGCGCCGGACATCTTCCTCGGCAGCGCGTTCCAGGCCGGGCGGGCGCTGATCGACGAGGGCGCGATCGGCGAGCCGCTGGGCGTCAGCGCGGCGATGCTCGTCGGCGGCGCCAACGCCTGGCACCCGAGCCCCGAGCAGTTCTTCTCCGACGGAGCCGGCCCGCTGCTGGACATGGGCCCGTACTACCTGACCGCGACCGTCGCCCTGCTCGGGCCGGTGCGCCGGGTCGCGGGCTTCACGTCGGTGCGCCAGCAGGAGCGCGAGATCATGACCGGGCCGCGCGCCGGCGAGCGCTTCGCCGTCACGACGCCGACGCACGCCTCGGTCGCGATGGAGCTCGACGGCGGCGTCACCGTGAGCTACGTCGCGAGCTTCGAGGCGACGGCGCGTTACATCTGCGACTTCGAGATCCACGGCACCGACCGGTCGCTCCTGCTCCCCGACCCCAACGCGTTCGGCGGCGCCGTGAGGCTCCGTCAGAGCCGCAGCGAGTGGGAGGACGTCCCCTACGCCGAAAGCGGCGCGATGGAGACGAGGGGCATCGGCCTCCACGACATGGTCGAGGCGATCGCCGAGGGCCGGCCGCACCGCGCCTCCGGCCGGCTCGGCCTCCACGTGATCGACGCCGCGCGCAGCATCCTCCGGGCCGCCGACCAGGGCCGGACGGTCGAGCTCGGGACGACCGTCGAGCAGCCCGCGCCGCTGGCCGCCGGAGCGCCACAGCTCTGACCCCGGCTCTACCCACGGGCGCGCAAATCGCGTAGCGCGGGATTACTCTTCGCACTATGAGCCTCACCGAGCCGACCCCTACGGCCGTCACCCCCGGCGAGCTCGGCCACAAGGCCTGGATCGACCGCGACTCGAGCTGGCTCGAGTTCAACCGGCGCGTGCTGCACGAGGCGCTCGACGACCGCACGCCGCTGCTCGAGCGCGTGAAGTTCCTGGCGATCTTCTCGTCGAACCTGGACGAGTTCTTCATGAAGCGGATGGCGCTGATCCGGCCGTCGGCGGTCGACTCGAGCCTCGCCGCGCAGGAGCGGCGCGACCAGCTCCTGCGGATCGCGGGCGATGATCGTCGTCGATGATCGCGCAGCAGGCGTCCTGCTACACGGACGTGATCCGGCCGCAGCTCGCCGAGCAACGGGATCCAGCTGCTCGACTGGGACGACCTGAGCGACGCGCAGCAGGCCGAGGTCGTCGACGGTCTTCGACGCCGAGATCTCGCCGGTGCTGACGCCGCTCAGCCTCGACGCCGCGCATCCGTTCCCGTTCGTCTCGAACCTCTCCACCTCGTGGGCGTTCCAGCTCGTGGACCCGGTGAGCGGCGAGTCCGTGCTCGTCCGGGTCAAGGTGCCGAGAGAGCTGCCGCAATGGCTGCGGGTGCGCGCCGACGTCGAGCCGCCGGCGAGCGCGTCTTCGTCGGCCTCGACCAGGTGATCGCCGCGAACGCGGAGAAGCTGTTTCCCGGGATGCAGATCGCGACGCGCGAGCCTGTTCCGGGTCTGCCGCGACGCGGAGGTCGAGCTCGACGACGACGACGAGCGTCGAGCAAGCGCGCGCTCGTCGAGCGAGAGGTGCAGCAGCGCCGCTTCGAGCCCGTCGTACGCCTCGAGATCCAGCCGAGCGCCGACCCGCAGATGCCGTCGGAGCTGAAGGAGCAGTTCGGGCTCACCCGCGACGACGTCTACGAGATGCCCGCGCTGCTCGACTACACGACGCTGTTCGAGATCGCCGGGCTCGAGATCGAGTCGCTGCGCGACCCGCCGTGGACGCCGCTGCCGCCGATCGGGCTCGAGGACGCCGACGGCGACATCTTCGCCGCGATCCGTGCGGGCGACATCCTGCTCCACCAGCCCTACGACAGCTTCTACGCGAGCGTGGAGCGGTTCATTCGCGAGGCGGCCGACGACCCGCAGACGGTCTCGATCAAGATGACGGTCTACCGGGTGGGCGACGACACGCCGTTCGTCCAGTCGCTGATCCGCGCCGCGGAGGCCGGGAAGCAGGTCGCCTGCGTGATCGAGCTGAACGCCCGCTTCGACGAGGAGCGCAACCTGCACTGGTCGCGCGAGCTGGAGAAGGTGGGCGCTCACGTCGATGTTCGGCGTGACGCGGCCTCAAGACCCACAGCAAGGCGGCGCTCGTCGTGCGCAAGGAGGACAGCGGCATGCGCTGCTACGCCCACGTCGCGACCGGCAACTACCACACCCGCACCGCCCGTCTCTACGAGGACGTCGGCCTGCTCACCGCGAACCCGGCGGTCACGCGCGACGTCGTCAACCTCTTCCACTTCCTCACCGGCCGCTCGCGCACGCCCTGCGTTCCCGACGCTGCTCGTCGCGCCGATGCAGATGCGCTCGCGGTTCGTCGAGCTGATCGAGCGTGAGATCGCGAACCACGAAGCCGGGCCGTCCGGCGCGGATCGTCTGCAAGATGAACCAGCTCGAGGACCGCGAGATCTGCCTGCTGCTCGCGCAGGCCTCGCAGGCCGGCGTGCCGATCGACCTGATCGTCCGTGGGCTCTGCTGTCTCGCCCCCGGCGTGCCCGGGCTGACCGAGAACGTCCGTATCCGCTCGATCGTCGGCCGCTTCCTCGAGCACTCGCGCATCTTCCACTTCGCCGCCGGCTCCGACGATCCGCTCGAGGGCGAGTTCCTGATCGGCTCGGCCGACTGGATGCACCGCAACCTCTCCGAGCGCGTCGAGGCCGCGGTCCCGATCCTCGAGCCGCGGCTGCGCGCCCGGCTCTGGGAGATCCTCGAGATCTGCCTCGCCGACCGCCGCAACGCCTGGGAGCTGCAGCCCGACGGCAGCTACGTCCAGCTCGTGCCGGATGCCGGGGCCGAGGGCATCGCCGCGGACGGGACGCACGTGACGATGATGCGGCTCGCGCGCGCCCGTCACGGCGTCTGACCACTCTGTCGTGAAGCTCAGGAACCGCGACGCAACAGCCCGCCGCGCCGCTGCCGAACCGGTGCGGTCGGTGCGTCGTGATCGAGGACGAAGACGTCGATCAGCGTCGCCACCGCGGAGGTGACAGGGATCGCGAGGATCACGGCGAAGGCGCCGAACAGGATTCCCACGACCACGACGGAGACGAGCGTGACGAGCGGCGAGAGCCCGACCGAGTGCCCCATCACGTGCGGGTTGATCACGTAGCTCTGGAACTCTCGCACGACGACGAGAACGAGCAGCGACAGCAAGGCGACGTGAACCGACTGGGGGAGCCCGACAGCGAGCACGAGGATCGACCCGATGAGGGGGCCGATCACCGGGACGATCTCGATCAGGCTCACGAACCCGCCCATCAGCAGCCAGTAGTCCAGCCCGACCAGGTAGAAGCCGAGCGAAAGCACCACTCCGATCGCGAGGACCATCAGGAACTTCAGCCGCGTGTAGGAGCCGAGCCTCCTGTCGATCTCGAGGTAGGTCGCGCGGGTCTTCTCGCGCTTCGCCTGGGGAGCGAGGAGCGTGAGCAGGTCGATCATCCGGTCGCGCTCGGAAACCCAGTACCAGGTCGCGGCGATCGTGAAGAAGGTCCAGACGACCACGCTCGTCGCCTTGTGGCCGTAGGTTGCGACCGGGTGAAGCAGCTGTGACCCGGTCGGAAGCTGGTGCAGATGCTTGTTGAGCGAGACGAGCAGGTCGTGCTTGAAGCCGCCGCCCTGGGGCACGATCCCGCCGGTCGCGCCGGCAAGGTTGAGCGCGTGGCCGACCTGGTGCAGGGCCGGCGGGATCGCGACCCAGAAGAAGAAGAACACGACGCCGACGACAACGAGGAGGAAGAACAGGATCGCGACGGGTTCCGGAACCCGTCGCCGGTGCAGCCACTCGACTCCCGGGCGGATCGCCGCGGCGAAGGTGAGCGCCAAGAGCAGCATGATCACCACGGTTCTGACCTGCCAGATCCCGAGTGCGATCGCGCCCACCGCAATCGCGGCGGCCGTGGCCTTGGCGACCAGCAGCGTCACGTCGCGATCCGACCGCGAGCCCCGGTTCGCAACAACAGAGTCGGACTGCGGGTTACCGGCCTCGTCCGCCATGCGCTCAGCTCGACGGATCGGGGTCGCGGGGCGGTGCGATGACGTTCGGCATCGCGGTCGCAATGGCATGGACCTGCTTCGTCAGCTCGAGGATCTGGTGCGAGAGGGCGAGCAGCTCCTCGTTCTGCCTGTCCTCGACCTGGACGACGTTCCACTGCTGGTCGGCGATGAGCTGGCGCCTGGCGTCCGAGCGGTTCTGGCTGATCATCACGAAGGCCGTCAGGAAGATCGCCTCGAGCGAGACGACCATCGTCAGGAGGCCGTACGGGTACTTCTCGACGCGGAACCCGATCCAGCAGCCGAACCACAGGATCGAGACGTAGACGAAGGCCATCGAGCCGGCGAAGCTCGTGATCCGGTCGGCGATCCGGTTCTGCACGCTGTCGGCGCGCTCGCGGGCGTGCTCGACAAGCACGGGGTTCGGCTCGAGCATCAACCGCCTCGCGTGACCAGCCTGGTGAGATGGGTTACCGGCGACAGCCATCGGCTCTTTGCTCCTGCGCGCGATTTCGCGGGCGTGCGCGACACTTGTTCGCTTCAGGCCCGGCTATACCTCCACGATCTGAAATGGGCCTGGCTGGATTCGGACCAGGGACCGACGGATCATGAGCCCAGAAGTCCGAATTGAAATCTGCCGGAACCGGTCCTCCCGTCCCGGCAGATACCGCGCCTGATGAGCATCCCGACGCGCAACCAGCCTCGCCCACCCGTCGACATCCACGGCCGGCGCCTCTCTACCGGCCCCGTCCCCGGCGGCAGCCGGCGCAGGATCCGTGTAGCACGACGTCGTGGAGCGAGACGTCGTACCCGGAGCCCTGCTCGACCCGATGGAGCGCCTGCTCGAGCCCGAGGTCCTCGAACGGCTCGACCTTGCCGCAGTTGTCGCAGACGAGATGGTGGTGATGGTCTCCGCTCCGGTGGATCGGCTCGTACCGAAACGTCCCCGACCCGACCTCGATTCTCTGCACGTAGCCCTCGGTCGTGAGGAGGTCGAGGATGCGGTACACCGAGGCGATGCCCACCCTGCGCTCCGAGCCGGCGAGGCGGTCGAGGATCTCCTGCGCCGTGAGGCAGCAGTCCTGCTCGCCGAGAAGCTGGACGACCGCGCGCCGTGCTCCGCCCTGACGGAGTCCCTTGGCAAGCAGGGCCGCGAGCGTTGCCTCGGCCCAGCCCTGTTGGGTGCGATCCACGCCGGCGCTCCTCGTGCTCACGGAGTAAATGGTAGCGACTCTCATCGGTCGGCGGCGAGCGGGCTACCTGGTCGCAGCCCGCGCGACCGCCGTGAGGCAAACGAGATCAGGAACGCTGCCAGATAGATCAGCACCGCGATGCCGATGATCGCGGTGCTCGGCGGCAGCGAGGAGAACAGGTAGGCGGCGACGACACCGAGCCAGACCGACGCGAGCGCGAACAGACACGAGAGAGCGAGCCCGAGATAGGGGTTCGCGGTGAGCTTGACCGCGGCGCCGGCCGGCGCCGCGATCAGGCCGAGCATGAGCAGCGCGCCGACCGCCTGAGTCGCCTCGGCGGCATCGACGCCGAGCAGCACGAGGAAGACGCCGCCGAGCAGGGTGACCGGCACGCCGCGTGCCTCGGCGACCTCCGGGTCGATGGTCGCGTAGAGGAGCGGCCGTGCGATCGCGAGCAGGGCTGCGAGCACGCCCAGTCCGATCAGCGCAGCGAGACGCGCCTGGCCGGTGCTGAGCCCGAAGATCGAGCCGAACAGCGTGCGTGAGGCGATGATCCCGTTGCCGCCGCCCGCGCTTCGATTGAACAGGTCGAGGAAGAACACGCCGAGTCCGAGGACCCAGACGAAGACGACGCCGATCGTCACGTCGTCGGCACGGCCTCGCTCGCCCATGGCCGCGAGGAGCACGGCGACGAACACGGTCGCCGCGAACAGCCCGACCCGCAGGTCGATCCCGAGCGCGGCCGCCGCCAGTGCGCCGGTGAAGGCGACATGGCTGAGCGCGTCGCCGGCGAACACCTGGGCTCGCAGCACGACGAAGTAGCCCACTGCGCCGCAGGCGAGCGCGATCGGGATGCCGGCGAGCAGTGCGTTGCGGATGAAGTCGTGCGCGAACACGATCCGCCTACGCCGCTGTGCTCGCGACGGTTGGGCGGGCCACGCGCCGGCCGCGCCGCGTCACGACCGAGCGGCCGGCCCGGCAGCTCACGTAGAGGGCGAACGCGATCGTGGAGACGTAGAAGCCGACGGAGTAGCCCCCGAAGTAGGCGAGCGTGAGCCCGACCCAGATGATCGCCAGCGCGAAGATGACCGTGAGCGCGAGGCTGAACGGGATGCGGGCCGTCAGCTGCTGCGCCGCCGCCGGCGGCGCCACGAGCAGGGCGAACACGAGCAGCACGCCGGTGATCTGTGCCGTCGCCGCGACCGCCAGCCCGAGCGCGACGAGGAACGCGACGTGCAGGAGCCGGACAGGGACGCCGCGCGCCGCGGCCGCCGTCTCGTCGACCGAGCTGAACAGCAGCGGCCGCCCGGCGATCAGGAAGAAGGCCAGCACGCCGACGGTGATCACGGCGAGCGTGCGCACCTGGCCCGTGGTGATGCCGAGAAACGACCCGAAGAGCAGCGACTCGAGGTCCTCGAGAACGCCGCCGTAGAGGGTCAGGAAGAGGAAGCCGAGCGCGAGCGCACCTGCCTGGACCGAGCCGATCGCCGCCGACTCCTGCGAGAGGTCGCGCCGTCCCGCCGTCCGTGAGCCGGCGGCGATCACGAGCGCGCCGACGACGCAGAAGACGAAGTAGCCGGTCGAGAGCGCCACGCCCGCCAACGCCGCGGCGCTCGCGCCGGGAAACGACATCACCGACAGCGTGTGCCCGGCGAACGTCTCGCGCCGCAGCACCATGAACCAGCCGGCGACGGACGCCATCACCGCCACGATCGTGCCGGCCTCGAGCGCGTTGACCATGAACGGGTAGACGAGCAGCTGGTGCAGGTCCGTCACCGGGTTGACGGAGAGATGCGGGTTCACGGGTGCGCGTGCCGGTCGGAGTGGTGCGCCGGCGCATCCGGCTGCCCGACGACGACGAGCCGTCCGTCCGAGGTGCGCAACACGTCGACCGTCGACCCGTACAGCACGCTCAGCGTCTCGCTCGTGATCACCTGTTCCGGCGGCCCCGAGAGGATCCGGCCGCCGGCGACGTAGACCACCCGGTCGAGATGCGTGAGCAACGGGTTGACGTCGTGCGCGACGAGCAGGATCGTGATCTTGGCCGAGCGGCAGATCCGGTTCAGGAGCGCCGCGACGGCCGTCTGGTTCGGCAGGTCGAGGCTGTCGAGCGGCTCGTCGAGAAACAGCATCCGCGGCCGCGAGACCAGCGCCGCCGCGATCAGGAGCCGCTGCTGTTCTCCTCCCGAGCATTCGCCGATCGGCCTTCGCGCGTAGCCGGAGGCGCCGACCAGCGCGATCGCCTCCTCCACTCGGCGGCGCGCATCTTTCCGGCCCGGGAGCGGCAGCCCCCAGCGGGCGCCGTCGAGGCCGAGCCGAACGAGATCGACGCCGCGGATCCGCGTCGTCGCGTCGAACGCGTGACGCTGCGGCAGGTAGCCGATCTCCCGCTTCGCCGCTCCCGGCGAGGTGCCGAGCACCGACACCGTCCCGTCGCCGAGCGGCAGCTGACCCAGCAGCACGCGAAGGAGCGTCGACTTGCCGGCACCGTTCGGCCCGAGCACGGCGACGTACTCGCCCGGCTCGATCTCTAGCGTCGCCTCGCTCCAGATCGCGCGTCCGCCGAGAGTGACCGCGGCGTCGCTCAGCTCGACCGCGGCTGCAGAGGCAGGGTCGAGCGGAGAGGCGCGCGGAAGAGTCACGTTCGCAAGCGTCACCGATCTAACGGCCGGTTGCCCGATGCAGCGCGTTGATCAGGCCGCGGAGCTGCGCGACCTGCCACTGCTCGAAGTTCAACGAGGCCGGTGAGAGCGTCTCGGTCACGGTGGCGATCGGGATCCCGCGTTGCTTGCAGATCGCGTTGATCCGCTGGATGTCGGGTGTCGCGTTCTGGCTGTTGTACACCCACACCTTGATCAGGCGGCTCTGCGCCTGAGCGTCGACGGTCTGCCTGTCCTTGGCGCTGATCTCCGTCCCCTCCGCGACCGCCTTCGCGAAGCTGTACGGCGTCAGCAGCCTCAGGCCGAGGTTCTGGCCGAGCGGCTGGAAGATGCTCTCGCTGTAGCCGACCGGAACGCCGGCGAAACGCCTCCGAATCTCGGCCCGGAGCTCGTTGTAGGTCTTCAAGGAGACGGTCTCGAAGTGCTTCTTCTGCGCGGCGAAGTAGGCCTTGTCGGCGGGATCGAGCTTGCCGTAGTCGGCCACGATCGCATCGATCACCTTCTGGACCGAGGCCGGGTCGTACCACTGGTGCGGGTTGTCGCCCTCCTTCAGCCGGAGCAGGGCGCCGACATCGAGCACCGTTCGGCCCGAGACAGGGTTCGCTGCGAGCAGCTTCGAGGCCCAAGCGTCGTAGCCGATCCCGTTCACGATCGCGAGCTTCGCGCCGGCCATCGTCCGCGCGTCGCTCGCGCTCGCCTGATAGTCGTGCGGATCGGTGTTCGGGTTGACGATGATGCTCGTCACCGCCACCCTCGAACCGGCCAGCTGCTGGGCGATGCTGCCCCAGAAGTTCTCGGCGGCCACGACCTGAAACGCCGGGGCCGCACGATGCGAAGTCCCTGCCGACGCAGCCGAGCCACCACCGACGAGCGCGAGCAGCGCAGCAGCGAGGACGCCGCGACGCACGAGCGAGATCGACGCCATTCCATTCCTTCTCGAAGAGCCTGAGGTCACGGCCGCCGACTCTAGCAGATACTAAGACTCAATCTTACTAGCGGCTGTCTCTCTCTCGCGACGAGATCGTCAGGCGGCGGGGCGGCTCGCGCCGACGAAGCCCAGCTCTCTCGCCGCGGCCGAGAGCCGTGCGAACTTCACGACGTCGCCCGTGTGCGGTGCCTCGATGAAGACGTCGTTCCCCACGTACATCCCGACGTGGCCGGGGCCGTCGGCGCGCGGCTCGAAGAAGACGAGATCTCCGGGCTCGAGGTTCGACGGGTCGACGTGCGCGGTGGTTGCGTACTGGGAGGCTGCGTAGTGCGGCAGCGCGATCCCCAGCTGCGCGTAGGCGAACCTCACGAAGCCGGAGCAGTCGAAGCCCGAGTCCGGGTTGGCGCCGCCCCAGACGTAGCGGACGCCGAGGTATCGCTCGGCGATCGAGACGGCGTAGGCGCCGATCGCCGTCGAGGATCGCGACGAGAGGTCGGCCGGAGGCGCCACGGGTTGAAGGGCGAGCTCGAGCCCGTGGATCGCGTGACGGAGGTCGCTCGCACGCGCTGTGTCGACCGCGACCGTCTGGGCGAGCCGGTCGGCGCGATCCTGCGCGGGGAACGGATCGGTGGCAGCCGCGGCCTCGGCCCGGGCACGCCGCAGGAGCGCGGCGTCGGCCGAGCGCTTCTCGAGGGCGACGGAGAGCGCACTGCGGTCGGTGTCCAGCTGCCGGTGGATCGCACGGTTCAGCGACACTCCGCCGCTCGGGAGCACGGCGAACACGGGGCCGCCGTCGGCGATCGCCTCGCCGGCCGGAGCGAGGATGCAGGCGACGGTAAGGGAGCAAGCGACGAGCCGCAGCACGCCGGGACCATCGGCAAGCTGCCCCCGCCACTTGACTCGAGTGGAAGCAGCAGAAAGCCGAGGTGGAGAAGACCCGAACCCTTCGAGCTTCGCCGCCGGCACAGGGGCACTACGTGACGGACGCGAACCAGATTTGATGCGTTGCGTTGCGTTGCGGCGGGGGCCTTGCGTCCTGGCAGTTCCCGGCGGGCCCGAGCTCGAGGCTCGGGCCCGCCGGGACTCGGCTCCCTACGCGTGCAGCGAGACGGGGAACGAGACGAGGCGCCTCGACGAGATGCCAGTGAGGAGCGGCTCGCCCGCCTTGCGGGCGCGGGCGAACACGACGAGCAGCCGCTGGTGCCGTGCAGCCGGGAAGCCCGACAGTTGCGTCATCGTCAGGTTCACGGTGCCGTCGGCGCCGGTCTTGGCCTCGGCAGGTATCGAGTACTGGTTGTACGGCACCGCCGTCGCGTAGACGAGCGCGCCCTGGACCGGGCGCCCGCCGCAGGCCGTGACGCGGAAGTGCACCTCGATCGTCTTCGCCGACGGCGTCACGACGTGCGGGCTCACCGACTGGCCGTCGAGCAGCAACCGCTGCGGCGAGGTGACAGCCGCGACCTGGATCACACCCGTCGTGCCGGCGGGACACCCGGCCGCAGGAGGCGCCACCACCGGCGGCACGACCGCGGTCACCAGTGAGTTGGACGGGCTCGAGCCCGCGGAGTTCGCCCCTGTGACCGTGACCCGCAGCGTGCTCCCGACGTCAGCCGCCTGGAGGACATAGGTCTGCCCGGTCGCACCGGAGATCGCCGAGCAGTTGTTGCCGCCCGTGTCGCAGCGGCTCCACGCGTACGTGAAGGACGTCGGCGCCTGCGGCGGCCCGCTCCACACCCCGTTGGACGTGGTGAGCGTCGAGCCGACCGACACCGTGCCCGAAATCGCCGGCACCTGGACGTTGAAAGGCACCAACACTACGGGCTTGGCGGCCTGGACGATGGCGGTCGCCGACGAAAAGGTGGAACCCGAGCCGGAGTTGTTCCCTGCGACGACTTCGACGCGAAGCGTCGAGCCGACGTCCGAGGCCACGACCACGTAGGTCTGCGACGTCGCATTCGTGATCTCGCCGCAATTGGCGCCGGCGGTATCGCAGCGGAACCATTGATAGTCGTAGTGCGTAGGCGGGTCGCTCCAGGAGCCGTTGCTGGTCGTGAGCGTCATTCCCTGCTGCGCGGTCCCGGAGATGAACGGCTGCCCGGTCGGGGACGGAGCGGCCTTCCCCGCAGCCTCTCCGACCCCGGGCAGGCTCGCGACCGCGGCGATCGTCAGAGCCAGGACCGCGACGATCACGGCGGTCGGCCGCCACCGGCGGGATGGTGTCTGGGCTGTCATGCGCTTTCCTCCTTCTCGGATACGCGGCACCGATACTCGTTCGGCCAAGGCTAGTAACGTACTTCCAATCCCTGGTAGCGGAGTTGACGGCGGCGCGGCTTCTCGCGCGTGAAGGTGGGCCCGCCTGGATTCGAACGCCGCTGTAAATAGCGTTTCTTCGGTCCCGAGGTATGCACCGGGGTCTGCACGCCACGCGCGCGAGCGCGCGCCGCCGGCACGTTTGGGCCTCAGCGGTTCGGTTCGAGAAGGCCTGCGAGGTCAACCTCGCGGCCGTCGATGAGCACGTGCGTGTAGGTGTCCGCGGTGATGGACAGCTTCCGCTGTCCGACGAAGTGGCCGATCTCCGCCCAGGTGCGTCCTTGCCGGTGGAGGAGCGAGATGCGGCGGTGTCTGAGGTCGTGCGGTGAGAACGCGGGGATGCCGGCGGCCTTGCACGCGCGCGCGATCGCGGTGCGCAGTCGGTCGGCGCTGACGCCCTGGAAGAGTGGCGCGGCCGTGTCGCGGTCCTCGCGGGGCGGCAGCTTCGCTTCGATCGCGTCGGCGAGCGGGTCGGGTAGGTCGACCCAGAGGGCAGTTCGCGTCTTGGTCGTCGCGGCCCGGAGGCGCACGCGGCGTGCTTGCTCGTCGTAGTCGCCGACGAGGATCGTCTCGACGGACGCGACGCGCGCGCCGGACCAGTCGAGCCAAAGCAGCGGCAGCCGGTAGGCCGACGCGAGCAGCCGGTAGACCGTTTCGACGTGCTCGGTGGTCGGCGGCTCGATGTCGGTCGGCTCTTCGTGCGGCAGCCGAATCCGGCGGTCGCGCGCCGGGTTGGGATCGACGCCTGCTTCCTCGAGTACCGCGGCGAGGTACTTGACCGACTTGCGTATCGTCTCGCGCTTGCGGCCGCCCTTTGTGAGCTCCGCGATCATCGCGTTGACGTCGTCGATGCTCAGCTCGTCGACACGGTGGTCACCCAGCAGTGGCAGGACGCGACCGAGTGCGACCCGGTGCAGTACCCGCGTCCCTTCGGCGACGTCGACGCGAGATGCGCGCCATCGCTCGGCGGCTTCGCTGAGCGTAGGCGCACGTGCAGGCTCGTGTTCGAGCACGCCGAGGTCGGGGACGCGCATGCTTGCGAGCTCGCCGACCACCCATGCCTTGCGCGCGAGCGCTTCCCGCTTGGTCGCGAAGGAGCCGGCGTAGCGTGGCATCGACTCCCTGCCGCCGAGGCGAAACATGACTCGGTACCGCTTATCCCCGGTAGCGGTCACGCGGGTAGTGAGCCATGCGCTAGTCACCGGATAGCCTCCTGCTCACGGCGCGACTTCCCGATTCGTGTCGGGGTCGTCCCGTTCCCGAGGGGCGCCCCCGGCGACTTGTTCCAAGACGCTGCTAACACTTTACGTCGGTCGGACACGGTCGTCGTAGTAGGTGTTGTTCTCGACGAGCGCTGTGAAGTCGGCGGCGCGCACCATCGGTCGGGAGTAGCCGGGCAGCGCGACGACCGGTAGGGCGCGGAAGATCGCGTCGATGGCTCGGCGCTCGAGCCCGAGTTCGCGGAGGTGCGACCGGGTCAGCATCGCGTTCGGCGTGTTGAGAAGTTCCGCGGCCGATCGGCGCCGCTGCGGCGCGGCCGACGGGGGCTCTCTCTCCGCACTTGACGCGGAGCGGTCCTGCCGACGTTCTTGCGGCCGTGGTCGGGGAAGGCGTCTGATGTCGGACTCTTGCATCGGTCTCCTTTGCATGCGTGTCGCCGTCGGCAAGTCTTGCGCGGCGGGCTTGCCTCGTCCGCGATCGCGGGTCGCGGAGAGCCGGCAGTCACGAGCGGAAGCGAGGGAAGCCGCCCCACCGGGGCGGCTTGACGGCCGGCGCGCGACCCGCAAACTTCGCGACGAAGCCCGCCGCACGCGGGTTGATCGGTTGTCAAGGTTCAGCCAGCCCTAGCGTTCGAGCAGGCACGCAGAATGGGGGCAGAGCCTGACGCGGGCCTGACTCCTGCCTGACCTGCGCCCGAGTGATCTGTTGTTCTGACCCTGTTCTGACCCGAGTGATCTGTGACGGATCGTTCTCGGGACAGCTGAGACGCGGGGCGGTCAGTTCGACGTCAGGGCGGCGCTGCGACCTCGGCCCGAAGCGGCGTGGTGGTCAGGCCCGGGGGAGTGTCTGTCGGCGTTGCCAGTCTGCGAGGTCGGGTGGGTAGTGGTGGATGGTGACGTTTTGGTAGGGGGCGGTGTGGGCGAGCTCGAAGAGTTTGGGGCGGATCGGGTCGGGGGCGAAGTACCAGACCGAGTCGTATTCAAGGCTGAGCTCTTCGACGATCAGTTCGAGGCGGACGCGGCTCTTGAGGTTGAGCTCGACCTCGACCGCGACTCGTTCTGGGCAGTGGAGGACGGCGTCGGGGAGGTGGGGGCGGTTCTGGGAGCGGGAGGGTGATCGTTGCGCGAGGGTGCGTTCGCATTCCCACTCGCCGACCTTTAGCTCGCGCTCGAGCAGCAGCCGCACCTGGGTGACCGCCTCGATGTGGGTGGCGAGGCCCGGATGGGCGTCCCAGGTGCGGTAGGGGGAGTCGATCAAGTTGCTGCCGGAGCGGGTGAGCCAGACAAACGGCCCAAGGTCGACGGTGAGGCGTGCGCTTTGTGTCCAGCCGGCGTTGCACCAGCGGTCGCGCAGGCCCCGTGCGGTTCGATGGGTGCGGCCGATCAGCCGGGCGAGCTGGTCGAGTGTGATCGCGTACTGTTCCGCGATCAGCCCCAGCAACTCCAGGTCCCTCCCGGAAACCTGGAAGCTGCCTCTGTCTCGCCGCCGACGCCGCTTGCCCTCTTCTTCATTCCAGGTCGTCGTTGCCAGTTCTTCTACCTCCTCAGACAGTTGGTTGGTTGTTCTTGCTGGTCTGCTTGTTCTGGTGTGTCTTTGCGTCCCCGCTCCCGCTCGCTCATCCGGCCCTTCGCTCCCGCGGTTCGTGACCTCCCGCTCTCACAGATGCTCTATGTAGAGAGAGGGAGGTCACGAACGAGACGCCACCGGCGACGAGAGCGGGAGCGACCCCAAACCGGCTCCGTTGAGCGGGAGCGGGGACGCACCTCACGCGGCCGAAGCGGCAAGCGGCATGGCAGCCGGAGCCGGTCGACTGCCCGCCCGGCCGCCATGCCGATCGCGAACGCGTTCGTGCCTGCCCCACCAGAGGATGGCCGCTGTGGCGTTGTATGGCGATTTCCCCACAATTCGCCAGACCGCCGCAACCCGAAATACACTCTTCTACATAAGACAAGGGTCGAAACAGGCTGTTTTGAGACGTCACTACGGGTCTCGAGGCAGATCCAGCGGCAGTCACGCCTCGTTTTGAGGGCGTCCGCTGGACTGGCTCGTCGCGCGCGTTCCGGTAGCTGCGCCCGATCAGCGACGTGCGCTATTCGACGCTGATCGCATACTGCTCCGCGATCAGAAACAGCAACTCCCCGTCTCGTGCCGAACGCCGAACACCGCCGTAATCCCGCTGCTGCCAACGCCCCGCAACTCGCTGATCCTGAACAGCTTTGAACTCATTCTCCGCCCTTCACCTTCTTCTCTATTGGACTCTCTTCCCCCTTGGTGCCCCCGCTCCCGCTCCTTCACTTCAACTTGATGCACTGCCCGTTTCATGACCACCCACCCGAATGCCAACGGCTGAGGGCGGGTGGTCATGAACGAGACGCCGCAGGCGACGAGAGGGCAGTGCGGCCTGGAAACGCGATGGTTGAGCGGGAGCGGGGGCACCGGCCGGGTACCGATGTGCTGGCAAGCGGGCTGGCAGCGCGACCCAACCCGGATGCCAGCCCGCTTGCCAGGCCGAAAACCGACCTGTTCCGATTCTGGGGAGAGCATTCTTGCGAGTCGGGCTCACCCCGGCGGCGGATGTCTGGTCAGCGCCGCCGAGGCGAGCCACGCCAGCTACGAAGGGAAAGGTCCGCTAAAGAGATCAGGTCGGAAACGAGGCTGTTTTCGCACATCGCGCGCGCGAGTGGCGCGACGCTCGAGAGCGAAACGGAATCGCCCTCCGTAGAGGTAAGGTCCGAAACCGGCGTTCTTGAGACATCGCTGGGCGCCGCCGGCGAAGCCGCCGGACAATTCCTGAGAGAGAGTGGGCAGAACCGAATCGCCTCCCGGCCTCACGAGGCTTCCTCACGTTCATATGACTCGTACCCTTCATAGAAAGCCGTCTCCTCGGCTATTGGCTATTCATGTGGTCGTGACTCTCATTAGCGGCTGGGCGGATTCGGTGGACGACGTCACGCCATTTGGATGAAGTGGTGGACGGCGCTGTATGCGCCGTGGTTTAGGTTGTCGCCGTCGCAAGAGGTATTGATTGCTTGGAATGGCCAGGCGGGACCGCCGGCGAAGTTACCCGGCCGGGTGTGATAGCGACCGGCTCGGCTGCGTCCGTCCCACACGAGCAGACCGTCTATTTCATCCTCGCCTGTCGCACGCCGGAGACGAGCCGCTTGCCGTATGCGTTCATGTGGGGCAACACGGGCTTATACGGAACGAGCACTTCTACGCTACCACACCCCTCCGCCGCCACAGCGCCCTGGTCAAACCCGATAGTGATGCCGTTGGCGGTGAGCGCAAAGGTCTTGTAGTTGCTCGCCACCGGAGACCATCCCGAGCTATAGATCGGCCGATTCAAACCGGCGCTAGTCAGCCTCGCACATGTGCCCGGTGCCAGGATCTTCCGCTCAGCAAGTCGTGCAACTGCTCGCAAGCCGCTCGCCCGGTTGGTAAACATGTCGCCGAGGCTTACCCACCTGGCCGACTGAACGTCGATCGTGCGGGAAAGCCAAAACTCTGAGGTGATGCCGAGTGGGAACTCGTCAGTCACTGGCAACAACACGCTGACGACCGACGTGCTCGCGGAAACGAACCTGCGATTGACCGAGGTCTCGTAATACCCCACGTTCGTCCGGTCTATCGGGGGCAGATATGCCCAGCCCGTGACGGCCTCGGCACGGAACCGTTCCAGATCCGACACGACCAGATTGCGAAGGACGCGATTTACCCCAGTTAGCCCGGTTCGCCCTGATACCTGCGGCAGTGAGCCGCTCGTTTGAATGTAAGACAGCCCGACACCCGGAACCGCCGACCTTGAAACAGTAAGCGGAACGACGGTCGAAGGTTCAGCGGCTGCAACGGCCACAAATGTCAGGAGGATCGGAACGATTCCAAGGAGGTTGCGTCGCCGTGAGGCCTGAACACCCATCACTTCACGGTCGGCAAAAGCTCTAGCACAAGTGCCGCTTCCGTCCCTCGTGCAAGCCCTAACACGAGCGCTTGCCCAAACAAGGCCTTCAGCGGTCCCGGCAGATCAGAAATGCGTCGACCAGCGGCTCCGAACGTTGTATTGATGACGTCCGCCGCAGCAATCCGGCTGCTTAGTTGTTCCTTGCGTCGATCCGGGTTTTCGTAGCGTTTCATGACTTGCTTTGTGATTAGTCCGAGATCTTGACGCGCTGAGCTTGCAGAGAGTTGATGGTGGAGCTGAAAGAAGTTGTCGTGTGTGCCTCTGAGCGGTGGCAGGATATCGGTAACTTCCGCGATGAGGAAATCTAGCTCCGCTTCGAACGTATGCGGTTTTAGTCCCTCCTGTTTTGCGAAACGATTTTCAAACTCCCAACGGCCCGGACGTGGTTTTTGGTGACCACTCTTTGGTCTTGGTGTAATGCTCCATTGCGCGAACCCTCGACCGGGGCCGCCGCCTATCTGCACTGTATTTGGATCGAGGGTATAGATCGACTCCTCGAAGAAGTTCCCAAGGAACGCGGCAGCTTGGAGCGGCGTGAAATCAAGGATCAAGAGTGCTGTATAGATATCCGATGCCCGTTTTCGCGTCACGGGATTCTTGAGCGCCTGCCTAGTTCGCGTTGCAGCCGCTTTCGCGGGAGCGGACGCCGCGCGGGAGCGGAACGCTTGGGTGGAACGAGACACGGTGAGTTGCCGCGTTGGTAGGTGCAAGGGTGCGGGGCGGACGGAGGTCTTCGCGCCGCGCAAGACTGATCCCAAGGTTGTCTTCTTGGATGGACGCGCAGTCCGGCCGCCATCGGCGGCATCCGGCGAAGGGCGCAGCGCCGTCGCAGTCGTCGGCTTGGTTCGTGGTGGTCGGCCAGCGGCAGGCGCGGCCGTGGCGAGTACACGACCGTGTTGGTGCATGTCCTCTGTCAGGGCGGCTGTTGGATGAGCCTGCGTGGATTCGAAGCTGGCGGGTCGGTGCGCGGCCGAGTGTTGTGATGCCGGTCGGGGCGCTAGTGGCGTTGCGCGTGAACTCGATTGCACATGGCGTACGACGGGGTGTTCGCTCGCCGGTCCTGCTTTGTTCAGTGGCTGTGCCGGGATGGTGAACCTTGCTGCGCTCGAGGCGGGCTTGGGCTTGACCTGCGTCAGGTACGTGACCATTCCGCCGGCGCCGCGGGATGCGAGCGACTGGCTGGCCGGCTCCGACGCCGGCGGTGTGTGCTCGTCGAGGAACTGCTCGCTCTCGAGGCTCTCGAACCACTCGACCCCGAAGGAGGTGAGCAACGCCGGCCTCTTGCCGATCTCGAGCGCGATCTTGCCGAGTACCTGGGTCCGGGTGGCGCTGCCCGGGGGAGGGGAAGGCGCGTTACCAGGAGGGCCGGGCGGAGGAGCCTGCCGCGGAGGCGGCGGAGGCGGCGGAGGCGGCCTCGTAGTGATCCACTGACCGTCGTCCCCTACCCTGGGCATGCGTTCCCCTCAGCCTGAGCCGCGTCGGTGCAGACTCCATCAGTGAGCCGCGCGTCGGTCTCGTGCAGCTTCCTCAGCTTCCTCATATTCAAAGACTCTTCAGGAGCGACCAGGTCGGTTTCTCCGGCGAGGAAGGCGTACCACAACCATGTCCTCACGATGCGAGCGGCGTTGGAAACGTGAGCCGGGCCCCCCAACTGAGACTGGCAGACTGACCGTCTCGTCACTCTATCGAGCACCTGGGACACCAAACTGGAAGACAGGAGAAGACCAAGACCGCGCCCTCGATGTCTCGGGACTGGCGCCCGATTCTCGACGTGTGCCCGCTGCGGCCATCGCCGCCCGCTATGCCCCAAACTGGGCTGCGTCGTATTCGACGCATGAGGCCAGAGAGAGGACGGGAGCGTGTGGCGGATATGGTCTGCGCCAGGAAAGAAACACGTGCCAGTGTCCGGCGATCTTGTGGAACCAGGCCGGACCTCCGGTATCCGGGTAGTCGACCTGCGCGCCCGCCCAGTGGGGATCGAGTCGCGAAACGCAGGGAAGCCCTAGGCGGACCCGAGAAGGACCCCCTTCGCGCTTGATTTCTGGATCGGCAAGCGCCGCGGCGGTCAGCGCACTGCGAATTGCGGCCGACGCTGGTTGGGCGTGCAGCGCCCGGTAGGGCGGGCAGTGAATCCGAAACAGGTCGACGACAACCAGGCTCGGCATGAAGGCGCAGAACCCATCGAGTGGTTGTCCAGGCCCGACCCCGCCATAGCCGACCGCAAACCACTGGGTCCCTTTCCGATGGAACACAGAGAACGAGTAGGGCTTCGGGTCTGAGCCGATGGCAGCCCAGCCGGGAGCGGCGGTCGAGATCGAAACGAACGGAAGTGTGATGGGCACGCCACCGTTCTGGCGGCTGATCGACGCCATGATGGCCTTGAGTTCGGCTTTCGTCGGCGGCCGCGCACTGCCCGCCGACGAGGCCAAACAAAGCGCGAAGGCGGCTGCCACACTGACCACGACAAGCCATCGACCTTTGACTCCACACCACCTCTGGCTGGGAATCAAGACCGCCCCTGGCCCGCCATGTCCCTCGTCGTCACGGCCGTGACTCGAACCGCTCTGACCTGGCGTAGCCATAGACAAAGGCCTTTTGGGTTCCCGGCCGAGGACTCTCGCCGCCTCGTCCCGGATAATCCAGGTGTTCGATCTGCACATAGTCACGCGGCCCACTATCCCCCCCTGAGACGAACGTCTGAGGTGCGTCGATGATCTTCCCGTTCTTCCCGTTCCCAAGATAGATCGCGACATGATCGTTTTTCGTACCGTAGAAGATCAGGTCGCCGGGCTGCAGTTGAGAGCGAGTAATTGAGACGGTCTGGACGATCTGTCCCGTGGTCGGAAGGGGAGCTCCGCCGAGCGAATGATCCACGCCATGAAACGCGTATCGCACGAACCCGGAGCAGTCGAACCCGATCGACCCCTTGTAGAGATTGAATGGCACGGCGTTGCGTCCCGTCTCTGGAGCCGCCAACGACGGGCCGACCCGTTTCGGATCGTGCCCGCCGTCCCATGCGTAATCTGTCCCGTATGCACTGAGCGCCCGCGCCACCACCTTCATCCGCTCCTGCGCGACCCGTACAGACATCTTCTTGTCGCGGACTGCCTTCTCCAGATCGACCCATGTCCTTTTCAACTGCGCATCGACCACATGCGCGTCGTAGTGGCTCCTCTGGAACTGCGGGCCGGGCCGTCCCGGAATACCTCCGGCCGTAGGAAAGTCGCTTCGGAACTGCTTCTCGAGCTGGCTAGCCGACGGGACAACCACCGCATGGCGCCCCTGACGTTGTCCGCGCCCCGAACGCTGTCCGTAGCCTCCCCCAGATGCGGCGTCAGACGTCGGCTGGAGCGCTGGTCTCGTTGGGGCTCGCCCAGGCGGCGCAACTGGTTTCCCGCGGGCGTAGTACCCTTTGCCAGCCGCGAACCCAATCGTCTGACCAGGCCTTAGTTCGACGTCCTTTCGGTTGGTGTAATGCTTCGCTTCCGCTTTGCCCGCCTGGGACGCTGACTTCGCCCCGGCACGCAACGCCGATGCAGTCGTTTGCGTGGTTGTCGCTAGGCGGCTGGCAGCAGGCGCGGCCGTGGCGATTGTGTAACCATGTTGATGCATGTGCTCGGTCAGGGCGACCGTTGGATGAGCACGCGCGGATTCGAAGGCTGCTAGCCGGTGCGCGATCAGGTGTTGTGGCGCGGGCAGTGACCCTGGTGATGTTGGGTGACTCGACTGCCCCCGGTTTACAACGGGGCGCTCGCTTACCCGCACCGACGCGTTCCACAGCTCTACGGGGATGGTGAGCCTTGCCAAGCTCGAAGCGGGCTGGGGCTTGACCTTCGTCGAGGAGGCGACAGTCCCGTCGACGCTGTGCGATGCGAGCGACCGGCCCGCTATCGGCCGCGGCGCCGCGTGCTCGTCGAGGAACTGCTCGCTCTCGAGGCGCTTGAACCACTCGACCCCGAAGCCGCTGGCCGGCGCGGACAGGAGGGGCCTTTTGCCGATCTCGAGTGCGATCTTGCCGAGTACTTGGGTCCCGGTGGCGCTGCCCGCGGGAGGGGGAGGCGCGTTACCCGGAGGGCCGGGCGGAGGAGCCTGCTGCGGAGGCGGCGGAGGCGGCCTCGTAGTGATCCACTGACCGTCGTCCCCTATCCTTGGCATGCCCTCTCCTCACCCCGGGTCGCGCCGACGCTGGCTCCTTCAGCGAGCCGCGTTTCGGCCTCGTGCAGTTTCCTCACTTTCAATGACTCGTACCCTTCACTGCCTCGCCGCTTCATGCGGTCGCGACTCTTCTTTGCGTTGGACCATTCCCGCGTGTCACGCCATTTGTATGTAGTAGTTGATGGCGATGTAGGAGGCGTGGTTTAGGTTGTCGCTGTCGCCGGAGGTGTTGATTGCTTGGAACGCCCAGGCGGGGCCGCCGGTGAAGTTGCCCGAGCCGGACACGACCCCGTAGGTGACTGTGTGGTAGTGGTCGGGGCTTCGTTTGTCGTAGGTAAGCCCCTCGTTCTTGCCGAGCGCCGCCACAGGCGCTTTGCCGCCCAGTGAGACGCCCGCGAGCTGTCGTCCGCGGCCGTCGGGGATGTTGAATGTGGTCGAGCCGTCGCCGAGGCCCCATGGGCATCTGACGAGTGAGTGGGTGCCTGACTGGCCGCCAGATGTGTTGATCGCCGATCCTCCGTCGGTGGCCGAGATCTCGAAGTTGTTCGCGGTCAGGCCGGCGGCGATGACGTAGTAGATCGTGTTGGCGGAGAGTCCGGTCGGGAGGGAGCCGGTGGTGGTGAAGTACAGTCTGTCGCCCGCGACGAGACCGTGGTTTGTGAGCGTGCACACGGCCGGGGATGCGATCGTGATAGTTACAGCCCCAAGCGACGGGCACAGGGCGGCGAAAAGCGTCGCGTATGTCGAGCGGGAGACCGCTGACCCATCGCAGAGCATTGTGCCCGTTGGGGCCTGGGGGCAGGCGCTGGAGATGATCGTTCCGACTGGGTTGGATGAGACGATGCTGGCCATCGCGAGCCAACCTGTGTCGACGGTGATGGGGGTCGTCTTCGAGTAGACGCTGTTCCCGCCTGTGTTGTCGCGCCGGAGGTAGAGCGAACCTTGGGGCGCGTACACGATGCCCTCCGGCGAGCCGTCTCCGTGTAGGACCGACGGGGTGCCGGTCGGCCGTGGGAATGGCAACGCGGCGGATGTGACAACAATCTTTCCGGATGCGGCAAGGTTGTTGATCGAGTCGGCGACCGAGTCCTCGGTGAGGTAGAGCGAGGTGGCCGTCGTGTCGTCGACGGTGAGCTGGGTACCGACTCCGCCCGGAAGGTGGAGGGGGCCGAACCAGTAGTCCTGAACGGTCTGGTTGGTGACGATCATGCTGGTTCCTTCCTGCCGGCGTGCTGGCTAGCTGGCCGCCAGGTAGAAGTTCACGGTCGAGCCGGTGAGGGCGCCGAGCGTGCTCCCGACGGTGGGGATGTCGGATTGCGACGGGACATAACCCCACCGCATCGGGTTGCTGCCGACCGCCTTGAACGAGTTGGTCGCTCCCGCGGCCGCGCCGATGCTCTCGCCAGTCGTACCGAACGAACCGACCCTGATCATCAGCAGGTAATAGATGCCGTCGGCCGGGATCGTGAGCGGGCTCGTCAGCGGCACAACGACCGGACCAGTGGCAGTCGCATAGGTCGAGTGGATGTCCGCCGTCACAGCGAGCACCTTGCCGCTCTTGGCGTCGGCCACACCGAGCCGCACCAGCGTCGGCGCGGTCCCGACCCCAACCGCTTCGCAGTCGTAGACCAAGTTCGTGATCACCGTGCCGGCCGCCAAGCCCACAGACGCCGCCTCAAGCGCCCCCGCGGTCGGGGTGACCGTGCCCACCTGCTCCTTCGGAAACGTCTCCACGATCAAGCCCAGCCCCGCAAGCTTGAGGTCGACCGCCCCCGCATTCGCGATCGTCCAGCCCGTATTGAACGTCCGGCCCGTCGTCTTCTTGTAGAGCGTGCCGGTATCACGGCGGAGATAGACGCTACCCTGGTTCGCATACACCAGGCCCTCGGGCGAGCCGGTTCCGTGAAGGATCTCGGGCACCCCGGTCGGCCTGGGGAACGGCAGCGCCTGGCTCGAAACCGTGATCTTGCCGGCGTTGTACAGGTCGTTCAGGGCGTCTGCGACCCCGTCGTCCGCGAGATAAAGCGACGTCGCGGTAGTGTCGTCCACCGTAAGGGTCTGCCCAATCCCTCCAGCCAAGTGCAGCGGGCCGAAGTAGTAGTCCTGGATCGTCTGGTTCGTAACGAGCATCGGTCTGACTCTCCCTTCCCGTAGCTGTGCGCTGCCTAACTGCAGCCGGCCGGGCCTCTCGCTCGAGTCGGACCACTCCTCGAGGAGCAACTGCGCAACGCCGCGGCTGGCCTCCACACACCGGTAGGCCCTGCAGCGATCGCGAGATGCAACTTCGGTCCTTCCTCGGGGAACAAGACCCGGAGAACCGCGCCGCAAGCGGAGCCGGCTAACCGCCACGACCGTCACGTACGAACTCGGTCTGGCGACTCCATCTATCGCACGTCAAAGCCAGGTTGTCAACTGTATGCACCAGTTCGAGACAATCCCTGAGCCATTCGCTAACTGTGAGTGCATCGTGGTCCCGTCCGGGGCGTTTGTCAGGTTGGCGCCGGTGCTCTTCACAAGAACGGTGCGGGGTCGCAGACGGCCGCAAATCCTGCCCCGCTACTCCCGGATCTCGATGGGGTGTCTTTCGCGGGTTCGAGTCCCGTCACCCCCGCTCAACCGATCTCCTGACGGACCGCACGATGCACCGGCACAGGTTTCACGCTGGCGGCCAGTGGTCGAGTACGGCGCGCACGAGGTGGCAGCCGATGCTCAGGGTCAGGTATGCACCGGGGTCTGCACGCGATGCGCATTAAGGGCATCTCTGGCACGAGTGCTCCGCTCAACCATGCGGTTTCTGCGAAGTGGTGGGGTGCGTTATGGGCCCGCCTGGATTCGAACCAGGGACCGACGGATTATGAGTCCGCTGCTCTGACCGCTGAGCTACAGGCCCGCGCCGGCCGAGCTTAGCCCGAACACCCGGACGGGGGAACGCGCGCAAGAATCCGCCGCGCGCGCCGTCTTCACCGGGAGATGCCGATGCGACGCCGCCCGTCGTGAGCCTGCCGGTCTACCGCGGTCCCTTCGGCCGCGTCGAGGCCGAGCGCCTGCTGTGGCGGGCGGGATTCGGCCCGCGCCGGGGCGAGGCGCGCTCGCTCGCGGCGAAGGGCCTCGACGCCGCCGTCCACTCGCTCACGCACCCCGGCGCCGAGAAGCTCGTCGGCCGTCCGCCGCGCGACGAGAAGGGACACAGGCTCGCGCCCGCCGACGCGTGGGGCCACGACCACCTCTGGTGGCTCGACCGGATGGTGCGGACGAGCCGGCCGCTCGTCGAGCGGATGACACTCGTCTGGCACGACTGGTTCGCGACCTCGAACGGCCAGGTCGGCTCGCAACGGCTGATGCTGAAGCAGAACGCGCTCTTCCGCCGCCGCGCGCTCGGCTCGTTCCACGACCTCCTGCTCGACGTCACGCACGACCCCGCGATGCTGATCTTCCTCTCGGGGGTCGAGAACACGAAGGACGCGCCGAACGAGAACTACGGCCGCGAGCTGATGGAGCTGTTCACGCTCGGCGCGGGACGCGGCTACACCGAGCGCGATGTGCGCGAGCAGGCGCGCGCGCTGACCGGCTGGGACAGCGACTGGAGAAACGGGATCGGCCAGACCAACTTCCGCTTCCTCTCGACCCGCCACGACAACGGCGTCAAGACGATCTTCGGCAAGCAGGGGCGCTTCGACTGGCGCGACTCGTGCCGCCTCTGCCTCGAGCATCCGAGCCACGCGTCGTACGCGGTCGCGAAGCTCTGGAGCTACTTCGTGCCGGTGCCGCCGGACGGCGCCACGCAGGCGGCGCTGGAGAAGCTCTACAAGGGCGGGAACTACGAGATCCGCCCGCTTCTCGACGCGATCCTGCGCCACCCCGCCGTGTACCTCGGACCGGCGATGGTGAAGCCGCCGGTCGTCTACACCGCCGGCCTCCTGCGCGCGCTCGGGCGCGGGATCGACACCTCGGCCTGGGTCTGGCTCGACGACGAGGCCGGCCAGCGGCTCTTCTATCCGCCGAACGTCGCCGGCTGGGACGACTCGCGCTGGCTCGACACCGCCACCTTCCGCGGGCGCTGGGACGTGGCCGGCTACGCGCTGCAGCCGTCCCAGCTCGACGGGAAGCATCGCAAGGGGGCAAAGCTGCCGCTCGACGCCGAGGTGCTGGTCTCGCGCGCACTCGTCAGCATCGGCTCGCCGACGATCGACGCGCGGACGAAGGAGATCCTGATCGCCTTTGCGCAGCGCGCGCTCGGCGACGCGGGCAAGGACGACTGGAAGCAGAAGTCCTACCCGGCGATGATCGTGAACGCGCTGCGCCAGCTGATCGCGATCTCGCCCGCGGGGCAGGTCTCGTGAGCGACTGCCGCCATTGCCTGGACTTCTCGCGCACGCAGCTGCTGAAGAGAGCGGCGGCCGAGGCGGGGCGCGGCCTCCCGACGATCGAGCCGGGGATGCCGGTCCCGGCGGGGACGGGGCTGAGCAGGCGGAGCTTCCTCGCGAAGAGCGCGGGGCTCGCGCTCGCGGTCTACGGCGCGGGCTCGCTCGGCCTGCGCCAGCTGGAGGAAGGGATCGCGAGCGCGGCCACCGGGCCGGCGAAGACGGTGCTGGTCTCGATCTTCCTCGAGGGCGGCGCCGACGGGCTCTCGCTGCTCTACCCCGACGGCGACCCGCTGTACCGGAAGCTGCGCCCGAAGCTCGCGCTGCCGACGGGCGCGGGGCCCGCGTTCGCCGGCGACGGCCGCCTGCGCTGGCATCCGTCGCTCGCGCCGCTCGCCCAGCTCGACGGCGAGGGGAAGGTCGTCTCGCTGCCGGCGGTGGGCTACACGCATCCCGACCAGTCGCACTTCACCTCGCGCCACTACTGGGAGGTGGGGGCGACCGACCAGCACCTGCTGACGGGCTGGCTCGGCCGCACGCTCGACGTGATCGGGACCATGGACAACCCGCTGCAGGGTCTCTCGCTCGACGGGCAGCTCGCGCCTTCGCTCGCCTCGTCGAAGGTCCCCGTCGCCGCGATCGAGGGCGTCAGCTACGACTTCTGGACGAGCAACGTCTGGGGGCAGGTCGAGGACCGGATGCTCGAGACGCTCGCCCACCTCGGCGCCGCGAAGCGCTCCGACCCTGGGCTCGAGGCGGCGAGCGCGATCACGATGGAGGCCCACCGGCTCCGCACGCAGCTCCTGCCGTTCTCGGGCGACAAGGGGATCACGAGCCCCGTCGTGTACCCGAAGAGCGACGACTCGTTCCCCAAGAGCCTCGCGGGGCTCGCGGCGCTGCTCGCGGCCGGGCTGCCGCTCCGCTGCGTCGCGCTCACCGCGCCCGGCGCCTACGACACGCACGCCGACCAGGCCGGCGCCCTCGCGACGGGGCTCGACCTCACCGCGCAGAGCCTGCTCGCCTTCCAGCGCGACCTCGAGGCGCGCGGGCTCGCCGACCGCGTGCTCGTCCACGTGTGGTCGGAGTTCGGGCGGCGGGCGCAGGAGAACGGCTCCGCGGGCACCGATCACGGCGCCGCGGGCGTCGGCTTCGTCGTCGGCACGCAGGCGGCGGGCGGCTCGGTCGGCGAGTTCCCGGGGCTCGACGGCGCGGGCCTCGACGAGGACGGCAACGTGCGCGCGACGGCCGACTTCCGCGGCGTCTACTCCGCGCTCCTCGAGCAGTGGCTCGGGGTCGACGCCGAGCGGGTGATCCCGGGCGCCAAGGCGTTCGCGCGGCCCAGCCTGGTGCGCTAGTACCGTTCTGCCGGTGACGGCCGTCTCGGACCACCTCGACGACACCGTCCGCTCCTGGCTCGGGCTCCCTCGCTCGGCCGGCGTGGAGGTGCCGAAGCTCCCGGACGAGCTCGCCCGTGTGCTTCTGCGCATCGAGGAGCTCGAGGAGCCGCACCGCGACGGCTTCGGCTGCTTCGAGCATTCGTTCTCGGAGCGCTACCGGTCGGGGCGGCTCTGGGAGCCGGAGCTCGACCGCTGGGCCGCGGAGGAGCGGGGCAAGCTCGCGGGCCGTGTGGAGCTCGAGCCGCTCTGGCCCGACGGCAAGCGCTTCGTCGTCTCGCTGACGCACGACGTCGACATGGTGAGCACCTCGTCGTCGCCCGCCCAGGCGCTGCGAGGCGCCCGCCGCAAGCTGACGACCGTCGAGAGCCCGCAGGCGCGCGAGCGCGTCCTCCGGCTCCTGCTGGCGGACGGCCAGCCGCGGTACTGGCGGCTGTCGCGGACGCCGCCGACCCACGGGTCGCTCGAGCGCTGCGTCGAGCTCGAGCGCGAGCGCGGGATCCGAGGCACCTACTTCTTCTCCGTCTATCCGGCTGGGCGCTCGAGCGCCTACGACTGCCTCTACCGGCTCGACGATCCGTGTCTCTTCCGCGGCCGCCGCCGCACGATCGGCGAGCTGATCACCGTCCTCGCCGACGAGGGCGTGGACGTGGGCCTGCACGGGAGCTTCGACTCCGCCTTCGACGGCGAGGCCCTGGCCGGCGAGCGCCGCGCGCTCGAACAGGCGACGGGGCTCGCGGTGACGACGACCCGCCAGCACCTCCTTCGCTGGGACGTGCGCGCCACCCCTCGCGCGCAGGAGGCCGCGGGGCTGACGGTCGACTCGTCGCTCGGGTTCAACCGCGACGTCGGCTTCCGCGCAGGCACGTCGCTGCCGTTCCAGCTCTTCGACGTCGAGCAGGACCGCGCGCTCGCCGTGCTCGAGCTGCCGCTCGTGATCCAGGACGGCCCGCTGCTCGAGTCCGACTCGCTCGCGCTCGACCCGTCGCTCGCGCGCCGCGTCACCGCCCAGCTCCTCGACACGGTCGCCGAGGTCGGCGGCGTCGCGACCGTGCTGTACCACCCGCACAGCCTCGCCGACCCGCGCTTCCTCGAGCTGTACCGCTTCACGCTCGACTACGCGCTCGAGAGTGGGGCCTGGGTCGCGCCGCTCGGTGAGGTCGCCGCATGGTGGCGCGAGCGCGAGTCCCGCTTGTAATCGAACATACGTTCGCCTAGAGTGTCATCGGCATGCAGCTTCGCCTGGACGCCGCCGACCGGCTCGTCGAGCTCGTCGAGGAGCGGCGCGGACCGGTGGCGGCCGAGGAGGCGGCGCGGCGGCTCTTCGCGCTCCGGCGGCTTCCCGACGGGGTCGCGCGCGGGCTGCTCGACGAGGCGGTTCGCGCGCGACGCGCGGCTCGCATGGCGCGGCGACCTCGTCGGGCTGGCCGAGCCCGCCGCCGAGAGCCTGCCGCTCGAGCTCGCCCGCTTCTGCGTCGTCGACCTCGAGACGACGGGGCTCTCGCCGGCGACCGCCCGGATCTGCGAGATCGGCGCGGTACGGGTCGAGGCGCTCGAGCTCACCGCGCCGGTTCGAGACGCTCGCCAACCCGGGCATGCGGCTCGCGCCCGCCGTCGGCGCGCTGACCGGGATCGACGACCGCGAGCTCCGGCGCGGCGCCGTCCGTGTCTCGGCCGCGGTGCGGCGGTTCCTCGCGTTCGCCGGGCGACTCCGTGCTCGTCGCGCACAACGCGCGCTTCGACCTCGCGCTTCCTCGACCGCGAGACGGAGCGGCTGACCGGCAAGCGGATCGCGGCGCCCGTGATCGACACGGTCGGCGCTCGCGCGTCGGCTGCTCGCCGGGCGCACCTCGCGCGCCGGGCTCGCCTCGCTCGCGCGGTTCTTCGGCACGAGCGTGCGTCCGTGCCACCGCGCGCTGCCCGACGCCGAAGCGACGGCGGAGATCCTGCTCTGCCTGATCGGGCTCGCGCAGGAGCGTGGCGCCGAGACGGTCGCCGACCTGCAGGAGCTCGGCGCGACGCGCGCCGCGCCGCGTCCACGCCAAGCGCTCGCTCGCCTTCGGCGCCCCCGAGCGGCCCGGCGTCTATCTCTTCCTCGACCGCGCGGGGCAGGTGCTCTACGTCGGCCGGGCGCGCGACCTGCGGGCGCGGCTGCGCTCGTACTTCCGCTCCGAGCGCCAGCGGCCGGCGGTGGAGGCGGCGCTCGGCGCGCTCGACCGGGTCGAGTGGCGCGTGCTCGGCTCGGAGCTCGAGGCCGGGCTCGAGGAGCTGCGCCTCCTGCGTGAGCTGCGCCCGCCCGCGAACGCTCGCGGCGCGCGGCCCGACCGCTACGTCTACCTGCGGGCGCGCGGGGAGGACGTGGTCGTGAGCGGGAACGCCCGGGCCGCACGGGCCGCTGTCGGGCCGCAGCCGCGCCGCGCTCGCCGCCCGCGCGCTCACGGCCGCCGAGCTCGACGACCCCGCCGCCGCGCTGCCGCGGCTGCGCGCCCGCCTCGCCTCGCACGCCGACGCCCTGCGCTACGAGGACGCGGCGCGGCTGCGCGACCGGATCGACGCGCTCGAGGACACGTCGCGCGCCTGCGGCGCCTCGACCGGCTTCGCGCGGCCGAGCTCTGCCTGCTCGTCCCGGCGGTCGAGCCGGGCTTCCGCCGCGCGGTCTTCGTCGCGGGCGGACGCATCGCTGCGGTGCGGACGCTGCCGCCCGGCGGCGGCGCCGCAGCTCGAGCTCGAGGCGGGGCTCGCCGCGTGCCGCGGCCTCGAGCCGTCCTACGCGCCGGAGCACGCCGACGAGCTCCTGCTCGTCGCGTCGTTCCTCCGCCGCCCGCCGCCCGAGCTCAAGGTGCTGACCGCTCAGCGAGGCGCGGGCGGCGTGAGCCGCTCGGCGAGGTAGCGCAGCGCGAGCGGGTACCGGTACTCGATCAGCGCGTGCGTCGCCGGGAAGAGCTCGAAGAAGACGTCGGTGACCCCGATCTCCGCGAGCGCGCGCCTGAAGGCGAGCGCGCCGAGGTCGAGGTAGTACTCGTCCTGCGAGCCCGAGTCGATGTAGATCGCCTTCATTCCACGCAGCGTCTCGGCGTGGCGGGGCACCATCAGCACCGGATCCCACTCGAGCCACCGCTCGAACACCTCGGGCCGGAGCGCACCGGTCTCGAGGTCGAACGGAAGCTCGCCCTCCGAGTAGCAGGCGGCCATGCAGAGCGTGTTGACGAGCCACTGGTCGGACTCGCGCGTCAGCGCCGGCCGCGAGCGGAAGCTCTCCCAGAAGCGCTCGACGGAGCCGTCGTACTCCTCGCGTAGCGCCCGCGCGCACTGGGCGAACTCGCGCTGGTAGCAGAGCTCGAAGAGCGCATCGCCTGCGTGGGTCGCAAGCCCGCCGAAGAGGTCGGGCCGCAGCATCGGCGTCACCATCGAGCCGTAGCCGCCGCTCGACTTGCCCATGATCCCGCGGTGCGCCGCCGCGTCGAGCGTCGAGTAGCGCGCGTCGACCCACGGCACGACCTCGTCGCAGAGATAGGTGTGGTAGCTCCCGGTCGCCGGCGAGTCGAGGTACTGGCTGCCGCCGAGCGCCGTGAAGCAGTCCGGAAAGACGACGAGGCACGGCGGCGCCTCGCCCGAGGCGAACAGCTCGTCGAAGAGCTCGAGCACCGTCTTGCGCATCGAGACGCGGTTCCGCCACATCTCGACCTGTCCCGTCATCCCCTGGATCGCGTAGACCGACGGGTAGCGGCTCGACTCGTCGTACGCCGGGAGGCGTGTAGACCCAGAGCGGCCGCTCGTGCGGATCGCCGAGCGGGTTCCCGCGCAGAGCCTCGCTCCAGATCACGTGCTCGTCCAGGCGGCCTTCCATGCTGAATCTCTACACTGTTTCCATGGCCGAGATCGGAACGATGCGCGTGAAGAGCGGCCTCGCCGAGATGCTCAAGGGCGGGGTGATCATGGACGTCGTCGACGCCGACCAGGCGAAGATCGCCGAGGAGGCCGGCGCCGTGCGCCGTGATGGCGCTCGAGCGCGTGCCCGCCGACATCCGCCGCGACGGCGGCGTCGCGCGCATGTCCGACCCGGCGATGATCACCGAGATTCAGGCCGCCGTGTCGATTCCGGTCATGGCCAAGTGCCGCATCGGCCACTTCGCCGAGGCGCAGATCCTGCAGGCGCTCGAGGTCGACTACATCGACGAGTCCGAGGTGCTGACTCCGGCCGACACGGCCCACCACGTCGACAAGTGGCAGTTCACCGTCCCGTTCGTCTGCGGCTGCACGAACCTGGGCGAGGCGCTGCGGCGCATCGCCGAGGGCGCCGCGATGATCCGCACCAAGGGCGAGGCCGGCACCGGCGACATCGTCAACGCGGTCACGCACATGCGCGCGGTCTTCGGCGGGATCCGCCGGCTCGGCTCGCTGCGCGACGAGGAGCTCTACGCCGAGGCGAAGGAGCTGCGCGCGCCCGTCGAGCTCGTGAAGTGGGTGGCCGAGAACGGACGGCTGCCGGTCGTCACGTTCACTGCGGGCGGGATCGCGACGCCTGCCGACGCCGCGCTCTGCATGCAGCTCGGCGCCGACGGCGTCTTCGTCGGCTCGGGGATCTTCAAGTCCGGCGACCCGGACAAGCGCGCGAAGGCGATCGTCGAGGCGACCACGCACTTCAACGACGCGGAGGTGCTCGCACGCGTCTCGGCGGGCCTCGGAGAGCCGATGGTCGGCATCTCCACGGCGAGCCTCGAGCCCGTCGCAGCTGCTCGAGTCGCGCGGCTGGTAATACCGACCGCGCGAAAACCTGCGGTTTTCGCGCGGGTTTGGGCTTCGCGGTGACCGTCGCGCCACGTTGGCTGCGCCAGAGCGCGGTCTGGCGCAGCTTTCCCCGGCAGCTCTCTCGTCCGTCTGACGCTACCGCTCTCGGTTGCCGCTCACTCGGATGACGTTGCGGACGCTGGCCAGGCCACAGGGCTCGGCGTCGAGACTTGCGGCTTTGAACTCCGTCGCCCTACCGACCGTATCTACCGACGATCTTGGTCGCGGCCCACGCGACCAGGCCGATGAACCCGACCGCTCCGAGAGCCAGTAGCGCTAGACCCAGCGGAGACTTCGGGGAGTCAGTTCGCCGGTTGACATCACCGATGAGTTCCTGACGAATGCTCCGGTAGCGCGTCATCGGCACACTATTGATCGGCTCTGGATGGCGATCCCGAGAGGCCGAGTCGGGGGCCATCGTGAACACTGCGGCACCCGGCGGGCTTACTTGCACGGAGAGCTGGTAGCGAGTCCGTCCGACGCGGGGTAGATCCTTCCCGCGCAGTGGCGGTGTTCAAGCCTGTCTGGACGACGTCGTCCTTCCTGATCTACCTCGGCGGACTGACCGTCCTCGCCGCCGCGCTCACGGCGCTGTCGTATCTCGCGAACCACTACGGCGACTTCGCCTACGTGTGCTGGACGCTGCTCGTGCTCGTCGTGCTGAAGGCGATTGCGCTGGGGTTCCGGCGGCGGGGCCTGTGGCTCACCGCGGGGATCTTCGGGTTCGCGACGGTGCTCGCCTTCGCCGCGTTCGTCGCGGCGATCTGGAAGTGGTTCGGCTGGCTGCCGACGCTGAACGGCAGCTCGCCGTTCTCCGGCTTCCACTTCGGCCTGCTCGTGCTCGTGCTGATCGTCTTCTTCGCGGCGGTGGTCTCGCTGCCGATCTACCGCTTCCCGCTCGTGATGCTGATCGTGACCGCGACCTGGGCGTTCTTCGTGATCGACCTGATCTCGGGCGGCGGCAACTGGTCGGCGGTCGTCGCGCTCCTGACCGGGCTCTTCTACCTCGCGCTCGGCGCGGGCATCGACCTCGGCCAGCAGCGGCCGTACGGCTTCTGGGTCCATTTCGCGGCGGCGGCCCTGACCGGGATCGCGCTGCTCTACTGGTTCCACAGCGGCGACACGCACTGGTGGCTCGTCGCGCTCTTCGGCTTCCTCTACATCGGCGTCGGCGTAGGCACGCGGCGCTCGGTCTGGGCCGTGTTCGGCGCGCTGGCCTTCCTCGCCGCGACCGAGCATTTCGCCTCGAAGTGGACGAAGGGCGGCGTGCAGCTCGGGCCGACGGTGCCGTCGCACGACTGGGTGCCGGCGCTCGTGTTCGCGATGGTCGGGTTCTTCTTCGTCGCGCTCGGCCTCGCCGCGGCGCGCCGCGCGCGCCTCGAGCCCTAGCGGCCCGAGGCTCGCGGTGCGTCGTTCCTAGACGGCCGGGAACGAGCAGCCCGAAGCTGAAGCTGCTCGAGCTGCCGTCGGCGTACGACGCGGAGATCGTCCCGAACATGTGCGGCTGGCCGCCCCCGTGGATCGATCCTTGCATCAGCAACGTTCCGAGCGACGAGACCTCGAGCGTGTCGACCGGCGCGAAGTTGTCGAGGTCCGGGTTGCCGATCGTCCCGACCATCGGGAACTGCGCGTCGCCGAGCTGGACGCTGCCCTGGAAGCTCGAACCGGTCTGGCCCGAGACGTCGAGCAGGAGCGGCTCTGCGACACCCGCGTCACTGAGCGAGCCGCCGTCGGCCCTGCTGCCGATCTGAGCGGGTGCGGTGGAGTCGAACGAGCGGAGGAACGTGAGCTTGCCCTTGTCGATGCCGGCGCTCGTCTTGAACCGGTAGTTGGCGTTGCCGAGCGTCGTCCCGTCGGCGAGGTCGCTGAGCTTGCCGCTCGCCGTGAACTCGATCGTCGTACGACTCGCCGCCGTCGCCGTCGCCGTCGATGCGACCGACTTCGCCTCGAAACGCCGGCCGTCCGCGGAGACGGTGACCTGGAACGGGATCGTCCCCGCCGATGCGTAGAGCGTGCCGTCCGCCACGCCGTCCGTGAACGTGCCGATGTCCATCGTGAACGTCTCGACGACACCGGTCACCGAGCTGGCGTCGAATCCCTGCCAGTGCCCCGGGATCATGTGCGGCTGGGCGCCCGCCTGCGTTCGCGCCGTTCCGAGTGACAGAGCGGCGGCGAGGGCGAGCACGAGCAGTACGGCTGCGGGCGCCAAGCGTCTCATCGTGAACCTCCAGGGTCGCGACGTCTCACCCCGCGAGGCCGCGGTCGCCGGCCCAGCCAGCATGGCAGGTCGTACCGCTCCGTACAATCAGTGCCATGACGATCGGCGTCCTCGCCCTCCAGGGCAACTTCCGTGAGCACGTGCAGATGCTGCGCGGCCTCGGCGCGGAGGTGGTCGAGGTGCGCAAGCCGGAGCAGCTCGACGGGCTCGACGGGCTCGTGATCCCCGGCGGCGAGTCGACGACGATCACGCGGCTGATGCGGCTCTACGGGATCGACGAGGCGCTGAGGCGCTTCGAGCGGCCGATCTTCGGCACCTGTGCCGGGATGATCGTGCTCGACCGCGAGCACCTCGGCCTGCTGGACGTCGTCGTCCGCCGGAACGCCTACGGCCGCCAGGTCGCGAGCTTCGAGGCCGACCTCGAGCTGCCGGGCGACCCCGAGCCGCTGCGCGGCGTCTTCATCCGCGCGCCGTGGATCGAGGAGGCCGGGCGACGAGGTCGAGATTCTGGCCGAGCACGACGGCCGGCCCGGTGCTCGCGCGTGAGGGCGCGATCCTCGTCGCCTCGTTCCATCCGGAGCTCACCGGCGATCACCCGCGTGCACGAGATGTTTCTGAAGCTCGTCGAAGAGGAGGCGCATGTCCGGGCATAGCAAGTGGTCCTCGATCAAGCACAAGAAGGGCGCGGCGGACGCGAAGCGCGGCAAGCTCTTCTCGAAGCTCTCGCGCGCGATCATCGTCGCGGCGAAGGACGGCGGGCCCGATCCGGCCGGCAACCTCGCGCTCGCAGAACGCGGTCGAGAAGGCGAAGTCCTACTCGATGCCGAAGGACAATATCGACCGCGCGATCGCGAAGGGCTCGGGCGCCGACGCCGACGCCGCCGCGTTCGAGACCGTCGTCTACGAGGGCTACGGCCCCGAGGGCGTGGCCGTCCTGGTCGAGGCGCTGACCGACAACCGCAACCGCACCGCGGCCGACGTGCGCCACATCTTCGCGAAGACCGGCGGCAATCTCGGCACCTCGGGCGCCGTCGCGTGGCAGTTCGAGCGGCGCGGCGTGATCCTGGTCGACGCGGCCGGGGCCGACGAGGACGAGCTGATGCTCGCGGCAGCCGAGGGCGGGGCGGAGGACGTCGAGCTCGACGGCTCGAGCTTCCAGATCACCTGCGCGCCGGAGGAGCTCGCCGCGGTGCGCGCCGCGGTCGAGGCGGCCGGCTTCACGGTCGAGTCGGCCGAGCTGACGATGATCCCGTCGACCACCGTCGAGGTCGCCGACGAGAGCGACCGCGAAGCAGGTGCTGCGCCTGATGGACGCGCTCGAGGAGAACGACGACGTCCAGGAGGTCTACGCGAACTTCGACATCCCGGAGCGCGTGCTGGAGGCGGTCGCCGGCTAGAACGGCCAAGTCCCGGTGCCTGACCCCGGGACGTGGCCCGGATGGACGCGGCTCGTCGGCCGCCGGGATCGCAAAGCCGCGTGAACAAGCCGTTTCGCTGCGAACGGACAGGTCCGGAGGCCTGGCACCGGGCCATGTCGTTCAGGAGGGTTGTCCGGGTGGCTGCCTAACCTCTCCGTGTGAAGGTACTCGGCATCGACCCAGGGACGGCAGCGTGCGGGTACGGCATCGTCCAAGAAAGCGACGGCCGCCTACGGGCGGTGGTGCACGGATGGTGGCGCACGTCTGCAAAGGAACGCCCGGAGGCTCGTCTCAAGACGATCGCCGACGGCGTGCGCGGCCTGCTGGCGGAGCATGCGCCGGACGCCGTCGCAATCGAGGAGTCGTATGTCGGCGCCGACGCCCGCATCGCACTCTCCGTCGGACAGGCGCGCGGGGCCGTGCTCGTCGTCTGCGCCGACGCTGAGGTCGACTGCACCGAGTACCCGCCCTCGAGCGTCAAGCAGGCGGTGTGCGGCTACGGCCGCGCCGACAAGGAGCAGGTGCAGAGGATGGTGAAGGCGATCCTCTCGCTCGACGAGCTCCCGCAGCCGAATCACGCGGCCGACGCGCTCGCGGTCGCGATCTGCCACGCGCTCGCGCCGCCGCTCCAGCGGCTGGTGGCCCGGTGATCGCACAGCTCCGCGGCCGGGTCGTGTCGAAGGGCCCGGGCGGGCTCGTGCTCGACGTCGGCGGCGTCGGCTACCTCGTCCAGCCGACCCAGAGCGTGCTCGGCCGGGCGCGCGACGGCGAGCTGACCGTGCACACCTATCTCCACGTGCGCGAGGACGCGCTCCAGCTCTACGGCTTCGCCGAGCCGTCCGAGCGCGAGCTGTTCGAGCAGCTGCTCTCCGTGTCCGGGATCGGGCCGAAGGTCGCGCTCTCGATCGTCTCCGGCTCGAGCCCCGACGAGCTGCGCCGCGCGATCGCGATGGAGGACACGGCGCGCTTCGAGGCGATCCCCGGGATCGGCAAGAAGATCGCCCAGCGCGTGGTGATGGAGCTGAAGGAGAAGCTCGCCGCCGGGATGCCGCAGACCGCGACGCCGGGCACGGCGCCGGCACAGCATCTCGTCGCGCGCGAGGCGCTCGTCGAGCTCGGCTACTCGCTCGTCGAGGCCGAGCAGGCGCTCGCGCCGGTCGATCCCGAGCTGCCGCCGGAGGAGCGCGTCCGGCTCGCGCTCAGGCAGGCGGCATGAGCACCCAGTTCCTCGCACCCGCCGCGCACGGCGACGAGGACGAGCTCGACCGCTCGCTGCGACCGAAGAGCCTCGACGACTTCATCGGGCAGGAGCGGATCAAGGAGCAGCTCGCGATCGCGCTGCAGGCGGCGAAGGCCCGCGGCGAGGCGCTCGACCACGTGCTCCTCGTCGGCCCGCCGGGCCTCGGCAAGACGAGCCTCGCCTTCATCATCCGCGAGGAGCTCGGCGCGGGGATCCGCACCGTGGCCGGGCCCGCGCTCGAGCGCAAGGGCGACATGGCCGCGATCCTCACCGGCCTCGAGCCGCGCGACGTGCTCTTCGTCGACGAGATCCACCGTCTGAACCGGACGATCGAGGAGATCCTCTACCCGGCGCTCGAGGACTTCCGGCTCGACATCGTCGTCGGCCAGGGTCCCGCCGCGCGCACGCTCACGCTCGACCTGCCGACCTTCACGCTCGTCGGCGCGACCACGCGCACCGGCCTGCTGACGACGCCGCTGCGCGACCGCTTCGGGATGACGTTCCGGCTCGAGTACTACGAGCCGTCGGAGCTCGCGACGATCGTCCGCCGTTCGGCGCGCATCATCGGCGTCGCGATCGAGGACGAGGCCGCCGACGAGATCGCCGGCCGCTCGCGCGGCACGCCGCGGATCGCGAACCGGATCCTGCGCCGCGTCCGCGACGTCGCCGAGGTGCGCCACGCGGGCCAGATCACGACGCCGATCGCCCGCGAGGCGCTCACGCTGCTCGAGGTCGACGAGGGCGGGCTCGAGCGGATCGACCGGGAGCTCCTGCGCGCGATCGTCGAGCGCTTCGACGGCGGACCGGTCGGCCTCTCGACGCTCGCCGTCGCGCTCGGCGAGGAGACCGACACGATCGAGGACGTGTACGAGCCGTACCTGCTCCAGCTCGGCTTCATCCAGCGCACGCCGCGCGGGCGGATCGTGACGAAGCTCGGTCGCGCCCACATCGGCGCCCACGCCGAGCCCGGCGACAAGCTGTTTTGAACCGCCAACAGAACGAGCACGGGCCGCCGGGCCGCGCTGGGCACGCACGCCGCAGCGTCCTCAGTCGCGGCGATAGCGCTGCTATCGCCGCTCCCTGCGTCCTTGCAGCGCACGCACCCATCGCACCCCGCCGGCGCGTGGTCGTTCAATTGGAGGTCCTCTTCTGACCAGGCTCGTTCCCGACGACTTCGCCGTGCCCGAGGGGCTCGAGACCGAGCGCTTCCGCCTGCGGATGCTCACCGTCCGCGACGTCGTCGCCGACTTCGAGGCGATCCGCGACCGCTCGCCCGGCCTCACGCTCGAGCAGAACCTGATCGACCTCGGCTGGCACCAGAAGGAGTTCCAGGACCGGAGCTCGTTCGCGTACACCGTGGTCGACCCCACCGACGACGGCCATGTCCTCGGCTGCGCCTACATCTACCCGACCGACGAGCCGGGGTTCGACGCGCTAGCCCGCTGCTGGGTCCGGGGCGAGGCCGCGGAGCTCGACGGCGAGCTCTTCGCGGCGTTCCGCGCCTGGCTCGAACGCGAGTGGCCGTTCGAGCGGGTTGCGTACCCGGGCCGCACCTGACCGCACGAGCCTGAGCAGCACGGGCGCGAGCAGGAGCGCCGTGACGTCGAACCAGACGTAGCCGCTCGCGACGCCGCTCGGCGGGTTGCCGTCCGCGATCCCGAGCCCGGGCACGGCGCGCGCCCACTGCCAGGTGCCGATCGCGGTGCCGTACAGCTCGAGCGCCGCGACCGCGAAGAAGACGCCGGCGTAGGTCGCGCGTGCCCGCGAGCGCCAGAGGAAGAGGCAGAGCAGCGGCACGCCGAGCGCGCCGGCCACGTCGAGCCGCGGCAGGACGGTGAGCCCGGCCACGCCCCACGCGACCGCGGCCACCGCGGCAGCCACGACGAGCCGGCGCGTATGCCGCCGCAGAGAGACCGCGAGCGCGATCCCCGTGAGGTACACGAGCCCGTGCGCAGGCGGCACGAAGAGCGGCAGGTTGTTCAGGCGGTAGTGGTAGACGCCCCAGATCAGCGAGCCGGTCACCTCGCCCACCGTCGCCGCGACGACGACCACCGCGACCTGCGCGCGCCGCTGCGGCGAGAGCGTCCACGCCGCGGCGATCAGCACGAGCCAGGTCAGCGCGCCGAGCGCGTACTGCCCGTGCAAGGTCACGCCGCGGTCGACCCAGAGCAGCAGGGCGACGTACACGGGCACGAGCGGCCAGAGCCGTTTGAGATGGTTCATCGCCGGAACTGGAGCTCGCTCCACGACGGCACGGGCGCGAGCTCGAGCAGCGCGCGACCGCCGTGCGGGTCGCTGTAGGCGAAGTCGGCGGCGTCGTCGTTCCAGGCGACCTCGAGCAGGCCCTCCTTGACGCGGTGGTCGAGCCACGCGCCGCGGAACACGAGCTTGCGCAGCCAGTAGACGAGCGACTCGTTGCCGATGAGGGAAAGCCGCTCCCAGTGGCGAACGACGTAGCGGCCGAGCGGGCTGCGCGGCTCGACGATGCGGCCGTCCGCGGCGAGCTCGACCAGGTCGGCCGTCTCGTCGCCGTCGAGCTCGTTCCCCTCGAGGAAGCCGAGCTTGACGGCGGCTGCCGTCACGCGCTGCTCGAAGTCGGCCTGGTTGAAGCCGAAGCGGTAGCCGAGGAACTCCACCACGTAGTCCTCTCCGGAGGAGTAGTTGGTCTCGACCACGGCCTCAGGATACCCGCGGCTGAGTGCCCGTTCGGGCAATGCCCTCCGACTTTTGGCCCGCGATCACGCGGCGCGAGGCGGCGTCCTCAGTCGCACCCATAGCTTCGGCTATGGGTGCTCCCTGCGTCCTTCCCTCGCTTGGTGGTCACGAACCAGAAGCGCAGCAGCATCACCCGAACGGGCACTAGACTCGCCTTCGTGACACGAAAGGTGATCATCGCCGCGGTGGTCGCCGTGGCGCTCGTGTTCTTCGCGGCCTGGATCCTCGTGATCCCGCTCGAGCGCGCCGTGGCGCTGGCGCCGGTGATCGTGTTCGCCGCAGCGGCGCTCGTCGGCCTTGCGATCTTCTGGGGGCGCACCGCCGCCCAGCAGGTGCGCGACCTCGAGCATCCGCGCCGCGCGGTCGGGATCGCGGTCGGCCTCGTCGTGCTGCTGATCGGGCTGACCGTGCTCGGGATCCAGCTACCGAAGGAGTAGCTCGAGCGCAGCGACCAGCGCGTCGAGGTCGTCCTCGTCGTTGTAGCCCTGGAACGAGGCGCGCAGGAACCGCTCCTCGCCGCGCCTCGGCACCGGGATCTCGATCCGGTGCCCGTCGTAGAGGCGCGCCTTCAGCGCGTCGGCGTCGACCCCCGGCGGCAGCAGCGCCGACGCCATCTGGCCGACCAGCTCCGGCGGCGCGATCGGCACGAGGCCGGTGAGCGCAGCCAGCCGCTCGCGGTAGGCCAGCGCGAGCCCGTGACAGCGCTCGCGCACCTCGTCCCAGCCGTGCTCCGCCTGCCAGCGGATCGCCTCCGGCACCGCGAGATAGGCAGCGGGATCCCGCGTCCCCTGCCGCTCGTTGCGCGTGAGGAACGTCGAGTCCTCGTCGAAGCCCCAGCCGACCGCGAGCGCGCCGATCGACTCCTGCAGCTCCGGCCGCACCCACAGGAACGCGGAGCCCTTCGGAGCGCAGAGCCACTTGTGGCAGTTGCCGGCGTAGACGTCCGCGCCGAGCGCCGAGAGGTCGAGGGGCAGATGCCCAGGGACATGCGCGCCGTCGACGATCGAGACGACCCCGGCCTCGCGCGCGCGGCGGCAGAGCTCGGCGGCCGGCAGCACGAGCGCCGTCGCGGAGGTGACGTGGCTGACGAACAGCGCTTTCGTCCGCGGCCCCGCGTGCGCCCAGACGGCATCCGCGATCTCGTCCGCGCCTCCGGTCGGCAGCTCGACCGGTACGCGCACGTAGCGGGCGCCCGCCTCCGCGCACACGCGCTCCCACAGGTAGTTCAGCGCGCCGTACTCGAGGTCGGAGGTGAGCACCTCGTCTCCGGGCCGGAGGTCGAGCGCGCGGGCTGCGACGTTGATCCCGCGCGGTCGTGTTCTCGACGAAGACGAGGTCGTCCGCGCGCGCACCGACATAGTCCGCGAAGGCCGCCCGCGCCTCGGCGAGCAGGCCGTCGAGCCGCCGGCCCAGGAACTCGACGGGCCGGTGCTCCAGCTCCGCCTGCCACGCCTGGTAGCGCTCGAACACCGCCCGCGGGCACGCGCCGAAGCAGCCGTGGTCGAGGTAGACGAGCTCGGGATCGAGCATGAACTGGGCCCGCAGCGTATTGGCCACGGGCTCAGTCTGTCAGGCTACGCCTCGTCCGAGGTCTCGCTCTCGGCGCGATGCTTGATCTCCTCGACGACCGCGGGGTCCGCGAGCGTCGTCGTGTCCCCGAGGGTGCGGTTCTCCGCCACGTCTCGCAGCAGCCGGCGCATGATCTTGCCGCTGCGGGTCTTCGGCAGCTCGGGCGTGAACACGATGTTCGCGGGCTTGGCGATCGCCCCGATCTTCACCGCCACATGGTCCCGGAGCATCTCCATCTCCTCGACCGAGCCCTCGCGGCCGCCCTTCAGGGTCACGTAGGCGACGATCGCCTCCCCCGTGAGAGCGTCCTTGCGCGAGCAGACGGCCGCCTCGGCCACGTCGTGGTGGTCGACGAGCGCCGACTCGACCTCGATCGTGGAGATCCGGTGGCCGGACACGTTCATCACGTCGTCGACCCGACCGAGCAGCCAGAAGTCGCCGTCCTGGTCGATGCGGGCCCCGTCCCCGGCGAAGTACACGTTGTCGTACTTCGACCAGTACGTGTCCCGGTAGCGGTCGGGATCCTTGAAGATCCCGCGCAGCATCGCCGGCCACGGCCGTTTCAGCACGAGGTAGCCGCCGCCGCCCGGCCCGACCTCGTCGCCCTGCTCGTTCAACACCGCCGCGTCGACCCCGGGGAACGGCTTGGTCGCCGAGCCCGGCTTCGCCGTCGTGATCCCGGGCAGCGGGGTGATCAGGATCATCCCGGTCTCGGTCTGCCACCACGTGTCGACGATCGGCGTCCGGTCGCCGCCGACGTGTTCGCGGTACCAGATCCACGCCTCCGGATTGATCGGCTCGCCCACCGACCCGAGCAGCCGCAGCGAGGTCAGGTCGTGCTTCGCCGCGTACTCCGGTCCCCATTTCATGTGGGCGCGAATCGCCGTCGGCGCCGTATAGAGGATCGTCGCCTTGTAACGCTCGACGATCTCCCACCACCGGTCCTTGTCCGGGTAGTCCGGCGTCCCCTCGTACATGATCGAGGTCGCCTGATTGCAGAGCGGCCCGTACACGATGTAGCTGTGCCCGGTGATCCAGCCGATGTCGGCTGCGCACCAGTACACGTCCTCGTCCCGCTTCAGGTCGAAGATGTAGTGGTGAGTGGTCGAGACGCCGGCCAGATAGCCGCCCGTCGTATGGACGATCCCCTTCGGCCTCGCCGTGGTGCCGCTCGTGTACATGAGGAAGAGCAGGTCCTCGCTGTCCATCGGCTCGCACGGGCACGAGGAGGGGTCGTCGGAGACCCCGTCCTCGAGCTCGTGCAACCAGTGGTCGCGGCCCTCCTGCATCTGCACGTCGTTGCCGGTGCGGCGGAGCACGACGGAGGCCCGCACGCCGGGGGCGGCCGCCATCGCGTCGTCCGCGGTCTTCTTCAACGGCACGGTCGAGCCACGCCGCCAGGCCTCGTCCTGCGTGATCAGGACCTCGCACTCCATGTCGTTCATCCGTCCCGACAGCGAGTCGGCCGAGAAGCCGCCGAACACGACCGTGTGCGGCGCGCCGATCCGCGTGCAGGCGAGCATCGCCACGGCGAGCTCGGGGACCATGCCCATGTAGATCGCGACCGGCGTTCCCTTCTCCACGCCGATCTTCTTGAGCGCGTTCGCGAACCGGACGACGTCCCGCCGGAGCTCGGCGTAGGTGATCTCACGCCGGTCCCCGACGGGCTCGCCCTCCCAGTAGTACGCGACCTTGGCGCCCGCACCAGCCTCGACGTGCCGGTCGACGCAGTTGAAGCACACGTTGAGTGTGCCACCGAGATAGAACTTCGCGTACGGCGGCTCCCATTCGTAGAGCTTGGTGAACGGCTCGAACCAGGTGACTCGCTCCCGGCCCTCTCGCTCCCAGAAGCTCTCGAAGCTCTCGTCGTAGATGTCAGGCTGTGCGTTCGCCTGCTTCGCGAAGTCCTCGGGCGGCGGATAGCGCCGCTCCTCGAGGAAGATCGTCTCGATTGCAGATTGGCCTGGTTCCGGTGCCAAGAGCTGACTCCTCTCTGCGTCTAGGGGTTCGGCGGAAGCAGTTCAGCCCATCAACGCCTTGCCGACCGGCAGCACCCTCTTCCCGGCCTGGCCGTTGAGGAGGATGGCTGCAGACGCGTACCAGGCTACAGCGGCGGTCACGATGCCGGCCCAACCGCCCGCATGCAGCCACCACATGTGCTTGCCGTCCGTGTGAGCCGCCTCGAAGTTGCCGATCACGAGCAGTAGCTCCGTGATCTCCAGCGTGAGGAAGACCCCGAACACGGCGACGTTCACCCGCATGCTGCCGATGAGCATGTACGTGTTGAAGATCAGGAACGCGAACAGGAACCACGCGGCTGCGTTCGACAGGTCATTCGGCTTGTAGCTGCCGAGGAAGCCTGTCGTCAGAGCCAGGATCACGAACAGGCCGAATCCCAGCCAGAAGCCGCCGTATGTCGAGAACGCGGTTGCGCCGAAGACGTTCCGATTCCGGAATTCCCACATCCCCGCCAGGAGCTGCGCGAGACCGCCGTAGAAGATCGCAGGCCCGACCCAGATCAGGTCCGGGATCCACGACGCGTTGTGCCCGCTCAGCAGGAACGTCGTGAGGGCGAACCCTGCGAGGCCGAGCGGAGCTGGGTCTGCGGCCGCGACGCTCTCGACCAGCGTCGGCCGTTCCTGGCCCATTGCTGCCATGAGACCACTCCCTTCTCGGAGCGTGCCTCGGGCCATTCGACCCGCTGCATCGCAAACCGATGAATTGGCAGGATTGACCCTCGCCGATCCGAGCGGATAAATCAAGGGAGTGCGATGTAGTTCTTGAGACCCTGTCAGGCGTCACACGACCTGGATCGCGATCCCGATGCCGATCAACACGCAGCCGACGAGCAGCAGGATCGCCGTCATGCTCACCGAGTTCGCGCCCGGCGAGACCTGCGTGTACGCCTTCAGGCCGGGGATCCGCCCCGACGTCTCGATCAGCCCGCTCGACGGCGACATCCCGCCGACTCCGAGTGCGCCCATCACGAGGACGAACGCGCCGATCGCGTAGCAGCCGACCGCGAGGCTGTTGGCGAACGTGCCTCCGTGGAGCACGGCCCAGATCACCGCGACGACGAGGGCTCCGGCGATCCCGATCAGCAGATGCAGTACGAAGGTGATCGCGGCACGCTTGACCATGGATAGCGAAACACTAACTCGGCCGTTCCACGCCGTCCGGTCCCGGACCTACCCTAGGTCACGTGCTCGGAAGCTGGACACTCGATCCCTGCCCGCCGCGCGAGGCGCGCGCGCTCGCGGAGGCGCTCGGCGTCTCGGAAGTGACGGCGAGCGTGCTCGCGCGCCGCGGCTACGGCGACCCGGACGCGGCGCGCACCTTCCTCGAGGGCGCACTGCCGGGACACGACCCGTTCCTGCTCGGCGACATGGCCGCTGCCTGCGAGACGATTCGCGCAGCGGTCGCCGCGGGAAAGCGAATCTGCGTCCACGGCGACTACGACGTCGACGGGATCTGCGCGACGACGCTCGCGGTGATGGCGCTTCGCGAGCTCGGCGCGGAGGTCGAGTGGCATCTGCCGAGCCGCTTCGACGAGGGCTACGGCGTCTCCGCCGCCACGCTCGACCGGCTCGCGGCGGAGGGCTGCGGGCTCGTCGTCACGGTCGACTGCGGGATCACCGCCGTCGCCGAGGTGGCCGCTGCGAAGGCGAACGGGCTCGAGGTCGTCGTCACCGACCACCACCGGCCCGGCGAGACCCTGCCGGACTGCCCGATCGTCGCGACCCGGCCGTCCGGCTACCCGTTCCCCGAGCTCTGCGGCACGGGCGTCGTCTACAAGCTCGCGCAGGCGCTCCTCGGCGCCGACTCGCCGTTCCTCGCCCGCCACCTCGACCTCGTCGCGCTCGCCACGATCGCCGACGTCGTTCCCCTCGTCGACGAGAACCGTGCACTCGCGATCGCCGGCCTGCGCGCGCTGCAGAGCACGCAGAAGCGCGGGCTCCAGGCGCTGATGAAGACCGCCGGGGTCGACGCGGCCGCCGTGGACGCAGGCGCCGTCGGCTTTCGGCTCGCGCCGCGGATCAACGCCGCCGGCCGGCTCGGCCATCCGCGCGCCGCGCTCGAGCTGCTCCTCACGGACGACGTCGAGGAGGCGCGGCGGCTCGCCAATGAGCTCGAGACGCTGAACCGCGACCGCCAGGTCGTCGAGGAGCGGATCCGCCGCGACGCGATCGCCAAGATCGAGGCCTGGCCGGAGCCCTGGAAGCGCCGCAAGGGCTACGTCGTCGCCGGCGCCGACTGGCACGAGGGCGTGATCGGGATCGTCGCCTCGCGCCTCGTCGAGCGCTACAACCGCCCGGTCGTCCTGATCGCGGGCGGCGAGGGCGCCTGGAAGGGCTCCGGCCGCTCGACGACCTCGTTCGACCTGCACGGCGCGCTCTCCGCCTGCTCCGAGTATCTGGAGCGCTTCGGTGGGCACCGCGCGGCCGCCGGGCTCTCGATCCTGCCCGAGCAGGTCGAGGCGTTCGCCGCCGCGTTCGCCGAGCACGCAGAGCAGTCGCTCGGCGAGGAAGACCTCACTCCGTTGACGCGGATCGACGCGATCGTCCCGGCCTCGGCGCTCACTCTCGAGCTCGCCGCGGAGCTCGAGCGAATGGCGCCGTTCGGGCTCGGCAACCCAGCGGTGACGCTGCTCTCGTCCGGCTGCGAGCTGACCGACCTCTCCACCGTCGGCGAGGGCAAGCACCTGCGCTTCCGGGTCAGGCAGGGCGGCCGCGACGGCGGCTCGGCGATCGGGTTCGGCCAGGGCGGCCAGCTCGACCGGCTACGACGGATCGGCCGCTACGACGTCGCGTTCCGCCTGCAGGAGAACCACTGGAACGGCACCGTCGCACCGCAGCTCGTCGTCAAGCGCGTGTTCGACGAGAGCGAGCGGATGGAGGAGCTACGGGCGCAGTTCGCTGCGCAGTGGAAGGGCGAGTCGCCGCGAACGCCGGAGGCGGAGGCGATCTTCGCCGAGCTGGAGCTCGAGCCGGGTGCCAAACGGAGCCTGCTCGAGTCCGCGACCTTCCGCGCACTTCTCGCGCAGGAAGAGCCGCCGCTCGCGCACGCGGCGTGACCGCGCGCGAGCCGCTCGTGATCGAGCTCCGCATCCCGCGCAGCGCGGCTTACGCGCGAGCGCTGTTCTTCCTGATGCCCGTCATCGGCGTCGTCATCCTCGTACTGAGTAACTCGCTCGGAGCCCGCATCGTCGGCGCGGGCTCCATCCTGACCGGTATCTGGATCAGCGGCATCTTCATCTCGCTGCGCCGGCGCCCTCTCCACAGCATCGTCGTGACGGAGGAGGGGATCGCCGCCCCGGGTTGGTGGTCCGTCGCGTGGCCCGATGTCGTTAGCGCCGGGATCCGCAAGCGCGGCTCCGTCCGCATCCTCGAGCTGCGCGTGCGGGACCCGGCGGCGTTCGTCCGCTCGCTCCCGTCGCCGTTTATGCGGTTCAACGAGCGCGTGAGCCTGCTGTGCCGAATCGCACCGGTCCGGTTGGTGGAACCGAATCTCGATCGGTCGCTCGAAGAGATGTGGGCGACGCTGGACGAGTACGCGGGTCGCGCGCTCTAGCGAAGAGACAGGCGCGTCACGTTCGAGCGGCGCTGTGACGGCGCGCGCCGCTCGGCGGAGAGGGCCTCCAGCGCGACGAGCAGCCGGGCCAGCTCGGAGATCTGCTTCTTGCGACGGAACCTGCGCATGGGACAGACAAATTCATCGGCAAGACGTCCAATCCTCTTGAGACGGTGAGGCCCGAAGTGGGCACTACACTGAGCACATGGCTCTCGTGCAGACATCCGAGAAGCACCAGGACCTGGTCGACGAGCTGGTCGCGGACGTCGGCGCCTACACGCCTGACGTCGACCGCGAGCTCCTGGCGCGCGCGTTCGCCTACGCGGAGCAGGCGCACGAGGGCCAGCAGCGCCGCTCCGGCGAGGACTTCATCCAGCATCCCTGGGGCGTCGCGAAGATCTGCGCCGGCCTCCATCTCGACGAGCCGACGATCGCCGCCGCGCTCCTCCACGACGTCGTCGAGGACACCGACCACGAGATCGAGGAAGTGCGCGCCGAGTTCGGCGACGAGATCGCGCACCTGGTCGAGGGCGTCACCAAGCTGACGAGGATCCAGTTCCAGAGCCGCGAGCAGGCCGAGGCCGAGAACTACCGGAAGATGATCGTCGCGATGGCCGAGGACGTGCGGGTGATCCTGATCAAGCTCGCCGACCGTCTCCACAACATGCGCACGATCGAGTACCTCGGCAAGCAGAAGCAGGTGCAGAAGGCGAAGGAGACGCTCGAGATCTACGCGCCGCTCGCCCACCGCCTCGGCATCCACCAGCTCAAGTGGGAGCTCGAGGACCTCGCGTTCCAGACGCTGCACCCGCGCAAGTTCGAGGAGATCCGCCGCATGGTCAGCGAGCGGCGCACCGACCGCGAGGAGCACGTCGAGCAGGCGGCCTCGGTGCTGCGCCACGAGCTCGAGAAGGTCGACATCCCGGCCGAGATCTCGGGCCGCGCGAAGCACTTCTACTCGATCTACGACAAGATGGCCAAGAAGGGCCGCGAGTTCAACGAGATCTACGACCTCACCGCGATGCGCGTGATCGTGGAGCGCTCGGGCGACGAGGGGACGCGGGACTGCTACGGCGCGCTCGGGCTGATCCACTCGCTCTGGAAGCCGATGCCGGGCCGCTTCAAGGACCTCGTCGCGATGCCGAAGCTGAACGGCTACCGCTCCCTGCACACGACGGTGATCGGGCCCGAGGGCCGGCCGCTCGAGATCCAGGTGCGCACCCGCGAGATGCACGAGACCGCCGAGCTCGGCGTCGCCGCGCACTGGCGCTACAAGGGCGGCGCGAAGTCCGCCAAGGCCGACGAGGAGTGGCTCGCGTGGGTCGGCCAGCTGATGGACACGGGCCAGGACGAGTCGGATCCGGGCGAGTTCATGAAGTCGTTCAGGACCGATCTGTTCGAGGACGAGGTCTTCGTCTTCACGCCGAAAGGCTCGGTGAAGACGCTGCCGTCGGGCGCGACGCCGATCGACTTCGCCTACGCCGTCCACACCGACGTCGGCCACCGCACCGTGGGCGCGAAGGTGAACGGCCGCATCGTGCCGCTCCACTACCGCCTGAAGAGCGGCGACCGGGTCGAGATCCTCACCTCGAAGGCGGGACGCGGGCCCTCACGCGACTGGGTCAACCTCGCGGCGTCGTCGCGCGCCCGCAACAAGATCCGCCAGTGGTACTCGCGGGAGAGCCGCGAGGACACCGAGCAGAAGGGCCGCGAGACGCTCGAGAACGCGCTGAAGGCGCAGAGCCTGCCGTACAAGAAGCTGGCCGGCTCGGCGGTGCTCGCGCAGGTGATCCGCGACAGCGGCTACCGCAAGGCCGAGGACTTCTACCTCGCGCTGGGCTCGGGAAAGCTCTCGTCGGGGCAGATCGTCAAGAAGGTGCTGCAGCGGCTGAAGACGGAGGAGGTCGCAGAGAGCGATCCGGTCGTCCTCAAGAAGCCGAAGGCGACCGTCGGGAGCGACAACCTCGGGATCACGGTCAAGGGCGTCGAGGACGTGCTCGTCCGGGTCGCGAAGTGCTGCACCCCGGTGCCCGGCGACAAGATCCTCGGCTACATCTCGATGGGCAAGGGGATCACGATCCATCGCGCCGACTGTCCGAACGCCAAGGCGCTGCTGCGCAACCCGGAGCGCTTCACGCCGGTCGAGTGGGACGAGAGCGGCACGACGAGCTTCCGCGTCCAGATCGCCGTGGACTCGTGGGACCGCCCGCGGCTGCTCGAGGACGTGGCGCGCACGTTCTCCGAGCACGGGACGAACATCGTCGCCTACGGCGGTACCGTCGAGGATCAGATGGCGAAGAACTGGTACACGGTCGAGGTCGGCGACGTGAAGGGCCTGCGGGCGCTCTTGATCTCGCTCCGGAGCCTCGACGCCGTCTTCGACGCCTACCGCGTCACGCCGTCCTAGGGATAGTCGAGGGTCGTCGTCGAGCTCTGGCCCAGGTAGCTCGGGCCGAAGACGCGGACGACGCCGTCGAAGTCGGCGGTGAGGACGAGGTTGCCGGCCGCCGTCGGGCCGGAGAAGGTCGCGCCCTTCGTCGCGAACGAGAAGAGCACTTCCCCGGTGGCGGCGTTCAGCGCCTTGTAGCCGCCGCTGTAGCCGCCGTCGGCGACGAGCACGTCGCCGAGGACCAGCGGCGGCGGCTGCGTGCCGATCCCGGTCACGGTCGCCCAGGTGCGCTTGAACGTGCAGTTCGGCCCGATCGTGTACGCCGAGACGCCGTCGCCGATGTTGGTGCCGTTCTCGAGCACCGCCGTGGAGCCGTCGAACAGGAGCTGGCGTCGCGGCGACCAGCTCGGCGCGCCGACGAAGGGCGCCGAGACCGTGCCGATCCCGTCGCTGAAGATCGGGCCGGCGGCGAGGTCGTCGCGGTCCCAGACGTAGAGCAGCCCGTCCTTGTTGTTCGCCGCGGCGAGCGGCGGGCAGCCCGTCGGCTGGAAGAGGACCGGCGCCGCGCCGAAGTCGTAGTCCCCGGCGGTCGGGACCGTCGCGGGCCGCTGTGACGAGACGGGGACGAGGTCGGCGGTGAGGCGGACGACGCTGTCGCCGAACCCGGCGGCGTCGTAGAGCTGGCCGGTGACAGGGTCGGTCACCCACGAGTTCCCGATCGCGGTGTAGAGCGCGCTTCCGTCCGGCTCGGCCGAGATCCCGCCGTAGCCCCAGACGCCGCCGAGGTTGTCCGGGCCGGGCACCGTGTCGAAGGTGGCCGTGACGGCCGCGCTGTCGAGGTCGACCGCGACGACGCGCCCGTCCGCAGCGGCGTTGTTCGCGTCCGTATCGTCGCAGTACGAGGCGAACGGGACGTAGAGGCTGTTGCCGACGATCTGGAGCCCGCCCCAGTCGTATTCGACGTCGGGCCGGCTCGTGAGCGAGAGCGGCCAGCCGTCGGCGCTCGTGCCGTCGTCGAGGTGGAGCGCCTGGAGCAGCCCGTCGGCGCTGATCACGTAGAGGAGCCCGCGCTTCGTGTCGATCGCCCCGGTCCCGCTGACGCCGTAGCTGCCGCAGCCGCCGTAGGCCTCCTGCGTCCCGAATGTCCGCTTCCAGATGAGCGCGCCGGTCACGAGGTCGAGCGCGTAGACGCTGCCGTTCTCCGTCGCCGCGTAGAGGCGCCCGTCGTAGGCGAGCGGGCTCGCGACGATGCCGCCGTCGAGCTGCGCCGCCCACTGGAGCCCGAAGGTGCGCGCCTCGGCGGGTGTGACGGTGCTCGAGGCGGCAAAGCCCGTCAACTGCGTGTCGCCGCCGTACGCCGTCCAGGCGAGGGGATCCGGGACGGAGCCGGCACCGGCGCCGCCTCCGCGCCGCTCGGCGCCGGCGCCGGTTGCGAGCACCAGGCAGAGCGCCCAGAGGGCGGCAAGGAGGAGGAGGGGCCGCATGGTGACAAACCTCGGTCGAGCGCGTGTGCGGAGTGTCGTCATTGCGTAAACCGAACGTAAAAGGAGGCATCCCTCGAACGAGGTATCAGCGTCCTCTTAGGTACGCCTCGCGTTTGCGGCCTCTTGCAGGGCCTTCGCAGTGATCCCTCGAACGAGGGGTTATCCCTCGAACGGGCGGGGTAGCCAGATCGAGGGATAGCGCTTCTCGCCAGGGTGACTACAACGTGTGTAGGGGGAGGGGGCGAGCCCGAGGCAGCGGCCGCGCCCAGGCGACGAGGACTCGCCGGGGCGCGCCGCCCTCAGGGTGCCCAGGCCTCGCCGCCGGTGTCCCAGCCGAGCAGGACGTAGGGCGAGATCAGTGCTGCGACTCGCTCGACGAGCGCCGGGTCGGAGGCGCCGTCGACGCCGAGCTCGCCGACGCGCTCGTCGCGGAACGCGATCGGGACGCGGGTCCGGCGGCTCTCGTCCGGGGCGCCGGCCTCGGGCCCGAGCTCGAGCCGCTCGCCCTCGACGAACCAGATTCCCGCCCAGGCGCAGCCGTCCTCGACGAGCCCGGCCACCACCGCGCGCAGGACGTCGTCGGCGTCGCCGCCCGCGGCCACGATCTCCTCGACGCTCACTCCTCGAGGTCCCCGCCCTCGAACGCGCGCGACGGCGGCACGGTAGCTCTCCGGGATCGGGCACGCCTTGCGGGCCGCGATGTCCACCGAGACGACGGTCTGCTGCGCGGTCACCATCAGCTTGTCCTCCTCGAAGAGGTACGCGGCGTGCTCGAAGGTGGCGCTCGTGCGGCCGATCCGCGCCATCCGCACGAAGACCTCGACCGTGTCGTCGAACCGGGCCGGCGCGTGGTACTCGACCTGGACGGCGCGCATCACGTACTCGGTCTCGCCGCCGCCCATCAAGCAGGCCGAGGTGGCGGTGATACTCGACGCGGGCGAGGTCGAAGTAGGGGAGATACCGGCCGTAGTAGACGACGCCCTGGGCGTCGGTGTCCGAGAAGCCGACCCGCGTCAGCGCGGAGTACTTGAACGGCGGCCTGCGGTCGGTCTCGCGTCCGAGCTCGAGCGTCATGCCTGGATCACCTCGAGCACCTCGTCGCGCTTGCGCTCCATCAGCTCCTGCGAGCGGGCCTCGAGGTTGAGGCGCAGGAGCGGCTCGGTGTTCGACGGGCGGACGTTCATGTGCCAGTCGGCGGCGTCGACCGAGAGCCCGTCGAGGTGCGAGACGCGTGCCCTCCGGCCCGAAGCGCTCCTTCAGCTCCTGCAGCTTCAGCGGCACGTCGGCGACGGGCGTGTTCAGCTCGCCGGTGATGAAGTACGTGCCGCGGTAGCGGCGCGAGGAGCTCGGAGAGCGGCTTGCCCGGCCTTCGAGATCACCTCGAGCATGAGCAGGAACGGGATCACGCCCGAGTCCGCCTGCGAGAAGTCGCGGAAGTAGTAGTGGCCGGAGACCTCGCCGCCGAAGACCGCCTCCTCCTTGCGCATGCGGTGCTTGATGAACGCGTGGCCGACACGGTTCACGAGCGGGATGCCTCCGGCCGCGGTGATCGTCTCGGGCACGGCCCAGCTCGCGCGGACGTCGTAGATGATCTTCGCGCCCGGCTCCTTCGCGAGCACCGATTCGGCGAGCAGGGCGGTGACGAAGTCGCCCGGCACGAACTCGCCGGTGTCGTCGACGAAGAAGCAGCGGTCGGCGTCTCCGTCGAACGCGACCCCGAGGTCCGCTTTCTCCTCGGTGGACATCCGGACGATGAACTCGCGATTCTCGGGCAGGAGCGGGTTCGGCTCGTGGTTCGGGAAGGTGCCGTCGGGCTCGAAGTTGCAGCGCACGGCCTCGATCGGCAGCCGCTCGAGCACGGGCTCGAGCATCGCGCCGCCCATCCCGTTCGCCGCGTCGATCACGACGCGCAGCGGCCTGATCGCCGAGACGTCGACGAACGAGAGCACGCGCTCGAGAAAAGCCGGCCAGATGTCGTACGGCTCGACGCGTCCCGGCGAGGCGGGTCCCGATGCCTGACCCCCGGCCATGGCCCGGTCGCGCACGTCCAGGAGCCCCGACTCGCCGCCGACCGGGAGCGCACCGCGGCGGACGATCTTCATCCCGATGTACTGCTTGGGATTGTGCGAGGCGGTGACCTCGATCCCGCCCTCGAGGCCGAGCTCGCCGACGGCGAAATAGAGCATCTCCGTTCCGACCATGCCGAGGTCGAGCACGTCCGCGCCGGCCGCCGACGCTCCCTCGATCACGGCCTTCGCGACCGACGGCGCTGCGACGCGCATGTCGCGGCCCGACGGCGATCCGGCGCGGCTCGAACTGCTCGACGTAGGCGCGCCCGATCGCGCGGGCGCCCTCCTCGTCGAGCTCGGACGGGTAGAGGCCGCGCACGTCGTACGCCTTGAAGACCTTTGGATCCAGCATGGGGCTGATGCTACTCGGCCGGGGTCGTCGTAGCCCTTGTCGCAACAAATACAATCAAGGGGGTGGAGCGGAAGCTTGCCTCGGTGCTCTTCGTGGACCTCGTCGACTCGACGGCCGAGGTCGCGCGCACCGATCCCGAGGTCGTGCGCTTGCGGATCAACCGTTTCTTCGACCAGGTCGAGCACTGCGTCACCTCGCACGGTGGGATCGTCGAGAAGTTCGCGGGCGACGCGGTGATGGCCGCGTTCGGGATCCCGCAGGCGCACGAGGACGACGCGGAGCGGGCCGTTCGCGCCTCGCTCGCGATCCTGTGCGCCGTCCACGACCTCGATCTCGAGGCGCGGATCGGCGTCGAGGCGGGCGAGGTCGTCGCCGAGACCGGCGACTCGACCTTCGCGACCGGCGAGGCGGTCAACCTCGCAGCGCGGCTGCAGCAGGCGGCCGAGCCCGGCGACATCCTGATCGGCCCGGCCGTGCTCCGCCTCACCACGGGCCGGATCGAGGCCGAGCCGGTCGGCCCGCTCGAGCTGCGCGGCCTCGAGACCGTGGAGGCCTGGCGCGTGCTCGGGCAGGTCGACGACGCCGTGCCGCCGCGGAGCCTCAGCGCGCCGCTCGTCGGGCGCGAGTCCGAGCTCGACCTGCTCGAGCTGACCTTCGAGCGCGCGAGCCGCGACCGCCGCGCCCACCTGTTCACGGTCTACGGCGAGGCGGGGATCGGGAAGAGCCGCCTCGCCAAGGAGTTCGCCGCCGGGCTCGACGGCGCGACGGTGCTCGCCGGCCGCTGCCTGCCCTACGGCGAGGGGATCACCTACTGGCCGCTCGCGGAGATGGTCAAGACGGCGGTCGGGATCGCCGACGACGACCCGGCCGAGGAGGCGTTCGAGAAGCTGCGCGAGTCGTGCGAGGACGAGGCCGTCGCCGACCTGCTCGCGCTCGCGACCGGCGTGCTCGAGGCCGTCGGCGGCGAGCGGAGCCAGCAGGAGATCGCCTGGGCCGTGCGCGAATGGGCGGAGCAGATGGCGCAGACGCAGCCGCTCGTGCTCGTCTTCGAGGACATCCACTGGGCCGAGGAGCCGCTGCTCGAGCTGATCGAGCACGTCGCCGCCTGGGTCCGCTCGGCGCCGCTGCTGCTCGCTCTGCCTCGCGCGGCCGGAGCTGCTCGACCTCCGTCCGGGCTGGGGCGGCGGCAAGCTGCGCGCGACCGCGATCGAGCTCGAGCCGCTGGTCGCGGTCGAGAGCGAGGAGCTCGCCGCCGCGCTGCTCGCCGAGCACGAGCTGCCCGCCGACGTGCTCGAGGCCGTGCTCGAGAAGACCGAGGGCAACCCGCTCTTCGTCGAGGAGACGATCCGGATGCTGATGCAGGACGACGGCGACGATCTCTCGAGCCGGATCCCCGACACGCTCCAGGCGCTCATCGCCGCTCGCATCGACCGGCTCCAGCCCGGCGAGAAGCTGCTGCTCCAGCGCGCCGCCGTGATCGGCCGGACGTTCTGGGCGAACTCGGTGCGCGAGCTGCTGTCCGACGAGGTCGACGTGGCGCCGCTCCTCGACGACCTGCTGCTGCGCGACTTCATCGTCCGCGAGCAGCGCTCGTCGATCACCGGCGAGGAGGCGTACCGCTTCAAGCACGTCCTGATCAAGGAGGTCGCGTACGCCGGGCTAGCGAAGTCGTCGCGCGCCGATCTGCACCGTCGCTTCGCCGCCTGGCTGCACGGCCGCGTCGGCGAGGAGCTGACCGAGATCCGGGGCTACCACCTCGACCAGGCCTGTCGGATGCTCGCCGAGCTCGACGGCGCCCCGCCGGCCGACCTCGCGAGCGAGACGGCGGCGGTGCTCGAGTCGGCCGGCCGTCGCGCGCTCGCGCGTGAGGCCAACGCGTCGGCGCGCAAGCTCCTGCTCCGCTCCGTCGAGCTCCAGCCGACCCTCGAGCGGCGCTACAACGCGGCGCGCGCGGCCTGGAAGCTCTCCGACCTGCCCTCGACCTACGCCGAGATGGAGGACGTCTGCGCCGCCGCGGCCGAGGCCGGGAACCGGCGCATCGAGACCTGGGCGCTGATCGCCCTCGCCGAGTCGACCCTCTTCCGCAATGCGGACGTGCGAGAACGCGGCCCTGCTCGCCGAGCGTGCATTCGCGATCGTGCCCGAGGACGACGGCGAGGCGCGCTTCGCGCTGCTGGAGCTCCATTCGGTGGTCGCGAAGTGGCGCGGCGACATGGACGAGGCTGAGCGCTATCTCGGCGCCGCCGGCGAGGCGGCCCAGGCGGCGGGGCGCGCCGACCTCGAGAGCAAGGCCGCGACCGAGCTCGGCCAGATCTCGATCCTCCGCGGCGACCTCGCGTGTGCCGCGGTGTCGATCGAGCGCGGCGCGGCGATGGCGGAGGAGTCCGGCAGCATCGTCGCCCGGGCCTGGGCCGCGTCGCGCGCAGGGCGAGCTGGCCGCGGCCGAGGGCTCCTACACCGAGGCCGCGAGGCTGACCGAGGAGTCGCGAGGGCTGTTCGCGGAGACCGGCACGATGCTCCCGTACGCCCGCACGACGAACGCGCTCGCCCGCATCTGCTGGTGGCAGGGCGACCTGGCGCGCGCAGAGCGGCTCTACCGCGAGGCGATCAAGCTCCTCAACTCGCTCGAGGACCGCGGCACGCTGTGCGAGAGCCAGCGCCTGCTCGCGCAGCTCCTGCTCGAGCAGGGACGCGTCGACGAGGCCGAGCGCTACGCCGTTGCGAGCCTCGAGACGGTCGGCGAGCAGGACGTGTCCTCCGCGGCGTCGACGCGGCTGGCGCTCGGGCAGGTGCGTGCCGCCCAGCGTCGTGACGACGAGGCCGAGAAGCTCCTCCGCGAGGCCGTCGAGGTGATCGGCGAGGTCGTCTATCTCCCGGTCGAGCGCGAGTGCGTCCGCGCGCTCGTCCAGTTCCTGCGCGAGCGAGGCCGCGAGGACGAGGCAGCGCCCTACGAGGCGCGGCTCGTCGAGCTCGCCGGCGGCTCGGCCCCGAGCACCGCCCCGATGGCCTGAGTCGACTCGGCGTCCGGCGACTCCGAGATCACGGTCGCCGGCCGCTCGAACCGCGCCAGCGCCTCCCGCAGCGGCTCGGCGCGCAGCGTCCCCTCGCCGTAGGGCAGGTGCTTGGTCTCGTTGCGGTTCGCAAACGCGATGTCCGAGAAGTGGATGTGGAACGGCACGCCCGGCTCGAGCACGGCGTCGATCGCTTCGAGCGCCTCGGTGAACGGCTCGACCGACGTGAACGCGCCGTCCGAGGTCGCGTGCATGTGCGCGAAGTCCGGCACCGGCCGCACCCAGGGAAGCGCCGAGGCGATCGCGAGCACGTCGTCGAGCGAGCCGAAGTCGCGCACGCGTCCCATCACCTCGACTCCGAACGGGACGGCGCGGCCCTTCGGCTCGAGCCGCTCGCGCAGTCGGCCGAGCTGGTCGACGACCGCGGCGACCGTCTCCTCGTGCGTCCGCCCGAGCAGGAAGCCCGGGTGGAAGACGACCGGCGCGGCCCCGCACGCCGCCGCGATTCCCGCGGAGTGGTCGAGCATCCCGGTCGCCATGTTGTACTTCTTGCCGAGCTCGGCATGGCCCATGAAGCCGGCGAGCGGCGCGTGCAGCGAGAGCGCGATCCCGGCGTCGCGGGCGAGCCCGCCGAGCCGCTCGGCCCACTCGTAGTCCATCCAGAAGCCGCCGGCGAGGTCGACCTCGGCCGCCGTGAAGCCGCCGGCCGCGAGTAGCGCGACGGCTTCCTCGGGGCTCTCCCGCGAGGGAAGCCGGGCCGGGCCGAACCGCAGCAGTGCCATGTGTCCACGCTAGCGCATGGTCCGTCCGACCCTGTTCTTACCCTTTTCGACATGGGAAACCGACCGAGCCGGATCGAGCTCCTCGAGCTCGACATCGACCTCCGTCTCACCGACCTCTGGCGCGAGGCCGGCGAGGTGGGCGAGTGGAGCCTCGAGGTCGTGGCCGCGTTCATGCGCGCGGCCTACGGTAAGGGCTACTGCGACGCCCTCACCGAGGATGCGCCGGGCTCGCTCTGCCACGACCACGGCTATCGGATCCCGCCGCGGCGGGCTCCGGCGCCTTCGCGCGAGTCCTAGCGCCGCACTCGTCACCGAGGTCTCAGAGGCGAGCGCTCGAGCTCGTCTCCCGAAGCGTCGAACCAGATCGCCTCGCCGATCCGGCCGTCCTCGCGTCTCTCGGAATCCGGCCAGATCGTCCATTCGCAACGGCGGACGAGCGCGCCGCTCTCGTCGAACTCGAGGATCTCGGCGTTCCCGGTCTCGTCGTCCCACGTTGAGCGCGTCCCGGGCACGCTTGTGCTCATGAGCATTAGGCCGTGGAGGGTTGCAAGGTTCCCGTGCGGCGGCGGCGGTAGAATCGCGACGTGGCCCGCAAGCGCAGCCCCGCGCGGCTCGTCATCGCCCTGTCGGTCGCGGCGGTTCTCGCCGTGTTCCTCCTCTACACGTCGATCGCGGGCGGCGGCACGCCGTCGCTGCAGCCCGAGCACGCTCGCCGGCCACACCGGCCGTGTCTCGCTCGCCGGCGCCGTCGTCGGGCCGGTGCACGGGCGACGCACACCAGGGCGGGCCTGCATTTCCGCGTCAAGGACATCAGCGGCAAGGACGGCGCGACGACCGCGGTCGTCTACACGGGCTCCGTGCCCGACCTGTTCAAGGTCGGCTCGCACATCGTCGTGGACGGACAGCTCCGGAACGGGACGTTCGTCTCGGTGCCGGGCTCGCTCGTGACGAAGTGCCCGTCGAAGTACACGCCGAAGAAGTCATAGCCCGTGGCTGAGCTCGGCCGGGCGGCCCTCGTCCTCACGTTCGGGCTCGTCGTCTACGCGCTCGTCGCGGGCGCCTACGCCGCCTGGGCCAAGCGCCGCCGCCTCGCCCGCTCCGCGCAGAACGCGCTCCTCGCCGCGTTCATCTCGACCGCGGTCGCGGCGGGCGTGCTCTGGGCGGCGCTTCGCGCGGCGCGACTTCTCGTTCACCTACGTCGCGAACCACTCGGCGCTGAAGCTGCCGCTGCCGTACCGGCTCTCGGCGTTCTGGGGCGGGCAGGAGGGCTCGCTCCTGCTCTGGCTCCTGATCCTCACCGGTTTCTCCGCGGCCGCGGTGCTGCTCGACCGGCGCGCGGCGCGCGAGCTGCTCGCGTGGGTCGACGCCGGTGCTCGGCGGGGTCGCGATCTTCTTCTCGTTCATGCTCGTCTTCGTCGCGAGCCCGTTCGACACGCAGGTCGCTCCCGCGGACGGCGCCGGCCTGAACCCGAGCCTCCAGAACCCGTACATGCTGGCCCATCCGCCGCATGCTCTACCTCGGCTACGTCGGGCTCACGATCCCGTGGGCGTTCGCGATGGGCGCGCTGCTCTCCGGGCGCACCGACGAGCGCTGGATCGTCGCCACGCGCCGCTGGACGCTCGCCGCCTGGATGTTCCTCGGCGTCGGCCAGCTGCTCGGCTCCCACTGGGCCTACGTCGAGGTGGGCTGGGGCGGCTACTACGCCTGGGATCCGGTCGAGAACGCAGCGCTGATGCCGTGGCTCGCGGCGACCGCCTTCCTCCACTCGGTGATGATCCAGGAGAAGCGCGGGATGCTGCGCGTCTGGAACATGCTGCTCGTGATCCTGGCGTTCAGCCTCTCGCTGTTCGGCACCTTCCTGACCCGCTCCGGCGTGATCAACTCGATCCACTCGTTCACGCAGAGCTCGATCGGGCCGTGGTTCCTCGGCTTCATCGGCGTCGTCGTCGCCTTCTCGCTCACGCTCGTGTTCTGGCGCCTGCCGCTGCTGCGGTCGAAGACGAAGCTCGAGTCGCTCGTCTCCCGCGAGGCGACGTTCCTCTACAACAACCTGCTGCTCGTCGCGCTGACGCCTGACGATCCTCTGGGGCGTCACCTTCCCGATCCTCTCCGAGGCGGTGCGCGGGACGGCGATCACGGTCAGCAAGCCGTACTACAACTTCTTCCTGCGCGCGTTCGGGCTGCCGCTGCTGCTCGCTGATGGGGATCGGGCCGCTCGTCGCCGTGGCGGCGCGCCTCGCTGCGCTCGCTCGGAGCGCACGTTCCTCTGGCCGCTCGGCTTCGCGGTCGCCGCCGGCGTCGTGGCTGATCGCGCTCGGCGGCGGCTCCTCGAAGCTCGGGCTGATCACGTACACCTTCGCCGCGTTCGTGACCGCCTCGATCGTGCTCGAGTTCGTGCGCGGCACGCGGGCGCGACACGCGCTGACGGGCGGCTCGTGGGTCGTGGCGTTCGGCGGCCTCGTCGCGCGGAACAGGCGGCGCTACGGCGGCTACGTCGTCCACGCGGCGATCGTCCTGCTCGCGGTCGGGATCGCCGGCTCGAGCCTCTACCAGACGGTGCGCGAGCAGAAGCTCCAGCGCGGACAGTCGATGACCGTCGCCGGCTACACGCTCGCGTACCGCTCGTTCGCCACGAAGCAGGGGCCGAACTCGACCGAGTCTCGCGCGCTGCTCGCGGTCTCGCGCGGCAAGAGCTCGCTCGGCACGCTCAGCCCCGGGCAAGAACTTCTACCCGGTCGAGCAGCAGACCTCGAACGAGGTCGCGATCCGCGCCGAACTGGGCCACCGGCGAGGATCTCTACGTGATCGCCGACCAGATCGACGCGGACGGCTCGGTCTACTTCAAGGTGCTCGTGAAGCCGGCGGTGAACCTGATCTGGCTCGCCGGCTTCGTGTTCGTGCTCGGCTCCGTGATCGCGCTCTGGCCCGACGCGCGCGAGGAGCGCCGTCTCGCCGAGCGGTACGGCACCGCCGGCGCCGCCGTCCGCGCGTGACCTTCGCGCTCGTCCTTGCGGCGCTGCTCGCCGTCGGTCTCGTCCTCTACGTTGCCCGGCCGTTCCTGCGTGAGCCGGAGGCGGCGGACGACTCGCTCGAGACGCCCGGCGAGGACGAGCTGCGGCGGCTCGAGCTGGCCGAGGAGCGCGACCGCGCGCTCGCAGGCGCTGCGGGAGCTCGAGTTCGACCACCGCACCGGCAAGGTCTCGGACGAGGACTACCGCGCGCTGGTCGGGCCGCTGAGGCGGAGCGCCGCGGAGGCGCTGCGGGCCCTCGACGCCGGGAGGGAAGGGGCCTCGGGCGGCGAACACGCCCCCGATGGGCCGTAAGGCGCTTCTCACCCTGCTCGCGATTCTCTGCCTGGCCGCTCCCGCCGCGGCCGGCGACATCCACGGCAAGAAGGCGCAGATCGACGCGCAGCTCGCCGAGACGCAGGCGAAGCTCGCGGCCGCGAAGTCGCAGGAGGCGAAGCTGAACGCCCAGATCGCGGGCGTCTCGGCCCAGATCGGCGCGCTCGAGGGCAGCGTCCGCGACGTCGCCGCCCGCCTCTCGATCCTGGAGCGCGACCTCGCGCTCCACAAGGCGCGCCTCGCGAAGCTCACCGCGCTGTTCAACCTCGAGACCCGGCGCGTGATGTTCCTGCGTCGCCAGTACGACGCGGCGCTGACCCGCCTCAACAAGCGCGTGGTCGCGATCTACGAGTCCGACGACCCGACCACGCTCGACATCGTGGTCGCGTCGAAGAGCTTCACCGACATGGTCCAGCAGCTCGACTACCTCGGCCAGATCGGCAACCAGGACAAGGCGATTGCGCGGGCCGTCGCCCAGGCGCGCGACCGCGCACGCGTCGCGCGCAACCAGACCGCGGGCCTGCGTAACCGCGTCAGTGCGGAGTACCAGACCGTCGCGTTCAGGACATATGCGGAGAAGGGCGTGCAGTCGCGGCTGCTCGGGACACAGCAGAGCCTCTCGGGCGCACGCGCCACCAAGCAGCAGGCGCTCGCCGCCGTCAAGACTGCGGAGGACAGGTTCGTCGCGGAGGCGGACTCGCTCGAGGCCTCGAGCGCCGCGATCGAGGCGCAGATCAACGCCGCCGATCCGGGGACGCCCGGCGGGACGGCGAGCTCGCCGTCCGCGGCGGGGCTGATCTGGCCGGTGGCGGGGCCGATCACGAGCCCGTTCGGGATGCGCTGGGGCAAGCTGCACCCGGGGATCGACATCGGTGCCTCGATGGGCACGCCGATCCATGCGGCCGCCTCGGGGAACGTCGTCTACGCGGGCTGGATGACCGGCTACGGCAACCTGACCGTGATCGACCACGGCGGCGGCATCGCCACGGCGTACGCGCACCAGTCGAAGCTCGAGGTCTCGGTCGGCGACCAGGTGACGCAGGGCCAGGAGATCGGCCTCGTCGGCTCGACGGGCTTCTCGACCGGGCCGCACCTCCACTTCGAGGTGCGCGTGAACGGCGTCCCGGTCGACCCGATGGGCTATTTGCCCTAGCCGAGGCCGAACGTCTGCACGATCAGGAACAGGTTCAGCGTGACGATCACGGCTGCGACGACGCTCGCGGCGACGGTGGTCGAGCGGTGGTTCCGTAGCACGCCCATGATGTCGCGCCGGCTCGTGAACACGACGAGCGGGACCAGCGCGAAGGGGATCCCGAACGAGAGGATCACCTGGCTCAGCACCAGCGTCCGCGTCGGGTTGAGACCGAGCGCGATCACGATGAACGCGGGCGCCATCGTCACGAGGCGCCGCACCCAGATCGGGATCTGCCAGCCGGTGAACCCCTGCATGATGATCTGGCCCGAGAGTGTTCCCACCGCTGAGCTCGAGAGGCCGGAGAACACGAGCGCGAGCGCGAAGATCGTCGCCGCCGCGGCGCCGAGGATCGGGGAGAGCGTCTTGTATGCGGTCTGGATCGAGGCGATGTTCGTGAGCCCGTTGTCGTGGAACGTGGTCGCCGCCATGATCAGCATCGCCATGTTGATCAGGCCGGCGATCGACATCGCGATCACGACGTCGATCCGCGTGAAGCGGTAGAGCCGCTTCGCCTGCTCGTCGGTCTCCGGGCGGATCCGGTCCTGCAGCAGCGCCGAGTGGAGGTAGATCACGTGCGGCATCACGGTCGCGCCGATGATGCCGACGGCGAGCAGCAGCGACTCCTGCCCCGAGAACTGCGGCACGAGCGCGCCGTGCAGCACCGGGCCGAGCGGCGGCTTCGCCATGAAGAGCTCGACGACGTAGCAGCCGCCGATGATCCCGATGATCACCGCGATCGTCGCCTCGAGCGGCCGGAAGCCGAACCGCTGCAGCCACAGGATCCCGAACGCGGCCACGGCCGTCAGCAGTGCGGCCGGAAAGAGCGGGATCCCGAGCAGGAGGTTGAACCCGAGCGCGGCGCCGAGGAACTCGGCGAGGTCGGTCGCCATCGCGATCACCTCCGCCTGCACCCAGAGCCCCATCGTGGTGCGGTGGGAGAACCGGGCGCGGCAGACCTCCGGCAGGTTCCGCCCGGTCGCGATCCCGAGCTTCGCCGACAGCGTCTGGATCAGCATTGCCATCAGGTTCGAGGCGACGATCACCCACAGCAGCGTGTAGCCGAACTTCGAGCCGGCGGCGATGTTCGTCGCGAAGTTGCCCGGGTCGATGTAGGCGATGCAGGCGATGAACGCGGGCCCGAGGAACGGCAGCAGCGCGAACCGGCGGTGCCCGCGGAGGATGCGCTCGCCTGCTCCTCCGGCCCGCGCCACCGTCTCGGGGCGCGTGGCCATCATGAAAGTTAGTCTAGCCTAAATTCGCGCGGCCGAAGCGCCCCGCCACGGGCCTACGTCTCGCCGGCGTGCTTCAACACGTGGAGATCGGGCAGGTTGCGGAAGCGCTCGTCGAGGTCGAAGCCGTAGCCGACGAACAGCTCGTCCGGCACGGTGAAGCCGACGTAGCGCACCGGCAGGTCGTCGACGAGGCGCCGGTAGGGCCGGTCGAGCAGGGTCACGATCGCCAGCGAGGCGGGATCACGCAGGCGGAAGGTCTTGCAGAGGTAGTGCATCGTGAGGCCGGTGTCGACGACGTCCTCGACGATCAGCACGTCGCGGCCGGCGATGTCCGAGTCGAGGTCCTTGAGCAGGCGGATCCCCTTGTGGCCGCCCGTCTCCTACTGGGCGCCGTAGCCCGCGAGCTCGACGAAGTCGAGCCGGTGCACGATCGGCAGCGCGCGGGTCAGGTCGCTGACGAAGACGACGCTCGCCTTCAGGGACGCGACGAGAACGGGCTCGCGCCCCTCGTAGTCGGCCGCGATCTCCGCGCCGAGCTCGAGCACGCGTGCGCGGATCTCCTCTGCGCTGAGGTAGATCTCCCCGACCCGTGGGTCGGAGCTCAGGAGGCGAGGTCTAGACGAAATCTCTGGGCCAGGCGCTCGATGTCGCGCTTGTAGAAGAGCTTGATCTTGATCTCCGGATACCGCTCTCTCAGCTTTCGCAACTTGCGGTTCTTGCGGGTGACGAGCGACTGCTTCATCACCGTGATCTCCACGTAGAGATCCTGCTCGGGCAGGTAGAAGTCGGGCGTGAAGGCCTCGACGACCTTGCCGTCCTCGTTCTCCTCCAGGATGAACGTGCGCGGCTCGTACTCCCAGGGGACGCCGTAGTAGTCGAGCACCTTCGCGCACTCGAGCTCGGCGTCGTTTTGGAAGCGCGGAGGTTCCGCGCCGCAAAATGCCTGGAATGTCGGGGTTTCCCGCCCCACCTGAGAGCAGGGTAGCAAGCGGCCTCGGACGCCGGGCGACGGCCGGATCTGGCGTACACTCAGCCCGTGGCCGACGGCAACGGGCGCCCATTCACGATCGTGCAGCTCTCCGACCTGCATTGCGGGGACCAGCACTTCCTGCCGAACCTGCTCGAGCGGGCGATCATGGAGGTGAACGAGCTCGATCCGGACATCGTGATCTGCTCGGGCGACCTGACCACGTTCGGCTTCCGGGACGAGTACCAGCTCGCGAAGCGGTACCTCGACGGGCTCAACTGCGACTCGGTCGTCGTGATCCCGGGGAACCACGACTCGCGCAACGTGGGCTACGTCCACTTCGAGGAGCTGTTCGGCGCGCGCAACTCGGTGCTGCACAAGGACGGCGTCACGATCGTGGCGGTCGACTCGACCGAGCCCGACCTCGACCACGGCCAGATCGGTCGCGGCCGCTACCCCTGGATCGAGGAGCAGTTCGCCGGGCCGGCCGATCTCCGCGTCTTCGTCTGCCACCACCACCTGCTGCCCGTCCCGGGCACGGGCCGCGAGCGGAACGTGATCTACGACGCCGGCGACACGATCGAGTGCCTGCAGCGCGCGGGCGTCGACCTCGTCCTCTCGGGCCACAAGCACGTTCCGTACGCGTGGCGCCTCGAGAACCTCTTCGTGGTCAACGCGGGCACGGTCTCGTCGCAGCGCCTGCGCGGCAACGTGCGGCCCTGTTACAACGTGGTCGAGGTCGACGGCACGCACGTCGACGTCTTCCGCCGCTACCCGTTCCACGGGCAGGAGCGGATCATCCAGTTCTCGACCGAGACGCGCGCGTACGAGAAGTACACGGAGCGGATCGACGGGGAGGTGACGACCCGGACGTGACGCGCGCGCTCGTGGTGATCGACGGCGAGCACTACGCGCCCGTCGTCCGGGACGCGCTCGCAGCGCTGCCGTACGAGGTCGCGGGTGCGTGGCTCGCCGGAGGTGAGGAGAAGCTGCGGGGCGGGGAGGACTACGGCGTGCCGCTCTACCGCGAGCTCGGCGAGGCGCTCGCGGCCTGCGAGCCGGAGCTCGTGTTCGACCTCTCCGACGAGCCGGTGCTCGGGCCGCGCGAGCGCTTCCTCGTCGCGAGCCGCGTGCTCGCCGCGGGGATCCCGTACGCGGGCGCCGACTTCCGCTTCGACCCGCCGCCGCTTGAGCCGTTTCCGCTGCCGTCACTCGGGATCGTCGGCACGGGCAAGCGCGTCGGCAAGACCGCCGTCGCCGGGCACGCTGCGCGGCTGCTCAGCCGCGACCGCGAGGTGATCGTGGTCGCGATGGGGCGCGGCGGGCCTGCGGAGCCCGAGGTCGCCGAGTTTCCGCCGACTCCGGCCGAGCTGCTCGCAGCTCTCGCGCGCGGGCCGGCACGCAGCCTCCGACTACCTCGAGGATGCGGCGCTCGCCGGGGTCGTGACGATCGGCTGCCGCCGCGCGGGCGGCGGGCTGGCCGGTGCGACCGCGTTCTCGAACGTGCAGGCCGGCGCCGACGAGGCGCTCGCCCGCTCGCCCGACCTCGTCATCTTCGAGGGCAGCGGCTCGGCGCTGCCGCCCGTGCAGACGAGCCGCCGCGTGCTCGTCGCACCCGCCGGGTCCGACGTGACCGGCTACCTCAACGCCTACCGCCTGCTCACCTCGGACCTGCTCGTGCTGACCATGGCCGAGGACGGCGCCGACACGACCGCGATTCGCGCGCTGCGTCCCGAGATCCCGATCGTCCCGGTCCTGCTGCGGCCGCGGCCTGTCGAGCCGGTCGGCGGGCGGAGTGTCGCGCTCTTCTCGACCGCGCCCGCAGAGGCGCACCCGGTGCTCGCGGCGCATCTGCATGACGTGCACGGCGCGGCGGAGGTCACGGTCTCGGGCAACCTCGCCCGCCGCGACGAGCTGCGCCGCGATCTCGAGCACGCCGAGGCGGAGGTGTGGCTCGTCGAGCTGAAGGCGGCCGCGATCGACGTCGTCGCCGAGGAGGCGCTCGCCCGCGGGATCCCGCTCGTCCTCGTCGACAACGAGATCGTCTCGCCCGAGCTCGACGCCGCGCTGCTCGCACTCGTCCAGGCCGAGGTGCGCCGTATGAGCCAGCCCCGCCACCGCGAGCCGCTCCCGTTCGGCGGTGCCGGCAGCCCTCCGTACTCGAAGGGCCTGATGGCGCGGGCGCTGATCGCCGTCGGCGTCCCGGCGGAGAGTGCATACGAGCTGGCCCGGCACGCCGAGCGCGACCTCGCCGTCCACCCGGAGCAGCCGCTCGACCTCGGCCGCCTCCACGAGCTCGCGGTCGAGACGCTGGGCGAGTCCGAGGGCGCGGCGGCGATCGTCCGCCTGCGCCGCTACCGGGAGCTGCAGGAGCTCGACCTGCCGATCATCCTGCTCGTCGGCGGCACGACCGGCACCGGCAAGTCGACCGTCGCGACCGACGCGGCCTACCGGCTCGGGATCGCCAGGGTCACCTCGACCGACTTCATCCGCCAGACGATGCGCGCGTTCTTCTCGCACGAGTTCATGCCGTCGATCCACTACTCGAGCTTCGACGCGGGGCTCGGGCTCGCCGCGGCCGGGCACGAGGGGCCCGACCTCGTGCTCGACGGCTTCCTCGACCAGACGCGAAATGTGCTCGTCGGCGTCCGCGCCGCGGTCGACCGCGCCCTCCACGAGGGCTGGTCGATGGTGCTCGAAGGCGTCCACCTCGTGCCGGGGATGCTCGAGATCCCGCACGAGGACGCGCTCGTCGTGCAGTGCGTGCTCGCGATCGACGACAAGCAGACGCACGCGGAGCACTTCTTCATCCGGGACACGGCCACCGAGGGCGTGCGCCCGATGACCAAGTACCTCGACCACCTCCCCGAGATCCGGCGGATCCAGCGCTACGTCGTCGAGCGGGCAGAGCGCCACGGCGTGCCCGTACTGCAGAGCGGCGGGATCGAGCAGACGAGCATGGCCCTGCTCGAGCTCGTCTTCGACCGCGTCGCGAGCCTCGAGACGACCGTGTGACCGACCACCTCGATCCCTGCATCTGCGAGTCGTTCGCCCGCGCGACCGAGCGCGCCTCGCTGGCCGCGGCGCGGTGGCTCGGCCGGGCCGACCAGAACGCCGCCGAGGAGGCCGCGTGCGCCGGGATGAAGGGCGCGCTCGACCTGCTGCCGATCGACGGCCGGATCGTGATCGGCGCCAGCGAGGAAGCGGGAGTCCTCCAGGTCGGCGAGCAGGTCGGCGCCGGCGGACGCCCGGTCGACCTCGCGCTCGACCCGCTCGAGGGCCGCGGCGTCGTCGCGAGGGGCGGCAGCGGCGCGATGTCGATGCTCGCGGTCGGCGAGCGCGGCCTGATGCGCGAGCTGCCGGAGATGTACATGCGCAAGATGGCCGTCGGCCCGCGCGCGCTCGGCTCGATCTCGCTCTCCCGCCCGATCGCCGAGAACATCGAGGCGATCGCCGAGTCGTTCGGCCGGCGCGTCAACGACGTGACCACGATCGTGCTCGACCGCCCGCGCCACCACGACCTGATCGAGGAGATCCGGCAGTCGGGCGCGCGGATCAAGCTGATCCAGGACGGCGACGTCACCTCGGCGATCTCCGCCGCGATCCGCGGCACGAACGACCACCTCGCGATCGGGATCGGCGGCACCCGCCAGGCCGTGCTCGCGGCCGCCGCGCTCCGCTGCCTCGGCGGCGAGCTCCAGGCGCAGCTCTGGCCCACGACCCGCAGCGAGATCGACGATGCGCGGGAGGCCGGGATCGAGGACATCGAGCAGATCTTCGGGATCGACGACCTCGTCCCGGGCGAGGTGATCATGGCCGCGACCGGGGTCTCGAACGGCGACCTGCTCCGCGGCGTCCGCTTCCTCGCCGACAGCGCCCGCACGCAGTCGCTCGTGATGTGCACCCGCTGCAACTGGGTGCGGTTCGTCGACGGGATCCACTTCTTCGCGCGCGAGCGCCGCGAGGAAGTCCGCTTGATCGGGACGTGACCGTCAGACCGCGAGCCTGAGCGACGAGACGCCCAGCGCCGCGCCGATGCGGCGCATCAGTGCTCTTCTTCTCCGTCGAAAGCGCATGAACCCGGGACGGCACGCGGAGCCGCGATCTTCCCTTCGGCCCTCAAGTGCGCTCTACTTGACGCATGAACGAGTCCCCCGAGAGCGACGCCGCGCTCGTCGCGCGCTGCCGCGCGGGGGACCAGGCTGCGTGGAGCGAGCTGGTCGAGCGCTTCTCGCGCTACGTCTACGCGATCGCGGTGCGGGGCTTCCGCCTCTCCGAGACCGACGCGGAGGACGTGTTCCAGGAGGTGTTCGCGCGCACGTACGAGCACCTCGACCGCCTGCGCGACGACACGGCGATCCGGCCGTGGCTGGCGCAGACGACGCGGCGCTGCTGCATCGACCGGATCCGGGCGAGCGGCCGGGAGGAGCCGACAGACCTCGAGCTCGGGCACGGACGAGGGGGAGGAGCTGGTCGCGCGGCTCGACGAGGCGATGGACGTCCGCGCCGCGCTCGACGAGCTGCCCGAGCACTGCCGCGAGATCCTCGACGGGTTCTTCGCCTGCGACGAGAGCTACCGCACGATCGGCGACCGGCTCGGCCTGCCGGCCGGGACGATCGCGAGCCGCATCTCGCGCTGCCTCGCGAAGATGCGCGAGATACTCGAGGGAAGAAAAGCGTCGCCTGCCGCGTCTGGAGAGTTGCGATGACCACCTACGACGAGCAGAACCTGGCCGAACTCCTCGCACTGCTGCCTCCCGCACCGACCGCATGGGTGCGTGCGGCGCAGGAGCTGCCCCTGCTGGAGAAGGGCCTCGGAGAGCTGCTCGAGCGGGTGGACGCGGACGCCGAGTTCAAGCGCCGTCTCATCGCCGATCTCGAGTCCGCGCTGGAAGCCGAGGGCTACGACGCCGATCCGGCAGTCGTCGAGGCCCTGCGCGCGCGGCTCGAGGACAGCTCCGACTGATGCGACTGACCGATCTCACCGTCCGCGAGGTGCTCGCGGCGCTGGGGAGCGACAACCCGGCGCCCGGCGCAGGCGCAGCCGCAGGGCTGACGGTCGCGCTCGCGGCGGCTGTCGTCGCGAAGGTGGCGAGGCTCTCGCCCGAGTGGGAGGACTCGGCCGGCGCCGCGGCCCAGGCACGCGCGCTCTCGCTGCGCGCGCTCGAGCTCGCCGACACGGACGCCCGCGCGTATGCAGCGGTGCTGAAGGCCCTCGACGAGCCGACCGAGCACGTCGACGTCCGGCTGCGCGACGCGCGGCTCGGCACCGCGCTCGGACACGCGGCCGAGTCTCCGCTCCTGCTGGCCGGCGCCGCGTGTGACGCGGCGATGCTCGGTGCGCTCGTGGCGGAGGAGGGCGAGCCGCGCCTCCGGGCCGACGCGCTCGGCGCCGCTGCGCTGGCGTCGGCCGCGTCCCAGGTCGCGGCAGACCTCGTCGCGGTCAACCTGACCGCGACGGAGGGCGACGAGCGCGTCGCGCGGGCTCGCGGCTTCGCTGCGGAAGCCGCGGCCGCGCTCCGTTCCTACTAGACGTACGCCTCGCGGGTCGACCGGCGCCGCGGGCGCGGGATCCGGGCGATCAGGCCCTCGACCCGCTCGAACCGGGCTGCGGTGCTCTGCTCGATCAGCCGGAGCTCGGCGAGGTGCTGGGCACGCCGCTCGTTCCGCCGCATGTCCTCCTGGTAGTGGCGCATGCTCTGCTCGAAGAAATATGGGCTGCTCATGTCGCTCCCCTCTCGATTGCTCTCAAGACGGAGCGGAGCGCCGAAATCTTCCCCCGGTCGGGACGATCTCGGTGGCGGCCTGTCCGAGCCGGCGGCGCGACGCCTCGGCGGCGGCATGCTGCTCGACCGTATGGGGGAAGATCGCCGACGGGCTCCCGGGGTCGAGCCCGGCCCAGAACACCTCGAGCAGGGCGTCGAAGGAGACCCGCCACGGGTCGTAGTCGACCTCGACCGCCGCGGAGCCCGGCCCCTCCGTGGTGCCGAGGCGCGTCCCATGGACACCGTCGACGGTGCGAAGCGCGGCCTCGAGCTCACGCGCGGAGGCGGTCGCGAAGGTCGCCGTCTCCATCGACCGATTGTCGCACGGGTACACTGGCCGCATGCCGACGCGCGAAGAGGTGTTCGACGCCCTGCGGGTGGTCGAGGACCCGGAGCTCGGGATGGACATCGTCGATCTCGGCCTGGTCTACGACGCCGAGGTCGAGGGCGCCAAGGTCAAGGTCGTGCACAGCCTCACCTCGATGGGCTGCCCCGTCGGCCCGATGATCCAGGCCGACATCCGCACCGCCGTCGAGCACATGGACGGTGTCGAGGACGTCGAGATCGAGCTGACATGGGACCCCCCGTGGACGCCCGACCGGATGTCCGACGACGCCAAGTTCATCCTCGGCTTCGGCTAGACGCGCTCGACCGGCGTATCCGGCAGCGTGCCCCATTCGGCCCAGGAGCCGTAGTACACGCCGACGTCGGGGCAGCCGAGCAGGCGGCTGAGGGCGAACCACGCCTGGCTCGCGCGGTCGAGGATCACCACGTCCGGCTCGTGGAGCACCGCCGCGACATCGGCCGCCGGCTCGCTGGGCACCGCCGGACATGACATGCGACTCCACGAGCCGCACGGTCGGATCGTCGAGATGCGCCGCGATCCAGCCCGGCCCGACGCGTGCCTCGTCCATCGGGCGACCTTACTGGACCAAGACGGAGCGGGCCGTGCCCGGCCCGCTCCATGTGTCGCGTCTCGGGAGTCCCCTACGAGACCGCGACGCCCTCGTGGCGGCTGCGGCGCCCAAGAACCACGAGGAGTCCGATGGCCAGCGCGATCGCCGCGAGGCCGGCAGCGCCGAAACCGGCGATGCCCCAGTTGAAGCCGTCACCCGTCGTGGCGACCGGAGTCGAGACGCCGGTCGGAACGCTGGTCGGCTCGCTCGGCCGCGCACCCGCGCGATCGTCGGGCCGAACCGGTGTGCCGCTGAGCTGCGAGGAGCTGACGCCGACGCCGTGGCTGAGGTACGGGATCACGAGCGCCGGAGTGGCGACGGTGGTCCCGGGCCGGTCGTCGGGAGCGAGCGGGAGCGTGAAGGTCGCGGCCTTCGCGATGTCCTGCGCCCTCTGCTGGATCAGGTTCTCGCCGTACTGGCCGCCCATCCCGATCGTCGTGTCGGGCGAGGCCTGGCCGATGCCCTGGACGGCCTTGTCATTCGGGGTCACGACGGCGCTCGTCGTCCCCTGATCCTGCGTGTCCACCCACGGCTTCGCCGAGGCGAACGGAGCGGCGATCGCGGCGGCCAGGACGACGAGCCCCGCAACCTTGATGATCCGTGCTGACATGTTCATCCCTCCCTGAGGTTTTGACTACGCCCTCAGGACGGATGGGCGGCGCGGAATCTTCCCTAACTCACCCGGGGATCCGGAGCAGCACCTTGCCGAGCTGCTGACCCGAGCCGAGCCGCTCGTGCGCCGACGCTGCATCCGCGAGCGGGAAGACGGAGTCGATCACGGGCAGCGCGCGGCCGCTCTTCACCAGCTCGTAGGCGGCCTCGAAGTCGGCCTTCGTGCCCATCGAGGAGCCGAGCACCGAGAGCTGCTTCCACCAGATCCGGTGCAGCTCCGCAGGAGGGTTCGGCCCGCTCGTCGCGCCGCAGACCGCGATTCGGCCGCCGACGCGCGCCGCGTTCAGCGAGCGCGACCACGTGTCGGCGCCGACGTGCTCGACCACGATGTGCGCGCCGCCGCCGGTGATCTCCTTCACGCGCGCGGGGACGTCCTCGGTCGCGTGGTTGACCGTCGCGTCGGCGCCGAGCTCCAGTGCGCGGGCGAGCTTCTCGTCGCTGCCGGAGGTGACGATCGTGCGGGCGCCGAGCGCGTGTGCGATCGCGAGGCCGGCGGTCGAGACGCCGCTGCCGATCCCCCAGAGGAGCACCCACTCGCCCTCCTGCAGGCCGGCGCGCGTGACGAGCATCCGGTAGGCGGTCTCGAACACGAGCGGGAAGGCGGCCGCCGTCTCGAACGAGATCTCGTCGGGCAGCGGGTAGACGTTCGCCTCGGGCACGGCGACGAGCTCCGCGTGGGTGCCGTCGGAGTGCTCGCCGACGACGCTGATCCGCCCGCCGTGCTCGACGCCCGGGTTGATCACGACTCGCTCGCCCGTGTCCCGGCGGATCCCGGCGCCGTCGGCGCCGAGGATGCGCGGCTTCGGCACCGAGGGAAGCCCCTGGCGGACCCAGAGGTCGAGGTGGTTCAACGAGGCGGCCCTGAGCTCGATCAGCACCTCGCCCTCGCCCGCGACGGGATCCGGCGCGTCCTCGTAGCGCAGCACCTCGGGGCCGCCGTCCTCGTGGATCCGGATCGCCTTCACGGGCACAATCCTCGCATGACCGCTGCCGAGCTGGCGAGGCTGGGGGAGGAGCTGGGCCTCGACGCGATCGGCGCCGCGCCTGCGGCGCCCTACGCCGAGACCGAGGAGCACATCCGTGAGCGCCGCGCGCGCGGGCTCTTCGCCGACATGCGCTTCACGATGGCGAGGCCCGAGGTCTCGTGCCATCCCGAGTCGCTGCTGCCCGGCGCGCGCACCGTCATCTCGGCGGCGCTCTGCTACTGGGCGCCCGAGCCGCCGCTCGAGCCGGGCGAGGGGCGGCTCGCCCGCTACACGTGGAGCGACGCCTACGCCGTGCTGCGCGCGCGGCTCGAGGAGCTGGGCGAGCGGCTCGGCGGCTCCTACCGCGTCCTCGTCGACGAGAACGATCACGTCGACCGCGAGGCCGCGGCGCGCGCGGGCGTCGGCTTCTACGGCAAGAACACGATGCTGATCACGCGGCGCCACGGCTCGTGGGTCGTGCTCGGCACGCTCGTCACCGACGTCGAGCTCGAGCCGTCGGCGCCGCTCGCGCTCGACTGCGGCTCCTGCACGCTCTGCATCGAGGCCTGCCCGACCGGCGCGCTCGACGAGCCCGGCGTGCTCGACTCCAACAAGTGCCTCTCGTATGTGACGCAGTCGCCGGGCCCCGATCCCGGAGGAGTACCGCATCGAGCTCGGGGCGATGGTCTACGGCTGTGACATCTGCCAGGACGTGTGCCCCTGGAATCGCGGCGTCGAGAAGCGGCGCGCCGAGCGAACCGCTGCCGGCGGGCGCCGAGCCGCACGTCTCGCTCGTCGACTGGCTCGAGGCCGACGCCCGCCGAGCTCCGCGCCCGCTATCCGCGCCTCTACGTGCCGCGCAACGACGGCCGCTACCTGCAGCGAAACGCGCGCGTCGCGCTCGGCGAACGAGCTAGCTCTTGACGCGGAGCCGTGAGACGCCGAGCTCCTGCGCGAGCGTCTTCGCCCGGTCGCGCAGCTCGCGGCGCAGCTCCGGCGGATCGATCACGACCGCATCGCCGCGCCACGCGAGCACCTCGCCGACGATCCACTCCTTGCTGCCGAACTTCAGCTCGGCGACGGCGCTCCCGTCCCGCAGCAGCGTCGCGCCCCAGCGCTCGACGGCGCGCCGCGCGGGCTCGCCGCCCGCGTAGCGCACGCGCGCCGTGCCCGCGTCGCGGAAGGCCTGCGGGTCGTAGTCGGGCCGCGGCTCGAACGTCTCCTTCAGCAGGCGCGCGCCCTTGACCCGGTCGAGCCGGAACGTGCGCGGCCCGTCGCCGGCGCGGTCCCAGGTGTGGACGCGCCAGTACGGGAGGTCGCGCTCGAGCGAGTACGGCTCGACGAGCCGGCTCGACGGCGCGGCCTCGCCCTCCTTCAGGTACTCGAACTCGACGAGCCGGTGCTCGTTCGCGCCGCGCGAGAGGATCGAGACGATGTCCTCCTCGCTCGTCGTCCGCCACGGCGGCTGCTCGGACGGCTGCGCGAGCGGGAACTGGCCGAAGGTCTCCTCGAGCTTCGCGCGCACGCGGTCGAGCGGGGTGTGCGCGCGCGCCGCGATCATCGGGCCGACGAACTCGAGCGCGAGCCGGATCGCGCGCGCCTCGAGCGGCGTGAGGCGCGGCGGGCGGCGGAAGGTGTCGCCGTACAGCTCCTTGTCGACGTGCACGAGATCGCCGTCCAGCTCGGCGTACACGGCGTAGCAGCCGCCGCCGAAGTTGACGAGGTTCAGCAGCGAGAGGTGCTCCTCGAGCGCCTCGAACGGGATGTTGAAGTCGTCGGCGAGCTTGTGCGCGTCGATCGTCGCCTCGCGGCCCTCGCCGCAGGCGGCGAGCAGGTGCGCGAGCAGCGCCTGGAGGACGCCGAAGCGCTCCGGCGCGACAGGCCCGGCCTGCCGCTCGGCGGCCGGCTCGTGCTCGCGGCGCGAGCGACGGCGGCGAGAGCTCGTCGGGCGCGCCCTGATGCGCCTCGCGCACGTGGACGAGCGCCTCGGCGACGGCGCGGCGGAGGCCGTCGGGCTCGAGCGGCACCGCGCGACCGTCCTGGCGCAGGATCCACGAGGCGAGCTGCCCGAGCGACGAGTACTCGGTGCGGAAGATCCCGTCCTCGAGCCGGCCGCTGTCGCCGAAGGTGCGCGACACCCACCACGCGGTGTCGCCCTTCACCTCGAGCGCGCGCCTCGCCGCGGATGTCGCCGAGCTGCCAGACGGCGCGGCCGCGGAAGTCCTCGATGTTGAAGTCGGCGGGGATCCGGTAGTCGCGCTCGCGCCGGGTCGCGAAGCGGATGTCGCTGCGGATCCGCGAGACGCGGAAGGTGCGCATGTGTCTTGCGGTCGAGGTCGTGGCCGACGACGTACCAGCCGGTGCCGTCGCGCAGCAGCGCGTACGGGTTCAGCGTCCGCTCGCCCTCGCTTCGCGGTCGACATCGAGCGGTACGCGAACTTGATCGTGCGCTGCTTCGAGATCGCGCTCTCGAGCTTGCCGAGCCGGCCCGGCATCTCCTGCGAGTAGTCCGGGTCGCGCACGAGCACGCTGGCGGCGGTCGGGCTCGGCGTCTCGGGGAAGCCGGGCCGGCCGAGCGCGAGGTTCTGCAGCCCGAGGCGCAGCGGCTCGGCGTAGGCGAAGTTGCCGTCGAGCAGCGAGAGCGCGGTGAAGAGCGCGGCCAGCTCCTCGTCCGAGAGCACGAGCTGCGGCAGGAAGTACTGCTCCGAGCGGAGCGTGTAGAGCTCCTCGCCCGTGAACTCGTCGCGCTGTGACTGCAGCGGCACGCCGAGCGCCACGAGCTCGGCGCGGTCGGAGTAGAAGCGGCGGGCGAATGCCTCGTCCGACATCTCCGAGTAGCCCTCGACGTTCGACTTCACATCCCGGGCGGTCAGCGGCCGCCGTTCCGCCATCAGGAACGCGACCAGCGAAAGCTGACGGATCAGCTTGTCCGTGTCGTGCGACATCCGGCTCCGAGCCTACCGGAGTCGGCGCCTCGCGGGCGCGGCCGGGATTTACGCCGCGACGCGGGTCGACTCGAGGTGCTGGTGCGACGGGCAGTAGTCGCGGTCCGGCAGCGGCGTGCGCTGGCAGGCCTTGCCCTTGCGGGTCGTCGCGCGGCAGCGGGCGACGCCGCCGTCGAGCGCGCCGGCCTCGATCTGCGCCTCGATGAACGAGACGGCGGCCGAGACGCCCTCCTGCACCGCCCAGGCGACCTGCGCCTGGTGCGGTGATCGGGAAGTAGCGGCGGATGTCCTGGAACAGCACCCGGTCCGGCTTCGCGAAGTAGAGGGGATCCACGGCGAGCCGCTCCATCGTGTGCTCGCACGCGGCGAGCACCTGGCGGCGCGACTCGAGCCGTACCTCCGCCGGGGCGTAGGGGTCGATCAGGTCCTTAATCGAGCGGTAGATCGCTCGTGAGTACTGATACATACAGCTCTGCAAGTAGTGCGATGCGCTCGTCCATGGCTCCAAGTATGCGGGTCGGCTGTTAACTCGCAGGGAACCTTTGTTACGACGGGGTTAACCTTCCCTGAGCGAGCCCGCCGAGGGCGAGTCTAACGCAGTCGCGCCGCTGTTACAAAGTCGGGACCAGAGTTGTCTTCGCAGAGAACGGGCTCAGCGCGCGATCTGGCGCGGATACGCGGAGCCGAAACCCTGCGAAGCGCGCGTTGCGGGCGCCTGCCGTGGCCTGGCAGGAGCGTCGCGTAGACGCCGCTGAAGACGACGTAGTAGCCGGGGTTCAGGCTCGGGAAGTCGCCGGAGTCGAGCACGCCGACCTGCGGCAGCCCCTTCGCGAGCGCCTTGTTCGCCTGCGCGAGCGCCGTCGGTGTGGCCGCCGGGCGAGGGCAGCGAGTCGAGGACGACGGTGTAGGCGGTCTTGCCGGGCCAGACGATCAGCGTCGGCTTCGTCGCGGTCGTCGCGGTCGCCGTGTCGGCGGGAGCCGTGGGGACGGTCGCCACCGTCGTGACCACCACCGTCGCAGCGGGCTGCGGCGGCTGGGCACCGGGGTCGGTCGCCGCCGCGGTCGCCGTGACGATGGGCGCGAGCGTGGTCGTCATCGTCAGCGTCGCGCCGTTGCCGTTCCCGGAGACCGCGATCGCCACCGCCGCGCCGGCCGCTGCGACGACGAGGCCGCCGAGCGCGGCCCAGATCCACGTGCGGTTCCGCCGCGCCGGCGGCGAGGGCGGCCCGACCTGGTGGTCCCCGCCGGTGCCTCGCCGCCGAGCCGCAGCCCGCACTCGAGGCAGTACTCCTGGCCCGGCTCGTAGGGCGTCTGGCACCGCGGGCATGCGCCTCCCTGGTCGCTCATGCGTCCTCCCTGGCGACCGGGAGGCCGCAGCGCGGGCAGAAGCTCGCGCCGGGGAGGATCGGGGCGCCGCACGCGCAGCGCTCCACCGGCGCCCGCCGCATCGAGAACGAGACGGCCAGCAGCCCGTCGAGCTCGGCGAGGCGCGCATCGAGCTCGCGTCAGCTCGGCGCAGCGCTCGAGCACCAGGTCCTGGCGGAACTGGTCGCGCCGGACCATCTCGAGCATCAGCCCGCCGAGGTCGCGCAGCAGCTCCTCGCGCAGCGCGCAGCAGATTGCGTCGCTCGCGCCGGAGCCGGCTCGGGCCCGGCAGAGCCGGGGCGGCGGTCTCCTCGTTCCGTGCGAACAGGCGAGCGCGCACCACAGGCTCTCCGACTCTAGCTGTGGCCTCAGACGGCGGGGAGCTCGAGGACGACAAGGCGCTCCTCGGTCATCTCGCGGACCGCCCAGGCGGGCCCTTCGCGCGTGTTGCCGGAGTCCTTGACGCCGCCGTAGGGCATCTGGTCGGCGCGGAACGTCGGCGCCTCGTTGATCGTGACGCCGCCGAACTCGAGCGCCTGCGCGGCCTCGCAGCGCCGCTCTCGAGCGTCGCGCGTGAAGATGCCGGCCTGGAGGCCGTAGCGCGTCCCGTTCGCGAGCGCGAACGCCTCGTCGAGCGAGTCGCACGGCGTTGACGGTGCAGACCGGCCCGAAGACCTCGTCGCAGGAGACCTTCAGCGTCGGGCGCGGCCGTCCCGATCACGGTCGGCCGGACGAGCCCGTCCGTCGAGCTCGCCGCCGGTGAGGATCTCGCGCGCCGCCGGCGCGCGCCTCCTCGATCCACTCGAGCACGCGGTCGCGCTTCGCCGGGTCGATCAGCGGGCCGACGTCGGTCGCCTCGTCGGCCGGGTCGCCGACGACGAGCGCCTCGACCTTCGGCAGGAACCGCTCGAGGAACGGCTCGTAGACGCCGCCCGCTCGACGTAGATCCGCTGGACGGAGATGCAGCTCTGGCCGGCGAAGGAGAACGCGTTCGCCGGCGAGCTTGCGCGGCCGCCGTCGTCGAGGTCGGCGTCGGCGGCGACGATCACCGGCGTCGCGTTGCCGAGCTCGAGGTTGACGCGCTTGCGCGGCGCGCGCTCGCGGAGCGCCCAGCCGACGCGGCCCGGAGCCGGTGAACGTGATCAGCTTCACGCGCTCGTCCTCGACGAGCACGTCGCCGATCTCCGACGACGGTGCCGACGACGACGTTGAGCCAGCCCGGCGGCAGGCCCGCCTCGGTCATCGAGCTCGGCGAGCAGGAGCGCCGAGAGCGGCGTCTGCGTCGCCGGCTTCAGCACGACGGCGCAGCCGGCGGCGAGCGCGGGCGCGAGCTTGTGCGCGACGAGGTTGAGCGGGAAGTTGAACGGGCTGATCGCGCCGACGACGCCGATCGGGCGCCGCAGCGTGAACGCGAGCTTGCCCTCGCCGGCCTGCGAGGCGTCCATCGGCACCATCTCGCCGGTGAGCTTGCGCGCCTCGACGGCGGCCATCGTGAACGTCGACATCGCCCGCGCGACCTCGACCCGCGCGGTCTTGAGCGGCTTGCCGGCCTCGGCGCAGATCGTCCGCGCGGCCTCCTCGTGGCGGCGGCCGAGCGCGCCTGCGACGCGGACGAGGATCTCGGCGCGCTTGTGCGCCGGCAAGCGGCTCGGCGCATCGCGCGCTCCGCGGCGTCGAGCGCGGCGCGCACGTGCTCGCCGCGCCGGCCTTCGCGACCCGCGCGACGACGTCGCCGGAGTACGGCGAGCTGCACCTCGATCCACTCGCCGGTCTCGACCCACTCGCCGGCGACGAGCAGCTTCTTTTCGGTCGCGGTGGCCGGCCATGCGCGCCTTGTAGTCTAGTCCGCATGGCCGAGGCGCTACATCGTCGACGCCGTCCGCAGCCCGATCGGCAGGCGGAACGGCACGCTCGCCTCGATCCGCGGCGACGAGCTCGTCGCGCAGGTGCTGAACGGCCTCGTCGGCCGGCACGAGCTCGACCCGGCCGAGGTCGAGGACGTGCAGATGGGCTGCGTGACCCAGATCGGCGAGCAGGGCTGGAACGTCGCGCGGATGTCGCGCGCTCGTCGCCGGCTGGCCCGAGACCGTGTGCGGCGACGACCGTCGACCGCCAGTGCGGCTCCTCGATGCAGACGAATTCAACGCCGCCGCCGCGATCTGGTCGGGCCAGCTCGACGTGGTCGTCTCGTCGGGCGTCGAGATGATGTCGCGCGTGCCGATGGGCTCGAACGGCGGCGACCTCTCCGAGAAGCTGGTCGAGCGCTGGCAGATCGTGCCGCAGGGGATCTCGGCCGAGGTGATCGCCGACGGAGTGGGAGATCTCGCGCGAGGACGCTCGACGCGTACTCGCTCGAGTCGCACCGGCGCGCGGCCGCGGCGACCGACGAGGGGCACTTCGACAACGAGATGATCCCGATCGAGCTCGACGAACCCGCACGCGGGCGTCGTGTTCGCCGTCGACGAGACGCCGCGCCGCGACACCTCCGCCGAGAAGCTCGCGTCGCTGCAGCCCGCCTTCGTCCCGGACGGCCGGGTGACGGCCGGCAACTCGAGCCAGATCGTCGACGGCGCCGCCGCGATGCTGATCACGAGCGAGCGCGCCGCGACGCGGCTCGGGCTCGAGCCGCGCGCCCGCTTCGTCTCGTTCGGCCTCGCCGGGCGTCGATCCCGTACCGGATGCTGCACGGCAACCCGCAGGCGTGCGCGCAGGCGCTCGAGCGCGCCGGCCTCGCTGGGACGACATCGCCGTGATCGAGATCAACGAGGCGTTCGCCTCGGTCGTGCTCCAGACCGTTCGCGACGCGGGGCTGCACGGAGCGGATGGCGGACGTGAACCCGAACGGCGGCGGGATCTCGCTCGGCCACCCGCTCGGCGCGACCGGCGCGCGCATCACCGCGACGCTGCTGAACGAGCTCGAGCGCCGCGAGGCCCGCTACGGGGTCGCGTGCATGTGCATCGGCTTCGGGCAGGCGATCGCCGCCGTGATCGAGCGCCTGTGAAGGTCGGCGTCGTCGGGCTCGGCGCGATGGGCGCCGGGATCGCACAGCTCTGCATCGAGGCGGGTGTCGACACCGTCGGCCGCGAGGTGACCGCCGAGCTCGGCGAGGGCGCGCGCGACCGGATCGGCCACTTCCTCACGCGCAAGGTCGAGAAGGGCCAGCTCGAGCAGGGCGCGCGCGACGAGGCGATCGCGCTGCTCTCCCTCACCACCGAGCTCGCCGACCTCGCCGACTGCGACCTCGTGATCGAGGCGATCGTCGAGGAGCTCGGCCCGAAGCAGGAGCTCTTTGCCGAGCTCGACCGGATCTGCCGGCCCGACGCGATCCTCGCGACCAACACCTCGGCGCTCTCGGTGACCGAGATCGCCGCCGCGACGACGCGGCCCGAGCGGGTCGTCGGCATGCACTTCTTCAATCCGGCGCCGCTGATGCCGCTCGTCGAGATCGTCAAGCGCGGAGCTGACCGCCGACGAGCCCTTCGAGGCCGCCTACGCGTTCGGCGAGCGGCTCGGCAAGACTCCGATTCGCTGCCACGACACGCCCGGCTTCGTCGTCAACCGCGTCCTGATCCCGCTGCTCAACGACTGCCTCCGCGTGCTCGACGAGGCGCGGGTGACCCCGGAGGACCTCGACAAGGGGATGGTGAACGGCGCCGGCTGGCCGATGGGACCGTGCACGCTCGTCGACCTTGTCGGGATCGACGTCCACGTCCACGCGTCCGAGGCGCTGTACGAGAAGCTCCGCGAGCCGAGGATGGCGCCGCCGCCGCGGCTCGTCGCGATGCGAAACGCCGGCCTGCTGGGCCGCAAGAGCGGCCGCGGCTTCTACAGCTACTAGGCCGCGAGCCGAGCGGCCGGCACGGGCTCGAGCACGGGAGCCTTGTGCTCATGAGCATTTGGCTCGCGGCCGAGCCGCCGGGTGGCGGTGAGGAGGTCCAGGCTCACGGCCTGGAGCGTCGCGAGCGAGGCGGACTCGAGCAGCCGTTGCGCCTCGTCGGGAGAGGCCCCGGACCGGGCGAGGGAGGAAGCGAGGTCGTCGAGACGGGCGGCGAGGCGCGCGGCTGTGTCCATGCGCACCGGTTCGCCGCGGCACGCCGGTTTCCTACCCCTCGAAGAGGCGCTGCAGCTTCTCCTGGTCGGGCGGGTCGGCGAGGACGATCACCTGGTCGCCGGGCTCGAGCACCGTGGAGCCGCGCGCGGGGACTGGCTCGCCGTCGCGGATGATCAGGCTCACCCAGCCGCTGTCCGAGAACGGGATCGCCGACAGTGCGTGCCCGGCCGCGCGCGAGCCTTCCGCGACGACGAAGCGGCGCAGGTCGTGCGGCTCGCTCCTGAGGCGGATCGAGACGCTCCACGGCTCCGGCTCGATCGCGCGCATCGGCACGCCGCACGCCGCGGCGACTCGCGAGATCCCGGTCCCCTGCACGAGCACCGAGAAGAGGACGACCACGAAGACGATGTCGTAGATCCGCGGCCCGGCGCTCACGTGCTCGAGCAGCGCGAACGCCGCGAGCAGGATCGGCACCGCGCCCTTGAGCCCGCTCCAGGCGATGAACACCTTCTCGCCCCGGCGCAGGCGGGTGCGGACGAGGAGGACGCCGACCACGAGCGGCCGCACCACGAAGCTGATCACGACCGCGATCGCGATCCCCTCGAGCCAGCGGTTGTCGCTGAAGAGCTGGTGCAGGCTCACGGTCAGGCCGAGCGCGACGAAGACCGAGATCTCGCCGATCGAGGCGAGCGAGCCGTGGAAGCGCCGGATCTCGGCCTTGTACGGCGCGCGCACGTCGCCGACCACGATCCCGGCGACGAAGACGGCGAGGAAGCCGGAGCCGTGCGCGACGCTCGCGAGCCCGTAGACGACGCCTGCGGAGGCGAGCGTCTGCAGCGGGTAGAGAGCGTCGTTCGGCAGCGAGACGCGACGCATCGCGGCGCCGAGCGCGAGGCCGCCCGCGATCCCGATCGCGAGCCCGACCATCATCTCGAGCACGAAGTCACCGGCGACCGTCCAGCCGGTGGCCGAGTCGGTGGTCGCGAGCGCGATCAGCCCGAGCATCAGCGCGATCCCGACCGGGTCGTTGGCGCCCGACTCTCCCTCGAGGATCGTGCCGGAGCGGCCGCCCACCTGCCGGTTGCCGAGCACCGAGAACATCACCGCGGGATCGGTCGGCGCGATCGCGGCGCCGATCAGGCCCGCGGTCGTCCACGAGAAGCCGAGTACCCAGTGCCCGAACAGCGCGATCAGCCCGGTCGTCGCGAACGTGCCGAGCACGCCGAGCGAGGCGATCGGCCAGATCGAGCCGCGCAGCCGCCGCCAGCCGACGTGCATGCCGCCGTCGAAGAGGATCACGATCAGCGCGATCACGCCGAGGCGCTCGACCGTGAGGATCGGCAGCGCCGTGCGCAGGCGCGGGATCAGCTCGGAGGCGATCGCCGCGCCGAGCAGGAAGAGCGCGGGGGCGGGGATCGGGAAGCGCTCGGTCGCCTTGTTCGCGAGCAGCGCGAGATAGAGCGTCGCGGCGACCACGAGGACGATCTCGCCGTAAGCGGTCACCTCGTGCACGGGCGGACCTTAACGTGCTTACAGTTTCCTTACACCCTGATTAGGGCGCACACACCGGCGATGCCGATACTGGAGGTGCGATGCGCAGGCTTCTAGTCCCCATCCTGCTCGCCGCCGCTCTGGTTCCGGCGGCTGCGCTCGCGGCGCCCGGTTCGCCCAGCGACGGCACCGTCTCGGTCAAGAATGCCGACGGCAAGGTGGCGATCGTCGCGCGCGGCTCGTTCATCGGCTACTGCGACAGCTGCACGATCTGGGTCAACGACCCCGACCCGAGCGACGGCGCCGCGGCGACGGTCACGAATGCCGACGTCAGCCACAGCCTCACCGACACGAAGACGCTCTACACCGGCACCGCGATGCGCTTCCGCATGGTCGGCGGCTTCTGGCGCGTGATCGTCCAGGGGAAGGGGATCGACCTCTCGGGGATCGGGCACGGCCAGGTCGTGCTCGAGCGGCACGGGCGGCTCGACCGACGGCACGTACCAGTTCGACGGGGACATCTACCGCTCGATGCCGGACTTCGAGCTCCGCTTCCCGCTCGGCACCGGCAACTGACCGCCACCTCTGGCATCCTGAGCCCATGGCCTCCGGAAAAGCACAGACCGTGCTCGTGGTCGAAGACGAGGCCTCGATCGCCTCGTTCGTCTCGCTGTACCTGAAGAACGCGGGCTACACGGTCAGGACGGCCGCGACCGGGAACGACGCGCTCGCCCAGGCCGGCACGGGCGACGTCGACCTCGTCGTGCTCGACCTGATGCTGCCGGACATCGACGGGATCGAGGTCTGCCGACGCCTGCGCAAGGCCACGGACATGCCGATCCTGATGCTCACGGCCCGGGACGAGGACGTCGACAAGATCATCGGGCTCGAGGTCGGCGCGGACGACTACATGACGAAGCCCTTCAACCCGCGCGAGCTCGTCGCGCGCGTGAAGTCGATCCTCCGTCGCGTCGGCCCCGAGCGGCGCGAGCGCGAGAGCGCGCAGCTCCGGCACGGCGACCTCACGATCGACGCCGGCCGGCGCGAGGTGCGCGTCGGCGAGGACGAGGTGCAGCTCGCGCCGAAGGAGTTCGACCTGCTCTGGGAGCTGCTCGACCATCGCGGGCTCGTGCTGACGCGCGACCAGCTGCTCGAGCGCGTCTGGGGCTACACCTTCGCCGGCGACACCCGCACGGTCGACGTCCACGTCCGGCAGCTGCGGCGCAAGCTCGGCGACGCCTCGCCGATCGTCACGGTGTGGGGCGTGGGCTACAAGGTGTCGCCCGCGCGCGACGCCGTGTAGACGGGCCCGGCCATGTTCGACTCGCTGCGATTCCGTCTCTCGGCGATCTTCCTCGCGGCGGTCGTGCTCGCCGCTCTCGTCTCGTCGCTGATCGCGGTCCGGCTCTTCCAGGACTACACGCAGAGCCAGACCCTGAAGGAGCTGCAGCGCGAGTCGCTCGGGATCACGCAGTTCTACGCCGACTACGCGGGGATCAACGCGTTCGCGCCCAAGAACCTCGAGAAGGCGACCGGCGACAAGCTCTTCTACATCCCCACGTACGGGCTCGACATCCTCCCGGGCGCGAAGATCGACCTGCCGCAGGTGCCGGCCGGCGCGGTCGACACCGACAAGGTGCTCGCCGGCACGATCCGGAACTTCGAGTTCACGCCGCCCGGCGAGAAGACGCGCTACGTCGCCGTCGCCCGCCCGCTCAAGCTCGGCGAGCAGACCTTCGGCGCGATGGTCGTCGCAAAGCCGAAGGCCGCCCTGCACGAGGGTCTCTACACGGTCCTGCTCCGGCTCGCGATTGCGTTCGCGGTCGGGGTCGGGCTCGCGGCCGCGCTCGCGCTGTACCTCTCGCGGCGGATCACCGAGCCGGTGCTCGCGCTCACGCGCGCCGCCGACCGGGTCGCCGGCGGCCGCTACGACATCGACCTCTCCGGGGTCCGCGGAGGCGGCGAGATCGGCCAGCTGACCAAGAGCTTCTCGCAGATGGCCGTCCGCCTCGACGAGGCCGAGCAGATGGAGCGCAACTTCCTGATGACCGTCTCGCACGAGCTCCGCACGCCGCTGACGGCGATCCGCGGGCACGTCTCCGCGCTCTCGGAGGGCGTGATCGAGGACAGGGAGCTCACACGGCAGTCGCTGGAGGTGATCGCCGATGCGGCCGGCCGCCTCGAGCGGCTCGTCGGCGACGTGCTCGACCTCGCCAAGCTCGACGCGCACCGCTTCACGCTGCTCGAGGAGGAGGTCGAGATGGAGCGCCTCTGCGAGCAGGCCTACAGCTCGTTCGCCGAGGAGGCGCGCCGGCGCGGGATTGCGTACCGGCAGGAGATCGGCGCGCGGCCGACGATCGAGACCGACGGCGACCGCGTGCTCCAGATCATCACGAACCTGCTCTCGAACGCCTTCCGCTGGACGCCCGACGGAGGCCGGATCGAGCTCGAGCTCGAGGCCGAGAACGGCTCGGTCTCCGTCGCGGTGCGCGACACCGGTCCCGGGATCGAGGCGGCGGACCGCGAGCGCATCTTCCGTCCGTTCTGGTCGCGCGACGGGTCGGGCACGGGGCTCGGGCTCGCGATCGCGAACGAGCTCGCGAGCGCGCTCGGCGGCAGGATCGAGCTCGAGAGCTCCGACGGGCTTGGCAGCAGCTTCACCCTCGTGCTGCCCGGCCAGCACGCGTAGCCTTCCGGCGTGGCCACTACCGCTGTCAGGACGGGACCGGCGACCTGGCTCGCCGCGCTGCGACCGAGGCAGTGGACGAAGAACCTCCTCGTCTTCGCCGGGATCATCTTCGCCGGCGAGCTGGGAGACCCGCGCCGGCTGCTCGAGGCGGGCGCCGTGTTCGTCGCCTACTGCGCGGCCTCGTCGGCCGCGTACCTCCTGAACGACGTGCGGGATGCCGAGCACGACCGGCTCCATCCGATCAAGCGCCACCGTCCGATCGCGAGCGGCCTCGTCGCGCCTCGGGCCGCGCTCGTCGCGGCGGGCGTACTCGCACTCGCCGCGTTCGCGATCGCGGCCGTGCTCGGGCCCTGGTCCGTGCTCGCGCTCTTGATCTTCGTCGCGCTCCAGCTCGCGTACTCGCTCGGGCTCAAGCACGTCGTGCTGATCGACGTGATGGCGATCGCGGGCCTGTTCGTCGTCCGGGCGGTCGCCGGCGCGGTCGCGGTGAACGTCCCGATCTCGCCCTGGCTCCTGCTCTGTACCGGGACGCTGGCCCTCTTCCTCGCGCTCGCGAAGCGGCGCGGCGAGCTCGTGCTCGTCGGCGCCGAGCAGGCGCCGGGGCGGCCGGTGCTCGCGGGCTACTCGCTCGTCCTCGTCGACCAGCTCGTCACGATCGTCGCGGCGTCGACCGTGATCGCGTACTCGCTCTACACGTTCACCGCGCGGCCCGGCGAGCGGATGATGGCCACGATCCCGTTCGTGCTCTTCGGGGTCTTCCGCTACCTGCTGCTGATGCACCGCGAGGACGCGGGCGAGGAGCCCGATCACGTTCTGCTCTCGGACCGGCCGATCCTGATCTGCGTGGCGCTCTGGGCGCTCGCCTCGGCCCTGCTGCTGATCAACTCCTAGGCCGGCGGGTCGCCGCCGGCGCGGCGCTCTTCCATCCGGTACACGACGGCGCCGCTTCTGCTCTCGAGCCCGTGCTCGATCCGGGCGAGGCGCTCGTCAACGCCCTTCCAGCCCGAGGCGATCAGGTCGACGAGGAGAGCGAGGTCGTCGACGCGTGCGTGGCGCTCGGCGAGCATGTCGCCCTCGAGCCGCTCGAGCCGGCGAATCATCTGGTTCAGGAGCCCGCGCACCTCGGCGAGGTTGCGCGCGACGGGGATCACCTCGCGCCGGAGACCCTCCTGGACGGAGTCGCCGACCTGGGCCGGAAGGGTGGCGGAGAGCTCGGCGGCGGCCTGGGCGAGGCTCTCGATCTGGTCGCGAGCACGCTCGAGCGCGGCCTCGACGGCGCCCGCGTCGGCGCGTCCCTCGGCCGCGGCCTGCAGCCGCTCTCGCGCGCGCTCGATCGCGTCTTCGTCCACGGAGAGCAAGGGTAACGTGCTCGTCGGATGAAAGCCTCGGAGCTCGACTACGACCTGCCTAAGGAGCTGATCGCGCAGCACCCGGCTGCCCGCCGCGACGCCTCGCGCCTGCTCGTCTACGAGCGCGCGACCGGCGCGATCCGGCATCGCACGTTCGCAGAGCTCCCCGAGGAGGCGGGCGGCGCCCTCGTCGTCGTCAACGACACCCGCGTCGTGCCCGCGCGGATCCGGATCGAGTCTCCACGCGGCGAGGTGCTGCTGGTCGAGCGGCTCGGCGGCGACCTCTGGGAGGGCCTCGCGCGCCCGACGAGGCGGCTCCGCGCGGGTCGGACCTACGGGCCGGTCGAGCTGCTCGAGCACCTCGGCGAGGGCCGCTGGCGGCTTCGGCTCACCGGCGAGCCGGCGGGGGAGACGCCGCTGCCGCCCTATATCACCGAGCCGCTCGCCGACCCCGCGCGTTACCAGACCGTGTACGCCGAGGAGGCCGGCTCTGCGGCGGCGCCCACAGCCGGTCTCCACTTCACGCCCGAGCTGCTGGCGAGGCTCGAGCTCGAGCGCGTCACGCTCCACGTCGGGCTCGACACCTTTCGGCCGCTCGCCGTCGACGAGCTCGACGAGCACGTGCTCCACGGCGAGCGCTACTCGGCGTCCGCGTGGCCGCGGATCGCCGCGGCGCCGCGCGTGCTGGCCGTCGGCACGACGACGACACGGGCCCTCGAGACGCTTGCCAGAGGTGCGCCGTTCGAGGGCCGCACCGACCTCTTCATCACTCCCGGCTTCGAGTTTCGCCGGGTCGACGCGCTGGTGACGAACTTTCATCTCCCGCGGTCGACCCTGCTCGCGCTGGTGATGGCGTTCGCCGGGGTCGAGGAGACGCGTCGCCTCTACCGCCTCGCGGTCGAGGAGCGCTACCGCTTCTACTCCTTCGGCGATGCGATGCTGATCCTGTGAGCGACTGCTTCACCGTCACCGCGACCGACGGCCCCGCGCGCGCGGGGATCCTGCGCACGGCGCACGGAGAGGTGCCGACGCCTGCGTTCATGCCGGTGGGGACGAAGGCGACGGTGAAGACGCTCGATCCGGACGAGCTGCGTGCCGTCGGCGCGTCGATCGTGCTCGGCAACACCTACCACCTCCACTTCCGCCCCGGCGAGGGCCTGATCGCCGAGCTCGGCGGCCTGCATCGCTTCATGGGCTGGGACGGCCCGATCCTCACCGACTCCGGCGGCTTCCAGGTCTTCTCGCTCCGCGACACGCTGATTGCCGCCGACGACGACGGCGTCACCTTCCGCTCGGTCTACGACGGCGCCGCCGAGCGCTTCACGCCGGAGCTCGCCGCCGCGATCCAGCGCGAGCTCGGCTCGGACATCGCGATGTGCCTCGACATCTGCGCGCCAGCAGGCGTGCCGCGCCCCGAGCTGGAGGAGGCCGTCCGCCGGACGACGCTCTGGGCGGAGCGCCAGCGCGACGAGCCGCGCGCCGAGGGCCAGCTCCGCTTCGGGATCACGCAGGGCGCGGCCGATCCCGAGCTCCGCCGCCGCTCGATCGAGGAGATCTCCGCGCTCGGCTTCGACGGCGTCGCGCTCGGCGGCCTCAGCGTGGGGGAGGACCGCGAGGAGATGTTCGAGGCGGTCACCTGGGCCGCGCCGCTGCTCCCCGCCGACGGGCCGCGCTACTTCATGGGGATCGGCGACCCGGAGGGGATCCTGCGCGTGATCGCGTCCGGGATCGACATGTTCGACTGCGTGCTGCCGACGCGGACTGCGCGCACAGGCTCGGCGCTGACCTGGGACGGCCGCCTCAACCTCCGCAACCAGCGGTTCGCGCGCGACCCCCGACCGCTGGACGAGGCGTGCGAGTGCTCGACCTGCACGCGCTTCTCCCGCGCGTACGTCCGTCACCTGATCAACCAGCAGGAGCTGCTCGGCCTCCGGCTCCTGAGCGTGCATAATCTGCGCTTCCTGTTGGATCTGACCGCGGGGGCGCGGACGGCGATCGAGCGGGGCGCCCTGACGGCATACGTCGCCGAGGCGCTCGCGCGACTCGCCCAGGCGCCCGAGGAGGACGCTTGAACCCGACCCTACTGATTCTCATTCTGGCGATGGGCGTGATCTGGGTCGCCTTCATCCGCCCCCAGAAACGCCGCCAGCAGGCGCAGCGCGAGATGCTGAACAAGATCGAGCCCGGAGCCGAGGTGCTCACCGCCGCCGGCATCTACGGGACGGTGACCGAGGCCGACGGCGACGAGATCCACGTCCAGATCGCCGACGGCGTCGTCGTCAAGGTCGCGCGCCGCGCGATCGGCGCCGTGATCCCGCCCGAGGAGGAGGAGCAGCACGAGCTCGAGCCGGGGGACGAGGAGCCCGCCGAGCCCGAGGCCGAGCCGCCCGCCGCCGAGGCGACGGATGGTGACGCAGCACCAGAATCTCCCAGCTAAGCTTCCGGCGCTTTTTCCCCATGAACGACCGGCGCTCCTATCTCATCCTGCTCTGCCTGATCCTCGCGGCTCTGATCGGGGTCGCGTTCATCGCGTTCCCGGGCAGTCCGGGACACAGGAAGCCGCGGCTCGGCCTCGACCTCCAGGGCGGCCTCGAGGTCGTGCTGAAGGCGGTGCCGCCGAAGGGCAAGCAGCTCACCTCGAGCGACGTCGACCGGTCGATCGGGATCATGCGAAACCGGATCGACAGGCTCGGCGTGAGCGAGCCGGAGATCCGCAAGCAGGGCTCGAACCAGATCGTGATCGAGCTGGCCGGCGTGAAGAACCCGCAGGCAGCCGCGGCGATCATCGGCAAGACCGCGCAGCTCCAGTTCTACGACCTCGAGGCCGACCTGCTCCCGCCGTCGATCACGGCCCAGGGCATCCCGGTCGCGACGACGAGCCTCTACGCGCTCCTCTCGCGCGTCCAGTCGACGGTCGGCAAGAACCCGGAGGGCTGGTACGTCTTCAACGCCCTGCACCAGCAGGTCGTAGGCCCGGTCTCGACCAAGGAGCTCGCGCTGAAGAAGTACGGCGGCAAGCTGCCGAAGGGCTACTCGATCTTCGCCGTCCCGACGAAGACGACGGTGATCACGTGCGGCCCGCCCGCCGTCGCGTGCCCGGGCGTCAACGTCCAGAACCCGCAGAACACGAGCTACTACCTCTTCAAGTACGACCCGCCGGCGATCCCGGAGATGACGGGCAGCGACCTCGTCCTCTCGGGCACGCGGGCCGACTTCGACCCGAGCGGCGCCCCGATCGTGCTGATGCAGTTCACGGGCAAGGGTGGGAAGAAGTTCCACACGATCACCCGGGTCGAGTCGCAGCGCGGCCGCCTCCGCTCGAGCCTGCTCGGGCAGGACTTCAACCAGCACTTCGCGGTCGTGCTCGACGGCCAGATCGCGACGTACCCGGAGATCGACTTCCACAACCTGCCGGACGGGATCTCGGGCAACAGCGCGCAGATCACGGGGATCGGCTCGATCGGCGAGGCGAAGTCGATCGCCCTCGTGCTGCAGACGGGCGCCCTGCCGGTCAACTTCGTCCAGATCGAGCGCACCGACGTCTCGGCGACGCTCGGCAAGGACTCGCTGAACCAGGCGATGAAGGCGGCGCTGATCGGCCTCTTGCTGGTCGCGATCTTCCTGCTCGTCCTGTACCGCTTCCTCGGCCTCGTCGCCGTGATCGGCCTCGCGATCTACGTCGCCTTCCTCTACGGCGCGATCCTGCTCCTCAACGTGACGCTGACGTTGCCGGGCTTCGCCGGCATGATCCTCACGATCGGCGTCGCCGCGGATGCGAACGTGGTCGTGTTCGAACGGATCAAGGAAGAGGTGCGCGCCGGCAAGTCCGTGCGCGCCGGGATCGCGACCGGCTACGCGAAGGGCTTCCACACGATCCTCGACGCGAACGTCGTCACCTGCATCACCGCCCTCGTCCTGTTCGCCGTCGCGACCGCGGAGGTGAAGGGCTTCGCGCTGATGCTGCTGATCGGCACCGTGATCTCGCTGCTGACGGCGGTGTTCGCCACGCGGGCGATGCTCGGCCTCCTCGCCGGCTTCAAGTGGTTCGACAGCCCGCGCCTGATGGGCGCGCAGGGCGCGCAGACCGGGAAATGGCTCCAGATCGACTTCATGAAGCGGCGCCGCACCTGGTACGCGATCTCCGGCACCGTGATCGCGATCTCGATCGTCGCGCTCGGCGTGCGCGGCCTCAACCTCGGGATCGACTTCAAGGGCGGCACGCAGATCACGTTCAAGACCACGCAGCCGACGTCGGTGGCGAAGGTGCGCACGGTCACCGCCAAGCAGGGCTTTCCGGACGCGGTGATCCAGGGCACCGGCAGCTCGCACTCGGGCGGCTACAAGGGCTTCCAGATCAGGACGAAGGCGCTCAACGGGCCGCAGCTGACGCAGCTCCAGACGAGCCTCGCGACCGGAGTCGGCGCCACGGCCGCGGGCGCGACCACGGTCTCGTCGAGCTTCGGCGCCCAGATCGCGCGCCTCGCGATCATCGCCGTGATCGTCTCGCTGCTCCTGATCATCCTCTACATCACGATCCGGTTCGACCTGAAGTACGCCGTGCCGGTGATCCTCGCGCTCCTGCACGACATCATCATCACGGTCGGCATCTACGCGCTCACGGGCTTCGAGGTCTCGACCGCGACCGTGGCGGCGGTCCTGACGGTGCTCGGCTACTCGATCTACGACACGATCATCATCTTCGACCGGATCCGCGAGAACGCGGGCGTGATGCGCCGCTCGTCCTTCGCCACGATCGCGAACGTCTCGCTCTGGGAGACGATCAGGCGCTCGCTCGCGACGACCTTCATCACGCTCTTGCCGATCGTGTCGCTGCTGCTGTTCGGCGGCGCGACCCTGAAGGATTTCGCGTTCGCGCTCCTGATCGGCATCACCTCCGGGGCCTACTCCTCGATCTTCATCGCCGCGCCGCTGCTGACCTCGTGGAAGGAGCGCGAGCCCGACTACGCGAAGCTCAAGAGCCAGGAGGCGCCGGCGACCGTCGAGGCGCGCGAGGAGCTCGTCGAGGAGACCGAGGCGGCGATGATCGCGGCCGAGGACGCGCCCGTCGAGGCTGCGGCGCCGGCGCCCGCGGCCGCCTCGGACTCGAAGCGCGAGAAGCGGCAGCAGCGGCGCAAGTCCAGGCCCCATGGCCGAGCACGCTGATTCCGGGCCCGACAAGCTCTTCCTCGCCGCGCTCGGGGCGGTCGCGTTGACCGCGGAGCGCGCCGACGATCTCGCCGACACGCTCGTGGAGAAGGGCGGCCTGCGCCGCGACGAGGCCCGCTCGTTCGTCCGCGACCTGGGCAATCGCTGGCGCGGCGACGCTGTGCGGCTGGGTGAGCGCGCCGGCGACTCGCTGCAGAGCGTGTTCTCCGAGCTCGGCCTCGTCCGCCGCGACGACTACGACGAGCTCGAGCTCAGAGTCGCCCAGCTCGAGCACCGGCTGCGGCTGCTCGAAAAACCCGCGGACGACTAGCTCCGAGCGAGAGCACGCTCGCGCACGCTGCGGTCTTCTGGCTCGTCTATACATAGGTCGCGATGTCGGAGCTGCCAGGAATGAATGAAGGGATGCGGCAGCTTGCTGCGGACTCTGGTGTGTTGAAGCGGGTTGCAGGCCGTCACACTCCTGCGGGATACGAGGTCCTTGAACTGGTCTTTGATCGGGGGACGCTGCGTCTCCGATGCGACGGGGATACCGACGAGATCATCGTGGATGTCGCCGAGGAGGCGAGCAGGTTCGACGAGATTAGTGACGACGAAGCCTTTGCAGCCATCATCGGGTCGATGATCTCGCAGGCGTGGAAGATGGTGAACGATCGCGGCTATGAAGACGCCTTCCAGCTTCGGTTCCACAACCCGTTGACCCGATCGGAGAACTCCTGTCAGTTCGAGGTCGCTGCGTCCGCCATCACCGTTGCCCGCGTAACGACCTAATCGGTCGGGGGACATTCCTGAACACTGGGGCACGCAGCCGTCTTCGCTCAGACGGCTGGTTGTGGGACGATGATGATGTGTCGGAGCAAAGCGTCACCTGCCCGCATTGCGCTCGGGAGTTGATGTGCGAGCGCTTCCATGCGGGGTTCTCGAACGAGGGATTCATGTACTGCTCCCGCGACGAGACGCTGCTGACGTGGGATGCCTACGACCCTGAATATCGTCGGCTCACCGAGTCGTACCCGTGGATGCTTGCCGCCGACGAGCAGAAGGCAGTTGAGTCGGCCGCCAAGCCGTGTCCTTGTGGAGGAATGTTCGCGTTCGCGAACGCACCGCGCTGCCCGTCGTGCCATGACGTCCTTGCTCCTCTCGATAGCGCTCGCGAATACTTCCTCGTCACGGGTCGGCGTCTCCGAGCGGACGCCGATGCGATGTGGCTGGCGGACCGATAGAGGCGAAGCCGGTCAGCCTCGGGGTCGGGGAACATTCCCGAACACTGGGGCAGGGCACGCCGCACTACCTACCCGCGCGTCGACTGCTCGACTGGCTCCTGTCGCATCTCCGCAAACTGCGACAAAGGCGTCTTGGCCTCGCGCTCGCGGGCGCTGCGGCTCGGGCGGAGGGGGTGTCAGGCTACCCCGGCTTCTGTGTCCACTGGACCGCGTGGTCGTACGGATGAAGGCCGTACTCGTCCGTTGCGTTCGTGTAGGCGTACCCGACGATCTGGCCGCGCTCGTTGATCGCGACCGGCCCGTAATCACCTCCGCCGGGAAGACCGCCGAGGTCGGTCATCTTCCCGTTCTGCCAGAGAAACGCATGGCTGATCAGACCGCCAGGCTCCGTGTCTTGGGGCTCGAAATCGCTAGTCCCGACGACCTGGCCGAGCCCATTGAGCGCGACCGGCCAGGTCTGGGTTCCACCGGGAAGATCGCCGAGGTCAGTCATCTTCCCGTTCTGCCAGAGAAACGCGCGTCTGATCCCGTCGCCAGACGCGTCCGTCGCCTTGAGAAAGCTCCAGCCGATGACCTGGCCGCGCTCATTGATCGCGACGGCGTGGCTACTCCGCCCACCGAGCGTGCCGAGGTCGGTGAGCTTCCGGTTCTGCCACAAAAACGCGTGATACCCGTTCTGCTTGGTTGCGCTGTCCCCGACGATCTGGCCGCGATCGTTGATCGCGATCGGCTCGCTCTCAGCTCCACCAAGCGTGCCCAGACGGGTCATCTTCCCGTTCGCCCATACGAAGCCGACCCACTCGTCGGGTTGCCCGTTTCGGTCGACTTCGGTGTAGCAGTACCCGATGATCTCCCCTCGACCGTTGATCCCAACCGCCCGGCTGTACTTGTAGCCCGGCAATGCGCCCAGAGCGGTCCTCTTCCGGTTCTGCCACACGAACGCATGCGAACTAGGGATAGCGTCGGTGCCGCTGTTCGCAGCGATCTGGCGGCGAGCGTTAATCGCGACTCCGTAGCTCATCGTTCCGCCGGGCAGAATGCCGAGTACACCGAGGTCGGTCAGCTTCCCGTTCTGCCACACGAACACATGCTCCTGTCCCCCGCGGTCACCCGTGCCGAAGACCTGGCCGCGCTCGTTGATCGCGATCGGGTCGAGGTTGCCGAGGTCCCGCATCTTCCCGTTTTGCCAGAGGACCGTATGGCTGATCTCGTAGCCAGACGTGTCCTTCGCTTTGAGATTGCTCCAGCCGACGACTTGGCCGCGCTCGTTGATCGCGACGGCGTGGCTAGTCTGCCCACCGAGTGTGCCAAGGTCGCTGATCACCCAGCGTGCCTGCGCCGCCCCGGCCCCGCTCGCCGCCCAGGACGCCCCAACCGCCGCGACCCCGGCGCACAATCCCGCCACCACCACCAGCAGCACCCTGCCATGGCGCATCATCGCCACCCCTCTTCACGCACAGGCTCGCGCACCCGTGCCCCCCGTGCATCAGCGCCACCGCTGATCCGGCTACCTCGAACTACCGACCCCTCCGCAGGCCGGGTTGCCGCCCGTCACGTCGCCTTTCCACCAAGACACGACCAGCCGAGCGGACTTCGCCTCCAGACGCTCCATGCGTCAAAGGGAGCATTCCTGAACACCCCGGCAGGCAAGTGGAGCACGCCCGCGCCTTTAGCATCACGGGATGGCGGACTCGCTCGCGCGGCTTCCTCGACTCTGATCGGAGCGTTCTCATGTCCAAATCCATCGCGGTGTTCGGAGCCGGACCCGGCCTGGGCCAGGCGGTCGCCCGTCGCTACGCGCGAGAGGGTTACGCCGTCACACTGGTCGGCCGCCGCGAGGAGCCACTCGACCGTCTCGCGAAGGATCTGACCGGTGCTGGGGCAAGCACGCACGTCATCACAGCCGACCTATCCGACACCGCGGCCACGCCCCGACTGGCCGAGCAGATCCGCGCCAGGACCGGCAACCTCGACGCCCTTTACTACGCACCGACCCCGAATACCGGGTTCGTCTCCGCAACCGACCTGACCCCACAGCACGCCGAGAAATTCATGCCGCTGATCTTCTACACGATGCTGGCACTCGTGCAGGAGTTCCTGCCGCACATGCTCGAACAGGGGGACGGCGCCATCCTGACCGCGCAGGGCGGCAGCACCGTGCAGGGCCTGCCGAACATGAGCGGCCCCAGTCCTGCACAAGCCGCCCAGCGCAACTACCTGCAAGCCCTGCACGCCGAGGTAGCCGAGCAAGGCGTCTACGTCGGCATGCTCTACATCGGTGCAGCCATCAAGAACAGTGCCTTCCACACCGAGATGGAAAAGGCCAAGGCTACGGGCGGCCCGGCCTGGGAGATGCCTACCGTCGACCCCGAACACCTCGCCGATCTTCTCTGGACAATGCACGGCACGACACGACAGCGGGAAGTCATCTATCCGTAGCAGCTTTTGCGCCGACGCCCTGCAGCGCGTAGGCCGAAGCCTCCGCCGCCGCGAACCACACGACCGACAGTGCCACGGCCCGACGTGTCTCGGCCGTGCGTTCAGTCGGTGAGCGGGAACGGTGGCACCACGACTGCGCCGGAGCAGCGTGTTGTGTCCAGTCCCTTGGTGGTGCCGCGGTCGACGAAGTCCGTGACGATCTGGTCGAAGCAGCCGCCGATGCCCCACTGGTGCCCGATGTGCGGGAAGGTCACGGTGCGGCTGTCGGGGAAGTGCTGCTCGAGGTCGGAGAGGTTGCCGGCGGGATCCTGCGGGTCGGCGCCGCCCGCGAAGGCGAGCACCGGCACCGGGCTGGTTGTGGGGAGCGTCCAGAGCGAGCCTGGCTCGGAGCGCTTCGCGACGGAGCTGCAGCTCTGCCGGAGCGCCGCGATCCGTGCCGTCGTGTAGCTGTCGAACTCGGTGCCCCACGGTCCCGTCGCGTCGATCCCGGTCCAGGGCTCGTTGCACCAGATCGACGAGCCCATGAGGTTCAGGTCGGCGTCGAGACCCCCCGGGCCCGCTTGCTCGAGGGGCTTGTAGTCACCCGTCGCCGCGCGGCTGATGACCAGCGGGATCGAGACCGCCTTCTCCAGGTCGAGCAGCATGGCATGGACGATCGAGGCGAGCTCGTCGCCCGTCATGCCGTTCGCCGGGTGGGCGTTCCATGCCTTCACGAGCTCGCCGAACTGGCGCTCCCAGGCCGGGAACGCCTTCCGGCAGCCGGGGTCCGACGCGCAGAGCCTCGCGAGCTGGTCGAGGGCGCGCTGGGCGTTGACTGCGTAGCGGTCGAAGAAGGGGACGTCGATCGCGGTTCCGCCCATGAGGATGAGTGTGCGCACCGAGGAGGGATAGAGCTTCAGGTAGACCTGCGCCGCGGTGGCGCCGTAGGAGCTGCCGATCACGTCGAGCTGCCGGTAGCCGAGCGCCGCCCGCACCGCGTCCAGGTCGTCCATCGCCATCCGCGTCCCGTACTGGGTCACGTCGCCGCCGTGCGGGTTCGATCCCCCGGTGCCGCGCTGGTCAACGAGCACGATGTCGCGATACAGGTTCAGCGCGCTCGACTGCCAGCCCTGGTCGACCGCCTGCTCGGTGGCGGCGTCTCCAGGCCCGCCGGCGAGGTACGTGACTGCGTCCTTCCGGACGGGCTTCAAAGACGCAGGAAGGACGACCACGCGCAGGCCGATCGTGCGCCCGTTCGGCTTCGCGCGGTTCTCCGCGACCGTGAAGGTGCCGCAGCGGGCGGCGATCCCCTGCACCACGCACGGCCTCGGCGGCCACGACTGCGGCCACGACTGCCGAGCCTGGCCCGAATAGAACGCTCGGTCGATGCCGACGACGATGCCGAGGACGATGCCGGCGGCGGCCACCAGACCGACCAAGAGCCACACAACCCGCCGGTGCAGCCAGTGAACCCGATGCGACACCGGCGCACCGCTAGACATAGGCAAACCTCCACCCAAACCATCCCTCAACTCGCGCAATGCGCCATCAGAGGACGTACTGATCCCGATCAGGGGGAGCTCGGATCCTGCGTTCCGTACACACGTGAACGTGTGTGATCCGTCCCGGCGCCTCTCGGGTGACATTCCTGAACTCCGGGGCCGGCGACAATCCCGACTGCCTCGAACATCGATCCTGACGGGAGCTCCGTTAGCGACCGTTAAACAAGTCGCCAGTACTCTCGGAGCATGCTCCGTCGCGTTCTCGTTGCAGGAGTCGTCGTTCTCGCGCTCGTCTCGGGCGCGACGGCGGCCAGGACGAATAGGGCTGTTGGTACCCACAAGCTGATCGTGGCAGTCAAGACGAACCTGGCCCCGGCGGCCGAGAAGAAGCTTGCCGTCTTGGTTCTGATCAGCCGGAACGGCGGCGCTCCCGCGGGAGCCCTGGCCACGCCGAGCAAGCCCCTTACTGTTCTTCAAAGAGACAGCGGCGTTTACCGTGTAAAGGCCGAGATCGACTCCTCCTGCAAGGGCAGCTGTGCTGCGAGCTACCGAATTTCCGGCTCGGCCAATCACAAGCTCGAGGTCATCCCCTACTGTCAGCTCAGGGGCTCAGGCTTCGTCTGCAGCAAGGTGAAGATCGTCAAGGTCTACTAGAGCCGGCGGCACCGATGAACAGCACGAGCCGATCAGCGGCAGATCAGCCGGTTAGCCGGCGTCGAGAAGCACGTTCGGGCCATGCGAATCTTCGAACCGGTCCAGCACGCCGGAGGAGGTGAGGCGCGCCCGCGCTTCGTTCGCATCCTCGATGCTGGAGTACTCGAGGTAGACGAAGACTTCGTTCGGGTCGTCGACGCTCCGCAAGACTCGCTGAACCTGTGCCTTCTCTCGTGTACGAGGCTGATCCTGGTCGAACATCGGGCGCCACCTGTCGTAATCGCCGGTCTGGATGCGCGTGATGATGAACGCGGACACTGTTCTCCTCTCGGACGTCTGGGCGAGAGAGCGTATGTGTTCTCGGCCGCACCCCGGAACATTGCCGAGCCATCGCCCACGCGACCTGTCGGGGTCGGAAACCGGACGACGAACTGGCGACGGAGGAGACGCTAGAGGCGTCATGACCGCTGGGCCGTCGACAGGGCGTGGGTGGAATCGTGGATGAGCATGAACCGCATCGACCAGAACGTGGGTCGTGGCTCGGGCAACTCGTGCCGGGCCCGCACGAATCCGGTCAATGTCACGGCGGCGGTGCAGAGCCAGACGACCACCCCGACGGCCAGGACCCACGGCGTGGATCCCGACAGCATCACGATCAAGCCCGCAAGAGCGACGGCCAGCCCGACGTACCCAACGCGGAGGGACCAGACGGCCATCCTCCAGTGGCGGTTGTGCTGAAGCTCTGGCGGCTCACCGATGCCAGGCATTGTAGGGGCGCCACAGGATCAGATCTGGCAGTGTAAGGCTCATTCTCGGTTTCGCTCATTCGACCGCGGTCACCGTCGCCGAGGTGGCCTTCCTCCTGGTCTTGATCGCCGGCGTGTGGATCGTGGTCGCCTGGTCGATCCAAGGCGATAACTGGCAACGGTTCAGGATGATCGTGGCAGGGGTGCTCATGGCGATCGCCGGGATTCTTCTCGTCGTCGCTACCCACTGGGGCCACCTGTTCGCCTAGAAGCCGTCGACATTCCAGAACGCTCGGGCAGTCGGCGCGGCCCTAACCGGGCACTACGATCCGCGCATGAGCATCCACGTCGAGGCGCAGGAAGAAGTTCACCGGTGACTGGGCGAGGACGTTCCGCCGTGGAGTATGAGTCGCGATGAGAGCGGTCGAGCTCGTGTTCTCCGTCGGATGGGCGGCGTTCTGGCTCTACTGGCTCGTGGCAGCCTTTTCGATGAAGAGGGGCCGCATGCAGTGGTCCCGCGAGCTGCGTATCCGGGCCGTGATCGTCGTCCTCGTGATCCTCCTGGTTCGCCTGGGGACGTTTCGAGGCCTGGGGACGTTTCGAGGCCACGGTCTGAACACCGATCCGTGGCGCGCCGGCATCGGGCTCGTCCTCTTCGCCCTAGGGCTGGGACTCGCGATCTGGGCGCGTGTCCACATCGGGCGCAACTGGGGCGCCCCGATGACCCGGAAGGACGAGCCAGAGCTGGTCACGAGCGGGCCGTACCGCCTGGTTCGCCACCCGATCTATTCGGGCGTCCTGGTCGCGGGCGTCGGCACCGCGGTGGCGCTGAGCTGGGCGTGGCTGGCTGCCGTGGGCCTGGCGGGCGTCTACTTCCTCTACAGCGCGACGGTCGAGGAGCGCTACCTGACCGAGCAGCTCCCGGACACCTACCCGGGATACAAGCGCTCGACCAAGATGCTCGTGCCGTTCATCTTCTGACTCGCGGGAGATCGCCGGCTAGGGCGTGAACAGCTTCCAGTGGCCCTCGGAGACGACTTCGACGGCGCCATCGGTCACTTTCACGGCGGTCTGATCGTCAATCGCGTACGCCGGGCCCGCGATCCCTGCCGCCCATCGTTCTGCGTCGGCCATGGTGTTCTCCGGCAGGTCCTCGTGATCCAGGTGCGGGAAGATCGAGAAGTCGACGATGCCGAGAGTGCTGTCGCCACCCGCGGGCGGCTTCCACCCGACGAAGTCCTCTCCAATCCGGGGGGTCATGACCATGCTCCCGGCGCTCAGCCCCACCCAGACCGTGTCGCGCAGCGACGGCAGGAGATCCGCCAGCCCTGACTCCCGCATCCAGTGGCACAGATACAGGGCGTCGCCGCCGTTCACCAGCAGGACGTCCGCCTCCCGGACCCAGGGGACCCAGCGCTCTTCACCGACGCTGGGCAGCGCGGTGAGCTCCAGCACTCCCAAGGACTTCCAGCCCAGCTCGCACATGGGTGTGTGGGTCTGACCGGTGATGAAGCGCCATGCCCCAGCAGGACTGCCCTGGGGGTGACCGTACCCCGCGGTGGGGATGCAGAGGGCGCTGGACTCGGCAATCGGCTTGCCCAGCAGGTCGACCAGCGCGTCGTGGATGCTCGTGTTCTTGATGCCGGCGGAAGTGAGAAGAAACCGCATGCTGCCTCCCGGAGTCGGTACTGCGGGCGAGAACGGCCCCGAGCCTAGACAACCAGGCCGGAGTCCGGTCGTCAGTACCCGAGAGCGTGGAACGCGGCCGGATAGACGATCCGACCGGCGAGGTCGGGGCTGTACCCCGGGAGCCGCTTGACCATGAAGGCGGCGTCGGGGATCTTCGGATGCGGGGAGATGAAGCCGAGCCCACTCGCCCGCTCGAAGCCGAAGCGAGGGTAGTAGGCGGCAACGCCCTCGACCATGACCGCAGGCTCGCCGGCTTCCTCGGCGCGGCCGAGCGCGTCCCGGATCAGACGCGTCCCCACACCGATGCGCTGCCGGTCGGGCCGAACCGACATCGGCGTGAGATTGAGGATCCTCGTACGGGAGCCGCCTTCGACGCCGACCCAGCTCAGCATCACGTGCGCGATCACACCGGAGGAGTCCTCGGCGACCAGCGCCAGCTCCGGAATGAACTCTTCAGACGCCCGAACTCGCTCGACGAACGACGCGACCTCGTCGGGGTGTTCGACGAATGCCGCGCGGACCACCTCTGCGATCACGGCATGGTCCGCGTGGCGCTCGGGACGGATGACGACGCCCTCGATGGTAGTCGGGGCACGCCGTTCGCCCTCGCCGATCGCGACCAGCTCCTGAACCACGAGCTCGATCGGCTGCGCCGCGTCGACCTCGTGCGTGCAGGTTGCGCGCAACAGGGGCTCGACCTCCACCAGGTGGCGCAGGATGAGATCGCGGTCTTCGCTGCTCTTCCCGTAGTCGTTCGTCGCCCGCGTCGCGATGCGCCGCAGGAGCACTTCCGCAGGCGCGCTGAGAAGGACCACGGCATCGAATCGCGGGTAGAACCGCCCCTGGTTCGAGACCGTCCCGGAGACGTAGAGCGTCGGGCCGTTCTCCCGCGCAAGAAGCTCGGCGATGCGATCCTCCCGCCAGAGGTAGCCGCCGTCGGCGTCCGACCACTCACTCCAGCCCCCGTGATCGGTGTCGACGACTGTGAAGCCGCGCTGCTCGAGCTCTGCGAGGGCCGCGGACTTGCCCGTACCCGACATTCCCGTCAGCAAGATCTTGCGCACAGTGCGGAGGCTAGCGAGTGAGTTGGGCAGGCTGGACATGCCAGAGCCCGGCATGGATGATCGGCACGACCCCGGTCACGTCAATGCCGATGAGGAGGGATGACCCGTGATTGCACGGATCGCGACGTTCGAAGGAGGCGACGCGGACGAGATGCGTCGGCGCAACAACGAGATGCTGGTCGAGCGCGGAGCGACCGCGCTCCCATCCGGGATCCTCCGTGTGATCGTCCTGACCACGAAGGACGAGAGCAGGTGGGCGGTGATCTCGTTCTTCGACAGCGAAGAGGCAGCCGCCGCGGCCGAGGAGCGGTTCGAAGAGATGGGTGACGAGATCCCCGAGAGCGTTCGCGGCAAGCGCGTCAGCCTCGAGAGCTTCGAGGTCGCCTTCGACGTCGAAATGGTCAGATAGGGGCAGCACACCACGGATCTGGACCGGCCTGAATGCGCTGCCATGGCGGACTTCTTCCGGGCGGCCGCTCCGGCGCTTGCGAAGCGGGAGGGAATCGCGGTCTTCGAGGAGGGCGGCGTCCTGGCACTGTCGGTGGCGACGCTCTCGGGAAGCCGCATGTTCAACCGCGCCGTCGGGATCAGCGGCGAGGGCGACCTGGACGCGGTCGACCGCTTCTATCGCACGCGCGGCTGTGCCTACGTGCTCTCCCCGGCACCCGGGCTCGAGCTCGACGGCCTGCTCGACGAGCGGGGTCTCACCCCCGACTACGGGTGGATGAAGTTCGCGCGAGCGGCAGCCCTGGTTTCGGCGCCGAGCGAGCTTCGCGTGGAGCGGATCGGCCCGGAGCACTCGGCTGCCTTCGGCCGGATCGTCTGCACCGCCTACGGGGCACCGGCCTGGGTGGCCGACTGGGTTGCGGCCCTGCCCGGGCGTGACGCCTGGACGTGCTTCCTGTCGTTCGCCGACGACGAGCCGGTCGGCGCGGGCGCCGTCCACCTCGGCGGGCCGACGGCCTGGCTCGGGCTCGGCGCAACCCTGCCGGAGCATCGGGGCAAGGGCAGTCAAAGCGCGATCTTCGCCGCGCGGATCAGCGAGGCGAAGGAACAGGGCTGCAGCATCGTCGTCACCGAGACCGGCGAGCGAACCGAGGGAGCAGCGTCGAGCTCGTACCGCAACATCCTCAGGGCCGGCTTCAGCGAGAGGTACGTCCGGCCGAACTGGGCGTCTGCGCCGTAACGGCGGCATGCGACGCTAGCGCTCCGCGACGTCGAGCCAGCGGCCGCAGAGCTCGCACACCACCGTGTAGCGCTTGACGCCGGCCGCCGAGACGGTGATCTGACGGCGAACGGGCCTGTGGTTGCACGTGCGGACGGGCGGGAGGAGCCTGGGAAGAGGCGGAAGCTCGGGCACGTTCCGCACCGCGCCACCCACTGCGGGGCATCCGTCCACGTGCTCGGCCCAGACCGCGAACACCGGTTGGCTCGTGACGGCCATCCAACCGCACGCCTCACACGAGACCTCGATCAACGCGACGCCCGTAGCGGGCAGATTGTCGAAGAGCGCATGTCGACCAGACTAGCCGCGGGAACACCGCCGGTACTACGCGTGACGTAGTATGCTGACGGCGATGTCGAGTGAAATACGCAACCGGAGGGAGAACGACCCGTCGGTCCTGATCCTGACGAGCCTTGCGTCCGGCCCGAGGCACGGGCACGCGCTGCTCCTGGACATCGAGAGCTTCGCCGGCGTGCGGCTCGGGCCGGGAACGCTATACGGCGCGATCGGCCGTCTGGAGGAGCGCGGATTGATCGAGGCGATGGCGCCGGTCGGCCGTGCTCGGCCGTATCGGCTGACGGCGGAGGGCTCCGCCGTGCTCGAGGCGACGCTGGCCGAGTTACGCGCCATCGTCGAGGAGGGGACGGCGAGGCTGCGGACGGGAGCGACGAGTAGTTTGGGTCGCGCATGAGGCTACTCCGCGTCTATCCGCCCGCGTGGCGTGCGCGGTACGGGGAGGAGCTTGCGAGCTTGATCGAAGAGCTCGGCGCCGGCGAGCGGATGTCGTGGCGGATGAGGCTCGACGTCGTGCGTGGGGGGCTCACCGAGCGCGTTCGCGCGGTGGGTCTGGCCGGGCTTCCGCCGCGCGAGCGTGCCAGAGAAGGGTCGCTGCTCGTGCTCTATGCCTGGATGGCGTTCGTGCTCGGCGGTCTCGGTGTTCAGAAGGCCTCCGAGCACTGGACGGCCGTCACGCCGCCCGCCGAGCAAGGGCTGCCGCGGGCCGCATTCGACGTCCTGTTCGTCTCCGCCGGGATTGGCGCAGCACTCGTCCTGGCCGGGCTCGCGGTGGCGCTGCCGCGCCTCGCGGGGCTGATCCGCGCAGGAGGCTGGCGGGAGATCCGCCGGCCGATCGTCCTTGCTGCGTCGCTCAGCCTGCTTGCGGTGGTAATTACGGCCGGACTGGTCGCCTGGGCTCACTCGCTCACACCCGCAGCACGAAACGGCCACGACGCGGCCTACAGCGGACTGTTCCTCGCGTGGGTCACACTCATCGCAGCATGTCTGTTCGCGTGGGCAGCCGCGGCCGCGGCAACCGCCCGCCGCCTGGCCTTGCCGACGCGGCTGCTTCGCCTCGAGGCCTGGCTCGGCGCCGCGGTCAGCGCCTCGATGACCGTGATCACGATCGCGACGGTCGTCTGGTGGGCATCGCTCGCACGCGCAGCCGCAACGGCGCTCGTCCCCAACATGATCGTGCCGGTCGTGCTGATGCTCTGCGCGACCTCGCTCGGCCTGATCGGGTCGATCCGAGCCGTGAACGCCCTCCCGAAGCTCCCGGCCTAGGGCTTCGCAACTCGATCGGCAACGGCGAGCATCTGCCGGCTGACCGGCTCCAAGCCCACCTTCGTGCCGAGCAGCCCGGTGGAGACGCGCTCGACGACGCCCCATTCCCAGATGCCGGTGGCGTCGAGACCGGTGCACGCGGCGAGCCGGCGGGCGCGCTCACGGGGATCGTCGTCGCGGATGTCGAGCGGATCCTCGCGCATGATGATCCCGAGGTCGTACTCGGGTTGTGCGAGGAGGCCGTCCGGGTCGACGAGCTTGAACCCGTCCGACGCCTCCAGCGCGTTCCACTGGTGGACGTCTCCGTGAACGAGAACGGCCTGCTCGTCACGGTGCGCGTCGGCACGGCGCGCCGCGCACGTGATCGCATAGTCGATCGCCCGCTCGGAGCACGGGTGATCCAGCTCCTCCCAGGTCGAGGTGATGAAGTCGGCCAGCCAGCGGCTCTTCTCCGCTCCGGTCGGCAGACCGCAGCCCGGAGCAGGTCTCCACACGCGCGCCGCCGCCGCGCAGAGGATCTCGTGGCGACGGCGGATCGGCAGGCCGAGCTCGTAGAGCGAGCGGCCGAGCCGTTCGAGCAGGAGCGCGCCGCGCTCGCCGTCGGCTCGAAACAGTCGCACGCATCCTTCCCCGCCGGCGAGTCGCAGGACCGCGATCTCGTTCTCGGCCGCATCACCGCTGCGAGGCACGATGAGCTTCAACACGGCTGCACTGCCGTCGGCGCAGGTCGCTCTTGCGACGAAAGCCTCCGTCGAGTCGCCGAACGCGTCGCCGACAGCGATCTCCCACTCCTCCTCGACGCTCGCGACGAGGAGCGGCAGATCCTCCAGCCAATGCCCGGCACCGGCGGCGAGCGCCTTCTGGCGCACCACGTCGGGAACCCGGATCACGAGTCGGCAAGGAACGCCGGGGGTCGTCTCACCGTGTCCCCGACGCGGACGACCGTGCTCATGTCTCCGCCCTCGAGCCGCGTCTCGGTCACGG
>CAWGBO010000005.1:0-63918 GCA_963820845.1 uncultured Actinomycetes bacterium | reverse complement strand
GTGACCATCCTCTCCCCACTCATCCTCGGGGCCAGCAATGCGCATCGCGAGGAAGAGCGCGACCTGAGCCGGAAGGTCGTCGGAAGGGATCCAGAACGTGTCCATACCGCCGCCAAGGATCGTCATCGTCCCGTCCGCGCTGTTCTCTGCGTATCGGGCTGGGACGATCCAGTCAAGTCGCACAGCTACCGCTCGCGTGCTGCGCTGGAGGCGGTCGTCACGAAGCGCTTGGTCTTGGCGATCGCCTCGTCGAGCGCCTTCTGAAGTGACGCCTTTGGGGCAAAGATGCTGACGATCTTTCTATCGTGGTCGAACAGCACGAACGTGCGGTTCATCGTCAAGCCTCCTAGAATTGACCTCCGAAGAATAGTCGCAAGACTGGCGCTCATGTTGGCGCGCAACCGTCGCGAGTGGCTTGGTTGAGCGATTCGCCCGATGTCTCCTAATCCGGGCAGTCATCGTTCGCACCCCGGCCCCGCAGCATCACGAGAACGGTCGTATCATTGGCCGATGGCTGACTGCATGGTGATCCGCGGTGGCGAGGGCGAGGGCTTCCACGGCAAGCAGGGGCTCGACTACTTCGCCGGGATCTCGGCCGAGAGCACCGGCGCAACCGGGATCTGTATGCACCTGCTCGAGATGCCGCCGGGCACGAGCGCCAAGCCGCACTACCACGAGGCCCACGAGACCGCGATCTACGTGCTCGAGGGCGCGGCGGCGATGCGGTACGGGCCGAATCTGGAGACCCTTGTCGAGATGGGCGCCGGCGACTTCGTCTACATCCCGGCCGGCGTCCCCCACCTGCCGTTCAACGCGAACGACAAGATGGTTCGCGCGGTGATCGCCCGCACCGACCCGAACGAGCAGGAGAGCGTCGTCCTCCTCGACGAGGAGTCCGTGCCCCGCTAGGAGTGCGGGGCGGGCGCCGCAGCACCCGCCCCGTCGTGAGCGGTCTCCTAGTGCAGCGAGACGCGGAACGAGACGAGCCGGCGCGAGGAGACACCGCCGGTGATCACCTCGCCCGGCTTGCGGGCCCGTCCGAACACGACCAGCAGCTGCTGGTGGCGCGAGACCGGGAAGCCGGTGAGCTGGTTCATCGTCAGCTCGACCGTGCCGTCGGCTCCGGTCGGCGCCTCCGCCGGCACGGAGTACTGGTTGTAGGGGATCGCCGTGGCGTAGACGAGCGCGCCCTGCACCGGGCGACCGCCGCACGCGGTGATGCGGAAGTGCACCTGGATCGTCTTCGCCGACGGCGTGACGATCCCCGGGGTGATGGTCTGGCTCGCGATCAGCAGCTGGCCGGGCAGCGAGAGATCGGCGATCTGGATCGTGCCGGTCCCGCTGGGGCAGCCGGTCGCAGGCGGCACGGGGACGGTCGGGACGACCGCGGTCTGCACCGAGGTCGCCTGCGTCGAGCCGGACGCGTTGGTCGCCGTCACGATGACGCGCAGGGTGGTACCCGCGTCGACTGACTGGAGCAGGTACGTCGATGCGGTCGCGCCACTGATCGCGGCGCAGCTCGTGCCGTTCTGGTCGCACCGGCTCCACGCGTAGGCGAAGCTCGGCGAGCCGTTCCACGTGCCTGTCGACGCGGTCAGGGTCGAGCCGACCTGGACCGTCCCTGAGATCACCGGCACCGCGGTGTTGACCGGCGCCGAGGCGGGAGCGGCGAGGACGATCGCGGTTGCATTGGACGTGGCCTGCGTCGAGCCGTCCGTGTTCGTCGCGGTGACGGTCACGCGGAGCGTCGTGCCGACGTCTGCCCCCTGCACCGTGTAGGCCTGCGAGATCGCGCCCGCGATGACCACGCACGTCGCGCCGCCGGTGTCGCAGCGGCTCCACGCGTACGTGAAGCTGGTCGGCGTCCCGCTCCAGGTGCCGTTGTCGGTCGTGAGCGTCGAGCCGGACTGCGGCGTTCCGGAGATCGCCGGCAGGGCCGTGTTGGCGGGCACGGCCTGAGTGGCGGCGTGCCCCAATCCGGGCATGCCGAACACCGCTCCGATCACGAGCGCCGAAGCGGCGACGAGCAATGCGGTCAGCCACCGGCGGTGGCCTGAGGTATGGGCTGTCATGTGCTTTGCCTCCTTTGGTATGGCAAGGACCAAGTACCGCGCGCGGCACAGAGGCACGTCAGTAGCTCGTCAGGCCAATGTAAAACGGGTCAGCTCGTGCGGATCAGCGGACGCCGACCCGCACGCGATAGCCGAAGCGGAACGGGACGATACGGTCGCCGAGCACCCGGTCGGCCACAGCGCGGAGCTCGTCGTAGCGCAGATCCGGCTCGAGATCGACGTCTGCGACCGGCAGCCCAAGGCTGCGCGCATAGCCCTCGATCCGCTCGGCTCCGCCCTCCTCCACCGACTGGAGCACGAGCTCACGGCAGAAGCGGAACGCGCCGCTCCCGCGGATCCGCTCGAGGTGGCTCTCCTTCGGCCAGAGGTCCGCACCGCGCGGGATCCCCTTCGCCGCGCGCACCTCGCCGCGCCGGACCATCATCGCGGCGTACGCCTGCTCCACCTCCCAGTCGCAAACGGGAAGCGGGTCGTAGTCGTAGGCGGCAAAGACCCCGCCGGGCCGCAGCAGCCGCGCCGCCTCGGCAAAGGTCGGCGCCGGCTCCATCCAGTGCAGTGACTGTGAGCAGGTCACGAGGTCGGCCTCGCCGGGCGGCAAACCCGTGTCGTGGCCGAACGCCTCGACGAACGTGACGTTCGCTTCGCTCGTCAGGCGCTCGGCCTCGGCGAGCATCGCCGGGTTCGGCTCGACGCCGATCACGCGGTCGGCGCGCGCGGCCCAGGCGCGCGTCGAGAGGCCCGTGCCCGCGCCGAGATCGACGACGAGTGAGGCGCGTTCGACCCGCGCGACCTCGAGCAGCGTGTCGAGCAGCGCGGCCGGCGGGCGCGGGCGGAAGCGGTCGTAGTTGGCCGCGAAGCCCTCGCGGTCGTAGCCCGAGCGCCGGATCAGCCCTTCGGAGAGCTCGGACACACACGCGATCGTAGTGGCGGCGCCGGGCGCGCCCTGCTGGAATGCGACTGATGCGGCTCCGCGGCATCCTGCTGGCTCCCCTCGCCGTGATCGCCGCGGCCGCCCTCGTCGCGGCCGCGAGCCGGGCGCACGGCGGCTTCCACGGCGGCGTCGGGCCCGGGCCGTCGCGGGCGTTCGGCGACCAGCTCTTCACCGTCGCGCTTGTGATGATGGGAGTCGGGGTCGCCGCGTGGGCCTACATCTTCTTCGTCCGCCGCGACCTGATCGAGCTGCCCGACGAGGAGCGGCGCCGGCGCAGCGTGTACGTGTCGCTCGCGTTCGTGCTCGCCATTGCCGCGTTCGGGGTGTTCGCGAGGCGGCTCGGCTACCACGGCCTCCACCTGCCGGGGTTCCTCCACCACCCACTCCCGTCCTTCCCCGGCTCGCACCCCAAGCACAAGCCGGGGCAGGCTGTGCCGCCCGCGCAGGCCCACGGGCACCTGAGCTGGATCGCGGGCATCGGCGCGACCGCGCTCCTCGCCGCCGCTGTCGCAGCGGTCTGGTTCGCCTCCCGCACGACGGCGCAGCCGGACAAGGAGAAGCTCGAACGAGCCGAGGCGTTCTCGGCCGCGCTGGACGAGAGCCTCGCCGACCTCCGCGCCGAGCCCGACCCGCGCCGCGCGATCATCGCGGCGTACGCACGCATGGAGCGGGCGCTCGCCGCCGCCGGCCTGCCGCGCCGTCCCGCCGAGGCGCCGCTCGAGTACCTCGAGCGCGCGCTGCTCGAGCTCGCCGCCACCGCCGCCTCGGCGCGCCGCCTCACCGACCTCTTCCGGGTCGCGAAGTTCAGCGACCATCCGCTCGACGCGCAGGCCAAGGACGAGGCGATCGACGCGCTCGAAGCCGTCCGCGACGAGCTGCGGGCGACGGCGTGAGGACGTTCGCGGGATTCGCGCTGGCCGTCACCGCAGCGCTCGCCGCCGTGCTCGTGCTCGGCCTCGTGAGGGCGGATCTCGCGGAAGAGGTCTTCGTGCTCGTCCTCGGCGCCGGGGCGCTGGTCGCCCTCGTCGTCGCGACCCGCGGCGAGACGGCGCAGTCCTCGTCGTTCGAGCGCGCGCTGCACACGCCCCCGCCGCCGCAGCCGAACCGCCCGCTCGAGCTCGACCGCCTCGAGCGCGACGTCACGCTCGGGATCAACAACGCGTTCCACCTGCGCCAGAAGCTGCTGCCACAGCTGCGCGAGATCGCCGCGCAGCGGCTCGCCGACCGCCGCGGCGCCGCGCTGACCGAGGCGACGGTCGGCGCCGACGCGTGGGACCTCCTCCGCCCCGACGGCCCCGACGGCTACCGCGACCGCTACGGCCGCGGGATCCCGATCGAGCGGCTCGAGGCGCTGACCGACGAGCTGGAGAGGATCTAGCCGTGATCGCGCTCACCGAGGTCGGCCGCCGCTCGGACGAGATCGTCGCCCAGGTCGAGCGCGCCGTGATCGGCAAGCGCGAGGTGCTCGAGCTCGTGCTGCTCGGGATCCTCGCCAACGGGCACATCCTGCTCGAGGACGTGCCCGGGCTCGCGAAGACGCTGCTCGCGCGCTCGTTCGCCGCGGCGACGAGCCTCCGCTTCCAGCGGATCCAGTTCACGCCGGACCTGATGCCCTCGGACGTGACCGGCAGCTCGGTCTTCGACCAGCGCACCGCGGACTTCAGCTTCCGCCCCGGGCCGATCTTCGCCAACCTTCTCCTCGCCGACGAGATCAACCGCGCCCCGCCGAAGACGCAGGCGGCGCTGCTCGAGGCGATGCAGGAGGACCAGGTCACCGTCGAGGGCGCGACCCACGTCCTCGAGCAGCCGTTCGTCGTGCTCGCGACCCAGAACCCGATCGAGTACGAGGGCACCTATCCGCTGCCCGAGGCCCAGCTGGACCGCTTCATCCTGCGCACCGGAATCGGCTACCCGACCCGCGACGACGAGTGGGAGCTGCTCGCGCGGCGGCTCGAGCGACGCGCGGACGAGGTCACGATCGAGCCCGTCGTGGACGGGCCCGGCCTGGTCGAGATGCAGGAGGCGCTCGAGCAGGTGCATGTCGCCGAGAGCGTCGGCCTGTACATGGTCGACCTCGTCGCCGCGACCCGGGCCAGCGCGCGGCTGCAGATCGGCGCGAGCCCGCGCGGGACGCTCGCGCTGCTCAAGCTCTCGCGCGGCCGTGCGGCACTCGACGGCCGCGACTTCGTGACCCCCGACGACGTGAAGGCGATCGCAGTCCCCGCGCTGGCGCACCGGTTGACGCTCCGCCCGGAGCTGTGGGTGCAGCGAATCCGCGGCGAGGACGTCGTCCGCGAGGCGCTCGACACCGTGCCGACGCCGCCCGCGGAGCCCGAGCCCTGAGCCGCAGGGCGACGCCGCGGCTCGGCGCGTACACAGCGCTCGCGGCGCTCGGCCTGCTCGCCGGGCTCGTGCTCGGCCGGCCGGAGCTCGTCGCGCTCGGCGCGTCGTTCGGCGCGCTCGTCGCGCTCGGCCTTGCGCTCGTGCACGAGCCGCTCGTGACCGCCGAGGTGGACCTCGAGCGGGACCGGGCGATCGAGGACGAAGAGGTCGTGCTCACGGTCGTGCTCGAGGGCCGGGGCCTTGTCGAGCTGGCCGTCGTGCTCCCGCGCGGAGTGGAGGTCGTCGACGGCTCGGCCGCGCTCGCGCTCCGGCTCTCGCCCGAGCGGGCGGAGACGCTCGAGCTCCGGCTGCGCTGTGCGCGCTGGGGCGTCTACGCGCTCGGCGAGATCGTCCTCCGCGCGCACGACCCTTTCGGCCTCTACACCTGGGAGGGCCGCAGCGCCGACGAGCTCCGGCTGAAGGTCTTCCCCCGCCCGGAGCTCCTCCGCGACCCGCTCGAGCCGCTCGAGACCCAGGCGACCACCGGCAGCCACGTCGCGCGCGTCGCCGCCGAGGGGATCGAGTTCGCCGACCTGCGCGAGTACGTCCCCGGCGACCGCGTCCGCAGCATCAACTGGCGCGCGAGCGCGCGGCGAGGCGAGCTGTGGGTGAACCGGATGCACCCGGAACGCAACGCGGACGTCGTCCTCTTCCTCGACACGTTCACCGAGGCGGCCCACTACGGCGCCGGCGGTACGCTCGACGCCGGCGTCCGCGCCGCCGCCTCGCTCGCGACGCAGTACCTCGAGCACCGCGACCGCGTCGGCCTCGTCAGCTTCGGCGGGATCCTCAACTGGCTCGTCCCCGCGAGCGGCATCGTGCAGCGGTATCGCATCGTCGACGCGCTGCTCGACACCGAGATCGTCCTCAACTACGCCTGGAAGGACGTCGAGATGATCCCGCGCGGGACGCTGCCGCCGAAGGCGCTGATCGTGGCGCTGACACCGCTCCTCGACGAGCGCGCCGTGGCGACGCTGCTCGACCTGCGGGCGCGCGGCTTCGACCTCACGGTGATCGAGATCTCGCCCGTCCCGTACGTCGGGCCCGCGCCCGGGCGCAGCGACGCGATCGCGTACCGGCTCTGGCTGCTGCGGCGCGAGGTGCTGCGCTCGCACTACCGGAGGGTCGGCGTGCCGATCGTGGAGTGGCGCGAGGGGACGTCGGCCGCGGCCGTGCTGGAGGAGGTGAGAGCGTGGCGACGCGTGCACCGGTTCGCGCACGCATAGGCACCGGCGCGGCGGCGCTCGTGCCTGCGGCGGCGCTCACGGTGATGTCGGCTCAGGGCGACGGCAACTGGGGCTGGCCGGTCTTCGGGGTGGCGCTCGTGGGTGTCGCGGTCGCGGCGGCCGCGCTCGTGGTCGGGCGCGCAGGTCTCGTCGGCCCGGCGCTGATCCTGCTCGCGACCGCCTACGGGATCCGGCTCGCAGGCCTCGATCCCGGGCTCGACGGGCGGACTCCGCTCGTCGCGGCCGAGCTCGTGGCCGTCGGCGAGCTGGCCTATCTCTCGATCTCGCTGCGGCTTCCGGTGGCGCAGGCGCCGGGCCTCGTGGGGATGCGCGCCGCGCTCGCGGTGATCGAGGCGCTCGGTGCCGGCTTCGTCGCCGCGCTGGTGCTCGCGGCCGGAGGGCTCCCCGCCACGGGCGGGCCCGCGGGAGACGCGCTAGGCGTGGCCGCCGCCGCCGCCGCGCTCGGCCTGGTGGCGTTCCTGTCCCGGCGCCGAACGACAAGCCGCTAAACTCCCCCCGCTCGGCCCATTCGTCTAGTGGCCTAGGACACCGCCCTCTCACGGCGGCGGCACGGGTTCGAATCCCGTATGGGCCTTACAGGGGCGCACCGCTACAGGAAACGGCTTGAACTGGCGGGTCAGGTCTGCCAGCGGCGCCGGGAATGCCCACCGCGTGCTGTCCCCGGTGCCGCCCCCGAACGATCCGTGGGATTGGAGGAATAGGCGGCCCAACCCGAGGCCGCGGCGACGGCTTGAGCATGGGCTGCCACGTCCTGCGCGCCGTACTCGGCCACTGGCCGCGACCATGAAACCTGTGCCGGTGCATCGTGCGGTCCGTCAGGAGATCGGTTGAGCGGGGCGACGGGACTCGAACCCGCGAACGACACCCCATCGAGATCCGGGAGTAGCGGGGCGCGCACGATTTGCAGCAGTCGGGCGTCAGGGTGCTCTTCAGATGACCTGTGCTTGAGAACGAACGACCGCCCTCGAGGCGATTCCGAGTTCCCGCAACCGCGGCCCGTCCGTCCTATGTCGATGAGGAGCGGGCGCTAGGACACCGCGTTAGAACACGTAGTGCTAGCTAAGGCTCGGAAGATGCAGTCGACGAGGAGAAAGCATCCGGGGGCGATCTGTGCACGGTCCCCTCCCGGACGCAGGTACTGGATAACGCTCGGCCGCGACAGGCCGCTGTGCCATCACGCCGGTGGTTCGGCTAAAAATCAGAGGGGAAAGTATGCTCTAATTATCAGGATATCGAAAGCACTTCACTAACTCAGAGGGAATATGTAGTGCGCAGTCGGGCGCAATTGAGCCGTTGATTATAATCGTCCACCGGGTTCCAGATCGTTTTAGAATGTAATAGCCATTACCTAGATACTTCAGACATTTCTGCGTCGCTGGAATGATTGGATCTGCCCTCGCATAGTGCCCGTCATGTGATAGCAACACGTCCCAAGATAAACACTCCTTTGGAACGTAGCTCAGATCCGATATCGTTCGAATGATTACAGCTCGCTGCGCTGGCGACGGCGAAGAGGCGCCCTCTCCGTGAGAACAACTAGTCGTAAGTGTCAGGAGTGCTACAACCACCGCTGGGAGAGCCCTTGCTCTATGGGCGAACATACGAACGATAGCCCCATATCCTCAAGTTACCGCCCGCAAATTGGACGGGAACTAACTTAGGTCCGAGGTCTCCCTCGTTCGGCCCGGCTTGGGAAACAACCTTCCCTCCCCCAACATATATCGCAACATGGGCGTGGTGAGCGTCATACGGATCCCCGTAGAAGACAAGATCCCCAGGTTTCGGCGCCGAGACCTTCGTGCCGTTGCTCCAAAGCGTACCCGTATATCCAGCCCCATCATATTTCAGATGATTCGGATCGACAGCACCAGCTGCGTAGTAGACCCAGGTGACAAAACCAGAACAGTCAGCCTTCGGAGGTAGGGACGGTGGCTTGATATGCATAGTCACCCCTGACATTCGTTGAGGATCGCAAGAGCGTGATTGCAAACAGAACGTGCCAATCTTCGCCGCATGCCGTCGATAGGGAGAAGACGCCGCTGGAGCGTAAGAAATGCCATCGGACATCAGGAAGACGGCAGCTCATTGAGCCGCGGCCTACGGGATCGTGGCGAGGCCCGAAAGCGAGTGCAGCGTGCTGCTCGGATGGTCACCGCCGGACAGCACGGCCGTCCTGGAGATGATGATCCGTGGCCCGCCGACGAGGCCGAGCCAGGTTCTCGGCCGCGGCACGAGCTGTGTGCGGTACATCATGTAGCCGAGGATCAGGCCGTCCCCATGCCGTCCTCCCGGCCCGGTCCCGGCAGGGCCGTCCATTCCTTGATCCCCACCAACCGACGGGTCAAAGAGGCGAAGCGCCGCAGCCTACATCAAGCGGATACGGAGGCGGCGATGCCTAGCTCGTGGATACGCACACGCACGACCAAGACCGGCGCCCGGCGCTACCGCGTCGAGTTCAGAGTCGGCGGCAGGGAAAGCCGGCCACGCTACGCGGGCTCATTCCCGACCAAAGCCGAAGCGCTAGCGCGAAAGCGCTGGGTCGATGGCGAGCTCGCGGCGATGCGCGTCCCCGATCTTGGTTTGCTCGATGTCGTGCGAACGAATTCGCCCACGCTGAGCGAGGTCGCGGAACGGTGGCGGCTCTCGAGGGTCGATGTGTCCGCCGGCACCGCGGCAACTCATCTGGTGAACATCGGTCGAATCGTTCCCGCTCTCGGCGACCGCTCTATCGACGCGATCAGCGCCGACGAGGTTGCAGCGTTCGTGGTTGAGATCTCGGCGCTCAAGCGGGAGAGCATCCGCAAGACGATCGCCACGCTCGCCATGGTGTTCGATTTCGCCGGGGTCGTACCGAACCCGGCTCGTGACAAGCGGGTGAAGCTTCCCGCCGAGGATCGGCCCGAGGTGAACCCGCCGTCCGCCCCACACATCGCATCCGTCTATGCGCTGATTCCGCGCGCGTTCCGGCTGCCGCTACTCGTCCTCGACGCGACCGGGATGCGTGTCGGCGAGCTCGAGTCGCTCAGCTGGGGCGACGTCGACGAACCCGGCGGCCGCTGGCGAGTCTCACGGGCAAACGCAAAGACGAAGAACGCCCGGTGGATTCCTGTTCCCGACGGCATCTTCAACGCGGTCGTAGCGCTCGTCCCGCGAGAGGATCGCGATCTCGGCGCACCCGTGTTCGCCGATTTTGGCGCCGACCGGTTCCGGACGGCGCTCGCCCGGGCATCCAAGGCGGCCGGTGTGCCGTTGATCAGCCCGCATGACCTTCGGCATCGACGGGCCACGCTCTGGCATCTGCAAGGCGTTCCTGCGGTCGAAGCGGCCTCCTGGCTCGGCCATTCGGCGCAGGAGCATCTCCGCACCTACGCGCACGTAACGGTGGACCGGAGCGAACTCGACTACCCGGATCTGCTCGGGCATGCTCACACGGTGCTGGCCCCCGTGCCGCCCTCGACCGCCTGAAACCGCCGATTTGCAGGGGTGTCCGAATCCCGTATGGGCCTTCTCGGGTTCCGACGCACGCCGGCAAAGCGCCGTCAGTCGTTGTTTACCTTCTTCGGGTACGTCGCCATGCTGAGCAGCTCCGGATCCGGGCCGGCGCGAACCCCGGTGTCGAGCGCGTCGATCGACGCGACCTCGTCGGCCGTCAGCTCGAAGTCGAAGACGTCGAAGTTCTCCTTGATCCGGTGCGGCTTCACCGACTTCGGGATCGCAACGATTCCTTGTTCGATGTGCCAGCGCAGCACGACCTGCGCGGGGGTCTTGCCGTACTTGTCGGCGAGCTCCGTGACGGTCGGATGCTCGAGCGCGTTCAGAACGGCGTCCGGGTCGGCCGGGCGGTACACGTGGATGCCGCCGAGCGGCGACCATGCCTCGGTTGCGATCCCGTGCTCGGCGTGGAACGCGCGCAACGGCTTCTGCGTGAAGAACGGGTGAAGCTCGACCTGGTTCACCGCCGGCACGACCTCGGCGCGCTGCATCAGGTTCTCGAGATGGCGCTCGCTGAAGTTCGAGACGCCGATTGCGCGGGTCCGCCCTTCCGAGAGCATCGTCTCGATCGCGTAGTACGCCGAGACCGTCCCGTCGAAGTCGGTCGGCACGGGCTGGTGGAGCAGGAAGAGATCCACGTAGTCGAGACCGAGGCGCCGGAGGCAGCCGTCGAAGCCGACGAGCGCCTCGTCGTAGCCGTAGTCGCTGAACCACAGCTTCGTGGTGACGAACAGCTCGCCGCGGTCGATTCCGGAGCGGCGGATCGCCTCACCGACCTCACGCTCGTTGTCATATGCCGCAGCGGTGTCGATCAGGCGGTAGCCGTCCGCGATCGCAATCTCGACCGCGGCCACCGTCTCCTCCGGCGGGCTCTGGAAGACGCCGAGCCCGAGGATCGGCATCTCGACCCCGTTGTTCAGCGTCACGGTATGTCCTGTCTTCGTCATTTGCGCTACTTAAGCAGCGCGACGGAGCGCCTGACGCACCCTGTTGATCCGGGTACCGACAGTACCTCCATCTTTACGCTCGTCTTACACGGCCGGAACGCCGGTGTTACACGGCCGCGAGAGTCTCGTGCTTCGGGGGGTAGCGCCACTTGCGCGTGGTCTCCGCTCTTCCCCTTGAGCGACGCCACGAGCGCTACGCCGCATGTGTCGCCGGGGGCCGCATCGCCCAGATGCGGCCCCCACATTTCACGCCATGACCTCGACCGCACACCTGGAACCCGCACTCATCGCCCGGCTCCGCCAGGTCAGGGCGAACGGCCCCGCGACCGAGGCGGAGCTGCGGCTCCTGCGCGAGCAGGCCGGCGGCTGGGCCAGGGCCCTCCGCGGCCAGATCGACGCGAGCGAGCGACGGCTCGACGCCGCCGTCGCTGATCCGGCGACCTCGCTCACCGAGGTCGCAACCGAGCTGCGCCGGCTCGAGCTCCTGCGCCCGGAGCTCCACGAGCTCGATTCGCTCCTCGCCGACCTCGACCGCCGGGCGCACGAGCTCCGCGCCGGCTGGGTCAGGCACAGCGCAGGTTGACTCGCACGCCCCGGCGCGCTTTGATCGACGCGTTCTGACGGACCCAAGGGCAGGGACGTCGACAAGCCGCCGGAAGGACTCAGCATGTCGTGGTTCTCGCGTTCCTACTCCTCGCTGACCGAGGCGCTCGACCACCGCTTCGGCTGGGACAAGATGCCGAAGCCGATCGCGATGCTGACCCTGATCGGGATCCGGAACCGCCTCCGCGCCGAGAACCTCTACGACAGCGGCCGCGGCCCCGACGACGTGCCGCCGACCGGCTTCGACGACGACCGCCACCTCACCGCGCGCACGCTCGACGGCACCTTCAACGACCTGAAGCAGCCGCTGATGGGGAGCCTCGGCAGCCGCTTCGGCCGCAACGTGCCGCTGACGAAGGCCTATCCCGACCCGCCCGACAAGCTGCTCGAGCCGAACCCGCGCACCGTCAGCCGCGAGCTCCTCACCCGCAACGAGTTCATCCCCGCGACGACGCTCAACCTGCTCGCGGGCGCCTGGATCCAGTTCGAGGTGCACGACTGGTTCAGCCACGGCAAGAACGAGGCGGAGAACCCGTGGACGATCCCGCTCGCCGACGACGACCCGTGGCCGACGCATCCGATGGAGATCCAGCGCACGCGCAAGGACCCGAGCGCAGATCCAAATCGCCCGCCGACGTTCGTCACCGCCGACACGCACTGGTGGGACGGCTCCCAGATCTACGGCAGCGACCCGGCCTTCGCGCAGGCGATCCGCTACCGGCGAGAACGGCAAGCTCAAGCTCGACGAGCACGGCCTGATCCCGCAGGAGGTCGAGGCGCACGTCGACCTCACCGGCGTCGCGGGCAACTTCTGGGTCGGGCTCGCGATCCTGCACGCGCTGTTCATGCTCGAGCACAACGCCGTCTGCGACCAGCTGCACGCGAAGTACCCGCAGCTCACCGACCAGGATCTCTACGACAAGGCGCGCCTCGTCGTCGCGGCGCTGATGGCGAAGATCCACACCGTCGACTGGACGCCCGCGATCATCGCCCACCCGACCACGGTCGACCGGGATGCGCGTCAACTGGTACGGACTGCTCGGCGAGCGCTTCGACAAGAAGTACGGGCGCCTGAGCCACAACGAGCTGCTCCACGGGATCCCGGGCTCGCCGAAGGAGCTGTTCGACGTGCCGTACTCGCTCACCGAGGAGTTCGTCGCCGTCTACCGGATGCACCCGCTGCTCCCCGACGACTTCGTGTTCCGGGCGCTCAGCGACGACCATGTGATCGAGGAGCGGACGTTCCCGGAGATCGGCGTCCTCCACGTGCGCGAGTGCTTCGAGCAGGTGCCGCTCGCCGACCTCCTCTACTCGTTCGGCGTCGCGCATCCGGGCGCGATCGCGCTCCACAACTACCCGCGCTTCCTGCAGAAGCTCGAGCGCGCCGACGGGGAGATCCTCGACCTCGCCTCCGTCGACATCGTCCGCACCCGCGAGCGCGGCGTCCCGCGCTACAACGAGTTCCGGCGGCTGTTCCACCTCGAGCCGGTGAAGACGTTCCAGGAGCTGGCCGGCGACCCGGCGCTCGCGCAGGAGATCAGCCGTGTCTACGACGGCGACATCGAGCGCGTCGACCTGATGGTCGGGCTCTACGCCGAGCCCAAGCCGAAGGGCTTCGGCTTCGCCGACACGACGTTCCGCGTCTTCGTGCTGATGGCGTCGCGGCGGCTCGAGGCAGACCGGTTCTTCACCGACGACTACCGGCCCGAGGTCTACACGCAGGCGGGAATCGACTGGGTCGAGTCCAACACGATGCGCACGGTGCTGCTGCGCCACTTCCCCGAGCTCGAGGCGTCGCTCGAGGGCGTCGCGAACCCGTTTGCGCCGTGGAAGACGGCCGCCTCGTGACGGAGCTCGCGCCGGGCGTCCACAGCCTCGGCCACGGTAAGGGAGGCCACGTCCACGCGTTCCTCCTCGACGACGGCGGCGAGCTCACGCTCGTCGACACGCTGTTCGAGAGCGACGGCAGGCTCGTGCTCGCGGAGCTCGACCGGATGGGCCGGCCGCATTCCGACCTGAAGCGGATCGCCCTCACCCACGCGCACCGCTCGCACCTCGGCGGCCTCGCCGCGCTGAAGCGCGCGAGCGGCGCGACGGTCTACGCCCATGCCTGGGAGGCCGACATCATCGAGGGAGAGCGCCGCGCGCAGCCCGTCACGCTGCTGCCGAAGCAGTCGCTGCGGCTGATCCCGTTCCAGCTCGGGCTCCGGTTCAACTTCCCGAAGGCCACGCCGTGCCCGATCGACGAGGGGCTCGAGGAGGGTGACACGCTCGGCCCGCTGCAGGTGATGCACACCCCCGGGCACTCGCCGGGATCACTCGCGTTCTACTGGCCGGAGCGGAGCTTCCTGATCGCCGGCGACACGCTCGCGACCTGGCCCAATCTCTGCACCGGCTGGACCGCGTTCAACCTCAACCACACCCAGACGCGCGCGTCCGTTCGGCGCATGGCCGCGCTGGAGGCGCGGCTCGTCGGGGTCGGGCACGGCGATCCGATCACCGCCGAGGCCGTCGATCTCGTCCACGAGCTCGCGGAACGCTAGATGGTCGATGCCATGTCCGGGTGCGTCTGGGGATGGCTCAGACCAAGCAGGGCGTTCGGATCGACCGCAGGCCAGGCCGGTGGGCCTGGACAAGGGCGAGCCGGACGATCCTGCGCAGTGTCTGGGCCACCAGCCAGACGCGGGCAGGTGTGGCATCGACCATCTAAGCGGCGCGCGGAGGCTGCGACTCGCGGTTCAGCTCTTCCGCGTAGCGCAGGTTCGCGTAGACGACTGCCTCGTGATGGACGTAACCCAGGACGTTGCAGGCGAACCGGTACCAGTCGATCCAGGAGGTGAGGCGGGAGTCTTCCATACCACTCGTTGTATCGGCAGAGGGCGCGGACTGGGTTAAGCGGCGGTGAAGGCTTCGTTACGACCCTCGTCCGAGTGTTCACGGAAGCGAGGGCCGGGCCGAAGAGCTCACCGCAGAGACAACAACCAAGGAGCGTGACGCCATGAATCGGATGCGGCTCCGACGGGTCTCTTCGCTGTTCCTGATCGGAACGGCGTTCTTACTGGTGACAGCGGGCTGGGCTCAGGCTGCGGGCAAGCCGAAGCCGAAGGCGCCCGCGCCGAAGTACCAGGTCCAGTGCCAGCCGGGAGTGCTGCGAGCGGTCGTGTGGGTGACGGGAGACATCCACGGGCTCGCGAACCTGCCGGACTCGTTCACGAGCAACGCCTCGATGTTCCACTACCGGTGGGACTGCACGGGCGGCGGGATCGCCGTGAGGAGGGCGAACGGCGGCTTCGATGTTCGCATCGAGGGGATTACCTCCGGGTGGGGGCTCGTCGTCGCGGGTTCCAGCCTCCCGGTCTCGGGCTCGGTCACGCCGAACCCGGACGGGACGTTCCACGTGGTGACGTTCTCGACCGACACGCTCGGCGACGGCACGATGGTGCAGCGCACCGACGTGCCCTTCGTCGTGATGTTCTTCTAGGACCGCGGAACGGGGCCCAGGGGCGGCACGACGCCGTGCCGCCCCTGCGCCCCGCCCGCGCGGCCCTAGACGACGGTGATCACGAAGGGCATGTCGTTCCGGTAGCGGAAGTTCGCATTCGGCACGTCGCCGGCGGGCGCGACGTGGAAGGAGCCGTCGGGATTGCGCGTGATCGCGACGGCGCCGCCGTCGGGCACGTCTGCGGTCCCCAGGGCGACCGTCGCGGCGTTGTTGCCGAACTTGACGTCGAAGCCGTTGCCGTTCTTGCGCACCGAGATCGCGCCGCCGCTGCAGTTCCAGCGGTAGCCGAACAGGTTCGACGCGGGCGAGAACGAGTCGGGCATGTTCGCCATGCCCTTGAGCGGGTTGCCGGTGACGACGGCGACCCCGCGAACGGCGCCGGGCGCACAACGCGGCTGGGCGGCCTCGGTCCGGCCCACGACCGCGAACGCGGAGCCCCCGATCGCGAAGAAGAGCGCTACCGATGCGACGACGAGGGCAGGCGAAGGACGAAGCTTGCGAACCATGTGATCTCCTTGTAGGAGGGCGGCTTACACCTGCAAAGACGCCGCAGAAGCCGCGTTCTTGCCGTCCGCCACCGGCTTTACCCTCGGCTTACGAGCGCGCAGGAGCCCCCGCACCCCCACCACGGCGCCTTCGGAGAGGACGCCTTCGGCCAGTACGCCGAGAACGCGGCGCGCTTCTTCGGCACGCCGCAGTACATCGTCGGCCAGACGATCGTCGTGATCGTCTGGGTGATCCTGAACGCGGTCGGGCTCAGCCTGAAGTGGGACCCGTACCCGTTCATCCTCCTGAATCTCGCCTTCTCGCTCCAGGCCGCCTACGCGGCGCCGCTGATCCTGCTCGCCGCGACGCGGCAGGCCGAGCGGGACAAGAAGTGGTCCGCGACGGTCAACAAGCGGCACGACGAGATGGAGGCTCGCGACGAGTCCGCGGTCACCGAGCTCCGCGCGCTGCTCCAGAACAACACCGCGCTGACCCAGGCCGACAAAGAGCTGACGGAGCAGGTCGCGAAGCTGACCCGCGAGATCCACGCGAAGCTCAGCGGGTGAGCTCGGCCACGAGCGGGCCGGTGTCGAGCGGGTCGTAGCCGAGCCGGAGAGCGACGTCCTCGGAGAGCGGGCGCGTGCCCTCGGCGAACAGCGCGCGGAGCCGCTCGCCGGTCTCCGGCATGCGCCACCAATCCTCACCCACCTCGCGGCGGAGGTGGTCGGCGAGCTGGGGCGAGCGGATCCAGGCGCGCAGGTAGTCGGCGGAGTAGAAGCCCGCGTCCATGTCCGAGAGGTACTGATCCGAGCGGTAGCGGATCCCGGTCGCAGCGGTCAGCCCCTCCGAGTAGCCGGCCGGCGAGCCGCCGCCCTCCGCCGGGAATCGCGTCCAGAAGTCCAGCTCGAAGCGGAGCTTCGCGGCGTACCGGCGGTACAACATCGCCTCGAGGAACGTCGTCGCATCGGCGTTTCGCGCCGCCTCCTCGTCGGAGAGGCCGAAGTGCTCGGCGTGCCAGCCGGGCTCGCGGGAGATCGACTCGAGGATGTAGGAGTAGATCTCGGTCAGCGCGTGGTCGCGCGAGAGCTTGCGGAAGGTGTACGGGAGCGACGGGTCGCAGCCTGCGTAGTGCAGCGCGTGCCCGGCCTCGTGCATGAACGCCTGGTAGTCGTGCAGCCCGCCCTGGGCGCGCGTGATCAGGTGGACGACCCCGGGCGGATCGGAGGCGATCACGCAGGCGCGCGGCGACTTCTGCGGCCGGTCGTCGAGGTCGAGCCGGATCCCGGGCTGGTCGTTCATGTCGAAGCCGAGCCGCGCGAGCGTCGCGAGGCAGACCTCGACACAGCGGTCCTTCGGGTACGTCGCCTCGAGCGGGGAGAGGCGGCGGAGGTAGTGGACGTGGCTCGAGCTCGGGATCTCGTCGCGCTCCGGGCCGAGCAGACGCTCGAACCAGCGGTCGCGGAGCGCCTCGTACGCCGCGGTGGTCGTCTCGCTCGCAGCGGCGAGCGCGCGCTCGAGCTCGCGCAGCGAGATCCCCTTCTCGCCGTCGGTGCGGGCGACGACGTCGGTCTCGCCGGTGATCTCGGCCTCGAGCGCCTCGATCGTGGTGAGAAGGTCGAGCCGCTCGGGGTTGAACGCCGCGTTCGCCTCGGCGAAGACCGAGCCGAGCTGCTCGCGGTCGGCGTAGGCATCGAGCACGGCGAGCCTTGCCTGCGCGCTCCGCAGCGGCAGCTCCTCGCCGTCGAAGATGATCCGCGCGGCCAGCATCGTGTTGTCGAGCGCGTCCTGCCGCTCGGCGATCTCCGCGGTGACGATCCCGCTCTCGCAGGTCTTGCGCAGCCGGTAGAGGCGCTCGAGCTCGTCGCCCTCGGCCGTGTCCTCGGCGCGCAGCAGCTCCTCGAGCTGCGCCCTCGTGAAGAGGTCCGTGTACCGGGCCACGATCGCGGCCTGCTCGGAGACGTCCTTCTCCCCCACGCGCACGGCGCGGCCCTCCTCGGAACGCTCGTAGAGATAGCGCTGCAGGCGGGACTCGAACTCGGTAGGCGTGGAGACCGACGTCGTGCTCATCCGGCAGACAGCCTACCGGCGGTCAAGCGGTATGATCGGAACAGGGTGGGTCAGCGCACCGGCACCGGGGGAATGCAGAGTTACGCGACGACGATCGCCGGCCTTTGGGACGGCCTCGCGCGCACGCTCACCGAGCTCGAGGCGCTCGCGGCCGTGCCCGAGACGCTTTCCGGCGAGCGCCTGCCGTCGCTCCAGTACGCCCTCCACACCGCCGGCGAGCGGATCGCCGGACTGACGCCGCCGCCCGGCTCGGAGGCCGTGCACGAGGAGCTCGCAGCTGCGGTCGCCGACGCACGCGACGCCACCGCGGAGGTCGCCGACACGCTCGAGGCCTACGGCGAGTCGGCCGCCGCCCCGCTCGTCTGGGAGTGGCGCGGCGCGCTCTTCCGCGTCAGGCTGGCCCGCCGCCGGCTGCTCAATCCCGAGCCGCTCGCGGCCGACCCGCGGCCCCTGCCGACGCAGCGCCGAGCAGCCGTCTCCGTCGTGCTGATGTGCGGCGCCGCCGTCGCGCTGCTCGGAGGCGCACTCGTCGGCCACTGGCCGCTCGTCGCCGCGGGCGTGCTAGCCCTGTTCGGCGGCATGTTCGCCCAGCGCTAGGCGCTCGAGCGACGTTTCGCGGCCGAGGACGCGCATCGTCTCGAACAGGCCCGGCGAGACCTTCTGTCCCGTGATCGCGAGCCGCACCGGCTGGAACGCCTTGCCCGGCGGAAGCTCCAGCTTGGCCGCCATCTGCCGCAGCGCAGCCTCGATCTCGGAATCCGTCCAGTCCTCGACGGGCTCGAGCGCCTCGAAGGCGGCCGCGACCACGTCCGGTGACGGGCTCGGTTGCGCTTCGAAGGAGAAGAAGAACCCTGCGTAGGCGGGAAACTCGTCGAGCCGCGTCAGCTTCTCCTGAACGAGCGGCGCGATCTCGCGCACCTTCGCTTCCTCGTAGCCCAGCCCGCGGTACTCGATCCAATCGACCAGGGCGTCGGCGTAGTCGTCAGGGCTCATCGCGCGGAGGTAGACGCCGTTCATCCAGTCGAGCTTCTCGTAGTCGAACGCGGCCGGGCTCTTGACGACGCGGTCGAGGTCGAAGCGGGCGATCAGCTCGTCGCGGGACATGATCGTCGTCTCGCCGTCGGGCGCCCAGCCGAGCAGCGCGAGGAAGTTCATCAGGGCCGGCGCGACGTAGCCGAGCTCGCGCAGCTCGTCGACGCCCTGGGCGCCATGGCGCTTCGAGAGCTTCTTGCCGTCGGTGCCGAGCACGTTCGGGACGTGCGCGTAGACGGGCAGCTCGCCGCCCGCGGCGCGGATGACGTTGATCTGCTTCGGCGTGTTCGAGATGTGGTCGTCGCCGCGGATCACGTGCGTGATCCCGTCCCAGACGTCCTCCATCGGCGAGGCGAAGTTGTAGGTCGGGCGGCCGTCCGAACGGAGGAGGACGAGATCCTCGAGCTGCTCGTTCGGAAACTCGATCGGGCCCTTGACGACGTCGTCCCAGCCGGTCACGCCCTCGTCGGGCATCTTGAACCTGATTGCGCCGTCGTCCTCGTAGGCCTTGCCCTCGGCCACGAGCTTCCGCGCGGCCTCGCCGCAATCGTCGAAGCGGTCGAGCTGGTAGGTCGGCTCGCGGTCCCAGTCGAGCCCGAGCCACGCGAGCGACTCGAGCGCGTGGTCGACCGCGCCCTGCACCTCGCGGCTCGTGTCCGTGTTCTCGATCCGGACCAGGAACTCGCCGCCCTCGTGGCGGGCGAAGAGCCAGTTGAAGAGCGCGGTGCGAACCCCGCCGACGTGGAGCGCGCCGGTCGGGCTCGGCGCCATGCGGACGCGAACAGCCATGCCGGGATCGTAGACGCGGAGCCCGGGCTAGCTCTGGTTCGAGCCGCAGTCGCGCAGGCCGGCGCCGTCGAACATCTTGTTCAGCGGTGCAGCGAGCTGACCGATCTTGGTGAGCTCGGCGACGCCGCCGTTCACGTCACCCGCCCCGAACCTGGCGATCGAGATGCGGGCGTGCACGTCGATCGACTTCGAGATGCGGAGAATCGGAGCCACCTGCGAGGCCAGCGCCGCCGGAACCGGTACGGCCTCGAGCTTGGTGTCCTCCGCGAGCGCGAGCCCCAGGAGCTGCCCGAAGGCATAGGCCGCGGCCTTCGCATCGCCGGCTTTCTGGGCCGCGGTGACCTGCGACTCGGCCTGCTTCATCCGGGGCGTGTAGCTCCGGCAGATCGCGTTGACCTGACTGCGGTAGGCGGCCGGAGTCGCCGCACCGGCCGCCGCGACGGCGAGCAGCGCCGTGACAGCGACGAGCGCGCAGAGGAGAGCCTTGAGCCGCATTGCCCCGGTATCGACGTCCGGACGCAACGACTTGAGCCCCGGGGGCTCCTGACAAGACATGTCTCCGAGCCCCGTTCCGGGGTCAGGCACCGGCGTCAAGACATGTCTCCGAGCCCCGTTCCGGGGTCAGGCACCGGGGCGTGTCCCGAAGGGACAGGAGGCGCTTGGATGCTCGGGTTGCGGGTTCGTGGGCTCGCGCCGGGACACGGCTGGAGCGGACTTGATGGCGCCGATATCGTCAATTCTTTGTGTCAGGTTTGCTCCCGATAGGGTGGGCCCGTGTTCTTCGGCGGTCACCTTTCCACCGCGGGTGGGATCGACAAGGCGCTCGACCGCACCGAGGCGATCGGCGGCGACGCGGTGCAGGTCTTCACGCAGAGCCCGCGCATGTGGCGGCCGACGAACCACGATCCCGCGACGCTCGCCCGCTTCCGCGAGCGGCGCGAGGAGCTCGGCCTGCAGGGCGTCGTCTGCCACGCGATCTACCTGATCAACCTCGCGAGCCTCGACGACGAGCTGTACGGGAAGTCGGTCGCGGCGCTCTCGAACACGCTCGAGGTCGCCCGCGAGATCGGGGCCGAGGGCGTCGTGTTCCACGTCGGCTCGCACCTCGGCGCGGGGATGGACGCGGGCCTCGAGCGCGTCGTGCCGGCGCTGCAGCAGGTGCTCGAGCTGACCGACGACCGCACCTGGCTCCTGATGGAGAACTCCGCGGGCGCGGGCGGCACGATCGGGCGCTCGATCTCCGAGCTCGCGCAGCTCTTCGATGCGCTCGGCCGGCACCCGCGCCTCGGCGTCTGCCTCGACTCCTGCCACCTCTACGTGTCCGGGATCGACGTGACCGACCCGGTCGCGCTCGACGCCACGCTGGACGAGCTCGACACGTCGATCGGGCTCGACCGGCTCCGCTGCCTCCACGTGAACGACTCGAAGGCCGAGCTCGGCTCGAACCGCGACCGCCACGAGGACATCGGCAAGGGGCTGATGGGCGAAGGGCTCGGCGTCTTTCTCGCAAGCCCGCGCCTCCAGGGGCTCCCCGGGCTGCTCGAGACGCCGGGGCCCGAGGGACAGGGCCCCGACGCGGCGCAGCTCACCGCGGTGCGCGAGCTGCGCGAGCGCTGGCTGTGACCCGCTTCGGCGGCCAGAACGCGACGGGGACGCTCCGCCGCGTGCTCCTGCGGGCGCCGCGACCGGCGGACGGAGAGCTCTGGCAAGAGTACGGCTGGCGCGCCGCCCCGGATCCCGCCGGGATCGCAGCCGAGCACGAGGACCTCTGCGCGATCCTCGCCGACGCCGGCGCAGAGGTCATCCTCGCCGAGACGCCCCTCGAGCCGAACCCCGACGCCGTCTACGTCTTCGACCCCGCGATCGTGTGCGACCGCGGCGCGATCGTCCTGCGCCCCGGCAAGGAGGGCCGCCGCGCCGAGGCCGATGCGATCGCGCTCGACCTCGAGGCCGCCGGCGTCCCGGTCGAGACGCAGCTCGTGTCGCCTGCGACCGCCGAGGGCGGCGACACGCTCTGGCTGGACGAGCGAACCCTCCTCGTCGGCCGCGGCTACCGCACGAACCTCGCCGGGATCGAGGCGCTACGCGATGCGCTCTCGGGCGTCGACGTCCACGCCTTCGACCTCCCGCACTGGCACGGCACGGGCGAGGTGATGCACCTCCTCTCGCTGCTCTCGCCGCTCGCGCCCGACCTCGCCGTCTGCTATCCGCCGCTGATGCCGGTCGCGCTCGTCGAGTTGCTCGAAGCGCGCGACATCCGCCTCGTCGCAGTGCCCGACGAGGAGTTCGAGACGATGGGCCCGAACGTGCTCGCGGTCGCCCCGCGCGTCGGGCTCGCGCTCGAGGGCAACCACGTCACCCGTGAGCGCCTCGAGCGCGCCGGCGTCGAGATGCTGACCTACAAGGGCGACGAGCTCTCGCGCAAGGGCGACGGCGGCCCCACCTGCCTCACCCGGCCGCTGCTACGCGATCGGGCCTAGGCGCGCGAAGACGCGGAACGTGGGACTACCTGCAGGCAGCTCCGAGAACTCGGGGTTGACGCAGCCGATCTCGTCCGCCCTGCTCTCGTAGGCCTCCTCGACCTCCGCCTTGCACATCGGCAGCGGCCGCCGGGTCGAGCGGATCGCGCCGAAGCCGCGCCCCCGCGCCTCGGCCGCCTCGAGCATCGAGAGGTCGATCTCGACGCCGTAGACCTTCTGCATGCAGCCGATGTAGGTGTGCCCGTGATCCTCGTACGCATAGAGGAACGGACAGGAGCGCTCGACGCACGCGGCCGGGTAGACGACCTTGTCGCAGTGGACGGCGCAGCGGCGGCACTCGAGCTCGTCCTGCGGACGAAGCGGAAGCTCCTCGAGGGTCTCGACGCGCTGCGCTGGCTCTGCCATCACGTGAATTGTCCGCTCAGCCACCTGCCGCCGCAAGACTTGACATTTCGGGCGTTTTCAGGCAGTCGAAACGGCGTCGACGATCGAGAGCACGTCCGCCGGAGCCGCTACGCGGTGGTCGGGATCGCGCCCGCGCGGGTCGTCGTCCACGCGGAGCCACACCGCCTGAGCGGTGGTCATCCCGGCCTCGGCCGCGCCCTCGACGTCGTGGTAACGCGAGTCGCCGACGAAGAGCGCCTGTGCCGGAGCGACGCCGAGCGCGGCGAGCGCGCGCTCGAACGGCTCCGGGTGCGGCTTGCGCTTGCCGACCTCCGAGGAGAGCACGACGACGTCGAGCCGCTCCGCCAGGCCCCAGCGCGGCGAGGTCGCGCGCGCACGAGCCAGCCGGGATCGAACGAGTTCGAGACGAGCCCGAGCCGCGAGGCCGCGGTCGCGCAGCGCGTCGAGCAGCTCGAGCACGCCGTCCGGCGACCCGGCGCGCGGGCGCCCAGGTCTCGTGCTCCGCGGCGAGGAACGCATCGAGCTCCTCCGCGGCTCGATCCCGACCGCCGAGGAGCTGTCGCATCAGCGCCGGGTAGTCGACCTCGTCGAGCTCCTCGCGCCCGCCGAGCAGGGGCAGGTATTCGGTGCGGAATCGCGCCGTGAGCGCGGGGTCGGCGGCGCGGCCGAGCGCCCGCAGGCCGGCGTCGTGACCGGCCGCGAGCAGGCGGTCGTCCCACGTCCAGCCGACCAGCGTGTCGCCCCCGTCGAACAGCACGGCGTCCAGCATCAGGCGGGGTAGGGTACCCGCGTGGCGCGGAAGATCCTCTGGGCTTCCCTCTTCGTGCTGCCGACCATCTCGCTCCTCGCGCACTACGTCTTCGGCATCGGCCAGGTCGCCGACTTCGTCCTCGCCGCGCTCGCGCTGCTGCCGCTCGCGTGGGTGATCGGTGAGGCGACAGAGCACGCCGCCGAGCACACCGGGCCGGGGATCGGCGGCTTCCTCAGCGCGAGCTTCGGCAACGCGCCCGAGCTGATCATCGCGCTGATCGCGGTCGCCGACGGGCTGCGCGGCGTCGTGCGCGGCACGATCGCCGGCAGCGTCGTCTCGAACCTCCTGCTCGTGCTCGGGATCGCGCTCGTGGTCGGGCACGGCGACGCGCGCGCCCGCCGCGTCGACCGGCGCTCGCTGCTCGTCCAGCTCGCGCTCGTGATCGGCGCGGTCGTCGCGTTCATGTTCACGAGCGTTCCGGGCCTCCACGGTGACCGCGACCGGCACTCGCTCGCCGTCGCGAGCATCGCCGTCGCGCTCGTCCTCCTCGCGGTCTACGTCGCGGTCACGGTCCACGGGCTGCGGCGCCACCGGCGCCTGCACGCCGAGTCCGGAAACGTCGCGTCGGAGTCCGAGTGGACGCTCGGCGCGTCGCTCGGCGTGCTCGCCGCCGCGACGGTCGTGACGGCGCTCGTGAGCGAGACCCTCGTCCACTCGCTGACGGCGTTCGCGCACACAGTCGGCCTCTCGACGTTCTTCACCTCCGCCGTGATCGTCGCGATCGTCGGCAACGCGGCCGAGCACGGCGGCGCCGTCGTGATCGCGCGGCGCGGGAAGTTCCGGCTGCCGTCGGAGATCGCCGTCTCCTCGGCGGCCCAGGTCGCGCTGCTCGTCACGCCGCTCGTCGTGCTGCTGTCGTTCGTCGTGCGGCCGCCGCTCGCGCTGGCCTTCCGCCCGGTCGAGCTCGCGACGATGGGCGGCGCCGCGATCCTCGTCGCGCGTCGTGGTCGGCGATCAGCGCGTGCGCCGCTGGGAGGGCTTCCTCCTGCTCGGCGCCTACGCCGGCTGCGTCGCGCTCTACTGGCTCGCTGGCGACATTTCGATCTGACGTATTGTTCGGCTCGATGGAGGCCGCCGCCGCACTCGACACCGTCGTCGCCGGGACGGACATCACGCGCCGCTACGGCTCCGGCGACACCGCCGTCGACGCGCTCAAGGGCGTCTCGCTCGAGGTTCCCGCCGGCGAGCTGACCGCCGTGATGGGCCCGTCCGGCTCGGGCAAGTCCACGCTGATGCACATCCTCGCGGGGCTCGACAAGCCGACCGCGGGCGACGTCGTGATCGCCGGCGAGCAGATCGACGAGATGAACGACAAGGAGCTGACCCTGCTCCGGCGCCGCCACATCGGCTTCATCTTCCAGTTCTTCAACCTGCTGCCGATGCTGACCGCCGAGGAGAACGTGCTGCTGCCGCTCTCGATCGCCGGCGAGAAGCCCGACGAGGCCTGGTTCGAGGAGCTGATCGACAAGGTCGGCCTCGCCGACCGCCGCAACGCACCGGCCCTCCGAGCTCTCGGGCGGACAGCAGCAGCGCGTCGCGATCGCGCGCGCGCTCGTCTCGCGGCCGACCGTCGTCTTCGCCGACGAGCCGACCGGCAACCTCGACTCGACGACCGGCGCCGAGATCCTCGAGCTGCTCCGCGACTCGGTCGCGACGCTCGGCCAGACGATCGTGATGGTCACCCACGAGCCGCGCGCGGCGGCGATCGCCGACCGCGTGCTGTTCCTCGCCGACGGCCTGATCGTGCGCGACCTCGGCGCGCTCGACCGCCGCGCGAGGTGCTCGACGGTGATGAACGAGCTCAGCCTCGAAGTGATCCAGCGTCGCCCTGAAGGACCTCGCCGGGCGCAAGCTGCGCGCTGCCCTGACGGCGATCGCGATCGTGCTCGGCGTCGCGATGGTGAGCGGCACCTACGTCCTCACCGACACGATCAAGGCCGGCTTCGACACGATCTACCAGGTCTCGTACCAGAACACGGACGTCGTGGTCACCGGCAAGCAGGCGTTCGGGCGCAACGGCAACAACGGCGCCGGACACGTCAGCTTCCCGGAGACGGTCGCTCGCCGAGGTCAGGGCGCTGCCGGACGTCGCCGCGGCCGTCGGGTCGGTCGAGCGACCGGCCACGCAGCTCGTCGGCTCCGAACGGCAAGGCTGATCCGAACGGCGGCGCGCCGAACCTCGGCTTCAGCCACGACGCGACCGGCGACACGCGCTTCAACCCGCTCACGCTCGTCTCCGGCCGCTGGCCGCTCGGCGCCGACCGAGGTCGCGATCGACAAGGCCACTGCGGACAAGAAGGGCTTACAAGGTCGGCGACGCGATCGGTCGTCCAGCGCAGCGGGCCGGTGCAGCAGTTCCGGATCACGGGCATCGCCGAGCTCGGCGTCGGTCGCCTCGATCGGCGGCGCCACCCTCGCGATCTTCGACCTGCCGACCGCGCAGCAGCTGTTCGACAAGGTCGGCCAGCTCGACCAGATCCGCGTCGCCGGCGAAGCCGGGCGTCGAGCCGACAGCCAGCTCGTCTCGCCAGATCCAGCCGATCCTGCCGCCCGACCGCCGAGGTGCTGACCGGCGCCGACCAGGCGGCCGCAGGACGCGAAGGACACGACGAGCTCGTTCCTCAGCTTCCTCCAGTACTTCCTGCTCGCGTTCGGCGGGATCGCGCTCTTCGTCGGCGCCTTCGTGATCGCGAACACGCTCTCGATCACGATCGCGCAGCGCACGCGCGAGTTCGCGACGCTGCGGACGCTCGGTGCGACCGGCGTCAGATGCTCGGCTCGGTGTTCCTCGAGGCGCTCGTGATCGGCACCGTCGCCTCGATCGTCGGCCTGTTCCTCGGGCTCGCGCTCGCGAAGGGGCTCAACGCGCTCTTCGTCTCGTTCGGGATCGACCTGCCGAAGTCGGCGCTCGTCTTCGCGCGGCGCACCGTGATCGTCTCGCTCGCTGCTCGGGATCATCGTGACGATGCTCGCGAGCCTCCGCCCCGCGTTTCGCGCCACCCGCGTGCCGCCGATCGCGGCGGTGCGCGAGGGCAGCGTGCTGCCGCCGCGTCGCTTCGGCCGCTGGACGCCGCTGCTGTCGGCCGTTCGTCACGGCGCTCGCGATCGCGCTGTCCTCGTCTACGGCGCTCTTCGTGCACGGCATCTCGACGGCGCAGCGGCTGCTCGCGCTCGGCGTCGGCGTGCTCGTGCTCTTCGTCGGCGTCGCCCTGGTCGCGCCGAAGTTCGTGCGGCCGCTCGCGACGGTCGCTCGGCTGGCCCGGCGCCGAGATCGGCGGCGCTCGCGGGCAAGCTCGCGCGCGAGAACTCGATGCGCAACCCGCAGCGCACCGCGTCCACCGCCGCGGCGCTGATGATCGGGCTCGCGCTCGTCACCTTCGTCGCCGTGCTCGGCGCCGGGCCTCAGAGGCTCCTTCGAGAGCGCGGTGAACCAGCTCTTCCACGCCGACTACGCGCTCACCTCGCAGAACAACTTCACGCCGCTCGCGATTCCCGCCGCCGAGGCGCTGCGCAAGGTTCCGGGCGTGACCGTCGTCTCCGGCGTCCGCGGCGGCGACGGGCGCGCCTTCGGCAAGACGGTCCAGGTCACCGGCGTCGACGACGGGGATGCCGAAGGTGATCAACATGAACTGGGTGCAGGGCTCCGCGGACACGGCGGCGGCGCTCGGCCCGAACGGCGCGTTCGTCGCGAAGAGCTACGCGAAGAACCACCACCTCGACGCTCGGCTCGCCGATCCGGCTCGAGACGCCGTCCGGCAAGTTCCTCGACCTGAAGGTGAAGGCGATCTTCGACCCGCCGAAGGGCGGCTCGCCGTTCGGCACCGTCACGATCTCGACCGAGACCTTCGACAAGAACTACCAGTAGCCCGCCAACGTCTTCGCGTTCGTGAACATCGACGGCGGCGTCACCGCCGGCGAACACGGCGGCGCTCGAGGCGGCGCTGAAGGCCTTCCCCGACGCGAAGATCGCGACGGAGAGCCAGTTCAAGGTCGAACCAGGAGCAGGGGATCAACATGCTGCTGAACCTGCTCTACGTGCTGCTCGGGCTCTCGATCATCGTGAGCCTGTTCGGGATCGTGAACACGCTCGTCCTGACCGTGTTCGAGCGCACGCGCGAGCTCGGGATGATGCGCGCGGTCGGGATGACGCGGCGCCAGGTGCGGCGGATGATCCGCTACGAGTCCGTGATCACGGCGCTGATCGGCGCGGCGCTCGGGATCCCGCTCGGGATCCTGCTCGCGGTCGCTGGTCGACGCACGCGGTCTCGGCGATCGCGATCGCGATCCCGGTCGGGACGATCATCGTGTTCGTGATCGCGGCGATCATCGTCGGGCTGCTGGCGGCGATCTCTCCCCGCCCGCCGCGCGGCGCGGCTGAACGTGCTCGAAGCGCTCCAGTACGAGTAGTCACGAGCCGAAGATCTGCGGGTCGCGCGTGAATGCGTACGTGGCCCAGTAGAGCTTCGTCACGGCGCCGCTCTCGTCCCGCGCGACGCGCAGCCACTCGCCGTTCTCGCGGCCCGCGACGGTGCGGAAGCGATCGTCGCCCGCCGCCTCGAAGACCGAGGTCTCGGCGCTCGCCGCCGGCGGATCGAGGCGCGCGTGCAGCCTCCCGTCGCGGCAGAAGAAGACGAACTCGTGCCCCTCGGACCACCAGCGCCCGAGCAGCGGGCGGAGCCCCTCCGGCGCCTCTTCCTGCGGCTGCCAGAGCGCGGGCCCGGGCGGGTCGAGCTCGAGCGACTTCGCGACGAGGTGCACGGCGAGCTCCTCGGGCTCGGCGCCGGCACTCGTGTTCGTGAGCACCGCGGCACCGGCCCGTTCGGCCCGCGCGACCGCGAGCCCCGCCCGAAAGCCCGGCATCGCGCCGCCGTGACCTGCGTAGATCCGCTCGCCGGCACGGAACAGCTGGAGCCCGAGGCCGTGGCCGCGCGTCCAGCCGCGGTCGGCCATCACCTGCACCGAGGCCATCTCGTCGACCGTCTCGCGTCGCAGGACAGCCGGGTCCGGATCGGCGAGGAACGCGGCCCAGCGCGCGAGATCGCCGACCGTCGACCAGAGCCCGCCGACCGACTGCGTCGCACCGGGCTCCATGTCGGCCTCGGGCCGGAGCCGCTCGTCGTAGGGATCGACGAAGTAGCCCTTCGCGACGGGCGCCGCCGCGCGCCAGGTCGTGCGCCCCATCCCGAGCGGGCGCAGGATCCGCTCGTCTGCGTAATCCTCGAACGGCTGCCCGGAGACGCGGCGGACGACCTCGCCGAGCAGCGCGTAGGCGAGGTTCGAGTAGTGGAAGCGGCGGCCCGGCTCGAGCACGCTCTCGACCTCCGAGAGCTGCGCGAGGAACTCGTCGCGGGTCGGCGGCTTCAGCGTCTCCCAGATCTCGCCCTTCGGCTCGCGCTCGAGCCCGGCGGAGTGCGAGAGCAGGCGCCGGATCGACGGAGCCTGGGCGCTCTCGGGCACGTACGCGGTGAGCGGGTCGTCGAGCGCGAGCGCTCCCGCGTCGCGGAGCTGCATCACGGCGGCGGCGCAGAAGGTCTTCGAGATCGACCCGATCCTGTACTGATCGTCGGGCGTCGCGTCGCGGCCCGGCTCGGAGATCCCGACCGCGTCTGCGTAGACCACCTCGCCTCCCCGGACGACGGCCGCGGCGACCGACGGGATCCGCTGCTCCGCCTGCGCCGCGGCGACGAGGCGGCGAAGCTCAGGCGCCGACACGGGCCTCGAGCGCGCGCGGGATCCGCTCGATCGCCTGCTCGATGTCGTCGTCGGTGATCCCGAGGTACGTCACGGCGCGCAGGAGGTTGCGGTGGATCGTGCCCGAGAGCAGGACGCCCTCGGCGCGCAGCGCGTCGAGCGCCGCGGCGCGGTCTGCGCCGACGTCGAGCTGGACGAAGTTCGTCTCGACCTGGTCGAGGTCGACCGCGGCGCCGGCGGCGGCGAGCCCCTCGGCGAGCCGGCGGGCGCGTGCGTGGTCGTCGGCGAGCCGCTCGACGTTGCGCTCGAGCGCGTAGACGCCAGCGGCGGCGACGATCCCCGCCTGGCGCATCGCGCCGCCGAAGAGATGCTTGTTCCGCCTCGCCTCGGCCATCAGCTCCTCGGAGCCGGCGATGAGCGCGCCGAGCGGGCAGCCGAGCCCCTTCGAGAGGCAGAGCGTCACCGTGTCGAAGTGACGGCCGATCTCGGCAGCGGGGACGCCCTGGGCCACGGCCGCGTTCATCAGCCGCGCCCCGTCGAGGTGGAGGCGGAGGTCGAGCTCGCGGCAGGTCTCGGCGACCGCGGCGATCTCCTCGAGCGGCCAGACCCGCGCGCCGGAGGAGTTGTGCGTGTCCTCGAGCGACACGATCCTGCGTGGGCGGGTGGTGCATGTCCTTGCGCTCGCGCACCGAGGCGCGGATCTGCTCGGGCGAGAGCCGCCCGTGGAAGCCCGGCAGGCCGCGCGTGACGAGGCCGGAGTGGACGGCAGGCCCGCCGAGCTCGTCGATCAGGACGTGCGAGTTCTCCTCGGCGAGCAGCTCCTCGCCGGGCCGCGCGAGGATCCGCAGCGCGATCTGGTTCGCCATCGTCGCGGTCGGCACGAAGACCGCCTCCTCCTGGCCGAGCAGCTCGGCGCCGCGGCGCTCGAGCTCGAGCACCGTCGGGTCCTCGCGCTTCTGCTCGTCGCCGACGGCCGCCTCGGAGATCGCGCGGCGCATCTCCGGGGTCGGCTGGGTGAGCGTGTCGGTGCGGAGGTCGATCACGGCGCAAACGCTACCGTGGCGGCGTGGACCTTGCGATTCTCGACTCGACGCTCGCCGCCAGGGGCGAGCCGGCCTACCGCGCCGCCCAGGTGTGGGAGTGGGCCGCGCGCGGCGCCGCAGGCTACGAGGCGATGACGAACGTGCCCTCGCCGCTGCGCGACGCGCTCACCGGCGAGGTGCCCTTCTCGACGCTCGAGCTCGTGGAGGAGCACCAGGCCAAGGACGGCACCGTGAAGGCGCTCTTCCGCACCGCGGACGGCCATCCGGTCGAGGCCGTGCTGATGCGCTACCGCGACGGGCGCCGCTCGATCTGCCTCTCGTCCCAGTCCGGCTGCCCGCTCACCTGCACGTTCTGCGCGACCGGCCAGATGAGCTTCGGCCGCAACCTGACCGCGTCGGAGATCCTCGACCAGGCACTCCACTTCCGCCGCGTCGAGCCGGTCAATCACGCCGTGTTCATGGGGATGGGCGAGCCGATGCTGAACCTCGACCCCGTGCTGGAGGCTGCGCGGCGGCTGCCCGACCTCGGGATCACGCACCGGCGGACGACGGTCTCGACCGTCGGCTGGCTCCCCGGCCTGACCGCGGTTCGTGGACGAGGTCGAGGAGCCGATCCGCCTCGCGCTCTCGCTCCACGCCGCCGACGGCGCGCTCCGCTCCCAGCTGATGCCCGTGAACGACCGCTACCCGCTCGCCGACGTGCTCGCCGAGTGCCGGCGCTACTACGAGCTGCGCCACCGCAAGGTGTACGTCGAGTACGTGATGCTCGCCGGCGTGAACGACACGGTCGGCCAGGCCAAGCAGCTCGCGGCCGTGCTCGACGGCGACGTGTTCAAGGTGAACCTGATCCCGTACAACCCGACGGGCCGGTTCGACGGCACCTCGCGTGACGGCATCGCCGCGTTCAAGCACGTGCTCGACCGGGCGCGAATCCCGGCGACCGTCAGGCTGACGCGCGGGCGGGACATCGCCGCGGCGTGCGGCCAGCTCGCTGCCTCGCGCTAGGGCCGTCGGGCGGTCACGAGCTAGCTCAGCGCACCGTCGAGGTCTGCGCACAGTTTCTCGACCACCGGCTCCATCCGATCCGCCCACGCCCTGGTGGCCGGCCACGGGTAGGCCGCACAGGTGCGAAAGACGTCGACGACGAGCCGAGCGGCGCGCTCGGCTTGCTCCGAGGTGAACTCGCAGAACTCGGGCGCGGCGCCGATCCCGAGCGGATGCGAGCCCGCGTGGGGATCGCCGGCAGCGAGGCCTGGATCCAGGGCGGCGTTCCGCAGGTCGAAGAGCCAGTCGAAGTCGCGGCCCCAGTGTTCGCCGACGAGACGGAACCCCTGCCTGAGCGTTTCGCGGATCTGGCCCCGGCGCTTCGTTCCGTTCTGTTTCCAGCGCTTCGCCGCGTCCGCCGTCACCACGAGTGGCTTGAGCTCCGCGAACAAGGCCTCGACGGCGTGTGCCGCGGCCGAGATCGCGATCAGGGAGGCGTGCAGCTCGGCCGCCAGTGCGAATTCGAGCGGCGAGCCGCGGCGTTGCGCATCGGCGAGCCCCTGCCGGGCCCGTCGAGCAGCATGTGCGTTCGAGACTGCGATCTGCGCCCAGTGGATCGCCGTCTGCGTGCCCGTCAAGAGGCTCACCACTGCCCCGTTCGCCTCCGCGGTGGCGGGAGGGACGCCGACAACGCGGACATCGCGAGTGTGGCCGTCCATGCCGTCAAGTATCCCTCGGACGGAGATCAACGGCGGCTTCGGTCTAGAGAAGCGTGACGATCGCGTCCGCGCCGAGCAGCAGCGCCATCGCCACGAGCAGGTAGAAGAACGCCTCACGCTGGTGCTTCACGAGCCGCGCCTGGATGCCCGCCAGCCAGGCGACCGCCTTCTCGCCGAAGAGGACGTACACGAGCACCGGCACCCACACGACCGCGGTCGCGAGGAGGGAATACCAGCCGACGAGGGAGTGCCCGGCTCCGGTGCCGAGACCGGCGGCGGCGATCGAGCCCGCCGCGAGCGCGCTCAGCACGAGCCGCTTCCCCCGATTCCGAACAGCAGGCCGGCGGCGACGGCCGTGACGACGCGCACGCGGTCGAGGCGGGCGAGCACCTTCTTCAGCCGCTCGTCCTGCCCCCCGATCTCGATCGGCTTGCTGCGCAGTCGCCAGGCGAGCCACAGCAGGGCGACGGCGGCGGCGAGCTCGAGCGCCGCCTGGAGCCCCGGATGGTCGCTGTCGCGGTGCGGAACGGCGGCCGTGCCGATTCGCAACAGGACCCCGAGGGCAAAGATCTGCCCGGCCACGATCCCGATCGCAAACCCGAGCGCCTTCAGCCGTCCACTCGCGATCACGGCCAGCGTTGCCGCGAACGCGGTCGGGCTCAGATCGGCGACGAGCGCGTACGGGATCAGGCGAAGGGCCTCGCCCACCATCAGGCGCGTCCCGTCAGTCTTCGGCGAGCGTCGCGTGCCGCCGCACGAGCTGCCAGCGCGCGTCGCGCCGCACCCAGATGTCCGTCGCGAAATAGACGCGGCTGACGTCGCGCTCGCCGAAGCGCGCGGTCTGGTGGTAGCGGGACGAGAGCATCGCCGTGTCGCCGTAGAGCTCGATCTCGATCTCGTCGTACCCGAACTCCTCGATCGTGTACGCGCCCTTGCCCGCGGCGCCGATCAGCTCCTCGCGCGAGAGCTGGCGCGCCGGACCGACCAGCACGAACTCGTGCGCGAGCATGAGCTCGAGCGTCGGGACGTCCCCGTCGCGGATCGCCTCGACCCACTCCGACGAGCGGCGGGTCAGCTCGTGCGAGAGCGCTTCGGCTGCGGCGTTAGGCAGGGGTCGTCACCTCCTCGAAGCCATACTTTACGACGGGGTTCTTGGCCGCGCGCACCTCGTCGAGCCGGCGCACGGGCCGGTCGTGCGGCGCCTCCTTCACGAGCTCCGGGCTCTCGGCCGCCTCGATCGCGATCCGCCGCATCACGTCGACGAACTCGTCGAGGCGCTCCTTCGGCTCGGTCTCGGTCGGCTCGATCATCAGCGCCTCGGGCACGACGAGCGGGAAGTAGACCGTCGGCGGATGGATGTCGAAGTCCATCAGCCGCTTCGCGACGTCGAGCGCGGTGATCCCGTGATCGCGCTTCAGGTTGCGCGCCGAGAGCACGAACTCGTGCATGCAGTGGCGGTCGTAGGGCAGCTCGTAGACGTCCTTCAGCCGCGCGAGCAGGTAGTTCGCGTTCAGCACGGCCGTCTCGGACATCTCCTTCAGGCCGGGCCCGTACGAGCGGATGAAGGCGTACGAGCGGACGAAGACGCCGAACGGCCCGCCGAAGCCGCGCACGCGCCCGATCGACTTCGGGCGGTCGTAGTCGAGCCGGAAGACGTCGTCGTCGCGGACGACGGTCGGCGAGGGCAGGAACGGCTCCAGGATGTCGCGCACCGCGACGGGCCCGCCGCCGGGCCCGCCGCCGCCGTGCGGCTGCGAGAAGGTCTTGTGCAGGTTGTAGTGGACGATGTCGAAGCCCATGTCACCGGGCCGCGAGATCCCGCACACGGCGTTCAGGTTGGCGCCGTCGTAGTAGAGGAGCGCGCCCGCATCGTGGAAGATCCGCGCCACCTCGACGATCCCCTCGTCGAAGAGGCCGAGCGTCGAGGGGTTCGTGAGCATCAGCCCGGCGGTGCGCTCGTTCACCTTCGCGCGGAGGTCGGCGAGGTCGAGGTTGCCGCGCGCGTCCGTCTCCACCTTCTCGAGCTTGAAGCCGGCCATCGTGACGCTCGCCGGGTTGGTGCCGTGCGCGGTGTCGGCCGTGATGATCGTGTCGCGCCGGTCGCCCTCGCCGCGATCCTCGAAGTAGGCGCGCATCAGCATCAGCCCCGTCAGCTCGCCCTGCGAGCCGGCGGCGGGCTGGAGCGAGACCGCGGGCAGGCCGGCGATCTCGCCCAGGATCTCCTGCAGCCTCCACATCAGCTCGAGCGCGCCCTGGGCGCCCTCGTCCACCTGGTAGGGGTGAAGGTCGCGGAACCCGGGCAGCTGGACGGCGCGCTCGTTGACGCGCGGGTTGTGCTTCATCGTGCAGGAGCCGAGCGGGTAGAAGCCCGTGTCGATCCCGAAGTTGCGGTCGGAGAGCGCCGTGAAGTGGCGGACGAGCTCGGGCTCGGCGAGCTCGGGCAGGCGCGGCGGCGAGGCGCGGCGGAGGTGCCCCGGAACCTCCGGTTTCGGGATCTCGTAGCTCGGCAGGCGCCCGGCGCGGCGGCCCGGCTGGGAGCGCTCGTAGATCAGCTTCATCCGGCGAGCACCTCGGCGAGCCGGTCGATGTCGGCCGGCGTGCGCTTCTCGGTCAGCGCGACGAGCAGCACGTCGTCCATCCCCTCGTAGTCGCGCCCGAGCGGGTAGCCGGGGTTGACGCCGTGCGCGCGGCACTCCGCGATCACGTCGACGGCGGGCCGTCCGACCCGGACGGCAAACTCCTTGAATGTTGCCTGATCAGGAAACGCGAGCGGAAGCTCCAGCCGCTCCTTCGCGAGCTCGGCGAGGCCCATGCAGGTCTCCCCCAGCTCCGTGAGCCCCTGCGGGCCCAGCCACGAGAGGTAGACGAGCCCGGCGAGCGCGAGCAGCGTCTGGTTCGTGGTCATGTTCGAGGTCGCCTTCTCGCGGCGGATGTGCTGCTCCCGGGTCTGCAGGGTGAGGACATAGCCGCGCTCGCCCGCGGTGTCCACCGTCTCGCCGACGATCCGGCCGGGCATGCGACGGATGAACTCGTTCCGTGCCGCGAGGAAGCCGTAGTGCGGCCCGCCGTAGCTGACGGAGTTGCCGGCGCCCTGGCCCTCGCCGATCGCGAGCGCGCAGCCGTACTTGCCCGGGGCCTCAAGCACGCCGAGCGAGATCGGGTCGACGTGCGCGACCGCGAGCGCCCCGGCTTCGGACGCTGCGGCCGCGAGCCCCGGCGCGTCCTCGAGCACGCCGAAGAAGTTCGGCTGCTGGAAGATCGCGCACGCGGCGCCCTCGGCGGCCGCGCGGAGCTCGTCGGGGTCGGTCGCGCCGCCTCGATGCGGCACCTCGACCACCTCGAGCCCGAACCCGGGCGCGTAGGTCTTCACGACCTGCCGCACCTGCGGGTTGAGCGCCTCGGCGAGCACGACCTTGTCGCGCCCGGTCGCGTGCTTCGCGATGAAGCAGGCGTCCGCGGCGACGGTGCAGCCGTCGTAGCCGGACGCATTCGAGACGTCCATCCCGGTCAGCTCGCAGATCGCGGTCTGGTACTCGAAGATCGACTGCAGCACGCCCTGGCTCATCTCGGGCTGGTACGGCGTGTATGCGGTGAGGAACTCCCCACGCGAGAGCACGGCGTCGACCACGGCCGGGACGTAGTGGTCGTAGATCCCGGCCCCGAGGAACGAGAGCTCGGCGCCGGTGTGGACGTTCTTCGCCGCGAGCTCCTCGAGGTGCGCCATCAGCTCGGGCTCGGAGAGCGCCCGCTCGAGCGCGAGCGGCCGGCGCAGCCGCACCTCCTCGGGGATCTCGGCGAACAGCTCCTCGACCGAGGCGACGCCGACCGCCTCGAGCATCGCCAGGCGATCCGCCTCGGTGATGGAGAGGTAGCTCACTCGCGCCCCTCGCCAGCGTCGGCTCCCGCCGGGCAGAGCCCGGCTCCGCCGGCGCCTGACGTCGCTGACGGCACGGTGCTCTCCGGGCCTGTGTTGGTCACACTGTGCCCTCCAGCCCCGCACTGCCAGCAACGCCCGAGGAGCGCGAGAGCATCTGCTCCAGGTCCCGTCACTGCGTCGCCAGAAACTCCTGGTAGGCCGACGCCTCGAGCAGCGCCTCCACCTCGTCGGGGTCGGAGAGGCGGACGCGGATCAGCCAGCCGGCGCCGTACGGGTCCTCGTTCACCGTCTCCGGCGCGTCGAGCACGGCCTGGTTCACCTCGAGCACCTCGCCCGAGAGCGGCGCGATCAGCTCGGACACGGCCTTCACGGACTCGACCTCGCCGTACGAGGAGTCGACCGCGACCGTGTCGCCGACGGCCGGCGGCTCGTAGTGGACGAGCTCGCCGAGCGCGTCCTGCGCGAACCACGTCACCCCGAGCGTCGCCTCGTCGCCCTCGATCCGGGCCCAGTCGTGCTCGCGGTGGTACTTCAGCCCGTCGGGGTAGCTCTCCGTTGCGGCCAAGGTCAGCGCTCCTCTCGCTTGTAGATCGGCTTCCTCACGATCGTCGCGCGACGCGGACGTCCGCGGACGTCGATCGTAATCCCCTGGCCGGGCCCGGCGGCGGGAGAAGGGACGTAGCCCATCCCGATTCCCACGTCGAGCATCGGCGAATGCGAGCCGGAGGTGACCTCGCCGCCTCCCTCGATCGCCATCCCCTGGCGCGGGACCGCCTTCTCGTCCATCACGAAGGCGACGAGCTTCGTCGCCGGGCCGTCTGCCTTGATCCGGCGGAGCTCGGCCGCTCCGGTGAACTCCTTGTCGAGCGCGCAGACCCAGCCGAGCCCGGCCGAGATCGCATCGGTCTCCTCGCTGATGTCGTTGCCGTGCAGCGGGTAGCAGACCTCGAGCCGCAGGGTGTCGCGCGCGCCGAGCCCGCAGGGGACGGCGCCGCGGGCGAGCACGGCGTCCCAGAGCGCAGGGGTGTCCTCGGCCATCGTGAGCAGCTCGCAGCCGGCCTCGCCGGTGTAGCCGGTGCGGTTCACCATGCACTCGATCCCGTCGATCTCGCCCATCGCGAACGTGAACGCGGGCGCCTCGTCCAGACCCAGCCGCCGAAGCGCGTCCGGTCCCTGCACCGCGATCAGCCCGTACTCGACAGAGCGGTCGCTGACCTCGGTGCCGCGGATCTCGCGCTCCTTGAGCCAGGCAAACGCCGCGTCCTTGTTCCCTGCGTTGACGATCAGGAGGTAGCGGTGCGGCTCGAGCCGGTAGGCGATCAGGTCGTCGACGATCCCGCCGCGCTCGTTCGTGAGCAGCGTGTACTGCGCCCGGCCGGGCTCGAGCCGGTCGAGGTCGTTCGAGAGCGCCGACTGCAGGAAGGCGGTCGCCTGCGGCCCCTCGACCTCGAGCTCGCCCATGTGCGAGACGTCGAACGCGCCGCAGTCGGCGCGCACCGCGCGATGCTCGGGGATCACGCCCTCGTACTGGACGGGCATCTCCCAGCCTGCGAAGGGCACCATGCGCGCGCCGAGCGCGACGTGGCGGTCGTAGAGCGGCGTCCGCTGGAGCGTCTGCATCCCCGCGGGGATGCTACTGCGTCGCTGCTAGGTCTCGCGGAGGAACGACGGGACCTCGAGCGCCTCCTCGGAGACCTCGAACCCGCCCGTGTCCGCGGGCGCGGTCGCGCTCGGGGTGGGCGCCTCGAGCGCACCCTCGCGGCGGCGGCGGCGCTTCTGGGCGCCGAACCCGGTCGCGATCACTACCACGCGAATGTCGTCTCCGAGACCGTCGTCGATCACGGCGCCGAAGATCACGTTCGCGTTCTGGTCGGCTGCGCCGGTCACGACCTCCGCGGCCTCGTTGACCTCGAACAGGCCGATCTCGGAGCCGCCGGAGATGTTGAGCAGGATCCCGGTGGCGCCCTCGATCGACGACTCGAGGAGCGGCGAGGAGACGGCGTTGCGGGCCGCCTCGGCGGCGCGGTTCTCGCCCGAGGCGGTGCCGATCCCCATCAGGGCCGAGCCGGCGTCGCTCATGATCGTGCGGACGTCGGCGAAGTCGAGGTTGACGAGCCCCGGGACCGTGATCAGGTCGGTGATCCCCTGGACGCCCTGGCGGAGCACGTCGTCGGCCATCCCGAACGCCTCGCCGAGCGAGGTCTTCTTCTCGACGACCTGGAGCAGCCGGTCGTTCTCGATCACGATCAGCGTGTCGACCTGGTCGCGGAGCCGCTCGATCCCGGCCTCGGCCGCCTCGGAGCGCTTGCGCCCCTCGAAGGTGAACGGACGCGTCACGACGCCGACGGTGAGCGCTTCGAGCTCGCGCGAGAGCCCGGCGATCACGGGTGCCGCGCCGGTGCCGGTGCCGCCGCCCTCGCCGGCGGTGACGAAGACCATGTCGGCTCCCTTGAGCGCCTCCTTCAGCTCGTCGCGCGTCTCGACGGCGGCGGCCTGGCCGACGGCCGGGTCCGCGCCGGCGCCGAGGCCGCGCGTGACCTTCGCGCCGATGTGGATCTTGACGTCGGCGTCGCACATCAGCAGCGCCTGCGCGTCGGTGTTGACGGCGATGAACTCGACGCCGGTGAGCCCCGCGTCGACCATCCGGTTGACGGCGTTCGTGCCGCCGCCGCCGACGCCGACGACCTTGATCACTGCCAGGTAGTTCGCGCGCTCTGCCATAGTCTCAACCAGGCTCGACCTGAAGCTGTACTGGAGCGTACGCTTCGCGAGCCTCTCCTTTCGCCGCAGGGTACGTGCCGTCGTCCCCTCTGTCAACGCGGATTCCGCACGGTTGAGCGCGCCAAACACTCAACCTGTACCTGCGACTTGAGGGTTGGTCCCCGAGACGGGCCGCTCGGGGACGCTGACGTCGAGGTAGCTGCCGGGGGTCGTCGGGACGCTCGCGAGGAGCTGTTTCGCGACGACGAACTTGAGTCTCAGGTCGGTCGTGTCGCCCACGACGAGCGCGAGCCCGGAACGGAGGTGCAGCGTGGAGGAGCCGCCCTTCGTCTCCACCGAGGTGACGCGCACCGGGAACCGCACCCGGACGAGCGGCGCGACCGCGGCGACCGCGCTCAGCGCGTTCGCGTCGGACAACGTGCTGCCGAGCGAGACGTCGACCTGGCGGGTGACCCAGATCCGCGCCAGCCCGGGGAGTTGCCCGGAGGTGAGCCGGCGCATGATCCGGCCGCGTGCGGAGACCAGCCACGATTCGTCTCCGCGCCGCAGCACCGCGACCGGGCGCTCGGGCGTGACCGTGACCGTGAGCGTGTGCGGGAAGCCGCGGTCGTAGGTGACAGCGAGGACGTCCGGAAGCGCGCCGACGCGACGCGTGACCGCGTCACCCCCGAGCGCGAGCAGGCTCGAGCCCTGCAGCGGCGCGAGCGCATTCTCGACCTCCTTCGCCTGCGACGGCGAGACGCCGCGCACCTCGACCTTCCGGATCGCGAACAGAGACGTCTCGCGCGAGACGACGTAGACGCCGACCGCAGCTGCGACGAGGACGACGCAGACCACGAGAGCCCGGCCGGAGGGGAGCAGCCGCGCCGAGCGCGACAGGATTCCCCGCCGGGGGAACGGGAGCACAGCAGCGCGGGCAGGCTGCTTCGATCGGCTCGCGCCGGGCATGGGCGAAACCTTCGCCGCCGAGACGCTCCCTCCTACCCGCGCAGGCGCGCGCGCACGAGCTCGAGCTCCTCGTCGGCCACCCCGGCGGAGCGCAGATAGCCGGCGACGCTGCCGTGGCGCCGGTCGAGCTCGGCGAGCACGTCCTCCATCACGGCCGGCGAGACGTCGTCGACCCAGCCGCGCCTCCGGGCGCGCTCATCCTCGTCGGGAGCGGCCGCGATCCAGCGGGCCAGAGGCTCGGCGAGGTTCGCGTCGCTCTCCGCCCAGTCGGCGGCCACCGGCTCCACGCCGACGCCGGCGACGCGCAGGAGGAGCGCGCTCACGAGACCCGTCCGGTCCCGGCCCACGAGGCAGTGCACCGCCACGCCTCCCTCGGGCGCGCGGGCGACCGCGCCGATCGCACGCGCGAAGTTGCCGTTGAAACGCTCCAGCATGTCGACGTAAGCGATGCGGATGCTGGCGTCGAGGGCGCCGTTGACCGGGTTGAGATCGATGTTGACGACCTCGACCGGGCTTGGAGGGGCCGGCCGGTCGGCGGCGAGCTCGTCGGGACGACGGAGATCGACGACCGCGCGGATGCCGTGGTCGAGCAGCGACTGCCATCCGGCCGGTGTGAGGCGGCGCAGGTTGTCCGCGCGCACGACCGCGCGATACCGCGTCTCGCCGCCGTCCGTCGTCGGCAGCCCGCCGAGATCGCGGACGTTGACGCAGCCGTCCCAGGCCAGCGTCCTCAGAGCAGCTCCACCTCGTGGATCAGCTGGACGCCGAAGCTCTCGCGCGCGCGATGCCGCGCCTCGTCCATCAGCGCGAGACAGTCGGCTGTCGTTGCGCCGCCGGCGTTCTCGATGAAGTTCGCGTGGCGCGGCGAGATCACGGCGCCGCCGATCCTGTGCCCCTTCAGTCCGCAGGCCTCGAGCATCGCGCCCGCGCCGAGCTCGTGCTCGGGATTCTTGAAGACGCTCCCGAAGGTGCGCCTGTTCGTCGGCTGGCTCGCCTTGCGCTTCGCCTGGAGGTCCGCGACGAGCGTCCTGATCTCGGACTCGGGGCGCGGAGTGAGCCGGAACTCGACCCGCGCGACCACCTGGCCGTGGGTCAGATCGGAATGGCGGTACGAGAGGCCGAGCTCGGCCGGAGTGAGCCAGCCGGAGCCTTCAGCCGTGACGACGAAGGCCCTGACCAGGATCTCGCTCCAGTCGCTGCCGTACGCGCCCGCGTTCATCCAGACGCCGCCGCCCGTCGTGCCGGGGATCGCGCACGCGAACTCGAACCCGCCGAGCCCGGCCGCACGTGCGCGGTGGAGACAGACCGCGTTCGTGGCCCCGCCGCCCGCGAGCAGCAGGTCGCCGTCCGTCGACGCCTCGGCGAGCTCGCCCTCGAGCTTCAGCACGAGCGCGTCCACTCCGGGATCCGCGACGAGCAGGTTCGAGCCGAGCCCGACGGTCGCGACCGCGAGGTCGCGCTCGCCCGCCCACGTGAGCGCCTGCTCGAGCTCGGTGAGGCTCGTTGGCCTGGCGAATGCCCGCGCCGGCCCACCCGTCCCGATCGTCGTGAAGCCGGAGAGCGGGACCTGCTCGGCGACCTTCACGCGAGCGCCTCGAGGAGCAGCGGCACCGCGGCGTCGACGTCACCGGCGCCGGCGACGAGCACCAGGTCGCCGGGGCGCGCCCAGCCCGCGACGATGCGCGCCGCGTCCGCGAGCCCGGGCGCCCAGCCGATCGTCATCCCCGGGCGCGCCTCCGAGAGCGCCGTGACGACCGAGCGCCCGCTCACGGAGGGCTCCTCACGCGCGGCGTAGACCTCGGTGACGCATGCCGCATCGGCCTCGGCGAGTGCCAGTCCGAGCTCGTGAGCGAGGTACCGCGTCCGCGAGGGAAGGTGCGGCTGGAAGAGGACGAGCACCCGCTCCGGGCCGAGCTCGCGCGCGGCGGCGATCGAGGCGGCGAGCTCGGTCGGGTGGTGCGCGTAGTCGTCGAAGACCCGCACGCCGCCGGCCTCGCCGGCAGGCTCGAACCGCCGCGCCGCGCCGCGGAAGCGGCCGAGCGCCTCGGCGGCCTCGGCGTGCGGGACCCCGGCCAGCTCGAGCGCGGCCAGCGCGGCAGCGGCGTTCAGCCGGTTGTGCGCGCCCGGGATCGCGAGCGGGAACTCCACCGGCTCGAGCTCCCAGCCCCGCACGACGTGCGGCGCCTGCGCGGCCCAGCGCTCGAACAGCTCCTCCACCTCGGCCTGCGAGGCGAACGTCGCGTGGTGGTCGAGCTCGATGTTGGTGACGACGGCGATCTCGGGCCGGAGCGACTCGACGGTGCGGTCGGACTCGTCGCCCTCGACGACGAGCCAGCCCTCCCCCGCCCGAGCGTTGCCGCCGAGCTGCGGCAGCTCCGCGCCGACGAGCATCGCCGGATCGCGCCCGGTCTCGGCCAGCGCGAACGCGATCATCCCGGTCGTGGTCGTCTTTCCGTGTGCACCGGCGACGACGATCGACGGGCGCAGCGAGACGAGCTCCGCGAGCAGCTCGGCGCGCCGCGTGCCCGGGAACGACGGATACGCGCTCGAGACGACCGCCTCCCAGCCCTCGGGCGCCTCGGGCTCCGGCGAGACCGTCACCGGGATCCCGGCGGCGCGCACCGGCCCGAGGTACGGCGTCTCGTTCCGGTCCCAGCCGCCCACCTCGGCGCCCCAGGCCCGGGCGAGCAGCGCGTAGGCCGAGAGCCCGGCGCCGCCGATCCCGACGAACCAGAGGCGGCGGCCTTCAAGCAAGCGCGAGGAGCTCCTCCGCGATCTGGTCGGCCGCGTCCGGCCGCGCGACGCGAAGCATCGCAGCGCCCATCTCGGCGAGCCGCGCCGGGTCGCCGAGCAGCGAGCGGACGAGCTCCGGCACGCGGGACAGCTCGGCCTCCGGCACGACGATCGCGCCGCCGCCGGCTTCGAAGTAGCGCGCGTTCTTCGTCTGGTGGTCGGCGGTGACGTTCGGCGAGGGGACGAGCACGGCAGGCTTTCCCGCCGCCGCGACCTCCCACACCGAGCCGCCCGCCCGCGCGAGCGCGAGATCGGTCGCCGACAGCGCCGCGCCGAGGTCGTCCGTCCACGGCAGCAGGCAGTAGTCGGGGCGGCGCGACGCGGCCGCGCAGCGCCTCGTAGTAGCGCTCGCCGCAGAGATGGAGCACGGCGGGGCCCGACTCGGCGAACGCCTCGAGCACCGCCTCGTTCAGCGCCTCGGCGCCCTGGCTGCCGCCGAAGACGAGCAGCGCAGGCCCTTCGTCCGGCAGCGAGTACCGGCGCCGCGCCTCGTCGCGGCGAGAGCTCCGACGCGCGCTGCACCGGCCGCCCGACGACGCGGTAGCGAGCGCCGTCGCGTCCCGGGATCGGCGTAGGCGAGGAAGACGCGGCGTGCGAACGGAGCGGCGAGCCGGTTCGCGAGGCCGAGGTGCGCGTCGGCCTCGGTCAGCGCGGCGGGGATCTTCTTCCGCCACGCGGCGTAGACCATCGGCCCCGCGACGTAGCCGCCGCCGCCGAGCACGACGTCGGGCCGGCGCGCCTCGAGGATCCGCGCGCACGCCCGCGGCGCGCGCGCGTCGATCGCGACGGCGTGCGCAAGCCCGCGCCCGAGCCGGCGCGGCAGCCCGGAGACGTCGAACCCGTCGAACTCGTAGCCCGCCTCAGCGACGAGCCGAGCCTCGACCCGCTCCGGCGACCCGGCGAACGTCACCAGTGCGCCGCGGGCGCTGAGCGCCTCCGCCACTGCCAGCGACGGCATCACGTGTCCGGCCGTCCCTCCGGCTGCGATCAGGCACTTCGGCTTTGGCTGCTGCTGCATGTCTGGTAGCGATGTTAAGGAGGATCCCGACCGCGACGAGCTGGACAACGAGATTCGAGCCGCCGTAGGAGACGAACGGAAGCGGGATCCCGGTCAGCGGCGCGAGCCCGAGCACTGCGGCGAGATTGATCACCGCCTGCCCGCAGACGAGCGCCGTGAGCCCGGCCGCGAGCCGCGAGCCGAACGGGTCGGCGCAGCGCATCGCGATCCGCAATCCCGCCCAGGCGAACGCCGCGTAGGCCGCGATCACGACCGTGACGCCGACGAGGCCGAGCTCCTCGCCGATGACCGCGAAGATCATGTCCGTGTGCGCCTCCGGCAGGTAGAAGATCTTCTGCACGCCCTGACCGAGGCCGACGCCGAAGATCCCGCCGGAGCCGAGCCCGATCATCGCCTGCACCGTCTGGAACCCGGCGCCCTGCGCGTCGTGCCACGGGTGGAGGAAGCTGAAGAAGCGCACGCGCCGGTACGGCTCGATGTAGATCGAGGCGAGGCCGAGCGCGGTCACGATCGCCGTGCCGCCGACCAGCACGCGCATCCGCGTCCCGGACACGAGCAGGATCGCGAGCACCATCACCACGATCGCGATCACGGTGCCGAGGTCCGGCTCGAGGATGATCAGCGTCGCGAACACGCCGACGAGCAGACCGATCGGGCGCCACAGCTCCTTCAGCGTCCCCGGCGCCTTGCGGCGCGCGAGGTACGAGGCGAGCCAGACGGCGAGCGCGAGCTTCGCGAGCTCGGACGGCTGGAAGACGGCCGGGCCGATCGAGATCCAGCGGCGGGCGCCGTTCACCGCCGGGCCGATCACGAGCACTGCCGCGCAGAGCGCGAGCGAGACGACGATGAGTCCCGGCGCGAGCAGTCGAAGCCGGCGGTAGTCGAAGCGCGATAGGACGATCAGGAGCACGATCCCGAGCACGGCATAGGTGCCCTGGCGCTTGAGGTACGACATCGGGTCGCCGTTCCCGAGCGCCGCCGACGCCGACGTGGCGCTGTAGACCATCACCAGGCCGAAGGCGACGAGCCCGAGCGTGACGAGGATCAGGAGGTGCCACTCGAGTTGGCCGCGCTTCATCGATGCCCGTTCCGGTGATGCGGCCGCGCCGATGGCGTGCGGAAAGCAAGCCAGGCAAGGACGCAGGGAGCCCCCGTAGCTGAGGCTACGGGGGCGACCGAGGACGCGGCATGGCGCCGCTTTGCGTGCGCCAGCGGTGCGGAGGGCATTGGCGGGACGGGCATCTAGACGAGATTCGCCACGAGCCTCCTGAAGTCCTCGCCGCGCTGCTCGAAGTCGTCGTACTGGTCGTAGCTCGCGCACGCGGGCGAGAGGAGGACGACGTCGCCCTCGGCGGCCGCCTCGGAGGCCAGTCGCACCGCTGTCGCGAGATCGCCCGCCTGGACGCCGTCGACCATCGCGCCGAGCTCGCCCGCGGTCTCGCCGATCAGATAGATGCCGCGAACGTTGGAGCCGATCGCCGCGACGAGCGGCGCGTAGTCCTCGCCCTTCGGCGAGCCGCCGAGGATCAGGTGCACCGGGTCGCCGGCGTAGGCGGCGAGGGCGCGGCTCGCGGCGGCGACGTTGGTCGCCTTCGAGTCGTTGACGTACCTGACGCCCCTCAGCTCCCCCACCGGCTCGAGCCGGTGCGGCACGCCGGGGAAGGTGGCGAGCGCCGCGGCGATCTGCTCGTCCGCGACGCCGAGCGCACGTGCAGCCGCCGTCGCGGCGGCCGCGTTCTCGCGGTTGTGCGCGCCGGGGATCAGCGGCTCGGCGGGAAGCAGATCGTCGGCATGGAACTCGACGCGACGCCCCTCGCCCGGCACCGGCCCGAACCCTCGCGGGACGACGGCCGTGTCGTCGGCCGTCTGGTTCTCGAAGATCCGGAGCTTCGCGTCGCGGTAGGCCTCGACGCTGCCGTGCCGGTCGAGATGGTCGGGCTCGAGGTTCAGGAGCACGGCGACCCGGCACCGGAGCGTGTCGATGTCCTCGAGCTGGAACGACGAGAGCTCGCAGACGACGAGCTCCGCGTCGGCGCGGCTGAGCGGCCGGCCCACGTTCCCGGCCGTCGCCAGCGCCGAGGATCGCGCCGAGCAGCTCGGTCGTCGTCGTCTTGCCGTTCGTGCCGGTGACGCCGACGAGCTCGAGCCCGAGCAGCCGGTAGGCGAGCTCGACCTCGCTCCAGACGGGGATCCCGCGCGCACGCGCGACCCGCACGAGCAGCTGCCCGCCCGGCACCCCCGGGCTCTTCACGAGCACGTCGACGTCGTCGAGCAGCCCGGTGTCGCCGTCGTTCCCGAGCGTCCGGTCCGCTTTCACGACCTCGACCCCGTGCCGCTCGAGCAGGGCGGCGGCGGCCTCCCCGGAGCGCGCCATCCCGAGCACGAGCGCCCGCTTCACGGCCGGAAGTAGTAGCGGTAGTAGAGCGCGAAGCCGGCCGAGCAGAGGATCCCGCCGAGGATCCAGAAGCGCACCATGATCTTCGTCTCCGACCAGGCCTTCATCTCGAAATGGTGGTGGATCGGCGTCATCAGGAAGACGCGGCGGCCGTAGTAGCGGAAGCTGATCACCTGGATGATCACCGAGAGCGCCTCGATCAGGAAGATCCCGCCGATCAGCAGGAGCAGGAACTCGGTCTTCGTCATGATCGCGAAGCCGGCGAGCGCGCCGCCGATCCCCATCGAGCCCGTGTCGCCCATGAACACCTCGGCGGGGAAGGCGTTGTACCAGAGGAAGCCGACCGTGCCGCCGATCAGCGCGGCGGCGAGGATCGCGAGGTCGAGCGGCCGCGGCTCGCGATGCGAGGGCGGGCCCGAGCGGATGTAGGTGATCACGCTCATCGCCATGAACGTGAACACCGAGATGATCCCGGTGCCGGCCGCGAGCCCGTCGACGCCGTCGGCGAGGTTGACCCCGTTCGCGGCGCCGGCGATCACGAGGAAGAGGAACGGATACCAGGCCCAGCCGAGGTGGACGTGCCAGTCGAGCACTGGTAGCAGGATCGTGGTCGAGAGGCCTGCGTGGTGCGCGCCCCAGCCCACACCTGCGGTGATCAGGAGGAGGCCGAGCAGCTTCCAGCGTCCGCGCAGGCCGAGCGAGCGGCGGTGGCGCACCTTGAGGAGGTCGTCCCAGAAGCCGAGCGCCGCGCAGGCGACCGTGCAGAAGAGGACGGTCGCTCCGGCGATCGTGTACTCCGACAGGAGCAGGAACGCCGCGGTCATCGAGCCGATGATCAGGAGGCCGCCCATCACGGGCGTCCCCTGCTTCGCCGCGTGCCGCGGGCCTTGCTCGCGTATCTGCTGGCCGAACTCGTTTCGGCGCAGGAACTCGATCAGCTTCGGGCCGAGCGCGATCGAGATCACGAGGGCGACGATGCCCGCAATCAGAACTCGGACCATTAGAACCCGACGTTCGCCAGGTCGTCGGCGATGCCTTCCAGGGCCAGCGCGCGGGCGCCCTTGACGAGCACGCAGTCGCCCGGCTCGAGGAGGTCGCGGAGGAGGCCCGCCGCCTGGTCGGTCCCGGCGACCCAGCTGCCGCCGTAGGCCTGCGCCTGCGGCCCGACGGCGATCACGACGTCGACCCCGACCTGCTCGATGGCGCGGCCGACCTCGCGGTGGCCCTCCTCGGAGTAGTCGCCGAGCTCGGCCATCTCACCGAGAACGGCGACCGTCCGCCGGCCGGCGGCGCGCTCCCGCAGGTGCTCGAGCGCGGCGCGCATCGAGACCGGGTTCGCGTTCCACGCATCGTTGATCAGGAGCCCGCCGCCCGGGAGCGCCAGCTCCTGGTTGCGCCAGTCCGCGAAGGCGACGGAGGAGGCGCCCTCGTTCGCGCGCCCGAGCGGGAGCCCGAGCGCGCGGTAGGCGGCGAGCGCGTAGACCGCGTTCTCGGCCAGGTGGCGCATCGTGAAGTTGACCTCGATCGCGCCGAGCGACGTCGTGACCACGGCGCCCTCTCCCCGCACCTCGAACCCCTCGAGGCGCACGTCCTCCCCGATTCGCACGACGTCGAGGTCGTCGCGGCTCACCGGGAAGTCGGCGGGCACGATCGCGGTTCCGCCGGGCGGCAGCGCCTCGAGCAGCTCGGTCTTGGCGCGGCGCACGCCGTCGATCGTGCCGACGTGCTCGAGATGGACCGGGCCGATCGACGTGATCACGCCGAGCTGGGGCCGCGAGAACGCGCAGAGCTCCGCGATCTGGCCGAAGCCGCGCATCGCGAGCTCGAGAATGCAGATCTCGGTCTCGGGCTCGAGGCGGCAGAGCGTGAGCGGGACGCCGATCTCGTTGTTGTAGCTCGACTCGGCGGCGACGGTGCGCGCGTGCGGGCGGCAGAGAGCCGCGAGGATGTCCTTGGTCGTCGTCTTTCCCATCGAGCCGGTGATCGCGACGAACCGCGCGCTGCTGCGGTCGCGCACGAGGCCGCCGATCCGTGCGAGGGCTGCGTGGGCGTCGTCGGGGACGAGCGTCGCCGCGGCCCCGCGCGCCCGCGCGTCCTCGAGGAACGCCGAGCCGGGGCCGACGGCGACGAAGAGGTCGCCGGGAGCGATGCGACGGGAGTCGACCTGGACGCCGGTGATCTCGTCGGACGCGGGCTCCAGCGCACCCAGCCCGCCGAGCTCGGCCACCCGGAGCGGAGATCACGCAGCAGCTCCGAGCCGCCGGAGCGCCTCCCGGGCGACCTCGCGGTCGTCGAACGGGATCTTGCCGTCGGCCAGCTCCTGACCCTGCTCGTGGCCCTTGCCGGCGATCAGGACGACGTCGCCCTCGCCTGCGAGCTCGATCGCGCGGGCGATCGCTGCGGCGCGGTCCGGCTCGACCTCGGCCCCGGGCGCCCCGGCGAGGATCTCCTCGATGATCGCGAGCGGATCCTCGCTGCGCGGGTTGTCGGAGGTGACGATCACGCGGTCGGCGAGCGCGACTGCGGCCTGCCCCATCAGCGGCCGCTTCCCGCGGTCCCGGTCGCCGCCGCAGCCGAACACGCAGACGAGGCGCCCCGCGGCGAGGTCGCGCGCGCTTCGAAGGACGTTCTCGAGCGCCTCGGGGGTGTGGGCGTAGTCGACGATCACGGCGAACGGCTGGCCCTCGTCGACGGCCTCGAACCGGCCCGGGACGCCGCGGAGCGAGGCGATCCCGCGGGCGACGGCGGCATCCTCGAGCCCGAGCAGGCGGGCGGCGGCGATCGTGCCGAGCACGTTCTCGACGTTGAAGCGGCCGCGCAGCGCGGTGGCGATCTCGAGGCCGTCGGCGCGAAACCGTGCGCCCGCCGCTGTCGCTTCGAGCGCCTCGGGACGGATGTCCGCGTCGTCGGCGAAGCCGAAGGTGACCACCGCAGCGCCGTCCGCGCGCACCTCCTCGGCGAGCCGCCGACCCCACGGGTCGCTGACGTTCACGGCCGCGGGCGAGCCGCCGAAGAGGCGGCGCTTCGACGCGTAGTACTCCTCCATCGTGCCGTGGAAGTCGAGGTGGTCCTGGCTCAGGTTCGTGAACACGAGCGCGGCGAAGCGGGTGCCGTCGAGCCGGCCGAGCGCGGAGGCGTGCGAGGACGCCTCGATCGCGCAGCTGCGGTCGCCGGCGTCGAGCATCTCGCGGAAGGTGCGCTGGAGGTCGATCGCCTCGGGCGTCGTGCGCTGCACCGCTCGACGCTCGCCGCCGACCCGGCACTCGATCGTCCCGAGCAGCCCGGGCCGCCGGCCGGCCGCCGCGAGCACCGCGAAGAGGAGGAACGCGGTCGTCGTCTTCCCGTTCGTGCCCGTCACGCCCGCGACTGCGAGCTCGGCGCTCGGGTCGCCGTAGAAGGCGACCGCCGCGGCGGGCATCGCCGCGCGTGCGTCCGCGACGAGGAGCTGCGGCACGGGTAGGTCGAGCGGACGCTCGACGACGAGCGCCACCGCGCCGTTCGCGACCGCCTCGGCGGCGAAGTCGTGACCGTCGGCCTGGGCGCCGCGAACGCAGAAGAACAGCGTGCCGGGCTCGACGCGACGGGCGTCGTAGGCGAGCTCGCGCACGTCCGCCGCCGCCGGATTGACGACCTCGACCGGGCCGAGCGCTTGGGCCAGGCGCTCCAGTTCCATCGAATCCAGCCTACCCCGACACGCCGACGAAGCTGCCGGGCCGCGGTCCTGAATCGGCACTCTCTCGGCATCCACACGTGCGCATTTCGCCTCTAAAGTCTCTTCCCCCGTGGGTGGGTGGGGGTTTGGGATGGGACCGCGCGGCAGCCCCTACTTCGTGCCGGTAGGCAGCGTCCGGCGGCACTTCGAGGTACTGCAAGTCGAACTGTGCGATCTGCGAGAAGGCCGGGGCCGCGACGACGCCGCCCCAGATCGCGCCGCGCGGCTCGTCGACCATCACGAGGATCACGAGCCTCGGCTTCGAGGCCGGCACCATCCCGACGAACGACGCGACGTACCGCGACGACGAGTAGCCGCCGTGGCCGTCGGGCTTCTGCGCGGTGCCCGTCTTGCCGGCGACGGTGTAGCCCGGGACTGCCGCGAGCGTGCCGGTGCCCTCGGAGACCACGTCCTCGAGCATCGTCTTCAGCTCCGCCGAGACCTGCGGCGTCACGAGGCGCCGCCGCCTCAGTGCAGCCGTCACGCCGCCCGAGACGTGGTCGACCAGATGCGGCTGCACCCAGACGCCGTGGTTCGCCATCGCGCCGTAGACGCGACGCCATCTGGATCGGCGTCACGCCGATGCCCTGGCCGATCGGGACGTTGCCGATCGTCGAGCCCGACCACTGGTCGACCGGGAGCACGATCCCCTGGCTCTCGCCCGGGAAGTCGATCCCGGTCGGGCTGCCGAAGCCGAACTTCGTGATCCACGACGCGAGCCGCTCCTTGCCGAGCTTCTCGCGCGAGCGTGATCGCGCCGACGTTCGACGAGTGCGCGAGGATCTGCGCCACGGTCAGCCGCTCGGTGCCGCGCTTCTCGGCGTCGTGGACCGTGCGGTCGGCGACGCGGATCGAGTACGGCAGCGTGAAGGCGGTGCTCGGCGAAACGAGCCGGTCCGACAGCACCCCGGCCACGGTGACGAGCTTGAAGGTCGAGCCCGGCTCGTACACGTCGAGCACGGCGTGGTTCTCCTGCATCCGCGGCGGGACGCTCGCGAACCGGTTCGCGTCGTAGCCCGGCTGCACCGCCATCGCGAGCACCGCGCCCGTGTGCGGGTCGAGCACGATCGCCGTCGCGCTCTTCGCGCCCCACTGGTGCACCGTCTGGCGCAGGACCAGCTCGGCATTCGCCTGGATCGTGTGGTCGATCGTGAGGAAGACGTTGCGGCCCTCGCGCTCGGGCGTCTGGCTGACGACGTCGATCGCGCGGCCGAACGGGTCCTTGACGATCGTCTCCTTGCCGGGCGAGCCGGAAAGCGTCTTGTCGAGCTGGAGCTCGAGGCCGGCCAGGCCGTGGTTGTCGACGCCCGCGAAGCCGAGCACCTGCGATGCGACGGTGCCCTGCGGGTAGGTGCGCTTCTCCTCCGGGTAGAAGCCCGAGGCCGCTGATCCCCTGCTTCGCGAGCGCCGAAGCCTTCGCCGGGTCGGCCTTCCGCGCGAGGTAGACGAAGCCGAGCGCGCGGTCGGCCAGCTCCGGGTACAGGGTCGCGGGCGCGATCCCGAGCGCGTGCCCCGCGGCGAGCGCGACGGCGCGCGGATCCTTGATCTGGCGCGGGTCGGCGTAGACGGTCGTGTCCTGCTCGCCGATCGCGAGCTGGACGCCCGTGCGGTCGTAGATCGTCCCGCGCCCGGCCGGGATCGACGACCGTCTCGCGATGCTGCGACGCCGCCATCCGCGACAGCGAGGCCGCCTGCACTCCCTGGAGCCAGACCGCGCGCGCGAACGTCCCCGCGAAGGCGAGGACGAGGAAGGCGAGCAGCAGGCGGATCCGCCGGTTGACGAGCCGCCGGCTCACCGTGCGCGCGGCCCGAGCTCCACGTAGGTGGTCTGCGGCGTCGGCGCCGGGACGTAGCCGAGCTTCGCCTGCGCGAGCGCCTGGATCTTCGGCGCCGCGGCGGCGCTCGAGAGCTGCGCGGCGAGCGCGTCGTTCTGCTGCGATCAGGCCCGCGCGCTCGCGGCCGAGGCGGTCGAGGCCCATGTTGAGCCGGAGCACGGCGACGTTCATCGCGACGACGCCGGCGAGCAGGACGCCGAGCACGACGATCCAGACGATCCCGCCGGCGACTCGGCGCGCGCTTGGCGGCCGGGCGCGGCTGGGGCTTTGCGCGAGGCTGCGCCCGAACGGCCGCCTCCTCCTTCCGCGCCGCGCTCGACCAGGCGGCCATGGCTATGCCTTCACCGCCGCGCGCAGGCGCGCCGAGGCGGCGCGCGGGTTCGTGGCGATCTCGTCGGCGGACGGACGCACCGGCCGGCGCTGGAGCGCGCGCAACACCGGCTCGTTCCCGCAGACGCAGACCGGGAAGTCCGGCGGGCAGATGCAGCCGCGCTCGCCGTCGCGCAGGAACGTCTTCACGATCCGGTCCTCGAGCGAGTGGAAGCTGATCACGGCAGAGCCGGCCGCCGGGCCGCAGCATCTCGAACGCGGCGGGCAGCGCCTCCTCGAGCGAGCGCAGCTCGTCGTTGACCGCGATCCGCAGCGCCTGGAAGACGCGCTTGGCCGGATGGCCCTCGCCGAACCGCGCAGGTGCCGGGATCGCGGCCCGGATCGTGTCGACGAGGTCGCCCGTCCGCTCGAACGGCCGCTCGCGCCGCCGGCGCACGATCGCACGCGCGATCTGCTTCGCGTAGCGCTCCTCGCCGTAGCGGCGGAAGATCGTCTGCAGCTCGCGCTCGTCGAGCTCGTTCACGAGCTCGCGCGCCGAGACCTCGGCGGAGGGATCCATGCGCATGTCGAGCGGCGCGTCGGCCGCGTACGAGAAGCCGCGCTCGGGCCGGTCGAGCTGCATGCTCGAGACGCCGAGGTCGAGCAGGATCGCGTCGGCCTCCACCGCCGTTCGAGGCGAGCTGCTGCAGAACGGTCGCGAAGTTGCCGCGGAGCAGGCGCGTCTGGATCCCGCCCGCGGTGCCGCGGAAGCGCTCGTAGTACGGCTTGACCGACGGGTCCTGGTCGATCGCGATGAAGCGGCCGGAGCCCTGCAGGTCGGCCGCGAGCAGGCGCGCGTGACCGCCTGCGCCGAACGTCGCGTCGACGACGGTCTCGCCGGGGCGCACCGCAAGCGCCTCGCGCACCTCCTCCGCGAGGACCGGGACGTGATCAGTCGCGTTTGGCTGCAAGACGTTCGGCAACATGCTCCGCGCTCCCTTCGACCTCTTTGAGCTGCTCGCGCCAGACCGCGCGGTCCCAGATCTCGAGGTGGTCGTAGACGCCCGCCACGACGACTTCCTTGCCGAGCTTGGCGCTCTCGCCGAGCGCGGCCGGGATCATCACCCTGCCCTGCTTGTCGAGCTCCGCCTCGATCGCTGCGGAGAAGAAGTGACGCGCCATCAGACGGCCCTCGCGGCTGAGCGGATCGAGCGTGCGCAGCTGCGTGTCGACCAGCTGCTGCCAGTCGCCCCGCGTGAAGGCGTAGAGGCAGCCGTCGAGCCCGCGCGTGACGACGATCCCGTCGCCGAATGCCTGCCGGAACTTGGCCGGCAAGCGTGAGGCGGTTCTTGTCGTCGATTGTGTGCTCGTACTCGCCGAGGAGCATCTGGGGGCGCCTTTCTCGATCTCCACTTTGCCCCACTGTAGTCCACGATTCCCCACAACGCAACCCCTGCGCCCCAACGCCGATCGAGGCGCTCGCAGCGACGCCTGATCAGACGAGTCCGTGGTCCGCCGCGTCGGGCGGGTACTAGAAGCCGATGCCGTCGCCGGCGGAGGTTCGCCGGCGCGACCGGTACAGCATCGAGAGGATGACCCCGACGACGCCCACGACCATCAGGAGCAAGCCGACCGGCCGGAGGTCGACATGCGAGCCGCCCACGTCCATCTTGAAGACCTGCACGCCAGGCACCGGTGTCGAAGGCAGGACGAGCCGCGGCCCGACGACGCGCGACCCGGGTGGAACGCCGAAGCCGAGCCGCGGCGGGACGAGCACACCCTGCCGGCCAGGGACGACGGACGCGACGGCCACGCGCTGCGTGGCGACGGCGGAACCGAAGATCGCCAGCACCGCACCGACGATCACGACGACCGAAAAAACCGCAATTGCGACGGCCGGGCGTGATCGTCGCGGGCGCCCCTGACCGTCACGCGGCGTTACCTGGATGACGCCTCGCTCGGCGGCCCAGGCCGCCGCGAACGACCGCGGATCGAACGCGCCGCTTCCGAGCACCTCCTCCGCGGAGGCGCCCTCTGCCTCGGCCTCCGCGAGATCCGCCTCGAGATCGGCTGCCATTTCGTTGGCGACGGGATCCGCCACCCCAAGCCGTTCCCACTCCCGGCGGCACTCCTCGACGAACTCCCTCACGGCTGTACCTCCGCTTCGACGAGACCCAGCACGGCGTCGACGGCATCGCGCGCGGCCTGCCATTCGGACACACCGTCCGCGAGCGCGCGCTGGCCCTCGACGGAGGCGCTGTAGTACTTGCGCGGAGGCCCACCGTTGCTCGCGGCGCGATACGTCTCGACGAGACCCTCCCGCTCGAGGCGACCCAGGAGCGGGTAGATCGAGCCCTCACCGACGATCGAGAGACCACGGGCACGCAGGCGCTTCGTCATCTCGTAGCCGTACGCGGGGCCTTCCACCATCACGGCCAACAGGCAGAGGTCGAGCACTCCGCGGAGAAGCTCGGTGCGGCGTCGCTCGGCCTTTACCATGCCTTGCAAGGTAGCAGCCAGTGCCTTGCGGCGCAAGCCACTCTTTCAATCAGGCATGCTGAAGCCCATGGACGACGTACGCCTCGAGCGGGCCCGGAGCTTCGACCGCGTCGCCGAGGAGTACGAGCGCGGCCGGCCCGGGTATCCGGACGACGTGCTGGACCTCCTCCCCATCGCCGACGACGCCGTCGTGCTCGACCTCGCTGCGGGGACCGGCAAGCTCACCCGCGTGCTCGCGCACCGGTACCGGCGGGTGATCGCGGTCGAGCCGCTCGACGCAATGCGGGCGATCGTCGCGCGCGAGGCGCCGGCCGCGGAGGCGCTCGACGGGCGCGCCGAGGCGATCCCGCTCGGCGACGGCGAGGTCGACGCGGTCTTCGTCGCCCAGGCGATCCACTGGTTCGCGAACGACGAGGCGATCGCCGAGATCGGCAGGGTGCTCCGGCCGGGCGGCGTGCTCGCGATCGTCCGCAACGAGACGATCGACGAGGAGCCCTCACCGCTGCCCGACGCGTACCGCGACCGGCTCCGGTGTGCTGTTCGAGGACAGGACCGAGTCGCCGACCGACTGGCGCGACGCCGTCGCGCGCGGGCCGTTCGGCGAGATCTCGGACGGGAGCGTCGAGCACGAGCAGGTGTCCGATCGCGCGGCCGTGCTCGCCTTCGCGCTCTCGCTGAGCCTCGTCGCGCATCGCCCCGACGCAGAGCGGCGGCAGCTGATGGACGAGCTCGGCGCGGTGCTACCCGAGGGCGAGTACCGGTTCGGGATCCGCACCGAGGTGAGCTGGGCGGTCCGTCAGAGCTCTGCGCCGGTGAGCTGACGCTCGTACGGGCCGCGGCCCGTCATCACCGACGCGCCGCAGCGGGCCGCGAGCGCAACGGCCTCGGCAGGGTCGTCTCCGCGGGCGAGCGCGAACGTGAGCGCCGCGGTGAACGAGTCGCCGCAACCGTAGGCGTCCGCGACGGGCCCGGGCAGCGGCGCCGCGCGATAGGGGCCGCCCGGCTGCGTCCAGCCGCCCAGTGAGCCCGAGGTGGTGACGACGAGCTTCGGCGGCGGCTCGAGGTCGCCCGGGTGGTAGCGCTCGGCGTCGTCCTCGCCGCTGCCCACGAGCGCGTCGAGCTCGACCGCGCCGTGCCGCAGCGTGGGCAGCTCGCGCGTCACCGCGACGAGCGTGCGGGCGCGACGCGAGGCCAGGAGGGCTTCGGCATCGCCCGAGATGAAGAGGACCGCGTCGTGGCCGAGCAGGTCCTCCGGCTTCACGCGCGAGGGCCGGAGCTTCTCGCCGAGCACCGTGATCGTCCGCTCGCCGACGGCGTCGACGAAGACGAACCCACGCCTCGTCGGCCTGCTCGTCCGCTCCGCGCGGACGGTGACGCCGAGCTCGGTCAGCCGCGCGAGCGACCGCTCACCCAGCTCGTCGTCGCCGAGCACCGTGTAGAAGGTGCACTCGCCGTTGAGCCGGGCGAGCTGCACCGCGGCGACCGAGCCGCCCCCTCCGACCTCCTCCCACGTCTCCTCCGCCTGAAGGATCTCGCCGGGCGTCGGCACGTGGTCGACGCGCGCGAACTCGATCCACTCGACGTGTCCGACGACGGCGACCTTCATTCCGGCAGTCTCACATCTCGACGCCGGGTCGCGTTACCCCTGATGATGGAACCCGTGACCGTGCCGCCCTTCGAGCGCTTCTACGAGGAGAACCGGGACGTCGTGTTCGGGCTCCTCGCGCGCCGGCTCGGACGGGGCCGGGCCGAGGACGCGTTTCAGGAGACCTTCATCCGCGCCCTGCGCGCGTACCCGCGCCTCGAGCACGGCCGCCACCTGCGTGCCTGGGTGCTCACGATCGCCGAGCGAATCGCGATCGACGAGTACCGCAAGCCAAATGCTCATGAGCACAAGGAGATCGAGCTCGAGGCGCCGCCGGAGCCCGAGGCGGCCTACGCCGAGCTGGCCGACCTCACCGACAAGCTCCCTCCGACCGAGCGCGCGGCCGTCGTGCTCCGGTACGGCTACGACCTCCCCTACGACCAGATCGGCCGGGCGCTCGGCTCGAGCGAAGAGGCTGCGCGCCAGGCCGCGTCCTCCGGCGTCCGCCGGCTACGAAGAGAAGGAGCCCGATGAACACCGTCTCGCCCGAGCTCGACCGCCGCTTCCGCGACGCCGCCGCCGAAACCGGTTTGCTCGACGTCGCCTACGACCTCGTCGACTCTCCGGTCGGGCCGCTGCTCGTCGCCGTCTCCGGGCGCGGCCTCTGCAAGATCTCGTTCGACCCCGACGACCGGCTCGAGCCGCTCGCACGGGCCCACGGGACGCGCGTCCTCCGCACGGCGAAGCCCGTCGACCCGGTGCGCCGCCAGCTAGACGAGTACTTCGAGGGCGTCCGTCACGACTTCGAGCTGCCGCTCGACCTCACCGTCAGCGGGTTTTACGCCGAGGTGCTCGACGAGCTGGCGCGCGTCCCGTACGGCGAGACGACCACCTACGGCGCGCTCGCGATCCGGACCGGACACCCGAACGGCGCCCGCGCGATCGGGACGGTGATGCACAACAATCCCGTGCCGATCGTCCTTCCGTGCCACCGCGTGATCGGCGCGAACGGGAGCCTCACGGGCTACGGCGGCGGCCTGCCGGCGAAGAAGTTCCTGCTCGAGCTCGAGCAGGGCGGGACGCTCTTCTAGGCCCGTGCCCCGGCTCAGGCGACCTTCTTGACGATGACCTTTCCCGACGGCGCAAGGACGTACCAGAGGCCGCCGTTCAGGTTCAGAGCCTGCCCCTTGGCCTGCCCGGGCTTCGTGTCCGCGACGTAGCCGTAGAGGGGCCACTTGTCGTACGTGACGACGCGTCCGCCGGCAGGGTTGCGGTCGCTGCCGAGCAACGAGGGCTTGACCTTCCCCTTTGCGACGATCTTCTGCCCACTCGCGAGCCTCACCGGTGGCCACACGGCGGCGCAGGCGCCGACGCAGGTCACCTTCTTGCGCTTGTCGGGAACGAACATGTAGAGCGTGCGGCCGCGGCCGTCCACGAGCACGGTCCCGACCCCCCGCACCGCCCTGGTGGAGATCACGATTGCCTTCGTGCTCGGCCCGGTCAGAGTCGACGGCGCGGCCCTGGTGGCCGTGTAGACGAAGGCCGCGATGTCCTGGATCTGCGTCGTCGTCAAGGTGCCGCCGAACGCCGGCATGTACTCACCGCCGTGCGTGACCTGGTCGACGACCGTCGCGTAGGCAGGCTCCAGCTGATCCAGGTTCGGGCCGGCCGTCCCCGTGGCCCCCGCGGCCGCGAGGGTGTGGCAGTTCTTGCAGCCGACGCTCTTGAAGAGCGCCTTTCCGGCGACGGGGTCGCCGACGTCCCGGGCGCCTCGCGGCACGTCAGGTCCCGATCGTGCCGATCCCACGGCCATCGCGGGCACTGCCAGGCACGCTACGACGAGCACGGCAAGAGCCAGCCCGGAGGTCCTCCCGCTCGCCCCACCTCGCCTCCGAGTCAAGTCGGCGCGGAGCCGCGCCCCTCTGTCCCGCCGTTCCCGTCCCGGTCCCGACACGACAGAAACATATCACACCATGGTGTATTCTCGGGCCGATAGATGGAGACAGCGCCCGAGAGCTCTGCACGCGAACAACCCTCGGCGACCGAGCTACGTGCGGTTGCAGCCTTCCGCACCGAGCTGCGTCGATTCGTCCGACGAACGGAGGCCGTCACCTCGGGGGCCGGCCTGACCTCGCAGCGCTACGACCTGTTGCTGATCATCAAGAGCTCCCCCGGCGAGCGCTCCACCGTGAGCGAGCTGGCAAAGGGCCTCCAGCTTCCCCAGACGGCTGTGACCGAGCTCGTACGGCGCACCATCGACTCGGGGCTGGTCGAGCGCGAGCAATCGACGCGTGACCGCCGCGTTTGGCATTTGCACCTGACGCAAGAGGGCGAGCGCCGACTCGTCACGGCCTTCAACGCGCTTCAGGCAGACCGCGATGCGCTCGCCAGGATGCTGCGGAGCGTCGGCCGGCACTTCCGCGCGGCCGAGGAGACGTCCCGGCGAACGAAGGGCGAGTCGCGCGGCGCGGCTGTGGAGACAGCGGCAGACGAACCGATCGTGGTTTATCTCGCCGACTCGCGCTAGGACTCTTCGAGCTTCAGCGCGGCGGAGTTGATGCAGTAGCGGTGGCCGGTCGGCGCCGGGCCGTCCGGGAAGACGTGGCCGAGGTGCGAGTCGCACGAGGCGCAGAGCACCTCGGTGCGCCGCATCCCGTGGCTGATATCGGTCTCCTCCTCGACGGCGGCCTCATCGGCGGGCGCGGAGAACGCCGGCCAGCCGCAGCCCGAGTCGTACTTCGCGTCGGAGGTGAAGAGCTCTGCGCCGCACCCGGCGCACCGGTAGACGCCCGGTTCGAACACGTGGTCGTACTCGCCGCTGAACGGCGCCTCGGTGCCGGCGCGCCGCAGCACGGCGTACTGCTCCGGGGTCAGGAGCGCACGCCACTCCTCGTCGGTGCGAACGACCTTGTCCGTCATGGCGTGCCGATGTCGTGGCGACGGACAGGGAAGCCGAGCAGGCCCCAGGCGGAGACGGCGAGCACGCCCGCGACGGCCCAGACGACGAACGCCGCGATGAAGGCACTCGCGCCGAAGGCGAGAATCGCGCCGGCTGCGAGCAGCACGAGCGACCCGAGCGTGGTGGCGACACAGGACCTTCTCCGCATACGCTCAGAATAGCCACCGAGAGGCGTGTGGCAGACCCCCGAACGAGTACGGGCTTCTCCCGATGCCGGCCCAGACCCGCGTACGTAGATTGGGTGTCAGGAGGTACGTCAATGTCAGCTCTCACACCGTTCCATCGCGCAAGCCCTTCGGCCACACCGGTGATCCCGTCGCTTGCGACGTGGGCCTACCACGCGGTGCAGACCGTCTGGCTCGTGGCGATGGTCGTGCTCGCGATCGGTGCCGGCCATACGCTCGGCTACGTCGTTCTGTGGGCGCTCGGGGCGGGCATCATCGCCACGCTCGACCTGGGATACCGGGAGTACATGCTCCACGATCACCCGTCGAGCAGCTTGTAGCCCACCCCCCAGAGGTTGAGCACGAACGGCCCGGCGCCGTCGCGGGCGAGCTTCCGGCGCAGGCGTGAGGCGTGGGAATCCAGAGTGCGCGTCCGGCCGAGCGACCGGAAGCCCCAGACCTCGCGCAGGAGCTGCTCCTTCGTGAACACGCGGTACGGATCCGAGGCGAGCTTGACGAGCAGCTCGAACTCCTTCCCCGCGAGCGCGACCGGGTCGCCGCAGACGGTGACGCGGCGCGTCGCGCGGTCGATCCGGAGCCCGCCCACGGCGAGGCGCTCGGACGGCTCCGGGGAGACGCGGCGGAGGACGGCGCGGATCCGCGCGAGCAGCTCCTCGTAGTGGAACGGACGGGCGAGCACGTCGTCGGCGCCGTCCTCGAGCGCGCGGATGCGGTCGACCGCGTCGGTGCCGGGCCTGCCGAGCACGATCACGGGCAGGTCATGGCCGGCCCGGCGCAGGGACCTGCACTCCTCCACGCTCGGCAGCAGCGCGAGGTCGATCCGCTCGGCGGCGTCGAGGTGCCGCACGACCTCGAAGCCGTCGCTCGCGAGGTGGCGCTCGAGCGGGATCTCGGGGCTGGGAACGAGGAGCGCGGTCGACATGCAGCCGAACCTAGCGCCGCGCCCGCGCCCCGGCTAGATGTCCTTTCGCGCGGAACTGCGACGAACGCTCTACAGCCGGCCGGAACGGACCACGGCCCAAAGGAGCCGGAACAGAACGAGCGTCGAGAGCGCGAAGCCGCCGAGCGCGATCACGTTGATCCCGAGCGCGTGCGGCCCGCCCTTGGCGAACGCGGCGAGCACCGCCGAGCCGAGGAAACCCGCCGCCACCACGAGCGCGATCACGAGGCGGTTGAACGAGAGCTGCATGCTCGCCATGAACTCGTCCAGCGCGAGATGGCGGAAGCCGACCTCGATCTGGCCGTCCCGCATCTCCTCGAGGATGTCATGCACCTGGTAGGGCAGCTCGAGCGCGATCTGCGAGAGCGCGACCGCCTCCTTCCGCGCCCGCCGCGCGACCCGCTCGGGCGTGAACCGCTCCTTCATCAGGTCGCGCGCGAACGGTTTCGCGACCTCGAACACGTTGAAGTCCGGGTACAGCTCCGCGCCGACCGAGGCGAGTGTCGCGATCGCCTTGTCCAGCATCAGGAACCGTGACGGCAGGTGGAGGTTGCACGTGTAGATGAGCTGGAACGCCTCGCGGATCACCTGCATCGGGTCGATCTCGGCGAGGCTCGCCCCGTAGTAGCGGTAGTAGATCTCGCGCAGCTCGCTGCGGAACTGGGCCTCGCGCTCCTTCGGGTACTGGACGCCGAGGTCCGTGAGGCGCTTCGGCAGCGCGTCGACGTTCTCGGTCGCGGCGTCGATGAAGAGCCCGGTCGCCGCGGACATGTCGGCGTCGGTCAGCTTGCCGACCGCGCCGAAGTCGACCAGGCCGATCCGGTCAGGGCCGAGCACGAGGATGTTCGCCGGGTGCGGGTCGCCGTGGAAGAAGCCGTGGCGGAAGATCATCGTCATCCACGTCTCGGTGATCAGGTACGCGAGGGCGCGGCGCTCCTCGAGCGTGAAGTCGTCCTCCCCGATGTCGGCCAGCTGCGGTCCCTCCAGCAGCTCGAGGGTGAGCACCCGCGAGCGCGTGTAGCTCCAGTAGACCCGCGGCACGACGACGTGCGGGTGGCCCGCGAAGTCGCGCCGGAAGGCCTCGGCGTTGCGCGCCTCGAGCCGGTAGTCGAGCTCGTGGCGGATCTGGTTCGCGAACTCGTCGACGAGCGCGGCCGGGTCGACGAACTCGAGCGCCTTCACGCGCTCGCGCACGAGCTTCGCCGCCTGCATCATCAGCGCGAGGTCGGCGTCGATCTGCCGCGGCGCGCCCGGCCGCTGCACCTTCACCGCCACGGGCTTCCCGTTCGGGAGCACGGCGCGGTGCACCTGGCCGATCGAGGCCGACGCGACCGGCGTCGGCTCGAACTCGAGGAAGAGCTGCTCGACGGTGAGCCCGAGCTCCTCGCTCACGATCTCCTCGACCTGCTCGAACGGGAACGGCTTCACGTCGTCCTGGAGCCCGCGCAGCTCGGCGATGATGTCGGGCGGCAGGATGTCGGGCCGCATCGAGAGCGCCTGCCCGAACTTCACGAACGTCGGGCCGAGCTCGTCGAGCATCTCGCGCAGGTGGACGCCGCGCTGCGAGCGGTCGCCGTCGACCTCCGGATGCTGCCGGAACGGGAGCGCCCGGTGTGTCTCGAAGAAGTAGCCGAAACCGTGCTTTCCGGCGACCTGGACGATCTCCGAGAGCCTGCCGAGGTTACGCTGCGTCGAGCGGGTAGCCATGCCGTCAGTGTGACACGGGAGGCGCAGTGCGTTGGTTCAGGGCTTTCGTCGACGCCACCAACGTCTTCTACGAGCACCTTGCGGCGGTGCGCTGGTGGCCGCTGGCGATCGCGCTCGGCCTCCAGTTCGTGAGGCTCGTGCTGCGCGCGATCGCGTGGCGGAACATCCTGCAGGCGTCCTACCCGGCGACGAAGGTTCGCTGGCTGCCGGTCTTCGGGGCATACCTCGCGGGCGTCGGGGTGAACGCGATCATCCCCGCACGGGTCGGCGACGCGGTCAAGGTCGCACTCGCGAAGCAGCGGATCGACGGGGCGAGCTACGCGACGGTCGCCGCGACGCTGATCGTGGAGACGCTGTTCGACTTCGTCGTCGCGTTCGCCCTCTTCGCCTGGGCGCTCGGGCTCGGCGTCCTCCCGGGGCTGCACATCCTCCGTGAGCTCCCCGCGGTGGACTGGTCCTGGCCGCTCGCCCATCCGAGGGCCGGCGGGATCTCGGCGGGCGTGCTGCTGATCGTGCTGATCGTCGGCGCGATCTGGGCCCGGCGGCGGGCGATCGCGTTCTGGGCGCGCGTGCGCCAGGGCTTCGCGATCCTGCGCACCCCATGGCGCTACCTCCGCGACGTCGTCACCTGGCAGGCGCTGAGCTGGGTGCTGCGGGTCGCGAGCCTCTACTACTTCCTGCGCGCGTTCCGCATCTCGGCCACGATCCACAACGCCCTGCTGACGCAGGTCGTGCAGAGCCTCTCGACGCTGTTCCCGATCACGCCCGGCGGCGCGGGCACCGAGCAGGGCCTCCTCGTCTACGTCTTCCGGGGGCGCGAGGCGGCGACGCCGCTCCTGAGCTACAGCGTCGGGATGAAGATCGCGATGACCGCATTCGTGGCGCTGCTCGGGTTCGCCGCGCTCGGGCTGATGGTGCGCACGTTCAGCCCGCGGCGCGCGATCGCGCGGGCCGGCGAGGAGGGGCCCGGCGATGAATGAGGCCTCGCGCAGGCTCGCGGTCGCGCCGGTCATGGTCGTGATCGGCCTGCGGAGCGCGTTGATCCTGGGCTTCTCGGGCCGGTACGGCTGGCAACGCGACGAGCTCTACTACTGGGTCGCGGGCCACCACCTCGCGGGCGGCTATGTCGACTATCCGCCGGTCACGGCGCTCATCTCGTGGACGGCGAACGCCGTCTTCGGCGCGTCGCTGACCGGGTTCCGCCTCTTCACCGTCGCGGCGGGTGCACTGGTCATCCTGCTCGGGGCGCTCGTCGCGCGCGAGCTCGGCGGGGGGCGCCTGGCTCAGGTGGGGGCTGCGTCCGCGATCGGCTTCTCCCCGATCCTGCTGGCCACGAACGGCCTCTTCCAGCCGGTCTCGTTCGACCAGCTCACCTCGATGCTCCTGCTCTATCTCGCGCTCAGGCTCCTGCTTCGCCCGTCGTTCGGGCTCTGGCCGCTGCTCGGGCTCGTGGTCGGCGTCGGGCTCGAGACGAAGTACACGATGATCGTCCTCGCGGGCGTCCTGCTCGTCTCGTTCGCGGTCTTCCGCCGTGATGCGCTCGACCTCCGCGGGCTCCTCCTCGCGGGCGCGATCGCGGCCGTCGTGTTCGCGCCGAACCTCGTCTGGGAGGCTCGCCACGGCTGGATCAGCGTGCACTGGTTCCTGCACCCCGGTCCGAGCGCGACGAGCGAGACGCGGCCGCAGTACCTGGTCGACATGCTGATCGAGACCGGCTTCGTGGGCGTGCCGCTCGCGGTCGCCGGGACAAGGCTCCTCTGGCGAGACCGGGCCCTGCGACCGCTCGCCGTCGCGGTCGTCGGCACGATCGCCGCGTACTTCATCCTGCACGGCAAGTTCTACTACGCGGCGCCCGCCGCCCTGTTCGCGGTGGCGGCGGGGGGCGTTCCGTTCGAGCGCTGGGCGACGGGGCGCAGCCGCCGGCTCGCGGTGGCCGCCGCCGTGCTCGCGCTCGGGACGATTCTCGCCCTTCCGATCACCGTGCCCGTGCTGCCGCTGCGAACCGCCGACGCCTGGGGCATCGTCGGCGCGCGCAGCGACTACCAGGACGAGGTCGGCTGGCCCGCGCTCGCCGCGACGGTCGGGCGGCTGTCGGCCGGGGAGCCGGTCGTCGTCGCCGCGAACTACGGCGAGGCCGGGGCTCTCGATCTCTACGGACGCGGCCTGCCGCCGGTCGCGAGCGGGCACATGTCGTTCCGTTACTGGGCGCCGCCGCCGACCGCGACCCAAGGCCTCGTCGTCGGCTACGACCGGGGGTTCCTGGGACAGATCTGCAGCTCGTACCGCGTCGTCGCGCAGATCCGGATGCCCGTCGACAACGAGGAGCGCGGGGCTCCGATCGCACGCTGTTCGTTCAGAGGCGGCAGCCTCGGCGCGATCTGGCCCCGGCTCCTCGACCCGTAGTCGGCTTCTTACGCCGGGATGGTCTCGTGGACCGGGAACTCCTTCATGTCCGGAGGTCCGGACAGCGCGACGCCGGCCGCCGCCATGCCCTCCTGAATCAGATGCTGGAAGGCGTCGAAGTCCTCGCGCGACTCCCAGAAGTCGATCACGCCCCAGCCGCCGTCGATCGGGCCCGATGCGTGGAAGACGAGCCCCTTCGGCGGGATGCGGTCCGGGTTGATCTGGTCGTGCGCGGCGTCGAACTGCTCCTGCGTGATGCCTGGAAGCTTGAGGCGGATACCGATCGTCATGCGAACCCCTCTTCTCTCGCGGGTGAAGTTCGACCCTATCGCGTATGGGAGGATTCTCT
>CAWGBO010000004.1:0-1737393 GCA_963820845.1 uncultured Actinomycetes bacterium | reverse complement strand
TGGATGAGCGCAGCGATCGCGGCGACGCTCGAGGCATGCGTCTGCGCGTCGCAGATCCGCACCTCAACCGTGCCGAGCCGCGGGTGCGGGCGGATGTCCCACCAGATGTGGGTGTAGTCGGGGAAGCAGCCGGCTCGGACGCCGCGCTCGACGAACCGTTCGAAGCCGGCGAACGAGTCGAGTGCGGGCGGGAGCCCGCTGCGCGGGAGATCTTCGATGAGCTTCGCGCGCGTCGATGCTAGCCCAGTCGAGCGGCCCTCCCAAAACGGTGAGTTCGCCGAGAGCGCGAGCAGCTCCGGGATGTGGTCGCGGAGGCCGTCGGCACAGGCGATCGCCTTCGCCCCTGAGCCGACACCCACGTGCACGTGGAGGCCAAAGACCGGTTGGCGGGCCGTGAGCCAGCCGAGGTTCTCCGACAGCATGGCATAGCGCGGACGATCGGTGACCCGCTGCTCGTCGGCGCGCGAGAAGGGGTGGGTGCCGGCCGAGGCGATCGCCGCACCGTGCTCAGCCGCGAGACTGCTCACGCGTGAGTGAAGATCGGCGAGATCGTCGATCGCCTCTGCCACATTGACGGCGATCCTGGTCGAGACCTCGAGGACGGACTGCAGCAGCTCCGGCTTGACGCGGCCACGGAGGGTTCCCCCTTCGATCGCACCGAGGATCGGCTCGATCTTTGAGATGAGCTCCAACGTCTCGGGATCGACTAGCTGAAACTCCTCCTCGATACCGAGGCTGTACGGCGTGCTTGTTCCAAAGTTGGTCTCCATCGCTTCAGCTCCCTATCCGCGATGACGGGGGAGGCGGGATCACGGACAAGATCTCGTTGAGGACAAACTCGTCGTAGCCGAACAAGGTCGCCACGGCTGCCGAGATCCGTCGTGCGCCTTCAAGCGGCGTCAGTTGGCCCCGCTCGACCGCGGCGCTGGCGCCGGCGACGAAGCGCTCGGCGACCCACAACTTCGGCGCGACGCTGTGCGCGAACTCGTCGGGCCGCATCGATGCGTAGCGGTCTACGACGGACCTGGTTGTGGTCTGCACCAGCAGCATGAACACTCCCTTCCACTCCCGAGGTGGGCGGTGTCAGTGTTCCTTCTACCCGACGCGTCCCCAGTCCCGATGGACCCGTTCGGCCGATAGCCCGTAACAAGGGGGAAACCGGGAGCGCGCCTTTACAGAGATTTTACAGACACCGGCATCCCGAGTTACGGCGTGGCTCGAGGGCCGTGTGCGCAGACGGCTAGCCGTTGCGCCTGACCGGTGCGCCTCATCAAGACGATGATTCTCTAGCCGGCAAGGGCATGATCATCCGCTACGTGCTGACCCTTGCGAGCCTGACAGGAGATCGCGTGCGCGACGAGCGAGGGGCGGGTTGGGGGCCAATTGTCGGGCCGCAACCCGGTGATGTGTGTCGCGAGATCGCGGGTGGGGGGTGAGTGGGGGATCCCTCATTGGAGGGATGGCGAGGGGCAGGCCTTCGAGCACACTGGCGGTCCTTCGTCTGGAGGTCTTGCTGTGACGGGTTCTGCGTTGTTGTTTGTTCGGCCTCGGCTGTCTCTACTGATCGCGTCGAGGCTGTCGCTGGTTGTCGTGCCTGTCGTCGCGGGCGGGTTGATGGTGGTTGTGCTGGCTGTGAGTCAGCTGGGTGGGACGCCTGTCTCGGCGTTTGCTGGGGCGGGCGTGTTCCTTCTCGGCGCGATGGCTGCCGAGGCGTTCCCGGTGCAGATTGCTGGTGTTGCGGCTGGAGCGACGTCGCTGGCAACGATCTTCATCGTCGCGACGGCAGCCTTGTATTCGTGGCAGTTGGCGGCGCTGGTTGGCTTGCTGACGATGTTGTTGGTGGAGGCACGGCGGCGCAAGCCGCTGATTCGGGTCGCCTACAACGCGGCGCTCTACTCGCTGGGCGGCGCGGCAGCGGGAGCGGTGGCATTGGTTGTTTCCGGCCATACCGAAATCGGTCTTGCCGGTGCTTGCGCGTTCTATCTCACCGACATCGTCTTGTTGGCTGCGGTGGTTTCGGCTGCGAGTGGCGGGCGATTCGTGTCTGTTGTTCGAGGCTTCTTTGTCTCGACTCTGACGCCTTTTCTGCTGATGGCGACGACCACCGCGATTCTGGTTGTGCTCTGGGAGCGGGCACCCGTGCTTGGGTTGCTGCTCGTGCCGCCGCTTGTGGCGATCGAGCTCTACCAGCGCTCGAGCTTCCGCGAGCTACGCGCGATGCGCCTCGCTCTCACCGATCCGCTGACTGGGCTCGGTAACTACCGCCACTTCCATGAGCGGCTGCAGTCTGAGCTGACAGCAGCCGAGGAGGAGCGGACGCGACTGGCGCTATGCCTGGTCGACGTCGACGACTTCAAGCGAATCAACGACCGCTTCGGTCATCCGGCAGGCGATCGGGTGCTCTCTCGGGTAGCCGGGCTGCTGCGCCAAGGCGGCGAGGCCTTCCGCCTCGGCGGCGATGAGTTCGCAGTCTTGCTTCCCGGCCTCGACGAGCGCGCCACGCTCACGGCGGCTGAGTCTATTGCTGCGCGGGTTGGCACGGTGGCCGATGACGAGGTGGACAGCGTCCGCGTCAGTGTCGGCGTCGCCAGCTTCCCCGTGCAGGGCGCAGGCCGGGACGACCTGGTCCGTCTCGCCGACGGCGCGCTCTACTGGGCAAAGGAGCACGGCAAGAACCAAGTGCGTGTCTACCGGCCCGACGTCATCGACCTCACGCAGCTGAAACGGCTCGCCCCGGGGCCTGACCGTGCCGCTCGCTACAAGGCCGCTGCGAGCCTGGCGAAGGCGGTCGACGCACGCGATGCGTACACCGGCAGCCACTCCGAACGGGTCTGCGAGCTCGTGGTCCGGATCGCCTCACGGCTCGAGCTCGATACCGAGCAGACCGAGCTGATACGCCTTGCGACGAGCCTGCACGACCTCGGCAAGCTCGCGATCCCCGAAGAGATCCTCCGCAAGCCGGGCATCCTGACCGATGCCGAGCGACTCGTGCTCGAGCGGCATCCACGAATCGGCTTCCAGATGCTCGAAAGCCTCGGCGTTGAGCCGGTCGCAGATTGGGTGCTACACCACCATGAGCGCTGGGATGGGACCGGCTATCCGGACCGCCTCCGCGGCGAGGAGATCCCGCTTGGTTCTCGCATCATCTTCGTCGCCGACGCCTACGACGCGATGACATCCGACCGCGTCTACCGGCGCCGCCTGACCGACGCGGACGCAATAGCAGAGCTGGTCCGCTGCGCCGGCACACAGTTCGACCCATCGATCGTCGCCGCATTTGTACAGGAGTTCAGCGACTCGACCATCGACGCGCTCGCCTCCTAACGTGTACCCCGATTCCCGTAATCCGGCTGATAGACCGCAGGAGGAAGACCCGCAATGAAGTTGCCGCCGAAGCTACTCATCCTGACCGCAGTACTCATCGCCGTCGCAGGACTCCTTGGAGGCTGGAAATGGGACGCGAAGCCACGTGAGAGAAAGTCCGCGGACTCCGCACTCACAGCAACCGACACGAACGGCTCGGCCTCAAGCTCATCTACCGACACGCTCTCCGTACTCGCGCCAGCCGACCCGAACAGCCCGGAAGCGAACACACCATCAACAGACACACCCTCCGCACTGACGCCAACCACAGACGGCGCGGATTCGAACACAACCTCGACAGACACACTCTCCACACTCACACCAACCAACGCGAACGGCCCAGCCTCCACCACAGCACCCGACACATCCTCCACCCCAAGCGGCTGGACCTGGGACACACTCACGCCAACCGACGGCTCGGACTTGCGCACACCGCCCGACACGTCCCCCACCCCGAGCGGCTGCACCTGGGACACACTCACGCCGACCGACGCAAACGGCTCGGTCTCGCGCCGACCGCCAAACAGATCCCTCACGCTGTACGGCCGGACTTGGGCCTCCTAGGAACCAGCCTGGCCGTCCGCGGCCGCGCCAGGGCCAATGAGGATCCCGACCTCGCTCTTACTCGGAGGCCTGAGGAGCGTTTCTCCGGCGCGATCCAGTCTTTCGGCATCAGCCGAGGTTCTCCCTTGTACCGCGTTCGCGCGCTCGACCCCGATCACGTTTTCGGCTAGCTCCGTGACCCGGGTGTCGCGCGGCTAAGAGGGCTTAAGAGAACCCAGTCACGCTCTTGCCCGCGCCGTGACCGCGCCACGCGGGCTTGTCAGAACCGAGAAAGCGTGACTCGCTGCTCGCGAGAACGGGACGGAACGGAAGAGTTCGCCCGAGCTATCTATCTGGCAGAGGATGCTCGCGCAACTCACGGTTCCCGGCGCATCGGATCCTCCCTTGGAGGGTTCTCTTGAGGTGGCGCGAATACAGGGGGCTTCTGTGAACTGGGTGGCGTTGGATCAGACGCTGTCCTCACAAGTGGGGGGTTCAAAAATGGCTCGTTTACGTCGCCTCAGACCTACGCCCGCGATGGTTGTCGCCTGCCTGGCGCTCACGGTTGCGCTGGCTGGCACCGGTTATGCAGCGACAGTGTTGCCGCGCAACAGCGTCGGCACAGCGCAACTACAGAACAACGCCGTCACGTCGTTGAAGGTGAGGAACTACTCGCTCTCGCGGCAGGACTTCAAGCCGGGACAGTTGCAGTCCGGGCCCCAAGGCCCTGCTGGCCCGGCCGGACCCGCGGGACCTGCGGCCCGTTGGGCGCTCGTAAACGCTGACGGCACGGTTATCGCGCAGTCGGGCGGCATTACGCCAACTGCGAAACCATCAACCGGTGCTTACATCCTGGACTTCGGCAGTGCCGTCAACACTAAGCTCATCATCGTCTCGTCGGCGAACGCCGCCGATGTCGGCGACCGTGGGACAGTCAGCGCTGGCCCCTGCGGTGGCCCCCCAGGGGGAAGCACTTGTCCAACCGGAAACGACACCAACCACGTGCGTGTCATCACCCGCAAGGCCGGCGACAGCACCGCGGAGGATCACCCCTTCTACATCGCCGTAATCGGCTAGCCAAGCAACCATGTCCCGTCGGGACGGGCGCCGATACCGGCGCCCGTCCCAAAGCGGCCCATCTGCCTTCTGGGTAGGCCGCGGCGAGCCTTGCCAGGTGCGCGCCGCCAGATCAGTAGTTGCCCCATCTGCGCTTGGTAGCGCCTCGCAACTCTTCGAGCGCAACACGATCGCCACCCTCCGATACCTCTGCCAGCATTCACCGATCCCAGAGAGGAATCGACAAGGCATGCCCTCCGGACCCTTCGAGCCTCGCTCGGGACTTCTGGGAACCGCCTCGGCTCTCCTCTTGAAGCTGTCAGAGTGCCTCGGCATATGCGAGTATGTCCCGCTCGCCGTGGAATTTCTAAGTGCGGACGGGCACGTCAGGCGGCTGGCGTGTCCGGTGGTGTGACCGCGTCCTTGCCGTTCTCCCAGCCGCGTACGAACGAGGCGTGAAGTTCACTGCGCATTGAGCTTGATCTAAACGCGGCGTCGGCGGAATCCCACCAGGGTGCCTCGGTGGCTGCGCGGTACCCCGTGAGATACGCAGCCAGCTTTGCGTCGTGGAGGTCCGGTGGGAGTCCCGTGTGCTCCCGATCCTTCTCGCGGAGCTTCCGCAGCCGTCTGAGTAGGTCGACACTGAGATGCTCCTGTCTTGCCGTCTCCTCGATCGCGGTCCAGTGCTCGTCGTTGGCGGCGTCTCGGATCGCGCGATCGATGCGCGCCCAGCCCTCTTCCGGACTGAGGGCCGGGAAGAGCATTCGCCGCACCTCGTCCAGCTCCCGAGAGTGGCCACCGTGTTGTTCCTCCACTGACAGATCATGCGACCACCCAATGCAAAGCCTCCATACCCGAACGAACAGGTAATCCGCCCCTTAACGCCAACGAAGTCGGCGCTACCGACCTGTCAACCCTCAACGCGCGCTGAGATGCGAGTCGAGGGAGCAAACGCTGCGGTCAGTCGCACGAACGCCGCGCAACCTCACGCGGCGTAGCCACGCCTCACCCAGTACCAATCGGGCATCCTGCCCCTCAGCTTCCGCTCCCGCGTCTCCAAATCCGCACACCGCGGCGCGCGACCACTCCGGCACCCACAACAACCACCTAGCCCGCCAGCAGTGATGCTCCGGTTCCCAAAGAGGGCAAAGCATCTCTGCTTGGTTTCCAGCGTGGCGTGCAGCGGGTGCTCCGCCTCCAAGCTTGATTCTCCCCGACCGCCGAGGCACCTCGACGATGGCGAGAACGCAGGCTGGGTCAGCTGTCGGCTACTGCTTTTGGGCGACCCCCTGGGGAGGGTCCGCGGGTGAGATGGATGGCTTCGACCCCCGTCGGGCCACGGGGGGCCGAGGGGGGAGCTGCTGCTGCCAGTACGCGATCGCGAGACTGCTCGCAGCGAGTGAGGCCTCGTCCGCTCCTGCTCGGCGGAGTGCCTGCCGTTGACTGACGAGCGAGTCGAGCACACACCGGATGGTCTCTTCCCTCTCCCCGCTCTTGCACCGGCTCTCCACGAGTCCTTACGTCCGCCAAAAGAGCGCCAGCGCGCCCGAGAGAAACGAGACCGCAGAAACCAACGCCGCGGCCACTCCAACCGTCTTAGTCATAGTTCATTCAGTGTCCGACGACTTGTGCCGCTTGTCACCTAGTCGACAGTCCAGGTCTCCTCCACTACGAGCGCAACGAACGGGCCGGCCCTGGCGATTATCGTCTGCGCCTACTGCAATTGTCTCGCCAATAGGTGACTCGCAAGGGGGCGGCCACAAGACGACTAGTTCTAGCTAGCCTGAAGGCTGTGTCCTTTGTGCGCCTATCGAGCCATCTTTTTTTGTGAGTGTTCTCCGTCGGTCAGGCGTATCGGATCAAGCGTAACCGCCGTTTATTGAGGCAGCCTGTTGTCACGGTCGCCGGGCCGGCTTGGGGCGAGGACCGCACCGAGTCGCTCAATGTTTGGTGTGAATGCTCGGCCGACCACTGCGATGCGAGGCTTGTGGTTTCCCGTGGCGACTACGAACAGCTCGTACCGGAAAGGCGGCAGCTCTTGGTTGCCGTCGGCCACGAGCTCGATTCGCCGGTTCACGTGCGCCGACGCACGGAAGCCTACGAGATCGTGGAAGCCTGGCTCCTGTAGGCGAGGGCGTACCCGCACGCACGGGCCGACTCACCCGTTCACGAAGTTACGCAATAGCGTGACTGGTTCTCGAAAGCCCCTTCTCACCGCGCGACACGCGGTTCACGGAGCCCGCACAAAGCGTGACTCGCCGCCGGCGAGAACGGGATGCGCAGAATTCGTCCCGCACGCCGAACGCATCATCGAGATCCCGCTGAGCATTGGACCTATGTCATAGGTCGGTACCAGCCAGGTACTTGAGGCTCGCCCATTTGTCTGTGGTGTCTACCTCGACGGGATAGTTCGGGCTTGGCGAGCCCAGACCGACGGTGCTGATGAGGACGCCGTTCCCGAGCGAGATCGCGGCATGTCCGACCCCGGCTGGCAGCTTCCAGAAGACGGCTGCCCCGCGAGGTGGCGTTCCCGAGGAGAGGGTGTAGTTCCGAGAGGCAGCGATCGCCGACCCCGCGCGAAAGAAGCCATGGCCTGCGCCAGGTCCGATGCCCCCCAAACGAACGCCCAACAGTTGCCCGACCACGCAGTCATCGACGGATCGATCGTGCGCTTCTCCGCGGCGGTCCGGTGCGACCGAGCCGATGCGCGCCAATCGCCCAGTCGGTCGCTTCGATCCACTGGAGTGTCGAGCAGTTCGGGGTAGCCACCTGATTCTGGACGTAGGAGGAATGGACGAAGCCCTCGGCGCCGCCCACGCCGCCCGCAGTGATGTAGAACCAGCGAGCGCTCTTGTACGTCCCCGTGAATGGCTTGCCGTCACGCCAGCAGACCATCGTCACGGGTGTTTGTATTGGCAACGAACCGAACGACGACCCGCACAGCGAATAGGCCTGCGCCCGACTCAATACAGCCCAGCTGCGTGCGACAGATGCGGCGTGAGTGCGTTAGGCGGGGAGGCTTAGGAGGCTTCGGGCTAGGTGGTGCGGCGCCGGGCATGACGTAGGTTTGGAAGTAGAAATCGGCGCTCGGGTCAGCAATCGGCCAGGCGGCACGTCCCGAATACGGATTGCCCGGCCCTGGATTGCCGCCCGCGCGGAAATGGTCAGCGGCCCACAAGAGTCCCGCGGGGGGAACTCCACCCGGGAGGGGTGCGGCCCGGTGCGATTAGCACCGCATAGGACGTACCGGCTGCCACCGCCGTAGGGCTAGAGAATGATACATGAACGAAGCTCATCACGTACGGCGGCGTAGGAGCAAGACTCAAACTCGTCGTCGCAAGCACCTGCGACACATCCGGGATGCCGTTTGGCGCGGCAACAACGGATGCCTGAAACGGCCCGCTGCTGATCCCGGCTTTAAAGGGATCGAAGTTCATCAACAGCACCACCACATCGGTCAGGTGACCTGATACGCCGGCCGTGAACGACTGGCCAAGCGTGGGTGTGGAAGCCACAACTGGAATCCATCCGGGGGGATCGTTGCCGGAGGGCTGTAGACAACATTCGTTTGGCTCTCATCCAGCACAGCCCCGGGCGCTACCACACTCGCGCCGCTGTGCCAAAGAGTGATCCGCGAGCGCCGTCCCCACCTCCAATCCAGGAAGTAGACGCCTGGACCACGAGTACGCATAGAAACAAAGCCCGCAGGGGCCGCATCCACGGACTGATAAGCCTTCTGCCTTGGGCAGACCCGTGACCTGCGAGAGAGCCGTCCGTCGAGTGACCTCGCTCGCCTAAGAAAAGCGTGACCGCCCGACCGATCAGCCGAGGACACGGCGGCCGAGAGCGTGACGGCGTGCAGTTCACGGCGCGGCGGCCAACGCCTCGAGCGTCGGGACGAAGCGCTCGCGCACCGGCTTCGGGGTGAGGCGGGCCGCAGTTGGCCGCGATCGTCGCGCCACACCTGACCTCGATTTACGAATCCGCTGGATTTGCGACGTCCTGTTCCGGGACTGGCTGTTGCGCAGCGGACGGATCGCTGCGAACCTTAGCGGCCCGCATGGAGTCCTCAGGCACCCGCATCGGGACCGAGATCGCCGGCTTCCGGATCGAATCCGTGCTCGGCCGCGGCGGGATGAGCGTGGTCTATCTCGCCGAGCAGACGCGGCTCGGGCGCAAGGTGGCGCTGAAGATCCTGGCGTCAGGACTGCTCGAGCGCGACGACCACTTCCGGAACCGCTTCCTCCAGGAATCGCACGTGGCGGCTGCGCTCGATCACCCCAACATCATCCCGATCTACGACGCGGGCGAGGACGGGAACTGCCTCTACATCGCGATGCGCTACGTGGAGGGCCGAGATCTCGCGCAGGTCATGAGCGAGGAAGGATCGTTGGGCCTCGGACGCACGCTCTTCATCCTGGATCAGGTGGCCGGCGCCCTCGACGCCGCGCACGAGCACGGACTCGTCCACCGTGACGTCAAGCCGGCCAACGTCCTTCTCGTCGGGAACACCGACCGCGTCTACCTGACGGACTTCGGCGTTGCGAAGCCAACCACCTCGGCGGGACTGACGAGGACCGGGTTCTTCATCGGCACGCCCGACTACTCGTCGCCCGGAGCAGATCGAGGGCAAGGACGTGGACGCGCGCACCGACGTCTACGCGCTCGGCGGCATGCTCTACTCCTGCCTGACCGGCGCTCGCCCCGTATGCCCGCGACACCGAGGTCGCCGTCCTCCAGGCGCACCTGCTGGAGCCGCCGCCCAAGCTCAAGGACCAGCGGCCCGACCTCCCGAGAGGCCTCGACCGAGTGATCGCCACGGCGATGGCGAAGTCCAAGGACGACCGGTATGAGAGCTGCGGCGACTTGCTGTCAGCTGCCGAAGCGGCCGCGCACGATCGCTCCACGAAGCCCGTCGTCGAGAGCACGGTGCTCGCCTCGCAACAACCCGAGGCAGACGAGTCCCACGATCCGGCGGAACGGTCCTCGCGTCGGAGACCGCCGGCTCCCGCGCGGAGCGACGGCCGCGGTCGCTGCGGCGGCCGATGGCAGCGGCGTCCGACCCCACACCCACGGTGGCGTCTCCTCCCACGGAACCGCCGTCCGACGACCTCTCCCGGCCACCCATCCGCGAACCTCCGCGCCGCAGGGCCCGCGCCGGCGGCGGGCCGCCCCGAAAGCGTGGGCGGCTGCTCGTCGGCGCGCTCATAGTCGCGATCGTCGCGCTCGGCGCCGCGCTCGCGGCCGTTCTCGCTACGCGCGGCGGTGGGAGCTCGTCCTCCGCGGGACGACACGGGCACGACCTTCAACGTGCCGCTGTCGAGCTCGGCCGAGGTGCCGACCTCGATCTCGAGCGACGAGCTCGGGCACGGCGAGCGTGACGATCGACGGGACGAAGGTTTGCTGGGCCTTCACGCTGAGCGGCGTCGACATCCGACCGCCGCGCACATCCACAACGGCGGGCCGACCGTCTCCGGGCCCGTCGTCGTCCCGTTGGGCGCGGCGTTCGCGCAGAGCGGCTGCACGACGGCGTCCGCGAACGATCACCGACGCGATCCTCGCCTCCCCGGCGACGTACTACGTGAACGTGCACTCGGCGAGTACCCCGACGGTGCAGTCCGCGGACAGCTCGTGGGCGGAGGCTCAATGTCGGGCCCGACGGGATCGACGTCGCACCGCACGTCGTGGGAATGGCCGGCATCGTCCCGAACGGGATCTTCAAGAGCTGCACCGTTCAAGCCGACGCCGGAGGCGGGCGCCGTTCAGACCGCGGAGTGTGTCCCGCCGGCGCAACTCGCAGAGCTTCTATCCGGATCACCTGCAGCTGTCGACCTACACGATACCGCCGCGCTGCTCAAGGCCTACAACGCCCAACGGGCGGATGCCGGAGCTGGGCATGAACTTCGGCAGGTGCGACCGGACGTCCTGGGGCGGAGAGGGGCCCTGGGTCCACCCCGGCTCTCCGCCCAAGCCCGGCGGGCGACGCTTCTGCTACTTCGACGGCAACAACGCCGTGATGGTCTGGGCGCACGAGAAGCTCGGCCAGGCGAGCCACGTCGACTTCCTCGGGATCGCACGCGAAGGTGGCAGTGACCACTCGCGGCTCTACAGCTGGTGGAACTTCTGGATCCACCTGATGGGCAAATGCCTCCAGGAAGGATGCACGGCGAGCGCCAAGTAGGCGCAGCGCGCTCTGAGCGCCTCGACGCTCGCTGCGCCGACGCTGCGCTCCGGAGCCTGCGGACCTCGGCCTCCGCCTGACGTCACCGAGTTCGCCGCGCGGCCGGCGCGGCGCCAGAGCTCCGACGCCTGGAAGTCGGCGTTCAATCTGACGGCGTCGTCCGCGGCGCGCTCGAGGTACTCCAACGCCTTCGCGAGGTCGTCGCTGCGACCGTAGAAGTGGGCGAGCAGCTCGAGGTGCTCGTCGATCGAGTCCTCGTACAGCTCCTCGAGCGCCGCCGCGAGGCGCCGGTACTGCTCTCGTCGGCTCGCCCGGGTCAGGGTCGAGAGCGCGGCTTCACGCAGCAGACCGTGCGTGAACGTGTACTCGAGCTCGGGGTATCGCCGCCGCTCCCGGATCACTCCTGCACGGACGAGCACGTTGACGTCGCCCTCGAGCGAGTCGCCCGGGCAGACGCGCTTCAGGACCGAGTAGAGGAAGCTACGGCCGATGATCGCCGCCGCCTGCGCGACCTGACGAGCCGAGCCGGGCAGGTTGTCGATCCGCGCGAGGAGCAGGCTCTCGAGGGCGGCGGGCACGACCCGTGTCGCGCTCGGGCTCAGCGTCCACTGCCGTTGCTGCTCGAGCCCACCCTGCTCCAGCACCGTCTGCAGGAGCTGTTCCAGGTAGAGCGGGTTCCCTTCCGCGCGGCGAACGATCTCGTCCCGTGAAGGGTCGCCGAGCCCGCTCGGGGCGAGCACCGACAGGAGCTGGATCGCTTCATCGTTCGAGAGCGGAGCAAGCGGGAGCTCGACCGACCGGTGCGGGTGCTCGGCGAGCACGCTGACACGAAAGCGCCAGCCGTCCGACTGGGGGGCGATCCGGAAGCTCGCAGCGAGGAGCAGCGGAGCGCGCTCGACGACCTGCAGCAGGTCGTGGGCCAGGCTGCACGTCCACGGGTCGGCCCACTGGAAGTCCTCGAACACGAGCGCGACCGGCATCGTCGTTGCGAGCGCCTCTATCCACTCGCAGCAGGCCCGGCGCACATCTTCGGCGTGACTCTCGGCGAGCGTGTCCCGCTCGTCGCCGGGGCCCGACAGCAGCGACTCCAGATGCGGCAGGATGCGGTCGACCCGGTCGCCGAGGAGTGGCTCCAGCTTGATCCGGAGCCGGGTACGGACCGCGAGCGTTGCCGCACCCTCCTCCAGCCCGAGCCAGTCGCGCAACGCCTCGACCACGGGCAGAAGGCGGAACTCCGCTCCGTAGGAGACGCAGTTTCCCTCCAGCCAGACGACGGCATCCCCGGCGAGACGGCGAAGCTCGCCCAGCATGCGCGTCTTGCCGAGACCGGCGTCGCCGAGCACGAGGAGCACCTGCCCGCGACCCGAGAGCAGGTCGTCGCGAGCGACGGCGAGCCGCTCGAGCTCGCCGTCGCGGCCGACGAGCGGCGTTGGTGCGGCGGCCTCGAGACTCTGCATCGGACGGCTGAGACGCCACACGGAGACGGGTTCCTCGCGTCCCTTGACCGAGACGTCGGCGAGCGGCTCGAACACGAACCGGTCGGCGAGACGCCGTACGGTGGACGCGCCGGCCACGATCGAGCCGGGCTCAGCGACGCCCTGGAGACGAGCGGCGACATTCGCCGTGTCCCCGAGCGCGACGGACTGGCGCTTCGCGCCGCCGACGAAGCCCACAGCCACCGGCCCGCTGTTCAGACCCACCCGGACGTTGAAGTCCGAGATCCCCCAGGCCGCCTCGATGTCGCGTGCGTATTCACCCACGACCTGCACGATCTGCAGTGCCGCCCGGGCGGCCCGCTCGGGATCGTCCTCGTGGGCGACCGGGACGCCGAAGAAGGCCGCGATCCCGTCGCCCATGAAGGCGTCCACCACGCCGCCGAACTGCTCGACTGCTCGTGACATTCGGCTGACGCACTCGCCGATCAGGGCCTTGACCTCCTCGGGAGCCAGCCGCTCGCCGATCGAGGTCGAGCCCACGACGTCGGCGAACAACGCAGTCACGGGCCGTAGCTCGTCCGCTTCCTCGAGCAGATCGAACGCCGGCTCCGGCGTCGGGGCTGCGGGCTCCGTTTCCCCCCTCGGCACCGACTCGAGCTCGACCTCGATGATCGTGCCCCCGATCTCGACGACATCGCCTGGTTGCAGCTGTGTGGCGGCCGTGATTCGCTCGCCGTTGACCCAGGTTCCATTGCTGGAGCCGAGGTCCTCGACATCGAGCAGTCCGGCGATCGGCCGGAAGAGGGCGTGACGGCGTGAGACGCTCGGATCGTCGATCCGGAGATCGGCGTTCACCCGTCCGATGACAAGCTGGGACCCCAGCTCAACGCGCCGCCCCGCGAGCGGGCCAGTCTTGATCGCGAGCGAAAACAATCTGGATCCCTCTTCCTCAGCATCCTACTCGGGGGCTGAACGCGTATCCAGCCGCCCGCTCGACCGGACGCCCTCACTCCTCTGCACAGAGCGTGACTCCGACGAAGTTGATCCTCCGACATTCAGAGGCGATGGTCAGGAGCTGGCTCTACGGTCGGTTCGCTTGAGCCGCGGACATCCATGCGTAACCCGAGGAAGCGTGACCGGCCACAGCCATCGAGCAGCACGAGGCTGTGCTCCCACCGAGAGTGATGAATCGCATCCGAGAGTGATCGATCCCTTGGCGGTGTACGCGATCGTGTCTAACTCGCGGAGCCTGGGCAAAGCGTGACTGGTCTCTGGTCTCGCACCGCATCTTGCCACGGCTAGGAGGGCGAACGGAGCCAGGTGAAGGCGTGCCTGGTCTTCTGGGATCGGCCGAAACCGACAACGTCAGCCCCTCGCGATACAACGCGCCGCCTCCGAAGGAGACCGCCTCGATTGGCACGGCAACTCGTACCAGGTGGTCTCGGTTAGATTCGATCCGGGCAGCCGCCAGGGCCGTGCTTACCGTACCGCCGCATCAGCGGTCGCAACTAGCCACGAGTCTTCCGCGGACACGCCGAGGCCACGGAGGTTCGATCGGTGCGTCGGAGGCCCTTACGTCGAAGGAGGTGTTTCCCCTCTTCTGTCGGCGTCGCCCGTCAACCGAGAGCTATAGGCGTTGCCGTGAAGCGGGGGCACTGGCCTCGCCAGCCACAGATCGGCGGTGGTCGCCGCGAGCTTGAGCAGCCAATTCGCGGTCGGCCAGCTGGCGGCATTAGATCGGATCGGATCGGATCGAAGAGAAAGAGAGGGGGTGTGTTGAAAGTCGGCTGCGTCGGTGTCATTCTTGGCGGAGACCGGCTATGCCTTGTCTGGCTTTGGCGTCGGCGGGACCGAGGAGGAGCGGTGAGCAGCTGCGGCGGTTCGGCCTAGTGGCCGATTGTGTTGCTTTAGCGATGGCTGTGTCTGCCGCCACGTTGATCCGCTATGCCCACGTGGAGGCGCACACCTCGTTGGCTGTGGCGATCCACCTCCATCTTTTGCCAGCATCGCTGTCGGAGAGGGAGGAACGATCGTCATGAGGATCCTGATTGCCGATGATCATCCGTTGTTGCTCGCCGGTGTTCGCCGGCTGCTCGAGCTCGACGGCGGCTTTGAGATCGTGGCCGAAGCCCATCACGGGACCGAGGTCGTGCCGTTGGTCGGTCAGACCCACGCCGAGGTCGTGCTCCTCGATGTGCGAATGCCGGGCCTCGACGGGCTCACTTGCCTCGACCGTCTCCAAGCCCGCTACCCTGAGGTGCACGTGGTCATGTGTTCGATGGGCGCCGACCCGGAGCAGATCCAGTCCGCGTTCAAACGCGGCGCCTGCGGCTACATCGTCAAGAGCGTCGACCCTCGCGATCTCGCCTCGGCGATCCGCCAGGCCGTCGAGGGCACCGCCTACCACGCCCTCGGTCTCCCTGCTATCGACATCGACACCGCGGTCCTCGACGCCCGGCTCACCCCACGCGAGCTCGAGGTTATGAAGGGGGTCGAGCGCGGCCTCACAAACAAGGCGATCGCCACAGAGCTCTGGGTCACCGAGCAGACGGTGAAGTTCCACCTCACGAACGTCTATTCCAAGCTCGAGATCTCCAACCGGACACAAGCAGCCAGCTGGGCGCTCAGTCACGGCCTATAGAACCACCGTGGCGCGGCCACCTACGGCCACCTAGCCTCCCCCGGGGTAGTGCTGTTCCCTGCCACCCCAGGAAGACGGCCATATCCGGGGTCGAGAGATTATCGAAGGCCTCGACGTGCTCTTGCAGAGCGTATGGCGTCGCGGTGCGACTGACCGTGTTGCTCGAAGACGCGCGAGAGACCCGCGCTGGCCCAGGATGCGTAGCAGATGCCCTTACCGGCTGAACCGGCCTGATCGGAGACGACGTTGTCGTCGACGACCACGTTGTCGGTTGCCTCGACGCCCGCGCGACACCCGCGTTACGGAGCCGGGGAAAAGCGTGACTGGGCTAGCTGGGTTCAGTGGTCTCCTGGTTCCAGACGATCGTCCTCCAACTCACCCGAGCGGAGAGTCGTCATGCGCACAGAGCGGCGGTGCCGTTTGTGGTTTGGGTGAGCACAGTTACCCCTTTTTGGGGAGGACTGCGGTGTTGGGCGGCGCTTACCTGAGGCTTGTATTTGAGAGCGCCGCCCGCTCTCCCGATCTGTGGCTCTGCACTTTGGTGTGGAAGGGATGAGGCGACTGATGGACGTAAGGCGGCATAGCGATACTCGCGGGAGTGCCCTTTGGGGTAATGGAAGCCGGAACGGTGAGCGTCGTTCGAGCGCGCTTTGGGGGCGCGGCAGCCGTGGCGTTGCAGTCGCCCTCGTCGTTGCGTTCGCTCTGCTTGCTCCGTTGGCTGCGCTTGCCGACGGCGGTGGAGGGACACAGCCGAAGCCGGCGCCTGTTGCTCGCCCTGCGGCCAACCCGCGCGCTCAGGGCTCGTCGTATGTTCCGCCCGACCTGCTGAAGCAGGCGCTGGCGGATCCGGGCCGGCGGTTGCCGGTGATCATCCAGTCTGCGAGTGGCGCCTCCGCGGCGGCAGCTGCGTATTCGGCGAACGGGCAGGGTGATGGTGGTACGGCGGCGAGGCGCCTTTCGCTGGTGAACGGGGTTGCGGTGCAGCTGAAGGCGAAGTGGATCTTGCGGCTTGCCAAGGTCTCCGGTCTCACGGTCACACCTGACTCGCCGGTCGAGACGACCGCCAACGGCAACGGAAGGTTTAGCAATCAGCTTTGGCCATACGTGTCGGGTGACGCATCCCTGTGGGGGTCGAACTGGCATGCCGCACCTGATGCGCCGACGATCGCTGTCGTCGACTCGGGGCTCGATGCGAGCAAGAAGGACTTCAGCGGGCGCGCTTACCCGCAGGTGAACCTCAGCTCGACCACGCCCAACGCGCAGGGTGACGGTGACGGCCATGGCACGTTCGTTGCGGGGATCGCAGCGGGCGGCAACTCCGGTTACACCGGCGCCTCGCCTTCCTCGCACATCCTGCCGGTGCGAGTGATGGACGACAACGGCGTCGCGCGGACCTCGGATGTGATCGCCGCGGCGCAGTGGATCCTCACAAACAGGGACACCTACAACATCAAGGTCGCGAACTTCTCTTTGCACTCGGCGGCGAAGACGCACTTCTACCTCGACCCACTCGACCAGGCCGTGGAGAAGCTCTGGCTCAACGGGATCGTCGTCGTCGCAGCAGCCGGCAACTACGGCACCGCAGGCGTCCCTAGCGGCGTCCTCTACTCGCCCGGCAACGACCCCTTCGTAATCACCGTCGGCGCAGTCGACATCGGAACATCTGCCAGCACCGACGACGACTCGGTCGCACCGTGGTCGGCGTGGGGATACACCGAGGACGGCTTCTCAAAGCCCGAACTCGGCGCCCCGGGTCGCTACATGATCGGCCCCGTGCCCCAGAGCGCGAACCTCAAATCGCAGCGGCCGGACCACGTCGTCTCCCCCGACTACATGGAGCTCTCGGGCACCTCGTTCGCAGCCCCAGTCGTCGCAGGCGCAGCCGCACAGCTGCTCGCCCTGCACCCCGACTGGACCCCGGATCAGGTCAAAGGCGCGCTGATGTTGACGGCACGCCAGTCGAGCGGGATCACCAACGTCGCGATCGGCGTCGGCGAGGTCAATGCAGGTGCTGCAGCGAATCTCAGCTCCCCGCCCAATCCCAACGCGGCACTCGACGCCTTCATCGGCAACGACCCGACCAAGGGCCTTACCTTCAACGCACCCAGCTGGCTCACCGTCGTCAACGCAAGCGCCTCTTGGGCAGACGCCAGCTGGAATGACGCCAGCTGGGCAGACGCCTCCTGGGCCGAAGCTTCCTGGGCAGACGCCTCCTGGGCCGAGGCCTCATGGGCAGACGCCAGCTGGGCAGACGCCAGCTGGGCAGACGCCAGCTGGGCCGACGCGGCCGACACCGACGGTGTAGGCCCAGTCCCAACCCTCGACCCAACCAACCTCGCGACCCTCGAGTGGATCCCGGGCCTTGCACCCCCACCGGGGGACATCAGCCCCGGCCTTACCGCAACAGCCCCCGGCGCAATCCAGCCGTCGGCACAGCCCTAACGAGATTCTCCACTGCGCTCGACGCACGGGCTCGCCCAATTCGACGTCGCTAAGCTGGTGCGCTGCAACCCAAATCGGCACTCCGCTAGCCCTAACCGGTGACCTAAGCTCTGAACTTTCCGCGAACTGCCGTCGATCCGGATTAGCGTTCAATCCGTGCCTCGTTCCGCGGATGCTGCAACGATGAGCAAGATGATCGCTTGCAGTAGCGCGAACTCGACGACGTGCGGAACCCCGAAGAACGCCGGGTCCGGATGGGTTGTGCAATCCGGACCCACAGACCGCGACCGTGGGGCCCCGCGATGAGCAGTTTGCGCGCTGCGACGGCGCTTGGCCTAGCGCTTTCGTTCGCGCTCCTAGCCTCGGCCGCTTCGGCCCGTCTTCTTGCCAACCCCCCTGTCAGTCTTGGCGTCACGGTGCTGATCTCGCCGCGCACGAAGACGAGCGGCTGCAAGCTGGGCACCAACCCGGACCGCCGCTGCTCGCCCGGGGCGTATTACTCGAGGCTAACGAAGCCCGTGCTTTGCTCGCCCCGGTTCCGCATCGGCGCGGTCCCTGATGTGCCGCGGTCGGCGAAGTTCGCGGTCGAGGCCGAGTACGGACTGAAGCCTGCAAACTACGGACACGCGCTGGAGATCGACCGGATCATCAGCCTCGAGCTCGGCGGCTCGAACAACATCGCCAACCTCTTCCCCGAAAGAGCGACGCCTAGCCCCGGATACCCCGTCAAGGACAGGCTCGAGCGCAAGCTCCACCTCCTCGTCTGTTCCGGGTTAATGACCCAGCGAGCGGCGCAGCGCGGGATCGCAACAGACTGGCAGGCGCTCTACAAGCGGGTATTTGGCAGCACACCGAGTGCGCCACCTCAGACGGCCCCCGGCATCGCCTATCCCCTGCATACCGGGATCGTTGCAACGACGTTTTGGGTCGGCGAGATCTTCAATGCGAACATCGCCGACGGCTCCCAGGTCTGCTCTACCTATGACTCGAAATGGGCATACCACTGGAGCGGAGGCGTGAACCTCGGCACCGACCCGAGCACGGACTGCAAGGGCGCTCCGATCGGCGGCTGCGACGGAAGACCCTCCGGAACCGGGGCGAGCTTCAAATGCTCGACCGAGACACGTCAAGCGGGCAACGGCTACTTCCCCACCAGCTCGCTCGTGCGGCCCGCAGAGAACCCGTTCTATCTCGACATCCCCTTCGATGACGTCAACGACGCGACCGCGTTTGAGGAGCGCTGCCGAGTGATCCCATGGGCAGCCAGCTCCTCAGAATGCTCAAATCCGAACTACAGCTTTATGAAGAACCGTTGGGTCGCAATCACCGGGCCGAACGGTCATACCTGCTATGGCCAGATCGAGGACGCTGGGCCCTCGCACGGATCGCTCTATCACGACGCCAATTACGTCTTCGGCAACTCGAACGCCCAGCCGGTTCAGGGTCAGTTCAACAACGCCGGCATGGACGTCTCACCGGCCCTCAACGGCTGCCTCGGCTTCAAGGAGCTAGACGGCGACAGCGACAGGGTGAGCTGGCGTTTTGTCGTCTCGCCCCCCGCCGGCCCGTGGACGAAGATCATCACGACACGACAAGTCAGCTAGCAGCCAGGACCTTTGGAAACGTGAGGGTTTCCAAACCAGGCACTCAATCTTAGGGAATCGGCTGGCGGGTTCTCTCGATTCTCTCTGTCTAGGGATTGGCTTCCCGAGCAGATGGCCACAAGGTGGGAGTCCAGTTCCTGCGCGCGGAATGAGAGCAGATCTTGCGGATCTTGATCGCTGACGACCATCCGGTGTTGATCGCCGGAGTGCGCCAAGTGCTCGAGCAAGACGGTGGCTTTGAGATCGTCGGGGAAGCCCATAGCCGGCCCGAGGTCTTTCCGATGGTTGCTCAGACCCGGCCCGACGTCGTGCTCCTCGACGTGCGTATGCCTGGGCTTGACGGGCTCACCTGCCTCGACCGCCTTCGCGCCGGCTTCCCGGACGTGCAAGTGGTCACTTGCTCGACGGGTGCCGATCCGGACCGCATTGAGTCCGCTTTCGCCCGTGGCGCCTGCCGCTACATCGTCAAGAGTGTCGACCCAAATGAGCTCGCCTCGGCGATCCGCGAGGCCGTCACGGGGACCGCCTTCCACGCCCACGGTCTGTCGGGCATCAACGAGGACGACGCCGGACTCGCGGCCGGACTCACCCCTCGCGAGATCGAGATCATGGAGGCTGTCGCGCGCGGCCTCGCCAACAAGACGATCGCCAAGGAGCTCTGGGTCACCGAACAGACAGTGAAGTTCCACCTCACCAACATCTACAGCAAGCTCGACCTTTACAACCGAACCGAGTTGGCCAACTGGGCGTTCAGCCACGGCCTCAGGGATCAAGCGCACGAAGACGCCAGATGACGGCTAGCTGATGGCGCGCAAGACGTCCGTGGCTGCAAGGCCGAGCACAAGTCCAAACGCAAAGAGCGTCAGGAGGAGGACACTGTCGACCTTCACCGCGTATGCTCCTTTCCGCTCGCAAGCACTCCGTCCTGCAAAGGGAAGCCTTTTCGCCCACGGTTATCGGCAGCAAGACCGCGTTGGTTGAACGCAGTAACCCAGGTCGAGCGCTTGGCATCTTGCCGTGAGGCCGTGCGATTGCTAGCCGCTTGCTTTCGGAGCCACGCTGGTCAACAGACTGCTCGACGCACCCGTGGGTAAGGCGACGCGGTAGCAGAGTCAGAACTGCCCTCTTTCAGCACGCACGCCTGAGTCGGCTCACGACCTTTGGGTTACGGACCCGTCGCAGTCGGCACTGTGACAGTCTCCGTCACAGTCTCCGTCACGGCTGGGGTCGTCTCGGTCACGACGACGGTCGAAACCTGAGTCACGGTGTCGGGTGCCAGCGTCTGCGTCTGGGTGTTCGTGACGGTGACGTACTGCGTGTTGTTGTTCTCGATCGTCTGCGTCTGCGACACCGTCTGCGTCTGCGACAGCGTCTGCGTAATCGACTGCGTTTGTGTCTGCATGTCGGTCACGGTCTGGGCAATGGTGACCGGCTTGCCGTTGACCGTCACGACTTTGTTCTTGACCCGTATGACCGGGACGATCCTCGTGGTACTCGTGGTGACGATTTTCGTACCGCCCGGTGTAGTGATGGTCTCGGAATTGGTGATGTTGTGAAGCACCGAGCGCTTGACAATGCGGACGCTGTGCACGACGTGCGTAACGACCTTGCCGTTCTTTCCGGTTGTCTTGATCGTCTTCGTCACGGTGACTCGGTACAACTGTGCGGTTGTTCCTGCTGAACCGCTCGCGACAACGCCGGCCAGCCCCCAACCCCCGATGAGGACGCCAGTCAGGAGCGCCGCAAAACCGGCGATTCTGAGTTTGGGTCGATCTGCAAAGCGTTCCCGCACCCGTCCCCTCGCTCTCCGCAGTTTCGAAACACCCGTACCTTAACTCGAATCAGGCCCTAGAGCTGGCCGTACCCCTGGCTCGCATGTGCGAGTCAACGACGCCACCGAGGTTCCCGCACGGATTCGCTTGAGACTGGAGTGCGCTTCACGCCGGTGCGCAAATGGATCGGCCGTATGTCTATACTGACAACATAGAGATGTTGGTCGGGTTTGGGAGCACCTAGTCCTGCCGCAATGCGACCGAGAAGGCAATTCGCACAGGATGTGCCACGCTCACAGCGTCCCTCCCTACTCTCCCATCTTCGACAGGACTGTTCAGGCCGATACCGGACGGCTCAATCGCTCGTCCCGCGCTGTGCGTCGGAATCTAGATAGCGGAAGGCCGCACTCAGGGTACGGCCTTCCGTGAAGAAGCGGGGCTGGCGCTTGTGATCTAGGCTCCTGCGGCAGAGCCGACCACGCCACTGCTCCCGGGCGCCAACGCCGGCGGCGGAGGAGTATGCGGCGTACTCCTCGCCGGCTTCTTCGTGTTCGAACATCGGATGGTTGTCTAACGCCGTCGTCTCCTTCGGTTCCCCCACGAGCCCCCTCCTTTCACACCACGCGCGTCCCCACGGTGACGAGGCTCCCGCCGGGCGAAGCCCGGCTCCACCGACAGACGCTACGCTCGACCGATCAAGAGATAGCCTCACCAGCGGAGCGGCATGGGCCCGGTGGCCCAGCCGGTCTTCAAAACCGGTGAGGTCGTGTAACCCACGGCTGGGTAGGTTCGACTCCTGCGCCGCTCCGCTTGTCTCGTCGTCCGGATCATCGCCACGTCGTCCTCGCCGCGGCCGCGTCCCTCGCCGTCGCCGCGGCGCTCGCCGCCTCGGCGCTCGCCGGCGACCCGGCGGCGGGGAAGCAGCTCTTCGCGAGCGCGGGCTGCGGCAGCTGCCACGTGCTGAGAGCGGCCGGGGCAACCGGCACATCCGGTCCGGATCTCGACCGGCTGCAGCCGGCGTACCTCACCATCGTCAACGCGGTCACAAACGGCGGCGATCACATGCCGGCGTTCGGCGGCACCCTGACCGCAGGGCAGATCGCCGACCTCGCCACCTTCGTCTACGACGCGACGCAGGTCTCGGCAGCGCCGGCGAAGGTCTCCGTGCAGGCCGGTCGGCCGACGGAGTTCGCGTTCACGCTGTCCCGCCGGTCTGTGCCGGTCGGCACGACCGCGTTCACGATCGCGAACAGGGGCAAGCTGACCCACACGTTCAAGGTCTGCTCGAGCGCGAAGGGCGGCCGCGGCAACGCGTGTGCCGGAACGGGCACGAGGCCGATCCCGCCCGGGAGGACGGCGACGCTGACCGTCACCTTCACGAGGAAGGGCTCGTACGAGTACCTCTGCACGATCCCGAGCCACGCGGCGGCCGGGATGAAGGGCCTCCTGACCGTCCGCTGACTTACTCGACGGGATCGAGCTCGCGGGCTCGCAGCCCTGCGCTGATGCCCGCGTCGCTTCCCCCGATTGACGACCAGCCGGCTCAGTGCCTTACGGTCAGCCGAGGATGTCTCTGAGCGTGGCGAGCGTTTCGGGGACGACGCGGTAGTAGGCCCAGCTGCCGCGGCGCTCGCGCTCGACGAGGCCCGCGTCGAGGAGGACCTTGAGATGATGGCTCACGGTCGGCTGGCTGAGGCCGAGCGGCTCGGTGAGGTGGCAGACGCAGGCCTCCTGGTCGGGCTGGGCCTGGATCAGGCTCAACAGCCTGAGCCTCGCGGGGTCGGCGATCGTCTTCAGTGCTCGGGCGAGCCGGTCGGCGTCCCGCGGGTCGAGCGGCGCCTGGAGCAGCGGCGGGCAAGAGGAGGCCTCGATCGTCGCGACGAGCTTCACGCCGGGCATATTCGCAGATATCGATATTGACAGCAATCGATCAGTCCTGCGATCATGCGGGGCGTATCGATTGTCATCGATAGCCCGAGGAGGCGATCATGAACCAGCGAGGCGTGGAGATTCTGGATCCGGTCACCCGCCAGCACGTGGAGCGTGCGGCCCAGGCGCTGCAGCGCGAGTTCGCCGGGATCTTCTCGCAGGAGACGATCGCCCGTTACATCGTCGAGTCGACCGACCTCCTCTCCGGCGGCAAGATCAACGTCTTCGTGCCGGTGCTGGCGCACCGCTTCACCCGCGAGCGCCTCAAGGCGCTGGGGCAGGCCGAGGGGGTGATCGCGAAAGAGAAGCCGGAGGTGCTGTTCGTCTGTGTCCACAATGCCGGCCGCAGCCAGATGGCGGCGGGTCTCGTCAAGCTCCGCTCGGAGGGCCGGATCCACGTCCGCTCGGCGGGCAGCGCGCCGGGCGAGGAGATCAACCCGGCGGTGATCGAGGCGATGACCGAGCTCGGCGTCGACATGAGCGAGGAGTTCCCCAAGCCGCTCACCGACGAGGTCGTCGCCGCAGCGGACGTCGTGATCACGATGGGCTGCGGCGACGCGTGCCCGATCTACCCGGGCAAGAAATACGAGGACTGGCAGCTCGACGACCCGGCCGGCCAGACTGTCGAGGCCGTGCGGGTGATCCGCGACGAGCTCGACGCGCGCGTGCAGACGCTGATCGGCGAGCTACTCCCGTCCAACAGTTGATCTTGCCCCCGCTGGCGCGGGCTCTCGTCGCGGAGGCGATCGGGACGTTCGCACTCGTCTTCGCCGGCTGCGGCGCGATCATGGTCGACCAGAAGACCGGCGCGCTCGGCCACGTCGGCGTCGCGATCACCTTCGGCCTGGTGATCATGGCGATGATCTACGCGGTCGGGCACGTCTCCGGCGCCCACTTCAATCCGGCGGTGACCTTCTCGTTCGCGCTCGCGCGCCACTTCCCGCGGTGGCAGATCGCGCCCTACTGGGGCGCCCAGCTCGCCGGTGCGCTGATCGCGGCGGCGATCCTCCGCGGCTCCCTCGGCAACATCGCCCACGTCGGCGCCACCTATCCGAGCGGCACCGACGCGCAGGCATTCCTCTGGGAGGCGGTCCTCTCGTTCTTCCTGATGTTCGTGATCATGGCCGTCGCCACCGACACCCGGGCCGTCGGCGAGGCGGCGGCGATCGCGATCGGCGGCACCGTCGGCCTCGACGCGATGTTCGGCGGCCCGATCTCGGGCGCCTCGATGAACCCCGCCCGCTCGCTCGGCCCCGGAATCGTCAGCGGCGACCTCCACGCGATCTGGATCTACCTCCTCGCACCGATCGTCGGCGCCTCGCTCGCCGCCCTGACCTACACGATCGTCCGAGGCAGTCCGCTCCCCGCGCGGCCGAGCGAGTAGTCAGCGCCGTCTCAGCAACAGCCGGCGCTCGCTGCGGCCTGGATCACGGGAAGCCCTCTCGCCGCCGGCTCGCTCGTCTTGACCGCCTTGACGATCGCGCCGTGCATGCCGTCTGCGACCTGGTGGGTGAACTCGACGCTGACCCGGTCGAACCCGGCCGCTTCGAGCCCCGCCTCGTACTCGCCCCTGGAGAGCGCGCCGGCGATGCAGCCGACGTAGCTTCCGCGCTCTGCGCGCTGGTCGGGCGAGAGGTGGTCTTCGGCGACGATGTCGCTGATCCCGATCCGACCGCCCGGCTTCAGCACACGAGCGATCTCGGTCAGCACCGCGGGCTTGTCGACCGAGAGGTTGATCACGCAGTTCGAGATCACGACGTCGACCGAGTCCGCCGGGAGCGGGATCTGCTCGATCACGCCCTTGAGGAAGTGCACGTTCGTCACGCCGGCGTCTTGGGCGTTCCTGCGCGCGAGCGCGAGCATCTCGTCGGTCATGTCGAGCCCGTAGGCGGTTCCCGTCGGGCCGACACGCTTGGCCGAGAGGATCACGTCGATACCTCCGCCCGAGCCGAGGTCGAGCACCGTCTCACCCTCGCCCAGCTCGGCAACCGCCGTCGGGTTGCCACAGCCGAGCGAGGCGAGCGTCGCAGCCTGCGGCAGCTCGCCTCGCTGCTCGGCGTCGTAGAGCGCCTCGCCGAACATCGAAGCGTCGCTCTCCCCGTCGGCGCAGCAGGAGCCGCTCCCGCAGCCGCACTCGCCGGTTCCCTCGGTCACTGCGCGGGCCGACTCCGCATAGCGGCGCCGCACCTCCTCGCGCAGCTCATCAGCACTGGCTGCCATCAGCAACACGCCTCCTTCAGATCGGCGACGGCCGCGAGCTTCTCCACGGCGTCGCGCTTCAACGAGAAATACGCCCACTTGCCCCGCTGCTCGCGCTCGACCAACCCCACCTCGAGCAGCTTCTTCAGGTGATGCGACACCGTCGGCTGTGACAGCCCAAGCGGCTCGACGAGCTCGCACCCGCACACCGACTCGCCGCTCGTCGCCAGCACATTCACGATCCGCACCCGCGCCGGATCACCGAGCGCCTTGAACAACTCTGCCGTCGCGACCGCCTCCTGCTCGTCGAGCAGCGGCGCTGCAAGCGGCGCACAGCAAACAATCGCCGTCTCGACAGCGCTCATCGGAACCGCACCCCGTAGCTCAACACACCGCAACGCTCCTCTCCTCGCATCGACACACGTGAATATATCGATAGATGTCGATCTGTCAAGTCTGGCTGCGGGTTTTCCGTAGCGGGTGTGCGGATTGCGCCTGATGCCCGTCCGCCTGGCCCGCTCTATCGTCGATTGACGATCAACGAACTGGCGTCGGCACCTGCGCCAGGAGGTGAGTGATGAACTGCTTTGAGTGTGCGAAGGCACACGATGCTGTTCCAGCCGTCGGTGTCTGCCGTCGCTGCGGTGTCGGTCTTTGCCTCGACCATCTAGTCGAGGCTCAGAACCACCGTGTCGGTGGCACGACGTATGGCTGCGCCCACGCGATGCCGAGCGTCAGAGCGTTGCGGGACGTCCCGGCGGGGATCGCGGCAGCGGCCCGGCATCACACCGCGGGCGTCGCATGAGCGTCACTGCCGTACCCGCATCGGTCCCGAGCGAGCAGCGCGACACCGAGCTCGCGCTGCTGGCGAAGGCGCTCGGCCACCCCGCCCGTGTCCGGATCCTGCGCCTGTTGCTCGACCGCGATGCCTGCTATTGCGGCCAGATCGTCGACGAGCTGCCGCTCGCGCAGGCGACCGTCTCACAGCACCTGAAGGTACTGAAGGACGCCGGGCTCATCAGCGGGGAGATCGAGGGGCTGCGTACCTGCTACTGCGCGAGCCGCGATCGGCTCGCCGAGGCGCGCGCCCTGCTCGGCGGCCTGCTCGACGAGGCGGTCGAGCTCGCAGGGGACGCAGGGGACGGGCGGAGTGGCTGTCGCTGAGCGCCACGCGCCGCACGGGATCGCTCCCGGTGGTCGAGCACACGGCGTGAGCGCGCTCGCGGCGCGAGCACGCATGGAGGAGGAGCGGCATCCGCTCTGGCTGCTCGGCGCCGCCGCCGTTGGCTGGTTCGCGCTCTACGAGGCGCTACTACCGTTCTGGGATCACCTGCTCTACGGGGTGCTCAGCCTGCCGCGCGGGCCGCGGTGGGCGGATGCGCTCCACTTCTTCCTCTACGACGCGACGAAGATCCTCTTGCTGCTGGTGGGGATCATCTTCGCCGTGCGCATCCTGCGGAGCTTCCTCTCGATCGAGCGTACCCGCGCCATGCTCGGCGGAAAGCGCGAAGGCGTCGGCAACATCGCCGCGGCCGGGCTCGGTGTCGCGACACCGTTCTGCTCGTGCAGCGCCGTCCCCGCCTTCATCGGCTTCGTTGCCGCCGGCGTCCCGCTCGGCGTCACCCTCAGCTTCCTGATCGCAAGCCCACTCGTGAACGAGGTCGCCGTCGTGCTCCTCTACGGGATGTTCGGCTTCGGAATCGCAGCGCTCTACATCACAGCAGGCTTGGTGCTCGCGACCAGTGCCGGCTTCATCCTCGGTCGTATGCGCCTCGAGCGCTACGTTGAGCCGTTCGTCCTCGAGGCCGCGGCAGCCGCACCCGCGACGAGCGGATTCGTCGCGGCAGAGCCGACCTGGCCCGAGCGGATCGAGCTCGGCATGTCCGAGGTGAAGACGATCATCGGTCGGATCTGGCCCTATCTCTTCGCGGCGATCGCGCTGGGGGCCGCCATCCACGGCTGGGTCCCCGCCGGCTTCTTCGCCAGCGTCGCCGGGCCCGGCAACCCCCTCGCCGTCCTCGCCGCAGTCGCCGTCGGCGTCCCCCTCTACTCGAACGCGGCCGGCGTCCTCCCGCTGATCGCAGTTCTCCACGCCAAAGGGGTCGCTATGGGCACCCTCCTCGCCTTCATGATGAGCGTCGTCGCGCTCTCGCTGCCGGAGATGATCCTGCTGCGACGCGTCCTGCGCCCACGCCTGCTCGTGATCTACGTCAGCGTCGTCGCGACCGGAATCGTCGCGATCGGCTTCCTCTTCAACGCCGTGCTCTGAAAGGAACAACCACCATGCCCTCGATCAAAGTGCTCGGCCCCGGGTGCAACAACTGCCAACGGCTCACCAGCCTCACCGAGCAGGCCCTCGCCGAACTCGGGCGGCCAGAACAGGTCGAGAAGGTCACCGACTACGCCCAGATCGCAACGTACGGGGTCATGAGCACCCCGGCGCTCGTCGTCGACAACACGGTGCTGATGGCCGGCCGCATCCCCGCCCTCAGCTCCCTCAAGGACGCGCTCGCCGACCGGCTCGCGGCAGCCTGAGACAGGAGATTCCACTGATGGCGGTCATCGAGAAGCCTCCGCTCCCACAGTCGCCCCAGGTGCCCGACGACGCTGCGGTGCTCAAGAAGCTCTCGACGCTCGACCGTTTCCTGCCGCTCTGGATCGCGCTCGCGATGGGGGCCGGGCTTGCTCTCGGGGCCCTCGTCCCGAGCCTCAACGACGGGCTCGACACGCTCCGTGTCGGAACCGTCTCGCTGCCGATCGCCGCCGGGCTGCTCCTGATGATGTACCCGGTCCTGGCGAAGGTGCGCTACGAGGATCTCGGGACGATGCGCGACGACGGGATCGACGACCGCCGCTTCTTCGGCGTCTCGCTGTTCCTCTCCTGGGTCGTCGGGCCGCTGCTGATGTTCATCCTCGCCTGGACGTTCCTCCCGGACCAGCCCGCCTACCGCACCGGCGTGATCATCGTCGGCCTCGCCCGCTGCATCGCGATGGTGCTGATCTGGAACGACATCGCCAGGGGCGACCGCGACCGCGCCGCCGTGCTCGTCGTCTTCAACGCCCTCTTCCAGATCGTCGCCTACTCGCTCCTCGGCTACTTCTACCTCACCGTCCTCCCAGGCTGGCTCGGGCTCGACACGCAGGGCTTCGACGTCGGGATCTGGGAGGTCGCGCGCACCGTGCTGATCTTCCTCGGGATCCCGCTCACCGCCGGCTACCTCACCCGCCGGATCGGCATCAGGCGCCACGGCCGCGACTGGTACGAGCAACGCTTCATCCCGAGGATCGCGCCGATCACGCTCTACGGGCTGCTGTTCACGATCGTGGTGCTGTTCGCGATCCAGGGCGACAAGATCACCGCCCAGCCGCTCGACGTCGTCCTGATTGCGCTACCGCTCCTGGTCTACTTCGCCGTGATGTGGGTCGCCGGCTTCGGCACCGGCAGGCTTCTTCGCTTCCCCTACCCGCAGACCGCGGCCCTCTCCTTCACGGTCGCGAGCAACGACTTCGAGCTCGCGATAGCGGTCGCCGTCGGCGTCTTCGGCGTCACCTCAGGCGAGGCGCTTGCCGGCGTCGTCGGTCCGCTGATCGAGGTTCCAGTGCTCGTTGCGCTCGTCTACGTCGCGCTCTGGCTCCGCCGGAGACTGCGCTGGCCGCACCCGTACACCCCCACACGCTCACCTCGACGACCGGTCGCTCAGAACGGCGCGTGACGACGCACGGCGCACTCGACTCCCACGCCGCCCCGCTCGACATCGCGGCGCGAGCGCGCTCAGGCGGAGGTGGTGCCCCGCACCGGAGCGTCGCCTGGCTTCGCGGGCCTGTGGCCCACCTTCCACGTTGCTGCCGCGGCCAGGCCGAGGACGACGGTAGGGACGATCGTGAGGAAGCGGTAGATGAGTGTTGCGGCGACGGCCTCGGTGTTGTTGGCGCCGAAAGCGACGAGCGCGCCGGTGAGCCCGAGCTCGACGAAGCCGACTCCGCCCGGCGTGATCGGGATCGACCCGAGCACGCGCGCGAGGGCCCAGGCGGCGAACGCCTCGACGATGGTCACGTGCGCGCTCGGGACGCCGACGGCCCGCAGCGAGGCGACCAGCACGACGAATACGGTCAGATGGTTCGCGAGGGTCGCGAACGTGAGGAACGCCCAGCGGTGCCGGATCAGCTCGATCGCCTCTGCGCGGAAGCGGACGAACGCCTCCCCGTTCCACTTCACCGGCGCCTTGTGGAACAGGGCCTTGAGCCAGTTGGCCGTCCGCGCAGCCCGGTCGCCGAGCCGGAGCGCGAGGCGCGCGCTCGTGAGGCCGACCGAGAAGCCGACCACGATCACGGCGAAGACCGCCAGCGCGATCAACGCGACCAGTTCGACAGTCTTGTTGCGGCCGCCTTCGGCAACCACCCCCGCAACGGCGAGGATCGGCACGCCGAGGATCACGAGCTGGTTCCAGACGCTCGTCACTGCAACGGCCAGGCCGACGGGCCTCCCCTCGAAACCCCATGCCTTCAGCATCGTGAACGAGGTCGCCATCCCCACCGCAGCACCACCCGGCGCGACCGTCGAGAGCGCGGTCGAGGCGAGAGTCACGCGCGTGGCGTGCAGGTACCTCAGGCCTGGAAGCGCCGCCATCCACGGGGGCGCATATGTCCCGATGTCGAGGCAGATGGCGACGATCAGTGCCGCGAGCCACTGCCACGACATGCCCTTGACGACCCCCCAGACCTCGCGGTAGTCCGCGATCTTCGGGAGCGCGAACGCAAACACGACGGCGATCACGACGATCGACGCCGCGATCGCGGCGATCCGGCCCCAGCCTGTGCGCTTCCGCTTCTGCGCCTCGTCGAGCTCGACGCGGATCAGCTCGTCTTCGGGCGCCTCTGCGAGCGCAGCCTGGATCTCGGCTGACGTCATCTGGCCGAGTATGACCGCGGGCGCTCGTCCCGGCGCCGGAGGGGGCGGCAAGCGCACGGCGAATGTGATCGTGCGAGTATCGCCCGGCACCTACTTCCGACGGACGAGAAGCGAGCCTGTGTGAGCGACGTGGCGACTACGACCAGCGCAGAGACCGTCCAGCCGCAGCCGGGCCACCCGGTTCGCCGGATTCTGATCATCGTCGGGATCGTGATCTGCGTCGCCGCGTTCGCGAGCCTCGTCGGCTGGGACATCCGCGGCTGGTTCAAGGACCTCTGGGACACGCTGACGGGCATCTCCGTCGAGTACATCATCGGGGCGGTCATCGCGGTGACGGTGCAGACGACGGCGACGGCGTTCGCCTGGTACTCGATCCTGCGCTACGCCTACCCCGGCGAGGTGCGCTGGATGCCCGTGTATGCGGCCTACGCGGCCTGCGTCGCGATGAACAACTTCCTGCCCGCGAACCTGGGCACGATCGTGATGTTCGTGATGCTCATCACGTTGATCGCGTCTGCGACGTTCGCCGGCATGCTCGGCGGCTTCGTGGTCCAGAAGATCTTCTTCACGGTCGCCGGCGCGTTCGTGTATCTGTATCTCTTCCTCTCCGTGCCGGGCTCCTTCGGCTTCGACTTCTCGTGGATCAAGGAGCATCCGTGGACGGTCGCGATCCTCCTCGTCTCGGGCGCCGCCGTCATCTACCTCATGGTGCGGCACTTCTGGCCGAAGGTTGTCAAGTGGTGGGACGAGGCAAAGGAGGGAGGCCAGATCCTGACCCATCCGGGCGCCTACTTCGGCCGGGTGTTCTTCCCCGAGTTCGTCGCCTGGGTCGCGAGCCTGTGCGTCGTCGCAATCTTCCTCGCTGCGTACGGAATCCCGGTCTCGTTCCACACGGTCATGTCCGTGGTCGGCAGCAACTCCATCTCGAACACCGTCGCGGTCACGCCGGGTGGGGCCGGTGTGAACCAGGCGTTCAATGTGGCTGTGCTGAACGGCGTCACCGATTCGGCGACCGCGACTGCGTACTCGGTTGCCCAGCAGCTCGTCACGACGGCCTGGACGATCCTGATGGCGCTCGTCCTGATGATCTGGGTGTTCGGCTGGGGCGGCGGCAAGACCCTCGTCCAGACGTCGTACGAGGAAGCGAAGAGGAAGGCGGAGGAGCAGAAGGCCAGGAAGGCCGCCGATCACGGCGGCTCGCCGGCGGCACTCTCCTGATCAGGTAGCCGGCTGGGGCGCGTCTCCCGGAGGTGACTCGGTTGCTGCCTGCTTCCGTGCCCGCGCTTCTCCGATCTCGCGCGCGACGTGCACGCCTGCCGAGAGGAGGGGCGCCGCCACGATCATCCCGATCATCCCGAACAGCGCCCCGGCGGAGATCGTCACGATCAGCACCGCGAGTGGATCGAGATCGAGCGCGGCGCCGAAGGCGAGCGGCTGGAACAGGTTCTGCAGGAAGCCGTTGGCGAGGATCACGATCACGAGCATGATCAGCGCCGTCTGGGTCCCCTGCGAGCCGAGCGCGAGCAGCACTGCGAACGCACCGGCGATGAACGCGCCGAGGTACGGGATGTAGGCGGTGACGAAGGTGACGATCGCGATCGTGCCTGCGAGGGGTACGCCCAGGATCAGGGCGCCGAGGCCGACGATCGTGGCGTTGAAGGCCGCCACGAAGGTGACGCCCAGGAAGTAGCGCCGCATCGCACGCATGATGTTGTTCGTGATCAGGGTCGCGAGCTCGACCGGGAGGCCGAGGTGGCGGTCGACCCAGCGCTTGATCGACGGCCCGCCCTTCAGCAGGAAGAAGATGCTGAAGCCCGTGAACGTGAGGAAGAAGATCAGCGAGGTGAGGCTGCGGATCCCGCTCGCGAGTCCCTGGAGCACCGTGCCGCCCGAGCCGGAGATCGCGTGCGTCACGTCGTTCTTGGCCCCGGCGGTGCTGTTCGCGCCCGTGTCGTTGAACCACCTCGCGATCGTGTCGAGCGAGTCGGTGAGCGTGCTCTTGATCTGTGCCGACTGATCTGCGATCCCGGCGATCACGAGCCACACGACCACGATCACGATTGCGATCACGCCGACGAGCACGATCGCGGCACCGCCCGCGCGCGGCACGCGATGCTGCTGGAGACGGCTCACGAGGGGCGCGGCGACGATGGCGACGACCGCGCCGACCGCGACCGGGTCCGTGATCGTCGCGGTGAGGCCGAGGATCCAGACGACGCCGACGAGCAGGGCGAGGAGGCCGACGAGGAACCACGCCATGAAGCCGAGGTCGCGCAGCCAGGCCGGCGGCTTGAACACGCGCTCGAAATGACGCGGCTCGAGGGGCCCCGGCTCCGGCGGCTCGACCGGGTGTGCCGCTGGCTCGGACTCTCGTCGGCCGAACAGCCTCAAGCGATCGACCCTACCCTCCGTCCCGGACGGCGGCAGTTGGCAAGCTCTACCATCACGTGCGATGAGCGACCACGCGGAGACCCGAGAGCCGGCGCAGGCTGGGCCCGGGCGTGTCAGGCGCTGGTGGCGGCCCGCCCTCGCGATTCTCGGTCTTCTCTTCGCGGCGTTCTTCTACCTCGTCTACCACCAGGTACTGATGATCGAGCAGAAGCCGAGCTGGCCGCCGACGGCGAGCGCGATCACCTCCGCGGGCGCGCAGCTGGCCACGCAGCGGTTCGTGGCGCGGTCGGACCCGAAGCCTGCCGACGTCGGGATGCCCTACGCCTGGTCGACGGCCGCGACGATCGAGCCGTGGCCCGAGGGGAAGAACTTCTTCCCGAAGATCTTCGCCGACATCGAGCAGGCGCACTCCTCGGTGCACATCCTCATGTTCGGGTGGCGTGAAGGCGAGATCGGCACGAAGCTGGCCGACCTCCTCGTGCAGAAGATGAAGCAGGGCGTCGAGGTGCGGATCATCGTCGACGGCCAGGGCAGCCAGGTCTTCGGGCCGGCCGGGCCGATGTTCACCCGGCTGGCCGACGCCGGGGCCCAGATCGTGGTCAACGACCTGCTCCCGTGGGACGAGGACGGCCTGTATCCCGACCACCGTCAGTTCGACTGGACACAGGACGACGTCGGCCACGCCGACCATCGCAAGCTCTACGTGATCGACGGCAAAGTCGCGTGGACCGGCGGCGCCGGGATCGAGGACCACTTCGCGAACGGCAAGTTCCACGACGTGATGGTGCGGGTGACCGGCAACGTCGTGCGCCAGGCACAGGCGCTCTTCCTGATGAGCTTCCGCGGCCACGGCGGCCCGCTGCCTGCGGATCTCTCCAGGTACTTCCCGGCGCAGCCGGATCCCGGCAAGATCCCGATCGCGCTGCTCCAGGTCGCGCCGGGAGGCTTCCAGTCGGCGACCCAGGCGATCCGAGTGCTGATCGACCACGCGAGGACGCGCCTCGACATCATGAATCCGTACTTCACCGACGCGGACATGATCCAGCGCGTGATCGCGGCCGCCAAGCGCGGCGTCAAGGTGCGGATCGTCGTCTCGCAGACGTCGAACAACCCGCAGGCGACGGCCGCGTTCAAGCGCCACTACCGCGCCCTGATCCACGCCGGCGCGGAGATCTGGGAGTACCCCGGCGCGGTCGTTCACGCGAAGCTGGTCGTCGCCGACGACACCGTCGTCTTCGGCACCGTCAACTTCGACGCCTGGGCGCTCTACCGGAACTACGAGGTCGCGATGATGGCCCGCAGCGCCGCCACCGCCACGCTCTTCGAGGAACGCGTCTTCGGCCCGGACATCGCGCGCTCGCACCCGGGCAAGCCTCCGACCGGCCTCGTCCCCCGGCTCAAGGGCTGGCTCTGGGACAAGCTCGCCTACTTCCTCTAGGCGACGGCCGCAGTCGGCCACACCCGCCGAACCGCAGCGAGGACAGCGCAGCCGGCGAGCACGGCCGACGCAGCGACGGTCATCCACAGGCCCCAGCCGGAGCTTCCGCCGAGCACGTCGTTGCCGTCCACGAGGTCGTGGACGGGCGCAAAGATCATCACGGCCGCCGAGCCGGCCACCGTGACGATGCCGAGCCACGAGCCGCGAGAGAGCGCGCCGACGCCCGCGAGCGCGATCAGCGCGAAGATGATCACGAGCCACCCGTTGTTGGGCCCCTCGAACCCGTCGAGCGACACCGGCCCGGCGTTCCGCCACGTGCCGAACACCCCGACGATCGCGAGCACGATCGCCGCCCGGCAGATCCACCCGACCGGGCGGCCTCCGACCAGGACACGGCTCAGGCGCGACTCATCCGCAACCGTGGACACGGCTCCCGATGCTAGCGCGGCCCGACGCTACTCGTCGTCGAGCACGCGCCTCTCGAGGCGCCTCACGATCAGGAGCCCGATCGCCGAGAGCAGGATCGCGCCGCCGGCCGCGTAGAGGCCGTAGCGGCTGAACGCGCTCGCGGCCGCATCGCCCAGGTAGTAGGAGATCAGTGCGACGGACGTCGCCCAGACGATCCCGCCGGCCGCGTTCCAGAAGAAGAACCGCCACCAGTGCATGCGCGTGATACCGGCGACCCAGGCCGTCGTGACCCGCAGCACGGCGACGAACCGCCCGATGAAGACGGCCTTGCCGCCGTGCTTGGCGAAGAAGCGCTCGCCTCGCGGAAGGTACGTCTCGGCATACCGGCGCGTCAGCCGGTACCGCTCGAGCAACGGACGCCCGCCCTCCCGTGCGGCCCAGTAGCCGAGGTTGTCGCCGATGATCGCGGCGAGCACTCCCACCACGATCACCCATGCGATCGAGAGCGAGCCTTGCGACGCGAGCACCGAGCATGCGATCAGCGCCGTCTCGCCGGGAACGGGCAGGCCGAACGACTCGAGCGCGAGCAATGCGAACATCAGCAGCAGCGCCCACTGGCTGTGCTGCTCGACGAACGTCAGAACCGAGGCAAGAGGCACGGTCAGATATTCCTCCGACTCACCGGAGTCGTGCAGCGATCAGCTGGGTGACCCCGAAGCTGAGCAGGGCGACGGCAACGCCCAGGGTGGCGCCTGCGAGCGCGTCGGAGAGCCAGTGCACCTGGAGGTACGTGCGGCTCCAGGCCATCGCGGCGATCGCGACGGCCGCGACCGCGAACCAGAGTCGACGCCTTCGACCGGGCCTGCTGAAGAGGAGGACGAGTGCGACCGCGGTCGCGCCCGCGTAGGCGGCGTGTCCCGAGGGGAACGACGTCCCGTGCGCCTCGAGCATGTGCCCGGGCGGGCGCTCCCGGCCGACGGCCAGCTTGATCAGGTTGGAGAGCAGCGGAGTGAGCGCCTCGGCGGCGGCGAACGCTGCGAGCGCGGCCCAGCGGCGCGCGAGGAGGAGCGCGAGCCCGATCCCGGCCAGCGTGAGGGCGCGCCAGATGCCGTGCCCGAGCGCATTGAAGACGAGCGCGACGTGCGTGAGGAACGGCGCCTCGATGTCCTGCATCAGCTCGGACCAGCGGCTGTCGATGGTGAGAGGCCCCGCCGGGATCAGGAGCGCGAGGAGAAGCACCAGCGTGAGGAGTGCGCCTCCCCAGCCGACGGCCCGGCCCGGGCGGGCGAGGAACTCCTCATTCCGCCATCGCCCGGCCGGCACGCTTGCGGCCTTCAGTCCCGCCCGGCGGCCACGGCGAACAGCCGTCGCAGCGTGTCGATCGCCCCTTCCGGGAGCCCGGCCGCTGGTGAGGCGCCCGGGTGCTGCGGCGCGATGCGCACCCTCAGCGCGTGCGGCCGGCTGACGAGCCGAAGCGGCGGGTCCAGCACGAGCGCCTCGCCGTCGACTCCCACCGGCACCGGCTGAGATGCCGTCACCTCGAAGGCGGGGGTCGACCACTGCTGCCAGGGGCGGCCCGCTTCGTGGGCCCGCGGTGACTGCAACACTGCGACGCCGAGCTCGCCTGCGTCCATCCGAGGACGCGCGCCCGAGCCGACGACCCGCCCGAGACGGTAAGCGTTGTTCGAGACCAGGATCACCGCCGCGGACTCGTGCGCATCGCCGTTCGGATCGCGCCAGCCCAGCGCGGCGGCCGACCCGCCGGGCTCCGAGGCCGAGCACCTCGGGCGCCGTCTCGAGGATCGTCCGTAGCTTGGCGTCGCGGTACCCCTTGCGCTGCACCGCCTCGGCGTAGAGCCCGAACGAGACGTTGTTCACGAACACGCGGCCGTTGACCTCGGCGAGGTCGACCCGCCGCTCCCCGCCGTTCACGAAGGCGTCGAGCGCGCCAACGACGTCGTCCCGGTCGACACCGAGGTCGAGCGCGAAGTGGTTGCGGGTTCCCGCCGGGATGCAGGCGAAGGGGAGGTCGTGCTCGGCGGCGATCGAGGCCACCAACGCCTGGGTGCCGTCACCGCCGGCGGCCGCCAGTCCGTCGGCTCCCCGGGCAACCGCGCCGCGGACGAGCTGTGCGAGGTCGTCGCCGGGCTTCAGCTCGATCGGCTCGATCCCGCGAGCCCGCGCCTCGTCGGCAAGGTTGTTGCTCACGGCCTTGCCGCCGCCCGAGCGGGGGTTCCACACGACGACTGCGCGCGTCGGTGGTACGGCGGCCTGGAGGGTGGCGTCGGCGCGGAACACCCGCCTGCCCATCGCGGCGCCCAGGATCAGGAGCGCAACTGCCGCAAGACCGAAGCCGTAGCGGTCGCCCGACAGCACGACGACGACCGCCGCGACGAGCAGCAGCCCGCTCCCCACTGCGAGGACGTGCCTTGCGGGCGCCCTTCGCAGAAGCGCCTGCCACGCCACGGCAACGCCTGCGGCGAGCAGCGCTATCGCCGCCAGGCCGCGGGGGAGATCGCGCACGATCTCGATCACTGCGGCGGCGACGGCGGCCACCAGGCACACCAGTGCCGCCGCAGCGGAAACACGCCGACCGACCACACAGCGGACCCTACAGCGATCTCTGGTTGCCCGATTGCTCCGGGCGTGACATAACCGCCGCAACATCCTGCGCGAAAAGGAGCTTCCATGGCCGGTCTCGAGATCAAGCCGCTCAGCAGTCCGGATGAGGTGCGGCCGTTTGCAGACGACAAGGGTGCGGCGCACATCGTCAATCTCGGCTCGGGGCCGGTCGGCCGCGGCGTGTTCGAGCCCGGCTGGCGCTGGTCGGAGCACGTCAAGCCGATCGCCGGCACGGACAGCTGCCAGACCGCGCACCTCGGCTACGTCGTCTCCGGCCGGATGCACGTCGTGATGGACGACGGCACCGAGGGCGAGTGCGGCCCCGGCGACGCCGTCCACATCGCACCCGGACACGACGCGTGGATCGTCGGCGACGAGCCCTGCGTCTTCATCGACTTCGGGCAGATCCAGAGCTACGCGAAGCCGCACTAGCGGCGCTCCGCTAGACCGTTCGTTCGAACGAACCTCGGCTCTCCTCGCGGTCGCCGCCACGAGAATGCCGGCCCGTCAGGCTCGGTCAGTAAGCGCCGTCACTAACGCCGCCAGACCAAAGTTGTCCGGAGGCACCGCGACAATCCTGGACGTGGAACCCGGAGACTGGATCGCTCTCGCGACGCTGGTTCTCGTTCCTGTCGGATTCTTCGTAACGTGGCTCGTCTACAACCACGAACGCTGCGACGGGAAGCGACGGGACCTCGACGATGCTGTGTCGGTGCTCCGCGCGTTTCGCGACGGCATTATGCCGTGGGGTGAGTTGTACTTCTGTCAAGGATATGACTACGACTCTGCCAAGAAGCGAGCCCAGAGAGATTACGACTGGATAATGACGGACAAGAGTTATGGCGAGATCTTCCATGTCCCCGCCGACCCCCTTGTTGCATTTCTCGGTCACCCAGCAGCCGGGGGACTCATCGGGAAGGACACTCTTGAGGCGGCCAGCGTTGCTCTTTGGCGGATCGGAATCTTCAACCAACTCGTCCGCCAAAGGAGTGACTTCAATGGACGTCAGCTCGTGGAGATCAGAGATCACGATCTCCCGCCATCTCGACGCAGAGCACTGGCGGACGCGTCGTTCTCGCATTCGGTCATGCTCCATGCCAACGGGGTGGGAGACGCGACATGGTGGACGAACCTGAAGCAGCAGCTTCAGATCAACATCGAGGCGCTGCTGGAGAGTCGCTGCTGAAGGCACGGCTGGGTAGGTTGGACTACTGCGCCGCTTCGTTCGTCGTCCGTCCGGGAAGCGGACTCCGCATTGCGTCGTTCTGAACAGCGATGAGGATCGAGGTCTACTACTGGGAGGGGTGCCCGTCGCATCCGGAGGCGCTCGCACTGCTCGAGGCGGTGCTCGCGGAGCACGGGATCGAGGCCGACGTCGAGCTCCGCCGCGTCGAGACCCTCGAGGAGGCGGAAGCGCTGCGGTTCCCCGGCTCGCCTACGATCCGGGTCGACGGCCGGGACGTCGACGCGGTCGGCGCCGCCTCGCGGCCCGCGCTGAACTGCCGCATCTACCACCTCCCGGACGGGCGCGTATCCCCTATTCCAAGCCGTGAACAACTAGAGGAGGCACTCTCGTGAGCACCGCCATCGCCCAGACCGCACCGTCGTTCACCCTGCCCGGCGTCGACGGCAGCGACCACTCGCTCGACGACTACCGCGATTCCCCGGTGCTCGTCCTCGTCCAGACCTGCAACCACTGCCCGTACGCGCAGGCATGGGAAGCGCGGATCAACGCCGTCGCACGCGACTACTCCGACCGCGGCGTCCGCCTGGTCGCGATCTCGTCGAACGACGTCTCGAGCCATCCGGAGGACTCCTTCGAGGAGATGCAGCGCCGCGCGAGCACGCAGGGCTACGCCTTCGACTACCTGTACGACGAGAGCCAGGACGTCGCGCACGCGCTCGGCTCCGAGCGGACGCCCGAGGTGTTCGTCTACGACGGCGACCGCAGGCTCGCCTATCACGGCGCGGTCGACGACAACCGCGACGAGACGGCGGTCTCGGCGCAGTACCTCCGGGACGCGCTCGACGCCGTGCTCGCGGGCGAGACTCCGGCAGTCGCCGATACGGCGGCGGTCGGCTGCACCGTCAAGTGGCGGAGCTGAGCCGTGGAGACCTGGGACGCGATCCGCTCGCGACGAGATGTTCGCGCGTTCGCGGAGCGGCCGATCGGCGACGATGACGTGAACCGGATCCTGGAGGCGGGCAGGCGCGCTCCGTCGTCGCGCAACTGGCAGCCGTGGGATTTCGTCGTCGTGACCGATCGTGGGCAGCTGGCCGAGCTCGCAACGGTCTGGCAGGGCGCCGGGCACGTCGCGGGCTCGGCCGCGACCGTGGCGATAGTCGCGCCCGTGGTCGAGGAGGCCAGGCGACAGACCGAGTACTTCGACCTCGGCCAGGCCGTGATCAGCATGATGATCGCGGCAGCCGATCTCGGAATCGGGAGCGGCCATTCAGCCGTGGGCGACCATGACCTCGCCCGCCGGATCCTTGGTCTGCCGGAGGACCGGATCTGTGCCCATCTCGTCCCGCTCGGCTATCCCGCGGAGCGGCCGCTCGTCCCGCTGCGCCGGCCTGACCGTCGTCCGTTCGACGAGGTCGTCCACCGCGGCCGCTGGTGAGGCGCTCGTTCCGGCTCGCCGGCCCGGCTCTGGTTGCAGTCCTCGCGGCGACCGTCGTCTCGGCCGGCTCCGGCGCCGGTACCCGTAGACTCGCCGAGCCGACGCTCGCACAGCTCGTCGGCCGCCGGCTCGTCGTCGCGATGCGCGGCACCTCGGCCGGCCCGAGCCTGCTCGCCCGGATGCGGGCCGGGCAGATCGGCGGCGTGATCCTCTCCGTCGGCAACGTGCGGAGCGTCGCGCAGGTGCGGGCGCTCACCGACTCGCTCCGCGCCGCCGCGCGCGCGGGCGGGCAGCCGCCGCCGCTCATCGCGGTCGACCAGGAGGGCGGCCGGGTCCGCCGCCTCACGTGGGCGCCGCCGTTCCCGTCGGCCGAGCGCCTCGGCCGCCTCAACCCCACCGCGGTACGAGCACAGGGCCTCGCGACGGCGCGCGCGCTCAGTGCCGCCGGGATCGACGTCGACCTCGCGCCGGTCGCCGACGTCCCGAACGGCCCCGGCTCGTTCATCGCCGCCCGCGGACGCGGCTTCTCCTCCGACCCCGCGCAGGCCGCCGCGCTCGCGACCGCGTTCGCGCAGGGCCTCGCCGACGGCGGCGTCGCCGCGACCGCGAAGCACTTCCCCGGGCTCGGGCGCGCGACGATCACGACGGACCATGCCGTCGTCACGATCCCCGCGACGCGCGCCCAGCTCTCCGGCGACCTCGTCCCCTTCCGCTCTCTGGTCGCGGCAGGCGTCCCGCTCGTGATGTTCTCGAATGCGGCCTACACCGCGCTCGGGCCCAAGCCGGCCGTCCTCTCGAGCGGCGCGCACGCCCTGCTCCGCGGCGAGCTCGGCTTCGACGGCGTCACGATCAGCGACGCGCTCAACGCCGCCTCGGTGCTGCAGGGGCGCTCGGTCGAGTCGGCGGCGGTGCTTGCCGCCGAGGCCGGCACCGACCTGCTGCTCTTCACGAGCGGCGAGGCGGAGACGGCCTCGGTCTACGCACGGCTGCTGCAGCGGGCGCGCGACGGCACGATCCCCCGCGCCTCGCTCGAGCAGAGCTATGCGAGGATCGTCGCCTTAAGACCGCGATAAGCCGCGCATAAGGCCGCCGCCGCACCCTGGAGAGGTCCGAACCCACTCCAAGGAGGGCACCATGTCCAGACGAGCCCGTTTCAGCCGGCTCGCGATCCTCGCGGCGCTCGCGTTCGCGCTCCTCGCGTTCCCGGCCGCCGTCCTCAGCGCCGACTCCCAGCCGTCGCTGAAGTGCACGAGCCTCTCGACGAGCGGCGGAGCCGGCACCGACTGCAAGACGTCGGTGAACGTGAGCTGCCCGGCCGGAGGGCAGTGCCTCGGCCTGGCCACGGTCTACGTCAACTGCGTGAGCTGCGGCTCGAGCTGGGTCGCCCTGGTCAGAAGCGGCTTCTCCGCCGCGGCCTGGTACAAGCCGGGCGTCACGTGCGGCGCCAACTGCGCCGTCGGCCAGCCGAAGACGTACACCGTGCTGCAGGAGGTCGACGTCCAGCATCCGGCGACGTACAAGAACGTCACGACGACCACGCCGGTGTGCGGCCTCAAGCTGGGCCGGATGGTGTGCACCGTCCAGACGTCGACGAAACAGGTGGTAGACAGGCCCGCGTGGAAGGAGCAGACGTACGTCAAGGTGACCAAGCAGACCTGCGCGGCGCGGATGTCGCCCGTGGTCGGCCCGGACCTCACCGGCAAGCCCGCCTACGGCGTGACCCTCGACCTCTGGCTCACGTGCCCGAACGACGGCGGGAGCGCGTCGGCGTCGGTCGAGGCGAACCAGTACGTCCTGGCCGCACTCGGGTTCAAGGTCGGCTGACGCAGAGAGACGGCGTGCCGCGCGGCGCTACAGCGCGAGCGTGACCTTGCTGAGGCCGCGCGGCACGTCCGGATCGAGACCCTTCGCGCGGGCGAGCGCCCAGGCGAAGAGCTGGCCCGGGACGACCGAGAGGATCGGCGCGAGCAGCGGCACCGAGGGCAGCGGGATCGGGATCGACGTGGTCCGCGCCCGTGATCGCGCCGGCCGCGGTCCCGCTCGCGACGAGCGTCGCCCCGGCCGCCTGGATCCGGCCGGCCGCCTCGGTCACCGACGGCAGCGTGCGCGTCGCGTGAGGCGATCGCCCACACCGGGAAGAGCGAGTCGAGCGCAGCGACCGGGCCGTGCGCGAGCTCGGTCGCGGTCAGCGGCTCGGCCGCGACGCGACACGTCTCGATCAGCTTCAGCGCGATCTCGCGCGCGGTCGCGAACTCGGTGCCCGCGCCCGATCACGAACATCCGGCCGACGAAGGCGAACTGCATCGCGAGCGGGACGACCGCCTGCTCCAGCTCCGGGATCAGCGCCTCGAGCAGCCCGATCGACCTCGCGGAGCCCGTCGACGTAGCGCGGGCCCTGGCCCGCCGCATGCGCCGCGAGCAGCGCGAGCGCGGCGACCTGGTTCGTGTAGGTCTTCGTCGCCGCGACCGCCTGCTCCGTCCCCGCGCCGAGCGGCGAGCACCGCCTCCGCCGCCTGCGCGAGCTCCGAGGCGGGGTCGTTCGTGACGGCGACCGTGAACGCGCCGCCCTCGCGCGCGCGCGCGACGTACTCGATCACGTCGCGGCGTCTGCCCGGACTGCGAGAGCGCGATCACCGTCGAGCCGGACATGTCCACGGACGCCGTGTAGTAGACGCTGAGCGTGATCGAGTCGCGCATCGCGGTCCAGCCCGGCAGCAGGCCGAAGGCGTACATCGCCGTAGGAGGCCGCGTTGTCGGACGAGCCGTGGCCGACGAGGCGGATCGTGGTGCCGCGCTCGCGCGCGATCGCGGCGACGCGCGCGAAGTCGGCCTCGCGCTCGAGCAGCCGCTCGCAGCGCGCGCGGCTGCTCGCGGATCTCGGCCAGGAACTGGGCCGAGCCGGGGCTCAGACGGCGACACGCGTCTCACCTCCGACGAGAACGCGCTCGATCTCGAGCTCGTCGTCGACGACGACCAGGTCGGCGCGGCGACCCGACCTCGATCCGGCCCGTGTCCGAGAGGCCGAGCACCGAGGCGGGGACCGCGGTGGCGGCGTCGAGCGCCTGCTCGAGCGGGACGCCGAGCTCGTGCAGGTTGCGCACCGCCTCGATCATCGTCAGCAGGCTGCCGGCGAGCACGCCGTCGTCGCGGCGCACCGACACCGTCGCGGACGTCGACGGCGAGCTCGCCGAGGCGTGAACTCGCCGTCGCCGAGCGCCCGCAGCCGCGACCGCGTCGGTGACGAGCGCGACGCGACCCGCAGCCGCCTGCCAGACGAGGCGCACCGTGTCGGGGGCGAGGTGGACGCCGTCGACGATGATCTGGACGACGACGTCGGGCCGGGTGAGCGCCGCGCCGACGAGGCCGGGGTCGCGGTGCTGGAAGGGCCGCATCGCGTTGAAGAGATGGGTGACGGTGTGGACGCCGCGGTCGAAGGCCGGCGTGCGCCTCCTCCGCGGTCGCGTCGGTGTGGCCGCACGAGACGGCGACGCCGCGCTGCTGCAGCAGGTCGATCAGCTCGTAGGCGCCGGGAAGCTCGGGCGCGAGCGTGACGAGGCGCACCGGGCCCGGCCGCGAGCAGCCGCTCGAGCAGGGCCGGGTCGGGGTCGCGCCGGAACTCGGCGGGATGGGTGCCGAGGCGCTCGGGCGAGAGGAACGGCCCCTCGAGATGGACGCCGAGGATCCGCGGGCCCTTCGCGGTCAGCGGCACGGCGCCGAGTGCCGCGACGAGCTGCTCCTCCGGCGAGGTGATCAGCGTCGGCAGGTAGGCGGTGACGCCGGTCTCGAGCAGCGCGTCGCCGGCGCGTGCGTAGCCGGCCGCGTCGGCGTCGAGGAAGTCGACGCCCGCGAAGCCGTTCACCTGGAGGTCGACGAAGCCCGGCACGGCGACTCCGCGGCCGCTCGGGCGAGGCGAGCCCGACCGCGGCGATCCGCCCGTCGACGAACTCGACGTCGCCGGGAACGAGCGCGCCGTCGACGAGCGCCGCCTCGACGCCGAGCCTCATGGCTCGCAGCGCCTGTCGCACGACGCCGCCGGCCGCGGCGAGCCGCGTCCGGCGCGGTGGCGGCGTCGACCCCGGCGAGCAGCGAGACGATCGCCACCTTCGCGTCGCCGCCGGCGGCGGCCAGCGCCTCGTCGACCTCGCTCGGGCTGTGCGCCCGTCGCGAGGCGGACGATCCGCCGCACGCGCGCGTGCGAGCTTCTCGTTCGCGGCGACAGACGTCGACCATCAGGTTCCCGAAGGTCTTGCCGAGCCGGATCATCGAGATCGTCGAGATCATGTTCAGCACGAGCTTCTGCGCCGTCCCGGCCTTGAGGCGCGTCGAGCCGGCGAGGATCTCGGCGCCGACGGCGACGGCGATCTCGTGGTCGGCGAGCCGCGCGAGCTCGGAGCCGCGGACGCGAGACGACGCAGACCGTCAGGGCGCCCGCGGCGGCGGCTGCCGTCGAGCGCGCCGACGACGTACGGCGTGCGGCCGCTCGCGCTGATCGCCGACCACCGCGTCCGGCGGCGGAGACGTCGAGCGCCTCGAGCTCGCGCGCGCCGGCGGCCGCGTCGTCCTCGGCGGCCTCCTGCTCGAGCGGCGAGCCGCCCGTGCCGCCGGCGAGCAGCGCGATCACCTGGCCGGCCAGCGCCGAGAAGGTCGCCTCGCACTCGGCCGCGTCGAGCGCGGCGAGGCGGCCGGACGTGCCGGCGCCGACGTAGATCAGGCGCCCGCCCGCGCGCAGCCGCGCGGCGATCGCGTCGATCGCGGCGGCGATCGCCGGCGCCACGGCGGCGACCGCGGCGGGAACCGTCGCGTCCTGCGCGTTCATCAGCTCGACGAGCTCGTCGCGTCGAGCGGAGGTCGAGGTCGGCCCCGTCGGCGTTCCACGTCTCCGTCTCGAGGCCGTCGAGGCTCTCCTGCAGATCTCGGTCGGGGCCGGCCATCGTGCGGCTAGTCTACGCACCGATCACTCGAGTGGTCAATACCAATTGTGGCAAGATGGCGACAATGTGGTCTTGACCTCCCTACCCCGCCGTCTATGCTCTCGTGCCGGAGGCCCCATGGCAGCAATCCGACTCGAGCACGTCACCAAGGTCGTTTCCGGAACGGCGTCGTGGCCGTCGACGACGTCAGCCTCGAGATCGGCGACGGCGAGTTCATGGTGCTCGTCGGGCCGTCGGGCTGCGGGAAGTCGACGCTGCTGCGGATGATCGCCGGCCTCGAGGAGGTCACCGACGGACGCGTCTCGATCGGCGAGCGCGACGTGACCGACCTCGCGCCGCGGCACCGCGACATCGCGATGGTCTTCCAGAGCTACGCGCTCTATCCGCACATGACCGTCCGCGAGAACCTCGGCTACGGCCTCAAGGTGCGCCGCACGCCGAAGGCGGAGGTCGGCGCGCCGGGTCGAGGAGGTCGCGGCGCTGCTCGGGCTCGAGGACCTGCTCGACCGCCGGCCGGCGACAGCTCTCCGGCGGCCAGCGCCAGCGGGTCGCGATGGGCCGGGCGATCGTGCGCGAGCCGCAGGCGTTCCTGATGGACGAGCCGCTCTCGAACCTCGACGCGAAGCTCCGCGTCTCGATGCGCGCCTCGCTCGCGCAGCTCCACACGAGCCTCGGCGTGACGACCGTCTACGTCACCCACGACCAGACCGAGGCGATGACGCTCGGCCAGCGCGTGGCGGTGATGCGCGACGGCAAGATCGTCCAGGTCGACGCGCCGCAGCATGCTCTACGAGTCCCCGCGCGACCTCTTCGTCGCCGCCTTCATCGGCTCGCCGGCGATGAACCTCGTCGAGGCCGCGATCGACGGGGACGAGGTCGTCTTCGGGCAGTTCCGGGTGTCGCTCGACCCCGCGCGGCGGCCCGTCCGCGGCGTCGAGCGGGTGATCTTCGGGGCGCGTCCCGAGGCGTTCGAGGACGCGGCGCTCGCGCCGGAGTCGCTCCCGCGCATCGACGTCCGGGTCGAGCGTGCTCGAGGAGCTCGGCTCCGAGGTCCACGCGATCTTCCGCGTCGACGGGCCGAGGGTCGTCGTCTCGACGCGCGACACTGCGGACGAGACGGCAGGCCTGATCCCCGACGAGACCTCGCTCTTCACCGCGCGCCTCGACCCGCGCACGACCGCGCCTGCCCGCGGGCCGCTGCAGCTCGCCGTCGACCCGTCCGGCTTCCACTTCTTCGACGTCTCGACCGGCGAGAGCCTGCTCCCGCCGCAGCGGACGCTCAGCCGCAGCGGTCGTGCCCCCGACGGTACTGACCACTAGGATGGCCCGATGAGCCAGCCCACGGCGCCGAAGCAGAACGAGACGCGAGAGCGAGTGCTCGATCTGATCGAGCAGCTCGCGATCGGCGACGCGATCCCGTCCGAGCGCCAGCTCAGCGCCGACCTCGACATGTCGCGGCTCACCGTGCGCGCGGCGCTCGACGACCTCGTGCGCGACGGCCTCCTCGTCCGCCGCCGCGGCAGCGGCACGTTCGTCAGCGAGCCGAAGATCGCCCAGGAGCTGACGATGACCTCGTTCACCGAGGACATGCGGCGGCGCGGGATGGTGCCCGGGAGCCGGACGCTCGTCGCTCGTCGTCGTGCAGGCCGGCGCCCACCTCGGCCGGCTGCTGCACGTCTCGCCGTCCGAGCCGGTCGTCGTCGTCAAGCGGCTGCGGCTCGCCGACCGCGAGACGATGGCGATCGAGACGCTCCACGTCCGGCGAGTCGCTGTCCCCGGCCTGACCGCCGACGATCTCGAGCAGCACTCGTTCTACGAGCTCCTCGAGGACCGCTACGGCGATCGTGATCGTCGGGCGGCGACGCAGACGATCGAGCCGACCGTCACGAACGAGGAGGAGTCCGACGCGCTCGGCGTGCCGCTCCACTCGCCGGCGTTCCTGTTCGAGCGCACCACCCGCACCGCGAGCGGCGAGATCGTCGAGTACGTGCGCTCGATCTACCGCGGCGACCGCTACCGGCTCGTGACCGAGCTGGCCGGCGCGCGACGGCCGCGCCAGGCGCTGAGCGCCGCTCCGCTGGTCAGTACCGCGCTCCGACCCGCGGAAGAACTGTCCTTTAGCAAGCAGATCGGCCTTGGACAGCCCTCGCGACCGCGATGTGCAACTCTCCGCGCCGATGACCAGAGTGGTCTAAACCAATTGACGGCTGCGTGCACCGCTCTGCTGTCCCCGAGGAGCGAGTCACAGGTCGTCCGTCTAGGCGCTTGGAGGTTCGTCAATGAAAGTACGGATCATCGTCGCCGCCGCGATCGCCATCGTGCTCGCGGTTGCAGCCTCGTCCGCCTCGGGCGGCACGGTCGGCCTGACAGGCCAGCAAGCAGCATCACCGTGTGGCTGCAGACCGACGCGCAGTCGGCCGCTGGCCGCGCTCGATCGGCCGCGGCCAACGCGCAGTTCCAGAAGGATCACCCCGGCGTCACGGTCAACGTCCAGTACCAGACCTGGGGCACCCACCTCCAGAAGTTCGACGCCACGCTCGCCGGCGGCAACGCGCCGGACGTGATCGAGATGGGCAACACCGAGATGACGAAGTACATGGCGGCGGGGGCCTTCCAGGACCTCACCGCCGACAAGTCGTCGTTCCCGAACTCGAGCACGTGGCTCGCAGGGCCTCGCAGCCTCGGGCCGTCTACAGCGGCAAGCTCTACGGCGTCCCGTACTACGCGGGCTCGCGCGTCGTCACCTATCGCACCGACCTGTTCAAGGCAGGCCGGCGCGTCAAGGTGCCCGACGAGCCTCGCGCAGTTCACGGCGGCCGCGACGAAGCTCGCCGCCAAGAACGGCAGCAAGAAGGGCTTCTCGCCCGTCTACATCGCCGGCACCGACTGGTACTTCGCGATGAGCTTCGTCTACGACTTCGGCGGGAAGATCGCGACCCAGGTGAGCGGCAAGTGGAAGGGCACGCTCGACGTCGCCGAAGGCGCTCGCCGGCCTGGCCGCGTACAAGAGCTTCTTCAGCGCCGCCTCGCGGGCCAGCAAGACGACCGACGAGACGCACCCGAACCCGTACGACGTCTACGCCCAGGGCCACGCCGCGCTCGATCGTCGGCCCCGGCTGGTTCAGCTGCTGCGTCGGCGACAAGCTACAAGCCCGTCACGGCGCAGTTCGTGATGCCGAGCCACACGAAGGGCCAGGCATGCCGGGCTTCCTCGGCGGCTCCGACCTCGCAGTGCCGATCGGCGGCGACAAGGCGCTCGGCGAGCGACTGGATCGCGGCGCTACACGAGCACGTCGGCGAGAAGGCCCTGCAGGCGATCGGGCAACATCCCGAACACGACGTCAGCCTGCTCAACCCGTCGAACGTGCACGAGAAGGCTGCGCAGCCGCAGCTGGTTCGTGCCGACGGCGAAGAACTGGGTCAACGTGGAGAACGGCAACATCCTCCGCACCATGCTCGCCCAGATCCTGACCGGCAAGCTGATCGATCAAGCAGGCGGCGCAGTCGGCGAGCGACAACATCACGTTCACCCTGAACGCAGTAAGGAGCACGGCTTGACGGGGAGCGACCTCGAGCGACAGTCCCAGACGCCGCCGAGGCGCCCTCCGGGCCCCGGCGGCGGCCGTCGTCGACCTGGCGCCGCGCTCGGCGTCGTGCCCTACTGGCTGATCCTCCCGGTCGTCGTGGCGATGGCCGCGATCCTCGGCGTACCCGCTCTACCAGCTCGTCGTGCTCTCGTTCCAGCAGTACGGCCTGTTCGAGCTGATCCAGCACGCAGGGCGCCTGGATCGGCCTCGACAACTACAGCGTCGGTCCTCCACGACCCCGTCTTCTGGCACACGCTCGTGCGCACGATCGTCTTCACGATCGTCAACGTCGGCCTGACGATGCTGCTTCGGCACGCTGATCGCGCTCCTGCTCGTCCGCGTCAGCACCTTCGTGCGAGTCCTCCTCACCGCCGGCGCTCGTGCTCGTCTGGTCGATGCCGGTCGTCGTCGCCGTGCAGGTCTGGTACTGGATGACGAACTTCCAGAACGGCGTCCTCAACTACGCCCTGACCCGGCTCGCACGTCGGCGACTACTTCCAGCACGACTGGTATGGTCGACCCCCACCTCGAAGCTCGGGATGGTGACCTCGCTGATCGTCTGGGGCGCGATCCCGTTCGTCGTCGATCACGGTCTACGCCGGCCTCGCGCAGGTGCCGCGACGAGCTCGTCGACGCGGCCGAGATCGACGGCGCCGGGCCGTGGCGCGTCTTCCGCGACGTCACCTTCCCGATCCTGAAGCCGATCTTCCTGATCCTCACGAGCCTCTCGATCATCTGGGACTTCGGCGTCTTCACCCAGCCGTACCTGCTGATCGGCGCGTCGCACGTGGACACGTCGAACTACCTGATGGGCGTCTACCTCTACGAGCGAGGGCTACGCGAAGAGCGACTTCGGCCGCGGCGCCGCGATCTCGCTGCTGATGCTGCTGATGGTGGCCGCGCTGAGCGTCTTCTACGTCCGCAAGATGGTGCGGATGGAGGCCGACTCGTGAGCGCCGCGTCCGAGATCGCCCTCACCGAGCACGACCCGCACGCGGTCGACCGGCGCGCCGCGCGCACCCGCCGCCGCAGGCGCCGCCGCGATGGGGCGCACCGGCTGGAACATCGTCGCGGCGTCGTCGTCCTCGTCGTGATGGTCTTCCCGGTCTTCTGGATGATCTCGACCGCGTTCAAGCCGACCGACGAGATCAACAGCCTCAAGCCGACCTGGGTCCCGTGGCACCCGACGCTCCAGCACTTCCGGGACGCGATCGACCGGCCAGTACTTCTGGGACGGACGTCGAAGAACAGCCTGATCATCGTCGGCGTCTCGGTCGCTGATCGTCGATCGTGCTCGCGTTCCTCGCGGCGATCGCGCTCGCGAAGTACCGCTTCAGCGGCCGCAAGCTCTTCCTCGTGCTCGTGATCGGGATCCAGATGCTGCCGGCCGTCGGGCTGATCATCCCGCTCTACGTGCGTGCTCGCGAAGTACCACCTCACGAACACGCTCACCGGCGTGATCCTCGTCGTACATGACGTTCGTGCTGCCCTTCGCGATCTGGACGCTGCGCGGCTTCATCCTCGGGATCCCGCGCGAGCTCGAGGAGGCGGCGATGGTCGACGGCTCGAGCCGGATCGGCGCGTTCGTCCGGATCCTGCTGCCGCTCGTCGCGCCCGGGCTCGTCGCGACCTCGGTCTTCGTGTTCATCACCGTGTGGAACGAGTTCATCTTCGCCAACGTCCTGCTGACCGACCAGTCGAAGCAGACCCTGACGCTGTGGCTGGCGTACTTCTACGGCACGAGCCGCAACACCGACTGGGGCGGGCTGATGGCGGGCGTCGACGCTGACCGCGATCCCGGTGATCATCTTCTTCCTGATCGTGCAGCGGAAGATCGCCTTCGGGCTGACGGCCGGCGCCGTCAAGGGGTGAGCGCCGGGCTCGAGCGGCTCGCGTCCGCCTGTCTCTTTCCGGGCTTCGAGGGGCTCTCGGCTCCCGACTGGCTGCGGCGCGAGCTGGACGGCGGGCTCGGCGGGGTCGTGCTCTTCTCGCGCAACGTCGGCGATCGCGCGCAGCTCGCCGCGCTGAGCGCCGAGATCCGCGCGGAGAACGCGGACGCGCTGATCGGGATCGACGAGGAGGGCGGCGACGTGACCCGGCTCGAGGCCTCGACGGGGAGCTCGTACCCCGGCAACCTCGCGCTCGGCGCGGTCGACGACGTCGAGCTGACGGAGCGCGTCGCGGCGGCGATCGGCGGCGAGCTCGCGGCCTGCGGCGTGAACCTCGACCTGGCTCCGGTCGCGGACGTCAACTCCGACGAGCTGAACCCGATCATCGGCGTGCGCTCGTTCGGCTCGGATCCCGGGCTCGTCGCCCGGCACGTCGCCGCGTTCGTGACCGGGCTCCAGAGCATGGGCGTGGCCGCCTGCGCGAAGCACTTCCCCGGCCACGGCGCGACCCGCGAGGACTCGCACCGCGAGCTCCCGACGATCGACGTCGACCGCGAGACGCTGCTCGCCCGCGAGCTCGTCCCGTTCCGCGCCGCGATCGCGGCGGGCGTCCAGTCGATCATGACCGCGCACATCCGCGTGCCCGCGATCGACGAGCTGCAGGCGACGCTCAGCCGCGCGCACCTGACCGGGCTCCTGCGCGAGGAGCTCGGGCTACGACGGGATGGTGATGACCGACGCGCTCGAGATGCGCGCGATGAGCGCGACGGTCGGGGTCGAGGAGGGCGCAGTGCTGCGCGATCGCGGCGGGCGCCGACGCGCTCTGCCTCGGTCACGACCTGTTCGAGGACGACGTGAGCTCGATTCGCCGGGCGCTGGTCGATGCGGTCGCCGCGGGGCGGCTCCCCGAGGAGCGGCTCGCCGAGGCCGCCGCGCGCGTCGAGCGCGTCGGCCGCTGGACGGCGTCCGGCGTCGGGCTCGAGGCCGCGCGGCGCGCGCTGCGGGTCGAGGGAGACGTCGAGCTGACGGGACCGGCGCTCGTCGTCGAGCTGATCCCCGAGGTGACGATCGCCGCCGGGCCTGCGGGTCACACCTTCGGCGCGATCCTCGCCGCGCGGCGGCCGGGAACCGAGACGCTCGTGATCCACGAGCCGGCGGAGGTCGCGCGGAGAGACCGGCAGCTCGTCGTCGTGATCCGCGACGCGCACCGCCACGCGTGGGAGCGCGAGGTCGCACAGCGTCTCGCCGACGGCGCGATCGTGATCGATCTCGGCGTCCCCGTGTGGCGCCCGGGCGGCGCCGCGGGAACCGTGGTGACCTACGGCGCCGGCCGGGCGAACATGCTCGCCGCCGCCGAGCGGCTCAGTCCGTAGCCCGCGCCAGCGCGACGAAGCCCACGCCGTGGCGACCTCCGGTGAACGGCCGCTGGAGCACGCGGCCGACGGCGCCCGCACCCGCGGTCAGCCACCCGGTCGCGCGCGACGGCTGGAGGAGCCGGCCGCTCGCCGCGGTGCGCTCCTCCATCGAGCCCTCGCCCGCATGCCGCTTCGCGACCGTGTCGCGAGCCGTCTCGAGCAGGTTCCCGAGCGGGAAGCCGTAGGTCCGGATCGCGACCGGCTCGAAGCCCGCGGCCCGAAACGTCGCCGCGAGCCCGTCGCGCTCGTAGCGGCGAAAGTGGCCCGCCTTGGCGTCCCACGGGCCGAAGCGCTCCGGAAACGCGGGCACGCTGAGCAGCACCGACCCGCCCGGGACGAGGCGCTCCCGCCAGCGGCGCAGCGCGCCGACGTCGTCCTCGATGTGCTCGAGCACCTCCGTCGCGACGACGAGGCCGAACCGCGCAGGGCCGAGCGCGTCCAGGTCGCCGAGGACGAGCGTGCCGCGCACGATTCGGCGCCGCGCGACTGCGAACGCCTGCTCGTCGAGCTCGACCCCGACGTAGCGGTACCGCTCGGCGAGGCGGTATCCCAGAGCGCCCCTTCCGACACCGATCTCCAGCACCGACTCGAGGCGCGGGTCGAGCAGCGGCGCGATCAGCGCCCAGCGCATCCAGCCGTTGACGGTGAGAGGCGGGCGCCGGCTCAAACGTCGGTCGAGTACCCGTCGTGGACGAGCTCGAAGCCGGGATCGAGCGGCTGCTCGGCCGGCCGGTGGGTGAGCAGCAGCCGCGCAGCGCCGGAGGCCTCGAACGCAGCGAGCGCCTCGGCCTCGCTGAGGTGCCCGCGCAGGTCGTCGGGATCCGGGTTCGACGGCCCGATCGTCGCCTCGCAGAGGAACAGGTCGGCGCCCCGGGCCGCCCCTGCCAGTGCAGGCCCCGGCGCCGTGTCGCCGGAGTAGGCGAGCGTGCGCCCCTCGCCCTCGACCCGGAAGGCGTAGGCCTCCATCCGGTAGTGCGGCACCCGAAACGCCGTCACCACGAACCCGGCCGCCTCGAACGGGCGCCCCTCCTCGTACGTGCGCAGCGCGAAGGTCTCGGCGAACATCTCGGGGAAGCCGAGCCGCGACCCGATCTCGGCGATCAGCTCCACCCCGCCCGGATGCAGCCAGAGCTCGGGCGGCGGGAGCTCCCGGCCGAGCCCGTACATCCGCCCCCACACCCACGGCACGATGTCGCCCCAGTGGTCGAGGTGGAAGTGCGTGAGCGCGATCGCGTCGACCTGCGGCCAGCCGCTGTCGGTCTCGCGCAGGCGCGCCAGCACGCCCGGACCGCAGTCGAGCAGGAGCCGGCCTTCGCCCTCGACGAGGTAGCCGGACTGGGCCCCGCCGGGGTTCGGCCAGGCGGGCGAGCACCCGACCACGTTGAGCCTCACGCGCGGAATCTGTCATATTCGAGGGCATGACCGGCGCACCCGTCGAGACGCTCGCGCGCGTTCCCCTCTTCGCGGATCTCGATGCGAAGGAGCTCGAGTCGATCGCGGCGCAGATGAAAGAGCGCACGTTCAAGGCGGGCGACGCCGTCACCGAGGAGGGCAGCGGCGCCACCTTCGGGGCCTTCTTCGTGATCGAGGACGGCGACGCGCTCGTCACCGTCGGCGGCGACGAGCGCCGCCAGCTCCACGCCGGCGACCACTTCGGCGAGGTCGCGCTGCTCGCCGAGAGCGACCGCACGGCGACCGTGATCGCACTCACCGAGCTGCGCTGCTGGGCGCTGAGCGCCTGGAACTTCCGCCCGATCGTGGACGAGAACCCCGAGCTCGGCCGGAAGCTCCAGCAGGCGCTGGCCCGCCTGGTCAGCTAGCTTCCTGGCATGAGCGCGACCTTGCTCGACGTCGAGGCGATCCGCCGCCGCTTCACCTCGCTCCAGTCCGGGTTCGCGTTCTTCGACGCGCCCGGGGGCACCCAGGTCCCGGACGAGGTCGGCGAGGCGATCGCGCGCACGCTGCGCGAGGCGAGCGCCAACCTCGGCGCGCCCTACGAGACCGGGCAGCGGGTCGAGGCCGTCCTCGCCGAGGCGAAGCGCAAGGGCGCCGCATTCCTCGGGGCCACGCCCGCCGAGACCGTGTTCGGGATGAACATGACCACGTTGAACTTCCATCTCAGCCGCACCGCGTCGCGCGACTGGCGCGAGGGCGACGAGGTGATCGTGACGCGCCTCGACCACGACGGCTGCGCCGCGCCGTGGGTCGAGCTCGCCGCGGACAAGGGGCTGAAGGTGCAGCTCGTGGACGTGAACGAGGACCTGACGCTCGACTTCGACGATCTCGAGCGCAAGCTCTCCGACCGCACGCGCGTCGTCGCCTGCTCGGTCGCGTGCAACGCGGTCGGGACGCTGGTCGACATCGAGCGGCTCTGCTCTCTCGCGCGCGACGCGGGTGCGCTCTCGTGGCTCGACGCGGTGCACTACGCAGCGCACGAGACGGTCGACGTGGCCCGGCTCGGCTGCGACGTCCTGATCTGCTCGCCGTACAAGTTCTGCGGGCCGCACCTCGGGCTCGGCTACGTCCGCGGCGAGCTCGCCGAGACCTGGCGCCCGTACAAGGCGCGTCCCGCCCCGACAGAGCCGCTCGCCCGCCGCTTCGAGACGGGCACGCTGCCCTACGAGCTGCTCGGCGGCTTCAACGCGACGATCGACTACCTCGAGGCGATCGGCGGGATGGAGGCGATCCGCGAGTACGAGCGCGGCCTGGGCCAACGGTTCATGGACGCGCTGCCGGACTCGGTCACCGTCTACGGCCTGCCCACGATGGAGGGCCGCGTGCCCACGTTCCTCGTCAACGTCGACGGCGTCTCGGCCTACGACGTCGCCGGCGCGCTCGCCGGGAAGCGGATGGGCGTCTGGGCACACGACGGCTGGTACTGCGTCGGGCTCGCCGAGCGGCTGCCGGCCGAGGGCTCGGTGCGGATCGGCTTCATCCACTACAACACCACCGACGAGGTCGACCGCCTCGCCGCCGAGCTCGGGGCCCTCGCGTCCTAGCCGCGGCGCTCGCGACGGCGGCGCTGATCTGCCTCGACCCGGGGCACGGCACGGTGCCTTCCGTCGGCGCGCAGACCGAGCCGATCGGGCCCGGCTCGACGGTGATGAAGATCAAGGACGGCGGCGGCGCGCCCGGCGAGGCCGATGTCGCGCTGCGGATCGCGCTTCGCACCAGGACGCTCCTGCTCGCACGCGGCTATCGGGTGGCGATGACGCGCACCGCGCCCGGCTACACGGGCGGCAACATCGCGCGGGCGCAGTTCTGCAACGCGCGCCACGCGGCGCTGATGGTGCGGATCCACGCCGACGGCTCGGCGGACACCGCGCTCCACGGCGCCTCGACGCTCTTCCCCGCCCTCCACCGCGGCTGGACGGACGACATCTATGCGCGCAGCCTGCGGGCGGCGCGGCTCGTGCAGCGCGCCCTCGTGCGCGCGACGGGCGCGAAGGACCTCGGGATCATCCAGCGCTCCGACCTGACCGGCTTCAACTGGGCGAACGTCCCGGTCGTGCTCGTGGAGACCGGCTTCATGTCGAACCCCGCGGAGCGAGCGCAGCTCCAGTCGGCCGCCTACGAGGACAGGGTCGCGCGCGGCCTCGTCGCGGGCGTGGCGGCCTTCACTCCCCGCTAGAGGAGTCGCGCATCTGCTCGACCGCGTGGCGGCCCCGCTCGTGCACGCTGCGCCGGCGCTCGTCCGGCTCGGGGACGGCCTCCGGCTCGGGCTCCGGCTCCGGCTCGGCGAGCGGCTCCTCCCGCGCCTCGAGCTTCGCGCGGAGCTCCTCGGCACGCGGATCCGTCTCCGGCTCGGGCGCCGCGACGGGCTCGGGAGCCGGCGACGCCGGGGCCGGCACCGCCTTCGTCCGCTTCCAGCTCAGGAAGCGCAGGAACGCGAATGCGGCGAGGACGGAGAGGGCGAAGCGGCGCACGCGTCGATGCTACACTGCCGCTTCTTCCTGCCTCGCCTCGCGCCGTCCGTTCCCGAGCGGCGCCAGCCGGTGAGGCCGATTCAGACCGTGGGAAGGAGGTGCTCGGGAGCGTGATTGCGTATGAGATCTTGCTGATGCTCGACCCCGAGCTTCCGGACGAGAAGCAGACGGAGATCGTCGGCCACATCCAGGAGCTCGTCGAGAAGGACGGCGGCACCTGGGGCGGCACGGAGCCGTGGGGCCGGCGGAAGCTCGCGTACGAGATCGACCACAAGGGCGAAGGCACCTACTACCTGCTGACCTTCGACTCGACGCCGGAGACGCTCGACGAGCTCGGCCGGATCCTCAAGATCGACGACAACGTGATGCGCCACCTGGCCGTCCGCCGGATCGAGGGCTCGCACCGCGGTGCGCCGCCGCCGGTCGATACCGTCGTGCCGACTGAGTACGCTGGAGCGAACACCCGTTCGCTAGACGAGGAGGAGTAAGGCCGTGGCCAGCAACATCAATCGCGTCGTGCTCGTGGGAAACCTGACCCGTGACCCCGAGCTGCGTCACACCCCGAGCGGCACCGCCGTCTGCAAGCTCCGCATCGCCGTGAACACGCGCCAGAAGGACGGCGCGACCGGCGAGTGGGGCGACAAGCCCAACTACTTCGACGTCACCGTCTGGGGCAGCCAGGGCGAGAACTGCGCGCAGTACCTCGCCAAGGGCCGTCCGGTCGGGATCGACGGGCGCCTCGACTGGCGCGAGTGGGACGCGCAGGACGGCACCAAGCGCCAGGCGGTCGAGATCATCGCCGACAACGTCCAGTTCCTCGGCGGCCGCGACGGCCGGCGGCGAGGGCGGCGGCGGCAACCAGTTCGTGCCCGCGGCGGCGGCAGCGGCGGAGAACGCCGACTTCGCGCCGGCCGCAGCCGACGACGACATCCCGTTCTAAGGAGACTGAATGGCCCAGGCTAAGGAGCAGAGGCAGCGCAAGCGTCCCGGGGCGTCGACGGCGCCCGGGCGCCGCAAGAGCTGTTACTTCTGCAAGGACAAGGTCGACGAGGTCGACTACAAGAACATCAACCAGCTTCGCCGCTACATCTCGGAGAAGGGCAAGATCCGCTCCCGCCGGATCAGCGGCGCGTGCCGGCGCCACCAGCGCCAGGTGGCCGTCGCCGTGAAGCGCGCGCGCGAGATGGCGCTGCTGCCGTACGTCTCGGGGTAGAACGATGGAAGTGATCCTTCTCTCCGACGTCGACAAGATCGGCCTCCGCGGCGAGGTCGTCTCGGTCGCGCGCGGCTACGCGCGCAACTACCTGCTGCCGCGGAAGCTCGCCGAGGTCGCGACCCCGGGCCGCGTCGCCGAGATCGAGAAGCGCGAGTCGCAGCGGGCCCAGCAGGAGGCGCGCACCTTCGAGCAGGGGCAGAAGATCGCCGAGATCGCTCGGCAAGACGGTGCTCCGCTTCGAGGTCAAGGCAGGCCCGACCGGCGCGCTGTTCGGCTCGGTCACGCCGACCGACATCGCCGACGAGATCTGGCGCACGCGCAAGGTGCGCGTCGACCGCCGCAAGATCGGGCTCGACGAGCCGATCAAGCGCATCGGCCGCTTCGAGGTGCCGATCGACGTCTTCACCGACGTGCGCGTCGACGTGAAGACCCTCGTCGTGCCCGAGGGCGGCGAGCTGCCGCCCGAGGAAGAGCTCGTCGTCGAGGAGGTCGTCGTCGAGGAGCCCGAGGCCGCGGTCGTCGAGGAGCTAGCCGAGGCGGAGGAGAGCCCCGCCGCGGAGGCCGAGGGCGAGCACTCGGGCGACTGACGCGCCGCCGGCCGGTCGAAGGGCCGTCCACAGCCCCGTCCACAGCGCTGTGGACATTTGGACGAAGTTCCCGCTCGGAGCGGAAACTTCGTTCGAACAACTCACCAACAGCTGGGGACGAACGTGTCCGGCCCTGGGGATAGAATCAGAACGTATGTTCTCTTACCCCTGCAAAGCGGCCATGTCCGACCCTGCTTGACGCCTGTTGGAGACTAGTCCGCAGATGGTGCAGGTCGCCCCGCCCCCGCTGGCCGCCACGGTACCGCCCCAGAACCTCGAGGCGGAGGAATCCGTTCTCGGGGCCATGCTCCTCTCCCCCGGCGCAATCGGGGCGGTCAGCGAGATCCTCGACGCGTCCGACTTCTACCGCGACAGCCACGCGGTGATCTTCCGCGCCGCGCTCGGCCTCTACGGGAAGGGCGAGCCCGTCGACGCGATCACGCTGCCAGACGAGCTCGAGGAGCGCGGCGAGCTCGAGAAGGCCGGCGGCCGCACGCGCATCCACGAGCTGGCGGCGCTCGTCCCCGCGACCGCGAACGCGGCGCACTACGCGAAGATCGTGCGCGAGATGTCGACCCTGCGCGGGCTGATCCGCACGGGCAGCGAGATCTCCCAGCTCGGCTGGGAGCGGCCGGGCGCGACGGAGGACCTCGTCGACCGCGCCGAGCAGATCGTCTTCGACCTCTCGCAGGCGCGCGTCCAGGGCGAGTTCACGCACATCGAGTCGCTGCTGAAGGAGAGCTTCGAGCACATCACCGCGCTCTACGAGTCCGGTGCCGAGATCACCGGCGTCCCGTCCGGCTTCCGCGAGATCGACAAGCTCACCTCCGGCTTCCAGCCCGGCAACCTGATCATCATCGCGGCCCGCCCGCAGCATGGGGAAGTCGGCGCTCGCGCTCTGCATGGCCGCGAACCTCGCGGTGCGCCACAACCAGCCCGTCGCGCTGTTCACGCTCGAGATGTCGAAGTCCGAGGTGACGCAGCGGCTGATGTGCTCCGAGGCGAAGGTCGAGTCGCAGCGGCTGCGCAACGGCAAGCTCGCCCAGGACGACTGGCCGCGGCTCACCGCGGCGTGCGACAAGCTGGCGAAGGCGCCGATCTACGTCGACGACACGGCCTCGATCACGATGATGGAGATCCGCTCGAAGGCGCGCCGGCTCAAGTCCCGCGAGCCGAACCTCGGGCTGATCGTCGTCGACTACCTCCAGCTGATGACCGGCGGCGGCAGCGCCGAGAACCGCGTGCAGGAGGTCTCGCTGATCTCGCGCTCGCTGAAGATCCTCGCGCGCGACCTCGACGTGCCGATCCTCGCGCTCTCGCAGCTCTCGCGCGCGGTCGAGCAGCGCCACGACAAGCGGCCGATCCTCTCCGACCTGCGCGAGTCGGGCTCGATCGAGCAGGACGCCGACCTCGTCGGCTTCATCTACCGCGACGAGTACTACAACGCCGAGGAGACCGACCAGCAGGGCCTCGCCGAGGTGATCTTCGCCAAGCACCGAAACGGCCCGACCGACACGGTGCGGCTCTCGTTCCTGAAGCGCTACGCCAAATTCGCGGACCTCGCGTCCGGGTGATAGGAGGGAAGACGGAGAACAGACAGACGATCTGGGTGTTGTCGCCGGCGACGGAGTTCGCGGCGGAGTGCGAGGAGTGCCGGATCCATCTCGGCTACGGCGCCTCGGCGGAGTCGACTGCGGTGTCGGGACGGCTCCGCGTCGACGCCGACGTCGGGTTCGCCACCTGCCGGCGAGGGCACAGGCTGGTGCTGAAGCGCATCGGCCGTCCCCGGCTCGCAGCGGCGAGCTAGCTCCCGCGCGCAGCCGGCGGCCACGGCTTCAGGCACACTGCGGTGGTGCCTGCGACCGTGATCGTCGGCGCGCAGTGGGGAGACGAGGGAAAGGGCAAGATCGTCGACCTGCTCGCGGCCGACTCCGACCTCGTCTGCCGCTATCAGGGCGGGCCGAACGCCGGGCACACGATCGTGGTCGGCGAGGAGACGTACAAGATCCGCGCGATCCCGTCGGGGATCATCACGGGCAAGCAGTGCGCGATCGGCGCGGGCTGCGTCGTCGACCCCCAGGTGCTGATCGAGGAGCTCGACGACCTCGAGGCGCGCGGGCACGAGACGGCCGGCGTGCTCTTCCTCTCCGGCAACGCGCACCTGATCATGCCGTGGCACGTCACGCTCGACGGCGCGCGCGAGCGGCGGCTCGGCAACCTCGAGATCGGCACCACGCGGCGCGGGATCGGCCCGGCGTATGCCGACAAGGCGACCCGGATCGGGATCCGCGTGCAGGACCTGCTCGACCCGAAGATCCTGCTCCAGAAGATCGAGATCGCGCTCGCCGAGAAGAACGTCTGGCTCGAGAAGGTCTACGGGATCGAGCCGGTCGCGCTCGAGACCGTCGACGAGCGCTACGAGGAGTACGCGCAACGGCTCCGCCCATACGTCGCCGACACGTCGCTGCTCGTCGACCGCGCGCTGCGCGACGGCAAGCAGGTCCTGTTCGAGGGCGCGCAGGGGACGCTGCTCGACCTCGACCACGGCACCTATCCGTTCGTCACCTCGTCGAGCACGATCGCCGGCGAATGCCGCGGTCTCGCTGGGGATCGGCCCGACCAGGATCGACGAGGTCGTCGGCGTGGCGAAGGCGTACGTGACCCGCGTCGGCGCCGGCCCGTTCCCGACCGAGATCGAGGGGCCCGATCAGGCACGGATGCGCGAGCTCGGCCACGAGTTCGGCACGGTCACCGGGCGCGAGCGGCGCTGCGGCTGGCTCGACCTCGTCGCGCTCCGCTACGCGGTCCGCGTGAATGGGATCACGTCGCTCGCGTTGACCAAGCTCGACGTCCTCTCCTCGTTCGCCGAGATCCCCGTGTGCACGCGCTACCGGCTCGGCGACGGCACGGAGACGCAGGACTTCCCCGCGCACCAGAGCGACTTCCACCACGCGCGGCCCGTGTACGAGACGCTGCCCGGCTGGGAGGAGCCGCTCGACGACGGGCTGCCCGAGGCCGCGCGGGCATACGTCGCCTTCGTGGAACGCGAGCTCGAGGTCGGGGTCTCGCTCGTCGGCACCGGCGCCGACCGCGAGGCCGTCGTCGCGATGCGCTGAAGAGCCTTGTGCTCATGAGCATCAGGTGGAGCGCTTCGCAGTCATAGCGCCGCGCGCGAGTCCTGACGCGAAGCGCCGACCGCGCTTGTGCTCATGAGCATTAGGCCCGGCCGAGGGCGACCCAGGCGCGCGCGTCGCCCCGGAACGGGCCCTGCGGGTCGCCGAGCCGGCGCCGGCACTCCTCGCGCAAGGCGGCCTGCTGCTCGTCGTCGAGCGTGACGAAGTACGAGCCTGCGGGGCCGATGCCGTAGCCGAACGGCTCCCACCAGTCGTCGAAGCCCGCATAGTCCGCCCCGACCTCGAGCGCGCCCTCCTCGACCTCGCCCAGCCCCGCCTCCGCGAAGATCCGGCCGAGGTCGTCGGGAGAGCCCCCGATCTGCCGCCGCTCGGTCGGTACCGCCGGATCGATCTCCCGGGCGGCGCCCCAGAACACGCGCAGCATCTCCATGCCGCCGTTGTAATCCCACACGCAGGCCGCGGCGGAGGGTGCGACGCGGCCCATCTCGCGAACGCCTTGCACGGGATCGCTCATGAAGGGCACCGAGAGCGACGCAAGCGCAACGTCGAACGAGCCGTCCTCGAAGGGCATCTCCTCCGCGACGCCGAGGCGGACGTCGACGCCGGGATTGCGTTCGCGGCAGGCGGCCGTGAACGACTCGGACGGATCCAGCGCGGTGACGTTCGCGGCCCCGAGCCGCGCGACGAGCTCCCGCGTCAGGCCTCCCGGGCCGCAGCCGACGTCGAGGGCGCGCTGACCGGGACGCACGCCCGCCCTGTCGGCCAGCGCGGCGCCGAGCTCGACCAGGTAACGCCCCATGAAGCGGTCGTAGTCATCGCCCGAGGCCTCGAAGGTCATCGCGGGTATTCACACCCACTAGCTCGGCCGGGTCAAGCTCGACGGTTGCGACCTCGAGCTCGGCGAGCCCGGCCCGGAGGCTCTCCTCCGCGGCGAGGACGCGCTCCCACGCCGGCAGCGTCGCACGACGGATCGCGGCCGGAAGCGGCGCGCCGCCGAGCGCGACGGCCGCGTCGGCGCACGCATCGCCAAGCGCGCGCAGCGTCGCGGCCGTGACGAGCGGGAAGTCGACGGGGAGCACGACGCACACGTCGTGAGCGGCGGCCCTGAGCCCGGCGACGACACCCGCTGCCGGGTGCCTCAGCTCCGTCCCGTCGTCGAGCAAGGGAAACCCGAGCTCGAGCCCGTCGGCGAGCTTGCCGACGGCGATCCGCTCGTCGCAGGCCTCGCCGAGCGTCCTCCAGGCCCGCGCCGCCAGCGTCTCGCCCCGCCACTCAACGAGCGCCTTCGGCGAGCCGAAGCGCCTGCTCGCGCCGCCGACGAGCAGGACGCCCGTCAGCCCTGAATTCGCCACGGCCCGCTGTAGACCGTCAGGTGCCCGTCGCGGACGAAGCCGCAGAGCGTGACGCCGCGGTCGGCGGCGAGCTCGACGGCGAGGCTCGACGGCGCGCCGACCCCCGCGAGGATCGGGCAGCCCGCGACAGCCGCCTTCTGCACGAGCTCGAACGAGAGGCGCCCGCTGACGCAGAGAAGGGAGCGCGAGAGCGGGAGCCGGCCGGCGAGGAAGGCCCAGCCGACGGCCTTGTCGAGCGCGTTGTGGCGACCGACGTCCTCGCGTACGCAGAGAAGCTCGCCATCCCCGGCGAAGAGGCCGGTCGCGTGCAGGCCTCCGGTCGCCGCGAAGCCGGGCTGAGCCGCGCGCAGCCGACCAGGCAGGCCGGCGACGAGCTCGGCGGAGACGGTCAGGCCGTTCTCGACCGCCGGCGCCGAGACGGCGACCGCCTCGAGCGCGCCCTTGCCGCAGACCCCGCACGAGGACGAGGTGTAGAAGTTCCGCTGCACACGCTCCGGATCGAACGCGGCCGCCTCGACCTCGACCGTGTTCGCAGCGAGGTCCGCGGGCGGCGCGGCGGCGGTCGCGGGAATCCCCTCGGTGAGGCAGAAGCCGAGCGCGAGCTCCTCGTCGTGCCCCGGCGTTCGCATCGTGACGGCGATCGCGCGGCCGCCGACGCGGATCTCGAGCGGCTCTTCCGCAGCGACGCGATCCTGCTCGACCGCACCGCCGGGCAGGCGCACCACCTCGACCCCGACCGTCGCGTAGGGAGGCGGCTCCTCGCCAGGCATGGCGACAAGCCTACGTTAGACTCGGCGCGTGAAAGTGCTCCTCGTCGGGTCGGGAGGCAGGGAGCACGCGCTCGCGTGGAAACTCGCCTCGAGCGACCGGCTCGAGGAGCTGCACGCCGCGCCGGGCAACCCGGGGATCGCCGCGCTCGGCCACTGTCATCCGGTCCGCGCGGAGGACGGCGAGGGCCTGCTCGGGCTCGCGGGCGAGCTCGGGATCGACCTCGTCGTCGTCGGGCCCGAGGGGCCGCTCGTCGCCGGGGTCGCGGACGTGCTCCGGCACGGGGGGATCCCCGTGTTCGGGCCGAGCGGCGCCGCGGCGCGGATCGAGGGCTCGAAGTCCTTCGCCAAGGACGTGATGACTGCGGCCGGCGTTCCCGTCGCGGAGGCCGTCTCGGTCGCCCGCCCGCCCTGCGTGGTGAAGGCCGACGGGCTCGCCGCGGGGAAGGGCGTCTTCATCTGCCGCACGCAGGACGAGCTGGACGCCGGGCTCCGCGCCGCCTCCACGCTCGGCGGCCAGATCGTGATCGAGGAGCTCCTCGAGGGCGACGAGGTCTCGGTCTTCGCGCTCTGCGACGGCCACACCGCAGTGGCGCTGCCCGCTGCGCAGGACTTCAAGCGCGCCTTCGACGGCGACGAGGGGCCGAACACGGGCGGGATGGGAACCTACTCGCCTGTCCCGGGCTGGGGCGCGGCCGAGGTGGAGGAGGCGCTCGACCTCGCGCACAGGCCCGTCCTCGCAGAGCTGGCCGCGCGCGGGACGCCGTTCGTCGGCGTGCTGTTCGCGGGGCTGATGCTGACTGCCGACGGGCCGCGCGTGCTCGAGTTCAACTGCCGCTTCGGCGATCCCGAGACCCAGTCGATCCTCCCGCTCGTCGAGGGCGACCTCCTCGGCGCACTGTGGGCGGCGGCGCGAGGCGAGCTCTCGGACGATGCGCTGCCGGCTCCCTCGGGCTCGGCCGTGACCGTGGTGCTCACCGCCGGCGACTATCCCGAGGCAGGAGACACGGGCAGCCCGATCGACGGGGTTGCCGACGCGGAGGCGACGGGCGCGCTCGTGTTCCACGCGGGCACGGCACTGCGCGACGGCCGTCTGGTCACGAACGGCGGCCGGATCCTCGGGGTGACCGGGGTCGCGCCGACCCTCGCCGAAGCGCGCACCCGCGCCTACGCCGGCGCAGATCTGATTTCGTTCGCGGGCATGAGGTACCGCAGCGACATCGCCATGGAGGCCGCCCGTGCCTGATCCGGTCGTCGGGATCCTCGTCGGCTCGGAGTCGGACCGCGAGCGGATGAAGCCCGCGCTCGACGAACTCGACGCGCGCGGGATCCCCTACGAGTTCGAGGTGCGCTCGGCCCATCGCGACCCGGACTCGGTCGCGGAGTACTGCAAGAGCGCGCGTGGGCGCGGCCTGCGCGTGCTGATCGCGGGGGCCGGGCTGGCGGCCGCGCTGCCCGGGGTCGCGGCCGCCCACACGGACCTGCCCGTGATCGGCGTGCCGTTGCGCTCGTCGATGAGCGTGCTGGACGGGCTCGACGCGCTGCTCTCGATCGTGCAGATGCCGCCCGGAGTGCCCGTCGCGTGCGTCGGCGTCGACAACGCGAAGAACGCCGCCGCACTCGCCGCGCGCATCCTCGGCGCCTGACCCTCCTGTGCGCCGTCTAGAATCGTCGTAGTGATCGCGCGCTACTCCCGTCCGGCAATGACCAGCATCTGGTCGGACGAGGGCAAGCTGGCGCGCTGGCTCGAGGTCGAGCTCGCAGCGACCGACGCGTGGGCCGAGTTCGGAGCGGTGCCCGCCGACGCGGCGCTCGCGATCCGCGCGAACGCCGTGGCGCCGAGCCCGGAGCGCGTCGCCGAGCTCGAGGCGACCCTCCACCACGACACCGCGGCCTTCGTCGACGCGGTCGCCGAGACGCTCGGCCCCGAGGGGCGCTGGTTCCACTACGGGCTCACCTCCTCGGACGTCGTCGACACCGCGCTCGCGCTGCAGATCCAGGCGGCCGGGAAGCTGATCGTCGAGGGGATCGGGCGCGCGCTCGCCGCGGTCGTCGTGCGGGCGCAGGAGCACCGGCGCACGCTCTGCATCGGCCGCACCCACGGCGTTCATGCCGAGCCGACGACCTTCGGGCTCAAGCTGGCCGGCTGGGCGTTCGAGCTCGAGCGCGACCGGGTGCGGGTCGAGCAGGCGCTCGAAGGGATGCGCGTCGGCAAGCTCTCCGGCGCCGTCGGCACCTACGCGGCGACCGACCCGGAGGTCGAGCGGTTCGCGTGCGAGCGGCTCGGGCTCGAGCCGGCGCCGTCCTCGACCCAGATCCTGCAGCGCGACCGCCACGCCGAGCTGCTCGCCGCGCTCGCGATCACCGCGTCGTCGCTCGACAAGTTCGCGCTCGAGATCCGTCACCTCGCGCGCACCGAGGTGGCCGAGGTGCAGGAGCCGTTCGGCCGCGGCCAGAAGGGCTCCTCGGCGATGCCGCACAAGCGCAACCCGGTCGTCGCGGAGCGGATCTGCGGCCTCGCGCGGGTCGTCCGGGCCGCCTCGCTCGTCGGGCTCGAGAACGTCGCGCTCTGGCACGAGCGCGACATCTCGCACTCGTCCGCCGAGCGCGTCGTCGTCCCGGACGCGTTCCTCGCGCTCGACTACATGCTCGACCGCTTCGCCTGGCTCGTCGAAGGCCTCGTCGTCCGCCCGGAGCGGATGCAGCGCAACCTCGAGGCGAGCTTCTACCTCTTCTTCAGCCAGCGCGTCCTGCTCGCGCTCGTCGCGGGCGGCCTCTCCCGCGACGACGCCTACCGGCTCGTGCAGCGGAACGCGATGAGAGCCTGGGACGAGGAGCTCGACTTCCGCACCCTCGTGCGCGTCGACGAGGAGATCGCGGCGGCGCTCCCTCCCAGTGCGCTCGAGGAGGCGTTCGACATCACTGCATACACGCGGCACGTGGACACGGTCTTCGACCGGCTCGGCGCGCTCGCCCAAGCGAAGGAGGAGCCCGTTCATGTCTGAGATCCACGTCGGAAGCGGCAAGGTCCGCGAGCTCTACGCCCTCGACGACGAGCGGCTGCTGCTCGTCGCGAGCGATCGAATCTCGACCTTCGACGTCGTGCTGCCGACCGAGATCCCGGACAAGGGCCGAGTCCTGACCGGGCTCTCGGCGTTCTGGTTCGAGCACACGCAGGCGATCTGCCCGAACCACCTGCTCGCGCTGCGCGCCGACGGGCGCTCGACCGAGTGCCGGCGCCTCGAGATGCTGCCGATCGAGTGCGTCGTGCGCGGCTACCTCTCCGGCTCGGGCTGGAAGGACTACCGCGCGACCGGCACCGTCTGCGGCCACCTCCTGCCCGAGGGCCTGGTCGAGTCGGCGCGGCTGCCCGAGCCGATCTTCACGCCGGCGACCAAGGCCACGAGCGGCCACGACGAGAACATCACGCGCGAGCAGGCGGCCGAGCTCGTCGGAGCCGAGCGCTTCGCGCAGGCCGAGCGGCTCTCGCTCGAGCTCTACGCGTTCGCCGCCGCCCACGCGCTCGAGCGCGGGATCATCGTCGCCGACACGAAGTTCGAGTTCGGCGTCGACCCGGACGGCGTGCTCGTGCTCGGCGACGAGGCGCTGACCCCGGACTCGTCGCGCTTCTGGCCGGCCGACGAGTACGAGCCCGGCGGCACGCAGCCGTCGTTCGACAAGCAGTTCGTGCGCGACTACTGCGAGGCGCTCGGCTGGGACAAGACCGACCCCGGGCCCGGAGCTCCCCGCCGACGTCGTCGCCGGGACGCGCGCGCGCTACGTCGAGGCGTTCGAGCAGCTGACCGGGATCGCGTTCGACGACTACCTCGCCGACCCGACGGTCGTGCTCGGATGAAGGCGACCGTGCTCGTCCGCCCGAAGGAGGGGATCCTCGACCCGCAGGGCCAGGCGGTCGAGGAGGCTCTGCGCCACCTCGGCTTCGACGTCGGCGACGCGCGCGTCGGGCGCCTGGTCGACCTCGAGGTGGCCGCGACCGACCCGACCGATGCCCGCGCCGAGGTCGAGCGGATGTGCGCGCAGCTGCTCGCGAACCCGCTGATCGAGAGCTACGAGATCGAGCTCGAGAGCGCATGAACCAGGCACCGAGGATCGCCGTCGTCGTCTTCCCCGGCTCGAACGACGACCGCGACGCTGCCTGGGCGCTCGGCGCGCTCGGAGCCGATCCCGTGCTCGTCTGGCACGCGGAGCCCGAGCTGCCCGCCGATGTCGGCAGCCGTCGTCCTCCCCGGCGGGTTCTCGTACGGCGACTACCTCCGCTGCGGCGCGATCGCGCGCTTCAGCCCGGCTGCTCGGCGCGGTCGCCCGGTTCGCGGCCGAGGGCGGCCCGGTGCTCGGGATCTGCAACGGCTTCCAGATCCTCTGCGAGGCCGGCCTGCTGCCGGGCGTGCTGCGCCCGAACGTCTCGCTCTCCTTCATCTGTCGCGACGTGCCGCTGACGCGTCGAGAACGCCGACACGATCTTCACCGCCCGCTGCGAGCCGGAGCAGCGCCTCTCGATCCCCGTCAAGAACGGCGAGGGCTGCTGGTTCGCCGACCCGGCGCTGTACGCCGAGCTCGAGGCGCGCGGCCAGATCGTGCTGCGCTACGCCGAGCCGGTCGAACGGATCGATCGGCGACGTCGCCGGCGTCGTCAACGAGGCCGGCAACGTGATGGGCCTGATGCCCCATCCCGAGCACGCAGTCGATCCGCTGCTCGGCTCGGCCGACGGCGCCCTGATCCTCGCCTCGCTCGTCGACGCGGCACGCGATCGCGTCGCGGCAGCCGTCTAGGCATCACCTCCGAGTCCAAGCGTCGCCGCGAGCGCCGGGTGCTCGGCCAGCCCGGTGCGGAGCCGCTCGAGATCGCGGGCGCGCATCGTGACCGGGCCGCGCCGGGCCGCGCCGCCGGTCGAGTACGCGAAGCGGACGAGCTGCTCGCCCTTCTCGCCCTCGAGAAGCTGGACGACCGAGGCGAAGCGGCGCTCGCCGGCGCGCTGCGGGAGGGTCAGCTCGTCGACGAGCGCCGCGCTACCCCAGGGGGTGCTGACGGTGCGGGGTTCCGTCCTCTTCGCCATCGAAACGACCGTAGCCGCGAAACCGTCACGCGTGGGCGACGCAACTGTGCCGAAAGCGTGTCAGCTGTCGCGGCGGAAGCCGGTGGCCGAGAGGCCCGGCTCGAGGGGGCTCGCGGGCAGCCCCGGAGCGGGCTCCGGCGCGTTGTAGGCGGCGGGCGCGACGTCGTTCGGGCCGTCCGGATGGAAGAGCGACGCGAGCGCCTGGATCTGACCGCGGCCCGGGCCGAGCTCGAACTGCCCGCCGCCGTAGGCCGCGATCGCGTGCCTGTCGAGATAGTCGTACGCGTCGAGCAGCGCCCTCAGGCTGCCGAAGCGCGACGGCTTGATGTTGAGGACGCGCGGCGGAAACGGCAGCGCCTCGATCTCCTCGACGGAATGGATGATCGCGTCCCAGGTGATCCGGTCGCGATAGGGCGCGAGCACCGCATCGGTCTCCGCCGTGAGCGCGGGATCCTCGAGCAACGCGCCCGGCAGGCCGACGGCGACCCGCTCGTACAGCGCCGGGTCGGGCGGCTGGTCGACCGGCGTGCCGTGGTAGGCGCCCTTGAAGTCGACCGTCTCGACCACGCCGAGAGCCGCGAGCTCGGCCACGAACGCGTCGTCCCAGCCGGTCGTCGCGTCGAGCTTGAACTGGATCCACGGATAGAGCGCGACGCGCTGCGAGACGGGCCCGGCGCTCGGCACCTCGTCGAGGCGGAGCGAGACGACAAAGCGAATCGGCCGCGCGACCCGCCCGAGAGCGCCGGCGGCACCGAGCCCGGCCTGGCGCAGCGCGAGGTCGAGCGCCGCGCTCTCGACCCCCCAGCGGCGGTAGTTGCGGTAGACCTCGCGCTCCGGCGCCGCCGGAAACAGATCGAGCCCGCCGACGTGCTCGGAGAACGAGTCGAGCGTCCACTCGCCGGCGAGCGGATAGCCGCGTCCGTCGGCCTGGAAGCGGTCGTGATCCGCAGCCTCGTAGGTGACGTCCTCGCCGACCCCGTCGTGGCCCGCGCCACGCAGGCGGATCACCGTGGACACGCGCGTGAAGCCGCTGGAAACGGCCTGTTCCAGCCGCTCGAGCTCGTACCCCTCGACGAGGAGCGGCAGCTCGGCGACGCGCTCGTAGGTGCTCACGCCCCAACCCTTCCACATCCGGCACGGCTGACGTGTATGAAACACCCGTGGAAGCCTCCGCCCCACCCTCGGTGAGCCCGTGGCATCCAGGGTCTCGCCTCGCCCGCCTGAAGGCGAGTCACAGCTACCGGTTCGTGGCGGTCATGATCGTGGTCACCTTCGTGTTCACGTTTTCGGCGCCGAACGAGAGCTGGGCCAAGAGCGTGCTCGTGCTGCTCCAGTCGGCGACCCTGATCGCCGCGATCTGGACCTCGGGCCTCGGGCGGAACAGGCGCGCGATGGTGGCGCTCGTCGCGATCGGCCTCGCCGTCGCCGTCGTCCAGCTCTTCGTCGGCGGTGCCACCCTGAGCGGGATCGTCGGGGCCCTGAACGTGGCGCTCGTCGCCGCGACGATCGTGGTGATCGGGCTCGGCGTCTTCGACCAGGGCGAGGTCAACCAGCAGTCGGTCACCGGTGCGATCTGCATCTACGTGCTGCTCGGCATCCTCTTCATGTTCCTCTACTGGGCCGTCGCGGTGCTCGGCTCGGGCCCGTTCTTCGCCCAGGGCACCGACGGCACGCCGTCGCTCCAGCTCTACTTCAGCTACGTCACGCTGGCGACGCTCGGCTACGGGGACTACACGCCGGCGACGAACCTCGGGCACACCCTGGCGGTGTCGGAGGCGCTGCTCGGCCAGCTCTACCTCGTCACGGTCGTCGCGCTGCTCGTCGGGAACCTGAGCCGCAAGCGCGACCGGCGGTTCTAGGCCTCGGCGGCCTTCTTCGCTTCCTTCTTGGCCTTACGGGACGCCGACTGCTCGGCGGCCCTCTTCTTGGCGTCGCCGTACGAGCTCTGGACGAGCGACTTGCCGCCCGTCCACCCGAACGCCCAGACCATCAGGATCAGCGCGAGCGCGATGTTCCAGAAGGTGCTGACGAGCTGCTGGGCGACCGAGTAGGCGGTCGCGTTGGCGGCGGTCGTGATCCCGTTCAGCGAGGCGACGTTGAATGCCTGGGTCACGCCGGCGCCGCCCGGGGTCACCGAGGTCACGTTCGCGATCGAGTTGCCGCCGCAGATCCGCATCAGCGTGTGGAACGAGATCGGGATGTTGTAGGCGTGCAGGAACACGCACATCACGCCGAGCATCGCGAACCAGCTCCCCAGCGACGGGAGGAAGACGCGCACGAAGTAGGCGCGTGGGATGGCCGAGAATGGCGCCGCCCTCCTTCGCCTGGTCCCACCACTTCACGACGCGCGGCCAGAGCCGGCGCAGGAGCAGGAAGATCAGGAACGCCCCGCCGACCAGCAGGATCGCTGTCGCCCACGGGTGCGTGTGAACGAAGCTGAACTTGATGTCGAACGAGCCGCCGACGGTCAGGAACAGATAGAGGTACGTGAAGCCGCCGATCAGCGTGTAGAAGATCTTCTGGACGACGTAGCCGCCGAGAATGCCCGCGAACGTCGCGCCGGCGATCGTCGCCGCGAGCATGATCAGGTACATCAGCGTGCCGAGATTGGCGGGCAGGAAGCTGTTGAGCGCGACCGACGCGGCGTAGAGGGCGAAGATGTCGAGCCAGCGGATGTGCACGTTCGGGTAGCCGTAACGCAGGATCCAGTACCAGCCGTACGCGGTCAGCCCGGTCTGCACCGTCTTGAGCACGATCGCGGCGATCAGCGCCGCCGTCGAGATGCTCGTCATCGTGTCCCAGACCGACTTCAGCCAGCCCCAGATGTCCCAGCCGAGCAGGTTGGCGAGCGCCGCCACGACGACCACCACGAGGGCGCCGATCACGATCCGCTTCCAGTGGAGGTGGACGCGCTTCTTCGGCGCGGGGACGGCAGGGACCGCGGTCACGGGCGCGAGTATATGCCGCTAGCGGCTGCGAGAAGGCGCAGCGAAGGCCGCGACGACGCCGAGCCCGAGGAAGATGCCGCCCGACACGTAGCGCTGGACGCGTGCGAAGGCGCGGCTGTAGCGAAGCCGCTCGCCGAACGTCCCCGCAAGGACCGCCCAGAGCCCGTCGCTCAGCAGCGCGAGCCCGATGAAGACGAGCCCGAGCACGAGCACCTGCACGATCACCGGCCCCCGCGCGGGATCGACGAACTGCGGCAGCAGGGCGAAGAAGAACAGCGCCGTCTTCGGGTTCAGCACGTTGACGACGATCCCCTGCGTGTAGAGGCGGCGGAGCTCCACCTGCTCGCGGGCGTCGGTCAGGTCCGGCTCGTCGCGCCCGAGCAGGCGCCGGATGCCGAGGTAGATCAGGTACGCGGCGCCGGCGAACTTCACCGCGTCGAACGCGGTCGCGGACGAGACGAGCAGCGCGGAGAGCCCGAGCGCGGCGGCCGTCACGTGAACGAGCGCCCCGGTCTGGATCCCGAGCATCGAGACCAGGCCGGCGCGACGGCCGTCGCGGATGCTCTGCGTGACGATGTAGAGCACCGACGGGCCCGGCACCGCGAGCAGCGCGAGCGACGCGACCGCGAAGACGCCGAGGGTGGCCCAGGCCGGCATCCGGGGGAATCTACCCGGAGAACGAGATGCGCGAGGTCGCCCAGCGCAGCGGCCGCGGCGCCCACCAGTTCGCCCGTCCGAGCAGCATCATCAGCGAGGGGACGAGCAGCGCCCGGACGAGTGTCGCGTCGATCAGCACCGCGAGCCCGGTGCCGAGCCCGACCTCCTTGATCGTGACGATCCGGGACGCGGCGAAGGCGCCGATCGCGACGATGAAGAGGCAGCGCCGCAGCGGTCACGATCCGCCCGGTGCGCTCGAGCCCGAACGCGACGGCCGCCTTGTTGTCGGCGCCGCCGTCGCGCGCCTCCTTGATCCGCGTCAGCAGGAAGACGCCGTAGTCGGTCGAGAGCCCGAACGCGATCGCGGCGATCAGGATCGGCTGCGTCGTGTCGATCCCGCCCTGTCCCGAGTAGCCGAGCAGCCCCTGCATCCGGCCGTCCTGGAAGATCCAGACGAGCACGCCGAAGACCGAGGCGATCGTGAGCAGGTTGAGCGCGATCGCCTTGATCGGCAGCACGATCGACCCGGTCATCAGGAAGAGCACGAAGAGCGTCGCGCCGACGAGGATCGCGAGCGCGTACGGCAGGTTCGAGACGAGGCTCGACTTCTGATCGACGAGCGACGCAGAGTCGCCGCCGACGAGCATCGGGTAGGCCGACGGCACCGCGCGCATCTGATCCACGAGACGCTGCCCGCCGTTCGAGTTCCGCGGTCGCGTTCGTGCCGACGTCGATCAGCCACGTGTCGCGGCCGACGAGCACCGGAGCCGCCACGGCCGGCTCGCCGGGCAGAGCGCCGAGGCGCGCGGCGAGCGCGGCGACGGCGGGCCGGGCCTTCGCCGGGGCGCTGACGACGGCGTAGGCGGTCGGGTTCAGGTCGGTCGCGAACTCGGTGTGCACGATCTTGTCCACCTGGCGGCCGCTCGAGGCCTTGGGCAGCACCGACGGGTCGAAGCCCGTGAAGCGAACGCCGGTGAACGGCAGCCCGAGCACGACGAGCAGCGTCGCGGTCGCCGCGGCGATCACGACCGGCCGCTTCATCACGACGTGCGAGAGCCGGAACCAGTACCCGGACGAGGCGGGCCGGGCGGCCTTCGCCGAGGCGCGCTGGAACCGCTTCGGCGCGAGGCTGTCGACGCGGTGGCCGAGCAGCGCGAGCACCGCGGGCAGGAAGACGAGCGAGACGCCGGCGCCGATCAGCGCGACGAGCATCCCGCCGAGGCCCATCGAGCGGAGGAAGCTCTGCGGGAAGACGAGCAGGGAGGCGAGCGCGGCCGCGACCGTGAGCGAGCTGAAGAGCACCGTGCGCCCGGCCGTGCGCAGCGTCTCGCGGAGCGCCTTCGCCCCGGGCCCGTGCACCGCGAGCTCCTCCCGGTAGCGCGAGACGATGAAGAGGCTCCAGTCGATCGCCAGCCCGAGCCCGAGGCCCGTGATCAGGTTGAGCGCGTAGATCGAGAGCGAGGTCATCTCGCTCGCGATGCGCAGGCCGAGCAGCGCGCCGGCGACGGTGACGAGGCCGACGAGCGGCGGCAGCATCGCGGCGACGAGGCCGCGGAAGATCAGGAACGAGAGCAGGAAGAGGAGCGGGAGCGCGATCAGCTCGGCGCGCTTCATGTCGGTCGCGACGATCTCGTTCACCTGCTGGGAGACGACGGGGTCGCCGCCGAGCACGACCTGCGGATCGTGGGCGAACGCGGCCTTGGCGCGATCCGCGATCCGGTCGCCGCCGGCCGGCACGATCACGAGCGCCGAGTGCCCGTCGCGCGAGACGAGCCGCGCGGGAAGCCCGGCGACGGGAGCGACGACGTCCCGGGCGCCGAGGCCCTTCAGCGTCCGCACGACGCCTGCGACCTCGGCCGCTCCCGCGGCGGAGTGCGCGTCGTGGCGAAGCCGGACGACCGCGAGCACGTTCTCGCCCGCGTTCTTCGCGCTCGCCTGTGCGAGCCGGGTGTCGGCCCTGGCGCTCTGTGTTGCCGGGTCCTGCGTGCCGCCGCTGGAGAGCCTGGACGTGACGGTGCCGCCGAAGAAGATTCCCAGCAGCGTGAAAGCGACTGCGCCGCCGACGAGCCACCGCGGACGACGCGCCGCGAGACCCCCGAGCAGCGACAACACGCCACCGAGGGTAGCTGCGTCTCCGCTCACGCGCGGGTGGGAACCGTCTCCCCCTGTCGACTTCGATCGAGACACTCCACCGTCTCTTCGGCCGCCCGGGGTCGTAGCTGAAGCGCAAGCGGGTGGTTAGGCTCCGCCGATGGCGTCCGACGAGCTCACCGAAGCGCGCGACGCGCTCGCCGTCGGGAAGCTCGGGCGCGCGCTCGGTCACGCCTGGGACGCGGCCGCGCGCGCGGCGACCACCGGCGACCAGGGGGCGCTGGCCGAGATCGAGGCGCTGGCGCGCGAGATCGAGGCGCTCGGCAAGGAGAAGGACGCGCATCGCCTCGCCGAGTACTGCGCCGCCTGCCTCGCGGACCTCCGCGCAGGCATCACCTACGAGTCGCCGCTCCGGAAGCTGTTCAAGCGGTCGTGACGGCGAGAGCCCTGCGCTACCGGCCCGAGCGGTCGATCAGCTCGATGCGGTAGTCGTCGGGGTCGCGCACGAAGCAGATCAGGCTGCCGCCCTCGCTGACGCGGTACGGCTCGCGCTCGGCCTCGATCCCCTGCGCGGAGAGCTCCGCGAGCGCGACGGCGAGGTCGTCGACCGCGACCGCGATGTGGCCGTAGCCGGTGCCGAGGTCGTAGGTGCGGCCGTCGTGGTTGTAGGTCAGCTCCAGGACGTTCTCTTGATCCCCGATCGAGTAGAAGTAGTTCGTCGCCTCGCGCTCGCCGTTTCTGACGATGTCCATCTCGCGCGAGAACGTGAAGCCGAGAGCCTCGTAGAACGTCCGGCTCTTCTCCGGGTCCGTGACCCGGCACATGGTGTGGAGGAAGGTCGCCATGCGCGGGAGTCTAGCCCGCGCGCTCGCGCCGCAGGTCGCGCCGGTGGGCGAGCGCGGGCGAGAGCGCGGCGGCCAGCACCAGGATCGTGGCCGCGATCGTGACCCAGAAGAAGAGCGCCATCACGATCCCGAGCCCGCCGTAGTACTTCCCGTACCACTCGAGCCAGTTGACGAGCAGGTAGTGCGAGGCCACGCGCATCCCGAGCAGGCCGAGCAGCGTGAACACCGCCCCCGGCACGATGTCGCGCCTCGCCACCTGCTTGTGCAGCAGCAGGCGCGGCGCCCAGACGAAGAAGACGAAGACCGCCGCCACCCAGAACGGCGCGATCACGTCGCCGATCCACGATGCCTTGCCCTGGAGCGCCTTGCCCTCGACCGCGTACACGGCGAGCGCCGCCAGGATCGCGAGCAGCACCTGGAAGTAGCGGGCCTGGTCCCTGATCTTCGCCTTGCCGAGATCGAGCGCCCACGCGCGCGCGTGCGCGATCTGGAGCACGCGGCCGATCCCGAGCCCGAAGAGGGCGACGCTGCCGAGCGCGATCAGCGAAGCGCCGAGCTTGTGGCCCCCGGCGCCCTGGAGCACGCTGCGGAAGAGCGTCTCCGTCGCGCCGTGGAGGCCCAGCCGCTTGATCACGTGATCGGACAGGGAGTTCGGATCGGTGTCGAGGTAGCTGTCGATCACGAGCGCTGCCGGCAGCACGGTGAGGAAGAGATACGAGGTCAGCAGGACCGCGTAGATCTGGCCGTTGGACGAGATGTAGCGACGGAACCAGCCGATCGTCGCGCCCGACGCCGACGCGGGATCGGCGTTCTCGACCCAGGCCTTGCCGCGATCGGCGGTTCCCTTGGCCCGCTCGATCCGGCCCGGCTTGTCGTCGGCCATCAGCCGGCCGCCGGGCTCGGCACGGGATCGCCCGCTGCTTCGACTCGCGCGGCCGCCCGCGCCCTGGCGAGGTCGCCCATGATGTGAACCGCGGCCGAGGTGAGCGGCGCGGCGAGCACGAGCCCGATCATCCCGAACAGGCAGCCGGCCCCGATCGTGACGATCAGGACCACGAGCGGGTTGAGGTTCAGCGTCGCGCCGAAGGCGACCGGCTGGACGATGTTCTGCAGGAGCCCGTTGGCGAGGATCACGATCACGAGCATTATTAGCGCGGTCTGCGTCCCCTCGGAGCCGAGCGCCAGGATCACCGCGAACGCGCCGGCGACGAAGGCGCCGATGAACGGGACGTACGCCGTCACGAAGGTGACGACCGCGATCGTCCCCGCGAGTGGCACGCCGAGCACGAGGGCGCCGAGGCCGACGACGACGCCGTTGAACGCGGCCACGATCGTCACGCCGAGGAAGTAGCGGCGAAGCGAGACGATCACGCCGCCGGTGATCGTCTGGGCGATCGGCAGCGGCACGCCGAGCCGCCGGTCGATCACGCTGCGCATCGAGGGGCCGTCCTTGAGCAGGAAGAAGAGGCTGAAGAACGCGAACGAGAGGAAGAACGCGACCGAGGCGATGCCCTGGATCCCGGTCACGAGGCCGTGGACGAGCGTGGACAGCGAGCTGGGCGCCGCCGTCTTCACGCTCGAGGTCGAGCTCGACGCGGCCGAGTCGCTGAGGCCGAGGCTCGTCAGCCAGCCCTGAACCTTGTCGGCGCCCTGTGTCGCGTACGAGCCGATCGCGTCGCCCTGCGAGGAGATCCCGGCGACGACGACGTAGACGATGAAGAGGCCGAGCGCGAACATCGCCAGGACGACGATCACCGCTCCGCCCCACCTGCGGCACGCCGTGGCCCTTGAGCCACGTCACCGCAGGCGCGGTCACCACCGCGAGAATCAGGCCTGCGACGACGGGGTCGACGATCGTCGCCGTGGTCGCGGCGAGGAAGATCAGCCCGACGACGAGCGCGGCTGCGCCGACGAGGAGCCACGACGCGACCCCGAGGTCGCGGAGCCAGCGCGGCGCCGAGAACGTCGAGGCCAGCTCGTCGAGCTGGCGCGGGTCGAGCTGGACGACCTGAGGCTCTTCGGCGTGCGGAGCGTCGTCGTGCCAGAAGCGCGGGAGCTTCACGGCGAGGGATGCTACGCCTGCCCGCAGACGGACCGGGCTGCGTTACCCTCGACAAAACATGGCGACCCGAAGCCCCGTCCAACCGCGTACCGCCAGATTCGCGCCGCTCGAGGCGAAGCTCGAGCCGCCGCGGCGCCGTCCCGGGCTCGTGGCGCGCTACAGCCTCGTCGACCGCCTGCGCGCCTCCGCGGCCGACCCGATCGTCTACGTGTCGGCGCCCGCCGGCTACGGGAAGACGACCCTGATGGCCCACTGGGCGGATGCGGACGAGCGGCCGTTCGCCTGGGTCTCGCTGGACTCCGGCGACAACGACCCGGTCGCGCTGCTGACGTACGTTGCGCTGGCCCTCAATAGGGTCGAGCAGCTCGGCGGGCCCGTCTTCTCGGCGCTGTCGGCGCAGAAGCCCGACGTCGACCGTGTCGTGCTGCCCCGCCTCGGGAAGGCGATCGCGACCCGGTCGCAGCCGTTCGTGCTCGTCCTCGACGACGCCCACCTCGTGACCTCGCCCGAGGCGCTCGACGCGCTCGTTGTCCTGACGCGCCACCTCCCGGCCGGATCGCAGCTCGCGATCACGGCGCGGAGCGAGCCGACGCTGCCGCTCGGAAAGCTACGCGCCGGCCGGCGGCTGTTCGAGCTCGGCCCGGCCGATCTCGCATTCGCGCCCGACGAGGCGGAGATCCTCCTGCGCGGCGCGGGGATCGAGCTCGAGCCCGCCGAGGTGCGGCTGATCACCGAGCGAACCGAGGGCTGGCCCGCCGGGCTCTACCTCGCCGCGCTCTCGCTCAGGGCGCACGGCAGCGTCGTCGCCGTGGAGGGCTTCACCGGCGACGACCGGATCGTCGCGGACTACTTCCGCGACGAGGTGCTCGGTCGGCTCTCGCCCGCCCTCGCCGGGTTCCTGACGCGCACCTCGGTGCTCGACCGGCTCTCCGCGCCGCTCTGCGACGCGATCCTCGAGCAGACCGGCTCCGCATCGAAGCTGCACAAGCTCGAGCGGTCGAACCTGTTCCTCGTCCCGCTCGACCGCCAGCGCGTCTGGTACCGCTACCACACCCTGTTCGCGGAGATGCTTCGCAGCCGGCTCCGCGACGCCGAGCCCGGGCTCGAGCTCGAGCTCCACGGCCGCGCGAGCGACTGGTACGCCGAGCACGGCGAGCCGGAGGAGGCGATCCGCCACGCGGTCGCGGCAGGCAACGTCGAGCAGGCGGGAGACCTCGTCTGGGCGAACGTCGTCCGCTATCGCGGCCGGGGCCGCGGGCCGGTGCTCCTCCGCTGGCTCTCGGCCTTCACGGACGAGCAGATCGCCGGGTATCCGCCACTCGCGCTGGCAGCCGCGTGGGCGAGCCTCGGCGCCGAGAGCGGCGGCATCGAGCGCTGGGCTGCGGCGGCCGCGCGCGGGACACACGAGGGGCCGCTCTCCGACGGGACGACGTCGCTCGAGTCGGCCCTGGCGCTGCTGCGCGCAACGATCGCGAAGGACGGCGTGACGCGGATGCGAGAGGACGCGGCCCGCTTCATCGAGCTCGAGGCCGAGGACAGCCCCTGGTGGCCGCGAGCGTGCTACATCGAGGGCGCCGCAGCGCGCCTCTCGGGCGACTACGAGCTCGCGCGGGCGCGCCTCGAGGAAGGCGAACGGCTGGCGGCGGCCTTCGGGCTGATCACCGTCCGGGCGATGTGCCTGGCGCAGCTCGCCGAGCTCGCGATCGCCGAGGAGTCGTGGGGCGACGCCGCACACCTGGCGACGCAGGCGACCGACGAGCTGGGGAGGGCGGGCCTGGTCGGCATCGTCACCGTTGCGCCCGTCTTCACGGTGTCCGCGCTCATCCTTGCGCACCGGGGCGATGTCGAGCCCGCCCGCGCCGCGATCCGGCACTCGAGGGAGCTGATCGAGGGAGACTCGGAGGTCACGCCGTGGCTCGCGGTCGAATGCCGCCTGACCCTGGCGCGTGCGAGCCTGTTCCTCGCGGACGTCGCCGGCGCGCGCCGGCTCCTCGCGGAGGCCCGCCGCATCGAGGCGGCCGCGCCGAACCTCGGCTCGCTGAGCACCACCCTCGCCGAGCTGACGGCGACGGCCGCGGTGTTCTCGAGCGCGGGGCACGAGGGCGCCTCGAGCCTCACCGGCGCCGAGGTTCGCCTCCTCCACCTCCTGCCGACCCACCTCACCTTCGGGGAGATCGGCGAGCGCGTGCACCTCTCCCGCAACACGGTCAAGTCGCAAGCGGTCTCGATGTACCGCAAGCTCGACGTCTCGAGCCGAAGCGACGCCGTCGAGCGCGCGACCGAGCTCGGCCTGCTCTAGGCATCGATTTCACCCGATCCGGATGTTGCACCGGCGCGCGCCTCGCGCGATGCTGAACGTGGAACTACCGCAAAAGGAGGCACGATGATCTTCATGAGAAGGCGCCCGCTCGCCCGCGCCGCGATGATCGGAGGCACGGCCTACGTCGCCGGCAAGGCCGGCGCGAGGGCGGGAGCCAACCAGGCCGCGGACCAGCAGCAACAGCAGGCCGACCAGCAGCAGTACGCGGCACCCCCGCCGCCGCAGGCCGGCGGCGCGATGTCCGAGGACTCGATGGATCAGCTGACGAAGCTCGCGCAGCTGCACGAGCAGGGCATCCTGACCGACGCCGAGTTCGAAGTGCAGAAGCAAAAGATCCTGCAGGGGATGTGACCGATATGGGACCCGTACAGATGCTGGTGATCGGCTTCGAGGGCAACAACTTCACCGGGGAGATCATCCCCGAGCTGCAGAAGCTCAAGGAGCACGACATCGTGCGCCTCGTCGACCTGCTCTTCGTGATGAAGGACGACAACGGCGAGATCGCGATCCTGCAGGCGAGTGACCTCAGCCAGGACGAGGCGATGGAGTTCGGCGCCACCGTCGGCGCGCTGGTCGGTCTCGGGATCGACGGCGAGGAGGGTGCCGAAGCCGGCGCTCTCGCCGGCGCCGAGGCGCTCGAGGACGGGCACGTCTTCGACGAGGACGAGGCGTGGGCCGTGGCCGACACGATCCCGAACGGGACCTCGGCCGCAATCGCGCTGCTCGAGCACGTCTGGGCGATCCCGTTCCGGGACTCGATCCAGCGGGCCGGCGGCTTCCTCCTCGCAGACGCGTGGATCCATCCGACCGACCTCGTGGCCGCGGGCCTCGCGGCCGCCGCGGAGTAGGAGAGAGAGCTAGGCCGTCGAGTAGTGCGGGCGCGCGGCGCGGATCAGCGTTCGCGCGTACCGCCGCTCGTCGGCGGCCTGGCAGAGCGAGAGCGCGTTGGCGCCGTCCTGCGGCGCGACCGCCCAGCCGAACGTGACGTCGAGACCTTCGCCGTCGAGCACCGACTCGAGCGTCGCGGCGAGCTTCCCGGCCTCCTCGCCCGACGAGAGCGACGTCAGCACGCCGAACTCGTCTTGGCCGACGCGGACGAGCGCGTCGCGCGGGTCGAGGCACGTCGTGAGCAGGCGCGAGACGCGGAGGAGCGCGTCGGCCTCGTCCCGGCCCTTGAGCTCGACGAGCGGGCCGAACACGCCGAGCAGGAGCGAGAACGGGCCTGGTTGCCCGAGGCGCTTGCTCATCTCCGACTCGAAGGCCCGGCCGCGCGGGAGGCCGGTCAGCTCGTCACGGTCTGCGAGCGCCCGCAGGCGGTCGACGAGCTCGCGATGCTCCTTCGCGAAGTAGCCGATCAGCGCGCCGACGGCGACGAACGAGACGAAGCGGACGAGCATCGAGAAGGTGACGATCCCGGACTGCGGGATGCGCGGGCTGACGAGCACGGCGATCACGTAGAGGCCGGTGGCGAGCACGCCGCCGAGCGCTCCCAGCCAGGCGTCGGTCGCCAGCGCGAACAGCACCACCGGGAGGAAGAGAAGCCGCCCGAGGCCGAGCCCGGGACGCTCGAAGAGGCAGACCACGACGAAGAACAGCGCGTAGCTGAAACCGGCCGCGGCGAGCAGAGCCCGTCTCTTTGAGTCCGCAGTTCTCATGGGCAGTTAGATAGATCGGTCGTTTACCGACGTTTCTTGAGTGCTGCCGCTGTCGAGCGCGACGATCCGGTCCATCCGCTCGAGCCCTTCGGGGCGATGCGTGATCAGCAGCACGGTGCGATCGGCGGCCGCGTCGAGCACGTCGTCCATCAGCGCTCGGGCGGTCGGCGGATCGAGGTGCGCGGTCGGCTCGTCGAGCACGAGCACCGGCGCGTCGGCCAGGAGCGCCCGCGCGAGCACGAGCCGCTGGCGCTGGCCGCCGGACAGACGCGCTCCGTCCTCGCCGACGAGCGTGCCGAGCCCGTCCGGCAGCGAGGCGACCCAGTCGGAGAGGTGCGCGCGGCGAAGCGCCGCCTCGAGCTCGGCGTCGGTCGCGGCCGGGCGTGCGAGCCGCAGGTTCTCGCGGATCGTCGAGTCGAACACGTGCGCCTCCTGGCCGGCGAGGGCGAAGGTGCGGCGGACGTCCTCCTGCCGGTACTCCCGCGCGTCCCGGCCGGCGATCGTGACGCGGCCCTGCTCGGGGTCGAGGAAGCGCAGCAGCAGGTTCGTGACCGTGGACTTACCGGCGCCGCTCGGGCCGACGAGCGCGATCCGCTCGCCGGGCTCGAGGCGCAGGTCGAAGCCCGCGAGCGCGGGCCGGCCGCCCGGGGCGTAGCGGGCCGTGACTCCTTCGAGCGCAACGGCGGCCGACGGGGGCGCCGGCAGCGGGTCGGCGGGATCGCGCACGGCCGGCTCGCGGTCGACCAGCTCGAGCACACGGCGCCCGGAGGCGAGGGTCGCCGAGAGCTCCCGCGCCGTCCCGGGCAGCGGCAGCACCGACTCGAACGACGAGAGCGCGAGCAGCGCGACGGTCGCGATCAGCACGCGGTCGAGCGTTCCCGCGGAGTGCGCGGAGACGGCGACGGCGAGCACGCCGACGACGGTGAGCCCGGTCACGAGCACGGCGAGGCCGTCGGCGAGCCCCGCCACGAGCGCGTCGCGCCGCGTCAGGCGCGCAAGCTCCGCGTCGGCCGCGCGCACCGAGGCCAGCTTCTCCTCCTCGCGCCCGTAGACGACGAGCTCGGAGGCGCCGCGGAGGAGCTCGACGAGCTCCGCGGTCAGCTCGCCGCGCGCGGCGGCCTGGCGGCGCCCGGCGGAGCTGCCGAGGCGCGCAGCGAGCGCCGGCAGCGCGACTCCGGCGACGAGGAGCCCGGCCGCGAGGATCGCTCCGGCCGCCGGCAGGACGATCGCTGCGGCGACGACGCACGCGGCGCCGACGACGGCCGCGACGAGCGGCGGCCCGATCCCTCGCAGGTAGAGCCCCTGCAGCGCATCGACGTCCCCGACCATGCGGCTGACGAGGTCGCCACGCCGGAAGTCGGCGAGCTCGGCCGGGGCGAGCGGCTCGATCCGCGCGTAGAAGCGGGCGCGGATCCGTCCGAGCGCGCGCAGCGCGAGATCGTGCGAGGCGAGCCGGTCGAGGTAGCGCATGACCGGGCGCGCGATCCCGAAGAAGCGGACGAGGACGATCGTGACCGTCAGCGCGAGCACGGGCGGGTGCTCGGCCGCGCGCGAGATCAGATAGCCGGAAGTGGTGATCAGGCCGACGCCGAAGCCGACCGCGAGCGAGCCGAGCGCGACCGAGAGCGCGACGCGGCGGCGCGGCATCCCGGCGAGCGCGAGCAGGCGGCGCAGCGTGGTCATGCGGGCGCGACCTCCGCGAGCCGGCCCCGCTCCAGCCGTACGACGCGGTCCGCGCGCGCCGCGAGCTCGGGGCTGTGGGCGATCAGCAGCACCGTGCGCCCGGCACGCAGCCGCTCGACCGCCTCGCCGACGAGCTCCGCGTTGACCGGGTCGAGGTTCGCGGTCGGCTCGTCGAGGATCACGAGCGGCGCGTCGCGCAGGAACGCGCGCGCGAGCGCGATCCGCTGCCGCTCGCCGGCGGAGAGCCCGCGCCCGCCCTCGCCGACGAGCGAGCCGTACCCGTCCGGCAGCCCGTCGATGAACGCGTCGGCGCCGGACCGCTCCGCTGCGTCGCGCACGCGCTCGTCGGGCGCGGCCGGATCGCCGAGGCGGATGTTGTCGGCGACGGTGCCCCGGAAGAGCGTCGGGTCCTGCGGCACCCAGGCGACCTGCGCGCGCCAGGCCGCCGCGTCACAGCCGGCCAGGTCGACTCCGCCGACGGTGACCCGGCCGGCGGTCGGCTCACAGAGTCGCAGCAGGAGCGACGCGGCGGTGCTCTTCCCGCCGCCGCTCTCACCCACGAGCGCGAGCGTCTCCCCCGGCTCGAGCTCGAGGTCGACCGACTCCAGCACCGGGATCTCGCGCGACGGATACGCAAACGAGACGTTCTCCAGCCGGATCGCGGCGCCGCGCGGGCTCGGCGCGAGCCCGGCCCCTGCCGTGACCGCGGGCGGCTGCTCGATCAGGCCGAGCAGGCGCTCGGAGACGGCGAGCCCGTCGGCGCTCGCGTGGTAGGACGCGGCGAGGTTCCGCAGCGGCAGGTAGAGCTCGGGCGCCAGCAGGAGGACGGTGAGCGCGGTCGCGAACCCGACCGAGCCGTCGTCAAGGCGCACGCCGACGGTGACCGCGATCAGCGCGACCCCGATCGTGGCGGCGAGCTCGAGCACGGTGCCGGAGAGGAACGCGATCCGGAGCGTGCCCATCGCGGCCTGCCGGTACTCGTCGCTCGACCTGCTCGATCCGCTCGGCCTGGGCCTCGCCGCGGTTGAAGGCGCGCAGGGTCGGCAGGCCCCGCACGACGTCGGCGAAGTGCGTCGCGAGCAGCGTCAGCGCCTGCCAGCGCTCGCGGGTGTGCTTTGCCGTGGCGCGCCCGATCAGCCACATGAAGACCGGGACGAGCGGCAGCGTCAGCAGCATGATCCCGGCCGAGAGCGGATCGATCACGGCCACGAGCACGAGCACCGCGACGGGGACGGCGGCCGCGAGGAAGACCTGCGGCAGGTAGCGGGCGAACGCCGTCTCGAGCGCGTCGACACCGTTCACCGCAGTCGTGGCGACCTCCGCGCTCTGGGAGCCGTCGAGCGCGGCCGGATGGTCTCGGAGCCGCGTCTCGACGAGGTCGAGCCGGAGCTGCGAGAGGACGCTTGTCGCCGCCCGCCGACCAACCGCCTCGAAGCCCCACGCCGTCGCCGCCCGCGCAGCGACCGCGACCACGAGCAGCTCGAGCGGCAGCGAGACCTCCGTCAGCGAGGCGCCGCCGAACGCCCGCGCGGCGACGCGCGCGAGCAGCACGGCCTGTGCGAGCACGAGCAGCGCCGTCGCCAGCCCGAGCGCGGCGTCAAGACCGAGCAGTACCCGCGCCGGCCGCGCGCGGCGGAGCAGGCGCGGGTCGAGGAGACGCACGCCCCGAGCCTACCGCGCTATTTCAGGTTCCCGACGATCGAGAGGCTCCGTGAACTTCGCCTTCCGGAGCCAGTTTGGGGAAGTAGTGCCAGGCGACGTCTCTGATCACCTCGATGATCAGCTGCGGCGTGAGTTGCGCGCTGGGGTCGTCGAGCTGCGACGGGAGGTTCTTGACGCCCATCGCCTTGGCGTGCTCGATGATCCCGGGCCCGAGGGTCTTGCCGAGCCCGCTGAGGGCCTTGTCGACGAGTTCGTAGTCCATCGCCCAGTCGGGGACCGGTTGGGCCTCGACCGTCGTCCAGCTGTCGGGGTCGCGCGGTGTCTCGCGGGTGAACAGGTGGTCGAAGGTGCGCGCCGAGGCGTCGCGCCGGGTCAGCGCGTCGCCGAGGCCCCACGCCTTCCGCAGCGTCGCGATCAACGAGGTGTGGCGATATTCGTCGTTGTAGACCGAGCCCGGCTCGACCCACGGCGAGACGAGGATTGCGGGGACGCGGTAGCCCGAGCGGTCGAACTTGAAGCCCATCTCGCCCGCCGGTGCTGCCGGGTCGGGCGGCGCGGCCGGCCCGGGCGGCACGTGGTCGTAGGTTCCGCCCGGCTCGTCCCAGCCGACCAGCAGGGTCGTGTTCCACACGTTCGACCCTGATTGGCACCTAGCGCCGCGGTACGCGTCGAACACCCGCGCGTCTTACCGTCCTCTGGGCCGTAGAGGTGACCGAGGACGTTGTCGAGAGAGCGGTTCTCGAAGAGCACCACGACGAGTCGGACATGCCGTTCTCAATCATTTGAGGTCGCCGACGACTCCCAGGCGGAAGCCGAGCCACGGGTAGAAGCGCGCGATCTGCGGGTCGCCCGGGTTGTAGCCGAAGGCCGAGATCTCGAGCTGGTAGGCCGGCGCGTTGGCGACGCCGCCGTGGTAGTAGCGCCAGTCACGCAGGAAGTTCACGCCCGGCGGCTGGGGCGCCAGCGTGTCGAGCACCTCGACGACGTTGCCGCCCTGGTCGAGCGTGCCCCACGGCGAGAACGTCTTCGTCTGCCCGACCGTGCTCACGTTCGCCATGTAGATCTTCTGGAAGTCGGCCGGCAGGTCGGGCGGGAAGACCTTGCCGCACGACGGGCCGGCCTGCGACGGGCACCAGGTCGGAGCCGTTCCGGGCGGCGCTCCCGGAGTGTCGACGCTGCTCTGCGGGTCGTTCGGGTTGTAGGTCGAGAGCGGCTGGTCGCTCGCGTTCTCGACGTCGCCCGTCTTGGGATTCAGCACCGAGACGTTCGGCTGGTCGAACGGGCCGGTCGGATATGCCCAGTACGAATCGGTGCCGCCGCCCTTGGGGTCGTAGTAGGCGGCCTTGACCCACTCGTTGTTGCTCGGCAGGACGAAGCCCGACGACTTGGTGCGCGTCGGCGACTCCTTCTTCATGTCGTACATCCCGGACTCGGTCTTCGGCGAGAGCCGAACCGTGTACGTGACGTATGTGAAGCCGTTCGAGCTCGACTGTGCCTGGGAGAGGATCTTCCCGTTCGTGAGCGAGTTCGCGAAGCGGGCACCGCGACGGAAGCTCCCGAAGTTGAACGGCTTCTGGGCCCACTCCGGATACGCGACCGAGTAGTGCTTGCCCGCGGACGCGGAGGAGGAGTAGGCGATCGAGCCGTACTGCGGCCAGGCCGTCGGGCTCATGGTGTCGTCGTAGAGCGCGTGAACGTTCTTCCCTGCGGGGTCGGCCGTGTTCAGGAACGTCACGTACTGGCCGACCGTCGTCTCGAGCTCCGCGATCCCGTACTTGTACGAGACCGCGCCCACGGTGAGGCACTGCGGCGGCGGGGCGGGCGCGTCGGCGCAGGTCTTGTAGATCCCCGTGCCCTTTGGCGGGTCGACGAACTGCCCCTTCGGGCCGCCGAAGGTCTGGACCACGCCCACCGAGTGGTTGCCCGGATCGCCGACGACGGCCATCCTGACCGTGACGACACCGCGGGTCGCGCCGGAGGAGCTCGAGCCGCATGCGGTCGCGCCTACGGCGACAGCGGCGAGCAGCACGGCGAGCGCGAGGCTCTCACGCATTGATCGCGTCCGCCAGCGTGTTGGCGAACGCGGTCGCCTGCTCGCCGAAGCCCGGCTTGAGGTTCGTCGGCGGGATCTTGATCCCGAGCGAGCGCTCGCGCATCTCGCCCTTGCCGAAGTAGCTGAGCAGCGAGAGCAGCGAGCGGATCTGGCCGCCCTCGTAGGTGAACTTGGTCCAGCCGACGAACGTGCCTCCCTGCCTGGTGGCGCGCTTCTTGACTTCCTTGAGGTTGATGCTCCAGTAGCGGCGGCAGACGGCGTACGTCGCGAACGGCTTGCCCGCGAGCACGGCGTGCGCCTCGTCCGACTCGATGTACGAGCGCAGGGGCATGTTCGTGGTGAAGAACCAGGTCGCCGAGCCGAGCACGACCAGGTCGTAGTCGCCCGATTTCGCCTCGGCCGGAATCTCGATCTGCCCCGTCTTGCGGACGGTCTGCGGCCAGAGCAGCGGCAAGATGCTGAAGACCGCGTGCTTGAACGGAAACGTCTTGAAGTTCTTGGCGTAGTGCGGATCGGTGAACTCGATCGCGGCCTCGATGACCTCGCAGCCGCGTCCACGCAGCGTCTCCGCCATCGCATCGCAGACCCGCTTTGCCTGCTGGGTGTGCGTGTAGTAGACGAACAGGACTCGCGGCATGTCTCTCCTAGTGAGTTGGCCCGCCCACGCGGGCCCGGAAGACGTGGTACGTCCAGCCCTGGTAGAGCAGGACGAGCGGCACGAAGATCAGCGCGACGACGCTCATCACGGCGAGTGTGTAGTGCTGCGACGCAGAGCCGCTCACCGTGAGGCTGTTGCCGAAGTCGGTGCTCGAGACCATCACGCGCGGGAAGAGGCCCGTGAAGAGCGTGACAATGACCGCGATCGCGCCGAGGCCGGTCATCGTGAACGCCCAGATCTGGCGCCGCATGCGGACGAAGGCGACCGCGAGCACGAGCGCCGCGATCCCGATCGCCGCCGGCAGCACCACCGGGAACACGTTCTTGTCGTTCCGGTCGACGGCGACGACCACCGTCGAGACGAGGAACGCGGCTCCGAGCGCCGCCGCGGCCAGCGAGAGCCGCTTCGCCGCGCGGCCGGCCCGCTCGAGCAGGTCTCCCTGCGTGCGCAGCGTGAGGAAGGTCGCGCCGTGGAAGGCGAAGATCGCGACGACCGCGAGCCCGCCCAGCACGGTGTACCAGTTGAACAGGTCCCAGAACGTCCCGCTGAAGTCGCCGCTCGAGTTGATCGGCGTGCCGTAGAGCAGGTTCGCGAAGCCGACGCCCCAGATCAGCGAGGCGCCGAAGCTGCCGACCGTGTTGGCCCAGGTCCACACCTTCCGCCAGCGCTCGCTCGTCACCTTCGTGCGCCACTCGAACGAGATCACCCGGATGATCAGGAAGAAGAGGACGGCCAGGAGCGCGATGTAGAGGCCCGAGAACATCGTCGCGTACCAGGCCGGGAACGCGGCGAAGGTCGCGCCGCCGGCGGTCACGAGCCACACCTCGTTGCCGTCCCACACCGGGCCGATCGTCTCGAACATCTCGCTTCGTTCCTTCTCGTCGCGCGGCAGGAACGGCAGCAGCATCCCGACGCCGAAGTCGAAGCCCTCGAGCAGGAAGTAGCCCGACCAGAGGACGACGATCAGCACGAACCAGAGGTTCTGGAGGTTCATCAGTAGCCGATCGCCGGCGCCGGCTCGGCGCTCCCGGGCTCCTCACCCGAGCTCGAAGGATCTCTGCCGGCAAAGCGCCGCATCAGGAAGACGTCGAGCACGAGCAAGGCGAGGTAGAGCACGACGAACACCGTGAGGCTGATCGCGAGCCACGTCGTCCCGACCGCAGGAGAGTTCGCGCCGCTGGTCTTGAGCAGTCCCTGCACGATCCACGGCTGCCGCCCGATCTCGGTCAGCATCCAGCCGAAGATGCATGCGATGAACGGAAACGCGGTCGTGACGACGCCGACCCAGAGGAACCACTTCAGCCGCTCGAGCCGCCGCTTCCACATCAGGAAGGCGCCGATGATCGCCACCAGCGCCACGAACGAGCCGGCATACGCCATCCCGCGCATGCTCCAGTAGATCGTCTCGATCGGCGGCAGGTAGTTCCCCTTCCCGTACTTCGCCACGTACTGGTCGTTGAGCTCGTTGAGCCCGGTCACCTTGCCGCTGAACGAGCCGGTGGCGAGATACGAGAGCAGGCCCGGAATCTTGATCTCGAAGCTCGGCGTCGGGTCCTGCTTGCTGAAGCCGCCGACCTGGAACAGCGAGAATGCGCATTTCGTGCACGACTCCCACTGCGCCTCGCTGGCGGAGATCTTCATCGGCTGGAGCTTGGCGACGAGGATCCCGAAGTGGCTGCCGAACAGGAGGTTCAGGCACGACGCGGGCACGAGCACGATCAGCGCCACCTTCGCGGCCGGCCGGAAGATCTCGACGTTCTTCCCGCGCGCGAAGTGCCAGCAGCAGACACCGAACACGACCGCGGCGCCGCACGTCAGCCCGGCCAGGATCGTGTGGATGAAGGCGTAGTAGGCCCAGTGGCTCCCGAGCAGCGACCAGATGCTCGTCAGCACCGCCTGGCCGTTCGCGAGCTTGTAGCCGACCGGGTCCTGCATGAACGAGTTCGCGACGAGGATGAAGTACGCCGAGAGCCAGGTGCCGACGACGGCGGTCCAGAGCGTGGCGAGGTGCACGCGAGGCGAGAGCCGGTTCCAGCCGAAGATCCAGAGGCCGAGAAAGGTCGACTCGAGGAAGAACGCGGCGAGCCCCTCGATCGCGAGCGGCGCCCCGAACACGTTGCCGACGAACTTCGAGTAGACCGACCAGTTCATCCCGAACTGGAACTCCTGCACGAGCCCCGTCGCGACGCCGATCGCGAAGTTGATCAGGAACAGCGCGCCGAAGAAGTGCGTCAGCTTGAGCCAGCGCTCGTCCTTCGTGCGATGCCACTGCGTCTGGAAGATCGCCACGATCGGGCCGAGGCCGAGCGTCAGCGGGACGAACAGGAAGTGGTAGATCGAGGTCGTCGCGAACTGCGCGCGGGCGAGGTCGACCGTAGTCGAGGTCGCAAGGATCACGCGCGGAGCCTCCCACACCCGGCGCCCGCGACACATCATCCATTTCGTACGAAATCCGATCCATTTCACCCGATGTGGACGATGAACTCGCCGTCGCCCCCTGCTTGCATGACCTCGCATGAGCGCTCCTGCGGACGTCTTCGTCGACTTCGGGATCAGCGGCGACCTCGCGAAGGTGATGACCTTCCGGTCGCTCTACCGGCTCGAGAAGCGCGGGCTCCTCGACTGCCCCGTGATCGGCGTGGCCGTCGACGACTGGAGCCGCGACATGCTCGTGCAGCACGCGCACGACGCGATCGAGGGCACCGGCGAGACGATCGACGAGGAGGTGTTCGCCCGCTTCGCGGCGCGGCTCTCCTACATCCAGGGCGACTTCGGCGACGCCGCGACCTATCAGCGCGTCGCCGCCGCGATCGAGGGCTTCACCTCGCCCGTCTTCTACCTCGAGATCCCGCCGTTCCTGTTCGGCCCGGTGATCAAGAGCCTCGCCGCCGCCGGACTGACGAAGAACGCGAAGGTCGTCGTCGAAAAGCCCTTCGGCAACGACCTCGCCTCCGCCCGCGCGCTCGCCGCCGAGCTCCACCAGTACATCGACGAGTCCCAGCTCTACCGCATCGACCACTACCTCGGGAAGTTCGGGCTCGAGGAGATCCTGCACCTCCGGTTCGCGAACTCGATGCTCGAGCCGCTCTGGTCCAGGAACTACCTCGCCTGCGTCCAGATCACGATGGCCGAGGACTTCGACGTCGCCGACCGCGGACACTTCTACGACCCGGTCGGCGCGCTGCGCGACGTCGTCGTCAACCACCTGATGCAGGTGGTCGCCGCAGCTGCGATGGAGCCGCCGTCCGGCGGAAACCCGCTGACGATCAAGGACAACCAGGTCGCGTTGTTCCGGTCCGTCGTGGCCGCCGACCCGGCCCACTACGTGCGGGGCCAGTACGACGGCTACCTCGCGGTCGACGGCGTCGCTCCCGACTCGACGACCGAGACCTTCGCGGCGCTCCGGCTCGAGATCGAAAACTGGCGCTGGGCCGGTGTCCCGTTCTTCATCCGCACTGGCAAGTCGCTGCCGGTGACGCAGACCGAGTTGCGGCTCGTCTTCAAGCATCCGCCGGTGCTCTCCTTCGGGGCCAGGCAGGGGACCCGCCCGGAGCCCAACCAGCTCGTGATCAAGCTCGACCCCTCGCCCGGGGTCAGGCTCATCGTCGACGCGCACCGCGCCGACATCGCGGGCGAGTCGCAGGTCACGCTCGATCTCGAGTTCGCCGAACAGGGCGGCACGGGCCCGACGCCCTACGAGGTTCTGCTCCACGCCGCGATGGTCGGCGACAGCACGCGCTTCACGCGGCAGGACGGCGTCGAGGAGTGCTGGCGGGTGATGCAGCCGCTGCTCGACGCGCCGCCGCCGGTCGAGGTCTACGCGCCGGGCTCGTGGGGCCCGGCCTCGGCGAACGACCTCGTCGCCGGCTTCGGCCGCTGGCACGGGCCCTGGATCGAGGACTGAGCGTGGACGCCTACGACGTGATCATCGTCGGCACCGGTGCGGGCGGCGGGACGCTCGCGCGGCACCTCGCACCGTCCGGGAAGCGGATCCTGCTGCTCGAGCGCGGCGACTGGCTCCCGCGCGAGCTCGAGAACTGGCTCGCGAAGGATGTGTTCGTCGACAACCGCTACGTCTCGCCCGACACCTGGTACGACGCTCAGGGCAAGGCCTTCCAGCCCCAGATCCACTACTTCGTCGGCGGCGCCACGAAGCTCTACGGCGCCGCGCTCTACCGGCTCCGCGCGGAGGACTTCGGCGAGCTCCACCACCACGACGGCGTCTCGCCCGCCTGGCCGATCGCCTACGACGAGCTCGAGCCCTACTACCTGAAGGCGGAGGAGCTGTACCGGGTGCACGGCGCGCGGGGCGAGGACCCGACGGAGCCGCCGGCAAGCGGGCCGTACCCGTTCCCGGCGCTCACGCACGAGCCGCGGATCCAGCAGCTCGCCGACGATCTCGCGGCTGCGGGCTACCACCCGTTCCACGCGCCGTGCGGGGTGATGCTCGACGCAGCGAGCCCGCCCGACAGCGCCTGTATCCGCTGCATGAACTGCGACGGCTTCCCGTGCCTGCTCCACGCCAAGTCCGACGCCGAGGTGCTGGGAGTCCGGCCCGCGCTCGAGCACGCGAACGTCACGCTGCTCACCAATGCCAAGGCGGTCAGGCTCGAGACCGACTCGCCCGGCACCTCCGTGACCGAGGTGGTCGTCGAGCGGGACGGCTCGGAGGAGCGCTTCGCGGGCGAGATCGTCGTGCTCGCCTGCGGCGCGGCGAACACCGCGAAGCTCCTGCTCCTCTCCGCGAACGACCGCCACCCGAACGGGCTCGCCAACGGCTCCGACCAGGTGGGCCGCAACTACATGTTCCACAACAGCCAGGCCGTCCTCGCCCTCTCGCGCGAGGAGAACCCGACGGTCTTCCAGAAGACGCTCGGGCTGAACGACTTCTACCTCGCCGGCGACAACGGCTATCCGCTCGGGAACATCCAGATGGTCGGCAAGTCGCAGGCCGAGATGTACCGCGGCGAGAAGCCCGGCGAGACGGAGCTCGCGCCCGAGTGGACGCTCGAGCGCACGGCGCGGCACGCGATCGACTTCTGGCTCTCGACCGAGGACCTGCCGCGGCCGGAGAACCGTGTCACCGTCGACGGCAAGGGCAATCTCACGCTCGCCTACACGCCGACGAACGAGGTGCCGAAGGAGGAGCTCTACGGCAAGCTCAAGTCGGTGCTCGGGAAGCTCGACATGAACCCGCACCACCTGATCAAGCGGTTCGCCTACATGAAGAACGAGATCCCGGTCGCGGGCGTCGCGCACCAGGCGGGGACGTGCCGCTTCGGCTCCGACCCGGCCGCCTCGGCGCTCGACAGGCGACTGCAAGGCGCACGAGCTCGACAATCTCTACGTCGTCGACACGAGCGTCTTCCCGAGCATCGGCGCCGTCAATCCGGCGCTGACCGCGATGGCGAACTCGCTCCGCGTCGGCGACGGCTTGCTGGAGAGGCTTGGCTAGGGTGGCCGAGACGATGGCCGCCGACCCGACCGCGACGTTCTTCGACGCACTGGCGAGGCGTGAGCACGAGCCGATCCTGGCGCGCACGTCCGGGACCGTGCGGTTCGAGCTCCGAAACGGCAGGCGCACGCAGTACTGGCACGTGACGATCGACAAGGGCGACGTCACGGTGTCGAACGCGAACGACGAGGCCGACGCCGTGGTCCGCTGCGACAAGTCGCTCTTCGACGAGATGGCGACGGGCCGGGCGAACGCGATGGCCGCGCAGCTGCGCGGCGTGCTCGAGTCGGCGGGCGACCTCGGGCTCGTGATGTCGTTCCAGCGGCTCTTCCCGTCACCGCCGAAGTCCGTCTACGCGAGGAAGATCCGATGAGCGACGCTCGTCCAGATCCTCGACGGCAACACCTTCGTCGTCAGCGACCGCGCGGCGACATCGAGGCCTCGCCGACCGACCCGACCGGGCTCTTCTCGTTCGACACCCGCTTCCTCTCGAAGTGGGTGCTCACGATCGACGGCGAGCGGCTGAACGCCGCTCTCGACCGACGACCTGCAGTACTTCGAGACGCGCTTCTTCCTCGTGCCCGGGACCGGCACCGTCTACGTCGACGCGAAGCTCTCGGTGATCCGCCAGCGCGTCGGTCGGCGGACGGCTTCCACGAGGAGCTCACGATCCTGAACCACGACGACGAAGCCGGTCGACGCTCGACGGTCCGGCATCGACGCCGGCAGCGACTTCGCCGACCTGTTCGAGGTCAAGGACGCGCTGAAGAAGAAGGGCACGCTACCACCACGCGGGTCGAGCGGCGACCGGCTCGTGCTCGGCTACGAGCGCGAGACCGTTCGCGCGCGAGACCATGATCATCGCCGACCGCGCCGGCGAAGATCGACGAGGACGGGCTCACGTTCACGGTCGACGATCGCCGCCGCACGGCGAGTGGACGACCGACGCTCGACGTCGACGACCGCGCATCGCCGCGTCGGCGAGCGCGCGCGCAGCCGCACGTGGCGCCGCGAGCAGCGCGCCGGCCGAACATGGCGCGCGGGCCTCGACCAGTGGCTCGACAGCGGCGCCGACGCTCGAGTGCGACTGGGACTCGCTGCGAGCGACCTACCACCGCAGCCTCGTCGACCTCGCCGCGCTGCGCTTCTCGACCCGCACGCTGCCCGGGCGCGCAGCCTGCCCGCGGCCGGCCTGCCGTGGTTCATGACGATGTTCGGCCGCGACAGCATCTTCACGAGCCTGCAGGCGCTGCCGTTCACGCCCGAGCTCGCCGCGACGACGCTGCGCGCGCTCGGCGAGCGGCAGGGCACCCGCGTCGACGACTTCCGCGACGAGGACCCGGGCCGGATCCTGCACGAGATGCGCTACGGCGAGATGACCGCGTTCGAGGAGCGGCCGCACTCGCCCTACTACGGCAGCGCCGACGCGACGCCGCTCTTCGTCGTGCTGCTCGACGAGTACGAGCGCTGGACCGGCGACACGCAAGCTCGTGCGCGAGCTCGAGTACGAGGCGCGCGCCGCGCTGGACTGGATCGACGAGTACGCCGACCTCCAGGGCAACGGCTACGTCGCGTACAAGCGCCGCAACGAGAAGACCGGCCTCGAGAACCAGTGCTGGAAGGACTCCTGGGACTCGATCTCCTACCGCGACGGCACGCTGCCCGGCTTCCCGCGCGCGACCTGCGAGCTCCAGGGCTACGCCTACGACGCGAAGATGCGCGGCGCCCGGCTCGCGCGCCGCGTCTGGAAGGACCCGGCGCTTCGCCGACAGGCTCGAGCAGCGAGGCCGCCGACCTCAAGCGCCGCTTCAACCGCGACTTCTGGGTCGAGGACGGCGAGTACTTCGCGCTCGCGCTCGACGCCGACGGGCGCCAGGTCGACGCGCTGACCTCGAACAACGGCCACCTGCTCTGGAGCGGCATCGTCGACAAGTCGAAGGCGAAGGCGGTCGCCGCGCACCTGATGGGGCGAGCGGCTCTTCTCCGGCTGGGGCGTGCGCACGCTGGCCGAGGGCGAGGGCCGCTACAACCCGATCGGCTACCACGTCGGCACCGTCTGGCCGTTCGACAACTCGTTCATCGCCTGGGGCCTGCGCCGCTACGGCTTCAAGGAGGAGGCGGCGCGGATCGCGGCGGGCATCCTCGACGCGGCGCGAGTTCTTCGACGGCCGGCTGCCCGAGGCGTTCGGCGGCTACCCGCGCGCGATGACGAAGTATCCCGGTGCAGTACCCGACCGCGTGCAGCCCGCAGGCGTGGTCGACCGGGGCGCCGCTGCTGCTCCTGCGCACGATGCTCGGGCCTCGAGCCGATCGGCGACCACCTGATCGTCGACCCGGCGCTCGCCGCGCGGCATCGGCCACCTCGAGCTGCTCGACATCCCCGGCCGCTGGGGGCGCATCGACGCCTTCGGCCGCGGCCGGGTCGACGTCTAGCTAGAGCACGTCGCGGGCGATGTACGGGTGCCAGAGCTCGCCGAGCGGGCGCTTCAGGGTGCAGGCGTCGATCGTCCTCCCCCGCTCCTCGTTGGCGATGTGCCAGCGGTTGTCGATCGTGCAGCGAGCGTCCGCCACGAGCTGCAGATCGCGCCGAGGACGCCGGGGTCGTAGCCGACGACGAGCGCGAAGCGCTGGTCGAGGTGCTTCGGACGCCAGTACTGCCACGAGAGGTGGCCGCTGAGGACGAGCGGCAGCCCGCGCGCCGGGCCGTAGTGCTCGAGCGCCGAGGCCTCGCCGTAGTTCGCGGCGAGCACGACGCCGTCGCGCCGATGCGCCGGCCGGCAGCCCGCGCCACGCCTGCGCCGTCTCGTCGGCGAGCTCCGGCCAGCCGAGCTCGTCCTTGTAGAAGGTGTCCTTCCAGGTCCCGGCTCGCACCATCGAGGCGGTCGAGCGCACCGGCAGGACGAGCGGCGCCGCCACCGCGAGCACCGCGAGCTGGACGAGCGACGAGCGCACCGACGGCCGCCCAGCGCACCCGGCTCCCCGCGCGGAGCCACCCGCCGACCGAGACGATCCCCGCCGCGAACGGCGATCGTGTCGCCCGGGCAGCGGGTAGTAGCTCCGCCCGCGCTCCACGAGGAAGATCAACGTCACCGCGACCGGCACGATCGCGAGCGGCCGCAGCCGCTGCCTCCGCCAGAGCCAGACGATCCCGACGACGGCGATCACCGCGCCGGCAAGCCCCAGGAAGAGCACCCCCTGCACGAGATAGGCGGCCCGCGAGGTGTCCGCGGCGGTCTTCGAGTTCTGGCTCGAGGCGAAGTGGACGCTCGGCCACCCGTGCTCGGCCTGCCAGACGAGGTTCGGCAGGAAGACGAGCAGCGCGACCCCGAGCGCGAGCCACGGCCCGCGCGTCGCCAGCAGGCGCCTCGACGGGGTCAGCGAGCAGCCCGATCGTGAAGGCGACGAGCAGCACGGCGATCGTGTACTTGGCCTCGAGGCCGATCCCGGCGACGAGGCCGAGCACGGGCCAGAGCCGCGGCTCCGGGCGGCCGAGGACGCGCAGCGCGACGTAGAGAAACGCCGCCCACGCGAGCTGGTCGAACCAGGTCGGGTGGAAGATGCTCGCCGAGCCGAGGGCGACCGGCAGCAGCGCCCAGCCGACCGCGGCGGCGAGCTGCGCGCGCCACCCGCCGCCGAGCTCGCGCACCATCAGCGCGATCAGCACGATCACCCCGATCCCCGCCGCGAGGCACGTCAGGCGCAGGGCGACGAGCGAGCTACCGGCGACCGCGTGGACGAGCCAGCCGATCCAGGCCGTGAGCGGCGGGAAGTCGACGTAGCCGAGCGCCGGTCGCCGCGCCGCGGAGAGGAAGTAGAGCTCGTCGCGGTCCCAGCCGTAGCGGCCGAGGAACGGGAGCTGGATCGCCGCGGAGAGCGCCCCGCCGGCGAGCCCACAGAGCAGCGTCGTCCGAACCGATCCCAAATGCTCATGAGCACAAGGCTCAGGCATCGAGATCCTCGGCGACCAGGCCGAAGAGGACGCCGTCGACCCACTCGCCCTCGTGCAGGTACGCCCTTCGCTTCACTCCCTCGCGGGTGAAGCCGACCCGCTCGGCGTGCGCCATCGCGCGCTCGTTGAAGCCGTAGATCTCGAGCTGGAGGCGGTGGAAGCCGAGCTCGCGCACGAGGTGGCGGATGAGCCCCCGGGTCGCCTCTTCGGCGACCCTGCGGCCGCGGAAGTCCGGGTGGACGGCGAGCCCGCCGAGCTGGGCGATCCGGCTGCGCTCGTTGACGCGCTCGAAGCGCATCGACCCCGCCGGCTGCGCGTCCACCTCGATCACGAAGCGGCCGAACGCCTCGGGCTCGGCCTCGGAGCGCTCGATCTCGGCGAGCAGCGCCTCGCGGTCGGATGCGCGGCCGGCCGCGAGGAACGGCGCGACCTCGTCGTGCGTGACGAGCGCGAGGAGGAAGTCCACGTCGCCCGGCCGCGCCCGGCGGAAGCTCACCTCGGCCATGCCACCCTCAGCCGGCCGGAGCCGATCGCGACGCCCGTCAGGATCAGCACGAGCCCGGCCAGCGTCGCGCCGGTCACGGGCTCGTCGAGCAGCACCGCGCCGTAGGCGAGCGCGGTCACCGGCAGCAGGTAGGCGACGAGGCTCGAGCGCGCCGAGCCGTAGAGGCGGAGCATCCGGTAGAAGACGATCTGCGCGAGCGCCGTGCCGAGCAGTCCGAGCGCGGCGATCGAGGCGATCGCCTTCCAGCTCGGCGTCGCGGCGGGGAGCCGGAGCAGCGCGAACGGCGCCAGGAGCACGAGCGCAGCGAGCATCGAGGCGGCGGCGAGCACGGGTCCGGTCGCAAGGGCTCCGACGCGCTTGCCCGCGTAGAGGTTGGCGGCCGCGTACGAGACCGACGAGAGCACGACGGCGACCGTCCCCGCGACCGCCCACCAGCCGCCGGTCGGGTTGAAGCCCGCGAGCACCGCGACGCCGACGATCCCCATCACGATCCCCGCCGCCTGGAGGCGCGTGACGCGCTCGTCGGGCCGGAAGTGCAGCGCGAGCAGGACGACGAAGATCGGCACCGTCGCATTCGCGATCGCCGCGACCCCCGAGTCGACGTGCTGCTCGCCCCAGGCGATCAGCGTGAACGGGACCGCCGCGTTCGCGAGCCCGAGCACGAGGCCGACACGGCCGACGCGCCGCAACTCCGAGAGCGCACTGCGCCCGCCCACCTGCAAGCCGAGGTACACGAGCAGGACAGGAACCGCGAACAGCAGCCGCAGCTCGACCATCGCCGCGGGCGGCACGTCCGCCACCGCCACCTTGATGAAGAGGTAGGAGCTACCCCAGATCGCGGCGAGGAGCAGGAGCAGGGGGACGTAGCCGCGCATTGCGCCAGGCTACCGGGGAGATCGCCCCGGTTCCCAGCGCGACGCCGCCGAGGATCAGCGCGAGCCCGATCAGCGCCGACGCCGTGACCGGCTCGCTCAGGAAGACGGCGCCGTAGAAGACGGCAACTGCCGGCACGAGGTAGGTGACGAGGATCGCCCGGGAGGCGCCCGCCCCGGCCATGATCCCGAAGTAGAGAAGGTAGGCGATCGCGCTGCAGACGACGCCGAGGATCAGCACCGCGAGGATCGTCTCCGCCGGAGGGCATCGACCCGGGCGCCTGCGAGATCCCCGCCGGCGCCATCAGGAGCGTGGCGCTCGCGAGCGTGCCGAGCGCGATCACCATCGGCGGCACGCCCTTGAGCCGGCGGCCGGCGTAGAGGATCGAGCCGGCGTAGCAGAAGCGCGGTCGCGACCACGGCGAGCGCGGCCACCACGTTGCCTCCCTTCTGCACGCCGACGAGCAGGCCGACCCCGGCGAAGCCGACGAGCAGGCCGACGAGGCGCCAGCCCGTGACGCGCTCGGAGGGGACGAAGCGGAGCGCGAGCAGCGCGACGAAGATCGGCGCGGCCGCCTGGATGATCGCGGCGAGCCCCGAGTCGAGCCGCGTCTCGCTCCACGAGAGAAGCCAGAACGGCACCGCGGCGTTGAGGGCGCCGACGAGGAAGAGCGGCCACCAGTTGCGGCGGAGCTCCGCGAACGCGCCGCGCGCGCCGAGCGCGACGAGGACGACGGGGATCAGGGTGAGCATCCCGGTGCCGACCCGGCCGAGCACGAGCGTGGCCGGCGCGATCTCGCGCACGCCGATCTTGATCCACATGAACGACGAGCCCCAGATCGCCGAGAGGGCGAGCAGCATCAGGAGGTAGCGGGGCCTCATGCCAGGTGCAACGACGGGGCCACCCGTCCACCTTCCCGGGTATGACTGTTTTATCTGACGCGGGTCGCGGAACAGCCTCTTCATCGTGCTCTCGGCCTTACCGACGGCGAGTACGACCGTATCTGTGAGCTGCTCACCCGCGAGCCGAACCACTTCGAGCTCGCCGTCTTCTCGCTCCTCTGGTCGGAGCACTGCGGCTACAAGCACTCGGCACGTCTGCTGAAGCGGCTTCCGTCCACGGGAGACAGAGTGCTGCAGGGCCCGGGCGAGAACGCGGGCGTGATCGACCTCGGCGACGGCGAGGCGGTCGCGTTCAAGGTCGAGAGCCACAACCACCCCTCCGCGGTCGAGCCGTTCCAGGGCGCGGCGACGGGGGTCGGCGGGATCCTCCGCGACATCGTCGCCATGGGCGCGCGGCCGGTCGCGCTGCTCGACGGCCTGCGCTTCGGCGCTCCCGACAACCATTTCGACCGGGCCGTCGCGGGGATCGGCGCCTACGGCAACTCCACGGGGATCCCGACCGTCGGCGGCGAGGCGGTGTTCGACCCGTCGTACGCGGACAACTGCCTCGTCAACGCGATGTGCGTGGGGCTGCTCCCGGTCGAGCGTCTGATGTCGGCGAAGGCGACCGGGGTCGGCCACCTCGTCGTCCTCTACGGCGCGACCACGGGCCGCGACGGGATCGGCGGCGCGAGCGTGCTCGCGAGCCAGGAGCTCGGCTGAAGACGCGGCCGACAAGCGCCCCTCGGTGCAGGTCGGCGACCCGTTCACCGGCAAGAAGCTGATCGAGGTCTCGGTCGAGCTGACCGAGCGCGGGCTCGTCGAGTCGCTGCAGGACTGCGGCGCGGCGGGCCTCGCGTCGTCGCTCGCAGAGATGGCCTCGCGAGTGCGGCCTCGACATCCACCTCGACCGCGTGCCGCTGCGCGAGGAGGGCATGGAGCCGTGGGAGATCATGATCTCCGAGAGCCAGGAGCGGATGGTCGCGGTCGTCCGCCCGCAGATGCTCGCGGCGGTGGCGGAGGTGTGCGAGCGCTGGGAGCTGCCTTGCACGACGATCGGCGAGGTGACCGACTCCGGGCTCCTGCAGGCCTTCCACGGCGACGAGGTCGTCGGCTCGATCCCGGCGAGGCTGCTCACCGACGAGTGCCCGCGCTACGAGATCCCGCAGCAGCCGCGCGCCGCTGCGAGGGCGACACCGCCGTGGGGACCGGACAACGAGAAGGCACTGCTCGACCTGCTCGCCTCGCCGAACATCAGAAGCCGCGCGTGGATCTACGAGCGCTACGACCACCTCGTCGGCTCGCGCACCGTGCGCCGGCCGGGGCTCGACGCCGCCGTGCTGCGCCTGCGCCCGTCACTGCGGGGGCTCGCAGTCTCGCTCGACGGCCAGGGACGTCTCGCTTCGCTCGATCCCCGCACCGGCGGCGCGCTCGCCGTGCTCGAGGCCGCGCGCAACGTCGCCTGCGCGGGCGGCGAGCCGCTGGCGCTGACCGACTGCCTCAACTTCGGCAATCCCGAGAAGGCCGAGATCGCGTGGGAGCTGGCCGAGGCGATCGAGGGGATCGCCGCGGCCGCGGCGGCGCTCGGGATCCCCGTCGTCTCGGGCAACGTCTCGCTCTACAACGACAGCGACGGGCGCTCGATCCACCCCACGCCGGTCGTCGGCTGCGTCGGGCTCGATTCAGGACGTGCGCGGCGTCCCGGGCGCATGGCAGGAGGGCGACGTCGTCCTCCTCGCGGGCGAGCCGGAGCTCTCGTTCGCGGGCTCGGAGTACCAGGCGCTCTACGGTGAGCTCGGCGGCGAGGTCGCGCCGCTCGACCTGGCCGCCGAGGCGGCGCTGGTCCGGTTCCTGTGGAAGGCCGCGCCGCTCCTGACCCTCGCCCACGACGTCTCCGACGGCGGGCTCGCCGTCTGCCTCGCGGAGGCTGCCCTCCACTCGGGGATCGGCGCCGAGCTCGAGCTGCCCGACGACCCGCTCTCGCTCTTCGGCGAGGGCGGCGGCTGCGCGGTGCTCGCGTGCCCGGAGGAAGACGTCGAGCGGCTCGGCTCGAAAGGCCTGCGCCGGATCGGCGTCGTCGGCGGCGACCGGCTGCTCGGGCTGCCGCTTCCCGCGCTGAAGGAGGCCTGGGCCTGATGTGCGGGCTCTTCGGCATCCACGCGAACGACCGCGACGTGGCACGACTCACCTACTTCGGCCTGTTCGCGCTCCAGCACCGGGGCCAGGAGTCGGCGGGAATCGCGGTCTCCGACCAGGGCCGGCTGACGGCGCTGCGCGATCTCGGGCTCGTCAGCCAGGTCTTCGACGAGAAGAAGCTACGCGGCCTGCGCGGCCAGACCGCGATCGGCCACAACCGCTACTCCACCACCGGTTCGGGACACTGGTCGAATGCGCAGCCGCTCGTCCATCACGGTAAGGCGAGGACGGTGGCGCTCGGCCACAACGGCAACCTCACGAACACGGCCGCGCTGCGCGAGGAGCTGGCGGCGCGCGGGGTGAAGCTCGGCTCGACCTCCGACACCGAGGTGATCGCGGCGCTGATCTCCTCCGATGAAGCGCCGCTCGAGGAGGCGGTCGCGAACACGATGGCCAAGCTCGAGGGCGCCTTCTCGGTGGTGGCTCTCTCGGAGGGGACGCTGCTCGCGTTCCGCGACCCGTTCGGCTTCCGCCCGCTCTGCCTCGGGCGGATCCACGAGGACTGGGTGGTCGCCTCGGAGACCTGCGCGCTCGACCTCGTCGCCGCCGAGTACGTGCGCGAGGTGGCGCCGGGCGAGCTCGTCGCGATCGACGACGGCGGCTGCCGCGCGACGCAGGCGGTGCCGGTCGCGAACGGCGGCGCGCTCTGCATCTTCGAGTTCTTCTACCTCGCACGGCCCGACTCGCTGCTCTCCGGCGTCGAGGTGCACGGCGCACGCGTGCGCATGGGCGAGCGCCTCGCCCGTGAGGCGCCGGTGGAGGCCGACCTCGTGCTCCCGATCCCGGACTCCGGCACGCCGGCCGCGGTCGGCTTCTCGCGCGCGACCGGGATCCCGTTCAGCGAAGGGCTGATCAAGAACCGCTACGTCGGCCGCACCTTCATCCAGCCCGACCAGGAGATGCGCCAGCAGGGGATCCGGATGAAGTTCCACCCGGTCGCCGAGGTCGCGGGCAAGCGCGTCGTGATCGTCGACGACTCGATCGTGCGCGGGAACACGACGCGGGCGATCGTGCTGATGCTGTTCGACGCGGGCGCGACGGAGGTGCACGTGCGGATCTCGTCGCCGCCGGTCGTGGGGCAATGCTTCTACGGAATCGACCTGGCCGATCCGGACGAGCTGATCGCGAACGTCCGGACGATCGAGGAGGTGCAGGGAGCACATCGGCGCCACCTCGCTCGCCTACCTCTCACTGGAGGGGCTCGAGGAGTCGACGCAGCTCCCGCCCAGGAACCTGTGCCGTGCGTGCTTGACGCGTGACTACCCGACGGCGATCCCCGCCGACGCGAAAAAGTTGCGCTTCGAGCCAGTGCGCGCGTAGCCAGGTCTCCTCTAGACATGTCCCGGTGCCTGACCCCGGGTCCTGTCCGCGTGGTCCAGGTCCGCGGCGTACACTCGGCGCCCCGTGCAGCTCTTCCATTACCACCTCGTCACCCGCAAGGCGCGCGAGGTCGAGGCTCGCTATGTCGCGAAGCTCGGCTTCGAGCTCGTCGCGCGGCACGGCCGTGTCGGCGACGCGCCCGTCTCGTTCGAGCCCGGCGTCTCGTGGGAGGAGCTCGACGCGCGCGGGTTCCGCCTCCGGCTCTCGGAGCTCGAGCGCGGCGCGGTCAACATCGTCGTCCAGCCCGGCCAGTGGGTGCTTCCCCGCGTCGACCACGTCGGCGTCGCGCTCGACGAGGACGAGTTCGCCGAGACGCTCGAGCGCGCCGCCGCGCGCGGCCTCCGCGTACAGGAGCGCACGGGCCGCCGCACCTTCGTCACGACCGGCGCCGGCTACCGGCTCGAGCTCCACCCGCCGCGCGACTGGATCGACGAGCTGCTGGAGCAGACCGGGGAGCTGCACCTCGCCGAGCTGCACCTGCTCGCCGACGACCCGGAGGCGAAGGCAAGGGCGCTCGCGGACCTGCTCGATCTCGACCTGCGCCGCGACAGCGTGGAGATCGGCGAGACAGCCGTCCGCTTCCTGCCGGGCGGCCCGGCCGGGCGACCGGAGCTCCACGCCGAGCTCTTCCTGTAGCCGCGCGGATTAGACTCGGCGGGTGAGCACCTATGACTCCGCGGGGGTCTCGCTCGACAAGGCCGTGGCCCTCGTCGACCGGCTTCGGGCGGCGGTCGAGTCGACGCGCACGCCGGGCACCGTCGGCACCCTCGGCGGCTTCGCCGGCCTCTACGCGCTGGACGAGCGGCGGCTCCTCGCCGCCTCGACCGACGGCGTCGGCTCGAAGCTCGTGCTCGCCCGCCGCGCCGGCAAGCTCCGCTGGACGGGCGCCGACCTCGCGGCCCACTGCATCAACGACGTGCTCACGACCGGCGCCGAGCCGCTCTTCTTCCTCGACTACGTGGCCGCGAACACGGTCGACCTCGACCAGCTCACAGAGCTTGTCGAAGGGGCAGCGGAGGTCTGCCGCGCCGCCGGCTGCGCGATCCTCGGGGGCGAGACCGCCGAGCTGCCCGGGATCTACCGCGACGAGGAGCTCGACTTCGCGGGCACCTGCGTCGGGCTCGTCGACCGCGAGCGGCTGATCGACGGCTCCCGCTGCGAGGCCGGCGACGTCGTGCTCGGCTTCGCCTCGGCGGGGATCCACGCGAACGGCTTCACACTCGTGCGCGCGCTCGTCGGCGACGGCCACTTCGACGCCGACCTCCTGCTACCGCCGACCCGCCTCTACCTCGACGAGGTACGCACGCTGCGAGCACGGGCCGACGTGCGCGCGCTCGCCCACGTCACCGGCGGTGGAATCGCCGGCAACCTCGCCCGCGTCCTCCCCGAGGGCCTCGGCGCGCGGATCGACCCGCACTCCTGGGAGCGCCCTCCCGTGTTCGACTGGCTCGCCGAGCAGGGCGTCGCCGAGGACGAGCTGCTCCGGGTCTTCAACTGCGGGATCGGCTTCTGCGCAGTGGTTCCGGCGGACGACGCGGGCGACGCGCTCGTGATCGGCGCCGTCGAGCCGGGCGAGGGAGTGCGCTTCGGATGATCGGAGTGCTGGTCTCGGGCGCGGGCACGAACCTGCAGGCGCTGCTCGACGCGGGGCTGCCGGTCGTCGCGGTCGCCTCGAACAGGCCCGGCGTGCGTGCGCTCGAGCGCGCAGAGGCGGCCGGGGTCGCGACCGCGGTCTTCGAGCTCGACGCCTACGCCGACCGGCCTGCGCGCGACGCAGCGATGGCGGACTGGCTCGGCGACCGCGGCGCCCGCCTGATCGTCTGCGCCGGCTACATGCAGCTGCTGACCGAGCCGTTCCTCGACCGGTTCGAGGGCCGCATCGTCAACACGCACTCGGCGCGGCTGCCCGACTTCCCCGGCAGGCACCCGATCGAGGACACGCTCGCCGCAGGCGTGAGCGAGACGGCGGCCACCGTGCACTACATCGACGAGGGCGTCGACACGGGCCCCGTGATCGCGGCCGAGCCGGTGCCCGTCTACGCCGACGACACCGTCGCGACGCTCCGCGCCCGCGTGCAGGACGTCGAGCACCGGCTGCTGCCGCGCGTCGTCTCGGAGCTGGTGGCCTCGTGATCGCGCGCGCGCTGATCTCGGTCTACGACAAGAACGGGCTCGAGCCGTTCGCGCGCGGGCTCGACGAGCTCGGCGTGGAGCTGGTCGCGAGCGGCGGCACCGCGGCGTTCCTCGAGGAGCTGGGCCTGAAGGTGAGCCGCGTCGAGGCCCTGACCGAGTCGCCCGAGATGCTCGGCGGCCGGGTCAAGACGCTCCACCCGCGCATCCACGCCGGCATCCTCGCGCGCCGCGACAACGAGGAGGACGTGGCCACGCTGGTCGAGCACGGGATCGACCCGTTCGACCTCGTCTGCGTCAACCTCTACCCGTTCAGCGACATCGCGGCGGCCTTCGGGACGACCGAAGAGGAGGCCGTCGAGATGATCGACGTCGGCGGGCCCTCGATGCTGCGCGGCGCGGCCAAGAACTTCGCCCACGTCGTGCCGGTCTCGCGCACCGACCAGTACGGCTTCGTGCTCGACGAGCTGCGCGAGAGCGGCGAGGTCTCCTTCGACAGCCGTCGTCAGCTCGCCGCGGAGGCGTTCGCGACGACCGCCGCCTACGAAGCGGCGATCGCCGGCTGGTTCAACGGCCGCGAAGGCTTCCCCGAGCTGCTCACGCTCTCGTTCGAGAAGGTCACCGACCTCTCCTACGGCGAGAATCCGCACCAGGCCGCCGCCTACTACCGCGAGGCCGGCGCGCGGCGCCATCTGCTCTCGAACATGACCCAGCTGCACGGACGGCCGCTCTCGCTGATCAACACCTACGACCTCGACCGCGCGCGAGCTGCTCCTGCGCGAGTTCGAGCTCCCCGCCTGCGTGATCGTGAAGCATGCGAATCCCTGCGGGGTCGCCGTCGCCGGGAGCGCCGAGGAGGCCTATCTCAAGGCGCTCGCGTCCGATCCGGTCTCCGCGTTCGGGATGGTCTGCGCGCTGAATCGCCCGGTCGGCGCCGCGCTCGGCCAGGCGCTTGCGGAGCGGTTCATCGACGTCCTCTACGCGCCCGGCTACGACGACGAGGCGCTCGAGACACTGAAGCAGAAGCCGGACACGCGGATCCTGATCGACCACGAGCGCCGCCGCTATGACCCGGGCGAGAAGGACTACAAGCGCGTCGTCGGCGGGCTGCTCGTCCAGGACCGTGACTGGGACCTCGAGGACCGCGAGCTGATGGAGGTCGCGTGCGGCGCGGTCGAGGAGAGCGCGTGGGGCGACCTCCTCTTCGCCTGGCGGGTCTGCAAGCACGTGACGTCCAACTCGATCGTGATCGCGAAGGACCTCGCCACGATCGGGATCGGCGCCGGGCAGATGAGCCGGGTCGACGCGGTGCGGATCGCGCTCGAGAAGGCGGTCGAGCTCGGCCACGACCTGCGAGGGTCCGTGCTCGGCGTCCGACGCGTTCTTTCCCGTTCCCCGACGGGCCCGCAGCTCGCGCTCGACCTCGGCGTGACGGCGATCATCCAGCCGGGCGGCTCGAAGCGGGACGCCGAGGTGGCAGCGGCGGTCGAGGCAGCGGGCGCGGCGATGGTCCTGACGGGCCGCCGCCACTTCCGCCACTAGACTGCGCGCCGATGGCGCGCGAGTACCCGACCGTCCTCGACCTCGTCGGCGCCACGCCGATCGTGCGCCTGCGACAGCTCTCGCCGCCGGACGGCCCGGACGCTGCTCGCCAAGCTCGAGTACCTGAACCCCGGCGGCTCGGTGAAGGACCGGATCGGGCTCGCGCATGATCGAGGCGGCCGAGCGCGACGGGCAGCTCAAGCCCGGCGGCACGATCGTCGAGCCGACCTCCGGCAACACGGGCGTCGGGCTCGCGATCGCGGCGGCGATCAAGGGCTACCGCTGCATCTTCGTGATGCCCGACAAGATGAGCCAGGAGAAGATCTCGATGCTCCGGGCCTACGGCGCCGAGGTCGTGATCACGCCGACCGCCGTCGACCACGACTCGCCCGAGAGCTACTACTCCGTCTCCGACCGCCTCGCCGAGGAGATCCCGGGCGGCTTCAAGCCCGACCAGTACTCGAACCTCGCCAACCCGACGGCCCACTACGAGCAGACCGGGCCGGAGATCTGGGAGCAGACCGACGGCGGCGAGCTCGACGCGATCGTGATCTCCGTCGGCACCGGCGGCACGATCACCGGCGTCGGCCGCTACTTCAAGGAGCGGCGGCCCGAGGTGCTGATCGTCGGCGCCGACCCGGAGGGCTCGGTCTACACCGCCGACGCAGACCATCCGGAGCACCCGTACCTCGTCGAGGGGATCGGCAAGGACACGTGGCCGAAGACGATCGACCCGTCCGTCGTCGACGAGTGGATCCGCGTCTCCGACCGCGACTCGTTCCTCACCGCGCGCCGGCTCGCGCGCGAGGAGGGGATCCTCGCCGGCGGCTCCGGCGGGCACCACGGTCTGGGCCGCGCTCCAGATCGCCGCAGCGGCTCGGGCCCGGACGCGCGGATCCTCACGATGATCCCGGACTCCGGCCGCTCGCTACCTCTCGAAGTTCTACGACGACAACTGGATGCTCGAGTACGGCTTCCTCGAGCGCCGCGCGCCGGTGCCGACGGTCGAGGACGTGCTGCGCGAAGGCGACGGAGGACGGCGTCCCCGGCCTCGTCGCGGTCGCCTCGCACCACAAGGTGAGCGCACGCGATCGAGGTGATGCAGCGCTACGGGATCTCGCAGCTCGTGGTCGCGCGCAACGACCCGCCGGAGGCGCTGTCGGACATCGTCGGCTCGCTCAACGAGCGCGGGCTGCTCGACCGCGTGTTCACGAACGCGTGACGCGCTCAACGAGGACGTCGCCGCCGCGATGCAGCCGCCGCTCGCCGACCGTCGAGGCGTCGGCGTCGATCGACCGACGTCTTCGCGGAGCTGACCGGCGGCGCGCCGGCCGTCGTCGTCGTCCGCGAGCGGCAGGCCGGTCGGCGTCGTGACGCGCTCCGACCTGCTCGAGTTCCTCGCGCGCCACGCGCTAGCATGGAAACCACCTCGGTCGCCGAGCTGCGGCGCTACGTCGTCGCGCACCAGGGCTACGCGACCCGGCGCCGGCAGGCCACGAGCCGAGCGAGGTGCTCGAGGCCGTGATCGCCGCCTCTCGTGCGTGCAGCTCGACTCGATCTCGACCGTCGACCGCAGCCACCGGATCGTGCTCAGCTCGCGGGTCGGGCGACTATCCGACGGACGACGGTCTCGCGCCTGCTCCGCGAGGGCGCAGATCTTCGAGTACTGGGCCCACGAGGCGTGCCTGATCCCGGTCGAGGACTGGCCGCTGTTCCGCGCCGGATGCGCGAGCGGCACGATCCACCACTGGTGCGGGCCCGATCATCGACGGCGACCCGGCGCTGGCCGACGCACGTGCTCGGCGAGATCCGCGAGCGCGGCCCGCTCGCCTCGCGCGCACTTCGAGGGCCAGGGCGGCGGCGGGATGTGGAACTGGAAGCCGGCCAAGCGGATGCTCGAGGCGCCTCTGGACCGCGGGCCGGCTCGTGATCGCCGGGCCGCGAGGGCTTCCAGCGCCTCTACGACCTGCCCGAGCGCGTGCATCCCGCAGGCGCTGCTCGACGCGCCGGCGCCGAGCGAGGACGAGTGGCTGCGCGGGCTCGCGCTCCGGGCCGTCCGCGCGCCGCGGCGCGCTCACCGAGTCCGGGATCGACGAGCACTACCGGCTTCGCGGGCGGCGTCAGCGCGGCTCCGCCCGCACGTCGACGCGCTCGTCGCGGACGGGCAGCTGCGCGCGGCTCGAGGTCGACGACGGCGGCGCGCCCGTGCTCGTCCCCGCCGACGCCGAGCTCGACGGCCGAGCCGAGCGGCGCCGTCCTCCTCTCGCCGTTCGACAACCTGCTGTGGGACCGCGACTTCGCGCGGCGCGTCCTCGGCTTCGACCACCTGATCGAGGTCTACAAGCCGCGAGCCCGAGCGGGTCTACGGCTACTACGTGCTGCCGCTCCTGCGCGGCGACCGGATCGTCGGCCGCGCCGACCTCAAGTCCGACCGCAAGGCGGGACGCTCCGCGTGCAGGCGTTCCACCGCGAGCCGGGCGTCCGCGCCTCGGGCGCGCTCGACGAGCGCGCTCGACGCGCCCTCGCGCGGCTCGCCGTGTCGCCGCTCGGACTCGATACCATCGTCCGCTAGATGGACTTCGAGACCCGAGCCATCCACGCCGGCCAGGAGCCCGACCCGGCGACCGGCGCGATCATCACGCCGATCTACCAGACCTCGACCTACGTGCAGGAGGCGGTCGGCGAGCACAAGGGCTACGACTACTCGCGCGTCGCGAACCCGACGCGCGACGCGCTCGAGACGCTGCCTCGCCTCGCTCGAGGGCGCCGAGCACGGGATCGCGTTCTCCTCGGGCTCGGCGCGACGACGACGATCATGCACCTCGTCGACCCGGGCGAGCGCGTCGTCGCTGTCAACGACGTCTACGGCGGCGTCTACCGGATGATCTCGCAGGTCTACGAGCCGAAGGGCTACCGCTTCGACTACGTCGCCGGCCGACGAGTTCGACGAACCTCGCGGCGCACCTCGACGAGCGCACGACGGCTCGTCTGGATCGAGACGCCGACGAACCCGCTGCTGAACATCGTCGACATCCGCGCGCGCCGCCGACGCGGCGCACGCGGCCGGCGCGCTCGTCGTCGTCGACAACACCTTCGCCACGCCGTACCTGCAGCAGCCGCTCGAGCTCGGCGCCGACCTCGTCGTCCACTCGACGACGAAGTACCTCGGCGGCCACTCCGACGTGATCGGCGGCTTCGTCGCGCACGAACGACCCGGCGCTCGCCGAGCGGCTGCGCTTCCTGCAGAAGTCGCTCGGCGCCGTGCCCGGGCCCGTTCGACTGCTGGCTCGTGCTGCGCGGCCTCAAGACGCTCGCGCTGCGGATGGAGCGCCACTGCGAGAACGCGCGCGCGGTCGCCGAGTTCCTCGACGGGCACCCGGCCGTCGAGCGCGTGCTCTACCCCGGCCTCGCCGGCGCATCCCGGCCACGAGGTCGCCGCGCGGCAGATGCGCGACTTCGGCGGCATGGTCTCGTTCCTCGTCGAGCTCGGAGGAGGAGGCGGTCGCGCTCGTCGCGCGCACGAAGATCTTCCAGCTCGCCGAGTCGCTCGGCGGCGTCGAGAGCCTGATCGAGCACCCGGCGCGGATGACGCACGCCTCGACCGCCGACGCGCCCGTTCGCGCCGCCGCGCGAACCTCGTCCGCCTCTCGGTCGGGATCGAGTCGGCCGACGACCTGATCGCCGACCTCGAGGCGGCGCTCGTCCGCGCGGCCGCGCGCGCGTCTGAGCGACCGTGCTCGACCTGATCGACCTCGATCCTCGGCCTCGAGCGGCGTGATCGGCGTGCTACCTCGCTCGAGACCGACGACGGGCCGGCGCTCTTCGACTGCGGGCCGGCGACGCGCGCTGCCGCGTCTGAAGGAGGGCCTCGCCGCGCGCGGGCTCGAGCTCGCCGACCTCCGCCACCTGCTGCTCTCGCACATCCACCTCGACCACGCGGGCGCGGCGGGCGTGCTCGTGCGCGAGCACCCGGGCTGCAGGTGCACGTCTCCGAGATCGGCGCGCCGCACCTCGTCGACCCGAGCCGGCTCGAGCGCTCGGCCCGGCGGCTCTACGGCGACGACTTCGACCGCCTCTGGGGCGAGCTCGCGCCGGTGCCCGAGGAGAACGTCGCGGTCGTCGGCGAGCCGCGTGCTCGGCTTCGAGTGCTTCCCGTCGCCGGGCCACGCCTCGCACCACGTCTGCTACCTGTCCGCGACGGAACGCTCTACGCGGGCGACGCGGCCGGCGTCCGCATCCAGCCCGGCCGCTACGTGCTGCCGCCGTCTCGCCGCCGCCGGACATCGACGTCGAGGCCTGGCAGCGGACGATCGACGAGATCGAGCGCCGCGCGCCCGAGCGGCTCGCGCTCATCCACTTCGGCGTCGCCGACGACCCGGAGCGTCACCTCGCGCGAGCTCGCGCGCGGATCGAGCGCTGGGGCGGCCTCGTCGGCGGCGGCGCGAGCGAGGAGGAGTGGACGGACGGCCGTCGACGCCGAGATCCGCGCGAGCGGCGAGGGAAGCGTCGAGGAGTTCGAGGTCGCGATGCCGCTCACGCAGTCGTACGCGGGCCTGAAGCGCTACTGGGACAAGAAGGCCGAGCAGGAGTGAGGCTCGCCGGGCGGCTCGGCCCGCTCGCCGAGCGCCAGTTCCGGCTGCTGTTCGCCGGGCGCACCGTCTCGTTCCTCGGCAACGCGATTGCGCCGATCGCGCTCGCGTTCGCGGTGCTCGACCTGACCGGCTCGAAGTCCGACCTCGGCTTCGTGCTCGCGGCCCGTGCGATCCCGCAGGTGCTGTTCATACTGGTCGGCGGGATCTGGGCCGACCGGCTCAGGCGCAACCAGGTGATGGTCGCCTCGAACATCCTCTCGGGCGCGACCCAGGCGATGGTCGCGGCGCTGCTCCTGACCGGGACGGCGCAGGTCTGGATGCTGATCGCGCTCGCCGCGGTGAACGGCTTCGCGTCGGCGTTCTTCTTCCCCGCCTCGGTCGGGATCGTTCCGCAGACGGTGTCGGCGACCATGCTCCAGAGCGCGAACGCACTGCTCCGCCTCGGCGCTGAACGCGACCACCATCGTCGGCGCGGCGATCGGCGGCGATCCTCGTGGCCGCGACGAGCCCGGGCACGGCGATCGCCGTCGACGCGGTGACGTTCTTCCTCGGCGCCCTGCTGATCGGGCTGATGAGCCTCCCCGCCGGGCTGCGGATGGAGGGGAGCAACTTCCTCGGCGAGCTCGCGGAGGGCTGGCGCGAGTTCCGCTCGCGCACCTGGCTCTGGGCGATCGTGCTCCAGTTCTCGGTCGTGAACGCCGCCGTTGTCGGTGCCCAGTCGGTGCTCGGGCCGGTGGTCGCCAAGGAGTCTCTCGGCGGCGCCGCCGGCTGGGGGCTGATCCTCACGTGCGAGTCGGCCGGGCTCCTGCTCGGCGGGATGCTGCAGCTCCGACTGCGGCCGCGGCGGCTGCTTCTCGTCGCGACCCTCGGCGTGATGATGAACTCGCTCGTGATGGTGGGGCTCGCGGTGCCGCTCACGCTCGCAGCGGTCTGCTTCTTCGGCCTGCTCGCGGGAATCGGGATCGAGACCTTCGGCGTCAACTGGGACACGGCGATGCAGCAGGAGATCCCGGGCGAGAAGCTCTCGCGCGTCTCCTCCTACGACGCGCTCGGCTCGTGGGTCCTGATCCCGCTCGGACTGGCGCTCGTGGGGCCGCTCGCCGACGCGATCGGGACGAGCACGACGCTTTACGCGGTGGCCGTGCTCAACGTCGGTGCAGCGCTCGCCGTCCTGAGCGTGCGCGAGGTGCGCACCCTGCGGCGGGCTCAGCCCGCGATCACGGCGTCGTAAGCGGCGAGGTAGTCCGCGACCATCCGCTCCGGCGAGAAGCGCTCGCTCGCGTGGCGGCGAGCTCGAGCGGGTCGAGCGCGTCCGCCGCGCTCGATCGCGGCCGGCATCTCCCCGTAGTCGTCGACGATGATCCCGCTCACGCCGTCGTCGATCACCTCGGGCACCGCGCCCCAGCGGGTCGCGATGCACGGCGTCCCGCAGGCCATCGACTCGATCATCACGAGGCCGAACGGCTCCTCCCACTCGATCGGGAAGAGCGTCGCGCGCGCGTTCTGCAGCAGCTCGACCTTCTCGCCGTGCGCTGACCTCGCCGAGGTACTCGATCTTGTCGGAGAGGTGCGGGCGGACGAACTCGTCGAAGTACGGCCTGCTCGACCGGCTCGCGGTTCTTGCCGGCGATCTTCAGCGGCAGCCCGGTCTCGAGCGCGACGGCGATCGCGCGGTGGCAGCCCTTGTCGGCGCTCATCCGGCCGAGGAAGAGCAGGTAGTCGCCCCGGTGCGGGTGGCACGGGTAGAGCGAGAGGTCGAGCGCGTTCGGGCAGTTCGCGACCCAGGGCAGGTCCGGCCTCGGCTTGCGCTGGTTCATCGAGATCGAGATCAGGCCGACGTCGGGCGCGAACTTGCGCGAGCTCGCTCGTAGAGCTCGCCCGGCGGGCCGTCGAGCGGGCCGTGGATCGTGTGGAGCACCGGCGTCGCGACCGCCGGCCGAGCGCGGCGGCGGGCAGGCCCGAGTGGTCGTTGATCACGTCGAACTCGCCGGCGCGCACGTAGCAGGCGAGCGCGTGGTGGAGCTCCCAGAACGAGTGGCCGATGTGCGTCGCTCGGGGCGACCGGGAAGACCGAGTCGAGCTTCGCCTTCGTGTGCGAGTCGCCCGAGGCGAAGAGCGTGACGTCGTGGCCCGCGTCGACGAGCCCGTCCGCGAGCAGCGAGACGATCCACTCGATGCCGCCGTAGCCGGTCGGCGGCACCGGGAACCAGACCGGGGCGAGGATGCCGATCTTCATGCTTCCTCAACCCTAACGCGACCGTCCTCGAGAAAGACGTCCCAGGGCTGGTCGAACGCGCGAACGCCGGCGAGCCGCACCGAGCCGGCCCAGCTCGGCAGCTCGGGCGGCGCCACCGTCTCGAGCCGGTGCGTTGCGCGTGTCGGGCGAGAGGCCGAGCAGCAGCTGGAGCAGCAGCACCGGCGTCCCGGCGGCCCACGCCTGCGGCCGCGCGGCGGTCGGATAGGCGATCGGGAACGGCGGTCTCCGAGCGCGTGCAGCCCGCGAACACCTCCGGCAGCTGGTAGTCGAAGTGGTGCGCGGCGGCTCGAGCATCCGCGGATGATGCGATGCGCCTCGGGCCAGCGGCCGTAGCGCGCGAGGCCGGCGGCGATCAGGGAGTTGTCGTGCGGCCAGACCGTGCCGTTGTGGTACGCGAGCGGGTTGTAGGCGGCGTCGTCGGCCGACATCGTCCGCACGCCCCAGCCCGACCAGAGCGTCGTCGCCCATCAGCCGGTCGACGACCGCGTCGACCCGCTCGTCCGGGACGATCCCGCTCCAGAGCAGGTGGCCCATGTTCGAGCACATCGAGTCGACGCGGCTGCTTGTCGCCGTCGAGCGCGAGCGCGTAGTAGCCGCCGCGCTCGTCGACCCAGAACGCCTCGTCGAACCGCCGCTTCAGCTCGGCCGCCTCGCGCTCGAGCCGGTCGGCGAGCGCCGAGTCGCGCCACACCTCGCGGGCGAGCTCGGCCGTCCGACGCTTCGCGTCGTAGACGTAGCCCTGCACCTCGCACGGCGCGATCGGCGTGCTGCGGCGAGGCGCCCGTCGGCGAAGCGCTGCGAGTCGCCCGAGTCCTTCCACGACTGGTTCTCGAGCCCGCGCGGCGGTGCGCCGCTCGTACTCGACGAAGCCGTCGCCGTCGCGGTCGCCGTAGCGGTCGATCCACTCGAGCGCGCGCATGGCGGGCTCGCGTGAGCTCGCGCACGAGCGGCGTGTCGTCGGTCCAGCGCCAGACCTCGGAGAGCAGGACGAGGTAGAGCGGCGTCGCGTCGACCGAGCCGTAGTAGCGCGGGAACCACGTCTCGGCCGCCTTGCCGTGGCGCACCTCGTGGACGATCTTCCCCGGCTCGGCGTCGATCGACGGCGTCGTCCTCGCGTCGCCTGCAGCTCGGCGAGCACCTCGAGCGCGCCGCGTGCGAGCTCCGGCCCGAACAGCAGCGTCTGCAGCGAGGTGATCAGCGTGTCGCGCCCGAAGACCGTCATGAACCACGGCATCCCGGCCGCGGGCAGCAGGCCGATCCCCGCGCGCCCGTCGCCGCGCATCCGCAGCGAGGCGAGGTCGGCGACCGACTGGCCGAAGGAGCGGTGCAGCGCCGTCCCAGCTCGCGCGGAGCTGCGGCACGCGCAGCTCCCAGGCGGCGAGCGACTCCGAGACGTGCGCTGCGCTCCTCGCCGAAGCGCCGCTCCGCCGAGGTGCGGCACGATCTCGTCGCCGTCCAGCGAGACGACGACGTCGAGGCGGACGTCCCACGACTCGCGCGGGCCGAGCGCGATCCGGTAGCGGACGAAGCCGCCCTCGACCTCGCCCGGCCGGGAGAGGATCACCTGCGTCGTGTCGCTGCCGGCCGGGTCGCGGAAGACGAACTGGTTCGCCGCTGGTGTCGAAGCGCGGCTCGACGAGCGCCGGCAGCGGCTGCGCGTGCAGCGGGTCGCCGAGCGCGAAGTCGTGCTCCTTCACCGACGATGATGTCCGCGAAGTCGGTGCCGATCTCGAGCGCGAGCTCGAACGAGACGGGCTCCATCCCCTCGTTCCGCACCGTGATCTGGTCCTGCATCCCGTCGCCGACGAAGCGCTCGCGCTTGATCGAGAGCGACGTCCTGCGCCAGGTCGCCGGCGAGCGGGTTGCGGAGGAAGAACGCCGGCCGAGAAGTACTCGACTCTTCCCGGACGAGAGCAGCAGCGGCGTCGCGCCGTTGATCGTGCAGGAAGAGTCGCGAGAGGAAGCGCGTGTCGAGCGCGAAGAAGCCGCCCGTCATCGCGCCGAGGTCGCCGCGGTCGTCGCAGATGCAGAACGTCGAGCCTTCGAGGATCGTCAGCGCCATCAGGTGGCTGCGGTGGAACCTTGCTCCGCTCGACTGCGCGAGCGCCTTGACCACGATCTCGTCGACGTTGACGTGCGGCGGGCGGGTGAGCGCGAACAGGATGCACTCGGCGATGTCGTCCGCGGTGAGCGGGTCGATCCCCTCGTAGACCGACTTCGCCTTCTCGACGTCGCCCTTGAAGCGGACGAGCGAGAACTCGGTCTCGGCGAGCGCCCGGGTCGACCGTCGTGATCCGGATCGGGCGGCCGAGCAGGTCCTCGCGCAGCGCGTAGGTGTAGCCGCGCACGGCGAACTTCGAGGCGATGTAGCCGGAGCCGTTCGGGTACGCAGCGCGGCCGGCGATCGAGCCGAGGTTGACGATGTGGCCGCCGTCGCGGATGTGCGGCAGGCAGAGCCGCGTCATCCGCATCAGGCCGAGCACGTTCGTCTCCATCATCGCGTCGCTCGTCCTCCTCGGTCGCCTCGTCCGACGGGGACGCGGCCGAGCGCGAGCCCGGCGTTGTTGATCAGGATGTCGATCCCGCCGAGGTCGTCGCGCGGCGCGTACGACGAAAGCGGCGCAGCTGTCCGGATCGGTGACGTCGAGCGGGAGCGCGATCTCGGTCTCGAGCCGCTCGATCCGGCGCGCGCCGCCGGCGACGCGGACGCCGGCCTCCGCGAGCAGGCGCGCGGTGGCCGCGCCGAACCCGCTCGAGGCGCCGGTGACGATCGCGGTCTTGCCTGCCAGGGAGGTCATCGGCGCGGACTCTAGTCGAGCGGGGCAACTCGGCGAACGGCAACTCCGAGCTCGACGAGCGAGCGGTGGTCGACCTGCAGCGTCGTGTGGATCAGGCCGAACCGATTCGCCAGCATCTCCTCGAGCTCGCGCCGCAGCGCGTGGCAGTCGGCGTCGGTGTCGACGAGGACGTGGGCCGACAAGGCCGGGAAGCCGCTCGTCACCGTCCAGACGTGGAGATCGTGCACCTCGACCACCCCGGGCTCGGCCACGAGCGCGCGCCCGACCGCCTCGGGGTCGATCCCCGCCGGCGCCCGCTCGAGGAAGACCTCGGTCGAGGCGCGTACGAGCCGCCAGCCCGACCAGAGCATCAGCGCAGCGACCGCGATGCTCGCGATCGGGTCGAAGCGGTCCCAGCCGGAAGAGCAGGATCAGCGCGCCGGCGAGCGCCGTGCCGGCGAAGGCGGCGAGGTCGGTCGCGACGTGGAGGAACGCGGCGCGCACGTTCATGCTGTCGCGGCTCCCGCCCCGGAGCACCGCCGCCGCGGCCAGGTTCACCGCGACACCGCCGAGCGCGACCACGAGCACGATCCCGCCGCGCACCGCGTCCGGCGTGACCAGGCGCAGGATCGCCTCGACGAGGATCCAGATCGCCACGAGTCCGAGCAGGATCCCGTTCACCAGTGCGGCGAGCACCTCGACGCGGCGGAAGCCGAACGTCCAGACCCCGCCGGCCGGCCTCGCCGAGAGCGAGGCGGCGACGAGCGCGAAGCCGAGCGCGAAGGCGTCGGTGAGCATGTGGCCCGCATCGGCGAGCAGCGCGAGCGAGGAGGCGACGAGGCCGAAGGCGACCTCTGCCGCCATCAGCGCGAGGATCAGCGCGAATGCGATCCCGAGCGCGCGGCGATCGGAGCGGAGCCGCTCGTCGAGTGAGTGGTCGTGGCCGTGGTGGTGCATCTACTTCAGCGTAGCCGTGGTCGCGGCGGCGATCCGCTCCGGCGGGGTCGGGTGCGAGAAGAGGATCAGGTAGACCGCGCGCGGCGGGTCGAGGTCGGCCAGGTTCGCAAGCGCGAGGTCGCGGTGGACTTCGACGAAGGCCTCGAGGTCGTCCGTCGCCTCGAGCGAGAAGCGGTCGGCCTGGCGCTCCCAGCGGCGCGAGAGCAGCGCTTCGAACGGGAGCGCGACGAGCTCGAGCAGCGTGACGACGAGCAGCACCCGCGGCACGACGGCGGGGTCGGCCACCTCGGTGCCGAGCACCGCCCAGATCGCGAGCACGCCGAGGACGGCTCCCGCGATCGCGAGCACGGTCCCCTGCACGATATGGCCGTGGCGGCGGTGGCCCAGCTCATGGGCGACGATCAGCCGCAGCCCGCGCGGCTTGCCGCGCTCGAGGAGCGTGTCGAAGAGGACGAGCCGCCGGGTGCGGCCGAGCCCGGAGACGTAGGCGTTCACCTTGGTCGTGCGCCGGCTCGCGTCGGCGACGAGCACCTCCCGGATCGGCACGCCGACCCGCTCGGCGAGCCGCTGCAGATCCGCGGCGAGCTCGAGGTCGGACAGCGGCTCGAACCTGTTGAAGATCGGCTCGAGCACGACGGGCGCGACGAAGCTCAGGAGGAGCACCACGAGCGCGGCGGCGAGCGCGGCCGGAAGCGCCCACCAGCCCGGGAACGTCCGCGCGAGCCCGACCAGGCCGAGCATCGCGATCGCAGCCAGCACACCGCCGATCGCGAGCCCCTTCAGCCGGTCTACGGCCCAGGCGCCGCGCGTCTCCGTCGAGAACCCGTAGCGCCGCTCGCGGACGAAGCCCCGCCAGTAGGCGAGCGGCGTCCGCACCAGCGAGCCGGTCACGACGACGAGCATCGTGAGCAGAAGCGTCGCGGTCGCCCAGGGGCCCCACACCGGCGTCCACACGAACGAGTAGAAGGAGAGCACGCCGAGCGAGAGCGCGAGATCGAGCGGCAGGGTCAGATAGAGCGGCCGGTGGTAGCCCCGAGCACGCTCGACCTCCTCCACTGTGAAGGTGGTCACCCGCCCAATGGTGGGGGCTCAGACCAGAATGCGCAACGCGGTCTCGGCCGGGCAGCCGCTCGCGAGGAGCTCGGTCGCGAGATGGAGGTCGACATCGAGGCTCACCGCGAGGAGCAGCGAGTCCCTGAAGCCGAAGCCGGCGCGCCGCAGCTCGTGCCAGCGCCAGCGGAGGACCCGCTCCATCTCGGTCTCCGGTGCTTCGTCGGTCTCGGTCGGGGCGGTGGTCGCTAGGCTCATGGTGCTCTCCTTGGCCGGAAGGAAGAGGAATCGGCCGCGCCGCCCGCGGGCCGAATGGGTTCCGGGTCGACCCCCGCCGCATCGGGGCCGACCCTCGTGCCTGTCGCCTGCTCTCACCGCATCGGAGCAGGCGTGTTCAGTTCTACGCGCCGCGCGGAACTGCACGAATCACCCTTCGGGTGGTTCATCGCGTTACTTCACTTTGCGCGCCGCAGCACTGCGACCGCGCCGCCGGCGCCGAGCGCGGCCGCCAGCAGAGCCGCCGAATCGTCCCAAGCGGGCCGGTAGCGCACCGTCGCGCTTCGCGGCGGGACGAAGGTCGAGCCGTAGCTCGAGAGCCCGCGGAGATCGAGCGTCCTCTCGGCCCGGTAGGAGTGGAGGAGGCCGGCCGCGGCAAGCCCGACCACAACGAGGGCCAGCGCTGCCGCGCCACGGAAGAGAACGGCTGCGCGCCGCGTCCGGTTGGTGTCGGAAGCCTCGCTCACCAGTCCGAAAGGTGCCACGAAATGGCCGTCAACGCGACAACCGCTCCACTGACCCGCCCACGTCGCCGCCCGCGCGTGATCAAGTCCGCGACCAGCGCGACGATGCGCCTGCTCGAATCGATCCGCAACGTCTTCGACGGCTGCTCGTTCGAGCCCGGTCGCCACTCGCTGACGCGCGTGCACGAGCCCGGCACGCCGCAAGAGCCGCGCTAGTCGATCCTCGCCTGCGGGTACATCGCCTGCACGAAGTAAAGGCCGGCGACGACGCGAATGCGCGTCTGTGAGCCTGCGGTTGGCCGCGGTCGGCGCGAGATACCAGTGGGCCCCGAAGTCACAGACGAACGCGTAAGGCCCCTTCGCACTCCAGAGATCCAGCGACCCCGCCCCGGGGGACGTGAACGACGTGAGCGGGAAGCCGAGGCCGTTCGGGTCGTCCCGCGGAGCCGGAGGACGCCGCCCCGGCGGGGTCGCTGCTTCTGCCGTGGAGCCGTTGTGGCTCATTCGCTAAGTGCGGCCGTAACGAGTAGGTTCGCGCCTTAGCCGGTCAAGCAGACTGCGTGACCATCACCGCGGAAGGGGTTGGGTCAAGAATGTCTCTAGACCAAAAGAGGGCGCGTGTCTTTGGTGTGCTCTACCTCGTCACGTTCGTAACGTCGATCCCGGCGCTACTCCTGTACGAGCCGGCGCTCCGTCATCCGGTCGCTTTCGCCGCGGGCTCGGGGAACGTCAACAAGATCTACCTCGGCGCATTGCTGGAACTGCTGCTGATCATCGCGAACATCGGCACCGCCGTCGTGATCGTCCCGATCATGAGACGGCAGTTCGAGGAGCTTTCGATCGGGTACGTGACGGCGCGGATCTTCGAGTGCACCTTCATCCTCGTCGGCATCGTCGCGATGCTCGGAATCGCCACCTTGCAACAAGAGCCTGCAGGCGCGGCCGAAGGCACGGTCGCATACACGCTCGCGGCTATCAAGGACTGGACGTTCCTGCTGGGGCCGGGCTGGATCGTCGGCTGGGGGAACGGATTGATCCTCGGCTACATGATGTACCGGACAGGGCTCGTGCCGCGGCGGATGGCGTGGCTCGGGCTCATCGGCGGTTCGCTGATCATCGCGACCGGCACGGCGATCATCTTCAGCGGGAACCATCCGAGCAGCACGCTGCGCGGGCTGCAAGGTATCGCGACCATCCCGGAGTTCGTGTGGGAACTGTTCCTCGGCGTCTACTGCACCATCTGGGGCTTCAGGCGCGATGCTCCGATCCTTTCCAGGAGCGCGACTTGACGACTCAACCCTCGCCAACTCCGCACGCCCCAGATGCCGCGACCAGCGCTCACGCGCCGCCGTGGCAGCGCCTCATGGCCCTGTCCGGGGTTGCGTTCGCCCCTTTCTTTGTCATCGGGTGGGTGACAAGCGTCGCCAAGAATCCCCACTACACCGCATCGGACCAGGCGTGGACGAACTGGGCGCACGACAACCAGACGAAGAGCCGCATCAGTGCTTTCGCAATGCTGGTCGCAGCCTTCATCTTCCTCTACTTCATTGCGGCGATTCGGAGCGCGCTCGAAGCTGCGGAGTCCTCGGTTCACGGCTCCGTACAACTCGCCCGCGTCGCATTCGCCGGTGCGCTAACCGGCATCGTCGGCACGACCATGGCGTTCATCACGATCGCCGCGGCGAGTTCCGCGGGTGCGAATGCAAATCCCGTGGTGAGTCGGGCGGTGACCATTGGCTCCACCGGACCTTTCCTGGTCGGCGCAATGGGCTTTGCCGCTTTTCTCATGGCCGTCGGAGTGCTGACACTCAGCAGCCGGGTCTTCTCCCGCTGGACCGGCCTCGTCGCGCTGATTGGCGCGGTGTGTTTCCTCATCACGTTCTTGACGATCCTCAACAACAAGGGCAACGGGAGCGTGTTCGGCTATGCATTCTTTCCAGCCCTTCTGGCGCTCATCATCTGGACGATCGCGACGAGTATCGCCGACTACCGAACCGAAGCGGCGATGCCCCTGTAACACCCTCTTGGCCGCCGAGCCGCGACCCTCGACAGGCTGACGCCCACCTCCGTAAGCTGCCGCCCGGCTCCGAGTATGCCGCCCGGTGCTAGACGCCGCGAGTCTCGCCGGGACCGTTCCAAATCTGTTCCAAAACCGCCTCCGGCACGATCACGGCCCGGCGCCCGGAACAGAGAAGGCCCTGTTTCCAGGGCCTTTCCCAGTGGGCGGTGCAGGTCTCGAACCTGCGACCTCCTGCGTGTAAAGCAGGCGCTCTTCCAGCTGAGCTAACCGCCCGGACGCGGAGAGGATAGTCGCGAGCGCTGGAGAGCGGCGCTGACGGCGGCGGTGAGCAGGTCGATGTCGAACGAGCCCTGCTGGCGTCGGCCGTTCACGAAGAACGTCGGCGTGCCGGTGACACCGCTCTGGTCGGCGGTGTCGATGTCGTCGGCGACGCGCGCGGCGTAGACATGGCGGCGCAGCTCGTCGGTGAACCGGTCGACGTCGAGGCCGAGCTCGCCGGCGTACCCGACGAGGTCCATCGGGCGCAGCGCGTCCTGGTGCTCGAACAGGAGATCGTGCATCTCCCAGAACTTGCCCTGCGCCCCGGCGGCCTCCGCGGCCTCCGCCGCCAGCGGGGCGTTCGGGTGGACGTCGGCGAGCGGCAGATGGCGGAACACGTAGCGCAGGTCGTCGCCGAACTCCGCCACGATCCGGCGCACCGCCGGTTCCGCGCGCCCGCAGAACGGGCACTCGAAGTCGCCGTACTCGACCAGGGTCACGGGCGCGTCGCCACCGCCGCGGACGTGGTCGCGCTCCGGGTCGACCGGCACCGCGAGGTCGACGAGGCGCTCCGAGCTTCCCGTCCGGTACCGGGCCGGAAGCAGGCGGACGATGCGGAACGCGAGCCAGCCGAGCAGCGACGCGGCGACGGCCGAGCCGAGCACCCCGACCTTCGCCTCCTGCAGCTGCTCGCCGTGGAACGCGAGGCTCGCGATCAGCAGCGAGACGGTGAAGCCGATCCCCGCGACGATGCCGCTCCCGATCAGCGGCCCCCAGCCGACCGGCAGCCGCATCCCGGGCCGCACCCGCGACAGGATCCACGCCGTCCCGGCGATCCCGACGGGCTTCCCGACCACGTAGCCGACGAGGATCCCGAGCGTGATCGCCGAGGTGAAGGAGTTGCGCAGGAGGGTGCCGCTGATCGGGATCCCCGCGTTCGCGAGCGCGAACAGCGGCACGACGACGTAGCTCGCCCACGGGTGCCAGATGTTCTGGAGCCTCTCGTTCGGCGAGACGGACAACACGAGGCTCCGCTGGGCGGTGCGCGCGAGCTCCGGCGTCGGCTGCTCGCGGAACGAGCGGAAGAGCTTCGTCGCGCGCTCGAGATCGAGCCGGGTCGCCGGATAGGCGTAGGTCAGCAGGCCCATGATGAGACCGACGATCACCGGCTCGACGCCGGACTCGTAGACGGCCACCCACATCACCGCGCCGAGCGCCGCGTAGAGCAGACCGCGGCGGATCTCCAGCGAGCGCAGCACGAGCACCACGAGCACGAGCACTGCCGCGACGGCGAGGTACCCGTACACGACGTTGTGCGAGTACGCGATGCCGATCACGAGGAGGGCGACGAGGTCGTCCACGACGAACACGGTGAGCATGAAGACGCGGAGCCGGTCGGGGCACGAGCGGCCGACGAGAGCGAGCACGCCGAGCGCGAACGCCGTGTCGGTCGACATCGCGGCTCCCCAGCCCGAGGCGCCCGCTCCACCCGCGTTGAAGGCGAGGTAGATCAGGATCGGCACGGTCAGCCCGCCGAGCCCGGCCAGCAGCGGCAGGGTCGCGCGGCGCTTCTCGCGCAGGTCGCCGACGTCGAACTCGCGCCTCGCCTCGAGGCCGATCACGAGGAAGAAGAACGTCATCAGCCCGTTGTTGACCCAGCCGCGCAGATCCTGGCTGATCCCGTGGCTGCCGAGCCGGATCGAGAAGTCCGTGGCCCAGAGCGACTGGTACGACGACCAGTCGACGTTCGCCCACAGCAGCGCCGCGACCGCCGCGGCGAGGAGGACGATCGAGCTGCCGACCTCGGTGCCGAGGAAGTCGCGGACGGGCAGCGCGAGATTCCGCGCCCAGACGGTCCGGCCGGCACGGAGCTCGGGGGCCGGTGCGCTCGCGTCGGTCATGTCCCATTCTTATCTGTCGCACGTTCTTGACTCGCTCGGGCGAGGGTGCTGACATGGCGCATGGGACGGCAAGCGCCGGTCATCTACCTGATCACCGGACCGATGGCGGCCGGAAAGTCCACCGTTGCGCCGTTGCTCGCCGCGCGCTTTGCACAGGGCGTCCATCTCGAGGGAGACGTCTTCCGGCGCAGCATCGTCAGCGGACGCACGGAGATGACGCCTGGCGCTCCGCCGGGGGCGCTCGAGCAGTTGCGGCTGCGCTACCGTCTTGCCGCCTCTGCCGCGGACACCTACTTCGAGTCGGGCTTCACCGTCGTGCTGGAGGATGTCGTCGCCGGGCCGTTACTCGCCGAGTACCCGACGCTGGTTCGAAGCCGGCCCTGCCACGTCATCGTCCTCCTTCCTTCGCTGGAGGTGGTTGCCGCGCGTGACAGGGGCCGACGCGAAACGGGTTACAGGAACTGGAACGTCGCGGACTTCTACGCGGGGTTCGTGAGCAGCACGCCCCGCGTCGGCATCTGGCTCGACACGAGCGGCCTCACACCCGACGAAACGGTCGAAGCGATACTCGCCGGGACGCAAGCCGCCTAGCGAACGGTGACGACGACCTGCTGCGGGCTGTTGTTCGCGTAGCCGCCGACGTTCCAGCCGGGCTCGGGCGGCTGCTCGTTTCCGGTCTCGTCGGTCGCCCGGCAGCAGAGCGTGTAGCGGCCCGGCGCGGCCGCCCAGGCGTACGTCCACGAGCACCACGCCCACGGCGAGTCGGGCTCGCGGTGGAGCTCGGCGGGCTCCCAGCTCGCGCCGTCGTCGGTGCTGACCTCGACCCTCGCGATCGCTGCGTGCCCCGACCAGGCGCGCCCCTCGAGGATCTGCTCGCCGGCGGCGAGCGTCCGCTCGCGCGTCAGGAACTCGGGGATCCCCGGCGGCACCATCAAGGCCCGGGGCAGCATCCGCGTCAACGGGATCCCCTCGTCGCTCTCGTCCGTGCGCAGCCGGTAGGAGTGCTCCTGCTGGTACCCGTCGAAGGCGTGGTCGAGGACGGTGATCGCCGACAGCCACTTCACGTTGGTCATCCCGTACCAGCCTGGAACGACCAGGCGCAGCGGGAAGCCGTGCTGCGGTAGGAGCGACTCGCCGTTCATCTCGTAGACGAGCAGCACCTCCTCGCGCATCGCCTCCGCCACCGGCAGGCTGCGCTGGTAGGCCTGCTCGACCCCGCCCTCGACGCCGCGGTCGAGGCCGGTGAAGAGGATCTCGACGGCGCCCTCACGAAGGCCTGCGTCCTCGAGCAGGCTCCGCAGCGGGGCGCCGCGCCAGCGGGCGGCGCCGACCGCCTCGAGCAGCCACGGCTGGCTCGCGGGCATCGGCTCGAAGCGTGCGCGCCCGTTCCCAGCGCACTCCATCGTCGACCACACCTCGACGGCCTCGCGGCCCCGCAGGTCGGCGGCGCCAAGCGAGAGCGGGCGCTGCACGAGGCCGTCCACCTCGAGCCTCCAGCTCTCCACGTCGACGGCCGGGATGTCGTAGTGGATCAGGAGGTAGTGGAGGCCGGCGGGCGTGACCGGATAGCGCAGCGCTTCGAGCGGCATCCCGTGGTTCCGGGTCGCCATCTGGACGGCCTGCAGCATCGAGAACTCGGCCACGGCCGGAGCGTACCGCGGTAGGCTCACTCCGATGGCGTTCGACGAAGGTCTCGCGGAGCGCGTGCGCGCGACTCTGGAGGAGCTGCCCGAGCTCCGGGAGCGGCGGATGTTCGGCGGAATCGCGTTCATGGTCGGCGGTCACATGGCGTGTGGCATCGTCGGCGACGACCTCATGCTCCGGCTTGGAGAGGACAGCGCGCGCGAGGCGCTCGGTCGTCCGCACGTGCGCCCGATGGACTTCACCGGGAAGCCGATGGCCACGATGGTCTTCGTCGAGCCCGACGGGTTCGAGTCCGACGAGGACCTTGCGGCGTGGGTCGAGCTCGCCGTCGACTACGCGCACACATTGCCCGCGAAGTAGGAAGGCTAGGCGGGCGACGGCTCGGCGACGAGCCGGCCGCGCGCGCGGCCCGGGATCCGCAGCGAGAGCCCCGCGGCGAGCAGGCACAGGACGCCGGCGCTGACGAACGCGTAGTTGTAGGTGCCCGTCCACTGGCGCGAGCTGCCCGCGATCCAGACCGCGAACGCGGCGCCGAACTGGTGCGCGGCGAAGATCCAGCCGAACACGATCCCGACCCGCTCGCGGCCCGAAGTTGTCGGCGGTGAGGGCGACGGTCGGCGGCACCGTCGCGACCCAGTCGAGCCCGTAGAAGACGGCGAACGCGACGAGCGCGTAGCTCGAGCCGAACGCGAGCGGCAGCGCGATCACCGCGAGCCCGCGGAGGGCGTAGTACCAGGCGAGCAGCCGCCGCGGGTCGAGCCGGTCGGTGAGGAAGCCCGAGGCGGTGGTGCCGATCACGTCGAAGAGGCCCATCAGCGCGAGCAGCGAGGCTCCGGCGACCGCGGTCATCCCGTGGTCGATCCCGGCCGGCGATCAGGTGCGTTCCGACGAGGCCGTTCGTCGAGAGGCCGCAGATGAAGAAGGTGCTCGAGAGGAGCCAGAACGTCCGCGACTTGAGCCCGATCATGAGGCCGTCGATCGCGGGCCGAAACGGCTGCTTCGGGCGCGGCGGCACGGGCACCGGCTCGGTGGCGCCATACGGCTCGAGCCCGATCGACTGCGGCCGGTCGCGCACGAAGACGGCGACGATCGGGAACACGAGCAGCATCGCGACGGCCGCAACGGCCACCGCGGCGTAGCGCCAGCCGTACGCCGTCGCGAGCCAAGCGAGGGCGGGCAGGAAGATCATCTGGCCGCTCGCGTTCGCGGCGGTGAGGATTCCCGTGACGAGGCCGCGCTTCTCCTCGAACCAACGCGTGGCGACGGTCGCCGCGAGCGGCACCGCGACCGCGCCGGTCGCGCCGCCGACGACGAAGCCCCAGAGCACGAAGAGCTCCCAGGACGAGGTCATGAAGACGGTGAGCGAGGCGCCGGTCGCGATCGTCGCCACTGCGACGAGCATCACCTTGCGGACGCCGAACCGCTCCATCAGCGCGGCCGAGAACGGCGAGGCGAGCCCGAACATCACGAGCCCGAGCGCGATCGCGAGCGAGATCGTGCTCCGCGACCAGCCGAACTCGTTCTGGAGCGGCACGATCAGGACGCCGGGAGTCGCCCGGAAGCCGGCCGTCGTGATCAGCGTCACGAAGGTGACGAGGACGATCAGCCAGCCGTAGTACGGCGCCCGGCGGCCGAGCGCGGCGATCACGGCATGACTCCGAGCAGAGCCTGCAGCTCGGCCACGAGCTCGGCCGAGCGGTCTGGGCCGAAGTCCTTCTCCAGCGACGCGCGCGCCGCCTCGCGGAGCGGGTGCGCGAGCCCCAGCCGCGCGGCGCCGTCGTCGCTGAGCGAGAGCATGCGCCTGCGCTGGTCGGCGCCGTCCAGGGCGGAGACGACGAGGCCGGACGCAACCAGCGGCGTCACCTCGCGCGAGAGCGTCGAGCGGTCCATCGCGAGCCGGGCGGCGAGCTCGCCGAGCGCGCGCGGGCCTTCACGATCGAGGTGCGAGAGAATCGCGTAGCCGCTCACGGTCAGGCCCGCCGGGGCAAGCGCGCGGTCGTAGTGGCGGCTGACGAGCCGCGTCGCCATCCGCAGGTTCGTGCACACGCAGTCCGTCGACGAGCGCTCCGCCACAAAAGGGAGTATATACACGCATTCTGACCGCTAGAGGCGAGGCTGGGTCGCGTAGCCGCCGGGTCGCTCAAGCGCCGTAGGTGAGCCCGTGCCCGAGTGGGAAGAGGGGCGCCTCGGAGTCGCAGGGCACGTCCGACAGCTGCCGTTCGGCCGCGGCCATCGAGGACGGCAGCTCGAAGGGGAGCTTCCCGCCGGGGGAATAGCGGCCGAAGACGAGGTCGAGGATCACCGCGGGGCTCGCGCCGAACGAGCCGACGACCGCGGCGCCGGCCTCCGTCAGCTCGGTGAGGATCGCGGGCCGCTCGAGGTGGACGACGAAGACCGTCGGGACGGTGCCCGCCAGCTCGACCAGCCCGTCGCGCTCCTCGGCGGGGAACTCGAGGCTTCCCGCGTGGAAGACCGACTCGATGAAGGTGGCGGTGCGCGGCTCGAACGGCGCGTTGCGGAACACGATCGCCGCGTCGGCGTCCTCCGGCCGTTCGACGACCTCGCCGTAGGCCGCTGCCGCCTCGGCGGGAAGCCCGTCGACGTAGATCCGCGCGCCTGCAGCGAGCGGCAGCAGGCCGTCGTTCGAGATCAGCACGAGCGAGCGGCGCTGGGCCTCCTCGCCGGCGGCGCGGAACTCCGCGGAGCCGCAGATCGCCGCCGCCGCCTCGGGGTCGACGAACGGGTTCTCGAACAGCCCGAGCCGGAACTTGTCGCGCAGGATCCGCCGCGCCGACTCGTCGATCCGCGCCTCCGAGATCCGACCGCCGCGAACGAGCTCGACCAGGAGCTCGGGCAGCATCTCGCCGCCGAGCTGGTCGCAGCCCGCGTCGATGATCCTGAACAGGCGCTCGGTCGCGTCGAGCTCCTCCACGCCCCACGCCTTCGCCTCCCAGATCGAGCCGTCGGGCATCGGCACGTCGCTGACGAGCGCCCAGTCGGTGCAGACGACGCCGTCGAAGCCGAAGCGCCCGCGCAGCATGTCGGTCACGACCTCGCGGTTGAAGCCGAAGCCGACGGGCTCGAGCTCGGTCCCGAGCGGGCGGCCGTAGTACGGCATGATCTGCGCCGTGCCGGCGGCGAAGGCCGACTCGAACGGCCGCAGGTGGTCCTCGAAGCGCGCCGCCCGGGTAGACCTGATCCTTGCCGTAGGGGAAGTGCGGGTCCTCGCCGTCTTTCTGCGGGCCGCCGCCGGGGAAGTGCTTGGTCATGCAGGCGACGCTCGTCGGGCCGAGCTCGGCGCCCTGGAAGCCCTCGATGTAGGCGGCGGTCAGCCGGCCGACGAGCTCGAAGTCCTCGCCGAAGGTGCCGAGGATCCGCGCCCAGCGCGGCTCGGTCGCGACGTCGGCCATCGGGTGGAGCGCGACGTGGATGCCGACGGCGCGGTACTCCTGGCGCGCGATCTCGCCGAAGGCGCGCACGAGCTCCGCGTCGCGCGTCGCGGCGAGCCCGATCGGCTCGGGCCACTGCGAGAACGAGCCGGCAGCCCAGCTCGTCGCCGGGTTCTCGTCGAACGAGTGGCGCGGGTCGGACGAGATCGAGACCGGGATCCCGAGGCGGGTCTCCTCGGCCAGCAGCTGGATCCGGTTGTGCCACTCGGCGGTGCGGCGCGGGTCGGGCGTGAAGTAGAGGTTGAAGTGGTTGAGGTGCCGCTCGCCGATGACGGCGGCCGGGTCGTCGACGAGCTCGCCCTCGGGCCCGATCAACACCGGCGCGTGGAACATCAGGCCCGCCTTCTCCTCGAGCGTCATCTGCGCGAGGAGGTCGTCGACGCGCTCCTCGAGCGGCCGCCGGGGATCCTCGTAGGCGTCGAGCTCCCCGTTGCCGTTGAGATCGCGGACCTGCAGCCCGTCTACGTCGAAGGTGAGCATCCTGGCGATCATACGGGGCCGCGTACTAGAGCTCGTCGAGGAAGCGCAGCGAGGCCTCGACGTTCGTGTAGCGCCAGAGCGCGAGCGTGCGATCGAACGCCTCGCTTCGCTCGAGCTTCGACTCGAGCGACTGGCGCAGCGGCGTGAACTCGAGCCGTTGCGCCTCGACGAGCTTCCCCGGGTCGCGGCCGAGCCGGTGGTGGAGCAGGAGCTTCAGCATCAGCTCGGAGCGGACGTCGCGCGGGTGGCGGACGGGCGTCGCGAGCCAGCGCCGGAACGCGCGCCGGCCGGCCGGTGTCGCCGCAACGAGCGTCCGGGACGGCCCGCGGGCGCTCTCCTCGCTCCCTTGCTTCTCGGCGAGCCCCTGCGCGGTGAGGACGTCGATCGCCCGGTAGACGAGCGGGCGCGAGCACGACCAGACGGCGCCGATCTCACCGTCCGGGCGCAGCGCCCTGACGAGGTTCCAGCCGTGCGTCTGGCTCTCGCAGAGCAGCCCGAGGACGGCCCATTCGGCGAGGGTGAGGTCGATGCGCGGTGCCCGCGGGATGGTGCGAGCTTAGTGGTCACGGCATCGGCAGCAGGCGCGTCGCGGTCGCCTTGAACGAGGCGACGACCCGCTCGCCCTCCCTGAGCCCGAGGCGGTCGGCGGACTGGCGTGAAGCCTCGGCGGTGAGCTGTCCGATCTGGACGCGCATGCGGTTGTCGACGGCGACGAGCGATGTGATCGCGCCGGTGACGTGGTTGAGGGTCGAGTCCGCCGGCTGCTCGCGCGAGATCGTGATCTCCCACGGGTAGATCGCGACGCCGACCCGGCCCGTGTACGGGTCGGTCGAGTAGACGGTGGCGCCGTCGTCGAGCACGACCTCCGCGAGATCGCCGCTGAGCCGCGCGTTGCCCTCGAGCAGGTTCGCGCCGGTCAGGCTGGCGACGAACGTGCTCGCTGGCGCCGCGACGAGCGCTGCCGGCGTGTCCAGCTGGATCAGCCGGCCCTCGACGATCACCCCGACCTGCCCGGCGAGGACGGCCGCATCTTCGAAGTCGTGCGTGACCATCAGCGTCGGGAGCCGGAGCTCGCGCAGGAGCTCCCGGAGCTCTCCCCGCACCTCCGTCTTCGTGTGCGCGTCGAGCGCCGAGAGCGGCTCGTCGAGCAGCAGCACCTTCGGGTCGCGCGCGAGCGCGCGGGCGAGAGCGACGCGCTGGCGCTCGCCGCCCGAGAGCTGGCCCGGCTTCGCGTCGGCGAGCGCCTCGATGTCGAGTCGCGCGAGCAGCTCGTCGACGCGCTTGTTCCCTCCGTAGGCGATGTTGCGCCGGACGCTCATGTGCGGGAACAGCGCGTACTCCTGGAACACGAACCCCACGGACCGGTCCTCCGGGTCGAGATCGATCTGCCGCTCGCTCGAGAGCCAGGTCTCCTCGCCGAGGGCGACCGTTCCGCGCGACGGCTTGACCAGCCCGGCGATCGCCCGGAGCACGGTCGACTTGCCGGCGCCCGAGGGGCCGACCAGCGCGACGGTCGCGGCCTCCAGCTCGAGCGCTAGCTCGAGCGTGTAGGAGCGAAGAGGAACAGTGATGTCGACCGTGAGGATGTCCACCCGAGCGCTATCTTCATCAGCAACAGGAGCACCGCGCTGATGATGACGAGGAGCGCCGCCGATCGCGAGCGCGACCTCGAACCTGTTCTCGAACTCGGCGTAGATCGCGAGCGGCAGGGTCTGGGTGATCGCCCTGGAAGCTGCCGGCGAACATGATCGTGGCGCCGAACTCGCCGAGCCCGCGGGCGAACGCGAGCGCGGCGCCCGAGACGAGCCCGCCCGCCGCGAGCGGGAGAGCAATCCGCGCGAACGTCCGCGCGGGGCTTGCGCCGAGCGTCCGCGAAGCGTCGACGAGCGACTGGTCGACCGCCTCGAACGCCGCGATCGCCTGCCGGACGTAGAGCGGGCTCGCGACGAAGGCGACGGCGAGCACGACCGCGGTCTGCGTGAACGGGATCTCGATCCCGAACGCCTGCAGCGTGGAGCCGAGCAGGCCGACCCGCCCGAACGCCGCCAGCAGCCCGATCCCGGCCACCGCCGGCGGCAGCACGAGCGGCAGCTCGACCAGCGTGATCGCGAACGGCCGGCCCGGAAGGTCAGGCCGCGTGGCGAGCAGGTACGCGGTCGGCGTCCCGAAGAGCAGGATCAGCACCTGGGCGATCAGCGTCGTCTTGATGCTGACGACCAGCGCGTCGGTGACGACCTTGCTCCCGAGCTGATCGACGAGGGTCCCGAGCGGGACGCGGGTGAAGATCGCGATCAGAGGCAGCAGGAGGAAGGCCCCGAACACCACGGAGGCCACGACGAGGCCGAGCGGGAACAGGGCCTTCCGCGACATCGCCGGCTCAGCCTGCCGGGTACTTCGTGACGCCGCCCTTGACCGGGCCGAACCCGGCAGCCCGGAGCTGGGCCTGCCCCTTCTTGCTGAGCACCTCGTTGATGAACGCGACCGCGTCGGCGTGGTTCTTCGTCGACGAGATCACCGTGATCCCGTAGCGGACCGGCGGCTGCGCCCAGGCCGGCAGCGGGATCACCTTCACCTGGCCGGGCACCGTCTTCGCGTCCGTGATGTACACGAAGCCTGCGTCCGCCTCGCCGAGCGCGACCTTGCTCAGGATCGAGCGCACGTCGGTCTCCTGGCTGACGACGTTCGAGAGCACGCTCGTCAGCGCGAGGTTCCTGAGGATCGTGCGCGTGTACGAGCCGATCGGCACCGTCGGGGTCCCGACGAGCAGCTTGATCCCGGGGTTACGCAGGTCGAACACCGTCTTGATCCCGGCGGGGTTCGAGTTCGGCACCACCAGCACGAGCTTGTTCGTCGCGAACGCGACGGGCTTCTCGACGAGCTTCTGCGCGTAGAGCGAGGTCGGCAGCGTCATGTTGGCCGACGCGAACACGTCTGCGGGTGCGCCGAGGCGGATCTGGGCGGCGAGCGCGTCCGAGCCGGCGAACGAGTAGCTCGGCGCCGCGTCGATCTTCGGGAACACGTTGGTGAGGGACGCGGCCGCGAGCACCTTGAGCTGCGCGGACGTCCGGGTCGGGCCGGCCAGCGCGGCCGCGACCGCGATCAGGACGACGGCGAGTGTCGTAACGCTTGCTGCTGCCTTTCGCATCGTCAGCTCATGAACCCGTCGAGGAGGTCGGACGCCGTCTCGAGGTCGATCGGCACCGGGAACGAGACCCCTACGGGCTGGCCGTAGACCATCTCCGAGAATACGCTCAGGTGCTGCGCCTCGTTCGCGGCGATGCGGGCGGCAGTCGTCTTCATGTCCGCGGGAGTGACCTCGTCGACCGCCCCGAGGTAGGTGCCGACGAAACCGGTCTCGAGCGCGAGGCCGAGCTTCGCGATCGAGGTGCGCGAGGCGAAGCTGCCCTTGGGGAAGGTGATCGTGAAGTCGTCCGCCGTGGACGGCGTACCGCCGGCGCCCGTGATGATCTGCGAGACGGCGGTCAGGTGCTCGTCCTCGTTGAAGAGCGCCCGATTCAGGTACTTCAGCTCCGCGCCGGTGATCTGCTTGGAGGCGATCGCCTCCGTGTAGAACTCGATCGCGAGGATCTCGGCGGCGACCGCGAGCCGGGCGACCGCGAGGTCGAGGTCCGCCAACGGCCCGTCTGCGGCCGCGTTGTCGACCAGGATCCCCGCCCCGATCGCACCTATCGCGACCGCCGCGCCGCTGCGCGCGCCCAGAGAGAGAAATCCCGCTCGGTCCAAACCCGCTCCTTTCATCGAAAGCTGCACAGGAAGATCATAGGTGCGCCGACGACACTAGTCTGTGGATGACTAGGAACGCAAGACGGACTTGAGCAGGTAGCCCACGTTCGCCTAGGCTGTTTCCCGGGCCACGGCGCCTTCGACGAACGATCCCGAGCCCGCATCCGTTACCTATGAAGTGATCGCCGTCGTCCGGTCGCCGCACACCCGGCTCGAGGGCATGCCGCTCCAGTCGGTGGCCGCCAGGTTCGCCTACACCACGGGCGCCGCAGGGCGCTCGCCCACGCGAAAGACCGGGGCTGGACGGTCGCCGGCATGAAGAACGACTGGAGCACCGTGTGCTGAGCGACTTCGGCGGTGCTGATCGTCCCCGTGTACGAGACGGAGAAGACGCGGTGGCAGCGTTCCACGCAACACGGTTCCCTCTGAGCTACGTAATCGGCCGCAGCCGTCCGGGTGTAAGTTCCTGATGGCAGCGTCCCCCCGGTCGAGTGACGATTGGCCTGTCCGAGTGGCACCGGCGCGAAAGCCGGTGCGGAAGAACAGGGAGGACGGTGATGAGCTCGCCGAAGACGGACGCCGGGACTCCGACGCGTGAGGACGCTGCGCCCAGGGCGCCGCTCGAGCCGGTGGCGCATTTCACGGTTGCCGAGCGTGCGGCGAGGGGCAAGGCGGCTCGCGGCGAGGTGCCGCGGAGCGTCCACGCCTCGTGGGAGGCGGCGCCCGTGCGCGCCGACCCGGTCGAGCTGCTCGAGGAGCAGGCGAAGACGCGCGTGCCGGAGCTGGTGCCGATCCGGTACGGGCGCATGCTGGTCTCGCCGTTCACGTTCTACCGCGGGGCGGCCTACCTGATGGCCGCCGATCTCGCGGGAACGCCGCGGACGGGGCTCCACGTCCAGCTCTGCGGCGATGCGCATCTCTCGAACTTCGGGGTCTATGCGGCCCCGGACCGGCGCCTCGTGTTCGACACGAACGACTTCGACGAGACGCTGCCGGGGCCGTTCGAATGGGACCTCAAGCGGCTCGTCGCCAGCTTCGCGGTCGCCGGCCGCGACCGCGGCTTCGCCGAGGGCCGGCGGCGCGCGATCAACCTCGCCGTCAGCCGGTCGTACCGCGAGGCGATGGCCGCGTTCGCCTCGATGCCAACGCTCGACCTCTGGTACTCGCGCATCGACGTCGACGACATCTTCGCGCAGCTGTCGTCGGAGGTGAGCGCGAAGGCGGTCAAGCGGGCGGAGCGAAACGAAGCGAAGGCCCGCACCAAGGACAGCCTGGCCGCCTTCAAGAAGCTCACACGCGTCGTCGACGGCGAGCCGCGAATCGTCAGCGACCCGCCGCTGATCGTCCCGCTCTCCGAGCTCTTCACCGGCGAGCAGGGGATGGAGGGCGCACACCTCGTGCTCCGCGAGTACCGGCGGACGCTGCAGGGCGACCGCCGTCACCTGCTCGAGCGGTTCCGGCTCGTCGACGCGGCCCGGAAGGTCGTGGGCGTCGGGAGCGTCGGCACGAGAGCCTTCATCCTGCTCTTTCTCGGCCACGACGACGCGGATCCGATGTTCCTCCAGATGAAGGAGGCGCAGGCCTCGGTGCTGGAGCCGTTCCTCGGCAAGAGCGGGCTCGCCAGCCACGGGCAGCGGGTTGTCGAGGGGCAGCGCCTGATGCAGGCCGCGAGCGACATGATGCTCGGCTGGATCCACGTGACCGGCTTCGACGGCGTCGAGCGCGACTACTACCTCCGCCAGCTCTGGGACTCGAAGGGATCGGCGATGGTCGACGCTGATGGAGCCCAGGACGATGGTGGCATACGCGACGCTCTGCGGGCAGACGCTCGCGCGCGCACACGCCCGCTCCGGCGACGCGGTCGCGATCTCGAGCTACCTCGGCAAGAGCGACGCCTTCGATCGGGCGCTCGCAGACTTCGCCGAGGCGTACGCCGATCAGAACGAGCGGGACTACGCCGCGCTGAAGGCGGCCGCCGACTCGGGCCGGATCGAGGTGCAAGCCGGGCTTTGACCGTTACCGGGCGGATTGGTTCCGCAACCGAGAGGAGAGAAGTGATGGCTGAGACACCGACGATCGACCGCAGCACTCTGCCGATTCGGCGCCCGTCGTTTGGCGGGTCACGACAGAAGACGCTCGAGGGCTCCGAGCCCGACTGGAACCAGGCGATGCACGTCGCGCCGCCGGAGGGTGCGCCGAACGTGCTGCTCGTGCTGATCGACGACGCCGGCTTCGGCAACCCGAGCACGTTCGGCGGCCCGATCCAGACCCCGAACTACACGCGGCTCGCCGAGAACGGGCTGCGCTACAACCGCTTCCACGTCACGGCGCTCTGCTCGCCGACCAGGGCGGCGCTGCTGACGGGGCGCAATCACCACCGGGTCGGCTTCGGCATGGTGGGCGAGTTCTCGGGCCCGTTCCCGGGCTACAACGCGACGATCCCGCGCGACTGCGCGCCGTTTCCGCGCATCCTCCAGGAGAACGGCTATCTGACCGGGGCGTTCGGCAAGTGGCATCTGACCCCGGACAACCAGCAGGGCTTCTCCGGGCCGTTCGACCGCTGGCCGACCCGGCTCGGCTTCGATTACTTCTGGGGCTTCCTCGGCGGTGAGGCAGGGCAGTACGACCCGCTGATCGCCGAGAACAACAAGATCATCGGTGTGCCCGAGGCGAAGGACGGCGAGGACTACTACTTCCAGGACGACCTCGCCGACAAGACGATCGACTGGCTTCACAAGGTCCGCTCCGAGAAGCCGAAGACGCCGTGGTTCGCCTACGTCGCGACCGGCTGCAGCCACGCGCCGCACCACGTGCCGCGCGAGTGGTCGGACAAGTACAGCGGCAAGTTCGACAAGGGCTGGGACGTGATGCGAGAGGAGACGTTCGCGCGCCAGAAGGAGCTCGGCGTCGTCCCGGCCGACGCGGCGCTGTCGCCGCGCAACGATGCGTTCCCGACCTGGGACTCGCTCGACGAGACGCACAAGCGCCTGTATGCCCGGCAGATGGAGGTCTACGCGGGCTACTCCGAGAACGCCGACTGGAACATCGGCCGGATCATCGACGCGATCGACGAGCTGGGCGAGCTCGAGAACACCGTCGTGATCTGGATCTGGGGTGACAACGGCGCCAGCATGGAGGGCACGCTCACCGGCACCTTCAACGAGCTGACGACGCTGAACGGGATCCCGCTCACGCCCGAGCAGCAGATGGGGCTCCTCTTCAAGCACGGCGGCCTCGAGGCCTGGGGCGGCGACCAGCTCGCTCCGCATTACGCGGCCGGGTGGGCCTGGGCCGGCAACGCCCCGTTCGACTGGGGCAAGCAGGTCGCCTCGCATCTCGGCGGCACGCGGAACCCGATGGTCGTGCACTGGCCGGGCGGGATCGGCGACGCGGGCGCGGTTCGCAGCCACTACACGCATGTGACCGACGTCGGCGCAACGATCCTCGACCTTGCCGGGATCCCGATGCCCGACTCGATCGACGGGATCGACCAGCAGCCGTTCGACGGCGTCACCTTCGCCGACTCGTTCTCGGACGCGACGGCGCCCGGAGCGGCACACGCAGCAGTACTACGAGATCCTCGGCAACCGGGGGATGTACAAGGACGGCTGGCTGCTCGCCCAGCGGCTGCAGCGGATCCCGTGGGACCTCGACCCGGAGAAGCTGCGCGCGTTCGGCCCGGGCTGGAATCCCGACGACGAGCCGATCGAGCTCTACTACCTGCCCGACGACTTCACGCAGTCGAAGGACGTCGCGGCCGACCATCCGGAGAAGGTGAAGGAGCTCAGCGAGCTGTTCTGGGCGGAGGCCGAGGCCAACAACGTCCTGCCGCTGCTCGGCGGCCTGACGTCCTTCTTCGGCATGGTGCCGCCGATCCCGGAGGACTCGACGTTCGTCTTCCGCGGCGACATCCAGAACATCCCGAGCGGGATGATCCCGCGGATCTACAACCACTCGTACACGATCAGCGCCGACCTGGTGATCCCCGAGGGCGGCGCGGAGGGAGTGATCGTCGCCGAGGCCGACCACCTCGGCGGCTTCGCGCTCTTCGTGCAGGACGGGAAGCTCAAGCACACCTACTCGATGCTCGGCGTGCTCGAGTACACCCAGGCGGCCGAGGAGCCGCTCCCGACCGGAGAGGTGAGCGTGGAGATGGTCTTCGCCGCCGACGCGCCGAAGCCGGCGACCGGCGGCGAGGTGACGCTGCTCGTGAACGGCGAGCCGGTCGCGACCGGCCGGATGGAGCACACCGTGCCGGGCCGCTTCTCGGGCTACTCCGGGATGGACATCGGCCGCGACAACGGGCTCGTCGTCGACCACAGCTATGCCGACAAGGCGCCGTTCGCCTTCACCGGCGAGATCAAGCACGTCACCTTCGACATCGACCCGGACCTGAGCGAGGAGGACGCAAAGACCCTCCACGAGCACGCCGCGCAGGCCCTCGCGGCTCACGCTGCGAGTGCATAGGGTGGACAGCGAGCCGACCAAGGGAGCAACGATGAGCGACACGAGCAGATGGACGTTCTGATCGCGGTCTACCTCTTCGAGGATCTCGGGAGGAAGGACTACGACGCGATCATGGACCTCGTCGAGGAGAAGGCGATCTCGGTTCAGGGCGTGGTCCTCGCCAGCAAGGACGAGCACGGCGAGATGCAGGTGGTCGAGGCCGGTGACCACGCAGTGCGCAAGGGCGCCACGATGCTCGGCGGCGCAGGCCTCGTCGTCGGCCTCTTCGCGCCACCGCTGCTCGTGGCGACGGCCGTGGGTGCAGGCATCGGGGCGATCGCCGGCAAGTTCGCCAAGCACCGGGTCGAGAGCGGGATCGCAGACAAGCTGGACGACGACGCTGCCCGACGGCTCGGCCGCGCTGATCGCGATCTACGACTCGGGCGACGCCGACAAGGTCAAGGAGGCGATCCCGAACGCGATCAGGAGCTCGGTGGCGCAGATCGACGGCAAGAGCGCCAAAGAGCTCAAGGAAGGGCTCGCACAGGCCTCAGCCGGCCTGGCCGGCTGATTCACGAACATGAACCAGTTCGCGATCACGAGGTCGCTGAACGCCCCGGTCGACCGCGTCTGGGAGATCATCGGAAACCCGGGCGCATCGCCCGGCCGGGGCGTGCACGTGCGCGTGGAGAAACCGGGAGCGGCCGACGGCACCGGACTCGTCCGGACCGTGAAGGTGGGGCTGACGACGGCCCACGAGGAGGTCACCGACGTCGGCCCGGGCCGGGTGATCCGGTATCGCCTGATCAGGGGCGCTCCGGTGCGCGACTACTCGAGCAGCGTGGCGCTCGAAGAGTCGGCGGGCGGCGGCACGCTGGTCTCGTGGGACGCGTCCTTCCGGCCGATCGTTCCGGGCACCGGCTGGGCCGTCTCGCTCCTGTCGAAGCACACCCTCAACCGAGTGCTCGACGCGCTCGCCGAGAGCACCGGCGGCGGCGCGCACGAGGGGAACTGACAACCGCAAAGGAGGAAACGATGGCAATCGGACCGGTTCAGCTGCTGGTGCTGGGGTGGGAGCACCCCGAGTTCCACGGCGAGATCATCGAGGAGCTCGAGAAGCTCCGCGAGAGCGACACGGTTCGCGTGATCGACGCGCTCGCGGTCTACAAGGACGCCGAGGGCGAGATGGAGGTGATGCACCTCAGCAACCTCAGCAAGGACGAGGCGATCGAGTTCGGCAGCAAGGTGGCCGCGCTGATCGGTCTCGGCATCGAGGGCGAGGAGGGCATGGAGCAGGGCGCCGAGATCGGCGCGGAGGTGGGAGCGGAGGGGATCCACGCATTCTCGGACGAGGAGGCGTGGGACATCCTCGAGGAGATCCCCAACGACTCCGCGGCCGCGCTGATCCTGCTCGAGCACCACTGGGCGGTGCCGCTTCGCGACGCGATCATTCGCACAGGCGGCGTCGGCCTCGCCGACGGCTTCATCCATCCGGCCGACCTGGTCGCGATCGGTGTCGCCACTGAGGCGGAGGCCGAGGAGCTCGCCGCGATGCATCCGAGCGAGAAGGCCTCGGTCTGACTCGTCCCTCGCAGTGTCCTCGACGATCCAACAACGGAGGTGGAAGCGACATGATGGCTCGTAGAGTGGCCCGCCGCACCTCACGGCGCGTGGCGCGCCGGCGTTAGGAAGCGGCTGGACGGGCCTCTCCCGCGAACGCGGGGAGGCCCGTCCTCAGTCTCGTCGAGACAAACCGATGGATCCGATCAAGCGGCCGGACGTGGCCCGCGTTACGGCAACTCTGCAGGAATGCCCCCAGCGGGATTCGAACCCGCGCTACGGCCTTGAAAGGGCCGTGACCTGGGCCGCTAGTCGATGGGGGCGGCTTATCTCGAGGATACCCGCCGCCCGGGTCACGGGGGCTTCGCCTCCCAGCCGTCCTTGAAGCGGCGGAGGACGTCGAGCAGCGAGAGGCCGTACGGCTCGTAGGGGTAGCCCTGGGTGAGCGCGGCCGGGCCCTCGGTCAAAGCCGGCCCGAGCGCCGTCGGCTCGATCTGGGTGTCCTCGTTCCACTCGTTCCACGAGGTGACGGCGAGCAGGTTCAGTGTCGGGTCGACGAGGGAGCCCGCAAGCGCGAGCGTCGAGGAGAAGAGCGAGGTCTGCGAGCTGCGCGGGCCGAGCTCCCGCGGCAGGACGTGCTCGCCGAGCTCCGGCCTGACTGCGCGGCTGTTGAAGCCGGGAGTCGCGTCGGGAATGAACGCGACGCCTTCGGCCTGCGCCACGCGTTGGAACTGGCGGGCGCGGCGGGCAATCGCCTGGACGTAGCCGAGCTGGCTCGGCCAGCCTGCCGCCTGGGTGCGGCTGTACGGCGTGTAGCCGGTGATCGCGTCGAACAGCCCGATCCGGTCCGGGTCGGGCGGGAGATCCCAGTCGACCTCGTCGCCGATCAGGTACGGGTTGACGCCGTAGGTGTCGAGCAGGTGCATCCGGATCGCGAGGATCGCGCCGGCGACATCGCCGCGGAGGATCCGCGAGGCGTAGATGATCACCACCGGCCTGCCGTCGATGCGGTAGTAGCCGGGCTGCTCGAAGTACGTGCGCTCCATGTAGTCGAAGTCGTCGATCATCGTCTGCACGGAGTTGTTGTCGAGCTGGATCCGGTTGTCCGGGCCGACTCCGAGCCGTTCGAGCGACTCGTACATCAGCGCGATCTGCGTCGGGCCGCGGGCCGGCGACGGGAGCAGGTCGTTGCGGATGGTGAGGTCGTCGGCGGTGCCGGGGCCGCGCCAGCTGCAGAAGAAGACGTTCACGCCGTAGTCCTGCGCCCACTCGAAGTGCTGCGCGATCACCGCGGGATCGGCGCTGTCGTAGAGGCCGAGCTGCGGCTGCTCGGGACGATCGAGCTGTGCGCGCGGCGTGCCGAGGCTCCACTGGTGGCCGTTCTGGCCGTACCACGCGTAGTAGTAGGCGCCGACCGTCAGCGGCGCCGCCCCCGCGCCGGCCGCCAACGCAAGCGCGCCGGCGGTGATCAGCAAAGCCATCCCGACTCGAATTCGCCGATCCTAGAGGAAGTAGGATTCGTTCCCTGAACAGGCGCCTCCTCCCGCTCATCCTGCTGCTCGTCGGCGGCTCGCTCGCGGGGTGGCCCGGGGCTCGGTCTGGATCGCGAACGGCGCCTCGCACCCGGTGCTTCGCGTCGACGCGAAGGGCGACGCGCAGGTGACGTGGTCGGGGGGCTCGGTGCTCGTGCCGCCGCACGGCCAGCTCTACCACGGCGGCTCGCTGTCCGGACCGGACGTCTCCAAGCCGGCGCCCGCCGCCGGGATCCCGTTTGCGGTCTCGGTCAGGCGTACGCCGGACGGCGGGCTGTGGGCGCTGCAGGCCTGGCAGGTGATGCCCGGCGGGCCCGTCGAGCTCCACCTCGCTCGCTGGGAGGGCCAGCCGACCCAGCTCACGCTCGCCTCCGACGGCACGCACCTCACCGGCACCCTCTCCTTCCACGGCAAGCCGGTGAGCGGGACGACGTTCACGCTGGAGGGCAAGCACCCGCGGATCTACGTCTACCTCGACTGCTTCGCCTGCGGCGGCAACGCGGGCTGGACACGGATGATCGGCGTCGCGCCGAAGCCCGACGGGAGCTACTCCGTGCTCCTCCGGCCGAACTGGACGGGCTCTCGCTACCGCGCGACGGTGCTCGGCCCGAACCTCGGCACGACGCTCGCGCCCGACGCGCAGATGATCGTTAACAGCTGACCGCTAGCCTGGCCCGGTGCGAGTCGGCCGGCGCCTTTCGTACGGGCTGATCGCGACGGGTGTGGTCCTGCTCGGGATCGTGGCCGGCGCGCTGCTCACGCAAGGGCACCCCGCGAAGCAGAGCGCGCCGCCGACGACGACGACCGCGCCTCCGCCTGCCTCGGGGCCTCTGACGGCGACCGCCGTCTCGCCGTCCGCGGTCCGGATCAGATGGACGGACGGCGGCCGGGCCTCGGTCGCCCTCGCCGGGCAGCCGCCGACGATCTGGGTCAGCGGCGGCGACGTCACTCTCGGCGGGCTCTCGTTCACCGCCTCCTACGACGTCCACGCGGGCGCCTCGACGGTGACCGTGAGCCCGTCCGAGCCGAGCGGCGCCGTCACCGGCTCGGTCGCCGGCGGCGCTGTGCTTCTCGACGGACAGCCGTTCTTCCCGATCCTGCTCTGGGGCCAGTGCCCGAGCTACGAGCCGCTGCTCGCGCTCGGGATCGACGTGTTCCTGAACAACCCGTGCGGCGGGATCGACGCGCAGCTCGGCGCACTCGCCGGGAAGGGGCTCTCGCTCGCGCCGGCGCCCGGCGCGGCGGGTGCGATCGGCTCGTACTACCCGGACGAGGCAGACGGGCACGGCTACACGGGCGCGAGCCTGCCGGCGGCGCAGGGGCTGCGCTTCCTCACGCTGACCAACCACTTCTACTCCGCCGCCGCGCCGCTCCCGGGCGGCAAGACCATGTATCCAGGGCTCGTGGCCAAGGCGGACGTGATCGGCTTCGACCTCTATCCGCTGCAGGTGTGGTGCCGGCGGGACGCGCTCCCCGACGTCGCCGCCGCGCAGCGCGAGCTCGTCTCCCTCGCCGGGGGCAAGCCGACCTTCCAGTGGATCGAGACGACGCACATGCAGTGCCCCTTCGGCGACCCCGCGCTCGCGGTGACGCCGGCCACGGTGCGGGCGGAGAGCTGGCTCGCGCTCGTCGGCGGCGCCCACGGGCTCGGCTTCTTCCCGATCGGCTGGGGCGGCGACGTCAGCGGCGCGCTCGCGCAGGTCGGGCGCGACGTCGAGGCGCTCGGCCCGGCGCTCCTCGCGCCGGCGGAGCCCGTCACGGCGGACGCCCCGATCCAAGCCACGGCGCGCTCGTCCGGCGGCGCGTTCTACGTCTTCGCGGTCAATCCGACCTACGCGTCCGCGACCGCCGCGATCCGCGCGCCCGGGCTCGACGGGCGGCCGCTGCAAGTGATCGGCGAGAGCCGCACGGTCACGCCGAAGGACGGCGCGTTCACCGACTCCTTCGCGCCGCTGGCCGTGCACCTGTACGTCGCGGCGCCGGGCTAGGCGAGCACGCGCTCGAGCGCGGCGACGACCTCGGGGTCGAACTGCGTCGCCGCGCAACGATGCAACTCCTCGAGCGCGACCGCCGGCGTGCGCGCCTCGCGGTACGGGCGGGTCGTCGTGATCGCGCTGTACGCGTCGCAGGCGCAGACGATCCGGGCGATGAGCGGGATCTCGGCGCCGCGGAGCCCGTCCGGATAGCCCTCACCGTCCCAGCGCTCGTGGCACGAGCGGACGATGGCGCCGACCTGGCCGAGGAGCCCGCCGATCTGTGAGAGCAGGCGCTCGCCCTCGACCGTGTGGGTGTTGATGAGCGCGCGCTCCTCGTCGGTGAGCGCACCCGGCTTGTTGATCACCTCGGCCGGGATCCGGATCTTGCCGACGTCGTGGAGGAGCGCCGTGAACTCCGCGTCGCGCCGTTCGCGCGCCGAGAGCCCGAGCTCGTCGCAGACGTCGAGCACGAGCTGGACGACTTCGCGCGAGTGCATCCCCGTGTACTCGTCGTCGGCCTCGATCACGTCGCCGAGCAGAAGCGCCGTCCCGCGGTAGGCCTGCGAGAGCTCGAGCAGGTTCTCCTGCCTCTCCTCGCGCTCGCGCGCGAAGAACGCGAGCAGTGCGAGCAGCGGAAGCACGAGGACGACTGCGGTCGGCTGCTGCGTCGCCGCGATCGCGACGGCAAGCCCGATCGGCGCGAGCGCGAGATCGACGAGCCAGGCCCAGCAGATGAAGCCGAAGAGCTGCCGCGGCGAGATCCCGAGCACGAGCCGCTCGCGGAGCGCCATGAATCCGAAGTCGAGGAGGAATTGCGAGGCGAGTGCCGCCGCGTAGAGCGGCAGGTAGCGCATCGCGGGCGCCCGTTCGCCCGCGAGGCCGAGCACGAGAACAGGACCAACCGCGTACCAGCTCGCAACGAGCCGAAGAAGGACACGGTCGCGCTTCACCTTGCCCCGGATGAGCTCGGGCGCGTCGCGCAGAACGAGCCCGGCTGCGACGCAAAGGGGCACGATCGAGAGCGGCAGCACGAACAGCATCGGTACGAAGATCAGCTCGGTCGGAACCGCCGAGCCCGGGCCGACCTCGAACTCGACGCGCGATGCGACGGCGTACGAGACGACGAGAAATGCGACGAGCCAGGGAAGAAGTGGGCGATTCGACGGGAGGTACATGACGATGAGCGTCGCGACGACGAGGAAGTCGCCGCCGATCGCCATCGCAGACCAGAGGTTGCGCCCGCCGAGACGCTGCCACTTGCGGACGCGCGCCTCTGAGAGCGCAAGCTCCACCGACGGGTCGAGGGTCCCGCTCCGCTCGGAAGTCGACGCCGCAGACGCCATTCGGCCACCATCGGCACCGAGGCGCTGGTCCTTTAGCGCGGCTTCCCGAACTTGATACCCCGAAGGGGTGATTGCCAGGTCTTGGCTCCCGAAGACACTCAGAGGACGCTCGACTGCGGCTGTATCCCTCGTCCGAGGAGTCTTTTGTGGGAACGAAGAGCACTTTCCGGCAACGCCTTTCCATCGCGCTCGTTGCAGGCGCGGCGACCGCCGCCCTCGCAATTCCGGCGGCCAACGCCGGCCTGATCTCGGGGTTGACCGGACTCGGGCTGTGTCCCCCCGCGGCGGCGTCGCAGCCCTTCACCTCCTGGACTGACTACAGCTCCTACGAGCTGGCCCCGAACGGCGGCTTCGAGAGCGGTTCCGCGAGCTGGAGCCTCGCGGGCGGCGCCAAGGTCGTGCCGGGGAACGAGTCGTTCTACGCCAACAGCGCGAGCGACTCGCACTCGCTCGCGCTCCCCTCCGGCGGCTCGGCAACAAGCGCTGCCGTCTGCGTCGGCGGGCTGACGAGGTCGACGATTCGCTTCTTCGTCTCCGGCGACTCGCCTGCGGCCACCGTCGACGTCCAGATCCGGTTTCGCGGGCTCACGGGCGCGCTACTCGGCACGCTCGATGGCGGCTCCGTCCCCGCCAGCCCTGACTGGCAGCCGACGCCCGTCCTGCTTGCGCTCGAGCTGCCGCTCGGAACGAGCTCGGTACAGATCGCGTTGACGTCCACGAACGGCACGGTGCTCGTGGACGACGTCTTTATCGATCCCTGGCTCTGCCACTAGCCTCTAGACTCAGCGGCCATGGAGCTGCGCACCCTCGGCCGGACCGGAGTGAAGGTGACTCCGATGTGCCTCGGCGCGATGATGTTCGGCGCCTGGGGCAACACCGACCACGACGAGTCGATCCGGATCATCCACCGGGCGCTCGACGCGGGGATCAACTTCGTCGACACCGCAGACGTGTACGCGCAGGGCGAGTCCGAGGAGATCGTCGGCAAGGCCCTCGCCGGCGGCAAGCGCGAGCAGATCGTGCTCGCGACCAAGCTGCACGGCCAGATGGGCGACGACCCGAACCACCAGGGCAACTCGCGCCGCTGGATCATCCAGGCGGTCGAGGACAGCCTCCGCCGGCTCCAGACCGACTGGATCGACCTCTACCAGATCCACCGCCCGAGCCCCGAGACCGACATCGACGAGACGCTCGGCGCGCTCACCGACCTCGTGCGCCAGGGCAAGATCCGCTACCTCGGCAGCTCGACGTTCCCCGCGCACCAGATCGTCGAGGCGCAGTGGGTCGCCGAGCGGCGCGGGCGCGAGCGGTTCGTGTGCGAGCAGCCGCCCTACTCGCTGCTCGTTCGCGGGATCGAGGCCGAGGTGCTGCCAGTCTGTGCGCAGTTCGGGATGGGCGTGATCACCTGGAGCCCGCTCGGCGGCGGCTGGCTCAGCGGCCGCTACCGCGAGGGCGTCGAGCTGCCGGCCTCGGGCCGCGCGCTGCGCATCCCGCAGCGCTTCGACATGTCGCTGCCCGGGAACCAGGCGAAGCTCGCTGCGACCGAGCAGCTCGCGAAGCTCGCGGAGGAGCTCGGGATCAGCCTCGTCGACCTCGCGCTCGCGTTCGTGCTCGAGCACCCGACCGTGACGAGCGCGATCATCGGGCCGCGGACGATGGAGCAGCTCGAGTCACAGCTCGGCGCCGCGGAGCTCCGGCTCGACGCGGCGACGCTCGACCGGATCGACGAGATCGTGCCCCCGGGCGTCAACCTCAACCATCCCGCCGACACCGGCTGGGACTCGCCCGCGCTCGCGGATCCGGCTAACCGCCGCCGCTAGGTTCGCTCCGCCGCGCGGGCGGTGAGGGCCTCGATCGGAACGAAGTCGAGCGCCCGCGCATGCGTTGCGCCGAGCACGACCTCGGGAGCGCAGCCCGCGTTGTACGCCTCGAGCCAACGCGGCGCGCACACGCACCAGCGGTCGCCCGGCGAGAGCCCTTCGAAGCCCCACTCCGGCACCGGCGTCGAGAGGTCGTTGCCGGTCTGCTTGCTGAACTCGAGGAACTCGGCGGTCACGATCGAGCAGACCGTGTGGCTGCCGACGTCCGCCGGCTCCGTGGCGCAGCAGCCGTCGCGGTAGAAGCCGGTCAGCGGCTCGATCGAGCACGGCAGCAGCTCGCCGCCGACGACGTTGACGTCCGGCTCCCGGCTCATCAGGCGCGCGCCTGAAAGAGCTGGAAGCGGAGCGGAAAGCGGGACAGCCCCGAGGCGAGGCGGAACTGCGCCATGTGGGCGTCGAGGGCGGCCCGCGCGGCCGGGAGCTTGTCCTCGGGCACGCCGATGAACTCGAGCTGGAGGTCGTCGACGACGGAGTCCTCGGGCACGTCGACGTCGAGCGCGTGCTCCGTCCGGACGATCTCGCCGAAGCCGGCCCACTCGAGGATGCCGGTCGTCCGCTCGGGGTCGGCCAGCGCGAACGGCCCGGTCGGGCTCTTGCCCGGCGCCGGCTCGGGCGGCGGCGGCACGAACTCGGCGATCGCCGACGAGAAGAGCCACGGGTTGCTCTCGGCCCACTGCCAGCACGCGAACACGAGCCGTGCGCCAGGCTCGAGGTGCGCCCGGATGTTGGTGAACGCCGTGACCGGCTCGTCGAAGAACATCACGCCGAACTGGCTCATCCCGACGCCGAACGGCGCGCCCTCGACCGGATCGGTCTGGACGTCGACGACCCGGAAGGCGACGTTCTCGACCCCGGCCTCGTCGGCGCGCCGCCGTGCGAGCCGGTTCAGCGGCTCGGAGACGTCTGCGCCCACGACCGAGCCTGCGGCGCCCACCGCCCGGGCCGCCTCGATCGACGTCTTGCCGCCGCCGCAGCCGACGTCGAGCACGCGCTCGCCCGGCTGCAGCGCGAGCGCCTCGAACAGATACTCGGAGACCCGGTCGGTGAGCCGCTCGCGCTTCGGCCACAGCGAGGCGAAGTACGCGTCGTTCCAGCGCCTGCGCTCGACCTCGTTCGTCGCCATCCGCGCATCCTACGGTTACGCCAGCGCCGGGGTGTCGGCCCGCTCGGTCGTCTGTAAGAGCACGGCGAGGATCACGACGAGGCCGCCGAGGAGCGCGGTCGGCGCCGGCCTCTCGTCGATCGAGATCCACACCCAGAGCGGACCGAGCACGACCTCGAGCAGCGTGATCAGCGCAACCTCGGCTGCCGGGATCAGCCGCGCGCCGATCACGAGGAAGATCAGGCCGAGGCCCATCTGCCCGACGCCGAGCAGCACGAGCAGCCCCAGGTCGCGCCCCGTGATGCTCGACGGATCGGCGAACGGCGCCGCGGCGAGCACGACGATCACCTGCGAGAGGCAGATCGCCGGCGCCATCGACACCTCGCGGCGGTGCCTGGTGATCACGAGCGCCACCGCGAAGGAGAGCATCATCACGAACGAGGCTCCGATCCCGGTCGCGCCGCCGCTCCCCGCGCCGCCGACCATCAGCCCGACGCCGAGAACCGCGATCCCCATCGCCACCATCGCCCGCCGGGTGATCGACTCGCCGAGCGCGACCCAGGCGAGCAGCGCCGCAGCGATCGGCGAGAGCGCCTGCATGAAGAGGACGTTCGCGACGTTCGCGTGGTTCAACGCGACGATGAACGTGCCGGATGCGATCGCCGTACAGACCGCGACGCCGAGACCGGCCCACCCGATCGAGCGGAACGCGTGGACCACGTGGCCGCGGCTGACGACGTAGCCGCCGATGAAGAGGAAGGCGAAGAGCGCCCGCCCGGCGAGCTGCGTCGCGGTGTCGACGGTGAGCTCGCGCTGCAGCACCCCCGCCGTCGACCAGGCGACCGCCGCGAGCGCGACGAAGAGCTGTCCCCGGCGACGGCTGCTCACCCTCGCAGTCAATCACGCGTGCCGTGCAGACTTCCGGGATGGACTGGGTCGCGCTCCTGCGCGGGATCAACGTCGGCGGCCGAAACAAGGTGCCGATGGCGGAGCTGCGCACGCTGTTCGAGGAGGCGGGCTGCGGCTCGGTGAGCAGCTACATCCAGAGCGGCAACGTGCTCTTCACCCACGGAGCGACCGACCGCGAGGCGCTGTCGCGAGCAGCTCGAGCAGGCCGTCGAGAAGACGCTTCGGCGTCGCCTCGCCGATCGTGCTCCGCACCTCCGCCGAGCTCGACCGTGTCGCCGGCTCACACCCGTTCGGCGCGGACACCTCGCAGACCCACGTGGCATTCCTCTCCCGCGAGCCCGACGACCCGAAGGCGCTCGACGCGCACGAAACAGCACCGGACGAGTTCCTGCTCGTCGGCGCCGACGTCTATCTCCGGTACCCGAACGGGGTGCACGGCTCCCGCCTGACCGGGGCGCTCCTCGAGCGCCGCCTCGGCGTGAAGGCCACGATCCGCAACTGGCGCACCGTCACGAAACTCGCAGAACTGGCGCGTTCCCTCGGCTGAGGGATCGCAACAGCCGCGCTCCCGGACGAAACATCGTAATGACATGTAACGACCCACTGGAGGGGGAATCACATGGCATTCAGCGACCTGCTCACGTTCGTGCGGGCCAACTGGCGCAAGGAGGAAGGCCAGACGATGGCCGAGTACGGAGTCGTCCTCGCAGTGATCGCGGTCACCGCGGTCGTGGCGTTCACCGCCCTCTCGGGCGGCATCTCGTCCACGATCGGCAAGGTCACCTCGCTCCTCGGCGGGTAGGCCGGAGGGGGTGGGGCAGCTACAGCGGCTGCCTCACCTCACCACTTCGACCGGCGGCGGCTCCACGAGCGTCTGCAGGACGACGCAGTAGCGCTCGGTCTTCTCGATCAGCGCCTCCAGCTGCTCGGCCGTCGCCTCCGGCGCATCGATCACGAAGCGAAGGCGGATCGCCTCGAACCCGACCCGCGCCGCGCGGTCCGTGCCGAGCGTCCCCTGCAGGTCGAGGTCGCCCTCGACCTCCACCTCGACGCTCCGCACCGGCACCTCCATCGCGGCGGCGACCATCTGGCACGTGATCTGGGCGCAGGCGGCGAGCGCTCCGAGCAGCAGGTCGCCGGAGCAGGCGCCGCTGCCCGGGCCGCCGACGCCGGGGTGGGCCTCGGCAGCCTGGAGCGCGCGGCCGAGGTCGACCGAGCACGCGACGGGCGTGTCCCCCTGCCCGCCGCGCGCCGAGAGTGTGATCTTCGCGCTGGCCGGGTCGGAGCGGTAGCCGTCCTTGAGCGGGCGCTGGAGGTCCCGGATGTCACTCATCCTCGGCCCTCAGTGTACGAATACGTCCCGTGGTCGCCGTGCTGGGAGGATTCGGCGCCGCCGCCTGCTGGGCGACGGCGACCCTGTGCGCGTCGCGCTCGACGAGGATGATCGGCGCCTGGTCGGTGCTCGCGTGGGTGATGCTCGTCGGCTTCGTCGTCACCGTGCCGTTCGTCGTAGCGAGAGGGATCCCCGACGCGCTCGGGAAGCGCGAGCTCGTCTGGCTCGGGCTGAGCGGCGCGGGCAACGTCGGCGGGCTCCTCTTCGCCTACAAGGCGCTGCGCGTGGGGAAGGTCTCGATCGTGGCGCCGATCACCTCGACCGAGGGCGCGATCGCGGCGGTGCTCGCCGTCGTGACCGGAGAGACGCTCGGCGCCGGCGCCGGGCTGATGCTGGTCGTGATCGCGGTCGGGGTCGTGCTCGCGGGCATCGGCCCCGGCGGCGGCTCGGGCGATCCGTTGCGGGCGACGCTCTTCGCCGGCTGCGCCGCGCTCTGCTTCGGCGTCAGCCTCTACGCGACCGCGCGCGCCGGCGACGTGCTGCCGCTCGCCTGGGCCGTGTTCCCCGCGCGTCTCCTCGGCGTCGTCGCGGTGGCGATCCCGCTCGCCGTGAGCCGGCGCCTGCGGCTGACGCGGAAGGCCGTACCGCTCGTTCTCACCTCGGGGCTCTGCGAGGTGCTCGGCTTCGCCTCCTACGCGCTCGGCGCGCGGCACGGGATCGCGGTCGCCGCGGTGCTCGCGTCACAGTTCGCCGCGCTCGCGGCGATCGCGGCCTACTTCCTGTTCCGCGAGCGGCTCACGCGGCTCCAGCTCACCGGGATCGTGACGATCGCGATCGGCGTCGCAGTGCTGACCGCGACCCAGGCCTGAGTCGGTCCGCCCAGCGGTCCCGCTTGACGACCTGCTCGCGCGGGCGGCGCCGCTCGGCCAGGCGGCTCGGCGCCGGCCAGCCCACCTCGCGGCCGGCCTGAAGCTTGTCGGCCTGCGTGTAGCGCTCGTGGTAGAGGCGCTCCGAGCAGCAGACGACTACGTGGAGCGGAGCGACCGCGGCGAACGGGAGCTGGAACCGCTCGGCGATCCCGGCCCGGAGCGACGGGTCGGTGACGACGACGAGGCTCTGCCCCTGCGAGTAGCCGGCGCTCGGTGCATGCGCTGTCGCGAGAGCAGCTCCGCGAGCTCCATCGCGCGACGGTACACCTTCGCGATTACTGTCCGGCTCGTGAGCACTCACTGCCGCTACGCAACGCTCGCCGACCTTCCCGAGCTGGTCGAGACGAAGGTCAGCGGCTTCTCCGACGACCCGCTCTACCGCTGGCTCTACCCGACGGAGGCGGATCGCGCCGACCGGCTGCGCGAGTCGTTCGGGCTGATCCTGACCTTCGGGCTGCGGCGCGGCCACCTCTATACGAACGCCGATTGCAGCGCCGCCGCGCTCTGGACCGGGCCGGGCGTGGCGCTGATGGACGACAGCGAGGCCGCGACCTTCCTGCAACGGATGCGCGGTCAGATCGGCGACCGGGTCGAGGACGTGATCGCCGGGATGGCCGCGACTCAGGCGAACCGGCCGGCCGAGCCGCATTTCACGCTCCACAGCGTCGCCGTCCACCGCGAAGCGCAGGGCCGAGGCGTCGGCGCCGCACTGCTCGCGCCGGTCCTCGCCCGCTGCGACGAGGACCGGCTGCTCGCGTGCCTGGACTCGAGCAACGTCCGCAACGTGCCTTTCTACGAGCGACTCGGCTTCGAGGTCACCGGCGAGACCCGCGTCCCGAGCGATGCCCCGACGATGCGTTCGATGGTCAGAGCTCCGCGCTGAGACTCAGGCGGCAGCGCCCTTCATGTGGTGGTGGACGGGCACGAAGCGCGGCTCGATCGGGGCGAGCCCGACCTCTTCGCCCGCCGGGGCGATCGACTCCTCCGCGAATGCGCCGAAGGCCTCCGGCGACTCCCAGATGTCGACGACGACGATGCCGCCGCCCTCGGTCACCGCGGCGGTGTGCTGGGTGACCGGGTGGTTCTCGGGCTCCATCGCCTCGCCCATGGTCGCGACCATGTCGTCGTAGCCCTCGGGGCCGAGGCCGTCGATCTCGGCGATCATCAGCACGCCGGAGGCGGCGCCGGCGCCGTCGAAGTGGCTGTGGACGGGCATCACGCGCGGCGGCAGGCCTTCCGGGGCGCCGGCCTCGGCCATCGCCTCGCCGACGCCGCTCTCGAAGAACGCCTCGAGCGCCTCCGGCGACTCCCAGACGTCCACGATCACGATCCCGTCGTCGGTCGGGCCGACGGCGTGGGAGATCAGCCCGGCGGGGGCGTCCCCATCGGGGGTGATCCCGAGGATCTCGTTCGTGCGCTCGTACTGCTCGATCGTCGCACCGGGCAGCTCGAGCATCATCAGCACGGCCATTTCGACCTCCTCGTCGATGGAAACCGGAATGCTAAGCCTCTTTACGCCGCGAATGGTTGCGATCTAGTCTCAATGATGGGAGTCGTCACGGCGCTGCTCGGTGCGACGCTGGCCGCCTGGGCGCTGCTGCTCGTGCGGATGCGCGGGATGGACGCCGGGCCCGGCACCGACCTCGGCACGCTCGGCTGGTTCCTCGGGGTCTGGGTGACGATGACCGCGGCGATGATGCTGCCGTCGGCCGCGCCGATGGTGCTCGTCTACTCGAAGGCCGCCGCCGGGTCGCGCAGCGGCGACCGCCGGGTTCGTCGCCGGCTACGTGGCGGTGTGGACGGCGTACGGCCTCGTCGCGTTCGGCCTCTTCCGGCTCGTTCGCTCGCATCACCCGTCGCTGCTCGGCTGGGATCGCTCGGGCCCGATCGTCGCCGGCGCGGCGATCGTGGTCGCAGGCCTCTACCAGCTGACACCGCTGAAGCGCGTCTGCCTGCGCCACTGCCGCACGCCGTTCCACTGGGTGCTGCACCGCTGGCGGGACGGGCGGCTCGGCCCGGCACGGATGGGGCTCGAGCACGGCGGCTACTGCGTCGGCTGCTGCTGGGCGCTGATGGTCGTGCTGTTCGCGGTCGGCGTGATGAGCCTCGCGTGGATGGCCGTCGTCGCGGCGCTGATCTTCGCCGAGAAGGTGCTGCCGCTCGGCGAGCGCCTCGCCGTCGCGTTCGCCGTCGGCCTCGTGGCGCTCGGCGTCTGGGTCGCGGTCGCGCCCGCGAGCGTGCCGTTCCTGACCCAGCCCGGGATGCAGATGATGTCGTGATGGAGTGCTTCGTCTGCGCCACCTGCGGCACGCAGTTCCCGCCGAGCGCCGCGCCTCCCGACGGCTGCGCGATCTGCCTCGACGAGCGCCAGTACGTCGGCCACGGCGGCCAGCGCTGGACGACGCTCACCGACCTCGGGCCCGACTACCGCAGCGACGTGCGCGAGCTCGAGCCGGGCCTGCTCGGGATCGGCACCGAGCCGGACTTCGCGATCGGCCAGCGGGCGCTCCATGTCGAGGGCGGCGTCCTCTGGGACTGCGTCACGGTGCTCGACAAGGCGGCCGCGGCCGCGATCGAGCGCGCCGGCGGGATCCACACGATCGCGATCTCCCACCCGCACTACTACTCGTCGATGGTCGAGTGGGCCGACCGCTTCGACGCGCGGATCCTGCTGCACGAGGACGACCGTGAGTGGGTGATGCGGCCGAGCCGCCGGATCGAGCACTGGTCGGGCGAGCGCACGCAGGCTGCGGACGGCGTCGAGCTGATCCGCCTCGGCGGCCACTTCGCGGGCGCGACGGTTGCGCTGTGGAACGGCGCCCTGCTCGCAGGCGACGTGGTGCAGGTCGTCCCCGACCGCGACTGGGCGAGCTTCATGTGGAGCTACCCGAACCTGATCCCGCTTCCCGCCCGCGAGATCGAGCGCATGCGAGGCGTGCTCGAGACGCTCGAGTTCGACCGTGTCTACGGCGCCTGGTGGGAGCGCGTGATGCTCGGCGACGCGAAGGCCAAGGTGCTCCGCTCGGCCGACCGCTATCTCGCCGCAGTGCGGGGCTAGACTCGTTTTCAGGGCCGTTAGCTCAGCTGGTAGAGCAGGGGACTTTTAATCCCAAGGTCGCTGGTTCGAGTCCAGCACGGCCCACTAGCGCCGGAAAGTCCGGCTTCGGCTGCGCCGAAGCCATGACGACTTTCCGGCGGGACTCGTTCTATCCCTTCGTACGTGAGCCGCGCCCGCGCATGTCGGGCGCGGCGAACGGGCGTCGCTCACAAGTTCCATTCTTGTCGCACTTCAGCCCTTTGACAGAATCTGGTGTCTGCTGACACCGGTTCCGACTACGTCGCCGCGCGAAGTCTTGAACCCACGGCGGCCGAGAGAGACTCCGACAACGGATCCAGGCCGTTGACGACCAACTGAGGTTGATCCGAGCAGAGCTCGAACGTCGCAGGCGTTAGCGACCGAGTGCTCGCGGTGTCAGGGCAGCGCGAGTTTCGCGTTTTGCGTGCTCAGCGCGATGTCAGGTGTACCGGTCGCTCAGGTGTCCATCAAAGCGGGGGAACTCCAGACGGGAGATTCGCTCAGCGATGGGACTCCAATCGGCGGGGCTCAGAACGACGCCTGGTCGTGAGTGAGGCGATGTGCTCGAGAACGGTATCCAGTGCCGCCTCGAGTGGCTCGACGTCACGGCGGACCTGTGAAAGGACTAACCCACCTTGGACGGCGGCTAACAGAGCCGTGGCCAAGCGGTCGGGATCGGCGCTCCGACGCAGGTCACCCCGCTTATACATGGCCTGCAACCCATCTCGAATCGCGCCCTCCCACCGGTCAAATCCGTCGACCAGATCCTCGCGACACTCCGGGTGTGCCTCGAACAGCTCTCCGGCGAGGCTTCCCAGGGGGCAGCCACCTTGGCATTGGATTTGACGTCGGCCCTCAACCAAGAGATCACGCCATGCCCGCAGGGCCTCCAAACTGTCCAGGCTTGCGAGATGAGGTTGTTGGCTCTCGAGGATCGCCCGGGTCTGATGTGCGATCACGGCGCGGACCAGCCCCTGCTTGTCACCGAAGTAGTGGTAGAGCTGCGAGGCGCTTACTCCGGCCGCATTCTGCACGTCCTCCCAGCTGGTGCCTGCCACGCCGCCCGAATACATCAGCGTCGCCGCGGCTTCGACGATCCGTTCGCGGGTGGCTAGCCCCTTGGCTGTGAACGTTCGCTCATCAGAGCTCTCTGCATCGCTACCAGTCACGGACATCGGCATACCTGTCCTAATACATCAATTGGAGTTGACACTTCATTATAGTATGACATACTGGAGTGAACACTTCAAAATCTAGGAGATCCGAACTGCCAATGAGCACACTCCCAGGAAAGACGGTACTCATCACGGGCGCCAACTCCGGGATCGGCAAGGATGTGGCCCGGCAACTGGCATTACGTCCCGAGATGGCGCGGATCTACCTGGCGTGCCGCAACCGAGATCGGGCGACAACGGCAAAGGCCGAGCTCGAAGCCGCGACCGGCCGGCGCATCTTCGACATCGTTCTCATGGACGTCGCCGATCTGGGTTCGGTCCGCGCCGGCCTTGCGGCCATCGACGGATCCGTCGACGCGCTGGTCATGAACGCTGGTGTCATTGGCCCGCAGTCGATGGACTTGACCGCTGACGGGGTCACCACCGTGTTCGCGACGAACGTCCTTGGCCACGTCGTCCTCCTCGAAGGGCTCCTGGCCGAGGATCGGCTTGGCGAGGTTGCGGTCTTCGCCGGAAGTGAAGCAGTCAGCGGAGTCCCGAAGTTGCGGATGAAAGGGCCATCGTTCGTCTCAACCTCAGCCGACGAGCTCGCCACCGTCATCGACGGCAGCTACTTCGCCGGCAGAAAACCTGACTTCAACCTAGCTTTCGGGCAGGCCAAGTACATCGGGGCCCTATGGATGGCCTACCTGGCCCGCCAACACCCCGACCGCCGCTTCATCACCGTGAGCCCCGGCAACACCACCGGCACCCAAGCCGCCAGTGACCTCCCATTGCCGATGCGTATAGCGGCCAAATACGTCATGCCCAGCCCTGGGTCTCGCCCACAAACTTGACGTGGGCGCGAAGCGACTGGTCGACGGCGTCACCGACCCGACCCTGTCTAGCGGCGTGTTCTACGCCAGCGCGGCCAACACGCTCAAGGGTCCCTTGGTCAACCAAGCGGACATCCTCCCCGACCTGGCCAACCCGTCGTTTCAGGACCACGCCAACGAGGCCATCCACCGCTTCATCAGCTGAATAACGCTCTGGCTCGGGCTCGGTCGGGAGTCATGCCCGTCACCTGGTCGCGTCCTACCAGGATCGCGACGTGTGGCTTTGAAAGGCTTGCTGGACCGCGAATCCGCGACCAGTAAAACGGGTCATGAAGTAGAGCGTTTGCGAGGGCGCTACTTCGGACCTCCGATCCTTTCAAGCAGTCGGACGAACTCGTACGGTGGGTTTGAAAAGCTGCCCAGTTAGGACCACTAGCGACGGAAAGCGTTCGATCCCAGCGTCTGTGAGCCGCGCCCGCGCATGTCGGGCGCGACGAGCACAGTGTGGATTCGAAATCAGACCCCCTTGTCTCACACCGACTTCTCAAGAGTTTCCGTCATCCTGCCCCGTCACTTGAAGATGTTGACGGCGCGGGCAATGACGAGGCCGAGGATGATGAGCGAGATGACGGCCTGGACGCTCATCGCGAGTTTGGTCCAGCGGGCTAGCGGCATCACGTCGGTGGGGCTGAAGGCGAGGCTGTTGGTGAAGCCGAGGTGGAGGTAGTCCCAGAAGATCGGTCGCCATCCCGGCGGGGCGAGCTCGGGGTTGAGTTGCTGGGGGAAGGCGAGGTCGGGGAAGCGGTGTGGGTGGAGGGTGCGCACGATCGGGCCGCCGCCGTCGAACTCCCAGTAGAGGAGCGCGAAAGCGACGTCATTCGCGACCCAGACGAAGGCGCCGTAGGCGAGGAGGAGCGCGGCGGAGTTGGTCTCCTTTCCTCCGTCGATCATGGCAACGACGAGCACGCCCGTTGCCCAGAGAGCTACGGCGACGAGCAGCCCGACGAGGACGATCGAGACGCGTCTCAGCGACCTTGCGCGTCGCCCTATGGCGGCCGGGCGGCGGGCAACGAGGACGACGAACAGGGCGACCTCGAATGCGGGGATCAGCCCTCGCGGAGCGTGTCCGCGGTTGCTGTGCAACGCCAGGCTCAGGATCAAGTTCAGGGTGACCAGCAGCAGCACTGCGGCCGCCGGCGGCCACCTCCGCTCGAACGATGCGGCCGCATCCCGCTCGTCGCCCCGCGGGGTCGAATCCGGATCGCTTCTTACGGCTGACTCGCTTGGGCGTTGCCTGGCCTGCTGGGCTCCGGATCGACACCGATCTTGCTGACGAGCAGCGCGACCACGGTCACGAGGTACAGCTGCCCCAGCAGTGCTTCGGTGATGGAGAGCGTGTGGCCGACGTTGGTCTTGGCGGTGTAGTCGCCGTAGCCGACGGTCGTGAGGGTGACGAAGCTGAAATACATGCGAAGCGCCGGGTCCCGTCGGTCCCCTGGACGAAGAAGGGCCCTGAGCCGAGCACGGCTACCACGCTGTAGATGAACACGAACAGCATCCCGAGCAGAAGGTAGATACAGATCGCGCCGATCACCGACTGCTCGTTGACGACCCCCTGGCGCAGAACGCCGCGACCAACTACCAACACGATCGCGAGGACGAGCAGGCCGCTGACGACCCCGGCCGTGGCCTCCAGTGAATGTCCTCGGAATGTCAGCTCCGCGACCGCGAACGGCCGCGGCGATCGCGGCGACACCGAGGCGAAGGGCGAGCGGCCCTTCACGCGAAGTCCAGAGAGCGACAGCCAGCGTTGCGCTCTCGATCAGGAGGAGAACACCCGAATACCAGGTCGCGTTCGGAACGATCGCGATGAACAGGAACGAGGCGACGACGAGCGCCAAGACATACGCGTAGCTGTGGCCCCCGCGAGCTTCGCGCAAGCGGCGACGACGAGCGCTTTCCCGATCGTCCATCCCGAGCTCCTGTCGGTGGCAGGGGTCGACGTCGGATTAACTACGCCGCGCGAGGCGCCCGACCTGCTTCCTCGGCCGATCGTGTTCACCCAAGTGAAATCCGACGCGTGTCCTCGTCGACCCGGCTCTTACATCGTAGGTTGGTGAAGTTGGAGAGACGGGCGGCCGGGCCTATTCCGGTTACAGAGCGAAGGGAGCGCAGGTGCTCGCTTACACGAACAACCCGAGTTTCTGGGACGTAGTCTGGTGGATGATCCTCTTCTTCGTCTTCGTGATCTGGGTCTTCGTCGTCATTCACGTGTTCATCGACAACTTCCGCCGGACGGATCACGGGGGCTGGGCGAAGGCGATGTGGACGATCCTGATCATCTTCTTGCCGGTGCTCGGCGTGATCATCTACCTGATCGCACGCCCGAATGAAGTCGCGATCAGCACCTAAGTAGCCGACGTACTGGACCTCGACCTGCTGCGCGGCGGATGCTCCTCGAACGCCGCGCAGCAGGCGATGAAGGGATCGGACATGACTGACAAGACGGAAGAATCCGGCGCTACGAGCCCGGTCGCGCATCTCTCGCCGGCCGAGCGCGCGGCGCGCGGGAAGGCGGCGCGTACGGAGGTGCCGCGCGCGAGCCACGCGGAGTGGGAGCCGTCGGCTGTCCGCGCCCGACCCGGTCGGGCTGCTCGAGCAGCAGGCGGAGACGCGCGTGCCCGAGCTGGTGCCGATCCGCTACGGGCGGATGCTCGTCTCGCCGTTCACGTTCTACCGCGGCGCGGCGCTGATCATGGCGTCCGATCTCGCCGTCGACGCCCGCGCTCCGGGTTCCACGTCCAGCTCTGCGGCGATGCGCATCTCTCGAACTTCGGCGATCTTCGGCACGCCCGAGCGCAAGCTCGTGTTCGACATCAACGACTTCGACGAGACCCATCCCGGGCCCGTGGGAGTGGGACGTCAAGCGCCTCGCCGCGAGCCTCGTGGTCGCCGGCCGCGACCGCGGCTTCTCGGCAAGCAGCGCGGCGAGATCGTCCTGGCCGCCGTCGGCGAGCTACCGGACGGCGATGCGCGAGTTCGCCGCCGAGCCGAACCTCGAGGTCTGGTACGCGCACCTCGACGTCGAGCAGACTGATCGCCCAGCTGCGCAGGCGAGTTCGACCGCGAAGCAGGTCGCGAACGACCGACGCGGCCGTCGCGAAGGCGCGGACGAAGGACAGCATGCGCGCCTTCGCCAAGCTGACCCACCTCGTCGACGGCGAGCGGCGGATCATCAGCGACCCGCCGCTGATCGTCCCGATCGAGGAGCTCGTTCGGGGGCGAGGACTGGCACGAGATCGACGAGGAGCTGCGGGCGCTGTTCCGCGACTACCGGCGTACGCTCACGCACCGACCGCCGCTGGCTGCTCGAGCAGTACGACCTCGTCCACATCGCGCGCAAGGTCGTCGGCGTCGGCAGCGTCGGCACCCGCGCCTGGATCGCGCTGTTCCTCGGGCGCGACGACGTCGATCCGCTCTTCCTGCAGATCAAGGAGGCGCAGCCCTCGGTGCTCGAGCCGTTCCTCGGCCGCAGCGAGTACAGCAACTGCGGGCAGCGCGTCGTCGCCGGGCAGCGGCTGATGCAGGCCGCGAGCGACGTCTTCCTCGGCTGGACAGCACGTCGCCGCGCGGCCTCGACGGCCAGCAGCGCGACTTCTACGTCCGCCAGCTGCGCGACTGGAAGGGCAGCGCGACGATCGAGACGATGAAGCCCGCGGGCTGGTCGTGCCTACGGGCGCATGTGCGGCTGGACGCTCGCGCGGGCCCACGCGCGCTCCGGCGACCGGATCGCGATCGCGTCCTACCTCGGCAACGGCGACGTCTTCGACCGGGCGATCGTCGCGTTCGCCGAGGCCTACGCCGACCAGAACGAGCGCGACTACGCGGCGCTCGTCGACGCGGCGAGTCCGGGCGGATCGAGGCGCAGACGGGCCTCTAGGCCCCGGTGGGATCTTCGTCGTGACGACCGCGCCGACAGCGTCTTCTACTGCTGCCAAGGCCTCGGGCCTGGTGCTGCTCACGTTGGCGTCGGCGCAGTTCGTGATGGCCCTGGACATGACGGTGATGAACACAGCGATCGCGACGGTCGCGAGGGACGTCGGGACCGATGTGACCGGGATCCAGCTCGCGATCACGCTCTACACGCTCGTGATGGCGTCTTTGATGATCACCGGCGGGCGGGTCGGGGAGATCATCGGCCGGAAGCGTGCGTTCACGATCGGGTGCGTCATCTACGCGTGCGGGTCGATGACGACAGCGCTGTCTCACAGCCTGCTGGTGCTGATCATCGGCTGGTCGTTCCTCGAGGGCTTCGGCGCGGTCTGATCGTCGCGATCGTCGCTCGTCGTGTCGAGCTTCGGCAGCCGGACCGGCCGCACGCGTACGGGCTCATCGCGGCTGCCGGCGCAATGGCCGCCGCGATCGGGCCGGTGATCGGCGGCTTCTTCACGACCTATGCCTCGTGGCGGTGGGTGTTCGTCAGCGAGGTGCTGATCGTGATCGTGATCCTCGGTCTGGCGCGGCGGATCAACGACACGCAGGCCGAGAAGGGCGCGAAGCTCGACCTGGTCGGCACCGGGCTGTCGGCCGCAGGCCTGGGCTGATCGTGATCAGATCCAGAAGTCGAGCACGTCGGGGTTCGTGCGGACCGGTCCGGGCTCTCCAGAGTGGCTAGAACTCTCGCCGGTGATCTGGCTCGTGCTCGCGGGCTGCGTGGTGGTTGGGCTGTTCGGGATGTGGGAGAACCGGCGCATCGCGCACGGACAGGCCGCATTGATCGACCCTAAGACGCTTGCCTGGATCCGCGCGCGGTTCTTCCGCACCGGCTTCCTGGGCTCGTTCGTCTCGATCACGCTCGGCGGCGTCATCATCGTCGTGATCAGCGTCGCGCTGGGGCAGAACACTGCTGCCCGACCGCGTCGCCGCCAAGGCGCAGACGAGCCTCGCCGGCGGCGTGCCGTTCATCTCGGACGCCGAGCTCAAGTCTGCGCTTTCCGACGCGCACGTCCCGCCGCGGACGGCCGACGCGATCGTGAAGACGAACGACCAGAGCCGGGTCGACGGGCTGCGCGTCGCCGTCTCGATCCTCGCGATCTTCGCACTGATCGCCCTGCTGTTCACGGGAGGCATCCCGACGGCCCAACCCGGGGCCCAGGGCAAGAAGCCCAGCCGCGGCGAGTTGACGATCGAACAGGAGCAAGTGAGATGGGTACCGGTACGACAAAGACGAGCGAGATCGTGTTCGTGCAAACGGCACAGGGCATCACGAGCGCACGGCGGCACCGTCACGTTGCACGGGGTCACGCCCTCGACGCTCTATTTCTCCGACCGGCCCAGCGGGTCGTCGGGCACATGTCGACGGGGGACTTCGTCGGCCTCGGGCACATGGGCGGCAACAGCTTCGGCCGCCCGTTCCGACGCGGTGCTCGCGACTTCGAGCCGGGCGGCGAGGTGCCCGAGGACGCTGTGGTCGTGATCCGGGAGCCGCGCCTCGACAACGCTGAGCTCTCCTACTCAATCGACGTCCTCGACGGAACGGTTCCGGCGAAGGCCGGGCCCGTCACCCTGTTCATCGACCCGTTCGGAAGGCCGCTCTCGCCCGTGTCGGTGTGCGGGATGCGAAGGCGCGAACGGAGGCGCGACCGGCGGGGAATCTGAGCGCCAACGCGACCATGGGACGCGCGGCACAACGCGGCGTCCCGAACGAAGGGAAGGAGTTCCTGATGGCAGAGACACCGATTCTCGACCTTCTCGCGAGCATGACGGCGGACTCGATCGAGGCCTCGACCCTCGACCCCACGACGTTGATGCTCGTGCGGATCGCCGCGCTGGTCGCGGTCGACGCCCCACCGGTCTCGTATGCCCTCAACCTGGAGGCCGCTCGCCGCCGGTTACACGGTCCATGGTGAATCGAGCGACCGCGCACACGCGAAGGATGGCGACGCTCAGAGGTTCTCGAAGGCCGACTCGGGCACGTTGATCTCGAGCACGAGCAGGTGATCGCGATCGCGAAGACGCCGTCGCTGAACGCCTCCATCCGGCCGGTCTCCCAGTCGTCATCCATCGCTACCGGCCGTGCGACTTCAGCGTAGGCAGCGTCGTCGATTGCGGTCAGATCGAGCAGTGTGAGCCCGAGCTCGGTGATGCGCTGGAGGACGCCCTGGAGCTCGGCCTGGTCGCGGATGGTTCCGGTCAGGACCGTGTTGCCGTCGCCGCGCTTGAGGCTCATCCCCTCGAAGGCGAGTTCCATGCGGTCGCTCAGCTCGCCTTTGACCACGAGCCGGTACTCGCGACTGGCCATGCGATGGAGCGTGACACGCATCGCGGCGTCGACGCGGTGGAGGCGCCGTTCACCTGGTGATCGCGCTTGCTTGGAGGCCGAGGACGATCGCGCGTGCCACCGCGTCCGGCGGAGTACCGACCGCGCACACGCGAAGGAGCTCGAGCACGAGGGATTGCGCTGGCACGACACCCCGCGTGAGGTCGCCCAGGCCGCCGAGGTCGTCTTCACGTCTCTCCCCGACGACGAGGTCCTGGAGGGCGTCGCGTCCGGGCCCGACGGGATCCTCGCCGGCCTCGCCGCCTCGCAGATCTGGGTCGACATGAGCACGGTGAGCCCGCGCAGCTACCCCGCAAGAGCCGCGAGGTCGCCGAGCGCGTGAAGGCGGTGGGGGCCGCGATGCTCGACGCGCCCGTGTCGGGAAGCGTCCCCCAGGTGCAGACCGGGACGCTCACGATCATGGTCGGCGGTGACGAGCAGGCATACGCACGGGTCGAGCCGCTTCTGCGTGAGCTCGGCAGCCCGACACACATCGGCGAGAACGGTCAGGGGCTGGTGCTCAAGCTCGCGATCAACATCAGCCTCGCCGTGCAGATGCTCGCCTTCGCCGAAGGCCTGCTCCTGGCCGAACGCGCCGGGATCGACCCCAAGCTTGCGGCAGGGGTCATGACACAGAGCCCGATCGGCTCGCCGATGCTGAAGGCTCGCGTCGGCGCCAGACCTCGTCCTCGACCTGCCCGACGACGCCTGGTTCGGCGTCGACCTGATGCACAAAGACGTGGCACTCGCACTCGACACGGGTCGTGAGCTGCTGGTCCCGCTCCCGCCTGTCCCGCTCCCGTCCGCCGCGACCGCCGACCAGCTCCTGACGATCGCAGGGGGGCTCGGCTACGAGCACCGAGACATCGCCGGTCTCTACGAGGTGCTGGCGAAACTGGCCGGTCATCCCGTTGCCCAGCCGGCGTGACTGACGCGCCCGGAAAGCCCCCCCCGCCCTCACGGCGCGGGTGGCGCACCGTCGCCCGCGCCTGGGGACCGCAGGGGAACGAGCGGCTCACGTCAGCGACGGGACTCGTCCTCCTCGTCCTCCTCGCCGTGGAGACCCTGACGACGCTGGCGCTGCGCTCGTATCTGCCCGTCCACATCTTCCTCGGGCTCCTGCTCCTCCCCCCGGTCGCGCTCAAGCTCGGCAGCACGGGCTGGCGATTCCTTCGCTACTACACAGGCAACAAGCCGTACCGGATCGAAGGCCCGCCCAGTCCCCTGCTGCGCGTGCTCGCTCCGCTCCTCGTCGCCTCGACCTTGACGCTCTTCGGAAGCGGAGTCGCGCTGATCGTCGTCGGCCACGGCGGCGGATCCCTCCGCACGCTGCACACCCTCAGCTTCATCGCGTGGGGCCTGTTGATGATCGTCCACGTCCTCGCATACCTCACCCGTGTGCTCCGTGACGGCCCGGCAGACTGGCGACGCAACGCAGCGCAGGTCGTCGCCGGAGCCCGCAGCCGGCGCGCCCTCCTCGCCGGGGCCCTCCTCGCGGGGGTCATCCTCGCCCTCGCCACCTACCCGGCCCAACAGGACTGGCTCAGCCACCGCCATCACGACCACCGACACGAGGGCGTCCGCGCGGTGCGCCTTGACACCCGTCAGAGGACGGCTTAGGCTCGCCCGGTAATGCAACCGGAAAAAAACCGGAAGCGATTGCGGCGGCGTCGGCATTGCCAACCCTCGACGAAGGGGTGACGAACTCATGCATGCACCGACCGCGCGGCGTCTCTCGATGCTCGCGCTCACTCTCGTCGCCGGCCTCGCTCTCCTGAGCGCGTCTGCCGGCGCCGCCGTCCCGGCACCGCCCGCCGGCTTCACGCTCACCTGGAGCGACGACTTCACCGGCTCGAGCGGCACCGGCGTGAACACGGGCAACTGGCTCTACGACACCGGCACCGGCATCTTCGGCACCGGTGAGATCGAGACGATGACAAACAGCACGGCGAACGTCTTCCAGGACGGCGCGGGGCACCTCGTCCTCCGCGCGCTTCACAGCGGCACGAACCCGGCGACCGGCTGGACGTCGGGCCGGATCGAGACGCAGTCGTCGAGCTTCGGCGCCCCCGCGGGCGGCGTCGTGCTGATGCAGTCGTCGATCCAGCAGCCGAACGTGAACACGTCGAACGGGCTCGGCTACTGGCCGGCCTTCTGGATGCTCGGCGCGCCGCTGCGCAGCGGTGTCACCTGGCCGACCTCGGGCGAGGTCGACATCCTCGAGGACATCAACGGGCGCAGCTCCGTGTTCGGCACGCTCCACTGCGGCGTCAGCCCGGGCGGCCCCTGCAACGAGACGACGGGGCTCGGCAGCGGCGAGCGCGCGTGCTCGGGCTGCCAGACCGGGTACCACACCTACGGCGTCCAGATCGACCGCTCGGTCTCGCCGGAGCAGATCCGCTGGTACCTCGACGGATCGAACTACTTCACGCTCAACTCGACAGCGGTCGACGCCACGACGTGGGCGAACGCGGTCGACCACCCGTTCTTCATCATCTACGACCTCGCGATGGGCGGCGGCTTCCCCGGTGCCTTCGGCGGCGGCCCGACGGCGGCAACCGTCTCCGGCGGGCAGATGAACGTCGACTACGTCGCCGTCTACAACAAGGCGCCGGCCTCGGGCGGCGGTGGCGGCGGTGGCACCGGCGGTCGCACCGGCCAGATCACCGGGAACGGCTCCAAGTGCGTCGACGTGAACGCGGCGAGCACGGCCGACGGCACGCACATCCAGCTCTGGACGTGCAACGGCACGAACGCCCAGAAGTGGACGTGGAACACCGGCGACAGCACGATCCGCGCGCTCGGCAAGTGCATGGACGTCACGAGCGGCGGCACCGCCAACGCGACGAAAGTCCAACTCTGGACGTGCAACGGCACGGGCGCCCAGGTCTGGCAGTCGCGCTCCGACGGGTCGCTCTTCAACCCGCAGTCGGGCCGCTGCCTCGACGATCCCGGCTCCAACACGGCGGACGGGACGCAGCTCCAGATCTGGGACTGCAACAAGACCGGCGCGCAGGTCTGGCACCTGCCCTAGCCGAAGGACGGCGCGAGTCAGGGGCCTGACGCCGGCCCCTGACTCAGGCCGGCGGCGCAGTCGAGGCGCCCGGCATGAGCGCCGTCGCGAGCTCGACCCGCATCGCCTTGGCCGGCGGCCCCTCGATCACGCTGAGCAGGAGGCGCACGGCGAGGCGGCCCATCTCCTCGAGCGGCTGGCGGACGGTGGTCAGCGCGGGCGTCACGATCCGCGAGGGGTCGAGCGCGTCGAAGCCGACGACGGAGAGGTCGCGCGGCACCTCGAGACCACGGTCGCGCGCGGCCTGGATCGCACCGACCGCCATGTTGTCATTGAACGCGAAGATCGCGGTGGGCGGCTCTGGCGCGGAGAGGAGGGCGCTCGCGGCGGCCCGCCCGCTCGGGACGTCGAGGTTGCCGCGGTGCACCAGGTCGGGGTCGGGGAGGACTCCCGCCGCAGCGAGCCCCGCGCAGTAGCCGGCGAAGCGGTCCTCCATCGAGGCGAGCTCGCGCGGCCCCGTGATCGCACCGATGCGCCGGTGCCCGAGCGCGACGAGGTGGTCGACCGCCTCCTTCGCACCGGAGACGTTCGCCGCGGAGACTGTCGGGATCTCGCCGGCCAGCTCCTCGCGCGGGTCGATCACGACGAACGGATAGCCCTGGTGGTGGAGCGAGAGCAGCTCGTCCGGCGACTCGGTAGGCACGATCAGGAGGCCGCCGTCGCTGGCTTCGTGGACGAGCTGCTCGATCATCGTGCGCTCGCGGACGTGCTCGTAGCGCGTCGCGCAGAGGACGAGGCGGAGGCCCTGCTCGTAGAGCGCGTCGCCGATCCCGCCGACGATCTGCCCGTAGTACTCGTACTGGACGACCGGCACGGTGACCCCGATCAGGCCCGTGCGCGTGCCGCCGAGACCGCGTGAGCCGCGCGCGCCGCCGGGGACGGGGCCACGCTCGCGCACGGCCTCGAGCACGAGCGCGCGGGTCTTCTTCGACACGTCTGGCCGCCCGTTGAGGACGCGCGAGACGGTCGCGATGGAGACACCGACCTGGTCGGCGATGTCTTTCATGGTGTTTCCAGCGGCCATCGTGACCGGGATGCTACCGGGAGCAAAACCGGAACCGGGACGGCGATATGGTGGCGCGATGAGGATCCTGATCGTCGGCGGCGCGGGGATGATCGGCCGCAAGCTCGCGGCGCGGCTGACGCAGGACGGCGCGCTCGGCCCGGCTGCGATCTCCGAGCTCTCGCTGCTCGACGTGGCCGCCGACGGCGCAGGCGACATCTCGGCGCCGGGAGTCGCCGAGGCGGCCGTCTCGTCGCGGCCGAACGTGATCTTCCATCTCGCCGCGGTGGTCTCGGGCGAGGCGGAGGCGGATTTCGAGAAGGGCTACCGCGTCAACCTCGACGGGACGCGGCTGTTGCTCGAGGCGATCCGCGAGGCCGGGCGGCGGCTACCGGCCGCGCGTCGTCTTCTCCTCGTCGATCGCCGTGTTCGGCGCCGCCCTTCCCCGAGGCGATCGGCGACGAGGAGGCGCCGGCGCCGCTCACGAGCTACGGGACGCAGAAGGCGATCGGCGAGCTCCTCCTCGCCGACCACTCGCGCCGCGGCCTCCTCGACGGGATCGCGATCCGCCTGCCGACGATCTGCGTCCGCCCCGGCCCGCCCAACCTGGCGGCCTCCGGCTTCTTCTCGAACATCATCCGCGAGCCGCTGGCCGGCCGCGAGGCGGTGCTGCCCGTCTCGGAGGACGTGCGCCACTGGTTCGCCTCGCCGCGCGCGGCCGTCGGCTTCCTCCTCCGCGCGGCGACGATCGACACGGTCGGCACGCTCACGATGCCCGGCCTCTCGGCCACCGTCGCCGAGGAGATCGAGGCGCTGCGCGCGGTCGCGGGCGACGAGGCGGTGAGCCTGATCCGGCGCGAGCCCGACGAGACGATCATCCGGATCGTCGACGGCTGGCCGCGCAACTTCGACACGCGGCGCGCCCACGAGCTCGGGTTCCGCGCGGAGACGAGCTTCGATGAGATCATCCAGGTCCACCTCGAGGACGAGCTGGGACGATGACGAAGATCGCACTGGTCACAGGCGCAGGCAGCGGGATCGGCCGCGTGGTCTCGGTCGCCCTCGCGCGCGACGGCTGGACGGTCGTCCTCGCAGGCCGCCGCCGCGAGCCGCTCGAGGAGGCGGCCGCCGAGGCAGGAGGCGTCGCGGTCACCTGCGACGTCTGCGACCCGGCCTCGGTCGAAGAGCTGTTCGCGGCCGTCCGGTCGCAGCACGGCAGGCTCGACCTGCTGTTCAACAACGCCGGCATCGGCGCGCCGCCGCGCCCGCTCGAGGAGCTCTCGCTCGAGGAGTGGCAGGCGGTGGTCGACACGAACCTCACCGGCGCGTTCCTCTGCACGCAGGAGGCGTTCCGGCTCATGAAGGAGCAGTCGCCGCGCGGCGGGCGGATCATCAACAACGGCTCGATCTCGGCGACGTCGCCGCGGCCGAACTCCGCGCCGTACACGGCGACCAAGCACGCGATCACCGGGCTCACGAAGTCGACCTCGCTCGACGGGCGCAAGTACGACATCGCCTGCGGCCAGATCGACATCGGCAACGCCGCGACCGACCTGACCGGCGCGATGAGCACGACGGGCGTCCCGCAGGCGGACGGCACGATCGCGCTGGAGCCGACGATCGACGCGGCCCACGTCGCCGACGCGGTGGTCTACATGGCCGGGCTGCCGCTCGCCGCGAACGTCCTGTTCATGACGGTGATGGCGACGAAGATGCCGCTCGTCGGCCGCGGCTGAGCGCTACGAGGTGAGCAGCACGAGCTCGACCCGCCGCGGCGGGATCGAGCGCAGCCAGTCGACCAGCCGGTCGCCGTGGACGTAGACGACGCCGTCGGCCTCGACGAGCCCGGTCTCGAAGTCGCCCCAGACGACCACCACCGGCTGCACCCACTCTCGCTCGCCGCTGGAGCGCGCGATCTCGTCGGCGACCCGGGCGGCATCGCGACGGACGGCCCGCGCGAGCCGGTACTCGGGCCAGAGCCGCCCCGGCTCCTCGGGCCAGCTCCGCACGAGCATCCCGCCGGCCACGGCGATCTGGCCGCTGAGGTTCTTCGTCTCGAGCAGGAACACGCCCGGCGGCCCGACGAGCAGGTGGTCGGTGGTGCCGCCGCTCGACGTCTCGAGAACGGACTGCCAGCCGTCGCCCGCGATCTCAGCGAGCGCGCGCACCGTGCGCCGCTCATCGTCGACGCCCTTGCGCCAGCGGGCGACGTGATCGGGCGGAAGGTCACGGAGCACGATGAGAAGCGCCACCGTGCCGCCGGTGATCAGGCCCGCCGCGAACCAGCACTCGCCGCCGCCGAGCCAGAGCGCTGCGCCGAGCGTGACCAGGCTCAGCGGGAGCAGGAACCCGAGAATAGGCCGCCTCACGCTGCTGACTATCGGCAATATCGGCTTCCGGCTTGATCGGAGATACTGAGGGCGTGACGGCGACGGAGCCACCGTGCTGACGCGGGCCGAGGTCGAGCGGGCGCAGGCGCGCGCGGCCGCGGCGCTCGCGGAGGCGGGCATCGCCCTCACCCCTGCCGAGCGGCGCGGGATCGAGGTCGCGGACTTCGGGCTCTCCGAGCTCGAGGAGACCGGGCTCGAGGTGGTGGTGTACGTCAACACCGACCGCGTCTGTGCGAAGGAGCTCGTGATGTTCCCGGGTCAGACGTGTCCCGAGCACCTGCACCCGCCGTTCGGCGGGACGCCCGGCAAGGAGGAGACCTTCCGCTGCCGCCAGGGTCGCGTCTACCTCTACACCGACGGCGAGCCGACGCCCGAGCCGGCCTGCCGCGCGCCCCGCGGCACCTACACCGTCTGGCACGAGATCGTGCTCGATCCCGGCGGCCAGCACACGATCCCGCCGGGGACGCTGCACTGGTTCCAGGCGGGGCCGGACGGGGCGATCGTCTCCGAGTTCTCGACCGAGAGCCGCGACGAGCTCGACGTCTTCACCGACCCCGGGATCGGGCGCGCGACCGTCGTCGCCGATGGCTAGCTCCCCGGTCGTCTGCGCCGGCGTCGTCGTCGCGGACGTGTTCGTGCCCCCCCTCGCGCGGCTGCCCGAGCCCGGGGAGCTCGTGGCGACGGACGACTTCGTCGTCGAGACGGGCGGCTGTGCCGCGAACGCGGCGATCGCGCTCGCGCGGCTCGGCGTCCGGCCCGCCGTCGTCGCGAAGGTGGGCGACGATCTCTTCGGCGAGTTCGTCCGGGGCGAGCTGGACGCGGCCGGAGTCGACGTGGCCGGAATCGGCCAGGCGCCGGGCTTCGGCACCTCGACGACGGTGATCGTCCCGGTGAGCGGCGAGGACCGCCGCTACATCCACATGTTCGGCGCCAACGCCGCGCTCTGCGCCGCCGACCTCGCGCCCGCGATCGCCGCGGCGCCCGGGGTGCTCTACGTCGGCGGCTTCCTCGTGCTCCCCGCGCTGCGGCAGGACGAGCTCGCCGTCCAGCTCCGGGCCGCACGGGGAGCCGGCGCTCGCGTGGTGTTCGACGTCGTCGCCCCGTCGGGCCGGGCGCTGTCGCTCGACGACGTCGCGGGCGTCCTGCCCGACGTCGACTACTTCGTGCCGAACGACGACGAAGCGGCCGCGCTCACCGGCGAGAGCGACCCGCGCCGCCAGGCCGAGCGCCTGCTCGAGCTCGGCGCCGGCACGGTGATCGTGACGATGGGCGAGCGCGGGCTCATCGCTGTGAGCCGTGACGAGACGATCGAGCTCCCCGCCCCCCACGTCGACTTCGTCGAGCCCTCCGGCGCAGGCGACGCGTTCGCCGCCGGGCTCGTCTACGGGCTGCTCCAGGGCTGGGCGCTCGGCCGCTGCCTCGAATTCGCCAGCGTGATCGGCGCCTCCGCCTGCACGAGGCTCGGCTGCACCGCCGGGCTCCCGACCCGCGCGCAGGCCGACGACCACCTCGAGGCGTGGCGCTCGCCCCGCTGACAGAGCTGCTGGCGGACGCCCGCGCGCACGGGTACGCGCTCGGGTACTTCGAGGCCTGGGACGGCTACTCGCTCGAGGCGGTCGTCGGGGCCGCCGAGGCCGAGCGCGCGCCGGCGATCATCGGCGCCGGCTGCCTGCTCGGGCACCAGCCCTGGTTCGACGGCGGCGGGATCGAGCTGCTCGGCGCGCTCGGCCGCGAGCTCGCCGGCCGGGCCCGCGTGCCGGTCGCGCTGCTCCTCAACGAGACGCACACGCTCGAGCAGTCGCTGCGCGGGCTCGACGCCGGCTTCAACACGGTGATGATGCACACGGGCGACCTCGCCGAGGTGAAGGAGCTCGTGGCCGCCGCGCACTCCCGCGGAGCCGCCGTCGAGGGCGAGCTCGGCAACCTGCCCGACGCCGCCCACGGCACCGCCGGCACCCTCACCGACCCCGACGAGGCCGCCGCCTTCGTCGAGGCGACCGGCGTCGACTGCCTCGCGGTCTCGGTCGGGAACGTCCACCTGCTCGCCCACGGGAGCGCGGAGATCGACCTCGACCTGCTGCGCGCGATCCACGAGCGCGTCCCGGTCCCGCTCGCGATCCACGGCGCGACCGGCTTCCCGCCCGACGCGATCGCACCGGCGATCGCCGCGGGCGTCGCGAAGTTCAACGTCGGCACCGCGCTCCGCGCCGCGTTCCTCCGCGGGCTCACCGGCGCCGCCGCGGAGCTGCCGGCGCAGCCGGACGTCCACGCCGTGATCGGCTCCCACGGCCCGGCAGACGTGCTCGAGGCCGGCAAGGCCGCGATGACCAAGACGGTGCGGAACCTGATCCGGCAATATGGCGCCAGTGGCCGCGCAGCCTGACCTCGCCGGGCTGTACCGGCAGATGCTCCTGATCCGCCGCTTCGAGGAACGGGTCTACTACCTCTTCCTCGAGGGCGAGATCCCGGGGACGCTCCACCAGTACCAGGGCCAGGAGGCGGTCGCCGTCGGGATCTGCGACGTGCTCCGCCCGACCGACTGGATCACCTCCACGCACCGCCCGCACGGCCACGCGCTCGCCAAGGGAGTGACGCCGCGGGCGGCGATGGCCGAGCTCTACGGCAAGTCGACCGGCTGCTGCGCGGGCAAGGGCGGCTCGATGCACCTCGGCGACCCCGCCGTCGGGATGTTGCCCGCGCTCGCGATCGTCGGCGCCGGCAACACCGTCGTCACCGGCCTCGGCCTCGCGTGCCAGCTGCGGCGCACCGACCAGGTCGCGGTCTGCTTCTTCGGCGAGGGGGCGAGCAACGAGGGCGCCTTCCACGAGGGGATGAACTTCGCGGCCGTCCGCCGGCTCCCGGTCGTGTTCGTGTGCGAGAACAACCTCTACGGCGCCTCGACGCCGTTCCACGCGGTCTCGGCGCTCGTCGACGTGGCCGACCGCGCCGCCGCCTACGGGATCCCCGGCCGCGTCGTGGACGGGATGGACGTGCTCGCCGTCCGCGAGGCCGGCGCCGAGGCGGTCGCGGCCGCGCGCGCCGGCGAGGGCCCGACGCTGCTCGAGTGCAAGACGTACCGCTTCGTCGGCCACAGCCGCAGCGACGCGCGCGGCTACCGGGCAGACGACGAGGAGGCGGCCTGGAAGGAGCGCGACCCGATCCCGAGGCTCCGTGCCGCGCTCGCCGGCGAGGCCGCAGCGGCGGTCGAGAGCGAGGTCGAGGCGACGATCGAGGATGCGGTCGAGTTCGCGCGCGCCTCGCCCGACGCCGATCCGGGGGAGGCGCTCACGGATGTCTACGCCTAGGCGCCTCACGATCGGCGAGGCGCTCCGCGAGGCGATCGCCGAGGAGATGCGCCGCGACGAGTCGGTCTTCCTGATCGGCGAGGACATCGGGATCGAGGGCGGCTTCGGCGGCGCGTTCGGCGTCTACCTCGGCCTGCCCGAGGAGTTCGGCCACGACCGGATCGTCGACACGCCGATCAGCGAGAAGGTGATCGCCGGCGCCGCGGTGGGCGCGGCCGCGCTCGGGATGCGGCCGATCGCCGACATGCAGTACTCCGACTTCCTGTTCGAGTGCATGGACGAGCTCGTGAACCAGGCCGCGAAGCTCCGCTACATGTCCGGCGGCAAGGTCTCGGTGCCGCTCGTGATGCGGGCCCCGGTCGGCGCGACGAACCGCGGCGCCCAGCACGGGCAGAGCCCGGAGAGCTACTTCGTCCACGTGCCCGGGCTGAAGGTCGTCTGCGTCTCGGACGCCTACCACGCGAAGGGGCTCCTGAAGAGCGCCGTCCGCGACGACAATCCCGTGCTGTTCTTCGAGCACAAGCTCCTCTACGGGAGCAAGGGGCGCGAGCAGGCGGGCGGGCTCGACCTCACCGCCGAGGTGCCGGAGGAGGAGTACCTCGTCCCGCTCGGCCTGGCGGTCGTGAAGCGGGCGGGCGGCGACGTGACGGTGGTCGCGACCCACCTCGCGCTCTACCGCACGCTCGCGGCGGCCGAGCAGCTCGCCGCGGAGGACGGGATCGAGTGCGAGGTGATCGACCCGCTCACGCTCCTCCCGCTCGACACCGAGACGATCTGGGCCTCGCTGCGCAAGACGGGGCGGCTCGCGATCGTGCACGAGGACACGCTCACCGGCGGCTGGGGCGCCGAGGTCGCGGCGCGCGCGGCCGAGGAGTGCCTCTACGACCTCGAGGCACCGGTGCGGCGGATCGCCTCGCACGACGTTCCGATGCCCTCGGCACCATCGCTCGAGGACGCCGTCGTGCCCTCCGTCGAGCGGATCAAGGCCGCGCTCCGGGAGCTGTGCCGCTGATGGCCAGGCCGGTGCGGATGCCGCCGCTCGGGGCGACCTCGGACGAGCTGCGGATCGTGCAGTGGCTGAAGGAGGCCGGCGAGGCGGTCGAGCAGGGCGAGCCGCTGCTCGAGGTCGAGACCGACAAGGCGACGCTCGAGGTCGAGGCCGCCGTCGCGGGGACGCTGCTCGCCGTCCTGCACGGCCCGGGCGAGACGATCGCGGTCGGCGAGACGCTCGCGTGGGTCGGCGCGCCCGGCGAGGAGATCCCGGCCGAGAAGAAGCAGGCGGTACCGGTCGCGCGCAAGCTCGCGCAGGAGCACGGGATCGACCTCGCCGCCGTCGAGGGCAGCGGCCCCGGCGGGCGGATCGAGAAGCAGGACGTGCTCGCGCTGGTCGAGGCGCCCGAGGGCGCGATCGAGCTGTCGCGCCACCGGCGCGCGGTGGCGGAGCGGCTGACGCGGTCGGTGCAGACGATCCCGCAGTTCAGCGTCGGCGTGGACGTCGAGATGACGAGCGCCGCAGCGCGGCTCACGGACGGGCCGCCGGGGCTCACCTACACGCATCTGCTGCTGCAGGCGACGGCGGGCGCGCTGCGCGAGCATCCGGAGGTGAACCGGCTCTGGGTCGCCGACGGGCCGCGCCTGCGCCCGCTCGAGCGGGCCGACGTCGGCCTCGCGGTGGCCGGCGAGGACACGCTCCTCGTCCCGACGATCGCCGAGCCCGACCTCCTCGAGCTCTCGGAGCTCGTCACCGTGACGGACGAGGCGGTACGCCTGGCCCGTGAGGGGAAGCTCACGGCCACGCCGGCCGCGATCACGCTCAGCAACCTCGGCATGTTCGGCGTCGACCGCTTCACGGCGATCGTCGATCCCGACCAGACGGCGATCCTCGCGGTGGGCGCCGTCCGGGAGCGGGTGGAGCTCACGCTCACCGTCGACCACCGCGTCGTCGACGGCGTGCTCGCGGCCCGGTTCCTGGCGACGATCCGCGCCCGGCTCGAGAGCCTCTAGGGCATCGCGCGCAGCTTGCCGGCCACGCGCTCGATCTCCTCGGCGGGGATCAGCCGCGGCTCGCCGAGCAGCGCGGCCCGGTAGTACAGCGCGGCGAGCCACTCGAGCAGGACGGTGCGCTCGTAGGCCTGCTCGAGCGAGTCGCCGAGCGTGAGCGTGCCGTGGCTGCCGAGGATCACCGCGTTTCGCCCGCGGAGGGCCTCGATCGCGGTGCCCGCGAGCTCGTCGGTGCCGTAGGTCGCGTAGCCCGAGACGCGGACCGGGCCGCCGAGCTCCGCGATCATGTAGTGGATCGCCGGCAGCTCGTCGACGACGGTCGCGAGCGCGGTCGAGTACGGCGCGTGCGTGTGGACGATCGCGGCCGCGCCGGTCTCGCGGTAGACGGCGAGGTGCATCGGCAGCTCGCTCGAGGGCTCGCGCGGCGCCTCGACGAGCTCGCCGTCGACCCCGACCACGCAGACGAGGCCGGGGTCGAGCCGGTCGAAGTCGAGCGAGGTCGGCGTGATCGCGACAAGGTCGCCGCTACGAACGCTGAGGTTCCCGGCCGTCCCGACGACGAGCCCGTCCGGCCGAAGGCGCCGGGCGCACTCGACGATCAGGGCACGTTCGGCCTCGAGCACCGCGGTCAGACGCCGAGCTGCTCGGATGCCAGCTGCGTGCCCTGGACGCGAGCGCGGATCTTCGCGAACGCGGTCTCGCGACCGGTCGAGCCGTCGTCGGCGAACGGCGAGAAGCCGCAGTCGTCGGTCGTTCCGAGCCGGTCGAGCGGGATGTGCTCGGCCGCCAGCAGGACGCGGTCGCGCACCTGCTCGGCGGTCTCCACGGCGGGATCGATCGGGTCGGTAACGCCGACGAACACGCGCTGATCGGGCCTCGAGCTCTCCGCGACCACCTCGAGCACCGCCTCGGGGTCGCTCTCGCCGGCGAGCTCGAGGTAGAACGCGCCCGCGTGGAGGTCGAACAGGACGGGCAGCAGCTCGGCGTAGTCGACGTCGGCGCTGTGCGTCGAGTCGTGGTCGCCGCCGGGGCACGAGTGGACGCCGATGCGGCGCCTGTCCTCGGGGGAGAAGCGGTCGAGCACGCTGTTGTTGAGGTCCACGAAGCTCCGCAGGAGCCCGCCGGACGGGTCGAGCTTGAGCGACAGCCGCGCCTCGGTGAAGTCGATCTGGACGTTGTAGGCGCCCGCGTCGAGGCAGCCCCGGATGTCGGCCTCCGCCTCGTCGATCAGGTCGGCGACGAACGCATCGCGCGAGTAGCCGTCGATCCCGTCGGCCGGGTAGAGCAGGCTCAGCGCCGACGCGGAGATGACCGCCTGCTTGACGGGACGCGTCGCGAAGCGCTGCGCGGCCCGGAGGTAGGAGTCGGCGCGCGTCGCGTAGCGGAACGGCCCCGCCGTGATCACCGGCAGCCGGCGGGTGTGGCCGTCGGCAAAGGGAATCACCACACCGTCCGCGGCGAGCGCGTCGAGCCCGGCGATCGGGTAGGTCGCGAAGCTCGGCTTGCGCTGCTCACCGTCCGTGATCACCGGCGAGCCGGTCGCCTCGAGCTCGGCGATCGTTGCGCGCACCGCCGCCTCGAAGAGCGCGTCGAGCTCGTCCGCCGGGAGGTTCGCCTGCAGCGCGGCCACCAGCTCCGGCGGCCGCGGGATGCTTCCGATCGGCTCGGTCGGGATCGACACCGTGACTCAGCTCTCCTTCTCGGCCCAGTAGGCCTCTGCCTCGCGCTCCATGACCGCGAGGCGCGTGTAGTAGTCGGGAAACTCTTTCAGATGGGCGAGCGCGATCTTGCCGGTCACGATCGGGTCGTCGTGGGTGACGTCCGTCTGTGGATCGTGCGAGCCGTGCTCGAACTCGACGTCCATGCCGGCCCGGAACTCCTCCAGGTCGAAGCGGTCCCAGTCGACCCCGATCTCGTCGCCGACGCGCCGTGCCTCTTCACTCGTGGTCCTCATAACGCAGCCTCCTCGAAGAACGTCCAGCTCGAGCGTAGCGCTAGTTGGTTGATGCCACACCTGCCCGCGTCTGGGCATGGCATCGACCATCTAGTTGTCCAGGCGGGAGACCTCGAGATCGAGGTCGAGCTCGACGCGCCGCATCACCTCGTCGCTGATCTCGCCGGTGTTGCGCATCTCGACGACGGCCTGCCGCTCGGCCTCGAGCAGCTCGCGGCGGAGGCGCTGGTACTTCATCGATCGCTTCTCGATCTTGCCGTCCCCGTCGGGATCGACGCGCGCCGAGAAGCGGCCGATCCGGAACCGGTACTGGCCGCGCAGCCGCTCGGCGGTGTCGTCCAGCACCCAGGCCTCGCTCTCGAGCTCGTCCAGGCGCTCGAGCGCCGCCTCGGCGGCGCGGATCCGCGCCCGCGCCTCCTCCTCGTCGGCCCGGCCGTCGCTCTCCTCCAGCCGCAGCGCCCGGATCACGAGCGGCAGCGTCATCCCCTGCACGACGAGCGTCGCGAGCACGACCGTGAACGCGAAGAAGACGATCAGCTCACGGTCCGGAAACGGCGAGCCCGCGTCCGTGTTGAGCGGGATCAGGAGCGCCGCCGCGATCGTCACCGCACCGCGCATGCCGTTCCACGAGATGAACGCGGGATAGCGCCACGGCGGATACGGGTCGCGCGCGAGCACGCGGGGGAACAGCCAGCGCGGCACGTACGTCGCCGGAAAGACCCAGAGGATCCGCACCAGGATCACCGCGAGCACGATCGCGATCACGTCGCCCGCCAGCGACCAGCCGCCGTAGCCCGAGAGGTTGTCCATGATCGGGCGCAGCTGCAGCCCGATCAGCCCGAACAGGAGCACGTTGAGGAGGAACGTCAGGATCTCCCAGAAGCCGCTCCCCTGGAGGCGTGTCTGCACCGACGTCAGCTCGGGTGTGTACCAGCCCAGGTAGACACCGGCGGTGACCACGGCCAGCACGCCCGAGACGCCGAGCACCGTCGCCGGCAGGAACGCGAAGTAGCCCGTGAGGAAGGCGATCGTCACCTCGAGCGGCGGGTTGTCGAGCCGGCGGCGGACGAGGCGGACCACGTAGCCGACGACGAGGCCCACCGCGATCCCGCCGACGATCGCGAGCACGAGGCGGCCGCCCGCCGCCCAGGGCGAGAACACTCCGGCGACGGCGGCGACGATCGCCGTTCGCAACAGCACGAGCGCCGTCCCGTCGTTGACGAGGCTCTCGCCCTCGACGATGTCGGTCAGCCGCCGCGGCACGCCGAACCGCCGCCCGATCGCGATCGCCGCGATCGGATCCGTCGGCGAGACGATCGCCCCGAGCACGAACGACTCCGCCCAGCCGAGGTCCGCGACGATGTGGGCGACCACGGCGACGCCGACTGTCGTCACCGCCACGAGCCCGACCGCGAGCAGCGAGATCGGCCGCAGGTTCTTCCGCAGCTCGCGCAGCCCCGTCCGGTACGCCGAGACGTAGAGGAGCGGCGGCAGGATCCCGAACAGCACGACGTCGGGCGGCATCGTCACGACCGGCACCCCCGGCCCGAACCCGAGCAGCAGGCCGCCGAGCACGAGCAGGATCGGGTACGGGATCCGCAGCGGGCCGGAGAGGATCAGCAGCGCCGCGCCCGAGACGAGCAGGACGAGGAGCTGCAGCTCCTGCCGGGTGCCGAACTCGAGGATCACCTCAGGGAGGCTCTAGGCAAAGCGCTGGACGAACGCGAGGGCAGTGTCGGCGACCTCGCGCCAGCCGCCGTCGATCACGAGCGCGTGGCCGCGATTCGGGAGCTCGACGATCTCGGTCACGCCCTTGTTCCGCTTCTGCTTCTTGAAGGACGCGTTGGCGATCGACCACGGCACGGTGTTGTCCTTCTCGCCGCTGATGATCAGCACCGGGCCGCGCTTCGAGTTCTCGGTGTCGACCTTGGCCTCTGTCCACGGATTGAGGTTCGCGGTCGCCGCCTGGAAGAGCGGCTCGCCGGACGCAGGCACGGCAAACGTCTCGTACAGCTCCTTCGCCTCGTCCTCGCTGACCGCGTTCGCGAAGCCGTAGCGGAACTGCTCGTAGGTGAGCGGGACGGCGCGGCCGTGGTTGGCCGGGTTCTTGAGCACCGGCGAGGCCGACCTGAGCGCCGAGATCGGGAGCGGCAGCACGCCTCGGAAGGGCGCCGGATCGATCGCCACCGTTGCGGCGGAGAGACCGCGGCCGGCGAGGATCTGGGCGAGCAGCCCGCCGAAGGAGTGCCCGATCACGGCCGGCTTCCTGTTCAGCTGCGCGATCACCTCGCCGTAGTGGTCGGCGACCTGGCCGACGCTCTTGCGGGCGAAGACCTCGGGATTCGCATTCGCTTCCGCGACGGTCTCGGGATCGTCGGGCCAGCCGGGCGTCAGCGCCGTGAAGCCGGCCTCCTCGAAGACCGCGGCCCAGCGATCCCAGCTGCTGGGCAGCAGCCAGAGGCCATGGACGAAGACGACGGGGACGAGGCCGGAGGCGTTCGAGCGCTCGATCTGATCGACGGTGGTGACGGGCAGGGTGTCTGCGGACACGGGCTCTCCTTCGTTCTCGCCGGCGAAACGGTGGAGCAATGGTACTTCGGACACATAAGCTGCCGAACATGTCGTCTCACCGGGTGCAACTCACGCTCGTCGCCGGCGCAGTGCTCGCGCTCGGCATCGGCGCGGCCGCCGCCACGTCGGCGACCGCGGCGTCGCCCTGCCTCCCGGAGACGATCGCCGGGGCAGCCGCAGCCGGCGCTCCGCTCGTGACGTACCCGTCGCCCACGACCGCATCGGTGAGCCAGACCGGGGCGACGCTGCTCGCCGGAGTCGACACTGTCGGCTCCGCAGGCGAGGCCGCGTTCGAGTACGGCACCTCGACCTCGTACGGCTCCTGCACGGCGGCGGTCACGCTCGCGGCGCAGAGCGGTGCGCAGCCCGAGTCCGCGGCGGTCACGGGTCTCACTCCGGGCGCCACCTATCACTTCCGCCTCGTCGTCGTCACCGCCGCCGGACAGACGCCCGGCGCGGACCAGACGTTCACCACGACCACTCCGCGGCTGCCGCCGGGGACGACGATCCTCGGAGTCGGCGTCGGTCTCCTCACGCCGGACGCAGCGCTCGCCAGGGTGCGCAGGGCATTCTCCCGGCCGCTCCGGTTTGCGTACCACGGCAAGCGGTGGAAGGCGACGCCCAGGCAGCTCGGGGCGCAGGCCGACCTCGACGGGGCGGTCGCTCGCGCGCTCGCCGTCGCCGTGAAACGCGTTCCCGTCCAGGTCACCGTCGACCCGGCGAAGCTTCACGGCTACGTCACGTACGTCGCCGGGCTGCTCGCGAAGGCGAAGCGCACGGGAAGTGTCACGCTCGTCGGCAGGAGAGCGGTCGTCGTGCCGGCGCAGCCGGGAATCGCGGTCCGCCAGGCGCAGCTCCAGGCCGCGATCACGCGAGAGCTCCGGAGCGGCGCGCGCACGACGCTGGCGGTGCCGGTCACCGAGACGCCGCCTCCGTCGACCGGCGCGCTCGCGATCGTCGTCCGGCTCGGCGAGCAGTCACTGACGCTCTACAAGGACGGCATCGTCGTCCTGAGGGCGCCGGTCACGACCGGCCGCGCCGCGCTGCCCACGCCGGTGGGCAGCTACGACGTCGCCTGGCGGCGCAGCCCGTACACCTTCATCTCACCGTGGCCGAAGGGCAGCCCTTTCTACTACCCGCCGGCGCCGGTCACCTGGGCGATGTTCTTCTACGACAACGACTTCCTCCACGACGACCCGGCGGAGCCCGCGAGCGCGTTCGGAACCGGCTCGAACAACGGCCCCTGGGCGAGCCACGGCTGCGTGCACGTGCCCACCGACGTGATGCGCACGCTCTACTTCACGGTGCCGGATCACACCCCGGTGATCGTCGCCGATAGCTAGACGAACTGCTCGGCCCAGAGCCTCACGATCTCGACCACCTCGTCGACGCTCGCGGCCGCGCGCGTCGTCTGCTCGGGCGAGTCGAGGTCGCTCGACTCGGTCAGGCGCGCACGCAGGCTCTGCTCATGGCCGCGCTCGACCCAGATACGAACGATCATCACGCCTCCACGACCGTCGTCCGCCGCCATCGCGCCCGTGATGATGACTCCACACCGTCACCGCCGCGTCACCAAACCGGCAGCGGCGCCACGAGCTCCTCGAACTGCGGCGAAGGCGCCAGGGCGAGCTCGGCCTCGAGCAGGTCGCGGAAGGCGCGGTACCGGCGGAGCGCCTCGCGCCGTTCTCTCGCCGCGAGGTGGGCGGAGATGAGGAGGCGGTTCGCGCTTTCGCGCAGCGGCTCGGCGGCGACTGCCGCACGGCCTGCCTCGATCGCAGCGTGATAGCGACCCGCGCAGACGAGGGTCTCGCAGAGCGCGTCGAGCGCGCGCAGACGCAGTTGCCGGAAGCGCTCGCGCTCGAGGATCACCCACTCGTCGTGCCAGCCCGGTAGGAGCTCGCCCGCGAAACAGAGCCGCCTGAGCGTCTCGGCCGTCACGGGGTCGTCGCGAAGCACGGCCCGCGCGCGCTCCTGCGCCTCGCGCAGATCGACCGCGACACCCGGCGCCAGCCGGACGTTGCCGCCTTGCGCCTCGATCAGCGCGCCGCCGTGACGCCCGAGCCGCCTGAGCGTCGAGCGCAAGCTCGGGTTCGAGTGCTCCTCGGTCGACTCGAGCCAGAGGCTCCCCGAGACGCGTACCCGGCGCAGCGGGCGCTCGTGCAGGGCGAGAAACGCAACCAGGTGACGGGCGCTCGCCGGCAGCGCGACGACAGCGCCGTCACGCCTGACCTCGAAGCCGTCGAGGAGCTGGAGCTCGATCATGCGGCGCCCACCCGCTCGGCACTCGGCAGGCGGCCAGGCCGCAGCAACGTCTTGGTGGCCCCACGCACACCGTCCCCCGTCGTTGCTCGCCCGGAATCAATGCCACCCGGGCGCGTTCCCGTCAACTCGGCGCTAGGATCGCCGCATGCTCGCGCGCCTCGGAATCCGGCTCGCCGCGTCGCTGCTCGGGATCTTCGTCGGGATCGTCCTCTCGGTCGCGTTCCTCCACGGGTTCACCGCGAGCGCAGAGGCGATCGTGGTCGCGACGCTCCTCTTCTGGGTCGTCCACATCGTCGTGAACTTCATCGCGCTGCGGATCCTGATCCGCCAGCCGTCGGTCGCGACGGCCGGGCTGCTCGCGCTCGCCTCGACCGTGATCGCGCTGATCATCGTCGACCTCTTCGTCTCCGGCCTCTCGATCCACGGCCTGACCACGTACGTGATCGCGACCCTGATCATCTGGATCGCGACCGCGGTGAGCGACGCGGCCGGCCGGCGCCGGATCCGCGCACGGCGCCGCGACTAGGCCTTCTGCGGGCTCTGCTCGTGGCGCCGCAGCGACACCGCGAGCTGCGTCACCGTGGCCGGGTCGATCTTCCCGTTCACCGCCTGGTGATGCTCCTTCTGGAAGCGTTCCACCGCCGCGATCACCTTCGGGCCGTAGTGCGGGAACGCCTCGGGCAGGTACGGCCGGTTGTCGAGCGGGCTGCGGATCGTGGCCAGGATGTGGGTGATCGCCTGGACGTCCGGCCCGTCGTCGCCCGGCTTCGGCGTCGGCAGGCCGGCCTCGGGCTCCTTCCGGAAGTTGACGTGCTGCGCCTCGTGCGGGCTGTTCGGATACGTGGTCGTCGCGATCCAGCCGAGCTTCTGCGCGGCCGCCATCGCCGCGGGCGGGTTGTCCCAGTCCATCCCGACCTGCCAGTACTCGAGCTGCCCGCCGGAGGGCCCCGGGTAGGCGACGCCGTCGTTTCTCCGCTCGTGCGTCGAGTGCCCCGGCGGGTTCGCGGGGTTCGCCCCGGGCACGTGGTTCCTGAACATGTCGTACAGCTCCCGCTGCGAGTGCTTCCCGTGCCGGCGCAGGATCGGCTCCGCCTCGGGCGAGCGGTCGCAGGAGTTGAGGTGCGCGCCCGAGAGCTCCTTGATCCGCGTGATCTCGTCCCCGAGCTCCGCCGGCACGGGGCAGCCGTCAATGACCACGAAGTCCACGGTTCCCTCCTTCGGTTGCCTGCCAGGTTCCGCAGGGCCGCACCGCGGTCAAGCGCATTGTCGCAGCCGAACGGCCGCTAGGCGAGCCAGTGGCTGAGCACGAGCGCGAGCACGTTCATCGCGAGGACCGCGAAGCTGACCGAGGTGAGGAACGCGGTCGCCATCACGAACGCATGGGTGTTCGGATCGATTCGCATAGCCGCAGTGGAGGGGGGACGACCCCCGCCGCATAGGGGCCGTCCCAATCGTTCGAAGTCTCCCACCTGCTCCCGCCGCAACGGAGCAGGTGTAGACAGAGTTCTAGTTGCCCGGAGGCACTTCACGGTTCCCCCCAAAGGTGGTTCATTGCGCTACTTCACTCGTAGGATCGGCCTGTGATCCGCGTCGGCACCTGTTCCTGGGCGGACGAGTCCTTCACCAAGCTCTGGTATCCGCCGTCGGTCAAGTCCGGCGAGGCGCGGCTGCGCTACTACGCCGAGCGGTTCGACACGGTGGAGGCGAACTCGACCTACTACCGGCTCCCCGATCCGGGGATGGTCGGCGGCTGGGCCGAGCGGACGCCGGCCGGATTCGTGATGCACGTGAAGGCGTTCGGGATGATGACCCGCCACCCGGTCCGGCTAGAGCAGCTGCCGCCCGACCTCCGTGAGGCGGCGCAGGTGGACGAGCGCGGCCGCGTCGACCATCCGGCCGAGGAGCTGCGGGCCGAGGTGTTCCGGCGCTTCGTCTCGGCGCTCGAGCCGCTCCGCCTCGCGGGCAAGCTCGGCGGGATCGAGTTCCAGCTGCCGCCGTACATCGTCTTCCGCCCCTCCTCGCTGGCCTACCTCGAGTGGGCGCAGTCGCAGCTCGCCGGCCACGAGCTCCTCGTCGAGTTCCGCCACCCGAGCTGGCTCGCCGAGGAGAACCGCGCCGAGACGCTCTCGTTCCTCGAGGAGCACGGGATGACCTACGTGATCGCCGACACGCCGCAGTCGATCCTCCCCACCGTCGCGGCGCTGACCTCCGCCACGGGCTACGTGCGCTTCCACGGCCGCAACGCCGGCACCTGGTTCAAGCGCACGCGTAGCGCGGCCGAGCGGTTCGACTACCTGTACTCCGAGGAGGAGCTCGCCGAGTGGGTGCCGCAGCTGCGAGCGATGGCCGAGCGGGCCGAGTCCGTCTACGCCATGTTCAACAACAACGGCCGCTCCCAGATCCCGGCGCCGCCGGGGCTGCTCGGCGAGCCGGCGGAGGAGACCGTCGCGCAGGCGCCGACGAACGCGGCGATGCTCCAGGCGCTACTCGAGGCCTGAGAAGCGGCCGCGGTGGAAGATCAGCGGCTCGCCCTCGCCGACCGCGGCGTCGACGACTCGCCCGATGAAGATCGTGTGGTCGCCGCCCTCGTAGGTCCGCTCGAGCTCGCACTCGAGCGTGGCGAGCGCGGCGTCGAGGAGCGGCGCGCCGGTCGTCCCGAGCCGGTGCGGCACGCCCGCGAACTTGTCGTCGGCCTTGGCGGCGAACGAGCGGCAGAGCTCCACGTTCTCCTCGCCGGCGCGGATGATGTTGATCGCGAAGGTGCGTGCGGCGAGCATCCGCGGGTGCGTGTTGGCCGCGCGGTCGAGGCAGACGAGCATCAGCGGCGGCTCGAGGCTGAGACTCGCGACCGCGTTGGCGGTGCAGCCGAAGAGCCCGTCCTCGGCGCCCGTGGTCACGATCGTGACGCCGGTGACGAAGGCACCCGCGACCTCGCGCAGCCGCTCGGGCGGAACGCTGGGGAGCATCAGCCGATCGTACTCACTACTCTCTGCCTCGCATGAGCGAGCTCGTCCTGATCACCGGCGGCGCGGGCTTCATCGGCTCGCATCTCGCCGACACGCTGCTCGCGTCCGGCCACCGCGTGCGGGCGCTCGACAACCTCACCGAGCAGGTGCACGAGGGCGGTGCGCGGCCGGGCTATCTGAGCCCCGAGGTGGAGCTCGTCGTCGGCGACGTCCGCGACGCCGAAGCGGTGGGCCGCGCCCTGGACGGCGTCGATGCGGTCGTCCATCTCGCGGCGCGGGTCGGGGTCGGCCAGAGCATGTACGAGCCGGCCGAGTACACGGCGACGAACGAGCTCGGGACGGCGGTGCTCTGCCAGGCGCTCGCCGAGCGGCCCGTGCGGAAGCTCCTCGTCGCCTCGAGCATGAGCGTGTACGGCGAGGGCACGGGCCCGGCCAGGACGCGCGAGCAGCTCGAGCGCGGCGACTGGGAGCCGGCCGCCGGCCCCGCGCCGACCCCCGAGACGAAGCAGCCCGAGCTCGCCTCGGTCTACGCGCTCTCGAAGTTCCAGCAGGAGCGGCTCTGCCTCCTCTTCGGCTCGGCCTACGGCGTGCCGGCGGTCGCGCTGCGCCTCTTCAACACCTACGGCCCGCGCCAGGCGCTCTCGAACCCGTACACCGGCGTGCTCGCGATCTTCGCCTCGCGCCTGCTGAACGGGCGGCCGCCGCTGATCTTCGAGGACGGGCTGCAGCGGCGCGACTTCGTCTCGGTGCACGACGTCGCCGGCGCATTCGCGCTCGCACTGGGCTCGCCCGCGGCGGACGGACGCGTGCTCAACGTCGGCAGCGGCTCGAGCGTGACCGTGCTCGAGCTCGCCGAGCGCCTCGCGGCGGTGATGGGCGTCGAGATCCGCCCGGAGGCGACCGGCCGCTACCGCATGGGCGACATCCGCCACTGCTTCGCCGACATCTCGCTCGCGCGGGAGCTGCTCGGCTACGAGCCGAAGGTCGAGCTTGAGCAGGGCGTGGCCGAGCTCGTCGAGTGGCTCGCGGGCCAGCCCGCCGTCGACCGAGTGGACGCGGCCGCCGAGGAACTGTCCTCGCGGGGCCTCACCCTCTAGAGTCGCGCAGGGATGAGGGACAGGGCGCGAGTCGTCGTGATCGGAGGCGGGGTCGGGGGCTGCTCGATCCTGTACTGGCTGACCAGGCTCGGCTGGACGGACGCCGTCCTCGTCGAGCGCGCCGACCTCACCTCGGGCTCGACCTTCCACTCCGCGGGGCTCGTCGGCCAGCTGCGCGGCTCGCTCTCCCTCACCACGATGATGATGAGCTCGGTCGAGCTGTACCGGACGCTCGGCGCCGAGGTCGAGCTCGAGACCGGCTGGCGCGAGGTCGGCTCGCTGCGGCTCGCGTCGTCGCCCGAGCGGCTCGAGGAGCTCTCGCGCCAGGCCGGCTGGGCGCAGACCTTCGGGCTCCCGCTCGAGCTGATCTCCGCCGACGAGGCGCAGCGGCTGTTCCCGCCGATGTCGACCGAGGGCGTGCTCGGCGCGGCCTTCCTCCCCACCGACGGCTACATCGATCCCTCGCAGCTCACCTTCGCGCTCGCCGAGGGCGCGCGGCGCGGCGGCGCCGAGATCCTCACGCACACCCGCGTCACCGAGATCCCGGTCGAGCGCGGCCGGGTGCAGGGCGTCGTCACCGACAAGGGCACGATCGAGGCCGAGGTCGTCGTCAACGCGGGCGGGATGTTCGCGCAGGAGCTCGGCGCGCTCGCAGGCGTGAACGTGCCGCTGATCCCGATGGCGCACGAGTACCTCGTCACGAAGCCCGCCGGCCTGCCGATCGACATGCCGACGATGCGCGACCCGTCGCTGCTCGTCTACTTCCGGCCCGAGTCGGGCGGCCTGATCATGGGCGGCTACGAGCGCGATCCGGCGCCGTGGTCGCTCGACGGGATCCCGGCCGACTTCAACGGCAAGCTCCTCGCCGAGGACTGGGAGCGGTTCGAGCCGCTGCTCGAGAACGCGATCCGCCGCGTCCCCGGCCTCGAGGGGATGGACGTCGTGAAGCTGATCAACGGGCCCGAAGCGTTCACGCCCGACAACGAGTTCATCCTCGGGCCGACCGACGTGCGCGGCTTCTGGGTCGCGGCAGGCTTCTGCGCGCACGGCCTCGCCGGCGCGGGCGGAATGGGCAAGCTCGTCGCGGAGTGGATCGCGGAGGGCGTGCCGTCACTCGACGTCTGGGAGATGGACTCGCGCCGCTTCGGCTCCGCGTACCGCTCGCGGGCCTACACGCTCGCGCGCACGACCGAGGTCTACTCGACCTACTACGACGTGAAGTATCCGGGTCACGAGCGCTCGGCGGGACGGCCGCTGCGCGTCTCGCCGGCCTACCCGCGCCTGGCCGAGCTCGGCGCCGCCTTCGGCGAGAAGTCGGGCTGGGAGCGCGCGAACTGGTTCGAGCCGAGCGCGGCGGCCGGAGACGAGGCGCTGCGGCCGAAGGGCTGGGCCGGCCGGCTGTGGTCGCCGGCGATCGGCGCCGAGGCGCTGGCCTGCCGCGAGTCGGCGGCGCTCTTCGACGAGACGTCGTTCGCGAAGATCGAGGTCTCGGGCGCGGGCGCGGCGGCGTTCCTCGAGTCGATGTGCGCGAATCGCGTCGCGCGCGACGTCGGCGCGATCACCTACACGCAGATGCTCAACCGGCACGGCGGGATCGAGTGCGACTTCACCGTCACGCGCCTCGCGGAGGAGCGCTTCCGCATCGTCACCGGCACCGCGTTCGGTCAGCACGACCTCGCCTGGATCCGGGCCAACGCGCCGGAGGACGGCTCCGTCACCATCGCCGACGTCACCTCGCAGTACGCCTGCTTCGGCCTCTGGGGCCCGAAGGCGCGCGAGATCCTGCAGCCGCTCACGCCGACGCCGCTCGACTTCCCGTACATGCGGGCGGCCGAGCTCGCCGTCGGGCCGGTGCCGTGCCTCGCGCTTCGCGTCACCTACGTCGGCGAGCTCGGCTGGGAGCTCTACTGCCCGTCGGAGCTCGGCCTGCGCCTGTGGGACGAGCTGTGGGCGGGCGGGCGCGAGCACGGCCTCGTCGCCGGCGGCTACAAGGCGATCGACTCGCTGCGGCTCGAGAAGGGCTACCGCGTCTGGGGCGCGGACATCACGCCCGAGGACACGCCCTACGAGGCCGGGCTCGGCTTCGCGGTCAAGCTCGACAAGGGCGAGTTCACCGGCCGCGAGGCGCTGCTCGGCGCCCAGGAGCCGGAGCGAAAGCTCTGCTGCCTCGTCCTCGCCGACCCGCGCACGGTCGCGCTCGGCTCGGAGCCGGTGCGCGTCGACGGGAAGGCCGTCGGGAGGGTGACCAGCGGCGGCTACGGCTACACCGTCGAGCGCTCGATCGCCTACGCCTACCTGCCCGCGGCCGACGCGGTCCCTGGCCGCGAGGTCGAGGTGGAGAGCTTCGGCGAGCGAGTCCCTGCCGAGGTCGCGGCGGAGCCGCTCTTCGACCCGGGCTCGGAGCGCCTGCGGGCATGAAGGCGGTCGACGTCCTCTGGCCCGGGCGCGAGGCCCACGTCACGCCGCTGAGCGGCGGGATCACGAACCGTAACTTCAGGGTCGAGGTCGACGGCGAGAGCTACGTGCTGCGGATCGGCGGGCGAGACACGGAACTGCTCGGGATCGACCGCTACAACGAGCACGAGGCGAGCATCGCCGCGTCGCGGGTCGGGATCGCACCCGAGGTGCTCCGCTACCAGAGCGGCTACCTCGTGACCCGCTTCATCGACGGCGAGCCGGGGCGGATCGACGACGTCGAGGAGGTCGCCCGGATGCTGCGCCGCTTTCACGACTCGACGAGGATCGGCGGGCGCTTCGACTCGTTCCGGGTCGTCGAGGCGTACCGCGCGACCGCGATCGAGCACGGCGTGCCCGTTCCCGCCGACTACGAGCACGCCCACAAGATCGCGCGCACCATCGAGCGCCTTCGTGCCGACGTGGCCCAGAAGCCGTGCCACAACGACCTGCTCGCGGCGAACTTCATCAACGACGGCGGCCGGCTCTGGATCGTCGACTGGGAGTACGCAGGGATGGGCGACCCGTACTTCGACCTCGGGAACTTCGCCGTCAACAACGGGCTCGACGAGGAGACCGAGGCGCGCTTCCTCACCGCCTACGGCGCCGACGACCTGGACGGCTACGTGCTGATGCGGTTCATGAGCGACTTCCGCGAGGCGATGTGGGGCGTCGTCCAGCAAGCGCTCTCGGAGCTGGACGTGGACTTCAAGGCCTATGCGGCGGAACACTTCGAGCGCCTGGACCGCACCGCAGCGGAGCCGCGCTTCCGGCGAGCCCTCGGCTAACCGGGACCAAACGGACAGGACCCGGGGTCAGGCACCGGGACATGGCTCGCCGGGACTAGGGGCGGTCAGGCCTTGGCTGGTCAGACCATGTAGGCGCAGCCGTCCCAGTACGCGGCGAGCCGCGGGCGGCGCCGGCCGTGCAGCTCGACGTGGAGCTCGTCGGGCTCTCGGCCGAGGCGGGCGTCGAGGAAGACCTCGAAGCCGTCGCCGCCGACCGGGCGGAACTCACGATCGGGCGCCTCGGTCGCGGCTTCGAGGAAGGTCAGGTTGCCGCCGCAGCAGCGAGTCGACCTCGCCCAGACGAAGAGCTTGCCGCCTTCGTCCTGAACGCGCCTGACTGCATCGGCCGAGGCGACCACCCGCATCCCGTAACGGTACACGAGGGGCGCCTCGTCGGCGCCCCTCCGTCAGAACAAGAGCCGAAGCCGAAGGCGGCTAGGCGCCTTCGTACTCCGTGTCGGCCGGCAGCGAACTCGTCCTCCTGCTTCGCCTCGAGCTGCTCGAGCTCCTCCTCGGTGCCCATCCGCACCGGGCCCTTGAACCACTTCTTCGCCGACAGCACCCACCAGCCGCCGAAGAGGATGAACGCACCGCCGACCGTGAGCGGCGCGTAGTTGACCGCGTTCCAGGTGAAGCCGGGCCGCCACGGGATCCCGGCCGGAGAGGTCGGGAGCATGAAGATCACGGAGATGAACACCACCCAGAGGATCGCGATCATGTTGATCCACTTGTAGTGCTTGCCGAGGCTCCAGGCGCCGTGCTCGAAGCTCGTCGCCGGCCCGGAGGCGCAGGATCACCGGCAGGATGAACGCGATGTAGAGCCCGGTCGTCCCGATCGAGGTGCCGACGTAGTAGCCGGCGAGGTTGTTCCACCAGGTCGGGACCAGCAGCAGCGAAGCCGACGCCGATCGCGCCGACGGCAGCGAGACGGGCACGCGGTGGCGGGAGACCCAGCGCCACACTCGTGGCCCGGGACGGCGCGGTCGCGCGAGAACGCGAACAGCATCCGCGAGCCCGACGTGATGCACGCCGTCAGGCAGAAGAACTGGGCGACAGACGACGATGAAGAGCAGGACCTCGGCCCAGTGCGTGCCCATCGAGGTCTGCCAGATGTAGGTCGTGATGTAGGTGAACTGCTGCCTGCGACGCCCGGTCTGTGCTCGGGATCGCGAAGGTGATCGCGACGAGCAGGATGAAGCCGGCGATCACCGAGACGATCACCGACCAGATCATCCCGACGGCCGCCGAGCGCGACGCCTTGTGCGTCTCCTCGGACATGTGCGCCGAGGCGTCGTAGCCGGTCAGCGTGTACTGCGCCATCCCGATCGAGCCGATCACGAAGACCAGAACGAAGGGCCAGACGCCCCACGTGTGGCCGGAAGCCCGAGTTGTTGATCGTCTGCGTGAAGACGTAGCTCGCGGACTGGTGATGGTCGGGCACGAAGATGCAGCGCGAACACGATGATCAGCGACGCCGATCACGTGCCAGTACGCCGAGATCGCGTTGAGCAGCGACGTGATGCGGACGTCGAAGACGTTGACGAGCAGCGCGCGGCGAGCATGAAGGCGACGAAGAGATAGAAGATGTGGTGGATGTCGTTCGGGTAGCTCCAGAGCAGGTTGAAGAACGCCGTCGCGTAGATCGCGAGGCCGTAGCCGACGGCGCCGATGATCCCGATCAGGCCGATCAGGTTGAACCAGCCGGTGAACCAGCCCCACGCCGGGCTGCCGAGCTTGGACGACCAGTAGTAGAGGCCGCCGGCGGTCGGGATACGTCGAGGCGATCTCGGCCATCGAGAGCGCGACGAACGTCGTGAAGACGCCGACGATCAGCCAGCCCCAGGTCACGGCGACCGGGCCGCCCCACTGGAAGGCGAGGTAGTACGACGTCAGGCAGCCCGCGAGGATCGAGATGATCGTGAAGCTGATCGCGAAGTTCCGGAACACTCCCATCGCGCGGAAGAGCTCCTGCGCGTAGCCGAGCCTGTGGAGGATCTGCTCGTCCTCCGAGGTGTGGATCGCGCCAGGTGCGGGCGCTTCGGTACTCATGCTGCCGCCTCCCTGCTCGTTGAACATGATGTTCCCTGCCGCCGCACGGCGGGGACCCCGGGGGTATTCACTCCCGAAGCCCACTTCCCTGTCAAGCCGAGTCTCGTCGCCGCATCGGACGGAGATATGCTCGTCTGCGTGCTGAGCTACGCGGATCTGAAGCAACTCGTCGAGAGCGGCGAGATCGACACGGTGATCGTCGCGTTCACCGACATGCAGGGGCGTCTGATGGGCAAGCGCCTGCAGGCCGAGTTCTTCGTCGAGGAGATGGACGGCGGCCACGAGGTCGAGGGCTGCAACTACCTGCTCGCGCTCGACATGGAGATGGAGCCCCAGCCCGGCTACGCAGATGGCGAGCTGGGAGCGCGGCTACGGCGACTTCGGTCTCGAGCCCGACCTCGCCACGCTGCGGCGGATCCCGTGGCTCGAGGGCACCGCGCTCGATCCTCGCGACGTCGCTCTGGCACGACGGCTCGCCGGTCGCGCCGTCGCCGCGCCAGGTGCTGAAGGCGCAGGTGGAACGGGCAGCGGCGCTCGGGCTTCACGCCGATGGTCGGCTCGGAGCTCGAGTTCTTCCTCTTCCAGGAGACCTACGCCGAGGCGCACGCGAAGCACTACCGCGACCTGACGCCGTCGGTGCCGTACATCCTCGACTACCACATCCTCGCCTCGACCTACGACGAGCCGCTGATCCGCCAGATCCGCAACGGGATGCAGGCAGCGGGGATCGCGGTCGAGACCTCGAAGGGCGAGGCCTGGCCCGGCCAGCACGAGATCAACTTCCGCTACGCCGACGCGGTGCACGATGGCCGACAACCACGTCGATCTACAAGAACGGCGCCAAGGAGATCGCGCACCTGAACGGGCTGCTCGATCACCTTCATGGCGAAGCCGGACCACACCTCGATCGGCTCCTCGTGCCACATCCACGCGTCGCTGTGGCGCGGCGGCGAGAGCGCGTTCGCCGGCGAGTCGCGAGTCGTTCGAGCAGTTCCTCGCGGGCCAGATCGCGTGCGCGCGCGAGCTCGCGATCTTCTTCGCGCCGACGATCAACTCGTACAAGCGCTACGCCGCCGGCGAGCTGGGCGCCGACGACGCTCGCCTGGGGACACGACAACCGCACCTGCGGCTTCCGCATCGTCGGCCAGGGGCCGGCGCTGCGCGTCGAGACGCGGATCCCCGGCGCCGACGTGAACCCGTACCTCGCCTTCGCGGCGATCATCGCGGCCGGGCTGCACGGGATCGAGCAGGGGCTCGAGCTGCCGGCCGCCTTCGAGGGGAACGCCTACGAGTCGGACGTCGAGCGGTTCCCGCACTCGCTCCGCGAGGCGATCGCCGCGCTCGAGAGCGGCACGATGGCCCGCGGCGCGCTCGGCGACGAGGTCGTCGACCACTACCTCAACTACGCCCGCACCGAGCAGGCGCTGTTCGACAGCGTCGTCACCTGCTACGAGCGCGAGCGCATGTTCGAACGTGGCTAGCCGGCCCGTCATCGGGATCACGGCCTATGCCGAGCAGGCGCGCTGGGGCGCCTGGGACCTGCCGGCGGCGCTGCTGCCGCTGATGTACGTGCGAAAGGTCGAGGACGCCGGCGGGCGGCCGCTGCTCGTGCCGCCGTCCGAGCTCGGCGTCGAGGAGACGCTCGACGCGCTCGACGGGCTCATCCTCTCCGGCGGCGCCGACCTCGATCCGGACGTCTACGGCGCCGAGGCGCACCCCGAGACCAACGGCACGCGGCCCGAGCGCGACGCCGCCGAGCTCGCGCTGCTGACCGCGGCCCTCGAGCGCGACATGCCGGTGCTCGCGATCTGCCGCGGCAGCCAGGTGCTGAACGTCGCCCGCGGCGGCGACCTCGTCCAGCACCTCCCCGAGGTCGTCGGCGGCGACCGGCACAAGGAGACCCCGGGCGTCTTCGCCGACCACGACGTCACCGTCGAGCCGGGGACGACGCTCGGCTCGCTGCTCGGCGAGCGGGCGCCCGTCAAGTCGCACCATCACCAGGGCTTCGGCCGCGTCGGCGAGGGGCTGAGGCCGGTCGCCTGGGCCGAGGACGGGACGCTCGAGGCGCTCGAGGACCCCGACCGGCAGTTCGCGGTCGGGGTGCTCTGGCATCCCGAGGCGGGGTCCGACGACGCGCTCTTCCGTGCGCTCGTCGAGCAGGCTTCGAACTACCGCTCTAGCCGGTAGCGAACGGCGGCGCGGTCGCCGGCAGCGAGAGCGGCGGGCCCTCGGCAGGGGCGGCGACTGGCGGAGGCGCGGGCACCTCGCGCAGCACCGGCGGAAGCGACGACGGCGGGGGCGGCGCGGGCTCGGCGACGGGGGCCACGGGGACGGGCTCGGGTGCGGGAGCAGCCGGGGCGGGCGCCGGGGGCGGAGCGGCGACCGGGGCCGGAGCGACAGGAGCCGGAGCGACCGCGACGGGAGCGGCCGCGGCGGGAGCGGCGGCGGGCTGAGGCGGGCCGAGCGCAGCGGCGATCAGCCGCGACTGCACCATGAGCGCCGACTCGAGGCGCCGCTCGATGTCCACCTGAAAGAGCGCCGTCTGGGCCTGAACGCGAAGGCGAAACGCGCGCCCCTCGCCGATCACGTAGCCGACCAGCACGCCCGCGAGCGCGCCGAGCAGAATCGTCGCGAACCCGAAGATCGCGGGGATCGGCCACACCGAGGAGAGCGGGGTCAGCGGGACGGCGCCGAAGATGACGCCGACCACGCCGCCGGCTACCGCGGAGCCGACACGCACGGAGTCCGCCTTGCGCAGCAATTGCCGCGCGAACTGCTCCATGATCGTGGCGTCGAAGGTTTCCGTGTTGTCCACGGACACAATGATCGGCTCGACGGGCCGCGTGCTTGAGGGCGGCTTTAGACTGGCCCCGTGACGCTCACGATCGTCAATCCGGCAACCGAGCAGCGCCTGGCCCAGCTCGAGCGGGCGGGAGTCGAGGAAACCGACGCCGCTGTGGCGGCCGCGCGCGCCGCGTTCCCCGCCTGGCGCAAGGTCGCGCCCGCGGATCGTGCTCGCCTTCTGCGGCGGCTCGCAACGCTCGTCGAGGACAACCACGAGGAGCTCTCGCGGCTCGAGTCGCGCAACGTCGGCAAGCCGATCTCGGGCGCGCGCGGCGAGATCGGGATGGTCGCCCAGGTCTTCCACTACTACGCGGGCGCGGTCGACAAGCACTACGGCGAGACGATCCCGGTCGCGGGCGGCGTCGACGTCGACCTTCCGCGAGCCGCTCGGCGTCGTCGGGCTGATCGTGCCGTGGAACTTCCCGCTGAACATCGCGAGCTGGAAGCTCGGCCCCGCGCTCGCGTGCGGGAACACCGTCGTGCTCAAGCCCGCCGAGCTGACCCCGCTCACGGCGATGCGCCTCGGCGAGCTCGTGCTCGAGGCCGGGATCCCGGAGGGCGTCGTCAACGTCGTCGTCGGCAAGGGCTCCGTGGTCGGGCAGCGGCTGATCGAGCACCCGGACGTCGCCAAGATCGGCTTCACCGGCTCGACCGAGGTCGGGCAGGAGGTGATGCGCGGCGCGGCGGGGACGGTGAAACGCGTCACGCTCGAGCTCGGCGGCAAGTCGGCGAACGTCGTCTTCGCGGACGCCGACCTCGAGAAGGCCGCGGCCGCGGCGCCGTACTCGGTGTTCGACAACGCGGGCCAGGACTGCTGCGCGCGCTCGCGGATCCTCGTCGAGGCGTCGGCCTACGATCGCTTCGCCGAGCTGCTCGTCGCCGCCACCGCCGGCGTGAAGGTCGGCGACCCGGAGGACGACGCGACCGAGATGGGCCCGCTCGTCTCCGCCGCGCACCGCGAGACCGTCGCCTCGTTCGTCGACGGCGAGACCCTGTTCCAGGGCGAGGTCCCGGACGGGCCCGGCTTCTGGTTCCCGTGCACGCTCGTCGAGGCGTCGAACGATGACCGGATCGCGCGCGAGGAGGTCTTTGGCCCGGTCGCGGCTTTGATCCCATTCCGGGACGAGGCCGACGCGGTCGCGATCGCGAACGACACGCCCTACGGGCTCTCCGGCTCGATCTGGACGCGCGACGGCGCCCGCGCGCTGCGCGTCGCGCGCGCGCTCGAGACCGGCGTCCTCTCGGTCAACTCGAACAGCTCGGTGCGGGTCTCGACGCCGTTCGGCGGCTTCAAGCAGTCCGGCTTCGGCCGCGAGCTCGGGATGCACGCGCTGCAGAGCTACTCGGAGGTGAAGAACGTGTTCATCTCGACGGAGGAGTGACAGTGGCGAGACTCGACGGCAAGGTGTGCGTGATCACGGGCGCCGCGCGGCGGGATCGGGCGCGAGGCGGCGAAGCTCTTCTCCGACGAGGGCGCGACGGTCTGCGTCGCCGACGTCAGCGCGGAGACCGGCGAGCCGGCTGCGGCCGACTGCCGCGACGCGTTCTTCCATCCCGTCGACGTGACCGACGCGGCCAGCGTCGAGGGCCTGTACGCCGCGGTCGCCGAGCGCTGCGGCGGGATCGACGTGCTCTACAACAACGCGGGGATCATGCCGCCCGACGACGACTCGATCCTCACCACCGAGCCCGACGCCTGGGACCGCGTCCAGGCCGTGAACGCGAAGGGCGTCTACCTCTGCTGCAAGTACGGGATCCCGCATCTGCTGCGAGCGCGGCGGCGGCTCGGTGATCAACGTCGCCTCGTTCGTCGCCCTCGTCGGCGCGGCGACCTCGCAGATCTCCTACACGGCCTCGAAGGGCGCCGTGCTCTCGATGTCGCGCGAGCTCTCCGTGCAGTTCGCGCGCCAGGGCGTCCGCGTGAACGCGCTCTGCCCCGGGCCGGTCGAGACGCCGCTCCTGATGCGCCTCTTCAGCGCCGACCCGGCCGCGTACGAGCGGCGGCGGATCCACCTGCCGATGGGCCGCCTCGCGCAGGCGCGCGAGATCGCGAACGCGGCGCTCTTCCTCGCCTCCGACGAGTCGAGCTACGTCAACGGCTCGACGTTCCTGGTCGACGGCGGCCTCACCGCGGCCTACGTCACCCCGGAAGGCTGAGCGCGCCCGCCTTGTAGTACGCGCGCACCTGCGCACGGAAGTAGCCGCCGTCGTCGTCGGCCGAGAGCGAGGGCCGCGTGTTGCCGTCGACCGGCGCCGGGTTCGTGACGCCGTCGTGCCGCGCGTCGCAGGCGCAGGTCGTCCCGTCCGCGCCGCCGCCGAAGAGGAAGCCGACGTAGCCCGCAGCGGCGTACGCGCGGAGATGGGCGCGGCCCGAGTCGCCGAGGAGCCACTGGACGCGGTTGTCCTGAAAGTGGCCCCACGTGTTGTCCATCGCGCTCATCAGCGTGTTCCCGAGCGGGATCTGCCAGGCGGCCATCCGGATCCCGGCGAGCTTGACGAAGGTGGCGCCGTAGAGCAGGTGCCGGTGGAAGTCGGCGGGGGCGAACCACGTCTTCGCGTTCCCCTGGATCTTCTCGTAGAAGCCGGCGTCCCGGTCGGAGAAGTCCTCGAACGAGACATCGAACTTCGCATGGAGGGCGAGGTAGAACTTCGCCGACTCGATCGCGTAGGCGCGCACGGTCGCATCGCTCGGCTTCTCGTAGACGATGTCGTGCTTCGTCCCCCAGCCGCTCATGTGGTAGGCGAGGACCACGTTCGGGGCGAGTGAGTCGCGCAGGCTGACCCACTGCCGGGCGAACGCGGAGCCGAGCGCGACAGCGTTCGCCTGCTCGAGGTAGCCCCAGAGGTCGGGCTCGACGTGGACGACGACGGGCTTCGTCCCGTGCACGCGCTGGAACAGGAGGCGCACGTCGGCCCAGTAGGCCTGCATCAGCTGCGGGTCGCGCAGGTGGGCGAGGTCCGTCGTCGCCTCGTCGCCGCCCTTCGGGTTCGACTGCAGGAGCTGGTAGTAGGTCAGCACGGGAACGACACCGTGCGCCCACGAGTCCTGCACGTACATCGAGGCGAAGGTGCCCCCGGGGTTCCAGGTCGCCCAGCCCTGGCCCGTGTTCACACCGCCGGCGAGGTACTGGTAGCGGAAGCCGAACGGCGCCGACCTGCGCAGCGCAGCGGCCCCGCCCGGCGAGTCGCTGAGCCCGATCTGCATCGTCGCCGGCCAGCCGTGCGGGAGCGGCGGCAGCTTCGCCGCGGCGGGAGAGGCGAAGGCGAGCGCGGCGAGCAACGTGGCAGCGACGCGCATGCCTAGTGAGACGCCGAAGGGGCCGGAAACCTACGCCGCTGCGACGTGCAAGTGCGCGGCGGCGCGGCGGAGGATGTCGCGCAGGGCCCGCTGGTCGTCCTGGGAGAGCGCGGCGATCGCGGCGGGCGGCTCGCTCATCAGCTCGTGGACGTCCGCTCGCGCCTCCGCACCGGCCGGGGTGAGCGCGAGCACCTTCACGCGCCGGTCGCCGCCCGCGCTGCGGCGCTCGATCAGCCCGCGCGCCTCGAGCCGGTCGGCGATGCCGGTGACGTTCGACGCGTCGCAGACGAGTAGGTCGGCGAGTGCGCTCATCGGGAGGGGCTTCTCGGGATCGAGGAGCCGGAGCGCGTGCGCCTGGGCGAAAGTGAGGCCGAGTTCCGTGAGGGCAGCGCCAACCCGCGCGCGCTGCACCATTCCGATCTCGAAGAAGAGCTCCTGGGCCTCGCGGGCGACACTCACGAGCCAATAATACTTGATTACCTAGATACTTGCCTGTCTAAAGCATCTAGGTAGACTGGCGCGATGACCGAGACACGCGCCATCGAGGTCGAGAGCCTAGTCAGAGAGTTCAAGAAGGGCCCGCGCGCGGTCGACGGGATCGACCTCGTCGTCTCGCCGGGCGAGATCTACGGCTTCCTCGGCCCGAACGGCGCGGGGAAGTCGACGACCGTGCTGATGCTCACCACGCTGCTGCCGCCGACGTCCGGGACGGCGCGCGTCGGCGGCTTCGACGTCGTCGGGCAGGGGCCCGAGGTGCGCAAGGTGATCGGCGCCGCGCTCCAGGAGGCGGCGCTCGACCCGCTCCTCACCGGCCGCGAGCACCTGCGGCTGCAGGCGAGCCTCCAGGCGCTGCCGCGCCACGAGCGCGGGCCGCGCTCGGACGAGCTGCTCGAGCGCGTCGGCCTCACCGACGCCGCCGATCGCCGCATCAAGGGCTACTCGGGCGGGATGAAGCGCCGCCTCGACCTCGCGCTCGCGCTCGTCCACCGGCCGCGAATCCTCTTCCTCGACGAGCCGACGACCGGCCTCGACATCCAGAGCCGGACCGCGCTCTGGGAAGAGGTGCGCCGGCTCGCGACGAACGAGGGCGTCACGGTCTTCCTCACCACGCAGTACCTCGAAGAGGCCGACGTGCTCGCCGGCCGCGTCGGGATCATCGACCACGGCCGGATCGTCGCCGAGGGCACGCCGGATGCGCTGAAGGCCGAGATCGGCCGCCCCACCGTCGAGCTCGTCCCGGCCGACCAGAACGAGCAGGCGCGCGCCGCCGGGATCCTCGCGCGCTTCGGGACACAGGTCGCCTCGGTGCACGGCGTCGCCGTCCGCCTCAACTCCGGCCAGGCCGACCTCGCCGAGATCGTGCGCGCACTCGACGGCGAGAACGTCGCAATCGGCCAGCTCCAGCTGCACCAGCCCTCGCTCGACGACGTCTTCCTGGCCAAGACCGGCCGCTCACTCGAGGGCGCCGACGAGGACGGCCTTGCGATGGAGTCGGCGTGAGCACGCTCGACCAGATCTACCTGCTCGGTCGGCGCTCGGTCGTGCGGACGTTGCGCCAGCCCGCGAACATCATCGCGCCCATCGTCTTCCCGCTGATGCTGCTGGCCGTCAACTCGGGCGGACTGCGCGCGGAGACGCACCTGCCCGGCTTCCCGACGCCGTCGATCACGGCCTTCATCCTCGCGGTGCCGTTCATCCAGGGCGCGCTGTTCGCGACCATGAACACCGGCACCGACTTCGCACGGGACATCCAGACCGGGTTCCTGAGCCGCCTCTCACTGACGCCGATGCGCGGCGTCGCGCTCCTCGTCGGCCAGCTCGGCGGCACGATCACGCTCGGCCTCCTCCAGGGCCTGGTGTACGTCGCCGTCGGCCTGATCATCGGCGTCCGCTTCGCGTCGGGCCCCTTGGGCGTGCTCGTGCTGCTCGGCTTCTACACCCTCGTCGTGCTCGCATTCGGCGCGCTCGGCCTCTTCGCCGCGCTTCGCACCGGCTCCGGCGAGGCGGTGCAGGGCCTCTTCCCCGCCTTTTTCGTCTTCCTCTTCATCTCCTCGATGGCGATCCCACGGAATCTGATGTCGGTGACCTGGTTCCGCGACGCCGCGACCGCGAACCCGGTCTCCTATCTGATCGAAGGAGTCCGGAGCCTGATCGTGATCGGCTGGGACGGAGAGGCGCTCGCGCTCGGCTTCGGGATCGCGATCGTGGTCGCGGCGCTCGCGATCTCGCTCGCCGCGTGGTCGCTGCAGGAGAGGCTGGCGCGCTCGTGAAGCACCTGTCGGTCGCGCAGGCCGTCGCCTGGCGGAGCCTGCACAACTTCACGCACAACAAGTCGCTGCTGATCCCGTCGGTCGTGTTCCCGCTGTTCTTCTTCACCGCGTTCGCGGGCGGCCTCTCCGGGATCCGGCACGCACCGGGCTTCGACTTCCCCGCCGGGTACACCGCGTTCCAGTTCGCCTTCGTGATGCTGCAATCGGCCGCGTTCGCCGGCGTCTTCACCGGCTTCGGGATCGCGCGTGACTTCGAGGGCGGCTTCGCACGGCGGCTGCTGCTGGCGGCGCCGCACCGAAGCGGGATCGTGCTCGGCTACGCGATCGCGGCGCTCGGCCGCTGGATCCTGACCGCATCGCTCCTCACCGTGGTCGCCTTCGCGGTGCACATGCACGTCGGCGGCAACGGGATCGACCTGCCCGGCCTCTACCTGCTCGGGATCATGGTCAACTTCGCGGCCACGCTCTGGGCGGCGGGCGTCGCGATGCGCCTCAGGACGATGCAGGCGGGGCCGATCATGCAGATGCCGGTGTTCCTGATCCTCTTCTTCGCACCGGTCTACGTGCCGCTCGCGCTCCTGCAGGGCTGGATCCACAGCGTCGCGGTCGTCAACCCGATGACCCGGATCGTCGAGTCCGGCCGAGGGTTCGTCGCGGGGACGCCGACCGAGGTGCTGGCCGCGTTCACCGTCGCCGCCGCGCTCGGCCTCGCGTTCTGCCTCTGGGCCTACCGCGGCCTTCGCAACGCCGAAGCCGCGGGCTAGAACTCGCCGCAGAATGATGGCTCGCCGACGGGGTGCGATGGGCGAGTGCGAGGCTAGGACGCAGGGAGCCTCAATAGCAACGCTATTGAGGCGACTGAGGACGACGCATCGCGCCGCCCAGCGTGACCCGGCGGCACAGCGCTTCGTTCTGCGGCGGGTTCATTCAGCGGCCGAGGTACGCCTTGCGCAGGTCCTCGTCCTCGAGCAGGTCTGCGGCCTTGCCCTGGAGCACGATCCGGCCGGTCGAGAGCACGTAGCCGCGGTCGGCGATCGAGAGCGCCATGTTCGCGTTCTGCTCGACGACGAGCATCGCGACGCCGGCCTCGTGCACCTGCTGGATGATCTCGAAGCTCCGCTCGACCAGGACGGGCGCGAGGCCCATCGACGGCTCGTCCATCAGCAGCAGCTTCGGGTGGCTCATCAGCGCGCGTCCCATCGCCACCATCTGCTGCTCGCCCCCGGACAGCGTGCCCGCGAGCTGGCTGCGGCGCTCGTACAGGAACGGGAAGAGCGTGTAGACCTTCTCGAAGTCCTCCTTGCGCCCGGTGCCGTCGCGGTTGAGATAGGCGCCCATCTCGAGGTTCTCGAGCACCGTCATCGGCCCGAAGAGGCGGCGGTTCTCCGGCACGATCGCCATCCCGCGGCCGATCCGGTGGCTGGTCGTGCGCCCGGTCACGTCCTCGCCCGCGAACTCGACGGAGCCCGTGCGCGGCTTCACGAGCCCGAGGATCGTCTTCAGCGTCGTCGACTTGCCCGACGCGTTCCCGCCGAGCAGCGAGACGAGCTCGCCCTCGCCGATCTCGATCTCGACGTCCTGAAGGATGTGGATCTGGCCGTAGTAGGTGTTGATCCCGGAGAGCTTGAGCAGGCTCATTTGGTCGTCGCCGCCTTGGTGCCGAGGTAAGCCTCGACAACCTTCTCGTCGGTCGCGACCGCGTCGAACGAGCCCTCCGCGATCTTGACGCCGTGGTCGAGCGCGACGACGCGGTCGGAGATGCCCTCGACGACGTGCATGTCGTGCTCGATCACCAGGATCGTGTAGCCGCCGTCGGTGCGGAGCTTGCCGATCAGCTCGGTGATCTCGTGCGTCTCGGCCGGGTTCATCCCCGCCGCCGGCTCGTCGAGCAGCAGCAGGCGCGGGCCCGTAGCGGTCGCGCGCGCGATCTCGAGCCGGCGGCGGTTCGCGTACGAGAGGCTGTAGGCCGGCTGGTCCCAGCGGTAGCCCATCAGCCGGTCGCCGAAGAACGCGAGCCGCTGCTCGGCGACCTTCCGGATCTCGCGCTCCTCGCGGCGCATCCCCGGGGTGCGCAGCATCGAGCGGAAGACGCCGGCGTGAGTGTGGCCGTACTCCGCCGCCATCACGTTCTCGCGGACCGACATGTTGAGGAACAGCCGCAGCGTCTGGAAGGTGCGCGCGATCCCGCGCTGGGTGATCTGGTGCGGCTCGAGCCCGAGCAGGCTCTTCTCCTCGAACACGATGTCGCCGGCCGTCGGCGCGTAGATCCCCGTGATCACGTTGAAGAGCGTCGTCTTGCCGGCGCCGTTCGGCCCGATCACGCTCACGATCTCGTTCTCGCCGACCTCGAGGTCGAGCTTGTCCAGCACGGAGAGGCCGCCGAAGGACATGGAGACGCCGCGGAGCTCGAGCAGCGCGCTCACACGATCTCCACGCGCGAGGTGCCGAGGATCCCCTGCGGCCGCGTCGTCATCACGCCGACGAGCAGCGCGCCGAGGAGGACGAAGCGCGTCACCTCGGGCTTCTGGGCGAGCACGTTCTCCCAGACGAAGGCGCCCATGTAGAGCGTCGGGATCAGGAAGAGCATCCGCTTCGTGCCCTTGAGCGTCGTCAGCAGGAGCACCATCGCGATCAGCGCGACGTACGAGATCGTCTTGCCGCTGCCGAAGGTGGTCGGCACCGCGACCCAGTGGCCGATCAGGCGGCCGACCGCATCCGACCCCTGCGTCGCGCCGGCGGTCCAGGCGGGATGGATCGCGTGGGCGATCTCGCGCACCACGAAGCCGAAGGCGAGCGTCCCGAGCAGCACGATCGCGAGCCACTTCCACGGCCGCAGGAACGCGAAGAGCGCGGCCAGCACCGCGGCGTAGAAGACCCAGCGCGAGTGCTGGGGCGAGCGCAGCACCTCCAGCATCACGTTGACGAGCACGGCGCCGAGCACGACGCCCGCCTGGCTGCCTGCGCCGCCGAGGATCACCATCGCGTAGATCGTGATCAAGAGCGGTAACGCGAAGCTCGCCGGGAAGACGCCTGCGTTGAGCGAGGCGAAGATCGTCCCGGTGAGCCCGGCGGTCGCGGCGCCGAACATGAACGCCATCAGCTTGAGCCTGTTCACGGGCATGCTCATCACCTCGGCGGCGAGCGGATCCTCGCGCAGCGCGCGCCACGCGCGCCCGGTGCGCGAGTCGTTCACGAAGCGCAGCGCGACGAGCACGACGACGAAGAACGCGAGCGCGACGTAGAGGTACCAGACGTTGAACACGCCGAGGTGCGCGACCGGCAGGTTGTGGCCGAAGACGTGGAGCGGGTCGACCTGGGCGATCCCGTTCGCGCCGTTCGTGAGGTTGACGCCGAAGATCGACTCTCCGTTGATCATGATCGTGAGGAACGCCTGCAGGAAGAAGAGCGTCACGATCGCCAGGTAGTCGCCCGATAACCGCCGCGACGGCAGGCCGACGAGGAAGCCGAGGAACGCGGTCGCCGCCACCACGAGCGGGATCGCGAGCAGCGAGGGCAGGTGGACGTGGAACTGGTTCGAGTCGAGCCACGCGTAGAGGTAGGCGCCGAACCCGTAGAACGCGACGTAGCCGAGGTCGAGCAGGCCGCCCCAGCCGACGACGACGTTCAGCCCGAGCGCGAGCAGCATGTAGAGCAGCGTGTCGAAGGTCACGCGCTGGACGTAGCCACTCGAGCTGAAGACCGGGACCAGGGCCACGAAGAGGACGAACAGGCCCCAGCGCGCCCACCAGGGCAGTCGCATGAACAGGTCCGCGCCGGGGCCGAAGAAGCCCTTCTTCTGCGTCCGCTCGCCGGAGCGCGCGACCCACTCGTCCTTGCCGATGCCGGGCTGCGTGCTCATGCTCGCCCCTCGCCGGCGGCGGCTCCCGCCGGGCGGAGCCCGGCTCCGCCACCGCCTGGCGCGCAAGCAAAGTGGATCGAGTCAGGACGTCTCATACCTTGCGGATGTCCGCCTTCCCGAGCAGCCCCGTGGGCCGCACGATCATCATCACGATCAGGATCGCGAACACGAACAGGTCCGACCACTGGCCGCTCAGGTAGCCCTGGGTGAGCGACTCGAACAGGCCGAGCAGCAGGCCGCCGAGCATCGCGCCCGGGATGCTGCCGATCCCGCCGATCACCGCCGCGGTGAAGCCCTTGAGCCCCGCGTTGAAGCCCATCAGCGGCGAGGCGTCGGCGCGCAGCGCGAACATCACGCCGGCCGCACCCGCGAGCGCCGAGCCGATGATGAACGTGATCACGATGATCCGGTCGACGTCGATCCCCATCATCGCCGCCGCCTCGCGGTCGTAGGAGGTCGCGCGCATCGCCTTCCCCATCTGCGTCTTGTTCACGAGGAGCGTGAGCGCGATCATCAAGAAGAACGCGGAGCAGATGATCACGATCCGCAGCAGCGAGATGTGCAGCGGCCCCCAGGTGATCCCCTTGAAGAAGAGCGCGCCGCCGCCGAAGCTGAACGCGTCGTACTGGCGGTGCGAGGCGCCGAAGAGGAGCTGCGCGCTGTACTCGAGGAAGAACGAGACGCCGAGCGCGGAGATCAGCGGCGCGATTCGAGGCGCGGTTCTCAGCGGCCTGTAGGCGAACCGCTCGATCGCGACTCCGAGCCCCGCGCAGCCCACCATCGCGACGATGAACATCAACACGAGCACGACCCAGATCGAGATCGCCGGGTTCTGCGCGCCGCCGAACGCCGTCAGCACGCCGAAGCCGATGTAGGCGCCGATCATGTAGACGTCGCCGTGCGCGAAGTTCAGCAGCTTCAGGATCCCGTAGACCATCGAGTAGCCGAGCGCCACCAGGGCGTACACGCTGCCAAGCGTGAGGCCGTCGACGAGGAACTGGACGAATTGAGTCATCGGCGAAGCGGGATTCTGTCACGAACGACGCGCGGCCCGGACAAGTGCCGGGCCGCGCGTCTTACTCCGTTCCAGGTGACTAGCCGACGAGCTTGTACTCCCCGTTCGACTGGATCTGGAAGATGTAGAACTTGGCCCCCACCGGATCATGGGTGGCGGAGAAGCCGCCCCACGAGCCGCCGAGGATCCACCGCTTGACCTTCACCTTCGGCACCTGTGCGAGCACCTGTGCGCGGGTGACCTTGCCGCCGTTCTGATCGCACGCCGCCTTGATGGCGAGCATCGCGATCTGCGTGGCGCCGTAGGTCGGCGGGCCGAAGCTGCCGACCTTCTGGCCCGGATTCGCCTTCAGCCAGCCGGCGATGAGCGCCTTGTCGGCCGGGATGCCGGTGATGTCCGGTGCGAAGTTCGACACGTACGCGCCAGCGAAGTGGAACTTGCTGGGATCGTTCGTGCCGTCAGAGCCGAAGACCTTGGCCTTCTTGCCCTGCTCCGCCATCTGCTGCGCGAAGGTCTGAGCCTCCGGCGGCTGCTGCCACGGGATGAAGACGACATCCGTGTCGCTCGGGATCTTCGTCACGATCGACGAGAAGTCCGTCACCGACTGGCTGACCGAGTCGCGGATGACCGTGACACCCTTGGACTTCAGGTACGCACCAGCGGCGTCGGCGAGACCGGTCGAGTACGTCTCCTCGTCGTCGATGATGTAGACCTTCTTCGCGTGCAGGTACTTGATCATGTACGCCGCATCGCTCGGCCCCTGGATCCCGTCGTGCGGGACGTCGCGATAGAAGCTCTTGCCGGCGGTCTGGTTCCCGATCGTCAGCGTGGTGCGGGTCGCCGACGGCGAGATAGCCGCAAGGTTGGCCGCGGCGAACGTCGGGCCGGTGGCCACGACGGCGCCCGAGGTCGACGGCCCGATGATGGCCATCGTCTTCGGATCCGAGACGTACTTCTGAGCCAGCGTCGAGGCGAGCGCCGGATCGAGCTGCGTGTCGCCCTGGTACAGGCCGACGTGCAGGCCGAGCGCCGCGTTCATCACCTGAACCGCGTACTTGGCCCAGCTCAGCTGCTCGACGCCGAGGAAGCCGGCATCGCCGGTCAGCGGGGCCATGAGCGCAAGCTTGACCTTGGAGCAGGGAACCGCGGCCGCCGACCGAACGGCCACGGCGGGAGCGGCCTGCTTGGCCGGACTCGCGTAGGCCGCGGCGACGACCGCGAGCGCTGCAACCGCAGTCAGCAGCGCAAATAGACCTGTCCTTTTCTTCATCGAACCCTCCTTGATGATGGATCTAGCAAGAGCACCTGTATGAGACGAAAGCCGTGCAGGGTTAGTTGCCGCCCGCCGCGTCGTACGTCCGGGAAGCCGGGCTTCCCGACGGATGGAACACACCCATGATCCGCATCACCGCGGGACCACTGTTCTCGATGCAGTGAACCTCCTCGGGAGGAAGATGGAAGCAGGAGCCGGGGCCGATCGGCGTCTGCTTTCCCGCGATGTGTGCGATCCCTTGGCCCTCCACGATGTAGCCCACCTCGTCGTAGGGGTGGCTGTGGTCGGGAGCGCGGTAGGGCTGGACGATACCGATGAACTGGGTCACGTCGAAGCAGCCCGCGTCCTCGTTGACGAGGATCCGGAACGTGCGGTGCGAATCGGCGCGCTGCTCGGGCTGGTCGTCGAAGCGGACGGTCACGCGCCGCTCACCCTGCGCGGCCTCGCGGTCCTCGGGGGCGCGGACGCCGACGAGCACGAGCGGCTCGGGGCCGGGGTTGTCGAAGACGGTGGTCTCGCCCGCCGCGAGGTAGACCGCGGTGTCCGGCTCGAGCGCGTGCGGCTCGCCGTCGACCTCGACGCTGCCGTGACCCGAGACCACGTAGAGCACCTCCTGGTGGCCGTCGTGCACGGCCTTCGGCTGTGACCGGCCGGGGGCGAAGGTGAGCACGGCCTGTGTCAGCCGCTCGCAGCCGTTCTCGCGATCGAAGACGATCCGCACCTCGGCGGTGTCGCCTTCCGCAGGCCGCGCGGGTAGCGCGTTGGAGTCGATGACGTAGTCCACAGGCGATTTGATCAAAAGCGGGAAGGGGCGAAGTTTCCTGCCCGCGAGGGGCAAAGTCAATTCGATTAGCCTTGCCGCATGGAGACGGGACTCGCGGGAACGACCGTGCTGGTCACCGGCGCCTCCGGCGGGATCGGGGCGGCCTGCGCCCGCGCGTTCGCCGCCGAGGGCGCCCGGGTCGTCGTCCACTACCACCTCGGCCGGGAGCGCGCCGAGGCGCTCGCCGCGGAGCTCGGCGACGCGCTCGTGGTGGGCGCGGACCTGACGGACGAGGCGCAGGTCGACGCGCTCTTCGAGGCGGCGGGGCCGCTGCGCTCGTGCGCCGCGGTCGCGGGCGTGTGGCCGCGCGAGGACGTGCCCGTCTGGGAGCTGCCGCTGGCCCGGTGGGAGGAGACCATGCGCGCGAACCTGACGGCGACCTTCCTCACCGCCCGCGGCTTCCTGCGCCAGGGCGGCCGCAGCCTCGTGCTGGTCGGCTCGACCGCCGGCCTCTTCGGCGAGGCCGGCCACGCGGACTACGCCGCCGCGAAGGCGGCGATCCTCCACGGCCTGCTGCCGAGCCTGAAGAACGAGGCGGCGCGGCTCGCGCCCGACGCGCGCGTCAACGCCGTCGCCCCGGGCTGGACCGAGTCGCCGATGACCCGCGGCCTCGTCGATCCCGAGGCCGTGCGCCTGGTGAGCAGGACGATGGCGCTGCGCAAGATCGCCCAGCCGGAGGATGTGGCGGCGCAGGTCGTAGCGCTGACCTCCGAGACGATCTCGGGCCACGTCACGGGCCAGATCGTCACCGTCGCGGGCGGGATGGAAGGCCGCGTCGTCCACGAATAGCGAAACGGCGGACACAAGGCCCGCCGCTCCGTCTTACCCCGTACCGCAGGAATGGTTGCCGTCAGTCCCGGGTCGAGGAATCCTGCTCCCAATCGGCGCGCCGCGGCCGCAACTTGAGCCGGGACGCCAGAACGGGGCCGCCGCCCGGCCCCGTTCGGCGGTCTCCCTAGGGAGGCCGCTTGGCCGAATGCCCCGCCGCATGGGGCCTCGGCTAGCTCTGTCCGGGAGGGCCCCCGCCGCATCGGGGCCTGCTCTCGGTGTGGCCACAGTATCGGGGAGGTGTTGCCAGTTGATCCATCACCCGAACTCGGTTGACTGCAGTGCTTGACTACCCTGGAGCGCGTGAGCAGGTTCCTGGAGCGCCTCGAGAACGGCCCCGTGATCGTCGGCGACGGCGGCATGGGCGCCCTGCTCTCGAGCGCGGTGCCGCGCCTGCGCTGCCCCGAGGAGGCGAACGTCCGCGCGCCCGAGAGCGTCGTCGCCGCGCATCTGAGCTTCATCCGGGCCGGCGCGGAGCTGATCGAGACGAACACGTTCGGCGCGAACCGCCGCAAGCTGGCCGGGCTCTACCTCGAGGACGAGCTCGAGGCGATCGTCGGCGCGGGCGTGAAGTGCGCACGCGACGCGCGCGAGGTCGTCCGGGAAGGACGTCTTCGTCGCGGGGTCGATCGGGCCGCTGCACGAGCACGGCGACGACGACGCGGAGCGTCTTCGCCGAGCAGGCGCAGCTCCTCGACGGCCGCGGCGTCGACCTGTTCACGGTCGAGACCTTCACCGACCTCGACCAGCTCGTGACCGCGATCGAGGCGGTCCGCTCGGTCTCGTCGCTGCCGATCGTCGCGCTGCTCACCTTCGACGACGAGGACGCCGAGACGCTCGCGGGCGTCTCCGCGCGCGACGCCGCCGAGCGCCTGCGCGGGCTCGACGTGGCGGCGTTCGGCGCGAACTGCGGCGCCGGCCCGACGGCCGCGCTCGCGGCACTCGGCGAGATGGCCGGCGACGGCGCCGTGCTCGCGACCGCAGCCGAACATCGGCCACGCGAGCCGCTCGGGCGGCCGCATCGTCTTCCCGCACGCGACCCCGGACTACTTCGGCGAGTTCGCCGCTCACGCCCGCACGCTCGGCGCACGGATCATCGGCGGCTGCTGCGGCACCACGCCCGCGCAGATCGCGGCGATCGCGGAGGCCGTCGCAGGCGAGCGCGCGCCCGACGACCCCGCCGGTGCTCGCCCACCGCGACCTCGCGCCCGCCGCGCCCGCGGCCCGGGGCGAGACCGGCGCTCGCGCGGGCGCTTCGCGAGAGCGAATGGGTCGTCTCGGTCGAGCTCGACCCGCCGCAGGGCGGCAACAGCGAGGCGATGCTCGCCGTCGCGCGGCGCGCTCGCGGAGTCGGGTCGCGTCGGCTTCGTCGACATCAACGACAACCCGATGGCCCGCGCGCGGATGAACGCGCTGATGGCCGTCGTCGCGATCGAGCGCAGCTGCGGGATCGAGACGATCCCGCACGTCACCCCGCGCGACACGACGGTGATGGGGCTCGAGTCGGTCCTGCTCGGCGCGCACGCCGAGGGCGTCCGCAACGTGCTCGCGGTCACCGGCGACCCGCCGCACGGTCGGCGACTATCCGGGCTCGCAGGGCGTGTACGAGGTCGACTCGATCGGGCTCGTCGCAGCTGCTCGCGCGGCTCAACGCGGGCGAGAGCTGGTCGGGGAAGGCGATCGACGCGCCGACCTCGTTCTTCACCGGCGTCGCGGTCAACCCGGCCGCGGACGACCTCGACACCGAGCTCGAGCGCTTCGAGCGCAAGCTCGAGGCGGGCGCGCAGTTCGCGATGACGCAGGCGCTGTTCGAGCTCGACTCGCTCGACGAGCTCCTCGCGCCGGCTCGGCGGCTCCTCGCCGATCCCGCTCCTCGTCGGGATCTGGCCGCTGCGCAGCCACCAGCTCGCGCTGCGGCTGCACAACGAGGTGCCCGGGATCGTCGTCCCGGACCGACGTCCAGGAGGCGCTGCGCGCGGCGGGGCCGGACGCGCCCGAGGTCGGCCTCGAGCTGGCGCGGGCGCTCTACGCGGAGTGCCGCGAGAAGGCGGCGGGCGTCTACGTGATCCCGCCGTTCAAGCAGCCCGAAGCCGCGCTCGACCTACTCGGCTAGAATCGTCCGGCGCCCGGGGGCGTAGTTCAGCTGGTTAGAACGCCGGCCTGTCACGCCGGAGGTCGCGGGTTCGAGTCCCGTCGCTCCCGCTCTTACGCCCGCCGTGCCTTCAGCGGATCACGCGGGCGGAGCCGCCCGCGACGAGCCGCTCGACCTCGGCGAGGCTCGCCATCGAGGTGTCGCCGGGGGTCGTCATCGCGAGCGCGCCGTGCGCGATCCCGTAGGCGAGCGCCCGCTCGGCCTCGAACCCCTGCAAGAGCCCGTAGATCAGGCCCGAGGCGAAGGAGTCGCCGCCGCCGACGCGGTCGAAGATCTCGAGCCCGGGATACGACGGGCCGACGTGGAACGCGGCCTGTGTCCGGCAGACGCCGCTCCAGTCGTTCACGCTCGCGCTGCGGGCCTGCCTGAGCGTCGCGGCCGTCAGCGCCAGGTGCGGATTGTCCTTCATCACCTCGCCGAGCAGCCGCTCGTAGACGGCGGTCTCGAGCTCGAGCAGGTGCTCGTCCACGCCCTCCAGCGAATAGCCGAGCCCGGCGGAGAAGTCCTCCTCGTTGCCGAGCAGCACGTTGACGTGCTCGACGAGCCCCCTGTTGACGGCCGCCGCCGCCTCCGTGCCGCCGGCAGCCTTCCAGAGCGAGGGCCGGAAGTTGAGGTCGTACGAGACCACCGTGCCGTGCCTGCGGGCCGCCTCCATCGCCTCGCGCGCGAGCTCGGCGGTGCCCGGCCCGAGCGCGCAGAAGACGCCGCCGCAGTGGAACCAGCGGACGCCCTCGTCGCCGAAGATCCGCTCCCAGTCCACATCGCCGGGGCGCATCGCAGACGCCGCGGAGTGTCCGCGATCCGAGCAGCCGAGGGCCCCGCGCACGCCGAACCCGCGCTCGGTGAAGTTGAGCCCGTTGCGGGCCCCGCGGCCGACTCCGTCGTACGGGAGCCAGGCGAGGTGCGTCTGGGTCACGCCGCCCTGGTAGATCAGATCCTCGATCAGCCGGCCCACGGGGTTGTCGGCGAGGGCCGTGACGATCCCGGTGCGAAGGCCGAAGCAGCGCTTCAGGCCGCGCGCCACGTTGTACTCGCCGCCGCCCTCGGAGGCCGCGAAGGTGCGCGTCGTCGCGATCCGGCCGTCGCCCGGGTCGAGGCGCAGCATCACCTCGCCGAGCGCGACGAGGTCGTACCGGCACTCCTCTGCAGGCCTCAGCTCGAGCCGACTCATGCCGCTACCTCCACGGCTTCGCGCGCGCGCCGCTCGATCTCGTCGAAGCGGCCGTCGCGGATCAGGGCCTGGTCGCACAGCCAGCTGCCGCCGCAGGCAAGGACCGACGGGACGCCGAGATAGGCGGCCAGGTTCGCGGCGTCGATGCCGCCCGTCGGGACGAACCGCACGTCCCGGTAGGGCGCCGACACTGCCCGTAGGAACTCGACCCCTCCGACCGCTCCGGCCGGGAATACCTTGAGGACGTGACAGCCGAGCGCACGGGCGCGCTCGATCTCCGACGGCGTCGCGACACCCGGAAAGAACGGCAACCCGAGCCCGCGACAGGCCTCGACCACGGCCTCATTCGTCCCCGGCGCGACCGCAAACCGCGCCCCTGCACCGGCCGCGGCCTCCGCCTGCTCGGCCGAGAGCACCGTGCCCGCGCCGACGAGGAGCCCCTCGATCCCGCTCACGCGGCGGATCGCCTCGGCCGCGGCATCCGTCCTGAAGGTGATCTCGACACACGAGATCCCGCCGGCGAGCAGCGCCCGGCAGGCCGCCTCGGCACCGGCCGCATCGGGGACGCTCATCACAGGGAGCACCCGAACACGCTCTAGCCTCGCGACCACCTCGTTCTCCACCGCCGTCACCTCCAACGCGTAGCCGGGAACGTTCACCTTCGCCCTCACTGCCTCACCGACCCGCCGAGCATCCCGCGCTCGAGCGACCGCTGCAAGACCACGAACACGATCATGACCGGAACCGCCGCGATCAGCGTCGCGAGCGCGAGGGCGGGCGAGCCCGGAACCGGCGCATCCTTCCGCCAACGCGGGCTACGGTGGCGGAAGCGGCGCTGACGGGCCGAAGAAGCAGCGCGACAAGGCCTCAGGGCGGCGCGCGCTGCGCACGCGAAGAGGACGTCGGCGCCCGCGGCGGCGACCGCGATGCCTCGGCTCATCGCGTTCTCATTCGGGGCCCGGACACTGGGCGGCCTGAAGCGAGGCACACCACAATCCCTACCAAGGAGAACCACATGAAGAAAGGCCTGGGTCTGCTCGTTCTCTCGGCCGTCGCGGCCATTGCCGTTTCGGCCGCCGCGGCTTCACCCGCCCGTCTCGCCGCGGGCCCGCCGACCGTGACGGTGAGCGCTCTGAAGAACGGTACGGGTTACAACAAGAAGACACTCACCGCGCCGGCTGGCAAAGAGTTCCTCCTCGTGTTCACCAACCCGACGACAAAGCAGCACAACGTGAGCCTCGAGCTCGGAGAGCTCGAATACGGTGCGACCCTGACGATCGGGAAGGCCTCGACGGCCACGATCTTCACCCTGAAGAAGGGCGTCTACCACTTCTACTCTTCAGTCGGCAAGGACGAGACTCACGGCATGTCCGGCACGCTGACCGTCAAGTAGACCCCTCACGCATCCGGTATCCGGTTGGCGAAGACCGCCCCGGGACTCTTGCCCGCAGGCCGGCCCGCGGTCCACACAGGCCAACGGCCGGCCGGCGTGAGGAAGAGGCAGGGCACACCGCATCGTCTCGGACTGTCTGGGATCGAGTCGGTGTGTAAGGATCCTCCTCTCGTGAGGCGCTCTGCACTCGTATTCGCGATCGCGCTCATGTTTGCGGGCTCCCAGGTCGCGCATGCGCTCGCCTACCGGCTCGCCTATCCGGAGCTTCACGTGCGTGTCCGGATGCTCGCGCTCAGCGGTCACGGTTACATGGGCTACATGCCCCTCGTGTTGGGGCTCGCCGGGGCCGTGATCGCCGTGCTGCTCGTCTGGACCACGATCGACAGCGCGCGCGGCGGTGAGCCTCGGCCCGTGCCGGCGGCACTATTCGCCGTGCTTCCCGTTCTCGGCTTCACCTTCCAGGAGTTCATCGAGCGCTACCTCCATGGGGCCGGCTTCGCGTGGTGGATGGTGCTCCAGCCGACCTTCCGGATCGGCGTGCTACTTCAACTTCCCTTCGCGCTTGCCGCCTACCTCGTCGCCCGCTTCCTGCTTCGAATCGCCGAGCGGCTCGGCGTCGCACTCGCCGCTCGCGCGCACCCTCCTCGACGCCGGGTCGTTTCTGTCCGGCGTCTGCGCCCGGTCGAGGAGCGACCCGGCCGGCTCGGGGCCTTGACGGTCCCGGGCGCCGGGCGGGCGCCGCCGGCTCTCCTCTCGTCCCTCTAAACGAGGGCGGCGCTCGAGCTCGAGCGCTTGACCGAGACCGATCGCGAAGAGCCTGACCAGGTGGATCGTCGCGCTGGTCGGCCGGTCTTTGGCATCGCAAACGCAGAGCACCTCGTGGGCATCAGCGCAACGAGCGGCGGCCGTCGGCGGCGGCTCGGCTGCGTCCGTGCTCTACGACCAGAGAAGGAGTCGTGAAAAGTGGTGGATCTCGATCTGGAATCCGATAGGCCGGACGGTGGAAAGGTCGCATCCCGGCGTCGCGCTGCCGTCTGGCTTTTCGCTCTGCTCGCGGCGGTGGTCGCGGGCGCGTTGGCCAGCGCGGCCGTGGCGGGCCCGCGTGGCACAAACGGAACCCGGCGGGAGAGTCCCGGTGCTATCGCGGCCGGGTACGGCGGGATGCCGGTGCCGGTGCCGATGCAGACGCTGGGGACGGCCATCTGGCAGGGGATGAAGATCACGGCGGTAGCGGCGACGCCGTTGCCGTTCGTCGTGTTCACGGGCACGAGCGAGCGAACGGTGAAGCCGTCCAAGAAGGCCTCGATGCACCTGATGGTGATGCTGTCCGACCAGCAGGGCGGAGTGCCGATCCCGTACGCCTCGGTGTGGGCGACGATCCGCAAAGCCGGAAAGGTGGTGTACGACGAGCGCCAGTGGCCGATGCTCTCGCGCTACATGGGACCGCACTACGGCAACGACGTCACGTTGCCGGGCAAGGGCGGTGTGGGCAGCGGTGATCGCGGTCTGGCACCTGCCGCGCGCCTACGACTACACGCTCACACATCAGACGGTTCACGACCTCGAGCACGTCTGCTTCTTCGCCGCCGGTCTACTCGTCTGGGCGCAGCTGATCGACCCTGCCCGGCGCCATCGGCTGAGTCGCGGCGAGCGGCTCGGGTTCGCGGTTCTCCTGTTCGGGATGGGGACCGTGCTCTCGGATCTGCTCATCTTCAGCTTCCATCCGCTCTACCCGGCCTACGCCGCCCAGCCCGACCGGCTGCTCGGACTCTCACCTGTGCGCGACCAGCAGTTCGCGGGACTCGTGATGATGAGCGAGCAGCTGCTCTCGCTCGGCACCTGCGTGCTGGTCCTGCTGTTGCCGATGCTCCGCCACGGCGAGGGTCAGCGGCGCTTTCCGGTCACCCGCGAGAGGCCGGCATGAGCGCGAGACCCGGCTTTCGACCGTCCACCAAGACCGACCGAAGGTTCGAACCGATCCCTCCGAGAAAGGAGCCTGCTTCGTGAGCATCGAGGAGCTGCCGCGCAACGACGAGGCGCGGGCAAACGACGAGCTGGAACGGAACGCGAGCGCGGTCCCGGCGCTGTATGCGCACTGGGAACGACACCAGTGGTCCGCGCTGGCGCTCGACTTCAGCACCGACGCCGCGACCTTCAAGGAGCTCGACCCGGTCGAGGGGGAGAGCCTGGTCTGGATCTTCGCGAACCGGTTCCACGCCGAGTTCAACGTCGCGCGGCTCCTGGCGCCGTTCCTGCTCGCAGCACCCGACTACGGCATGCAGCTCCTGCTGGCCACCCAGGTGGCGGACGAGCACCGACACCTGCAGGTCGTGTTGCGTATCTACGAGGAGGTGTTCGGCATTGCCGGCGGAATCGACGCCGTGCGCGAGCGCGCCGACCGTGACCTCGACCCCGTCTCGAAGACGCTCCTCTACGACAAGCTCGAACAGTGGGTGCTGCCGCTGACCGAGCGCCACGACGCCGACACGTTCCTGCAGGCGGTGCTCGTCTACCACGTGCTCGGAGAGGGTGTGATCGCGCGTACCGGCCAGAACCTCGCGGCCGGACAGTACGAGCGCCTGCGCGGCTTTCCCGGACTCGTCGAGGGCCAGCGTCTGGTCGCCCGCGACGAGGCCCGCCACATCGGCATCGGCGTCTCCTACCTGCGCGGACGGATGCAGACCGATCCAGAGCGCACCCGCAGCCTGGTCGGCGAGGTGATCGACGACATGCTCGCCGTCGCGACCGAGCTGCTGGCGACCGCCAAGGGCAGCATGTCCGACCTCGTGGTCTCGGGTTACGGCGTCGATCCAGAGGGCTTCTACGCGGAGGTCATGCGCCTGGTCGACCTTCGCCTGCGCTCGATCGGGTTCATCGGCGAATGAAGGTCGGGATCGTCGTTCCGTACAGCTTCTCGTTCTGGGGCGGCGTCGTGGAGCACGCGGAGGAGCAAGCCCGCGCTCTGCGGGATCTCGGCGTCGAGGCGCGGATCCTGATCGGACACGATCCGCCCGGCCGCCTCTCTCGCGCCCTTCATCCCAGCGGCGGGCGCTTCGAGCAGCCACCCGCCCACGTGCTCCCGCTCGGACGATCGGTGATCACCCCCGCCAACCACTCGCTCGCCAACATCGTGATCAGTCCGGCGGCGATCGTCCGGCTCAGACGCGCGCTCGCCCGCGAGCGCTTCGATCTGCTCCACGTTCACGAGCCGCTCACGCCGGCGCTCGGCGTCGCCGCCCTCGCCTCCGCAACGATCCCCGTCGTCGCGACCTTCCACGCCGCCGGCCCGTCCCGCTGGAGACGGCCCGCCACCTCCCTGTGGGGATTTCTGCTCGACCGAATCGACATCCGCATCGCCGTCTCCGAGGCGGCACGCGAGACTGCCCGGGAGCATTGGCCCGGCGACTATCGCCTGATCCCAAACGGCGTACGAGTGCCGGAACGGTTCGAACTCGACGGACGAAAGCAGCACGTCGTCTTCGTCGGCCGCCCGGAGCCACGGAAGGGGCTCGACGTGCTCCTACGGGCCTGGCCCACCATCCGCCGGCGCACCGGTGCCCGGCTTCGTGTCGTCGGCGCCGACCCGCTCGCGGTGCGCTACCTGCTCAGCCGCGCGCGCCTCCCGGCCGACGGCGTCGACCTGCTCGGCATCGTCCCCTCCCTCGACCTCGACCGGGAGCTTGCGCAGGCCAAGCTGCTCGTCGCGCCCTCACTCGGCCGCGAGAGCTTCGGCATGGTCCTTACCCGCGCCTTCGCCGCCGCCACGCCCGTTGTCGCCTCCGACATCGACGGGTACCGCAAGCTCGTCGACCAGGGCGCAGGAATCCTCGTGTCGCCGGGGGACGAAGACGCACTCGCGGGCGCGGTGGTCCGCTTGATCGACGACGAGACGAAGCGGCGAACCTTCGCCGCTGCCGCCCGCGGCATCGCCGAGCGCGACTATGCCTGGCCGCGTCTGGCGCGGACGCTGGAGCTCCTGTACGAGGACCTTCTCGCAGCAGAGCAACCGGGGCCCGGCTCCGCCGGGACCGACACACCAGACCGCACGCGGGCCGGGGCCGGATGAGACGCCACCTCCTCGCCGCCGGCGCCGGGACGCGCGCGCCGCTCGCGGCGTCAAGGCCTGTCCCTCTCCGGACCACCGGACGGAACGGGTGGACCTGGAACGCGTTGATCGTAGGGCTGGCAGCGGCGACCCTCGCAGCCGCGACGATCGCGGCCTGCGCGCCACCGGCCCGTGCCGACGGCGACCCCGCAAGCGACGTCCTCTACAGCGAGCAGCTGTTTCTGCCATACGACGTCCCCTTTTCGCCACGTCTTCAGGCGCAGCTGCGGCAGCTGCTGGCAGCCGGCGCACGCACGGGCTACCCGATCAGAGTCGCTGTGATCGCCACGGCCTACGACCTCGGCTCGATCGGCGAGCTCTGGCGCAAGCCCCAGCTCTACGCTCGGTTCCTCGGCACGGAGCTCTCGCTCGTCTACCACGGTCGCCTGCTGATCGTGATGCCGAACGGCTTCGGCCTCTACCGCGGCGGAAGCCCCGTTGCCCACGAACGGCGATCGCTCGCCGCGGTAACGATCGCTCCCGGAGGGGGCGGCCTTGCGCGCGCCGCGATCATCGCCGTGCGGCAGCTGGCCGCCGCCGCCGGCCACCCGCTGACGCTGCCACAGCCGCAGCCCGCAAAGGTGCCGGCGGTCGCAGCGGCCTCGCACAGGCTCCGCAACCTGCTGCTGATAGCCGCCGGGGTCATGTTGATGCTCCTCGTCTGGGCCGTCAGCCTCAGGCTCCGACCGCTCAGGCGCCGCTCGACCGGCGGAAGAGAGGGTCGCAGACACAGGACTCGATCGACGCGACGCATGCTCCGGCTTCCGGGCCGGATCAGGCCCGTCTGGCTGCTGATCGCTGTCCTCGGCACCCTGGTGCTGATCGCCAACGCGGCGTTCGCCCTCGCCGAGAGGAAGACGTCGCGTGCGGGCGCTGCAAGCGCTCACGCGCTCGCACCCGACGTGACATGGAGCGCCGGGGCCAGGCCAGCAGCCGCGTTCACACTCATCGACCAACACGCCAGGCCCGTCTCCGTTCCGAGGGGCCGCACGACGATCCTCACCTTCATCGACCCGCTCTGCCGCAACTACTGCCCGCTCGAAGCGCGAGTTCTCGACCGGACGATCAACCAGCTACCGGCAGGAAGCCGTCCGCAGATCGTCGCGGTCAGCGTCAACCCGGCCGCCGACACGCGAGCGAATCTCGCCCTCGATCAGCGCAAATGGCGTCTGTCGCCACGGTGGCGGTGGGCGATCGGTGCGCCGACAGCACTCGCCCGCATCTGGCACGCCTACGGCATCACCGTCCAGGTGGTGCCGCAGCACACCCTCGGGATCACCATCCAGAAGATCGTCCACACCGAGGCCACCTACCTGATCGACCGGCACGGCTTCCAGCGAGCCCTCTACCTCTGGCCGTTCAAGACGGCCGCAGTCGCAGCCGGCCTCCGCCAACTGGAAGCGGAGACCCACGGCGGATGAGACGGCACGCGATCTGCCTCGCGCTCGCGCTGGTCGCCGCATGCCTTACCCCGGGGGCGGCGTTCGCCCACGCCGGCCCGACCCCACCGGTTGCGACGAGCTTCATCGCCCGCATTGCCTCCACCCCGCCGGGTGTCCAGGCGCAAATCGTCGATGCCGACCAGCAGCTCTGGCTCCACGTTCCACCGACGACGACTCTCGTCGTACTCGGCCTGGCAGGCGAGCCCTACCTGCGCTTCTCCGCCCGCGGTGTCGAGATCAACAAGCGCTCGCCCACCTCGTACCTGAACCGCGCCCGGCCGGCTGCCGTCCCCGCGACCTCGAACCCGCGCGAACCGCCGCTCTGGCGGCGAATCCAGACCGGGCGCAGCTACCGCTGGCACGAGGACCGACTGCACGCCCTCGCGTTCACCGCCCGCCGACCGACGAGCCGATACCTCGGCCGCTGGCTGATCCCCTTGCGCATCAACGGCCGGCCGGCCCGGATCGCCGGCGGCCTCTGGTACACGCCACCGCCGACCCGTCTCTGGTTCTGGCCGATCCCGGTCGCCCTCGTATGCCTCGTCGGCCTGCTCCGACTTCGCCGGCCCCGGCTCGACGCGATCATGATCGCGATCCTGACACTCACCGGGCTCGCCGCAATCGTCGCAACCCACGCCCTCCGCGACCTCCACGGCCGACCCACCGTGCCCGCCTCGCAGCTTGCCTGGCTCGCCTCCAGCAGCGCGATCGCACTCGTCCTCGTACTGCTCATCCTCCGCCCACGCTGGCGCGCGGTCGCGATCCTCGCCACCGCGGGCTATGCGCTCGCAGAAGGACTAACGCTGCTCCCGACCCTCTACAAGGGCCACGCCGTCGGGGCTCTGCCACCACCTCTCGAACGGCTCACAGCGCTCACCGCGCTCACCGCCGGCGGCGGAGCGCTCCTCGTGCTCTTCGCCGGCACGGCCCTCGACACGACGCCACGGGACGCCGAGCGCGTCCGCGTCGATGACGTCGTTGGGGCTCGACGTCACGCCAACGTCGGAACTACGCGATCACAGGGTCCAGCGAAAGCCGTGTCACGACGTTCACCGCGTCCTCATCGGATTGTGCTTGGGTTCCGGTCCGTGCGCGCCGCCGCTCCGACCGCCCTTGCCGCCGCCGTCGCGTTCCTCGCCGGCTGCGGCAGCCTCCACCAGGCGGCGAACGCCACGACGACGAGCGCGAAGGCCGCGGCTGTGACCAAGCCCAGGGCCGCTGCACCGTCCACGCCCGCGCAGAGGCTTCTCGGGCTCCCGAACGTCCGGCCCGGCCCCGTGCCCGGATACGTGCTGATCGCCGACCGCGACAACAACCGGATCCTGATCGTCTCGCCGTCGGGCGCATCGTCTGGCGCTTCCCGCGCGCGGTGACGTCAGGCCCGGCCAGTCCTTCCACGACCCCGACGACGCGTTCTTTACGCCCGGCTACACGGCGATCTCGATCAACGAGGAGTTCAACGAATCGATGAGCACTGATCGACCTGCGGCAGCGCAGCGGATCGTCTGGTCGTACGGGCACCCGGGCGTGGCTGGATCGGGACCTGGCGATCTGTCGAACCCGGACGACGCCGTACCTGCTCACGAACGGCGCTGCTTCAGGTCGCCGACATCAAGAACTGTCGCGTCCTGTGCATCAGCGGCGACGCACCGCGATCCTGCGATAGATCGGCCGTGCCGGCGACTGCGGCCACGACCCGCCGCGCGGGCTCTCCTCGCCGAACGGCGCCACGCCGCTCGCGGACGGCGGCGTGCTCGTGACGGAGATCGGCGGGTGGGTCGACCGGATCAGCGCGTCCGGGCGCCTGCTCTACTCCCTCCGCACGCCCGACGACATACCCGTCGGACGCGCAGCTGCTTCCGAACGGGAACATCCTCGTCGCCGGCTTCAACACGCCCGGCCGCGTCGACGAGCTCACACCGGCAGGGCGCGATCGTATGGACGTACGGGCCGAGCTCCGGGCCGGGCTCGCTCGACCGGCCGTCGCTCGCCGTACGCTGGCCGAACGGGATGATCGCCGTCACGGACGACTGGCATCACCGCGTGATCGTGATCGACCCGGCCACGAAGCGGATCGTCTGGTCGTACGGGCACAAGGGCGTCACCGGCACGGCGCCCGGCTACCTCTACAAGCCGGACGGGCTCGACCTGCTGCCCGCGGTCGGGCCGACAGCGGCCCGGCGCCGACCTTGACGAAAGCGCCGGTGCCGACGCAAGCAGCCGACCGCGACTTTGACCGTACGCCGCGTCGGCTCGCTGCCGCAGGCCCTTCGCGCGCGCAGTGCAGTCGCGCTCCCGGACGGCCGCGTGCTCGTGATCGGCGGGCTCGTCGGCGGCTCGTCGACGAGCCGATCCTGCTCGGGACGCCGGACTGGCTCCGGCCTGCCGGGCACCTCGCGGTCGCCGAGCACGACGCAGCGGCGGTCCTACTCGGCGAGCAGCGTCGTACGTCTTCGGTGGCGGTCAGTCGGTCTCGACCGACACCGTGGTGAGAGTGAATCCAGCCACCGGAGCCGCCGCCCTGGTCGCCAAGCTCGACGAGCCGCTGTCCGACCTCGGAGCCGCTGTCGTCGACGGGCATGCCTACCTCGTCGGCGGCTACACCGGCGCGAAGTACGCGAGCGCCGTCCTCCGCTACCTCGGCCGCGGCAGGACGTCCACCGCGGCGCGGCTGCCGACCGGGCTCCGCTACGCGGGGGTCGCCGCGCTCGGCAGCAGGATCTACGTCGTCGGCGGCCTCACCACCGGCGGCGAGACTGCTGCGGTCTACGCCGTCGACCCGGCCGCGCACACCGTCCGCCGGATCGGCTCGCTTCCCGCGCCGACGGCCTACGGCGCCCTCGTCCCGCTCGACGGCGCGCTCTACTACGTCGGCGGCAAGACGAGCTCGGGGAGGCCGCTCTCGACCGTGCTCAGGATCGACCCGCAGACCGGCAGGGCTACGGTCGCCGCCCGGCTGCAAGGAGGCCTCGCCGAGCCTGCCGCGGTCGCGCTGCCCCACACGCTCGTCGTGCTCGGCGGCGAGGGAAGCGCCGCGGTCTACGAGCTCACGCCGCACTGACCCAGAGCGGCTGAGGCCCGTCCCGCGCCGGTGCCGGCGCGGGCCGCCATCGCAGACGTAGTGCGGCGCTTCGACGACCAGATCCAGGCCCTCTTCGGGACGGTCGACATCATGGGGCAGCGCGACCTGGTGATCGCCCAGCTCACGATCGTGTTCGAGTCGGGGCATGCCTTCACGCCCGCGCAGGCCGTCCAGCTCATCAAGCTGATCCAGGCCCTCTAGCCGTCGGAGGCCGCCGTCTGGCGCCCGTCGTATCGTCGGACGCGGTGAAGCTCTACCCCGACGTTCCCGCGAAGCGCAGGTCGACGCTCGTCCGCGACCTCGTGCTGCTCGGCCTCGTCGTGCTGTTCGCGTGGATGGGGATCAAGGTGTACGACGCGGTCGACAGCCTGTCCGTGCTCGGCTCCGGCGTGAAGGACGCGGGCCTCTCGGTCCAGAGCGGCTTCAACTCGGCGGCCGGGGCGGTCGGCGGCGTTCCGTTCGTCGGCGGCAAGCTCGCCGGCGCGCTCGAGAGCGCGGGCCAGGGCAGCGGCGGAAACGTGGCCGCGCTCGGACAGTCGGGGGTCGACAAGGTGCACGAGCTGGCGCTCGTGCTCGGCCTGATCGTGTTCGCGCTGCCGACCCTGACCGCGCTCCTGATCATGGTGCCGCCGCGCATCCGGCAGATCCGCAGGCTCGGCGCGGCGAACGCGGTGCTCGTCGACACGGCCGACCCCGAGCGACGCCGCCTGCTCGCGATGCGCGCCGCGTTCGGCCTCTCGTACCTCACGCTCGTCGGCTACACGCGCGACCCTCTCGGCGACCTCGCCGCCGGGCGCTACGACCCGCTCGTCGCCGCAGCGCTCGACGACGCCGGGATCCGGCGACCGCCTCCCTGACGGTAGTCTCTGGGTCGATGATCGCGAGGGCCCCTTTCGGCAGCACCGGGCACTGGAGCAGCCGCACGATCTTCGGCGCCGCGGCGCTCGGCTCGACCACCCACGCCGACGCCGGGCGCACGCTGGAGCTCCTGCTCGAGCACGGCGTCAACCACATCGACGTGGCCGCCTCCTACGGCGACGCCGAGCTCCGCCTCGCCTCGTGGCTGAAGCGCGAGCCGGGGCATTTCTTCGTCGCCACGAAGACCGGCGAGCGCAGCTACGCGGGGGCGAAGGAGGAGATCCGCCGCTCGCTCGACCGGCTCGGCGTCGACCAGTTCGACCTGATCCAGCTGCACAACCTCGTCGACGTGATCGACTGGGACATCGCGCTCAGCGAGGGAGGCGCGCTCGAGGCACTGGTGGAGGCGCGCGACGAGGGCCTCGTCCGCTTCATCGGCGTCACCGGCCACGGCCTCCCCGTCGCCGCGATGCACCTGCGCAGCCTCGACCGCTTCCCGTTCGACTCGGTCCTGCTGCCGTGCAACATCCGCCAGTTCCAGGACGAGCGCTACGCGGAGCAGTTCGACGCGCTCGCTGCGGTGTGCGCTGAGCGCGGCGTCGCGATGCAGACCATCAAGTCGATCGCGCTCGCGCCGTGGGAGGGCCGGCCGAAGACCACCACGACGTGGTACGAGCCGCTCACCGATTCCGAGGACATCCGCACGGCCGTCCACTGGGTGCTCGCGCGGACGGGCGTCTTCCTGAACACGGTCAGCGACGTGACGCTCCTCCCTCACGTCCTCGCCGCCGCGGAGGAGTTCGACGGCGAGGCGCCGACCGGCGCGCAGGTCGACGCGCTCCTCCGCCGCAACGCGTTCGCGCCGCTCTTCGTCTAGCCGGTCGACCAGCCCGCCCTGCCGGCACCGGCCGCGCGATGACTAGCTGGGCTGGGCCACGATCCGGATGTACGGCCTGGGCTCGTCCCAGCCGTCCGGATACGTCTCCTTCGCCTCGTCGTTCGAGACCGAGCCCGCGATGATCACGTCCTCGCCCTGCTGCCAGTTCACCGGCGTCGCGACCTTGTGCTTCGCGGTGAGCTGCAGCGAGTCGATCACGCGCAGCACCTCGTCGAAGTTGCGGCCGGTCGTCATCGGATAGACGAGCACGAGCTTGACCTTCTTGTCGGGACCGATCACGAACACGTTGCGGACGGTCTGGTTGTCGGCCGGCGTGCGGTCGGCCGGATCACCGGAGACCGTGGCCGGGAGCATCCCGTACAGCTTCGAGACGTTGAAGTCGCTGTCGCCGATGATCGGGTAGTTGGGCGCGTAGCCCTGGGTCTCCTCGATGTCCTTCGCCCAGTCGCCGTGCTTGGCCACGGGGTCGACGGAGAGGCCGATCACCTTGACGCCGCGGCGGTCGAACTCCGGCTTGATCTTCGCCATGTAGCCGAGCTCGGTCGTGCAGACCGGGGTGAAGTCCTTGGGGTGCGAGAAGAGCACGACCCACGAGTCGCCGGCCCAGTCGTAGAAGCTGATCGGGCCTTCCGAGGTCTCGGCCTGGAAGTCGGGCGCGGTATCGCCGATTGTCAGTGCCATTTCTTATTCCTCCTAGAAGTCGCTGCAATAAATATAGCGTTACAGCGTGCGGTCGACGGCGGCGGCGCAGCGGCGGCCCTCGTCGATCGCCCACACGATCAGCGACTGGCCGCGGCGCGAGTCGCCGGCGGCGAACACGCCGTCGACGGAGGTCGCGAAGGCCGCGCGCGTCGGCGTTGCCGCGCGCGTCGCGCTCGACGCCGAGCTGGTCGAGCAGGCGCGGTCTCCGGGCCGAGGAAGCCCATCGCGAGCAGCACGAGCTCGGCGGGATGCGTCTCCTCCGTGTCCGGGCACCGGCTCGAACGGCGGCACGCCGGTGTTCTGCGCCCAGTGGATCTGCTTCGACGCGGCCGTTCGAGCCGGAGAAGTGCGTCGTCGAGATCGCGAAGTCGCGCTCGCCGCCCTCGTTGAGCGCGTAGGAGGTGCGCAGCTTCATCGGCCAGCGCGGCCACGGCGTGAGCTCGTCCGGGCGCGAGGGCGGCGGCTCGCCGACGAGCTCGATCTGGGTGACCGACGCGGCGCCCTCGCGGTGCGCGTTGCCGACGCAGTCGGCGCCCGTGTCGCCGCCGCCGATCACGACACGTGCTTGCCGGCCGCGGAGATCACCTTGCTCGGGCGGCGGGCGCGCCGGCGACGAAGCGGTTGCGCTGGTAGAGGTACTCCATCGCGAAGTGGACGCCGTCGAGCTCGCGGCCCGGGCACCGGCAGGTCGCGCGGGACGCGCGAGCCGGTCGCGACGACGACCGCGTCGTGATCGCGCGCGCAGCTCCGCGGCCTCGACGTCGACACCGACGTCGACGCCGAACTGGAACTCGACGCCCTCGTCGATCGAGCTGCTGCACGCGGCGCTCGACGAGCCACTTCTCGATCTTGAAGTCCGGGACGCCGAAGCGCACGAGCCCGCCCGCCGCCTCGTCGCGCTCGAACACGGTCACCGTGTGGCCCGCGCCGGTTCAGCTGCTGCGCGCACGCGAGCCCGGCCGGGCCCGAGCCGATCACGGCGACCGTCTGGCCGGTGCGCGTCTGCGGCGGCCGCGGCACGATCCAGCCCTCCTCCCAGGCGCGGTTCACGATCGCGACCTCGATCTGCTTGATCGTGACCGCGTTCCCCTCGTCGATCTCGAGCACGCAGGCGGCCTCGCACGGCGCGGGGCAGAGCCGGCCCGTGAACTCGGGGAAGTTGTTCGTGCGGTGGAGCTGCTCGATCGCCTCGGCGAAGTTGTCGCGGTAGACGAGGTCGTTCCAGTCGGGGATCAGGTTGCCGAGCGGGCAGCCCGAGTTGCAGAACGGGACGCCGCACTCCATGCAGCGCGCGCCCTGGTCGCGCAGCTCGACGAGCGGCAGCGAGCCGACGAACTCCTTGTAGTCGCCGATCCGCTCGGCCGGGTCGCGCTCCGGCGCGGTGGCGCGGTCGAACTCGAGGAAGCCGCGAAGCTTGCCCATCAGGCCGCCGGCCCTTCCGTCTCCGCCGTCAGGAAGCCGTCGCCGCCGCGTCGAGATCGTGTGCTCGTCGACGGTCGGCGAGCGGCGCCTTGTAGTCGCGCGGCATCACCTTGACGAACAGCGGCAGCACGAGCTCCCAGTCGTCGAGCAGCCGCTCGGCGAGCGGCGAGCCGGTGAGCTCGAGGTGCTCCTCGACGAGCGCGCGAACCGTCTCGACGTCGTCGGCCTCGAGCGGCTCGAGCTCGACGAGCTCGAGGTTGCAGCGCGCGGCGAAGGTCGCGTCGGGGTCGAGCACGTAGGCGATCCCGCCGCTCATCCCGGCGGCGAAGTTGCGGCCGGTCGGGCCGAGCACGACGACGCGGCCGCCGGTCATGTACTCGCAGCCGTGGTCGCCGACGCCCTCGACGACGGCGCTCGCGCCCGAGTTGCGGACGGCGAAGCGCTCGCCCGCGCGGCCCGCGAAGAACGCGCGGCCCGCGGTCGCGCCGTACAGCACGGTGTTGCCGACGATCACGTTCTCCTCGGCGACGAAGCGCCGCGCGCGAGCGGCGGCCGCACGGTGATCACGCCGCCCGAGAGCCCCTTGCCCGCGTAGTCGTTCGCGTCGCCGAACAGCGTCAGCTCGACCCCGGGCGCGAGCCAGGCGCCGAACGACTGGCCGGCCGAGCCGTGCAGCGCGTAGCGGATCGTGCCGCGGCGGCAGGCCCTTCGCGCCGTGGCGCTTCGTCAGCTCGTGCGAGAGCAGCCCGCCGACGGTGCGGTTCACGTTCCGGATCGGAACTCGCCCGTCACCGGGCAGGCCCGACTCGAGCGCCTGGCCGGCGGTCTCGATCAGCTGCCAGTCGAGCGCGTCGGCGAGCGGCGAGTCCTGCGCCTGCGTGCGGCGCAGCGGCGAGCCGGACGGGTTCTCCGGCATGCGCAGGATCCTGCGAGAGGTCGATCCCGCGCGCCTGCCAGTGCGTCGATCGCGTCGTCGGCCTCGAGCAGGTCGACGCGCCCGATCAGCTCCTCGAACCGCGCGATCCCGAGGCGGGCCATGATCTGCCGCACCTCCTCGGCGACGAAGAAGAAGAAGTTGACGACGTGCTCGGGCTGGCCCTTGAAGCGGCGGCGCAGCTCCGGGTCCTGCGTCGCGATCCCGACCGGGCACGTGTTGAGGTGGCAGGCGCGCATCATCACGCAGCCGGTCGCGATCAGCGGCGCGGTCGCGAAGCCCATCTCGTCGGCGCCGAGCAGCGCGGCGACGACCACGTCGCGGCCGGTCTTGAGCTGCCCGTCGGTCTGCACCCAGATCCGCGAGCGCAGGTCGTTGAGCGACGAGCGTCTGCTGCGTCTCGGCGAGGCCGATCTCCCACGGGATGCCCGCGAACAGGATCGACGAGAGCGGCGAGGCGCCGGTGCCGCCGTCGTGGCCCGAGATCAGGACGTGGTCGGCGTTCGCCTTCGCGACGCCCGCGGCGACCGTGCCGACGCCGACCTCGGCGACGAGCTTGACCGAGATCACGCGCCTTCGGGTTCGCGCAGCGCAGGTCGTAGATCAGCTGCTTGAGGTCCTCGATCGAGTAGATGTCGTGGTGCGGCGGCGGCGAGATCAGGCCGACGCCGGGCGTCGTGAGCCGCACGCCGGCGATGTAGCGGTCGACCTTGTGGCCCGGCAGCTGGCCGCCCTCGCCGGGCTTCGCGCCCTGCGCCATCTTGATCTGCAGCTCGTCGGCGTTCGTCAGGTAGTTGATGTTGACGCCGAAGCGGCCGGAGGCGACCTGCTTGATCGCCGAGCGGCGCGAGTCGCCGTTCGCGTCGGGGATGTAGCGCGCCGGGTCCTCGCCGCCCTCGCCGGTGTTCGAGCGGCCGCCGATCCGGTTCATCGCGATCGCGAGCGTCTCGTGCGCCTCGCGCGAGAGCGAGCCGAGCGACATCGCGCCGGTCGCGAAGCGCTTCACGATCTCCGACGCGGGCTCGACCTCCTCGAGCGGGATCCCGCCGTCCTGCGCGTAGCGGAACGCGAGCAGGCCGCGCAGCGTGCGGCGGCGCGCGTTCTCGGCGTTGACGGTGCGCGAGTACTCCTCGTAGGTCTCCGCGCCGCCGTGGCGGACGGCGTGCTGGAGCAGCGCGATCGTCTCGGGGTTCCACTGGTGGTGCTCGCCGTCGCGCCGCCAGGCGTAGAGGCCGACGACCGGCAGGAGCTCGTCGGGAGAGCCGGGGTAGGCGCGCTGCGTGGCGGGCGAGCGTCTCGCGCGGCGAGCGTCTCGATCCCGATCCCGCCGATCCGCGACGCGGTGCCGGTGAAGTGGCGGTCGACGAGCTCCGGCGCGAGCCCGACCGCCTCGAAGATCTGCGCGCCGCAGTACGACTGCATCGTCGAGATGCCCATCTTGGACATCGTCTTGAGGAGGCCCTTGGCGATTCCCTTCACCGCGCGGTGCTGCGCCTCGTCGGCGGTCATCTCCCTGGGCAGCCGGCCCTGGCCGACGAGCTCCGCCAGCGTCTCGAGCATCAGGTACGGGTTGACCGCCGCAGCGCCGTAGCCGACGAGGACGGCGACGCTGTGGACGCTGCGCGGCTCGCCCGACTCGACGACGAGCCCGGCCTGCGAGCCGCGTGCCCTCGCGGACGAGGTGGTGGTGCACGGCGGCGACGGCGAGCAGCGACGGGATCGCGACGCGCTCGGGCCCGACGGCGCGGTCGGAGAGGATCAGGATGTTCGCGCCGCCGACGAGCGCCGCGTCGGCCTCGTCGAACACCCGCTCCAGCGCGCGCTCCATCCCGGCGGGGCCCTCGGCGGCGGGCCAGGTGATGTCGAGCGTGTGCGACTTGAAGATCGCCGAGCGCACCTGGCGCAGCTGCTCGAGCTCCGAGTCGAGCAGGATCGGGTTGTCGATCACGAGCTGGCGCGCGTGCTCGGGCGTCTCGTCGAGCAGGTTCCGCTCCGAGCCGACGCTCGCCTGCACGCTCATCACGACCGCCTCGCGGATCGAGTCGATCGGCGGGTTCGTCACCTGCGCGAACAGCTGCTTGAAGTACGAGTAGAGGAGCGGCTTGCGGTCGGAGAGCACGGCGAGCGACGAGTCGTTCCCCATCGAGCCGACCGGCTCCTCGGCGTTCCGCGCCAGCGGCGCGAGGATCACCTTCATGTCCTCCTGCGCGTAGCCGAAGGCGAGCTGGCGCTGGCGGAGCGGCTCCGACGGCCTCGCCTGCGGCTCGGGCTCGGGCAGGTCGGCGAGCCGCACGACCTCCTCCTCGTACCAGCGCCGGTACGGCTTGCGGCCCGACGACCTCGGCCTTGAGCTCCTCGTCGTCGACGATCTGGCCGCGCTCGAGGTCGACGAGGAAGAGCTTGCCGGGCTGCAGCCGGCCCTTGCGGATGACGTTCTCGGGCGCCTCCTCGAGCACGCCGGCCTCCGAGGCGAGCACGACCCAGCCGTCCTTCGTCTCGAACCAGCGGCCCGGGCGCAGGCCGTTGCGGTCGAGCGTCGCGCCGATCACGCGCCCGTCGGTGAAGGCGATCGCCGCCGGCCCGTCCCAGGCCTCCATCAGGCACTGGTGGAACTGGTAGAAGCCGCGCAGGTCGTCGGGGACGTCGGTCGCGGCCCTGGTACGCCTCGGGGATCATCATCATCACCGCGTGCGGGAGCGAGCGGCCCGCGAGCGTGAGCAGCTCGAGCACGTTGTCGAAGACGGCCGAGTCCGAGCCGGCCGGGCGGACGACCGGGCAGCACCTTCTGCAGGTCGTCGCCGAAGAGCTCCGAGGCGAGCTGCGACTCGCGCGCCCGCATCCAGTTCACGTTGCCCCTGCAGCGTGTTGATCTCGCCGTTGTGCGCGATCAGCCGGTACGGATGGGCGAGCTCCCAGCTCGGGAAGGTGTTCGTCGAGAAGCGCGAGTGGACGAGCGCGAGCGCGCTCGCGAGCCGCGGGTCGCGGAGATCGGTGAAGTAGCGCGGCAGCTGCGGCGCCGAGAGCATCCCCTTGTAGACGACCCGTGTGCGAGGAGAAGCTCGGCACGACGAGGTCGGGCCCGGCGGCGAGCTCGGCCCGGCGGCGGATCACGTAGAGCTTGCGCTCGAAGGCGTCCTGGTCGGCCGCGTGCTCCGGTCCGCGCGGCGACGAAGAGCTGGCGGATCCGGGGCGCGACCGCGCCCGCCGTCCTGCCGACGTGCGCCTCGTCGACCGGCACGTCGCGCCAGCCGACCACGAGCTGGCCCTCCTCGACGGCCGTGTCGGCGAGGAGCTGCTCGAGCTCGGCCCGGCGCGCCTCGTCGTGGGGCAGGAAGCAGACTGCGACGCCGTAGCGGCCGAGCGGCGGCAGCTCCTCGTCGAGCACTCCGCGGAAGAACGCGTCGGGCATCTGGATCAGGATCCCGGCGCCGTCGCCGGTCAGGCCGTCGGCGCCGGCGGCGCCGCGGTGCTCGAGGTTCGCGAGCGCGGTGAGCGCGCGCTCGACCGTCTCGTGCGACGGCTCGGCGTCGAGGTGCGCGACGAGGGCGACGCCGCACGCGTCGTGCTCGTACGCAGGGTCGTAAAGACCGACGCGGCCTCTCACCTGAGTCTCCCGCCGTTGGGATGTTCGCTAGTCGGGTGAGGCGGGAGCGAGGTGCCGACTAGCGTGGTGTCGGGCGCGCGGCCTTGGCGGCGATAAACGCCGAGATGGAGATCGTCTTGACGATCGAGCCGGGCACGCTTCAAAGACTAAAGCACCAGGCGCCGCCGGGCAAGAAACTCAGTCCGTGACGGCGGGCTCTACGGCCCGGTGCACCGTCGTGCGCAGCGGCACTTCCTTGAGGAACCACGAGAGCGCGAACGGGATGATCGCGATCGCCATCCCCCAGAGGAAGACGCCGTTCAGCGCGTGGGAGAAGGCGTCGAGGAACTGGCGCGTGCACCTCGGGCGGCAGATGCTTCGCCTGCTCGGGGTTGATGTGGACGCCGCCCTTGAGGAACTTGGCGGAGCCTCGCCGGCAGCAGCCTGAGCTGGTCGGCGAGCCGCGAGGCGAAGATCGCGCCGAAGAGCGCGACGCCGAACGAGCCGCCGACCGAGCGGAAGAACGTCGCGGTCGCCGTGGCGACGCCCATGTCCTGCGGGCGCGCGTCGTTCTGGACGACGAGCACGAGCACCTGCATCACGAGGCCGATCCCGACGCCGACGACGACCATGTAGGCCGAGGCGAGCCAGGGCGCGGTGCCGACGCCGAGCCGCGAGAGCAGCAGCATCCCGACGACGAGGAGCGCGGTGCCGGAGATCGGGAACCAGCGGTAGCTTGCCGATCCGGGTGATCACCCGGCCCGACGCGATCGCGGCGACGAGCAGCCCGCGCCATCAGCGGGATCATCGCGAGCCCGGACTTCGTCGCGCTGTAGCCGTACACGAGCTGGAGGAAGAGCGGGATGAAGACGATCGCGCCGAACATCGCCATCCCGATCGTGAAGCCCATCCCGCTCGCGACGTTGAAGACGCGGGACTTGAAGAGGCTGAGCGGCATGATCGGCTCCTGGCGCGCGCGACTCCCGCCAGACGAACAGCGCGAGCAGCACGACTCCGGTCACCGCCATCCCGTAGATCGGGTACGACTGCCACTTGTACTCGTTGCCGCCCCAGCTCGTGAGCAGGATCAGCGCGCTGACGCCGCCGGTGAGGAGGAGCGGCGCCGAGGTAGTCGATGCGGTGGCTCGTGCGCCGCGACGGCAGGTGCAGCCGCGTCGCGACGATCACCAGGGCGAGCGCCCCGACCGGCAGGTTGACGTAGAAGACCCAGCGCCACGAGAGGTTGTCGACGAAGAAGCCGCCGAGCAGCGGCCCGAGCACCGACGCGACGCCGAACACCGAGCCGATCAGCCCCATGTACCGGCCGCGCTCCCGGGGCGGGACGATGTCGCCGATGATCGCCTGCGCGCCGACCATCAGCCCGCCGGCGCCGATGCCCTGCAGCGCGCGGAAGCCGATCAGCTCGTCCATCGTCTGGCTGAGCCCGGCGAGCATCGAGCCGATCAGGAAGATGACGATCGCGGCGAGGAAGACGGGCTTGCGCCCGTACATGTCGCCGAGCTTGCCGTAGAGCGGCGTCGAGACGGTCGACGCGAGCAGGTACGCGGTGACGACCCACGAGAGGTGGTTGAGGCCGCCGAGGTCGCCGACGATCGTCGGCAGCGCGGTCGAGACGATCGTCTGGTCGAGCGCGGCCAGGAACATGCCGAGCATCAGCGCGGCGAAGACCGTGCGGAGCGCGCGGCCGGTCAGCGGTGCGTCGGTCGGGTTCACGCGGCCTTCCTTCCGGTCGCGCGCTCGAGCTGTGCACGGGTGAGCGGGGGATGGGGAAGCGGAGTGGCCGCGCCGGCGCGCAGGCCGTCGAGCAGAAGCCCGAGGTAGCGGCGCCAGAAATCGGGCGCGACCTCCGAGGTGGTCTCGATCACGCGGCCCGCGGTCCAGAAGACGACCGGCATGTCCTCGGGAGTGAAGTCGGCGCGCAGCGAGCCCTGCTCCTGCGCCCGCTCGACGAGCCGGCGGATCAGCGGCCGCAGGCGCGCGCGCATCGCCTCGGTACGGGCGAGGCCGTGCCTGCTCGAGGCGGCGAGGTCCTTGAGGCCGCGGTCCGCGCCGTGGAGAGCGAGCGAGCGCTCGAGGAAGCCCGCGAACCCGGCCCAGGCGTCCTCCTCGGCCAGCGCCTCCTCGGCGACGAGGACGAACTGCCCGAACGCGTCCTCGAGCACCGCGTCGACCAGGTCCTCCTTGGTCGGGAAGCGGCGGTACAGGGTGCCCATCCCGACGCCGGCGCGACGGGCGATCTCCTCGACCGTCGCCTCGATCCCCTGGGCCGCGAAGACGGCGCGGGCCGCCGAGACGATGCGCTCGCGGTTCGCTTGCGCGTCGCGGCGCAGCGGCTTCTGCTCGAGAGTCGTGCCGGGCATTGCGACAGTATGCCAGAAAGCGGAGCGGTCGCTCCGCTTCTTTACTCTGCGACCGAGATCACGATCTTGCCGCGCTTGCCGCGCGGGAACTCCTCCACCGCAGCCGGAACCTCCTCGAGCGGCCGGATCGCGTCGATCACGACCTTCAGCTCGCCCGTCGCGGCGCTCTCTGCAAGGCGCGCGAGCCCGTCGGGCCCCGGATCGGACGCCATCACGTTCACGCCTGCGGGATTGCCCTCGGCACCGGCGGCGCCGAGCGGCGAGGCCGCGCGGCCACCGGCCTGGACGAGCTCGGCCATCGGCCCGAAGGCGTCTGCGTGGTCGACGAGGTCGATCAGGCTGTGCACCCCGGCCGGGTGGCGCTCGCGGATCGTCGCGACCAGGTCGCCGCCGGTGTAGTCGATCGTCTCGGCGGCGCCGAGGTCGAGCAGGCGCTGCTCGTCGCCCGGCTTGGCGGTCGCGATCACGTGCGCGCCGCGCTGCGCCGCGAGCTGGACGGCAAAGCTTCCGACGCCGCCGCCCGCGCCGATCACCAGCACGAAGTCGCCGGGATGCGGGTCGACCGCATCGACCGCCGCGAGCGCCGTCAACGCGGCGACGGGCAAGGCCGCAGCGGCGGAGAAGTCGAGCGCCTCGGGCTTGAGCACGACGAAGCCATCGACCGAAACGGTCACGTACTCGGCCCAGGCGCCGTCGTGCAGGACCGGCTTCGTCAAGTAGCCGAGCACAGCGTCGCCGACCCTGGAGCCGACGACCTCGGAGCCGACGGCCTCGACGACCCCCGAGAAGTCGCGACCCGGCACCGTCGGGAACTCGTACTCCATCATCCCGCGCAGCACCCCGGCCGCCGCCAGTACGTCAATCGGGTTGATCGAAGAGGCGTGCACCCGGACGAGGAGCTCGTCCGCGGCCGGCTCGGGCTTCGCGAGGTCGTGGAGTGCGAGCCCGCTCTCGAAGTCGGTCATGGCGATCGCGCGCATGCTCCTACGCTAGCTGACCGGAGAGAGAACGCCCCCCGGCCCCTTCCGGGGCCGGGGGGACAGACGCATTCTTACCTTACTGCGGCGCCTTGAACACGTTCGCCTGCACCGTCGCGCCCGAGTCCAGCGCGATCAGCTCGGCGAGCGAGTGCTGGTAGGTGATCCCGTACACCTGCTGGATCGCCTTCAGCGCCGGGTCGTTGAGATAGAAGAACCGATCCCCGTCGCGGAGCGCGGCGAACTGCTGCTTCCACATCGCAAGCTGCAGGTCTCCGAACTCCGTGCCGGCGACGTGCTTCTCCGAGACCATCCCGACGAACGCGTCGACCTTGTCGACCGAGCCGTAGACCGACTTCAGCCGGGCGGCCAGCGTCGTCTTGCGGATCCCGACCACGGCGTCGTCCTGCGCCTGCGGAGTGCCGAGCGGAACCACGTTCCCCTGGGCGTCCAGGAGCTGGACGAAGTCGAGGCTGTGCGGGTCGTTCGGGCCGAGGCCGGCCGGGAACCGGTCGGTGCTCTCGCCCGTGATGTCGGTGAACGAACGCGCCGGCCGGAGCCCGAAGGCCCGTCGGAGCTGGTTGTACGACGGCATCCCGTGGTCGCGGCCACGCTGGACGTCGATCGCGCCGAGGTCCGAGACGTCCGAGAAGCAGTCGGGATTGACGAGCGGCTCGCCGCACACCGTCGGGTCCGGGATCCCCGGCTTCGGGATCTGGAACAGGACGCTGCGCATCGAGTTGTCGATCTGCTCGTCGTTCTTGTACTCCCGCTCGTTCGCGAGCGCGGCGAGCATCGGCCCCTCGCCCACCGCCTCGAGGAGGTCCGGGTTGCCGAACGCGACTGCGAGCGGGATCACGAGGGTCACGTGCCCCGCGGCCTGCTCGATCGTGATCCCCTCGGCCTGGAACGCGGCAAGCTGCGCGTCCGAGTACGTGCCGGCGGGCACGGTCGGCTCGAGCTCGCCGTGCACGGCGCTGTGGAGCCGGTAGCCCACCGCCGCGAACTCGCTCGAGATCCCCGCGTTGACGCCCGGGGTCGTACCCGCGGTAGGCGCGAAGGCCCACGCCCATCGCCGGGAGGAACTCGTTGTAGGTGACGTACTGCTCCTCCGCACCGACGATTCGGCGGGCCAGCTGGAACCTGACCTCGTCGCCGAGCGCCTTCGGCAGGAGCCCGACGATCCGGTTGTGCTCCCGCGCGAACAGCGTCTGGATCGCGGTGAGGGCGACGTTCTCGTTTGCCCGCACGTCACCGGCGACGGCTGCCCGGGTCGGAGTGCCCTGGAGCGCTCCCATCAGGTCCATCGGCGGAGCCGTGTCCGGATTGCCCCGTGCATCCGCCCGCGGCAGGTACCCGCCGGAGGTCAGCATCAGGGTGGCCTTGTTGTTTCCGAGCTTGCCGTCGACGGGCCCGTCGCGCAGCCACTCCTCACGCGACGCGGTCACCCCGTAGACGTTCGAGCCGTCGATGTAGCTCGAGAGCGTGTTCACCTGCTGCCTCGGCGAGCTGACACCGGTCCCGGGCGCGGCGGGCGTCCGGGAGAAGTCGATCGCGCCGAGGTCGTTCGTGAACTGCTCCAGCGGATCCGTCGCGTCGAACGGGATCGGATCGTTCTCCGCAAGCGTCTCGTCCCTGAGGCCGATGTCGTGGTCGATGAACTGACCCCACGCCCAGCCCCACTGCGAGACGTCGTTCTCGGAGAACAGGTTCTGGCCGACGTCGTTGAAGATGCGGTTGCTGATCAGCCTCGCGGACGGGCCGGCAACCTCCTTCGCGATCCCATCCGCGTAGTTCGGAGCAGCGACGCGCAGATACAGCGTGCCCGCCTGCCCCCAGTCGTCGTGCCTCTGGTTGTTCCCACTTCCGTCCAGCGACCGGGGCTGCAACGGCGCTGTGCGCCGCCGCCCCCGACGAGACGAATGTGGCTAGCAAGAGCATGCCGACGATGATCAGCCGAGTCATGCTGCCTCCCCTCTCACGGCGAAGAGGACGGGCCGCGCGCCAGACGCCGTACGTCGATTCCGCCGGGCCCCTCCCGGCTTGCCCTCTTATCGACGGGCGCTCACCGACTCGTGTAAGCCCTCAGTAAGGCGACCGTAAATGCGCCCGACGCGGATGTAATTTCACTCGTCCGGGAGGAAGAGAACTCGTTGTCGTTTTCGGAGTCTCAGCTTTGGTGGAGATCGGTGACCTGAACTTCGACGACCTGCGCCGCGCCCAGGAGCGCGAGGTCGCAACGAGCCATGCGCTCACCGGCGCCGAGTACGCGCTCGGGTTCGAGGCGTACGTGATCGGCCGCGTGTTCGCGCGCGCGGGGATCGACTTCGACCTACAGACGTTCATCTCGCTGCGGATCATCGAGGCGAGCCTCGACGGGCCGGCCGACCCGGTCGAGGCGCTCGCGACGCTCACCGACTGCGGCACGGTCAAGCGCGCGGTGGTCCTCGCCACCGGCATGCTCGCCGACGGCGAGCTACTCGCCGGGTAGCAGCCGGTCGACGAGGAACGGCAGCGAGAGCGCGGCGACGAGGACCGTGGCGTCGACGATGCGGTACGCCGACGTCGTGAGCCGGAACTGAAGGTTCATCGTGTCGCCCCAGTTCGCCCAGATCCAGAACGCGTAGCCGACGCCGACGAGCGCGGCGGGCGCGAGCCAGATGAGCCGCCGCTCGCGGATCGCTCCGACCAGGCCGAGCACGAGCACCGCGGGCACCACGAGGAACCAGTCGTGCGGATTGACGAGCTGGTGGCCGAGCGCCCGGGCCGCAGGCCCGATCCGGCCGGTGCGGTCGGCGAGGAACGACGGGTCGAGGGCTTTGCCGAGGCTGATGTCGTTGTGCAGCCCGTGGGCCTGGCGCCAGACGAGGAACGGGAGCGCCGAGACGAACGCCGCCGCGACGGCGAGCCAGAGCCCGAGCTGCCGGTGCCGACCGGCGTGCCACCCGGCGAGGCTGAGCACGGCCGCGAAGAGGAGCAGCTGCGGCGCGCCCTCCGTCTTGATCTGGACCGCCGCAGCGGCGAACACCGCCGCGAGCGCGAGCTCGAACAGGCCGCCCTCGGCGAGCCACAACGCGCCGCAGAGGACGAACAGGGCGAGGTAGATCGCGAGCGCGAGGTCGGCGCCGCCGCCCAGCAGCTGGCGGTGCAGCTCGGGCGCGACCGCGATCAGGAGGAGGCACGGCCACAGCACCGAGGGCCGGATCCGCGAGGCCAGCAGCCTCGCCGCCGCCGCGAGCAGCGCGACGACGAGCACACCGAGCTCGACGTCGACGATTCGAAGGTCGAGCTCGCCGGTCAGGCGCTCGCTCAGCCCGAGCACGATCGACCACCAGAGCGGATAGTCGAGGTGGTCGAACGGCTGGTAGGCGCCGCCGGGCAGGAACAGCCGCGGGTCGAGCCCGAGCCGCCCGAGCGCGATTCCCTTGGGGAGCCAGAAGCCCCAGACGTCGTCGAGCGTCGGCGACGAGCGGAACGCGTCAGCCAGGAGCAGGACGGAGACTGCGGCGACGCCGGCGCACGCGGCGGCGGCAACCACCGACCCGGTCGGGCCCGCCGAGCGGAGCCGCGCGTCGGAGGCAGGCGCGATCCGGGCCCGAGCGGCCGGAGGCACGACGAGGGCGGCGACGATCCCGAGCACGACGAGGAGCGCCGAGACGATCGCGAAGAGCGCCGGGTCGATCCGCAGCCCGGCGACCGCGAGCCCGCTCAGGACCACCCCGACGAGCGAGGCGCCGGCGAGGAACGCGACGCCGAAGTAGGAAGCCCAGGCGAGCGGCGAGCACCCGCGCAGCGCCGTCGCGAGCAGCGCATAGCCGACGGCGAGCAGCGACCCGTTCAGGAGCACGGCCGACTCGAGCAGGCTCCCGTAGCTCACCGGCGCAGCCGCTCCAGCACGATCCCGTTCCCGAGCGGATAGCTGCGCACGACGCCGCCCGGCGCGGGAGACGAAGCCTGGTACCGCAGGAGCCACTCGGCGCGAGCCGGGTCCGTGACGCCGAGGGCCGGCAGGAAGAGGAGCCGCGCAACGCCGGCGAGGTCACCCGACCGCTGGAGGTCGCCCGGCGGCGCGACGATCGCGTAGGTCGCGTGAGCAGGCAGGATGCTCGCGGCGCGCCGCAGCGCGCCGACGTCGAGCTGCGCGGTCGGGACGGGATCGGGCGTGTTGAGCGAGTGCCGGGCGAGCTGGCGGATCGGCCCGGGGAACCGTCCGGGCGCGGCGAGCAGCGCGAGCGCCACCAGGCACACGGCCGCGACGACGCCGATCCGAAGCGCCTTCAGCAGCTTCCTACTTCGTCACCCGCACGCGCGCCAGCACGTAGATCGCCTTGAAGCCGTCCCGCCACGTGATGTTCTTCCCCTCCGCGTACGTGCGGCCATAGTAGGCAATCGGCATCTCGTAGATCCGCAGCCCGCGCTTGCACACCGTCGCCGTGATCTCCGGCTCGATCCCGAACCCGGACTCGCGCAGCGGCAGGCCGCGCAGCACGTCGGCGCGGAACGCCTTGTACCCCGTCTCCATGTCCGAGATCGTCGTGTTGAAGAGGACGTTCGTGAGCAGCGAGAGGCAGCGGTTGCCGACGAGGTGCCAGAACATGTAGGCGCGCTGCGGGCGGCCGCCCGAGAGGCGCGACCCGTAGACGACGTCGGCGACCCCGCGCTCGATCGGCTCGACGAGCGCCGGGACGTCGGCCGGGTCGTACTCCATGTCGGCGTCCTGGATCACCGCGATCTCGCCGTCGATGTGCGGGATCGCAGCGCGGATCGCGGCGCCCTTGCCCAGGTTCCTCGCCTGCCGCAGGATCACGACGCCCTCGCGGCCCTGCCACGCGCTCAGCGCCGCCTCGGTGCCGTCGGTCGAGCCGTCGTCGACGACGATGATCTGGTGGTCGAGGCCGAGCGCGTCGATCCGCTCCAGCACCTCGACGATGGTGGCGCCCTCGTTGTAGGCCGGGATCAGGAAGGAGATGCGCATCGGTCGCCTGCCAAACCTACGCGTTCCCGCCGGCGTGCTCCTCCTCGAGCAGCAGCCAGAGGAAGTACGCGAGCGCGGCGAGGAAGACCACGGTCTGCTCGGCGTTCATCAGGATCCCGCCGAGGTTCTGGTCCTTGGCGGGCGAGAGCCCCCAGAGCCGCGGCGCCTTCGCGTAGAAGCTGTAGAACGGGCTGGTCGAGAAGATGAACGCGAGCCCGAGGAACGCGCTCGTGACGAACGCGGCGCCGAGGTAGGCGATCTTCACGGGCACGGTGAGCCGCCTCGGCGCGTCCGACAGCACCGGCCACCAGAAGAGCAGGCCGATCGCGACGAGGATCACGTGCTCGACGTTCAGCACCCAGTGGTGGTGGAGCGCGAAGTCGTAGAAGACGCCCCAGTGGATCGCGTACCAGCCGACGAGCCACACCGGCAGCGAGACGAACGGCCGGGTGATCGATGCGAACGGCCCGCCGCCTGCCCGCGCGATGGCCGCCCGCATCGCCGGGGTCAGCCCGAGGATCAGGAGCGGCGGCGCCCAGTCGGAGAGCATCACGTTCTGCAGCAGGTGGATCAGCAGCAGCCGCTCGGTCGCGATCGTCTCGATCGGCGAGTTGACCGGGACGACGACGAGCGCGAGGCCGAGGCAGAAGAGCACGACACGCCACCACGGCGAGGGCCGTGCGCGGAAGTACAGGAAGAGCGCCACCGCGCCCAGGACGAGGAAGAGCGGCTCGAAGGAGAAGGCGTACGGGCCGCTCATGGCAAGAGCACGGCGGCGCCGCGCACCGCGCCGGAGCGGAGCCGCGCGAGCGCGTCGTCCGCGTCCGCGAGCGGGTGCTCCTCCACCTCGGTGCGCACGGGCACCTGCGGCGCGAGCGCGAGGAACTCCTCGCCGTCGCGCCGCGTCAGGTTCGCGACCGAGCGGACGACCCGCTCGCCCCAGAGCAGCTCGTACGGGAAGGAGGGGATGTCGCTCATGTGGATCCCGGCGCACACGACCGAGCCGCCCTTCGCGAGCGCGCGCGAGCGCGGCCGGGACGAGCTCGCCGGCCGGCGCGAAGATGATCGCCGCGTCGAGCTCCTCCGGCGGCGCGCCCGAGCCCTGCCCACTCCGCGCCGAGCGAGCGCGCGAACGCCTGGCCCTCCTCGTCGCCCTCGCGCGTGAACGCGAACACGCGGCGTCCCTGCCGGCGCGCGACCTGGCAGACGATGTGCGCCGAGGCGCCGAAGCCGTAGAGCCCGAGCCGCTCCGCGTCGCCCGCGAGCGCGAGCGAGCGCTAGCCGATCAGCCCCGCGCAGAGGAGCGGCGCCGCCTGCGCGTCGGGGTAGCCCTCCGGGATCGGGAAGCAGAAGCGCTCGTCCGCGACCGCGTACTCCGCGTAGCCGCCGTCGAGGTCGTAGCCGGTGAAGCGCGCGTGGTCGCAGAGGTTCTCGCGTCCCGAGCGGCAGTAGCGGCACTCGCCGTCCGGTCCAGCCGAGCCAGGGGACGCCGACCCGCTCGCCGCTTCCTTCGACGGTGCCGACGATCTGGTGCCCGAGCACGAGCGGCAGCTTCGGGTGCGGCAGCTCGCCGTCGACGACGTGCAGGTCGGTCCGGCAGACGCCGCAGGCGTGGACGCGGATCAGCAGCTGCCCAGGCCCCGCCGTCGGGACGGGCAGCTCGGCGGGGACGAGCGGCCGGCCGGCCGCCTCGAGGAGCATCGCGCGCACCCCTGTAGATTTGCAGGGTGGAGACCTACCCGTGGGCCTGGTACACCGACCCGGAAGTCTTCCTCCGCGAGGACGAGCGGATCTTCCGGCGCTCGTGGCAGTACGTCGGCCACAGCGGCGACCTCCCCGGCCCGGGGACCTTCGCGACCGGCCGCGCCGGCCTCACACCCGTCGTGCTCACGCGCGGGCGCGAGGGCGAGCTGAACGCGTTCCTCAACGTCTGCCGCCACCGCGGCTTCCCCGTCGCCCAGGGCTCGGGCCGCCGCGAGACGCTCCAGTGCGGCTACCACGGCTGGACGTACGGCCTCGACGGAGACCTGCGCGCCGCACCGCGCTCCGACCGCGAGCCAGGCTTCGACAGGGCCGACCACTGCCTCCGGCGCGTCCAGGTCGACTCCTGGGGGCCGTTCCTGTTCGTGAACCCGTCGCTGGAGGCGCCGCCGCTCGCCGAGACGCTGCTCGACCTGCCCGAGCGCGTCACCGAGGCCGGAGTCGACGTCGACGCACTCGAGTTCCGCCTCCGCTCGGAGTGGGAGAGCGAGGCGAACTGGAAGATCGCGTGCGAGAACTTCCTCGAGTGCTACCACTGCCAGATCGCGCATCCCGGCTTCAGCGCGATGATCGACGTCTCGCCCGACGCGTACCTGCTCGAGGCGGGGCCGACGTACTCGACCCAGCTCGCGCCGCTCCGCCCCGACGGCGTCAACGCCTACGACCCGGCGGGCGAGGTCGAGCGCGGCCAGTTCCACTTCGTCTGGCCGGGCCTCGCGATCAACATCGTCCCGGGGCAGCCGAACCTCTCGATCGGCCCGGTGCTGCCCGTCTCGCCGAGCCGGACGAGGCGCTTCCTCGACTACTTCTTCGCGCCCGGCGCGGACGACGCCTGGGTGGACGACCTGCTCGCGTTCGACAACCAGGTGGGCGCCGAGGACGCCGTGCTCGTCGAGGGCGTGCAACGCGGCGTCTCCTCGGGCGGGCTCGAGCGCGGGGCCCTGCTGCCGCGCAGCGAGGTGCTGATCGCGGACTTCCAGCAGCGGGTTACTGCTGCCCTTTCGCCGTAGTCGCGCTACATTCGCGGCTTCACCCCGCTTTCGGACAGGAGGAGTCCCCATGAAGCGTCTCATCGCTCTGCTCGCCGTCGCGGCATTCGCAGCGTCGGCGGCGGCGGTGTCGGCCCGCACGGCCGCGCCGCCGACACTCACCCCGGGCACGCTCACCGTCGCGTTCGGCGATCCCGCCGTCGGCTTTGCCGTCGGCACGGTGCGCGGCAACACGATCACGAACCCGCGCGGCTACGAGGTCGACCTCGCGCAGGCCGTCGCCGCCCAGCTCGGGATCAAGAACATCAAGTACATCTACACCCCGTGGACGGGCCTCTTCGCGCCCGGCACGAAGAAGTTCGACATCTCGTTCCAGGAGGCCACGATCACGGCTCCGCGCGCGAAGACGGTCTCGTTCTCGAGCTCGTACTTCAACGCGAACCAGGGCGTCCTGATCCGCAAGGGCCTGACGCCGCCGACCTCGATCGCCGACCTGAAGAAGCTCCAGACCTGCGCCCAGGCGGACACGACCGGGCTCGACTGGATCAAGACCCGCCTGCACCCGAGCAAGCAGCCGCTGATCTACCAGACGACGACGGCGGCGTTCACGGCGGTGCAGATCGGCCGCTGCGACGCGATCATCCTCGACGTGCCGATCGTCGCCTCGGAGCGGAAGGCCCGCCCGACCCGCTACGGCCCGGTCGCCGGCCAGATCGTCACGCACGAGCAGTACGGAGCCGTGTTCCAGAAGGGCTCGGCCCTCGTGAAGCCGGTCGACGCCGCGCTCGCCAAGCTGTGGGCGAACGGGACGATCGCGAAGCTGCAGAAGAAGTGGTTCGCAATCGACTTCGCGAAGGTGCCGGTGCTGAAGTAGCTCGATGAATGCGCTCCACAAGGTCCTCGAAGCGTTCTTCAGCCCGTACTACTTCAGGCTGGCGCTTCCGGACGTGTGGGCCGGGTTCCAGCTCAACGTGAAGATGATGGTCGTCGCGGAGGCGCTTGTGCTCTGCTTCGCGCTGGGCCTTGCGATCGTCCGTGGACTGCCGGGCCGCGCAGCCGCACCGCTGCGCGGCCTGGCGATCGTCTACACCGACTTCTTCCGCGGGACGCCGCTGATCCTCGTGGTGTTCCTCGTCGGCTTCGGGATCCCGGCGCTCCAGCTCCGCGTGATCTCGGGCCTCTCGTTCTTCGCCTACGGCGTGATCGCGCTCACGCTCGTCTACACGGCATACGTGACCGAGGTCTACCGTGCCGGGATCGAGTCCGTGCACCAGAGCCAGCGGATGGCGGCGCGCTCGCTCGGGCTCAGCTACATGCAGGCGATGCGCTTCGTCGTCGTGCCCCAGGCGGTGCGCCGGGTGGTGCCGCCGCTCCTGAACGACTTCATCGGCCTCCAGAAGGACACCGCGCTCGTGACAGTGATCGGCGTCGCGGAGGCCGCCCAGCAGGCGCAGAACTTCTCCACCACCTGGGCCAACTTCACCTCGTACATGGTCGCGGCGACGTTCTTCATCCTGCTCACGATCCCGCTCGCCCGCTTCACCGACCACCTGATCCAGCGGCGCGAGCTCAAGGAACGAGCGGCAGGGTGAGCTTCGTCTCGATCGAGAAGGTCACGAAGTCCTTCGGCGAGAACACGGTGCTGCGGGACATCGACCTGCAGGTCGAGCTGCACAACGTCGTCTGCCTGATCGGCGCCTCCGGCTCGGGCAAGTCGACGCTGCTGCGCTGCATCAACGTGCTCGAGCAGGTCGACACGGGGACGATCGTCGTCGACGGCCAGACGATCACGAACGGCAAGATCGACGTGAACGCGCTGCGCCGGAAGATCGGAATCGTCTTCCAGGCCTACAACCTCTTTCCGCACATGACCGTGCTCCAGAACGTGACGTTGGCGCCGCGCAAGAGCCGCGGCTTCTCGAAGGCGCAGGCGGAGGCGCGGGCCCGCGAGCTGCTCGGGCGGATCGGGCTCGCCGACAAGGCAGCCGAGTATCCCGACCGGCTCTCGGGCGGTCAGCAGCAGCGCGTCGCGATCGTGCGGGCGCTCGCGATGGAGCCGAAGCTGATGCTGCTCGACGAGATCACGAGCGCGCTCGACCCTCAGCTCGTCTCGGAGGTGCTCGAGCTCGTGCGCGAGCTCGCGACGAGCGGGATGACGATGATCATCGCCACCCACGAGATGAGCTTCGCGCGCGAGGTCGCCGACCGCGTCTGCTTCCTCGACGCGGGCGTGATCCTCGAGGAAGGCCCGCCCGAGCAGATCTTCTCGGCGCCGGCCGAGGCGCGGACGCGCGAGTTCCTCGGCCGCGTGCTCGAAGCGGGGCGGATGTGAAGCGCTGGCGCCGCCACGGCCGCGCGCCGTTCTTCGTCGGCCTGCTGCTCTCGCCGACGCTGTTCTTCTGCGCGCTGATGGGCTTCTCGCTCTGGCTCGAGAAGCCGGCGGTGCAGACCGTGACCCGCCACGGCCACACCGTGACGATCGTGAGCCAGGCGACGGCCTCGATGGAGGCGCGGATCTGGCTGGCCGCCGCCGCCGACGCGACGCTGCTCGTGCTGATCGGCGCCGTCGCGAACTACTTCCGGCGCGGGATCTACGTCTCCGCGACCACGGCGATCGTGCTCGCGTTCGCGACCGTGCACCGGCTCGACCACTGGGTCGTCCTGCACTCGCGCCGGTACCCCAACGGGATGGACCTGATCCGGGAGAGCAGTACCTCGAACACGCTGAGCCGCGGCCAGTGGGAGCTGACCGCAAAGATCACCTCGCTCAGCTTCGCGCACTGGACGATGATCCTCGCAGGCGCCGTGATCGCGATCTCGCTGCTGCTCGAAGCGCGCCGCCGCCGGGCCAGGCCGAGGCCCGCGATGCCGGTCGAGTCGACACCGCAACCCCCCGGGCTGGCACTCTAGGGCGATGACGCCAAGCGCGATCGCCGTCGCGCTCGCGGCGCTGGGCCTCGTAGGGGCGGCCCCCGCGAAGCCTGTCGGTATCGCGCGGGTCGCGGCGGCGCCGCCGTACATCATCGTGAGCGGGCCTCGGCTCAAGAAGCCGGTGCTCCTCTCCAACTGGCAGGAGAACCTGAGCCTCCTCGATGCGATCTCGGCGTCGCCACGCGCGAAGACCAGCGAGCTCCGCACGGTGAGCACGAGACCCCGGCTCGACCTCGCGCTCTTCTGGGGCTGGTCGCTCGAGTCGCCCGCGCCGACGAAGGCCTCCGACGCGAGCGCCCACGGCTCCTTCTATCCGACCTACCGCAGCCATCCCGCTCTGATCCGGATCACGGAGAACGGCGTCGGCTCGACGCGCGTGGCGTCGCCCGCGGTGCTCCGGATCTTCGCGAAGCACGGGATCCCGACCCGCATGTAGGCCTGATCTCCCCCCTCCGGGTGACGTGGAGGAAGGCCGATCCGCCGATGCCAAAGACGAAGGCATTGGCTCTCCAAATCTGCGGAACCGAGACAGGAAGGAACTACACGTGTCAGACATCTTCGACGGGGGTGGCGTCGGAGCGACAGCGCCCTCCGAGCCGTTCGGCGGACTGCTGTCCCAGCCGCCCCTCAGCCCGGCCGTCGACCGGCCCGCTCCGACCCCGACCCCGACTCCGACCATGACCGAGCCCGAGCCCGATCCCGTCCCCGCACCGGCCGCCGCCGCCCCGGCGGAGCCCGTCGCTGCCGAGACCGACCCGAACGCACCCGGGATGCTCGAGCGCAAGCTCCTCCAGTACGGGCTCGTGACGATGGACCAGCTCGGCGAGGCGATGCGCGAGGAGGCCGCCACCGGCCGTCCCGTCGCGGGAATCCTGATCGAGCGCGGCTGGGTCACCCAGGCGCAGATCGCGCAGCTCTTCGAGCCGGTGCAGCCGCCCGCGGCGGCACCCGAGCCCGTCGCCGCTCCCGCTGCTCCGGCGCCCCTTCCGATTACCGAGCTCGCCCCCGAGCCGGTGCCCGAGCCCTCGTTCCTCGACGAGGCGCCCGCCGCCCCGACCCCCGATCCCGTTCCCGTTGCCGTTCCCGCGCCCGAGCCGGTCGCACCGCCCGCGCCCGAGCCGGTCGCACCGCCCGCGCCCGAGCCGGTCGCCGAGGCCGTCGAGCCGGAGCCCGTCCTCGCCGCGCCGGACCCGGCCCCGATCCCCGCGCCGGCCGGCTCCTCGTCGCTCGCGTTCCACCTCTACATCCGGCTCTCGACGGGCGAGCGGATCGACGCCAACGTCTTCGGCGACCTCAACGACGCGCGCCTCCATGCGGAGGACCTCGTCAAGAAGCTCTCCACCAACAGCCACGTCTGGCCCCACTTCGGGGGCCGCTACATCCGGCCCGAGGCGATCATCTCGATCGACGTGGAGGCCGCACCGGTCTGAGTCACCGCTCTGGCGGTCCGCTGTAGCTGCTGCTATAGTTAACCGTGTTAATGAATAACGACGTTATCAAGGGCGCGGACGCAATCGAGATCGCCGATCGGTTGCGTCCCGTCCTGCTCACGATCGGCAGGGAGCTGCGGCGGGAGCTCGCACCGCTCGGGGTCACGGGCGGCCAGGCGAGCCTGCTCGCCGCGATCCACCGGACGCCGGGAATCGGCGTGCGCGACCTCGCCCAGCTCGAGCGCATGTCGGCGCCGGGCATGTCCACGAATCTGAGCCGGCTCGAGCGGATGGGGTTCGTGATCCGCACGCGCGGCACAGGCGGCGACCGGCGCCGCGTCGGGCTCACCCTCAGCCCCGACGGCGAGGAGATGCTGCAGCGGGTCCGCTCGCTGCGCACCCGCTGGCTCGCCGAGCGGCTCGAGGGCCTCTCGCCCGCCGAGCTCGCCGCGGTCGACGCTGCGATCGAGCCGCTCAGCCACCTGCTGAAGGAGACGCGTTGACGGCAGCACTCGGCCGTCTGAACCGGCGTACCTTCGCAAGCCTCCAGCAGTACCCGAACTACAGGCTCTTCTTCGGCGGCCAGATCGTCTCGGTCACCGGCTCGTGGATGCAGAACATCGCGAGCGGCTGGCTGATCATCACGCTGACCCACTCGCCGGTCGCGGTCGGCGTGCTGGCGCTGGCGCAGTTCCTCCCGTTCACGATCTTCGGCCTCTTCGCCGGCACCGTCGTCGACCGCTTCGACAACCGCAAGCTGATCATGGCCACCCAGGCGGTGCAGATGATGCTGGCCGCCGCCCTCGCAGCGATCGCGCTCGGCGGCGTCGCCGTCCCGTGGATGGTCTACTTGATCGCCTTCATCCGCGGCACTGTCCTTGTGCTCGACGTGCCCGCGCGGCAGTCGTTCACCTACAGGATGGTCGGGCCGGCCGAGCTGCCGAACGCGATCGCGCTCAACTCGAGCCTCTTCAACGCCTCGCGCGTGATCGGGCCCGCGCTGGGCGGCCTCGTGATCGCGGCCTTCGGGCTCGGCTTCTGCTTCGTCTCGAACGCGATCAGCTTCCTCGCCGTCCTCGCGAGCCTGATGCTGATGAACCAGAGCAAGCTGTACCCGATTCGCAAGCCTGACGTGATGCCGACGATCTGGCGCGGCACGCGCGAGGGGCTCGCGTTCGTGCGTCGCAACCGGCGCGTGTGGGTCACGCTCTTGATCGTCGCGGTCATCTCGACGCTGAGCTTCAACCTCAACGTGATCCTGCCCGTGATGGCGTCGACGACACTGCACGCAGGCCCCCAGACCTTCGGGATCATCTCCGCGTGCTTCGGCGCCGGCGCGCTGATCGGGGCGCTCGTGTCGGCCTCGATCGGGCGCGCGAACTGGAAGATCCTCGCGATCGGCACCGGCGTGTTCGGGCTCGCGGAGCTGCTGCTCGCGCCGGAGCGCTCGGTCTGGGCGGCAGGCCTGTTGCTCGTCGTCCTCGGCGCCGCGTTCACGACGTGGACGTCGAACGCGAACTCCGGCGTCCAGCTCGAAGCGCCCGATCACCTGCGCGGCCGGGTCGTCGGCCTCTACTTCTACGCCTTCAACGGCGCCGCGCCTGCAGGCGGACTGCTGATCGGCTGGCTCAGCTCGATCGGCGGGACGGAGCTCGCGCTCGCCGTCGGCGGCGTCTCGGCACTGGTGATGACAGCCGTCGGCGTGTTCGCGCTCCGGGACGTGCCCGCGCGGCCGAAGCCGCTCGCACAGGTCGCCGAGCCCGACGCGCTCGCCGCCTGAGTCTTACGGAGCGCTTGCAGAGCGCTGATCGCGCTCAGACGAAGCGGCCCTCGTCGTCGGCGTCATCTGGCGCCGGCGACGACCGCGTTGTGCTGTAGTTCGGCGCGTGTTCGCCGCCGCGCTCGCGCTCGCACTCTTCCTCCCGACCCACACCACCGCCGCCTGCAGGACGATCGTCGTCACCAAGGCCCCGGTCTCCTACCCGCACGCGACGACGATCCAGGGCGGAGTGAACCGCGCGAAGCCTTGCGACTGGGTGCTCGTCGCGCCGGGGCGCTATCCCGAGAAGGTCGTGATCCGGACGCCGCACCTCCACCTTCGCGGGATGAACCGGAACACGGTGATCGTGGACGGCGCCCATCGCGTCGGCCAGGGCATCGTCGTCGACAGGGCCAGCGACGTCTGGATCGAGAACCTCACGGTGCGCAACTGGGACCGCAAGAGCCGCGACGACGGGGACTCCGGCGGCAACGAGATCTGGTTCAACGGCGGCGACGAGACCGGCAAGATCGGCGCGAGCGGCTGGCACGGCAACTGGCTCACGGCCTACGACACCGGCCTGCTCGGCGGCTACGGGATCTTCACCTCGAACTCGGTCAACGGCGAGTTCGACCACGTCTACGCGAGCGGGTTCAACGACTCGGGCGTCTACATCGGGGCCTGTCCCGACTGCCAGGCGACGGTCTCGCACGCCCTGGTCGAGCGGAACGCGCTCGGCTTCTCGGGCACGAACGCGGGCGGACATCTGATCGTGCAGGACTCGGTGTTTCGCAACAACGCGGTCGGCGTCGGCCCGAACTCGCTGCCGAACGACATCCCGCCGCCCCAGCTCGGCACCTGCGACTCCGCGACGAACACCTCGCCGACGCCTGCGATCACGACGACGAAGCTCGACCGCTGCACGATCTTCCGCCGCAACGTGATCACGAACAACAACAACCTCACGACGCCGGCGAACGGGACTTCGGGCCAGCTGCCGTGGGGCGTCGGGCTCGAGCCGGTCGGCACCTACGGCGACCTGTTCACCGACAATGTGATCTCCGGGAACAGGAACTTCGGGATCCTCGGCGTCGAGAACCCGGTGCCGTTCCCGCCGACCGCGGACACGATCTACTTCCAGCTCGCCGGCAACGCGTTCACGAACAACAAGGTGGCGGGCGGCGGCTACGCGGACATCGCGCTCGCGGGCGGGCTCTTCGGCGCGAAGCAGTCGGTGGACAACTGCTTCGCCAACAACGTCTACAAGACCTCGCTGCCGGCCGACCTCTCGCCGTGGTCGTGCTCGCTCGACCAGACGCCGAACCCTGACCCGGCCGCCGCCGGCCAGCTGCTCGGGATCGTGATCAAGCTCCAGGGCGAGTCGCTGGCGCGCAAAGCGAAGGGCCAGCCGGCCCCGCCGGCGCAGCCGACGATGCCGAACCCGTGCGCCGGCGCGCCGAAGAACCCGCTCTGTAGGTAGCTACCAGCGCTGGTGGACGAGCGGTGCGATCCGCTCGTCGTAGAGCTCCGCGATCCGCCGCATCGTCTCGTCGGAGAGCGGCGGCAGGTCGGCGGCGGCCGCGTTCGCGCGGGCCTGCTCGGGGGTCTTCGCGCCGGGGATCACGGTCGAGACCGCGTCGAACATCAGGATCCAGCGCAGCGCGAGCTGGGCGAGGGTCGCGCCTTCGGGCACGAGCGAGCGCAGCTCCTCGACCGCGTCGAGCCCGGTCTCGAAGTCGACGCCGGAGAACGTCTCGCCCATGTCGAACTGCTCGCCGTGGCGGTTGAAACCGCGGTGGTCGTCGGCGCCGAAGGTCGACTCGCGCGTGAACTTGCCGGTGAGGAGGCCCGACGCGAGCGGCACGCGCACGATCACGCCGACGTCGCGCAGCTTGGCCTGCTCGAAGAAGAGCCCGGCCGGCCGCTGGCGGAAGATGTTGAAGATGATCTGCACGCGACGCGACGCCCGGGTACTCGATCGCCTTCAGCGCCTCCTCGACCTTCTCGACGCTGACGCCGTAGGCGCGCAGGAGGCCCTCCTCCTTGAGCCGCTCGCAGGCGTCGAAGACGGACGGCGTGTAGTACGCGTCCCACGGCGGGCAGTGAAGCTGGACGAGGTCGGCCGCCTCGACCCCAAGGTTCGCGAGCGAGCGCTCGAGCCAGCCGCGGAGGTTCTCGTAGGTGTAGCTCTCGACCTCCTGCGGCGCCCGCCGGCCGAACTTCGTCGCGACGACGAGCGGCTCGGAGCGCTCGTGGAGAAGTTGGGCGATCAGCCGCTCGGAGTGTCCGTCGCCGTAGACGTCGGCCGTATCGAAGAAGGTGACTCCCGCGTCGACCGCTGCGTTCATCGCAGCGAGTGAGGTCGAGTCGTCGGTCTCGCCCCAGCTACCGCCAACCGCCCAGGCCCCAAAGCCGATCTCCGAGACCTGGTAGCCCGTCTTACCGAAGCGCCGCGCGTTCATGCGTCAGATCATGTCAGCAACGCCTACCTGCGTCCCGCAACTTCGGCTGGTAACGCGGCTAGGTGCGGGATACGCTCGACAGGTGGGCGTGCTGACCGTCGATCTAACCGGCTTCGGCGTTGTGATGACAGCCGACAGCCAGCCGATTGAGGCCATAGATCGGGAGACAAGGGTACTCGCGCATTCGGGTCGATGGCACACGAGGAACCCGATCCTGACTCGCGAAGCGATGGGATTCGCGGGCTTCACTGGCTTCGTCGGGACCGAAACGATCGGCGATAAGCCGACACGAGACTGGCTCGTAACGTTCGGCACGAAACACCCCACTCTGAGTCTCGCCGGCGGCAAGGTGCATGTCGTCGGCGTCGGCCGAGATAGCGGGATCCGGAGCTATTCGAAGATCCGGTAGGCGCGCATGCGCGGGTTGGGCGTCGCCGTCTGATCACACCGCGGCCAAAGTCGACCACAGGTGCTGAAGGCAGCGCTAGCTGATGACCCAGGTGTCGCCGGAGTGGAGCAGGGCCTCGAGGTCGCCCTCGCCCTTCGCTCTCCACGGCGCGGTCGAGCTGCTCGGCCATCAGCTCGTCGTAGACCGGCCGCTGTACGTCGCGGAAGACGCCGACCGGCACCGCGCCCGCCGTCGCGTTCGTCAGCCGCGACAGCGCGAAGGCCTGGCTCGGCTGCGTGTGATGGGCGTCGTGCACCATCAGCGCGTCCTCGCCGACGTCGGCGACCAGGACGACCTCGGCGGAGCCGTCCGGCAGGAGCCGCACGCCCTTCTCGCCGTCGGCGCCGAAGCGGATCGGCTTGCCGTGCTCGAGGTAGATCCTGTTGCTCTCGTCGTCGCGCACGTAGTCGAACGCGCCGTCGTTGAAGATGTTGCAGTTCTGGTAGATCTCGACGAAGGCCGCGCCCCGGTGGGCGGCGGCGGCGCGCAGCACCTCGGTCAGGTGCTTGCGGTCGGTGTCGATCGCGCGCGCGACGAAGTCCGCCTCGGCGCCGATCGCGATCGAGAGCGGGTTGAACGGCCAGTCGAGCGAGCCCATCGGCGTCGACTTCGTCACCTTGCCGAGCTCCGAGGTCGGCGAGTACTGGCCCTTCGTGAGCCCGTAGATCTGGTTGTTGAAGAGCAGGATCTTCAGGTTCACGTTGCGGCGCAGCGCGTGGATCAGGTGGTTGCCGCCGATCGAGAGCGCGTCGCCGTCGCCCGTCACGACCCAGACGGACAGGTCCGGCCGGGACGTGGACAAGACCGGTCGCGATCGCCGGCGCGCGCCCGTGGATCGAGTGCATCCCGTAGGTCTGCATGTAGTACGGGAACCGCGCCGCGCAGCCGATCCCGGAGACGAAGACGATCTTCTCGCGCGGGATCCCGAGCTCGGGCATGAAGCCCTGCATCGACGGCGAGGATCGCGTAGTCGCCGCAGCCCGGGCACCAGCGCACCTCCTGGTCGGTCTTGAAGTCCTTCGCGGTCAGCGCGCCGTTGCCGTTCCCCTCGGTCACTCGATCACCGCCCGGATCGCGTCGGCGATCTCGGCCGACTTGAACGGGGAGCCGCGGACGCGGTTGTAGCCGACCGCGTCGACGAGGAACTCGGCGCGGACGAGCTTGAGGAGCTGGCCGAGGTTCATCTCGGGGATCGAGCACCCGGTCGTAGGAGCGCAGCACCTCGCCGGTGTTGCGCGGGAACGGGTTGAGGTGGTGGAGGTGGGCGTGGGCGACCTTGCCGCCGGCCTCGCGCACCTTGCGCACCGCCGCGGCGATCGGGCCGTAGGTGCCGCCCCAGCCGAGCACGAGCGTGGTCGCGCCGTCCTGGTGGTCGACCTCGAGCTCGGGGATGTCGGCTGCGATCCCGGCGACCTTCGGCGCCCGCAGCCGCATCATCAGGTCGTGGTTCTCGGGGTCGTAGGAGATGTTGCCGGTGACGTCGGCCTTCTCGAGGCCGCCGATCCGGTGCTCGAGCCCGGCGTGCCCGGCACCGCCCACGGGCGCGCGAGCGTCTCGGGGTCGCGCAGGTACGGCAGGAACTCGCCGTCGGCGTTCGGCCCGGTCGCGAACTCGGTCGAGATGTCGGGCAGCGACGGCGACGTCGGGGATGAGCCACGGCTCGGAGCCGTTCGCGAGGTACGCGTCCGAGAGCAGGAACACCGGCGTGCGGTACTTGAGCGCGATCCGCGCCGCCTCGATCGCCGCGTCGAAGCACTGCGCCGGGCGTCGACGCCGCGACCACGGGCACCGGCGACTCGCCGTTGCGGCCGAACAGCACCATCAGCAGGTCGCCCTGCTCCGGCTTCGTCGGCATCCCGGTCGACGGCCCGGCGCGCTGCACGTCGAGGATCACGAGCGGCAGCTCGAGCGTGACCGCGAGCCCGATCGTCTCGCTCTTCAGCACGATGCCCGGCCCCGCCGAGGTCGTGACGCCGAGCGCGCCGCCGAACGAGGCGCCGAGCGCCGCGCCCGCGGCCGCGATCTCGTCCTCGGCCTGGAACGTGCGCACGCCGAAGTGCTTGTAGCCCGCGAGCTGCTCGAGGATCGCCGAGGCGGGCGTGATCGGGTAGGCGCCGAGGAAGAGCGGCAGCCCGGAGAGCTTCGAGGCGGCGACGAGGCCGAGCGAGAGCGCCTGGTTCCCGGTGATGTTGCGGTAGGTGCCGGGCTTCAGCTTCGCCGGCGTCGACCTCGTACGAGACGGCGAAGGTCTCGGTCGTCTCGCCGTACGTCGTACCCGGCCTGGAACGCCTTCATGTTCGCCTCGGCGATCTCCGGGCTTGCTCGCGAACTTCGCCGCGATGAACGCGACCGTGCCCTCGGTCGGGCGGTGGTAGAGCCACGACATCAGGCCGAGCGCGAACATGTTCTTCGAGCGCTCCGCCTCGCGCGTCGTGACTCCCTCGATGTCCTTGAGCGCCTCGAGCGTCATCGACGAGAGCGGCACCGCGTGCAGCGTGGTAGCTCGTCGAGCGAGCCGTCCTCGAGCGGGTTCGACTCGTAGCCGGCCTTCTCGAGGTTGCGGTCGTTGAAGGCGTCGGAGTTGACGATCAGCGTGCCGCCCTTCGACCAGGTCGTCGACGTTCGTCTTCAGCGCGGCCGGGTTCATCGCCACGAGCACGTTCGGCGGGTCGCCCGGCGTGAGGATGTCGTGGTCGGCGAAGTGGACCTGGAAGCCCGAGACGCCGGGCAGCGAGCCGGCGGGCGCGCGGATCTCGGCGGGGAAGTCCGGGAAGGTCGAGAGGTCGTTGCCGAAGACGGCGGTCTCGCTCGTGAAGCGGTCGCCGGTGAGCTGCATCCCGTCGCCGGAGTCGCCGGCGAACCGGATCACGATCACGCTCTCGATCGTGCTCGACGGGCTTTGCTTTGGCCATGCGTGTCTAGTTGTAGCGGAAGGGGAAAACGGAGCGCGTCGGTACCGGCTACTGAATCCGCTCGCGAACGACGGTTATCCCCCACGCCTCGCCCGAGGCGAAGAGCGTGTCGGGATCGACCTCGTCGGCCCAGCCGAGGAAGTGGCGCTCCGGCTGCGCCGCCGTCGAGCCGTAGACAGCCGCGCGCTCGTCGTGGGCCTCGTCGCGCTCGCCGCGCTCGAGCGCCTCGAGCCGCTGCTCCGCCTCCTCGGCGGCGGGCCCGTCTGCATAGCCCTTGGGCATGTATTGAGACTAGTCCCCGGCGACGTCGCGGCGCAGGAAGACGAGGTAGGCGGCGAAGAGCGGCACGCACGATGTAGAGCGCGCAGACCCAGGCGGCGCGGTCGACCGGCGCCCAGTCGGCGGGCACGCGGAGGAAGCCGTGCCAGGCGTCGAACTGCGTCGTCGAGCAGGTAGGGCCGGACGCTCTCGGTGCCGGGCAGGATGCCGATCAGCTGCATCAGCAGCGCGAACATCAGCGTCCCGACCACGGCGGCGGCGCTGTTGCGGGTCACCGTCGAGAGCAGCAGCCCGAAGCAGGCGATCGCCGGCGAGCGGCAGCAGGTAGACGCCGAAGCTCGCCGCACGAGCAGCACGAGCGCCGTGCCGGCGCCGAGACCTTCGTGCCCGAGAGCGAGGTCAGCGGGTGGAAGCCCGACTCGAGGCTGCCGGCGACGAGGCCGACGACGCCCATCGCGAGGACGACCGCGAGCGCGTAGGTGAACGCGGCGAGCAGCCTTGCCGGCGAAGATCTGGCCGCGGTCGAGCGAGCGGGTGAAGATCGTCTTCAGCGTGCCGTTGTGGTTCTCGGAGGCGACGATGTCGCCGGCGACGAGCGCGGTGATCAGCGGCAGGCCCCAGATCGACACGAAGAAGAGCACGACGAACGGGATCGCGAGGCCCGGTCTCGCGGACGTAGCGGCCGAACGGCGACGTCGTTCGGCCCGCCCGATCTGGAGCAGCGAGCGCGACGACGAAGATCGATCGGCACGGCGATCGCCGCGCCGAGGCCGAGGTACGTGCGCTTCTGCGCGCAGCAGCTTGCGCAGCTCCCAGCGGTAGACGACGTCCGGACGACGCCCGCCGCATCAGGCGAGCCGGCCTCCGCGCCGGCGCGCCTCGCGCTCGTCGGCTCGGTCAGCTCGAGGAACAGCTCCTCGAGCGCTCGCCGCTCGGGGACGAGCGCGTGATGCCGATCCGCGCCTGGCCGAGCGCGACCGTCAGCGCCGCGACCGCCTCCTCGGCCGGCCGCGAAGCGAGCTCGCCGCCGCGACGCCGACGCCGTCGATGCCCTGCTGGGCGAGCACGACGACGCGCGCGCGCTCGGGCTCGGTCGTCGCGCAGCCGGTAGCGGTCGGCGGCGCGTCGCGAGCAGCTCGCGCGAGCGCGCCCTCGTAGACGATCCGGCCGCTGCTGATGATCGCGACGCGGTTGCAGAGCTCCTCGACCTCGCTCAGCAGGTGGCTCGAGAGCAGCGACCGTGATGCCCTCGCCGGCGAGGCGCCGGACGAGCGTCGCGCATGTCGCGCATCCCGGCCGGGTCGAGGCCGGTGGTCGGCTCGTCGAGCAGCAGCAGCCGCGGCTGGCGCAGCAGCGAGGCGGCGATCCCGAGCCGCTGCTGCATGCCGTGCGAGTAGCCGCCGACGCGATCCTTGGCGCGGTCGGCGAGGTCGACGAGCTCGAGCACCTCGTCGATCGCGCGACGCGTGCGTCGGGCCGTCGTAGGCGGCGAGCAGCTCGAGGTTCCTGCGGCCGCGTGAGGTACGGGTAGAAGCGCGGCGCCTCGACGAAGCCGGCGACGCCGTCGAGCGCCCGCGCGCCGTCGACCAGCGGGTCGCGGCCGAAGAGCTCGACCGAGCCCTCGCGTCGGCCGGATCAGGCCGAGCAGCATCCGCAGCGACGTCGTCTTGCCGGCGCCGTTCGGGCCGAGGTAGCCGAAGACGTCGCCGGCCTCGACGGTCAGGTCGACGTCGTCGACCGCGACGATCTCGCCGTAGCGCTTGACAGTCCGCGGGCCTCGACCGGGCGGCGCCGCTCGGACTTCAGCGTCCGCGCCGCGGCCTCGGCGGCCGCCGGCGGGAGCGAGCCGGCCAGCGACGTAGTCGACGCCGCCGCGCTGCCGAACGCGATCACGGTGCCGAGCTGCGTCGCGAGCTCGTGGCGCGGTGACGCCGTCGAGCGAGACGGTCGGGAGAGCCGACGAGCGGGCCGCCCTTGGCGGCGCCGGCGTCGGCCTGCCGCTCGAGCACGACGATCGCGCCGAGGCCCTGGCCGTAGACGACGAGCGCGGACTTCCCGCCGACGAGGCGGACGTCCTTGCAGCGGCAGCCCGACGAGCGAGTCGGGCGCGGCGACCGGGAACGGCCGCCGCCTGCGACGGCGTCGAGGCCGGTGACCGGCGCGTCGCCCTGGTCGCCCGTGGAGCCGCGCGCGCCGGCGTCGGAGCCGAGGTCGACGACCTTCGCGCCCGCGGGCGGCGACGACGTCGACGTCGGTCGCGGGGACCGGGCCGTAGGAGATGTCGGTGACGCGCGAGCTCGAGCACCGGCGACGAGGCGCCCTGCGCGTAGATCGCCGACGCGCAGCGGCACGCCGTTCGCGGCGTCCCAGGCGAGCTCGACCGACGCCGAGCAGGCCGCCGTCGTGCTTCGGCGAGACGCGTCACGGTGTAGGCCGGCTGCCCGGCGACGTCGGCGGCTGGGCGTCCGAGACGCTCACGTCCGCGCCGAGCCTTGGTGAGGAAGCTCGCTGATCTGCGCGACGCGTCGGCAGCGCGCCCTTGTCCGGTCGTCGTGCCGCTCTTCGAGCGCGGGCAGGGTCGCGCTTGTAGACCGTGTTCGAGGAGGCGTCGTAGATCGTCACCTCGCGTCGGCTCCAGACGATCTGGGTGTCGCCGGCGTCGGACTGCAGCTCGAGCCGGCCGTGGCCGTCGGTCGGTCACCCAGAGCCGGCCGGTGGCGCCGGACATCAGCGGCGAGCCGGCGGCGCCGAGCAGCGCGCCGGACGGGAACAGGTTGTTGGTGAACGTGATCCGCGCGGTGACCCCGTCCGGCGCCGGCGCGGCGAGCGGCGTCGTGGAGCGCCTGGGCGAGCGGCTCGGGCGGCGGCGTGGGGCCGCTGCCCCGCTCGCGGCGACCGCGAGCGCGGCGCCGCCGGCCGAGAGGACGAGCAGGGCGACGATGAGGACGAGCAGACGCGGGTCGGATGTGTGCGAAGGCGCTTCACGGCGATCCTTTCGAGACTCTTCCTCCGTTGTAGCCCGAGACTCTGAGAGATCCGTGAGAGCGGGGAGATCGATCGTGAAGCGCGGCCCCTCGACGAAGGCGCGGCCGCCGTGGCGCTCGGCGGTCGCCCGCACGATCGCGAGGCCGAGGCCCGAGCCGGTGCCGTTGGCCCTCGCCGCGCCAGAAGCGCTCGAACGCGCGCTCGGCCTCGGCCGGCTCGAGACCCGGGCCCTCGTCGCGTGACGGTCAGCGCGCGACCCGTCCGGCGTCGCTCGCGCCGCGACGGTGATCTCGCCGTCCGCGGGCCCGTGGCGGCGCGCGTTCTCGACCAGGTTCGCGAGCGCGCGCTCGAGCGCGGCGCGTCGCCGCGGACGCGGACCGGCTCGGGCGCGACGACCTCGACCGGTCCGTCGCCGGCGGCAGCGCGCGAGCTCGTCCAGGCGCACCGCCTCGCGCGGAGGCTCGGCCGCCTCCTCGCGGGAGAGCGCGAGCAGGTCGTCGGCGAGCCGCACGAGCCGCTCGGCGTCCTGCTCGAGGTCGGCGACGAGCTCGGGCGTCGCGCCGTGGCGGGCGAGGTAGGTCGACGTTGCCGCGCAGCGCGGTCAGCGGCGTCCGCAGCTCGTGCGAGGCGTCGGCGAGGAAGCGCCGCTCGGACTCGCGCGCCCGCTCGAGGCCGCGAGCATCCCGTTCAGCGTCGCCGCCAGCCGCCCGACCTCGTCGGCCGATGTCGGGCTCCGGCAGCCGGCGGGCCGGGTCGCCGGTGCGCTCGATCTCGGCGGCCGCGTCGGCGAGCCGGCCGAGCGGGCGCAGCGCGCGCCGCATCAGCACGGCGAGCGCGAGCGCGGCGAGGCCCGCGGCGGCGAGCGCCGAGACGAGCAGGAACGGCGTGGAGACTCGCGAGCGTCGAGCGGAGGTCCTGCGTCGAGGCGGCGACGACCACGGCGCCGCCGGCCGCGGCGCCGCCGAAGTCGGCGAGCGGCGCCACGTAGACGCGCAGCTGCTCGTCGCCGAGCCGCGCGTTCGCGTAGCCCGTCCGGCCGCGCGCGATCGCGGCGCCGACGAGCGCGCCCGCCGGCAGCACGCGCCCGCCGAGCGAGAGCGAGCGCGCGACGATGCGGCCGCGCCGGTCGACCACCTGGACGTCACGTGCGTGCCGCCGAGCGGCGAGTCGAGCGAGCCCGGCGACGTCACGAGCGCCGGCGCGGTCGCGCTCAGCTGCGCGACCTCGACCGCGCGCTGGCGCAGCGTGGCGTCGAGCGAGCGGTGCAGGTGGCGGCGCGACCAGCACGTCGACCGCCGATCCCGACCACGACGAGCGCGATCAGCACGGCCAGCGCCGCCGCGAGCACCGACCGGCGCCTGCAGCGAGCGGATTCTCATCGCCTGAGCACGAAGCCGACGCCGCGCACGCGTCTGGATCAGCGGCGGCTCGCCGAGCTTGCGGCGCAGGTACGAGACGTAGCGGTCGACCGACGTTCTGGGTCGCGGCCGCCGCGCCTCCCCAGACGTGCTCGAGCGCGAGCTCGCCGCGTCACGACGCGCCGCGGGTTCGACAGCAAGAGCTCGAGCAGATCCGTCTCGCGGACGCTCAGCGCGACCTCCCGGCCCGCCGCGACGCACGGTGCGCGAGCCGACGTCGAGGACGACGTCCGCGAACGCGAGCACCTGCGCGGGCTCGCTCGCCGCGGCGCAGGAGCGCGCGCACGCGGGCGAGCAGCTCCTCGGGCGCGAACGGCTTGACGAGGTAGTCGTCGGCGCCGGCCTCGAGCCCGGCCACCCGGTCGGAGACGGCGTCGCGCGCCGTCAGCAGCAGGATCGGCAGCGCGAGCCCCTTCGCGCGGAGCCGGCGGCAGACGGCGAGCCCGTCCATCCCCGGCATCGTCACGTCGAGCACGATCAGGTCGGGCGCCGAGCGCTCGACGGACGCGAGCGCCTCGCCGCCGTCGGCGGCGAGCCCGACCTCGTAGCCCTCGGCCGCGAGCGTGCGCTCGAGCATCCGCCGGATCGGCGCGTCGTCGTCGACGACGAGGATCGCTGCATCGGCCACAACCGCAGGGTAGCCCTCGCTCCGCAATTCCCACCGATGTATGCGCCGCCCGGACGCGCTTCGCTGTAGGTGAGAAAGGAGGACTGTGATGGCAACCGACGTTCTCGTCGCGTACGCGACGAAGCACGGCTCGACCCGCGAGGTCGCCGACGTCGTCGCCGAGGAGCTGCAGGGCGCCGAGCTCGAGTCGAGCTCCACGAGCTCGACGAGGTGCGAGCCTCGAGGGGTACCGCGCGGTGGTGATCGGCGCGCCGCTCTACATGGGGCGCTGGCACCGGACGCGCGACGGTTCCTGAAGCGGCACCGCACGGTGCTCGACGAGCTGCCCGTTCGCGGTGTTCGCGCTCGGCCCGCTGCACGACACCGAGGAGGAGACGCTGGGCTCGCGCAAGCAGCTCGACAGGGCCCTCGCGCCTGCACCGTGAGATCCGGCCCGTGACGTGGAGGTCTTCGGCGGCGTTGTCGACCCGACGACGCTGCACTTCCCGTTCAGCAAGATGCCGGCGGGCGACGCGCGCGACTGGGATGCGATCCGCGCGTGGGGCGCCCGCGGGCTAGGAGGGCCGCTCGGCCAGCGTGACGGTGACCGTGCGGGTGTGGCCCGTTCCGGGAGACGGTGAGCTTGACCTTGTCGCCGGGCTTGCGCCCGTCGATCAGCGTCCGTGAGCTGATCGGCCCGGGTCACCGTGGTCCCGTCGACGGCCGTGATCACGTCACCGCCGCTCGGATAGGTCGCGTTGCCGGCGGTCCTGGTCTGAGTCGCGGCCTTGAGGTGCGCCTTCGCGGCAGGAGTCCCGACCTGGACGCTGACGACGGCGACGCCGGGTGCGCTCTTCAGGGCGGCGGCGGCGCCCGCGGGGATCGTCTCGACCTGGACGCCGAGGAACGCGTGCACCGACCTTCCCGTTCGCGAGGAGCTGGGGCACGATCTGGCGGATCGTCTCGGAGGGCACCGCGAAGCCGACGCCGTTGTTGCCGCCCGAGGAGCTCTCGATCTGGGCGTTCACCCCGACCACCTGGGCGGCCATGTTCAGGAGCGGGCCGCCCGAGTTGCCGCTGTTGATCGGCGCGTCGGTCTGGATCGCGTCGGTGATCGTCGCCTGGTTCGGCGCGGTGATCTCGCGGTGCAGCGCGCTCACGATCCCGGAGGTGACCGTCTCCTCGAGCCCGAACGGGCTGCCGATCGCGACCACCTCGTCGCCGACCTGGAGCACGGTCGAGTCGCCGAGCGGGATCGGCGCGAGCACGCTCGCGGGAGCGTCGACCTGGAGCACCGCGAGGTCGGTCGAGTGTCGGCGCCGACGAGCGTCGCCTTGTAGCGCGAGCCGTTCGGGAACCGGACCGACATCGAGGTCGCGCCGTCGATCACGTGCTCGCTCGTGACGATGTGGCCGCTCCTGTCGTAGACGAAGCCCGAGCCCTGCGCCTCCTGCGTCTGGTTCGAGCCGCCGAAGCCGAAGTTCGACGAGCCGCTCGTCGTCGTCGCCGTGATCTCGACGACGCCGTTCTGTACCTTGCGGTAGACGGCGCCGACGCTCGAGTGCGTCGTGGTCACAGCGGTCGGCTGCCCGGTGACGACGTTCTGGACGACGGTCGTCGTCTTGCCGCCGAGGCCCGCGTAGGTGAGCGACCCGACGACTGCGCCGAGGAGCACGGAGCCGAGGATCAGAGCTATGAGAAGACCGGTGCGGCGGGGCATCGTGCTCCCATCTCAGCAGGGGCGCCTAAGAACTTGCTGTGGATACAACCGGTGCTTCGGCAAGGAGCGCCTGGAGGTCAAGCGGCAGCGTCACCATTGCGAGGTCGCCGTCGGCCGTGCGCGGCCACTCCTCGCGCGGCCGGTCGCGGTAGAGCTCGACGCCGTTGCCGTCCGGGTCGCGGAGGTAGATCGCCTCGCTGACGCCGTGGTCGCTCGCGCCGTCGATCGGGACGCCCGCCTCGACGAGGCGCCGGAGCGCGTCGGCGAGCGTCGCGCGGTCGGGATAGCGGATCGCCGCGTGGAAGAGGCCGGTCGTCCCGGGCGCCGGCGGCGAGCCGCCGCGGCTCTCCCAGGTGTTGAGGCCGATGTGATGGTGGTAGCCGCCGGCGCTCAGGAACGCCGCCTGGTCGCCGTAGCGCGTGCGTCTCCTCGAACCCGAGCACGTCGCGCCAGAACGCGAGCGCGCGGTCGAGGTCGGCCACCTTCAGATGGACGTGGCCGATGTCAACGCGCGGATCGATGCTCATCCCTCTCCACGGTAGCGAACAGCATCCCGCCTGCGAGGCCCCAGACGCAGTAGGCGACCCACGGGTCGCCGATCACGTCCGTCTGCACCGCGAGCGCGAGCACGGCCGCGAACGCGCCGGCCATCCCGGCCACCGTCGCACTGCCCCGCGACCGTGCAGTCGCGACGAGGCCGACCAGCACCGCGAGCCCCCACGCGAGCCAGAGCGCGGCCCCGAGCAGGCCGGTCTCCGCGCCGATCTCGGTGTAGTTCGACTCGCCCGCCTTCAACGGCGTCCCCGTCCGCGACGCCGTCTGACCCACGTTGCCGAGCCCGAAGCCCTGCGGATGGTGGACGACGGTGCGGATCCCCTGCTTCAGGTTCGTGAGGTGACTCCGGATCGACGGCTCGCGGTCGGAGAGCAGCGCTGCCCGAGGCCGGGCCCTTCTGCTTCGAGACCTGGTGCTGGTAGACGAGGTCGGCCTTCGTCCAGTGTCCCGTCGGCGCGATCTTCGGGAAGACGGACGCCCAGCCGATCCCGATCACGACGACGGCCACGGCCACCGCGACGGGGACGAAGCGTGCGCCGCGCGATCGCGACGACCACGAGCCCCGCGGCGAGAGCGAGGAGCGACGAGCGCGAGAACGTGAACAGCAGACCGGCGAACGCGACCGCGGCGAGCGGCACGGCGAGCCAGCGGCGAGGCGCGAGCGAGCAGCGCGACCACCATCAGGTACGCGGTCGCGAGCGGGCTCAGGAACACCGAGACGAGCCGCCGCAGGAAGTGCGCCTCCGAGCCGGTGTTGTAGATGAAGTTCTCGGGCAGGCGCCCGGTGCCGTGGTAGTCGTAGCCGAGCTGCTTGTTGAAGTAGTCCGCGACTCCGTTCGCGCGCCACCACGAGATCGGGACCGCGTAGACCTCGACGAGCCCGATCGCAGCGACGGCGGCCGCCGTCCCGAGCACGGTCCAGGCCAGCCGGCGCCGCTCGGCCCGGTCGAGCCCGAGCGAGCGGAAGAGGAGGAACACGACCACCGGGACGACGTCGTGGCGGAGCCCGTAGGCGACCGCCTTGTGGTCGGCGGCGCCGCCGAGGACGCTCTGCGGGATCAGCGCGTAGACGAACACGAGCGCGCCGAACGCGACCGCGAGCCAGTCGACCGAGACGCGGCCGGAACGGCAGCCGGCGCGCCCGCACCGCGTCGAGCACGACGCGGGCGACGGCGACCGCGAGCAGGATCTCCTTCCACGCCTGGATCACCGTCAGCGCGCTCCCGCGCACGCCGCCCGCGTAGAGCGAGGCCATCACCGCGTTGTGCGCGGCGAGCCCGACGATGAACGCGTAGAGCGCGAGCGTCGGGCGCCGCCAGACGACGACCGCGGCGCCGGCCAGGAGCACGGCGTAGACGGCTAGCGCGAGCGCGTCAGGCACGGGCCGGAGAGTAGATGGTGCCAGCCGGGGCCGTGGACCGGCGAGCGGGCGGAGACGCGCCCGCGCCCCCGCCCGCCTGCCTAACGGACTACGGGCCCCACGGCCCTGAGCCGTTGAGTGCCGCAAACACGACTGCGGCAACAACGGCGACGACTGCCAGCACGAGACGGATCCGGTGACGGAGCATGCCCTCCTCCTTTCCTCTCCGACGGGGACGCCCGGACGGCCCGAAGCGCTACCCGGAGTCGCAACAATAAGCGACTTTTGTCGGCAAATCACTCGGTTCAGCGTTGACGCCGTCCGCGCGAGCCGCAAAGATGGACGCTGGTGACGACGGATGGACGACCGGCCAGGCCCGGAGACGATCGGGCAGCGGCTGCGGCGGTTGCGCCTCGAGCGCGGTCTCTCGCAGCGCGCACTCGCCTCCCCCGGGGTCTCCTACGCATACATCTCGCGCATCGAGGCGGGAACACGGCAGCCGTCGGTCAAGGCCGTGCGGATGCTGGCCCGCAAGCTCGGCGTCTCGCCCGTCTACCTCGAGACCGGCTCCGAGGTCGATCCGACGGAGGAGCGCGAGCTCAGGCTCGCCGCCGCCGAGCTCGTGCTGCGGCTCTCCGACGACGCGACCGGCGTCGACCGGGCCCTCCGCGGCCATCGTCGACGAGGCTGTCCAGGCCGGCGACCTCGCCGCCGCTGCGCGCGCCGAGACGATCCTCGGCCTCATCGCCTTCCGTGACGGCGACATCCCGCCGGCGATCGAGCTGCTCGAGCGGGCGCTCACGCGCGTCGACCCCTCGCCGTCGGCGCACCCCGATCTCTACGCGACGCTCGGGCGCGCGTACTCGATGCACGGCGAGCCCGAGAAGGCCGTCGCGCTCTTCACACGCCTGCCTCGAGCGGCTGGCCGAGGAGGAGCCCGACAACACGGTCGCCTACGTCCGCTTCGCGACCTACCTCAGCTTCGCGCTCTCCGACCAGAACGACATCCCGGCCGCGCAGGCGGCGGTGCGCGACGCGCTCGCGCGGGTGCCCGAGGGCTCGGATCCGTACACGCGCGTGCGGCTCTACTGGGCGCAGGCGCGCCTCGCCGAGACGCGCGGCCGCGGGCTCGAGGCGCTCGACAACGCGCGCCGCGCGATCGCCCTGCTCGAGGCGACCGAGGACACGCTCCACCTGGCCCGGGCGCACCTCCTCTGCGCGAGCATCCTCATGCTTCCCGGCGGCGACCCCGACCAGGCGCACGACCAGCTCGAGCAGGCCGAGGAGCTGTTCGGCCCCCGTGCCGCCCCCGGCGACCTCGGCCACCTCCGCATCGTCCAGGCGCGGCTCGCCGCCTCGACGGGCTCGAACGCGATCGCGATCACGCTCGCCCACCAGGCGCCTCGAGCTGCTCGGCGACGACGATCCCTCGAACCGGGGCCAGGCGTGGTGGGCGATCGCCGAGGCCGAGGCGAACGAGGGCCGGATCGACGCGGCGAACGACGCGTTCGCCCGCGCAGCCGACGAGCTCGACGAGCAGAGCCACGTGCGCGAGCGGATCGAGCTGCACAGCACCTGGGGACGCGTCCTGCGCAAGGCAGGCCGCGAGCCCGAGGCGCTCGACGTGCTCGAGCGCGCGGCGGACCTCGCCGTGCAGGCCGGTCACGCCGACGTGCGCAGCGAGCGGTGACGCTCGAGCTCGACGTCCGACCGCGCGGCCCCTACTCGCTCGCCCTCACCGCCCGCTTCGCCTCCGACGCGACGCGGCGCTTCTCCGGCGGCCGCCTCGACGCGCTCCTGCCGGAGCCCGCCTCCGCCTCGCAGCTCCCGGACGGGACGGTGCGGATCGCGGCGGAGACGGAGGCCGGCCTCGAGCTGATGCGCTTCGTCCTCGCCGTCGACGACGACCACTCCGAGCTCGTGCGCCGCTTCGCCGACGACCCGCTGCTCGGCCCGTCGCTGCGACGGCTGCGCGGGATGCGGGTGCTGCGGGTGCCCGACCGTCGCGCAGTCGCTGCTCCGCGCGGTCTGCGGCCAGCTCGTCACCGCGCGGCGAGGCGCGCGCGCTCGAGCGCCGGATCCTGCGCGCGACGATGCCGCGAGCTCGGGCGAGCTGTGCGAGCCGCCGACCCGCGAGGCGCTCGGCGCGCTCTCGCCGCTGCGGCTGCGGACGCTCGGCCTCGCCGAGCGGCGCGCCGCCGCGCTCGTCCGCGTCTGCCGCGGCGCTCGACCTCGAGCGGCTGCGCGACGTGCCGACCGAGGCGGCCGCGACGCGGCTCGAGCGCGAGCGCACGCTCGGCCCGTGGTCGGCCGGCGTCGTCTGCCTGCAGGGGCTCGGCCGCCACGAGCGCGGGCTCGTCGGCGACCTCGGGCTCGTGAAGCTGCTCGCGGCGCTGCGCGGGCGGCCGGTCGAGGGCTGGGAGACACAGGAGCTGCTCGAGCCCTACGGCGAGTGGGCCGGGCTCGCGAGCGTGTACCTGCTCGCCGGCATGGCCGCGGGCTCGTCCCGGGCGCGCCTGCCCGTCGCCACGCGGCCTGAATACACTGAGCACATGACTGTGGACGCTCGGCGCGTGGCGATCATCGGGTGCGGCCGGATCGGCGAGTCGCTGCTGCGCGGCCTGCTCTCGTCCGACTGGCGCGCGCCCGGCGAGATCGTCGTCACGGCGCGCCGCGAGGAGCGCGTGCGCCGAGCTCGCCGACGAGTACGGCGTCGAGGGCGCCGTCTCGAACACGGAGGCGGTCGCGGGCGCGGCGCTGATCGTGATCGCGGTCAAGCCGCAGGACTTCGACGCGCTGCTCGGCGAGATCGGCGGCCTGCTGACCGAGGAGCAGACCGTGCTCTCGGTCGCGGCGGCGATCTCCACGGCGTACATCGAGAAGCGGATCGCGCCCGGCGTGCCGGTCGTGCGCGCGATGCCGAACGTGCCGGCCGTCGTCCACGAGGGGATCGCGGGCGTCTGCGCGGGCGCGCACGCCGACGACGCGCACCTCGAGCTCGCCGAGGAGGTGCTTCGCCACTTCGGCTACTCGGTGCGCGTGCCGGAGAAGGCGATGGACGCGGTCACGGCCGTGTCCGGCTCGGGCCCGGCCTACTTCGCCCTCCTCGCCGAGGCGATGATCGAGGCCGGGATCCTGCTCGGCCTCACGCGCGAGACCTCGACCCAGCTCGTCGTGCAGACGATGCTCGGCACCGCGAAGCTGCTCCGCGACGAGAACATGCATCCCGTCGTCCTCCGCGAGCAGGTCACCTCGCCCGGCGGCACGACGACGCGGGCGATCCACGAGCTCGAGCAGGCGGGCGTCCGGGCCGCGTTCATGAACGCGATCCAGGCCGCGATGGAACGCTCGCGCGAGCTGGCCGCAGGCGCGGAGTAGCCGGATGGCGCGCGAGCGACGCGAGGTCGTCTACGTCGACGGTGTCCGCACCGCCTTCGGCCGCGCCGGCCCGAAGGGCCTGTTCTGGAAGACGCGCGCCGACGACATGGCCGTGAAGGTCGTGCGCGAGGTGCTGCGCCGCAATCCCGAGCTCCCGCCGGAGCGGATCGGCGACGTCGTGATGGCCGCCACCGCGCAGGTCGGGGATCAGGGGCTGACGCTCGGCCGCGACGTCGCGCTGCTCGCCGGGCTTCCGAACACGGTGCCCGGGATGGCCGTGGACCGGATGTGCTCCGGCGCGCTGACCGCCGTCACGACCGGCGCGGGCGAGATCGCGATGGGCGCGGCCGACGTGATCCTCGCCGGCGGGGTCGAGCACATGGGCCACCACGCGATGGGCGAAGAGGTCGACTTCAACCCGCGCTTCGTCGCCGAGCGTCTGATCGACGAGTCCGCCGCGGTGATGGGCGCGACCGCCGAGAACCTGCACGACCGCTTCCCCGAGCTGACGCGCGAGGACGCGGATCGCTACGCCGCCGAGTCGCAGCGCCGTGCCGCCGCGGCGTGGGAGAACGGCGTGATGAAGGCGACCGTCGTCCCGATGGCGGTCTTCGGCGACGAGGGCTGGCGCGTCGCCGACCGCGACGAGTTCCTTCGCCCCGAGACGACCGTCGAGACGCTCGCCGGGCTGAAGACCCCGTTCCGTGCCGGCGGCCGGGTGAGCGCGGGCAACTCCGCAGGGCTCACCGACGGCGCGACCGCGTGCCTGCTCGCGGCCGCGGAGACCGCCGCGGAGCTCGGCCTCGAGGCGAAGATGCGGCTCGTCGGCTTCGCGTACGCGGGCGTCGAGCCGGAGCTGATGGGAATCGGGCCGGTCCCGGCGACCAAGCGCGTGCTCGAGCAGGCGGGCCTGACGATCGACGAGATCGGCCTCTTCGAGCTGAACGAGCCCTTCGCGGTGCAGGTGCTGACCTGGTGCGAGGGCATGGGCGTCTCCCCCGACGACCCGCGCCTGAACCCCTACGGCGGCGCGATCGCCTGCGGCCACCCGCTCGCCGCCACCGGCGTCCGGCTGATGGCCCAGCTCTCGTACGGCTTCGAGCAGCGGCCCGACGTCCGCTACGGCCTGACCGCGCTCTGCATCGGGCTCGGGATGGGCGCCGCGCTGCTCTGGGAGAACCTCGAATGGCTGAGACGCAGTTCTTCCTCCAGCGCGTCGAGACGCGGCTCGGCCCGCTCGCGCTCGTCACGATCGACAACGGCGAGGACTACACGAAGCCGACGGTCTTCTCGCGCGGCGCGATCGAGTCGGCGCAGCGGATCGTCGGCGAGCTCGAGTCGGGCGACTGGGTCGCGATGGTGCTGACCGGGAAGCCGTTCGTGTTCGCCGCCGGCGCCGACATCACCGAGTTCCCGAAGGTGCGCGACCGCGAGACCGCGATCGAGGGGAGCCGCGCCGGGCACGACCTCTTCGGCCGGATCCGCGCGCTGCCGTATCCCACCGTCGCCGCGATCAACGGCGCGTGTCTCGGCGGCGGGCTCGAGATCTCGCTCCACTGCGCCGCGCGGACGATCTCGACCTCGGTGCGCCACTTCGGCTTCCCGGAGGTCTTCCTCGGGATCATCCCGGGCTGGGGCGGGACGCAGCTCGCGCCGCAGCTGATCGGGCCCGCGCAGGCGGTGAAGCTGATCGTCGAGAACCCGCTGCGCCAGAACCGGATGCTCGACGGCGCGAAGGCGTTCGAATGGGGCCTCGCCGACCGGCTGCTCGAGCCGGTCGAGTTCGTCGACGAGTCGATCGCGTTTGCGCTCGAGCTCGTCGAGGGCGGGCTGCCGGAGCGGCCCGAGCCGGACTGGTCCGAGCTCGAGACCGTGCTGCGGCGCGCCCGCACCGGGGTGGACGATGCGGTGCACGGCGCCGCGCCCGCGCCCTACGCCGCGCTCGACCTGATCGCGGGCGCCCGGGACTGGACGCTCGAGGAGGGCTACCGGGCCGAGGAGGAGGCGATCGCCGACCTGATCCTCTCGCGCCAGGCGCAGGCCTCGCTCTACGCCTTCGACCTCGTCGAGCGGCGCGCGAAGCGCGGTGTCGGGATCCCGGACGCGAAGCCGCTGCCCGTGCAGAAGGTCGGGATCGTCGGGGCAGGCCTGATGGCGACCCAGCTCGCGACCCTGTTCCTGCGGCGGCTCGAGGTGCCGCTCGTGATGCGCGACATCGACGCGGCGCGGGTGGAGTCCGGCCTCGCAGCCGTGCGCGACGGGCTGCCCGCGAACCGCTACGGGGAGGGGAAGCTCCGCTTCCTCGGCTCGCTCGTCACCGGCTCGACCGAGCTCGACGCGTTCGAGGGCTGCGACTTCGTGCTCGAGGCGGTATTCGAGGAGCTCGCCGTGAAGAAGCAGGTCTTCGGGGAGCTCGAGGCGATCGTCTCGCCCGAGTGCATCTTCGCCACCAACACCTCGTCACTCTCGGTGACCGCGATGGGCGCGGGGCTCGCGCATCCCGAGCGTCTCGTCGGGATGCACTTCTTCAATCCCGTCGCGATGATGCCGCTGCTCGAGCTGATCCGCACGCCGCAGACCGACGACGCCACGCTCGCGACCGCGTGGGCGCTCTCGAAGAAGCTCGGCAAGCGCGGCGTACTGGTCGAGGACGCGCCCGCGTTCGTCGTCAACCGCGTCCTGACGCGAATGACGCGCGTGCTGATGGACGCGATCGAGCACGGCTCCGCGGTGGAGGATGCGGACGAGGCGATCCTCTCGCTCGGGATGCCGATGGCGCCGTCGGTGCTGCTGCAGATGGTCGGCCCGCGCGTCGCCAACCACGTGCTCGAGACGCTGCACGAGGCGTTTCCGGAGCGTTTCACGCTCTCGCCCGCGCTCGCCGCGTACGCCGACGGGCACGAAGAGGCCGTGATCGTCGAGAATGCACCCTGGTCGATCGAGGAGATCCAGGAGCGCGCAATGGCCGCAGTCGCAGACGAGATCCAGCACATGCTCGCCGAGGGCGTCGTCGCCGAGCCCGCCGACATCGACACGTGCCTGCTCCTCGGCGCCGGCTGGCCGTTCTTCATGGGAGGCGCGACGAAGTACCTCGACCAGACGGGCGTCTCCGAGCGGCTGTTCGGACGGCCGTTCGCCGGCGCCGGCGCCGAGGCGGTCGCCTGATGGCCTCCGACGACTTCCGCGTCAGGATCACGTGCGAGGACGCCGAGGGGCTGCTCGAGAACCTGCACCTCTCCGCGACGTCCGCCGAGGAGCTCGCCGACGAGCTGAAGGGCCAGCGGCTCGCGGTGACCCGCGACGACGACACCGTGTTCGTCTACACGGACACGCGCGCGCAGGCCGAGGCCGTGCTGCCGTTCGTCGAGGGGCAAGGCGAGGTCGTGATCGAGCACTGGCTCGCCGACGAGGAGCGCTGGGACGACGAGCCGACGCATCCGAGCTCGGACGAGGACCTGATCGAGCGAGGGTACGCACCGTGGGAGGTGCACGTCGAGTGCGAGTCGGCCGACGCCGCGCGTGCGCTCGAGGCCCAGCTGGAGAGCGAGGGCTACTCGGCGACCCGGAGCTTCAAGTTCGTGATCGCGGGCACCGAGACGCGTGAGGAGGCCGTGGCGCTCGCCGAGCGGTTCCACGGCGAGGCCGAGCCGGGCGGCGAGCTCGTCTGGGAGGTCGCCCCGCAGAACCCGTTCGCGCGGATCTTCGGCGGGCTCGGCAGCAGCGGCACCCCCATCTAGACCGCCCCCCGTCTGGGGCCACCCCGTGCCACCACCCGCTGGCGATCGTAGTGGGGAAATGCGCACGCGTCTGGGACAGAACCGTGACGAGAAATCCCGTCACCAGACCGCCCAACTTCCGGTATGCTGCGATTGCGGCGCGGCCCGGCTGGCTCAGCGGTAGCGCCCGCCCTCTGTTTCAAGCCTGCAGCACACGAGATGTGCTGCGCCCATGCAGAAAACGACCGAGAATCCGACGACCATGCCGGAGCCGGCGGACGGCCTTGTGGCAGCCGCGCTCCGGGCCGAGGCCTGGGCCGGCGAGCCCTTCCTCCACCCCGGCGAGGACCCGGCAACCGCCCTCGGACCGGGAACCGCGCGCCGGCTCGCGCTCGACGAGGCGCTCGACGAGATCGAGGCCGGGCGCCGCAAGCCGTCGTCCGCCTGGAAGGTGCGGTTCGGCCTCATGCTCGGGCTCGAGCGCGTCCTCTCCGACCCCGCGCCTCACCTCGCATCGGGCACCGAGCTCCGCCGCCACCAGATCGACGCGCTCGCCGGGATGCTGGCCGAGCTGATCGCCGCCAACGAGCTCGTCGCCGAGGCGAACGGCAACGGAGCCGCGGCCCACGAGGACTCGCCGGTCGAAGACGAGGACGAGGACGACGACGTGATCGAGGTGGAGGGCGAGGAGGAGGATGACGAGCCCGAGCTTCCCGCCGACGCCGACCCGGGCGCAGTGCGCCGCTACCGCTTCCGTCACCCGACCGCATCGGGTAAGACGATCGCCGCCGCCGGCTTCGTCGAGGCGGCGCGCAGTCTCGGCGTTCTGATCCTGACCCACCGGCGCCTGCTCGTCTCGCAGTTCGAGCGCGACCTGACCGCCGAGGGGTACGGCGACCGGTTCGCGCCGGCGGTCGAGGCCGGCACGGAGCCGCTGCGCGGGAACCCGCTCACGATCCAGACCTACGCGTGGTTCGCCAGGCACGTCGGGTCGCTCTCGCGAGACGCGTACCAGCTCGTGATCGCCGACGAGGCGCACACGGCCCTCGGCGAGAAGACGAGTGCGGCGATCCGCAGCTTCCCGGAGCCGATCTACATCGGCATGACCGCGACCGAGCAGCTGATCGCGAAGCAGGTCTCGGACGTGTTCCCGGCCTCGGTCGACGACCTGCCCCTCGCCGACGCCGCGCGACGCGGGTTGATCGCGCCGCTGCGCTCCCTCCGCGTCCCGCCGGCCGCTGCGATCCATTCCGTCCCGATCGTCGGCGGCGACTTCGACGAGGGCGCCCTCGCCGCCGCGCTCGACCACCAGGCTCTCAACCAGGCCGCAGCGAGCCTGTACCGCGACCGCTTCGACAACACGCCGGGGATCGTCTACGCAGCCGGGGTCGAGCACGCGTACAACCTCGCGCAGGAGTTCCGCGCCGCCGGGATCAAGGCGGAGGCCGTGAGCGGACGCACGCCGCCGGTCAAGCTGGCCGAGACCCTGGCCGCGTACGAGCGCGGTGAGATCAACGTCCTGATCAACGCGATGCTGCTCGCCGAGGGCTGGAACTCGCCCCGGGCGACCGTGGTGATGCACCTCGCGCCGACCGCGTCGAAGCGCGTCTATCAGCAGCGGATCGGCCGGATCATGCGCACACATCCGCGCAAGGAGGCCGGCATCGTCGTCGACTTCACGCCGAAGAACGCGACGCACAACGACCGGGTGATCTCGCTCCACTCCCTGCTCGACTCGGACTTCTACCGCGAGGGCGCGCGCGTGACGCCCGCCCCCCGCCGCCGTGTGCAACGGCGCGCCCGCCGCCACCTCACCCCGGCGCCGTGGCTCGTGCCGGTCACCCCGGACGTGCGCCGCCGGCTTGCCGTGATCCAGCGCGAGTGGCAGCGGGTCGATCCGCGCTTCCTCGACGAGGACGAGCAGCGCTACTGGGCCACGATCGCCGCGCGCCAGGTTCGGTACGAGGACCGGGCCGACTTCGTCAAGAAGCTCACCGACAGCCGGGCCTCGAAGGCCTGCCTCGAGCAGTTCCTCGCCACCTGCGCCGCCGAGAACCCGAACCGGCGGCTGCGGCTGACCGCCCTCGCCGACCGGGTCTCGATGATCGTCGAGCGCGCCGACTTCGACGACCTCGTCACGCTCGTCACCTCCGCCCCTCCGTGGGAGAAAGACCGGATGCAGGGGATCCGGATCCTGCTGCGCGCGATCGCCGACGGGCATGCGAATGCGCCCGAGCAGATCCAGGCCCGGTGGACATGGAAGCTCGCCCGGGCGAGTCGCAAGGTGCAGGACCGGCGCGCGAGCGCCGAGTATCCCGAGGCGAAGCGCCTGCTCGGCGCCCTCGCGAACTCGCGCGGCCACCGGCACGAGGAGAACGCCGCGCGTCTCGTTGCCGAGGCGATGAAGCTCCCGCTGCCCGTCGGCGTCGCGCTGCTGGCGTCGGCCGAGGCCTACACGCCGCGCGGATCCAAGCTGCTAGACGCGGCACGCGAGGACATCGCGCCGCTGCCCGAGATCGCCGCCGCCCTCGCGGAGAACCTTCCCGCGCCGAAGGCGACTCCGGGCCGCTCGCGCCGGCGCCGGCGCAAGAAGAAGGCAGTGCAGGCTCCGGGCGCAGCCGCCCAGCCGGCCGAGAACGGATCCCAGCCGGCTCACGCGGGCGACACGCCTCCCAGGCCGAAGCGCCGCCGCCGCAAGCCGCGGCCGCGCACCGAGACAACCGCCCAGGCGCCCGCGGCCGCCGAGGCGCCCGCCGCAGCCGAGCCGGCGTAGCGCTCACCACCTTACGGCGGCCTTAACTCTCTCTACCGCCGGCGCGGCCTCGGCTACCCTGCCAGCGCGATGATTCTGCTGCTCGGGATCGGTTTTCTGGCCGGGATCATCACCGCGCTCTCCCCGTGCGTGCTCCCGGTACTCCCGATCCTGCTCGCGGGCGGCGCCACGGGCGGGCGCCGGCGCCCGTACGCGATCGTCGCGGGGATCGTCCTCAGCTTCACGGTCTTCACCCTCGCCGCCGCCTGGCTGCTCGACCTGCTCGGGCTGCCGGAGGACGTCCTGCGCAACGTGGCGATCGCGCTCCTCTTCGTGCTCGCGGCGACGCTGGTCTTCCCGCGCTTCGGGCTCCTGCTCGAGCGGCCGTTCGCGCGACTGACCAGGCGCCGCGGGGGTGATCTCGGCGGCGGCTTCCTGCTCGGCGCAAGCCTCGGGCTCGTCTTCGTGCCCTGTGCCGGCCCGGTGCTCGCGACGATCTCGGTGCTGGCCGCGCAGCACAAGGTCGGCCTCGAGGCCGTGCTGCTGACGCTCTTCTATGCGCTGGGCGCGGCCGTGCCGATGCTGCTCGTCGCGATCGGCGGGCAGCGCGCAGCCGGCCGCCTTCGCGCGCACGGGCTCGCGCTGCGCCGGGCGATGGGCGTCGTCGTCGCGCTCGCCGCGCTCGCGCTCGTGTTCAACACCGAGCAGAGCCTCCAGGTCGCGCTCGGCGGCTACACGAGCGCGCTCCAGCGCCACACCGAGGCGACCGGCTCGGCGGAAGCGCGGCTCGCGCAGCTGCGACACCTCGCGCCCAAGACGACGTCGTCCAACTACCGCGCCGCGCCGGCGTTCAAGGACATCGCGCACTGGCTCAACACGCCCGGCGACCGGCCGCTCACGATGGCCGGCCTGCGCGGCAAGGTCGTGCTGATCGACTTCTGGACGTACTCGTGCATCAACTGCATCCGCACCCTGCCGCACCTCCGCGCCTGGTACGCGGCCTACCACCGCGACGGGCTCGAGATCGTCGGCGTCCACACGCCCGAGTTCGCGTTCGAGCACGTGCTCGGCAACGTCCGCCAGGCAACGCACGACCTCCACGTGACCTGGCCCGTCGCGCTCGACAACAAGTACGGAACCTGGAACGCGTACTCCAACGAGTACTGGCCGGCCGAGTACCTGATCGACCGCACGGGTCACATCCGGCACGTCCACTTCGGCGAGGGCGACTACGGCGGCTCGGAACGGGAGATCCGGGCGCTCCTCGCCACGCCGCTGCCCGCGCGGACGACGAGCGTCGCCGACCGCACCCCGACCGAACAGTCGACACCCGAGTCGTACCTGGGCTACGAGCGCCTCCAACGCTACGCCGGCTCGCAGATCGCGCCCAACAAGGCGGCGCCCTACCGCTTCCCGTTCGGCCTCGGCAACGACGAGCTCGCCTACTCGGGAATCTGGAATGTCGGCCCGCAGGCGATCGTCGCAGGCCTCGGCGCCCGCCTTCGCCTCCACTTCCAGGCCCGCTACGTCTACCTCGTCCTCGGCGGAAACGGCCACGTCCAGAGCCTGATCGACGGCAAGCCCGCCGGAACGGTCGACGTCAACGGCTACCGCCTCTACACGATCCGCAGCGGCACGACCGCCGAGGACGCGATCCTCGAGCTCCGCTTCGACCCGGGCGTGAAGGCCTACGCCTTCACCTTCGGCTAGCCCGCTACTGCTCGCGGGCAGCGTCGTCGGAGCCGTCTTCCTCGTCGCGCTCGCGCAGGAACTCGGTCAGCTCGGCGGCGAGCGACTCGCCCGAGGGAAGCTCCTCGGCCGCCTCGATCGCGTCGGTGCGCTGCTCGAGCTCCTCGACGTAGGCCTGCGTCTCCGCGTCGGTCGAGACCGCCTCCGTCACCTGCTCGGCGTACTGGTCGGCGGCCTCCTGCAGCTCGGTGGTGTCGATCTCGGCGCTGAGCAGCTCCCCCAGCTTGTCGCAGAGCGCGAGCGCGGCGCGCGGGCTGGGCGCCAGCGAGACGTAGTGCGGCACGGCCGCCCAGATCGAGACCGACGCGATCCCGGCCCGGCGGCAGGCGTCGTGCAGCGTGCCGACGATCCCCGTCGGGCCTTCGTAGCGCGAAGGCTGCAGGTCGAGCGCCTCGATCAGGTTCGGATCGCTGGCGCTCGCGGTCACGGGCGACGGCCGCGTATGCGGCACGTCCGCGAGCAGTGAGCCCATCGTCACCGCGAGCTCGACCTGGAGCTCGGTCGCGAGCCCGACGACGAGATCCGAGAACGCTGCGCCAGCGCAGGTTCGGCTCGATCCCGAGCATGAGCACCGCATCCCGCTCCGTGCCCGGCACCCGCGTGTAATAGAAGGCGTTCTCCGGCCAGTCGATCCGGCGCGTCAGCCCCTCCTCGAGCGAGACGTGCGGCCGCGTCGCCTGGAAGTCGTAGAACGCCTCGGGGTCGATCTCCGCAAACCGGGTCGCGTCCCAGGCCCGCGCGAGGTAGCCGCCGGCCAGCGAGGCGCCCTGGCCCCCGTCGTTCCAGCCGCGGAAGGCCGTGATCAGGACGGGCCGGTGCAGGGACGGCCGCTCGAAGATGCGAAGCTCGTCCGCCATCTCCTCAGTCTACGGATGCGGCGGAAAGCCAGGCGATCGGGCGGTAGAGGAGGGTCACGAGCCCGACGATCACGGCCCACACCAGCGCGGCGAGGAACACGTGAGCGAGCACGAGGCCCCACGGGAGGTGCGTCCGGTACTGCACCTCGCCGACCACGATCTGCACCGCAAGGAGCCCGGCCAGCACGAGCGCGAGCCGAAAGAGGCGAGGCGACTCGCTCCGGCGCGAGGAGAGCGAGGCGAGCAGCCAGACGAACGCCGCGGTGAACACCGCCACGATGTAGGCGTGCACCTGCAGCGAGGTCCAGAAGGTGCCGAACCGCGTCACGTCCTGCCCGCCGGAGTGCGGCCCCGCGGCAGTGGCGAAGGTGCCGCTGACGACGAGCACGAACGCGGCGCCGGCGAAGGTGAGCCCGATGCGCCGCAGCCGGAGCGGCACGAGCGGCGGCACTGCGCCGAGCTCGAGCCGGAGCGCCTCGACGAGCAGCACGACCCCGCCGGCGAGCACGACCGCCGAGAGCAAGAGGTGCGTCATCACGATCAGCGGATGGAGGTGGAGCTTGACCGTGATCAGGCCGAGCGGCGCCTGGGCGAGCGTGCCGAGGAACACCCAGAACGCGAGCCGCCGGTCGCCGCGCAGCAGGCCGGGCGTCCGCCGGGCGGCGAGCCATGCGACGAGGGTCGCCACGATCGTGATGAAGGCGACGACGCGGTTCGAGAACTCGATGAACGAGTGGTAGCCGTTCGACGGGAACGGGTCACCTGCGGTGCAGCCGGGCCAGTGCTCGCAGCCGAGCCCCGAGCCGGTGAGGCGCACCGCCGCGCCGCTGCCGACGATCAGCCAGAGCATCAGCGCCGATGCGAACGCGACCCGCCGGAATGCGGTCGGCGAGAGAGCGAAGCCGCGGACACGGGCCAGCTGCGTCGACTCGACGTGCACGGGCTCAGGCTAGCGTGACGCCCGCACCCGCGCCGACACTGCCGATCCGCCGGAGAAAGAGCCCGCGCGAGGAGAACGCGCTCTCGAGCGTGACCGAGCGATCGGCCGGGAGGGAGACGAGCAGGCCGCCGGCGGTCTGCGGGTCGTAGCCGAGCGCGAGCAGCTCGGCGGATGTCTCGCCGGTGTCCACGTGCGCGCCGGCGAACTCACGATTGCGAGGGTCGCCGCCGGTCCGCTCGCCCGCGCGTGCGACCTCGAGCGCGCCGTCGAGCGCGGGCCAGCGCTCCGGCTCGAGGCGGAGCTCGACGCCGCTTCGCTCCGCCATCTCGTGCGCGTGGCCGAGGAGGCCGAAGCCGGTGACGTCGGTGACGGCGTTCGGCTCGAACGGCCTCAGCGCGTCGGCAGCCTCGCGGTTGAGCGTCCGCATCCACGCGACCGCGCCCGCGAGCTCCGCCTCCCCGCCGATACCCCGCTTGACGCCGTGCAGGACGAGCCCCGTGCCGAGCGGCTTCGTGAGGAAGAGAGCGTCCCCCGGCCGGGCGCCGTTCTTCGGCCAGATCCCGTCAGGATGGACCGTGCCGACGACGGCCAGCCCGTACTTCGGCTCGGGATCGCGGATCGTGTGACCGCCGGCGAGCAGACCGCCCGCCGCGCGCACCTGGACGTCGGCGGCCGCGAAGACGGCGGCCAGCGTCTCGACGGGCAGCTCCTCGGGGAACGCCGCGATCGAGAGCGCGAGCAGCGGAGACCCTCCCATCGCGAACACGTCGTTGAGCGCGTTCGTGGCCGCGATCGCGCCGAAGTCGGCCGGATCGTCGACGAGCGGCGGGAAGAAATCGAGCGTGAAGATGAGCGCCCGCTCGTCGTCGAGCTTGTACACGGCCGCGTCGTCGGCGGGAGCGAGCCCGACGAGCAGGTTCTCGGCCTCGACCGGGCACGAATCCCGCGAGGAGCGTCTCGAGGCGCGCGGCCGAGTACTTCGCGGCGCAGCCGCCTGCCGTCGTGAGATCGGTGAGCCTAACCGCGCCTGCTTCCACCCGTCCCATGCTAGTCGGGAGAGGTTCTTCCGGCGGCGCGGCGGCCGAGGCCGCCGGCGCCGCCGGGGGGAGAGGAGGAGCCTTCACGGGTTCCTCCGCAAACAAGTTTGCCACGTCCGGTACTTGACCTTCCCGCGGGAAGCCCGTAGAGAGGCACTGTGCAGAAAGCGGCGCTCGTCACCGGCGGCTCGTCCGGGATCGGCCTCGCGCTCGCGCGCATGCTGCGCGACGAGGGCTATGCGCTCACGCTCGTCTCGCGCACAGCCGCGAAGGTCGAGGCTGCGGCGGCCGAGCTCGACGCGGTCGCGGTCGCGGCCGACGTCTCACTCGAAGACGACTGCGAGCGGGCGCTCGCCGCACACACCGAGGCTCACGGCCGCCTCGACGTGCTCGTGAACTCGGCCGGGCTCGGGATCGGCGGCCGGATCGAGGACATGACGGCGAAGCAGTGGGATCTCCAGTTCGGGGTCAACCTGCGCGGCCTCTTCCTGCTCACTCGCGGCGCGATCCCGCTCCTGCGCGAGTCGCGCGGCCACGTCGTCAATCTCGCCTCGATCGCCGGCACGCTGCCCACGCCGGCGCTCGCCGCCTACGGCGCGTCGAAGGCCGCAGTGATCTCGTTCACGCGCTCCCTGAACGCCGAGCTCGACGGCGACGGCGTGCGTGCGCTCGCGCTCTGTCCGGCCTTCGTCGACACGCCGATGGCAGCCTGGGCACCGGTCCCGAGCGAGGAGATGATCCGGCCGGAGGACTGCGCCGAGCTCGTCCGCGCCGTACTCCGCCTCAGCCCGTTCGCGCGCGTGCCGCAGATCGTGATCGAGCGCCTCGGCGCAGGCGACCTGCCCGGTTAGGGCGTGGGCTTGCGGCGCTGCCCGGCGAGGAGCTCGTCGAGCGCCGCGCGCGGGACGAAGAGCCCGCTGCCGATGCGGATGCCCTCGAGTCTCCCCTCGTGGATCAGGCGGCGGACCGTCTGCGGATGCACGCCGAGCAGCGCTGCGACCTCGCGGACACTGACCGGATCAGGCGCGCTCACACCTGAACCATCGCACCAGTTAGGTTCCGCACGATGCCGGGCTTCCTCGGTTCTCACACCGTCGCACTGATCGTCCTCGTCGCCGCGATCGTGGCGGGAGGCCTGGCCGAGTGGATCGTGACGCTTCGTGTACGCCCGGCTCGCCGTGAGCACGCTCGGGGAGGTGACGATGACGCGAACGAGCGGGAGCGGACCGGAGGATCGCGGGACGAAGCGACTGATCGTCCTCTGGCGTCGTGCGCACCGATCCCTATCGGCTGATCCGCCATCCGGCGTACGCGGGGAACCTCGCGATGAACGCGGGGCTCGGCTTCGCGCTCGTGAACGCGCTCTCGCTCGCCATGCTGATCGTCGTGCCCCTCGCGGGCCATCTGACGCAGATCCGCGTGGAAGAGGCCGAGCTCACGCGGGGGCTCGGTGAGCCCTATCGTCGCTACGCCGCGGAGACTTCACGCCTCGTCCCCGGAGTCTGGTGACGCTCGGTCCACGCTCTAGCTGAGTGGCCGGGCCTCCCAGCCGGGAGGATCGATGCGTGACGAGTGCTCCCCGCAGTGCGGGCGTCCACGGGCCTCCTTGACGCCGAGCCCGGGACGCGCGTCCCGAATCTAGCTGTCGCCGTTGCGAAGCCGCTGTCGCCGCTCGCGAAACCCGCGACGTGAGCGACCGGAGCCTCACAACCGACGCCAGGTAGAACGCAAACACCGATGCGATCACCAGAAGGTAGATGAGACGAGCCTTCGACATATGAACACCTCCTCTCGTGCCTGTAGAGTCGTTTAGAAGCGGAAGTCCTGGAGTGCCTCGGCAGCGGTGCGGTACAGCCGCGCCGCTGCGCGATCGTCGCCGCGGGCTGCCGCCAGATCGCCCTGGGCGACCCACGCAGCTGCCCTGTGGCTTGCCGACGAGAGCTGGTCGAAGCTCGAGGCGGCTTCGGCGAACGCCGCGTCTGCCTCGTCGAGCCGGCCGACGCTCGAGCAGCGCGCGGCCGAGGACGAGCTGCGCGTTGCCGATCTCGTCGAGGTAGTCCTCGCGGCCGTCGAGGAGCCGCAGCGCGTGGCGCGCCTGCTCCTCGGCCAGCTCGTTGTCGCCCATGCGCAGGTGCACCTGGGCGAGCGAAGAGACCGCGCGGGCCGCGTCGGCGTCGTTGCCGACCTCGAGCGCGACGCGGAACGAATCCTTGAGCAGCGCCTCCGCGTCCTCCGGCTTGCCGAGGAGGAGGTTGATGCCGCCGAGGTTGTTCAGGAGCCGGCCGACGCTCTCGAGGCTCGACAGCTCCTCGTACTGCGCTCTTCGCGCGCTCGGCGTACGTGCGCGCGAGCACCCAGTGGCCCTGGCGCTCGGCGACGAGCGAGGCCTGGAAGTTCGCGTTCGCGAGCGCGCGGCGGTCGTCGAGCGCCTCGGCGAGCTCGAGCGCGCGCTCGACGTCCTCGCGGGCGGCCTCGAAGTCGCGCATCTGCCGGTACCCGCGCGAGCGCCAGCTCAGGATGTCGGCCCGCAGCCGGTCGCACGGAAGGCCGGCGCCGTCCGCGAGCACGAGCGCCTGCGCCGAGGAGCCCGATCGAGGTCTGGAAGCTCGAGAGCTTGAAACGGCAGACGCCGAACATGAACAGCACCTCGGCGCGCTCGACGTCCGAGAACGGCGGCCCCTCGACGATCGCTCGCACGCGCGCGAGCACGTCGAGCGCCTCGCGCACCTCGCCGAGCCGCGCCTTCACCTTGGCGTCGTTGAGGAGGACGCGCGCCTCGAGCTCGATCACGCCGGTCGCGCGGACGGCCGTGCGGACGTTCGTCGATCTCCTCCGCGGCCTCGGTGACGGAATCGGACTCGAGCAGCGCCTCGATCCGCGCGAGGGCCGACTCGACCCGGCCGCGCTCGTCGGTGGAGACGCCGTTCGCCAGGAAGCCGGCGTCGACGCCGAGCCGCGCTGCGAGCCACTCGACGGTCTCGTCGGTCGGGCGCGTCTTGCCGCGCTCGATCTGGCTCACGTACTCCTTCGAGAACCGCTCGCCCGCGAGGTCGGTCTGCGTCAGCCCCGCCGAGACGCGAAGCTGGCGGAGACGCTCGCCAAGCCGGATCGAGCCCGGCTGGGCGGCAGTTGTGCGGGTGCGGTTGCGGATTTCGGTTCACTGCGGCGGCAGGTGTGTAGTGAACCTGTTAGTTCACCTAAGTGCAAGACGGCCCTATGCGGTCATCACCCAAAAGGGGCATTTGCGCAGGGAAAACCCGGTGAACGGGCCATTTTGAAAATCACTTGACCGAGCTACTTGACGGACCCGGACGGCGACGCCTATAGTGAGCCCACTTGCAGCCGGGCCGGACGCCAGGTCAGGATGCAGGGGGAGCGCCGCAGTCGGGCGACAGAAGATCCGGAGGCGTGGCTGGGCCGCAGAGCCACAACCGCCGGATCGTCACCCAAAATGTGGCGATCCTCTTCGAAGGATCGACCCCCGGGGCCGCAGCCGGGGGTCTCCTTCGTGGACCGGCGCTCAGGCGGTGAGGCCGAGCATCCACTCGGCCCGCGACGCGCGGATGCGGTCGAGGTCGCCGGGCCCGAGGAGCCCGCCGAGCCTGCCCGCCACCGTCCGCAGCAGCCCGACCGAGACGAAGATCCAGGCCTCGGCCTCCGGATCGCGCGCGCCCGTCACCCCGCCCGCCTTCTGCGAGCGGCGGATCAGGGCGGCGACGTAGTCGTGGACCTCCCGCATCTGGGCCGAGAGCGCGGCGCCGATCACCGGGTCCTCGGGCGCGACCGAGAGCGCCTGCACCCAGAGGTCGGCGAGCACCGCCGGGCAGGAGCGAGTCTCGAACGCCGCGACGGCGATCGCGGGCACCCAGCGCGCGGGCTCCGGCTCGGCCGCGACGCGCTCGTCCCAGATGGCCCGGGTGTCGGCCCACGCGGTGTCGAGGCAGGCGAGGTAGAGCTCGCGCTTGGAGGCGAAGTGCCGGTACAGGATCGGCTCGGAGACGCCGCTCTCGCGCGCGATCTCCGCCGTGGTCGTGCCGCGGTAGCTCCCCTCCGAGAAGATCCGGCACGCGGTGTCGAGCACGGCCTGCCGGCGCTCGGGCGCCGAGAGGCGCGTGGTCATGCCGCTACCGCCGCCTCGATGCTCTCGGGAGCCGGCGCAGAGCTCCGCTTGCGGATCGTCGTCGCCGCCACGATCGCGGCCGCGAACGCGATCACGGCGCTCGTGTAGAGGGCGTGCTGCAGCCCGGTCACGAACTGGTCGGCGAACTGCGGGCTCGACGGCGCGACCGAGACGTAGGACGCGAGGATCGCGCCGAGGATCGCGATCCCGAGCGAGCCGCCGACCTGGCGGAACGTGTTCAGCACGCCCGAGGCGACACCGGCCTTGTCCACCGAAACGGCCGACAGCGCCGCGGACGTCATCGGCGACATCGTCAGCGCCATCCCGACGCCGCCGATCAGGAGGCCGGGCAGGATGTTCCAGAAGGTCGAGGTCGTGTCGAGCTGGGCGAAGACGAGCAGCGACCCCGCGACCAGGGTCATCCCGGCGGCCATCAGCCACCGCGAGCCGAGACGGTCGGAGAGGATGCCCGCGAGCGGCGCGACGAGGATGATCAGGATCGTCATCGGCAGGAACGTCGCACCGGCCTTGATCGCCGAGTAGCCGAGGATGTTCTGCATGAAGAGCGAGATGAAGAAGAAGACGCCGAACATCGCCAGCGAGACCATCAACGCGACCGTGTTCGCGCCGGCGAACGTGCCGTTCTTGAACAGCGTCAGATCCAGCATCGGTGCCCGCTGGCGCAGCTCGAGCAGGATGAAGGAGCCGAGCGAGATCGCGAAGAGCGCGAACAGCGCGAGGATCCGGGCCGACGTCCAGCCGTACGTGTTGGCCTCGATCAGCGCGTAGGTCAGCGCGAAGACGGCGACCGCGGACGTGATCAGGCCCGGAAGGTCGAGCCGCTGCACCGCGCTCGTGTCGCGCGACTCCGGCACGAGGATGAACGCGGCGATGATGCCGAGGATCCCGACGGGGACGTTGATGAAGAAGATCCAGTTCCAGTTCGCCTTCTCGGTGAGGACGCCGCCGACGAGCGGCCCGATCGCGAGCGCCATCGCCGAGACGCCGGCCCAGATCCCGATCGCGGCGCCGCGCTCTCGTGCCGGGAACACCGCGGAGATGATCGAGAGCGTGGCCGGCATCATCAGCGCCGCACCGACGCCCTGGACGGTGCGGGCGCCGATCAGCGAGGCCGGCGCTGCCCGCGAGGCCGCACGCGAGCGACGAGGCGGTGAAGACGACGAGCCCGATCAGAAGATGCGGCGGCGCCCGTAGCGGTCGGCCAGCTTCCCGCCCGTGAGCAGGAACACGGCGAACGAGAGCGCGTAGGCGGTCACGATCCACTCGAGCTCCGAGATGCCGATCCCGAGGTCGCGCTGGATCGAGGGCAGCGCCACGTTCACGACCGTGTTGTCGAGCATGATCATGAAGAGTGCGAACGAGAGCGCTGCGAGCGTCCACCACTTGCGGTTCTCGGGCGCGAGAATGCGTGCCTTCATCGGTGCCTGTCCTCTCCGTCGTTGAAGTTAGCAACCACTAAGTTAGCGGCTACTAGCACCGGAGGTCAAGTAATCTGGCCTGAGCCTTGGGGGACTACGTCTGGGAGCCGAGCGCCGAGGTCGTCGAGCACGCGAACGTGACCCGGCTGATGCGCCGCCTCGGCTGCGCCGACTTCCACTCCCTCCTCCGCGTCTCGGTCGACGAGCCCGACCGGTTCTGGCCCGCGGTGGTGGACGATCTCGGGCTCGAGTTCTCGCGCCCGTGGGAGCGCGGTGCTCGACGAGTCGCGCGGGGCGGAGTGGGCGACGCTGGTTCGTCGGCGGCCGGCTCAACCTCGCGTGGAACTGCGTGCACCGCTGGGCGGGCCGCGAGGGCGAGGCGGCGGTCTGGCAGCCGGAGGACGGCGGCCGGCGCGCGCTCTCGTGGGCCGAGCTCTCGCGCGAGGTGTACCTACTCGCGGAGGGGCTCTCGGCGCTCGGGGATCGGAGAGGGAGACGTCGTCGGCACGTTCCTGCCGATGGCGCCCGAGGTCGCGATCGCCTCGCACGCGCTGCGCGCACCTCGGCGCGGTGCAGGTGCCGATCTTCTCGGGGTTCGCCGGCTCCAGCGGTCGCGGCGCGGCTCGCCGACGCCGGGCGCGACGGTCGCTGATCACCGCGGACGGCTCGCTGCGCCGCGGCCAGGTCGTGCCGATGAAGGAGATCGCCGACGAGGCGCTGCTGACGGCGCCGTCGGTGCGAGCACGTCGTCGTCTGGCGGCGGCTCGGCGTCGGACGTGCCGATGGCGGCCGGACGTGACGTCTGGTGGGACGAGCTCGTCGCGGGCCGCACCGGGCGCCGTCGAGCCGGTGCAGGTCGACTCGCGAGGCGCCGTACCTGCTCGCGTACACCTCCGGCACGACCGGGCGGCCGAAGGGCGCGCTCCACGTGCAGGGCGGCTTCCTCGTCTCGATCGCCGCGCGAGGCCGGCCTACCAGGCCGACCTCCGCGCCGGGCGACCGCGTCCACTTCGCCACCGACATGGGCTGGATCATGGGGCCGTGGACCGTGGTCGGCGCGAGGCGCTGCGGGGCGACGGTCGTCTACGCGGAGGGCGCGCCCGACTGGCCCGCACGACCGGCTCTGGCGGCTCGTCGAGTCGGAGCGGCGTGACGATGCTCGGCGTCTCGCCGACGCTGGTGCGCGCGCTGATCCCGCAGGGCGAGCCGGCCGCCGACCTCTCCTCGCTGCGGGCGATCGCGACGACCGGCGAGCCGTGGAACCTCGGGCCGTACCTCTGGCTCGTCCGAGCATGTCGGCGGCGGCCGCGTCCCGATCGTCAACATCTCGGGCGGCACCGAGGTCGGCGCCTGCTTCCTCTCGACGCTGCATCGTCGAGCCGATCAAGCCGTGCTCGCGCTGGGATTCCCGGCGCTCGGGCATGGCGATGGACGTCTTCGACGCCGACGGGCGGCCGGTGCGCGGCGAGGTCGGCGAGCTCGTCTGCACGCGGCCGTGGCCGGGGATGACGCGCGGGATCTGGGGCGACCCCGAGCGCTACCTCGACACGTACTGGCGCCGCTTCCCCGGCGTCTGGAGCGCACGGCGACTGGGCCTCGGTCGACGCGGACGGCTACTGGTTCCTGCACGGGCGCTCGGACGACACGCTGAACATCGCCGGCAAGCGGATCGGCCCGGCCGAGCTCGAGTCGGCGGCCGTGTCGCATCCGCGACGTCGTCGAGGCCGGCCGCGATCGGCGTCCCGCACGAGGTGAAGGGCGAGGTCGCTGGCTCTTCTGCGTGCTCGTGCCCGGGCGCGAGCCCGACCCGGCGCGAGATCCGCGGACGTCGTCGCGCGCGGAGCTCGGGAAGGCGTTCGCGCCCGAGCGCGTCGTGCTTCGTGACGGCGCTGCCCGAAGACGCGGTCGCGCGAAGATCGTCCGGCGTGCGGTGCGGGCGACGGCGCTCGGACGGGATCCGGGCGACCTCTCGTCGTCGAGAACCCGGAATCGCTCGACGAGATCAAGGAGGCGGTCGATGGCTGACGCACTGAGCGGAACGTCGCACTCGTCACGGGCGGGGGCCGCGGGATCGGCGCGAACATCGCCCGTGACCTCGCCGCGGCGGGGATGGACGTGGCCGTCACGGGACGGACCCGCGAGCAGGTCGAGGCGGTCGCGGGCGAGATCGGCGGGCGGGCGCTCGTCGGCGACGTCTCGCGGCGCGAGGACGTCGAGCGGTGGTTCGCGGGGCTCGGCGAGGTCGACCTCCTCGTCAACAACGCAGGCATTGCGGGACGGGCTCAGCGCCTCGCCTGGGACGACGAGCCCGAGGCGTGGTGGCACGTCTTCGAGGTGAACGTGCTCGGCGCATTCCTCTGCTGCCGCGCCGCCCTGCCGGGAATGGTCGAGCGGCGGCGCGGGCGGATCGTCAACGTCAGCTCGGGGGCGGCGTACCTTCCCGATCGAGGCGGGCGTCGGCCTCGGCACCGCCTACGGCGCCAGCAAGGCGGCGCTCAGCCGCTTCACCGAGGCGCTCGACGCGCAGGCGCGCGGCGCACGGCATCCGCGCGTTCCACATCTCGCCGGGCCTGGTGCGGACCGAGATGACCGCGCCGATCTTCGACGACGACGCGCCGTGGACACCGCCGGAGCTGGCGCCGCGCCTCGTCCGCGTGCTGGCCTCCGGCCGCGCCGATGCGCTCGGCGGCCGCTACATCCACGCCGAGCACGACGACATCGAGGAGCTGATCCCCCGCGCCGACGAGGTGATCGCGGGAGATCTGAACGCGATCAGGTTGAGGCCGAGCTCCTAGATCGGTCCCATCCCTAACCCCCACCCGCCCACGGGGCTTGAGACGGTAGCTGGGCGGGACGCACGGCTTCGTGCCGGAAGCGTGACGATTTGCCCGCGTGCGACGCCGGTATTGTGGCTGCGGAATGCGGCTCGCCCTGGCTCAGATCAACACGGTCGTCGGCGACCTCGAAGGCAATCGCGACCGGATCCTCGCGCGGCTCGACGAGGCCCGCGAGGCCGAAGCCGACCTCGTCCTCTTCCCCGAGCTCGCCGTCACCGGGTACCCGCCGGAGGATCTGCTGCTGCGGCCGGGGTTCGTTCGCGCCGCCGAGCGGACGCTTCGCGAGATCGCCGCCGCGGTCCACGACACCGCAGCGCTGATCGGGTTCCCGCACTTCGACCGGGACCTCTACAACGCCTGTGCGGTGCTGCGCGGACGGCGAGGTCAAGGCCGTCTACCGCAAGCGATTCCTGCCCAACTACGGCGTCTTCGACGAGGACCGCTACTTCGCCGCGGGCCGCGACCTCGTCCTGCTCCAGCTCGGCTCGACGCTCGTGGGGCCGACGGTCTGCGAGGACATCTGGCAGCCGGGCCCGCCCGCGACCGACCTCGCGCTCGCCGGCGCGCACCTGATCGCGAACATCTCCGCCTCGCCGTTCCACGTCGGCAAGGACCGCGAGCGCGAGGAGATGCTCGTCACGCGGGCGCGCGACAACACCTGCTTCCTCGCGTTCTGCAACGCCGTCGGCGGCCAGGACGAGCTGATCTTCGACGGCCACTCGGTGGTCCTCGACGACGAGGGCGAGGTGATCGCGCGCGCACCGGGCTTCGTCGAGTGCCTCCTCGTCGCGGACGTCGAGCCCGAGGCGGTCGTCGCGCGGCGCCTGCGCGACGTGCGCCGCCGCGCCCTGGCGCGCGAGCTCGAGGCGGAGCCCGAGCCGCTGCTCGTCACGCTCGCAGAGCCCGGCGCCAAGCGCAGGCCCGTCGAGGCGACCGTCGCCCCGCTCGTCGACGACCTCGAGCAGATGCGCCTCGCGCTCGAGCTGGGGCTCGGCGACTACGTGACGAAGAACCGCTTCGCCGAGGTCGTGGTCGGCGTCTCGGGCGGGATCGACTCGGCCCTCGTCGCGGCGCTCGCGGCCGAGACGCTCGGGCCCGAGCGCGTCCACTGCGTCTCGATGCCGTCGCGCTACTCGTCGGCCGAGACGCAGTCCGACGCTCGCGCGCTCGCCGAGAGCCTCGGCTGCCCGTTCCTGGAGCTGCCGATCGGCCCGGCGGTCGACGCGTTCACCGCGACGCTCGCCGGGCCGTTCGACGGCCGCGAGCCGGACCTCACCGAGGAGAACGTCCAGGCCCGCGCCCGCGGCGTGCTGCTGATGGCGCTGTCCAACAAGTTCGGCTGGCTGCTCGTCGCGACCGGCAACAAGTCGGAGCTCTCCGTCGGCTACGCGACGCTCTACGGGGACATGGCCGGAGGCTTCGCGCTGCTGAAGGACGTCTACAAGACGGACGTGTTCCGCCTCGCCCGGCACCTCAACGAGCGCGCGGGCCGGGAGCTGATCCCGGCCTCGATCATCGAGCGCGCGCCGAGCGCCGAGCTGCGCCCGGACCAGCGCGACGAGGACTCGCTGCCGCCCTACGACGGCGCTCGACCCGGTGCTCGAGGCGTACGTCGAGCTCGACCGGACGCGCGACGAGCTGCTCGCCGACGGCTTCGATCCCGACGTCGTCGAGCGGGCGCTGCGGATGATCGACCGCGCCGAGTACAAGCGCCGCCAGGCGCCGCCCGGGGTCAAGCTCCACCCGAAGGCCTTCGGTCGGGACCGGCGCACGCCGATCACGAACCGGTGGAACGACTAGAAGAGAAATCCTGGAAGGGACGGGCGGTGGGTGCGAGCGTGGCGTCTCGCTTGTAGGCAATCTAGCCCGGCGTGAGTGACCCTTCCTCCCCCATCCGAGGGGAGGACCGAAGATCACTCGATCGAGGCACGGAAGGCCAGGAACCAGCGCAGCCGCTCGTCCCACGGCACGGCGGCGTTCGCAGGCGAGGTCGAGGGAAGCACGAAGAGACGCGTCTCGCCGAGCCTGCGCTCCTGCGGCCCGAGCTCGGGCCGCTCGCCGAAGGCGCCGCGGTAGGCCTCCTTCCCGACGAAGCCGATCGCTCCGGGCCGAAGCTCGAGCGCGATCCGCTCGAGCCGAGCCGCCGAGCCTGCGAAGTCGGCCTTGCGGAGGTCGCCGGAGCCCGGTGTCGTGCGGGGCGCCGCGTTCGTGACCCCGTAGCCGTACCCGAGCAGTGCCTCCTGCTCCGACGGGCTCGACGAGGCGCGGCGTGAGCCCGGCCGCCTCGAGCAGCCGCCAGAAGTCGTTGCGCGGATTCGCGAAGTGCGCGGCCGCCGCCGCGGAGACCCGCCCGGGATTGATCCCGCAGAACACGGCCCTGAGCCCGGGGGCCAGGAGGTCCGGGACCGCGCTCGTCCCTAGGTCACCACGATCACGATCAGAGACAGCACCGCCATCACGATCCCGAACACCGCCAGCGCCAGAGCGGCCACGGCGTTGGGCCTGACGAACTCGCCTCGCGCGATCGCCGCGTCGACCTCCCGGTCACGCCAGTAGCCGAACGCGAAGCAGGCAATCCCGAAGGCCGCGTAGGCCGCGCCGAGCGCCTCGAAGGGCCACTGCGCGCCGCTCGAAAGGCCGGGGACGATCTTCCCCACGCCGAAGGCGACCGCGAGCGCCGCGAGGCCGGTGCGCCACCACGCGAGGTACGTCCGCTCGTTGGCGAGCCTCGTCCGCCGGCTCGCGTCGCCCGGAAGCTCGCGCTCGTTCACCGCCTACGCGGCTTCGGCGGTCTCGGCCGGCTCGTCCGGCTCACGGGCGTCGAGCTTCGCCTCGAGCTGGCGCCGCAGCTCCTCGCCGGTCACCTCGAGCTCGTAGTGCGGAGTGCGTGCCTCGAGCCGGACGACCTTGACGGTCGGCTCCCAGCCGCCGTAGCAGCGGGCATAGCACTCTTCCTCACTGAGGGGCCGAAGCCTCACTGAGCCGCACGATAGGCGCAGGACCGGACGGACCGGACCGGCTAGAGCGCGTCGGTCGACTCGATCCGCATCAGCCCGCCCGCAGCCTCGATCAGGGCGTTTGCGTCGAACGCCTCCGCGGGCGCGAGCGGCCCGGTCCGGCGCGGCTCGAGGCGGGCGCCGGCGACGAGCAGCCGTGCGGTGAGGAGGTACGGGTCCGAACCGGCCAGCGTGACGCGGCGGCCGCCCTGCGGGCCTCGCGCCTCGGCGACGACCACGAACCGGGTCGCGGCCCTCTTCCCGGGCTCCGGGCCGATCCCGCGCAGCCCGGCGGCTGCCCGGATCAGCGGCGCGAGCAGCGGAGCCGCGCGAGCCGCCCTGACCGCGGGCTTCGCGAGCCGCATGTAGGAGCGCACGGTGCGGACGTCGGTGTGGCGCGGCACGGTGAGCGGCTCCGCGCCGCCGAACTCGACGACCTCCCGCGCGCCGAACGGAAACACGACCGTTCGGGTCGTCGCGGCGAGCCGGGAGTCGACGAGCCGTCCCTCGTGCCAGGCGACGACCGGCTGGCCGAGGATCTCGCCGACGGTGCGCCGGGTGCCGCGGCTCGTCGCGGCGGCGGACGCCGAGTAGGCGACCACGATCTCGTCGAGCGGCTCGAGCCCCTCGGCGGCGAGCCGGGCCGCGACGTCGCCCGGGACGTAGTCGAAGCCGAAGCACGGCAGGATCGCAGTCTCGGCCTCGCGGAAGCGCTCGAACAGGAGCCGGGCCCAGGCCTGCTCGCCGCTCGAGTCGAGGTAGGCCGCGCCGGCGCCCACGGCCGCGGCGACGGGCGCCTCGCCGATGCGCAGGAACGGGCCGGCGCAGGAGACGACCGCGGTGCAGCCTGCAAACACGTCGCCCGGCGCCGCGGCGTCGGCGACGCGGAGCTCGTCGCCCGGCAGCGCGAGCTCCTCGAGCGCCTCGCGCCGGCGCCCGACCAGGCGCAGCGGCAAACCGGCGGCGCGCGCCTCGGCGAGCACGAGCTGCCCGGTGAACCCGGTCGCGCCGAGCACGGCGATGCGGGCGTCGTCCACGAGCCGATCCTGTCAAATAGGCTGAGGTCGTGAACGCCCGGCCCAAGCGCTTCGAGTACCGCGCCTCACTCGGGCGGGACGGCACGGCCCTGGCCGAGGGCGGCTCGCCGCTCGAGCTCGACAAGGCCTGGACTCCCGAGCACCTCGTGCTCGCGGGGCTCGTCGCGTGCTCGATCAAGAGCCTGAAGTACCACGCGCGGCGCGCCGAGATCCACGTCCTCGCCGGCGGCTCCGCGCACGCGACCGTCGCCCGGCGGGACGAGGACGGCCGCTTCGCGATGGTCGAGGTCGAGATCCGGATCGAGGCCGAGCTCGAGCCGCCGCCCGAGAGCCTCGACGAGCTGCTCGCGAAGGCCGAGCGCGACTGCTTCGTCGGCGCCTCGCTCACCGTGAGGCCGAGCTACGAATGGGTGGTCAACGCGTGAGCGCCGTCACCTTCGACGTCGAGGCGGTTCGCGCCCGCTTCCCCGCGCTCGCCAGCCGCTCGTCTTCTTCGACGGTCCGGGCGGGACGCAGGTGCCCGAGTCGGTGATCGACGCGATCGCCGGCTACCTGCGCGAGTCGAACGCGAACAGCGGCGGCGACTTCGCGACGAGCACATCGCACCGACGCGCTGATCGAGACCGCGCGCGAGACCGCCGCGCGCTTCCTCGGCTGCTCGCCGGACGAGGTCGCGTTCGGACCGAGCATGACGAACCTCAACTTCGCGCTCACGCGCGCGCTCGGGCGCGAGCTCAAGGTCGGGCGACGAGATCATCGCCACGAAGCTCGACCACGACGCCAACGTCTCGCCGTGGCTCGAGCTGGCCCGCGACAAGGGGCTCGTCGTCCACCTCGTCGACGTCACCGACGACTGCGCGCTCGACCTCGACGACCTGCAGCGGCTGCTCTCCGAGCGCACCCGCGTGGTGGCGTTCCCGGTCGCGTCGAACGCGGTCGGGACGCTGAACGACGCGCGCCGGATCGCCGAGCTCGCGCACGAGGCGGGCGCGCTCGCGTGGGCCGACGCCGTCCACTACGCGCCGCACGGGCCGATCGACGTCGCCGCCTGGGGCGCTCGACGTGCTGCTCTGCTCGCCGTACAAGTTCTTCGGGCCGCACCAGGGGCTCGCCTTCGGGAAGCGCGAGCTGCTCGAGTCGTGGCGCCCGTACAAGGTGCGGCCGGCGCCGCTCGAGCCGGTCGGCCACCGCTTCGACACCGGCACGATGCAGCACGAGCTGCTCGCCGGCTTCGTCGCCGCGATCGAGCACGTCGAGTCGCTCGGCTGGGACGCGATCCGCGCGCACGAGCGCGCGCTCGGCGAGCGCTTCCTCGACGGGCTGCCCGCGAACGTGACGCTGTACGGCCTGCCGACGATGGACGGCCGCGTGCCGACCTTCGCCTTCAACGTCGACGGGCCGGAGCCCGGCCGAGGTCTCGACGCTGCTCGGCGAGCGCGGCTTCGCGGTCTGGCACGGCAACTACTACGCGGTCGAGATCATGGAGCGGCTCGGGCTGCCCGACGGCGCGGTGCGCGTCGGGCTTCGTCCACTACAACACCGCCGGAGGAGGTCGACCGCCTGCTCGCCGAGCTCGACTTCGCTGTGAAGCTGCTGATCCTCGGCGGCACGAAGTTCCTCGGCAAGCACGTCGCGGCCGCCGCGCTCGCCGCGGGCCACGAGGTGACACTGTTCACGCGCGGGGAGACGAACCCTGACCTCTTCCCGGAGGCCGAGCACCTGCGCGGCGACCGCGACGGGCACCTCGCCGCGCTCGAGGGGCGCGAGTGGGACGTCGTCGTCGACACCTCGGGCTACGTGCCGCGGCTCGTCGGCGCCTCCGCCGGTCTGCTGGCGCCCGTCAGTGGAGCGCTATGTCTTCGTCTCCTCGATCTCGGTCTACGCCGACTTCGCCGCGCCGCGCGACGAGAGCGCGCCGGTCGGCGTCGCTCGACGAGCCGACCGAGGACTATCGGAGCCCCGCCTACGGTGCGCTGAAGGCGCTCTGCGAGGCGAGGTCGAGCGCGCGTTTCCGCGGGCGGGCGCTGCTCGTGCGGCCCGGGCTGATCGTCGGGCCCGACGACCCGACCGACCGCTTCACCTACTGGCCGCAGCGCGCCCGGCGCGGCGGCGAGATCCTCGCGCCCGCGCCGCCGGAGCGGCCCGTCCAGTTCATCGACGTCCGCGACCTCGCCGGCGTGGATCGTGCGGACCGACGAGACCGGCGTCTTCAACGCGACCGGCCGGCCTGGCGAGATCACCTTCGGCGCCCTGCTCGACGCGTGCGGCGCCGCGCAGGTGACCTGGGTCGACGACGCCTTCCTCACCGAGCAGGAGGTGGGCGAGTGGATGGAGCTGCCGCTCTGGATCCCGGACGCCGACGTGGCGTGGCGCGACTTCCAGCTCGTCGACGTCTCGCGCGCGCTCGCGGCGGGGCTCACCTTCCGGCCGCTCGCCGAGACCGTGCGCGACGTGCCCGAGTTGACGGGGAAGGCCGGGCTGGCACCGGAGCGCGAGGCCGAGCTGCTCACGGCCTGGCATGCCCGATGAGGACTACTCGGGCTCCGACCTAAGCTTCGGGGCCGACCGGCCCTAGGCCGCGTTGTCGGCCTTGCCGGCCGCCGCGGCGCGGGCCCAACGCTCGTCGTCCCGGTGGATCCGATCGGGGTCGACGCCCCGCAGCTCGGCGAGCGCGACCGTCAGCTTCTGGAACGGGACGATGTCGACCGCCGGGTGCCGGGTCGGCACGAGCGTGACGTCGCAGCCGAGCTCGCGCAGCGCGGCGGCAGCGGACGCCGCCCGGTCCGCCGCGCGCCCATCGCCCTGGAGCACGAAGCGCGCACCGACTCGTCGACCGCGGCCAGGTACCCGTGCAGGAGCTGCTCGGTCTCGTAGGCCTCCGCGGCGAGCGAACGCGCCCTCGCGCAGCTTCAGCACCGCCTCCTGCGCGGTCGGCCAGTCCGCGCCCGGCGCCGGCGACGAGGAAGCGCTCGTGCGCAGAGGCCGGGAAGCCCTCCGCGGCCGCAGCTGCATCGCCCAGCCAGCCGATCTCGTCTCCCGCGAAGCGCGTCGATCGCCGCCACCGCGCAGGTGTAGCTCGCCGTGTGGCACCAGCTCTGCTCGACCTCCGGCGTGCAGACGATCACCTCGTCGCACAGCGTCGCGAGCGGGCTCTCCGGCTTGCCGGTGATGAGCCAGCGCGGCCCGCGCCAGGCCTCGGCCGCCTCGAGCGTGAGCGGCGTGCTCGCCCTCGTGACTGACGACGACGAGCAGCTCGGCGTCGCGCTCGGGCGCGAGCACGAGCTCGAGCGCCTGCACCGCCTCGCCTCCGGTCTGCGCCGCGTGGAACGAGGTGCCGCACCCGGTGAAGAGCCGGCGCACCCCGTCGGGAAACGCGCAGCCCCGTCGGCACCGCGCGCAGCCAGTCCGGCTGGGCGGCGATCGCGGCACGCGTGAGGTCACCTGACATCGCGTGGGTAGCATGACGCGTCGTGAGCGCATTCGAGCGACAGACGCTCTCGGCAACGGCCTGCGCGTCCTCACCGCGCCGATGCCGCAGGCCCAGTCGGTGACCGTGCTTCGTGATGCTCGCGGCCGGCTCGCGCTACGAGACGCCGCGAGACGAACGGGATCGCGCACTTCGCCGAGCACATGTTCTTCAAGGGCACCGAGCGGCGCCCGACCGCGCGCGACATCGCCGGCGAGATCGACGCGATCGGCGGCGAGTTCAACGCCTTCACCGGCAAGGAGTACACCGGCTACTACGTCAAGTGCGCGGCCGAGCACCGCGACGTCGCGCTCGACGTGCTCGTCGACATGCTCCGCAACTCGAAGTTCGACGCCGGAGGAGATCGAGCGCGAGAAGGGCGTGATCGTCGAGGAGATGAACATGTACTTCGACACGCCGCGCGACTTCATCGGCGGCGTCTACGACGAGCTCGCTCTACGGCGACCAGCCGCTCGGCTGGGACATCATCGGCCGCAAGGAGACCGTCCGCGGCGCGACGCGCGAGACGTTCTTCGGCTACCTCGACCGCTGGTACAAGCCGTCGCGGATGGTCGTCGGCGTCGGCGGCAGGATCGGCGACGACCTGATCGAGCGAGATCGAGCGAGCTGCTCGGCGACCTCGAGCCCGGCGCGACGGGCGACGTCGCCGCCGGTCGTGCTGCCGCCCGAGAACGGCTCGCAGGTCAACGTGTCTACACGAAGGAGTCCGACCAGGCGCACATCTGCGTCGGCGTCGCGAGCTACCCGCTCGAGCACCCCGACCGGTACGCGCTGCAGCTGCTCGCGACCGTGCTCGGCGGCGGGATGTCCTCGCGCCTCTTCACCGAGGTGCGCGAGCGGCGCGGGCTCGCCTACTACGTCTTCGGCGTCAACCACAGCTACACCGACGCGGGCTCGCTCTACTCGCAGGCCGGCGTCGACATCAACCGGATCGACGACGCGGTCACGACGATCGTCGGCCGAGCTGCGAGCAGATCGCCGCGAGCCGGTTCCCGCCGACGAGCTCGAGAAGGCGCGCAGCTTCGCGAAGGGCCGCTTCGTGCTCTCGCTCGAGAGCCCGCAGGGCCTGATCATGTTCGGGCTGCGCCGCGAGGTGCTCGAGGGCGCGCGCGGTCGAGCCGCAGGAGGTGCTCGACGCGGCTCGACGAGGTCACCGGCGAGGACGTGCAGCGCGTCGCGCGCGACCTGATCGAGGGCCACGGCGTCAAGCTCGCCGCTGATCGGCCCGTTCGACGACGCCGACGCGGTTCGAGAAGCTCCTGCCCTAGCCGAGCCGGCGATGAAGCGCAGCACGCGCGCCCACGCCGCAGATCTGAGCGGCGGCGTCTGCCGCCGGCGTGCCGCCGAGCTCCTCGAAGGTCCCCGGCGCAACCTGCGACCTTGACCGAACGGCGGCGATGTTCGGCGTCGGTGAAGAGCCGTGCCCGGCGAGTCGGGTACACGATCGCCGACGATGTCGGTGCGTCCGTGGGCGCGGCCGCGGGCGACAATGCTGCTCGACCGCGGCGGCGAGTACCAGACCTCGTCGTCGCCGGCGCCGAACGCGAGCACCGGCCCGGACGATCTTCTCGACGGGTATCGGCCCGTACGGGATCGCCGTGCCGGCCGAGCGTCCAGGCAAAGCCGGCGCCGGTCGGGGAACGCCGGGTTGACCTGATCGCTCGGCACGTCCGCGATCACGCCGTGCACGAGGTCGGGGAACGTCGAGCCGATCAGGAGGCGCCTTCGCCGCCACGCGAGCCGCCGAACACCGACCACGCCGCTTCGGGTCGACGCCCGGCTGCGCGGCGAGCCAGCGCAGCGCCGTCGGCGAAGTACTCGAGCGGGATGTCCTTCAGCGTCTGCGGCAGGCCCGGCTCCTTGAAGTACGCGAGCGAGAGCGTCGGGATAGCCGTGCGAGGCGAAGAGGGCCGCCGGGTACGGCTCGGTATCCGCCCTCCGAGCCGCCGATCTGCAGGACGCGCCGGAGCCGGAGCGGCGCCCACGGGCGGCGCGAAGTACGTGCCCGACGAAGCCCTGCGCCGCAAGCGTCGTCGTCGGTCTGAACGACGTCGGCAGCAATGCCGCGGCGCGAGAGCACAGCTTCCCGCCGCGACCCGGCCCCCGCGGAGCACGTCGATGTCTACGTCCGTCGAGCCCGAGCGACGCAGAGATACCAGCGCAGCCGAGCTCGTCGGTTCACGCACTGCATCGACCAGAACAGCCGCATGACCCGCGGTTCGTGTCGTACGACGCCGTGCGCATCGGCCCGCACGGCGAGCCGGCTGCGCCAGAGCTTGCCGAGGTAGTCCTTCGTCGTCGCCTGCAGCGTCACGCTCTCGCGCGGTGTGAGCCCCGTCACGCGCACGTCGACCGGCGCGTCGACGAGCACCGCCGACGGAGTCACGCTCACGCGGACGCCAGCGTGTGCGCTCCCCGCGAGGGCGAGCGCGACGGCGGCTACTCCTCCGACTGCTCCGAGTCCGCGCGTTCCTTCAGCTCCGTGACGACGGTCGGATCGGCCAGCGTCGTCGTGTCGCCGAGCGGCCGGTTCTCGGCGACGTCGCGCAGCAGCCGGCGCATGATCTTGCCCGACGCGCGTCTTCGGCAGCTCGGGCGTGAAGACGATGTTCGCGGGCTTCGCGATCGCGCCGATCTTCTTGGCGACGTGGCTTGCGGAGCTCCTCGAGCATCTCGACCGACGGCTCCTGCCCGCCCTTCAGCGTCACGAAGGCGACGATCGCCTGGCCCGTGATCGCGTCGGCGCGCCCGCACACCGCGGCCTCCGCGACCGACGGGTGGTCGACGAGCGCCGACTCGACCTCGATCGTCGAGATCCGGTGCCCGGAGACGTTCATCACGTCGTCGACCCGGCCGAGCAGCCAGTAGTCGCCGTCCGCGTCGATCCGGGCGCCGTCGCCGGCGAAGTACGATGCCCGGGAAGCGCGACCAGTACGTCTGCCGGTAGCGCGCGTCGTCGCCGAAGATCCCGCGCAGCATCGCCGGCCACGGCCGCTTCAGCACGAGGTAGCCGCCGCCGCCCGGGCCGACCTCTCTCGCCGGCCTCGTTGACGACCGCGGCCGCGACGCCGGGGAACGGCTTCGTCGCCGAGCCCGGCTTCGTCGTCGTCACGCCCGGGCAGCGGCGTGATCAGGATCATCCCGGTCTCGGTCTGCCACCAGGTGTCGACGATCGGGCAGCGGTCGCCGCCGATGTGCTCGCGGTACCAGATCCACGCCTCGGGGTTGATCGGCTCGCCGACCGAGCCGAGCAGCCGCAGCGACGAGAGGTCGTGCCGCGCGGCGTACTCCGGGCCCCCACTTCATGTGCGCTGCGGATCGCGGTCGGCGCCGTGTAGAGGATCGTGACGCCGTAGCGCTCGACGATCTCCCACCAGCGGTCCTTGTCCGGGAAGTCGGGCGTCCCCTCGTAGATCACGCTCGTGGCGCCGTTGCAGAGCGGCCCGTAGACGATGTAGCTGTGGCCGGTGATCCAGCCGATGTCGGCCGCGCACCAGTAGACGTCGGTCTCGGGCTTGAGGTCGAAGATGTAGTGGTGCGTCGTCGCGACGCCGACGAGGTAGCCGCCGGTCGTGTGGGCGATCCCCTTCGGCTTCGCGGTCGTGCCGGTCGTGTACATCAGGAAGAGCAGATCCTCGGTGTCCATCGGCTCGCACGGACACGTGGCCGGGTCGTCGCTCGCGCCCGCGGTCAGCTCGGCACCAGGGCGGTCGCGGCCCTCGGCTGCATCGGCACCTCGCCGCCGGTGCGCTCGAGCACGACGACGCGTGTGCACCTCGGCGCGGCCGCGATGGCCTCGTCGGCGATCCGCTTCAGCGGCACGACCGAGCCGCGCCGCCACGCCTCGTCCTGCGTGATCAGCACCTCGCAGCCCATGTCGTTCATCCGGTCGGAGAGCGAGTCGGCCGAGAAGCCGCCGAAGACGACGGTGTGCGGCGCGCCGAGCCGCGTGCAGGCGAGCATCGCGACCGGCAGCTCGGGGACCATCCCCATGTAGATCGCGACCGGCGTGCCCTTGCGCGACGCCGAGCGCCTTGAGCGCGTTCGCGAAGCGGACGACGTCGCGCTGGAGATCCGCGTAGGTGATCGTCGCGCCGGTCGTCCTCGGGCTCGCCCTCCCAGTGGTAGGCGACCTTGTCGCCGCGCCCGGCCTCGACGTGGCGGTCGACGCAGTTGAAGCAGACGTTGAGCGTCCCGCCGAGGTACCACTTCGCGTACGGCAGCTCCCACTCGTAGAGCTTCGTGAACGGCTCGAACCAGGTCACGCGCTCGCGGCGCTTCGTCGTCCCAGAACTCGTCGAAGTCGCGCTCGTAGATCGTCCGGCTGCGCGTTCGCCTGCGCCGCGAACTCCGGCGGCGGCGGGTAGCGGCGCTCCTCGTGGAAGAGGTGTCGATCGCTGATCGAGCGTCACGGCCGGAGCTCGTACGGGAAGTCGGTCAGGTTCTCGTAGCCGTCGTCGGTGACGAGGACGAGATCCTCGAGCCGCAGCCGCCGGTGCCCGGCCGGTAGAGCCCGGGCTCGACCGTGACGACGTCGCCCGCGCCGGAGCGTCGTCCTTGGCGGCCAGGCCCATCCCCGGCGCCTCGTGCACCTCGAGCCCGACGCCGTGCCCGAGCCCGTGGAAGAAGCCGTGATCGAGCGACCGTGCCCGGCTCCTTCGTGCGCTGCGTCGGCGTAGCCCGCGGCCTCGAAGACGTCGCAGACGGCGTCGTAGACCTCGCGGCCGTGCGACGCCGGGGCGGATCAGCTCGAGCGAGCGGTCGAGCGCCTCCTTCACGAGCCGCGTGCCACTCGACGAGCTCCTCGGTCGGCTCGCCGACGACGAAGGTGCGAGTCATGTCCGAGAAGCAGGCCGACTCGCGGTCGCGCGGCCAGATGTCGATCACGACCGGCTCGCCGGGGAGGATCGTGCCCTGTGCCCATGTGGTGCCCGATCGCCGACTGCGCGCCGTGGGAGACGATGAACTCGTCGCCGCTGCAGCCGTGCGCCATGAAGGCGGCGTCGATCGCCGCCTTGATCTCCTCGGAGGCGAGCGGAGCACCGCCGCGGAGAAGCTCGGCTGCCGCTCTCATCCCCGCCTCGGCGGCGGACTGCGCGTGCCGGATCCCTGCAAGCTCCGCCGCCGTCTTCGCTGCGGCGACGGAGGTCGAACAGCTCGCTCTGGGGGTCGAGCTCGATCCCCTCTGCCCGGAGCCGGTCGGCGACCTGCACCGGGAACATCGCGGGGACGGTCGCCCGGGTCACGCCGAGCGCCGTGCACGCGCGCGCGGCGATCTCGAGCAGCGTCGCCTCGCGGGTCAGGCCGGAGCGGATCAGCTCGTCGCCGCCGAACTCCTCGAGCGGGTGGATCTCCACGCCGCCGAGCTCCTCGAGGCGCGGGATCTCGAGCGAGCCGATCACGACGTGGCGGTCGCCGTCGCGCTCGACGTAGAGGAACGGGTCGCCGATCCCGATCGGCAGCTCGTGGCGCAGCTCCGGCGAGCGCTCCGTCGAGTCCCAGATGAGGACGTCCGCCATCGCGACGGCATCGTAATCCGAATCCGTACAGTGAGGCCATGCCGCTGTTCCGCGCCGACGAAGAGCAGGCGGTCCGGGAGCTCTTCGCCCGGCTCGAGCGCGACGTCGAGCTCGTGCTCGTGCAACGGGCCCGAGCAGACGCCGCTCGCGGGCGCGGGCGACATCGACTTCGGCGCGAAGGCCGAGGCGATGCTCGAGGCGCTGGCCGGGCTCGGCGAGCGCGTGAGCGCTGCGCGTGACCGACGAGCCGGAGCTCGGCGTCGAGCGCTTTCCCGCGATCTGCGTGCTCGCAGGCGGGGAGGACACGCGGATCCGCTACTACGGGCTCCCGTGGGGACACGAGGTCGCGTCGATCGTGGGCGCCGTGCTGGAGGCGGGCCGCGCCGAGTCGAGCCTCGCGCCCGAGACGCTCGCGCGGCTCGACTCTCTCGAGCGGGATGTCACGCTCGAGGTGTTCGTCACCCCGACCTGCCCGCACTGCCCGCCGGCCGTGCTGCTGGCGTACCGGCGGCGCTCGCGAGTCCGCGCGTGCGCGCGGCTGCGATCGAGTCGACCGAGTTTCCGCTCCTGGCCGAGGAGCACGGGGTCTACGCGGTGCCGGCGATCGTGATCGACGGCGAGCACCGCTACGCGGGCGCAGTGCCCGAGCGGCTCTTCGTCGAACGGCTCCTGGCCGCCGTGGGCTAGCCCGTTCGGAACACGTCCGGAAGGGCCAATTGACAGGCTTCTGTCCCCGGCGGACATTGTCTGGCGTGGCTCATGGCCGGATGTGCGAATTGACAGCCCGCCGACGCGTGCGACACTTTCTGTTGTCCATCTAGACAACAAAGGAGATCGGATGAAGACATTCCTCGTCGCGGCGCTGCTGGCCTTCTGCATGGCATCGGCAGCCGCGGCCGTCGCGGCCACCCGCTGCCGCCCCATGCCTCGCCCCAGTGCTTCGTGGACGACTACGGCCACTGCATCAAGGACGACACCGCCTCCGCCACCCCCACCCCCACCGCCTCCCCCACCACCACCACCGCCGCCGCCACCACCACCTCCGCCGCCGCCACCGCCACCCCCGCCACCGCCTCCACCTCCTCCACCACCGGCGGACTTCCTGGTGGACGTGACCACCGACGTCTCGGTGAGCGATGACCTCGTACCGGCGGGGGCCGACCTCGCGGGATGCCGGACGGTTCACGCCATCCGGAGGCAGAAAGCCCTCGTCGGAGTCCAGCAGTGGGCGATGGAGCTCGACGTCCACTGGTGCTGGGCGTTCGGGATCGTGCGAATGATCGCGCGCGACACGGGCATCGAGTGCTGCGGGCCCGCGTGGTCCTTCGACCGCTGGATCGCGACCGACTTTCCTCCTGCCGGAGGGAGCTCCGTCACGTCGTTCGCCCAGGCGCAGTTCAAGTACTCCGCTCGCCTGGTTCCAGGGCGCGAAGGCACCCTGGATCAAGGTCACCGTCTACGGAGACGGCTCCTACGACATGGTCGTGGGGATGACCTGCAATCGACTTGCGATCGTGCTGGTCGTTCTCGTGGTGCTGCTCGTCCTGTACTTCGTGCTCACGTACTTCGGCACGCCGTCCGCCGGGATCAAGACGGTGCCCGGCTGAACCGATCCGATCTGCGGCAGCGGCCCGAGCCCGGGCCGCTGCCGCGCCCGTAGACTCCGAACCGTGGAAGAGGCGCTGGCACGTTCTGCCGAGTTGATGGCCTTCTGGGACGGTGAGCTCCGCAAGATGCTGCCGGACGGAGCCCAGATCTTCGACGCGCACGTCCACCTCGGGCACGACATCGACGGGATGGTCGGGCTCTACGAGCAGCTCAACGGGCGCCTGGACGAGTACGGCATCTCGCGCTGCTTCATGTTCTGCATGGACGAGCACGACCGGCACCCCGCCTTCCGCGTGCCGAACGACCGCACGCTCGCCGCGGGCGAGCGCTCCGGCGGGAGGATGATCCCGTTCGTCCGCCTCGACCTGAACGAGGATCCGATCGAGGAGGCCGTCCGCTGCCTCGACCGGGGCGCGAAGGGGATCAAGCTCCACCCGCGCGCGCAGCGCTTCGCCCTCAACGACGAGCGCCTCGCCCCGGTGTTCGAGCTCGCCGCGGACCGCAAGGTGCCGATCCTCATCCACGGCGGTCGAGGCCTGCCGCCGATCGCCGACAACCTCGCGCAGCTCGTCGACCGCTACCCGGTCCAGCTGATCATCGCCCACGCGGGTATCGCCGACCTCGCCGCGCTGGCGCGAGTCTTCGCCGGGCGCGAGGGCGTCTTCTTCGACACCTCGGTCTGGAGCCCGATCGACCTGCTCGACTTCTTCCGCCAGTTCTCGCCGGAGCAGGTCGTGTACGCCTCCGACTACCCGTACGGCCAGCAGCCGAGCTCGCTCCTGATCGCGCTGCGAACCGCGCGGCTCAGCGGCTTCGACGACGAGCAGATCCGCGCGATGCTCGGCGGCACCGCCGGCCGGATCGCAGACGGCGAGCCGCAGGCGAAGCCGACGACGCCGACCGGTTCTGACACCTTCGTGCAACCGATCGTGCTGGCGCGCATCCACCAGTACCTCTCGATGGCGACGCCGATGCTCTGGACGCGCCAGGGCGACACCGTCGGCGCGCTCGGGCTCGCCCTGAACGCCTGCGACGAGCGCAGCCCGACCCACACCGTCGAGCTCGAGCAGATCCGCGAGCTGCTCCTGCCCGCGCGCGAGCTGTGGCGCGCGATGGCCGAGCTCGAGGACGAGACCGACCGCCGCGACGTCGCCCGCGTCACGTTCCGCCTGATCCACCTCGCGGACATCGTGGCCGTGACCACGGGTCTCTGAGCCCAAGCCGGTGGCCCTCGACAACGAACCGCGTTAGCATCACGATCCGGTCATGCTGCGACGACTCCTTGCTCTGCTCCTGATCTCCATCGTCTCGGGACTCGCTGCCGCGGGTGTGAGTGACGCACGCTCGGCAAAGGCCAGCGCGACCCCGGCGCGGATCCCGGCTCTGCCGCTCGTGGCCCAGACCTCCGCCACCGCGCAGCGCAAGTGGCACGCCGCTGCCTGCCCGATCCCGGCCGCCTGGCGACCGGCGTTCGAGCGGGCCTCACGCGACGTCGGCCTCCCCCTCGCGATGCTCGTCGCAGTGGCCCAGGTCGAGTCGCGCTTCGAGCCGGGCGCGCACTCCGACGCCGGAGCGACCGGGCTGATGCAGGTGATGCCCTCGACGGCCCGCTCGCTCTCGCTCACGGCCGACGAGCCCGGCTCGAACGTGCTCGCGGGCGCCCGGTTCCTGCGCCAGATGCTCGACCGGTTCCGCTCGTCCGATCTCGCGCTTGCCGCCTACAACGCAGGCCCGACCGCGGTCGAGCGGGCCGGCGGCGCGCCGAGCGGCGTGACGATGGCCTACGTCGAGAACGTGACCTCGCTCTGGCGCGAGTTCAACGGCTGCACCTAACGGTGATCGCCGCAGTCGTGCTCGCCGCCGGGGCCTCGACGCGGTTCGGCTCGCCGAAGCAGCGGCTCCTCCTCGGCGAGGTGCTCGGGCGCGTCCGTGCCGCCCGCTCGATCGACGAGATCGTCGTGGTGCTGGGCGCGTACGAGATCGAGACGGACGCACGCACGGTTCGCTGCGCCGAGTGGGACGACGGCCCCGGAGCGTCGCTCCGCTGCGGGCTCGCCGCGCTCGGCCCCGAAGTCGAGGCGGCCGCGGTCGTCCTCGCCGACGGCCCCGACCTCGCGCCCGAGGCGCTCGACCGCGTGGCCGACGCCTGGCGGGACGGCCGCGGCGAGGTGCTGGCGGCGTCATACGGCGGCGTCCGCGGCCACCCGGTCGTGCTCGGACGCGGCGCCTGGGGACGGGTCCCCGACGAGGGCGCCCGCGCCCTCGAGCCCATCCTGATCGCCTGCGACGATCTTGGCTCTCCAGGAGACGTCGATTTTGCCGATGACCTCCCAGGAAGGCTGCAGCCGCAGGACGGAGAACAGAAGTGAGGCATATGGAGCTCGTCCAACCGCTCGATCCCGCCGGCGACACCTCGCCCCTCGCCGCCGCGCGCCTGCACAAGGGCCTCACGGTCGAGGAGGCCGCTCGCAGGACCGGGCTCTCGTCGGACGAGGTCGAGTGGCTCGAGGCCGGCCGCGTCTACCGCTTCCCCTCGACGGACGCCGCGATCGTGGCCACGCTGCTCTACGCCACCGGGCTCGGGCTCGACCACCGCGAGGCGCGGATCGTCGCCGGGCTCCCGTCACGCCGCGGCCGGTGGAGGTCGCCCGCAAGGGCCGGATCATCGTGCTGGTCGCCGTCGCCGCGACCCTCGGCGCGCTCGTCTCGGCAGTCGTGATGCCGCACGGCCACGCAGCCGCCCCGGCCGTCGTGGCCGGGAGCCAGCTCGCGCCGCCGTGGAAGATCGCCGTGGACGTGCTGAACGGCGGCGGCGACATCAACTACACGCGGCGGGTCGCGAGCCGGATCGGCGCCCTCGGGTACCACATCGGCCACGTGCGCCGGGCGAACCGCTTCGACTATCCGCAGACGGCCGTCTACTTCGAGCCGGGCGGCGAGGCGATCGGCCTGCGGCTCGCGCGCCAGCTCGGCGTGCCCCTGAAGCCGCTCCCCGGCGGGAGCAACCCGAACCGGCTCGTCGCGATCGTCGGGCCGCCGCGGGTCAGCGGAACCTAGAGCCTCAGTTCAGCGGCGTGCGAAGCGCCGCGAGGCGCTCCTTGAGCTCGGGCGGCATCGGCTCTTCGACCGCCGCCCGCTTCACGTAGATCCGCAGCGACTCCTCGAAGTGGTACCGCTTCCTGCAGTACGAGCAGTCGTCGAGGTGCGCCTCCGCCTCGACCTGCTCGGCCTTGGTGAGCACCTTGTCGAGGTACGGCTGCATCATCTGCTCGCACCCGTCACAGTCACACATCAGTCGGCCTCCATTGCCGTCTCGGCCAACTCGCGCTTGAGTACACGTCGCCCGCGGTGCAGGCGCGACATAACTGTACCGATTGGGATGTCGAGAATCTGCGCAGCGTCCTGGTAGCTGAAGTCGCCGAGGTCGACGAGCACGATCACATCGCGGAAGTCGTGGGGAACCGCGGCGAGAGCGCTGACGATGTCGTCCTGCGAGAGCCGCTCGATCACCTGCTCCTCCGCGGCAGGCCCGCCGCCGTCGCCGGCCGCCTCCTCGAGGCGGTTGTAGAGGAAGTAGTCGCCTTCCTCGAGCGGCTGCGTCTCGGGCGTGCGCTGCTGCTTGCGGCCACGGTCGATGTTCAGGTTCGTGAGGATCCGCAGGAGCCAGGCGCGCAGGTTCGTGCCCGCCTGAAAGGTCCGCCAGCTGCGGAACGCGCGGGCGTACGTCTCCTGCACGAGGTCTTCGGCCTCCTCGCGGGAGCCGACCATGTGGCGGGCGACGCGGAACACCTGGTCGGAGAGCGCGAGCGCTTCCTCTTCGAAGCGCACGCGGTCGCGGGCCTCCGAAGCGACCCGGCGCGCGGCGGTATCCGAGCCTGTGTCGCTCATCCTCGGCGAGACTAGCAGTGCCGTTCCCACAGGTGCGGAAACGCCTTCCCGGGGCCGGCTATTCCCCCTGAGGGAGCTCCCGGAACCCGCCGCGGGCCATCTCGGAGAGGATCGCATCGCGGGTCGTGCGCTCGTCGTCCCACTCGAGGACGACCTGCCCGACGAGGTTCGCGTTGGCGGCCGCGAGGCCCTCGTGGCCCTTCAGCACGTGCCCGAGGCGCATCACGCAGCGCTCGCAGCGGATTCCGCTCACCTGCACCGTATCGGTCTGGATCGCCACCTCGATTCGATCCTACCCGGCGCGAACGCCGTGGACGGGCCGCCCGGCCGCCTCCCACGCGTAGTACGAGGCGCTCGGCCCGAACGAGGTCTCGTAGGCGACGATGCGCGGGTCGCGGCCGACCTCCTTCGCCCGCTGCGCGTGGCGCAGCAGGTTCGGGTCGTCGCGCTGCTCCCAGACGAGGATCAGGTGCGCCGCCGTCATGAACTCTGCGACGAAGGTGCACCCGGCCGCCGGGCACGGGAACGGCGCGGTGCTCACGCACGACCAGCCGGTGTGGTCGTCGCCGCCCTCGTCGATCCACAGCTCTTCCTCCTCGACGAGGTCGACGTCCTCCACGAGGAGACGGCCCGGCTCGATCCGCTGCTCCTCCATCGGGCTCATTCCCGCACGAGCAGCGCGCGCGCGGGCGCGCCCTCCGTGCCGACGAGCTTCAGCGGCAGGCAGAAGAGGGTGTACGGGCCCGGCTCGACGGCGCGCAGGTCGAGGCCTTCGAGCGGGACGATGCCCGCGCCGAGGAGCACGCGGTGCGCGTCGCCGTCGCCGATCGAGAGGTAGTCGATCCCGGCGAGGCGCGTCCCGAGCGCGAGCAGCGCCTCGGCGCCGTCTGCGGTGAACATCGCGAAGTCCCAGGAGAACTCGTCGAGATCCCAGATCGCGCCCTGGTGGGTCTTGAAGAGGAGCCGTGTCGCGTCGGCCGGGAGCTCGAGGCCGGCGAGCGCCGCCGCGTCGAGTTGCCCTTCGACGCCGGTCGCATCGACGACGTGGCAGGGCCCGACGAGCACGTCGAGTGAGATCGAATCGCTCGTGGCGCCGCCGTCGACGAAGTGGAGCGGCGCGTCGATGTGCGTGCCCGTGTGGATGCTCACGTCGAGCCGCATCATGTTGACCTCTTCGCCGTCGCTCATCGAGACGACCTGGTCGATCCGAAACGGCGGGTCGCCCTCCCAGACCACCATCCCGGCCCGGAGCGGCACGCTGATGTCGATCAGCTCCACCCCGGGAGAGTAGCCCTGCAGAGCACGCCTTCGCCGCCTGCGAATTCGACCTCGGTCTTGACCGATATAGCTTTTCGCTATATCGTTCCGATACATGAAACCGACCGCCGTCACCTGGGCCGTGCTGGGACTGATCGCACTCGAGCCGAGCAGCGGCTACGACGTCAAGCGCATCATCGACAAGTCGATCCGTCACTTCTGGGCGGCGAGCTACGGCCAGATCTACCCCGAGCTTCGGCGGCTCGTCGAGGCCGGCTGGATCACCGGAGAAGACGCCTCGAGCGGCGGTCGCCGGCGGCTGCTCTATCGCATCACTCCCGCTGGCCGCAAGGCCCTGCTCGACTGGGAGCACGGCTACGAGACGCGGATCGAGCTGCGGGACGAGTCACTGCTCAGGCTCTTCTTCGCCGACACGCTGCCCCGCGACGAGGCGCTCGGGCTCCTGCAGGCGCGGCGGGACGGGTATCGCCAGATGCTCGCCTACCTTCGCGGGCTCGACGACGGACAGGGCGAGGACCCGCCGTTCGTCGACCTCGTCTATCGCTGGGGCCTCGACTACTGCCAGTGGGGGATCGAATGGTGCGAACGGCAGGAGAGCCGGTTGCGCCCGGCAGCCTGAACGACCTGCCCGAGCCGAGCTGGAGGTCGCTGCTCCAGCGGGGCCTGCCGATGTTTGCGATCGAAGGGTTCCTGCCCCTGCTTGTCTTCTACGGGACGCTGACGGCGGCGGGGCTCGCGCCGGCGATCGTCGCGTCGACCGCGACGTGCGCGGCGATCATCGCCTGGCAGCTCCGGCGGGGCCACGACGTCGGCGTGGGCGTCGTGACGCTCGTCTTCCTGCTCATCCAGGCCGCCGTCGGGCTCGCGTCCCACAGCGCGACGGTCTACCTCGCCCAGCCCGTCGTGCTCAGCGCCTTGTGGGGGATCGCCTACCTCGGCTCGGTGCCCGTGGGCCGGCCCCTCGTCGGCGTGTTCGCGAACGCGTGGTACCCGTTCCCGCCCTGGTTTCGCGCGAGCCGACCGTACCGGCGCGAGTTCGCCATGCAGTCGCTCGTCTGGGGCTTCTACTGCCTCTCGCGCGCGGGCCTACGGCTGGCGATCCTGCTGACCTCCGGGGTCGGCGGCTTCGTGCTGGTCTCGGTCGCGACCGGGACGCCGGTCCTCATCGCGCTCGTCGCCTGGGGGCTCTGGCACGCGAGGCGCGCCTTCGTCCGTCTCACGCCCCTCGAGGTCGCGTGAGACGAAAAGTGAGCCGGAGCCCCGGGGCAGGCGGTCCGGGGCTCCGGCTCTGTGACGCTTCCACCGGCCACGCTGGCGACTAGGCCTTCTGGCGGAAGCAGGCCCCTGTTAGGGGATAGGGGCCATCGTTGGGCGGCTATCTATCCCTGGGGAGAGGCAGGTTGCCGCCCAAGCTTGATGACGATGGACATCTTCTTCGTGCCGCGGATGATCCTGAGCTTGATCGTGTCGCCCGGCTGCTTCGCCGCGACGGCATCGCGCAGGGCGGGGATCGAGGCGACCGGGACGCCGTCGGCCGCGACGATGATGTCGCCGCCGAGCGGCCAGGTATCGCCCTGGACGGTGACCTGCGAGGTGCTGGCGCGCAGGCCGGCCTTGGCGGCGCCGGTGCCCGCCTGGACGCCCTGCACGAGCAGGCCGTGGGCGGTCGGGAGGTGGAACTGCTGGACGACGCCCGGCTCGATCGGCTTCGCGCTGATCCCGATGTAGGCGTGCTGCGCATGGCCGCTGCGGACGATCTGGGCGACCACGGTCTTGACGGTGTTGATCGGGATCGCGAAGCCGACGCCGACATTGCCGTCGGTGGTGCCGCCGGTCTGGATCTGCGAGTTGACGCCGATCACCTGGCCCTGCGCGTTCAGCAGCGGGCCGCCGGAGTTGCCGTGGTTGAGCGCGGCGTCGGTCTGGATCACGTGGTCGATCTCGTAGTTGTTCGGGGCCGTGATCCCGCGCTGGAGCGCGCTCACGATCCCGGACGTGATCGAGCGGTCGAGCCCGAACGGGTTGCCGATCGCGACCACCTCGTCTCCGACCTGGATCTGGTCCGAGTTCCCGAGCGGCAGCGGCGTGAGCGCGCGCGAGTGGGCGTCGACCTGGAGCACGGCGATGTCGGTGGACGGGTCGACGCCGACGATCCTGGCCTTCAGCGACTCGTTGTCGTTGAAGCTGACCTCGACGGACTTGGCGCCCTGGACGACGTGGTAGTTCGTGATGATGTGGCCGGCCTTGTCGATCACGAAGCCGGAGCCGAGCGCCTGCTGGGTCTGCGTCTGGGGCTGGCTGAACGGATTGCCGAAGAAGGAGTTGCCCTGCGTGCCGGTGACCGAGGTCGAGGTGACCTGGACGACTCCGGGGGCGCTGCGGCTGTAGACCTCGGCGATCGTGAGGCGCTTGCCCTGCGCGAACGCCGTCGGCTCGGTCGAGCCGGTGGCCGACGCGAGCTCTCTGACGGTCGTGGTGCCGCCGCCGACGCCGCCGAGGAGTGCTGCGCCGCCGAGCGCCACCGCGCCGCCGATGACGGCGGCGACGACCAGCCCGACGGCGCCGGAGATGGGGAGGGTGCTCCGCTGCACTGGTCCCCGTTATAAACCGGCGGTCTTAACCGGCCGTTGGGTGATTGTTAAGCAGTGTTACGGCGGATCTGTCACAGATCTGACGCCCGCCTGAACGTTCCCTTAAACGACCGCGCGAGCCCTGGCGGCCACCCTCGGCCGGGTCTACAACGGACGCGACCCACCGACCGAAGGAGATCGCATGAGAAGGCTCGCCATCCTCGCCCTCGTCCTCGCCGGCGCCGTCGTGCTCGGCGCGCAGGCGCTCGCGGCGACGACCGACGCAAGTCCCGTCGTGAAGGTGAACGCACCCAAGTTCGGGGCGATCCTCGCCACGCGGGGTCACCTCGCGCTCTACACGTGGAACCAGGAGAAGGACAAGAAGGTGCACTGCACCGGTGCATGCGCGACCACCTGGCCGCCGCTCGTCGTCCCGGCCCACACGATGGTCGACAAGCACGTCGCGGGAGTGATGGGCACGTTCGGCACGATCGTGCGGCCCGACGGCAAGACCCAGGTGACCTGGGACGGCCGGCCGCTCTACACCTTCCACGGTGACACGAAGACGAAGATCCTCTGCAACGGCGTCGGCGGCTGGTACGTCGTCAAAGCGTAGTTTCAGGGTTTCGTAATCCCTCCCGGAAGCCGATGCGGCTACCGTGACTTCCATGCACGAAAGCGACGAGCGGGCCTACGGCCGGCGCACCTTCCTCGGGGTGACGGCGGTCGGGCTCTCGTCGCTCTTCTGGGGTCGGTCCGTGTGGCATGCCTTCTCGGGCGCCGCCCAGCCCCTCGAGGACGTGGCGCCGGGCCTCTTCCCGGGCTGGCGGATCTACACCGTCGCCTCGACGATGCCCCGGTTCGACCCACAGACGTGGCGGCTCCGGATCGACGGGCTCGTCGAGCAACCCGTCTCGCTGACCATCGACCAGCTGCGCGCGCTCCCCCGCGCCGAGCAGGTCTCGACGTTTCACTGCGTGACCGGCTGGACCGTCCAGCAACGTCCGCTGGGCCGGCGTCCGCTTCGACGATCTCCTCGCGCTCGCCAGGCCGTCCTCCGCCGGGACGGCGCTGACGTTCACCTCGGCCGAGAAGCCGTACACCGACTCGCTCTCGCTCTCGCAGGCCGAGCTGAAGGACGCGATGCTCGCCTACGAGATGAACGACAAGCCGCTCTCGCGCGCCGCACGGCGCCCCGGTCCGCGTCGTGATCCCGGACATGTACGGCTACAAGAACGTGAAGTGGGTCGAGCGGATCACCGTCACCAGCGCGCCCGAGACGGGCTACTGGGAGGAACGGGGCTACGACGTCGACGCCTGGGTGGGCCGCTCGAATGGCTTCTGAGCGCGCGGGCTACGTCCGCCGCTTCTCCGTCACCGAGCGATCGATCCACTGGATCCACGCCTCCGCGTTCTTCGTCCTGCTCGCCTCCGGGCTCGTGCTCTACCTGCCGTCGCTCAGCGTGGCCGTCGGCCGCCGGCCGGAGGTCAAGGCGATCCACATCTACACCGCGATCGCGTGGGCGGTCGCGCTCGTTCTCGTCGTCGCGCTCGGCGACCGCAGGGGCCTGCGCCGGACGCTGCGCGAGCTCGACCTCTTCGACCAGGACGACCGGCTCTGGCTGCGGCGGATCCCGCGGCCGCAGGGCCGCTTCAACGCGGGCCAGAAGCTCAACGCCGCGCTGACCGCGTCGTTCGCGGTGCTGTTCGCCGTCTCGGGGCTCTTCCTCTGGCTCGGCGAGCGCAACCACGCCTACCAGTGGCCGAGCACGATCCTGCTCCACGACGGGCTGATGTACGTCTCCGTGATCCTGCTCGTCGGCCACCTCTATCTCGCGCTGATCTACCCCGCGACGCGCCACTCGCTGCGCGGGATGACGGAGGGCTCGGTGCGGCTCGACTGGGCCTGGCGCCACCATCGCAAGTGGGTCGAGACGGATCCTGAAGAATGAGCGCGATGACGACGGTGCTGATCGTCGACGACGAGCCGATCGTCCGCGACGTCGTCGCTCGCTACCTGAAGCGTGAGGGCTACGACACGCTCGAGGCCGGGGACGGCGAGGCCGCCCGCGCGCTGATCGAGAGCGCCGCGCCGAACCTGGTCGTGCTCGACGTGATGCTGCCGGGAACGGACGGGCTCGCGCTCTGCCGCTGGATCCGGACGAAGGGCGACCTGCCGGTGATCATGCTCACCGCCCGCGGCGAGGAGGCCGACCGCATCGTCGGCCTCGAGCTCGGCGCCGACGACTACGTCACCAAGCCGTTCTCGCCGCGCGAGCTCGCGGCGCGCGTCCGCACCGTCCTGCGCCGCGCGGCTCTCGCGCCTGTCTCCGTGGAGCGGCTCTCGTTCGACGACCTCACGCTCGACGCCGGCACGCGCCAGGTCGAGCTCGACGGCAGCACGCTCCGGCTCACGGCGAAGGAGTTCGACCTCCTCTTCTTCCTCGCCTCGAACCCCGGCCACGTGTTCTCGCGCGACCAGCTGATGCACAGCGTCTGGGGCTACGCCTCCGCGCTGGACACGGGCACGGTGACGGTGCACGTGCGCCGCCTGCGCTCGAAGATCGAGCGCGACCCGGCCAACCCGCGTGCACCTCGAGACCGTGTGGGGCGTCGGCTACCGCTTCGTGCCGTGATCGCGCTCGCCCTCATCGTCGCGGGAGCGACCCTCGCGGCCGGGCTCGCGGCCACCTTCCTCCTGCGCCTGCTCCCGACCGTCCGCCTCCAGCTCGCGGGGCTTCGCGCTGCTCGCGGTCGCGCTGCCGCTCGCGGCGGTGCTCCTCTCCGGCTGGGTGATGTTCCACATGGGCGACGACGTGAAGATCCTCGCGGTCGCCGCGGCCTCGGCGCTCGTCGCCGTCGCGGCCGCGCTCGGGCTCGGCACCTCGATCGCGCGCCGGATCGACCGGCTCCGCGTGGCGTCGGGCGCGCTCGCGGCCGGCGACCTCAGCGCCCGCGCGCCGGACAGCGGGCCGCGCGAGCTGGCCGAGCTCGGCCGCTCCTTCAACGAGATGGCTGCCAACGTCGAGGAGCCTCTTCGACGCGCGGCGCGAGCTCGTCGCGGCCGCGAGCCACGACCTCCGCACCCCGATCGCGTCGATCACGGCGATGCTCGAGGCGATCGAGGACGGTCTCGCCACGCCCGAGGAGTACCTGGCGCCGCTGCAGAGCCAGGCGCGGCGCCTCTCGGGGCTCGTCGACGACCTCTTCGAGCTCGCGCGCATCGACGCCGGCGCGCTCGCGCACGAGCTGCGCGCGATCTCGCTCGCGCCGCTCGTCGAGTCGTGCGTGCGCGGCTTCGAGGCCGAGGCGCGCGCCCGCAACGTCACGCTGGAGCAGCGGATCGCGGAGACGCCGGCGGCTCGCTGCGCCCCGGAGGAGGTCGAGCGCGTGCTCCTCAACCTGCTCACGAACGCGCTCCGGCACACGCCCTCCGACGGGACGGTCGCCGTGATCCTCGCACCCGCCGACGACCAGGTTCAGGTGACCGTCGAGGACACCGGCGAAGGGCTGACCCCCGAGGCCGCGCGACGGATGTTCGACCGCTTCTGGCGCGGAGACACGGCCCGCACCGGCGAGAGCGGCGGCGCGGGCCTCGGGCTCGCGATCGCGCGCGGCCTCGTCGAGGGCCAGGGCGGCCGGATCTGGGCCGAGCCGCGCGAGACGGGCGGCGCGAGAGTCTCGTTCACGCTCCCGGCCGCAGGCGCCTGAGGCCTTTACCGAATCCTTTCGCGCGCTTGGCGCTTCCTTCCCTGCGCCTTTCCCGTCCGTTGCGGGCGGAGGCGTACACCTGAGGGCAGATGAACGCGCCCACCGCCTCCACCGATTCCGTCTCTCGCGTGTCGCACGGCGAGCGCCCGTCGCTCCGCCACCCGTCCAATCGAGCGGCCCGCGATCTCGAGACGTCGAGTCCCATCTCCCGGAGGCGCCCGTCCTCCGGTGCCGGGGTCTCCCTTCCCCGGCACCGGCCGGCCACCCCTTCGCCTAGGCGGCTTCGCGCGGCCTCGCTGCGTCGAGCACGGCGGCGGCGAAGCGGGCCGCTCGAGCAGGGTCGAGGGAGCCGGCAGGCAGCTCGACCACGAACGCGGTCTTCCCGGGGAGCGTGTTGTTCTCCCACGTGGTCACGCTGCCGGGATACCGGGGCAGCGTGACGAACGGGAGGCCGACGAGCCGAGCGAAGCGCCGCTCCAGCGCCGCGTCCCCGCCGGAGCCGTCCACGACGCCGAGGTGCTGGTGGAACCAGATCGAGACGGCCGGGCGCAGCCGGACGATCAGCCGGTACGCAATGCGGCTCTCGGGCTCCGAGAGCGGCCTCGACCCCGAGTCGGTCGCGCCCTCGAGATGCTGCCAGCCCCAGGGAAAGTTGCGGTTGAGATCGACGCCGCGCGCGTTCACGCGCGTGCCCAGGGCGTACCCGTCGGGGTTGAGGCTCTCGATCAGCCAGAGGTCGACGCCTTTCGGCGCCGGCATCCGCTCGAGCCGCCGCACGATCGCGATCCCCGCGCACTCGTTCCCGTGGATGCACCCGACGACGAGCACCTTTCGCGCCGCGGCCGGGTCGCCCAGCTCCACGGCGTCGATCGCGCGGCCCTGGGCCGAGTTGCCGAGCTGGAGACGGCGGGGCCCCTCGCCGCCGGCGGCGGAGCCGACGAGCGCGAGGGTGAGCAGCGCGACGAGCACGACCCGCGTCATCGCCGCAGGCTAGCGTTACCGTCGATGCAGGCGCGCTGGACCGGATGGCCGCCGCGTCGTCCGCGGTGGCAGCAGCTCGCGATCGCAGCGGCGGCGAGCGTGGCCGCGGTGGTCACGGTCACCGTAGTGATCGAGCTCGTGAAGCCCTACGTGCCGGTGCTCAGCCTCGGCGTCCTCTACGTCTTCGCCGTGCTGCCGGTCGCGGTGCTCTGGGGGCTCTGGTTCGCGCTTCCGGTCTCGGTCGCGAGCATGCTCGCCTTCAACTGGTTCTTCCTCCCGCCCGTCCACACGTTCACGCTCGCGAACAGCGAGAACTGGTTCGCGCTCGCTGTCTACCTCTGCACCGCGGTCGTGGTGAGCGACCTGGCCGCCCGGGCGCGCCGGCGCGCGGCCGCCGCGGAGCAGCGCGAGCGCGAGTCGGCGCTGCTCGCCGAGCTGGCCACCGAGCTGCTCGGGGGACGCGCGCTCGACGACGAGCTCGAGGAGATCGCGCAGAAGGCGGCCGTCGTCCTCGGCGTCGACCGTGCCGAGATCGAGCTCGGAGTCTCTCACCGGCCGCCGCCCGGACAGGCGCCGCATCCGCTCGAGGCCGCACACCGCGCGGTCGGGACGATCTACACACCGGAGGGGTCCGAGCCGAACGTCGGCGCCCGCAGCCGCTTCCTGCCCGCGCTCGCAGCGCTGCTCGCCGTCGCCGTCGAGCACGACACGCTCGCCCGAGAGGCGCTCGAGGCGGAGACGCTCCGGCGCAGCGACCTCGTCAAGACGGCGCTGCTGCGGACGGTCTCCCACGATCTCCGCTCGCCGCTGACCGGGATCGCGACCGCAGTCGGAGCCCTCCGAAACAGGACGCTGCGGCTCACGGAGGCCGACCGCGACGAGCTGCTGGAGACGATCGCGGTCGAGTCCGGGCGCCTGAACCGGCTCGTCGCCGACCTGCTCGACCTCTCGCGGCTCGAGGCCGGCGCCGCCGCGCCCGAGCGGGAGGTCTGGGCGCTCGACGACCTCGCGCGGCAGGCCGTCGACGCGCTCGGCGCAGCCACGCGGGTCGAGCTCGCCGGCGGCGAGTCGCCCCTCGTCGACGTCGACTCTGCCCAGATCCAGCGGGTGCTCGTGAACCTGATCGAGAACGCGCTGAAGTTCTCGCCGGCCGGGACGAGCGTGCACGTCCGCATCACCTCGACGCGGAGCGAGGCGATCGTCCGGATCGTCGACCAGGGCCCCGGCTTGCGCGAGGACGAGCTGGAGCGCGTGTTCGACGCCTTCCATCGTGGCAGCGACGGTGCGGGCGGAGGGGCGGGGCTCGGCCTCGCGATCGCGCGCGGGTTCGCGGAGGCGAACGGGGGCCGCGTGTGGGCGGAGTCGAGGCCCGGCCAGGGCGCGTCGTTCGCACTCGCCCTGCCCGTCGTCGAGCTCCCCGCGGAGCTGCCCGCGTGAGCGGCCAGCGTATCCTCGTCGTCGACGACGAGCCGCAGATCCTGCGCGCGCTCGGAACGACGCTGCGCGGCGCCGGCTACACCGTCGAGACGGCCGCCACGGCGGAGAGCGCCCTCGCAGCCGCGGCCGCGCACCCGCCCGAGGCCGTGATCCTCGACCTCGTGCTCCCGGACGGGCGCGGGACGGACGTCTGCCGCGAGCTGCGCCGGTGGACGGACGTCCCGGTGATCGTCCTCTCCGCGGTCGGCGAGGAGCGCGAGAAGGTCGCCGCGCTCGACGCCGGTGCCGACGACTACGTGACGAAGCCCTTCGGCGTCGACGAGCTGCTGGCCCGCCTTCGCGCCGCTCTGCGCCGGGTCGCGCCCTCCGCAGAGCCGGTGATCCAGCTCGGAGCGCTGCGGATCGACGTCGCGGAGCGCATCGTCACCGCCGACGGCAAGCGCGTGAAGCTCAGTCCCCACGAGTTCGACCTCCTGCGCGTGCTCGCGCAGAGCCAGGGGAAGCTCCTGACCCACAAGATGCTGCTACGCGAGGTGTGGGGCCCCTCCTACCAGGTCGAGGCGCACTACCTCCACGTCTACGTCTCGCACCTCCGCCGCAAGATCGAGCCCGACCCGTCGAGCCCGCGCTACCTGCTCACCGAGCCCGGCGCCGGCTATCGCCTCGTCGATCCGGCCGCGAACGGATCTTGAGCGGACTTTAAGAGCGGCCCCGGAAACCCTGAGCCGGCGTTGAGGCGGGCGCTCGTAGCGTTGCTGCTACATGTACCTCGTTCACGAAGGCCGTCCCACTCCTGCTGCCCCCGCGTCGCCGGTTCCGGCTGCGCTCCCGTACCTCGTCGTGGCAGTCGTCGCCCTCGGGGCCGGCTGGGCGGCGGGGCTCTCCTGGCCGAACCGGCTCGTGCTGCCGATCGCGCTCGTGGTCGCCGGAGCGCTGAGGAGCGCACAGCTCTGGAACGCGCGGCGCCGCCGGCGGGCGATCGCCGACGACTGGTTCGGGCGCGGCGGCCAGGCGTCGCACTTCGAGTGGCGCGCCGCCGAGCTGACCTCGACTCGCGAGCGGAAGCTGCTCGCCCATTCGCTCCGCGGCGTCGTGAGGGAGATCCGCTCCCCCGGCCCGAGGAGCACGCTGCCGCTGAACCGCAAGGCGATCGGCCCTCACCTCGAGGCGATCCTCGCGATCGCAGAGCGGCTCGAGGACGTCGCCGTCCCCGTCACCCCGACCGCGATCCTCGCGATCGAACGCCTCCTGACCAGCCCGGGCAGCCCGCTCTACATGCACGCGAACGGCCACGACCTTCCCGAGCGGCTCGCGGTGATCGAGCTCGAGCTGGAGAACAGCTGATGTACGACCTGGCCGCAATCGCGATCGGGGCCGCCTGCTTCGTGTTCGCCTTCCTGCTGCTCTGGGCGCTCGAGCGCGTCTGATGTCCGCCGGCGACATCTTCGGCCTCGTCGTCGCGATCGCGGTGTTCGCCTACCTCACCTACGCGCTCTTCCGCGGGGAGAAGCTCTAGATGAGCGGCCAGGGCATCGCCCAGATCCTCGTCTACGCGGTCCTGCTGATCGCGCTCTCGTACCCGCTCGGCCTCTGCATGGCACGGGTCTACAACGACGAGCAGTTCGCCATGCGCGGGCGGTTCCGCTTCTTCGGCGCGATGGAGCGCGGCTTCCTCCGCCTGCTCCGCGTCGACGTCAAGCGCGAGCAGGACTGGAAGGGCTACGCGAAGACGGTGCTGATCTTCAGCGCGGTCTTCTCGGTGCCGCTCTACGCGCTGATGCGGCTCCAGGGCCACCTGCCGCTGAACCCTGACCATCTCCCCGGTGTCTCTTCGCACATCTCGCTGAACACGACCGCCAGCTTCGTCACGAACACGAACTGGCAGTACTACGGCGGCGAGTACACGATGTCGTACCTGACGCAGATGGCGGGGCTCGCGGTGCAGAACTGGGTCTCCGCCGCCGTCGGGATGGCGGTGCTGGCCGCCGTCGTCCGCGGCCTCGCGCACCGCTCGACGTCGAACCTCGGCAACTTCTGGCGCGACCTCTACCGCGGGATCGTCTACATCCTGTTCCCGCTGGCGCTCGTGCTGGCCGTCGTCCTGATCTCCCAGGGCGTCGTCCAGACCTTCGCCGGGCACGCGACCGCGACCACGCTCCAGGGCGCGCACCAGACGATCGCACGCGGCCCGGCCGCCTCGCAGATCGCGATCAAGCAGCTCGGCACGAACGGCGGCGGCTTCTACAACTCGAACTCCGCCGTCCCGTTCGAGAATCCGACCGGGCTCTCGAACTTCCTCGAGGTGCTCGCGATCCTGCTGATCCCGGCATCGCAGGTGGTCATGTTCGGGAAGATGGTCGGCGCCCTCCGCCAGGGCTACGTCCTGCTCGCGGCGATGTTCGCGATGTTCGCGATCGGCGTCGCGATCGCGCTCCCGGCCGAGCAGCACGGCTCCGCGGTGCTGCGGAGCTCCGGCGTGAACATCACGCAGGGCAGCGGCCAGAGCGGCGGCAACATGTCGGACAAGGAGACCCGGTTCGGGATCGCCAACTCGGTGCTCTGGTCGGTGCCGACGACCGACGCCTCGAACGGCTCGGTGAACAGCGGCCACGACGCTTACACGCCCGCGGGCGGCGCCGTCCTGCTCGTGAACATCTTCGTCGGCGAGGTGATCTTCGGCGGCGTCGGCTCCGGGCTCTACGGGATGTTCTTCTACGTGATCATCGCCGTCTTCGTGGCGGGGCTGATGATCGGCCGCACCCCCGAGTACCTCGGCAAGAAGATCGAGGCGCGCGAGATCAAGTACGCCGCCGTCGGGGCGCTCTTCGTGCCGACGATGGTGCTGATCATGACCGGCGTCTCGGTGGTGACGAAGCTCGGGCTCGCCTCGATCTTCAACCCCGGCGCGCACGGCTTCACCGAGGCGCTCTACGCCTACACCTCGCAGTCGAACAACAACGGCAGCGCCTTCGCCGGCTACGGCGCGACGAACTTCTCGGCCGAGCTCGGCACGGTCGCGCTCTACCTCGGCCGCTGGGTGCCGCTGATCGCGGCGCTCGCGCTCGCCGGCTCGCTCGCCGGCAAGAAGACGGCGCCCGTCTCGGCGGGGACGTTCCGCACCGACGGCCCGATCTTCGTCGTCCTGCTCGTGGGCGTGATCGTGCTCACCGCCGGGCTGATGATCTTCCCGGCCCTGACGCTCGGCCCGATCGTGGAAGGGCTGTCGAACTGATGCGCGCGCTCGTCAGCTCCCTGATCGCGACGGTCGTGATCACCCTCGTCTTCGGCTTCGCCTTCCCGCTCGTGATGACCGGCTTCGCCGCCGTCGCCTTTCCCACCAAGGCGGGCGGAAGCCTGATCAAGCAGAACGGCACCGTGGTCGGCTCGAGCCTCGCCGCGCAGGGGTTCACGGCCACGAAGTACTTCCACGAGCGCCCGTCGGCCACGTCGCCCGCCTACAACGCCGGCGCGACGACCTTCGCCAACCTCGGCCCGACCAACCCGCAACTCGCGAAGAACGTCAACGCGGCCGTTGCGGCGATCCTCAAGCTCGAGGGGCCGTACAACCCCGGCCTCACCAAGGCGGACATCCCGGTCGACGCGGTCACGACCTCGGCCTCCGGGATCGACCCCGACATCTCGCCCGCGTACGCGCAGCTGCAGGCGCACCGGATCGCCGCGGTCCGCCACCTCCCGCTCGCGACCGTCCAGAACCTGATCGCGCAGAACACCGACGGCCGCAGCCTCGGCTTCTTCGGCGAGCCCGGCGTCAACGTCCTCGACCTCAACCTCGCCCTCGACAAGGAGACCGGTCGGTAATGGCGCGCACCTCGTCAAGCATCTTCTCCCGCGACCTCGACGCTCGCCGCGATCAGGGACTCCTTCCCGAAGCTCGACCCGCGCCTGCAGCTCAAGAACCCGGTGATGTTCATCGTCGAGCTCGGCAGCGTGATCACGACCGGGATCTTCTTCCTCGAGCTCGCGCAGGGTCACTACGACGGACCTCTGGTTCGTCGGCGTGATCGCGTTCTGGCTCTGGCTGACCGTGCTCTTCGCGAACTTCGCCGAGGCGATCGCCGAGGGGCGCGGCAAGGCCCAGGCGGCGACCCTCCGCGCGACGCGGACCACGACGCTCGCGCGGCTCCAGGACGGCGCGCGAGCTGCCCGCCGCCGAGCTGCAGCGCGGCGACGTCGTGATCGTCGAGGCCGGCGACGTGATCCCCGCCGACGGCGACGTGATCGAGGGCGTCGGCTCGGTCGACGAGTCGGCGATCACCGGCGAGTCCGCTCCCGTGATCCGCGAGTCCGGCGGCGACCGCTCGGCGGTCACCGGCGGCACCAAGCTCCTTTCGGACCGCCTCGTGATCCGGGTCACGCAGGAGCCTGGCCACTCGTTCCTCGACCGCATGATCGCGCTCGTCGAGGGCGCCGAGCGCCGCAAGACGCCGAACGAGATCGCGCTCAACATCCTGCTCGCCGGCCTGACGATCACCTTCGTTGCTGCGGTCGTCACGCTCAAGCCGTTCGCGATCTACGCGGGCACGCCCGTCTCGCAGACCGTGCTGATCGCGCTGCTCGTCGCGCTGATCCCGACCACGATCGGCGCCCTGCTCTCGGCGATCGGGATCGCCGGGATGGACCGGCTCGTGCAGCGCAACGTGCTCGCGATGTCGGGCCGCGCGGTCGAGGCCTCCGGTGACGTCGACGTGCTGCTGCTCGACAAGACCGGCACGATCACGCTCGGCAACCGCCAGGCCGCCGAGTTCCTCCCTGTCCCGGGCGTCGACGAGCGCGAGCTCGCCGAGGTCGCCCAGCTCGCCTCGCTCGCCGACGAGACGCCCGAGGGCCGCTCGATCGTCGTGCTCGCGAAGGAGCGCTTCGACGTCCGCGAGCGCGAGCTCGGCGAGCACAGCTTCATCCCCTTCACCGCCCAGACCCGGATGAGCGGGATCGACATGAACGGCACCGAGATCCGCAAGGGCGCCGCCGACGCCGTCAAGGCGTTCATCGAGGAGCACGGCGGCCGTGCGCCGGCCGAGCTCGACCGGATCGTCCAGTCCGTCGCGCGAGCAGGGCGGCACACCGCTCGTCGTCGCCCGGGACAACTGGGCGCTCGGCGTCGTCTACCTCAAGGACATCGTCAAGGGCGGGATGAACGAGCGCTTCGACGAGCTCCGCAAGATGGGCATCCGCACGGTGATGATCACCGGCGACAACCGCGTCACCGCCGCCGTGATCGCCCAGGAGGCCGGCGTCGACGACTTCCTCGCCGAGGCCACGCCGGAGGCCAAGATGGCCCTGATCAAGGAGGAGCAGGCGCAAGGGCCGGATGGTCGCGATGACCGGCGACGGCACGAACGACGCGCCCGCGCTCGCGCAGGCCGACGTCGGCGTGGCGATGAACACCGGCACGACCGCCGCGAAGGAAGCCGGGAACATGGTCGACCTCGACTCCAACCCGACGAAGCTGATCGAGATCGTCGAGGTCGGCAAGCAGCTCCTGATCACGCGCGGCGCCCTCACGACGTTCTCGATCGCGAACGACGTGGCCAAGTACTTCGCGATCCTGCCGGCGATGTTCGCCTTCACCTACGCGGCGAAGCCGGGCGAGCGCGGGCCGCTCGACTCGCTCAACGTCATGCATCTCGGCACCCCGCAGAGCGCGATCATCTCGGCGATCATCTTCAACGCCCTGATCATCCCCGCGCTCGTCCCGCTGGCTCTGCGCGGCGTGCGCTACCGGGCGATCGGCGCCACCGCGCTCCTGCGCCGCAACCTGCTGATCTACGGCGTCGGCGGCATGATCCTGCCGTTCGTGGGGATCAAGCTGATCGACCTGATCGTCTACAACGTCTTCGGCGCCTAGGTGGTCCTCCAGGCAATGTCCTCCGGCTCCCGGAACGCGATCACGCGGCGCGCTGCGGCGTCCTCAGTCGCGCCCATGGCTTCAGCCATGAGCGCTCCCTGCGTCCTTCCGGCGCTTGGTGCTCGCGCCCCGGAAGCTCGCCAACATCACCTGGAGGAGCACTGCGGGGCGACTACCGGATCCTCCTGGGCATGGCCGCCGGGGTCGGCAAGACCTACCGGATGCTCCAGGAGGGCCGGCAGGCGCAGGCCGAGGGCCGCGACGTCGTGATCGGCTACCTCGAGCCGCACGACCGGCCCGAGACTGCGGCGCTCGCGGAGGGGATCGAGCTCGTGCCGCGCCTGCGGGCCCAGCACGGGAGCGCTCGAGCTCGCGGAGATGGACGTCGACGCGGTGATCCGCCGCGCGCCCGGAGCTGGCCCTGATCGACGAGCTCGCGCACACGAACGCGCCCGGGATGCGAAACGAGAAGCGCTACCAGGACATCGACGAGGTCCTCGACGCGGGCATCGACGTGGTCTCGACCGTGAACGTCCAGCACCTCGAGAGCCTCAACGACTCGATCGCCGAGCTGACCGACATCCGCGTCCGCGAGACGTTCCCCGACCGGATCCTCGAGGAGGCCGACGAGGTCGTGCTCGTCGACCTGACGCCCGAGGCGCTCCAGAAGCGGATGCTCGACGGGCAAGGTCTACCCGAAGGAGCGGGCCGAGGTCGCGCTGCAGAACTTCTTCCGGCTCGAGAAGCTCTCGGCCCTGCGCGAGCTCGCGCTGCGCGAGGTGGCCGAGGACGTCGGAGCACGCCGCCAGGCCGACGGTGCTCGACCCGCTCTCGACGCAGGCCGTCGCCGAGCGCGTGCTTGTGCTCGTGACCCCCGAGCCCCGCTCGCAGCGGCTGCTGCGGCGCGCCTGGCGCTCGGCCGAGCGGCTCGGCGCCGACCTCGACGCGCTCTGGGTCCACAAGCCCGGCAAGACGCTCACCGACGAGGAGCAGGTGTCGCTCGCCGCGCTCCGCCGGCTCGCGATCATCCTCGGCGCGCACTTCGTCGAGGAGGAGGACGGCGACCTCGTCGGGACGGTGCGACGCGTCGTGTACGAGCGCGGGTCGACCTACGTCTTCCTCGGCACCCCCGACGAGCGCCGCCGGATCGAGATCGTGCGCGGCTCGCTCGTCTCGGCGCTCGTGCGCGAGCTGCCGGGGATCGACATCCGCGTCGTCGCAAACCGAGCCGACCGCAAGGAGCTGCTGCCATGATCGCTCGTCGTCGTCGTCCTGGTCGCGGCGTCGTGGCCCTGCTCGCACTGGTCGTGCGCCGCTGGCGACCCACCACCGGCTGCCCGTGAAGAAGGGTGCCCGCCGTGTGCTCGTGGCGTTCTCCGGCCGGCTCGACCCGACCGTCGTGGACGCGGCGATCCGCATCGCCCATGCCGAGGACGCGGTACTCGTCCCCGCGTACCTCCTCGTCGTGCCGCTGCGCTATGCGGAGGACTCGCCGCTCCACGACGAGGTCGAGCGGGCGATGCCGCTGCTCGAGGCCGTCGAGCACGCGGCGCTCGGCGCCGGGGTGCCGGTCGACGCCAGGATCGAGAAGGGCCGCACGCTCACGCACGCGCTCAAGCGCCTCTGGGAGGTCGAGCGCTTCGACCGCATCATCGCGCCCGCCCCCGCGAACGGCCACGGCGGCTTTACCGCGAAGGAGCTCGCCTGGGTGCTCACGAACTCGCCCAGCGAGACGGTCGTGCTGAAGCCGCTGCCGTACGCAAATCCGCTGACTCGCTAGGAGAGAACCCCGCAGCGAGGTTCAGCGCCTGCCCCGATTGCCCGAGCGCTCCCGGAAGAGAGAGTGGGAGCAAGGCAAGCTCAACGGCACGAAGGGAGCAGAAGAGATGCGCAAGGCACTTGAAATCGGAGGCTTCGTCGCAGCAGCGGTCCTGATCGCGTTCGGCGTCGCTGCGATCGTGATGGGCGTCAACGGGCGCAGCACCGTGAACAGCAGCGTCAAGAACGAGGCGATCGTCGGCACGGCCGACATGACGCCCGCCGGGATCTCGGCCGAGGCCTCGAAGGCCGGCCTGAAGAACGTCACGATCCCGTCGTGCAGCGTGGCGAACAAGGCGGTCAGCAACGGCGCCACGGCGCGCTGCTTCGCCCAGTACATGCGGATCCACACGCTCATCGCGACGGGCGGCCTGACCTACGCGCAGATGCCGCGCTACGCGACCGCTGACGGCAAGGGCACGAACGACGCCACGAAGGCGATCATGGTGAAGGGCCAGCCGCAGGACAACGGGCTCCGGAACCTCTGGGTCACCGAGACGGCGCTCACCACGGCGCTCAACACCTCGTACCTCGCTTCCCAGATCGCGCTCTTCGGGATCGTGGTCGGGATCGCGCTCCTGCTCACCGGGATCGGCTTCCTGATCCTGGCCCTGGCCGGCGCGCTCCGCAGCGCGGACTCGGTCCTCTTCGGGAAAAAGACGGCGAAGACACCGGCGGCCACCACGCCGGTCTCCGCGTAGCAGCTTCTGCTCCCGCGGAAGAGGCGAAGGGCCGTCCCCCGGGCGGCCCTTCGTCGTGCGGTCCTACCGCCGCACGACGAGCGCCGCGTGACCGTTCGCGCGAAAGCCTTCGAACGGCAGCCCGCCGGCCACCATCACGCGGCACGGCGCGTGCTTGAGGATGTACTCGACGATCTCGCTGAAGATCATCGTGCGGCGGCGGCGCAGGTTCCGCTCGGCGCCGACGACGATGATCTCGGAGCGGCGGTCGCGCGCCTCCTCGACCACCGCGCGGCCGAAGCTGCGCGCCCGGATCAGCCTCGGCACCACGCGCACGCCGTACGACTCGCCGACCGCACGCGCCTCGTCGAGCAGCGCGTTCGCGACCTCGATCTCCTCCGGCCGGGCGTCGTCGAGCGGCAGCCCGAGCGGGATCTCGATCACGGTCACGACGACCATCCGCGAGCGGCGCTCGGCGGCGAGGCGCGCGGCGTAGACCAGCGCGAGCTCCGACTCCGGGTCGTCGCCGACCGGGACGAGGATGTTGCGGTACTCGAGCTCCGCCGCCGGCCCGCTCCACGGCGGCGCGACGACCGTCTTCGTGAGCGGGACGTGGATCACCACCTTGCGGTAGACGATGTAGGTGGCGAACCCGATCGCGAGCCAGGCGAAGCCGACGTCCCGCGTCACCGGCCGCTGCACGACGACCACGAGCCACGCGAGGGCGGTGCCGAGGAGGCCGAGGATCGCGAACAGCGGCCAGTCGACGTTTCCGATTCTCAGGTTCGGCCGGCCCTTCATCTGCAGCTCGGCGTCGGGGAAGCGGTACCGGAGCGCGATGATCGACGCGTTCGCGATCGCGAACGAGAGCATGGCGCCGAAGCTGTACATCGTCCCGAGGAAGTCGATCTTCCCCGGCAGCAGGGTCAGGATCGAGAGCAGCCCGGAGAAGACGATCAGCGAGATGTAGGGCGTCTTGAAGCGCGGGTGCAACCGCCGCAGCCGCTCGGGCAGCTGCCGGTGGCTCGACATCGAGTAGATGATCCGCGAGGAGCCGATCACGCCCGCATTGGCGGCGATGATCAGGATCGTGCCGGCCAGGATCCCGACGTAGTAGCGCAGCGCCGTGAGCTGGAAGCCGTGCAGGCCGATGTTGTTCACGATCCCGAGCACCGGGTCGTTCGCGTAGCCGAGCGGCGGGTTCCGGCCGAGTAGCGTCTCGTAGTGGCTGCCGATGTGGCGGACCGGCAGCGCCATCAGCGCGATCGACGGCAGCGTGAGGTAGATCGCGAACACTGCGCCGGCCACGTACTTGTAGGCGAGCGGCACGTCGCGCGGCGGGTCGCGGGTCTCCTCCGCGAGATTGGAGATCGTCTCCATCCCGGTGTACGCGATCATCCCGATCGGGATCGCGAGGAAGAACTGGCTCCACGGCGGCGCGACGCCGAGGTGGATCCCGGAAATCAGGATGTGGGGGTCCCAGATCAACGCGGCGCCGAGCGCGACGAGCAACACCTGGGTCGAGAAGTCGATCACGGCCAGGATCACGTTCAGCTTCACCGCCTCGCGGACGCCGAACACGTTGAGGCCGACGAGCAGGCAGATCACGACCGCGCCGCCGACGATGTCCCACGGGTTCTGCCGGAGCGGGGGCCAGAAGACGGACAGATAGTGCGGGACGAAGAACGCGGAGATCGAGATCGTGACCACGTAGTTGAGGAGCTGGGCCCAGCCGGCCCCGAACGAGAACACCTCGTTGAAGGCGTGACGCGAGAAGCTCGAGGAGCCGCCGGCCTCCGGGTAGCGGACGGTGCCCTCGGCGTAGGTGATCGCGGTCGCGACGAAGAAGATCCCCGCGATCACGAAGACGAGCGGCGTGAGCCCGAGCGCGAACGACGCGGTCAGGCCGAGCGCGTAGTAGATCGACGAGCCGACGTCGCCGTACGCGGTCGCGAAGAGCGCCGGCGTGCCGAGCACGCGCTCGAGGGTGTTCTGCTGCTGGTGCCGCGTGCGCCAGGTGCGGCGCGGCTCAGGGGTGGGCAACGGGCTCTCCGTCACCCTTCGAGGCTAGGTGCGCGCGCCTAAAGACGGCCTCAAGATTCGGGGTTCACGAGCCGGTAGCCCGCGCCCGGCTCGGTGAGGAGGTAGCGCGGGCGGGTCGGATCCGGCTCGATCTTGCGGCGGAGCTGGGAGACGTAGACGTGCAGGTAGTGCGACTCGTCGCCGTAGCCGGGGCCCCAGACGTCGCGCAGGATCGCGCGGTGCGTGAGGAGCTTGCCCTCGTTGCGGATCAGGAGCGCGAGCAGGTCGTACTGGTTGGGCGTGAGCGAGAGCTGCTCGCCGTTTCGGAACACGGCGTGCTTCTCGTGGTCGAGCACGAGCTCGCCGACCTCCAGGACCGGCTCCCCGGCGGCGGGTGAGCGCCGCAGCGCCGCGCGGAGCCGCGCGAGCAGCTCCTCCATCCCGAACGGCTTCGTCACGTAGTCGTCGGCGCCCGCGTCGAGCGCCGCGACCTTCTCCCGCTCGTCGCCGACGGCCGAGAGGACGACGATCGGCATCGAGCTCCAGTCGCGGAGCGCCCGGCAGACGTCGGTGCCGCTGCCGTCGGGGAGGACGAGGTCGAGGATCACGGCGTCGGGCGGGTGCGCCGCCGCCGCCGAGAGCGCCTCGGCGACCGTCGCGGCCGTCTCCACCTCGTAGCCGGCGCCGCGCAGGTTGGTCTGCAGCGCACGCAGGATCTGCGGCTCGTCGTCGACGACGAGCACCCGCTGTCCGCTCACGCGCGCATCCCTGCCGGAGCCGGCACTGCAGGCAGGGCGAGCGCGAAGACCGTGCCGCCGCCGGGCGCAGGCTCGGCGTAGACGCGGCCGCCGTTCACCTGGGCGAAGCCGGTCGCGATCGCGAGCCCGAGGCCGCTGCCGCTCCGGGAAGCGGGAGCGCCGCCGTGCTCGAACGGCTCGAACAGCCGCTCGAGCTCCGCCGCGGCGATCCCGGCTCCCCGGTCGATCACCCTCGTCACGATCAGGTCTCCGGAGTCCTCGACCTCGACGCGGACGGGCTCGTCGGCGGGCGAGTAGGCGAGGGCGTTCTCGAGCAGGTTGACCAGGATCCGCTCCGCGTGCGCGCCGTCGACGCGGACGGGACGGGCGTCGTCGGGCACGACGGCGGTGACTCGCCCGGCGCCGCTCCCGATCGCCTCGAGCGCTCGGGCGAGCAGGCCGTCCATCGTCCAGATCTCCGGCCTGGGCTCGGCGGCGCCGACCTCGAGACGGGACAGGTCGAGCAGGTTCTCGACCAGGCGGTCGAGCCGGCGAGCTTCGCCCAGGATCGCCGCCTCCAGCGCGAGCCGGTCCTCGGGCGCCAGGTCGAGACTCGTGTCGTGGAGCCCTTCGGCGGCCGTCCTGATCGCGGTCAGAGGTGAGCGGAGGTCGTGGCTGACCGCGCGCAGGAGCGCGGTCTTGACCGCGTCGCTGCGCCGGAGCGTCTCGGCCTCGACGGCCTGCCAGCGCAGCCGCTCCCGCTCGAGCGCGACGGCGAAGAGCGACGCGAGCGCGGGCAGGACCCGCTCGACGCACGTTCTCCGAAAGGCGGGCCTCGGCGGAGACGAACAGCCGTCCGACGTCGCGCCCGCCGGCGCTGAGCGGATACGCGCGCTCGCCCTTCTCCGCGCGGCGCACCGAGCCGAGCTCGATCCGGACGTGGCTCGCTCCGATCACCCGGCCGGTCAACGACGCGATCTGCGGCACCGCGTCCTGCACGCGGTCGGTCTCGAGCAGGACGCTCGACACGTCGGCCAGAAGCGCAGCCTCGCCGCGGCGCTGCTCGGCGTCGACGGCGCGCCGCCGCGAGCGGGCCGCGAACGCGCTCACCACGAACGCGGTGACGAGATAGACGGCGAGCGAGACCCAGCTCTCCGACTCGCGCAGCGCGAACGTGTGCAGCGGCGGCAGGAAGAACCAGTTGAAGGCGAGCATGCTGGCGACCGAGACCGCCACCGCCCAGCCGAGCCCGAACAGGACTGCGACCGGGAGCACCGCGAAGACGTAGAGGACGCCGAGGCTCAGCACCGGCGCGAACGACTTCACGACGAAGATCACGCCGGTCACGGCCGCGACGGCGGTGATGCTGACCACCACCGCCGCGAACTGGCCGCGTGCGCCGCGCAGCGTCACGTCGCGCGCGATCCCCGCATCCGGCGGCGAAAACCGGGCACGAAGAGGAGGACCAGCAGCCCGATCAGGACGACGGCGATCACGAGCACGATCCGATCGCGGCCCGAGTTGTCGGTCCGGTGCGCCGGCTTCGGAAGCTGGTGGCCCGACGCGGCGGCAAGGGCGCGCACGGCGGCGGCGGCGCTCGCGGTCAGGCCGTCCGCGCCCGGCCCGATCGGGACACCCTTGAGCAGCTTCCGCTCGGCCGCCGTGCCGCGGTTCAGGCCGAAGCCGTTCGGCATCGCGATCAGCAGCCGGCCCTTGTAGAGGAACTCGAGCTCCGAGCCGAGGAACTTCGAGTAGAGCTGCGGCTTCTGCCAGAGCGCGCCGACCGAGCCGAGGTCGTACGCCGAGGAGATCACCGCGACCTTGATCGGATAGCCCGCCTTCCACGCCGCGGCCACCGTCTGCTGCAGCTCGAGCTGATTCTTCCCGGAGATCTTGACCTCGAACGGGAGGAAGATCTTGCCGTTGTAGAGGACGTCGCTCGCCGGGTCGCCGTCGGCGCGCGCGGCGACCGGAACGAGCGCGAAGGCCCCGAGCGCAAGCAGGAGTGAGAGCGCGAGCCGGGCGGCCATCGTCAGGCGAGGACCGTGTGGATCACGCCGATCACGATCACGGCCGCCACGGCACCGGCCGCGAGCGCGACGAGAGCTGCGAGGAGACGGAGCTGGGCGCCGCGATCGGGAGTCGGCTGCTGGCTCATCCGGTTGCGTGGTCGACGACGAGGACGGTGAACGGCTGGCCGCCCTTCGGGGTGATCGTGTAGGTGAGGCCCCAGTGGCCGACCATGACGAGCGCCGGGGCCGGTCGCGTGTAGAGGCCGGGCTTCGTCTCCGTGAGCTGGTACTCCTGGTTCGCCATCTGCATGTCGAGCATCGCGAACTGGAGCGTAACGTCAGCGCCTCTGACCGGTGTCGAGCCCTGGGTCAGCTGGAGCGCGAAGGTGTTCGGGACCGCCGCGCGGTTCGGTGAGACGAGCACCTTGATCGTGTAGCCGTTCTTGTGGACCACCTGGACGACCTGGCCCGGGCCGACGTGGGCGACGGCCGACCCCACCTCCGCGAGCGCCTTGGCGGGCGGGGCGAGGCTCGACAGGACGGCGGCGGCGAAGACCGCGCACGCGACGATCACGGCCTCCCCGGTGACGAGCCTGCGGAGCATCGACGCGGCGGGCGGGCCGAGCTCCGGGCGCTCTCCCGCACCGGCGAGGTGCGGCTTCGTGCGGAGGAGGTTGAACGCGGCGAGCAGCATCGCCGCGATCAGCAGGCCGACCTTGACGAGGATCGCCTTGCCGTACGAGCGTCTGCCAGAGGGAGGCCACGGTCGGCATGTGGAGGATCGTCGCGCCGACTCCCGAGCCGATCAGGACGAGGACCGAGACGAACGCGACGTTCGAGAAGCGGGGCACCGTGACCGCCAGTCCCGCGACGCGCCTGCCGGCCGAGAGGCTCCCCCAGACGACCAGCAGGCCGACGAGCCCGCCGAGCCAGAGCGAGCCGGAGGCGAGATGGAGCCAGTCGAGCAGCAGCGAGACGCCGCGCGGTGCGGTCTGCCCGGCGTGCCCCGAGGTACCCGGCAGGACGAGCACCGCGGCGGCCGCGGCGAGCGCGCCTCCGGTGGCCGCCAGCTCGGCGATCGAGCGGTGCTCCCGGCGCGGCCGGTCGACCCAGACGGCGATCCAGGCCGCGACGCAGAACAGGGCGAAGCAGAGCTCCATGTCGACGTAGCCGCGCCCGAAGGCCGTCACGCGGAACAGCGGGACGAGCGCCCCGACTGCGAAGGCCGACCGCAGGGAGTCGATCGAGGTCGCGACGTCGAGGTAGACGGGGATCGCGAGCAGGCCGAGCACCGAGAAGATCACCATCGCGATCGAGACGGAGCGGAGGCTCGTGCCCTCGACCCGCCTCACGAGCGGACGGGCGATCGCGATCCGCAGCACGAACAGGCCGATCGCGATCATCACGGTGAGGAACATCGCCCAGCGAGCGACCAGCAGCCTGTGCGTCGTCGCCGTGCCCGCGATCGAGGGCACCCGGAACTGCGGCTGCGGGCCCTCGTTCGGGCCGATCGCGAAGGTGAACGCGCCCTGCACCGGATGCCCGTCGACGGAGATCGCGCGCCAGTAGACGAGGTACCAGCCCTCCGGAAGGTGGGGGCGGAGCGGCACCACGAGCGTGTCGGGATTCGCCGGCGAGCGCCGCGGCGGGCCGGTCGCCTCCTGGCGGCCGGCCGCGTTCGTGACCGAGACGATCGCGAAGCGCGGCTCGACCGCCTCGTCGAAGGTGAGAGCGACGACCGGGGGCGAGACGTTGAGCGTGGTGCTCGGCGAGGGCACGGTCCTGACCAGGTAGGCGTGCGCGGACGCCATACCGGGCAAAGCCAGTGCCAACGCGGCGAGCGCCGCGCCCAGAGCGCCTCGCCCCCGCAACGTCATGCGAGCTCCCGCTTCCCCCCTCCTCCGCCGCCGCGCGACAGAGCGAGCGCGCCGAGGATCACGCCGACGGCCCCGAGGACGATCGCGACGATCATCGCCACCGAGAGGCCACCGCCGCCGAGCGTGGCCTTCGCCTCGATCGTCGGAGCCGGATTGTCGGACGACTCGGGGCCCGACCAGTTGACGAGCGATCCGTCCGAGTAGGTCTGCAGGACCCCGAAGGTGTACTTCCCGCTCTTGGCGGGCTGGGCGAGGAACTGGAAGAGCGAGTCCTCACCCGTCGGAGTGCTCCCCCCGGTCCAGGTCACCTTCTGGATCACGGCGCTGTCGCCGGTGCCGGTCTGCTGCACCGCACGGGTCCAGCCGGGGCTCGCCACGAACGAGTCGATCCCGAACCCGCTCGGCAGCGTCAGGACGATCTTCGTGGTGGTCAGGCCTTCCTTCTCCGTCGGCACTGCGAGGCTGTACAGCTGGAGCTGCTTCGAGAGCGAGACCGCCGGGCTCACCCGTGCGTGCGCGAAGGCACCGGAGGCGAACGCGAGCGCAACGACGATCGCGACCGTGGTCGCAGCCAGCGTGCGAGACAGATTGCGCATAGTGCTCCTTCGGTTCGGAGGAATCGAGCGACTCACGGAATGTCCGCGCACGTCATCGGCCGTGCGTTGCTCGACGTGGCGATGTTGGGGCCGTAATGGACCATCACATGGATCGCGCCGAACTTGACCACGGGCGCGTTGCGGATCGTGAACGTCTGCTTCATCTGCCCGGCTCCGTCGGCGGTGTGCACACCGAGCGGCACGAGAATCGGGCCCATCGTCGGAGACGGCATCCCGCCCATGGCCATCTTCTCGCACATCACACCCTTGTGGACGTGCATCACGTGGGGGCTGTTCGGCTTGAAGCCGGCGAGGTTCAGGGTCACCTTCAGCGTGTGGGCCGTGACGTTCTGCGCGAGGCTGATCGTTCCTTTCACCTTGAACGGAGCGACCGGGTAGGCCTTGCCCGTGTGGGGCGCCGGCGCTGCGACGGCCACGGCGGCTGCGAGCAGGCCGACGGTCACGACCATCACGAGCGCACGAAACCTGTTACGCATCGGACCTTCCTTCGACTAGTAGGGAAACGGCGTCGGTCCGACGGCCCGCCTCCTCCACCAGTCTCCTCAGCGGCGGTGAGCGGCGCTCGCCGGACAGGCCGCAAGCGGCGGCCCACGGCCGGCGTGCCCGCCGGCGAGCGCACCGGGGCGGGGCAGCCGCACCGCCGAGGCGGTCCAGCGCGACCGGAGTCCCACGCGCGCCGGCCGCCGGTCACCACGGAGGGCGGACGCGACACGATCCGCGACGCGCGTCAGCAGGCGGGCGATGAGGAACGCCGCGAGCGCGAACGGGAGCTGGAGCAGCAGACCGATCCGGAACGTCGGCTGCAGCACCATCCACCACGGATACGACGCACCGGCGAGCCACCGCTCCAGGAACTCCTGCAAGGCGAAGCCGAGCGCCGGCAACAACGCGAACGCCCACGGCGACACCGCCGCGCGCCCGCGGCGCCGCACGCCGCCGACGACCAGCGAGCCGAATGCGACGAGCTCCAGCGCAGCGCCGATCCCGAGCAGGAGCGGCAGGTAGCTCATGTAGCTGTGGCCCGTCGCCAGCAGCTCGCGCAGGCGCACCTGGGACTCGGGGTAGACGAGCCGGTAGGCGAACACGTGAGCCAGCTGCGATCCCGCCAGCATCAACGGCAGCATCAGGAGCCAGGCTGCGGCGCGGCGGCGGCTCATCCGCACAATCTAGCAGGAGCGTGCAGTCATCGCACGACCAGCGTGAACGGCGCGGTCAGGATGTGCCCGTTCACCTTGCACTGGAGGAAGAGCCGCCAGGTACCGGCGCACCGGAACGAGGACGCCGACCGTGAGCTTGCCGGGCGTGGTCGAGCTTCCGGTCACCTTCGTCGCGCCGAGCACGCTCGTGCAGCCGACCGCGCCCGCGGCGCAGACGTGGGTGTGGAAGTAGTCGAGCGAGCCCTTGCGGAAGAAGATCGCGTGCGCGAGCGCCCCGAACCACGGGCGTGAACTCGGCCGCCTGTCGCTTCGGGTCCTGGACGGTGACCGTGAGGAACGCGGGCTGGATCGCGTGGAGCGGCGGATGCGGGTGCAGCGTGAACGTGTAGCCGCCGGTCGTCACCTGCTGCACCGGGGGCGGCAGCGGCTGCGGGTGGTAGGTCGCCGCTGACCGTGATCTTGTCGAAGAGCTGGAAGTTCGTCTGCCCGGTCGGAGTGCTCGCCGGATAGACGTCGATCACGACCCGGTAGGGGCCTGACGTCGGCAGCACGACGGCCTGGCGGATCCGTCCGCCTGCGCCGATCGGCGGGTGGACGTGGACGATCGTCGAGAGGTCGGCCTTGACGATGATCAGGTGGACGCCCGTGTGCGGGCCCGGGCCGCGCTTGAACTCGGTGAGCGGCGTGCCGTCGGGCTGCGTGATCGTGAACGCCAAGACCGTCGGCTTGCCGGGCGGGACCGGCGCGGCGGGGCGGAAGCCCGGTCAGCTCGTAGGTGCGCGCAGCGCCGACCGTGACTCCCGGTGGAGCCCGACGAGCCGCCACAACCGGCGGCGAGAAGCACGAGCGCGACGAGAGCGATCCATCGCATCTAGAGCCCCTTCCGGAACAGGAACGACGCGATGAGGCGGAATGTAGCCGCCGAGCTCGAGCACGATCTCGGCGTGCGGGCGGAGCGGGATCGCGCGCGGGTCGCCGTGCCAGCGCCGCCCGTCGACGAACGCGAGGATCGGAGCGCGAGACGAGAAGCCAGCGAGACGGCTCGTCGAGAGCGGCTGCCCCCACACCGGAAGAGCTTCCCGAGCGTCAGGCTCGCGCCGCGCTCGACCTCGACCACGCCGGTCGGCTCGCGCGTCCGGAGCGGGTACGAGCAGCGGCCGCCGAGCACGTAGGCGCCCTGGCGGCGCTGCGGCGGCGCGATCCCGATCCCCGCCGGGACGATCACGACCTGCCGGTGCGCGAACAGCTCGAGGTGGGCGCCGAAGCGCGCCACCTCGGCACTCGTGCAGCGGAGCCCCGACACCGCCGACGCGCCCGCCGCCGGGTGGTAGAGGGGCCCGACCCCGATCGGCGTGGGGATCGGGCCCGCAGCGGCCGGCCGCGCCGGGGACGGCGACGGCGAGCGCGCAGGCGAGCCGCAGCGAGCCGGAGACCCCGGACGGGACGCGCTGGCATCGCTCGCAAGCGTGCGTACGGACCACAGGCGGTGTCAAGTGGGAACCGACTCGCCGCGCCGTCCTCTGGCACGATGATCCGATGAAACTCGGTCTCGCGTCGCTAGGTGCCGTCGCCTGCCTGCTCGCCGCCGGCTGCGGCGGCGTCGACGTCGGGGGCCGCCGTCCAGAGTCCGCCGCCGTCGCCGTACCGCGGCATCACCGTCGTCGACACCGGTCGCCGCGCCGAACTTCGCGCTGCGCGACCAGACCGGCCGGCTCGTGCGGATGTCGAGCCGGAGGGGCCGCTACACCCTCGTCACCTTCCTCTACACCCACTGCCCCGACGTCTGCCCGCTGATCGCCGAGCACCTGAACACGGCGCTGCGGCAGCTCGGCCCGGAGCGGAAAGGCGTCAGCGTGCTCGCCGTCAGCGTCGACCCGAAGGGCGACACGCCCGCGGCGGTCAAGCAGCTTCGTCGCCGTCCACCGCCTCCTGCCCCAGTTCCGCTACCTGACCGGGACGCGCAGCCCAGCTCCGGCCGGTCTGGAGCGGCCTACCACGTCGCCGCCGACCCCGAGCACGGCACGACCGCGGTCGCGCACTCCGCCTTCGTCCTGCTCGTCGACCGGCAGGGGGTAGAGAGACTTCTGTACGACTCGAACGTCAAAGCTGGTGACATCGTTCACGACATCGACGTGCTGAAGGAGAAGTGATGGGAAAGGCAAGCCGGATCAAGGCAGAGAAGCGGAAGGCGCCGCCGCCCGTCGGCAAGCAGCAGGGGGTCTCGCAGCGGACCATCCTCTACGTCACGATCGGCGTGATCGTCGTGATCGTGGCCGGGGCGATCGGCTACTCGCAGCTCAAGTCCTCGCCGAAGGCGCCGCCGCCCGCCGCCGCCTCGGCCGCGGACAAGGGCGCGCCCGCCTCGCTCGTCACGGCCGCGGCCGCGATCGGGTTCAAGCCGCAGACCGAGGCCGGGCGTCGGCCTGATCGAGAGCCAGCCCGCCTCCGCCGCGCAGGCCCCGTCGAACCCGAACCTCCTCCCCGTCGGCTCGACGGCGCCCGCCTTCACGCTGAAGACTCCGGCCGGGCAGACGCGTCAGCCTCTCCGACTACCGCGGCAAGGCGACGCTGCTCGAGTTCTTCGCGACCTGGTGCCCGCACTGCGACGCGGAGGCGCCCCACCTGAAGAGCACCCTCGCCGCGCTGCCGCGCAGCAAGTACGCCTGGATCTCGGTCAACGCCGACGGCGAGACCGCGCCGAGCGTCTACGCCTTCCACCGCTACTTCGGGCTCAAGGACCCGGCGCTGCTCGACCCGAGCAGCCAGCCCGGGCAGCTGCGACCAGCAGGGCGCGGCGGGACAGGTCACGACGGAGTACCAGGTCGCGGCCTATCCGACCTTCTACGTGATCGACCCGCAAGGGCAAGATCGCCTGGGCCTCCGACGGCGAGCAGCCGAACGCGCTGCTCCGTTGCAGCAGCTGAAGAAGGCGGCGGGTGCGTAAGGCCGTCCCCTGGATCGGCCTCGCGATCCGACTCGTCGCGGCTGCGATCTGGCTCGTCGCCGGGGTCGCGAAGATCGCCGACCTCGCGCACTTCCACACCAGGTCGGCGCCTACGACGTCCTCCCGCACGCCCTCGTCGGGCCGTTCGCCTACGCCTTGCCGTTCGTCGAGATCGGCCTCGGCCTCTACCTGCTCGTCGGGTTGTGGATCCGGCCGGTCGCGATCGTCGCCTGCGTGCTGATGGTCGTCTTCATCGTCGCCCAGGCGCAGGCGTGGTACCGCGGGCTCGTGCTCGACTGCGGCTGCTTCGGCACGATCTCGCTGCAGAAGGTCGGGCTCGACACGATCCTCCGCGACGTCGCGCTCGGCCTGCCGAGCCTCGCGATGGCGATCTGGCCCGCTCGGAAGCTCTCGCTCGACTCCTCCTGGCTCGGCCGCCCGGACCGCTTCGCGATCGGCGACTCGTGAGGCGACGCAGGCTCGCGGCGCTCTGCGCAGCGTGCTGCGTCGCCGCCGTCGCCGCGCCGTCCGCGCTCGCGCACGGCGGCCTGCAGATCGCCACGATCCGGACGGGGGGCTACATCGCCCGGGTCGACGCGCTGCTCGTCGCCTCTCGCCCACCCGGACGGTCGTCGACTTCACCACCGTATCTCAGCGACCGGCGTACCGGGAAGCCGGTCAGCGGCGCCGACGTGCGCGTCACCGCCAGGACGCCGGACGGCCGCGTTCGGGCCGCTCCGGGCTCTCCCGGCCGGGAACACCTACGAGGTGCTGGTCCCGATCCGCGAACCCGCGGCAGTGGCGCCAGATCAAGCTCCACGCCGCGATCAGCGGCCCCGCCGGCGCCGCGTCGTTCGCCTACGCGCCGCCGTCGCTCGCGTCCGACTGGCTCGTCGAACCGGCGGTGATCGCGGGCTGCGCGCTCGCGCTCCTGCTGTTCTTCCACGGCTTCGTCCGCCTGCGCCGCCGCGGACGGAAGGACCTCGCCGGGTGGGGCCGGGCGGCGCTCTTCGTGACCGCGATCGCGATGATCTACCTCGCGCTCGACTCGCCGCTCGACGCGATCGCCGACGACTACCTCCTCTCGGCCCACATGCTCGAGCACGTCGTGATCGGCGACGCCGCGATCGCGCTCGCAATGCTTGCGGTGCGCGGACCGCTGATCTTCTTCATGCTCCCCGCGGCGATCCTCTCGCGGCTCGCCCGGAGCAGGGCCGTGAGGAGCTTCCTCCACTGGCTGACCGGCCCCTGGGTGGCAGTCCTGGTCTGGACCGCGGCGATGTGGGCCTGGCACGTGCCCCGGATCTACGACTACGCGGCCACGCACCAGTCGGTGCACAACCTCGAGCACCTCTCGTTCATGCTCGGCGGCGTCCTGCTCTGGAACCTCCTGATCGACCCGGCCCACACGCACCGACTCACCGTGCCGGGGCGGATCATGCTGGCCGTCGCGATCTTCCTGCTCGGCGACCCCGTGATGGCGACGCTCTTCAGCGGCGGCGCGAACTACGCGCACTACGCGGCGCAGCCCGACCGCCTGCTCGGCCTCAGCCCGCGGGTCGACCAGCGCCTCGCCGGCACGGTGATGCTCGTCGAGCAGATCCTCACGCTCGGGACCTGCTGCGCCGTGCTCCTCTGGCCCTACCTCAAGAATGGGCCGATCGGTGTCGAGGAATCCGCAGTGTCGTAACGCGAGTTGCAGGTGGCCTCGGTCCGGGCCACCTGCAGCTCGCTCCCCGCGGGTGTGCGTTGAAGGCCCGCGCGCCACTCTCGACTGGACCCTGCGGCGCTGATCAAGAGCCCCTCCATCACCCGTGCCGCCACGCTACCGCGGCGCCGGCGGGGCCTGGGTCACGATCCGGAGACAGAGCGGTGACCACCCGGTGGCCCATTCCGGCCGAAAACGCGATCCGGCTAGGATGTCCCTCCCGTGCCCAAGACCGTGATACTCGCTGCAGGTGAGCCACAGCTCCTGAATCGCGAGCTGTCGTGGCTCGACTACGACGAGCGGGTGCTCGAGCTCGCCGACGACGAGTCGGTGCCGCTGCTCGAGCGGGTCAAGTTCTGCGCGATCTTCGCCTCGATGCTGGACGAGTTCTTCATGGTCCGGGTCGCCGGCCTGCTCGACCAGGCCGAGTCGGGGCTCTCTGTCCGCTCGGCCGACGGGCTCACGCCGCGCGAGGCGCTCGCCAGGATCCGGCCTCGCGTCGAGGAGCTCGTCGAGACGCCAGTCGCGCCTCTGGCGCAAGCGCCTGATCCCGGCACTCGCGGGCGAGGGGATCATGGTCGCTCACGTCGACGACTGCACCGATGCCGAGCTCGAAGAGCTCGAAGAGGCGGTTCGAGCGCGAGATCTTCCCCGTGCTGACGCCGCTCGCGGTCAGCCCGGGCCAGCCGTTCCCGTTCATCTCGCCGCTCTCGCTCAGCCTCGGCGTGCTCGTGCGCGACCCGGACTCGGGCGAGGAGCGCTTCGCCCGCGTGAAGGTCCCCGAGGGCCTGCCGCGGTTCCTCGAGCTCGGCCCGCGCCGGCTCCTGATCCCGCTCGAGGACGTGATCGCGCACTTCCTCGACGAGCTCTTCCCCGGGATGGAGATCCTCGAGCAGGCCACGTTCCGCGTCACGCGCGACGCCGACCTCGAGCTCTCCGACGACGCCGACGACCTGCTCGAGGCCGTTCGCGCCGAGGTCAGCCGGCGCCGCTTCGGCGACGTCGTGCGGGTCGAGGTCGCCTCGACGATGTCCAAGAAGATGATCGACCGGCTCCGGGCCGGGCTCGGCGTGCCGGAGGTCGAGACCTATCGCCGTGCAGGGGATGCTCGACCTCTCTGCGGCGTTCGAGATCGCCGCCCTCGACCGGCCCGAGCTGAAGGACGACCCCTGGCTCCCGATCACGCAGGCGCGGCTCAAGCAGCCGCAGGCCGACGGCGACCTCTTCTCGGAGATCCGCCGCAGCGACATCCTCGTCCATCACCCGTACGAGTCGTTCACGACGAGCTACGAGGCGTTCATCCGCACCGCCGCGGCCGACCCCGCCGTGACCGCGCTCAAGACGACCGTGTACCGCACGAGCGACGAGTCGCCGATCGTGTCGTCCCTGATCGCCGCCTCCGAGCGCGGGAAGCAGACGCGTGTGCCTGGTCGAGCTCAAGGCGCGCGGCGACGAGCAGACAGAACATCGAGTGGGCGCGCAGGCTGGAGCAGGCGGGCGTCCACGTCGTGTACGGCTTCCCGGACCTGAAGATCCACGCGAAGACGACGCTCGTCGTCCGGCGCGAGGGCGGCCGCCAGCGCCGGTACGTCCACATCGGCACCGGGAACTACCACGCCGTGACCGCGCGCTCCTACGAGGACCTGAGCCTCTTCACCGCCGACGAGCGGATCACCGCCGACGTCGCCGACCTCTTCAACTTCGTGACGGGCTTCGGCCGGCCGACGAAGTTTCGCAAGCTCCTCGTCGCGCCGCTCACGCTCAAGCCGCGCCTGATCGAGCTGATCCGCTCCGTCGCAGCGGCCGCGCAGGCGGGCAAGCGCGCCGAGATCGTGCTGAAGGTGAATGCGCTCACCGACCCGACGATCATCCAGGAGCTCTACCGCGCCTCGGAGGCCGGCGCCTCGATCGACGTGATCTCACGCGGGATCTGCACGCTGCGCCCGGGCGTCCCCGGCCTCAGCGAGAACATCCGCGTCCGCAGCGTCCTCGGCCGCTACCTCGAGCACAGCCGCCTCTTCGCCTTCCACGCAGACGACACGTCGAACTACTTCATCGGCAGCGCCGACCTGATGCCGCGGAACCTCGACCACCGCATCGAGATCATCGTTCCGGTCGAGGACAAGCGGGCGCAGGCCGAGCTGAACGCGACGCTCGAGACGCTCCTGGCCGACACCGAGCAGGCATGGGAGCTCCACGCCGACGGCAGCTGGCACCGGCTCGAACCGGCAAAGGGTGAGCGCGCCCGCGTCGCGCAGATCGCGCTGATGCGCCGGGCACGGCTCCGCGAGCGCAGGCAGGCCGCCTACAGGAGTCGTGAGCGCTAGAGGCCTCCTTCTTCGCCGACGGCAGGCACCGGCCGACCCGTCCGCCAAGATCCCGCCCGTGCGCGCCGCCGTTCTCGACATCGGCTCGAACACGGCGCGGCTTCTCGTCGCCGAGGTTCGCAAGGGCCGTATCGTGCCCGTGCGCGAGGAGCGCTACTACCTCGGGCTCGGCGCGGAGATCCTCCACCACGGCTCGGTCGGCGCCGCGAAGCTGGAGGAGGCGGCCGACGTGACCCGGATGTTCGCGAAGCTCGCACGAAAGTGCCGCGCCGACGAGGTGGACGTGATCGTGACCGCGCCGGGACGGCAGGCCGCCAATCCCGGCGAGCTGCTCGCGACGATTGCACGGGCGAGCGGCACGGTCGCGCGGATCCTCTCCGCCCGCGAGGAGGGAGAGCTGGCCTACGAGGGCGCGCTCACCCTGGAGGACGTCGGCAGGCGCCGTGTCGCCGTCTGCGACGTCGGCGGCGGCTCGACGGAGATCGTCGTCGGCGACGGCGGGCAGCCGTCGTTCTGGAACACGTCGGTCGACCTCGGCTCGCTGCGCCTCACCGCGGCCTGCTTCGAGGGTGACCCGCCCTCGGCCGGGGCGATCGCGGCCGCGGAACGGCTCGCCGCCGACCTCTTCGCTCAGGTCGAGCCGCCGAGGGCCGAGCTCGCGCTCGCGGTCGGCGGCAGCGCCCGCGCCCTCGCGAAGCTCGTCGGGCCGGTCTTCGGCGAGGGAGAGCTGACGCAGGCACTCGCGCTCTCGGGCGCGAAGCGATCGGCGAAGGTGGCCCGTGCCTTCGGTGTCGACGAGCAACGGGCCCGCGTCCTCCCGGCCGGCGCGATCGTGCTGCGCGAGGTGACGCGCCGGCTCGGGCGGCCGTTGCAGCTCGCCCGCGGCGGCCTGCGCGAGGCGGCGGTGAGCCGGATGCTGGCCGAGGCGCTGGCCGCCTAGAGAGCGAGCTCGTTAGATCGCGCGGCCGGCCCGGTCGAGCTGCTTCCAGGCGGCGAGATAGGTCGCCCGCATCTCGGCGCGCCGCTGCCGCTCTCGCTCGATCAAGCGGCCGATCGCGACACCCGCGGCGGGATGGGCGGCGACGCTCTCGCGCAGCACCTGCTCGGCGACGACCGCGTCCTGGTGGATGCCGAGCACGTCCTGGAGCACCTTCGCAGCCTCGAGGAACGGCGCCGCGCGCTTCCCGAGCACCGGCCGCGCGAGCTCCGTCGCATAGCGGGCGCGCTTCGCATGGATCCGGGCCGAGTGCAGCACGTCGTCGGCCGGCGCAGGCCCGAGCTCCTTCATCGCGCGCCGCAGGCGCCGGAACTCGCGCCGCCAGATCGCCTCGAGCGTGGTCTCGGCTTCGAGGATCGGCGGCTCGCCGAGCTCGAGCCGGTCGAGCAGCGCCAGATAGCGATCGCTCTCGAGCCCGCGCACGAGCGTCTTCCGCAGGCGGCCGCGCTCGCGTCCGAGCGTCGCGAGGACGGGCCTGAACGCCTTCGTCTCCTCGCGCTCGAGCGACGCGCTCTGCTCCCGCAGGTGCTCGATCAGCACGTCTCGATCGCGGATCGGGCCGAGCTCGCTCCCGAGCCAGCCGAGCTCCGCACGGAGCTCCTCGGCCCAGCGCTCCTCGACGAAGCTCCGCGACGCGCGCAGGAACGCGCGGAGCCGCCGGGTCGCGACACGGAGCTGGTGGAGGTCCTCCGTGTCGGCGCCGAGCCGCGTGCCGGGATCGTGGGCGAGGATCAGTGCGAGCTGGTCGCGCAGCGCCGCCCGCAGGGCCTCGGCGGGCGTGGCGTCGGAGCCGAGCTTCGTCCGGCGCGGAGGCTCGACGCCGAGCACGCGCCCGAGCTTCGTCGACGACGGCGCATCCCTCGCGCCCGCGCCGCGGAGCACCTCCTCGAGGCTGCGCAGGTCGTCCTCGTCCCCGTCGAGCAGCTCGATCTCGAGCTCCTCGAACCCACCTGCGACCCGCTCGCCCTCCAGCACGGACACGCCGTCGAGGGCGACCTCCGCGAGCACGGTGCCGTTCCGGTTCACGACGAGCGTCTCGCGCCGCGTGCGCAGGCAGGCGACTTGCACGAGCGGATGGCGGCGCGTCAGCCCGACGAGGAGCGAGACCGCTCGGGCGGGGACCGCCTCGTCGCCGTCGAGCTCGAGCTCGAGCCGTGCGGCGCCCTTCGGAAGCTTGAGCTGCCAGGCGCCGACGCCGTGCTCGACCCGGCGCCTGAGGGTGACGCCCTCGCGCGCGAGCCGGCGGTCGTCGGTGTCGTAGTAGGTCGAGTCGAAGAGGCGCGGCTCGCGACGCTCTCCGGCGAGCCCGGCGAGGTCGAACCCCTCCGGCGGCTGTAGCTTGATCTCGCGCTCGAGCGTGCTCTTCACCGTCAGACCCTAGCGCACGTCTGGATCTAGCAGGACTTTTGCCGTTTCGAGCCGTTCACCACCTTGTTACCACTTTGCCCTTCCGTGAACGCGGACGGAGCCATATGGTTCGCGCCATGAACCAGCTGAAGGAACTTCATCGCGAAGTAGTCACCACGCGCTGGCTGCTGCAGCGTGCAGCAGACGATCCCCAGCCGAGAAGCGAGTTCAACGCGGTCCAGGACGACGTACGGCTCGTGGAGCGCGCGCACCTGAAGCGGATCCAGCAGCTCGTCGAGGAGCTTCTCCTCAACGCAGAGCGCGCCGGCACCGCTACCTGATCCAGGCGGTAAACGAGCGGTGAGAAGTCGGAGAAGCGCTCCGGCGGACACCGCGTGCCGCGGTCACATCCCGCGCGAGCGCATCTTCTTCGTCCCGCGCAGGACGACGTACGAGATCGAGCCGATGTACGGAAACACCAGGATCACGACGACCCAGGCGATCTTGGCGCCGGTCGAATACCCCGAGTGCCGGAACAGGTCGTACAGCGCGTAGACGACCAGCAGGAGCCACGGGATGATCAGGATCACGCCGGCGATCGTCCAACCCGTGCTGTAGGCGAGCAGCAGTGCGGTCATCACGGCGAGCATACAGCCGGGCAGAATGGAGACGTGGACAGGCGCGAGCGAGAGGCGATCCTCGGCCAGCGGGTGCGAGCCGAGAGCCCGCGCGAGCGGCGCGAGCAGCAGGCCCTGGCCGAAGACCTGCTCGACAGCCCCCTCCGCGGCAAGCCGCTGCCGCGGCGCCTGCGCAACTTCCGCCCCGCGGCGGACAGCTACATCGCGGCGCTCGGCGGGCCGCTGCCGTGGATGCAGCGGCTGCGCGAGATCGAGGCCCTCACCGCCGAGCACGAGCGCCGGCTCGCCGAGGCTCGCGCCGAGCTCGGCCCCGGCCGGGCCTGGCGCGAAACGGTGGAGCAATGGGACTTCGGCGCCGTCAACGAGCTGATCGACCGGCACAACCGCTACTACCCCGCGGAGTCGCGCTTGCCGATGGATCCGCGCACCGGAGACTTCGCGCTCATCAACGGGCGCCCGTACCGCCGCGCCCCGCTCGACGCGGCCTGGGCATTCGATCGCTTTCCAGCCTGAAGTTCGCTACTCTCCCCGGCGTTCTGGGATTGGTTTCGGTCTTCCGTTGACCCTCCCGATCCGTACGTGAACTGGCAAGGGAGGTGGAATTCATGGCAACCGGAACCGTCAAATGGTTCAACGACGCGAAGGGCTACGGCTTCATCGCGCCGGACGACGGCGGCAAGGACGTCTTCGTGCACTTCAGCGCGATCGCCGGCGACGGCTTCAAGTCGCTCGCCGAGGGCGCGAAGGTCGAGTACGAGGCGGCCGACGGGGCGAAGGGCCCCGAGGCGCGCAACGTCCTTCCCCTGTAACGCCTTGACGGCAGTAGGGGCGGCCTCGCCGTCCCTACTGCTACCCTTTTCCTCACGGACGGCAATTGGGTCGTCCAGTGAGGAGTTGCTCTTCGGTTTCCGAACTGTCGGGTAGGTCCTCGTCCGACACATAGGAGAGCAATTGACCACGCACACCTTCCGCGGTCTCGGCGTGTCCGAGCCCGTATCCGAAGCGCTCGCGCGCCGCGACTTCGTCGCACCCTTCGCAATCCAGTCGCTCGTCCTCCCGGACGCGCTGGCCGGGATCGACATCCTCGCCAAGAGCCCGACCGGCTCCGGCAAGACGCTCGCCTTCGCGATCCCGATCGTGGAGCGCCTCGAGGCCGGGTCGGCGACCCCCTCGGCGCTCGTGCTCGTGCCGACGCGCGAGCTCTGCTCGCAGGTCGCCGAGGAGTTCTCGTACATCGCCCCCGCCAAGGGCATCAAGGTCGCCGCCGTCTACGGCGGCACTCGCGTTCAGAGCCAGGCGCGGGACGCCAAGGGCGCGCACGTGCTCGTCGCGACGCCCGGGCGCCTGCAGGACCTGATCGAGCGCAAGATGGTCTCACTCGACAACGTCACCGTCCTCGTGCTCGACGAGGCCGACCGGATGCTCGACATGGGCTTCCAGCCGCAGGTCGACAAGATCGTGCGGCGGCTGCCGAAGAACAGGCAGACCATGTTCTTCTCGGCCACGCTCGACGGCGTCGTCGGCGAGCTCGCCGCCGAGTACACCACCGGCGCGGGCCGCTACGAAGGGCACCTGCCCGCCGAGGACGTCTCCCAGGTGGATCACGTGTTCGTCCCGGTCACGCCCGACAACAAGGTCGAGAAGCTGGTCGAGCACCTCCAGCACGACGGCGAGCTCACCCTCGTCTTCGTCCGCACCAAGCGCGGCGCCGACCGGCTCGTGCAGAAGCTGCGCAAGCTCGGCACCGAGGCGGTCGCATTGCACGGCGACATGAACCAGAGCGCGCGCGAACGGGCGCTCGCCCGGTTCGAGTCGGGCAAGGTCGACACGATGGTCGCCACCGACGTCGCCGCGCGCGGCCTCGACCTCGACCACATCACGCACGTCGTCAACTTCGACCCGCCGGAGGACAAGACCGCCTACATCCACCGCGTCGGCCGCACCGGCCGCGCCGGGCGGGCGGGCACCGGGCTCACGTTCGTGCTGCCGGACCAGCAGGCCGACGTGAGCCGCATCGCCGCGAACCTGGGCCACCAGGAGGCGTTCGTCGAGGTCGGCCTGACCGTCGCTCCGCCGAAGCTGGTGTACACGTCGCGGAGGCGCAACTCGAAGTGGGGCGCGCCGTCGCAACGCCGGAAGATCTGAAGCCGCGCCTCCGCGGCGTCTTCCACAAGTGGGCGTTCTTCGCCGCGCTCGTGGCCGTCGGGATCCTGGTCGGCTTCGCCGGCTCCCCGACGGCCCGAGTGGCGGCAATCGTTTACGGGGTGGCGCTCGCCGCGATGTTCGGGGCGAGCGCGCTCTATCACCGGATCAACTGGTCCGAGCGGCCGCGCCGCTGGATGCGGCGGCTCGACCATTCCGCGATCTTCCTCCTGATCGCCGGGACCTACACGCCGTTCTGCCTGCTCGTCCTCCCTGAGCCGCTCGGCGTGATCGTGCTCGCGGTGGTCTGGGGCGGCGCGTTCGCGGCGGGCGCGATCAACTTCGCCTGGATCGACGCGCCGAAGTGGGCCACGGCGGCAGTCGGGATCGCTCTCGGCTGGATCAGCGTCGTCGCCCTGCCCCAGATGCCCGGCATCGAGGCGCTCCTGCTCGGGATCGGCGGCCTCTTCTACACCGCCGGCGCGATCGCCTACGCGGTGAAACGGCCCGATCCGTTCCCACGCGTGTTCGGCTACCACGAGGTGTTCCACGTCTTCGTGGTCGCAGCCGCTGCGGTGCAGTTCGCCGCAGTCGCCGTCGCCGTCGCGGGCTAGTAGGCTCCCGCGTCGTGGGCTTCGCGATCTCGAATCTCGACGAGCTGGGCGACGGGTACGGCTTCCGCAAGGTGCGCGTGCCGCTCGGCGTCACGGCATTCGGCGTCAACGGCGTCGTGATGCCGCCGGGCTTCGTCGGCTTCCACCACTACCACGACGAGCAGGACGAGCTCTACTTCGTCCACAGCGGCACCGCGCGCGTCGAGGTGGACGGCGAGGAGCACCAGGTCGGCGCGGGCGGCTTGATCCACGTCGAGGCGACCACGCCGCGGCGGATCTCGAACGGCAGCGAGACCGACGACCTCGTCCTCCTGGTCGTCGGCGGCAAGGGCGGCTATGTCGAGCGCGACGGCCATCTCGTCGATCCGGACGACGCCGCCCGTCGCGCCTCGTTCGGCAGCTAGCGGATGCGCAAGTGGCTCCCGCTGATCATCCTCGCGTCGGCGCAGTTCATCATGGTGCTCGACTCGAGCGTGATGAACGTCTCGATCTCGCAGATCGTGGCCGACCTGAACACGACGGTGACCGGCGTCCAGAGCGCGATCACGATGTACACGCTCGTGATGGCGGCGTTCATGCTCGTCGGCGCCAAGCTCGGCGACATCCTCGGTCGTGACCGGGCCTTCGGCCTCGGCCTTGGCGTGTACGGCCTCGGCTCGCTGATCACGGCACTCAGCCCGAATCTCACGGTGCTGCTGATCGGCTGGTCGGGGATCGAGGGTCTCGGCGCGGTGCTGGTGATCCCGGCGATCGCGGCGCTGACCGCGGCGAACTACGAGGGCAAGAACCGCGCGTTCGCCTTCGGGATGATCGGCGGCGCCGCCGGTGCCGCGATCGCGGCCGGGCCGCTGATCGGCGGCTACGTGACGACGACCTGGAGCTGGCGGTACGTCTTCGTCGGCGAGGTCGTGGTCGTGATCGCGGTGCTCGCAGTCCACCGGCGCATGAAGCGCGCGCCCAAGCCCGAGCATCCGCCGGCGCTGGATTACGGCGGCGCAGCGCTCTCCGCCGTCGCCTTCGGCCTGATCGTGTTCGGGATCCTGAAGAGCAGCACGTGGGGCTGGATCAAGCCGATCGACGCGCCGACGATCGGCGGTCACGAGATCACGCCGCTCGGCTTCTCGATCGTGCCGTTCCTGATCCTCGGCGGCTTCGTCGTGCTCGCGTGCTTCAGGATGTGGGAGGAGCGCCGTGCGCGGCGAGGCGAGAGCACGCTGCTCGACGCCGCGTTGCTGAAGATCGAGGCGCTGCGCGGCGGGCTGTCGTCCCTCGCGATCCAGCAGCTGATCCTGATGGGCACGTTCTTCGTCCTGCCCGTGTACCTCCAGGTCGTGCTCGGCTTCGACGCGTTCGAGACGGGCAAGCGGCTGTTCCCGATGTCGATCGCGATGCTCGCCGCAGCCCTGACCGGGCCGAAGCTGGCGGTGCGCTTCGCACCGCGCGCCGTCGTCCAGGTCGGCCTCGCCGCGATGGCGATCGCGGCGCTCGTCCTCGTCGGGACGATCGACGTGACGCTGAACGGGACGGCCTTCGCGCTCTCGCTGATCTTCTTCGGGATCGGCGCCGGGCTCCTGATCTCCCAGCTCGGCAACGTGATCATGTCGGCGGCGCCGCCGGACCAGACGAACGAGGCCGGCGGGCTCCAGGGCACAGCACAGAACCTGGGTGCGTCCCTCGGCACCGCGCTGATCGGCTCCGTGCTGCTCCTCGGGCTGCTGAACGGCTTCAACACCAGCGTCCAGAACAATCCGGCGGTATCGGCCTCGACGAAGACGCAGATCGCTGCAGCCACGGAGAAGGGGATTCCGATCGTCACCACCGAGCAGGTGCACGCGACGCTGATCGATGCCGGCGCCTCGCCGGCCGAGGCGGACGCGGTCACGGCCGACTACGGCAACTCCCAGCTCGACGCGCTGAAGACGGCGATGCTCGCGGTCGCATTCCTCGCAGTGATCGGGTTCTGGTTCACGCGCAAGCTGCCCGGCCGGCCGAGACCCGGCTAGTACGCGGGCTCGTCGCCGAGGTCGATCCCCGCGGCGGACGCGTGGGCGAGGCCGAGGCGCTCGAGCGACCAGAACGACGCCTCGACCGCAGGCCCGATCAGCACGGCGAACGCGAGCGTGCCGAGCCCGACCTTGCCGCCGAGCGCGAAGCCGACCACCAGCGCGCAGCCTTCGAGCCCTGCACGGACGAGCCCGATCCGGATGTGCGACCGCTCGGAGAGGACGAGCATCAGCGAGTCCCGTGGCCCCGCGCCGAACGAGGCGCCGATGTAGAAGCCGCTCCCGATCCCGATCAGCGCGATCCCGCCGAACAGGAGCACGATCCGCACGGCGAGGCCCTGGTGCGAGAGGTCGTCGACCCGGCCGATCGCGAGCAGCCGGTCGACGAAGACGCCGATGAAGACCGCGTTCGCGACGGTGCCTCGCCCGACCGGCGCCTTCAGCGCGAGGCCGATCACGAGCACGACGACCGCGATCGCGATGTTCGCCTGCCCGAAGCTGAGCGGCGTGTGCTTCGAGACGCCCTGGTTCAGCACGTCCCACGGCGAGAGGCCGAGCTTCGACTCGAGGATCGCGACGATCCCGGCCGCGAACAGGAAGATGCCGAAGCCGAGACTGACCCAGCGGACGGCGGTGCCGCCTCGGACGACTGGAGGAGCGCGCATCCGCCCATCCAACCACGGCGTACACTCGCGCCGTGTTCGGCAGCCCGCTCCGCCGCGTCGCGAGCTGCGAGTCGACCCAGCTCCTGCTCGGCCCCGACGACCCGGAGGGAGCCGTGGCGGTCGCGGACGTCCAGACCGCGGGGCGCGGCCGGCTCGGCCGAGCCTGGACGGCGCCGCCGGGCACCGCGCTGCTCTGCTCCGTGCTGCTGCGCCCGCCTGCCGGCAGCCGGATCGCGCAGCTCTCGCTCGTCGGCGGGCTCGCCGCGGCGCAGACCGTCGAGGACGCGCTCGGACGCCCGGTGCAGCTCAAGTGGCCGAACGACGTGCTCGTCGACGGGCGCAAGGTGGCGGGCGTGCTCGCGGAGGCGCGGGACGGCGTCGTCGTGGTCGGAGTCGGGCTCAACGTGAACCAGGCCGCCGCCGAGCTCCCCGCCGACACCAGGCTCCCGGCCGCCTCGCTGCGAAGCCTCGACGGCGCCGAGCGCGACCGCGACGCGCTGCTCACCTCTCTGCTCGAACGGCTCGAAGCCGCCTACGGCTCCTGGCTCGAGGGCGGGCTGACGCTGCTCCACGCCGAGATCGCCGCGCGCGACGCGCTCGCCGGCCGCACCGTCATCATCGACGGACGCAGCGCCCGGGCGCTCGGGATCGACGCCGAGGGCCGTCTCCTGCTCGATTCCGGCCCCGTTGAGAGCGGCGAAGTCACGCCTGTGCCATAGACTTGCGACGGATGCGTTACACCGTCATCGGCACCGCCTCGTCCCCGAACCACCAGGCCTTCGCAGATGAGCTTGGCACTGCCTTGCAGCGCGCCGGCTTCGTGCGCGCCGCGGACGGGGAGAACGACGTCGACCTCGTGATCAACGTCGCCGGGTACGACAACGCGCGCCCGTTCCGGCGCAAGTCGAAGGGCACCTACGTCGCCGCGCTGCACGAGCTGGACGAGACACCGGAGACGCTCGAGGACGGGCTCGCCGCCTCCTATCCGATGCTCGTCCGCGCGCTCGCGAACATCGTGCTCGCGCTGACGCCCGGACCCGCGGTCCGCTTCACGACGATGGAGCGCGGCAACTACGTGGTCGAGGCGCCGGACTTCGCCGCGCTCGCCGACCGCGTCGTCGAGCGCCTCAAGCCGCTCGCGATGTCGCGGCTCGTGATCGACAACGAGTTCCGGCCCGACCTCGAGCCCGAGCTGTGGGACGGCGACGAGTACACCGCCGAGCTCGCGGAGGTCGGCACGCGCCTCGGCACGCTCGACCTGCTGCCGAGCCCGTTCCCGATCGAGGATCTCCTCAACGAGCGTGACCTGCGCCACGTGATGCGGCTGTACGGCGTCGGCGGGCTCTCGTACGGCAACCTCTCGATCCGCAAGGACGAGCGGCGGTTCTGGATGAGCGCGAGCGGCGTCGACAAGAGCAAGCTCGAGCAGCCGGGCCGCGACATCCTGCTCGTCTCCGACTACGACGAGGTCAACGGGCGGATGGTGCTGTCGGTGCCGCCGGGCGTCGAGCCGCGCCGCGTCTCGGTCGACGCGATCGAGCACTGGATGATCTACCAGGCACATCCCGACGTCGGCGCGATCCTCCACCTGCACGCCTGGGTCGAGGGGATCCGCGGCACCGAGATCAACTACCCGTGCGGCACCGAGGAGCTCGCCGAGAGCGTCGCCGAGCTGATCGACCAGGAGCCCGACCCCGGCCACGCGATCGTCGGCCTGCGCAACCACGGCATCACCGCCACGGGCGAGAGTCTCGCCGAGACGCTCGACCGGATCATGCCGCGCCTGTTGCGCCAGGTCCCGATGGCCTGAGCAGCCCGGCGCCCACCCTGGGGGCGGTGCTGCGAGGCGCCGGCTCGACCTACCGGGCCTACCCGCGGCTGGTCGTGGGTCTCGCCGTCGTCGTCTTCGGCACTGCCGCGGCGCTCGACACGCTCGTCGCCCGCGCGCTTCACGACCGGTACTCGCTGCTCGTCGCCCTGCTCACCGGGCCGCTGAGCGTGAGCATGGCCGGCATCGTCCTCTACGCGGGGATGCTCGACCGCGTGGTCGGCCACCACCTGCACGGGCACGAGCGCCCGACCGTGCGCGGCGCGCTGCGGACGCTCCCGTGGACACGCCTGCTCGTGGCCGACGCGATCCTCGTCGCGGCGACGACGCTCGGCGTCGCCCTCTTCGTGATCCCGGGGCTCGTCGTGTTCACGTTCTTCTGCCTCGTCGGCCCGCTCGTGAACATCGAGGGGATCGGCGTCCGCGCCGCGTTCCGCCGCTCGGCGGCGCTCGTCCGCCGGGCGGTCTGGCCGACGGTGTTCCTCGTCACCGTGCCGACCTACGTCGAGCTCACGCTGCTGCACGGCGTCGAGTTCGCCGAGGCCGCGCACGCGTATCTCCTCGGGTTCGTCGTGGCCGCGGTGATCGGCGCGACCGTCGGCGCCTTCGTCGGGCTGTTCGAGGTCACGCTCGCCTACGAGCTGCTGCGGGCCGAGCGCCAGCGCTGAGGCGCGGCCGGGACGCTCTCCATCCGCGGCAGGTCGTCGTCCGGCTGCGCCCCGTACCAGCGCGCGTAGCGGGCGGCGAGCGGCGCGGCGGTGACGCCGTGCAGGAGCACCGAGAGGCCGACGGTCACGTAGGTCACGACGAGGATCGTCGAGGTGTGCGGGAGGTCCGCCTCCTCGACGACGATCACCGCGAACACGATCGAGGCGAGCCCGCGCGGGCCGAACCAGCCGAGGAACGCCGACGGTCCGCGGCTGCGCGTGCGTCCCCCACATCGAGAGCGCGACGGGGACCATCCGCACCACGGTCAGGCTCAGCACGCGCGTAGAGCACGACCTGCCAGCTGAGGTGGCCGAGCGAGGGCCCGAGCAGCACGGCGCCGAAGAAGAGGAAGGTCACCGCGTCCAGGAGCCCGCCCGTCTGGTCGAGGAGGAAGGTGTCCTCCGCTTCGCCGCGCCGGCGCAGGCCGCCGAAGACCATCCCGCCGACGAACGCCGCGATGAAGCCGGAGCCGCCGAGCGGGCTCGCGATCCCGTACGCCAGCGCTGCCGCCGCGACCGGGATGATCTGCAGCCACGGCTCCGCGATCAGCCTGCGCCGTCCCGCGAACACGACGATCGCCGCGGCGACCGCGCCGGCGATCACGCCGCCGAGGATCCCGTAGCCGATCTGCTCGACGACGAGAGTGGTCGCATGCGAGTGCGTCGCGACCTCCGCCTGTGCCTCGGCGGCGGCGAGCGCGATCAAGAGCAGCGGGACGCAGATCCCGTCGTTCAGGCCGCTCTCGACGTTGAGCCCCTGGCGGATCCGCGAGGGCAGCGCGGGCAGCGTGACGACCGCCTGGCCGAGCGCGGCGTCGGTCGGCGCGAGCAGGATCCCGACCACGATCGCCTCGACGAAGGTCAAGCTCGGGAAGAGCGCCCACGCGGCGACCGCCCCCGCCACGATCGTCAGCGGCAGCCCGATCCCGAGCAGCCTCGCCGGCACCGAGTACTCGCGTCGCAGCGCCCGGAGGTCGATCCGCGAGGCGTCGGCGAAGAGCACGAGCGCCAGGGTGGCCTCGGCGAGGAGTCTCACGCTGTGACCGGTCGGCGGGGCGTCCAGCCGGTCGAGCGCCTCCGGGCCGACGATGAGGCCCATCCCGACGAAGACCATCGCCGAGGTGATGATCGTGCCCGCGAGCCGCTTCGAGACGGAGGCGTACACGAGCAGCGCGCCCGCGACGATGGCGAGCGTCCAGGCCGTCACGACGTCGCCGCCTCGACCGCGGTGCGGATCGTCGGATGGAAGTTCTCCTCGCCGATCGCATCGGCGAGCTGCTCTGCGCGCAGCCGCTGCCGCAGCCGGGGCGTCGCCCGCGCGACGAGGAACGAGGCGCCACGCTCGAGCACCGCGGCGCGCAGCTTCTCGACCGCCCGCGCCGCGGTGACGTCGATCGTGGTCACGGCCTCGAGGTCCAAGCACAAAGCAGCGCAGCGGCCGGCCCTCGATCAGCGCCAGCGACCGGGTGAGAAAGTAGTCGGCGTTCGCGAAGAAGAGCGGCCCGTCGAACCGGTAGACGATCACGCCCGGCGCCGCCTCGGTGTCCCGCCCCCCGCCGGCCTCGTTGAAGCCGTCCACGCCGTGCACCGAGCCGAGCACCGCGTCGTGCGGGCGCACCACGCCGCCGAGGAAGACCGCGAGCGAGAGGCCGACTGCGACGAGAATGCCCGTCATGATCCCGAACACGACCACCCCGGCAAACGTCGCGATCGCGAGCCCGAACTCCGTCCGGTCGATGCCGTAGAGGGCGCGGAGCTGCCGCTCCTCGATCAGCCCGAGCGCCGCGTAGATCACGATCGAGGCGAGCGCAACCTGCGGCACGTTCTTGAGGATCCCCGTGAAGAAGAGGAGGAAGACGCCGACGAGGACGGCCGCGAGCATCTGGGCGAGCTGCGTCCGCATCCTCGAGCCGTCTGCGACCGCCGTGCGCGACTGGCTCGCGGAGGTCGGGAAGCCCTGGGTGAAGCCGACCCCCACGTTGCCGATCCCCATCGCGATCAGCTCGTGGTTCGCGTCGACCGTCTCACCGTGCTTCTCGGCGAAGGCGCGGGCGGTGAGGATCGCCTCCGAGAACCCGACGAGCGCGAGCCCCGCCGCGAGCGGGAGGAGAGAGCCGAAGTCGGCGAGCCCGACGTGGGGATACGTGAGCTCCGGGAGCCCCTTCGGCACGGTGCCGATCACCGACACGCCCTTCTGGTCGAGGTCGAGAACGACGACCGCCGCACCCGCAAGGAGGAGTGCGACGAGGGCGCCGGGCACCTTCGGGCCGAGCCGCGACATGAGCGCCAGCACAGCGATCAGCACGAGGCCGAGGACGAGCGTGCGCCAGCTCGTCCTGTTCAGGTTCGTGATCACGCCCCAGATCTTCCCGAGCGTGCTCTCCGAACGCACCGGGATCCCGAAGAGCCGCGGCAGCTGGCTCGCGATCAGGATCACGGCGACCCCGTTCATGAACCCGATCAGCACCGGCCGGGAGAGGAAGTCGGCGAGCAGGCCGAGCTTGAGCACGCCGCCGACGATCATGAACACGCCCACGAGCACCGCCAGCATCGCCGCGAGCGCCGCGTACCTCGAGGTCTGCGCCAGCGCGAGCGGCGCGAGCGCCGTCGCGGTGAGGATCGCGAGCCCCGACTCGGGGCCGACCATCAGCTGCCGCGAGCTGGCGAAGATCGGGTAGAGGAGGAGCGGGAGCAGCGCGGCGTACAGCCCGGCGACCGGAGGCAGCCCGGCGAGCTCCCCGTAGGCGAGCGCCTGCGGCACGATCACGGCCAGGATCGTGACGGCGGTGAGCACGTCGCGCCCGAGCCAAGCCCGCTGGTAGCTCCTCGCCTGCTCGAGTGCCGGCCCCACGAGCTGTTCTGGCTGGAGACGGCTCCAGACGCTCCGCAGGTAGCCCATCGCGGGAGCTTATGCCGCTCCTCTGATTGAATCCATGAGATGGCAGCGGCGTCGAGACTCACGGTCGGGAGCGAGACCTACGAGATCTTCCGCCTCGACGCGCTCCAGTCCTCGCACGACGTCGCGCGGCTGCCGTACACGCCTGCGGATCCTGCTCGAGAACGTGCTCCGCAACGCGGCGACGAGGCCGAGGTCGAGGCCGTCGCCGGCTGGGACGCGAAGGCCGCAGCCGAGCCGCGAGATCTCCTTCACGCCCGCGCGCGTCCTCCACCAGGACTTCACCGGCGTCCCGGCCGTCGTCGACCTCGCCGCGATGCGCAACGCGATGCAGCGACCTCGGCGGCGACCCGGCGCTGATCAACCCGCTGCTCCCGTCCGAGCTCGTGATCGACCACTCGGTGCAGGTCGACGCGTTCGCATCGAGGCTCGCCTTCGCGCACAACGCCGAGCTCGAGTTCGAGCGAAACCGCGAGCGCTACGCGCTTCCTGCGCTGGGGGCAGACCGCCTTCGACAACTTCAAGGTCGTCCCGCCGGACACGGGCATCGTCCACCAGATCAACCTCGAGTACCTCGCCCGCGTCGTCGAGGCGCGCGACGGCCGCGCGTTCCCGGACACGCTCGTCGGCACCGACTCGCACACGACGATGGTGAACGGGCTCGGCGTGCTCGGCTGGGGCGTCGGCGGGATCGAGGCCGAGGCGGCGATGCTCGGCGAGTCGCTCTCGATGCTCGTCCCGCAGGTCGTCGGCTTCCGGCTCTCCGGCGAGCTGCCCGAGGGCTCGACGGCGACCGACCTCGTGCTCACCGTCGACCGAGATCCTGCGCAAGACCGGCGTCGTCGGGAAGTTCGTCGAGTACTTCGGCCACGGCGTCTCGCAGCTCTCGCTCGCCGACCGCGCGACGATCGGGAACATGTCGCCGGAGTACGGCGCGACGTGCGGCTTCTTCCCCGTCGACGACGAGACGCTGCGCTACCTGCGGATGACCGGACGCGACGAGCAGCGGCTCGCGCTCGTCGAGGCCTACTGCAAGGAGAACCTGCTCTGGCACGACCCCGACGACCACCCCGTCTACACGCAGGTGGTCGACCTCGACCTCTCGACGGTCGAGCCGAGCATCGCCGGGCCGCGGCGGCCGCAGGACCGCGTGCCGCTCGCGGGCGCGAAGGAGGCGTTCGTCGAGGCGCTCGGCTCGTTCGGCGTCGACTACGCGAACGGCAGCTACGACAAGGAAGGTCGCGGACAGCTTCCCGGCGAGCGACCCGCCCGACCGGCGACGCGTCGCACGAGAGCGCGCAGGTCGCGACCGGCGCCGCCGCCGCCCGCGACGGTCTCTGGTCACCGGCGAGAACGGCGAGAGCTTCGAGCTCTCGCACGGCGCGGTCGTGATCGCCGCGATCACGTCCTGCACGAACACCTCGAACCCGAGCGTGATGATCGGCGCCGGGCTGCTCGCGAAGAAGGCGGTCGAGCGCGGGCTCACGAGCCGCCCGTGGGTGAAGACCTCGCTCGCGCCCGGCTCGAAGGTCGTCACCGAGTACTACGAGCAGGCCGGCCTGACCGCCTACCTCGAGGCGCTCGGCTTCCACACCGTCGGCTACGGCTGCACGACCTGCATCGGGAACTCCGGGCCGCTGCCCGAGGCGGTCTCGCGCGCGGTCGTCGACAACGACCTCGTCGTCTGCGCCGTGCTCTCCGGGAACCGGAACTTCGAGGCGCGCATCCATCCCGAGGTGAAGGCGAACTACCTCGCCTCGCCGCCGCTCGTCGTCGCCTACGCGCTCGCCGGGCGGATGGACGTCGACCTCGTCGACCGAGCCGCTCGCGCACGACCCGGACGGCGAGCCGGTCTACCTGCGCGACCTCTGGCCGACCGCCGAGGAGGTCGCCGACACGATCGCCGAGGCGGTGCGCAGCGAGATGTTCAGCCGCACCTACGCCGACGTCTACACCGGCGACGAGACGCTGGCGCGCGCTCGACACGCCCGAGGGCGACCTGTTCGCGTGGGAGCCCGACTCGACCTACGTGCGCCTGCCGCCGTACTTCGACGGGATGAGCCCGCGAGCCGGGCACGGTCGCCGACGTCTCGGGCGCGCGCTGCCTCGTGATGGTCGGCGACTCGGTCACGACCGACCACATCTCGCCCGCCGGCTCGATCAAGCTCGACTCGCCCGCCGGCGCGCTACCTCGTCGAGCACGGCGTCGAGCGCGCCGACTTCAACTCGTACGGCTCGCGACGCGGCAACCACGAGGTGATGGTGCGCGGCACCTTCGCCAACGTGCGGCTGCGGAACCAGCTCGTCCCCGGGCAGCGAGGGCACCTGGACGGTGCACCTGCCCTCGGGCGAGGAGGGGACGATCTTCGACGTCTCGGCGCGCTACCTGGCCGAGGGCGTGCCGACGATCGTGATCGCCGGCAAGGAGTACGGCTCCGGCTCGTCGCGCGACTGGGCCGCGAAGGGCCCGAAGCTGCTCGGCGTGAAGGCGGTGCTCGCGGAGAGCTACGAGCGGATCCACCGCTCGAACCTGCTGATGATGGGGATCCTGCCGCTCCAGTTCATGGACGGCGAGACGCCCGCGACGCTCGGGCTCACCGGGCGCGAGGAGTTCTCGGTCGAGGGCGTCGAGAACGGCGAGGCGACCGAGGTGACCGTCCGCGCCGACGGCAAGGAGTTCACCGCCCGGCTGCGGCTCGACACCCCGCGCGAGCGAGAGTACGTCCGCCACGGCGGGATCCTCCCGTTCGTGCTGCGCCGGCTCCTCGCCGGCTAGCCCGACTGCTGCTGCTCTTTCGCCGCGCGCTCTTCGGCGAGCTTGGCCGTGTGGTAGTCGATCCGCTCCTGAAGCTTCCGCATCACTTCCTCCGAGCGGGCGATCTCCTCAGGCGTCCTCTTCAGCTTCTTCTTCGCCATCGTCCTCCAGTAAGGCGACGATCTTCAACGCGCTTGCGTTGATGTCGAACAGCGTTCCCACAATAGCGTTGACATCGTCGCGATCGAGAGGCAGTTCCACCCTGGAATCGTGCTGCTATCGACCCATCGCGGCAAGATGTCCACTGCGGACGACTCAGCGGTCGATCATGACCGAGGTCGCCTTGACGACCGCAGCGGCGCTCATCCCGGGCTTGAGCCCGAGCTCCTCGGCCGACTCCCGCGTGATCACCGCGACGAGGCGCGACGGCTCGGTGACGTCGAGCTCGACCTGGGCCAGCAGCCCGTCGAGCTTGACCTCGCGCACGACGCCGCGGAACCTGTTGCGAGCGGAGATCCCGTGCCGCTCGCGACCCAGCAGGCGCTCGATCTCGGAGGCGCGAACGAGGCGCCGGTTCGCCGGGTCCCGCTCGACCTGGATCCGCCCTTCGCGGTCCCAGCGCCGCAGCGTGTCGAGGCTGATCCCGAGCGCCCGGGCGGCCTCGCCGGCGGACAGAGTGCGGTCTTCCACGGGCCGCAGTATCGCATAGGCAGCACCTATGCGATGAACTCTCTTGGTGTCCAGTGCTTGTCTAGTTTATGATTCGCCGTCGTAGGCCAGGCACGAACGCGCGCTGCGCGTAGACCTATCCCAGAGCGGGGGCTCCGGGATTGGAAAGTGGGGGGCTCCGGTAGGGGACACCGGAGACCCCCACTATTTCTCCCGAGCGTGGCCTCTGAGGCGCGCGCTACCCTTCGCGCCTCGTGAGCGAGAAGACGCCCGCCTGGGGGATCGAGCCGGTGCCGGACCGCCTCCGCGTGCTCGGCGGCGTCGACACCTTCCTGCTCTGGTTCAACCTCTCGGTCTCGCTGCTCGTGATCGTCGCGGGCACACTGCTCGTGCCGGCGCTCTCGCTACAGGACGCGCTGTTCGCGATCCTGATCGCGGCGGTCGCAGGGAATCTGCTGCTCGGGCTCGCAGGGCTCATCGGCGCCGACGCGCGCGTGCCCGCGATGGTGGTGCTGCGCGCGCCGCTCGGGCAACGCGGCTCCTACGCACCGACGGCCCTCAACATCCTCCAGTGCCTCGGCTGGTCGGTGTTCGAGCTGCTGATCATCGCCACCGCTGCGTCGGCGCTCTCGCAGCGGCTGTTCGGGTTCGAGGCGCGCTGGCTCTGGACGCTCGTGTTCGGCGCGCTCACCGTGGTGCTCGCGTTCCTCGGCCCGGTCGGCTTCGTGCGCCGCTACGTGCGCAAGTTCGCCGGCTGGGTCGTGCTCGCCTCGCTCGTCTATCTGACCTGGTGGACGCTGCACGGGGCGCACCTGCACACGCTCTGGGCCCGCCACGGGCAGGGCGGGTTGCCGTTCTGGGCCGCCGTCGACCTCGTGCTGGCGAGCATCGTCTCGTGGACGCCGCTCGCGGCCGACTACACGCGGTTCTCGACGAGCCGGCGGGCCGCGTTCTGGGGCGTCGGGATCGGGTACTTCGTGCCCACGCTCTGGCTCTTCATGATGGGCGCGCTCCTCCTGCTGTCCCGAGACCTCTCGGATCCGGCGGCGCTGCCCGCCGCGGTGGCGGCCGGCGGGCTGGCCTCGGTGCTCGCACTCGGCGCGCTGACCGTCGACGAGTCGGACGAGGCATTCGCCAACGTCTACTCGACCGCCGTCTCGATCCAGAACCTCCTCCCGCGCATGTCGCAGCGGCTCCTGATCGTCGTCGTCGCCGCCGTCGCCACCACGGGCGCGCTGGTGATCAACCTCCGCGACTATCAGCCGTTCCTGTTCCTGCTCGGCTCGTTCTTCGTTCCGCTCTTCGGCGTCCTGCTCGCGGACTGGATGCTCTCCGGGCGCCACTACGACCGGGACGACGTGTTCGACGGGACCGGCGGTGCGGCCGGGCGGGATCGTCGCCTGGCTGGCCGGCTTCGCGCTCTACCAGTGGATCGAGCCCGTGGGGCCGGGCTGGTGGACGCGGGTCGTCGCGCACGCGCACCCCGGTGGGCTGCACACCGGCGCGTCCCTGCCCGCCTTCGCCGCGGCCTTCGCGCTGACGGTCGCGTTCACGCTGCTCGAGCGAGCCGTCGCGAGCCGCGAAGCCATGGCCGACTAGTCTCTGCCGATGCGACCCGTGGCCGTCGTCGGAAGCCTCGCCATCGACATCGTCGAGGGCGCGCCCGAGCGCGTCGGCGGCGGCGCCTTCCACGCGGGCCGCGCGCTTCGCCTGCTCCACACGCCGGCGCGCCTGGTCACCAAGTGCGCCACGGCCGACCGCGCCCGGCTGCTGCCGCCGGTGGCCGCGCTCGGACTGCCCGTCTCCTCCCAGGGAGGCGACTCGACCGTCGCGTTCGGGATGCACTACGACGGCGACGCACGCACGATGGAGGTGCTCGCGATCGGCGACCCGTGGACACCCGAGGAGGCGCACGGCTGGGTCAACGAGGCGCTCGCCCGGGTCGAGTGGGTGCACGTCGCGCCGCTCCTGCGCAGCGACTTCCCCGCCGAGACCCTGCGCGAGCTGGCGCGGGGACGGCGGCTCTCGTACGACGCGCAGGGGCTCGTGCGCCCGGCTCGCACCGGGCCGCTCGTGCTGGACGCCGACTTCGACCCGGACGTTCTCCGCCACCTCTCGGTGCTCAAGCTCGCAGACGACGAGGCCGCACGCGCTCTTCGGCGGCGAGCCGACGAGGACCGACCTGGAAGAGCTCGGCGTGCCGGAGGTGATCGTCACCCAGGGCTCCCGCGGCGTGCTCGTCTACGCGGGCGGCCGGCTGGAGCACGTCCCGGCCAAGCCGCTCGCCGGCAAGGTCGACCCGACCGGCGCCGGAGACGCCTTCGCGGCCGCCTACATCTCGGCGCGAAACGGCGGCCACGCGCCCGTCCCCTCGGCCCGCCGCGCGAGCGCGCTCGTCGCAGGCCTGATCGCGGTACCCGAGCCCGATGAGGGCTGAGCTCGAGACCGAGCACGGCGTCTACACCGTCGACCTCGAGACCGACGAGGTGCTCGGGCTCGACGAGGGCGCCGAGCTGCCGGAGCCGGCGCGAGCTCGAGCTCTCCCTGCCGCTCCTGCTCGCCGCGGCCGCCTCCGGGCCGACCGTCGTCGCGCTGCTCGAGCGGCGGCCGCCGCTCGCCGTCTCGCACGACGGCGGCGTGACCTGGCGCGAGGCCGGCGCCGGGCTCCCCCGCGGCGTCGCCGTCGCAGTGGCGGAGGGCAATCCCGACTACGTGCTCTATGCGGCGCGGAACCGCGTCTACCGCTCGCTCGACGGCGGCCGCTTCTGGCAGGCGCTCACGCTCGAGCTGCCCGAGATCACCGCAGCGCGCCTGCTCGACTAGAGGTCCGGGGCGTCATCGGCCCGGCCGAATGTCGCATCGGGCCTCTAGTTCGCGTTCGGCTTCGGCTTGGGCTTGCGCTTCGCCAGGGCGAGCGCGTCCCAGGTCGGCTGCCCGACCTTGCCCGTCGGCTGGATCCCGTGCGCCTTCTGGAACGCCTTCACGGCCGCCGTCGTCGCGGCGTCGAAGGCCGGATTCGCCTCCCTGGATTCCCAGCAGCCCCTTCAGCCGGATCACGTCGGGGCTGATCACGCCCTCCGTGAGCGCGGAGCCCTTCGCAGCGGCGGCCTTCTCGAGCGCCTGGACGAGCCCGCTGAAGCGGTCCCAGCCGTTGAGGCCGCCGTTCACACCGCGGCGGACGCCCTCCCAGTCTCCCTTCCGCGCCACCGCCGCGAGCCCGTGATCCTTGAAGTACAGCGCGAGCACGCCCGCGGCGACGGGAGCGGTGAGCGCCAGGTCGGGGTCGTTCTCGAGCGGCACGCCGAGCAGCTGGCCGTACCTCGCGTAGTTGGCCCGCCCCGTGAGCTGGATGAACCCGCGCCCGTGGTAGCGCGCGCCGTCGCCGGGATGCGTGTTGCCGAGATCCTTGCGGCCCTCGTACATCTTGCGTGAAGTACGCCGTCCCGCCGAACTCGTTGATCGGCTCGAACGAGCCGACCTCGGTCCCGATCGTCGCGACGACGGCGATCATGGTCGGGCAGTCGGTGAGGCCCTGCGCGGCGCACGACGAGTAGACCGCAGGCCAGCTCTGCTGCACGTTCGCCGGCGGGCTCCCGAGCACCCCTGCGATGTCCGGCGCCGTGAGGTTGAAGAACGCAGGCGTCACGGAAGCCGGAACTCCCCGCGCGCGACGATCACCGCGCTGCCGCCGACCTCGACGCGCTCGATCGACTCGGCGGATCCCTCCGCCGTCGCGAAGAGCTTCGAGGGCCGGCCGATCTCGACGCCCTGCGTGAGCTCGATCTCGTCGCCGAACGCGATCAGCCCGTGACGCGCGAGATGACAGGCGATCGGCCCGGCCGCAGAGCCGGTCGCCGGATCCTCGTTGACCCCCTGCGCCGGCGCGAACATCCGCGTCTTCCAGTTCGAGCCGGCGCCGGCGAAGCAACTGATACCGACCACGTCGAAGCGCTTCAGCGCCTGCGAAGTCCGGCTCGAGCGCGGCAACCTCCGCCTCGCTGCCGAGCAGGACGAGCACGTGCCGGGCGCCGTTGTCGTAGAGCTCGACCGGCGCCTGCGGCTCGACTCCGAGAATCGCGAGCAGCTCGTCGGCCTGCGCGAAAGGCTCGATCGTCGGGATCGGCTGGCTCATTCGGCCGAAGTCGAGCCGACCCTCGGCGCTCCGCTCGAGCGTGACCGGAACGACACCGCTCTTCGTCTCGAGCCAGATCTCGGGCAGCTGCATCGGCGTGCCGAGCACGAACGCCGTGCCGAGCACCGGGTGGCCCGCGAACGGCAGCTCCGAGGCGGGCGTGAAGATCCGGATGCGCGCGTGACCCTCCGCCTCGGGCGGGTAGACGAAGACGGTCTCGCTCAGGTTCAGCTCCTTCGCGAGCGGCTGGAGCCGGTGCTCCGGGATCTCGCGCGCGTCGGTGAAGACGGCGAGCTGGTTGCCCTCGAGCGGGTCGCTCGTGAAGACGTCGGCGACGACGTAGCGGAACGACGGCACTAGAACGCCCCGCCTTCCTGCTTGCCGGGCTCGTAGTAGCTCGGCGTGATGAAGCGGAACGCGTGGGCGAAGCGCTGGGAGCGCGCGAGCTCCTCCTGCGACTTCGCGTGCTCGGCCGCGAGCTCAGGGCCGAACACGTCGCCGAAGTACTGGTCGGCGGCGGCCTGGCGCGCGTCGTCGGTCGGGAACTCGTCGCGGATCGCGCGCAGCTCGCCGGCGTCGAGCCAGATCCCGCCGCACTCCGGGCACTCGTCGATCGTCACCTTCCGCGCGACGCTCGTGAAATGGCGCATCATCACGACGTCGTCGGTGCAGCTCGGGCACAGCCGTCGCCTGTCGAGATCGACCTGCAGCGCGGGATCGACCGCGACGTCGAGCAGCCCTTCGCCGGCCGCCTCCGAGGATTCGTCCGCCTTGGCGAGCTCGTAGTGGTCGAACCAGATCCCGCCGCAGCCGCCGTCGCACACGTCGACCTCCAGCACCGGCGACGTCCACCGGGTCAGCTCGCGGTCGCAGGCCGGGCAGTTCATGCCCCGAAGCGTACGCCCTATGCTGGGTGCCGACGTGCGTCTCTATCTCGTCCGCCACGCGAAGGCCGCTCCCGGGGAGCCCGGACGAGCTCCGCCCGCTCACCGCCGACGGCCGGGAGCAGGCGCGCCTGCTCGCCGAGCGGCTCGCCGCCGAGCGCCCCGACGCGGTCGTGACGAGCCCGCTCCTGCGTGCGCGCGAGACGGCGGAGGTGCTCGCCGCGCGCCTGCGGGCTCGAGGCGGTCACCGACGAGCGGCTCGCGCCCGGCGCGACCTCCGTCGACGCGCGCCAGGCCGGCAGCGGGCCACGGCGAACGGGTCGTCGCTCGTCGGCCACCAGCCCGACTTCGGCCGGATCGCGGCCGCGCTCACCGGCGGCGAGGAGCCTCCGTTCCCGACGGCCGGCATGGCCGTGATTGACTTGCCCTAGTGGCGCCGCCATCGAAGTCACGCGACCTGCGCAAGTCCTACGGCGCGAACGAGGTGCTGCGCGGGATCGACTTCGCGATCGCCGAGGGCGAGGTGTTCGGGCTGCTCGGCCCGAACGGCGCCGGGCAAGACGACGACGGTCGAGATCCTCGAGGGCTACCGCCGGCGCGACGGCGGCACGGTCGAGCGTGCTCGGCGATCGACCCGCAGCCGCCGGCCACCGCATGGCGCGAGCGCGTCGGCGTCGTGCTCCAGTCGTCGTCGCTCTACCCGAACCTGAGCGTCGCGCGAGAGCCTCGCGCTCTTCGCCGGCTACTACGCCGCGCCGCGCGCCGTCGACGACGTGATCGAGATCGATCGGCCTCGCCGAGAAGCGGGACGCGCGCGTGCGGACGCTCTCCGGCGGCCAGAAGCGACGGCTCGACCTCGGCCTCGCGCTCGTCGGCGACCCGGAGCTGATCTTCCTCGACGAGCCGACGACCGGCTTCGACCCGAGCGCCCGCCGCGCCGCGTGGGAGACGATCCGCGGCCTCCGCTCGCTCGGCAAGACGATCCTCCTCACCACGCACTACCTCGACGAGGCGGAGCAGCTCGCCGACCGCGTCGCCGTGCTCGCGAAGGGCGAGATCGTCGCGATCGGCTCGCCCGCCGAGCTCACCGGCGGTGCGGCCCGAGGCGCGAGATCCGCTACCGCCGCGGCGGCGAGGAGGTCCTCGAGCGACGACCGAGGAGCCCGGCCGCGTGCTGCACGAGCTGACTGACGAGGCGCTCGAGGGCGAGGAGCTCGAGGGCCTCGAGGTGCGGCGGCGACGCTCGAGGAGATCTACCTCGAGCTGACCGAGGGCGAGGAGTAGATGAGGCTCTTCTTCCACGAGCTGCGGAGCCGAGCAGCGACTGTTCTGGCGCAACCGCGAGGCCGCGTTCTTCACCTTCCTGCTGCCGATCATCTTCTTCCTGATCTTCGGCTCGATCTACGGCAACGACCGGATCGAGCGCTCTACAAGGGCTCGGCGTTCCTCGAGGCCGGGATGATCGGCTACGGCGTCGCGGCGACCGCGTTCGCGGGCCTCGCGATCACGATGGTGATCCGGCGCGAGTCGGGCGTGCTGAAGCGGATCCGCTCGACGCCGCTCCCGCCCGCGACCTACATCGCCGCCGTGCTCGGCTCGACGCTGCTCGTGTTCGTCGCTCGAGACAGCGGTGCTGATCATCCTCGGCCGGGCGCTCTCTCGGTGCCGTTCCCGGCGCGCTGGCTCTCGCTGATCCTCACCTGCCTGCTCGGCGCCGCCGCGTTCGCGGCGATGGGCGTCGCGGTCACCGACGCTCGTGCGCTCGGCCGAGGGCTCGTCGGCGGTCGTGAACGCGATCTACCTGCCGATGGCGATCATCTCCGGGCACGTTCTTCTCGCCGCACCGCTACCCGCCGTTCCTGCGCGCGATCGCCGACGTGCTGCCGCTGACGTACTTCACGCAGCTGACGCGCGACGTGCTCCTGAGCGGGAGGGAGATCTGGGACGAGCCGCGCGCCGTCGCGGTGATCGCCGGCTGGGGCCTCGTCGGGCTCGCCGTGGCCCTGCGGCGGTTCAGCTGGGAGCCGAGCCAGAGTTAGAAAGCCGCGGCGGCGCGGTCGCGCCGGGCGACCTCGGCCGCAGGCGGCGCCTCGGCGGCCTCGACCCCGCTGCGGATCTCGGTGAAGATCGCCTCGGCCCGGTCGAGGTCGGCGCCGTCGCCCGTCCGCCGCCCGCGCTCGCGCAGGGTCATCGCCTCGTCGTAGCGAGCGCCGAGCTTCCCGCAGGAGGCCAGGCTCTTGTCCCACCACTTCCGCGCGCGGCCCTGCTTCCCGCAGAGCCACCAGTACGTCCCCATCAGCCGGTACGCGCCCGGCTGCCCGCTCGTGTCGAGCCAGCGGCCCTGCCAGCGCGCCTTGCGCAGGGCGCGCCGCGGCATGCCGAGGAAGCCGCGGTCGAGCGCCGTCCCGTCGCGCTCGGCCTGCGCGAGACAGGCCTGGGCGGTGGCGTTGAGGACCGGCGTGCACGAGAAGCCGCGCAGTCCGTAGTCGCTGATCAGCTTGTGTGCGATCGCGAGCTCCAGGAGCGCCAGGTCGACCTTGCCCTCCTCGAGCCAGGACTGCGCCAGATCGCCCCTGGCCATCGCCGAGGCGCGATGGTCGGGGACCTTCTCGAGCACCGGCAGGCATTCGCCGATCGCAGCGCGCGCCTCCGCCAGCGCGCCCGCCCGCAGCAGCGCCTGTCCGAGGCCCTGGAGCCCCCAGCCGAGCACCTGGTTGTGGCCGGTCTCCCGGGCCACCTGGACGATCTCCCGAGCGACCGCGACGCTCCGCTCGAGCTCGCCCTGGTAGGCGAGGAAGCCGCTCAGCATGCGCCGGGCGACACCCGAGCCGCGCAGGTCGCCGGCGTCGTCGAATCCCTCCGCCGCCTGCTCGGCGTGCCGCACCGCAGCGTCCCACTCGCCGAGCACGCACTGCTCGTGGGCGCAGAGGCCGAGGTAGGCGAGGCCGAGCGCGCCGGAGTTGCCCAGCTCCGTCGCGACCTTCACCGAGCGGGCGTGGTATCGCCCCGCGACGCCGCTGAGCGGGATCACGTCGCAGATCACGCCGAGCCCGTCGTAGCCCCGCGCCATCCCGAGCGCGTAGCCGTTCCGCTCGGAGACGTTGAGCTGCAGCACCGCCTCGTAACACATCATCTCGCGGTTCGTGAAGTAGTGCATCCACGACATGCTGTGGTAGTTGGCCGTGCGCTCCTCGACCTCCGGATCGACGCCGGCCGCCGGCTTCCTGACCAGGAGCGGGGCCAGCAGCCGGTGCGCGACCTGGCGGAGCAGCTCCCGTGCGAGCGCGAGCCGAAGCGGCGTGAAGGTGCGGCGGATCCACCCGGCGGATTCCGGCACCGACTCCGGGTACGGGCTCTCGAGCTGCTCCAGCGACTCCTGGAAATGGACGTCGGCTTCGGCATGCTTGGATTGCCGCGAGTACGCCTCACCCATCTTCCGCTCGAGCCGCGCGCGCTCTACCTTGTGCCAGGCCTCGGCGAAGCGCTCCAGGAACTTGGCGTTTGCCTGACGATAGTGCGCGAGCGCCTCCGTGTCCGACGCCATCGCCGCGGCGAGATCGCCTGCCTTGAGCAGGTAGTCGAGCGCCCGCTGCCCGTCCTCGGCCTGCGCGAAGTGGTAGGCCAGCAGGCTGTAGACCTCCTCGAGGCGGCCCGCGAAGAGCGACTCGATGCAGGTGCCGACCCTGAGGTGCAGCTCCTTGCGGCGACTCAGAAGGATGCTCTCGTAGACGACGTGCTGGATCACGGCGTGCTTGAACGCATACTCGAGCTCCCTGGCGCCGCTCGACTCCTCGATCAGGTCGAGGTCGCCGAGCTCGTCGAGGATCCGGCCGAGCGCACCGACGTCGCTCGCGGCGGCGCGCAGGACCCGGTCGTAGAACGTGCGGCCGATCACCGCGGCGAGGCGCAGAACCTCCTTCTGCTCCTCGTTGAGCCGGTCGACCCTCGCCATCACCACGCCGACGAGGGTCTCGGGCAGCGCGATCTCCGCCACGGCGACCGTCGCTCCCCAGCTGCCCGTCGCGTCGTCGCGGACGATCGCGCCGATCTCGATCAGCGTGCGCACGACCTCCTCGATGAAGAACGGGTTGCCCTCGGTCCTCTCGTAGAGCGCCGTGCGAAGGGAGGCCGGGAGCTTGTCGAGCTCGAGCAGGTTGCAGACGAGCCGCGCGGAGTCGTCGGTCGAGAGCGGCTCGAGCTCCACGGTGGCGGTCGGCTCGGGCCACTCCTCTGCGCTCTCGTGCCCGGGCCGCTCCACGCGGCAGATCAACAGCGGCGAGCGGTCGGCGAGCGGCAACAGGTGCTTGAGCAGTGCGATCGAGGACGCGTCTGCCCAGTGCCAGTCCTCGAAGACGAGCACGAGCGGCCGCTCGGCTGCGAGGCGTTCGAACAGGCGCAGTGAGGCGCGGAAGATCTCGCCGCCGAGCGCGTCGCTCTCCTGGTGGCGCACGCGGTCGGCGAACTCGTCGCGGCGGCCGAGCGACAGCGAGCCGAGGTATGGGAGCACGTCGTCCGCGTCGGCGGGGAAGAGCTCGGAGACGCGGCTCTCGAGCTTGCGCCAGCTCTCGTCCTCGCCGTCCTCCTCGTTGATTCCCGCGTCGCCCCGGACGATCTCGACGAACGGCCAGTAGCTGATCGCGCTGCCGAACGGGATCGCGCGGCCCTCGAGCAGGCGCACGTCGCGTCCGGCCGCGCGACGGCGCAGCTCGGCCATCAGGCGCGACTTGCCGAGGCCCGCCGCGCCGGAGACGACGGCGACGCCGCCCTGCCCCTTCTCCAGCCGGTCGACGCAGCTCTCCAGCACGGCGAGCTCGCGGTCACGGCCGACGAGCGGCGAGACGATCCCGCCCTCCGCCGGCCTCGCCCCGACCGGCTCGTAGGCGCTGAGCGGCTCCTGCTTGCCCTTCGCCGCGAACGACGGCCGCTCCTCGTAGTCGAACAGCCTCCGCGTCGCGCGATAGGTCGCCTCGCCGACGAGGATCTGGCCCGGTCCCGCCGCGTCCTGGAGCCGCTTCGCGGTGTTGACCGTGTCACCGACGATGATGAACTCGCCCTGCACCGGATCGGCCAGCGCGCCGGCGATTCCCGGCCCGGTCACGACGAGGCCCGTGTTGACGCCGATGTGGAGGTCGAGGTCGCGGCCGTGATTCCGTCGATGCTCCTCCGAGATCACCCGCATCCGCTCGCGCATCCCGAGCGCGGCGCCGACGGCGCGGGCAGGGTCGTCCTCGTGGGCGAGCGGCGCCCCGAACACCGCGAGGAGCGCGTCGCCGATGTGCTTCTCGGTCGTGCCGCTCCAGGTGTCCACTTCCTCCTTCAGCTCGCCGAAGCACCGCCGGACGAGATCGGCCAGGTTCTCGGGGTCGAGCAGCTCGCCGAGGGCCGTGAAGCCGGAGATGTCGGCGAAGAGGACCGTGACGAGGCGCCGCTCGCCGCGGCGAGGCTCCGAGGCCACGTCAATCCCTCCCCTGGCTGGGCTCTGGACGATCATCACTCCACAGGACGGCGGCGGCCACGATTTCCTTCCGCGTGCTCAGAAGTAGACGCGCCACACCTGGGCGAGGAAGAAGGCCTGGAAGCGCACGATGTACCAGAGCCCGGCGAGCATCCCGCGCACCGTGTTCGGGCGGCCCCAGGCGCGGAAGGTGAAGAGCTGGTGGAGGAACGTGCCCATGGTGATGTGGATCACCCCGGCGCCGACCGCCTCGTCGTTCGGCCCGCGCGTGATGCGGGTGAAGAGGGTGGTCGTCTGCTTCCACGGATGGAAGCCGTCGGCCTTCGAGATGTGCTTCTCACCGTGCAGCGTGAGCGGGTGGCCGGCGCCGTCGCGGAAGTCGACCCGGTAGATCATCTTGCGCAGGCCCGGGTCGCTGTCGACCGGGAACAGGTTGACCTCGCCGCCGTCGACCTGGAGCTCGCCGCCGAGCGCCTCGCTGAAGAGCGTGCCGGTGAGCTTCCCCGCGTGGTTCGGGTCGGCGAGGAAGTTCCGGACGCCGTCGAGGTGGACGGTCAGGTGCGCGCGGAGCCGCGTGCCGCATGCCTTCCCGTCCGCCTCGCCCGTGGCCGGATCGTCGACGCCGAACGCAAAGGTTCCGCTCATCGTCTCGGTGAAGCGCAGCGTCGAGGGATCCCACGGCCGCGGTACCACGGGCGGCTTCAGCGTGATGTCGTTCTCCTCGCACCAGTCCCGCGCCTTCTTGACGCCGAGCTCGACCGCCTCGTGCAGCGAGCGGGCGCTGAAGACGAGCATGTAGTCGATCGGCACGTCGCCCTGAAGAAGCTTGACGTCGATCGGCCAGTCGAACTCTGCTCCCGGCTTGTTCGCCGCGTGCAGCGCGTTGCTCCTGTCGATCCTGCGCACCACGTCGTTGAAGCGCGAGTCGGCCGCCGCCTCGACGATCTGGAAGTACTGGTGGAACGGGCCGTACCGCCAGCGGCCCAGGGTGCTCACGGTCCAGATCACCCAGAGCTCGGTCGCGCCGTTCGCGATCGCGGCCTCGAGGTTCGCGTCGGTGCAGAAGACCGAGTCGATGTAGTCGTCGCCGTCGAGCTTCATCGGCTCGAACCACGCCGGCAGCGACACGCAGGCGATCATCCGGTCCTCGGTCATCTCGCTCGCCTGGAAGATCCGCGGCTCGCCCTTGGTGAAGTTGTAGGTGTTGAAGGTCGCGGGCTTCGGAAACGCGTTGACCGCGCCCCAGTCGAGCTTCCAGACCTTCTTCACGATGTTCTTGCGGAAGCGCCCGAAGGTGAGGAGCGAGCGCCAGAGGAGCGGGTTGATCCGCATCAGCTTCAGCGGCTGTGTGTGGCGCCAGGCGTCGGCGATCTGGGTGCCGGTCATCCCCTGGCACCACATCGCGAGGTTGAAGACGCCGCCGCTCGCGCCGTCGGCGACCTCGAAGTCGAGCGGCTCCTCGACCTCGTCGAGCCAGACCTGCAGCACGCCCGCCTGGAAGGCGACCTTGAGCCCGCCGCCCGCGAGGATCAGCGCGCGCTTCCGCGGCGGCGCCTTCACGCGCGCCCCTCGAGCCGGAGGATCCCGTCCGCGAACCGGTCCGCGACCGCTGCGATCGTGAGGCTCGGGTTCGCGCCGACCGGGCCCGGCATCACCGAGCCGTCGGCGACGTGCAGGCCCGGATAGCCGAACACCTGGCCGGTGTAGGGATCGACGACTCCCTCCTCCGCGCTCGTCCCCATCGGGCAGCCGCCGAGCGGATGGGCCGTGATCACCTGGTTCAGCTTCCAGAGGATGTCGTCCTTGTACGTGCCGCCCATCTTCTCCGCGACCAGCTTCATCTTCGCGCGCAGGCGGTCGTTGTACGGCTTCGCGACCTTGAACGACCAGTCGACGTCCAGCCTCCCGCCGTCGTCGAGCCGCATCTTCCCCTGCGGGAGCTCGTGCCCCATCGCGAGCAGCGGCAGGGTCCCGGCCGCGAGCTCGCGGTCGCCGGCGATCCCTGCGAGCTCGTCGCCGAGGTCGCGCTGGGGATTGCGGGTCACCACGCGCCAGAACGCCTTCACGAGGGCGCCCTTCTCGGCCCAGAGGAACCGCGGCAGGTCGATGAACTCCTGGATCCAGGCGACGAAGGCCGGGTAGCCGCCGTCCTCGATGTAGTACCCCGGGCCCGAGCCGCCGTCGGCGGTGTCCGGGACGCGCGCATACATCGTGATCACGGGGCCGTACGTCGGGTCGACGTCCTTCAGGACGGGCTCGCCGTTCACGACCTTGGTGCAGTGCGAGGCGAACGTGAGCAGGTCGCCGTTCCCCGAGAACCGGGTGCCGAGCTGCTTCGAGATCTTCGGGAACGCGCTGCGGTTGGCGAACAGGAGGTAGCTCGTGCCGAGCGAGCCGGCCGAGAGGATCAGCCGGCGAGCGAAGATCACCCGGGTCACGGCCTCGCCGCCCTCGTCGAGCGGGCCGTAGTCGGTCGCCTCGATCCGGAACAGGCCGCCCTTCTGCTCCGGCGGCGCGAAGGACTTCACCTCGTTGCGCGCGTGGATCTCCGCGCCGAAGTGCTGGGCGAGGGTGAGGTAGTTGAAGTCGAGCGAGTTCTTGCTGCCGTAGTTGCAGCCCGCGTCGCACTCGCCCACGAGCCGGCACGTGTAGCGCGGGACGCCGTGGATGTTCGGGATCTCCTCCTTGATCCGCACGCCGAGCGGCTCGTGCCCGCGCGAGAACGTGATCGCGAGCTTCGGGTACCTCGGATCGAGCTCCGCGAGCTTCGCCGCCTCCCGGAAGGCGACCGTCTTCGGGGTGGAGTCCCGGTAGGCGACGGGGTACTTGGCCGGGTTGACGATCCGCTTGACCGCCTTGTAGTGCTGCTCGAGATCGCCGTAGTCGATCGGCCACGCCCGAGCGCCGCCCGGCCCGTTGTCGACGAACCAGCGCTCGTCCTTCTCGAGGAAGACGTTCGCGTAGATGAGCGAGCCGCCGCCGACGCCGGCCGAGACCACGGCCCCGATCTCCTTGAACTGCCAGAGGTTGAAGAACCCGTGCAGCTCTCGCTTCGGGTCCCAGATCGCGTGCTTGAGCGCGTACGGCGAGCGCGGGAACGAGCCGGGCGGCCAGAGCTTCCCTCGCTCGAGCAGACAGACGTCCAGCTTTGCCTTGGCAAGCCGGTACGCCATCACCGATCCACCGAACCCTGAGCCGACGATGACGGCGTCGTAGGTCGTCTGGTCCTTGTGGTTGCCCATTGTCCCGATTGACACCGGAGTGTACGACGGAAGCTGTGTTGCGACTAGACGCGCGTCGCGGCGCGGGCGGCGAAGCCGAGGGTCGCCCGCGGGATGCGCTCGGCCTTGGCGATCGCCTGGTCGAGCGCGTCGGCGAACCACTCGATGTCCGACTCGGTGACGACGAGCGGCGGAATCGCCTTGATCACGTTCATGTGGTACCCGGCGACCTGGGTCAGCACGTGATGCCTGGAGAAGAGCGGCCCGATCACGAGCTGCGAGAAGAAGCCGGGCTGGATCCGCTCGAGCAGCCGCCACGAGCGCTGTCGCGAGGCAGGCTCCGCGAACTCGATCGCCCACAGCAGGCCGAGCCCGCGCACCTCCTTGACCGCTTCGTACTTCTCGGCGAGCGGGCGCGTGAGCTCGAGCAGCAGCTCGCCCATCCGCGCGGAGTGCTCGACGAGGCCCCGGTCGGCGAGCTCGTGCAGGGTCGCGAGGCCGGCCGCCATCGCGAGGTCGTTCGGCGCGAAGGTGGAGCCGTGCGCGGTGCCGTGCTCGAGCGAGTCGAACACCGCCTCGTGCACCTTGCGGCGCAGCAGCAGCGCACCCGTGGGGACATAGCCGCCGGAGAGCGACTTCGCGACCGTGACGAGGTCGGGCTCGAGCCCCCAGCGCTCGAGCGCGAACATCGTTCCCGTGCGCCCGAAGCCCGTCTGCACCTCGTCGACGCAGAAGAGCGTCCCGTAGCGGCGGCACAGCTCCTGCGCGCCCTCGAGGAAGCCCGGCTCGGGGAGATGGACGCCGTGGCCTTGCACCGGCTCGACGACGAAGAGCGCGACGTCCTCGCTGCGGAGCTCGGCCTCGAGCGCCTCGAGGTCGTTGAAGGGAACGAGCGTCACGCCCGGGAGCAGCGGCTCGAACCGCTCGCGAAACACCGGTGAGCCGTTGAGCGAGAGCGCGCCGAGGGTGAGCCCGTGGAAGCCGCCCAGGTTCGAGACGATCCGCGTGCGGCCCGTGGCTGCCCGCCCGAGCTTGATCGCCGCCTCGATCGACTCGGCGCCGGAGTTCGTGAAGAGGACGCGGTCGGTCGAGTCGGGCGCGACCGCGCAGAGCGCCTCGGCGAGCAGCCCGGGCAGGTCGGAGAGGCCGAGCTGGGGCAGGTTCGGGGTCCCGAGCGCGAGCGCCTCCTCCAGCGCGCGCCGCACGGTCGGGTTGTTGCGCCCGACGTTGAACATCCCGAAACCGCCGAGCATGTCGAGGTAACGGGTCCCGTCGCGGTCGATCAGGTACGCGCCCTCGGCGGAGGCCCACTCGTGGTCGAAGCCGATGATCTTGAGCATCCGGACGAACACCGGGTTCGAGTGGCGCGCGTAGAGCTTGTAGCCCTGCCCCGCGCGCTCCTCCAGCAGCTCTCCCAGGCGGAACTCGCTCACCCGTCAAGCCTACGTCACAAAAGTGCGCCGATTCACGCCGCGCCCGCCCCAGGACCCCCGGTTCGAGGTAGCCAGATCGAGACACCGCGCAGCACGGCTCGCCGTCCGCCGGACGCCGCAGCAGCACGGCCTCGGCCGGGTCGCGCTCTTTCCGTGGCTCGCGGCGGTCAGCCTCGCGATCGGCTGGGCGCTCACGCTCGCCGTTCGCTGAGCGCCCGCCGAATGAAAACGACGAGGGGCCGCCCGGAGGCGGCCCCTCGCTGCAACTGCTACTCGTGCCCCGCTACGGCGTGACCGTCACCGGTGCAGCGACCGCCGTCACACCCGGCGTCGTGTCCGATGTCATCGAGGCCAGCGAGTGGTACGAGCCGGGCTTCTTCGAGAAGATGTCGAAGTTGACGACGACCGTTCCACCGGGTGCCGGCGGGGTGGTGTTGACGAGCCACTCCGTGCCGTCCGCCGGTGCCGATGCGAGGTTCGCACCGCTCGACCCGGTCCGGTTCTCCGCGCCCCAGTTCTGACCGGAGTCGGGATCACCGAAGCCGGCGTTCCCGAGCCCAGGCCCATCGCCGGGGAAGGTGGCGTTCGGGCCGTACGAGTACGTGATCGCCTCGCTCGCGGGACCCGTGCCCGCGGCCCCGCCGGAGATCTGGATCCAGATCTCGAAGCTGTGCTTCGTCGAGTTGCCGAAGTTGTTCACACCGCCCCAGTCGAGCCACGAGCCACGAGAAGCCGCCACCGGTGAGCAGAGAGAACCGAACCGTTCCCGAGCCAACCGCTGTCGGGTTGAGGTCGGTCCAGAGCGGCGCCAGCACGTTGTTCGGCCGTGCAGCGTTCGGGAAGTGCTGCGGCACGTACACGATGTCGCCGCTGTCGCCGCCGCCGATCACCAGGTAGCCGTTCGAGACGACGCCGACCCGCGTATAGGGCTCGCCGCCGTAGTAGAACGTCGGCGTGTTGAAGTTGGTGATCGTGTCGTCGCCGACGCCGGCGATCGGGGCGACCCCGAGCAGCGACGTGTCCAGGTAACCCCCGTCAGGGCCGACGGTCGGCGAGAACGAGTTGACCGACGGGGGCACTGCGGGCGACAGGACGCCGCTCCACTGCACGCCCTCGCCGTTGCCCACGACCGAGCCTGACGGCCCGACGTTCTTGAACTTGAGCTCCTTCCCCTTCTCCTGCTGCGCGACGGACAGGCTGACAGTGCTCGCCGTCGAGCCGAGGTTGGAGACGGACACGGTGCAGTGCGAGAGCGAGCCCGCGATCGTCCCGTTCGATGAGGGGATGGTCGCCGGCGTGCAGGAATTGGTCATCGTCGCCGAGCCCTGCTGCTTCACGAAGGCGACCGGGATGTAGACCGTGTTGGCGCCGGAGTTCGGCACCAGCTTGATCCAGCCGACGTACTGCCCGTTCGGCACAGCCGTCGCGTCGATCTTGATCGGGAACGTGAGCGTGTCGCCCGCCGGGATGTGCAGGTTCTGCGGGTTCGTCGGCTTCTTGTTGCTCCCGATGTAGATGTTCACCCCGGCGGGCATGGACGTCTGGACGTCCAGGTTCTGGTTCTTGCCGGAGACGTTGATCGCGGTCCGCTGTGTGGTGAGGATGCCGGGCATCGTCGTCGCATCGATGCTCGCGACGTTCAGGTCGACCCTGTGCAACGGGTCGGAGCCTGCGGCGACGAAGTCCGCGTACGTCTCGTTGAAGACGAGCGTCGGGTTCACCGCGCGGTCTGCGCGGATCGACCCGGAGCCGTCGTCGAACGGGCCGGCCGGCGTGGCGCCGTCCTCCTTGACGACGGCCTGGACCGCCGAGGTCATGAGCGCCGACTTGATCTCCTCCGGCGTCCACGTCGGATGAGCCGCCTTGACCAGCAGCGAGACGCCGGCCGCGTGCGGGCTCGACATCGACGTGCCGGCGATCGCCATGAACAGGTTGCCGGGCGGGCCGTTGTCGGCCGTCGTCTGGTCGGGCTGCGGCGTCGTGCCCGCGAGCACCTGCACGCCCGGAGCGGTGATGTCGGGCTTGATCCAGTCGCCCGTCGGGCCGCGTGACGAGAACGAGGCCATCACGTCGGCCTGGGACGGCGTTGCCGCGCCCTGCGCCCACGTCGCCTTCACGTTCGTGTGGCCGGCGACGAAGCGCGGCGATCGAGTTCGAGTTGTACTGCGTCTGGATCGCCGGCAGGTAGTGGTTGTCGGACTCCAGATCGGTGACGGCCGCGGACTGGTTGTAGAGGATCACCCCGACTGCTCCGCCGGCGAGGACCCTGCGGCCCTTGTCGATGCGGCCGTTGTTCCCGCGCTGAGCAGACGACGACCTTGCCGGTCGCCGTGCCCGCCGCGAGCGTGGACTGGCAAAGCGCGTCCTCGCCCGGGAGGCTCGACCGCCAGCACGACCGGGGTCGGCGGACGAGATCCCGTTGGTGAGCGTCACGCCCGGAACATCCAGCGAGGCGCCGCCGTCAGCGGTCAGGTGCAGGGTCGAGGTGAACGAGCGCGGGCCCGTGGAGGCGCCGACCGTCGTCACCCACGGCCCACCGTGGTCGGAGGTCCCGGCGCCGGGGCCGCTGTTGCCGGCCGCGGCGTTGACGGAGATCCCCGCGTTGGTGGCGTCGAGGAACGCGAGCTCGACCGGATCCGAGTACGGCTGCGCGCCGCCCGAGATCGAGAAGTTGATCACGTTGACGCCGTCGGTGATCGCCTGCTGCACGGCCGCGACGGAGTCGGAGCTGAAGCAGCCCTGCGCCGCGCAGACGCGGTACATGATCACGTGGGCGCCCGGCGCGATCCCGCAGACCGGGCCGCGGTCGACGCCGTAGAGCACGGCCGAGGAGACACAGTCGCCCGCGGCGGTCGACGAGGTGTGCGTGCCGTGACCCTCGGAGTCGCGAGGCGGAGCACACTCCCGTTCGCGTTGTTGCAGAACTCCTGGCCGTCGGTGCCGACGTTCGCCATGTACGTGCTCATGAACGCGTAGGCGCCGATCAGCTTGTTGTTGCAGGCGAAGGGCGCGCCGAGGTGCGCCGCGTCACTGCCGTCGCCGAACTGGCAGCCCTTGAGGCCGCCGGCGGGAGCCGAGACGCCGGTCGGGGAGAACATCGGGTTCTCGGGCCAGACGCCGGTGTCGATCACGCCGATCGTCGTGTTGCTGCCGGCGTTCGCCGAGCCGCCGAGCGACGGCCAGACGGTCGTGCGCGCCGATGAAGGTCGTGTTGTCGTCCTGCGGCTGGTTGAGCGAGTCCAGCTGGACCGCTGCGACACCGGGGACGTTGAGCAGATCGCCGACGCTGTTCGCCGGGATCGTCGCGGCGACGCCGCCGTAGGCGGTCTGGTAGTCCGAGCCGAGCTGGCGCCTCGGGCACCTGGGCCTGGACCGCGCTCGTGATCAGCGCCGTCTGGCCGTCGGCGTAGTTGTCGTAGGCGTTCACGGCGCCGGTGTTCGCAGCGAGCGGCACACCGGTCACGGCCGGGCTCGTCGCGGCGAGCCCGGCGACGTCGCCCGTGTAGGACGCCGTGGCGTCGAAGTCGTACTTGATCATCACCTGAACCGGCGTCGCGTCGGTCCGCCCGAGCAGGGACGGATCCGTCTGAGCGAGGTTCGCCGAGGGCGACTTGGACACGCTGAAGCTCGTGTCGGGCGTGAGCGGCGTGACCGTGAAGGTGGTGCCGTCACCGGCGGCCCCGCCGGCAACGACGGCGGATACCGCCCCGATCAGGAGCAGCAGGGCGACGAACGTGGGCAGACGCCTCTGGCGTCGACTCCGATGAGTCCCGTTGAACACAGTAGTTCTCCTCTCCCCAAAGAACTGGCCAGTTCGACGACGCAGCCGTCGCCCGCGGTGATTTTGCGGCAAAGCGGCGGCACGGTCAAGGACGACCGCCTACGCGTCGCGGGCCGGGCCCGGCACGACGAGCACCGGCACGGGCGAGACGTGGAGCAGCTTCTGCGGGACCGAGCCCAGCACGACGCCCTTGAGCGGGTGCTCGCCGTTCGTGCCGACGACGATCATGCTCGCGCCGGTTCGGGCGGCCACGTCGACGAGCCCCTGGACCGGCCGCTCGGGCACGAGCTCGACGTCGTGCTCGACGCCGGCCTCCAGGAGCCGGGCGACGCCTTTCGCCGCAGCCTCCTCGGCGACCTCGCGCACCACGCGGCGGTAGTCGCCCGTCTCGCCGCCGTATGCGGCCGGGATCTCGTAGGCGAACACGAGCACGATCCGGGCGCCCTCGAGCTTCGCGAGCTCGATCGCCTCCTCGAGCGCGTGGCCGGAGCCGGCGGATCCGTCGTAGCCGAGCACGATCGTCCTAGCCATGGGTTCCCTCCAGCACTGCGGGGTCGGCGACCTCGGTCTTCCAGCGGAAGAACGGCTCCGGCGCGACGATCCGCTGGGCGATCAGGATCACGATCCCGACCGCGAGCCCGAGCAGGGCCATCGCGAGGGGCGGCGAGAGGCCGAGCCACGAGCTCCCCGTCGCCGACGCGGACGGGCTCCACGCCTCGTAGCCCGAGTCGCCGAGGATCGCGAACAGGATGATCCCGCCGAGCAACGGCAGCAGCCCGACGAGGAAGAAGTTGCGCGCGCTCTTGAACAGCTCCTTGCGGAAGAACCACGGGCACGCGAGCCCGGTGAGCCCGTAGTAGAACGCGATTCCGAAGCCGGTCGCGGTCACCGAGTCCGCCAGGATGTTGCTCGAGACGGTGTTCAGGACGACGAAGACGACCACCGAGACCGCGCACATCCAGATCGTCCCGACGCTCGGCGTGAGATAGCGCGGATGGATCTTCGCGAACGACTTCGGCAGCGCGCCGTGGCTCGCCATCGAGAGCGTCGCGCGCGTGGTCGGGAGGATCGTGGTCTGGGTCGAGGCCGAGGCGGAGGTGAGCACGGCGATGATCAGGAGCTTGTCCCACGGCGAGCCGAGCACGTCCTTGCCGAGAGCGCCGAGGACGTCGTCGGAGTGGCTGTTCAGGTAGCCGACCCCGTGGAAGGCCTGCGCCGCGACCGAGACGACGACGTAGATCGCGAGCAGGATGAAGGTGCTGGCGACGGCGGCGCGCCCCGGCGTCTCGGTCGCGTCCTCGGTCTCCTCATTGACCGAGACGGACGTGTCCCAGCCCCAGTAGATGAAGATCGCGAGCAGGAGGCCGCTCGAGAGCGCGCCGAACGACTTGATCTGGAACGGGTCGAGCCAGCCCCACGACGGGGTCACACCGCCCGGAGCATGGCCGGTCCAGACCTTCACCAGCGCGACGACCGAGAAGAGCACGAGGATCGCGATCTCCGCGCCGAGCAGGCCCCACTGGGTGCGCGCCGAGGCCTCGATCCCGACGTAACAGATCGCGCCCATCAGCACGATCCAGATCACGCCGGCCACACCGACCCAGAGCTTGCTGTTCGCGAGGTTCGTCCAGCCGAAGAGGTCGAAGGTATAGGCGCCCGCGATCTGGGCGAGGCTCGCCATCACGAGCACGTCCGCGAAGATCAGGCCCCAGCCGCCGAGCCAGCCGGTGATCGGCCCGAACGCCCGCGCGCACCACGTGAACGTCGTGCCGCAGTCCGGGTCCGCCTGGTTCAGGTACTTGAAGCCGAGCGCGACGAACAGCATCGGCACGAACGCGATCACCATGATCACCGGCGCCTGGAAGCCGATCCCGGCGACCGCGGTGACGGCGCCGAGCGTGGCCGCGAGGCTGTAGGCCGGGGCCGTCGAGGCGACCCCGATCACGACGCTCGACATGAAGCCGAGCGCACCCGCCTTCAGCCCCTTGTCGAGCGGCTCCGAGTGATCGACGGGAACGGCGACGTCCACGCGGCGAACGATCGCAGGTCCCGATCGGGAGTGCTAGGCGATGCCGAGATGCTCGTCGCGCTCGGGCGAGCGGCGCGCGCTCTCGTCGGGCGTGAGCGACGGGACCCACTCGAGGCTCCGCGGCAGGTACCAGTTCCAGTCGCCGAGCAGCTTCATCGTCGCGGGGAGCAGGATGCCGCGGATCACCGTGGCGTCGATGAGGATCGCAAGGGCCAGGCCGACTCCGAGCTCCTTCATCTGGACCATGTGGAGCGTGCCGAAGATCGCGAAGACCGCGACCATGATGATCGCCGCGCTCGTGACCGTGCCGGCGGTGCGGCGGATCCCGCGCGAAACTGCGTCGTCCGTCGTCGCGCCGTTGTCGCGCAGCTCCTTGATCCGGCTGAGGATGAAGACGTGGTAGTCCATCGAGAGCCCGAACAGGACGACGAAGAGGAACATCGGCAGCCAGGAGACGATCGCGCCGTTCGAGGTGAACCCGAGCAGCCCCTCCGCCCAGGTGTGCTGGAAGATCAGCACGAGCAGGCCGTATGCGGCGCCGACCGACAGCAGGTTGAGGCAGATCGCGGTGATCGGGATCACGATCGAGCGGAACGTGGCGAGCAGGAGGATGAACGCGAGCGCGAGCACGAACGCGATCACGAAGCCCATCCGCTGCTTCATCAGGTCGTTGAAGTCCTTGGTGCCCGCGGTCTGCCCCGTCACCGCGTACTGGGCACCGTCGAGGTGGCCGAGCGTGGCCGGGAGGACCGTCTGCCGCAGCGTCCTGAGCGCGGCGAGCGACCTCGGGTTGTCGCCGTTCCCGGCGAGCGGGATCGCGACGTTCGCGACCGTGTGGTCGGGGCTCGTCGTGACCATGATCGGCTCGAACATCACTCCCGTCGCGATCGCCGCCCGCTCCAGGCTCGCGATCCCGGCGACGACGGCCGGCCTGCGGACGTCGTCGGCGCGGACGACCACCTCGGCCGGGGTCGGGGCGCCCGGGAACGCAGCGATCACGCGCTCGTAGGTCCTGACGATCGGCAGGTCGCTCCGCATGTCCGTGAAGCTCGGCAGCTTCGTGTGCATGCTCAGGACCGGTGACGCGGCGAGGAGCAGGAGGCTCCCGGCGAGCACGACCGAGACCGCCGGCCGTCGCAAGACGCGGCCGAGCACGAAGGCCCAGAAGCGCGAGTCGCCTGCGGCCTGCTTCCTCCGCCCGATGTAGGGGACTCGGCCGCTGTCGAGCCGGTCGCCGAGCCTGGCCATCGCGGCCGGAAGGACGGTGAGCGAGCCGACGATCGCGCAGAGGACGACGAGCATCGTGCCGAGCGCGATCGAGGTGAAGATCTTGTTCCCCGCGATCAGCATCCCCGCCATCGCGACGAGCACCGTCAGGCCCGAGATCAGCACGGCCTGGCCGGACGTCGACGCGGCGCGCAGCAGTGAGGGGCGCGGCTCGCGTCCGCCCGCGCGCTCCTCGCGCTCGCGTCGGATGTAGAAGAGCGAGTAGTCCACCCCGACCGCCATCCCGATCAGCAGGATCACGGAGGAGGTCGTCTGGTAGTCGCCGCTGTAGGCGTTCGTGACGACCGCGTAGAGACCCAGCGAGGCGAGCACCGCCGAGAACGCGAGCACGACCGGGAGGCTCGCTGCGACGAGCGACCCGAACGCGGCGAGCAGGATCAGCAGCGTGAGCGGGAGGGTCATCTTCTCGGCGGTCGCGAAGTCCTTCGTGAAGCTCTTGTCGAGCACATAGGTCGCGCTCGCCGTGCCGACCTCCTCGACCCGGAGGCTCGGGAAGGCGCTCTGCACGCCTGCGATCGCGTCCATGATCGGCTTGACCTTGTTCTTGGCCTGGTCGGGGTCGCCCTTGATGTCGAACTGGACGAGGACCGAGTGGCCGTCCTTCGAGACCGCGCCGCCCTTGCCCGGGTCGACGAGCGGGTTGCGGAGGTTCGTGACGTCCTTCTGCTGCTGGAGCGTCTGCACGACGCTGCTCACGGCCGAAAGGAAGACCGGGCTGCGGAGGGTGTCGTTCCGGGCCTGGATCAGCACGCTCTCCGACGCCGGCTGCTTGAAGTTCGCGCGCTCGAGCATCGCCAGCGCCCGCGCTGCCTCGCCCGAGGCGGCCTGCGAGTCGGCCATCTGGACGTGGCCGACGACATTGCCGAGCACCATCGCGCCGACGGCGAACGCAAGCCAGCCGAACACCGCCTTCTTCCAGTGCTCCGCGCTCCACCGACCCGCGCGGCCCGCAAGGTTCATCTCACGCCCCCGTAGCTTCAACGGCTTCTACCGTGACGTTGAAGCAGAGCCGGGGCGACGACATCCGCGGGCGGCCGGACCTGCGTCCGCGCAAACTACGGAATCGGGCTACCCATGGCCGTCGTGGGAGCCCTGCCCGTGGTCGCCGCCGTGGCACTGCCGGCCGGAGCCGCCGGCGCCGTCGTGGCGCTGGTCATGGCTCTGGTGCTGATCGTCGACCGGCGGCGGCGCGGGCGACGGGATCGGGTCCGGGGCGGGTGCGGGTGCGGGCGTGAGCACAGGCGCGGGCGGCGGGCTGGCCGCGGGGACCCGCTCCGGAGGTGGTGAGGAGGCGGCCGGCGCGGGCGCCGCCGGCGCGGGGGTCGGAGCCGGAGCCGGAGCCGGGGCGGGCGGCGGCGGTGTCGCGGGGGTCACCGGAGCCGGTGCTGGTGCGGGCGCCGGTGCCGGGGCCGGGGCCGGGGCGGAGCCGGGGCCGGCTCCACCGGAACCGGAGGCCGCTGTCGCACCGGCGGCGACGGCAGATGCGAGACAGCCGCCACCGTGACCGGTGCGGAGATGAGCACCGCGGAGCCCTGCGTCGCCGCGGTCGCCGGCACGCTCGCAACGACCGCCCGCGGCCGCAGGCGCGTGACGACCTTCGGCGATCTCACGACGGGCGCCGCGACCTGCGCGGCGGCGGGCAGCGACCGAGGCTGGCGCGCCGCGACCTCGGCGAGCTGCGGCTGGAGCACCTGGCCCCAGAGGAACGCGCTCGTGGCCGCGCTCGCGCCGAAGAGCGCCGTCTTCGTCAAGGAGAGCCGGATCCTCATGCTGCGCTCCTCGTCGAGACGACGCGGTTCTTCCCGTCGGCCTTTGCCCGGTAGAGCGCGAGGTCGGCCGCGCGCAACAGTGCCTCGGCGGTCTTCGCCTGCGGGTAGTCGGCGATCCCGAGGCTGGCGGTGATCGAGACCTCGCGCCCGTCCGGCAGCGCGATCACGCGCCGCGCGAGGTCGCTGCGGATCCGCTCGGCCAGACCGTGGGCGCCTGCCGCGTCACTGGACGGCAGGAGACAGGCGAACTCCTCGCCGCCGAGGCGCGCGGCGACGTCGGTCTCACGCATCGCCCCCCGGAGCACGTCGGCGAACTCGCGCAGCGCCCGGTCTCCGGCGTCGTGGCCGAACCGGTCGTTGACGCGCTTGAAGTCGTCGAGGTCGAGCAGGACCACGCTGAAGCTCGCGCCGGTGCGCTTTGCGCGCGCGAGCTCGGCCGCGAGCGAGCGCATGAAGAGCCGCCGGTTCGGCAGTCCGGTCAGCTCGTCCGTCGCCGCCTGACGCTCGACGAGCCGGTGGCGCCGCGCGTTCTCGAGCGCGACCGAGGCCTGCGCCGCGAGCGACGAGGCGTGCGCCCGGGCCGCCGGGCCGAACCCGCCGGGCTCCGGGTAGAGGATCAGGTCGGCCCGCGTCGGCGCGGTCGAGAGCGGCAGCACGAGCGGCTCCTCCGACGGCGCCGCGCCGACGGAAGCGGCGTCCGCGTCGTCGATCGTGATCCGCCCTCCCGCTGCGCCGGTGCCCTCGACCGCGATCTTCAGGATCGCCGGCAGCAGCGCCTGCATGTCGTGCGTCGACTCGAGCGCCGTCCCCACGAGCGCGAGCGCCTCCTGCGAGTCGCTCTCCCGCGGACCGCCTCCGCGTCGAGGAGATCATCTGCGCCGCGAACACCCCGGCAGCGAAGGTCGAGACGACAGCGAGCACCACGACCCAGTGCCGCGGCGGGCTGCCGCTCAATGCGAGCGCGAGAGTTGAGGCAAATGGAGTCATGGCGGCGCGGGCTACCACGAGTAGCCGCTACCTCCTTAGACGACCCCGGGCGCAAATCCTTGCCCCGCACAAGGTTAAGCAAGGTAAAACCACCGCTATCGTGGCACCCGCAGGCCCCCGTAGCTCAGTGGATAGAGCAGCGGTTTCCTAAACCGCGTGCACAGGTTCAATTCCTGTCGGGGGCATCCTGCGCCGTTCTCTCGGTGCGAAATAGCAGAGTCACGCTCACGCTGTTATTTTATACACAGGCGATTTGTGAAATAACATCAGCTCCGGCCCGCCGTTATTGAGGCGCCGCGAAGCAAGGAGACGAAATGCCGCATGCTGGTGCGCGAGCCGGCCGCTACGTGAAACAGCCGACCGGCTACGCCGCGTTCATCCCGGCGTCCCTGCCTCCCGACCCGCCGATCGTTCTCGACGCTGAGCTCCAGTCGCTCCTCTCCCGCGCAGACCAAGCAGTCGGGCGTCTCGACGGTGTCATCCAAACGGTGCCCAACCCGGACTTCTTCGTCTATATGTACGTCCGCCGCGAGGCGGTGCTGAGCTCCCAGATCGAGGGGACGCAGAGCACGCTCGAGGACCTGCTCGCCGTGGAGCTCGAGCCGCAGCCGGCATGGCGCCGGCTTCCGGACGACGTCGACGAGATCGTCAACTACGTCAAGGCGATGAACTACGGCCTCAGCCGCGTGAGCGATCTACCCCTGTCTCTCCGGCTCATCACGGAGATCCACAGAGAGCTGCTGACGGGTTCAAGAGGAGCACATCGGCTCCCCGGAGAGTTTCGTCGAACCCAGAACTGGATCGGGCCCGAGAACGCGACCCTGGCCGAGGCGACGTTCGTCCCGCCCCCGGTCTACGAGATGAAGGAGGCCCTGGACAACTTCGAGCGCTTCATCCGGCGCGACGATTTGCCGGCGCTTCTGCACGTCGGGCTCGCGCACGCGCAGTTCGAGACCATCCACCCGTTCCTCGACGGCAACGGTCGTGTCGGACGGCTCCTCATCACGTTCCTCCTCGTGTACCAACGCGTCCTTCACCGTCCGCTGCTCTATCTGAGTGTCTATCTGAGGAGGAACCGAGCGGAGTACTACGACCGGCTGACAGCGGTCCGAGAGTCAGGCGACTGGGAAGGCTGGCTCCGCTTCTTCCTCACCGGGGTTGCCACAACTGCCGAGGAAGCGACCGAGACGGCGCGGACGATCCTCGCATTACGCGAAGACCATCGGAGGATGATCCAAGAGTCCGTGCCCGGGACGAATGGGCTGCGGCTACTCGACCTCCTCTTCCAGCGGCCCCTCGTTCACGTCAAGCTCGTCAAGGACAGCCTCGGCGTCGCCTTCGTGACGGCCAACAAGCTCGTCGACCAACTGGAGTCGCTGGGTCTCCTGGAGGAGATCACCGGAAGGCGGCGCGACAGGGTTTTCCGCTATGCGCCGTATCTCCGGCTCTTCCAGGACGCGGCGCCCGGCCAGGTGGACGCCGATGTACAGGAGACGGTCGCGGACGATGCCCGCTGAAAGCGGACGGAGCTCGAACCGCATCGCCGGGCGTCAGCGCAGGCGGTAGAGCATCTCGCCTGCGTCCTCCACCACGAGGGTGTCAGGGTCGCCGGCCCAGGCGGCCGGATCGATCTCGGCGGGGTCGCGGTAGTCGAGGTTCACGGCGCGGGTCTGCTCCTCCGAGATTCCGGTCGCGAGCGTGACGCCGACGCGGAAGCGCTCCTCTCCCGTCGCCGGGTCGTAGGTGCCGGCGCCGCGTAGGTGGGTCGAGTGGGCGAGGTCGCTCCAGGGCACTGTCCTCGAACCGGTCCCACTGCTCGACGAAGTAGTCGCGGCAGTGGTAGCCGATCGCGGCGACCTGCCTGGGCGTGACGCTGACCTCGCGGATGTGCGGGGCGTAGAGGACGACCTCGCCGCCGTCGGCGACGATCGGCTCGACCTTGTAGAAGCCCTTCGCGCCCGTCCACAGGTCGTCGTAGCGGGTCGAGACGAGCGAGAGCACCCGGCGCACGGGAGCGTCGAGGTAGCGGATGTGCGTCTCGGCCGAGATCTCCGCGGCCTCCGCCCACGCGGCCCCCGGCTCTCCGAACGCCGCGGCGTGCAACCCGCCGGGGCTCGTGACCACGCAGAGCGCGTGGCGCTCGCCCGGGCACCATCGACGCGGCCTCGTCGATCAGCGCGCGCACCGGCGTCACTCCGAGCTTGCCGATCACCGCGGCGCTCGTGATCAGCGCGCCGAGCCAGTGCGAGAGATCGATCAGCTCCCGGCCCGAGACGCCGGGGAAGAGGTACTTGTTGCCGCCCGAGAAGCCGACCACCTCGTGCGGGAACACCGGCCCGACGATCAGCGTCACGTCGTGCTCGACGACGGCGCGGTTGATCCGCACCTCGGCCGCGCGGCTCAGCATCCCGTTCGACAGCTCCTCGATCCGGCTCGCCGGGATCGTCCCGAGGTCGACGAACGTGGCCGGATCCCACCACTCGTGGTTCCGGCCCGGCCCGCCGAGGTGCGCTGCCAGCGCCGCCTCGCTCATCGCCGCGTGGGTGCCGAGCGCGACGACGACGCTCAGCCGCGCGACCCTGTCCTCGACCGCGCCGCGCACAGCCGAGAGGAGCAGCGGCAGCGGGCAGCTGCGGGTGCCGTCGGGCACGATCACGCAGAGGCTCCGCCCGTCGAGGTCGACCGGGTCGAGCTGCTCGCGGACGAACGCGCCGAGCTGCTCGTCGGAGAGAACCTCGCCCGCTCCCCCGATCAGCGCCACGGGTTAATGATAGGCCGATGCACCCCGATCGCCTCCTGCCCTCCGAGCCCGGCGTCCGCGCGATCGCGCGCCGGCTGTACGAATCCGTGCGCGAGCTGCCGCTGATCAGCCCGCACGGGCACGTCGATCCGAAGCTGCTCCTCGACGACGAGCCGTTCCCGGATCCGTCCGGCCTGCTGATCACGCCCGACCACTACGTGACGCGGCTGCTCCATGCGAGCGGCGTGCCGCTCGACGCGCTCGGGCCTGGACGCGAGGCGTGGCGGCTGCTCTGCGAGCACTGGGACGTCTTCCGCGGCACGCCGGTCCGGTACTGGCTGGAGTCCCAGCTCGTCGAGATCTTCGGCGTCGCCGGGCAGCTCTCGGAGTCGACCTACGACGAGATCGCGGCGCGGCTCGCGGAGGACGAGTTCCGGCCGCGCGCGCTCTTCGAGCGGTTCGACATCTCGGTGCTCGCGACCACCGACGACCCCTGCGACGACCTCTCCGCGCACGCGGCGCTCGCCGCCGACCCGACCTGGGCGGGACGCGTCGTGCCGACGTTCAGGCCCGACCGGTACCTCGAGGCGGGCGAGCCGGAGTGGCCGGCGCGGATCGCCCGCCTGGCCGAGGCCGCCGACACGGACACCGGCGACTACGGCGGCTACCTCGACGCCCTGGAGGCGCGCCGCCGGTACTTCATCGCGCACGGCGCCGTCTCCGCCGACCACGGCCACGCCGACGCGCGCACGGACCCGCTCGAGCCAGGGGAGGCGGCCCGGATCTACCGCTCGGCGCTCGCCGGCGAGGCGACGGCCGCCGAGGCCGTGGCGTTTCGCCGCCACATGCTGCTCGAGATGGCGCGGATGTCGTGCGAGGACGGGCTCGTGATGACGCTCCATCCGGGAGTGCGCCGCGGCCACCACGGCCCGACCCAGGCCGCGTTCGGGCCGGACACCGGCCACGACATCCCGATCCGCCTCGAGCTCACCGACGCCCTGCGGCCGCTGCTCGAGCGCTACGGCGTCGAGCCCGGCTTCCACCTGATCGTGTTCACCGTCGACGAGACCGTGTGGTCGCGCGAGCTGGCGCCGCTCGCGGGCTTCTACCCCTCGGTCTACGTCGGGGCGCCCTGGTGGTTCCTCGACGCGCCCGAGGCGATCCGGCGCTTCCGCGCCGCCGTGACCGAGACCGCGGGCTTCTCGCGCACCGCCGGCTTCGTCGACGACACCCGTGCGTTCTGCTCGATCCCGGCCCGGCACGACATGGCGCGCCGGATCGACGCCGGAGTCCTGGCCGAGCTCGTCGCCGAGCACCGCCTCGTCCGAGGAGGAAGCCGTGGAGACGGCGATCGCCCTCGTCACGACCCAGCCGACCACGGCGTTCAAGCTCTGAGCGCGAGGCTCGTCCACCTCGGGCTCGGCAACTTCTTCCGCGCCCACCAGGCGTGGTACACCGAGCACGCGCCCGGCGACTGGACGATCGCCGCGTTCACCGGCCGCAGCCCGAGACCCGCGGCGGACGACCTCAGCTACACGCTCGTGACGCGCGCCGCCGAGGGCGACAGCCTCGAGGTGATCCGCAGCATCTCGGCCGTCCACGCGGCCTCCGACGACGAGGCGTGGCTCGGCTACTTCCGCTCGCCCGAGGTCGCGGCGGTCACGATCACGATCACCGAGGCCGGCTACCGCGATCCGGCCACGCGCGCCCGGCTGCTCGCCGGCCTCGCCGCGCGCCGCGAGGCGGACGCGGGCCCGATCGCGCTCGTCCCGTGCGACAACCTGCCGAGCAACGGCGCAGTCGTCGCGAGCCTCCTCGCCGACACGGAGCCCGGCCTCGCCGGATGGATCTCCGAGAGCGTCTCGACCGTCTCCACGGTCGTCGACCGGATCACGCCGCGCACCGACGATCCCGGGCTGGTGGTGACCGAGCCGTTCTCGGAGTGGATCCTCAGCGGCACCTTCCCCGGCGGACGGCCTCGCTGGGAGGACGCGGGCGCGACCTTCACCGACGAGATCGAGCCGTTCGAGGAGCGCAAGCTCTGGCTGCTGAACGGCGCCCACTCCCTGCTCGCCTACGCCGGCTCGGCGCTCGGGCACTCGACGGTCGCCGAGGCGATCGCCGACGACACCTGCCGCGCCCGGGTCGAGGAGTGGTGGGGCGAGGCCGCGCCGTACGTCGGCGCACCGACCGGCGACTACCGCGCGGCACTGCTCGAGCGCTGGGCGAACCCGCGGATCCGCCACCGCCTCGCCCAGATCGCGGCCGACGGCTCGCAGAAGCTGCCGGTCAGGATCCTGCCGGTGCTGCGACGCGAGCGCGAGGCCGGGCGGATCCCGGAGGGTGCGACGCGAATCCTCGCCGCTTGGGTCTGCCACCTGCGAGGCGCCGGAGCCCCGGTCGACGACGTCCGCGCCGCCGAGCTCGTCCCGCTGGCGGCCGGGCCTCTTCCCGATGCGGTGCGACGCGTGCTCGACGCTCTCGACCCCTCGGTCGGCGGGGACGAAGCCGTCGTCGCGGCCGTCGTGGCAGGATGCGCGGATGGCTGAGTCGACGGCACGGGCAAGGAGAAACCGCCACCTCACCGCAGACGAGCGGATCGCGCGGGGAAGAGCCGCGAGGGACGCGGTGCCGCGGGCGAGCCACGGGAGCTGGGAGCCGGCGGCCGACAGGCCCGATCCGGTCGCGCTCCTCGAGGAGCAGGCCGAGACGCGCGTTCCCGAGCTCGTGCCGATTCGCTACGGGAGGATGCTCGAATCGCCGTTCACGTTCTATCGCGGCGCCGCGCTGATCATGGCCGCCGACCTGGCGGCGAGCCCGATGTCCGGCATCAACGTGCAGCTCTGCGGCGACGCCCACCTGTCGAACTTCGGTGTGTTCGGGTCGCCCGAGCGGAAGCTGATGTTCGACATCAACGACTTCGACGAGACGCTTCCGGGGCCATGGGAGTTGGACGTGAAGCGCCTCGCCGCGAGCGTGGAGGTCGCGGGCCGCGCGCTCGGGTTCACCCCGGCCGACCGGCGCGACGCCGTGACCGCCTGCGTCGCGGAGTACCGGGGACAGATGCGCGCGTCGGCGGAGCTGAGCACGCTCGAAGCCTGGTACGACCACATGGACGCCGACAGGATCATGGACTGGGTCACCGCCGAGGCGAGCGCCAAGCGCCTCGGCAAGCGAGAGGCGAGGGAGACGGCCGAGGACATCGAGAAGGCCCGGCAGCGCGACCACCAGCGCGTGTTCCGCAAGCGGGTCGGTGAGATCGAGGGCGAGCTCCAGATCGCCGCCGACCCGCCGTTGATCGTCCCGATCGAGGATCTGGCAAGGCCCGGTGTCGCGCCCGGCGAGATCGACCGGTCGATGCGCAAGCTGATCGCCTCGTACCGGCGGACGGTCGGGCGCTTTCACCACCCCGTCGAGGAGTTCGAGTACGTCCACGCGGCGCGCAAGGTGGTCGGGGTCGGCAGCGTCGGCACACGGGCGTGGATCCTCCTGATGATCGGCCGCGACGAGGACGACCCGCTGTTCCTGCAGGCGAAGGAGGCTCAGGCGTCGGTGCTCGAGCGCTTCGTCGGCGTCAGCGAGCACGCCAATCACGGCCGGCGCGTCGTGGTCGGCCAGCGGCTGATGCAGGCCGCCAGCGACTTCTTCCTCGGCTGGGTCCGCGTGAAGGACCTGGACGGGCAGACCCGGGACTACTACATCCGGCAGCTCCACGACTGGAAGGGCGGCGCCGAGGTCGAGACCATGCGCCCGGCCGGGGCGACGCTCTACGCCCGCCTCTGCGGCGCGACGCTCGCGCGGGCGCACGCGCGCTGGGGCGACCGGCTCGCGATCGCGTCGTACCTGGGCAAGGGCGACGCATTCGACCGGGCGATCGCGGACTTCTCCGCCGCGTACGCCGATCAGAACGAGCGGGATTACGAGAGCTTCGCCCGTGCGGTCGAGTCGGGCCGGCTCGCCGCGCAGACCGGCCTCTAGACACTCTGTTCCCGGGTTGTAACCGTTCATCGAGCGGGGATCGGCCGCTTCGGCGAAGATCCGGGTATCGCGATCCAGGCGCGAACCGGTGTCGCCGTATCACCCAGGCGCGAGCTCGTGCTCGCCGCAGCGCTGACGGGCGCGGTCGCCATGCTGCTCCATCTCTTCGGGCCCGCGCCCGGCGACGCGCCGGCGCACCTCTACCGGACCCTGCTGCTCAAGCAGGGCGTGTTCCTCTGGGACAACCTGTGGTTCGCCGGCAACTACCCGTTCGCGTCCTACAGCCTGCTCTATTACCCGCCCGCGGCGCTCCTCGGGAATGTGCCGCTCGTCTTCGCGGCCGCCGTCGTCTCGACGGCCCTGTTCTGCTCGATCGCCTACCGCGAATGGGGCGATGCCGCGCTCTGGCCGTGCCGGGTGTTCGGCGTGCTCGCCGCGGCGCCGCTCTTCACCGGGCTCTACAGCTACTCGCTGGGCTTCGCCGCGATGCTGGCCGCGCTATGGGCGTTTCAGCGCCGGCGCATCTGGCTCGGCGCGATGTTCGCGGCGCTCACCCTGGGCTTCAGCCCGCTTGCGTTCCTCTTCCTCTGCCTGATCCTGCTCGCCGTCGCGATCGCGCACCGGCGGATCGACACGCGGGTGGTCGCCACCGCCGGCCTCCTGCTCGGGATCGCGTCGATCGAGGTCGTGGTGATGGGGCTCTTCCCGAGCAACGGCGTCTACCCGTTCAACGTCTACGACATGCTGTGCGTGGTCACGCTCTGCGCCGTCGGGGCGCTGCTCTCGCGCCACGCGAGAAACGGCCGGGCGCTCGGCGTGTTCTTCATCCTCTGGGGCCTCGCGAGCCTCGCGTGCTACTTCGTGGCGACGCCGGTCGGCGACAACGTCACCCGCCTGCGGGCATTCGTGCTCCCGGTGATGCTGCTCACCGCGATCCTCGCCCGCTTCCGGCCGAGACCGCTCGTCGTGCTCGCCCTGGTCGGGGCCCTCGGCTACAACCTCGTGCCGATGCTGATGCTGGTGCCGTACCGCCTCGACGCCAGGCCGGCCTCGGCGAGCTTCTGGCAGCCCGCAGTCACCTACCTCGAGCGGTCGTCGGGCCCGAACTACAGGGTCGAGGTCGTGCCGACGGCCGCCCACTGGGAGGCGTACTGGATCCCGCGCGCCGGCCTCCCGCTCGCCCGCGGCTGGTACCGGCAGCTCGAGATCGCCGACTTTCCCACGCTCTTCCACGGGAAGCTGACCCCGGCCGTCTACCGCGCCTGGCTCGACGAGATGGCAGTCAAATACGTACTGCTTCCGGCGACGAAGCTCGACCCGCAGGACAGCCACGCCGAAGCGCAGCTCCTGCGATCGGGCGCCTCGGGGCTCACGCCGGTCTTCACGAGCCGAACCGGGACGATCTACGAGGTCCTCCGCCCGTCTCCGTTGCTCACCGGGCCGGGGCCGTCGGGAGTCACCGCCCTCGGGCACGAGGACGTCGTCGGGTGGGTCGGCCGGGCCGGGCGATACACGCTGCGGGTCCGGTACAGCGGCTACTGGCAGCTGCAGCCGGCCGGGGCGTGCATCCGGAAGACGCGCAACGGGATGATCAGCCTGCAGGTCCAGCGGCCCGGCGCGTGGGCGCTCCGGTTCCCCGACGATGCCGGGGCCGCGCTCGACTCGCTCTCGGAGCGCGGGTCGACCTGCTCGTCGAAGAGATCCTGACTACTGGGCCGGGCCGGAGAGCGGGCGGATCGTCGCGCTGCCGGCGCTGCCGTACTGGTCGATCCAGGTGATCCGGTAGCCGGTGCCGGGCTTCGACTGAAGGATCAGCTGCCGCAGGCCCGTCGTGCGAGGTGACCTGCTTGCCGGCGAACGAGGTGATCACGTCGCCGGCGACGAGGCCCGCCTGCTGGGCCGGCCCGCCCTCGACGACGCCTTCGACCGTCGCACCCTGGCCGCCGGCATCCGCGAGGGAGACGCCGAGGAACGCTGTCGGCCCGATGTGTACGGACGAGGACTTCTGGCCCTTCTCGACCTGGTGGACGATCGCGGTCGCGGTGTCGATCGGAATCGCGTAGCCGTCGCCGGCGCTCTGCTGGAACCGGGAGCCGCTCGAGCCCGCCGCGTCGACGCCGATCACGCGGCCGCTGCTGTCGAGGAGCGGGCCGCCCGAGTCGCCGGGCTGGAGCTCCGCATTCGTCTCGATCAGGTCGCCGAGCCGGCTCGAGCCGCCGTTGTCGTCGCTCACCGTGATCGACTGGTGCAGCCGGACGAGCGCGCCGGTCGAAACCGTCAGCGCGCCGGTGCCGCCGGCGTTGCCGACCGCGGTCACCCGGTCGCCCGCCTTGATCCCGGCGGAGTTTCCGATCGCCGCGGTCTGCAGGCCGTGCGCGTTGACCTTGAGGAGGGCGATGTCGTGCGAGACGTCGTAGCCGGCGACGGCGGCGGTGTAGACCCGGCCGGTGGAGAGGTCGCGGACGTTGATCGTCGTCGCGCCCTTGACCACGTGGTTGTTCGTCAGTACCTCGCCGGAGGAGGTGAGCACGATTCCGGTGCCCGCCGCCGCCCCGCCGGTATAGGCGAGGTTCGTGGTCACGACCACGACGCCGGTGGTCGGGGTGCGCGAGACAGAGCCGCGCTGCGCCTCGGCGATCGCCACTGCGGAGCCGGCCAGGAGCGCGGCCGCAGCGGCGGCAAGGGTAAGCCTCAGCTTCAACGAAAGTCCAGGCACGAGGATCAGTATTGCGACGACGGTTAAGACGAGTCTGAAGAATGCCTGTGGATCCAATGAGAACGCCGACAAGCGACGCCCTGGCTCGCCCGGGCCTCGAGACCCTCGCGATGCGGTGGTGGGCCGCGCTCGACGCGGCACGGGCGGCGCTCCACTCCGCCGGGCCGTACATCGGCGCGCAGGAGCAGAGCGCGCGGGCCGGCCACCTCGCCGCCGAGCGCAGCGAGGTGATCCACCTGATGCAGGCGGTCGCCCGGGAGGAGCACTCGGCCCCGTGGCTGATGCGCTGGCTCGCCGCCCCTGCGCTCACGCGCCGGATGCTCGGGCTCCCGGACGGCGTGGCCGCGTGCGTCTTCGACCTCGACGGCGTCCTCACCACGAGCGCGGCGATGCACGCGGTCGCGTGGGCCGAGACCCTCGATCCGTTCCTCCTCGAGCAGGCCGAGCGCAGCCACCGCGAGTTCGTGCCCTTCGACGCGCGCGCTGAATACGAGGACTACATCGCGGGCAAGCCGCGGCTCGACGGTGTCCGCGGCTTCCTCGGCAGCCGCGGGATCACGCTTCCCGACAGCGCCGTGCACGACCTCGCGAACCGCAAGAACGAGCTGCTGCAACAGCACCTCGACCGGCAGGGGGTCGCAGCGTTCTCGGGCTCGCGCTTCTACCTCGAGGCCGCCCGCACGATCGGCGTGCAGCGGGCCGTCGTCTCGGCGAGCGCCAACACCACCGGCATCCTCGAGAGCGCGGGGCTCGAGCACCTGATCGGGCACACGGTCGACGGCAACACGATCGCGGCCGAGCACCTCGCGGCCAAGCCCGCTCCCGACACGATCCTCGCCGTCTGCCGCCTCCTGGGCGTCGAGCCCGGCCACCTCGCCGCCTTCGAGACGACGCCCGCGGGGATCGCCGCCGCCCGGGAAGCGGGCGTCCGTCTCACCGTCGGCGTCGACCGCACCGGCCAGACCAGGGCGCTCCTCGGCGAGGCCGACCTCGTGATCAGCGACCTCGCCGAGCTGTTCGAGCGCGACCCGGCCGCCTGAGCACCGTCAGAGCTCGACGTCGATCGACTCGAGCACGACTCCCTGCGCGGTCGGCTCGGTGGGGTCGGTGCCGAGCTCGGACTCGACCTCGGCGCCCTCCGCGATCGTGCCGCGCGAGGCGTCCTCGAAGTGCTCGCGGAAGTGGTGCGGCGTGAAGTGGGAGAGCGCGCCGAGTCGCACGCGGATCCGCGTCACCGACACGGCGCCCTCGGCCTCGCGCCCGCGCCTCGATCTCCTGCATCAGGTCTTCCATCAGCTTCTTCTCGTGCACTGCGCCACCTCCGTTCGCACCGCTTCGGCGACCGGCTCGACCGCGGCTGCGACCGCAGGCGCGAGCTCCTCGCCGACCTCGAAGCTCTCGCCCTCGATTCCGTAGACGATCACGCGCGCCGGCAGCCGGCCGAGCGCACGGGCGAGCTCGACCGCCTCGGCGAGGCCGACGTGATGGGTGGAGGCGCGGAAGAGCTCGGTCGGCAGCTCGCTCTCGCCGGCGTCGAGCCGGTGCACGGTGCCCGACCGCGGCGCCGGAGGAGACCGCGTCGACGAGCCAGACCGCGTCCGCCCCGTCCCACGCGTCGATCAGCGCCGTCGGCTCGCCCTCGCGCTCGAGCAGCTCGACCTCGGGCGGCAGCGTGCCCGCGAGGCGCGCCGCCACCTCCAGCCCGACCGCGTCGTCGCTGCGCCAGCGGTTCCCGATGCAGATGACCTTCAGCGACGCTCGACCTCCAGCGTCAGGAAGTGGGTCGCGCACGAGATGCACGGGTCGTAGTTGCGGATCGTCTGCTCGCAGAGCAGGGAGAGCTCCTCGTCGGGGACGTCGAGCGAGCGCTCGACGACGCCGCGGAGGTCGTCCTCGATCGTGCGCTGGTTCTGGGAGGTCGGCGGCACGATCTTCGCGCTCGAGGATCGTGCCCTCGTCGTCGAGCTCGTAGCGGTGGTAGAGCAGGCCGCGCGGCGCCTCGCTCGCGCCGTGGCCGACACCGGCCCTCGGCTCGAACTCGACCGACGGCGCGTCGGGCTCCTCGTACTCGGCGATCAGGCGCAGCGCCTCGTCGGCGGCGTAGACGAGCTCGACCGAGCGGACGACGATGCTGCGGAACGGGTTGCGCTCGGACGCGTCGAGGCCGGCCTCCTTCGCCGCCTCCTTCGCGAGCGGCGAAAGGCGGTCGAACGCGAGTCGCGAAGCGCGCGAGCGGGCCGCAGAGGTACGAGCCGCGCTCGATCACGCTGCGAGTGGAGCGCGTTCGACCACGCGACGTGCTCCTCGACGAAGTGCTCGTCGTACTCCGTCGACGGCGATGTCCAGCCCCCGGTTCGAGACGATGCGCCCGAGGTCGATCGGGTACTCGCCGGGCTCGTCGAGCGCGACGAGCTCGTAGTCCTGGTCGTAGTCCGGGAAGTCGAAGCCGGAGGTGAGCTGTCACCGTCTCGAGCGCGATCTCGCGCGCCCGCTCGAGCTTCTCGACGAGCGGCGCGAGCTCGCGCTTGCGCGGCGTCCGGTACCAGCCGCCGACCTTGACGTTGATCGGGTGCACCTCGCGCCCGCCGACACGGTCATCAGCTCGTTGCCCGTCTTCTTCAGCTCGAGCGCCGAGGCGACCAGCTTCGGGCATGTCGCGTCGCGAGCTCGATCGCGCTCTGCGTAGCCGAGGAAGTCGGGCGCGTGGAGCATGAAGACGTGGAGCGCATGGCTCTCGATCCACTCGCCGCAGTAGAGGAGCCGCCGCAGCGCGCGGAGCTGCCCGCCGACCTCGACCCGCAGGCCTGCTCCATCGCCTGCACGGAGCTCATCTGGTAGGCGACCGGGCAGATCCCGCAGATCCGGGCGGTGATGTCGGGCGCCTCGGTGAAGGCCCGGCCGCGCAGGAACGCCTCGAAGAACCGCGGCGGCTCGTAGATGTTGAGCTTGACCTCCTCGACCCGTCCGTCCGCGATCCGCACGAGCATCGCGCCCTCGCCCTCGACGCGGGCGAGGTAGTCGGTCTTGATCGTCTTGGTGCGACGCTCAGTCATCGTGTGCTCGCGCCTCCTCGAAGGCCTGGACGTTGAAGGTGCGGAACACGCGCTCGACCGCTCGCGTCCCCCATCCCGAGCACCTTGAGCTGCCGGGTGAGCGAGACGGTGTTCGGGCGTCTCCATCGGCCCGAAGCAGCCGTAGCAGCCGCGGTTGTAGGCGGGCAGAGTCGCGCCGCAGCCCGCGTGGGTGACCGGGCCGAGGCACGGCGTGCCGTGCGCGACGATCACGCAGACGGTGCCGCGGCGCTTGCACTCCATGCAGACGCTGCTCGAGCGGGATGTTCGGCCGCCGGCCGTGGAGGAACGCGGTGATCACCTCGAGCAGCTGGTGCTTGTTGATCGGGCAGCCGTTGAGCTCGAAGTCGACGGGGACGTGCGCCGAGATCGGCGTCGAGGTGTCGAGCGTCGAGATGAACTGCGGCGAGGCGTAGACGGCCGAGATGAAGTCGTCGACGTCCGCGAAGTTCTTGAGCGCCTGGATGCCGCCCGCGGTCGCGCAGGCGCCGATCGTGACGAGCTTCCGCGAGAGGCGGCGCACCTGCTTGATCCGCTTCGCGTCGTGCGCGGTCGTGACGGAGCCCTCGACGAGCGAGAGGTCGTACGGGCCCTTGCACCGTCGCAGCTCGTCGCCTCGAGGAAGTACGCGATCTCGACCTCGCCCGCGAGCGCGAGCAGCTCGTCCTCGCAGTCGAGCAGCGAGAGCTGGCAGCCGTCGCACGAGGCGAACTTCCAGACGGCGAGCGTCGGCTTGCGGGGTCGCTCACAGCTCTCTCACCGCCATCAGCTGCTCGATCTCGTCGTAGCGGTAGACCGGGCCGTCGCGGCAGATCAGCGTCGGGCCGAGCTGGCAGTGGCCGCAGTGGCCGAGCCCGCAGCGCATGTTCCGCTCCATCGAGATGTAGATCCGCTCCGCCGGGACGCCCGCGCTCGAGCAGGGCTCGGGCGGTGAAGTGCATCATGATCTCCGGCCCGCAGACGAGCGCCACCGCCGCAGTCGGGATCGAAGCGCGCGCCCGGCGATCAGCTTCGGCACGACGCCGACCTTGCCGCGCCAGCCCGCGTCCGCGGCGTCGACGGTGACGTCGACCTGGAGGTCGAACCGCCCGCGCAGGCGCTGGAGCTCCTTGCCGAAGAGCAGGTCGCCGGGCGTCCGGCTGCCGTAGAGGAGCGCCACCTCGCCGAACTCGCGCCGGCGGCGGAGCGAGCTCGTACACCGCGGGACGGAGCGGCGCGAGCCCGATCCCGCCTGCGACGACGACGACGTCGCTGCCGACGGCGGCCTCGACCGGCCACGAGTTCCCGTACGGCCCGCGCACGCCGAGCACCGAGCCGGGCTGCGAGGCGCAGATCGCCTGCGAGACCGGCGCCGACGGCGCGCACGGTGTGGACGAGCGGGCCCTCGGTCGAGCCCGAGACCGAGATCGGCACCTCGCCGATCCCGAAGGCGTAGAGCATCGTGAACTGGCCCGGCGCGACGCGCGAGCGGCTCGCCCGCGACCGGCTCGAGCTCGAGCGTCCACGTGTCCGTGAGTCTCGCGCCGCCGCCGCGTGACGCGGAACGGCGCCGGAGCCATCGGCCCGGGCCCGGGGAGAAGCTCAGTCGCCCGCGTAGCCATAGACGTCCAGGAGCCGGAGCCGGGTCGACTGCAGGCGCTCGATCATCACCTGGGCGAAGCGGGACATCAGCGTCGTAGCCGAGCGCGGGTCGTTCTCGCACTTGCCGCGCAGGCACGCGCCGTCGAAGCTCGTCGCCCGCACGAGCGTCGAGCGCGCGCGCGTCGAAGTGCCAGCGGTACGGCGGGAAGAGCCACGACCAGCCGACGACCTCGCCGGCCTCGAGCGTCTCGATCGTGACCGAGCCGCGGGCCGGCACGAACGTCTCGAGCGCGACGTCGCCGTGGCGCAGCACGTAGAAGGTGTCCGCCTCCTCGCCGTCGCGGAACAGCAGCTCGCCCTCGCGTGAAGTGGCACGTTCGAGCCGCAGCCGGCGATCAGCTCGAGCTGGGCCTGCGTCAGGCCCGTGGAAGAGCGGCACGTCTCGGAGGATGGTCTCAATCGTCTCCATCGATCGCCTCCCTCGCTCGCGCGGATCGCGGTCAGCTCCTCGGTCACGTCGATCCCGACCGGGCACCAGGTGATGCAGCGGCCGCAGCCGACGCAGCCGGAGCTGCCGAACTGGTCGTGCCAGGTGCCGAACTTGTGGGTCAGCCACTGGCGGTAGCGCGAGCGGCCGGACGGGCGGATGCTGCCGCCGTGGATGTAGGAGTGGTCGAGCGAGAAGCACGAGTCCCAGAGCCGCGTCGCGCTCCGCGTGGTCGCCGGTCAGGTCGGTGTGCGTCCTCGACGGTGCGTGCAGAAGCAGGTCGGGCAGACGAGCGTGCAGTTGCCGCAGGTGAGGCAGCGCGTCGGCGACGTCGTCCCAGCGCTCGTTGCTCGAGGTTGCGGGCGAGCAGGTCGCGGATGTCGGTCGACGTCGAGCGTGCGCCCCATCCGCTCGGCGGCGCCGTCGACCGCGGCGCCGGCGGCCGCGAGGTCGGCGTCGCTCTGCCGGCCGGCGCGGCAGGTCGGCGAGGACCTCGGCGCCGCGCTCGCTCCCGACCTCGACGAGCAAGCGGTGCGCCCCGTCGAGGATCTCGGTCAGCGCGAGGTCGTAGCCGGCCTCGACCTTCGGGCCGGTGCCCATCGAGACGCAGAAGCAGGTGCCGGCCGGCTCGAAGCAGTTCACGGCGACGACGAACGCGTCCTTGCGCCGTGCGGCGTAGTCGCGGTCGGCGTAGCGGCCGCCGAGGAAGACGCGATCCTGGATCGCGATCCCGTGCAGCTCGCAGGCGCGCACCCCGATCAGCGCGAGCGGCGTGTCCTCGAGCGGCTCCTCCTCGACCTCGAAGCCGTCGTCGCTGCGCCGCGCGCGCCAGAGGCGGATCCGCGGCCGGGAGCAGGAACTGCTTCCACGAGTGCGGCCCGACGGCGTAGCCGAAGCGCGCCTCGTCGTCGCGGCGCTCGAGCCGGTAGCGTGCCGGCCTCCTGGATGTCGGTCCAGCCGATCGGCAGCTCTGCGGCCGACTCGAGGTCGTCGTAGACGATCGCGCCGTCCCGGACCGTCGGCCCGAGCGACGCGGAACCCGCGTCCGGTCAAGCGCCTTCAGGAGGCCGTCGAGGGCCTCGGGCTCGATCACGCTGGTCCGGGCGTCAGGCAGGCTTTCCACTCGCATCGACTGACTCTCGCTACGCCGCGGTTAGCCTACATCGGTATGCAGACGACGCCGATTCGCGAGGCGGGGACGTCGTCCGCACCACGAGAGCGCGGCGGTTCCGGGTTCGCGGTGTCGTCCAGGGCGTCGGCTTCCGGCCGTTCGTCTACGGCCTGGCGGGCCGGCACGGGCTCGGCGGGTTCGTGCTGAACGACGGCGACGGCGTCGTCGTCGAGGCCGAGGGCGACGCGGCGTCGCTCGACGCGTTCGCCGCCTCGCTGCGCACGGACGCGCCGCCGCTGGCCCGGGTCGAGGCCGTCACGGCCGAGCCGCTCGCCCGTCCGCGACGAGGCGCGGCTTCGCGATCGCGCCGAGCCGGTCGTCGCCGGGGCGCGGCTGCGATCCCGCCGGACGTCGCCACCTGCGACGACTGCCTGCGCGAGCTCTTCGACCCGGCCGACCGCCGCTACCGCTACCCGTTCCTCAACTGCACCCAGTGCGGGCCGCGCTTCACGATCGTGCGCGAGCGTGCCGTACGACCGCGCGCACGACGACGATGGCCGGCTTCGCGATGTGCGCCGACTGCCGGCGCGAGTACGAGGACCCGGCCGACCGGCGCTTCCACGCCGAGCCGATCGCGCTGTCCCGGCGTGCGGGCCGCGGCTCTCGATGCCGCTCGAGGAGGCGGTCGCGCTGCTTCGCGACGGGGCGATCCTCGCCGTCAAGGGCCTCGGCGGCTACCACCTCGCCTGCGACGCGGCGCGACGAGGACGCGGTCGCGCGGCTGCGCGCGCGCAAGCAGCCGCGAGGAGAAGCCGTTCGCGCGTGATGACGCGCCGCGCCCGAGACGCTCTGCGCGGTCTCGCGCGGAGGAGCGGGCGCTGCTCGCGCTCGCCGGCGCGGCCGATCGTGCTCCTGCGCGGCGCGCCGGCGCGCGCGGTCGCCGCGTCGGTCGCGCCGGGCTCGCCGTGGCTCGGCGTGATGCTCCCGTACACGCCGCTCCACCACCTGCTCGCGCGCCGACCTCGGCGGCCCGCTCGTGCTGACGAGCGGGAACCTCTCCGACGAGCCGATCGCGTTCGACGACGACGAGGCGCGCGCGCGGCTCGGCGGGATCGCCGACGCGTTCCTCGCGCACGACCGGCCGATCCACCGCCGCTGCGAGGACTCCGTCGTGCGCGCCGGGTTCCCGCTCCGCCGCTCGCGCGGGTACGCGCCGGCCGCGCTGCCGCTGCCGGCGCGCCGCGCGGCCGATCGTCGCCGCGGGCGCCGAGCTGAAGAGCACGTTCTGCGTCGCGCGCGGCGAGCGAGGCGTTCCTCTCGCCGCACCTCGGCGACCTCGACTCGGAGGCCGCCTACCGCGCCTTCCGCGCCGACCTCGCGCTCTACCTCGCGATGCTCGACGTCGAGCCCGAGGTCGTCGCCCACGACCTCCACCCCGAGTACCTGTCGACGAAGTGGGCGCTCGAGCAGGACGCGGAGCTCGTCGGCGTCCAGCACCACCACGCCCACGCCGCGGCCTGCCTCGCCGAGCACGGCGAGGACGGGCCCGCGCTCGCGCTCGTCTTCGACGGCACCGGCTACGGCACCGACGGGACGCTCTGGGGCGGCGAGCTGCTGCGCTGCGACCTCGACGGCTTCGAGCGCGCTCGCGCACCTCGACCCCGTGCCGCTCCCCGGCGGCGAGGCCGCGATCCGCGAGCCGTGGCGCGTCGCGGCCGCTCCACCTCGAGCGCGCCGGCCTGCCGGTGCCCTGGCCGGAGCTGGGCAGCTCGTGCGCGAGAGCCTGAAGCTCGACGCCGCCGCTCTCGTCGGGGATGGGGCGGCTGTTCGACGCGGTCGCCGCGGTGCTCGGCGTCCGCGAGCGGGTCAGCTACGAGGGCCAGGCCGCGATCGAGCTCGAGCAGCTCGCGGGCGACGCCGGCGGCCGAGCCCTACGCCTGGCGGTTCGGCGACGCCACGGGCCTCGTCGCGACCTGCCACGACCGAGCTCGCGGCGGGCCGCGCCGCCGGCGAGATCGCCGCCGCGCTTCCACGAGACGGTCGCCGCGGGCGCCGCGGAGGCGTGCGCCGAGGCCGGGCGAGCCGCGCACGGTCGTCCTCTCCGGCGGCAGCTTCCAGAACCTGCGGCTGCTCGACTCGACGCGCGGCCGGCTCGAGGCGCTCGGCTTCCGCGTCCTCACCCACCGCCGCGTGCCGCCGAACGACGGCGGCATAAGCTACGGGCAGGCCGCAGTCGCGGCGAGGAGGATCGCCCGATGTGCCTAGGGATCCCGGCACAGATCGTCGAGATCGTCGACTCCGAAGCAGGGCTGGCGAAGGCCGAGATCTCGGGCGTGCGCCGCTCGGTCTCGATCGCGCTCTGCCCCGAGGCCGGGGTCGGCGACTGGGTGCTCGTCCACGTCGGCTTCGCGCTCGCGCGGATCGACGAGGAGCAGGCCCGCGAGACGCTCGAGCTGCTCGAGCAGATGGGCGAGGCCTACGAGCAGGAGCTGCGCGAGATCCGGGAGAGCGCGGTCTGATGACGCGAGACGCTGCATCACCTGCGGCGACGTCGCCGTCGACGGCGACGGTCGTCGAGGTCGCCGGCGCCACGGCGACCGTCGAGGTGGACGGCGCCCGCGAGCAGGTCGGCGATCGAGCTCGTCGAGCCGGTCGCCGTCGGCGACCTGCTGCTCTGTCACGCGGGCATCGCGCTCGAGAAGATCGGGCCGTGAAGTACGTCGACGAGTTCCGCTCGGGCGAGCTCGCGCAGGACGCTCGCGCACGAGCTCGACGGTCTCGTCGAGCCGGGCCGGACGCTGAAGATCATGGAGGTCTGCGGCGGCCACACGCACACGATCTACAAGCACGGGCTCGAGGACCTCGTGCCGCCCGGAGATCGACTTCGTCCACGGGCCGGGCTGCCCGGTCTGCGTGATCCCGATGGGCCGCGTCGACGACGCGATCGCGCTCGCCGAGCGGCCCGAGGTGATCTTCACGACCTTCGGCGACATGATGCGCGTCCCCGGCGGCCGCGGCTCGCTGCTCGAGGCGAAGGCGCGCGGCGCCGACGTGCGCATGGTCTACTCGCCGCTCGACGCGCTCGAGCTCGCGCGGCGGAACCCCGACCGCGAGGTGTCTTCTTCGCGATCGGCTTCGAGACGACCGCGCCGGCGACGGCGATCACGCTGCTCCGAGCCCGCGCCGACGGCGTCGCGAACTTCTCGGCCTTCTGCAACCACGTCACGATCGGGCCGCCGCTGAAGGCGATCCTCGACTCGCCGGGCCTGCGGCTCGACGCGCTTCATCGCGCCCGGTCACGTCTCGACCGTGGTCGGCACGCGCCCCTACGACTTCATCGTCGCGCGACTACGGCAAGCCGGTCGTCGTGACCGCCTTCGAGCCGATCGACATCCTGCACGCGACGGTGATGCTCCTCCGCCAGCTCCGCGAGGGCCGCTGCGAGGTCGAGAACCAGTACACGCGCGTCGTGCGCCGCGACGGCAACCCGCGGGCGCTCGCCGTGCTCGAGGAGACGATGGAGCTGCGCGACACCTTCGAGTGGCGCGGCCTCGGCTGGATCGAGCGGCAGCGCGCTGAAGCTGCGGCCCGAGTTCGCCGACTGGGACGCCGAGGCCCGGTTCGAGCTTCCGGGCACGCGCGATCGAGGATCCGAAGGCCTGCCAGTGCGGCGAGGTGCTGATCGGCGCGATCAAGCCGTGGGAGTGCAAGGTGTTCGGCACCGCCTGCACGCCCGAGCGGCCGATCGGCACGTGCATGGTCTCGAGCGAGGGCGCCTGCGCCGCCTACTACAACTACGGACGGCTGGCGAAGCGGCGGGACCGCGTCCCGGCGTGAGGCCGCGGCGGGCGAAGCTTCGCGACGAGCTCGTCACGCTCGCCCACGGCGCCGGCGGCAAGGCGACGCGGGCGCTCGTCGAGGGCCTGTTCCTCGAGGAGCTCGGCAACCCGCTGCTCGCGCCGCTCGGCGACGCGGCGCTGCTCGACGTGGACGGCGTCGCGGCTCGCGTTCACGACCGACTCGTACGTCGTCAAGCCGATCTTCTTCCCGGGCGGCGACATCGGCGACCTCGCGGTCAACGGCACCGTCAACGACCTCGCCGTCTCGGGCGCCCGGCCGCTCGCGCTCTCGGCCGGCTTCGTGATCGAGGAGGGGCTTCGCGGTCGCCGACCTGCGCCGCGTCGCCGCCTCGATGGGGCGGGCCGCAGCGGCGGTGCGGCGTGCCGATCGCGACCGGCGACACGAAGGTCGTCGAGCGCGGCAAGGCCGACGGGCTCTACGTGACGACGGCCGGGATCGGCCTCGTCGCGTCCGGGGTCGAGCTCGGGCCGGAGCGCGTTCGGCCCGGCGACCGCGTGCTCGTCTCGGGCACGATCGGCGACCACGGCATGGCGGTGATGGTCGCCCGCGGCGAGCTCGAGCTCGAGGTCGACCTCGAGAGCGACACCGCGCCGGTGCACGAGCTCGCGCTCGCGCTGCTCGCGCTCGGCGGCGCGCTGCGCTGGATGCGCGACCCGACGCGCGGCGGTCTCGCCACGGCGCTGAACGAGCTGGCGCAGGCAGGCGGAGCGTCGCGGTCGTCGCTCGACGAGGCGGCGCTGCCGCTGCGGCCGGCGGTCGATCGGCGCGTGCGAGATCCTCGGCATCGACCCGCTCTACGTCGCGAACGAGGGGCAGCCTGGTCGCCGTCGTCGCCGCCGACGCGGCCGACGCAGGCGCTCGCAGCTCCTGCGGTCGCAGCCCGCTCGGCGCCGAGGCGGCGATCGTCGGCGACGGTGCGAGCCGAGCCGGAGGGGCTCGTCCTGCTCGACACGAGCCTCGGCGGCAGCCGGATCGTCGACATGCTCGTCGGCGACCCGCTGCCGCGGATCTGCTGACGGCCCCTACGCCGCCAGCTCGAACGAGGCCGAGCTCTGTCCGTGCGAGCGGCGCCCGATCCTGAGCGCCTCCAGCACCCGCACGAAGCTCTCGTGGTCGAGGCGCCGCACGAGCTCCCAGAGCCCGACCCGCCGCTCCGCGAGCCAGAGCTCCTCCGCGACCCGGACCAGGATCTCCTCGCCGCCCGACATCGTCTCCGCCTCGCGCCCGAGGCCGTCGAAGTCGAAGTCGTCCGGGCCGATGAACGCCGCCGTCCGGGCGACGATCCTCGGCGCGGTCAGGACGTGACGCACCGCGTCGTACTCGCAAGCGAGCATGAAACCACCTTCCTTTCGATTCGAGTGTCGAGAGGTCGGCGGCATCGCCGCAGCCCGGGGGCGACGACACCCACGAGCCGAACTCCTCGACGGTAGCAGGACCGGAGAACCTGCTACGGTCTCGTTCAGGAGGTCGCAGCGAAGCGGCCGCCCGAGGCATAGATGCCTTCATGAGCCCCCGGCTCGTGGAGGCTTTTTTGTTGGTCCGGAAAGGAGGCGCGAGGTGAGAGTCTTGATCGCGGAGGACGAGACAATCATCCGGCTCGACCTGCGCGGGCTGCTCGAGAAGCACGGGATGGTCGTCTGCGGCGAGGCCAGGGACGGTGCCGAGGCGGTCGAGCTCGCGCGGGAGCTCGAGCCCGATGTCGCGATCCTGGACGTGCGCATGCCGGTGCTCGACGGGATCGAGGCGGCACGGCGCATCCGTGCGGAGAATCCGATCCCGATCGTGATGCTGACGGCGTTTTCCGACCGCGGCGTCGTCGAGCGCGCGATCGCTGCGGGAGTCTTCGCCTACCTCGTGAAGCCGTTCCGCGAGACAGACGTCGTGCCGGCGATCCGCGCCGCGGTCGCCCGCCACGAGGAGCTGCTCCGCACGCGCCGTGCGCTCGGAGCGCGGCCGCCGAAGCCGGTCGAGCTCGAGCTCCCCTCGACGAGCGGCCACGTCTGGCCGGTGCGGGTCCGGCGGGACGAAGACGGAGTCCTCCAGATCGAGGCCGGCTCATGAGGGTGCTCGTCGCAGAGGACGAGACGCTGATCCGGCTCGACCTCGTCGGGATGCTCGAGGCGGCGGGATTCGAGGTCTGCGCGCAGGCGCGCGACGGGCTCGAGGCGCTCGAGCTCGCGCGCTCGGAGCAGCCCGACCTCGCCGTGCTCGACGTGAAGATGCCGCGCCTCGACGGGATCGAGGCGGCGCAGCGGATCCTCGAGGAGCGGCCGCTCCCGATCGTGATCGTGAGCGCGTTCAACGAGCGCAAGCTCGTCGCGCGGGCCGCGGAGGTCGGTGTCTACGGCTACCTGGCCAAGCCGTTCCGCGAGCAGGACCTGCTCCCGGCGATCGCGACGGCGCGCGCGCGCTTCGGCGAGCTCGTCGCGGTCCGCGAGGAGGCCGAGTCGCTCGCCGAGGCGCTCGCCTCGCGCAAGGCGATCGAGCGGGCCAAGGGGATCCTGATGGTGAAAGAGGGCCTGAGCGAGGACGCGGCGTTCATCAGGCTGCGAAAGGCGAGCCAGAACTCCGGCCGGCCGATGCGCGTGATCGCCGAGTCGGTGATCGCGACGTTCGCCGCCTAGTCCACTATGACCTCGACCTCCGACGGATTCGGGACGACCGTCGTGAACACGGGCTCGTCGGGCAGCAAGACGATCGTCAAGAGCTAGCGCCTCGCGGTATAACCCGCGTCCTATGCTGGCCGCGAGCCTCGACCGGCTCGGCACCGAGACCGCCTTCGAGGTGCTCGCGCGGGCGCGCGCGCTCGAGGCGCAGGGCCGGCGGATCATCCACCTCGAGATCGGCGAGCCCGACTTCGCGACGCCGCGCGCACATCGTCGAGGCCGGCGCGAAGGCGCTCCGCGACGGGCACACGCACTACTGCCCGGCGCCCGGGCTGCCGAGCTGCGCGAGGCGTGCGCCGCGCACCTCTCGCGCCACCGCGGCCTCGGATCGACCCGGGCAGCGTGCTGGTCGCGCCGGGCGCGAAGCCGTTCCTCTTCTTCGGCGTGCTCGCGACCTGCAACCCGGGCGACGAGGTGATCTACCCGAACCCGGGCTTCCCGATCTACGAGTCGGTGATCCGCTGGGCCGGCGCGACGCCCGTGCCGCTGCCGCTCACCGAGGAGCGCGGCTTCGCGTTCACCGCGGAGGACGCTCGCCGAGCGGCTCACGCCGCGGACGAAGCTCGTGATCCTCAACTCGCCCGCGAACCCGACCGGCGGGATCGTCGACGCGCGACGCTCAACGCCGAGATCGCGCGCGTGCTCGCCGACCACGACTGCTGGATCCTCTCGGACGAGGTCTACTCCGAGATGCTCTACGACGCCGAGCACGACACGATCGCCGGCGCACGAAGGGCTGCTCGACCGCACGATCCTGCTCGACGGCTTCTCGAAGACCTTCGCGATGACCGGCTGGCGGCTCGGCTACGCCGCGCTGCCGGAGCCGCTCGTCGAGCCGATCACGCGGCTGATCGATCAACTCGGTCTCGTGCACGGCGCCCGCGTCGCAGCTCGCCGGCGTCGCGGCGCTGACCGGGCCCGCGCGACGAGGTCGAACGCGATGCTGGCCGAGTTCCGCGCCGCCGCGACGTTCGTCGTCGCCGGGCTGAACGACGCTCCCGGGCGTCTCGCTGCGTGATGCCGCGCGGCGCGTTCTACGCCTTCCCGAACATCACGGGCACGGGCCTCGACGCGAAGCGAGCTCGCCGACCGGCTGCTCGACGAGGCCGGCGTCGCGGTGCTCGCGGGCACGGCGTTCGGCGCCTACGGCGAGGGCTACCTGCGGCTGTCGTACGCGAACTCGCTCGAGAACATCGAGGAGGCGCTGGCCCTGATCTCAGGTGTCGCGGCGCAGCAGTAGCACTGCCGCGACGGCGAGCGCCGCGAGGGCGTAGCCGAAGAAGAGGCCGAGCCCGACCCACGGCGAGAGGTGGTTCCCCGACGAGATCGACATGATCGACTCGCCGGCAGCAAGCGGCAGGTACGGCGAGGCTGCGTTGTTCCAGCTCGTCGGCAGCACGTTCATCAGCGGCGGGATCACGAACATGATCGCCGCGAAGAGGGCGATTCCGCCCGCGGTGTTCCGCACGATCGCGCCGAGACCGAGCGCGAACAGGCCCACGACCACGAGGTAGAGCCCGGCGCCGATCACGGCCCGCGGCACGCCCGGATGCGTGAACGCGATGTTGATGTGGTGGCGGGAGAGGATCGCCTGGCCGATGAAGAACGCGATCAGCGCGGCCGGGATCATCAGCGCCGCCGTCACTCCGGCGTAGACCAGCGCCTTGCCCCAGAGCACCGGCAGGCGCTTCGGGACCGCGGTCATCGAGGCCCTGATCATCCCGGTCGAGTACTCGGCCGTGATCACGAGCACGCCGAGGACGCCGATCGCGAGCTGGGCGAGCTGCACCCCGGCGAGGCTGACGCCGAGCGCATCGAAGTTGGCCTTCTCGCGCGGATCCATCTGCGGGTAGTGGTGCGCGACCACGGTGCACGCGAGCGCGGCGATCCCGATCGCGAAGACGACCGCGGCGAGGAACGACCAGCGGGTCGAGCGGACCGAGCGGAGCTTCGTCCACTCCGAGAGCGCAGCACGCGCCTGGGTGACGCGCTCGATAGGGACCGCGGCAGCGCTCACGCGACCGCCTCGGGCTCGAGCGCCTTGAACTCGACGTCGTCGCGGGTGAGATCCATGAACGCTTCCTCGAGCGAGGCCTGCTGGGGCGTCAGCTCGTGGATCGCGATCCCGTTCCCGGCGGCGAGGTCGCCGATCTGCGCGGCCTTGAGACCCTTGACGTCGAGCAGGCCGTCCCCGTCGAGCGAGGTGACCGTCACCTCGGGCGCGGCCAGGAGCTCGGCGAGCCGGGTCGCCTCGGGCGAGCGGACGCGCACGACATTCCCGGACGCCTGCTCGAGGAAATCCTCGGTGCTCGTGTCGGCGATCACCTTCCCGCGGCCGATCACGATCAGGTGGTCGGCGGTGACCGCCATCTCGCTCATCAGGTGCGAGGAGACGAAGACGGTCCGGCCTTCCGCCGCCAGGCCCTTCAGCAGCTGGCGGATCCAGAGGATGCCCTCGGGATCGAGCCCGTTGACCGGCTCGTCGAGCATCACCGTGGCCGGGTCGCCGAGCAGCGCGGTGGCGATCCCGAGCCGCTGGCCCATCCCGAGCGAGAACCCGCCCGCGCGCTTCTTCGCGACCTCGTGGAGCCCGACCATGTCGATCAGCTCGCTGACGCGGCTCTTCGGGATCCCCTGCGTCTGCGCGAGCGCGAGCAGGTGGTTGTAGGCCGAGCGGCCGGTGTGGACGGAGCGCGCCTCGAGCAGCGCGCCGACCTCCCTGAGCGGCGCCGCGTGGTCGCGGTAGTGCTTGCCGTTGACCGTGACGTCGCCGGCGGTGGGCGCATCGAGCTCGAGGATCAGCCGCATCGTGGTCGACTTCCCGGACCCGTTCGGCCCGAGGAACCCGGTCACGACGCCCGGCCGCACGGTGAACGTGAGGCCGTCGACCGCCCGCTTGTCGCCGTAATCCTTGGTGAGCCCCGTTGCCTCGATCACGCGCAGACAAGGTATCAGCGCGTCTGTGAGATTCTCATGAGAGTGCGACGACGGGCTGCACGCGGTCGAACTCGAGCTCTGCGGCCCGGCTCGCCTCGGCGACGAGCTCGGCCGAGTCGCTCTCGAAGAGGTAGAAGCAGACCTCGTCCTCCGGGACGTAGACGGTCGAGACCAGCTCGACGCGCTCGAGCTTCGCCGCCGCCGCGCGCAGCCTCGCCGCATCGGCGGCGAGGCTGTCGCGGCTCCCCGAGGGGAGAAAGGACTCGACGAGGAAGCGCGCCACTCAGTGCTTCCGGAAGCGGGCGTACTTCGCCGTGACCTTGCTCATGCAGCTGACTTCCTTCGTCGGCACGAGCTGGGCTAGGCAGGGAGCCTGGTCCTTGCCGCACGCGAGCGAGTGCGTCGCGAGCACGCCGGAGCAGGGCGACGGGCCCGTGTAGAACTTCTGGATCCGCGAGTTTCCCTGGTCGGCGACGTAGACGTTGCCGGCGACGTCGACGCTGATCCCGAGCGGATTCGTGAACTCGCCGGGCCCGTCGCCGCCGGTGCCCCACGTCGTGAGGAACTGCCCACCGGTGGTGAACTCCTGCACCCGGTTGTTGTTCTCGTCCGTGACGAACACGTGACCCGAGCCGACGGTGACCCACGCCGGGATCTCGAACTGCCCGTTCCCCGAGCCCTCCGTGCCGAACTTGGTCACGAAGCCGCCGCTCGACGAGTAGACGTAGACCGAGTTGTCGTCCTGGTTGGTGACGTAGACGCTCCCGCTCGAGTCGGTCGCGATCCCGTTCGGGTGGTAGAGGCCGTTCGCGTTGATCGTGCCCGCAGGCGAGCCGCTGGGCGAGAAGGCGGCGACCCAGTTGTCCGTCCCGTCGGCGACGTAGACCGTTCCCGACGGCCCGACGGCGAGCCCGAACGGCTCGTCGAACAGGGTGTTGTTGCCCCAGGACGTGAGCTGCTGGCCGGTCCGCGAGTACTGCGTGACCGAGTCGGTGTTCACGTCGTCGACCCAGACGTTGCCCGCCGGGTCGACCGCGATCCCGGCCGGAAGGCCGGCGGGCGTGATCGACGTCTGCTGGACGCCCTTCGCGTTGTAGCGGACGAGCTTCGGCACGTCCGCGTAGAGAACCCAGACGTCGCCGGTCGGAGTGGCCACGACGCCGTTCGGGCCGTCGGTCTCGTTCCAGACGGAGAGCAGGCGCGGTGCCGCCTGAGCGCTCCCGGTGAGCGCCGCGAACAGCACGAGCGCAAGGACGAGTCGTTTCATCGTTCCTCCCTTAGTGGGTGATGACGAAGGCCGCAGTCACGGTCGCGCCGCGGCCGGACTTGGGGTTGGTGGGAGTCGCCTCGAGGCGGAACTTGCCGGGCTTCAGCAGCACCTTGGCCGCCTGGATCCGCGGCAGCGGAATCGAGACGTTCGCCGTCGAGTCGACGTGGGTGAAGACCTCGAGTGGGATCTCGTGGCCGTAGAGCGTGCCGACCAGCTTCAGCAGCGTGGTCGTCCCGGGCTGGTCGTCGTGGTAGCTGACCGTCACGTTCGTGTCGGAGAGCGGAAACGAGGCGGGCGTGACCTTGAGCTTCGTGAGCTTGGGCGGTGTGTGGCCCTGGCCGGCCGGCGGCTGCTTCGTCGGCTGGCTGCCGCCGCCCTGGCCGCCGCACGATGTCTGCGACTCCGTGCCGAGCGGCCCGCTGCAGATCCGGCGCATCGTCAGCTCGACGTCGGTGAGGTGGAACGTGACGTTGCAGGTCGCGAGCTTGAGGTTGAAGCAGCTCTCGGAGTTCGTGACGCGGCTCGCGTCCTTCAGCACCAGGTCGATCGACGGCATCCCAACCTGGAAGCGCTGCAGGCTGTCGAACAGTTCCATCTTCTGGTTGTACGGCGGGATCCCGGTCTGCTGCGGCTCCTTCGGGTTCCAGTTGAACTGGAACGCGCTGTAATCCGGAATCGGCGAGAGCGAGCGATCGCCGCTCAGCGTCTGGCACGGCAGCTCGCCGCCCTGTCCGGTGACGAATCGCCCGGCGAGGTCGACCGTGAAGTCGATCCCGCCGTTCGTCGCCTCGGCCTCGTAGGCCGCCGACGCGTTGACGTTGATCGGCGCGGTGCACTGCGACCTCCCGAGCTGCGGCGTCCCCGGGGCCTCGCGCTTGTACCAGGTGAAATCCTCGTCGGCGTTCGCCGTGCCGTCGCCACTGAGAGGCGCAGACGCCTTCGTCACGATCGACTCCTTGATCGTGCCGTGGACGTTCGCGAGCCACATCTTCACCGGCTGGGCGGTGTAGGTCCAGTTGCCGGTGAGCGTCGAGGAGTTGAGCCCGACCTCCGGGGCCGGTGCGGAGCCGACGGCGGTGACGGAGGCCTTGCCGTGGAAGGTCACCTCGTACAGCGTCCCGCCGACCGCTGCCTTCGTCCCGGCCGAGGCGGAGGTCGAGAGCACGGCGGCGAGGAGCGCGAGTGCGAGGGCGAATCTCATCGAAGCCCAGGCTAGGAGCGAGAAAACCGGCCGGGTAGTAGGGGAAACCCCACACTTTCGGGATACGATGCGAATCGCTCCGATGCGGAACCCGGACCTGCTTGTCGGCCGAGACGAGGAGCTGACGAGCCTGCGGCGGTTCACGGAAGCGCCCGGCGGCGGCGGCACCGTCCTCGTGCTGGAAGGGCCTGCCGGGATCGGGAAGACGACGCTGTGGGAGGCGGGGCTCGCCTCGGCGCTCGAGGACGGGTACCGCGTTCTCTCCTGCCGCGCCGCAGCGCCCGAGCTCCAGCTCTCGCTCGACGGCCTCAGCGACCTCCTCGACGGCGTGCACGACGAGGCGCTGGCGCCGCTCCCCGAGCCGCAGCGGCACGCCCTCGCCGTCGCGCTCGTGCTCGAGGAGGGCGAGGGGGCACCCGATCGCCGCGCGCTCTCGCTCGCCTTCCTCGGAGCGCTGCGCTCGCTCGCGGCGCAGGGACCGCTGCTGGTCGCGATCGACGACGTCCAGTGGCTCGACGCCGGCACCGCGGCGCTGCTCGGATTCGCCACGAGCCGACTCCGCGACGAGCCGGTGCGGTTCCTCCTGGCGCAACGCTCCGACGGCGGCGAGCAGGCCTGGACGCGAGGCGCCGAGCGGGTCGAGGTGGGGCCGCTGAGCCTGGGCGCCCTTTCCGTCGTCCTCCGCGGCGTGCTCGACAGGCCGCTTGCGCGGCCGCTGCTGCGCCGCATCCACGAGGCCGCGGAGGGCAATCCGTTCTTCGCGCTCGAGCTCGCGCGCGCGCTGCAGCGGCGCGGGCTCGCGTCGACCGCACAGCTCGAGCTGCCGGTTCCGCAAACCCTGCGCTCGCTCGTCCAGGAGCGCCTCGAGGGCCTGCCCGACGAGGTGCGCGACGCGCTGCTCGCTGCGGCGATCACTCCCGAGCCGACCCAGGCGCTGCTCGACGCGACCTTCGGCATCCGGGTCGAGCTCGCGCCCGCGCTCGAGGCCGGCGTCGCGGCTCGTGACGGCGACCGCCTGCGATTCACGCACCCGCTGCTCGCAGCGTCCCTGGTCGAGGACGCCTCGCCCGCACGCCTGCGCGAGCTGCACGCGCTGCTCGCCGAGGCGGTCGACGACCGCGAGGCGCGCGTCCGCCATCTCGCCGCGGCGGCAGTGCCGCCCGACGCCCTCGTCGCAGCGGAGCTCGACGCGACCGTCGAGTCGGTGCGGCGGCGCGACGTCCGCGCGGCGAGCGAGCTCGCAGAGCGGGCGCTCGAGCTGACGGGCTCCGAGGATCAGGGCAGCCGAGCGCAGCGTGCGAGCGTCGCGGGGTGGCTCCACTGCGAGGCCGGCGACGGCGTCCGAGGCGGCGAGCTGATGCAGCTCGGGATCGAGCTGCTGCCGCCCGGGCCGGAGCGCGCGAAGGCGATCCTCACGCTCCTCCGCTCCGCGGCGAAGATCGACGGGCCGGTCGACCTCGGTCTCGAGGCGCTCGCCCAGGCCGACGACGACTTCACGCGCGGGACCCTGCAGCTCGCGCTCTCCGAGATCCAGCTCGTCCGCGGCGAGCTGCGCGACGGCCTCGAGCACGTACGCCAGGCGGCCGCGCTCACGGCGGCGCTCGGCGAGCCGCGACTCCACCGGGCGGCGCTCGGCCGCCGGGCGAACCTCGAGTGGCTCCTCGGAGCCGGCGACCCCGAAGCGAGCCTGGCCGAGTCCGAGCTCGTCGACGCCGAGCTGCGAGACAGCGAGCCGACCGACACGATCTTCAGCCCGCGCCACGTTCGCGCCCGCACGCTGCTCTGGCGCGACGAGCTGGACGAGGCGCGCCGGCTGTTCGAGGAGCTCGACGCCTTCGCGCTCGAGTCGCAGGCCGACGCGTGGCGGCCCAACGGCCTGCTCCACCTCGTCCGGCTCGAGCTGCGGGCCGGCCGGTTCGAGCTCGCCCGCCGCTACGCAGAGGAGGCCGCCGAGATCGGGGAGGCGTCAGGGCTGACCCAGCTCTACGGCGCCGTCTTCGCGATGCGCGCGCTCGTCGAGGCGCACGCCGGCAACCTCGACGAGGCCCGCGCGCTCGTGGCCGAGAGCGACCGCATCGCGACCTCGGTGCAGGACCGCTGGCACGGCCTCTACAACCGCGCGACACTCGGGCTGACGGAGGTCTCCGCAGGGCGGTACGAGGAGGCGCTGGCGGCGGTCGGCGGGATGGCCGACGAGCTCGACGCGATCGGCGTCGTCGAGCCGGGCGTCTTCCTCTTCGAGCGCGACGCGCTCGAGGCGCACGCAGCGGTCGGGAGACGGGCCGAGGCAGAGGCGCTCGTCGAGCGGCTCGAGCGCCAGGGCACGGCGCTGCGCCGCCCGCGCGCGCTCGCCTCGGCCGCGCGCGGGCGGGCGCTGCTCGCCGCCGAGCCCGACGAGGCGCTTGCCGAGCTCGACCGTGCGGCCGAGCTCGAGCGGGGGTACGTCGACCCGCTCGACGGGGCGAGGACCCTGCTCCTGCGCGGCACGGTCGAGCGGCGCGCCCGCCGCCTCCGCACGGCGCGCGACCACCTGACCGAAGCGCTGGCCCGCTTCGAGGAGCTCGGCTCTGCGGCCTTCGCGCAGCGCGCCCGCGAGGAGCTTGCCAGGCTCGGGGGCCGCCGCACCGCCTCGGGCCTGACCCCGACCGAGCAGCGGGTCGCTGCGCTCGCCGCCGACGGGCTCACGAACCGGCAGATCGCCTCGTCACTCGTCGTCACGGTCAGCACCGTCGAGGCGCATCTGACGCGGATCTACTCCAAGCTCGGCGTCCGCTCGCGGGCACAGCTCGCCCGCGAGCTCCAGACCGAGGGCTAGCATCAGGAACCACCAAGGGCGCGGTCGTCCTGGCAGGCGGTTGGCGTCGAGCTTGCAAGGCGAGGTTCGGGAGGGATTCTCATGAAGAGGCTCTGGAGGCATCGGCCGAGGCCGGCCATGGTGATCGCATGCCTGGCGCTCACGGTCGCACTCGGCGGCACCGGCTACGCGGCGATCGTGCTGCCGGCAAACAGCGTCGGCACGAAGCAGCTCAGGAACAACGCGGTGAACTCGATCAAGGTCGCAAACGGCTCGCTGCTGAAGGCGGACTTCAAGGCCGGGCAGATCCCGGCGGGCGCCGCCGGGCCTGCAGGGCCTGCAGGACCGGCAGGGCCGGCAGGACCGGCAGGAGCGGCGGGTCCCGCGGGGCCGTTCCCCGACGCGCTCCCGGCGGGCAAGACGATCCGCGGCGCCTACAACATCGGCGGCACCGCGGCGGCGGCGGGCGCGCTCGCCAACACGTCGATCTCGTTCATCTGGCCGTTCACCACGGCCCCGACGGTGAAGATCGTGCTCCAGGGGGCCGCGGCGCCGGCCGAGTGCCCCGGCAACGCGACCTCGCCACAGGCCAACTCCGGCTTCCTCTGCATCTACGAGGAGTCCCGCACGAACTCGGTCGGCGTGACCCTGAACGCCGTCCAGCGCTTCGGCGCGACGATCTTTACGAACTCGTCCGCCGCAGGCGGCTTCTTCACCTACGGCGCCTGGGCAGCGACCGGGAACTGAGCGACCCTCGGGGGCGCGGCTACGCTCCAGCCATGAGCGACGCCGCGCCCCCGGATCCGGACGAGCTCGACTTCGAGCGCTCGGTCGAGGAGGCGGTCGAGTCGCTGCCGCCCGACCTGCGCGGGTTCATGTCGAACGTGGCCATCTTCGTCGAGGAGGAGCCGCCGCCCGGCATGCCGCTGCTCGGCCTCTACCAGGGCTACCCGCTGACCACGCGCACGAGCGGCTACGTGGGCGTGCCGCCGGACCGGATAACGATCTACCGCGGGCCGCTCGAACGGCTCTACGGTGCCGATCCCGAGCGGCTGCGCCGCGAGATCCGCCGCGTCGTCCTCCACGAGATCGCACACCACTTCGGGATCAGCGACGAGCGCCTGGTCGAGCTCGACCGCTACTGAGGTAAAAGCTCGGCAAAATCGGCGTGCGCCGGGGTTTCGGAGGGCAGGCATCTGGCAACCTCGTCGGCATGGAAACGAACTTCGGCTGGAGCACGCCCTACAGCGTCGGCCTCGAGGAGGAGTTTCAGCTCGTCCGTGCCGAGAGCTACGGGCTCGTCTCGCGCATCGAGGAGATCCTCTCCGCCTTCGCGGGCGAGCCCGTCGAGTCGCGCATCAAGCCCGAGCTGCACCAGTCGGTCGTCGAGACCTCGACGAAGATCTCCGCGGGCGTCGGAGAGGCGGTCGACGACCTCCTCGATCTGCGCGCGAGGCTGCGCCGCTCCGCGGCCGAGGACGACACGCTGATCGCCTCGGCCGGGACGCACCCGTTCTCCCGTTACGAGAGCCAGGAGGTGACCGAGCGCCCGCGCTACCTCGAGCTGTCGGAGAGCCTCGGCTGGCTCGCCGACCGCCAGCTCATCTTCGGCCTCCACGTCCACGTCGGCGTGGGCTCCGCGGACAAGGCGATCGCCTGTGCGGACGGACTCCGAAGCTCGCTGCCCGAGCTCGTCGCGCTCTCCGCGAACTCCCCGTTCTGGCAGGGCCGCGACACGGGCCTCGCCTCGACCCGGGCGAAGATCTTCGAGTCGCTCCCGCGCAGCGGCCTCCCGCCCGCCTTCGGCTCGTTCGCCGCGTTCGAGCGCCACGTCGAGCTGGGCGTGGCCGCCGGCTGCTTCCCCGACTACACGCACATCTGGTGGGACATCCGACCGCACCCACGCCTCGGCACTATCGAGATCCGGATCTGCGACGCCCAGACGCGCGTCGAGAGCGTGGCCGCGCTGGCGGCGCTGGTCCAGTCGCTCGTGGCGACGCTCGGCAGCGCGTTCGAGTGCGACGACGCGGTCCCGGCCTGCCCGGATGTGATCCTCGAGGAGAACCGGTGGCGCGCGCTTCGCGACGGCCTGGACGCGCGCCTGATCGACCCGGGCGACGGCGAGCGCGCGGCGCGGGACGCGATCCGCGCGCTGGTCGAGCGCTGTGCCCCGGCGGCCGACGCGCTCGGCTGCGCCGAAGAGCTGGAGCTCGTCGAGGAGATCCTTGCGCGCGGAAACGGCGCCGACGAGCAGCGGCGGCTCTACGCGGAGACGGGCAGCCTCCCTGAGGTCGCCCGTTGGCTCGCCGAGGAGACCGCCCCGCGGCTCGCCGGCACGGTTTGACTTCCAGGATTCATCGTCTTACGGTGGATCGCAACTGACGAGCACGTGGCGTTCTCCTGCGGCAGCGCCGCCGAAACCAAGGGGGAACGACCGATGTCTGCAACATCCACCGTCGTCAAGTTCCAGATGGGGAAGCTTCCCGTCCGGACAGACGCGCGCACGCTGCTCCTGGCCCGCTACGTCGACGGCGCGAAGCTGCCGAAGGCGCCCGCGTCCTGGGACGCGACCGCGCACGTCGCAGAGTGGCCGATGTACGGGAACGACACCCTCGGCGACTGCACCTGCGCCGCCGCCGGGCACATGATCGAGGCCTGGACCGGGGCCGCCGCGGGTCACGACACCGAGATCTCCAAGAAGTCGGTCGTGAGCGCGTTCGAGGCGGTCAAGCAGGTCGATCCGGTGACCGGTGAGGAGGGCGCCGTCGAGCTCGACGTCCTCAACTACTGGCGCAAGCACGGGATCGGCAGCCACAAGATCGGCGCGTTCGCGAAGGTCGCGACCTACGACCACAACCTCGTGAGGACCGGTGCGGAGATCTTCGGCGGGCTCTACATCGGGCTCTCGTTGCCGAAGACCGCACAGGGGCAGGATGTGTGGGACTGGACGCACTCGCTCTCCGGGGACGCGAAGCCCGGCTCGTGGGGCGGGCACGCCGTCGACGTCGTCGCCTACGACGCGAAAGAGCTCACGATCGTCACGTGGGGCGCGCTCAAGAAGATGACCTGGGCGTTCTGGGATCGCTACTGCGACGAGGCGTACTGCATCATCAGCAACGACTTCCTGCTCGCCGGGAAGGCGCCGAACGGGCTCGACCTGAATGCCCTGAAGGCTGACCTGGCGCTGATCTGACACTCCGAGCGGGGCGGCCGCCGGGCGCGGCGGCCGCCTCCGCGAGGATGAGAGCGAGCGTCGGGCACGCGGCGACGGCGCGGCGGGCGTGCCGCTCGAGCTCGCCGGTGACCGGCGCCGGGTCGACGATCGGGTAGCCCCACTCGTCGAGCGTGATCCGCTCGGGGAGGAGCTCGGCACAGAGGCCGTGCGCCTGGCACGCGATCGGGTTCACGCGGACGGCCTTGCTCATCGACGGCTCCCGCTGCAACGGCCCTGGAGGTGGCGCTCGACCTCGCCGGCGAAGACCTCGAGCGCGCTCGCGGCGAAGCGCGCGGCGCCGTCGGGGTGGGCGCACGCGCCGCGGCCCTTGACCGCTGCGATCCAGCGCTCGAGCCCGTCGGCGCGCTCGCCCACGGCGAGCCGCCCCAGGGCGTCCGCGATCGCGCCGAGCCCGTGGACGCACGGGCCGCACTGTCCCGCGCTCTCGTCGGAGAGGTAACGGGCGATCCGCGCCGTCTCCGCAAGCCCGCACGAACGCGTCGGCAGGGCGACGATCGCCCGGGCGCCGAGGCTGACGTCCTCCTCGCTCAGGCGCAGGCTCGCCGCGCGGTCCGCCGCGACCCAGGTGCCGAAGTACCCGCCGACGAGATAGGCCTGAACGTCCTCGCGGACGCCTCCCGCCTGCGCGATCAGGTCGCGGAGCGGCGAGCCGAGCGCGACCTCGTAGACGCCCGGCCGCGCGACGGCGCCCGAGAGCGTGACGAGGATCGAGCCCGGCTCCGCGGCGGTCCCGACCCCGCGGAACCAGGCGGGGCCGAACCGCGCGATCTGCGCGACGTGCGCAAGCGTCTCCGCGTTCTGGACGAGGGTGGGGGCGCCGCGGACGCCTCGCTCGAACGGCCGTGGCGGCGTGAAGGTGGGCTAGCGCCGGCCCGCCGTTCAGGAACTGGACGAGTGCGGTCTCCTCGCCTGCGACGAACCGGTCGGGAACCTCGACGAGCCGCAGCGTGACGCGGCCGTCGAGCCTACGCCGCCGCCGGCTCTCGATCGCCTCCGCAACGGCGTCCGACTCGGCCCTCGCGCCGACGGCGACTGCGACGAATGCCTCCCGCGCGCCGACGGCCTCGGCCGCGGCGACTGCGCCGTCCAGCACGAGGTGCGGCACGCAGCGCAGCAGCACCTTGTCCTTCCCGCTCGCCGGCTCGCCCTCGGCGCCGTTGACGACGACGAAGGGGCGGCCGCGGCGCGAGGCGACGGCGCGAAGCTTGGCGGCGGTCGGGAACGCGCCGCCGCCGCGCCCCTGCAGGCCGCTCGCCTCGACGAGGTCGATCAGCTCCCGGCTCCTCGCCCGGTCGAGCGCGCCGTAGCGGGCGAGGTGCTCGTCCAGGGTCACCGGCCTGTCGCCGGAAGGGAGGCCGGCGAGCAGCCGCGGCAGGCCCTGCGGGACCGCGGCGAGCTGCTCCGCTCTCACCCGGGTCGCGCTCATGCGCCGTGCACCGTCCCGGTGACGGAGCCCGTCGCGGAGTCGATCTGGAGCGAGATCGTGAGCCTGACGGTGTCACCCGAAGCGTTCGTGAGGTCGGCCTGGACGAGGCTTCCGTCGAGCCCGACGACCTGGCCGGTGTACGAGCCGGCGGAGCCGAGGGGCTGGAAGGTGACCCTGCTGTCGGTCATCGCCACGCCGCCGCCGCCGAGTCGGAGCCCCAGAGCGTGAGCTTGAGCACGCCCTCGACGGCGCCGCCCGTGACGTTGCCGCCGATCGCGATCCCGACGTTGCCCGCGCCGTCGGAGTTCCGGGCCAGGCGGCCCGTGAGCTTGCCGTCGAACGACGACGGCAGGGACGTGCGGACGGACACGGCGGACGCCGACGTCGTGCGTCCGCGCAGGATCGAGGTCGGCGTGCCCGCCCGTGCCGCCCAGCCCGGTTGAGCCGGGCCGGATCTGTACCACCCGAGCAGGAGCGCGGCGACCGCGACGGTCGCGACGCCCGCCGCGACGCGGAGGCCCGGTTGCGCGCCCGCGCGGAGCAGGCGGACGACGACCGCCGCGGCAACCGCGGCCGCGCAGCAGAGCGTGAGGATCGCGAGCCAGCCCATGCGTGAGTCGCTTCCCGTGCCGAGCCCGTGCACGAGCGCGAGCGGCCACGCGGCATAGGCGAGCCAGTGCACCGCGCGCCAGAGGCGCAGGCCGATCCGCGCGCGCAGCAGGCTCGTGAGCGTGAGCGCGAGCAGGAGGTCGAAGGCGAGCGCGCCGAGCCCGAGCCAGATCGGGCGGTACGGCGAGACGAACGGGACGACCGCGTCGACGAGCCGGATCGGCGCGAAGCCGTCCACGACTGTCGTGACCACGTGCACGACGACGAACGCGATCGCGAAGAGGCTGAGATTGCGGTGCAGTCCGGCGACCAGGAAGCGCGGCCAGCGCTCGCTGCGCCAGCGCGTGATCCCGAGCACGCCGAGCACGAGCACTGCGGTCAAGAGGAGCAGCGAGACGACGCCGGTGCCGCGGGTCAGGTACCAGAGCGCCTTCGCATTCGACGCCGCGAGCAGGAGGGTCATGCGGCCTCCGCGGGCCAGGCGCCGACGCAGGCGACCGAGCCGTCGAGCCGAACGAGGCGCGAGGGGAGCCGGCGCTCGTCGAGCCAGGCCGGGGCGCCGTCGCCGAGCACGAGCGCCGCGGTGCTCGCCGTGTTGGCGTCGACGCACGAGGCGGCTGCGACGGTCACCGTGCGCCACGGCGAGTTCGCCGGCCGGCCGGTGCGCGGATCGACGATGTGATGCAGCTCGCCGTCGGCGGTCGTCCAGCGCCGCACGGTCGTGCCGGAGCTCGCGAGCCCGCCCGAGTGCACCGCAACGGCTGGGCCCGGGCCGTCGGGCGGCGCGGCGTGGTCGTCGGCGAGCCGGATCGACCAGCCGCCGGGTGGCGGCTCACCGGCCACCGCGATGTCGCCGCCGAGGCTCACGAGCACGCCGGCTCCCGTCGCCTCCGCGGCGGCGCTCGCAGCGCGATCCGCCGCGAGCGCCTTCGCCGTCGCGCCCAGGTCGAGCTCGACCCCTTTCGGGACACGAACCGTCCCGCGCGCTTCGTCGAGTCGGACCGTGCGCCACCCAGCCGCGGGCTCGAACGAGGGGCGAAACAGTCTCCCGTCGCGCGTCCGGACGACGGTCAGCGGCCGGTCATAGCCTGCAAGTCTCATCGTGGCGCCGACGGTCGGGTCGACGAGCCCACCGGTCGCCTCGGCGGCGTGGAGCGCGACGCGCACCGCCTCGAGCAGGAGCCCGCTCACCTCGACCTCGGCGCCCGACGCCGCGTTGAGAGCGACGAGCTCGGAGTCCGGGCGGAACCTGCTGCACGCGAGGTCGATCTCCTCGAGCTCGCCCTCGAGCACCGCGCGTGCCCGCGCGAGAGCCTCCGGCTCGGTCACCGCGACCGTCGCGGTCGTTCCGAGCGCATGGAAGGAGAAGGAGGTCGCCTCGGCGTTCACGAGCCGCCGGACGTGACGACCGGCGGCGAGTAGGCCGGGGTCGGCGCCGGAGCAGGGGCTGCGACCGCGACGGCGCCGCCGGGCGGTGTCGCCGACGGCGCCGCGACGTTCACGGCGGGGAGGGTGGTGACCGTGGCCGTCTTTGCGACCGCTTTACGCGCATGGTGGGTCGTCGCCGATGCGACTCCGGCGAACGCGACCGCAAGCGCGCTCGCGCCGGCGAATGCGGCAACCGTCAGCCGGCGAAGCCGAGCCGATGCCGCGTCCCGGGCGAGGGCTGCATCTCCAGGAGGGTATGGGGAGGTCTGCATCCGTCTCGAAGAGTCGCAGAGCGGGATGAGAGGAGAATGAGCGGCTGCTAAGAGTTCGCTGAGAACGCGGCGGGACGCGTCGGAACCGGCGTTTCCGAGGCAGGCAGGGCGATCCAGGCGTCGGCACCGCCCTCCGGAGGCGTCGCGATCCCCGCGTTTCCGCCGTGTGCGCGTGCGATCAGCTCGACGATCGCGAGCCCGAGGCCGGTGCCGCCGCGGCCGCGTGCCTCGTCGGCGCGGCTGAACCGGTCGAAGGCACGGTCGACGAACCCCGGCGGAAGGCCCAGGCCGTGGTCGGCGACGTGGAGCTCGACCATCTCGCCCGTCTCGCGGACCGAGAGCACGACCGTCCCGTCACCGTGCAGGAGCGCGTTGTCGACGAGGTTCCCGAGCGCCTGCTCGAGCCTCGTCGAGTCCGCCTCGACCACCGCGTCCGGGCCGTCCGCGACGACGATCGCCCGCCCCTGCTCGGTGCCCCGCACCTCGAACCGCGCGGCAACGCCCTCGAGGAGCTCCCGCGCGGAGACCTGCTCGAGCCTGATCGGCAGCTGCCCGTCGTCGGCGCGCGCGACGAGGAGGAGATCCTCCGCGAGCCGCGTGAGGCGGTCGGTCTCGTCGGCCGCCGAGCGGAGCGCGCTCTCGAGCTCGTCGCGGGAGCGCGGCTGGCGCAGCGCGATCTCGAGCTCCGTCTTGAGCAGCGCGAGCGGCGTCCGCAGCTCGTGGCTTGCGTCGTCGACGAACCGCCGCTCGTGCTCGAGCGCCGACTGGAGGCGGCCGAGCATGTCGTTGAGCGTCTCGGCGAGCCTCGTGAGCTCGTCCCGGGTCGGCGGCACGGGCAGCCGCTTCTCCGTCGTCCCGGCCCCGATCGCGGCCGCCCGCCTCCGCATCGCCTCCACCGGCCGCAGCGCCGCGGCCGCGACGGCGTAACCCGCGAGGATCGCGAGCAGCAGCGCGACCGACCCGCCGAGCATGAACTCGCGCACGAGCCGGTGCAGCGCCTCCTCACGGGGCTCGAGCGACTCCGCGACGACGATCGCGCCGCGGCCGCCGCCGACCCTGGCCGGGACCGCGAGCACCCGCCAGTCGTTCGCGAGCCCGGTGATCGCGCTCGTCCTCAGGACCGTCGCACCGGCGAGCGCGCTCGTGCGCGCCTTGCCGGTGAGGATCGGGCGGAGCGTGCGCGGCGTCGACTGCACCACGATTCCGCCCCCGTTGACGAGCTGCGCGACGACCGGGCCGTCGGCGGTGTCGCGGTCAAAGGCGGCGCGGCCGTGCTCAACCCGCCCGCCGACCTCCTGCGCCTGCGCGCGGAGCCGCTGGTCGACCGAGCTGAGCAGCGCACCCCCGACGCGCACGTAGATGAAGAGCCCGGCTCCGGCAAGCACCACGGCCATGCCGACGGCGAACGGCAGCGTGAGACGCACCCTGATCGGCAGGCGGCTCATGCGCCGCCGTCCTCGCGCAGGCGATAGCCGATCCCGCGGATCGTCTCGATCGAGTTCACGCCGAACGGCCGGTCGACCTTCTCGCGGAGATAGCGCACGTAGACGTCGATCAGGTTCGACCGCGACTCGAACGCCATGTCCCAGGCGGACTCGAGCAGCTGCAGCCGCGACAGCGCCTCGCCGGGGCGCCGCATGAACACCTCGAGCAGTGCGAACTCCTTCACCGAGAGGTCGAGCGGGGTCTCGCCGCGCCACGCGCGCCGGGCGGCGGGATCGAGCTTGAGCTCGCCCACCTCGAGCAGCGTCGGCCGCTCGGCGGGAGCGCGCCGGACGAGCGCCCGCAGCCGCGCGAGCAGCTCGGAGAACGAGAACGGCTTCAGCAGGTAGTCGTCGGCGCCCGCGTCGAGGCCCTCGACCCGGTCCTCCACGGCGTCGCGTGCGGTGAGCATCAGCACCGGAGCCCAGACGCCGTCCTCGCGGAGCCGGCGGCACGTCGCGAAGCCGTCAAGCCCGGGCAGCATCACGTCGAGCACGATCGCGTCGTACGGCGCGCCCTGCGCCATCCAGAGCGCCTCCTCGCCGCGCACGGCGATGTCGGCCGCATGGCCCTCCTCGCGCAGCCCGCGGGCCAGCAGCGCGGCCATCTTCGGCTCGTCCTCGACAAGGAGCACACGCATCTCTCCCATTGTCGCTCCGCAGCGATGAGAAGAGGGTGAAGTCGGCTTCACGATCCTCTCATCGCCGCTTGCTCCAATTGGTTGCGATGGAAACGACAGACCTCTCAGCCGCGCGGGCCAACGAGAGCCTGCTCGCCCGCACCGGAGGCGCCGACGGGAACGAGCGGCTCACCGCGGCGACCGCCGCCGTCCTGCTCGTGCTCCTCGCGATCGAGGGCGCCACGATCCTCTTCCTGCGCCCGCTCCTCTCGGTGCACATCTTCGTCGGGATCCTGCTGATCCCGCCCGTGCTGCTGAAGCTCGGCACCGTCGGCTACCGCTTCGCGCGCTACTACTCGGGCAGCCGCCCGTACCTGGTGAAGGGGCCGCCGCACCTGCTGATGCGCGTGCTCGTCGCACCGGTGCTCGTCTTCTCGACGATCGGGCTGTTCGCGACCGGGGTCGCCCTGATCCTCGCGGGGCCGCACCGGGGGATCGTGCTCGGGCTCCACAAGGCGAGCTTCGTCGTCTGGTTCGGGGCGATGAGCGTGCATGTGCTCGCCTACGTGCTCCGCGTGCCCGGGCTCGTGCGGGCGGACTGGACCCCGTCGGGACGCGAGAACGGCGGCTACCTGCGCAGCGCGCTCCTCGCCGGCTCGCTCGTGCTCGGGCTGACGCTAGCCGTGCTCGCACTGCCCTACGCCGGTCCGTGGCTCCACTTCCACGGCGGCGGCGACCACTAGGGCAGCGTCAGCGTCTGGAAGCCCTGCGGCACACGCGGCAGCAGGGCGCTCGGCCAGTTGGTGAGGTCGACGGGCCCGCCCGGAACCGCGGGGAACGTCTGGAAGAGCTGGCGAAGGTTCTCCCAGAACCGCACCGTCTTGCCGCGCGCCGAGGCCGGCAGGACGAGCGAGAAGTTGCCGCTCCTGTCGGGCCAGCGCGCGGAGACCGGCTTGATCACGCCCTGCGGGCCCGAGGCACCGACGAGGAGCCCCTCGTACACCGCGCCGACGTACGACGAGGACACCGGCGCCGGCAGCCCCGTGCCCGAGGACGGAAGCTGCGCGTTCATCGTCGCGCTCTTCAGCGCCGTGAAGTTGACGTTCACGCCCGTCGGCAGCCCGTAGATGTTGTCGCCGACCGCGACCTGCACGCTCATCACGACGGGGTTCGCGCCCGACTCGTCCGAGGCTGCGAAGAACGACGTGTAGCGGCCCTGGGCGTCGCTCGCCGTCGAGTACGTCCAGAAGTCGCGGTCCTGGGTTCGGGTGACGACGACCGCACCCTGCACCGGCTTGCCCGCGCTGTCGGTGATCACGCCGGTGAGCCGGTAGGTGTAGAGCGAGACGGTGGGCGGCGGCGTGCCCTCGGCGGACGCGACCTTCCCCGAGACGAGGACGGTGCCGTTCTTCTGCACCTTGGCGTGCAGGTTCGTGAGCGGGTACGCGACGCTGAAGCCGGCCTGCATCCCGAGCAGCGCCTTCTGCTCGGCCTTCGTCAGCGGCCGGCCGGAGACGGTGGCGCTCGTCACGCCGACGATCGTCACGACGTGGCGGCGCGGGACCGTGATGTCGGCCGGATAGACGAAGCTGCCGTCGGTCGCGGTCGCCGCGGGCAGCCGGTAGCCGTCGACGTTGATCCGCACGCCCGCGACCGGCGTCGAGCCGAGGAAGACGCGGCCGGTCGCGTTCTGCGTGTTCGACGAGTCGGCGTTCCAGGCGCGGATCACGAGGCCGGACTGGGTCTGGATGTGGGCCGGGCCGAGCGCTGTCACCCGCCGGACGAGGTGCAACACGACCGGCGCGTGCGTGCGGGAGGGGTGCGCGGCGGCCGCGATCAGCGGCGCAACGGCCGGCGCCGCCGCGGGCTGTCGCGTGATCGCCGAGGGCAGCACCGGAGGCGGCGACTGCTTGGCCGAGGCGCCGAGCGCGTAGACCTGCAGCTCGGTCGCGGTGCCGCCGCCCGAGGAGGTGGGCGTGCCGCCGACGGTGATCGCCAGGTACTCCTTGCCGTTCACCGAGTAGAGCGAGGGGCCGGCCGCGATCTGGTGGCCGGTCTGGAACGTCCACAGCACCTTGCCCGTCTTCAGGTCGAACGCGCGCAGGACGCCGTCGCCGCCGCCGGCGAAGCCGAGCCCGCTGGCGGTGGACGTCACGCCGCCGCGCTCGGGCTCCGGCGTCGTGAACTTCCAGACGCGCTTGCCGGAGTTGACGTCGATCGCGCTGATCGAGCCGTGGTCGTGCCAGCCGTTGAGATAGATCCCGAAGTTGCCGTTCTCGAGCCCGAGGAAGACGCTGCCCTGGACGAGCTTCTCCTTCTTCTCGGTCGGAGTCAGCTTGGCCTGCTGAAGCACCGAGGCCGTCTCGGCCGCAGCGTTGAAGATGTAGTTCGTCTTCGGGTCGTACGAGGCCGGCGAGAAGTTGAGGCCGCCGAGCGACGAGGGGAACACGGTGACCGGCTTGCCGGGCTGAAGCGGCGGATGCTCGGTGCGGTCGATCACCTTGATCCGCTGGTAGATGGGCGCGCCCGTCGTCGCGTCGTAGGCGAACCAGACGCCTTCCATCGTCCCGACCGACACGATCCGGCGCGTCTTGCCGCCGACCTTGCCCGTGTAGACGAGCGGCGGCTGCGCCGTGTCGTAGGCCCACTGGTTCGAGGCCATCTGCTGCTGCCACCACTTCATCTGGCCGGTGCGGAGGTCGACGGCGATCAGCGAGTCGGTGCGCGGGTTCTCGCCGGGCCGGAACTGCGGGAAGTAGAGCGGCGTGGCCGAGCCGGTGCCGAAGTAGAGGGTGTTCGTGGTCGGATCGATCGTCTGCGGCGTCCAGACGACGCCGCCGCCGACGATCCGCGAGAGCCTGCGCCAGCCGGTCCCCTCCGGCGGGATCGTCCAGAACGGGTTCGGCCAGGCCGGCGAGAGATCGGTGTTGTAGGCCATCACGAAGCCGCGCACGCCGTACTCGGAGCCCGCGGCGCCGATCACGACCTTGCCGTTGGCGCAGATCGGGGCGCTCGTCTCGGAGTAGCCGAAGTTGGAGGCGGCGCCGGGCACCGCGTCGGCGATCGCGACGCGCTTGATCAGCTTCCCGTTCCGCACGTCGAGCGAGACGAGGTGCATGTCGAGCGTGGTGATGAAGAGCTTGCCGTCGCAGTAGGCGACGCCGCGGTTGGCGACGATGCCGAAGTTGCGGAACACGGCGACGTTGTCGGGCTTCCAGCGCCAGATGATCGCGCCGGTCACGGCGTCGACCGCGAAGACGTTGTCGTCGCCCGTCGTCACGTAGAGCCGGCCGTCGATCGCGAGCGGGAACGACTGCTCGCCGCGCTTGATGTTCGGGTCGATCTTGCGGAAGTCGACGGTGAACACGCGCCCGAGCTGCGAGACGTTGTCCGGGGTGATCGCCGTGAGCGGCGAGTGCCGGTTCTGGTCGGGTGTGTTGCCCCAACCGCTCCAGTTGTCTGGCGAGAGCGGCGCGCCCGAGCCGGCGCCGGCAACTGCGAGTGCGACAACCACCGCGATCACCGCGCCAAGCCCAACTCGCCTTCCCCGACGGCCAAGCATTGCGCACACAACTATATCGGTTGCGACCGAGCACATCACCCCGCGAGAGCCTAAGATCCTCCGCACCCCGTGCGCTCTTGGCTCTCGTCGCTGCGAGGTAAGCGCCTCGCCGTCTGGCTCGTCGTCCTCGTCGCGGGCGTTCTCGTCGCGCTGCTGGCCACGGGAGTCCTCTCCCGCGGCACCGGCGGCAACAACGCAGCCGCCCCGACCACGTCGCCGACCCTCGCGACCACGCCGGAGGGCCCGTCGTCCGCCACCGCCGCGAATCCGTTCGGGCCGGACGACTGGGGCACCTACGGCGGCACGTTCGACCAGATCCGCCACTCCGCGCTCACCGAGATCACCAAGCAGAACGTGAACACCCTCGGACGCGCCTTCTCGATCGACCTCCGCCGGATCGACCCGACGATCCCGAAGGGACAGCAGAGCTTCCCGATCGTGATCGGCGGCGTGATCTACGTCACGACCGGCAACGACCATGTCTTCGCGATCGACGGCTCGAGCGGCAAGGTGCTCTGGCACTTCAAGCCGAGCGGGATGGGCATCTTCAAGAACTTCGGCGTCAACGCGAACCGCGGCGTCGCCTACTGCGACGGCAAGCTCTTCCTCCTCACGCTCGACATGCGGATCGTCTCGATCGACCCGAAGACCGGCGACCAGATCAAGCAGGTCGAGATCTCGGACGCGGTTCCCGGCGCCAAGGTCGAGTTCGGCTACTCCGAGACGCAGGCGCCCATCTGTTACAAGAACATTCTCCTGATCGGCGCGTCGGGCTCGGACTACGGCGTGCGCGGCTTCGTGATGGCCTACCGGCCGGATCTGACTCCGGCCTGGGCAAACCCGTTCTGGACGGTTCCGCCCGCGGGCCAGGCCTGGCGCCGCGGCGGCCGCTACACCGGCGGCGGCACGAACTGGAACCCGGTCACGATCGACTCCGAGACCGACACGGTCTACGTCACGACCTCCAACCCGTCGCCGATCTTCGACGCGAGCCTCCGCCCCGGCTCGGACCCCCGCACCGACTCACTGGTCGCGCTCGACCTGTACACCGGGCAGCTGCGCTGGTGGCAGCAGCAGATCGCCGGCGACCAGTGGGGCTACAGCACCTCGCAGCCGGCGATGGTCTACGACATCAGCATCGGCGGCAAGAAGCGCCGCGTCGTGTCGGTCGCGACGAAGGAAGGCACCTGGTTCATGTACGACGCCACCACCGGCGCGCCCATCTACACGCGCGTGCGCCTGCTGAACCACATCGAGCATCCGACGCTCAAGGCCGGCCACGCGGTCGTCGTGTATCCGTCCTCGCTCGGCGGCCTCAACTACTCGCCGTCGTCGTTCGACCCGGGCACCGGCTACGTGGTCAACAACCAGGCGGAGACGGCGTCCGTCCTCGTCCAGAAGAAGGACGTGGCGGCCGCGAACAAGTACAAGGGCCTGGGCGACGTCGACAACGGGCTCGCGAACGGCTCGTTCGGCCAGGTGCCGCACGGCTGGCGCGACTACGGCAGCGTGAGCGCCGTCGATGCGAGCCGCGGCACCGTCGCGTGGAAGTTCGTCACGCCCGAGCCGGGCCGCGGAGGGATCTCCACGACGGCGTCCGGGCTCGGCTTCGCCCCCGGCGGCGACGGGGCGCTGCGCGCCTTCGACATCCAGACCGGCAACGTCCTCTGGACCTTCCAGACCGGCTACCAGCTCGCCGCCGGCCCGGCCGTCTACGCCGTCAACGGGAAGGAGTACATCGCGCTCACGGTGGGCGGCACGCAGACCTCGTCGTACGGCGGCACGGCTTCGCGGGTCGACGTGTTCACCCTCAACGCCGACAACCGCCAGTCGCCCGCGCCTCCGCTACGGCCGGCGGGGCTCGGGCCGGGCGTCATCACCGCGCCGGACGAGTACCTGTCGCTCGGCCCCAGCGCACGGACGCTCGAGCTCCAGGTGATCGCGTCCTTCAACGAGCCCCGGGGCGCACCGACGCTGAACAACACCTCGAACGGGACGATGACGGTGCAGATCCCGCAGGGGTGGCACCTGAACATCACCTTCGCCAACCACTCGACGGTCAACCCGGACGGGCTCGGTGTGAGCTCGTTCCCGAACGCGACGAGCGGCCCCGTGCCGGCGTCCGGCGTCGCCTACTTCTCGTTCACGGGCTCGAAGCAAGGGAGCTACCGCCTCACCTCGACCGTTCCGAGCCGGGCCGCTGCAGGCGAGTGGATGCACCTCGACGTGCGCGCCTCGAACTCGCTCCCCTCGCTCACGTTCAAGGGCCAGACCTTCGTGCTCGGGGTGACGGGGCACTAGTGAGCGGGCGCTTGAGGATCGTCGGGCTGCTCGGGCTGCTGGCGGTGGCGGCGGGCTGCGGCGGGAGCAAGCATCAGGCCGCGGCGACGACGGCGACCACCTCGACGGGGCCGACGGGCCGCGTCGTCGTCGCGATCTCGGTTCCGCCGCCGGCGCCGCTGACGACCTGGAGCGTGACGAGCGACAACCTGTACGTGATGCCGATCCGCGTCACCGCCGGCGGCGTGCCCGTGGCCGGGCTCCGGCTGGACGTCGACGGCTACGAGCTTCCCCGACCGACTCGGACGGGCGCGCAACGTACGCGGCGGACGCAACGCGCCTCGCGCGCCACGTCGTCGGCGTCGCGGACGTCTCGCAGGTGAAGATCGGCGGGAGCCCGCCTGCCGCCGCCGCGCAGACCGCGCTCTCCGCCGGACAGGCGGCGCTCACGGTCGCCTACCCGATCCGCACGCTGACGCTCGGGAAGGACGGCGCGGGCAACCCGACGGTGAGCGGACGCATCACCTATGCCGACGGGACGCCGCCGCCGACGGTCTCGCGCTACACCTACCAGCTGACCGGGACCGTGACCGACTCGTCCGGGCATCCCGTCGCCGATGCCCGCGTCAGCACACGCACCGTCGACCGCGACTACTGGACCGTCTCCAGCCCGACCGACGCGGCGGGCCGCTACAGCTCCCTCTTCACGGCCTCGGACGAGGGCGGCGGCAACCCCGTCCTCTTCACGGTCCGCGTCTCGAAGGGCGATCTGGTCTACGAGTTCCTCTCCGAGGAGTTCGTCTCGTTCGAGCGGCTCAAGAGCGCCCAGATGGACGTCCGGCTCCCGCCGAACGGCTACCCGATGGCGCTGCCCCTGTCGCGGTCGTACCCGGGCGCGATCTACGAGGGGATCGTCGTCGGCGCCTCGGCGGGCGGCAAGCCGATCCGGCCGCTCCGCGCCACGTGGCCGGACGCGACCGGGCACTTCACGATGACGCTTCCGGGCTCGCTCGCCGGCAAGCCCGTGACGCTCTGGGAGGCCGACCTCGATCTGTTCTCGGTGACGCCCGCGACTCCGGGCGGCGCGGTCGAGCTCCGCAGCTATCCGGCCGTGCTCCCAGCGAACGCCCCTCGGGATCTCGCTCGAGTGCGGCTCAGGTAGCCGGAGCGAGCCCGGCGGCCAGCTCGACGAGGAGCCGCACCCCGGCGCCGCTCGCGCCCGGCCCGAGGTAGTCGCGCAGCTCGTCGAGGAACGCATTCGAGTAGATGTCGAGGTGCGCCCAGGTCGTGTCGCCGGCGAAGCGCTCGAGAAACGAAGCGGCGATGATCGAGTAACCGAAGCGCCGACCCGCAGTGTTGCGTAGGTCGGCGAGCGGCGAGTCGAGCAGGCGCCGGTAGCGCCGGTGCAGCGGCCAGGGCCAGACGTGGTCGCCGCTCGCCTCGCCCGCCGCGACGAGGAGTGCGCGCCAGGCGTCGTCGTTGGCGAAGACGCCGCTGTAGAGGTCGCCGACCGCCGAGCGCATCGCGCCGGTCAGCGTCGCGACGTCGACGAGGTGCGTCGCTCCCTCGCGGCGCGCATACCAGAGCCCGTCTGCGAGGATCAGCCGGCCCTCCGCGTCGGGGTTCGTGATCTCCACCGTGAGCCCGGCCGCCGTCGTGACGATGTCGCCGGGGCGGAACGAGCTCCCGCCGAGCATGTTCTCGGCGGCCGGCACGACGCCGAGCACGTCGAGCGGCAGGCCGAGCTCGGCGACGGCGCCGATCGCGGCGATCACGGCCGCGGCGCCTCCCATGTCCGCCTTCTGCCGCACGATGTCGTCCTGCCCCTTCAGGAACAGCCCGCCCGAGTCGAACGTGACGCCCTTCCCGACGAGCGCGAGGCGGGTACCGCCCACGGCAGGCGCCGGCCGGTAGCGGAGCACGATCAGGCGCGGGCCCGAGCGGCTCCCCTGGCCGACCGCGAGCAGGCCGCCCATGCCCAGCCGCTCGAGCTCGTCCGGCTCGAGGATCTCGACCTCGACCGGAAGCGGCTCGAGCAGCGCGGAGGTCGCCCGCGCCAACCCTTCCGGGGTGATCTCGTTCGGCGGCCCGTCCACGAGCTCCCGGGCGTGGTTCGTCCAGCCCGCGACGAGAGCGGCCCGGGCAGCCACGGCGTCCAGCCCGTCGCCGGAGCCGCAGAGGACGAGCCGCTCGACGGCTTGGCCCGCCTCGCGCGTCTTCCAGCGAGCCGCGTCGTGGCCCCCGAGAGCCGCGCCTTCGACGACGGCCCTCGCCTGCTCTGCGACCGACAGTGCCAGGGTCTCGTCGAGCACCCACGCGACGGTGCCGCCGTACGCCTTCGCAGCCCGCACCGAAGCGGCGGCGGCAGTCCTGAACGAGTCGGCGTCGGGCTCCACGCCGACCCCGGCGAGGGCGACCCGCTCCGCCGCCACGCCGTCACCGGCGTGCAGCACGGCGACCGAGCCCTCGCTGCCGTCCGCCTCACCGGAGGCGACGAGGCGCGGAACACCGGCCGACCGGGCGCCGGGCGGGAGCTCTGCACCCGGAGCGAAGGGAAAGACGAGGAGCTGGGCCTGCGTCGAAACGGGGTCGGCCGCTGTCAGCTCTACGCGCACGAGAGCCAGATCCTACGCGTTGTCGAACTTGCGTCCACAAGTAAATTCGAGTACGGTTCCGCCCACTAGCTAGTACTCCTACTCAGGAGGCAAGGAATGACCTGGTTCAAGCCCGAGTTCGAGACTCTCGAGCTCTCGTCTGAAGTCACCGCGTACCGGCACTCGAGGTAGCGGTCCGTCTCTCGCGTCCCTGAGGGCTAGAGCTCTTCCTTCAGGGACGCGAAGGCTAATTTCAGCGTGCAAGCCAGGATCCTCGGTTCGGCTGCGGGAGGCGGGTATCCCCAGTGGAACTGCAACTGCTCGACCTGCGAGTCTGCGCGGTCCGGTGCACGCCCGACCGAGGCCCGGACACAGTCCTCGATCGCGGTTCGCGGCACGTCGGGGCCGTGGTTCCTCGTCAATGCCTCGCCCGATCTCCGCGCCCAGCTCGCGCACCTCGAGTCGCCGCGTCAGGGCCTCCGCACGACGCCGATCGGCGGGGTGCTGCTCACCGACGCGGAGATCGACCACACCGCCGGCCTCCTCCTCCTGCGCGAGTCGGACGTTCCGCTCCACATCTACTCGAACGCCGAGGTACGAGAGGCGCTGACGGAGGGTTACCCTGTCCTCACGATGCTCGACAAGTACTGCGGAGTGACCTGGACGCCGCTCGAGCCCGACGCGCGCGTCCGGCTCGCAGGCTCGTCGCTCGAGGTCGAGGCGTTCCCGACCGGCGGCGACGCGCCCCTCTACCTCGGCGCAGGCGCCGACGGGCCCGAGGCGATGGGCCTCACGTTTCGCGACGTCGAGGGCGACGGGGTGCTGACGTACGCGCCCGCGCTGGCACGCCTCGACGCGGAGATCCTCGAGCGCCTCGACGCGAGCGACTGCGTGCTCGCCGACGGGACGTTCTGGAGCGAGGACGAGCTCGTCGCGCTCGGGATCAGCACCCGCAACGCGCGGGACATGGGCCACGTCCCGCTCGACGGCGAGGGCGGGAGCCTCGCCGCGCTCGGGTCTCTCCGCGCCCGTACGATCCTCGTGCACGTGAACAACACGAACCCGATCCTGCTCGACGACTCACCGGAGCGCGCCGCGGTCGAGAGGCACGGCGTCGAGGTGGGACGCGACGGGCTGGAAGTCGAGCTGGGATGACCGCAGCCTGGAGCCAGGAGGAGCTGATCGCCGCGCTCAGGGCGCAGGGCTCGCGCTACCACGATCTCCACCCCTTCCACGTGCGGATGAACGCCGGCGAGCTGTCGCCCGAGGAGCTCCGCCGCTGGGTCGCGAACCGCTTCTACTACCAGCGCAGCATCCCGCTCAAGGATGCCGCGATCCTCTCGAACTGCCCCGAGCCGGAGATCCGGCGCGAGTGGATCCAGCGGATCCTCGACCACGACGGGACCGAGGAGGGCGGCGGCGGGATCGAGTCCTGGCTGCGCCTTGGCGAGGCGCTCGGCGTCGGCCGCGACGAGCTCGTGAGCGAGCAGCTCGTGCTGCCGGGCGTACGCTACGCCGTCGACGCCTACGTGAGCTTCTGCCGGACGAGACCCTGGATCGAGGCGGTCGCCGCCTCGCTCACCGAGCTCTTCGGCCCCGGGGCGATCAAGGTGCGGATCGAGGCGCTCGAGACGCACTACCCCTGGATCGACCCGGCCGGGCTCGAGTACTTCCGGGCGCGGCTCCACCAGGCTCCGCGCGACGCGCAGTACGCGCTGGACCTCGTCGTCGAGCGCTGCACGACGCGCGAGCAGCAGGACCGCGCGGTCGAGGCGCTCGCGTTCAAGTGCGACCTGCTCTGGGCCCAGCTCGAGGCGATCGACGCCGGCGACACGAGGCCGGGCGCATGACGCCGGTGCTCGCGACCGGCGTCCGCCTGCACTGGGACAAGGTGCGCGAGCGCCACGTGCTGCTGTATCCGGAGGGCGCGCTCGCGCTCAACCCGACGGCGGCGGCCGTGCTCGAGCTCTGCGACGGCGAGCGCAGCTTCGACGACATCGCCGCCATCCTCAGCGAGCAGTACGGCGGCGCCGACGTCCGGGCCGACGTCGAGGAGCTCGTGCTCGCCATCGCCGCGAAAGGACTGGTCGTCGATGCCGACTCCTAACCCGCTGCTGCTGATCGCGGAGCTCTCCTACCGCTGCCCGCTCCAGTGCCCGTACTGCTCGAACCCGCTCGAGATCGGCGCCGAGCGCCACCGCAACGAGCTCGCGACCGAGGACTGGGCGCGCGCGTTCCGCGAGGCCGGCGAGCTCGGCGTGCTCCAGCTCGCGCTCACCGGCGGCGAGCCGCTCGTGCGCAAGGATCTCGAGGAGCTCGTCGCGGTCGCGGCGGAGAGCGGGCTCTACAGCACGCTCGTCACCTCGGCGATCCCGCTGCCGCGCGAGCGGCTCGAGCGGCTCCAGGCGGCCGGGCTCGACCACGTGCAGATCAGCATCCAGGACAGCCGCCGCGAGGAGTCCGACCGCCTCGCCGGGCTCACCTCGTTCGACAAGAAGATCGAGGCGGCGCACCTCGTCCGCGAGCTCGGCCTGCCGCTCACGATCAACGTCGTCCTCCACCGCCAGAACCTGAGCCAGGTCGGCGAGCTGATCGACCTCGCGGACGGCCTCGGCGCGCGTCGGATCGAGCTCGCGAACACGCAGTACGCCGGCTGGGCGGCGCTGAACCGCGCGACGCTGATGCCGACCCCGGAGCAGCTCGAGGCGGGCGAGCGCACGGTCAACGAGGCGCGCGAGCGGATCGGCCCGCGGATGGAGATCCTCTGGGTGCTGCCCGACTACTACGAGGACTACCCCAAGCCGTGCATGGGCGGCTGGGGCCGCGAGGCGATCCTCATAAATCCGAACGGTGAGGTGCTCCCGTGCCAGGCGGCCTCGTCGATTCCCGGGCTCGCCTTCGACAACGTGCGCGACCGCTCGCTCGGCGAGATCTGGTTCCAGTCGGACGCGTTCCAGAAGTTCCGCGGCACGGACTGGATGCCCGAGCCGTGCAAGAGCTGCCCCTTCGACCGGCAGGAGGTCGACTTCGGCGGCTGCCGCTGCCAGGCGCTCGCGCTCACCGGCGACGCCACGAACGCCGATCCCGTCTGCCACATCTCGCCGCACCACTCCGTCGTCGTCGAGGCGCGCGAGGCGTCGCAGGCCGACGGCCTGCCTCTCGTGTACCGGAAGATGCGGCGACCGGCGGCGGCACAGCGCTGAACGCGATCGAAGCCTCCGGTCTCGGCCGCGACTACGGCTCGTTCCGCGCAGTCGACGCGATCGACCTCAACGTCGAGAGCGGCGAGTTCTTCGGCTTCCTCGGCCCGAACGGTGCCGGCAAGACGACGACGATCCGGATGCTGACGACGCTCCTGCGCCCGTCGCGGGGCTCGGCGCTCGTCGCGGGCCGCAACGTGGTCGACGACCCGCTCGGCGTCCGCCGCCAGATCGGGCTCGTGTTCCAGGAGACCACGCTCGACCTCGACCTCACCGCGGAGGAGAACCTCCGCTTCGCAGCCCGGCTCTACGGGCTCTCCCGCAGCGAGACCGCTGCGCGGACAGCCGAGGCGCTCGAGCTGTTCGGCCTCTCCGACCGGGGCAAGGAGCGCGTTCGCGGCTTCTCGGGCGGGATGCGCCGCGCGCTCGACCTCGCACGCGGCGTCCTGCACCGCCCGTCGATCCTCTTCCTCGACGAGCCGACGCTCGGGCTCGACCCGGGCCAGCGCCGCCGCATCTGGGTGTTCCTCCGCCGGCTCTGCGACGAGGGCGGGACGACGCTCTTCCTGACGACGCACTACCTCGAGGAGGCCGACGACTGCGACCGGGTCGCGATCGTCGAGAAGGGCTCGGTGATCGCACTAGAGACCCCCACGAAGCTGAAGCAGAAGCTCGGCAGGGAGAGCATCGAGCTCACCGGCGCGCCGACTGACGAGCTCGTCGCGCGCGTGCGCGAGCTGACCGGGATCGAGCCGCTCCGCACGGGCGACGGCGTCTCGGTGATCGTCGCCGACGTCGAGACGGTGCTCCCGAAGCTGCTCCCCCTGACCCAGGAGGGCGTGCAGATGCGGGTGACCAGGCCGACGCTCGAGGACGTCTTCGTCAGCCTCACCGAGGGCGCCCGATGATCGCCGCGATGGGCGCCGTGATCTGGCGCGAGTTCCTGCGCTTCTTCCGCCAGCGCGGCCGCCTGTTGAGCACGTTCGCGCGTCCGCTGCTCTGGCTCGTCGTCGTCGGCGCCGGGTTCGAGAAGGTCGTCCCCAGCGAGGGCACCGTCACCTACAAGCAGTTCCTGCTGCCGGGGATCTACGGGATGGTGCTGCTCTTCAGCACGATGCTCTCGGCCCTCGCGACGGTGCACGACCGCGAGTTCGGCCCGATCCGGATGCTGCTGATCGCCCCGATCCCGCACTGGGCGGTGGTGGCCGCGAAGACCGCGAGCTCGACGCTGCTCGGGATCGTGCAGGCGCTCCTGCTCCTGCCGCTGATCTGGATCCTCGGCCTGAGCCCGTCGGCGAACGCGCTCTGGGAGTTCTTCGTCGCGCTGTGCATCTCTGCGCTCGCGCTCTCGAGCCTCGGGATGGTGCTCGCCTCGCGCCTGCGCTCGATCGAGAACTTCGCCACGGTGATGAACTTCGTGATGTTCCCGATGTTCTTCCTCTCGGGCGCCCTGTACCCGGCCTCGACGCTGCCCGGCTACCTCCAGCCGTTCGTGCGCGCCAACCCGCTCACCTACGCGATCGACGCGATGCGCCATCCGCTCCTCGCCGGCGAGTACCCGGCGAACCTCTCGTCCGACTACACCTGGCGCTTCGATCTCATCGTGCTGCTGCTCTTCACGGCGGTGTGCCTGACCCTCGCCGGCCTGCTCTTCGGCGAGGAGGACCACCTCGGCCGCATCCTCCTCACCGAGCCGAAGCGCCGGAAGATGTCGCTCCGCCGCGCACCGCAGCAGCAGACCTAGCGCAGGTTCCGCCGCCAGAGCACGAAGCCGAGCGGGAGCAGTGCGAGGAGCGCGAGCCAGCGCCCGAGCACCGTCGTGTGCGGCTGGAGGCCCAGCTTCACCGTCGGGCCGCCGCCGAGCGCGTTGCGGACCGCGCTCGCGACGGCCGCGGTCTGGTGCTCGCCGAAGACGGCGCCGCCCGTCGCGTTCGCGAGCGAGGCGAGCGCGGCGGTGCTGGCGGGGTCCGGCCGGTAGGCGCCTTCCGGCTTGCCGTTCGCGTCGTAGATCGCCTCGTGCGGGCCCCAGACGTGGACGAGCACGAGCTTCGTCCCCGGCGGCCGCCCGAGCGCGGACGCCACGGCGCCGGGGTCGAACGGCCTGCTCTCGCCGTCGGTGAGCACGACGATCGCGCGCTTGCGGGCCGACGGGGCGAAGGTCCCGTTTCCCGCGATCGCCGAGAGCGAGCCGAGCGTCGTCGCGGTCACGCCGACGCTCGCGGGCGGCGGCTGCTCGATCCCGACCGCGTTGCGAACGGTGTTCGTGAACGACGTGAGGCTCGGGCTCGGCAGCAGGTTGGGGAGGACGCGGTCGGTCATCGTGCCGACGCCGGTCGGGATCTCCGGCAAGGCGTTCCGGATCGCGATCGCGTCCGCCTTGGCGCGCTCGAACCGTGTCGCCGAGTCGCGGCGTGCCGAGGCGAGCATCGAGCGCGAGGAGTCGATCACGACGTACGCCTGCGCGTCGGAGCGCACCCGATGAGGCGCATTCGTCCGCCAGACGGGCTGCATCGCGACGAGGGCGAGCAGCACCGGCACGGCCACGAGCGAGCCGACGAGGAGCCACTCCCAGATGCGGCGCGGCGCGGCCAGCCCGAGAGCCGAGCGGACACGCACGACACGCTTCGCGCCCACGACGAACGCGACCAGCGGCAGCGCGACGGCCACCACGACGAGCCCGCCGAGCGGCGTGAGGAAGGCGAGCGACGCGACCATCCTCAGTACCCCGACCCGGGGATCCCGGTGCCTGCGCCGCGCCTGCCGGTCCCGTGCGAGCCGGTGCCGGGATTGGCGCCCGGCCGGACACCGTGCGCCTGGAAGAGGCGCAGGACGAGCTCGAGATTGTCCTTCGCCGCGGCATCGTTCGGGTCGATCCGGATCGCGTTCACGAACGACGAGATCGCTCGCTCGGCCTGGCTCTCGTTCGTGCCGCCGCCGGTCGCCACGTCGCCGAACGCGAGGATCCCGAGGAGGTCGCTCGCCTGGGCGGCGCGCGCCGCGTAGCGGCTTCGCGCGACGTCCGACAGCGCGAGCTCGGCCTGCGCGCGGGCGCCCTGCCGCTGCTGCGCGGTGTCGAGGGTCCCGTGGACGCCGTAGGTAAGCCGGAAGAGCCGGATCGCCCGGCGTGCGGCGACGTCGTCTGCGACCGAGAGCAGGGCGCCGGAGACCCCCGGGAGCACGGTGCTCGCTTGCCACCGAGCGGCTTCGGGCGAGGTCGCGTAGCGGCGGTCGCCCGAGCGGAGCGCCGCGGGCCATGCGCGCAGGTCGGCCGCGAGCAGAGCGGCCAGGACCGCGAGCACGACGAGCCCGGCCGCCAGGGCGACGCGGCTCGGCCTCACCGTTCGACCCCCCAGTCGAGCCGCGCGAGCAGCAGCTCGTTCGCGGCGAGCGCGAGCGCCGCGGCGAGCGCGAGCGCCCCGAGCACCCACGGGAACCCACCCGGGCCCGCCACCTGGGAGGCCTCGGTGGGCAGCCGCGCCGCGGTGACGGCTCCCTGCTTGCCGATCAGCTTCTCGAAGAAGTGCTGGTCCTCCGGCGACGGATTCAGCCCGACGATCCGCAGCGGCACCCGGTCCCGCCGGTAGGCGAGCACGGCGAGCGCGGTCCGCCCGAGATCCGACGGGTCGTCGTCGAGGTCCGAGACGAGGACGACGGCGGGGCGCGAGAGGCCGCTCAGCGCGAGAGTGTGGGCGAGCTCGAGCCCCGCCGAGATGCGCGTCCCGGCGCTGAACGTGTTCGTCCACGGGTTGGGCGGGAAGGTCGGGATGAAGCCGGGAGTCTTCTGCGGCGGCACCGTGAAGTAGCGGACGAGCGGCTTGAGCTCGCTCGCGGGCGTGTCCGGCGGGAGCGCCTCGTAGGCGGTGCCCGAGAACACGACGAGGCCGTAACGGCCCTTGCTCGCCGCGAAGTCCGAGAGCGTCGCGCCGATCCGCGCGTAGGTGTCCTCGGAGATGCTCGCGGAGAGGTCGAGCACGATGATCCCCGTCGACCCCGCCGGCAGCACGTGAAGCGAGCGGACGCGCGGATGCGCAGCCAGCGCGGCGATCGCGAGGACGAGGCCGAGCAGGAGCGCCGCGAGCGAAATTCGGATCAGATCGGTTCGGCGCGCGACCCGGCGCAGGGCGCCGGCGTCGGCGAGCGGGATCGAGCTCATCGCGGGCCGACCTCACGCTCGACCTCGCCGACGAGGGACTCGCAGCTGCTCCGGGGAAGGCCGCCGCGGCGACCAGGCGAGCTCCGCGGCGGAGTCGGCGAGCGTCTCGGCGCGACCGCCGAGCACGCGCGAGAGCAGGCCGAGCGCCTTGCGCCGGTCGGCCGGGTCACGCTGCTCCGCCTCGCGCGCATAGATCAGCGCCCGCTCGAGCGGCGAGAGCGCGGCGATCCGCGCCTCCTCCTGCCGCCGGCGGCGCCGGCGGAGCTCGCGGACGACGAGGAGCACCGCGCCGGCGATGAGCGCCACCGCGACGGCGTCGAGCACGAGCGCGAGCAGGCTCGCCGAGACGCGGTAGGTGGGCGCCGGCAGCTGCGTCTCGAGGCGAAACGGCGGGCTCGCCGCCGCGGCGTCGGCCGCCGAGACGCGGCTCACGATCGTCAGCACGGGCCAGCGCACGGTGGCCGAGACCGACCCGGTGAGATGAGCCGGCGGGAGCACGATCTTCCGCGACCTGCCGTCGGGCACGCAGTCCTCGTTCAGGCAGGCAACCACCCAGGTGAAGCGCAGCGCCGTCCGGCCGCCCGTGTCCGCCCGCGCCTCCACCGGCCCCGACAGCACGTCGAGCGGCCCGAAGTCGGCCACGGCGCGCACGCCCGGCGGCCGCGCTCTTGTCGACCACGACCGAGACGGTCGCGTCGACCGAGTCGCCGAAGAGAGCAGCGGCCGGACTCGAGCGCAGTGGCCGGAAGCGGCGTCTCGGTCGCCGCCCCGGGCCCGGCGAGCGCGAGGGCGAGGACGACCGTCGCCCCCGCGATCCTCAGCGCCGCCATCGCGTCCTCCCGCGCAGCTCGGCCCAGTCGAGGAACGCCTGGTCGATCGCGAACGGATCGGAGCTCCCGAGCAAGACCGGGTCGAACCCGAGCGCGGCGAACTCGTCCAGCAGGCGCTGGAGACGCGCCTCGTTGGCGACGCGTCGCTCCCGCGCCTCGCCTGCGCTCAGCCGCACCGGCCGCACCCGGCCGCCGGCCGGATCGCGAACAGGGACGACGACCGAGCCGACGTCCGGAAAGCTCTGCTCCCAGACCGGGTCCTGGATCACGACGGGGACGACGTCCCACCGGTGGGCCCCGACCTCGAGCCAGACGGCGAGCGGCGGCGAGGCGATGAAGTCCGAGACGATGAAGACGAAGCTCCCCGGCGGCAGGGCCGAACGAACCCGGCCGAGGAACGCGAGCGCCTGCTCGAGGTTGTCGTCCGGCGCGTCGAAGCCCGATCTCCGGCGCCTGGCGCTGCTCGATCAGCCACATCTCGCCGCGCCCGCCCGGCGGGAGCCAGTACGGGTCGCCGCCTCTCCCCGCGGCGCCGGCGTAGTCGAGCGAGCCGACGTCGCCGCGCGAGTCGATCGCGCTGAGCACGATCAGCTCGGCCGCCGAGCGCAGCGCGTCGGGCTTCGAGAGCCAGGGAAACGGCGGGCGGGAAGACTCCCATCGCGGGACGCCGGTCGCAGATCAGCACCACCCTCGGCGCCTCGTCGGCCTGGTGCGCGCGGACGACGAACTCGTCGTCGTCCCGCGCTGCGGACAGCTTCGCCGAGGCGTGCCAGTCCATCGAGGCCGAACGGGTCACCCGGCTGGTAGGGCCGCGAGCCGACGACGTCGGAGCCGGGCCCGCGGCGGGCGCTGCGCTGCTCACCGAACGGCAGGCCGAGCAGCCGGCGGCGCGGGACGAGCGGGAAGAGCCGCCGGTCCGGCGAGGGGCGCCTCGCCCATCGGGCTAGGACGCGGCCGCGCCGACCGCGACCGGCCGGCCTTCGTGCCAGTCCGGCTCGGGGCGGGGCGCGCGCTCGAAGGCCCGCTCCCGGATGCGGTCGAGCGCGGCGTCACGGCCGAGGCCGCGCGTCTCCGCGAGGAACGCAGTCGTCACCAGGATCCGGTGTCCGAGCACCGGCAGGAAGAGCCTCTCGACGTCCTCGGGCACGACGTAGTCGCGGCCGTGCACGAGCGCCCACGCGCGCGCGGTCTGCTCGAGTGCGAGGCTGCCGCGCACCGAAGCGCCCGTCGCGACCCCGTCGACCTCCCGGGTCGCGCGCACCAGGTCGACGATCCAGCGGAGCAGCAGGTCGTCGACGTACACGTCCTCGACGGCCTTCTGGATCGCGCGCACCTCGTCCGTGCCGACCGTCGAGTCGAGCGTCGCGAGCGGGATGGCCGTGGCGCTGCTCCCGCACGATCGCGACCTCTTCCTCCTCCGACGGATAGCCGAGGCTCGCGCGGATCCCGAAGCGGTCGAGCTGGGCCTCGGGCAGCGGGAAGGTGCCCTCCTGCTCGATCGGGTTCTCGGTCGCGATCACGAAGAACGGGTGCGGGAGCGGCCTCGTCACGCCGTCGACCGTGACCTGGCGCTCGGCCATCGCCTCGAGCAGCGCCGACTGCGTCTTCGGCATCGCGCGGTTGATCTCGTCGACGAGCAGGACGTTGGCGAAGACGGGGCCCGGGCGAAACTCGAAGTCGCGCGTCTTCTGGTTGAAGATCGAGAGCCCGGTGACGTCGGTCGGCTGGAGGTCCGGCGTGCACTGGATCCGCGCCACGGTGGCGCCGTCGATCGACTGCGCGATCGCGCGCGCCAGCACCGTCTTCGCGGTCCCCGGCACGTCCTCGAGGAGCACGTGCCCCTCGCATGCGAGCGAGGCGAGCACGAGCGAGATCTCCTCGTGCTTGCCGTGGACGACCTTCTCGGTGTTCGCGAGCAAGCGCGCGGCGAGGGCGGCCGCGACGCCGAACGTCCCTGCTCCCGCACCGTCCCCGTCAGGTCCGCTCATCCGCGCCATGGTAACCAGGCCCGCCAAACGTCGCCTTGCGGAACGTACACCGCAGTGAAATAGTATCCCTCGCAATCGTTCTTCTTCGTCGACGCCGACTACTGGGAGGCTGAGTTGCAACCGAAGCGCTTGCTTTGTCTGCTCTTTGCGGCAGTTCTTACGGCTCTTGTACTCGTATCCGTGGCAGCGGCAGGTTCTCTTGTTGCTGCCCCCCAGGCCCGGGAGCTAGCCACAGCGATCACTCCTACACCCGCGTTCACCGCCGCTGATCTGAACGCGTACGCAGGTGACAACTGGCTGAACAGCGGCGGCGGCATCCACGACAACCGCTATTCGACCCTCACGCAGATCAACAAGGCGAACGTCGCCAACCTGAAGACGGCGTGGAACACGACCTTCGATCTGCCGGCCACGGCCCCGGTCTCCGAAGAAGGCAGCGCATCCGCCTACAACGGCGTGCTCTACGTCCCGAACGGCCTGAGCGAGGTCTACGCCATCGACGGCGCGACGGGAGCTCACCTCTGGAAGTACTCGCCGGTCCTCGACGAGGCTCCGCTGATCCCCGCGATCCGCGGCGTCGCACTCGGCGACGGCAAGGTCTTCGAGGCGCAGGGCGACGGCAACATCGTCGCGCTGAACCAGCAGACCGGCGCGGTCGTGTGGAAGTCGAAGTTCGGCAACCCGTCCGACGGCCTCGCCTTCTCGGCGGCGCCCGTCTACTACAACGGGATGGTCATCGCCGGCATGTCGGGCGGCGACTGGGGCGGCCGCTCGTTCGTCGTCGCGGTCGACGCCAGCACGGGCTTCGAGCTCTGGCGGCACTACGTCGTCCCGGGCCCGGGCGAGCTCGGCACCGGCAGCTGGGGCCTCACCGACTGGATGCGCGGCGGCGGCGCCCTGTGGATCTACCCGTCGATCGACAGCGAGACGGGTCAGCTCTACGTCGTCACCGGCAACCCGATCCCGTGGAACGGCCGCGGGCCGGGCAACAACCTCTGGACCGACTCGATCATCGCTCTCCACGTCCAGAACGGTCAGTTCTCGTGGGCCTTCCAGACCGTCCACCACGACCTCTGGGACTACGACGTGACCAACCCGCCCGTGATGTTCGACGCGACCTACGGCGGCATCATGCGCCACGGGATCGCGGTCGCATCGAAGACCGGTTGGGTCTACATCCTCGACCGCACGAACGGCCAGCCGCTGCTCGGGATCCCCGAGAAGAAGGTGCCCCAGCTGAAGGGCCCCGCGGCGAAGTACGCCAACACGTCGAAGACGCAGCCGTATCCGAACGGCGACGCGTTCGTCGACCAGTGCTCGACCAAGGCAGTCTGGTCGGCACCGGCTCCGGACGGCCATCCGTTCACGACCGGGTGCATCTTCACCCCGTACGCCGCGACCGCCCACGGCAGCTTCATCGCCTCGGCACCGTCGGCCGAGGGTGGCGTCGATTGGCCGCCGTCGTCGTTCAGCCCGCAGACGAACGACATCTACCTGTGCGTCCGCAACAGCGCGGGTAGCGCGATCGGTGCGATCCCGGTGAACCAGATCCAGATCGTGCCGGGCAAGCTCTCGCTCGGCGTCAACTTCGGCGCCGGTCCGAAGTCGCACCCCGACACCGGGAGCGTCGTCGCCGTGGACGTGACGACGAACAAGGTCGCCTGGACGACCAAGTGGCCACAGCCGTGCTTCAGCGGGGTGATGGACACCGCGTCTGGTCTCGTCTTCGTCGGCCAGAGCTCGAGCACGGTGCCGACTGCGCCGAAGGAGCTCGACGCTCTGGACGCGACCACGGGTGCGAAGCTCTGGGGATCGACCGGCATGCTGGCCGGCCCCACCGCACCGAGCATCACGTACACGGCAGGCGGCAAGCAGTACGTCGCAGTCCTCGCCGGCAACAACATCTACGCCTTCGCCCTTTAATTAAGGCGAGGTAAAACGATCCGATAGCCCGCCGGTCGCTTTGGCCGGCGGGCTATCGTTGATCAGACAACTACGTCTATAGGTCGACAACACTGATCCAGGAGGTTCAACTTGCGTTTCCGTCTCGCTCTCATCTTCGGCGCACTGGTCTGCCTGGCGGCCGCGGGCGCCGCGCTCGCCGCTCCGCCGGCAGCCCACAAGACGAAGCCGGTCTCGATCACCGTCTCGATGAAGGAGTTCTCGTTCACCTTCAGCAAAGCGAGCGTGCCGGTCGGGACGACGGTCATCTTCAAGGTCGTGAACAAGGGCCAGCTCGCTCACGATCTCGTCTTCACCTCGCTCGGCAAGGCGACGCCGCTGATTCAGCCGGGCGCGTCCAAGCTCCTGACCGTCAAGTTCGCCAAGGTCGGGCTCTTCCCGTACATCTGCTCCGTGCCTCGCCACGCCCAGCTGGGCATGGCGGGCTCGTTCGCCGTCAAGAAGGCGTAGGGACGACCGTCACACGAGTCCCGCCGTCGTGGAGCTCCACGACGGCGGGACCGGTGGCGAAGACCTCAGAAGATCACGACGACGCCCTTGGGGCCGGCGGGCCTGCCGCCGACGAGGAGCGTCTGATACAGAAACGTACCGCGGCGATTCCAGGCGACGAGCAGCGAGTCCTTGCCGCCGTGGGGCTTGATCGGAGCCGTCTTCGCGCCCCAGATGTCGAACACGTACCGGCGCGTGCCGAGATTCGTGATCACGTAGCGGAGCGTCGCACCGCGGGGGTACCGCGTGACGCCGTTGCGCGTGAACCTGTCCTTGGGAACCTTGATGGACGTGTCGGTGACGGTCACCTTGACGACGTAGAGCTGGCCCGGGGTCGTAGTCTCCGGGCGCGCGCCGGCGACGGGCACGACAAGAGCCGCGAAGAGTGCAGCGGCGGCGGGGATGAGCATTTTGGTTGACATCGAAACGAATCGTACCAACCTGGCTCGCCTCGCTCTGGCGGTGGTGATCGCGGCGGGGCTCGCCGGCTGCGGCGGGTCGCGCTCGAGCGATCCGCCGGAGCTCGCGCTCCATGCGCGCGACTGGCCGGCGCCGGCGCAGAGCCTCGACGGGGCGCGCGCGGCGAGGGGCGGGCCGCTCACGCCGAAGACGGTGAAACGCCTCGCAGTGCGCTGGCGCTTCCGGATCCCGATCGCGCCGAGCGACTCGGGCGTGCTGACGGCGACGCCGCTCGTCGCGGGCGACACCGTGTACGTCCAGGACATGCTGAGCAACGTCTACGCGCTCGACCGCGCGACAGGCTCGCTGCGCTGGGAGCACCGCTTCGACGCGGGAACGCCCGGGCCGAACGGCCTCGCGCTCGGCTACGGCCGGATCTACGGCTCGACCGACTCCGTCGCCTTCGCGCTCAACGCCGCGACCGGCCGGCTGGCGTGGCAGCACCTGCTCGTCGGCCGGGTCGAGACCTTCGTCGACATCCCGCCCGTCGTCGCGAACGGGCTCGTCTATACGGCCACGGTCGGCTACACGCCCGGGAGCCGCGGCGCGCTCTACGCGCTCGATGCGCAGACAGGCACCGTGCGGTGGCGGTTCGACACGATCCGCGGCCCCTGGCGCTTCCCGCAGGAGGCCGGCGGCGGCGGCGCCTGGGCGCCCGCCGCCGTGGACGGCGAGGGGCGCGTCTACTTCGGCACCGCCAACCCGACGCCCTGGGGCGGCTCTCCGCGGCGCCCGAACGGCGGCGCCTTCCCCGGCCCTGCGCTGTTTACCGACTCGCTGCTCGTGCTCGACGGCGCGACAGGACGCCTGCTCTGGTACGACCAGGTGACGCCGCACGACGTCCGCGACCACGACTTCCAGCTCACGCCCGTTCTCGCCCGCGCCGGCGGCAAGGACCTCGTGCTCGGCGCGGGCAAGTCGGGGAGGGTGATCGCATGGGACCGGGGCACGCACCGCCGCGTCTGGGAGACGAGCGTCGGCGTCCACCGCAACGACCGCGGGCCCTTGCCGCTGCGTCGCGTCCCGGTCTGCCCCGGCCTGCTCGGCGGCGTGGAGACTCCGATGGCGTACTCGGACAGCCGGCTCTTCGTCCCCGTCGTCAACCTCTGCTCGCAGGGCAGCGCGACCGGCTACCAGGACATCACGACCGTCCGCCCCGCAACGGGGACCGGCGAGCTCGTCGCCCTCGACGCCGCGAACGGGCGCCCGCTCTGGCAGCGCAGCCTCGCCCAGCCCGTGTTCGGTTGCGCGACGGCCGCGAACGGCGTCGTGTTCACCGCCACCTTCGACGGCCGCGTCTACGCATTCGACGCCGCGGACGGAGCGACGCTGTGGACCGCGCAGGCTCGCGCGGGGATCAACTCGTGCCCGGCGACAGCGGGCGACCTCCTCCTCGTCGGCGCGGGCAGCCCGTATCCCGGGCTGAAGCATCCCGTGTACGAGCTGATCGCGTACGGGCTCCGTTAGAGTCGGCGCTCCTGGCGGACGAGAGGGGGCGGAGATGGCTGTCGAGGGCAAGGGCTTTACGGTCAAGCACCGTGACGAGTTCGAGCGCGTGTGGGACCGCTGGCTGCTCGTGCGGCGCGGGCTCGGCGTGTCGTCGTTCGGGCTGAACATCGTCGAGGTCGAGCCGGGCGGCAGCCTCACCGAGCACGACGAGCTCGAGCGCGACCAGGAAGAGGTCTTCGTCTTCCTCTCGGGCACCTCGAGGCTCGTGGTCGACGGGCAGGAGATCCCCGCTCCCGCCGGCACCTACGCTCGGGTCGCGCCCGGGGCGAAGCGCACGGCCCGAAACGAGGGCGACACGGTCGCCGAGGTGCTGATCATCTCGGCGCCTGCGACGAGCGGCTACGAGCCGATGGACTGGGCCTGACCGAGCCTCAGCTCGGCACCGAGGACCGGGGGGCCGACGCCGTCGGCCGGAGAGCCTCGAGAAACGCGTCCGCGCCGTGGTCGAGCTCGTCGGCCGAAGGCTCGGCCGCCTCGTGCCGGCCGCGGTACAGCGCCGACTCGATCGCCAGCACCACGAGCCATGCCGCAGCCATCGTGAGCACCACCGTCGCCGCGCCGTAGCCGGCGACACCGACGAGCACCGCCGCCGCGATCAGAAAGGCCGCCTCCGCCGCGATCCGGAGCACTGCACCCGGCAGCGCCGCGTGCACTTCCGGGCGCACGCTCCACGACGGCGCCGCCCGGCCGGCGGCGCGCAGGCGGCGCAGCTCGTCCCGGAGCTCGGCCGCGTCGCGCTCGAAGGCGTCCGCCGCGGCGAACGCTCGTGCGGCCGTGTCGAGGTCGTCGCTCACACCCCCGATGGTAGTTCGGATTTGACGCGCAGTCACCCTTTCCGGTAATTGTCTACTTAACTCGTGGACAAACTTGATTGATTAGGGGGTCGCAATGCGTCGTATTACACTTCTTGTAGTTGCACTCGGAGTCGCAGCGGTTCTCACGGGGCTAGCCGGAGCGGCCTCGCGGGACACGAAGATCGCGCTCGTGGCGTACTCCACGCCGAAGGAGGCGTTCTCGCACCTGATCCCCGCCTTCCAGGCGACACCCGCCGGGAAGGGCGTCACGTTCACCCAGTCCTACGGCGCCTCGGGCGACCAGGCGCGCGCCGTCGTCGCCGGCCTTCCCGCCGACGTCGTCGACCTCTCGCTGGCGCCGGACGTCGACACGCTCGTCCAGAACGGCCTCGTCGACAAGAACTGGAGCAAGGCGCCGTACAACGGGATCGTCAGCGACTCGGTGATCGTGTTCGTGCTCCGGAACGGGAACCCGAAGCACATCAAGACCTGGGACGACCTGATCAAGCCGGGCGTCCAGGTCGTGACCCCGAACCCGTTCACCTCGGGCGGCGCGCGCTGGAACGTGATGGCGGCCTACGGCGCCCAGCTCCGCGAGGGCAAGACCCCGGCGCAGGCGACCGCGTACCTCGGCAAGCTCTTCCACAACGTCGTCTCCCAGGACACGAGCGCGCGCACCGCGCTCCAGACCTTCCTCGCCGGCAAGGGCGACGTGCTGCTCGACTACGAGAACGAGGCGATCCTCGCCCAGCGCGCCAACCAGCCCGTCTACTACCTGATCCCGAAGGCGACGATCCTCGTCGAGAACCCCGGCGCGGTCACGAAGACGGCACCGCAGGCGGCGAAGGACTTCCTCTCCTACCTGCGGACGCCGGCGGCGCAGCTCCTGTTCGGCCGAGTCGGGCTACCGGCCGGTCGACCCGAAGGTGCGGAAGAAGTTCGCCTATCCGCCGCGGCCGCAGCTGTTCACGATCAAGTACGTCGGCGGCTGGGACAAGGTGTCGAAGCAGTTCTTCGACCCGAAGTCCGGCATCGTCGCCAAGATCGAGCAGGGACTGGGGGTCTCCACTGGCGGCTAGCTCGCCGGTCGCAGCAGCGCCGCGGCTCCGCACGGGCAGTGCGGTCCCGGTCGGCGTCGGCATCGCCACCGCGTACCTGAGCATCATCGTCCTGCTCCCGCTCGCCGCACTCGTGTGGCGGGCGGGACAGGGCGGCTGGTCGTCGTTCTGGGACGCGATCTCGAGCCCCGAGGCCGTCGCGGCGTTGAAGCTGTCGCTCGCCGTCTCGCTGCTCGTCGCGCTGATCAACGCGGTCACGGGGACGGCGATCGCGTGGGTGCTCGTCCGCGACCGGTTCCGCGGGCAGACCCTCGTCAACTCGGTGATCGACCTGCCGTTCGCACTGCCGACGATCGTCGCCGGGCTGACGCTGCTCACGCTCTACGGGCCGCGCTCGCCCGTCGGGATCGACGTCGCCTTCACGCGCACGGCGGTGCTGATGGCGCTCCTCTTCGTGACGCTGCCGTTCGTCGTCCGCACCGTCCAGCCCGTCCTGCTCGAGCTCGACCAGGAGATGGAGCAGGCGGCCGCGTCGCTCGGCGCGGGCAGCTTCGCGGTCTTCCGCCGGATCGTGTTCCCGAACCTGCTCCCGGCGATCCTCTCCGGCGTCGCGATGGCATTCGCCCGCGCGATCGGGGAGTTCGGGTCAGTGGTGCTGATCTCGGGGAACCTGCCGTTCAAGACCGAGGTCGCCTCCGTGTTCATCTTCGGGCGGATCGAGTCGAACGACTCGGTCGCCGCCGCGGCGGTCTCGGTGCTGCTGCTCTTCATCTCGCTCGCCGTCCTGCTCGCGATCGGCGCGCTCCGCCACTACGCGACGAGGTTCGACCGTGCGTAGGTACGGCCTCCGCACCTTCGCGCTCGGCTACCTGGTGCTGATCCTGCTGGCGCCGGTCGCGGTGATCTTCTACCGCGCCTTCGAGCACGGCTTCTGGCCGGCCTGGCACGCGGTCACGACGCCCGACGCGAAGCACGCGTTCCTGCTCACGGTCGAGCTGGCGCTGATCGCCGTGCCGCTCAACACGGTGTTCGGAGTGATCATGGCGCTCCTGATCGTGCGCCACCGCTTCCCCGGCGTCGGCTTCGTGAACGCGGTCGTCGACCTGCCGCTCGCGCTCTCGCCGGTCGTCGTCGGCTTCTCGCTGCTGCTCCTCTACGGCCGCCAGGGCTGGTTCGGCCACTGGCTGATCGCGCACGGCTACCGCGTCGTGTTCGCGATGCCGGGGATGGTGCTGGCGACGATCTTCGTCTCGCTGCCGTTCGTCGTGCGCGAGGTGGTGCCCGTGCTGCGCGAGATCGGGACCGAGCAGGAGGCCGCTGCCTCGACGCTCGGCTCGTCAGGCTGGCAGACCTTCCGCCGGATCACGTTCCCGGCGATCCGCTGGGCCGTCGCCTACGGCGTCGTGCTCACGACGGCGCGGGCGCTCGGCGAGTTCGGCGCGGTCAGCGTCGTCTCCGGCCGCATCGTCGGGCAGACCGAGACGCTCACGATCCACGTCCAGGCCGCCTACGAGGGCTTCGACCTCGTCGGCGCCTACGCGGCGTCGGTGGTGCTGGCGATGCTCGCGATCGGCACGCTCGTGCTGATGACCCTATTGAAACCGAAAGAGGAGACCCGCTGATGGGCATCACCGCTCGTGACGTGACCAAGCGCTTCGGCGAGTTCACCGCGCTCGACGGCGTCACCGTCGAGGTCGAGACCGGCTCGCTGACCGCTCTGCTCGGGCCGAGCGGCAGCGGCAAGTCGACCCTGCTGCGCGTGATCGCCGGCCTCGAGGTGCCGGACACGGGCACCGTGCTGCTCGAGAGCCGCGACGTCACCGCGCTGCCGCCGCAGGAGCGCGGGATCGGCTTCGTCTTCCAGCACTACGCCGCCTTCAAGCACATGACCGTCGCGGACAACGTCGCCTTCGGGCTGACGATCCGCAAGCGGCCGAAGAGCGAGATCCGGGAGCGGGTCGCCGAGCTGCTCGCGCTCGTCCAGCTGAGCCCGTTCGGCGACCGCTATCCCGCGCAGCTCTCCGGCGGCCAGCGCCAGCGGATGGCTCTCGCCCGCGCGCTCGCCGTCGAGCCGAGCGTCCTCCTGCTGGACGAGCCGTTCGGCGCCCTGGACGCGCGCGTGCGCAAGGAGCTGCGCGTCTGGCTGCGGCGCCTGCACGACGAGTCGAAGGTGACGACGGTGATCGTGACCCACGACCAGGAGGAGGCGATGGAGGTCGCCGAGCGGATCGTGGTGATGAACGAAGGCCGCATCGAGCAGGAGGGCGGGCCGCGCGAGCTGTACGAGTCGCCGGCGAGCGAGTTCGTGATGAGCTTCGTCGGCCCGGTGAACCGCCTCGACGGCGCCCTCGTCCGCCCGCACGACGTCGAGCTCGCGACCGAGCCGAACGGGTCGACCGAGGAGGCGATGGTCGAGCGGATCGTCCATCTCGGCTTCGAGGTCCGGGTCGAGCTCGTCCGCGCCGACGGCGCGCCGCTCTGGGCGCAGCTGACCCGGGACCAGGAAGAGGCGCTCGAGCTCGCCGAGGGCCAGATCCTCTACGTCAGGCCGGCCCGGGCGACCGTGTTCGCGCAACAAGGTCCGCCAGCGTGACGTGCTCCAGCACGCCGCGCAGCGCCGTCCGCAGCTCGAGCCAGACGTCGCGGAGCGGCTCGGCCGAGCCGGTGTACTCGAGCTCGTCGGGCCGCACGCCGCGGACGCTCGCGATCGGCCCCTCGACCGCCCGGATGATGTCGGCGACCGTGATCTCCTCGGGCGCCCGCGCGAGCCAGTAGCCGCCCTCGGCGCCGCGCTGGCTCGAGACGAGCCCCGCGTGGCGGAGGTCGAGGAGGATGTTCTCGAGGAACTTCGCAGGGATCGCCTGCGCGGTCGCGATCCGCTCGCCCTTGACCGGCCCCTCACCGGCGACGGCGGCCAGCTCGATCGCCGCCCGCACGGCATAGTCGGCCTTCGCCGAGACCCGCATCAGGCCTCTTCCCCCCGCGGCGTGCCGTGAGCGACGAGTCGTCGGCCGTCGCGCTCGTAGACGAAGTCGACCTGGTCGTTCTTGCGGTACGTGCCCGCGACGCCGAGCAGCATCGAGAGCCATCGCATCGTGCCGAGCTTCCCCTCGCGCGCGAGCGGGCGCGTGAAGAGAAGCGACGGGCCGACCTGCTCGAAGTCGGCGCCCGGCTCCTGGAGCACGCCGTTCACGTACACCTCGAACGGCGGCACGACGCCCGGCGGAATGTCGACCTGCGATCCGACGCCCATACCTCATAGAATCGCAGCAATGGCGGTACGAGCCGAGACATCGCCGCATCCGGACTGGATGCGCGGAAAAGTCACGACCTGGCTCACGACCGTCGACCACAAGCGGATCGGCGCGCTCTACGTCGGCACGAGCCTCGTCTTCCTGCTCCTCGGCGGTGTGCTCGCGCTGTTCCTGCGCGGACAGGTCGACCTCGCCCCACGAGCACTTCCTGAGCGTGAAGTCCTACGAGCAGGTGCTCACGCTGCACGCGACGACGATGATCTACCTCTTCACGGTGCCGATCTTCGCCGGGCTCGGGAGCAGCATCGTCCCGCTCATGATCGGCGCGCGCACCGTCGCCTTCCCGCGGCTCAACGCGCTCGCCTACTGGCTGTTCCTGCTGGGCGGAGTCGTGTTGTTCTCGAGCTTCCTCGCCAGGGGCGGGCCCGCGACCGACCTCTCCGTGTCGGCGCCGGGGAACGGCGCCAGCATCCTCGGCCTCGCGCTGCTGCTCCTCTCGCTCTCGGCGATCTTCGCCGCGATCAACCTCGTCGTCACGCTCAAGCACATGCGCACGAAGGGCATGACCTGGATGAACATGCCGCTCTTCGCGTGGTCGATGCTCGTCTACTCGGCGCTCCTGCTCCTGATCGTGCCGACGCTGATGGCGACGCTGACGATGCTGCTGCTCGACCGGGAGGCCGGGACGCACTTCTTCGACAACGCGGCGCTCTACCGGCACGCGTTCTGGTTCCTCGGGCGCCCCGAGGTGTACGTGCTGATCCTGCCGCCGATCGGGATCGTCTCGGAGATCGTGGCCGTGCTCTCGGGACGGGCGCTCTCCGGCTACTCGCGGATGGTCTACTCGATCCTGGCGCTCGGCGGGCTCTTCCTGCTCGTCTGGATCCACCGCACCTTCGTGATCGGGATCCACGGCTACGTGCACGTCGCCCTGATCGTCGCGGCCGTCGCGTTCGGGATCGTGGTCGTGGTGATGTTCCTCGACTGGCTCCCGACGCTCGTGCAGGGCAAACGGCGGTGGGACTCGCCGCTCCTCTTTGCCGCGGGGTTCCTGTTTCTGTTCGGGGTCGGCTGCCTCTCGCGGCTCGCCGTTGCGATCTTCTCGCTCCACGGCACCGCCGAGGTCGTCGCGCACCTCCACTACATCCTCTACGGCAGCTCGCTGTTCGCGATCCTCGCGGGGCTGCACTACTGGTGGCCGAAGATCTACGGACGGCTGCTCGACGAGCGCCTCGCCCGGCTCTCGTTCTGGCTCATCTTCGCCGGCTTCAACGTCGCCTTCTTCTTCGAGTACCTGCTCGGCCGGCTCGGGCTGCAGAGCGGCGCCTCGACGTACCTAGGCGGCGGGCACCGGGAGGCCTACAATGCCCTCTCCACAGTGGGCTCCGGAGTGATGGCCGTCGGGATCATCGTGCTACTCGTCAACATCTTCCACACACGCCGAAACGGCCGCCGCGCGGGCAACGACCCGTGGCACGGGGATACGCTCGAGTGGTACACGACCTCGCCGCCGCCAGACGAGAACTTCGACGCCGTCCCGGCCGTCTCGAGCCCGCGGCCGCTGCACGACCTGCGCCGCCGCCTCGCGGAGCCCGATGAGGGCTGAGCCCGGTCCCTGGCTGCGGCTGACCGCGCTCGCCGGCGCGGCGGGCGTGCTCGTTGCGGTCGTCTCCGGCGCGGCCGGTCTCGGCACGGCGCACGAAGTGCTCGCGGCGCTCGCGCTGCCGCCGCTCGTCGCGGTCGCCGTGGCGGCGCTGCTCGAGTACCGCCGCCTCGTGGTGCCCGCGTTCGCATCGCTCGCCCTCTTCGCCCTCGCCGCGCTGGTGACTGCGCCCGCCCTGCACCTCACGACGGCGGCAGCAGCGCTCGCCGCCGCGGCGGTCACAGCGGCGCTCACGTTCCGGGGCGAACCGGTCCCGAGCGGCCCGTGGCGCGACTACGTCACCCTGACCAAGCCTCGGATCATGACCCTGCTCCTGCTCACCGGCGCGTGCGGGATGTTCGTCGGCGAGGAGGGCTGGCCGCCGCTCGGCCTCTTCGTCGCGACGATGACCGGCCTCGCGCTCGCCTGCGGCGGCGCGAGCGCGCTCAACCACATGCTCGACCGGGACATCGACGTGCTGATGGGGAAGCGGACCGAGAAGCGGCCGGTCGCGGCCGGTCGCGTGTCCGCGCCGCACGCGCTCGAGTTCGGGCTCGCGCTGATGGCGTTCTCGTTCACCCTGCTCGCCGGCACGGTCAACCTGCTCACCGCGACGCTCGCCCTCGCCGGCGGCCTCTTCTACGTGCTCGTCTACACGCGCATGCTGAAGCGGAGCACCTCCCAGAACATCGTGATCGGCGGCGCGGCCGGCGCGGTGCCGCCGCTCGTGGGCTACGCCGCCGCGACCGGCGAGCTCACGCTGACCGCGATCTGGCTGTTCCTGATCGTGTTCTTCTGGACGCCGCCGCACTTCTGGGCACTCGCGCTGCTGATCAAGGAGAACTACGCGGCGGCGAAGGTGCCGATGCTGCCGGTCGTCCGAGGCGAGCGGGCGACGGTGCGGCAGATCCTGATCTACTCGTACGTGCTGATCGGGATCTCGCTCGTGCCCTATCTGCTGGGCTGGATGGGGCTCGTCTACGCGGTGGCGGCGATCGGGCTTGGCGGCGGCTTCGTCGCGCTCGCCTGGCACCTCGCGCGCCACACGACGCCGAAGCGGGCCGCGCTGCTCTTCCACTACTCGCTGCTCTACCTCGCGCTGCTCTTCGTCGCGATGGCGGTCGACGCGGTGGTGGGCTGATGGAGCTCGAGCTCACCCGCAGGAACGTCAGCCTCGGCCTGCTGCTGTTTGCCCTCTGCTGCCTGATCTTCGCCGGCACGTTCCTGCTCGCGGCGCTCTACATCTCGCAGCACTGACGGCTTGATCTAAAGCTTTCCGGCGTTCAGGCCGATGCCCCTGCTGGCATGTTTCGCGCCCGGTTGTCTGCTGCGGTCGCCGTTCTCGGCGCCCTGATCGTCCTCGCCCTCGCGGTGACGGTGCCGCGCGCCTCGGCGATCGAGCCGTTTCCGACGGGCGCGAAGACGATGCTCACAGCCCACTTCGCGATCCACTACGTCTCCGACCCGACGAGCTCCGACTACATCTCACAGCAGCAGGTGACCGACATCGCCGGCTGGGCCGAGCGCGCATATGCGCTGTATGCGAGCTGGGGCTATCCGACGCCGCCGCCGAGCAACATCTCCTCGCCCGGCCGCGACGACATCCTGATCCTCAACCGCCTCTACGACGACAATGCCGTCCCGACCGACCCCCTGGCGGACACCACCTCGGGCTCGATCCTGCTCACCAACGGCAAGACCGTCGGCTTCCACGAGGTGGCCCACGCCGTCTTCAGCGTCTTCCAGTTCGGCATCTGGCAGCCGACCGACCTCTGGCTCGAGCAGGCGGCGGCAGAGTGGGCGGCCTTCAAGGCGGAGAACTTCACGACCGCCGTCCAGGCCAACCTCGGCGCCTCCGACAACACGGGCGACTGCGTCGGCGGCGACTGCGGCTCGGTCCCCTACGACCAGGCCGGCGACCCGGGCTGGACGTTCATGGAGTACCTGAACGAGCGCTTCGGCGCCGACGCGATCAAGGCGCTCTTCACCGACGGCGCCGTGCTCGGGCAGCCTTCGCCGGCGGCGACCCAGTACGTCTCCGACGTGCTCACCTCGCACGGCACGACGTTCAACCAGTTCTTCAACGACTACACGGTCGCGCGGCTGACGGGCAACTTCACGATCGACTCGATCAAGGGCCTGCTGCCCGTCTCGCAGGCCAGCGTCTCGGCGGGCACCGTCACCGGCCCGATCCCCACCACGCACGTCGCCGTCAGCCACTTCGCGGCCCGCTACGTCGCACTGCAGCACCGCGACGCGATCGTGAACGACACCGGCACGTGCTACGCCGCGACCCTCGCGCTCAACGTCGCGATCCCCGCGGCCATCGCGGGCGTGAGCCCGGTGCCGTACTACTACGCGAACACGACCGGCGCGACGGCGCAGGCGCTCTCGGTCTCCGGCGGCAACGCCACCATCACCGTCCCCTGGAACACGTGCGCCGCCAGCGCCGACGCGTACCTGTCGCTGCCGAACCCGAGCACCGACGTGACCGCGAACGGCGAGGACTACGTGATCAGCGGCACGCTGACCGTGGACACGAGCACGCCGACGTCCTCGACACCGCCGCCCGCGCCGCTCTTCACCGGGCCCACCGTCGCGGCGCCGACCACCGACGCCGTCCCCACGATCCTCGTCTACGGCGCCCAGATCGTCCGCGTCTCGACCGCCGACCGGCTCGTCCGCCTGATCGTCTTCTCGAGCGGCGACGGGCAGCTCCAGGCGGCCGCCGGGACGGTGAACCTCGGCACCTACCAGCTCCGCGCGGGCAACAACGACGTGCGCTTCAAGCTGCCGCAGTCGATCGTGAACGCGCTCCGCAAGCCCGCCGGGCGCAGCGTGAGCGCATCGGTGCTGACGCTCAAGTTCCTCTCGCCGGGCGGCGTCGCCGGACCGACGGTCTCGCGCAAGCTCACCCTCGTCAAGCCCACGCCCAAGAAAAAGAAGAAGGACTAGGAGCTCAATGACCGTTCGCGCCGCCCTGTTCGCCGCCGTCGCCGCCGTGCTGCTCTCGCTCGCGCCGCCGGCCCTCGCCTCGACCCGCGCGACGGTTGTGGCGCCGACCGGCCTGCACGCCTTCCTGCTGCGCGTCGACGAGCCTCAGACCCAGGTCTTCTCGCGGACGCCCTCCTTCGCCTGGAATCCGGTGCCCGGCGCGGTGCACTACGAGTTCCAGCTCTCGACGAGCGGCTCCTTCCAGGACAGCGGGATCATCTTCGACGACCCGACCCTGACGAGCCCGGTCGCGGCGCCGGCGCTGACGCTGCCGTGGATCACGGGCTCCCCGCACGCGCTCTATGCGCGGGTGCGGGCGGTGCTCGACACCACGAGCACGGACTGGAGCGCCTCGTTCGGGTTCGACATGCAGCCGCCCGCGCCGCCGACACCGCTCCCGAGCTATCCCGGCCTCCTGCGCTGGACGCCCGTCGACGGGGCCGTCGGCTACGAGGTCTGGTTCGTCGACATCCCGAAGACGATCGAGGTGACCACGAACGTCGCGGACGAGCGCGAGTTCTACACCTTCCACCAGGCCGTGTCGTGGCTCGGCGTGGTGCACTGGCGGATCCGTGCGGTACGCGACGACTTCAACAAGCGGCTGAACGGCCTGCCGATCGTCACCCACGGCGCCTGGAGCCCGGTCTACAGCTCCGTCAACCCGCCCTTCGCCGTCGGCCCGGTCAAGCCCATCGCCACGGTGTCGGATGTCGTCTCGAACGGGTCGGCCTCCGCGCCGGCGGAGCGCCTGATGCCGGCGTTCGTCTACAGCGGCAACCAGTCGTTCCTCGGCACGAGCGACGAGCTCTACCGCGTCTACGTCTACACCGACCGCGGCTGCTTGAACCGCGTCTTCACGGGCGCGATCGTCGGGAGCCCGGCCTACGCGCCGCGCTTCAGCGGGCCGCTCGCGCTGCCGCAGGACTCGATCTCGCTCGCGGCCGCACGCGGCACCTATCTCGTCGACGGCCAGGACGGCAACAGCTACACATGGGACGGCGAGCTCGTGACTGCGAACGAGGCCCAGCCTGTCGTGACGGCGACGGTCGGCCTGCCCGCGGGCCAGACTGCGGCCGCACCGGCGACCCCGGCGACCCCGGCGACGCCGGCGACCCCGGCCGCCCCGGCGGCTCCGGCCGCGCCGTCCGCTCCGGCCGCCCCCGGCACGCAGCCCTCGACGATCCAGCTGCTCAACCTCTCGGGCGCGATGGGCCCGCCGATCGACCTCTGGGACACCGACTGGGCGAACGGCGGCGGCTACTACTGGACCGTGATCCCCGTCGACGCGGCGGTCCCGGGCGCGCTCAGCACCTCGATCTCCGCCCCCGTGAACAAGACCTCGATCCCGGTGGCCAACGCGACGGGCTTCTCGGTCGGCGACCAGATCTCGATCGGCAGCGGGGGCAACGCCGACCAGGCCGTGATCGCGGCGATCTCGGGCAACGTCCTCACCCTCGGCGCCGCCCCCGCGAACTTCCACTTCCCGGGCGAGATCGTGACGCGCACGGCCGGCACGCTGCGGTACACCGACGCCGAGCTGGCCCAGGACGTCTGCGCCGCCGGCCGGATCATGCGCTTCGGCAAGGAGAGCGAGCCGGCCCTGACCGCGAGCGGCGAGCTGTTCGCGACCGGGCTCTCGCCGACCGGCAAGCTCGCCTCGGCGAACGACACGCGCTCGTTCTACGGCGCGCCGCTCGTCGCCTGGACGACCGCTCTCGGCGCCGAGGTCTACGAGGTGCAGTGGAGCAAGACGAAGACGCCGTTCACCCCCGAGACCGATCCCGCGACGGGTGCGGCGGGGATGATGACGCTGAACACCTCCGAGGTGCTCCCGCTCACGACCGGCACCTGGTACTTCCGCGTTCGCGGCTTCGACTACTCGCTTCCCACCGGAGCGCAGGCGATGACCTGGTCCGACCCGCAGCAGATCGTCGTCAGCAAGCCGACCTTCACGATCGTCGGCGGCACCGCCTCGATCGGTACCACCTCGTACCGCGTCCCGGCCGGCGGCTTCTCGGTCAGCGTGCCCTCGACCTGGGCAGGCGTCGACCGGCGAAGCGCAGGCACCGCGCTGAGGACGAAGCCGGCGCTCGTCGCCTATCTCGGCCCGAAGCTGAAGAGCCTCGCCTCTGGCGGCTCCTCGCTGCGATTCGTGGCCTACGACCCGTCGGGCTCGACCGTGTCGACGGCGCTCGTCGTGCAGGCGGCGGCCGACCAGAACTCGTACACGACCTCCGCCTGGCTCCAGAGCGTGATGAAGCAGGCGCGGTCGCTCGGCAGCTCGGTGTCGTGCGCGAGAGTGTCGCTGCCGGCGGGCCCGAGCCTGCGGTGCAGCTACACCGGGAGGGCACAGGGCCGCACGGAGAGCGCGGTCGTGTACTTCCTGCTGCATCGCGGCGCGACGTACTCGCTCACGTTCACGAGCACGCCGGGCGCGGCGCACGCGAAGGCCCCCGTCTTCGCCAGGGCCGCGCGTTCGTTCCGCTTCACGAGCTAGCCGCGGACGCAGCTAGGCTCGGGTCGTGGCCTCTGACCTCGACCTGGCGCTCGCGCTCGCGGACGCGGCGGACGCGCTGACCCTCGCGCGGTTCCGGGCGACCGACCTCCGCGTCGAGACGAAGCCCGACCTCTCGCCCGTCTCGGAGGCCGACCACGCCGTCGAGGAGGCGATCCGCGCAGTGCTCGCGAGCGAGCGGCCCGACGACGTCGTCGTCGGCGAGGAGTACGGCCACGACGACGGCGACGGGCGCCGGTGGATCATCGATCCGATCGACGCGACGAAGAACTACGTGCGCGGGATCCCGCTCTTCGCGACGCTGATCGCGCTCGAGGACGAGGTGGCCGTCGTCTCGGCGCCGGCGCTCGGCAAGCGCTGGTGGGCGAGCCGCGGCGGCGGCGCGTTCGCGAACGGCGAGGCGATCGCGGTCTCGAAGATCGCCCGGCTCGAGGACGCCGTGCTCACGTACACGAGTCTGCGGGGATTCGAGGAGCCGTTCTTCGCCCTCGCCGACCGCGTCTGGGCGCCGCGCGGCTTCGGCGACTTCTGGCAGTACATGCTGCTCGCCGAGGGGTGCGTGGACGTCTCGGTCGAGTCCTCGGCGAACCTCTGGGATCTCGCAGCCCCGAAGCTGATCGTCGAGGAGGCCGGCGGCCGGTTCACAGACATGGCCGGGAACGACACGGCCGACGGCGGCAGCGCGTTGGCCTCGAACGGCGTCCTCCACGAGGCCGCCCTCGCCGGGCTCAGAACGACCTGAGCGCCTGCTCGTAGATCGGGTCGCGTCCGAAGCGGTCGAGCTCGTTCGAGAGCAGGTCGCTCGGCGTCAACGGATCCAGATCTGCCGGCAGCACCTGCTCGTGGTCGACGGCGACGTGCTCGAGCGCCGGCGCGTCGTCGTGCTCGAGCAGGAGGTCGTCGCGACCGAGGCGCGTCCGCAGCCACGCGGCGAGCAGCAGCGCGTCGGCGCGCGGCCCGGCGACATGGACCGTGGACGCCTCGGCGATCCCGGGCCAGAGCCGCGCGAGCGCCGCGCGCCAGGGCAGGAGCCGTTGCCAGGCGATGTCGGAGATCGCGGTGCGGTCGAGCTCCCCCGTGAGCTTCTTGTAGGCGAACGGCAGGTCGTCCCACTCCTCCGAGTCGACCACGAGCCGGTCGACGACGCCGAGGAGCTGGTCGAATTCGACGAGGCCGAACGGCGGCTCGCCGCGCCAGCGGCAGAAGACGGGCAGGTCCGAGACGAGCAGCGGCGTGACGATGCTCGCAGGCGCGTGTGCGCGCGCCCCGCGCAGCCGCAGCAGCACGGTCTCGGTGCAGATGCTCCGCCCGTCCTCGCCGAGCGGGAAGAGCGAGAGCTCGAGCTCGGCGTCGATCGCCGCCTTGCCCGCGTCCGGCTCGGGCACGAGCACGATCGTCCGGGACGGATGCCGCTCGGCAAGTCCCCTCAACACCTCGAGCGCCGCGGGAAGCCACGGCTCCGGCACCCAGGCGATGTGCGTCGCGACGCTCGTGCGCTGCGCCGTGCCGCCGAGCTCTGCCTGGATCCGCAGCCGCGCGAGGTTCTGCTCGACATCCGAGACGGTGACGTCGGCCCCGGACCACTCGATCGCGTCGAGGACGCTCAGTGCCGCCGCCAGGAGCGCTGGTCGCGGTGGACGAGGTCGTCGGCCTGCGGCGGGCCCCAGGTGCCGGCCGCGTAGTTCGGGAACCCGGGCCGGTCGCGCACCCACGCCGAGACGATCGAGTCCACGAGCGACCACTGCTCCTCGACCTCGTCGATGCGCGTGAAGAGCGTCGCATCGCCGAGCATCGCGTCGAGGATCAGCCGCTCGTACGCCTCCGGCAGCCCCGTCCGGAACGCGCCGCCGTAGAGGAAGTCCATGTGCACCGAGCGGATCGTCATCCCCTGGCCGGGCACCTTCGCCCCGATCGCGAGCGAGATCCCCTCGTCGGGCTGGACGTGGATCAGGAGCACGTTCGGGCGCAGGCCGTCCGCGCCCTCGGCCCCGAACAGCGGGTGCGGCGCACGCTTGAACTGGATCGCGATCGTCGTCTCGCGCCGGGCGAGCCGCTTGCCGGCCCGGACGTAGAACGGCGTGTCGGCCCAGCGCCAGTTGTCGACCGAGAGCTTCGCGGCGACGAAGGTCTCGGTGATCGAGTCGGAGGCGACACCCGGCTCCTCGCGGTACCCGGGCACCTCGACGCCCTCGACGAAGCCCGGGCCGTACTGGCCGCGCACGACCTCGCGCGGGCCGGGCGTGCGCAGCCCACGCAGCACCTTGACCTTCTCGTTGCGGACCGAGTCGGCGGTGAAGTCGATCGGCGGCTCCATCGCCGTCAACGCGACGAGCTGGAGGAGGTGGTTCTGGAAGATGTCGCGGATCGCGCCCGCCTGCTCGTAGAACCCGGCCCTGTTCTCGATTCCCAGCGTCTCGGCGACCGTGATCTGGACGTGATCGATGAACTGGCGGTTCCAGATCGGCTCGAAGATCCCGTTCGCGAAGCGGAGCGCGAGCATGTTCTGGACCGTCTCCTTGCCGAGGTAGTGGTCGATCCGGAAGACCTCGCTCTCGGTGAAGTGCTGCTCGATCATCGCGTTCAGCTCACGGGCGGAGGCGAGGTCGTGGCCGAACGGCTTCTCGACCACGAGCCGCGTCCAGCCGGCGTTCGTCCGGCACGGCCCCATCGCCTCGACGACGCCGGCGATCCCGCGCGGGGGGATCGCAAGGTAGTAGAGGCGGTTGCCCGCCGTGCCCCGCTCTGCGTCCAGCTCGTCGAGCGCCGCGACGATCGGGTCGGCGCCGCCCGGCGTCGTGACGTCCGTGCCCACGTAGCGCATCCCGGCGGCGAGCCCGTCCCACACGTCCTGGCGAAACTCGTCGCGTGCGTGCTCGCGCACGGCCTCGCACATGCCGGCGACGAACTCCTCGGTCGACTCGTCGCTCCGCGAGACGCCGACGACGCCGAAGTGCTCGGGCAGGAGCCGGCGCACGGCGAGCGCGTAGAGCGCGGGGATCAGCTTCCGCCGGGCGAGGTCGCCCGAGGCGCCGAAGATCACCATCGCGCAGGGGTCGGGGCGGCGGCGGAGCGCCAGCCCCTCGGCGAGCGGATTCTCGGCGAGCTCGGTCACGCGACGAGCGCGGTGTGCTTGCCGCCGACCTCGGCGAGGAGGTCGGTGAAGGAGTCGGCGAACTTCTGCACGCCCTCGGCCTCGAGCGTCTCCGTGACGTCGTCGACGTCGACGCCCGACGGCGGCCAGGTCCTTGAAGACCGCGCGGGCCTTCTTGATCCCCTTCGTCAGCGTCTGCGCGACCTCGCCGTGATCCTGGAACGCCTCGATCGTCTCGGGCGGCATCGTGTCGACCGTGTCCGGGCCGATCAGGCTCCTCGACGTACATCACGTCGCGGTACGCGGGGTTCTTCGTCGAGGTCGAGGCCCAGAGGCACCGCTGCGGCCGGGCGCCCTTGCCGGCGAGGAACTCCCAGCGCTCGCCCGAGAAGGCCTCGAGGTAGTGCTGGTAGGCGAGCTTCGCGTTCGCGACGGCGAGCTTGCCGCGGAGCGCGAGCGCCTTCTTGGAGCCGATCGCGTCGAGCCGCCGGTCGGCCTCGGTGTCGACGCGCGAGACGAAGAAGCTCGCGACCGACGCGACCTTGCGCCGGATCGCCGCCGCCGGCGACGAGCCGCTCGAGCCCGCGCAGGTAGGCCTCGACGACCTCCGCGTAGCGCTGCAGCGAGAAGATCAGCGTCACGTTGATCGTTCTTGCCCGCGGCGATCATGTCCTCGATCGCGCCGCAGACCGGGCTTCGTCGCCGGGATCTTCACGTGCAGGTTCGGCCTGTCGATCCAGGCGTGGAGCCGCTGCGCCTCCTCGTAGGTGCCGTCGCGGTCGTAGGCGAGGGTCGGGTCGACCTCCCAGGAGACGTAGCCGTCCACGCCGCCGGACGCGTCGCAGACCGGGCGCAGCAGGTCGCACGCGTCGGCCACGTCCCGCGCGGACGAGCTCGAGGAAGAGCTCCTTCGGGTCGTCGACCTTGCGCCGCGAGCTCCTTCAGCTGCTGCGTCGTAGGCGTCGCCCTGCCGATCGCCTTCTGGAAGATCGTCGGGTTGGACGTGACGCCGACGACGGCGTCGTCCTCCATCAGCGCGCGCGAGCTCGCCCTCGTGGAGCAGGTCGCGCGAGAGGTTGTCGATCCAGACGCTCTGCCCGAGCGCCGGACAGCTGTTGCAGCCTGTTCATCGTGGTTCCCTTCTTCGTCCTTGTCATGAGCAGGAGCGCCGTCGGCGCGCGCGACGACGTTGTCGACGGTGAAGCCGAGGTGCTCGAACGATCGTCGGGCCCGGGAGCCGAGGCGCCGAAGCGGTCGACGCGCGACGCGAGTCGCCGTCGTCGCCCGACCCAGCGCTCCCAGCCGAACGAGACGCCGGCCTCGACCGAGAGCCGCGCCTTGACCGTCCGGCGGGAGCACCTCGTCGCGATAGGCCTGCGGCTGGGCCTCGAACAGCTCCCAGCACGGCATCGAGACGACGCGGACCGCGGTGCCGTTCTCGCGGCGAGCTTCCTGCCCGCGTCGAGCGCGAGCGAGACCTCGGAGCCGGTGGCGATCAGGATCAGCTCGGGCGCGCCGCTCTCCCAGAGCGTGTAGGCGCCCTGCTCGAGCGCCCGCCGCGGGCGCGACCTCGCTGCGGTCGAGCGTCGGCAGCTTCTGGCGCGAGAGCGCGAGCGCGACGGGGCCGTCCTCCCGCTCGAGCGCGACCTTCCAGGCGACCGCGGTCTCGTTCGCGTCGCCCGGACGCACGACCCAGAGGTTCGGCATCGCGCGCAGCGACATCAGGTGCTCGACCGGCTGGTGCGTCGGGCCCGTCCTCGCCGACGCCGATCGAGTCGTGCGTCCACGCCCAGATCGACCGGGAAGTGCGCGAGCGCCGAGAGGCGCACGGCGGGGCGCATGTAGTCGGAGAAGACGAAGAACGTGGCGCCGTACGGCTTGACGCATCCCGCCGTGCAGCGACGATCCCGTTCACGATCGAGCCCATCGCGTGCTCGCGGATCCCGAAGGCGATGTTGCGGCCCGCGTGCGTCGCCGAGAAGAGGCCGCCGCCGTCGAACTCGGTCTTCGTCGACTCGACGAGGTCGGCGGCGCCGCCGATCATCGTCGGCGTGAACGGCTTGAGCGCCTGCATCACGGACTTGCCTGCGTCGCGCGTGGCCATGTCCTCGCCGGCCGGGAACTCGGGCAGCGCCTCGACCCAGCCCGGCGCGCGGCCGGCCGGCTCTGCACCTGGTCCCAGTCGGCCCGAGCGTCGGGGAACGCACGCGCTCCAGGCCGCGAAGCGCTTCTCGCCACTCGGCCTCGAGCGCGGCGCCGCGCTCCAGCTGGCTCATGTGCGCGTAGACCTCGTCGGGGACGTACGAAGCGCTGCTCCGGATCCCAGCCCATCGCCTCCTTCGTCGTCGCCACCTCGGCCTCGCCGAGCGGGGCGCCGTGCGCCTTCGCCGTGTCGATCGCGTGCGGGGCCGGATAGGCGATGTGCGCTGCGGACGACGATCATGCGACGGTCGCGCGGTCTCCGCCTTCGCCGCGTCGATCGCGGCGTCGAGCGCCGTCGAGGTCGTTCACGTCGTGCGACGTGCTGCACGTGCCAGCCCTGCGCCTCGAGGCGCGCGCCGCGGTCCTCGGCGGTGAAGGAGAGCGAGGTCGTGCCGTCGATCGTGATCCGGTTGTCGTCGTAGAAGTAGACGAGCTTGCCGAGCCCGATCTGGCCCGCGATCGAGGCCGCCTCGTTGGAGACGCCCTCCATCAGGTCGCCGTCCGAGCAGATCGCGTAGACGTGGTGGTCGACGACCGCGTGGTGCGGCCGGTTGTAGCGCTCGGCGAGGAACCGCTCCGCGACCGCGAAGCCGACGCCGTTCGCGAAGCCCTGGCCGAGCGGGCCGGTGGTCGTCTCGATCCCCGGCGTGAGGCCGTGCTCGGGATGGCCCGGGCGTGAGCGAGCCCCACTGGCGGAAGCGCTCGAGCTGCGTCGAGCGGCAGGTCGTAGCCCGTGAGGTGGAGCGCCGCGTACTGGAGGATGCAGGCGTGGCCGGCCGAGAGGACGAAGCGGTCGCGGTCGGGCCAGCGCGGGATCGGCCGGGTTGTGGCGCAGGTGCTTCGTGTAGATCAGGTAGGCGAGCGGCGCGAGCGCCATCGCCGTGCCGGGGTGGCCGGCGTTCGCCTGCTGCACCGCGTCCATCGAAAGCGCGCGGATGGTGTCGATCGACAGCTGCTGGATCTTGGGCTTCGCCATGCCCTAACGATATTCACGCGCGACTACCCTGTGGGCGTGGCACTCCTGATCGCATCCAGCCTCCGCAAGGAGTTCGGCGCCGACGTGCTGTTCGACAACGTCGCGCTCAAGGTCGAGCGGCGCGACCGCGTCGCCCTCTCCGGGCCGAACGGCGCCGGCAAGACGACGCTGCTGCGCGCGATCGCGGGCGAGACGGCGCTGCAGGGCGGCGAGATCGTGCTCGAGAAGGGCGCCCGGATCGCGCTCCACGACCAGCGGCCGCCGCTCGACCACGACGCTGAGCCTGCGCGAGTACGTCCTCTCGGGCGCCGCCGACCTCGTCGCGCTCGAGGAGGAGCTGCGCCGGCTCGAGGGGCGATGGCCGCGGGCGACCACGACGCCGCGATGCTGCGCCGCTACGCGGAGCGCCCAGGCGCGCCTCGAGCACGCGGGCGGCTACGACTGGCGCGACCGGGCCGAGCGCGGTCGTGCGCGGGCTCGGCTTCTCCGACGCCGACCTCGACCGGCCGCTGCAGACGTTCTCCGGCGGCGAGCTGACGCGCGCCTCGCTCGCCCGCGCGCTCTCCGGCGACCCCGACCTGCTGCTGCTCGACGAGCCGACGAACCACCTCGACGTCGAGAGCCTCGAGTGGCTCGAGCGCGAGCTCGCCTCGCTCGACGCCGGCGTGATCCTCGTCGCGCACGACCGCTGGTTCCTCGAGTCGGTCACGAACGCCGTGCTCGAGCTCGACGGCGGCCGCTCGATCTACTTCCCCGGCCCGTGGCACGCCTGGCGCCGCGAGAAGGCCGCGCGCGCGCTCGACGCGGCCAAGACGGTCGACCGCTACGAGGCCGACATCGAGCGGCTCGACCGCTTCGTGCGAGCGGTTCCGCTACAAGAAGTCGAAGGCGAAGCAGGCCCAGGCGAAGCTGACGCAGATCGGCCGGCTCGACAAGAGCGCGCACAGGAGGCGGCGGACGAGCTCGACCGCCTGACGCGCGAAGCGGCGCTCGCTCGGCTTCGAGTTCCTGAAGCCGCCGCGGAGCGGGCGCACCGTGGTCGAGGCCAGGGACCTCGACCTCCAGGCGGGCGACAAGCAGCTGCTCCACGGCGTCTCGTTCGCGATCGAGCGCGGCGAGCACGTCGCGCTGATCGGCCCGAACGGCTCGGGCAAGACGACGCTGCTCGAGACGATCCTCGAGCTGCGCCCGCCGAAGGCGGGACGGTGCGGATCGGGCACGGCGTGATCCCGGCGTACTTCTCGCAGCACGAGGTCGAGCTCGACGAGCGCGGCAGCGTGCTCGAGTGCGACGCAGGGCGCGACCGGCCTCGCGCGGCCGCAGGCGCAGCAGCTGCTCGGCCGCTTCCTCTTCTCCGGCTGGGGCGAGCACGACAAGCCGGTCACGGCTGCTCTCGGGCGGCGAGCGGCGGCGGCTCGCGCTCGCGCTCGTCGTCGCCTCCGGCGCGAACTTCCTCGTGCTCGACGAGCCGACGAACCACCTCGACCTCGAGAGCCGCGAGGCGCTCGAGGCCGCACTCGAGGCCTTCCCGGGCACGGTGCTGCTCGTCTCGCACGACCGGGCCGTGCTCGACGCGGTCGCGCATCGCACGCTCGCGATCGAGGACCAGCGCGCTGCGCTCGACCGAGGGCGGCTGGGCCGACTACGTCGCGGCGCGCGCGAGGCCGCGGCTGCGCCGCCGCCGCGCGAGCCGAAGCAGCCGCGGAAGGAGAAGCCGGTCCCGCGCCGCGAAGCCCCGGGCCGAACCCGAGCTCGAGCGGATCGAGGCCGAGATCGCCGCCAAGGAGGAGGCCGTCGCCGAGCTCGAGCGGAAGCTCGCCGACGACTGGGGCGACGTCGACGCCCTCGCCGCCCACCGGCGCGCCCGCGACGAGCTCCAGGCGCTGCTCGCGCGCTGGGAAGAGCTGTTCGAACGCTCGCAGGCTTGACGTGACCGAGGCCCTCGCGATCCTGGCCCTGGCCGCGACCCTCACCTGCATCGCCGCGCTGACCTACCTCCACCTCCTGCCGACGGGCTACAGGCCGCTCCACGACGCGGTCAGCGACTACGGCGTCGGCCCGCACAGAGCCTGGTACCGGGTACAGGCGAGCGCGCTCGGGACAGCCGGGCTCCTGCTCGCGCTCGGGCTGTGGCACGGCGTCGATCCGGCGCCGTGGAAGACGATCCTCTGCCTCGTCGCGTTCGGCTTCTCGCGGATCGCGATCCCGTGGTATCCGACCGACCTCGAGGGGCAGCAGCGGACGCCGACCGGCCGGATCCACATCCGGCTCGCGGGGATCGCGTTCCTCTCGGTGGCAGTCGCGGCGCCCGCCTTCCACCGAGCCGTGAGCAGCAACCCGGACTGGACGAGCATCGCCCATCTCCTCGGCCCGCTCGGCTGGGCGGTCACCGCCTCGTGCGCGCTCACGGTGATCTCCGTCTACGGCCGGCTCCGGCCCTGGTTCGGACTGGTCGAGCGGCTGCTCTACGTGGCGATGATCGCCTGGTTCCTCGTCGTCTCGGTCCACCTCGCCTAGGCCCAGAAGGCCTCGAACACGGCCTGGTCGGTGGGCACCGCGGTGACCTCCACCAGCTGCCCGCCCTCGACCCGGCAGAGCAGGATCTGGTCGAGGTCGATCGTGCGGCCGTCCGGGCGGCGGCCCGTCGCGCGGTACACCGCGACCGCGCGGTCGCCGCCGCCGAGCGCGTAGCGAAGCTCGCTGCGGTAGGTGCCGTCGGTGAGCCGCGCCGTCTGCCCGAGGAAGCGCACCACGGGCCGCCGGCCCCGATGCTCGCCGGCGACGGGCACGTCACCGGGCACCGTCCAGACGACGTCCTCGGCGAGCAGCTCGCCGACCACCGCCACGTCGCGGCGGGCGAACGCGTCGAACAGCCGCTCGAGGAGCGCCGCGTTCGGCTCCATCAGCTCTCGTCGAAGGTCGCGAGCAGCGCCTCGGCGACGACCTTGAGCGGCCGCCCCGAGACCTGGCTCGCCTTGCGAAGCCGCGCGAAGGCGTCCGCCTCGGTCAGGCCCTCCTTGGCCATCAGGATCCCCTTCGCCCGCTCGATCGCCTTGCGCGCGGCGAGCGCCTCGGCGAGCGACTCGGCCTCCTCCCGCACCGCGGCGAGCTCCTCGTGCCGCGCGCTGCGCCGTCGCGATCGCGGGCAGCAGGTCGCTCTCGCGGAACGGCTTCACGAGGTAGCCGAACACGCCCGCCTCGACGGCGCGCGAGACGAGCTCCTGCTCGCCGTAGGCGGTCAGCATCACGATCGGGATCGGCCGCTCCTCGAGGATCGTGCGCGCCGCCTCGATCCCGTCGAGCCGCGGCATCTTCACGTCCATGATCGCGAGGTCCGGGAGCGACGCCCGCGCGAGCGCGACCGCCTCCTCGCCGTCCTTCGCCTCGGCGCAGACGTCGAAGCCGGCCCGCTCGAGCAGGTCCCGTAGATCGAGGCGGATGATCGTCTCGTCCTCGGCGATCAGGATCCTCACGTCGGGAACACCACCTCGGCGCGCGTGCCCGCGCCGCTCCGCAGCTCGAGGGTCCCGCCGAGCTCGTCGCGGACGAGCGCGCGCACGATCGAGAGCCCCGTGCCCGTCGCGTCGGCCGCGATCCCCGGCCCGTCGTCGGCGATCGTGAGCAGCGACGTCGCCGTTCCGGCGCGTCAGCGCGACCTTGACCGTGCTGCCGCCGTGCTCGAGCGCGTTCTGGAACAGCTCGCTGAAGACGAGCGCGACCGCGGTCGCCCGGTGGCCGGCGAGCTCGACCGGCTCGAGCTCGGCCTCGACCGTCTTCCCCGAGACGAGGCCCTGGACGAGCATCGCGCGGAGGCGCGCGAGCAGCTCGCCGAGGTCGACGTCGTCGTCGTGGCGCTCGGTCAGCACCTCGTGCACCGCGGCGATCGCGAGGATCCGGTTCACCGAGTCGTCGAGCGCCTTCTGCGCGTCGATCACCCCGTCGGCGCGCGCCTGGAGCCGCAGCAGCGAGGCGACCGTCTGGAGGTTGTTCTTGACGCGGTGGTGGATCTCCTGGGCGAGCACGCCGCGCATCACGGCGCGCCCGTGCTCGAGCGCGACCGCCGCGTGGTGGGCGATCGATGCGAGCAGCGCCCGCTCCTCGTCGGTGAACGGCGTGTCCCGGTCGGCCACGAGCTCGCCGATCTGGCGCCGCTTCCAGCGCAGTGCGGTGCGCACCGCGTAGGCGCCGGCGCGGCCCTCGGGCCACGCGATGCTTCCGTCCTCGAGCACGAGCGCCGCACCCGTCGCGTGCACGGCCTCCATCGTCGTCTTCACGATCGCCTCGAGCGACTCCTCGAGGTAGAGCGACTCCGAGACGGCCTCGGAGATCCGCGCGAGCGCCTCGAGCTCGCCGACGCGGCCCTGCGCGTGCGCGTAGAGCTTCGCGTGCTCGATCGTCTGCGCGACCTGCGCCGCGATCGCCACGAGCAGCTCGATCTCGTCGTCGCCGAACACGCGCGGCTTCCGCGTGCGGACGTTGAGCGCGCCGTCGAGCCGCTCGCGCGCGAGGATCGGCACGGCGAGGATCGACTCGTACTCCTCCTCGTGCAGGTTCGGGAAGGCCTTGAAGCGGGGGTCGAGGTGCGCCTCGGCACGGGATCATGATCGGCGCGCGCTCGAGCGCCGCCGAGCCGGTGATCCCCTCGCCCGGCCGCATCCGCGGGCGCTGCGTCATCTCCTCGACGCTGCGTGCCGTGCGTCGCGCGCAGCACGAGCTCGTCGGCGCGCTCGTCGTAGAGGTAGACGAAGCACGCGTCGGCCTCGAGCGCCGCCGCGACCTTGCTCGCGACGAGCGCGAGCACCTCCTCGAGATCGAGCGTCGAGTTGACCGCCGCGATCGTCTCGGTGAGCAGGTTGAGGTGGCGTTCGCGCGCGTCCATCACGAGAGTCTACGGACAGCAGGGATCCGGCCCGGAGCGCCGAATCCGGTTCGTTTGCCGGTGGTGAAAGGGCGGTTAACAAAGTCCTTACGCCCTGCGCGGGTTCTCTTCACAAGGCCCCGATAGCCTCGGACACGTGAATGCCGTCGCTGTAGACCTGACGCGCACGACCGGCTTCCTCGTGGCCGATCGCCGCGGCCGGGTGATCGGCCGGGTCGAGTGCCCGATGTACGGCACCACCCCCGACGTTCCCGACGCGCTGTCCGTCAAGGCCGGGCTCTTCCACCGGCGCCGGCGGCTCGTCCCGGCGGACACGATCGACCAGATCGACGGCTCGAGCGGCGTGATCGGCCTCCGCGTCGAGCGCGAGTCGATCCGCCGCTTCCTCTAGACGCATCACTCGCCCGGGAACTCGACCCACGCGGCCTTGATGCACTCGTAGTGCTTCGCCGCCTCGACGAGGCTCATGAAGCTCGCGATGTTGCTCTCGAACACCCCGCGGAGCCGCTCGTCCGCGATCCCGCCGTCGTCGTCGAATGCCTGGTTCGCCCGGGCCAGCGAGAACATCTCCGGATAGAGCCGCGCGCCGAGGTGCTCGAGCGGGACGCGCAGCGCCCAGAGCCCGCGGTTCCCGCCGACCAGCGACGGCGAGGCCGACATCAGCAGGCCCTGCATCTCGTAGAACGGCTGCGGGCGGAAGCGCGAGACCCAGTCGATCGCGTTCTTGAGCAGCCCGGGAATCGAGAGGTTGTACTCCGGCGAGGCGATCACGAACGCGTCGCAGGCCTCCAGCCGGCGACGGAGCTCCTCCGAGCCCGGCGGCATCGCGCCGTCGCGCTCGACATCCGCGTCGAAGGACGGCGCGTCGAACTCCCGGATCGAGCCGAGGTCGACCTCTCCGCCCCTGGCCTCGATCACCCTCGCCGCGAGCCGGGCGAGCCTCGTGTTGAGCGAGTCCGCGCGCAGCGACCCTGAGAAGACGAGATAGCGGTCGGGCACGGCGGCCTCCAGGCTCACGAGGGACTCGAAAACGACCGCAGGCTCCCACCAGGAGCCCGCAGTCGGCCGTCAGTCGGGCCCCGCCCTCCGCAGTGGGCGGGGCCGCTGAGGAGAATATGACGTCCGGCTAGAGCGCTGACAAGTACCGATCCATCTCCCACTGCGAGAGCTGGACGCGGTACTCGTCCCACTCGCGCCGCTTGATCTCGACGTAGCGCGGGAAGATGTGATCGCCGAGCGCCTTCTTCATCAGCTCGGACTCCGAGAGCGCGTCGACGGCCTCGCCGAGCGTCTGCGGCAGCGCCTCGATTCCCAGCGTCCTTCCGCTCCTCGGTGGTGAGGTGGTAGAGGTTCTGGTCCATCGGCGCCTCGAGCTTGTAGCTTCTTCTCGATCCCCTCGAGCCCCGCGTGCAGGAGCGCCGCGAAGGTGAGGTACGGGTTGCACGCCGGGTCCGGACAGCGGAGCTCCGCCCGGGTCGCCTGCTCGGAGCCCGGCTTGTAGAGCGGGATCCGGACGAGGGCCGAGCGGTTGCGCTGCGACCAGGCGACGTAGACCGGCGCCTCGTAGCCCGGCACGAGCCGCTTGTAGGAGTTGACCCACTGCGCGAAGATCGCCGACATCTCCCGGGCGTGCGCGAGGAGCCCGGCGATGAACGCCTTGCCCACCGGCGACAGGTGGTGCGGGTCCTTCGCGTCGAAGAACTGGTTGCGCCCGTTCTTGAACAGCGACATGTGGGTGTGCATCCCGGAGCCGTTCTCGCCGAACAGCGGCTTCGGCATGAACGTCGCGTAGACGCCGCTCTTGGCCGCGATCTCCTTCACGATCAGCCGGTAGGTGATCGTGCGATCGGCCATCTCGAGCGCCGACGCGTACCGCATGTCGATCTCGTGCTGCGAGGGGCCGACCTCGTGGTGGTGGTACTCGATCGGGATCCCGACCGACTCGAGCGCGGCGATCGTGTCGTCGCGGAGCTCGGTCGCGGCGTCCTGCGCGGTCATCGCGAAGTAGCCGCCCTCGTCGAGCGTCTCGGTGCCGTTCGAGTCCTTGAACAGGAAGTACTCGAGCTCGGGGCCGACGTTGAACGTGTCGAAGCCGAGCTTCTGCATCCGCTCGAGCGCGCGGCGCAGCACGTAGCGCGGGTCGCCGTCGTACGGCTCGCCGTTCGGGGTGACGACGTCGCAGATCATCCGGCCGACCTTGCGCTGGCCCGGGTCGCTCGGGAGCACCTGGAAGGTCTTCGGGTCCGGGATCGCGACCATGTCCGACTCCTCGATCCGTTGAAGCCGGTGATCGACGAGCCGTCGAAGCCCATCCCGTCGTTCAGCGCTTCCGAGATCTCGGCGGGCGTGATCGCGAAGCTCTTGAGGTGGCCCTCGAGGTCGGTGAACCAGAACAGGACGGACTCGACCTTCTCGTCCTTGATCCGCTTCAGCACCGCCCGCCGGTCGGCAAGGCTCGAGGTCGCGCGGTCCTTGCTCTTGACCGTCCGTGCCGCCGGAGCCTTGCGCGGTGTGGTTGCAGCCATGTTTTCCTCCCTGTAAACGAAAAAAGCCCCGAGCGCGACATCGCGCCCGAGGCAACGTCGCCTTCAAGACCGTCGGAGTCTACACCACCAACTCCGGCTCGTGCCCGCCGTGCCGCATCGCGCGTCCGTAGAGCGCGAGCGCGGGCGTGAGCACGAAACCGCCGACCACGAGCGCCGCCGAGATCCCGAACGCGTTTCCGATCGCGCCGATCCCCGGGCCGCCGGCGACCTGGCCGATCGCGTCGGACTGGCCCGAGAGCGAGATCACCGTCGCCCGCAGCGACGAGTCGTCGATCGACTGGTTGAGCCACGTCATGTAGACAGGGCTGGACAGCGAGCGGGTCAGGCGCGCGCCCCAGTACGCGAGCACCGCCATGGCGAGCCCGGCGGCGAGGCCGAAGGCGGCCGCCGTTGCGATCTGGAGCGCGGCGAGGACGAACAGCAGCTTCGCCAGCGAGCGGTCGGAGCCGTGCGTGACCCGCTTCACGAGCACGTTCGAGACGAGCAGGCCGAGCAGCATCGCGCCCACCCCGAGCACGGCGAACCACCAGAGGTCGCTGAGCCCGAGAAACGCCGGCAGCCCAACGTCACGGATGAAGTGGGCCTCCCAGAGCCGGTCGAAGCCCTCCGTGTAGGCCCCCGCGAAGAACGCCGCGCCGACGAGGAGGAGCAGCACGGGCCGCCCGCGGACGAGCCGCGCGCCGGCCCGAGCCGTCTCCAGGCCGGCGCCGCGACCGTGCGCATGGCGGCGGAAGCCCTTCTCGCGCATGAGCGGGATCGCCAGCAGGCCGACCCCGAGCGTGACGGCGCCGTCCGCGATCACCGCACCCTGGAGGCTCACGGTCGCGAGGCCGATCCAGAGCACGAGGCCGACGATCCCGGCCGCGTAGCCCGCTTGCAGGCCGCGCACGAAGACCGGGCCGACGCGGTCGGCGCCGACCTCGTCGGTGATCCACGCCTCGAAGGCGCCGCTCATGAAGGTGGCGCCGAGGCCCCAGAGCGCCCAGCCCGAGGAGTGCGGCCCAGAACTCGGGCACGGCGCCGACGAGGATCGTCGAGGCGCCCATCACGAGCCAGGCGATCACGAGCGAGAGCTTGCGCCCGTAGAGATCGGCGACGACGCCGGTCGGCACCTCGAACACGAACACCGAGATCTCCATCACCGTGCCAACGAGGACGAGCTGGAGCGGGCTCAGGCCGACTTGCTCGACGAAGTAGATCGCGACCACGATGAAGCTCGGCAGCGAGAGCGCCGCCTCGGCGAAGAGGTAGAAGTGGTAGGCGCTGGGCCGCCTCACCGTTGCAGCGGCCCTTTCAGCTGGAGCTCCCCGAGCCGCTCGCGGTAGCCGAGCTTCAGGTTCAGGCCGCGCATCGGGTCGTTGCCCTCCTGCGTCCAGGTCATCAGCCGCCGGTAGCCCGCGGCGGCAGCCCACCGGATCTGCTCGCGCTTCATCGCCTCCGCGATCCCGCGCCGCCGGTGGCTGCGCAGCACGCCGGTCAGCTCGTGTCTCGAGCGTGTCGGGAAGCGCAGCGAGCCGAGCGAGCGCGGCGAGCCCGACCACCTGCTCGCCGTCGAGCGCGACGACGACCGCGATCCAGTTCTTCGTCTCGAGGAGCCACCGCTCGTACGGCGCCGCCTCGATCTCCGCCGCGACGGCCACGTCGGGCATGGCGTCGACCGCGACCGCGTAGACGCCTTCGAGGTACTCGGGACGGAGCTCGGCGAGCACAATCCCAGGCGGCGGCGCGAACGCCCCCTCGTCGCCGAGCTCGCGGATCTGCTCGATGTCGCGCGAGATCACGACGAAACCGCGCCGCTCCAGGTACGCCAGCGACCCGGGGTCATCACCGTCGACGCGCCCGAAGAGCGAGTGCTTGCCGAGCGCCCGCGCCTCGTCGGAGCACGCCGCCAGGAGCGCAGAGCCGACACCGCGGCGCCTCGCCTCGGGCAGCACGCGCACCATCGTGAATGCGCAGCCGACGACGCTCGACTCCTTCACGAGCCCGTACCCGACCTCGCCGTGGAGCAGCAGGTGCGCACCCGGGTCGTCGCGCAGCTCCTCCACCGTGATGGGCTCGCGGGGATGAACCGTGTTCCTGATCCGCGTGCAGAGCTCGAAGTCGGCCGCGGTCTCGGGACGACGGATCATCCCGACCGCTTCAGCTTGCCGTGGCGCTTCGCGTAGCGCTCGCCGCGGCCGAAGACCCAGAGACCGAGCGGGATCGAGACGATCCCGATCAGGATCAGCGGCCAGATGTCGCCCCAGAGCGCCTCGACGCCCGCGCCGTCGAGGATCGCGGCGCGGATCCCGCGCAGCGCGTAGGTCGCCGGCGAGATCGTCGAGAGCCACTGCATCCACTGCGGCAGCACGCTCGTCGGGTAGTAGACGCCCGAGACCACGAGCAGCAGCCCCTGCGCGACGAAGCCGAGCTGCGAGCCCTTCTCCGGCGAGATCAGCGGCAGCACCGCGGTCATCATCCCGATCCCGATGAACGAGACGGAGGCGACCGCGAGGATCAGGAGCGCCGAGGCGAAGTTCGCGTCGGGCATCGAGAGGCTGAAGAACGCCGCGACCACGGCGAACAGCAGCGCCGCGCGGACGACGCCGTAGGCGACCGCGAACACGCCCATCCCGATCAGGTGCACGGGGCGCGAGAGCGGCGCCATGAACGTGTACTCGATCGTCCCCTCCCACCGCTCCCAGGCGACGGTCTCGGTGAGGATCTCGAAGATGATCCCGAGGTACGCCCAGATCACGGCGCCGATCAGCAGCACGGTCGTGAACTCGTTCACGTTCACGTGACCGCCGGCCGCCTGGACGCCGTCGGCGATGAAGACGATCGAGAGCGTGTTCGCGACCGTCCAGAGGAAGAACGCGAGCTCCCACCACGCATAGCGCTTGACCAGGTACCAGTTGCGCTCGACGATCCCGCCGAGGCCGACCAGCTCGTGCCGGACGGACAGCTTGTCCGTGCCGATCATGCGAACACCTCCCTGTCTTCGTCCTCCTCGTGCTCGAACGCGCGCCCGGTGGCGGCGAAGAACGCGCCCTCGAGCGTGTCGGCGCCGAACCGGTCGAGCAGCTCGTCCACCGGCTCGAGGCAGAGCAATTCCCCGCGGTCGAGGATCCCGACCCGCTCGGCGAGTGCCTCCGCCTCGGCGAGGTCGTGCGTGCAGAGCAGGATCGTCGCGTCGTGCTGGCGCCGCACCTCGCGGATGAAGTCCTGCACCTCGAGCTTCGAGCGCGGGTCGAGGCCTGTGGTCGGCTCGTCGAGCAGGAGCAGCACCGGCGAGGTCAGAAGCGCACGGGCGAGCGCGACCTTCTGCTGCATCCCGCGCGAGAGGTTCTCCATCGGCTCGCCGCGCCGCTCGGCCGGGAAGCCGACGCGCTCGAGGATCGCGGGAATCGCGCTCGCGCGTCTGCGACGGCGGCAGCCCGTAGAAGCGCGCGGCGTAGCCGAGGTTCTCGGCGGCCGACATCTTCTTGAAGAACGACGCCTCGACCGAGACGCGGTTGACGAGCCGGCGCACGGCGCGCTCGTCCGAGACGACGTCGTGGCCGAAGACCTGCGCCGAGCCGCCGTCGGGGAGGAGCAGCGTCGAGAGCACGCGGACGAGCGTCGACTTGCCGGAGCCGTTCTGACCCAGGACGGCGACGCACTCGCCGCGCTCGATCGCGAGGCTGACGTCCTTGATCGCGGGCACGCGGCGCCTGGGCGCGAAGCGGCCCGCGCGCCGGTCACGGCGGAGAAACTCCTTGCGCAGATTGAGAACTTCGACGGCCAGCATGCGAGACGACTCCTTCGGGCAGAAACGGACACGGACAGGCAGCGCGCCCACCGGAGACGGCGGCGCGCGCGAGGATCTGTGTCAGCCCAGGAACAGCATGCTGCGGCGGAGAGTACTACGCGCGAAGCGCTTCCGCCAGCGAAATTCGGCCGAGCCAGAGCGCGCTGCCGAGCACGGCTCCTTCGCAGCCGAGCTCACGGAGCCGGCGAAGATCGTCGAGCCCGGAGATCCCGCCCGCCGCGAAGACCGGCAAGTCGGAGGCGGCCAGCACCTCCTCGAGCAGCTCGAGGTCAGGGCCTTCGAGCGAGCCGTCGCGGCGGACGTTCGTGACGAGGAGCCGCGCGACGCCCGCCTCGGCGCAGCGACGGACGAGCTCCGTCGGCGTGAGCGGCGTCGCGGCGGTCCAGCCCTCCAGCGCGACCCGGCCGTCGCGGACGTCGACGGCGACGACGAGGCCGTCGCCGAAGCGGGGCGCGGCCTGGGCGAGGAAGTCCGGCCCGGTCGCGGCCGTGCCGACGAGCACCCGCGAGGCACCGGCGGCGAGCGCGGCCTCGATCGCCTCGAGCGTGCGGTAACCGCCGCCGACCTGTACCGGCACCCCGCCGGCGGCCGCAACGACGCGCTCGAGGAGACCGGGCGACGGCTCGCCGGAGAACGCGCCGTCGAGGTCGACGAGGTGGAGGAGCGGCGCGCCCTCGGCGACGAACCGGCCCGCCGCCTCCTCGGGATCGCCGCCCTCGACGGTCACGCGCTCGCGCTCGCCCTGGGCGAGCCGGACACAGCGCCCCTCGAGCACGTCGAGGGCGGGGGCTATGACGAAGCTATTTGCGCGACTCTGATCTATCATGCTAACATGGTAACATGGTGATACAGAATGGCTAGCAAGAAGCGATCTTCGCCTGCGGCGGAGCTGCCCTCACATGCGCTCGACGAAGTGCCCGCAACCCTCGGCAGCCTTGCCGACGCGATGCTCACCCTCCGCACGCCGCGAGGAGCTGCTCCGCTTCCTCCGCGACCTCTGCACCGCGCCCGAGCTCGAGGCCCTCACCCATCGCTGGGAGATCGCGCAACCTGCTCGAGCAAGGCATGCCCTACCTCGAGATCGCGAGCCGCGTGGGCACCAGCACCACCACGGTCACGCGCGTGGCCCAGTGGCTGCGCAACGGTGCCGGCGGCTACCGGCTCGCACTCGATCGCCAGGCCAAGAAGCGCTAGGAGGCCAGATGAGCACCGGATTCCCGCGCGCCGGCGAGAACGGGCGCCTCTCCGCTCGCGGTGCCGTCGAAGGGCCGGATGGCAGCGCCCGCGCTCGAGCTGTGCGCCGCAGCCGGGCCTCAGCTTCGAGGCCGGCGAGCGCTCGCTCCTGATCCCGTGCCGCGAACGCGCCCGTCGATCTCCTGCTCGTCCGCGCGCACGACATCCCCGAGTACGTGCAGGACGGTGTCGTGCACGCGGGGATCACCGGCGCGAACCTCGTCGCGGAGGCCGAGGCCGACGTCGTGATGGTCTGCGAGCTCGGCTTCGCGCGCTGCACGCTCGAGGCCGCCGTGCCGCTCGACGCGCCCCAGCAGCAGCTCGCCGACCTCGCCGGTCTCCGCATCGCGACCGCCTACCCGCGCTCGACCCGGGCCGCCTTCGCGCCGGCTCCGGATCGAGGCGGAGCTCGTCACCGTCTCGGGCTCGGTCGAGGCCTCGCCGCGGCTCGGCCTCTCCGACGCGATCGTCGACCTCGTCTCGACCGGCTCGACGGCGACGCGCGAACGGGCTGCGCCGGATCGGCAAGCTGCTCGACTCGCAGGCGGTGCTGATCGCCGGCGGCGCCGTGCTCCACGGCAACGGCGCGCTGCTCGAGCGGCTGCGGCTGATGCTCGAAGGCGTCGTCGCGGCGCGCCGGCGGCGCTACCTGATGATGAACGCGCCCGAGGCGGCGCTCGAGACGATCCGCGGCGTCCTGCCGAGCATGGGCGCGCCGTCGGTGCTCCCGCTCGCCGAGCCCGGCCAGATCGCGATCCACGCCGCGGTCGACGTCGACGACGTCTGGGACCTGCTGCAGCCGCTCAAGGCCGCGGGCGCGACCTCGATCCTCGTGATTCCCGTCGAGCGCCTGATCCCGTGAGGACGCAGGGCTACGACGACATCTGGCCGCAGGTGGCCGAGATCGTGGCCGACGTGCGCGCCCGCGGCGACGCCGCGCTGCTCGACTGGACCGAGCGGCTCGACGGCGTCCGGCTCGCCTCGCCGCGCGTCCCGCCGAGCCGAGCTCGCCGCGGCGAGCGCTCGCGCCCGAGGCGCTCGTCGCGCTGCGGCGGCTCGCGGCCGCGGTCGAGCCTTCCACGCGCCGCAGCGCCCGCCGGACGTGACGCGTCAGCCCCTATCCCGGCATCGAGGCCGAGCGGCGCTTCGTCCCGCTCGACTCGGTCGGGATCTACGCGCCGGGCGGGCTCGCCGCGTACCCGTCCTCGCTCGTCGATGACCGTCGTGCCCGCCCAGCGTCGCCGGGTGTCGGGCGGATCGCGGTCGCGACGCCGCGGCCCTCGCGCCGGCATGCTCGCGGCCGCGCGCGAGCTCGGAGTCGACGAGGTCTACGCGGTCGGCGGCGCGCAGGCGATCGCCGCGCTCGCCTTCGGCACCGAGACCGTCGCGCCGGTGGACAAGATCGTCGGCCCGGGCAACCGCTGGGTCACGGCCGCGAAGCTGCTCGTCTCCGGCGCACGTCGGGATCGACCTCCCGGCCGGGCCGACCGAGGTCGTGATCGTCGCCGACGAGACCGCCGACCCCGCGCTCTGCGCGGCCGATCTCGCGGCCAGGCTCGAGCACGGGCCCGACGGCGCGGCGCTGCTGCTCACGACGAGCGCCGCGCTCGCGGCGACCGTCGGCGCGCTCTGCCCGGCGGCCGAGGTCGAAGGTCGTCGCGAGCCTCGACGAGGCGATCGACGCGTGCGAACGAGTTCGCGCCCGAGCACCTCGCAGCTCCACGTCGCGGACCCCGAGGCGCTGCGCGGCACGTGTGACGAACGCGGGCGCCGTCTTCCTCGGCGAGCAGACCTCCTCGGTGCTCGGCGACTACGCGGTGGGCACGAACCACGTGCTGCCGACGGGCGGGCTCGCGCGTGCCGCCGGCGGGCTCGGCCTCGAGGCGTTCCTGAAGCCGATCCAGTTCGTCCGCGCGACGCGCGAAGGCGTCGCCGCCGCTGCGCGAGATCGTCGTGCCGCTGGCGCGCGTCGAAGGGCTGCCGCTCACGCACGCGGCGGCCGTGGAGGCGCGGCTGTGACCCCGGCCGCGGTCCGCGGCTTCCCGCCGTACGCTGGGCTTCGAGCCGTACGAGTGGACGCCGCCGTACCCGCCGCGGAGACGCTCCGCTTCGACCAGAACGTGCCGCCGCTCCCGGGCGTGCCGCAGGTGCCGATCGGCGAGAGCTTCGCGCGCCTGAACGAGTACCCGGACGGGGACTACGCGCGCGCTGCGCGAGGCGGCCGCCGCGCTACGCGGGTGTCGCTCCCGGAGCAGATCGTGGTCGGGGCCGGCGCGGACGACCTGATCCTGCTCGTCGCCCGCACGTTCCTCTCGGCCCGGCCGGACCGCGACCGTGCAGACGCCCGACCTACTCGCTCTACGCGATCGCGACCGCGCTCGCGGGCGCCGAGGCTCGACCGACGGGCGACGGCGACCTCGTCTGGGTCTGCAACCCGAACAACCCGACCGGCGAGCTCATCGCCGCCGGAGGCAGATCGCCGCGCTCGCCCGAGCCGGCCCGACGCGCTCGTCGTCGTCGACGAGGCCTACTGTCGAATACGCGCCGGGCGGCAGCGTCGTGCCGCTGCTCGAGCCGAACATGGTCGTGATCCGGACGCCTCTCCAAGGCGTTCGGGCTCGCCTCGCTGCGCGTCGGCTACGCGTCGCCTCCGCCGAGATCGCGGCCGAGCTCGAGGCACGGCGCGCGCCGGCGCCGATCTCCGGCCCGGCGGCGCGGATCGCCACGGCGGCGCTGCGCGAGCCGCGGCTCGACGTCGAGCAGACCGTCGCCGAGCGCGAGCGAGTGCGCGGCGGCGCTGCTCGCGGCGGGCTTCGATTGCCCCGAGTCGCACGGCAACTTCGTCTTCGTGCGTCGGCGCCGTTCGACGCCGACGGGTCTCGTCGTGCGGCAGTTCGCCGACGGCTTCCGGATGACGGTCCGCCTCCCGGCCGAGAACGACCTGCTGCTCGCCGCGCTCGGCGTCGAGACCGAGCCGTCGCCGACGCGAACGGCGCTCGTGATCCGTACCACCACCGAGACGTCGCTGCGGATCTCGCTCGACCTCGACGGGCTCGGGCGCGCGCGCGTCGCCACCGGGATCGGGCTGCCTCGACCACCTGCTCGGCGCGCTCGCGTTCCACGGTGGGCTCGACCTCGACCTGCTCGCCTCGGGCGACCTCGAGGTGGACGAGCACCACACGACGGAGGACATCCTCGCCGCGCTCGGCGACGCGCTCGCGCTAGGCGCTCGGCGACCGGGCGGGGATCACGCGCTACGGCTCGGCCGACGTGCCGATGGACGAGGCGCTCGCCCGCGCCACGATCGACCTCGTGCAGCGGCCCCACGCCGAGGTCTCGCTCGCGCCCGCCGGGACCGTCGCTGCCCCACGCGTTCGAGCGGTTCGCGATGCAGGCGAAGCTCACGCTCCACCTCGAGGCGACGGGCGCCGACGAGCACCACGTGGCGGAGGCGGCGTTCAAGGCGCTCGGCCGCGCGCTGCGGGTCGCCGTCGCACCGGGCGACTCGGGCTCGACGAAGGGAGCGATGTGAAGGTCGTGCTCGCGGACTACGGCGCGGGGAACCTGCGCTCGGTCTGCGCCGCGTTCGAGCGCGCCGGCGCGGAGCCCGTCGTGACGACCGATCCGAAGCTCGTGCGCGAGGCGCCGCTCGCCGTCGTCGCCGGGGTCGGCCACACCGAGAGCGCGGCGCGCGGGCTCGAGGAGCGCGGCCTCGCCGAGGCGCTCCGCGACCGCGTCGCCGCAGGCACGGCCGCTGCTCGGGATCTGCGTCGGGATGCAGCTCCTCTTCGGCGAGAGCGAGGAGGGCGGGCAGGGGCTCGGCCTGCTCGCCGGTCCGGTGCGCCTACTACGCGCCCGCAGTCCCGCACATGGGCTGGAACACGCTGAGCGTCACGGGCGGCGAGCTGCTCGCAGGGCTCGACGGCGCCGACGTCTACTTCGCGCACAGCTACGCGGCTCTGCCGGACGAGCCGGTCACCGTCGCCACCGTCGACCACGACGGCCCGGTCGTCGCCGCGGTCGAGCGCGGCGCGCTCGCCGGAGTCCAGTTCCACCCCGAGCGCAGCGACCGGGCCGGAGCCAAAGTGCTCATGAGCACAATCGCATGGTCAAGAAGCGCCTGATCCCCTGCCTCGACGTGGCCGGCGGGCGCGTGGTCAAGGGCGTCCGCTTCCAGGACCTCCGCGACATCGGCGACCCGGTCGAGCTCGCGGAGCGCTACTCGGCGCTCGGCGCCGACGAGATCGTGTTCCTCGACGTGACGGCGACGATCGAGGATCGCCGCCCGCCGGTCGAGCTCGTCGAGCGCGCCGCCGCTTCGCTCGAGGTGCCGTTCACCGTCGGAGGCGGGATCGCGAAGCTCGAGGACGGCGCGGGCGCTGCTGCGCGCAGGCGCCGACAAGGTCGCCGTCAACCGCGCCGCGCTCGAGCGGCCGCAGCTCCTCACGGAGCTGGCCGACGAGTTCGGCGCGCAGGCCGTCGTCTGCGCGATCGACGCGAAGGACGGCGAGGTCTTCACCCACGGCGCCCGCAAGGCGCGCGGCGTGAGCGCGGTCGAATGGGCGGTGAAGGCGGCGCGCTACGGCGCCGGCGAGATCCTCGCTCACCTCGATCGACACCGACGGTACGCGCGAGGGCTACGACCTCGCCGCTCACCGCTGCGGTCGCCGAGGCCGTGACCGTCCCGGTGATCGCCTCGGGCGGCGCCGGGAACGCGGGCCATCTTTCGGACGCGTTCGACGCGGGCGCCGACGCGGCCCTCGTCGCCTCGATCGTCCACGAGCGGCCGGAGCTGCTGCCCGCGCTGAAGATCGCGCTGAAGGAGCGGGGATGGCCGATCCGCAGCTGACGCCCGCGATCGTGCAGGACGCCGAGACCGGCCGCGTGCTGATGCTCGCGTGGATGGACGAGGAGGCCCTGCGCCGGACGCGCGAGAGCGGCGAGGCGTGGTTCTGGAGCCGCTCGCGGCGAGGAGTACTGGCACAAGGGCGAGACCTCCGGCATCGACGCTCGCGGTCGAGGAGATCCGCGACGACTGCGACGGCGACGCGATCCTGCTCCGCGTCCGGCCCGCCGGCCCCGTCTGCCACACGGGCGCCGAGAGCTGCTTCGCGCCCTGGCTCTGGCGGCGGATCGCCGAGCGCGCGAAGGAGCGGCCCGAGGGCTCCTACGTCGTCTCGCTGCTCGACGACCCCGGGTCGGCCGCGCGCAAGGTCGGCGAGGAGGGCCTCGAGGTGGCGCTTGCCGGCGTATCCGAAAGCGACGAGCGCCTCGTCTCCGAGATCGCCGACTGTGATCTTCCACAGCTACGTCCTCCTCGCGGCGCGCGGGATCGACCTCGCCGCCGTCGAGGACGAGCTGGTTAGGAGATCGCGTACGTGACGGTCACGGTCGCCTCGATCTGCGTGGTGCCGGGCGAGATCGGGGTGGCCTTCGACGCTTCGGCGCCCGGGAGCGGCGTCGCGCCGCCGCCCTCGACGACGGTCTTCACCTTGCCGAGCGAGACGCCGCCGCCACTGGCAATCGCCTGGGCCTTCGCCTTCGCGTCGGCCATCGCGAGCTTCAGCGCGGCGAGGTAGAGCTTGCTCTGATCCGAGCTCGAGAGGTCCGGGCCCGAGACGTTGTTCGCGCCCGCGCCGACCGCCGCGTCGACGACCGCGCCCGCCGAGGCGAGATCCTTCACGGTCACGGTGACGGTGTTGTCGGCCGCATAACCCGTGACGCGATTGCCGTCGGCGGAGGTCTGCGGAGACAGCGAGACCTGCGAGGTCTGGAGATCGCCCTTGGCGACACCGGCTCCCTCGATCGCGGCGATCACCTTCGTCATCAGCGCACTGTTCGCGCCGAGCGCGGCGTCCGCGGTCGCGCTCTGGGTGTGGACGCCGAAGCTGAACCCCGCGCGGTCGGGAACCGTGGCGACCGTGCCGTCGCCGTCGACGGTGATCCCGCCGCTGCCGCTGATCGTCGTGCTCGTGGCGCGCCCGCAGCCCGAAGCGCCGATTACGAGCACGAGCGCGAGCCCGGCGATCCAGGCCCGGCGCTTCACGTCACGCCGTCGACGTCGACAGGCCGGCGAGGTACGGCTGCCAGCTCGACGGGATCTTCGGCGCCGCGAGCCGGATGAAGAGCACCGGCGCGGGCGGGCCCGGCGGCTTCGGCAGCTCCATCGAGACCTCGGCGAGCGAGCGATCGCCCTTGCGCAGGTTGCAGGGCGAGCAGGCCGTGACGACGTTGTCCCACACCGACTCGCCGCCGCGGCTGCGCGGGACGACGTGGTCGAGCGTGAGCCGCCCGCCGCTCGTGCCGCAGTAGACGCAGCGCCAGCCGTCGCGGGCAAACAGGGCGCGGCGGGAGATCTTGCGCTGGAAGCCGCGCGGGACGCGCACGTAGGTGACGAGCCGGATCACGTGCGGCCACGGATAGGTCGAGCTCGCACTGCGCAGCGGCTGCCCCAGCTCCTCGAGCACCTCGGCCTTCCCCTTGAAGACGAGCACGTGCGCGCGCCTGACAGAGCAGACGTTGAGCGGCTCGTAGCTCGCGTTGAGGACGAGGACCTGCTGCATTTCAAGCCAATCTAGCAACGGGGGCCGCTAACAGGAGCGGACGAGCGTCTCCTCGTAGATCAGCTTCGGCCACTCCTGGAGTGTGCCGTTGACCATGTTTCTCAGCGACGGCATCGACCCGATCACCGCGACCGGGCCCTTGAAGCAGCGCTTGAACAGGATTCGGGCCCGGAACACGTGGTAGCGCGAGGTGACGACGACGAGCGAGTGCCAGCCGTGCTTCCGCGCGAGGCGGGCGACGCCCTCCGCCTCGCCGCGCGTCGAGTACGGGTCGGGAACGAAGCAGACCACCTTGAACGGCTGCCGGCCCTTGCAGAGCTTGTTCGCCTGCGGGTAGCCCGGTGCCCGGCCGTCCGAGATCACGAGCGTCGGCGCGACGCCGTCCTGCACGAGCTTGAGCCCCTTCGGCAGCCGGTCGCTCTTGCCGCCCGAGAGGACGACGACCGCATCGGCGTGCGTGACCCGGTCCATGTGCGGGAAGACGAAGAGGTAGAAGGTCGCCGCGACGAACGCGAAGAACAGCACGACTACGAGCACGAGCCGGAGCGCCCAGCGGATCAGGAACACGTCAGCGGCTCCTAGTGGGCCATCGCGCGCTCGACCGCTTCCAGCTCCTCGGGCGAGAGCGCCACGGCGGCGCGGCCCCGGTCGAGCTCCTTCATGTAGATCCGTGCGTAGTCGCGGCCCTGGATCGCCGAGATCACGAGCCCGCTGCGGTTCGCGTCGAGCAGCGCGATCGACGCGGACTGATGCCCGCCGGTGCCCTCGTAGGCGTCGTAGCGGACGATCGAGGTCTTCGCGAGCGCCTCGTCGAAGCGGCGGTCGACTCGGGCCAGCGCGGCCGTGACGTCGTCGACGGCGCGGTGGAGGTCGTCGATCCGCCCCTGCAGCGAGACCGCGAAGTCGACCAGGTCTTCCGTGCCGCCTCCGAGCAGCACCTGGTGCGATGCGCGCACCGCGCGGAGCGAGCGCCAGGCGAGCGCCGCCGCAACGAGCGCGAGCACCGCCACCACGGCGGCGCCGATCGCGATCCAGGCGGCGGCGGAGCTAGACAGGTTCATCGTCGGCGGGGAAGGCTACCCGCCGAGCGAGAAGATGACGGGGTACTCCGCCGAGTTGTTCGCGGTGTTCTTCTCCCCCGGTACCGGCTGCACGTCGACCTTGACCGTCGTCTTGACGCCGAACGGCGGCTGCCCGAGATCCTTGAAGACGACCGCCACGGTCTGGCCGGGGTTGATCAGCTCGATCGTCGAGTGCTTCACGATCGGCGTCGGGCTCTTCTGGATCGTCAGCGTGACCTGGATCGAGACCTCCTGCGAGTCGCCGGTGTCCTTCACGTTCACCTGGAAGGCGAGGTCGGCGGAGGCGACGACGGTGTTCTCGGCCGTCGTCGAGAGCTGCTGGTTCTTCGGCAGCGCGACGGTGGAGACGATCCCGGACCCGTGCACCCCTCCCGGCGTGCCTCCGGTCGAGGCGCCGTGAATGCGGAGGAAGACCTGGGTCTCGAAGCCGGAGCTCGCGACGTCGGTGTTGGTGACGAAGTTCGATTCGGGCACCACCACGCCGCCGATCCCCTCCTGCTTGAGGACGGCCACCGACGGGCTGTGGAAGAAGTCCGCCCAGACGACGTCGCTCGAGGTCAGCCGCGTCGCCTGATCGGCGAGCAGCGTGCCGGCCTGCGCCGCCTGGTCGACCTTGTACCCGGAAGTCTGGCGGAAGGCGTCCGACAGGCCGCGGAGGCCGTAGACGGTGAGCTGGAGTGCCTGCACCATGCTCGTGTTCTCGGCGCGCAGGGTCCCCGGCGGGCGCAGCTGCTCGGCGGTCGCGACGTTCTGCTGCTGGAGCTGGGCGAGCCCGTTCAGCCCGGCGACGATGTCCGCGAGCTTCGTGCCCGGCGTCGTCATCAGCGCCGCGAACTTGCGGCCGTTCTGGTCGGAGTCGTGCGCGATCGTGCTGACCTTCCCCATGTAGCTCGAGTAGCGGTCGTGCTTCTGGGCGCCCTGGCAGCTCTGCACCCAGAGCACGAGCAGGACGACGATCAGGATCGCAAAGGCGATCAGGCCGACGAGGCGCAGGATCGGCGTGAACCCGTGAGGCGGACGGGCGGGAGTCTTGGGACCGCCGCCCCCGCTCGGCTTGCGCTGCGGGCGCGGGCGTCTCGCGTCCTCCCGCGTCTCAGGCTCGTCGAAGAAGTCGAACTCGATGTCATCGGTCACGGAGCAGCCAATCTAACCACGTCGGGTGCTTGAAAGGAGTTCGCGCCGCCATCGCCAACCCCTTGCCTGGGTGTCGAACACCGCGCTAGCTCTCTCTGCCCCTGAACTCGTCCTGGGTCGCTACCGGCCGCTGCGCATGCTCGGCAGCGGCGGCACGGGCTCGGTCTGGTTGGCGCGCGACGAGTCCAACGGGCTCGACGTCGCGCTGAAGATCGTCCCGCGCGAGGGCAAGGCCGCCTCGCGCGCCGAGCGCGAGGCCGAAGCGGCCGCACGCCTGCGCCACCCGCGCTGCGTCCGCGCCTACGACTTCGCGAGCGACGAGCGGAACGTCTACATCGCCTACGAGTACGTCGCCGGCCGCACGCTGCGCGAGGCGATCCGCGCGGGCGAGGTCGACGACGCCGTCGCGGTCGAGACTGCCTGCCAGATCCTCGAAGGTCTCGCGCATGCGCACGGGCAGGGGATCGTCCACCGCGACGTGAAGCCGTCGAACGTCCTCCTCGCCGACGGCGACGGCGTCTCCGTGCGCTTGCTCGACTTCGGGCTCGCGCGGATCAAGGAGGCCGAGACGCTGACCGCGGCCGGCGACGTCCCCGGCACGCTGGCCTACATCTCGCCCGAGCGGCTCAAGGGCGAGAGCGGCTCGCCCGCCGCCGACGTCTGGGGAGTCGGTGTCGTGCTCTGGGAGGCGCTTGCCGGCTACCACCCGTTCTGGACCTCGTCGCTCGTCGAGACCGCGAAGGCGATCGACGAGGGGGCGCCGCCGCTCCACTCTGTTCGCCCCGACCTGCCGAAGGCGCTCCAGGCCTTCGTCGACCGCGCGCTCTCGGTGAACCCCGCTCGACGCCCGAGCGCTCGCGAGCTGGCCGAGGCGCTGCGCCACGCACACACCCGGCGGAAGGCGACGGGGAGCGCCCCGGCACGCCGCTCCGCGACCCGGGTCCGCCTCAAGGTGCCGGCGCTCGCACCGCGGCTCGGCGCCTCCGGGCTCGCGGCGATCACGGCGGCCGCCGGAGCCACCCTGCTCCCCTTCTACCCGGCGAACTTCGCCGCCGGTCTGGCGGCGCTCGCAGCGGCGCTCGCGTTCGCGCGCCCGCGCCTCGGGATGATCGCGGCCCTCGCGGTCCCGGTCTTCCCGCTCGGCAACGTCTCGCTCGGGCTCGCGCTGCTCTACGCCGCGGTCGCCGTGATCTGGGTCGCGCTGATGTGGAGGGAGCCGCTCGGCGGCCTGCTGTTCGCGCTCGGCCCGCTGCTCGCGCCGATCGGCGCGCTCGGCCTGATGCCGCTCGCGGCGCAGGCGATGCGGACGCCGTGGCGCCGCGCGCTGCAGACGGTCGCCGCGGTGCTCGTCGCCGCCGTCGCCGCCGGGCTGAGACGCGCGCCGCTGCCCTTCACCGGTGACGCGCCGCCGCTCGGGCTCGGGATCGCCGGCAGCAACCGGCCCGCCCTCGTCGCCGGCGCGCTCTGGCGCGCGCTGCAGGCCAACCCGGCGGTCGGGATCGAGGCGCTCGCGCTCGCCGCGATCGCGGTCGCGATCCCGTACGCCCGCACCCGCGGCCGCTGGGGCATCGCCGTGCTCGGCGCCGCGATGCTCTCGCTCACGCTCCTGTCCGCGCCGGCCGCCGCCGCGCTCCCGCTCGTGCTGGCCGCCTGGGTCACCTGTGCGGCGCTCGTTCTGGTTCCGTCTCGCTAGGATCCCGCGAGGGACTTCGACCCCGCCGGATGGTGCTTCGCTCACTGGAACAGAAGCTCGAGTCCCTCCTCGAGGGAATGTTCGGCCGCGCCTTCAAGGCGAACGTCCAGCCCGTCGAGCTCGCACGCAAGCTCGCGAAGGAGATGGACGAGCACCGCACGATCTCGGTCTCGCGCGTCTACGTCCCGAACGAGTACGTGCTCTACCTCTCGACCGGGCGACCGCGAGCAGTTCTCCGGGTACGAGGCCTCGCTCCTCGGCGAGCTGCAGGAGTACCTGATCGAGCACGCGCGCCGGGAGGGCTATGCGCTGCTCACCCAGCCGCGGGTGTTGATCGAGACCGACGCGGACCTGGCCGTGGGCGAGTTCGGGATCGCGACGCGGATGGCGCAGCCGAAGGGCGCGGCCCTGGTCGCCGACGCGCCCGAGGTCGAGGCCGGCGCGACGATGATCTACAAGCCGCGAGTGGCCGAGGCGGAGGCCGCGCCGGAGCCGGCTGCCGCGCCGGAGCGGGAGGTCGTCACCCTCATCGTCGACGGCAAGCCGTACGAGGTGATCAAGCGGCGCGTCACGATCGGCCGCTCCCGCGAGTGCGACATCCGGCTCGCCGACCCGAACGCGTCGCGCCAGCACGCGGAGCTGCGCCAGGACGGGGCGGCGTACTGGATCGTCGACCTCGGCTCGACGAACGGCGTCGAGGTCAACGGCACCGCGCACGAAGCGCGCCAAGCTCGAGCCCGGCGACACCGTCACGATCGGCGCGACGAGGCTGGAGTTCCGCCGGGAGCTGCCGTGACCGTCGGCTCGGCCGCGGTCGAGGAGGTCCTGCTCGCCCTCAAGCTCGCCTTCCTCGTGCTCCTCTACCTCTTCATCTGGCGCGATCGTCCGCAGCGCGAGCCGCGACATCCGCTCGCCGCAGCAGGAGAGCCTCGGTGCTGGCGCCGCAGACCCAGGCGCAGCGCCAGCAGGCGACCCCGGCGCCGCCGCAGGGAAAGCTCGTCGTCGTCCACAGCGCGGCGCTCCCGATCGCGCAGGAGTTCCGGGTCAACGCGGCGCCGCTCACGTTCGGGCGCGGCGGCCAGAACGACGTGCCGCTCGACGGCGACGAGTTCGTCTCCGCCCGTCACGCGCGCTTCCAGGCCCGTCGCGACGGCGCCTGGGTCGAGGACGTCGGCTCGACGAACGGCACCTTCGTGAACGGCGAGCGCCTGAGCGGGCCGCGGCTCCTGAAGCCCGGCGACACGATCACCGTCGGCGAGACCGAGCTCCGCTTCCAGCCATGACGATCCGCGACGCAGCCGGCGCGACCGACACGGGCCACAAGCGGCGCCGTAACGAGGACGCCTACGTCTGCGAGCCGCCCCTGTTCGCGGTCGCCGACGGGATGGGCGGCCACCAGGCGGGCGAGGTCGCCTCGCGCCTCGCCGCCGCCGCGCTGCGGGAGGACGTCGCCCCCGCCGGCGGGCCGGAGCGGGTCGAGGCGCTGATCCGCGAGGCGAACCGCCGCATCTGGCAGCACTCGCTCGAGGACGTCTCCGCCTCGGGCATGGGCACGACGGTCACGGTCGCGCTCGTCGAGGGCGACCTCGTCACGATCGGCCACGTCGGCGACTCGCGCGCCTACCGCGTCCGCGACCGGCAGATCGAGCAGCTCACCGACGACCACTCGCTCGCGGCCGAGCTCGAGCGCAGCGGCAAGCTCTCGGCCGCAGGAGGCGCGGGCCCACCCGCAGCGCTCGGTGATCACCCGCGCGCTCGGCACCGAGCCCGAGGTCGAGATCGACACGTTCACCGTCGAGGGCCGCCCGGGAGACCTGTACCTGCTCTGCTCCGACGGGCTCTCCTCGATGGTCGACGACGCGGGGATCCTGGCGGTGCTCGAGGACCGGCGCGGCAAGCCTCGACAGCGCCGCGCGCGAGCTCGTCCGCGCCGCCAACCGAAGCGGCGGCGATGACAACATCACGGTCGTCTGCTTCGAGCTCGGGGCGGACGGCGAGGAGCCGGCGGCCCCAAGCGCCACCGCGTCCGACGAGGACACGCTCGACGGCAGCGTGCCGATCGCGCTCGAGGCTCCGCCGAAGCCCCATCGAGCCGCGCCCCGGTGGCTGATCGTGCTTCCGTTCGTGCTCGTCGCCGCGGGCCTGGTCCTGTGGGCGGTCGCGCGATGAGCCTCCGCAACCGCGAGCTCTTCAACCTGCTCGTCGTCGGCGTCCTCACGGGGATCGGATTTGCGAGCGTGTACATCGCGCGGCAGGCCGAGGTCTCGACCGCCTCGCTCTCGTACGCCCTCTTCTTCCTCGCCCTCTATCTGGCGGCGCACGTCGTCGCCCGCTACGCCGTCCCGAACGCCGACCCGTACCTGCTCCCGCTCGCCGCCCTGCTCACCGCGATCGGGCTCACGATGATCTACCGGCTCAACCCGGCCGACGCGTTCAGACAGGGCCTCTGGATCGTGATCGGGGTCGCGGTGTTCGCGGCCACGCTCCTGGCGCTCCGGGACGACTACCGGGCGATCGAGCGCTACAAGTACCTGTTCGGGTTCGGGGCGATCGCGCTCCTCTTCCTGCCCGGCCTGCCGGTGTTCGGCCAGACCATCAACGGCGCGCGGCTCTGGGTCCACGTCGGCCCGCTCGAGTTCCAGCCCGGCGAGCTGGCGAAGATCATGCTGATCGTGCTTCCTCGCGGGCTACCTGCGCGAGAAGCGCGAGGTGCTCGCCCAGGGGCAGCCTGAAGGCGATCGGGCCGCTGCTCGTCGTCTGGGGCGCGGCGATGCTCGTCCTCGTCGTCTCGAACGACCTCGGCTCGGCGCTCCTCTACTTCGGGATCTTCCTCGCGATGCTGTACGTGGCGACGGCGCGGCTGACCTATGTCTTCGCCGGAGTCGCGCTCTTCCTGCTCGGCTCGGCCGGCGCATACGAGGTGGTCGGCCACGTGCGCGAGCGGGTCGCGATCTGGCTCAACCCGTGGAAGACGGAGCACACGACCGGCTACCAGCTCGTCCAGTCCACGTTCTCGATCGGCAACGGCCACTTCGGCGGCACCGGCCTCGGCAAGGGCACCTTCGAGACGACGGCGGGGCATCCGCTGATCCCGTTCCTCAACACCGACTTCATCTACTCGGCGCTCGCCCAGGAGCTCGGACTGATCGGCTGCGCCGCCGTCGTGCTGCTCTACATGCTCTTCTGCCTGCGCGGCTTCCGGGCGGCGCTGATCGCGGAGGACGGCTTCTCGAAGCTGCTCGCGGTCGGGCTCACCTTCGGCTTCGCGCTGCAGACGTTCATCATCGTCGGCGGGATCCTGCGGGTGATCCCGCTGACAGGGATCACGCTCCCGTTCGTCTCGCTACGGCGGCTCGAGCATCGTCGCCAACTTCATCCTGCTCGCGCTCCTCCTGCTCGTCTCGAACCACGCCCAGGAGCCGAAGTGAACGGCCGGATCACTCGCGTCGCCGTCGCGGCCGTCGTGATGCTCGGCGCGCTGATCGTGGCCACGACGTACTGGCAGACCTGGGCCGCAGCGGGGCTCGCGGACCGGCAGGACAACGCGATCCAGCGCGTCCAGCAGTTCACGATCAAGCGCGGCACGATCTACGCCAACGACGGCACGACCGTGCTCGCGAAGAACCGCGTGGTCAAGGTCGGCGGCAAGACGCTCTACTACCGCACCTACCCGCAGCGCGGGCTCACCGCCCACGTCGTCGGCTACTCGACCGTAGTCCGCTCCCAGGCCGGGCTCGAGAAGTCGTTCAACGACTACCTGACAGGGGCGAACGGGAACCTGAGCTCCGTCTTCCGCTCGACCCTGAACAGCTGGCGCGGGGTCACCGTGACCGGCAACGACGTCTACACGACGATCAACGCGAAGGCGCAGAAGGTGGCGCTCGACGCGCTCGCAGGCCAGTGCGGCGCCGCGGTCGCGCTCAACCCGAAGACGGGCGCGACGCTCGTGATGGCGTCGAGCCCGACCTACAACCCGAACCTCGTCGAGAAGGACTTCGCCAAGATCGGGCTCACCAAGGCCCCGTGCAGCGGCGCCGCGCCGCTCCTCAACCGCGCCACGCAGGGCCTGTTCACCCCGGGCTCGACGTTCAAGATCATCACCGCCGCGGCTGCGCTCGACACGGGCGCGTTCACCCCCGACTCGATCTTCCAGGACCCGGGCTACTGCACCGAGTACGGCAAGCCGGTGTACAACGCAGGCAACCCCGATCAGAACGGCCCTGAGGCCTTCGGCCGCCTGAACCTGAAAGAGGGGTTCCAGCACTCGGTCAACTCGGTCTTCTGCAACATCGGCAAGAAGATCGGCGCGGGCACGATCCTCCGCTACGCGAAGCGCTTCGGCTTCTACTCGGTGCCGCCGTTCGACACGCCGCTGAACGAGCGGGCGCCGAGCGGCCTCTACAACGGCTCCTCGCTGTTCGATCCGCGCCATCCCGACCCCGACGTCGATCCGGGCCGGCTCGCCTTCGGCCAGGAGCGGATGCTCGCGACGCCGCTCCAGATGGCGATGGTGGCCGGGACGGTCGCGACCGGCGGGATCGTGATGCGGCCCTACGTCGTGAGCCAGATCGTCGCCCCGAACGGCTCCGTCGTCTACAGGACGAAGCCCGATTCGCTCGGCCGCGCGATCAAGCCGAAGACCGCGCAGGAGCTCAACCAGATGATGCAGCTCGTCGTCACCGGCGGCACCGGCACCGCCGCCCAGATCCCCGGGATCAAGGTCGCCGGCAAGACCGGCACCGCCGAGACCAACGTGATCGGCCGCAACACGACGTGGTTCGTCGGCTTCGCGCCCGCCGACAACCCGCGCGTCGCATTCGCGGTCGTGCTCGAGAACCAGACCGGCTACGGCGGCACCACCGCCGCGCCGATCGCGAAGCTGATCCTGCAGGCCCTCCTACCCTCCGCAGCGAAACCGTAACCTCCACACACCCATGGTCGTCTCCGATCCCCTACTGAACTCCGTCTTCGACGGTCGCTACCTGATCATCCGCAAGCTCGGCACGGGCGGGATGGCGAACGTCTACCTCGCCGAGGACCAGGAGCTCGGGCGGCGGGTCGCGATCAAGATCCTCGACGACCGCCACGCGCAGGACGTCCAGTTCGTCGAGCGCTTCCGCCGCGAGGCGACCAACGCGGCAGGGCTCTCGCATCCCAACATCGTCTCGATCTACGACCGCGGCGAGGCGGAGGGCACCTACTACATCGCGATGGAGTACCTCGACGGGCGCACGCTGAAGGAGCTGATCCTGCGCCGCGGCCCCGCGCCGGTGAAGACGGCGATCGAGTACACGCGCCAGATCCTCGCCGCGCTGCGCTTCGCGCACAAGAACGGGATCGTCCACCGCGACATCAAGCCGCACAACGTGCTCGTCGACTCCGAGGGCCGCCTCAAGGTGACCGACTTCGGGATCGCACGCGCGGGCGCGAGCCAGATGACCGAGGCCGGCTCGATCATCGGCACCGCGCAGTACCTCTCGCCGGAGCAGGCGAAGGGCGCGCCCGTCGACCAGACCTCCGACATCTACTCGGTCGGAATCGTGCTGTACGAGCTGCTGACCGGGACGGTGCCGTACACCGGCGACACGCCGGTCGAGATCGCGATGAAGCACCTCTCGCAGGTGCCGGAGCCGCCTTCGACCCTGCAACCGCAGATCCCGCACGAGCTCGACTCGATCGTGCTCCGCGCCCTCGCGAAGGACCCCGCCGAGCGCTATCAGTCCGCCGACGAGATGGACGCGGACCTCGAGCGCGCCGCGAAGGGCCTCCCGGTCGCGCCGGCGACCGAAGAGGCGGCGACGATGGTGCTCGCGGCCGCCGACACCGAGACGATGGCCGCGATCGCGGCCGCGCGGAGCCAGCCGCAGCGCCTCTACGACGATCCGCCGCGCCGCAAGCGCTCGATCTGGCCCTGGCTCGTCGCGGCTCTCGTGATCGCTGCGGCGGCGGCCGGCGGCTGGTACGTCTACACGCAGATCCAGCACCAGCTCAAGTCGAACCAGCCGGTCGCGGTCGAGAACTACGTCGGCCTCCACGAGTCGGATGCCGTGTTCAAGATCAACCAGAGCGGGCTGACGCCGCAGGTGATCAGGAAGCCGAACGACACCCAGCCGGAGACGATCGTCTACCAGCAGACGCCGCCGCCCGGGAACCGGATCGACAAGGGCAACACGGTCACGATCTACGTCTCGACGGGTAAGCCGAAGGTCGCCGTGCCCGACGTGCGCGGCAAGAGCTCGGTCGACGCCGTCCAGCTGCTGGCCGAAGCGGGCCTGAAGTCCAAGCTCGTCACCGTGGCGTCGAACTCGCCTGCCGACACCGTGACCGCCCAGGACCCGGCGGCTGGTGCGAAGGTCGTCGAGGGCACCGTCGTGCGGGTCAACATCTCGAAGGGGCCGACCCAGATCGGCGTGCCGCTCGTCGTCGGCGAGATGTACAACCAGGCGGCGACCCAGCTCCAGGGCGTCGGCTTCGCGGTCGCGCGCCAGGACGTCACCTCGAGCCAGCCCACGGGCACGGTGATCTCGCAGAGCCCGACCGGCGGCGTCGCCGCGCCGGCCGGCTCGACCGTGACGCTCTCCGTCTCGCTCGGGCCGCCCGCGACTCCCGTTCCCGACGTGACGAGCATGGATCAGGCGAGCGCGACCGCGACGCTCCAGGCGGCGGGCTACGTGACCAAGGTCGTGACGCAGTCGACGACCGACCCCGGCCAGGACGGGATCGTCCTCAGCCAGAGCCCGTCCGGCGGCACGACCGCCAAGGCCGGCGCCACCGTCACGATCTTCGTCGGCTCGCTCACCCAGTGAGCCGGCTGCGCGTCGCGATCCTCGCCGGCGGGCGGTCGAGCGAGCACGAGGTCTCGCTCGCCTCGGCGCGGTCGGTGCTGGCCGGGCTGGACCCCGAGCGCTACGACGTGCAGGCGATCGCGATCGGGCGCGACGGGCGCTGGGAGCTGGGCCCCGGCGGCGAGGCCGAGACGATCGCGGAGACGCTGCCCGTCCTCGCCGACCGCTCGCCGGCCTCGCTCGGCGAGGTGGACGTCGTGCTCCCGATCCTGCACGGGCCCTTCGGCGAGGACGGCACCGTGCAGGGGCTGCTCGAGCTCGCGGGGATCCCGTACGTCGGCCCCGGGGTCGCCGCCTCGGCGCTCTGCATGGACAAGGACCTGTTCAAGGCGGTGATGCGCGACCGCGGGATTCCCGTGCCGAAAAACATCACGCTGCGCGCCGGCGATCCGATCTCGTGCCCGTTCGAGTTCCCCGTCTTCGTCAAGCCCGCTCGGCTCGGCTCGTCGGTCGGGATCTCCAAGGCGCACGACGACGCCGAGCTCGAGGCGGCCGTCGCGCTCGCCCGGCGCCACGACGACAAGGTGCTCGTCGAGGAGTTCGTGGAGGGGCAGGAGGTCGAGGTCGGCGTGCTCGGAAACCGCGAGCCGATCGCCTCCGTCCCCGGCGAGATCGTCCCGCACGCGGAGTGGTACGACTACTCGGCCAAGTACGACGCGGGCGGCTCGGACGTGATCGTCCCGGCCAGGATCACCGAGGAGCAGACTGCGCGGGTGCAGGAGCTCGCAGTCGAGGCGTTCGTCGCCACCGACTGCGAGGGAATGGCGCGGGTGGACTTCTTCGTGCGCACGAGCGGCGAGGTCGTCGTCTCGGAGCTGAACACGATCCCCGGCTTCACCGACACGAGCGTCTACGCACAGTTGTTCGAAGCCTCGGGGATCCCGTACGGGAAGCTGATCGACCGGCTGATCGAGCTCGCTCTCGAGCGGCACGAGCGGCGCCGCGGGCTCGTCTACTAAAGCGCGTCGCCGGCGAGGCGGTCGGCCAGCGCCTCGAGCACCTTGGTCTGGATCGCCGGCACGCGGTCGAGCAGCGCGCGGAACTCCTGGTCGCGGATCACGAGCGCGCGCACCGGCGTCTCGGCCGTCGCGGTCGCGGTGCGCGGGCTGCGCGAGACGAGCGCGATCTCGCCGAGAAAGTCTCCCGCTCCGAGGTCGACGCGCTTGCGGCCGCCTCGGCGGATCTCCACCTTGCCGTCGAGCAGGACGAAGAACTCGCGGCCCGTCTCGCCCTCCTTCGTGAGCACCTTGCCGGCGCGGAGGTCGATCTCGTCCGCGATCCCGGCGATCAGCCCCAGCTCACGCTTCGAGCAGCGGCTGAAGAGCGGCACCCGCGCGATCTCTTTCGTCTTGGCGTCCCGGCCGAGCACGACAGGGCGACTATAACGCGGCGCAGACCGCCTCGAGCGCCTGTTCCCAGGCGTCGAGCGCCTCGGCGAGCTCTGCGTCGGTGATCGTCAGCGGCGAGAGCACGCGGATGCAGTTGCCGCCCACGCCCGCCTTGAGCAGCAGCAGCCCTCTCGCCAACGACTGATCGATGACGGCATCGGCGAGCTCGGGCGCCGGCTCCTTCGTCGCGCGGTCGCGGACGAGGTCGATCGCCAGCATCGCGCCGAGGCCGCGCACGTCGCCGATCGGCTCGAAGCGGCCCTGCCACTCGATCATCCGTGCGCGCATCGTCTCGCCGAGCTCGGCGGCGCGCTCGACCAGCCCTTCGTCCTCGAACACGTCGAGCACGGCGAGCCCGGCCGCGAGCGCGACGGGATTGCCGACGTAGGTGCCGCCGACCGCGGCCTCCGCAGGCGCGTCCATGATCTCCGCCTTGCCGAGCACACCCGAGAGCGGCAGGCCCGCGGCGATCGACTTCGCGACCGTCATCAGGTCGGGCTCGATCCCGTAGTGCTCGATCGCCCACATCCTGCCGGTGCGCCCGAACCCGGTCTGCACCTCGTCGGCGACGAGCACGATCCCGTGGCGGTCGCAGAAGGCGCGCAGCCCCTCCATGTACTCCCGGCCGGCCGGGACGAAGCCGCCCTCGCCGAGCTGCGGCTCGATCACGACGCACGCGATGTGCTCGGCCGGGACGAGCGTGTCCAGTGCGCGCTCGAGCGCGGCGAGCGCCTCGCGCGCGCCGGGACCGCGATAGGCGTCCGGGTACGGGATCCGGTAGACCTCCGGCGCGAACGGGCCGAGGCCGGCCTTGTACGGGTGCGTCTTGGAGGTCATCGTCAGCGAGAGCAGCGTCCGCCCGTGGAAGCCGCCCTCGTAGCAGAGGACGGCGGTGCGGCCGGTGTAGGCGCGCGCGAACTTGACCGCGTTCTCGACCGCCTCGGTGCCCGCGTTGAAGAAGGCCGCCTTCGCAGGCCCGCGGAACGGCGAGATCGCGACGAGGCGCTCGGCCAGCTCGACGTACACCTCGTACGGGATCACGGTGAAATCGGTGTGGAGGAAGCGGGCGGCCTGCTCCTGCACCGCCTGGACGACGTGCGGGTGCGCATGGCCGACGTTGAGCACGCCGACGCCGCCGGTGAAGTCGATGAACGTGTTGCCGTCGACGTCGGTGATCGTCGAGCCGCTCGTCTCCGCAGCGACGATCGGCAGGTGCGGCACGAGCGGGCCCGCGACGACGCGTTCCTTCCGCTCGAGGATCGCGCGGGAGCGCGGCCCCGGGATCTCGGTCTTCAACGTGATCGCGCGCGTGACGGCCATCGCCTCAGGGTAGCCGAGCCTAGTGCTGGCGGCCGTAGAAGTCGCGGCGCCGGATCAGGAAGAAGCTCGAGAGGGCGCCGACGGCGGCGATCACCGCCGAGATCAGGAAGAGCTGGTTCATCCCGCTCACGAAGGCGGCGGTCGCCTGCTCGCGGAGGTTCGGCGGCACGACCCCGGAGGCGACGCCGTGGCCCGCAGCGCCGAGCGTCGAGGTGAGGTGATGCTCGAAGGCTGCACCGAGTGCGGCGATGCCCGTCGCGATCCCGACCTGCCTGAAGGTGCTGTTCGCACCCGAGCCCATTCCGGTGCTCTGCGGCGGCACGACGCCGACCGCGGTCGAGGCGAGCGGCGGATTGACGAGGCCGACGCCGGCGCCGAGGAGGATGAACCCGGGCAGGAGCGCAGTCCAGCCCGAGGACACGGTCAGCCCGTGCATCAGCAGGAACGCGACCGTGATCACCGCGAGGCCGGCGCCCATCAGGAGCCGCACCGGCTTCTGGGCCGAGAGCTTGCCGGAGATCGGCGCGACCACGAACGCCAGCAACGTGATCGGCAGGAACCGCAGCCCGGCCTGCAGCGGCGAGTAGCCGAGCACGTTCTGCAGGTACAGCGTGAAGTAGAGGAACATCGAGAAGGCCGACGCCGAGAGCGTGAACGCGGCCACCTGCGCGCCGACGAAGGCCGGGCTGCGGAAGAGGCGGAGATCGAGCATCGGATGCTTGCTCCGCAGCTCGATGATCACGAACGCGACGAGCAGCACGACGGAGCCGATCAGCACGCTGAGGATCTGCGGGCTCGTCCAGCCCTCGTTGTTGCCGCGCACGAGCCCGAACACGAGCAGGAAGAGGCCGCCGGTGAAGGTGAGCACGCCGGGCACGTCGACGCCGTGGTGCTCGGGATCACGGGACTCGCCGACCTTCAGCAGCGTGATCGCGAGGCACGCGATCCCGATCGGGACGTTGACGAGGAAGATCCAGCGCCAGCCGATCCACTCGGTGATCAGGCCGCCGACGAGCGGGCCGATCGCGACCGCGCCGCCGGTCGTCGCGCCCCAGATCCCGAACGCGGTGCCGCGCTCCCGGCCGTGGAACTCGTTCGCGAGCAGCGCGAGCGAGACCGCGAACATCGTCGCGCCCCCGACGCCCTGGAGGCCGCGCGCGAGGATCAGGAAGTTCGCGCTCGGCGCGACGCCGCAGAGCAGCGAGCCGCCCGTGAAGATGATCACGCCGAGCGCAAAGATCCGCTTGCGCCCGAGGAGGTCGGCGAGCGAGCCGGCGGTGAGCGTCAGCGCCGCGAGCGAGAGCGCGTAGGCGTCGATCACCCACTGCAGCTGCGAGAACGAGGCATGGAGATCCTTCTGGATGTCCGGCAGCGCCACGTTCACCACGGTCACGTCGAGCAGGAGCATGAAGATGCCCGTGCAGACGACGACCAGCGTCCACCACTTCCGCTCCATGAGGCCGAGCCTACCTTTCACGGGATACTCCGCCGGTGAAGCTGCTCGAGAACCGCGATTTCCGGCGCCTCTGGGCGGGCGAGACCGTCTCGGTGTTCGGCTCGCAGATCACGCTCCTCGCGCTGCCGCTCGCGGCCGTGCTCACGTTGCATGCGGGCTCGTTCCGGATGGGCGTGCTCTCGGCGGCGGGGATGCTGCCGTGGCTCTGCTTCGCGCTGCCCGCGGGCGTGTGGACCGACCGGCGCCCGCGTCGGCGCCGGATCCTGATCGCGACCGACCTCGGCCGCGCCGCGATCCTGCTCACGGTGCCGATCGCCTCGGCGCTCCATGTGCTCGCGTTCTGGCAGCTCGTCGTGGTCGCGTTCTGCGCGGGGACGCTGACGCTCTTCTTCAACCTCGCCTGGGTCTCGTACCTGCCGACGATCGTGCCGCGCGAGCAGCTCGTCGACGCGAACAGCAAGCTGATGACCAGCACCTCGGCGGCGCAGATCGCGGGACCGAGCTTCGCGGGCGCGCTCGTCGGTGTGGCGACGGCGCCGTTCGCGATCCTCGTCGACGCCTGCTCGTTCCTCGTCTCCGCGGTCTTCATCGCGAGAGTCGAGGCGCCCGAAGCGACGCGTCCGGTCGAGACGGCGCGGCCGTGGCGGCACGATCTCGCGCTCGGCCTGCGGTTCGTGGTGCGGGACGGGCTGCAGCGGGCGATCGCCGGGAGCGCGGCGACGCTGAACTTCTTCGGGGCGGCCCAGCTCGCAATCGTCGTCCTCTACGCCTCCGCGGAGCTCGGGCTGAGCCCGGGCCTGATCGGGCTCGCGTTCGCCGCGGGCGCCGTCGGCGCGCTGATCGGAGCCGTGCTCGCGCCCCGCGTGACCGCCCGCCTCGGAGCGGGGCCGGCGATCCTCTGGGCGACCGTGCTGTTCCCGATCGGGCTCGCGATCCTGCCGCTCGCCTCTCCCGGCCAGCCGCGGCTCCTCGCCGCGTCGATCGTCGCCGTGTCGGAGTTCGTCGGCGGGATCGGCGTGATGGTCTTCGACGTCAACAGCGCCGGCGTGCGTCAGGCCCTCACGCCGCCGGAGCTGCTGGGACGCACGTCCGGCGCGATGAGCTTCCTCACCCAGAGCGCGAAGCCGCTCGGCTCGCTCTTCGGCGGCGCGCTCGGCGCGGCGATCGGGCTGCACCCGACGCTGTGGGTCGCGGCCGCCGGCGGGCTGCTCGTGATCCCCTGGACGGTCTTCTCGCCGCTTCGCCGCGGCGCATAAGATCGGCGTATGGTCCTCGCCGACGCCTCGATCCGCCGCCTCATCGCCGAGGGCGCGATCGGGATCGACCCCTACGACGAGTCGCTTCTCCAGCCGTCGAGTGTCGACGTTCGGGTCGACCGCTACTTCCGCGTGTTCCGGAACAACCGCTACCCGTTCATCGACGTCAAGCAGCCGCAGGAGGAGCTGACCGAGCTCGTCGAGATCGACCCGGAGACGCCGTTCATCCTCCATCCCGGGCGAGTTCGTGCTCGGCTCGACGCTCGAGCGGGTGCGGCTTCCCGACGACCTCGTCGCGCGGCTCGAAGGGAAGAGCAGTCTGGGCAGGCTCGGGCTGCTGATCCACTCCACCGCCGGCTTCATCGACCCGGGCTGGGACGGCCACGTCACACTCGAGCTGTCGAACGTCGCGAACCTGCCGATCACGATCTACGTCGGGATGAAGATCGGCCAGCTCTCGTTCATGCAGCTGACCGAGGCCTCGGAGCGCCCGTACGGCAGCGGCGGGCTCGGCTCGAAATATCAGGGCCAGAAGGGCCCGACAGCGAGCCGCTACTGGCAGAACTTCGCGCCGTGATCCTCGTCACCGGCGCAGCGGGGTTCATCGGCACGCGCGTCGTGCACGAGCTGCGGGCGCGCGACCTCGAGGTGCGGGCGCTCGTCCACTCGCCCGCGCGCGCGGCCTCGCTCGCGAGCTGGAACGTCGAGGTCGTCGCCGGCGACGTCACCGACCCCGCGAGCCTCCGCGCCGCCGCCGAGGGCTGCGACCAGATCGTCCACCTGGTCTCGATCCTGACCGGAAGAAAGGCCGACTTCGAGCGCGTGATGGCGCAAGGCACGCGGAACCTCGTCGCGGCCGCAGCGCCGACGCGCCTTGTGCTCATGAGCGCAAACGGGGTCGACAGCCCCCGCGCGGACGGGATTCCGTACTTCGAGGCGAAGCGCGAGATGGAGCAGGCGGTGCGCGAGTCCGGGCTCGAGTTCGTGATCCTCCGGCCGAGCTTCGTCTTCGGCGACGGCGGCGCGCTCGCGACCTTCCTCCGTCTCGCGCGGCGCGCGCCCGTGACGCCGATCATCGGCGACGGCACCGCGCGAATCCAGCCGGTCTGGGTCGACGACGTCGCCCGCGCCGTTGCCGAGTCGCTGGAGCGGCCTGACGCGGCCGGGCGCACGCTCGAGCTCGGCGGACCGGACGTCGTGACCTGGAACGACTTCTGGGCGCAACTGAAGAAGGCCGCCGGCGTGAAGCGGCCGTCCGTCCACGTCCCGTTCTCGGTGATGCGCGTCCAGGCGGCGCTTGCTCGAGAAGCTGCCGAGCCCGCCGCTCACGCGCGACCAGCTGCGCATGCTCGAGGCCGGCGACAACGTCGTCACCGGCGACGATGCCGCGACCGTGCTCGGGCTCCGGCTGATGCCGCTGGACGAGCAGCTGCGCCGCGTCGCCTGAAGCGGGAATACCGTTGCGCGCGCAATCGTATTAGCTATTGTCTCACTTCACTTTCTAAACTTTTGGAGGTTCAAGCCATGTCCGTAACAGAGCAGACCGAGCAGCAGATCGCAGCCGGCACCTGGAAGTCCGACCCGGTGCACTCGACCGTCGGCTTCGCGCTCAAGCACCACGTCGTCGCGACGTTCCGCGGCAAGTTCACCGACTACGAGGCGACCCTCATCGGCGGCGAGGAGCCGAAGCTGACCGGCGTCGTCAAGGTCGCGAGCGTCGAAGACCGAGGACGAGAACCAGCAGAACCACCTGCTGTCGCCCGACTTCTTCGACGCCGAGCGCAACCCCGAGTTCACCTTCGAGTCCACGAGCATCCGCACGGACGGCGAGAGCTTCACCGCCGACGCCGAGCTCACGCTCAGGGGCGTCACCAAGCCCGTCGTCGTGACCGGCACGATCGCCGGCCCGGTGAGCGACCCCTACGGCAACGAGCGGCTCGGGCTCACCCTCGAGACCACGATCGACCGCACCGCGTTCGGGATCGCCTTCAACGCGCCGCTTCCCGGCGGCGGCTTCGCGATCTCCAACGACGTGAAGCTGATCGCCGAGCTCGAGCTCGTCAAGGAGCAGTAGGAGTGCAAGTCCTCGCCATCTCCGGCAGCCTGCGCAGCGACTCGTTCAACACGTGGCTGCTGCAGGCTGCAGCCGAGCTCGCTCCCGCCGGTGTCGAGGTCGAGCTCTACGACGGCCTCGCCGAGCTGCCGGCGTACAACGCGGACGAGGATCTGGAGCCGGCGCCGGCGCCGGTGCAGGACCTCCGCGACCGGATCGCCGCCGCCGACGCGGTGCTGATCTCGACGCCCGAGTACAACGGCTCGATGCCGGGCCACCTGAAGACCGCGATCGACTGGGCCTCGCGGCCCTACCCCGAGAGCTCGCTGCGGAACAAGGTCGCGGCGATCGCCGGGGTCACCGTCACGGCCTACGGGGCGACCTGGGCGCAGACCGAGCTGCGGCGCGTGCTCGGGCTCGCCGGTGCCCGCGTCGTCGGCGAGGAGCTGCCCTGTCTCGCAGGCTCCGGAGCACTTCGACGAAGAGGGCAAGGTGATCGACTCCGAGCTGCGCACGCGTCTGGTCGAGCACCTCGAGCTGCTCGCCGCCGAGGCACGACCCGCAGTCACGGCCTGACCGGATAAAGGACGAGGGCCGGTTTCCCGGCCCTCGTCTCGGTCACTAGCCTTGGAGTAGTAGGGGCGCTTCCAGCCGGCCGCATGGCTTCCGGCGGCGCTGCGCGCGTAGTCCCCCACGCTGGCTAGGCGGTTCCCTTTGGTCTCGGGGACACGCCCCTACCGACTAGGACCTCCGCTGCCCGTACATGAGTCTGTCAAGCCGGACCACCTCCTTTCCGCGTTGCAAGAACTGTAGCGAAGCTACCGGAGGAGAGTCGAGACCTCGAGCCCGCGGTCGAGCGGCACCGTCACGCTGACGAGAGTCCGGGTCGGCCTGGCGAGCCGCGCGAGTACGCGCCGAGCGTGTCCGACGTGCGAGAGCACGTTGTCGGCGACGACGAGCCCGCCGGGCTCGAGCCGAGGGCGCGCGAGCTCGAACAGCCGCTCGTAGTCGTCCTTCTCCGCGTCGATGAAGACGACGTCGAAGGTGTCCTCGAGCCGTGCGAGCGGTCTCGAGCGCGTCGCCGTCCACGAGCTCCGCCGCACTCGTCGAGCCCCGCCTCCGCGATGTTCGTGCGCCAGGCCTCGCATCTTGCGCGGGTCGAGCTCGGTCGAGAGCACGGTACCGCCGAGGATGCGAACGCCTGCCGCGAACCAGAGCGACGAGTAGCCGCGCGAGCCGCCGAGCTCGAGCACCTCGCAGCCGGGCTGGCCGGCGACGAGCGAGAAGAGAAAGCGGCCCGTCGTCGGCGCGACCTGGCGCGCGCGCAGCTCTGTCGGGACGCCTGCCGCGCGCTCGGCCGCGTCCTCCGCCTCGAGCCGGGCCATCACGGCGAGGACGCGCTCGTCGAGGCTCAGACGTCGACCTTGACGAGCCCGTCCACGACGCGGACGGGATACGTCTCGACGGGAAGGTAGGCGGGCAGAGTCAGCGCCTGGCCGGTGCGAATGTCGAAGCGCGCGCCGTGGCGTGGGCAGATCGACGACGCAGGCCTCCGGCTCCCACTCGCCCTCGCAGAGCGGCCCGTCGTCGTGCGAGCAGCGGTCCTCGATCGCGTAGAGCGCGCCGTCGCAGTTGTAGACGCCGACGTCGACCGAGCCGGCGTGCACGATCTTCGACCTCGCCGGGAGGCAGCTCCTCCGCCCGACAGACGACGACTTCGGCTACTTCAACTCCAGCTCATTGGCGAAGCCGGCCCACTCCTCGGGGAGCGGCGTGCCCTTCGCCTTGTGCAGCGCGACCTTGAGCGTGCCGAGGCCGAGGATCGCGCACTTGAGCCGCACCGGGGCTGAGCGGGATCCCGATCTCCTCGAGCAGCTCCTCCTTCGGCAGCGCCGCCACCTCGCGACGCCTTCCGGCCCTCGCACCATCTCGGTCAGCATCGAGGTCGCCGCCTGGCTGATCGCGCAGCCGCGGCCGGAGAACTTGACCTCCTCGATCGTCTCGCCGTCGGCGGCGAAGGCGACGTAGATCGAGACCTCGTCGCCGCAGAGCGGGTTCTGCCCCTCGGCGTGGGCGTCGGCGTCCTCGAGCTCCCGTGCCCGCGCGGGTTCTTGTAGTGATCCAGGATCACCTCCCGGTACATCTGGTCGAACTCGCCTCACGCGAGCACCTTCCGCACCTTGTGGAGCCCGTCGATCAGGCGGTCGATCTCCTCGGGCAGCGAGTAGAGGTAGAAGCTCGCGCGCGTCGTCGCGACGCACGCCGAGGCGCGTCATCAGCGGCTGGGTGCAGTGGTGGCCGGCGCGGACGGCGATCCCCTCGAAGTCGAGCACCTGGGCGACGTCGTGCGGGATGGATCCCCTCGACGTCGAACGAGACGATCCCGGTGCGCCGGTCGGCGGCGGGCCGAAGACGCGTGAGGCCGGGGATCTCCTGGAGCCGCTCCATCGCGTAGGCGACGAGCTCGTGCTCGTGCGCCTCGATCGCGTCGAGGCCGATCGCCGAGACGTAGTCGATCGCGGCGCCGAAGCCGACCGCCTCGGCGATCGCGGGCGTCCCGGCCTCGAACTTGTACGGCAGCTCGTTCCAGGTCGTCTTCTCGAGCGAGACCGAGCGGATCATCTCGCCGCCGAGGTTGAACGGGCTCATCGCCTCGAGCAGCTCGCGCGCGGCCCCAGAGCGCGCCGACGCCGCTCGGCCCGCAGAGCTTGTGGGACGAGAAGGCGAGGAAGTCGCAGCCGAGCGCCTGCACGTCGACGCGCGCGATGCGGCGCGGCCTGCGCGGCGTCGACGACCATGATCGCGCCCTGCTCGTGCGCCCACGCGGCGAGCTTCTCGACCGGGTTGATCGTGCCGAGCGTGTTCGAGACGAGGTTGTTGGCGACGACCTTGACCCGGCCCGAGGCGGCGATCTCGTCGAGCGCGTCGAGCTGCAGCTCGCCGAGGTCGTCGATCGGAATGTGCCGGAACGAGGCGCCCGTCCGCTGCGCGACGAACTGCCAGGGGACGAAGTTCGCGTGGTGCTCGAGCTCGGTGATCACGACCACGTCGCCCGGGCCGAGGTTGTCGAGCCCCCAGGCGTACGCGACGAGGTTCAGCGCCTCGGTGGCCGAGCGCGTGAAGATCATCTCGCGCGCCGAGGGCGCGTTCACGTAGCGCGCGCACCTTCTCGCGTGCGCCCTCGTACGCCCGCGGTCGCGCGCTCGGCGAGGTCGTAGACGCCGCGGTGCACGTTCGCGTACGAGGTCTCGTAGAACGTGCGCAGCTCGTCGAGCACCTGCCGCGGCTTCTGGGTCGACGAGGCCGAGTCGAGGTAGGCGAGCGGCTTCCCGTGCGACGAGGTGCTCGAACACGGGGAAGTCGGCGCGCAGGAGCCGTGCGTCGAGCGGCTTCGTGGTCGTGACGGCCATGTTTCTAGCCTAGCGGTCTCAGGGCACCCTGAACCCGGTCGGGGTATAGCCGGGCGCGCTGACAGCCATCCGCGCGTGCGGCTTGATCCCGGCCAGGCTCACGGTTCCCGCGGCGTTCGTCTTCAGCGTCTTGCCGCCGCCCTTCACCGTCGCGCCCGCGACCGGGAGCCCGTCGTCGAGGACGCGCGCGGCGAGCTTCGTCGCCTTCACGGTCAGGCCCGGCAGGAGCGCGCTGGTCCTGCAGGTTCGAGCCCGTGTTGATCACGGCGTCGACCGAGCCGTTCGGGAGCGCGCCGGCCTCGAGCTGGTAGACCGAGCCCGGGCGCCATCGCGTGGACGGCGGCGCCGAAGTGCGCGCCCTGCGAGCGCGACCGGGCCGCCCAGACGGCGCCGTCCTGCGTCCAGAGTGCCCAGAGCCGGCCGGCCGCGTCGACCGAGAGCGCCATGTGCGGGTCGGGCTGCTTGAACGCGTGGACGAAGCGCACCGAGTGCGCGAGCTTCCCGCCGCGATACGTGTTCACGATGTAGGCGTTCGCATCCGGATAGCCCGTCTGCCAGCCGAGGAAGGTGTTGCCCGAGCCGTCGGCGACGAGCGGCACCCGGGCGTCGTTCGCAAGCGACTCCTTGCCGCCGGTCAGGTTCGACGTACGGCCCGCCGATCGGCCCGTACAGGTAGCCGCCCTGCCCGGTCGCGTTCGACCAGAACGCGATCTGCGCGTAGCCGGTTGAGTCGACCGCGAGCGACTCCGCATAGCCGCAGCAGAACGGGAACGCGTTCACCGCGAGCCCGCCGGTCAGCCCGTTGAAGACGTCGATGAAGCCGGTGCCGTCCTGCGAGAAGATCGGGGTGCCGCCGGGCAGGAACGCGGCGGCCTGGACGTCGCCGGTCTTCGTGCCGGGGAGCGCGATGCCCGGCGGCCCAGGTCACTCCCGTCGTCGTTCGACACGTAGGGGACGACACCGGTGCCCTCGCCGGCGTAGAGGAGCAGCGGAAGCCGATGCATCGAGCGATCTGCGGCGTCGCCGACGAACGGCAGCCCGGAGGCGAGCGTCGACCGTGTTGTTGCCGCGAATCACCTTCAGGTTGCCGGCCTGCGGCTCGCGATAGGCGATCAGCTCGGTGCCGATGTCCGAGGTCACGACCACGGACGGGTCGACGATGTTCTGCAGCGTGTCGCCGGTCAGCTTCGTCCACGCGCCCGCAGCCGGAGCGGCGACGAGAGCGAGGAGCACGGCACCGGCGGCGAGAAGTCTGCGCATGGCTACTGCGGGATGCGGGCCTCGAGCGCCTCGCCGAGCGCGTCGCGCACCGGCTCGAGCTCGATCCGGTCGAGCACGTCCTGGAAGAAGCCGCGCACGATCAGCCGCTCCGCGTCGGCGCGGGTGAGGCCGCGCGTCATCAGGTAGAAGAGCTGCTCGCGGTCGACCTGGCCCGAGCGTCGCGCCGTGCGTGCAGCGGACGTCGTTGGCGAGGATCTCGAGGCCCGGGGATCGAGTCGGCGTGCGCCTCGGGCGAGAGCATCAGGTTGCGGTTCTCCTGGTAGGCGTTCGTCTTCTGCGCGTCCGGCTCGACGCGGATCATCCCGCGCCAGACCGCCGTCGCCTCGTCGCGCAGCGCGCCCTTGAAGGCGAAGTCGGAGGTCGTCGACGGCGCGATGTGCTCCTGGAAGGTGTCGTAGTCGAGGTGCTGGTCGCCGTCGGCGAAGTAGGCGCCGGTGACGCGCGAGGTCGCGCCGGGGCCGGCGAGGTCGTTCTGGATCCGCACCTTGCCCTTCTTCGAGCCGAAGCCGCCGGCGACCCAGTCGAGCTCGGCGTCGCGCTCGACGCGCGCGTGGTGCGTGGCGAAGTGCCAGGTCTCGCGCGAGAGGTTCTGGATCGAGACGTACTCGAGCTTCGCGCCCGCGCCGACGAAGAGCTCGACGGCTGCGTTCGAGTAGCGCGGACAGCTCGGGCGAGGACGAGGCGTACTCCTCGATCAGGGTGAAGCGCGCGCCCTCCTCGGCGACGACGAGCAGGCGCCAGAAGAGCGAGCCGCCCTCGACCGTGTTCGCGATCCGCACGTAGAGCGGCTGCTCGAGCACGACGCCCTTCGGGACGACGACGAGCAGCCCGTGCTTCCACTGCGCGAGCGTTGTGCGCGCTGAACTTGTCGTCGGCGCCGACGAGCGTGCCGAGCAGCTCGTGGTCGCCGAGCGGCTCGAAGCGGACGCCCTCGGGCGCGCGCTCGATCTCGATCCCGCCCTCGGTCACCCGTGCAACCCCGGCCACGTCGATGTCGAGCAGGTCGTCCTTGTGCTCATCGAGCATCTGGCGCTTCGGCGCCGTTCGCGGAGAACGTGCGTCCGGGTCGAAGCCGGCGAGGTCGGTGAAGCGCCACGGCTCCTGCGTCGTGTCCGGAACCGGCAGCGCCTCGTAGCGCTCGAGCGCCTCGGCCCTATTCATGCGGTGCGTAGCGCCGGTGGAGCATCAGCGCGTTGCCGTCCGGGTCGCGGAAGAAGGCCATGTGGCAGACGCTCGTGTCGAAGGTGTCGCCGCTCGAACTCGACGCCCTTCGCCTCGAGCTCGCGACGCGTCGCCTCGACGTCCGCGACGCGCAGCGCGATCGACGCGGTGTGCGGCGCCGTGAACTCGCTGCCGATCGTTCAGTCGGGTCGAGCAGGTAGAGGCTCACGTTCTCGCCGAGCTGGTACTCGGGCCAAGCCCGCGTCGCCGACCTGCGCCAGCCCGAGCGTCTCGCCGTAGAACGCCGTCGACCGCTCCATGTCGGTGACCGGCACCGAGATGAAGTCGATCCGCTCGACGATCAACCGACCGATCCCTCCATCTGGAGCTGGATCAGCCGGTTCATCTCGACGGCGTACTCGAGCGGCAGCTCCTTCGTGATCGGCTCGACGAAGCCCGACACGATCATCGCGCTCGCCTCGGACTCCGAGACACCGCGGCTCATCAGGTAGAAGAGCTGCTCCTCGCCGATCTTCGAGACCGTCGCCTCGTGCCCGATGTCGACGTCGTACTCGTCGATCCGGATGTACGGGTAGGTGTCGGAGCGCGAGTCCTCGTCGAGGATCAGCGCGTCGCAGACGACCTTCGACTTCGAGCCGTGCGCGCCCTTCGCCACCTCGAGCAGGCCGCGGTAGCCCGCGCGGCCGCCGTCCTTCGAGATCGACTTCGACGTGATCACCGACGAGGTGTTCGGCGCGACGTGGACGCACTTGCCGCCCGCGTCCTGGTGCTGGCCGGTGCCGGCGAACGCGATCGAGAGCACCTCGCCGTGGGCGCCGTCGCCCATCAGCCAGATCGCCGGGTACTTCATCGTCAGCTTCGAGCCGAGGTTGCCGTCGACCCACTCCATCGTCGCGTCCTCGTAGGCGACGGCGCGCTTGGTGACGAGGTTGTAGACGTTGTTCGACCAGTTCTGGATCGTCGTGTAGCGGCAGCGGCCGCGCGTCTTGACGATGATCTCGACGACCGCGGAGTGCAGCGAGTCGGTCGAGTAGATCGGCGCCGTGCAGCCCTCGACGTAGTGCACGTAGGCGTCCTCGTCGACGATGATCAGCGTGCGCTCGAACTGGCCCATGTTCTCCGCGTTGATGCGGAAGTAGGCCTGGAGCGGCATCTCGATCTGCACGCCCGGCGGCACGTAGATGAACGAGCCGCCCGACCAGACGGCCGAGTTGAGCGCCGCGAACTTGTTGTCGTTCGGCGGGATGACCGTGCCGAAGTACTGCTTGACGAGCTCCTCGTGCTCGCGCAGCCCCGAGTCCATGTCGAGGAAGAGCACGCCCTGCTTCTCGAGGCTCTCCTGGAGCTTGTGGTAGACGACCTCCGACTCGTACTGGGCGCCGACGCCGGCGAGGTACTTCTTCTCGGCCTCCGGGATCCCGAGCTTGTCCCACGTGTCGTTGATGTCCGAGGGCAGGTCCTCCCACTTGTCGACCTGCTTCTCGGTCGGCTTGATGTAGTAGAAGATGTTGTCGAAGTCGATCTCGGCGACGTTGCCGCCCCAGGTCGGAAGCGGCCGGGCCAGGAAGTAGTCGAGCGCCTTGTGGCGGAACTTGCGCATCCAGTCCGGCTCGTTCTTGTGCTCGGAGATCGCCTCGACGAGCTCGTGCGAGAGGCCGCGGCCCGACTTGAAGAAGTAGTTCTTCGCCTCGTCGGGGTTCGAGAACCCGTACTTGTACTCGCTGCGGATGTCCTTGACGACCTCGGTCTCGTGAGTCGACATCTAGCTCTCCCCTCCGACGGGCTCGGGCGTGAAGGACTCGTAGCCCTCCGCCTCGAGCGCGTAGCGCCAGCTCCGGGCCGCCCTCCTCGACGATCTTCCCGTCCACGAAGACGTGAACGAAGTCGGGCTTGATGTATTCCAGGATCCGCTGGTAGTGCGTGATCACGAGCGCGCCGAGGTCGGGGCCGACGAGATCCTTGACGCCGCCGGCGACGATCTTGAGCGCGTCGATGTCGAGACCGGAGTCGGTCTCGTCGAGCACCGCGATCCGCGGCTTCAGCATCGCCATCTGCAGGATCTCGACCCGCTTCTTCTCGCCGCCCGAGAAGCCGTCGTTCAGGTAGCGCGAGGCGAGCTCGCGGCTGACCTTGAGCTTGTCCATCTGCTCGAGCAGCTCCTTGCGGAACTCCGGGATCGGGATCGGATCGTCCTGCGCCGCCGTTCCGGGCCTTGCGCGTCGCGTTGATCGCGCTGCGCAGGAAGCTCGTGACGGTGACGCCGGCGATCGCCTGCGGGTACTGGAACGCGAGGAAGAGGCCGCGCTGCGCACGCTCGTCCGCGCCGAGCTCCGTGATGTCCTCGCCGTCGAGCAGCAGCTGGCCCTCGGTGATCTCGTAGGCCGGGTGGCCCATGATCGCGTAGGAGAGCGTGGACTTGCCGGACCCGTTCGGGCCCATCACCGCATGGATCTCGCCCGGCGCGACCTTGAGATCGACGCCCTTGACGATCTCCGTGCCGTCGTCGAGTGCGACGTGGAGGTTCCTCAGCTCCAGTACTGCCATTACCTGCGTTCTCCGTTCCTCGAAAGATGCGAGTTGCTTCCCCGCCGAGACGGTTCCAGTCTAGCGGTCCCCCTAAAAGCCGCTACCATCCGGGCATGCCCAACGTAGGTCCTCTCGAGATCGCTGGCCTCCTGCTGCTGGCACTGCTGCTCTTCGGAGCGAAGCGCCTGCCGGAGATCGGTCGCTCGCTCGGATCGGGGATGAGGGAGTTCAAGGATTCGATCGGCGGCAAGGTGCACCCGGAGGACTCCCACGAGGAGCCCACCGAGCTCGCTGCCGTAGCCGTCACTCCTCCGTCCGAGCCCGCCGTGACCGCCGCAGTGCCGCGCGATCACGACTCCGCTCCGTAAGCCGATGCGGCCGGTTCCGCGCCGCCTCAGCCACGGCGAGGAGGCGACGCTCGTCGAGCATCTCGACGAGCTACGTCACCGCCTCTTCATCATGCTCGGCGCGATCCTCGTCGGCTGCATCGTCGCGTTCATCTTCCACGGGCGCCTGCTCCACTGGCTGAACGCCCCGCTTCCCTCATGGATCGGCAAGCCGCTCACCCTGAGCGTGTCCGAGCCGTTCATGACCTCGATGTGGGTGAGCCTCTACGCGGGCGTCCTGCTCGCGATGCCGGTCATCCTCTGGCAGATCTGGGGCTTCTTCGTGCCCGCGATGGAGGACCGGCACGTCCGCTCGCTGGCGTGGTACACGCTCCTCGCGGCGGTCCTGCTCGCCGTCGGGATCTTCTTCGGCTACTTCGTCGCCCTGCCTGCCGCGGTGCACTTCCTCACGAACTACGACCACGCGTACTTCGACGTGCAGCTCCGGGCGAAGGACTACTACTCGTTCGCGGTGATGGTGATGGTCGCGATGGCGATCGTGTTCGAGATCCCGATCTTCGTCCTGGGCGCCGTCCGGATGGGGATCATCTCGACCAACACGCTGCGCAACAACCGCAAGATCGGCTACTTCATCGTCGCGATCATCGGGGTGCTGCTGCCGGGCGTCGACCCGATCACGACCACGATCGAGACGATCCCCCTGATCATCCTCTACGAGCTCACGATCTGGCTCTGCGTGCTCACCGACCGGCGCGCAGCGCGGCATACCGAAGTCGCTAGCATCGGCGAGTCATGAGCACGGTCATCTCCGCAGACTGGGTGCTCCCCGTCGAGGGCGCGCCGATAGAGCGAGGTGCCGTCGCGATCGAGGACGGGCTGATCGCCGCGGTCGGCACGATCGACGAGCTCGGCGCCGGCGAGCACCACGCGGGCGCCGTGATCGCGCCGGGATTCGTGAACGCGCACTCGCACCTCGAGTACGCGGTCTACGCGGGCTTCGGCGACGGGCTCGAGTTCGCGCCCTGGCTCGAGCTGCACATGGCCCGCAAGCGGCGGCTCGACCCCGAGGACATGGTCGCGATCGCGCGCCTCGGCGCGGCGCAGTCTCTCGCCTCGGGAATCACGACCACCGGCGACGCGAGCTTCAGCGGCGCCGGCGGCGTTGCGATGGACGAGCTCGGCCTGAGGGGGATCGTCTACCTCGAGGCGTTCGGCGAGCGAGCTCCGCGTCGATGTCGAGAGCCGCGTCGCCTCCGACCGCGTCCGCACCGGGCTCTCGCCGCACGCGCCGTACAGCGCGACGCCGTCCCTCTATCGAGCCTGCGTCGCGACGGGCCTGCCGATCGCCACGCATCTCGCGGAGAGCCCGGCGGAGGAGGAGTGGCTCGTCCACGGCAGCGGGCCGCTGGCGAGCTTCTCGAACTTCTTCCCGCCGCCGCTCGGCGAGACCGGGATTCGCGCGCTCGCCCGGGCGGGCGCGCTCGGCCCGTCGGTGGTCGCCGCGCACTGCGTCACGGTCGACGCCGAGGAGATCGCCCTGCTCGCCGAGCACGACGTCGCGGTCGCACACTGCCCGCGCTCGAACGCGCTGCTCGGCTGCGGGATCGCGCCGCTCGCCGAGCTGCGCGCCGCAGGGATCCGCGTCGGCCTCGGCACCGACAGCCCCGCCTCGACCCCGTCGTTCGACATGTTCGCCGAGCTGCGCGCCGCGATCTTCGCCGCGCGGGCACGCGAACGGCGACCCGACGCCCTCTCCGCGGCCGAGGCCCTGGAGCTCGCGACGCTCGGCTCGGCCCGCGCACTCGGCCTCGAGAGCGAGGTCGGCTCGCTGGTTCCCGGCAAACACGCAGACCTGACCGTCGTCTCACTCGATGCGTCGTCCTACTTCCCGTGGGAAGATCCCGCCGCGGCCCTCGTCTTCGGAGGCTCGCCGCAGTCCGTGACCACGACCCTCGTCGACGGCGAGGCGCGCTACGAGAGAGGAGGGCTCCGATGGCAAGAACTGAAGCGCAGCGCAACAAGCGCGCGAAGGCGAATGCTCGCAACCGCAAGCGGCCCGGTGGCGGCGTCGCCCAGGTAAACCAGAACGACACCCTCTTCTTCCCGCGCCTGCGCACGCATGCGAAGTGGATGTTCGTCGCGCTCGCGATCGTGTTCTCGATCAGCTTCGTCGCGTTCGGGGTCGGCTCCGGCTCGACCGGGATCAGCGACATCTTCAACAACGGGCTCTCCTTCTTCGGCGGCGGCTCGGGCGGCAGCTCGATCTCGAAGCTGCAGGCGGCCGCTGCGAAGCACCCGCAGCAGGCGCAGCGCTTCCGCGACCTCGCGACCGCGCTCGAGATCAAGAACAGGAACGACGAGGCGATCGTCGCGCTCGAGACCTACACCAGGCTGAACCCGAAGGACACCGCCGCGCTGTCCGAGCTGGCCGGTCTCTACCTGAAGCAGGCCGACAACGCGCACACGGTGGCCCAGGCCGCGTCCGATGCAGCGACGCCGGTCACCGGCGGCGGGCTCTTCGGCCCCTCCTCGACGAGCAAGCTCGGGCAGGCGTTCGCGACCAACCCGCTCGTCCAGGCGGTCGGGAGCAAGGCCGACGCGATCATCAGCGCCCAGCGGACGATCGCGCTGACGGCCGCGACCAACGCGATCGCGACCTACAAGCGACTCGCGAAGGCGACGCCCGGCGATTCGTCCGTGCAGCTCGAGCTCGCGCAGGCCGCGGAGGGATTCGGGAACTACGCCGTCGCGATCGCGGCGTACAAGCAGTTCCTGAAGCTCGCGCCGCACGACCCGTCGGCCGTGGCGGTCAAGGCCCGGATCAAGCAGCTCCAGCCCGCAGTGCGGAAGTAGCGCCGGCTACTTGCCGGCGACCGAGGCGACGTACGCGGCGACGTTCTGGGCGTCCTGCCCGGTGACGAGGTTCGCCGGCATCGGCGGCTCCGCGATCCGGATCTGATCGAGCACGACGTTCTCGATGCTGCTCTCGGCGAAGCCCTGCTTGCGGTCGTACTTGAACGCGTCGTCCAGGTTCGGGCCGACCTTGCCCACCGTGCCGGCGGCGGCGAGGGTGTGACAGCCGCCGCACTTCTGGACGAAGAGCGTCTTGCCGGCGTTCAGGTCGGACGGGCCGGTCGCGATCCCGCCGGTGCCGCAGCCCGCGGCGGTGAACGCGAGCGCGAGCACGGGCAGTGCGAGCAGCCGCTTCATGCGGTCACGCTCGCGACCACGACGTGGGTGATCGGCACGTCGAACCGCGTCGCGCGCCTTCTCGACGACGCCCTGCTCGAGCCAGGTCGAGTGCTCGGGAGCGTGGGTCGAGATGATCGCCTCGTCGGGGCCGAAGGTGCGGTAGGCGTCGCCGAACGCGACCAGCGGATCCTCGTCCCCGACCTCGCCGCTCGCCTCGATCCCGGCCTCGGCGAGGTTCGAGAGGCTCTCGTCGAGCCGCGCCTGCGCCGCCGCGCGAGCCGGGTCGACGTCCGAGGTCCAGGCGTGCGTCCGGTCGACGAGCGCGGGCGCGACGACGAGCACCGTCGAGTCCCGGTCGCGGGTGAGGCGGACGATCGTGTCGAAGAGCTCGCGGCCCGCCACGGTCTCGTTCGCGATCACGAGCAGGCGGTACTCGTCGGCCGGGTGCGCGGCGGGAGTCTCGCGCACCGGCCCCTCGCCGGGCTTGCGGTAGTAGGCCGTGAACACGATCACCGTCACGAGGAGGAACACGAGCGTGCCGGCGATCCAGCCGCCGAGCGCGCTCGCGATCGCGATCGCCGCGAACGACGCCAGCGTGACGATCACGAACCGGAAGGCCTCTGCCTCACTGCGGAGCGGGTTGCGCATCAGAGAATGTAGATCGTGGTGTAGACGACGATCCACATCACGTCGACGAAGTGCCAGTAGATCCCGGCGATCTCGACGCCGTCGTGGTGCTCGGGCGAGAAGTGGCCGCGGAACGCGCGGATCGTCATGCACGTGAGGATCGTGAGGCCGACGAGCACGTGGGCGCCGTGGAGGCCGGTGAGGCTGTAGAAGACCGAGCCGAACGCGCCGTTCGACGGCGCGAAGCCGATGCGCGAGTACTCCATCAGCTGCGTCAGCAGGAAGGTGAGGCCCATCAGCACGGTGAGCACGAGCCCGGCCTGCATCCCGGCGCGGTTGCCCTTCTTGATCGAGGTCAGCGCCCAGTGCATCGTGAAGCTCGAGGTGACGAGGATCAGCGTGTTGATCCCCGCGACGTACACCGGCAGGTGGAACGGCGGCGTCGGCCACGGCACCCCGTTCACGACGCGGATGAAGAAGTACATCGCGAAGAACGCGCCGAAGACCATCACCTCGGAGGCGATGAACAGGAACATCCCGAGCACCTCGCGATTGACCTTCGAGCTCGCGTGGGCGATCGGCGGGCCGTGATGCGGTGCGGCGTGGGCTTCCATCAGTGAGTCGGCACCTCCGCTTGCGCGGGTGCGTGCGAGGGCGCCATGATCGCGTGGCGGGCCCCGGGCACGCCGTACTCGTACGGGCCGCCGACGACCTGCGGGATCTCGTCGAAGTTGAAGACCGGCGGCGGCGAGGAGACGAGCCACTCGATCGTGAGCGCGTTCCACGGGTTGGCCGGCGCCTTGACGCCGAAGCGCCAGCTGTAGATCACGTTGTAGAGGAACACGATCGTCGAGGCGCCGAGCGCGAAGGACGAGATCGAGATGAACATGTTCCAGTCGGCGAACTGGGGCGCGTAGTCCGAGACGCGGCGCGGCATCCCCTGGAGGCCGATCAGGTGCATCGGCAGGAACGTGCAGGTTGAAGCCGACGAACGTGAGCCAGAAGTGGAGCTTGCCGAGCTTCTCGTTGTACATCCGCCCGGTCATCTTCGGGAACCAGTGGTAGACACCGGCGAAGATCGTGAAGAGCGCCCCTCCGAACAGCACGTAGTGGATGTGCGCGACGACGAAGTACGTGTCGGAGGCGTGGATGTCGACGGGCACCGAGCCGAGATAGATCCCGGAGAGGCCGCCGAGCAGGAACATCGAGATGAAGCCGAGCACGAACAGCATCGGCGTCGTGAAGTGGAGCTTCCCCTCCCACATCGTTGCTAACCAGCTGAACACCTTGATCCCGGTCGGGATCGCGATCAGCAGCGTCGTGATCATCATCGGCACGCGCAGCCACGGCGCCATGCCCGCGACGAACATGTGGTGCGCCCAGACGGAGAAGCCGAGCACGAGGATCGCGAGCAGCGACATCGCCATCAGCCGGTAGCCGAAGATCGGTTTCCGGGAGTGGATCGAGATCACCTCCGAGATGATCCCGAAGCCCGGCAAGACCATGATGTAGACGGCCGGATGTGAGTAGAACCAGAAGATGTGCTGGTAGGCCAGCGTGTAGCCGCCCTGCGAGACGTTGAAGAAGTTCGTGTGCATCACGCGGTCGAACATCACGAAGAACTGCGAGCCGGCGATGAACGGCGTCGCGAGCACGACGAGCAGCGAGGTCGTGAAGTTCGCCCACACGAGCAGCGGCATCCGCCAGAAGGTCATCCCCGGCGCGCGCATCGTGATGATCGTGACCAGGAAGTTGAGCGCCGTCATGATCGACGAGGCGCCCGCCCACTGGACGCCCATGTTGAAGAAGACCTGACCGAGCGGCTGGTGCACCGCGAGCGGCGCGTAGCCCGTCCAGCCGGTCGCGAACGGCCCGCCCGGGCAGAAGAGGCTCGAGAGCATGATGGTCCCGGCCATCGGCAGCAGCCAGAACGAGAGCGCGTTCAGCCGCGGGAAGGCCATGTCCGGGGCGCCGATCATCAGCGGCAGCACGTAGTTCGCGAGCCCGGCGAACGCGGGCACGATCACGAGGAAGATCAGCAGCGCCGCGTGCACCGAGAAGAGGCCGTTGAAGGTCTGCGGGTCGACGACCTGCATCCCCGGCCGCGCGAGCTCGGCGCGCATGATCAGGGCGAGCATCCCGCCGACGAGCAGGAAGAAGAGGTTCGTGCCGAGGTACTGGACGCCGATCACCTTGTGGTCGGTGTTGACCTTGAAGTAGTCCTTCCACGAGTAGGCGCCGTGGCTCGAGTGGTCGTCGGGCACCGTCGGCTTCCCGAGGAAGTACGAGACCCAGTAGTCGAAGACGCCGATCCCCGAGAGGAAGCCGAGCGGGATCGTGGTCAGGCTGATCGTCGTGATCACGTCGCCCTTCCACAGCGGGTACCAGCCCTCGAGGTAGCGGACGGTCACCATGATCGCGGCGCCGATCCCGAAGAAGAGCAGCATCATCCACGCCGCGCGCAGGAAGCCCGGGCGCAGCAGGATGTTGCGCTTGGGCTTCTGCACGACGTGGTGCTCGGTCAGGGCTTCGGTCGTCACTGGCTCACCGTTTTGGTCGAGGTCGGAACGAGGTAGTTAACCAGGGCGTCGAGCTGGCTCTTCGGCAACGAGCCGAAGTTACCGGGCATCACGTTCTTCGGGAAGCCCGGAGAGACGTACGCGTTCGGGTCGGTGATCGACTGGCGGATGAAGTCGGGCACCGAGAGCCCGGCGAGCTGTGCGTCCTTGACGATCTGCGTGTCGAGGTCCGGGCCGACCTTGCCGGTCGCCCCCGCTGCCTTGAACGTGTGGCAGGCGCCGCAGCCCTGCGCCGCGAAGACAGCCTTGCCGGCCGCCGGGCCGCCGCCCGAGACCGCCGAGTGCACGCCCTTCGCCCACGCGTCGAAGGCGGCGGGCTGCATCACGATCGCCTCGGAGCGCATCAGCGCGTGACCGAGCCCGCAGAGCTCGGTACAGATCAGCGGGTAGGTGCCGAGCCGGTCCGGCGTGATCACGAGCGTGGTCGTGATCCCCGGCACCACGTCCTGCTTCTGCGCGAACTCCGGCACCCAGAACGAGTGGATCACGTCCTTCGTCTGCATCACGAGCTTGACGGTGCGGTTGAGCGGCAGCCGCAGCTCCGCGGCGGTCACGTTGCCGTGGTGCGGGTACGTGAAAGTCCAGTCGAACTGCTGCGCGGTGACCTTCACGATCAGCGGGTTCGTGCCCGGCGTCCGAGTTCCGCGAGAGCACGATCGCGCTGGCGACCCCGATCACGATCACGAGGATCGTCGGCACGATCGTCCAGGCGATCTCGAGCCGGGTGTTGCCGTGGATCGGCGGGCCGTCGCTCGTGGTCGTCCGGGGCCGCGCGGAAGTGGATGATCGAGTAGACGAGCACCGAGGTGACGACCGAGAAGACGAGAATCGAGATCCCCGTCGCGAGCCAGTAGAGGAAGAAGATCCGGCTCGCCTGGCGCGACGCGGCGTGCGGCAGCCAGTTGAACCCCAGCGCAACGGCAGTCGCGAACGCCGCCGCGACGAGCGCGAACACCACCAGCTGGACGACGGCACCCCTACGCACGCGCATCGAGCCTACTGGACCCGGCGGACTAGGTAAACATTGCGTCTCGCGTTACGTGCGGCAGGTATACCTAGCGAGGATGATCCGGGTCCTGGCAGCCGCCGCCGCCACGGTCGTTCTCGCAGCCTCTCCCGCCGCCTCGGGAGGGCGCGGAGCGCCGCGCTCACGATCGCCGCCACCTCGGTCCAGGCTCGCTCCTCGTCGGCCGCGATCGCCTGGCAGACGAGCGCCGCGGCGAAGGTGGTCGTCGCCTACGGGCTGACCGACGACTTCGGCGTCTGGTCGAAGCCGCAGCTCGGCACGGCGGGACAGGCGCTGCTCGCGGGGCTCGAGCCGAACACGACCTACCGCTACCGCCTGATCGCAGCGCTCCGGCTCGTCGCGCGCGGAGTCGCGAGGGACGTTCACGACCGGGCCGATCGCCGCCTGGACGACCGCGACGACGACCGCGAACGCGCTCTTCCTCGACTGGCAGCCGTTCTTCCCGCGCATGGTCTGGCGCGCGTGCCCGTCGGACTTCGCGGCGAGCATCGCGGCGGGGATCAACCTCTTCATGGGGAGCTGCGTCGGCGGCATGCAGCAGCTCGCCTCACTCGCGGGCAAGGCGTACTCGGTGCTCGACGCCCACCAGAGCGCAGGCGTGGACGGGCGCGGGCTCGTCGGCTGGTACCAGCCAGACGAGGCGGACGACTCGGGCGCGTCGCTCGCCGCGTTGCCGCCCTCGAAGCAGAGCCGCCGCGTCAGCTTCATCACGCTCTCCAACCACTTCTTCAGCGCCGCGAACCCGCTGCCGCAGGGGAACCCGTCGTATCCGAAGCTGATCGCACCGGTCGACTCCGTCGGCTTCGATCTCTATCCGCTCCAGATCTGGTGCCGCACCGACGCGTTCCAGGCGGTCTACCAGGCGCAGCGCGAGCTGACCGCGCTCGCCGCCGGGCAAGCCGACCTTCCAGTGGATCGAGGCGGCGACGTGGAACGGCTGCGCCGGCAAGCCGCGCAGCCCGACGGCCGCAGACCGTCCGCGCCGAGACGTGGCTCGCGATCGCGGGCGGGGCGCGCGGGATCGGCTACTTCCCGTACTACTGGCCGGCGGCGATCGGGAAGGAGATCGCGAGCATCAACGACGACATCACAGCGCTCGCGCCCGCGCTGCTCGCGCCGGAGACGGCGGTGACGAGCTCGGGCGCCGGGGTCTACACGGGCGCGCGCAGCTTCGACGGCGCGCGTTACGTGATCGCGGTGAACGCGACGCTGAAGACGACGAAGGCGACCTTCACGCTGCCGGGGCTCGGCTCCACGGTGGGCTGGGTCTACGGCGAGAGCCGCAGCGTGCCGGTGCAGAAGGGGACCTTCAGCGACTCGTTCGCGCCGCTCGCGGTCCACATCTACGTGATCGCCCCGGCCGGCTGGTAGCCGCGTGACCCGCAGCCAGCGGATCACGCTCTGCGCGGCGATCCTCGGCTCCGCGGTGGCGACGCTCGACGGCACGATCGTCAACGTCGCCCTGCCCGCGATCGAGCGTGACCTCGGCGGCGGGCTGCCCGGCGCAGCAGTGGGTCTCGAACGCGTACCTGCTCGCGCTCGGCTCGCTGATCCTGATCGGCGGCTCGCTCGGCGACATCTACGGCCAGCGGCGGATCTTCGCGATCGGGGTGACCGCGTTCGGCGTGCTCTCGCTCGCGTGCGCGGTCGCGCCGACGATCGAGGTGCTGATCGCGGCGCGCGCGCTGCAGGGAGCAGCCGGAGCGCTGCTGACGCCGAGCTCGCTCGCGATCATCGTCGCCGCCTTCTCCGAGCAGCGAGCGTGGCGCGGCGATCGGCTCCTGGACGGCCTGGGGCGGGATCGCGGCGATCATCGGGCCGCTCGCGGGCGGGCTGATCGTCGACCAGACCTCGTGGCGCTGGATCTTCGCGATCAACGTCCCGCTCGTGCGCGGCGACGCTCGTGCTGATCTTCGCCGGCGTGCCGCGAGCGACCACGTGACGCGAGCGGCGGGTCGACTTCGTCGGCGCCGGGCTCTGCGTGCTCGGGCTCGGCGGCGTCGTCTTCGCGCTGATCGAGCAGCCGCGCTACGGCTGGTCGAGCCCGGTGATCTGGGTGCCGCTCGTCGGCGGCGTCGTCGCATTCGCCTCGTTCCTCGTCGTACGAGAGCCGCACCGCGCAGCCGATGCTGAAGCTCGACCTGTTCAGGCGCCGGAACTTCTCCGTCGGCAACGCCGAGACGCTGACGATGTACGGCGGGCTCGCGATCCTCTTCTTCTTCCTCGTGATCTTCCTGCAGCAGGTCGCCGGCTACACCGCGCTCCAGGCGGGTCTCGCGACGGTGCCGTGACGCGTGATCATGTTCGCGCTCTCGCGCCGCTTCGGTGCGCTCGCCGACCGCTACGGCGCCGCGGCTCTTCATGGGCGCCGGGCCGCTGATCGCCGCGGCGGGGATCCTGCTCTTCCTTCGGACCGGGCATGCACACCTCGTACCTCACCGACCTGCTGCCCGGCGCTGCTCGTCTTCTCGGTCGGGCTCGTCGATGACGGTGGCGCCGCTGACCGCGACCGTGCTCGCCGACGCGGACCAGACCGACGCCGGCATCGCCTCGGCGATCAACAACGCGATCGCCCGCGTCGCGGGGCTCGTCGGCATCTCGGTGATCGGCGTCGTCGTCGCGAGCACGCTCGCCGGGCGACACGTTCGCGCCGAACCCGGGTCGGTGCGCGCGTTCCACGAGGCGGTCGCGATCTGCGCGCTGCTCGTCGCCGTCCGGCGGTGTCGCGGGCGCGACTCGGGATCGTCAACCCGCGGCGCCGCGGTCCAGGCCGAGCGCTGCTCGGGCGGCCAGCTCGCGGGTGTTCCGGAGCCTGCAGTCGAGCTAGACTGACCGCGCAATGGGCGACTTCGTTTCGCGCGGCTTTCACAGGCGTCACGAGCCGGAGGGCGACTCGAGCCGCATCCCGCCGGGCCAGTACGAGACGCACGACTTCCCGGTCCTCTCGGCCGGCCCGACGCCGCACACGCGGCTCGAGGACTGGACGTTCTCGATCGGCGAGGGCGACGGGCGGAAGACCTGGACCTGGGACGAGTTCCAGGCGCTCCCGCGCGAGACGGTCACCGTGGACATCCACTGCGTCACCCGCTGGTCGAAGCTCGACACGGTCTGGGAGGGCGTGTCCGTCGACACGCTGCTCGCCGAGGCGGGGCAGGACGACGCCTACCCATACGCTGCTCGCCTTCTGCGACGGCGGCTACACCACGAACGTGCCGCTCGAGGACGTGACCGGCGGCAAGGCCTGGGTCGCATTCGGCTACGACGGCGAGCCGCTCGAGCCCGAGCACGGCGGGCCGGCGCGGCTGCTCGTCCCGCACCTCTACTTCTGGAAGAGCGCGAAGTGGGTGCGCGGGCTCGCGCTGCGCGACGAGGACGAGCCCGGCTTCTGGGAGTCGAACGGGTACCACATCTACGGCGATCCGTGGCTCGAGCAGCGGTACGCGGGCGACTGAGCTGGCAGATCGCGACCGTCGAGTCGGTCGTCGGACGAGACGCCCCAGGTGCGCGACGCTCGTGCTGGACGTGCCGGAGTGGGCGGGCCACCGCGCGGGCCAGCACCTCGACGTGCGGCTGACCGCCGAGGACGGCTATCGCGCCGAGCGCTCCTACTCGATCGCCTCGCCGCCGGGCGAGCCCGTCGCGATCACGGTCGAGCGGCTCGACGACGGCGAGGTCTCGCCGTACCTCACCGAGGAGCTGCGCGCGGGCGACGCGCTCGAGCTGCGCGGGCCGATCGGCGGCTACTTCGTCTGGGGGCCGGAGGACGGCGGCCCGCTCCTGCTCGTCGCGGGCGGCTCCGGGATCGTGCCGCTGATGGCGATGCTGCGCCACCGCCGCGCCGCCGGGCAGCGAGGTGCCGGCGCGGCTGCTCTACTCGTCGCGGACGCTCGAGGACGTGATCTACCGCGATGAGCTCGACCGGCTCGACGCCGAGGTCGTGCACACGCTGACGCGGGCGCAGCCGCCGGGGTGGACCGGCTACGCGCGGCGGGTCGACGCGGCGCTGCTGGCGGAGGTCGCCTGGCCGGCCGAGCAGGATCCGCGCGTCTTCGTCTGCGGCCCGACGCCGTTCGTCGAGACCGTCGCGGGCGCGCTCGTCGAGCTGGGCTACCCGCCGCAGCGCGTGAAGACGGAGCGGTTCGGAGGACGGTGATGGAAGCGCTCGACGGGAACGCGATCGGCGGCTTGTTGCTCGAGGTCTTCGGCGAGGAGCTGACGGCCTCGACGCGCGAGTGCGGGAGCTGCGGCGCCCGGGCTCCGCTGGCGGAGGTGCGCGTCTATCGCGCGCGCCGGGAACGGTGGTGCGCTGCCGCAGCTGCGGCAGCGTGCTGATGGTCCTCGTCAAGGTGCACGAAGTCTGGTCGGTCGACCTGCGAGGGCTGGCGACGCTCAGAGCCCTCAGCCCCGGCCTCGCACGCCTGGTCGAGCGCCTTGCCTGCAGGCCCGCGCCCGCGGCGAGCGTCGGCGAGGAGGACGCCCGCGAAAGCGTCGCCCGCGCCCGAGCGCTCGGACTGCACCGTCTCACGCGGCCGCCCGACGACGACCTCGCCGCCGGACACGGCGACGGCTCCGGCCGCGCCCGCGGTGACCACCGCGATCTCGTACAGCTCGGCGAGTGCGAGCGCAGCCTCTCGCGGCTCGAGCCCCGTGAGCGTCCGCGCCTCCTCCTCGTTCGCGAACAGGACGTTCGCCCCCGTCGCCCGCGCGTGGAAGTCGCCGCCGATCGGCCCGGCGGCCACGACGGCGACGAGCGGTGCACGGGCCGCCTCGAGCGCGGCGCGGGCTGCGGCAGCGGTGTCGTCCCGGAGCAGGACGTGACCCGAGACGAGAACCGCCCGCGCCTCGAGCGCCGGGATGTCGCCCGGGCGCAGCCCCGCGCTCGCGCCGCGGTCGGCCGAGATCGCCCGCCGTTCGCCCCCGCCGCTCTCGACGAAGGTCCCCGTGGGGAGCTTGTCGTCGACGGCGAGGATCGGCTCGACTCCGGCCGCCTCGAGCTCGGCCCTGATCGCGGCGGCCGCCGGATCCGAGCCGACACGGCCGACGACCCCGCACCGGGCACCCACCGCGGACGCCGCGAGGGCCGCGTTGACCGGGACGCCGCCCGCGCGCACGTACGCGGGCGCGTGCAAGACCTCCCCGGGCACGAGCTCGGCGACGGTCACGTCGAGGAGCACCTCGCCGACAGCGATCAGATCGAGCTCGATGCGGGGATTATGATTGACCCACTTCGGCGATCGAGAAAGGGGCACTCCGGTGACCGAGACCTTCCGCATCCCGTACGAGTCGCTGGATCCGCTCACGATCGGCGCGGCGGACGACGAGTCGAAGGTCTACCGGGACGAGCTCGAGCTCGCGATCCCGGAGGCGAACGTGCTCGCGGCGATCTACCCCGACGAGCCCGAGCCGGTGCCGAACGCCACCGAGGCGGCACGCCAGGCGCTCGAGAGCCCGGTCGAGGGGCCGTCCTTCTCGCAGCTGATCGCGGGCGGCAAGTCGGTCGCGATCGTCATCGACAACCAGTTCCGGCCGACGCCGCAGTCGAAGCTGCTGCCGGCCGTGCTGGACGCGCTCGAGGCCGCCGGCACCAGCAACGCCTGCGTGATCTGCGCGAACGGCAAGGTCTTCCCGATGTCCGAGTCCGACATCGAGATGAAGCTCGGGCGCGAGAACCTCGACCGGATGGAGCGCATGGGCATCCCGTTCTTCCAGAACGAGCCCCGGAACGCCGAGTCCTACACGTACGTCGGCGTCTCCTCCCGAGGCACGCCGGTGTGGCTCCACAAGGAGGTCGCCGGGCGCGACGTGAAGATCACGATCGGCCAGACCCAGGCGAACCACTGGGGCGCGGGCGGCGGCGGCAAGCTCATCCTCCCGGGAGTGGTCTCGGACGAGACGATCGAGTCGAACCACTGCAACTTCGTCCCCTCGCCGCAGACCCACTACGGCGCGGTCGCCGGGCCGATGCGCTCGGACATCGACGACGTGGCGACGATGTGCGGCCTCGACGCGACGCTCAACGTCGTGCTCGACACGCGCGGGCGGGTGATCTTCGTCAACTTCGGCGCGCACCCGACCTCGCACCGGCAGGCGATCGAGCGCTTCAACTCGATCTACGCCTACGAGAGCCCGGTGCCCGAGAAGGGCCAGGCCGACATCGCGATCTGCGGCGTCTTCGCGCCGACCGACCACCTGTTCTTCCACACGGGCTGGGGCTGCATGTCCTCCGACCTCGTGGTCAAGGACGGCGGCACGATCATCTACTGCTCGCCCTCACCCGGTGTCCACACCGAGATCGGCGACTTCCCGGGCCTGGCGCTGATGGACCTGATGAAGCCGTACATGCCTCCGACGGCCGCGAACTACGAGCGGATCCTGCGAGACATCCACGCGCGGGAGATCCAGATGTGGGCCGGCTGCATCTGGGTGCCGATCTACGAGGTGATGACGCGCAAGCACCTGACGATGGTCACGCTCGAGGAGAACCTGGAGATGGCGGCAGACATCGGCATCGACGCGACCACCTCGCTCGACGAGGCGTGGGCGGCTGCGCTCGAGCGGCACGGGCCGGACGCGAAGGCGATCGTGCTCCCGTTCGCGCGCTACCAGCTTCCGACGCAACGCAATCCGTATGCACTCGGAGCCTGCGCTCGGGGAGATCGCGCACGCCTGACTCCGAGGAGATCCGCGGCTCGACGACGATCGTCGAGCTCCTGCGGCTCTTCCCGGACGGAGAGGCGGCACGACCTGATGTCGAGACTCGCCTGGCCGTGCGCGCACTGCGGCGGCGCCTTCCACGAGCCGCTGACGATGGCGGCCAAGCGGCACGCGCGCGACCCGCGGGCCGTGCTGACCGCGTTCCGCGCGCTGGCGGCGGGCGAGCTCACCGGCGAGCAGGTCGCCGCGGCTGCGAAGAAGGTCGCGTGACCTGGGTCGGCCGGCCGCTCGAGCGGATCGAGGACGAGGCGCTGCTGCGCGGCCGTGGGCGGTTCATGGACGACCTCGACCCGGTTCCGAACGCGAAGCACGCGGCGATCGTCCGCTCGCGCGTTCGCCCACGCGCGCATCCGCGAGGTCGACGTCTCGGCGGCGCTCGGCTCGCCCGGTGTCGTCGGCGTGCTGACCGGAGCCGAGGTCGCCGCGCTCTCCCGGCCGTTCCCCGCCGGCGTCGGACAGCCCCGTGCCGTACTTCGCGGCCGCGCACGAGATCGCGCGCTACGCGGGCGAGCCGCTCGCCGTGGTCGTCGCGCGCGAGCCGTTACCTCGCCGAGGACGCAGCCGAGCTCGTCGTCGTCGACTACGACCCGCTCGAGCCGGAGGACGCTGGCGAGGCGCACGACCGCTCGTTCTCCTACGGCGACGTCGAGCAGGCGTTCGCGGCCGCCGACGCTCGTCGTCTCGGAGCGCTTCGAGTTCCCGCGCTGGTCGTGCACGCCGGTCGAGTGCTACGGCGTGATCGCCGACTGGCAGGGCGACTCGCTCACGGCATGGTCGAACTTCCAGGGGCCGTTCACGCTGCACGGCGTCGCAGCCTCGGCGCTCGGGCTGACGGGCTCGAAGCTGCGGCTGATCACCCCGCCCGACTCCGGCGGCTCGTTCGGGATCAAGTCGGCGGTCTACGTCTACGTCGTGCTGATGGGCCTCGCGTCGCGGAAGCTCGGCGTGCCGGTGCGCTGGATCGAGGACCGGCTCGAGCACCTGGCCGCGAGCGCCCACGGCGACGGGGCGGGTCACGAACGTCGAGGCCGCGTTCGCCGCCGACGGCGAGCTGCTCGGCCTCCGCTACGACGCGGTCGAGGACGTGGGCGCGTACATCCGCGCGCCCGAGCCGGCCACGCTCTACCGGATGCACGGCTCGCTCTCGGGCGCCTACCGCGTCGGCAACGTCGCGGTGCGGAACCGCGTCGTGCTGACGAACCGCTGCCCGACCGGCCTGAACCGCGGCTTCGGCGGCCCGCAGCTCTACTTCGCGCTCGAGCGGACGATGGCGATCGCGGCACGGCGTCTCGGGCTCGACCCCGCGGAGCTCGCGCGCCGCAACCTCGTCGTCGCGAGTTCCCGCTACCGGACGCCGAGCGGCGGGCTCTACGACTCCGGCGACTACGAGGCGTGCCTCGACGCGGCGCTCGAGCTCGGCGGCTACGAGGAGCGGCGCGCCGAGCAGGCGGCGCGGGCGGGCGCAGCTCGGGATCGGGCTCGCGTGCGTCGTCGAGCCGTCGATCTCGAACATGGGCTACATCACGCTGGCGCAGACGGCCGAGGAGCGCGCCGCTGGGCTGCCGAAGTCCGGCAACGCCGAGGGCTGCACGATCTCGATCTCCCCCGCGCGGCGGGATCACCGTGCGCATCTCGACGACGCCGCAGGGCCAGGGGCACCGCACCGTCGCGGCGCAGATCGTCGCCGACGTGCTCGGCGTCGAGCCCGGCGAGATCGAGGTGCTGTCCGAGCTGGACACGTCGACGAGCGCGTGGACAGTCGCCTCGGGCAACTACTCGTCGCGCTTCGCGGGAGTCGGCGCCGGTGCGGTCGCGGCCGCGGCGGACAAGCTCGCGGCGAAGATCGGCGACGATCCGCGCCCACCTCGGCGAGCGAGCTCTCGCTCCGGCGGGTCGCCGGGACGGCGCACTGGAACCCCGAGTCGCTGCCGCCGGGGATGGAGCCCGGGCTCCACGCGACCGCCTACTTCGCCGCGCCGAACCTCGAGCCGCCGGACGACGACGACCGCGTCGCCTCGTCCGCGTCCCACGGCTTCCTCGTCGACGTCGCCGTCGTCGAGGTCGACCGCGACACGGGCCGGGTGCGGATCCTCGACTACGTCTACCGTCCACGACGCGGGCCGGCTCCTGAACCCGCTGATCGTCGACGGCCAGATCCGCGGCGGCTTCGCCCACGGTGCCGGCGCGGCGCTGTTCGAGCGAATCGCCTACGACGAGGACGGCGTACCTGCTGACCGGCACGTTCATGGACTACCTCTGCCCGACCGCGCCCGACCTGCCGCGCGTCGCGAATCGGCGCACCGCGAGACGCCGTCGCCGTTCACGCCGCTCGGCGCGAAGGGGCTCGGCGAGGGCAACACGATGTCGCGCGCCGGTCGCGATCGCCAACGCCGTCGCCGACGCGCTCGGCGTCGACGACGTCGAGCTGCCGCTCACCCCGGCGCGCGTGTGGGAGCTGATGCGCCCGTGAAGCCCGCGCCGTTCCGCTACGAGCGTCCCGAGACCGTCGAGGAGGCGGTCGCGCTGCTGGCCGAGCACGGCGACGAGGCGAAGGTGCTCGCCGGCGGGCAGAGCCTCGTGCCGCTGCTGAACATGCGGCTCGTCCGCCCGGCCGTGCTCGTCGACGTCAACCGCGTCGCCGGGCTCGACCGGATCGACGGCGCGGCGCGTCGGGGCGACCGTGCGCCAGGGCGACCTCGCCGGGGTGCCGCTCGCCGCCGAGGCGCTGCCCCTCGTCGGCCACTTCGTCACGCGCAACCGCGGCACCGTCGGCGGCTCGATCGCCCACGCCGACGCCGCCGCCGAGCTGCCGCTCTGCCTGCTCGTGCTCGGCGGCTCGGTCGTGACGACGAGGCGGGACGATCTCGCGCCGACGACTTCTTCGTCTCGCACTTCACGACCGCGCTCGAGCCCGACGAGCTCGTCGTGGAGACGGTCTGGCCGGAGGGCGGCTGCGGTCGCGCTTCGAGGAGTTCGCCCTGCGCCACGGCGACTTCGCGCTCTCGCTTGCCGCCTGCTCGGTGCGGGTCGAGAACGGCACTGTCGCCGAAGCGCGGGTCGGGGTCGGCGCGGTCGACCGACCGGCCGACGCTGCTCGAGCTCGGGCTCGAGGGCGCACCCGCGAACGCGGAGACCGCGCGCGAAGCCGGAGCGAAGGCCGCCGCAGCCGTCGACCCGCCCGGGAACCTGCACGCCTCGCCGGCCTACCTGCGCCACCTCACGGGCGTGCTCGTCGAGCGCGTCCTCACGCAGGGCGCGTCGCATGATCGAGATGACGGTCAACGGCAGCGCTCCGCCGCGCCGAGGTCGAGCCGCGCCTCCTGCTGAGCGACTTCCTGCGCCACACGCTCGGCCTCACCGGCACGCACGTCGGCTGCGAGCACGGCGTCTGCGGCGCATGCACCGTGCGGCTCGACGGCGTCGCCGTGCGCTGCTGCCTGCTCTTCGCCGTCCAGGCCGACGGCCTCGAGGTCGAGACCGTCGAGGGCCTCGAGTGGGGCCCGCTGCAGGAGGCGTTCCGCCGCCACCACGCGCTCCAGTGCGGCTTCTGCACGCCGGGGATCCTGATGACCGCCGCCGACCTGCTCGCAGCGGGGCAGCGCCGAGCCGCGAGGAGATCGAGGAGATGCTCTCCGGCAACCTCTGCCGCTGCACCGGCTACACGCCGATCGTCGACGCGATCGCCGAGGTCGCGAGGCACGTGAACCTCGCGCTCTCGCTCCTCGCCGCCGCCGAGCGCCACCCGGATGCGGAGGCGCTCCCGGGCCACACGTACGCGGAGCTGCGCGAGCGGGCCGCGCGGATCGCGGGCGGGCTCGGCCTCGCAGCGAGGCGAGCGGCTGGCGGCCGTCCTCGACAACCGCTCGAGACCGCGCTCCTGTACTGGGCTGCGCAGTGGATGGGAGCGATCTTCGTCCCGCTCTCCTGGCGGCTCTCGGCGGCCGAGCTCGACTACTGCATCGCCGACTGCGGCGCGAGCTCGTCCTGCGGCGACGGCGACCCGCTCCCCGACGGCGACCGAGCACCCCGGTGCGCTCGACCTCGACGAGCGGGAGCCGAGCCTGATGCTCTACACCTCGGGCACGACCGGTCAGCCGAAGGGCGTACCGCGCTCGCACCGCGCCGACCGCGCCGGCGGGCTCTCGCAGGTCGCTCCAGCACGGCTACCTGCCGGGCGACCGGACGCTCGGCGTGATGCCGCTCTACCACACGATGGGCATCCACTCGCTCGTCGCGATGCACCTGCGTCGGCGGCTGCTTCGTCTCGCTGCGCGCGCTGGGACGCGGGCGAGGCGCTCGCGCTGATCGAGCGCGAGCGGATCACCTCGCTCTACCTCGCGCCGACGCTCTTCCACGACCTCGTCCACCACCCGCGGGTCGCCGACCACGACCTCTCGTCGGTGCGCGCGCTCGGCTACGCCGGTGCGGCGATGACCTCGCGCGCTCGTCGAGCGCTGCGTCGACGTCTTCGACCCGGAGGTCTTCGTCAACCACTACGGCTCGACCGAGATCTACACGTTCTCGATCGGAGCGCGAGCAGCGCGCGCAAGCCCGGCTGCGCGGGGCGGCCCGCGCTCAACGCGCGCCTCGAGCTCCGCGGACGGCGAGATCTGCTGCCACCTGGGCTCCGACGAGGCCTTCGCCGGCTACTGGAACCGGCCCGACGCCGACGCGACGGCGATCCGCGACGGCTGGTACTCACACCGGCGACATCGGGCCGCCTCGACGAGGACGGCGATCTCTGGGTCGAGGGCCGCGTCGACGACATGATCATCTGCGGCGGCGAGAACGTGCACCCGCTCGAGATCGAGGACGTGCTCGCGCGCCACCCGGGCGTGCGCGGAGGTCGCCGTGGTCGGCGCGCCCGACGACCGCCTCGGGCACGCGTGTGGTCGCCGTCGTCGTCGGCGAGGCGACCGCCGAGGAGCTCGACGCGCACTGCCTCGCCTCCGACGCTCGCGCGCTTCAAGCGGCCGCGCGAGTACCGCTTCGTCGAGACGCTGCCGAAGAGCCCGTCCGGCAAGATCCTGCGCCGGATGCTCCGCGATGAGAAGGTCTCGGCATGAGCTACGACGGCTTCCGGGTCGAGCGCGACGGCGACGCGTCGCGACGATCACGCTCGACGTGCCCGACAAGCTGAACCGCGTCTCGATGGCGCGCGCGCGACCAGCTCGCCCGGGTGTTCGAGCGAGCTCGGGCGGCGACGACGAGGTGCGCGTCGGTCGTCCTGCGCGGAGCGGGCCCGGCGTTCACCGCCGGCGGCGACGTCGCCGGCTTCCTCGAGGCCTCGCCGTGCGCGCTCTCGCGCCTGCACGAGAACGTCGCCGCGCCGGAGCGCTGCCCGAAGCCGGTGATCGCCGCCGCTCCACGGCTACTGCTTCGGCGTCGGCCTCGAGCTCGCGCTCGCGTGCGACTTCCGCATCGCCGCCGAGCGACGCGCAGCTCGCGCCTGCCCGAGGTCGAAGCTCGGGATGATCCCCGGCTCCGGCGGCACCCAGCGGCTCGCGCGCCTGATCGGCGCTCGGCCGCGCGAAGGACGTGATCATGCGCGGCCGGCGGATCGGCGCCGAGGAGGCGCTCGCGCTCGGCCTCGTCTCCGAGGTCGTGCCGGAGCCGGAGCTCGACGTCGCCGTCGACCGCGGCTCGTCGACGAGCTCGGCGCGCTCTCGCCGCTCGCGCTCGCGACCGCGAAGCGCGTGCTCAACAGCGCCTACGACGGCCCGCTGCGAGCTCGGGCTCGAGCTCGAGGGGCTCGCGCTACGGGGTGCTGCGCACGCTCGCACGACTTCCGCGAGGGCGTCGAGGCGTTCGTCGAGAAGCGCAAGCCGGAGTTCGAGGGCCGGTAGGCATGAGCGCGAGCCCCCGCGTCCTCCATCTCAGCGCCGTCGTCGGCCGTCCGCTCCGCGACGGCTCGGGCGGGCGGCTCGGCACGGTCGAGGACCTGATCGTCCGGCTCGGCGAGGACACCTACCCGCCCGTGACCGGGATCCTCGCGAAGGTCGCCGGCCGGGACGTGTTCGTGCCGTCCGCGCAGATCGAGGACCTCGAACCCGGCCTCGTCACGCTGAGCGGATCACGCCTGAGCCTGGCGCCGTTCGCGCGGAGACCGCAGGAGGTGCTGCTGCGGAAGGACGTGCTCGACCGGCAGCTGATCAACGTCGACGGAGCGCGCCTCGTCCGCACGAACGAGATCGAGATCGCGCGGCTCGACGGCTGGTACCGGGTCGTGGGCGTCGACACGGGCCCTCGCGGATTCCTGCGCCGGCTGCTCCCGCGGCGGCTCGCGGCCCGTATCGGGCTCGGCTCGTTCCTCGACTGGTCGAGCGTCGAGCCGTTCACGGGCCACGTGCCGACGGTCCGGCTCCGCATCCCGCACCCGAAGCTCGCGCGGCTTCATCCGGCCCAGCTCGCCGATCTCGTCGAGGCCGCCTCCCATCGCGAGGGCGAGGAGATCATGGAGGCGATCAGCACCGATCGCGAGCGCGAGGCCGACGTGTTCGAGGAGCTGGACACGACCCACCAGCGCGAGTTCCTCGAGGACCGCGGCGACGAGCAGGTCGCCGAGGTGGTCGGGCGGATGGAGCCCGACGACGCGGCCGACGCGGTGCGCGGGCTGCCCGAGGATCGCCAGGAGCCCGTGCTCGAGCTGCTCCCGACCGAGCAGCGCCGCCACGTGCGCGCCCTGCTCGGCTACGACCCGGCGACCGCGGGCGGGCTGATGACCACCGACTTCGTCTGCGTCTTCTCGCAGGCGACCCGCGACGAGGTGATCGAGCGGATCCGGGTGAGCCGCGCCCCGGCGGACGTGCTCGCCTGGGTGTTCGTGATGAACGAGCGCCACCGGCTCCGCGGTGCGATCGCCGTCGTCGACCTGCTTCGCGCCGAGCCGGACGAGCGGATGGGCGAGCTCGCGCCGCCCTCCCCGATGCGCGTGCTCGCGAACTCCGAGCTCGAGGAGGTGGCGCGGACGATGACCGACTACGACCTCACCGTGATCCCGGTCGTGGACGACCAGGAGCGCCTGATCGGCGTCGTAACGGTCGACGACGTGCTCGAGCTGATCCTGCCCGAGGGCTGGCGGCGCAGCTTCGGAGTGTTCGGCGGCGAGTGAGTGGCTAGGATCGGCGCTGTGATGACCGCGATGCTCTCAGGGACGATGCAGGATGTGGCGCCGAGTACGCGCCGCCTCGGGGGTCTGGCGCCGCGCCCTGCGCGGCCGCTCTCGCACACCCTCTCGTAGCCCGTTCGGACATCCGCTCCGCCGGCTCTTCCTCCTGCTCGGCGTGCTCGGCCCGGGGCTGATCGCCGCCAACGCCGGCAACGACGCCGGCGGGATCGCCACCTACTCGGCCGTCGGCGCCCGGTACGGCTACGCCCTGATCTGGCTGATGGTCGTGATCACGGTCAGCCTGATCGTGGTGCAGGAGATGGCCGCCCGGATGGGCATGGTCACCGGCAAGGGCCTCGCCGAGCTGATCCGCGAGCACTACGGCGTGCGCTGGTCGACGTTCTCGACGGTGTCCGTGCTGATCGCGAACCTCGGCATCTGCATCTCGGAGTTCGTCGGGATCGGCGCGGCGCTGTCGCTGGTCGGCATCCCGGTGCAGGTCTCGGCCCCGATCGCGGCGGTCCTGGTGTGGCTGCTCGTCGTGCGCGGCTCCTACAAGACGGCTGAGCGCGTGTTCGTGGGGATGACGCTGGCGTTCTTCGCCTATCCGATCGCGGCGATCCTCGCCCGCCCCGACTGGGGCGCGGTCGGCAAGGCGGCCGTCGTCCCGACGATCCACCTCAACTCCGCGTTCCTACTCCTGTTCGTGGCGACCGCGGGCACGACGATCACGCCGTTCATGCAGCTCTACGTCCAGTCGGCCGTGGTCGACCGCGGGCTCGGCGTGGAGGATCTGCGGGCCGAGCGGATCGAGGTCGCGACCGGCTCGATCTTCGCCAACCTGATCGCGTGCTTCATCATCGTCGCGACCGGCGCGACGCTCTACCTGAACGGGATCCACACGGTCGGCTCGGCGGCGGACGCGGCAAAGGCGCTCGTCCCGTTCGCCGGCCGCTTCGCCGAGATCCTGTTCGCGACGGGCCTGCTGGGAGCGAGCCTGCTGGCCGCCGCGATCCTGCCCGTCACCGCGGCGTACGTCGTGGCCGAGACGTTCGGCTTCGAGAAGGGAGTCGCCCGCCGCCCGCGCGAAGCCCCGGTCTTCGTCGGCGTGATCACCGCCCTGCTCGCGATCGGCACCGCGGTCGCGATCATCCCGGGTCTCCCCGTGATCTCCCTCCTGATCCTGGTGCAGGCCGTCAACGGCGTCCTTCTGCCCGTAACCCTGTTCTTCGTCTGGCGGCTGGCCTCGAACAAGGAGCTGATGGGTGACCACCGCAACGGCCACACCTTCAACATCCTGGCCGGCGCCACGGTGATCGTGACCGGCGCGCTGTCGCTGCTCCTGCTGGCGGTGACGATCGGCGGGGTGCTCGGCCTCTGAGCTACAGGTCGCCCAGGATCGCGCTCGCGGCGGGATCGGCTCGAAGCGTCCAACAAGGGGAGAGCGCCGCCGGATATGGGCCGTGGAGGGCTCGTGCCCGCCGCACGCGTTTCCCGTAGCTAGATCCGCGACTCCCCCGATGTCCAGGGCGGCAGCTTGTGGCATAAGTTCCTTGAGGCGGGCGCAGGCGTTGCACAACTCGCGGCGGCGGCCGCCGAGGAAAATGTTCAGGGTCATCCCTGCAGAGACCGAGGTCGTCGGTCGCCAGGCCGAGTTGGAGGCGATCGACCTCACCCTCGCCGGGAAAGCGCCCAGGGCGCTCGTGCTCGAAGGGCCTGCCGGGATCGGCAAGACGACGCTCTGGCGCGCCGGGATCAAGCGCGCGACAGAGCTCGGGTACCTGGTTTGCAGGGCCAGTCCGGCCGCGACCGAGACCTCCCTCTTGCTTGCTGGGCTACGGGACCTCCTGTCCGACGTGCCGCACGAGGCGCTCGATGAGCTCCCGCCGGAGCAGCAGCACGCAATCGCGATCGCGCTGCTCGAGGACGAGTCGAACGACTCTCCGGGTCAGCCCGGGCGGCTCGGGGTCGCGGTGCTCGGCCTCCTGGAGACACTGGCCGCCGCGCAGCCGCTGCTCGTGGCCGTCGACGACCTGCAGTGGCTCGACGAAGCGAGCGCGGCGACCCTCGTCTACGCCCTGCGCAGGACCGCCGACTCACAGGTACGCCTCCTCGTCAGCTGCCGTGGCGAGCCCGGCGCGCCGCTTCCCTGCGACCTCCACCAGGTGCTCGGGCAGCGGGCGCTCGTGCGGGTCGCGGTCGGGCCGCTGAGCGAGGGTGCGATCCGCCGCCTCGTACGGCTGGCGCTCGGGCTGAGCCTCACCCGGATCCAGTCGCACGCCGTGTATGCGGCCTGCGAGGGCAACCCGTTCTTCGCGCTCGAGCTCGCGCGCGCGGGGATCGAGCTCGACGAGACCGGCTCGCTCCGAATCCCGGCGGACCTCCGCGAGCTCGTTGCCGTGAGGCTCAAGGCGCTGCCTGCCCTGACCCGCGAGGCGCTGCTGGCCGTCGCCGCGCTGGCCGAGCCGACGCTTCCGGTGATCGCGCGGGCCGGCCTGCGCGACGGCATTCCCGCCGCGCTCGACGCCGACGTGCTCGAGCTCGACCGGGAGCGCATTCGCTTCACCCACCCGCTCCTCGCGGCGACGGTCTGGGCGACGACCGACGACGAGAAGCGCCACGCGGTGCACCGGCTTCTGGCCGGCGCCGTCGGCAACCGCGAACAGCGCGCCCGCCACCTTGCCCTCGCGGTCGAGCCGCCCGATGCGTACGTGGCCGGCCTGCTCGAGGAGGCAGCGGCCGACGCCCGGCGGCGCGGTGCGCCCGGAGCGGCGGGCGACCTCCTCGACGAGGCGCTCCGGTTCACGCCCGCGGAGCTCGACCGTTGGCCCCGGCTGGCCGCTCTCGCCGCGGCCGCCCACGCCGCCGCCGGCCATTCGGCGAGCGTCGAGGAGCTCGTCGAGGAGGCGCGACGTCGGCTCCCGTCCGGCCCCGAGCGCGCCGCGGTGCTGGTCGCCGTCGCCGAGACGGGACCGGGCATGGCGCCGCTGCTCGAGCAGGCGAGCAAGGAGGCGGGCGAGACCGCGCTCGGCGCGCGCGCTCTGATCGGCCTCGCTGCGCAGGCCGGGCTTGCCGGCCGCTGGATCGAGGCCGTCCACGCTGCGGAGAGAGCGGCGGCCGTTGCCCGCCGAATCGGCGACCGGGGGATGCTCGGGGTCGCACTCACGTACGTCGGCGGGCTCAAGCTGATGGACTCGAGGCTCGACGGGCTCGTCGAGGTCGACGAGGCGCTGGCGCTCGAGCGGCAGCTCGGCGGCCTCCCGACCACGGTCTTCGAGTCGCCGCGGATGTGGCAGTCGCAGGCGCTGCTCTGGAGCGGTGATCCCGACGGTTGCCGCATCATCACGGATCAGCTGCTCCACGAGGCGACGCAGCGCGGCGACGACCTGAGCTCCCTCCAGCTCCGGCAGGTCCTCTCGCTCGCGGACGTCCGCGCCGGCGATCTCTGCGCCGCGCGGGGCGTCTGCCGGGCCGCGCTGGAGCAGGCGGAGATGCTCGGCTACGACTTCGGGCGGCCGGTCGTGAACAGCGCGCTCTCCGTTGTCGCGGCGTGCGCGGGAGAGCTCGAGGAGGCGCGCGCGGTCGCCCGCGACGCGGTCCATGTGCTCGAGCCGGCCGGCGAGCGCCTCTGGTCGACCTTTGCGCGCGGTGCGCTGCTTCTCACCGAGCTCTGCGACGGGGACTACGACGCCGCGCTCGAGCACGCATCCGCGATCGCCGGCCGGTTCCCCGAGCGCGAGTGCTGGTGGTCGTTCCACCAGGGCGACGAGCTCGAGGCTCTCGTGCTGGCGGGCGAGCACGAGCGGGCCCGCGAGCGAGCCGCCGAGCTCCGGCGCGCAGGGGTCGAGCTCGGGCTGCCGCGCTTCCTCGCCTGGGCCGGGCGCGGCGACGGGCTCATGCTCGCGGCGACGGGAGAGCTCGACGCTGCGCGGGCCGCGCTCGAGGCCGCGGTCGCCGAGCACGAGCGCTTTGTCCTCCCGTTCGAGCGGGCGCGGACGCTCCTCGCCTATGGCCAGGTCCTTCGCCGCCAGGCCCGGCGCCGGGAAGCCCGGGCGGCACTCGGCGAGGCACTCCGATCGTTCGACGAGCAGGGCGCGCGCCACTTCGCGGCAGCCGTGCGCGAGGAGCTGAAGCACGTCGGCGGGCATCCACCGGCCGGGGAGCACGAGCTCACGCAGGCGGAGGCCCAGATTGCGCAGCTCGTCGCTGCCGGGCTCTCCAACAGGAAGGTAGCCGCGGAGCTCTACCTCGCGGTCGGCACGGTCGAGTCGGCCCTGACCCGGATCTACCGCAAGCTCGGCCTTACCTCCCGCTCGCAGCTCGCGTGCGCGCTCGCCGAGCGAGACCGGCGGCTCTGACGGAGCCGCAAAGAGCGGGGTCGCCCGCACCGAACTGTGCAGGTTTCCCGTCTTCTCGCCACGTGAGCGCCTTCGTACCCTGGATGCATGGCGCACAGACCCGGCGGCAAGCGGGTCCGGTGCTGAAGGAAGGGAGGAACGATGTTGAGGAGATTCGGGCGCATGAGTCCCTCGATGCTGGTTGCGTTGCTTGCACTCTTCGTGGCCCTGAGCGGCACGGCGGTCGCCGCGGGCATCGTCCCGCTGGCGCAGCGCGCGCTCGTGGCCGACAACGCGAAGAAGCTCGGCGGGAAGACGGCAGCGCAGATCGCCGCGACCCCAAGTCCGGCGATGAACGGGCCGCAGATCGCCGCGATGCCAAGCCCGGCTAGCACCGCGGCCGGGCTGGTCGTAGTGAAGACCGGCACCTGGTCGCTGAGCCCGCGGCAGGAGGGGACGTTCACGGTCACCTGCGACTCGGGCCAGAGGGCCATCGCGGGAGGCTGGTCGGATCCCGGTGACTATTCGACCGGCTATCAGACCCTGCCCACGGCGGACGGGACTGGCTGGGCGACCACGATCTACACGTCGACCTACGCCACCGCCCCGCAGAGCGGAACGCTCTACGCCGTCTGCCTGAAGTAGGGCGACGATGCTCGCGAGAAAGGCGCGGAGCCTGCCAGGCCTGCTCGTCCGACGGGCAGGCCTGGCGCTCGCTTGCACGGTCGTTCTCGTCCTGACGGGATCAGGCCCGCCCGTGCAGCCCTCGCCGGCGCGCGCATTCCGCGTCGCGTCGACGACCACCGCCCTGACACAGGCGGGCGACCGGCACGTGCGCGCCGCCGGCTGGTGGGGCCACGTCTACACCGCGTCGACCGGAGAGGCGGTCGCCGTCAACGTCTCCGATTCGTACCCCGTCGACGACACCGTCGGACAACGGTGGGCCGACCTGTTCGCCCACCTGGTCCACGGCAGCGAGCTGCAGCTCCTCCACGTCTACGTCGCGCCCCCTGCCGAGGTGACCGTTCTCTGCGGCAGCCCCGACGCGCTCGGCTGCTACGGCGGTGACAGGCTCGTCGTGATCGGCGAGCCGGTGCGCGGCACCGACCCGACGGCGGTTGCCGAGCACGAGTACGGCCATCACGTCGCCGTCCATCGCCTCAACACTCCGTGGAACGCGGGGGACTGGGGCCCGAAGCGCTGGGCGTCGGTCGCGGGCGTCTGCCAGCTCGTCGCCGCCGGGGCGGCATTCCCGGGCGACGAGCAGTCCCACTACCGCCAGAACCCGGGAGAGGCGTTCGCGGAGGTCTACCGGGTCATGAACGACCAGAAGACCGGCCTGACGTTCCCGTGGTCGATCCAGGACGCGACGTTCATTCCCGGCGCGGCCGCCGTCGCCGCGGTCGAACAGGACGTGGTCCACCCCTGGACCGCTCCCACGCGCACGATCGTTCGCGGCGCCTTCACCGCGCGCGGCACGAGGGTCTGGAGCCGCCGTGTGATGACGCCGCTCGACGGCCTCCTCACCGTGTCGCTGTCGTTCCCCCGCGGCGGCCTCTACACGCTGACCCTGCTCGGCTCCGATGGGAGGACCGCGCTCGCGCACGGCCTTTGGTCCGGCACGACCGTTCAGACGATGACTTTCACGATCTGCGGGCAGCGCTCGTTCCTCGTCCGTGTCGTCCGGGTCGGCCCCGCGGGCCCGTTCGCTCTCGTCGTCGGCGCACCCTGAGCTTCCGGCCTCTAAGGGTGGGGGTCGCGCGCCTCGAACTGTCGAGGTTTCCCGTCTTCTCGCCGGCGGTGCACGGCCGTACGCTCGACGTATGGAACGCGAATCCGTGTCCGGCACGCACTTCCTGGTCGAGACCTTCGCGCCGGGTTGCAAGCCCGAGAAGCTGAGAGCGGACTCGGCGGCGATCCACGCCGCGACCGAACTCCTCGCCCGACTCGGGACGCGGGTCGAGTACGTCGACTCGCTTCTCGTCGCCGGCGAGGAGACGGCGCTCCACTTCTTCGCAGCCGGCGACTCCGAGGCGGTGGAGCACGTTCTCCGGGAGGCCGGGATCGAGGCCGAGCGGATCAGCCCGGTTGTCCCCGCTCTCAACCGAGCTCACGGCGGCGTTGGCCGGCGCGGCACGCGTTCCGGAGCGGGGCGGCTCCGAGCCGCCTCACTCGAACAGAGGAGGTGGAGATGATCTCTTCAACGAGAAAGCACATCGGCACTCTTGTCCTCGCCTTGGTCGTCGCTGCCCTGCTGGCCGTCGCGGCCGGGACGGCCCGCGGCATGCCGACGGGCAGCGCGCGCGCGACGGACACTGCGACGTACGCCGACCCCCCGGGCGACGCCCACGGCGGCCCCGACATAACGGCGGTGACGGTGGACGTCAACAGGGCGACCGGAATGCTTCAGATCCAGGTCAGCGCGCCCGGCTTCACGTCCGCGCCGGCGGACGGGCAGGAGCGCGGAATCAACGTGTGGATCGACAGCGACCGCAACGCGGCAACCGGAGATCCGCAGGACGGGACCGACTACGTGATCGCGGCGACGACGGACCCGACCGGCACCCACTACTGGAGCTTCGGGCACTGGAACGGCAGCACGTGGGCGGACGCCACCCCGTCGTCCGGCGCGGGCTGCTCCAGTCTTGGCGACAGCGTGCACTGGACCGTCCCGACGAGCGACCTGGGCGGCTCGACCGCGTTCAGGTTCTTCGTCCAGGCCGGCGTCTGGAACACGTCGAGCAATAGCTGGACGGCCCAGGACGACGCTCCCGACCTCGGGATGTCGAACTACCCGGCCGCGGCCACGGCGCCGACGCCGCCTCCCACGACAGAGACGCAGGTGAGCCTGAGCATCGGCACGCCGAAGACGACGCCGGGCCAGGCGGTGGCGGGGAAGCCGTTCACGATCACGTTCCCGGTCCAGTTCGTGAAGGTCGGGCCGGCGACGACGATCGACGTCTCGACCGGGCAGATCACTGAGACGACGATCGTGACCTGGACTGCCGTTCCGTCCGGCACGGTGGTCTGCAGCTCGTCCGTCGCAGGCCAGACGGCGGCCCGTACTGCGACACTCAAGAATGGTCAGGCACGTGTCTCCCTCGTCGTCCCGAAGCAGGCGAAGGGGAAGCCGCTCACGGTGCGGGTGAAGGTCACGGCCACGGACAAAGAGACCGGAAAGACAGTCTCGGGGACCAAGGCCGTCACCTTCCGCGTGCACTGAGACTCCCCGGCAGGCGCGCCGCGCCCTTGGCCCGGCGCGCCTGCGCGATCGGCCCTCGCAGCCGCCGAGCGCCGCTGCGAACTGCACGGCCGGCTCGACCGGCTCCGCGAGCTCGGGTACTCGGCGATCTGACAGTACCGCGGCGCGATTTCCAGGCGTTTCTGATGGGCCGTGGAGGGATCGAACCTCCGACCTTGGGATTAAGAGTCCCCTGCTCTACCAGCTGAGCTAACGGCCCGCGGGCGACAAGGCTAGCACCGCACCCGCCGCGGCGGTTCGCTTACCCTGGCCTGCATGAAGGTCCTCACGGTGGTCGGAAACCGGCCGCAGTTCATCAAGTCGGCGCCCCTGTCGCTCGCGCTTCGCACGGCCGGGATCGAGGAGGTCGTGCTCCACACGGGTCAGCACTACGACCCGGAGCTCTCGCAGGTCTTCTTCGACGAGCTCGGCCTCGACGAGCCGCGCCACCGGCTCGCGACCCACTCTGCCGACCCCGCCGTGATGCGGCCCGGGATCGCCGTGACCGTGGAGGCCGAGCGACCGGACTGGGTGCTCGTCTACGGCGACACGAACTCGACCCTCGCCGGTGCCCAGGCGGGCGCCGACACCGGGACGCCCGTCGCGCACGTCGAGGCGGGGCTCCGCTCCGGCGACTGGACGATGCCCGAGGAGCGGAACCGCGTCGAGGTCGACGGGCTCGCAGCGCTCCTGCTCTGCCCTGACGAGCGGTCACGCTCTCTGCTCGAGAACGAGGGCGTGACAGGACGCGCGGAGGTCGTCGGCGACGTGATGGCCGACGCGAGCCGCCTCTTCGCGCCGCTCGCACGCGAGCGCGTCCAGCTCGACGAGCTCGAGCCGGGCCGCTACGCGATCGCTACCGTCCACCGCCTCGCCAACGTCTCCCAGCCACGGCTCGGCCGTATCGTCGAGGGGCTGAGCCGGCTCGACGAGCCCGTCGTCTTCCCGGCGCACCCGCGCACCCGCGCGGCGCTCGTCACGGCGGGAATCCCGCTCGGCCCGAACGTCCGTCTCACCGAGCCGCTCGGCTACCTCGAGCTCGCTGCGCTCGCCTCGCAGGCGCGGGTGATCCTCACCGATTCGGGCGGCCTGCAGAAGGAGGCGTACTGGTACGGCGTCCCGTGCGTGACGATGCGGCCCTCGACGGAATGGATCGACACGGTCGAGGCCGGGGCGAACGTGCTCGTGGACGACGACCCTGACCGGATCGCCGAAGCGGCGGCGGCAGCGCGGATCCCCGCGGAGCGGCCGCCGCTCTACGGCGACGGGCACGCATCGGAGCGAATCGCGCAGATACTGGCGGAGTCATGACGGCCTTCCTCGTGATCGTGACGCAGTCGGGGCCGGAGTTCGACCGGTCGAAGCCGCTCGAGGAGCAGTCCGGCTGGGCGGCGCACGCGGACTTCATGGAGGGGCTCGTGGAGGACGGCCTCATCCTCCTCGGCGGGCCGCTCGACGGCGGCCCACGCGTCGCGCTCGTCTTCGAGACCGGGACGGAGCAGGAGATCCGCGACGCGCTCGCGCGCGATCCGTGGAGCGGCACCCACCTGGAGGTCTTCTCCGTCGAACCGTGGGAGATCCGCCTCCGCGGGCCTTCCTAGTAGCCTGTCCGCGGCATGAAGCCCGAGATCGCGATCATCGGCGCCGGCTACGTCGGCGTCCCCCATGCACAGGTCTTCGCCGAGGCAGGGCACCGCGTCGTCCTCGTCGACATCGACGAGGAGCGCGTCGCCAAGCTCAACCGCGGCGAGAGCTACATCGAGGACGTGCCCTCGGAGAAGCTGCGCGAGCTGCTCGACGCCGGGCTGACGGCGACGACCGACTACGACATCCTGCGCGAGGTCGAGACGGTGATCATCGCCCTGCCGACGCCGCTCTCGAAGCAGCGCGAGCCGGACCTCACGATCGTGCTCTCCGCGACCCGCGAGCTCGCGGCGCGCCTCCAGCCGGGGCAGCTCGTCGTGCTCGAGTCGACGACGTATCCCGGCACGACGCGCGAGCTGCTCCTGCCGATCCTCGAGTCGACCGGGATGAAGGTCGGCGAGGACTTCTTCCTCGCCTTCGCGCCGGAGCGCGTCGACCCGGGCCGCACCGACTTCACGACGCGGAACGTGCCGAAGGTCGTCGGCGGAGTCACGCCCGCCTGCATCGAGCGCGCCGCCGCGCTCTACGGCACGGCGCTCGACACGGTGCACACCGTCAGCTCCCCCGAGGCGGCGGAGCTCACGAAGCTGCTCGAGAACATCTTCCGCTCGGTCAACATCGCGCTCGTCAACGAGCTCGCCCAGCTCTGCGACCGGATGGGGATCGACGTCTGGGAGGTGATCGACGCCGCGGCGACCAAGCCGTTCGGGTTCATGCGCTTCAACCCGGGCCCAGGGCTCGGCGGCCACTGCATCCCGATCGACCCGTTCTACCTCACCTGGAAGGCGCGCGAGTTCGGCTTCACCACCGAGTTCATCGAGCTCGCGGGCAAGGTGAACGAGAACATGCCCTACTACTGCCGCTCGGTCGTCTCGCAGGCGCTGAACCACCGCGCGGGGAAGGCGCTCTCGACCTCGAACCTGCTGATCCTCGGCGTCGCCTACAAGCCGGACATCGGCGACATGCGCGAGTCGCCGGCGCTGAAGGTGATCGAGCTGCTGCGCGGCGCAGGCGCGACGATCAGCTACCACGACCCGCACGTGCCCGAGCTGACCGGGCTCGGCCTACGCTCCGTCGCGCTCGAGCCCGCGGCCTACGACGCCGTCGTGATCGTGACCGACCACAGCGGAGTCGATTACGCCCGCGTGGTGGAGGAGGCCGGCGTCGTCGTCGACCTCCGCAACGCGACGAAGGGCATCGAGTCGGACAAGGTCTGGAAGCTGTGACGAAGGTCGCGATCGCGGGGCTCGGCTACTGGGGCCCGAACCTCGCGCGGAACTTCGACGAGCTGGCCGAGCTCACCTGGCTCTGCGATCTCGACCCGCAGCTGCTCGAACAGTACGGCGCGCGCTATCCCAGGGCGCGCGCCACCGCGGACTTCGGCGAGGTGCTCGCCGATCCCGAGCTCGACGCCGTCGTGATCGCGACTCCCGTCCCGACCCACTACGCGCTCGCGAAGCAGGCGCTCGAGGCCGGCAAGCACGTGCTCGTCGAGAAGCCGCCCGCGATGCAGGCCGTGGAGATGGACGAGCTGGTTGCGCTCGCCGCCGACTGCGACCTCGTGCTGATGCCCGGCCACCTGCTCCTCTACCACCCGGGCATCCTCAAGCTGAAGGAGCTGATCGACTCGGGCGAGCTCGGCGAGGTGTGGTGCCTCTACGGCAACCGCCAGAACCTCGGCATCGCGCGCACCAACGAGAACGCGCTGTGGTCGCTCGGCGTCCACGACCTCTCCGTGATGCTCTACCTCGTCGGCGAGGAGCCGTCCGAGGCGGTCGCGCACGGCAACTCGTTCGTGACGCAGGGCGTCGAGGACGTCGTCTTCTGCTACCTCCGCTTCCCCTCGGGGAAGATCGCGCACATGCACCTCTCCTGGCTCGATCCGCACCGGATGCGCCGGCTGACCGTGGTCGGGAAGGAGAAGATGGCCGTGTTCGACGACGTCGCGCCGGAGGGCAAGGTGACGGTCTACGAGAAGACGATCGGGCCGACGGGGCAGGCGCAGACCGGCGACATCGTGAGCCCGAAGATCTCGAGCGACGAGCCGCTGCGGCTCGAGTGCGAGTACTTCCTGAAGCTGATCGCCGGCGACGGCGACCGCGCCGCGGTCGCCCGTGACGGCGCGATGGTCGTGCGCGCGCTCGAGCGTCTGACGGAGTCTCTTGGCTGACGTGCATCCGAGCGCGATCGTCTACCCGGGCACCGTGCTCGGCGAGGGCGTGAAGGTGCTCGAGAACGCGGTCGTCGGCAAGCAGCCGACGCTCTCGCCCCGCTCGACCGCGAAGCGCGAGCCGCTGCCGCCGGCCGTGCTCGGCGACGGCACGGTCGTCTCGACCGGCGCGATCGTCTTCGCGGGGACGACGGTCGGCGCGCGCGTGATCCTCGGCGACCAGTCGTGCGTGCGCGAGCGCGTCACGATCGGCGACGACGTCGTGCTCGGCCGCGGCGCGCTCGTCGAGAACGACACCACGATCGGTGCGCTGACGAAGATCCAGGCCGAGGCGTACATCACCGCCTACTCGACCCTCGAGGACAACGTCTTCATCGCGCCGTGCGTCGTGACCACGAACGACAACTTCATGGGGCGCACCGAGGCCCGGCACGCGCTGATGAAGGGGCCGACGATCCGCCGCGGCGCCCGGGTCGGCGGCGGCGCGATCCTCTGCCCGGGAGTCGAGATCGGCGAGGAGGCGTTCGTGGGCGCGGGCGCGGTCGTCACGAAGGACGTGCCTCCGAGGGTCGTGGTGGTCGGGAGCCCGGCGCGCGTCCTGCGCGACGTGCCCGCGGAAGAGCTGCTCTAGGTGGTCGGTGCCACGGCCGGGTGCGCCTGGGGATGGCTCAGACCAAGCAGGGCGTTCGGATAGTCCGCAGGCCAGGCCGGTGGGCCTGGTCAAGGGCAAGCCGGACGATCCTGCGCCGTGTCTGGGCCACCAGCCAGACGCGCGCAGGTGTGGCACCGCCATCTAGCTCTTCGCGATGCTGAGCGTGTACGGGCCCGAGGCGGTCCGGCGCGCCGCGACCTCGACGTAGTACCAGCCGTTCACCTTCGAGCGGAAGGCGAGCGCCCCGGCCGGGCCGGCGACCGCCGCGCGCATCGCGAGCACCCGCTGCGAGGTGCCGACGACGTCCGCGGTGCCCGGCCGCCAGAGGACGAGGCTCGCACCCGGGGCCGACGGGCCGAGCACGGACGCGTCCATCCGCTGGCCCGCGCGGATGTAGACCCGGTAGACGTCGATCCGGTCGTCCCACCAGTCGATCGTCGCATCGATCGTCGCCGCGCTGCCCCAGACGGTGCTTGCGGCCGCACCCGGGCCGTCGTTCGGCTCTCGCACATCGGCGCGCGGGCAGGGGACCTGCGAGCGCCGCGAGCGCGCCGGCGATGTCGAGCCGGCCCCAGCCCGTGAGCGGGTCGCGCCCGATCGCACAGGCATTGCAGCCGTCGGCCGGGGTCATGTCCACGGCCGAGCGCTCGAGGATCGTCGCGACCTGGTCGGGCTGAAGCGTCGGATCGGTCGCGAGGAGCAGTGCGGCCGCTGCGGTGACCTGGGGGGCGGCGAACGACGTGCCCTCGCCGCCGGAGTACTCGTCGTCGGCGCAGTCGGAGTAGCCCTGGTCGGTGCACTCGGGCCTCGCGGCCGTGAGCGCGCGCGGGAAGGTCGAGAGCACGCCCGACGCCCGGCGCCGCGAGATCGACGAAGACCTGGTCGCGGTCGGAAAGAGCGGCACCGACCCGTCCTGGGCCAGGGCGGCGACACCGATCACGTGCGGCAGCGCAGCCGGATAGCTCGCGTAGTTCCACGGCGTCGCCGGCGCCTGGTCGGAGTTCCCGACCGCGGCCACGACGACCACGCCCTTGGAGCACCGCGTACGCGACGGCCGCGGCCTCGAGCGGCGAGTACGTGTCGTTGCTCGGCTCGCCCGGATCGCGGAGGCCGCCGAGGCTGAGGTTGATCACGCGGGCGCCGTGGTCGACGGCCCAGTGGATCGCGGCGGCCTCGTCGTCGAGCGAGATCGTCCCGTCCTTGTCGACGACCTTCGCGATCAGCAGCTGCGCCGGGAAGGCGATCCCGGCGATGCCGACGCCGTTGTTGATCGACGCGCCGATCTCCCCGGCGACGAAGGTGCCGTGACCCTGCTCGTCGGTCAGCGCGCTGCCGCCGACGAAGCTCTTCGAGAGCGCGATCCGGCCGGCGAACTCGGGGTGGCCGCCGTCGATCCCGGAGTCGATGATCGCCACCTTCACCGGCGCGAGCACGGGCGGCGTCAGCCAGGCATCGAACGCCCGGTCCTGCTCGAGGTACCACTGCTGCGGTGCGAGCGGATCGTCGGTCGTGAAAGCGGCGGCCGCCGCCGGCACCGCGAGCGCCGCGACGGCGAGCGCCGCGACCAGGACGCGTCTCACGGGGCGCTCATCGGCTCGGTCACGCCGACCGCGAACCCCTGGCCGGGCGCCACACGGACGCGGTAGAGCACGCCCGCCTGCAGCGGGTAGAGCGCCTCGAAGTTGCCCGACTCGTCCACCGTCGCCGTCGTCACGGTCGTCCACGCGGTCCCGACCTGCTGCTGCAGCCCCACCGTCGCGCCCGTCAGGAGCGGCTCGACGGTGCCGCTGACCCCGGCCGAGCCGGGCATCGCCGACACGGTCACGAGCGGCGCGACGCCGACGTGGAGCAGCGGGCCGGCCGCCTTCCCGGCGACGAGCCGGTAGTCGGCGCTCGCAGCCGGGGTCACCGTGAGCTCGAACGCGCCGCTCGGATCGGGGCTGACGACGCCGGCGGTCTCCCAGCTGCCTCCGGTGACCCGCTGCTGCAGGATCGGCGCTGTGACACCTCTGGCCACGCCCGAGAGGTCGACCGTCGAGCCGTAGTCGACCGGCGCCGTCGCGGCGGTCAGCGAGAGGACGCCGGCGGTGAACCACGTCGAGCGGAGCCCCGCCAGCGTCCGGAAGGTGTCGGCGGAGACCGTCACGGCGTCCCCGAGCGAGTCGGTCACGACCACGGAGGCGGCGCGGCCGGCCTTGCCCGGCGTCACGGTGAGGTCGGCGACCGGCCCGGCCAGCTTGAGCGCCTTGCCCAGCTTCGCGCCGTCGACGAGCACCGGTCCCCAGCTGTGCCAGGGCGAGAGGGTGTCGTACGGATCGGGAACGGAGACGAGGTAGGGCACCGGCGCCGACTTCGGCCAGGCGTCCTGGATCGCGGCGGTGCGGCCGCCCGAGGTCGAGAAGAAGAAGGTGGTCGCGACCTTGCCGTTGTAGAGCACGACCTGGTGCCGCGTGTTGTCCACCGCGGCGGTCGTCTCGTAGTGCTCCGCGGCGATCCCGCCGTAGGCCTGGCTGCGCACATCTCCGTAGACGTCGAAGTCGCCGGTTTGCTTGCGGGTCGCGAGCGCGTACGAGCGCGCGGCGACCGCCTGGGCCTCGAGCGCGTCGGGCGACCAGATGTACGGCATCTCCGAGGGGACGACGCCGTAGAGGTAGCTCTCGAGCGGGACGACGTTGATCGCCTCGAGAGTCCTGTTCGCGGCGAGGATCGCGCGCAGCTGGCCGCGGTAGGCCTTGCCGGCGAGCGCGAGGGGCGCCGTTCCGGGCGAGAAGGTCAGCGGGCCGGGCAGCGTCGTGCTCCCGGAGCCCTCGAACGGCGGCACCGCGCGGAGCGCGAATCCGGTTCCGAACGCGTACGCGCCGGCAGCGAGCGAATGGGTCGCGCCCGCGCCGTCGAGCACCGAGAACGGCGCGGTCGAGGAGACCGTGAGCGCCTTCTTGCCCTCCGCGAGCAGCACCCGCAGGTTGAGCCCGGGCGCCGAGCCGAGCGTCGTGCCCGGGAAGTAGTGCGCGAGGATCTGCGGATAGGTGTACCCGTGCTGCGCGTAACCGAGCGCGCCGTACTGGCTCATCCCGATCCCGTGGCCGTAGCCGTGGCCCACGAAGACGAAGCTCGTGACAGGGGCCGGAGCCGCCTGCACGCGGGCGCCTGCCGCCCCTCCGAGGAGGGCGAGCACGGCAAAGCCGAGGACCGCAGTTCGGCGCACCATCAGACTCACCCCCTTCGCGCTTCGGGCCGCGATCCCTCGCGAATCAGGCGAGCCTCTTGGCGTACTGGCGCTCGTAGTAGGCGCGGTACTCACCCGACTTGATCGGCTCCCACCAGGCACGGTTTGCGCGGTACCACTCGACCGTGTCGGGCAGGCCGTCGGCGAGCGCGTACTCGGTCTTCCAGCCGAGCGCGCGCAGCTTGCCCGAATCGAGCGAGTAGCGGCGGTCGTGCCCGGGCCGGTCGTCGACGCTCCGCAGCAGCACGGGATCGGCGCCGGTGAGCGCGACGATGCTCGCCGCGATCGCCCGGTTCTCGACCTCCTCGCCTCCGCCGACGTTGTAGATCTCGCCCGGCTCGCCCTCGCGCAGGACGAGCTCGATCCCGGCGCAGTGATCCTCGACGTGGAGCCAGTCGCGCACCTGCCGGCCGTCGCCGTAGAGGGGCAGCGGCTCGCCGTCGAGCGCGTTCGTGGTGAAGAGCGGGATCAGCTTCTCCGGATACTGGTTCGGCCCGTAGGTGTTCGAGCCCCGGGTGATCGACGCGTTCACGCCGAAGGTACGCACGTACGCAGGGACGTGGAGGTCGCCCGCGGCCTTCGCGACGCTGTAGGGGCTCGACGGACGGACCGGATCGTCCTCCCGGGCGGAGCCTCCGTCGGCAAGATCGCCGTAGACCTCGTCCGTCGAGACCTGGACGAAGCGCGCGCCGGTGGCGCGGACGTGCTCGAGCAGCACCTGCGTGCCGAAGAACTCGGTGCGCCCGAAGTCCGTGGCGCCGAGGATCGACCGGTCGACATGGGTCTCCGCCGCGAAGTTGACGATCGCGGCGCAGTCGCTTCCCGTGGAGGCGACGGCGGCCGGGTCGACGATGTCGCCCTCGTGGAACTCGTGCTCGACGCCCTCGAGGTTCGCCCGGTTGCCCGAGTAGGTCAGCTTGTCGAGCACGACGACCTCGTCGCCCGCCGCGACGAGCCGCTTGACGAAGTGAGAGCCGATGAACCCGGCCCCGCCGGTGACGAGAATTCGCATTGTCTTAAAGGGTAGATGGTTCAATCCATCCCTGATGCGCTGGGCCAAGCGACACCCGACGATCACCACATTCCTTCTCGTCGTCGTCATCGTCGTCGGGATCGGGGCCGGCTGGACCGCGTCGCGGCTCGGCGTGTTCGACGCGTCGATGTCGTCGAACCTGAAGAAGGTCGAGCATTCGACCGGCCCGCCCGCGTGGTGGGTCGGGCCGTCGTTTGCCGGGCTGAAGCTGACCCGCGTCTCGGCGGCGAGCGGCCAACGCGTGGCGGACTTCGGCTACGGCACCTGCCACCAGCACGGGAGCCGGCTCGATCCGTTCAACGCGCCACGCTGCGGCTACCCGCTCTGGATCTCGGTCGTGAATCAGCAGTACTCGCTCTCGTCCGACGACATTCCGAAGCTGCTCGACGGCAGCTGCGCCCGGATCAAGGTGCGCGGCGTGCCGGCGGCCGCCGGCACGGACGGGGTCGTGATCTACAGCGGCGCCCAGACGATCTCGGTGCTCGGACCGCCGGATCTCGTCGGCCGCGCGCTGACCGCGCTTCGGTCGGTGCGGCCCGGCGCTGCCCTGCGGAAGCCGACGCTCGACGTCTCGGCGCTCTCGACCTGCGTCCCGGCGACCTCGCCGTTTCGATCCGTCTCGAGTCGCCTCTCACAGCTGAGCTCGAAACTCCACCTCCCTGTCCTCACCGCCGGCTCGTGGTTCGACGACGGGCAGAGGATCAACGCCGAGTCTGCCGGCTCCGCGCTCGTGCTCGAGTACTCGAGCTGCGGCTCCGGCACCGAGAACGGCGACTGCGGCGAGGTGCTCTCGATCTCGAGCGAGCCGCTCGACGCGGGCGCAGTCGCCGATAATCTCGCGGGCGCCGACTGCGAGCAGACAACCGTCGCCGGCGTGCCGGCGGTGATCTGGAACGCGAACTCGCGCGGCGCGAGCGCGGCGGGGGTGATCGTCTTCACCGATCACGCGACGATCTCGCTCGCGAACCAGCTCAACCTCTATCCGATCTCCCAGAAGAGCCTGCGCGCAGTGACGCAGTCGCTCCGGCCGGTCGCACCCGCGACGAAGCTGCCCGCTCCGACCTACGACGTGCAGAAGCTGCTCGCGCACTGCGCGAAGCTGACGTGAGGCCCGAGCTCGAGCGGATCGCGAACGCGTTCGCGGTGCGCCGGCTCGAGCTGATCCCCGGGGTGCGGCTCGAGCGCCGCGGCGCGGCGGTGGCCGCGCTCTGGCCTGCGCGGCCGGAGCTCGACTTCGTCAACCGCATCTACGGCGTCGCGAGCGCGGCCGGCGTCGAGCCGTTCGAGGCGCTCTACGCCGAGGCGGGGCTCCGCCCCTGGGTCGAGCTGCCCGAAGGCGAGGAGCCGGCGGGCTGGGAGCGGCTCGAGCCGCTCCGGGTGCTCGCAGGCCCGGCGGCGCCGCTCGCCTCGGAGGGCGTGCGGGAGGTCGGAGCGGACGAGGCGGAGCTCTTTGCGACGACGCTCAGCGACGGGCACGGCGCGTCGCCCCTCGCGCGCGGGCCCGTCGCCCGCTGGGCCGGCGAGGACGGCTGGCGGCTCTACGTCGCCGAGCGCGACGGAGTCGCCGCCGCTGCCGCAGCCCTGGTGATCGACGGAGAGCTGGGCTACCTCGCCGCTGCCTCGACGCTGCCCGCGTTCCGCGGGCGCGGCTGCCAGACCGCGTTGATCCGCCGCCGGATCTCCGACGCTGCCGCCGCCGGCTGCGCCGAGGTCTGCTCGCTCACCGCGAATCCCGTGAGCCGCCGCAACCTCGAGCGCTGCGGGCTCGACCTCGCGTATACGAAGACGGCCTGGCGGAAGCGCTAGCCAGAGGTCTACCCGAGGCGCTCGAGGCAGGCGCGCAGGCCTTCACGCCAGTGGGGCAGCAGCGGCGCCCCGGGCTTCTCGCTGCGCAGCACCGAGTTCGCCGGGCGCGGGGCGGGCCGGCCGAGCTCCGCCGACGCGATCCGCCTCACGCGGCACTCCAGCCCCGCCTCCTCGAAGATCGCCTCGGCGAAGTCGGCCCAGCTCGCATCGCCGCCCGCGGCGATGTGCCAGGTCCCGTAGGGCAGCGCGTCGAGCTCGCGCACGGCCTCGGCGAGGTGCCTCGTATAGGTCGGCGAGCCGCGCTGGTCGTCGACCACCGCCACCTCGTCGAGCTCGGCGCCCAGCCGGAGCATCGTGCGGACGAAGTTGTGGCCCCTCTCGGCGAAGAGCCACGAGGTGCGCACGATCCAGGCCTCCGCGCCCGCCGCCGCCTCTCCGTGGAGCTTCGACCGGCCGTAGACCGAGAGCGGATTGGGCGAGTCCGACTCGACGTACGGCTCCGCCTTGCTCCCGTCGAAGACGTAGTCGGTCGAGAAGTAGACGAGCGGCGCGCCGAGCTCGACCGCGTGCTGCGTGCCGCCGACGTTGACCGCCGCCGCTTCCTGCGGGTCGTCCTCGGCACCGTCGACGTCGGTCCAGGCCGCCGCGTGCAGCACGAGGTCCGGCGGCGGAGAGATCGGCGGCGGCGGGTGCCTCACGTCCCAGTCGGCCCGCGACAGCGCGATCACGTCCTCGCCGGCGTAGGCATCCCGGAGCGCGTGGCCGAGCTGGCCGCCCGCGCCCGTGATCAGGACGCGGCGGCGGTGTCCCGTGGCGAGAGAATCGGCGATCGCTGGCTCCACAGGTCGACGACGCGCGGGTCGTCCCAGGCGATCCCGTGCTCGTCCGGGTCGGCGGGGTCGTACTCCTCGGTCACGTGGTAGACGAACAGGAGGTCGGTGAGCGCCTCGAAGCCGTGCGCGTGGCGGCCGGGGATGTAGAGCGCGACCGGGTTCTCGTCGCCGATGTCCTCGCAATGGGTCTCGCCGGTGCCGCGGTCGAGCACGACCACGCGCGCGGTGCCCTGGAGACAGACGAAGAGGTCGTCCTGGCCGCGCTCGTGGTAGTGGAGGCCCCGGATCACGCCCTGGCGCGAGAACGAGACGTTGGTCTGCACGGTCGCGCGCGGCAGCGCGCTGTCACGGCGCAGCTCCATGAACCAGCCGCGCTCGTCCTCGAACCGGCGCAGCGGGATCCGCTGCAGGCCCGGGATCACTTGTTCACGCCCGTCTCGTCGATCCGCCGGCCGACCTCGGCGAGGTGCTGCCAGTGCTTGCCGGCGTCCTCCCACCAGCCCTCGACCTCGTGCACGGTGAGGTCGCCGCGCTGTGCATAGGCACGGTTCACGTCGGTGATCTCGAGCTCGCCGCGCGACGAGGTCGCGAGCCCGTCGATGATCTCGAAGACGTCCGGCGGATAGCAGTAGAGCCCGACCACCGCGTGGCTCGAGGGCGGCTCCGGATAGCGCATGTCGACGACGCCCGCCTTCTCGACGATGTCCGACACGCGCCCGTCGTCGCCGTAGACGACGACGCCGAAGTTCTCGGGATCGGGCACCTCCTTCACGAAGATCTGCGCGCCCGCGTCCCAGCCGCGGATCGCGTCCGCGTGCGAGAACTCGAAGATGTTGTCGCCGAGGCAGACCACGAGCTGCTCGCCCGCGGCGAAGTCCCGCGCCATCCCCACGACCTGGGCGATCCCGCCCGGCTCCGTCTGCACCTTGTAGGTGAGATCGACCTCGAGCAGCGGCTCGCCGCTCGCCCGCGCGCTCACGCGCCCGTCGCCGAGCAGGTCGATCATCTGCCCCGCGTGGCCCTTGCCGGTGACGATCAGGACCTCGTGCACCCCGGCGAGCTGGAGCAGCTGGAGCGGGTAGTAGATCATCGGCCAGCGGCCCACCGGCAGCAGGTGCTTGTTCGAGACGCGGGTCAGCTCGCCGAGCCGCGTCGCCTCTCCTCCTGCGCAGACGAGTCCCTTCATCGCCCGGGATGCTACTCGGGGTCGCGTAGAGTTCGCCTCGGATGGAGCTCGCGATCAACGACTCCTTCGCCCAGCTGCTCGGGCTGCGGTTCACCGACGTGGAAGAGGGCGCGATCTCGGTCGAGCTCGACGTCCGCGACGAGCTGCTGGCCCCGAACGGCTTCCTCCATGCTGGCGCGCTGATCACGATGGCGGACATGGCCTGCGGCTACGGGAGCATGACCGCCCTGCCGCCGGGCGCCTACGCGTTCACGACGATCGAGCTGAAGACGAACTTCCTCGGCACCGCACGCGCGGGCACGGTCACCTGCGAGGCGCGGCTCCAGCACGGCGGCCGCACGACGCAGGTCTGGGACGCGACGGTTCGGGCCGGCGAGAAGACGATCGCGCTCTTCCGCTGCACGCAGCTGATGCTGTACCGCTAGTCGGCGAGCGGCTCGACCGGTGGGTGCAGCGGTGAGGGCTTGACGCGGAACACGCGCGCGATTCCCGCCGGGAGCCACCAGTTGTAGCGGCCGAGCAGCGCCATCGCCGACGGCACGAGCACGCATCCGGACGAGGGTCACGTCGAGCAGGATCGCGACGGCGAGCCCGAGCCCGAACTCCTGGAGCCCGACGATGCTCCCGACCATGAAGCCGGAGAACGCGGCGACCATGATGATCGCCGCCGCGGTCACGATCCGCCCGGTCTTCTCGAGCCCGTGCGCGACGGCCGTCGTCGTTGTCGTGCACGTGGTCCCACGACTCGCGCATCCGCGAGACCAGGAAGACCTCGTAGTCCATCGAGAGCCCGAACAACATCGCGAAGAGGAAGATCGGGATCCAGCCCTCGACCTGCTGGATCTGGTACAGCCCGAGCAGGTCGCGTCCCGCGCCCCAGCGGAACGATGAGCACGAGCACGCCGTAGGCGGCCGCGACCGAGAGCAGGTTGAGCAGCACCGCCTTCAGCGGCAGGAGCCACGAGCGGAACGCGCGCAACAGCAGCAGGTAGGTGAGCACGAGCACGACGAGCACGAGCCACGGGAAGACGCCGTACGCCTGTGCGAGGAAGTCGACGCCCTGCGGCGGCCCGCCGCCGGCGATCACCTTCACGCGTGCCGGGAAGCCGGCGCCCGGGATGATCGTCGCCGCGTAACCGGTGCACGAACGCCTGCGCCTCCGGGGTGCCGTACTCGTGCTTGCCGGAGACGATCACCACCGCGTAGCGACCCGTCGGGTCGATGAACCGGGTGTTGATGCCGGCTGGTACGGACCGACGCGACCTCCGGGTCGAGCTGGAGCGCGGTCGATCAGGCTCGACCGCGGCCTGCGGTCGGCGCGGTCGAGCACGTCACCGCCGCGGCCCGAGTCGATCACGATCTGGGTCGGCGAGACGCGCGCCGGCGCCGACCGCGCTCTGCAGCAGGTCGAAGCCCTGCACCGACTGCGGCGAGCGCGGGATCCCGCTCGGCCGAGCCGGGCGTGACCGCGAGCCAGATCGCCGGGATCGCCAGCACGACGAGGATCGTCGTCCCGAGCGCGAAGAAGATCGCCGGGCTCGCCATGATCGCCCGCGCGAGCCGCGCCCAGAAGCCCTGCTCCTCGTCGACCGTCCCGGGCAGTCGCGGAGCGGATGCGAGCCGGCGCGGATGAACGCCGCGCCGGCCAGCGCGCGTGCCCCGGCGGCCGAAGATCGAGAGCAGCGCCGGCTGGAGCGTGACGGCGGCGATGATCGAGACGATCGGGATCAGGAAGCCCGCCGACGCCCATCGAGCGCATGAACGGCAGCGGCATGAAGAGCAGCACCGCGAGGCCGAGCGCGACCGCGAGGCCGGAGAAGACGACGGCGCGGCCGGCCGTCTCCATCGTCCGCACGATCGCCTCGTCCTTCGACGCCGCCGCGAGCGAGCTCCTCGCGGAAGCGATAGACGATCAGCAGCGAGTAGTCGATCGCGATCCCGAGCCCGATCAGCTGCACGAGGTTCGTCGACGTACGTCGCCGTCGAGAGGTGCTGCGCGACGACGTAGACGATCCCGAGCGTCGCCGATGATCGTGCATGCGGCGAAGATGAACGGGATCATGACCGCGAACGAGATCCCGAACACCGCGATCAGCACGATCAGCGCGATCGGGAGGGCGATCGACTCGCCCTTCTTCAGATCCTGCGAGAAGATCGGGTCGAGGTCGTGCTGGATCGCCGCCTGGCCGGTGACGTAGACGCGTCGCCCCCGGCGTCTGGCGCAGCTTCGTGAGGAGCGGGGCCGTGTACCCCTTCGCCTTCGCGATCGTGAGCTGCGAGAGGATGCTGCCGTAGAGGATGTGACTCCCGGCCGGGGCGAGCGGCGTGGAGGTGCCGCCGGGGACGAGCTTGGCCGCGTCGCCGAGCGCGCCCTGGAGCCGCGCGCTCGCGGCTCGGTCTGCGGAGCTCGGCACCTTGAAGACGACCAGGAACTCGCCGTCCGAGCGGTCGCCGAAGTTCTTCTGGAGGATCGTGCGGGCGCGCTCCGAGTCGGTCCCGGGGACGGTGAAGGTGTTCGAGAGGAGCGCGCTCAGGTGGGAGCTCGCGTAGACGCCCCCGACCAGCACGACCACCCAGACCGCCAGCACGACCCACCGGTAGTGGACGACGGTCCGCGTCAGCCTGGTCACCGGCGCCTCGCCGCCTTCCGGCGCCTGACCTCGGGCACGTGGCGCACGGCTGCGAACCAGATGTAGAGGACGGCGGCCGTGAGCGCCGTCAAGGCAGCGACGATACGGCGGACCAGCTGCATCGCCCGGAGACTTTACCCATAGCGCCTACACGGGCCGGAACGAGCTCAGGAGCTGCGTGCAGGCGGGCTCGTCCTTGCCCGCCTTGTACCGGCAGAGCAGCTCGTACTCCCTCCGCCCCCGCAGCACGAAGGTGATCTGCTCGACGAGGCGCTCGCCGTCCTTCGTGAACGCGAGGTCGTACTGGCGGGCGGCCGAGCTTCCGACCTCGACCGTCCGGGAGGCGGTGACGGTGCCGTGGAGCTCGGCGGCGAGCTTCGCGGCGACCGCATCGAGCTCGGCTTCCACCTCCTTCCTGAGCTGCGGACGGTAGGGCTTCGTGAGCCGGAACGTCGTCACCGACACCGTCCCGGCGCCGCGCGAGGCCGCGACCGTGGTGCCCGTGTGCGTCACGGCCCAGCCCCCGGGCGCGGCGAAGCTGTAGCCGTCGCCCTGGGCCAGGACGGGCGCCGTGCTCCCGCCGCCGCACCCCGCCAGCGCGGCGAGCGCGAGCAGGCACCCCGCCCCGAGAGCGGCAGAACGCGATACAACTTGGACAAACGACGATCGAAAGGACGGGCCGGACATGGCCGCTACAAAGGTCTTCGACTCAGCCGAGCAAGTCAAGCCGTACGTGCAGCGAGCGCTTCAGGACGAGGAGGTTCGCGCGCACCTGCTCACCGCGCTGGCCGCCGCACGCGCCGCAGCATCGAAGTTCAGTGACAAGAGCGATCGCGGCTACGTCGCCGCGGCGACGCGGGTCGCGGTCGAGCCCGAGATCCTCGGGAACCTGCGCCAGGCGACGAGCGAGCTCCGTAACGCCGTCGAGAAGATCCAGCGCCCGGCCGAGCCGAAAAGCCACGGGTTCCGGAAGCTCCTCTTCTTCACGGGCATCCTGCTGGCCGTCTTCTACAACCCGGTCACGGGCGCCGAGACGCGCAAGTGGGTCTCGGAGTCGGTCTTCGGCGGCGGGGACGACTTCACGTACCAGGCGAGCGAGGCGAACGGAACCAGCTAGAGGCTAGTCGTGCCCGCCGGCGGCTCCGGTCGTCGGCGGGGGCGGCGCCGAGCCCGGCGCGACGGGCAGCTTCGTGCCGGCGAGGAGTGCGACCTCGCCCGCCTTCGAGAGCGGCGCGAACGCGCGCTGGAGCGAACCGGGCTCGAGCCCGCTCCCGCTCGAGATGTCCGTCGACTCGAGCAGCACCGCACCGGGCTGGAAGCTCGAGCCGACGAACGCCGTCACGTCCGTGACGTGCTTCCAGGTCTTCAGGTAGCTCGTCGGGTCGACGGCTCCGTCGTAGCCGAGCGAGAGCAGGCCCTTCGGGTGGATCTCGAAGTGAAGGTGGAACGGGGTGTGGCGCGCGTCCCCGGTGTTGCCCACGAATCCGAGCACCGTGCCCGCCTTCACCTCGGCGCCGTCCACCGCGACGGGGGCGTAGGCGGAGAGGTGCGCGTAGTAGAACTCGTTGCCCCTGGCGTCGACGAGCCAGAGCCGGTAGCCGCCGACCCTGTTCCAGCCGACCGAGAAGACGATGCCGTCGGCGACCGCGAGCAGGGGCGCGCCGAACGGAGCGAAGATGTCGTCGCCGTGGTGCCAGGTCGGCGGCCGCGGCGCACCGAAGGTGTCCGAGAACCCGGACGGGCCCCAGACCGGGAAGACATAGCCGCCCTGGCCGAGAGGAGGCGTGATCTTGGGGATCGTGCGGTACGCGGGCGGGGTCAGCGGCAGCTCGTCCGGCGCCTTCGCCGGGGTGCCCGCCGCGTGGTGCTTCGCCGGCGGCGCGGGCGCGGCGACCTCGGCGCTGGCCTGAGCGCGCCCGACGAGGATCTCGCTTCCCGCCGGAAGCCCCCCGTGGTCGCGAGTGAGATGGACGTCCAGCGCTGTCACGAAGCCGCTGTAGCTCGGCGCCGGGTTGCTCCCCTGCTCGAGCAGGAGCACGTAGCCCCAGTCGGCGAGGGCGATCCGCTCGTTCGCCGACGGGCTGGTGACAGGGGCGCCGAGCACGGTGAGCCCGTCGAAGCTGCCGCCCATGTCGCCCTGCGCCGTCGCCGGCCCCGCCGAGGCGTGGGCGCTCGCCGAGACCGTCTGCGCGACGATGTCGCCGTCGAAGAGCGAGAGGTTCGAGACGTTCGCGGCGGCCGAGGCCGACGGCGTCGAGCCGGACGCGGCCGACGTGCTCGCGCTGACCGCACCGCTCGTGACGGCCGAGCCGTCCGCGGGGTACTGGAAGCTCGGCGTCGAGAAGGCGCCCTTCGGCGGCGCCGAGACCTCGGCGACCGTGACGGCGACCTGGCCCGGGAGCACGACCTTCACCGCGAACGCGCTCGACGCCGCTCCGCCGGCGCCGGCCGGGGAGGCAGCGCCCGCGACGAAGAGCAGCGCGAGGAGGGCGAGTGCGACGACGGCGGCCCGGGGCACGCTGGGAGTATGCCGTCGCCGGGGGCTAGCCTCGGCGCGCGCGCCAGGCGAGCTGCGCCGCGACGAGGAGCAGCAGCACGGCGAACAGGCGTCGCAGCAGGTCCTCGTTCAGCGAGGTCGCGATCCGGATCCCGCCCGCGACGCCGGCGATCGAGGCGACCCCGAGCACGAGCGAGCTGCGCCAGCGGACGTTGCCGTAGCGCTGCTGGCGCCAGATCCCGGCCGCGACGGTGGGAATGATCGCGAGCAGCGACGTCGCCTCCGCGTCGAGCTGCTTCAGCCCGAGCGCGAGCAGGATCGGCACGAACAGGATCCCGCCACCGACTCCGAACATCCCGGAGAGGATGCCCGCCGCGATCCCGAGCGCCACTGCTGCAAGGTAGATCGTCACGCGACCAGGAGCCTCACGGCGATCGCGACGAGGAGCACCGAGAAGAGGTACGAGAGCGTGCGCGCGTTGAGTCGCTGCTGGAGCGCGGCGCCGCCGACGGCGCCGAACGCGGCCGGGATCCCGACCAGCGCCGCGTAGCCGACCTCGACGTGGCCGCCGATCGCGTAGCCGATCGCTCCGGCGACCGCGGTGATCCCGATCATCCCGAGCGAGGTCGCGGTCGCCGAGCGCGGCTCCATCCCCACCGCCAGAATCAGGAGCGGCACCGCGACGATGCCGCCGCCGACTCCGAAGAGCGCGCTGAGGAGGCCGGCGAACAGGCCGATCGCGACGAGGCGCACGCTCGTATCCTACGGCGATGGACGGTCACGCCCTGCTCGAGCGGCTCGCCGCCGAGCCTCTGCTCGCTGCCCTGTGCTTCGACCTCGACGGGGTGCTGGCACCGATCGTCGACCGGCCCGAGGATAGTGCCGTTCCGGCCGAGACGCGGCGCGAGCTGGAGCGACTCGCGGGCCGCTACGCGCTCGTCGCCGTGATCACCGGCCGCGACGGCGACGACGCACGCGCGCGAGCCGGCGTCGAGGGGCTCGTCTACGTCGGCTCGCACGGGCTCGAGCTCGAGCCCGACGCGGAAGCCTGGGCCGAGCGCCTCCACGCCTTCGCCGCGACCGTGGACTGGCCGCTCGAGGAGAAGCGGCTCACCGTCGCCTTCCACTACCGCGGCGCAGCGGACGAGCACGACGCGCGACGGACGCTCGAGGCCGTGGCCGAGCGGGCCCGGGCCGAGGGCTTCGCCGCGCGATTCGGGCGCAAGGTGCTCGAGGTGCTGCCTCCGCTCGAAGCCGACAAGGGCACCGCCGTGACGCATCTGCTCGCCGAGCGCGGGCTCCGGCGCGCGCTCTATGCGGGCGACGACACGACCGACCTCGACGGCTTCCGCGCACTCGATGGCCTCGAGCTCGCGGTGCGCGTCGCCGTCGCCTCGTCCGAGGGCCCGCCCGCGCTGCGCGAGGCGGCCGACCTCGTCGTCGAGAGCCCCGCGGCCTTCCTCGAGCTCCTGCGCTCGCTCTAGGCCTTGCGCACCCGCGCCGCCGTGCCGTAGGCGCAGATCTCCGTCCAGTTGCCGCCCATGTCGGAGGTGTCGAAGCGCATCGCGAGGATCGCGTTGCCGCCCTTCGCCTCCGCCTCCTCGACCATCCGCTGGATCACCTGCTCGCGGCTGTCGACGAGCGCCTTCGTCATCCCTTTCAGCTCGCCGCCAAGCATCGACTTGAAGCCGGCCCCGAGCTGCGAGCCGAGGTTGCGCGAGCGGACGGTCAGCCCGAACACCTCGCCGAGCACCTCCTGGATCTCGTAGCCCGGCAGATCGGGCGTCGTCGTGATCAGCATCACCGCTCTCCTTCCCGTCGAATCACGTCCCAGCTTCGGCGCACGTCGTCCTCGGTGGTGCCGAGGTTGCCGATCGCGAGGCGCAACACGTAGCGGTCGTTCAGCTTCGTGTGCGAGATGAAGAGCTCGCCGGACGCGTTGACGCGCTCGAGCAGCGCCTCGTTCTCCTCGTTGGAGCCCTCGCGCCGGAAGCACACCAGCGAGAAGTGCCGCGGCGCGCAGAGCTCCCAGCCCGGTTCGGCGGCGACCCACTCCTCGAACAGCGCCGCGAGCCGGATGTGCTCGCGGATCACGGCCTGCAGCCCTTCGCGCCCGAAGCAGCGCAGCACGGCCCAGAGCTTCAGCGAGCGGAAGCGGCGGCCGAGCGCGGGGCCGTACTCGGAGAGGCTCGCCACGTCCTCGCTCGTGCGCAGGAACTCCGGCACGAGGCTGAACGCTGCGCGGAACTCCTCCGGCCGGCGCGTCCACAGGCAGGAGCAGTCCATCGAGGTGAGCAGCCACTTGTGCGCGTTGACGACGAGCGAGTCGGCCCGCTCGACTCCGGCCTGCGTCCAGCGGAGCTCCGGCAGGACCCACGACGAGCCCGCATAGGCCGCGTCGACGTGGAGCCAGGTTCCCGCCGCCTCGCACGCGTCCGCGATCGCCGGGATCGGGTCGATCGAGGCGATCGAGGTCGTGCCGACGGTCGCGACGACCACCGCGACGTCGTCGAGCTCGAGCAGCTCCGGCCGGAGCCTGTACTGGTCGTCGGTCGGCACCTTGCGCAGCTCCATCCCGAGCATGCGCGCGTCCTTGTCGGCCGCCGAGTGGGCGTGCTCCGAGCAGACGACGACGTTCCGGCCCGTCGACTCCCGCGCGGCGATCAGCGCGGCGAGCGTCGAGGTCGAGGCGGTGTCCTCGATGTGGCCGTGCCAGCCCGACGGCAGGCCGAGCAGCTGCGCGAGCCAGTCCATCGTCACGAGCTCGAGCTCGGTCGAAGCGGGCGAGGTGCGCCAGAGGAACGCGACCTGGTTCAGCGTCGCCGCGAGCAGCTCGGCCAGGATCGCCGGCTCCGAGCCACTCGTCGCGAAGTACGCGAAGAAGCGAGGAGACTGCCAGTGGGTGATCCCGGGCATCAGCACCGCGTCGAGGTCGCGCAGCACGTTCGCGAACGGCTCGGCGCGCTCGGGCGGCGAGGCGGGCAGTGCGGCGCGGATCTCGCCGGGCTCGACCTGCGCCAGCACGGGCAGCTCGCCGACGCCCTCGAGGTAGCGGGCGGCCCAGTCGACCGCCGCGTAGCCGTCCTCCCGGAAGCTCATCGCTTCATCATCTTCTGAATCTGGGGCCACGTGCGCGTGTTCAGCACCTGCGCCTTCGTCAGCCATGCGCGGCGCGCCTGCGAGAGGGCGAAGTCGAGGAAGCCGAGCTCGTGCGGGCGATGCGCGTCGGAGCTCACGAGCACGGGCACGCCCGCCTCGCCCGCGGCGCGCGCGTTCGCGTCGCGGAGGTCGAGCCGGTCGGGCTGGCCGTTGATCTCGAGGAACGTGCCCGTCTCGAGGGCGGCCGCGAGCACCCGCTCGACGTCGACGTCCGCAGGCGGGCGGCGGTTGATCTTCCGCGCGGTGAGGTGGCCGATGCAGTCGACGTGCGGGCTCTCCATCGCGGCGAGCACGCGCTCGGTGGGGCTCCTGTCGAACGACGTGTGGAGCGACGCGACCACCCAGTCGCGCGAGGCCAGGTCCTCGTCGCTCATGTCGAGGCCGCCGTCGGCGCGGATGTTGACCTCGACCCCGCGCAGGATCCGGAACGGCGCCAGCTTCTCGTTCAGCCGCGCGACCTCCTCGTCGTAGGCGGCGAGGCGCCCGTCTCGCAGCCGCTGCGAGTGGTCGGTGATCGCCATGTGTGCGTAGCCGCGCGCGATCGCCGCCAGCGCCATCTCCTCGATCGTCGCGCGCCCGTCCGACCAGTCGGAGTGCAGGTGGAGGTCGCCCTTCACGTCGCGCTGCTCGACGAGCACGGGCAGCTCACCCCGCCGCGCGGCGTCGAGCTCACCGGTGTTCTCGCGCAGCTCGGGCGGGATCCATGCGTAGCCGAGCCGCTCGTACACCTCCTCCTCGGTCTGGTAGCGCAGCTCCTCGCCCGTCTCGACGACGGTGATCGAGTACTCGGAGACGGAGAGCCCGTCCTTCACCGCGCGCTCGCGCAGCGCCACGTTGTGGTCCTTCGAGCCGGTGAAGTGCTGGAGCAGGTTGCCGTACGACTCGGGCGGGACGACGCGGAGGTCGAACCGGAGCCCCTCGTTCGAGATCACAGTCGCCTTGGTGTCGCCGTGCGCCACCACTTCGAGCACGAACGGGAGCGAGACGAACTGCGCCGTCAGCGCCGCCGGGTCGCTCGAGGTCGCGATCACGTCGAGGTCGCGGAAGGTCTCGCGCCGGCGGCGGATGCTGCCCGCCTCGGAGACCTTGTCGACGAGCGGGCTCCCGCGCAGCGCCTCGACCACGGCGAGCACGGCAGGGAGCCCCTGGCCGAGCAGCGGACGCAGCTCCGCCGGGGTGCGGTCCTCGGCGAGCGCCTTCAGGATCTTCTCCTCGCTCCGGGCGCCGAGGCCGGGCAGCGCGCGGAGCCTCTGCTCCTCCGCCGCGGTCTTCAGCTCGGCGAGCGTGGTCAGCCCGAGCTCGTGCCAGAGGCGCGCCGCGGTCTTCGGGCCGAGCCCGGGCAGGTGCATGAACTCGACGACTTCGGGCGGCACCAGCGCCTTGCGCTTGGTGAGCGCCTCGATCTCCCCCGTGTCGACGATCTGGACGATCTTCTCCTCGATCGTCTTGCCGATCCCGGGCAGCTCCTTGGCGCGCCCGTCGAGCGCGAGCTGCGCGATCGAGCCGGCGTTCTCGCGCACCCGCTGCGCCGCTCGGCGATAGGCGATCACGCGAAACGACGCCTCGCCGGTCAGCTCGAGCATGTCGGCGAGCAGCTCGAGCTGGTCGGCGACGTCACTGTTCCGCGGCAAGGTCTGGGCCACGCAGCGATCATAGAGTCGTGAAGGCGACCATCTGCCTGCCGACCTACAACGAGGCCGGGAACCTCGAGCCGATGTTGCGCGCGCTCGGGTCGACCGGCGCGCGCGTGCTCGTGATCGACGACAACTCGCCCGACGGCACCGGCCGGCTCGCCGACCGCCTCGCCGAGGAGCTCGCCTACGTCGACGTCCTCCACCGCCCGCAGAAGGAAGGCCTCGGCCCCGCGTACGTCGCGGGCTTCCGCCGCGCGCTCGCCGACGGCGCCGAGCTCGTGCTCGAGATGGACTGCGACTTCTCGCACGACCCCGCCGACGTGTCGCGGCTGATCGCGGCGGCCGAGGACGGTGCCGACCTCGCGCTCGGCTCCCGCTACGTCGAGGGCGGAAAGATCGGCGACTGGGGGCGGACGCGGCGCTTCGTCTCGGCCGGGGGCTCGTGGTATGCCCGCACCTGGCTCGGCGTCCACGTCCGTGACCTGACCGGCGGCTTCAAGTGCTACCGGCGCGCGGTGCTGGAGGCGATCCCGCTGGACGAGATCGACGCGCGCGGCTACGCGTTCCAGATCGAGACGACCTACCGCACGCTCCGCGACGGCTTCCGCGTGGTCGAGGTGCCGATCACCTTCGTCGATCGCAAGGTCGGCGGCTCGAAGATGAGCAAGGCGATCGTGCTCGAGGCGATCTGGAAGGTGCCGGCGCTCCGCCTCCGCGCGCTCGCGGGCCGTCTGTAGCATCGACGACGTGCGCGCGATCACCGACGCCAGCTTCGAGCAGGACGTGCTTCGCAGAGAGGGCGCGGTGGTGGTGGACTTCTGGGCGCCGTGGTGCGGGCCGTGCCGCGCGGTCGAGCCGGTCTTCGAGCAGCTGGCGGCCGAGCACGGGGGCGTCGAGTTCGTGAAGCTCGACATCGACGAGAACTACGTCACCGCGGGACGCCTCGGTGTCCTCTCTATCCCGACCGCGATCCTGTTCGAAGGCGGCGAGGCCCGCTCCACGGTGATCGGCGCGTACCCGCGCGGTCACTACGAGCGCGCCTGGGCCGACTGGCTGACCTAGCGGAAGTGCTCCCAGCTGCCGAGCTCGTACGGCTCGCCGGCCAGGCGTAGCTCGACGCCTGTCCCCGCCTCGCAGCGGCCGATCACAGGGAAGCCGAGCGGGTCCGGCGTCGCGGCGAGCAGCTCGTAGTCCTCGCCGAAGCCGAGGTCGGCGAGCTCGCCTGCGCGGGGGACCTGCTCGAGGTCGATCACGAGCCGGCAGCCGGAGCGCGCGGCGATGTGGCCCGCGTCGGCGGCGAGCCCGTCGGAGACGTCGATCATCGCGTGGGCGACCGCGCCGAGCCGGAGCCCCTCCTCGATCCGGAGCGGCGGCCTGAGATGGGCGGCGACGAGCGGGCTCTCGACGCCGTCGGCAAGCGCCCGGAAGCCGGCACCCGAGCCGCCGAGCGGCCCCGTCACGACGAGCAGGTCGCCGGGCACTGCGCCCGCGCGGCCCGGAACGCGCGCCGAGCGGCCGAGCGCGGTCACGCTCAGGTAGAGGCGGTCCGCCTGCGTCGTGTCGCCGCCGACGATCTCGACGCCCGCCTCGTTCAGGCCCGCGTAGAGCTCGAGCACGTCCTCGAGCAGCGTCTCCGGCGGGAGCGCCGAGCGAGACGACGAGCGCGAACGGCCGCGCGCCGGAGGCCGAGAGGTCGCTGACGTTGACCGCCGCGGCCTTGTAGCCGAGGTCGCGCCACGACGTCCAGTCGAGGCGGAAGTGCACGTCCTCGACGAGCGTGTCCTGCGTGACCACGAGCCCGTCCGGGAGCTGCGCCGCGTCGTCGCCGATCCGGTGGGCGAGGCCGCGCTGCTCCAGCTCGCCGAGGAGCCCGAGCTCGCCGAGCTCAGAGAGCCGCATCGACCGCCGCCCGCAGCGCCGGGATCCGTCGCCGCCCTGATCGCGGCGACGCCCGAGGCGCCGGCGCGGATGCAGTCCGCCGCGTTCGACGCGTCGACACCGCCGATCGCGACCACCGGCACGGTCACCGACATGCAGATCTCCTGCGAGCCCGTCGAGCCCGATCGGCGCGGTCGCGTCCGGCTTGGACGGCGTCGCCCAGACCGGGCCGGCGCCGATGTAGGCGGCGCCCGCGAACTCGGCGACAGCCGCCTCGCGCCGCGACGAAGCGGAGAGGCCGAGCAGGAGCCCTGCCGCGAGCGCCCGCTCGGCGCCCTCGTCGCCGCGGCCGAGGTGGACGCCGTCGGCGCCGAGCTCGAGCGCCGCCTCGACGTCGTCGTTGACGACGAAGGTCGCGTCGAGCTCCCGGAACGGCCGCCCGACCTCGACCAGCTGCGCCGTCGTCGCGCCCTTGAGGCGCAGCTGGACGACGGTCGCGCCCGCGGCGACGGCGGCCTGCGCGGTCGCGAGGTCCTCGACGATCGCGTGCACTCTCACCGGATGCGCGCGTCCAGCGTGTCGGGGTCGAGCGCGGCGAGCGCGTCGTAGAGCGCGACGTGGAACGAGCCCGGGCCCTTGGCGACCGCGGCTGCATCCTCGCCGGCCACGCCGAAGGCGACGAGCGCCTCGGCGGCCGCCTCGAGCGGCGCCTCCGGCTTGCCGGCGAGGAAGCAGCCGGTGAGCGCGCTCGACATGCAGCCGGTGCCGGTGACCGCGGCGAGCAGCGGGTCGCCGTTCGCGACGGCGATCACCGTCTCGCCGTCCGAGACGTGGTCGACCGGGCCGGTGACCGCCGCGACGAGCCCGAGCGAGCGCCCTGCCTCGCGCGCGAGGTCGGCGGGCTCGCCGCCCGCGCCGATCGACTCGACGCCGCGCACCTCGGCCTCGACCCCGACGAGCGTCGCGACCTCGCCCGCGTTGCCCGCGCAGCACCGCGACGTCGACCTCGTCGAGGATCCGCGCCGCGGTCTCCGTCCGAAACCGCGTCGCGCCCGCGCCGACCGGGTCGAGCACGACCGGGATCCCGCGCGCGTTCGCCGCCTTGCCGGCGAGCAGCATCGCCTCGACCCAGTGCTCGGAGAGCGTGCCGATGTTGAGCACGAGCGCGCCCGCGAAGCCGACCATCTCCTCGACCTCCTCGGGCGCGTGGGCCATCACCGGCAGCGCGCCGAGCGCGAGCGTCGCGTTGGCGGTCTCGTTCATCACGACGTAGTTCGTGATCTGGTGGACGAGCGGGCGGCGCTCGCGGATGAGGCGCAGGGTCGCGCCGGGCGTGAGGGTCATCTGGCTCCTTTGCTCCTGAGGTCCATGACGTCGACCGGCCCCTCGCCCGCGCCGAGCCCGACGAGGCCGCGGGCGACCGCTGCCGAGGCGATCTCGGCGGCTCCGCGCGCGGCGTCTTCGAGCGATGCGCCCCGGGCGAGCAGCGCGGTGAGGGTGGCCGAGTGGGTGCAGCCGGCGCCGTGGGTGGCGGCGACGTCATGGCGGGCGACCGGGATCTCGAGGTGGTCGCGCCCGTCGAAGAGGTGGTCGACCGCGTCGTCGCCGTGGCCGCCGGTGACGATCACCGCGGCCGCGCCGAGCGCGTGGATCCGCTCGGCGAGCTCGGCTCGCGGCGCCTCGACCCGCGCGAGGGCGACGGCCTCGTGCAGGTTCGGAGTGACGACCGTCGCGAGCGGGAAGAGGCGCTGAATGAGAGTTGCGACCGCGTCGTCCCGCAGGAGCTTCGCGCCGGAGCTCGCGACCATCACCGGATCGACGACGAGCGGCACCGGCCGGCCCGAGAGGTAGTCGGCCACGGTTTCGATCAGCTCGCGCGAGAACAGCATCCCGGTCTTGGCAGCCGCGACCGGAAGGTCGCCGAAGACGGCGTCGAGCTGGGCGACGACGAAGGCCGGCGGGAGCTCGAACACCTCGGTGACCGCCATCGTGCTCTGCGCCGTCAGCGCGACGATCGCGCTCGCGCCGTGGCAGCCCGCGGCGGCGAACGCCTTCAGGTCGGCCTGGATCCCGGCCCCGCCGCCCGAGTCGGACGTCGCGATCGTGAGACAAGTCTGAACGGTCAACGCACACTCCCTACGCCGGTACTAACCGGATCAGGTTCGCGGGTCTGCTCTCAGCCCTGACGGGCACCCCGGTGGCCGAATGCTACCTTCGGCAGGTGGCGACGATCAGCTCCTGGGACGCGATGCTCCAGGGCGAAGAGCTCGCCTACCTCGGCTCGGAGCCGCCGCGCGAGGCGCACTTCGCGCCGTTCCCCGACGGATCTCGACCCTCGAGTCGCGTCGGGGCTCGTCACGTCGGGGATCACGTCGCTCTACAGCCACCAGGCCGAAGCCTGGGAAGCGGCGCAGCGCGGTGACCATGTGCTCATGAGCACAAGTACCGCCTCGGGGAAGACGCTCGCGTTCAACCTGCCCGTGATCGACGCGCTCGCGCGCGAGCCGAAGCGGCGTGCGCTCTACCTCTATCCGACCAAGGCGCTCGCGCAGGACCAGGCGCGCGCACTCGCCGGCTACGGGATCCCGAAGCTCCGGCCCGCGATCTACGACGGCGACACACCCTCCGAGCAGCGCTGGCAGATCCGCAAGTGGGCCAACGTCATCCTGACCAACCCGGACATGCTCCACATCGGCATGCTTCCCGCACCACGACCGCTGGGGCGACGTGCTCCAGAACCTCACCTACGTCGTCGTGGACGAGGCGCACGTCTACCGCGGCGTCTTCGGCTCGCACGTCGCGAACGTCCTGCGCCGCCTACGGCGGCTCGCCCTGGTCTACGGCGCCGAGCCCCAGTTCCTGCTCGCCTCGGCGACGATCGCGAACCCGGGCGAGCTCGCCCGCTCGCTGCTCGGAGTCGACGCGACGGTGATCGGCGACGACGGCGCGCCGCGGGCGGAGCGGACGATCGCCCTGTGGAACCCGCCGCTCGTGGACGAGGAGCTCGGGATCCGGGCGAGCGCGCTCGGCGAGGCCTCTCGGCTCCTGGCGGAGCTCGTCGAGCGCGGCCAGCGCACGATCTGCTTCGCGAAGAGCCGCAAGGCGGTCGAGCTCGTGCACCGGTTCGCGTCGGAGCGGGTCGGCTCGGAGCTCGCGGGACGGCTCGCGCCGTACCGCGCCGGCTACACGCCCGAGCAGCGGCGCGAGGTCGAGCGGCGCCTCGTCGAGGGCGAGCTGCTCGGGGTGACCGCGACCGACGCGCTCGAGCTCGGGATCGACATCGGCCTGCTCGACTGCGCGATCTCGGTCGGCTTCCCGGGCACCGTCGCGTCTCTACGCCAGCAGTGGGGCCGAGCCGGACGCCGTGGCCACGGCCTCGCGGTGCTCGTCGCGAGCGAGGACGCGCTCGACCAGTACTTCATGCGCGAGCCCGAGATGCTGCTCGGCCGGCGCGTCGAGGCGGCGATCCTCGACCACGCGAAGCCGCGCGTCCTCGACGGCCATGTTCTCGCGGCAGCGTTCGAGGCCCCGCTCGACGACGCCGACCGCGCCACGCTCGGCGACGCGGCGCTCGAGCGCGCCGCCGTCCTGCCCGAGCTGAAGCGCACGCCCGCCGGCTGGGCCTACGGCGGCCGCGACTATCCCGCGGCGAAGGTCGGGTTGCGCTCGGCGAGCGCGGAGGCGTTCACCGTCGTCGACGCGACCGACGGCGCCGTGCTCGGGATCGTCGAGCTCGAGCGCGCGTACTCGACCGTCCACGAGGGCGCCGTCTACCTCCACCTCGGCGAGTCCTACCTCGTGACCGCGCTCGACCACACAGCGCGCGCGGCGCTCGTCGAGCCGTTCCGCGGCAACTGGTACACCCAGGCGAAGCGCGAGACCACGACCGCGATCGTGGAGCCGCTGCGCGTCGAGCGGCGCTGCGGGCTCGAGCTCTCGTTCGGCGCAGTCACCGTCACCGAGCAGGTCGTCGCCTACCAGCGCAAGTCGATCTCCGGCGGAGAGACGATCGAGACGGTCCCGCTCGATCTCCCCGCGACGACCTTCGAGACCGAGGCGGTCTGGTTCCTGCCCGAGCCCGAGCAGCTGGAGGGCCTGACGGAGATGCCGCGGCTTCTCGGCACCCTGCACGCGGCCGAGCACTCGCTGATCGCGCTGCTGCCGCTCTGGGCGATGTGCGATCGCTGGGACATCGGCGGCCTCTCGACCAACGTCCACTTCCAGACCGGCCGGCCCACCGTGTTCATCTACGACGGACATGCGGGCGGCGTCGGGATCGCCGAGCACGGCTTCGACGTGTTCGAGGGCTGGGTCGCCGACACGGCGCGCCTGCTGGGCGGCTGCCCGTGCCACGACGGGTGCCCCTCCTGCGTCCAGTCGCCGAAGTGCGGGAACCTGAACGAGATGCTCGACAAGTCCGGGGCACTCGCGTTCCTGCGCCGCCTCGCCGCCTCCTGAAAGGGGGAGTGACACGTGTCGGCCGCTGCCCTATACAGAGGTGCGGCATGCGGCTCCCCCTCCTGCTCGTCTCGCTGACGGCTGCCCTCGTCGCGGCCTCCTTCGCTGCGCCTGCGGGCGCCGCGCTCACGATCTGCCACGACCAGGCGTCGGTGCCGCTGAACGTCGGGGGCGCAGCCAGCGGGCTCGTGGTCGTCGGCGGCAAGGTCGTCCCGTTCGGCGCCACCCGCGCGCAGGCGCTCGCGAGCAGCTTCCGGAGAAGCGGCGGAGACGTCTGCTCGCTGCCGGCGACGGCGGCGGTGCAGTCGCAGCTCGCCGTGATCCAGAGGCTCGCGAGCTCCGGCCAGACCGCTGCCTCGCGCGTCCTCTTCCACAACCTGCTCGCCCGGATCGCGGCCCGCCGCACCTCGTCCGTCCGCCATACCGCCGCCGTGCGCGGGACACCGTGCCCGGCCGACAAGAAGGTCAAGGTCAAGCTCAAGGACGCGGACAAGGTCGGCGACTACCTCAAGGCCGCAGCGGCGGCGCAGCGGGCCGGTGACCAGGCCGGTGCGGCGGCGGCGACCGCGGCGGCGCAGTCCGCCTACGACGCGTGGGCGACCGGGAACACGAACGGCGCGAGCACCGTGGGCGACTACATCGCGATGGCGACGGGCTCGATGAAGCTCAGCGGCGAGGGCGGCGCGACCGCGGCCCTGCTCGACAAGGCGCGCCGGGCCGCGGCGACGGATCTCACCAGGGCGTCGAAGGTCGACCGCTGCACCGCGAGCGTCAAGGACGCCGACTGCCTCGGCAGCGCCGAGGCGATGGCGGAGCTGGTGGGCGCCTCCGACTCGCTCGACATCGCCGCCGCGCAGGAGATCATGAGCGCGATCCAGGACCGCCTCGAGCACAGGACCCCGCCGGACGGCTGCGAGGAGTGGTCGTTCACGATGAAGATCGTCGACCACGACGAGAGCGACTGGACGATCGTCTGGGCGCCGGGCCGCTTCCGCGTCAATCGCACGGCCGGCACGCTCGACGGCTCACAGCTCGCGGGCTACGGGCCGGGCTGGCCCGGGATCATCGGGGCGATGAACGGGGAGTGCATCGAGACGACGCCGGACGGGACGACCGACTACGGGCCTGTTTCGATGGCCGCGACGGGCTTCCACTACGCGATCGACGGGACGATCACGGACACCGGCTTCGAGCTCAGCCTCTCGAGCTCGGACGCGAACGTCACGATCGATGCGCCTTCCGAGCCGATCTGCCAGTCCCTCGCGGACCTCGCGCAGCAGTTCATGGGCAACATCGTCCGCGGCCCGTTCCCGATCGACTTCGACCTCGCGGCGGGCCAGACGAGCGCGACCTACTCGGAGTCGGACGGCAGCGCAGACTTCAGCGCGACGATCACGCGGGTCGCCCCCGCCGCCTGACCGAAGCGCGGCGGGGGCGATCCCCGATGCCTAGTGCGGCGCTCTCGCGTTGAAGACGCTCGAGAGGTCGTTCACCGCGGCGTCACGCGTGCCCAGCGGCGCCACGTTCCACCGCTGCTCGATCGTGGCGACGATCGAGGTCGTGTCGTACTGCGTGTGGTCGACCACGAAGTCCGACCTCAGGTCGGGCGACAGGATCAGCGCCGGGATCCGGGTGCCGGGCCCCCACTGGTCGTGCGGTCCGGGCGTCCCACCCTGTCCGGGCGGCGAGACGTGATCCCACTGGCCGCCGAACTCGTCGTAGGTGACCACGACCATCGTGTCCTTCGCGCACGGCCCCGACTCGATCGCCTTCAGGAGCGCGACGAGATGGTCGCTGCCGTTCGGCTCGCTCGCGTAGCCCGGATGCTCGTTCTCGGCACCGATGGGCTTCACGAAGCTGACGGACTTCAGCTTGCAGGATTGGTCCGAGGACTGCGCCCGGTCGATGAACTCCTGCTCGTCGCGAAGGTGCTGGGCCCTCTGCCAGGTTCCCGGCCTGAAGCTGTAGAAGTAATTGAACGCCTGGTGGTGGTACTGGAACAGCTTGTCCGGGCAGTTCGGGTACACGGCGCCCGCAGCGGTGTTCGGGTCGGAGCACGTCGGCCCGTCGCCGTTCGTCCAGCCGGGGCCGCCGATCACGCCGTCGGCGTTCGACCAGCCGCCCGAGTACCAGGCCCAGCTGACGCCCTTGGCGCTGAGCTCGTCGCCGATCGTCGTGTTCGTGAGCGGCGGCAGACGCTTGGCATCGGCTGTCCCCGGCGCGTAGGGCTGGTACCACGGCTGCGTCGTGTTGACCGCGTAGTCGCCGCAGGCGAGGCCCGCCGGGGCGCCGGAATTGCACTTCACGGTCTCCATCGAGTCGAAGACCGGCGTGGCCGGGTGGTAGAGCGGGTAGCTCGCGTTCGGGAACCCGTTCGCGTCGACGATCGAGTGGAAGTCCGTCGGGCCGCTCTGGGCCGCGCCCGCCCACAGCGGGGAAGCGGCGGCCACCAGCCACTGGTGGTTGAGGAACGAGCCGCCGAAGGCTGCCTGGAAGAAGTCGTCGGCGATCGCGTAGTCCGGATGGTGGTGCTGGTGCAGGTACTGGTAGATCGGCAGCTGCTTCGTGTCGTAGTGGCCCATCACAAGACCCGCCGCGTCGCTGCCCTGCGCGTAGCGGTCCTGCTTGCCGTTGTCGAGCTGGAACTGCTCCTGGTAGAAGCGATGCACGATGTCGCGCGTGCAGCCGCCCGGCAGGCCCGTGCCGTTCGCGACGCCGTTCGGCGCGAAGACACCCGGAGCCGGGCACGTCGTGGCCGTGGCCGGGATGTAGTCGTCGATCGTGAACGGCGCGTTCGCGAAGTGGTCGGTCGCGTCGCAGAGCGGCGACAGCGGCGTCGGCGCGGTGAGATTGACGTCCAGCTGCAGCAGGCACGTGAACGGCAGGCCGTTCTGACCGAGCTGGGTCGTGTTGGCCGGCTTCGCGTTCGCGAGCCCGTTCACGCCCTCCCAGCCGCCGTACAGGTTGTCGAAGCTGTGGTTCTCTTCGTAGATCACGACGAGATGCTTGACCTTCGAGAGCGCGCCGGCGTTACCGCCGTTGTGGTCGTTCCCACCGCCGCCCCCGCCGGCCGTGGCGGCGACCGCCGTCACGGCGAAGGCTGCAAGCGCGAGAAGCGTCAGCACAAAAAGGCGACGCACCATGTCTTTACCTCCCCTAACTCGACTGCAGGACCGCCGCAGCCTTGCACCCGGCAAGGGGCCGGAAACCGGCCGACGCCACAATCTCACCGGATCGTCACGGTGTCTAGACCATCGAGCTGTCGATTTGCGGCGAGCCTGTTCGTCGTCATGCTGTACACGCCAACCGGAGGGAGACCCTCATGCAGTACATGCTCCTGATCAACACGTCGGAGGACGCCTGGACGACGCTCACCGACGAGCAGCGCGGCGAGCTGTACGCCGCCTACGGCGCCTTTACCGAGGAGATCCGCACGAAGGGCGTCATGGTCGCAGGTGACCAGCTCGCACCGTCGACCGCGGCTACGACCGTCCGTGTCCGCGACGGCGAGACGCTCGTCACCGACGGCCCCTTCGCCGAGACGAAGGAGCAGCTCGGCGGCTACTACCTGATCGAGGCCGAGTCGCTCGACGAGGCGATCGAGTGGGCAGCCAAGATCCCCGGCGCCAAGCTCGGCGTGATCGAGGTGCGCCCGGTCGTGATGCAGTCGGCCGAGGTGGCCGGATAGACGAGCTCGAGCGCGTCTTCCGGGACGAGCGGGGCCGCGTCCTCGCGTCCCTGATCCGCGTCCTCGGCGACTTCGAGCTTGCCGAGGACGCGGTGCAGGACGCGTTCGCCGTCGCGCTCGAGCGGTGGCCCCGCGCCGGCATCCCGAGCCGGCCCGGAGCCTGGATCCAGACCGTGGCGCGCAACGCCGCGATCGACCGGATCCGCCGCGCCCGGACGCTCGAGCGCAAGTCCGAGCTGCTCGCGCGGGCCGAGGCGGCCGAGGAGAACGACGTGGACACGCTTCCCGACGAACGGCTCGCGCTCATCTTCACCTGTTGCCACCCGGCGCTCGCCGTCGACGCGCAGGTCGCGCTCACGCTCCAGGCGGTCGGCGGGCTGACGGCGGCCGAGGTCGCGCGCGCGTTCCTCGTTCCCGAGGCGACGATGGCGCAGCGGCTCGTACGGGCGAAGCGCAAGATCCGCACCGCGGGGATCCCGTTCCGCGTGCCGCCCGATCACCTCCTCCCGGAGCGAACCGCCGCCGCGCTCGCGACGCTCTATCTCATCTTCAACGCGGGCTACGGCCCGCCCGTCCGTGACGAGCTCTGCGACGAGGCGACCCGGCTGGCGAAGGTGCTAGCGACGCTGATGCCGGACGAGCCGGAAGCGCTCGGCCTCGCGGCGCTGATGTTGCTTCAGGACGCCCGCCGCGAGGCACGCCGCGGCGATGCGCTCGTGCTGCTCGAGGATCAGGACCACGCGCTCTGGGACGAGACCCGGATCGGCGAGGGCCGCCGCCTCCTCGACCGCGCGCTGCGCCTGCGGCGGCCGGGCCCGTACCAGCTCCAGGCGGCGATCGCCTCGCTCCATCTCGAGGACGAGACCGACTGGCCGCAGATCGCCGAGCTCTACGGCGAGCTGGCGGCACGGCGGCCGTCGCCGGTCATCGAGCTGAACCGCGCCGTCGCGGTCGCCATGGCCGTAGGCCCCGAGGCCGGGCTCGTGCTGCTCGACGAGATCGACCTGCCGCGCTACTACCTGCTGCACTCGGCGCGCGCCGACCTCCTGCGCCGGCTCGGCCGCGACGAGGAGGCCGCGACCGAGTACGAGCGCGCGCTCTCGCTGGACCCGAGCGAGCAGGAGCGCGCTTTCCTCGTTGAGCGCTTACGATCGCTCCCATGCTCGAGCAGCGGGCCCGCGGCGGCACCCTGATCGTCGGCGGCGGCTTCGCCGGCGCCTCGCTCGCACGGCTGATCGGGAAGGCGGGTGCGACGCTCGTCAGCCCCGAGAACTTCATGCTCTACACCCCGCTCCTCCCGGAGGCAGCGTCCGGGATGCTCGAGCCGCGCCACGTCGTCGTGCCGCTGCGGCAGATGTGCCCGCACGCCGAGCTGCTGCTCGGCCGGGCGGTCGCGCTCGACCAGGCCGCGAAGACGGTGACCGTGTCGACCGACGACGGTGAGCACGCCGTCCACTACGAGCAGCTGGTGATCGCGCTCGGCTCGGTCGTCCGCGTGCTCCCGGTTCCGGGCCTCGCGGAGCACGGCCTCGGCTTCAAGTCGCTCGCCGACGCGATCGCGCTGCGCAACCACGTCCTGCGCAGGCTCGAGGCCGCCGACGCCGCGCTCGACGGAGAGACGCGGAGTCGTGAGCTCGGCTTCGTCTTCGTCGGCGCGGGCTACGCGGGCGTCGAGGCGCTCGCGGAGCTGTTCGACCTCGTCCAGGACGCGCTTCGCCTCTATCCGCGGCTGCGCGACGCGACGCAGCGCTGGGTGCTCGTCGACGCGGCGCCGATGATCCTCCACGAGATCCCGAGCGGGCTCGGCCGCTACGCGGCAAAGCAGCTCGCCGGGCGCGGGATCGAGATCCACGTCGCCACGACGCTCACCTCGCTCGACGCGGAGGCCGCAACGCTCTCCGACGGAGAGCGAATCCCGACCGCGACGCTCGTCTGGACCGCAGGCGTGAAGGCGAACCCGCTCCTCGCCCGGCTCGGGCTCCCGCTCGACGACCGCGGCCGGGTGCTCGCCGACGCGACGCTGCGGGTCGAGGGCACGGAGGACGTCTGGGCGCTCGGCGACTGCGCCCGGGTGCCGAACCTCGCCTCTCCCGAGCCCGACCCACCCACCTCACAGCACGCGCTCCGCCAGGCGCGCAGGCTCGCGAAGAATCTCCGCGGCGACCCGCAGCCCTACCGCTACCGGATGCTCGGCCAGGTCGCGACGCTCGGCCGCTACCAGGGGATCGCCGACGTGCTCGGGCTGCGGCTGCGCGGCTTTCCCGGCTGGTTCGTGACCCGTTCGTACCACCTGTTCCAGCTGCCGCTGCCCTCCCGCAAGCTGCGCGTCGTCACCGACTGGACGACCTCGCTGTTCTTCCGCCGCGACACCGCAGAGCTGGGCACGCTCGGCCACCCGGAAGGCCTGCGGGATGGATGAGGCGCTCGCGTTCCTCCACCGGCTCGAGGAGGCGTGCGCGGACCGGATCGAGCCGTTCGCGTACGGCCGCGGCTTCTTCCGCGACGATCGGCCGAACATCTGGGACCTGAACTTCCTCCGCGTCGAGCGCGGCGACCCCGGGGCCGACGAGCTCGTCGCCACGGCGAACGAGCGGATGGCGCACCTCGACCACCGGCGGGTCGTGGTCGACGACGCGGAGCTCGCGACGCGCCTCGAGCCCGGGTTCCCGCCGCACGCGTGGACGGTCGAGCGGCACCTCGTGATGGAGCACCGCCGCCCGGCGGAGGCCCGCGAGGGGCCGGCACGGGAGGTGTCCGCCGCGGAGCTCGAGCCGCTCTGGGCAGAGCTCGCCCGGCGCCGCGGCTTCGCGATCGACAAGCGCGGCATCGTCGAGGCCGCCGTCCCGACCCGCTACTTCGCAGGCTTCGCAGACGACCGTCCCGCCTCGTGCTGCGAGCTCTACAGCAGCGGCGGAGTGGGTCAGGTCGAAGACGTCGTCACGCTCGAGGAGCACCGCGGGCAGGGGCTCGCGAGCGCCGCGATCCTCACCGCCGTCCGTGCCTCGCTGGACGAGGGAAACACGCTCACCTTCCTCCTCGCCGACGCCGACGACTGGCCGTACCGGCTCTACGAGCGGCTCGGCTTCGAGACGACCGGCCGCCGCTGGCGCTTCCAGCGGCTCCCGGCCTAGCCCGAACTCCAGGAACGAAGCGGGTTTCGGGCCGCGGTCCCCCCCATCCAGGGGATGAGCGGACCGGCCGCCCGCGCCGACGGTTTCCTTGACGGCTGGAAACGACGAGGGCGCGAGGTTTTCGCATGGCGGCAAGCCCGACGACAGACACTTCCAACGATCTCTGCGCGGTGCCCGCGTGAAGCTCTCCGTCGTCGTTCCCGCGCACAACGAGGAAGGCTCCGTCACCCAGACGGTCTCGGGGATCGTCGAGGCGCTCGAGCGCTCGCGGATCGAGCACGAGGTGCTCGTGATCGACGACGGCTCGAGCGACGGCACGGCCGCCGCGGTCCGGGCGATCGAGGTGCTCAACCCGAACGTCCACTGCCTGCCGTCGCACTATCCGCGCGGCTTCGGCTTCGCGGTGCGCTCGGGCCTCGACCTCTTCACCGGCGACGCGGTCGCGATCATGATGGCCGACGGCGCCGACGACCCCGCCGACCTCGTCCGCTACTACAACCTGCTCGACGAGGGCTACGACTGCGCGTTCGGCTCGCGCTTCATCCGCGGCTCGCACGTCGAGGGCTACCCGAAGTTCAAGCTCGTGATCAACCGCGTCGTCAACTGGGGGATCCGTGCGCTCTTCCGCACCGGCTTCAACGACACCACCAACGCCTTCAAGGCCTACAAGCGCGAGGTGATCGAGACCGTCGCGCCGCTCCTCTCGAACCACTTCAACCTCACCGTCGAGATCCCCCTCAAGGCGTCGGTGCGCGGCCACAGCTTCGGCGTGATCCCGATCTCCTGGCGCGACCGGTCGACCGGCCGCTCGAAGCTCTCGCTCAAGGAGATGGGCAGCCGCTACCTCTTCATCGTCCTGTACGTCTTCCTCGAAGCGCACCTGAGCTGCGGCGACTACCGCCGGGCCGAAGCGACCGCCTCCTGGCGCCGCCGCAACGCGCTTCGTCTGACGCCTCGCCGGCTCGCGGCCGAGGCTCCGGCCGAGCGGGAAGCAGCCAGGTGAGCGGCGCCGAGCTGGCGGCCGCCTCCGAGCAGCGAGGCTGGCGACTGCGCGCCCGGGCGCGCGAGTGGCGCGGAGCCCTCCTCGGCTGCATCGGGCTGCTGCTAGTGGCGCTGCCGTTCCTGCCGCGCTTCGGGGCTCCCGGCTCGGAGATGGACGAAGGCGCACTCCTCTCCTACGCCGGGCGCGTCCAGCACGGCGCGATCCCGTGGCGCGACTTCCAGACCTTCTACGGGCCCGGCAACGTCTGGCTGCTCGGCGCGGTGACCAAGGTCTTCGGCGTAAGCGTCGCGACCGAGCGCTCCGTCGGGCTCGTCTACCGGCTCGGGATCGTGCTGGCTCTGTTCCTCGTCACCCGCCGGTACGGCTGGATCGCGGCGGGAGCGGCGGTCGCCGTCTGCGCGCTGATGCTCCCGGGCGAGGGGATCGCGGCGCTCGCGCTCTACGGCTCGCTCGCGTTCGGGCTCGGAGGGCTCGCGCTGCTCGCGCTCGCCGTCGCGCGTCCCGCCGGGCGCCGCCGGAACCTCGAGCTCGTGGCCGCCGGCGCATTGTTCGCAGCCGCGCTGCTGATCCGCTTCGACTTCCTCGCGGCCGTCGTGTTGCCGGCGGTCGTCCTCCTCCCGCGCTTTTCGTGGCGGGAGCGCGGGCGCGCGCTCGCCGGGTTCGTTGTCCTCCTCGCCGCCTACATCCCGTTCCTTGCCGTCGTCGGCCCCGCGAAGCTCGGGCGGATGGTCCACCAGCTGCTGGCGACGGAGCCGGGCAGGCGTCTTCCCTATCCACCGCCGGACAAGTTTCCGGGCAACTTCCTCGCCGCGTCGATCGCCGCCACGGTGCTCCTGATCGTGGTCGGCGCCGTGCTCTCGCTCAAGCGCCGGGACGACCTCGACGCGCGGATCCTGCTCGCGGGCGGCCTGTTCTCGCTCGGCGTCCTGCCGACCACGCTCTCGCGCACCGACCACTCGCACGTGATCCCCGGCAGCGTCGTCTCGCTTGCGCTGCTTGCGTCGCTCGTGACCGTGCTCGTGCGCCGGCTGCGGGCGCGCAAGCCCGGGGCGCTCGTGCCGCTCTGCTGCTACTCGATCGCGCTCGCGCTCTGCGCCGGCTCGGTGGCGATGGCCTTCGGCGGCGGCCTCGCCGCGCTCAAGCCCGTGCTCGAGCTCGACCGGATGCACTCCTACGATGTCTCGATCGGTGGACGCTCATTCCCGCTCAGCACCGCTCCCGCCGCCGTGGACGTCCAGGGCATCGTCTCGACGGCCAACCGCCTCGCGAAGCCCGGCCAGTCGCTCTTCGTCGGCCCGCTCGACCTGCGCCTCACGAACTACAACGACGCCTACATCTACTACCTGCTGCCGAAGCTCAAGCCGGCCTCGTTCTACATGGAGATGAACCCGCAGACGGCCAACCTGCCGGGCTCCGGCCTCGCGAACGACCTGCGGAAGGCCGACTGGCTGATCCTCACGCTCCGCTACGACCTCTGGCTCGAGCCGAACAGCTCGACCAAGCGTGGCTCGACCGAGCCGGGCGCCGTCGTCCGCGCCCACTTCTGCACCCGGTCGATCCAGGGCCTCTACGTCCTCCTCCAGCGATGCAAGTAGAGCCGCTCGACGCGATCTACGAGCACCGTTTCGGCGACGCCGACGCGGCGGCGAAGCTCGAGATCTGGGAGGAGATCGCCCGCTACCTGCAGCGCTTCGTCGATCCGGGCTCGACGGTGCTCGACCTCGCGTGCGACCGCGGCCACTTCATCCGCGCGATCCAGGCGCGCGAGAAGTGGGCGAGCGACGCCCGCGACGTCTCCGGGCACCTGGACGAGGACGTCCACTTCGTGTGCGCCGACGGGCTGGCGCTCGACCAAGAGCTGGAGCACGGGTACTTCGACGTCGTCTTCATGAGCAACTACCTCGAGCACCTCCCCTCCGGTGACGCGGTCGTCGAGCAGTTCCGCGTCGTGCACGAGCTGCTGCGCTCCGGCGGCCGCGCGATCGTGCTGCAGCCGAACATCCGCCTCGTGGGGGGACGCTACTGGGACTTCATCGACCACAAGGTCGCGCTGACCGAGCGCAGCCTCGCCGAGGCCGCCGAGCTCGCCGGGCTCGAAGTCGAGCGGACGATCACCCGCTTCCTGCCCTACACGACGAAGAGCCGCCTCCCCCAGAGCCGCCGCCTCGTGCGCGCCTACCTCGCCTTCCCGCCCGCGTGGCGCCTGCTCGGCAAGCAGACGCTTTTCATCGCGCGCCGCGGCTAGCCTACGGAGGAGCGGTAACCGCCGGCGGGTTCGAGCGCAGGCGCCAGAGCGTCCACGCACCGTTGGCCGAGGTTGCGATGCGCGTGCCAAGCGGCACGACGCCCGGGCCGGTCACCACGAAGCTCGGCGGCGGCGTACCGGTCGATCGGTCGAGGCTGAGCGTGTGGTCCGCCTGGAGCGTCGCCCCGCTCACCGGCATCGGCCCGTCGACGACGGCGCCGTTCAGCACGTATACACGGTCGATGCTGCGATTCCAGAACTGGTTGACCCATACCGGCGAGCCGCCGCTCCACGAGTCCTCGTTGGCATAGACGAAGGCGACCGGCCCGTCCGCGTAGCGGTCGATCCAGGCCGTCGCCGGGCCGACCATCACCGACTCGAAGCCGCGCGCCTGGTCGGCGACGATCCGGCTGACGTAGAACGACGTCGCGACCAGCAGCACGGCCGTCGCCGCCGCAAGCGTCCAGGCGTAGCGTCGCGGGACGAGCAGGAACAGCAGCGCGAGATCGACGGCGACCGCGAACAGGAAGAACCGAACGTCCGTTCCCCGGTAGGCGGCGGAGAGGTGGTAGAGCGGGATCGCCGAGAAGGCGTCGGGCTCGGCCGCCTCCGAGAAGAACCGGACGGGCAGGATCGCGAGCAGGGCGAGCGCGGCGATGAGTGACGCCACCGTCGTCGCTCTCGGCCGCGGCGCCCCGCGCGAGAGCCAGAGCGCGAAGCCGATGAACAGAAGCGGGGCGAGCCCGAGCAGGTACCGCTCGCCGAGGCGGCCGAGAAGGCGCGAGGTGAAGAGGCCGACCTCCGCGACGAGCGCGACGGTCAGGGCGAGGGCGACGGCAAGGAACGACCGGACGCGATCGGATTCCTCCCGGCCGCGTGCGGCCTCGACGGCGAGGATCGCCACCGCGACAGCCGGCACGAGCGCGACGAGGAGCACGACGTCCGCGAGGTGGTAGACCGAAAAGCGGAGCGCCGCTCCGAGCGAGTACGACACGTTGCCCACGACGCCGTAGGCGCCGAGCGGTGAGCGGCCGCTCGCGAGTGTCACGACAAGCCAGGCGGCGGTGAGCACCGCTACTCCGGCCAGAAACGGCGCCAACGCGCGGACGACACCGCGACGACGGTCGAACGCGAACAGAAGCGCGACCGCGAGCAGAAAGGCCGGTACGAGCACCACGGCCTGCAGCCGTGTGCCGATCGCGAGCACGAGCGCGCCCGACAGCAGCGCCTGGTTCCGGAGCGTGGGGCTCACGAGCGTCGCCGTCATCGCCCAGGCCGTGAGCAGGAACACGGGGTAGAACAGCGTCTCGGTCATCAGGAACCCCGAGAGCGCGAGGCCGGGGAGCGCCAGGGTCAGCCCAGCCGCGAGCAACGCGTAGGTGCGCGGCATCAGCGACCGGCTCCAGAGGTAGACCGGGATCGCCGTCGCCGTCATCAGCGCCGCCTGGAGGACCTTCGCCAGGTCGTAGCCGAGGTGCGTGTCGAACAGGCTCAGCGGCAGGCCCACCACGAGCGGGTAGAAGAGGCTCAGGTACCCGGCGTGGCGCCCCAGCACGGTGAGCCCGTCGCCGTGCCAGAGACTGCGGCCGAGCGCGGCGTAGCTCTCCTCGTCGGGCGACATCCACGGCGAGACGACCGTCAGCGCAGCCCAGGACCGCAGGGCGAGCGAGGCGACGAGCAGCGCTCCGAGCACCATCGCTGCAACCGGCGGACGGCGGATCCGGCCGGGTCGTGCGTTCATTCACGGCACGTTAGCCCAGGGACCGCAGCGCGGCCGCGAGCCGCTGCCGCGTCGTCAGCACCCCGGCGAAGAGGTCGCCGCGCTCGCCGACGCGTCGCAGCACCTCGTCCATCGTGAAGACGGCGGGATCGAGCCCGGCTTTCACCTCGTCCCAGGCGAGCGGCGTCGAGACGTGTGCGCCGGCGCGCGGACGCACGGAGTAGGCCATCGCGATCGTCTTCCCCTCGCCGTTCTGGTTCGCGTCGATCAGCACGCCCGCGGCGCTTCGCCTTCACCCACTGCGTCGTCGCGAGCTCGGGGTGCGCCCGCGCGATCGCGCCGGCGACGATCCCGGCGAAGCGGCGCACGTCGTCGTAGCTCGCGCGGCGCTCGATCGGCACGAGCACGTGCATTCCCCGCGAGCCGCTCGTCTTCGGGAACGAGGCGAGGCCGAGCGCGTCGAGCGCCTGCTTCACGAGCAGCGCCACCTCGACGGCCTCCGCGAACCCGACTCCTTCGGACGGGTCGAGGTCGAACAGCACCCAGTCCGGGCGGTGCGGGCTGTCGATCCGCGAGGCCCACGTGTTGAGGTCGATGCAGCCCATGTTGACCATCCAGAGGAGCGACAGCTCGTCGTCGACGAGCGGGTAGTCGATCACCCGCGTCTCGCCGTCGCGCGAGGTCGCCGGGTACGGGAACCGCCCGATCCACTCGGGCATCCCCTTCGGCGCGTCCTTCTGGAAGAAGTGCTTGCCCTGCCAGCCGTCGGGATAGCGCTTCATCGTGAACGGGCGGTCGCGCAGGTGCGGCACGACGACGGGCGCGACCGCGCGGTAGTAGGCGAGCAGGTCGCCCTTCGTGATCCCTTCGTCGGGCCAGAACGGCTTGTCGAGGTTCGAGAGCTTGAGTGTGCGGCTGCCCCTGCGAAGCTCGTCGGGCAGCGGCTCCTCGCGACGCACCTCGGCGGCCGGCTTGTCCTCGCGCAGGCCGAGGTAGCGCGGCGCTCGCAGGTGCAGGTCGTGCGTCCACTCGGCGAACTCGACCTCCGCGACCAAGCACGGGCTCGACCCAGACGACGTCGCCGCGCTTCACCTTCGGCAGCTTCGGCACCGCGGCGAAACGGCGTCTCCTTGCGCGCGAGCGGCCGCAGCAGCGCGAGCAGGCGGTCGAGCTCGGCGTCGCTGAAGCCTGTGCCGACGTTCCCGGCGTAGACGAGCTCGCCGCCCCGGTGGACGCCGAGCACGAGCGCGCCGAACGAGCCCTCGCGGCGCCCGTGCCCGCGCGTGTAGCCGGCGATCACGAACTCCTGGCTCTGCTCGGTCTTCAGCTTCAGCCACTCCCGGCTCCGCCGCCCCGTGTAGCGCGAGTCGACGCGCTTGGCGAGGATACCCTCGAGCCCCTGCTGCTTCGCGGCCGCGAGCAGCGCCTCGCCGTCGTCGAACGCGGGCGAGACCTTGATCGTAACGTTGACGTTCTCGTCGACCAGCGCCTCGAGCCGCGCCCGCCGCTCGGAGAGCGGCAGCGCAACGAGCGGCTCACCCTCGAGCTCGAGCAGGTCGAAGACGTAGTAGACGAGCGGGCCGGAGCCCTGCTGCATCGCCGAGAAGCTCGGCCGCCCGCGCTCGTCGAGCGCGCACACCTCGCCGTCGAGCACGCAGTCCGTCGTGCGCAGCGCCGCCGGTAGCGCGCGCGCCACCGGCTCGAAGCGAGCAGTGAGGTCGTTGCCGTTTCGGCTCGCGAGCGTCGCCTCGCCGCCGCGGACGCGGGCGAGCGCACGGAAGCCGTCCCACTTCACCTCGAACAGCCAGCCGGGCCCCTTCGGCGTCTCCTCGGCGAGCGTCGCCAGCATCGGCTTGTACTCGCGGCGCTCCGCAGGCGGCTCGTCGCCGCCGTGCTTGCGGATCAAGAGCCAGTTCTTCGGGTCGCCGCCGAGCTTCGCCGGGACGAGCGTCCACAGCCCTTCGAGCCGCTCGCCGTGCAGGCTCACCGTGAGCCCGCCGTCGCGCTTCTGCTCGACGAGCTCGTAGGTGCCGTGGTCCCAGATCTCGACCGTGCCGGCTCCGTACTGGCCGGCCGGGATCCTGCCCTCGAAGGCGGCGTAGTCGAGCGGGTGGTCCTCGACGTGCACCGCGAGCACGCGCTGGCCCGGCTCGAGCGGAATCCCCTTCGGCACCGCCCAGCTCGCGAGCACGCCGTCGCGCTCGAGGCGGAAGTCGTAGTGGAGGCTCCGCGCGGCGTGGCGCTGGACGACGAATCGCAGCGCTTTCCCGCTTGCCCGCGCCGCCGAACGGCTCGGGCGTCGACCTTCGGGTCGCGCTTGCGCCGGTACTCGCTCAGCTTCGGGGTTGCGGGCCGGGGCAAATGCGGTGAATTTCTGGATTACAAAGGTTATTCAGACCCGGGGAAAACCCTGTGGATAGTGTGGAATTCCCTGCAAAACCGTTATGCGAACACGCCGAGTGAGCGGAACTTCCGCGCGCCTGGTGCGACGCAGCTCGTCGGCCGGGATCCCGTCGAGATCGTCGAGCGACTCGCGAAGCGCCTCTCCGAGCAGCCGCGCGGCCTCGTCCGGATCGGTGTGCGCGCCACCCTCCGGCTCGGCCACGATCCCGTCGATCACCCCGAGCTCGAGGCAGTGCGCTGCGTCCGGCTTGAACGCCGCGGCGGCCTTTTGCGCCTCGCCCGCGTCGCGCCACAGGATCGCCGCGCAGCCCTCGGGCGAGATCACCGAGTAGATCGCGTGCTGCTGCATCAGCACCCGGTCGGCGACGGCGAGCGCGATCGCGCCGCCCGAGCCGCCCTCGCCGATGATGCACGTGACGGTCGGAACGCCGAGCCGCACCATCGCCGCCTGCGAGCGGGCGATCGCGCCGCCCTGGCCGTGCTGCTCGGCCGCGACCCCTGGATACGCGCCCGGCGTGTCCACGAGCGTGACGAGCGGGAACCCGAACCGCTCGGCGAGCGCCATCACGCGCATCCCCTTGCGGTAGCCCTCCGGGTAGGCCATCCCGAAGTTCCGCTTCGTCCGCTCGCCGATGTCGCGGCCCTTCTGGTGCCCGATCAGCGCGATCGTCCTGCCGCCGAAACGGCCGAGGCCGGTCACGATCGCAGGCGTCGTCGGCGCGGGCACGGTCCCCGTGCAGCTCGACCCAGTCCTCGAGCAGCCGATCGACGTAATCGAGCGTGTACGGCCGCTCCTGGTGACGGGCGAGCTCGACCGAGCGCCAGATCTCCTCGTCTGTCGCCTCGGCCCCGAGGCGGTCGATCTGCCGTTCCAGCCGGCCGAGGTCGCCGGAGAGCTTGGCCCCGCCGAGGAGCTGTATCCCCCTCAGCTTGCTGAGCCGCTCCCGCAGCCTGAGCTCGGCCTCACCTGCCATCGAAGAGGCGGAGGAGTCGGGACAGGATCGGCCGCAGCTCGGCGCGCGGAACGACCGCGTCGACGTGGCCGTAGCGGAGATTCGACTCCGCGAGGCCGAAGTCGTCGGGAAGCTTCTCGCGGGTCGTCTGCTGGACGACGCGAGGGCCGGCGAAGGACATCAGCGCGCCGGGCTCCGCGAGCACGACGTCGCCGAGGCTCGCGAAGCTCGCGAGCAGGCCGCCGGTGGTGGGATGGGCAAGCACGCTGATCAGCGGCTGGCCGGACTCGTGCAGCTCCTCGACCGCGCAGACCGTCTTCGGCAGCTGCATCAGCGCGAGGATCCCCTCCTGCATGCGCGCGCCGCCGGACGCGGAGACCGAGACGAGCGGCGCGCCGCGCTCGGCGGCGGCGTCGCACGCCCGGGAGAACTTCTCGCCGACGACGCTGCCCATCGAGCCGCCCATGAAGGCGAAGTCCATCACCGCGAGCTCGATCGGATGCCCGTCGAGCGTCGCCTGGCCGGTCACCATCGCATCGCCGAGGCCGGTGGCCACCTCGGCCTCGGCCAGACGCTCGGTGTACGGCCGGATGTCGAAGAACGCGAGCGGATCCTCGGAGCGCAGCTCGGCGGCCTCCTCCTGGAACGAGCCGGGATCGGCGAGGTGCGCGATCCGCGCGGGCGCGCGCATCGGGAAGTGGTGGCCGCAGTGCGAGCAGACCCAGAGCGTCGGCCTCGAGCTCGTCGTCGCGGTAGTGCGACTGGCACTTCGGGCACGTGTTCGGGTGCCGCTTGCCTTCCGGCTCTGGAGGCGGCTGCTTGTGCTCGATGGAGACGTCGATACGACTGGCCATGGACCGAGGCTTGGATCTTAGACCGGCGGGCCGACCCGCCGGTTGCAGTCCGTTACAAACCGAGCGCTGCGGCGAAGCGCTCGAGCGCGGGCACGTTGCCCGGGTCGCCGGTGTAGCCCGGTGAAGCCGACGCCGAGCACCGGCGCGTGCGTGCGCACGTCGGCGAGCAGCCGCTCGACCTCGGCGACCGTGGGCCCGTCCGGCTCGGGCATGAAGACGGACAGCTCGCCGGGAAGGAGCACGTCGCAGTCGAGCGCGACGTAGACGCCCTCCGCTGCCCTCGAGCGCCCGTTTCACAGCGCCCGGGCCGTGCTGGACGCCGCTCTCTGCGAGGTACTCGACCTCGGGCGGGTCGAGGTTGCGTGCGCCGATGTGGGCGACGTCCTGCGGCTCGATCGTCGCCGTCCTCGAGCAGGAACCGCAGCGGCATCCCCCACGCGTTGCCGGACGGCGACGAGACCGGCGTGTTGAGATCGCCGTGCGCGTCGATCCAGACCACCGCGAGCCGCTCGTGGCGCGCGGCGAGCCCCTCGATCGCGCCGATGTGCGAGCAGCAGCAGCCGCCGAGGACGAGCGGCAGCTCCGGCAGCGCGGCGGCGATCGCGAACGTCTGCTCGGCGAGCGAGCCCTCCTCGATCACGGCGGTCTCGGGGTACGGGAGCGGCAGCTGCGCCGCCTCGGCCATCGCCTCGCCGCCGAGCCCCCAGGCGCGCGGCACGCGCACGAGCCCCGCGCGGAACTCACGCCCGCAGGAGTGGCACTGGTAGTCGGTGCCGAGCGCCACCGCCGTGAACGTGCGGCAGTCGGGGCACTTCGCTCGCAGCCTGCTCATCTGAGCTCCTTCTCGTAGGTGTCGAGCCGGTGGCGCGACGTGCATGCCGACGCGCTCGTAGAGGCGCGACTGCGCCGGTCGTGTTCTCGCCGTCGACGCCGAGCCCGACGCGCGCTTGCGCCGCGCTCCCAGAACAGCGCCGAACGACGGCGACGAGAAGGGCCATCGCCGAGCCCGCGGCGCCGCCACGGCGGCCGCACGCCGAGCTGGCGCACCCAGCCGAGCTCCGCCTCGCCCGGCGCGCAGCGGCAGATGCAGGCACCGGCGATCTCGTCGCCGTCCCGCGCGATCAGCCAGAGCGAGGGGTCGAACCCGTCGGAACCGCGTCATCGTGATGGCGCCACTCCTCGAACGACGACGGCGTCCAGTCCCAGTGATCGGCGAAGGCGGCCTCGAGCGGCGTCGAAGACGGCCCTGCCTCGACCGGGCTCGAGCGGGCTGCGCGTCGATTCCGTCGGGCCACTCGGGCGCCGGCGGCGCGCCCTCGAGATCGATTCGCATCCGGAACGAGTGCCTGATCGCGCGATACGCCGTTCGCTCCGCAGGAACGCTCGCCGAAGACGAGCCTCGGCGTCGCGGAGGCGCGGACGACGTGAAGACCCGCTCCGAGCGCCGACTCCTCGGCCCAGGCCGACCGCGGCGCCGATCGTCTCGCCGTCGCCGTTCCGCTCCGGGACGCAGCAGGTACGAGCCAGATCCGGCCGCGCCTCGTGGTCGGGCTGGGCGAGATCGGCATAGGCCGATCGCCGCGCCGTGCTCGTCCTCGACGAGCGCGAGCCAGGCCTCGCCCGGGTCGTCGAGCCAGGTCCGGATCTCCGCCTCGTCGATCGGCTGGGTCGGCAGCGTCTCCCGGATCAGCGCGACGACCGTGCGGAATGTCGTCCTCGCCCACGTCTCGCGCAACACGGGTCAACGGCACGAGCTCGTCGAGCGTCGCGGGCAGAGCCGTGAGGTCGGGGAGGATCCGGCGTCGCACGCGGGTCGGGCCCCTCGCCGAGCCGGTCGATCCAGACGCACGGAATCCCGAGCCCGGCGCACGGCACGACGTCGTGGAAGAGGCTCGCACCGACGTGGACGTGGCGCGCCGGGTCCGCGCCGGTCTCGGCGCAGAACGCCTCCCAGTGACCCGGCGCAGGCTTGTAGGAACCGATCGCGGAGGCGACGATCTTCAGGTCGACCGGGACGCCGACGTTGGCGAGCGACGCGTCGAGGAAGTCCGGGTCCGTGTTCGAGAGCACGGCGAGCTTCCAGCCTTCCGCGCGAAGCTGCCTCGAGCGAGGCGCGCGCCTCGGGAAACGCCGGCCACGCCGGCAGCGAGCGCCAGAGAGCGTCGGCCTCGCCGTCGAGCGCCACGCCCTCCTCGGCTGCGAGAGCCTCCAGCGAGCGAGTCAGCACATCGCGGTAGGTCGGCGTCGGCCGCTCCGCCTGAAGCCCGGGCTCGAGCTCGTGGTAGCGGGCGAGCAGCCGCGGTGCCGCCTCCGGGCCGAAGAGGCGCTCGAGCTGGGCCGCGACCCCGCCGTCCCAGTCGACCAGCGTCCCGTAGCAGTCGAAGCTCGCCCACCGCATGGGCGCAGACTAGCTCGGCGTGTACGCCAGGAGCTCGTGGCCGTGGCGCCGCAGCCAGGCGCGCGGCACCTTGTAGCCGGGCCGCGCCTGCTCGACGAGGCGCCAGAACGCAGGCCCGTGGTTCGCCTCACGGAGATGGCAGAGCTCGTGCACGACGACGTAGTCGAGCACCGCGTGCGGCGCGAGCACGAGGCGCCAGTTGAAGGTGAGCGTCCCGCGCGGTGAGCACGAGCCCCAGCGGGTGCGCTGGTCGCGGATCTGGATCGACGCGTACGTCGAGCCCAAGGCGCGCGGCCTCGGCCTCGGCGACCTCGGTCACGACCCTGCGCGCCTCGCGGCGCCCGTCCGGCTCGCTGATCGAATCGAGTGTCAGCGTGTTAACACGCTGGGATTGGCGGCGCCGGATCCAGTCGGCGTGGTGCTCGACGAAGCGCGCGGATCTCGCGCTCGCTCGTTCCCCTGGGCACGACCACGAGCGGCGGCCGTCCCGGCGGCAGCTCGATCCGGCCGCGGCGCGCCCGCGCCGAGACGCGCACCTCGTAGGCGGGCTCGCCGGCTACTCGCCGTCCCAGCGGCGGATCACGATGCACGCGTTGTGGCCGCCGAAGCCGAAGGAGTTCGAGACCGCGATCTTCACCTCGTGGTCGCGCGCCACGTTCGGGATGTAGTCGAGGTCGCACTCGGGATCGGGCGTCGTCTGGTTGATCGTCGGCGGCACCTTGCCGTCGCGAGCGGCGAGGATGCAGAAGATCGCCTCCACCGCGCCGGCGGCGCCGAGGCAGTGGCCGGTCGCGCCCTTCGTCGAGGAGACCGGGGTCGCGTGGGCCTTCTCCTCGCCGAGCGCGAGCTTGAGGACCCGCGTCTCGGCCGAGTCGCCGACCGGGGTCGAGGTGCCGTGCGCGTTGACGTAGTCGATCTCCGACGGGTCGATTCCCGCATCGCCGAACGCCATCCGCATCGCGCGCGCCGGGTTGTCGCCGGTCGGGTCCGGCTCGGTCACGTGAAGCGCGTCGGAGGACACGCCGTAGCCCATCAGCTCCGCGTAGATCTTCGCCCCGCGCGCCCTCGCGTGCTCGAGCTCCTCCAGCACGAGCATCGCGCCCGCCTCGCCCATCACGAAGCCGTCGCGTTGCCCGTCGAACGGGCGGCTGCCGCGCTTCGGGTCGTCGTTGCGGCGCGAGAGCGCCCGCATCGCCGTGAACCCCGCGACCGCGACGCGGGTCACGGGCGCCTCCGTGCCGCCGCACAGCATCACGTCGGCTCGCCCGAGCCGGATCGCGTCGGCGCCGTCGCCGATCGACATGTTCGAGGCGGCGCACGCGGTGCACTGCGAAGAGAGCGGTCCCTTCGTGCCGAGCTCCATCGAGACCTGCGCCGCGCCCATGTTCGGGATGATCGCGGGGATCGAAAACGGGCTCACGCGGTCGGGCCCGCGGTCGCGCAGCGTGTCGGTGCAGTCCTGGAACGACTTCAGCCCGCCGATCCCGGTCGCGACCGACGCGCCGATCCGGTCGGCCTCGTTCGCGATCACGATCCCGCTGTCGGCCTCGGCCTGCCGCGCCGCCGCGATCGCGAGCTGCGCGAAGCGATCCATCCGCCGCGCGGTCTTGTGCTCCATCCACTCGGTCGGGTCGAAGTCCTTCAGCTCGCACGCGAAGTGCACGTCGTAGTCGGTGTCGTCGAACTGCGTGATCTGGCCCGCGCCGGACTCTCCCGCGAGCAGGTTCCGCCAGGTCGTCTCGTAGTCGTTGCCGAGGGAAGTGAGCGCACCGAGACCGGTGATCACCACCCTCCGCCTGCCGTTCTGGCTCATACCCTCACATCCCCAGCCCGCCGTCGACGAGCAGCACTTCGCCCGTGACGAAGGCCGCCTCGTCGGAACAGAGGAAGCGTACGGCACCGGCCACGTCCGACGGCTCGCCGAGGCGGCCGAGCGGCGTGTTGGCGAGCATCGCCTCGCGCGCCTCCTCGGGAAGCACCTCGGTCAGCGCGGTCTGGATGTAGCCCGGCGCGACGACGTTGGCGCGCACGCCGCGGCTGCCGAGCTCGCGGGCGAGCGACTTCGTGAAGCCGATGATCCCCGCCTTCGACGCCGCGTAGTTCGTCTGGCCCCAGTTGCCGTGGACGCCGACGATCGAGGAGACGTTCACGATCGAGCCGGCGCGCTTCTTCATCATCGGCCTCGTCACCGCGCGGCACGTGTAGAAGACCGAGCTCAGGTTCGTGTCGATCACCGTGCGCCAGTCGTCGTCGGACATCCGCGCCAGCAGGCCGTCGCGGGTGAGCCCCGCGTTGTTGACGAGGATGTCGACGTCGCCGGCCTCCTCGACCAGGCGCGCCGCGTCCTCGGCGCTCGAGACGTCGGCCTGGACCGCGCGGCCGCCGATCTCCGCCGCGACCGCCGCGGCCTCGTCGGCGCCCGAGCGGTAGCCGACGACGACCGTTGCGCCGCCGCGCGCCAGCTCGACCGCGATCGCACGGCCGATCCCCCGAGAGCCTCCCGTTACGAGCGCCGTCTTCCCCTCGAGGGAGCAGAACTCAGGCAAGCGACTCCTCGAGCTTGGCGAGCGAGGCGAGATTGTTGACCGAGACCGTCTCGACGCTCTGGTCGATCCGCTTCACGAGGCCCGAGAGCACGTTGCCCGGCCCGACCTCGACGAAGGTGCGGACGCCGCCGCGGACGAGCTCGGTCGCCGCCTGCGTGAACTTGACCGGCGCAGTGAGCTGGTCGACGAGGAGCGTCGCGAGCCGCGGCGCCGACTCGATGCGCGCGGTCACGGTCGACATGAACGGGTGGATCGGCTCCTTGAAGTGGATCGCCTCCACGGCGGGCCGCAACCGATCGGCCGCCCGGGCGACGAGCGGGCTGTGGAATGCGCCGGAGACCTTCAGCTTCATCGTCCGCCGCGCGCCCGCCGACTCGGCCTCCGAGCAGCACTCGTCCACCGCGACGTGCTCGCCGGAGACGACGATCTGGCCCGGGCAGTTGTAGTTCGCCGGCCAGACGCCGAGGATCTTGCGGCACAGCGTCTCGACGATCTCATCGTCGAGCCCGAGGATCGCGGCCATCGCACCCGGGTGCTGCCGCGCCGCCTCGGCCATCGCGAGCCCGCGCTCGCGCACGAGCCCGATCGCCGCATCCGTCTCGATCGCGCGAACCGCGGCCAGAGCCGCGAACTCGCCGACCGAGTGGCCGACCACGAAGTCCGGCTCGATCCCGCGCGACCGCACCGCGGCCAGCACCGCGAGGCTCGTCGCCACGAGCGCCGGCTGCTGCACCTCGGTCTCGACGAGCTCCGCGATCGGCGAGTCGAAGCAGAGGGTGCGCAGGTCGAGGCCCGAGGCCCGGCTACCGGCCTCGTAGACCGCCATCGCCTCGGGGATCGCCTCGGCGATCTCGCGGCCCATCCCGGCCTCGAGCGAGCCCTGCCCGGGGAAGCAGAACGCGATCTTGTTACCAGTCATGCCGCCATCTCCTTCGTCCATTCGATCAGACTCGAGCCCCAAGTGAGGCCTGCACCCATCCCGGTCATCAGCACGAGCTGACCCGGCCGTACCCGTCCGTCCGCGGCGGCGTCCTGCAGTGCCAGCGGAATCGACCCCGACGACGTGTTGCCGTAACGGTCGACGTTCACCACCACCTTCTCGTCCGGAAAGCCGAGCTTCTTCGCAGCATGATCGATGATCCTGACATTCGCCTGGTGGGGGACGTACACGTCCACGTCGGCGGCGGTCAGCCCGCACTTGTCGAGCACGGCCTCCGCGGAGCTGACGAGCACCCTCGTCGCGAACTTGAACACCTCGCGCCCGTTCATCCTGAGCAGACTCGCAGGGTCCTCGAAGTACCGTGAGCCGCTGCCCGGAAGCCAGAGGCTCGCTCCGCCGGCGCCGTCGGCTCCGAGCTCGAACGCCAGGAAGCCGCCTGAGTCCACCGCCTCGAGCACGACCGCGCCTGCGCCGTCGCCGAACAGCACGCACGTCGACCGGTCGGTCCAGTCGAGGAGCTTCGAGAGCAGGTCGCCGCCGACGATCAGCGCCCGCTGCGAGAGGCCGCCGGCGAGCATCCCGTACCCCTGCGCCAGCGCGTACATGAAGCCGGTGCAGCCGGCCGAGAGGTCGTAGGCAGCCGCGTCCGGGGCGCCGAGCCGGTCGGCGAGGATCGCGCCGGTCGAGGGGAAGGTCATGTCCGGCGTGACCGTGGCGACGATGATCAGGTCGAGGTCGGCCGCGGCCACGCCCGCCTGGGCGAGGGCGGCCAGGCACGCGGGCATCGCGACGTCGGAGAGCGCCTCCTCCTGCGTGGCGACGCGGCGCTCGCGGATCCCGGTGCGGGTGCGGATCCACTCGTCGGAGGTGTCGAGCGTGAGCGAGAGCTCGTCGTTCGTGACCACCTTGTCCGGGACGTTGCAGCCGAGCCCGGTGATCGAGACGCGCGCGCCTGCCGCGCCGATCACGGCGCGTCTCCGACGAAGAAGGTGAGCGTGCCGGAGCAGGCGAGCTCGCCGTCCACGTGCGCGGTGCCCTTGCCCTTGCCGATCGGGCCGCGCAGGGCGACGATCTCGCAGACGAGGTCGAGGGTGTCGCCCGGCTCGACGATGCGCTTGAACTTCACGTCGTCGATCCCGGCGAAGAACGCGAGCTTGCCTCGGTTCGCCTCCTCCGCGAGCACGGCGACGGCGCCGCACTGCGCGATCGCCTCGACCGTGAGCACGCCCGGCATCACCGGCTTCCCGGGGAAGTGGCCCGGCCACCACCACTCGTCGCCGGTGAGGTGCTTGCGCGCCGCGACCTTGACCCCCGGCACGAGCTCGACGACCTCGTCGATGAGGAGGAACGGATCACGGTGGGGGATGATCGACTCGATCTCCGCCCGCCCGAACGGAACGGTGAGCGTCATGCCGCGCCGCGCTCGATCGACTCGCGCAGCCGCGCTCGCCCGCGGTGGGCATACGACTTGGCGGTGCCGACCGGGAGGTCGGTCGCCGACGAGATCTCCTCGAACGACATGTCCATCACGTCCTTGAGGACGACGACCTGGGCCTGGACGGGCGAGATCCCCGCGAGGCACGCGCCGAGCTCGGACCGCAGCTCCGCAGCGGCCGCAGCAGCGACCGGATCGCCGTCGCGCGCGGCGCGGGTGTCCTCGTTCAGCGGCTCGCAGGCCCGCGCTCCGCTCCGCGCCGCCGAGTCCATGCACGTGTTGACGACGAGCCGGTGGAGCCAGGTCGAGAACTGCGACTCCCCGCGGAACTGGCGGATCCGCACACAGAGCTTGGCGAGCGACTCCTGAGCCGCATCGCGCGCATCCTCGGGGTTCCGGAGCACCTGCCGAGCGAGCCGCTCGACCGTGGGCGCATGCCGCTGGCACAGGGCCTCGAGGGCCTTGTCGTCTCCGTCTTTTGCTCGCCGTACGAGAATGGGGTCGCTCAGCCTTTCGTATCGCAGCGGCGGGTCCGGCCGAAGCGGTTGTCCGATTGGACGGGGACGGCGAAGCGGCGGTTGCATCGCCGCTAAGTCTACGGCGCTGGTTACAGGTGGAGAACGACGGTGCTCGTATTGCCGACCGCATCCGTCGCGACGGCGGTGAACCGCGCCGGCTGCGGAGACGAGACCCAGAAGGTGACGACACCCGCCTGCTTGACCGTCTTGACGTAGCGCCGCCACGGCGTGCCCCGCACGGTCAGCGTCACCGTGCCCGGCTCCGTGACGCGGAACTCGAGCGCGCTCGCCGAGACGAGGGTCAGGGTCGGTGCGGTCGAGTCCGCGACGAACGGGAGCGCGTGCGTCACCGGGCCTGCGGGCTCGTCCAGCACGAGCGCGGCCGTGTAACTCCCGTCGGCGACGATCGACCCGTCCGGCATCGCGCCGCTCCACGTGAGCGTCTGCGGGCCGGCGTCGAGCTGGCCGGTGTACGGCGTCGCGATCACGTTGCCGTTCTCGTCGAGGATCTCGAAGACTCCGGTCGTCGGATAGATCAGCTGGAAGGTGGCGGCGAGGAGCTTCGTCGGCCCCGTCCCCGCCGGCGAGAACGCGGGCGTGAGCGCAAAGTTCGCGATCGTGCGGTCGATCGTGAGCGGCCGGCTGACCGTCTGCGACGCCCCCTCGGCCGGCGTCGCGGTGAGCGCGATCGTGTACGGGCCGTCGGCGATTCCGTCGCCGGCGAAGGTGAAGCTCTGCGGCCCGGCCGGCAGCGACTGCGTGAAGAGCGTCTCGGTGGTCACCCCCGCAGCGTTCACGAGCGTGCCCGTCACGGACGCGGGGCTGGTGAGCGTGTACGCGACCGTCGCGTTGTCGTTCACGTTGTCGCCGTTCGGGCTGATCGACTCCGGGCTCACGGTCATCGCGGTCAGCAGGAGCGCCGGCGGGGGCGGAGCGGTTGCTCCCTTCACGGTGAAGGCCCCCGTCGCCGGGCGCACGGACGAGCCGGCCGCCATCGTCCACGAGTACCGGCCCGGCGCGGCCTTGCTCGAGTCGTAGGTCCACGCGATCGCCGTCCCGGTGCCACCGCCGCTCGCCACGCTTGCGCCCGTCTTATCCGCGATCGTCACGCTCCACGGCAGCGACGTCGACAGCCTCCCCGTGAACTTGAGCAGGCTCCCGACCTTCCCCTGAACGAGCGGCGCGTAGAGCTTCGGCCCCCCGGTCGCGGCGACGCTCTGGGCGATCGACGGGAGCTCCGGGTAGAGGGCGTTGCCCGGGCAGTCGGTGAAGTACACGTCGCGGTGCCCCGAGATCACCCGCAGGTTGACCGGGATCCCCTTCGGAAACTTCTGGTTGCCGCCCGAGAGCACGTTCACGAACGAGAGCGGGTCGATGTGGGCGACGTCGAGACGCCAGGCGAGCAGCTTGACGAGCGAGGCCCGGGCCGCGGCCGAGATCCCGACCGAGTCGTAGTCGCCGATCACCGCGATCCCGGCCGAGCCGTAGTTGAAGCCGAGCGCGTGGGCGCCGACGACCGCCTTGTCGATCCCGCCGTAACGGCCCTCGAAGACCTGGCCGTACTTGTCGACGAGGAAGTTGTAGCCGATGTCGTTCCAGCCGTTGCCCTTCACGTGGTAGACGTAGTCGCCCCGCACGATCGCCGCCGATTCGGCCGGCGTGTAGTTGTTGGTGTTGACCGTGTGGTGGATCACGACGAAGCGGAGCGCAGGGGCGTAGACGGGCACCTTGTCGCGCCTGATCGACTCGTCGGCCCCCCAGGCCGAGCGCGGGATGATCGTCGGCGAGCCCGCGATGCTGAGCCGCCGCGCCTGGATCGGCACGATCGGGCTCCAGAGGAAGTACGTGCGCAGCGCGTGGACCTCGCCGCGCAGCCGGTACTGGATCGCATCGGCGGGCCCCGTCCACTCAGGGTTGCTCTTGCGCCAGGGGCTGCTGTCGCGTCCCCAGTCGTCGTCGGCTGCAAGCCAGGCACTCCAGCGACCGGCGAGGCTCCGCGTGCGAAAGAGGGGCGTGCCCTTCCCCTGCCAGTGCAGGCCGACCATGTCGAAGCGGGCCGGAGGAGCCGCCGCGAGGGAGCGCCCGCCGTGCAACGGCACGTCGCGCGCGACGATCGTCACGTCCGTGGCATGCGCGGCGCCCGCGAATGCGAGCAGCGAAACGGCGGCTATGAAAAAGGTGCGCACAACTAGACCCTTTTCCAGAGTAGGGGCAACTCCCCTTCCCTGCTACGCTCAAACCGCATTGAACGCAGGACTTTTGCGCCGGATCGTGGTCGCACTCGCCGCGGCGGCGGCCCTGCTCGCCCTCGCCTCGCCCGGCCGCGCCGCCCAGCCGCGCGTGCTCGCGATCAAGTTCGACACCGAGGTCAACCCCGTCACGCAGGGCTACCTCTCCACGCAGCTGAAGCGTGCGGCGAAGGACGGCTACAGCGCTGCGGTGATCCTGCTCGACACTCCGGGCGGGCTCTCCGACTCGATGCGGAAGATCGTCCAGGACGAGCTCGCGAGCCCGATCCCCGTGATCGTCTACGTCTCGCCCGAGGGCGCGCGCGCCGCCTCGGCCGGTGTCTGGATCTCGCAGGCCGCCGACCTGCTCGCGATGGCGCCGCAGACGAACATCGGCTCGTCGACGCCGATCGACTCGAGCGGGGCGAACATCGGCAGCGACCTCCGCCGAAAGGTCGTCAACGACGCCGCCGCCTCGCTGAGGGCCCTCGCGAAGAGCCACGGCCGCAACGCCGTGTGGGCGGACGCCGCGGTGCGCAAGGCCTCGAACCTGACCGCGAGCGAGGCGCTGCGGATGAACGTGATCGACATGATCGCGCCGACGCTGCCGGCGCTCCTGCGCAAGTCCGAGGGCTACAAGACGGTGCCGAAGGGGTACACGCTCCACCTCGCCGGCGCGCAGATCGACGAGGTCTCGATGGGCTTCTTCGACCGCCTCCTGAACACGCTGATCGACCCGAACCTGATCTCGCTGCTCTTTCTCGCCGGGATCGCGGGGATCGGATTCGAGATCTTCCATCCGGGCGTCGTGCTGCCGGGCGCGCTCGGCGCGGTCGCGCTCGTGATCGCCCTGTTCGGCTTCTCGGTGCTGCCGTTCACCTGGGGCGGGATCGTGCTGATCCTGCTCGGCGTGTTCCTCTTCATCGCCGACGCGCACGTCACGAGCCACGGCGCGCTCACCGCCGCGGGGCTGATCAGCCTGATCGCGGGAATGCTGCTCCTCTTCCAGAACGCGCCCTCGCCGTACAGCACCTCGTTCCCGCTCGTGATCTCGATCGCCGTGGTGCTCGGCCTCTTCTGGGCGGTCCTGATCGGGAAGGCGGTGCGGGCGAAGCGGCTGCCGGTCCGTGTCGGCCCGCAACTGATGATCGGCGAGACCGGCGAGGTCCGCGACGGCCTCGTCTGGATGGACGGCGCGCTCTGGGAGGCGCACACGCCGGCGGGTGAGCAGCTCCGCGACGGCGACCGGGTTCGCGTCCTGGGGCGGGACGGCCTCGTCCTCACCGTCAGCCGGGAGTAGGATCAGGTCATGATCGCGACCTCAGGCACGCTCGCCGGGATCCTCGTCGCGGCGATCATCATCTTCCTGATCGTCCTGTTCCTGTTTGCGGCGATCAAGGTCGTGCGCGAGTACGAGCGCGGCGTGATCTTCCGGCTCGGCCGGCTGCTCGGCGCGCCGAAGGGCCCGGGCCTCTTCTTCCTGATCCCGATCGTCGACCGGATGGTGCGGATCGACCTGCGGACGATCACGCTCAACGTGCCGCCGCAGGAAGTGATCACGAAGGACAACGTGCCCGCGCGCGTGAACGCCGTCGCCTATTTCAGGATCGTCGACCCGTCGAAGGCCGTCGTCCAGGTCGAGAACTACCTCTCGGCGACCTCGCAGATCGCCCAGACCACGCTGCGCTCGGTGCTCGGCCAGCACGTGCTCGACGAGCTGCTCTCGGAGCGCGAGAAGATCAACACGATCCTGCAGGGGATCATCGACGAGCAGACCGCGCCGTGGGGGATCAAGGTCTCCGTCGTCGAGGTCAAGGACGTCGAGATCCCGAGCGGGATGCAGCGCGCGATGGCGCGCCAGGCGGAGGCCGAGCGCGAGCGGCGCGCGAAGGTGATCGCGGCCGAGGGCGAGTTCCAGGCGGCCGAGCGCCTGAAGGACGCCGCGCTCGTGATCGAGGAGCACCCCGTCGCGCTCCAGCTGCGCTACCTGCAGACCCTGATCGAGGTCAGCTCGGCCGCGGGCTCCTCGACGATCGTGTTCCCGCTGCCGCTCGAGTTCTACAGTGCCTTCATCGCCAAGGCGGACAGGGACAACTGAGCGGAGAGCTCCGCCGCGACCCGATCTCGGGCCGCGAGGTCGTGGTCGCACCCGCACGCGCCGGCCGCCCGGGCGCCGGGCGCGCCGCACTCGAGGCGCCGTCGGCCGACGAGCTCGAGCGCTGTCCCTTCTGCGAGGGGCGCGAGGATCGCACGCCGCCCGAGACGTTCGCCGTCGGCGCCGAGGGCCGGCATCCCGACACCCCGGGCTGGCGCGTCCGCGTCGTCCCGAACCTCTACCCGGCGCTCGAGCGGCAGGAGGTCGTGATCTCGGTGCCGCGGCACGCGCGGTCGCTGGCGGAGCTCGACGATCCCGAGGTCGCGCTGATCGCCGAGGCCTGGCGCGAGCGAGCGACGGCCGGCTCCGGCTACGTGCAGGCGCTCCTCAACGAGGGGCGCGAGGCGGGGGCGAGCCTGCCTCACTCCCACACCCAGCTCGCCTGGACGGGCGCCGTGCCGCCGGCGGTCGCGGCTGAGCGGACGCGGGCAGGCGACTGCGGTGTCTGCGAGCTCGTGGCGACGGGCGAAAACGTCGTCGCCGAGCGAGACGGGATCGTCGTGATGGCCCATCCCGCGGGACGCCTCCCCTATGAGCTCCTGATCGCACCACGCGAGCACGACCCGGACGGCTTCGGCGACCGGCTCGGCGGCGCCCTCGCGCTCCTCGCCGATGCGATCCGCCGCCTCCACGCGGCCCTCGGCGGGCCCGTGCCGCTCAACGCATGGCTCCACGACGGCGGGCACTGGCACTTCGAGGTGCTGCCGCGCCTGACCGTGATGGCCGGGCTCGAGCTCGGCGCCGGGATCTACGTCAACGCCGCCGACCCGGCGGACGCCGCCGCGGCACTCCGGGACGCGCTCTAGATTCCCGCGTTCTCGAGCTCGCGGAACTTCCGAGCCGCGTCGATCGCCGCGCCCAGGTTCAGGCCCTTGTCCTTCGCCTGCTTGATCAGCATCACGGTCTCGAGCGCGTCCATGTCGTAGATCCGCTGCTTCTTGCCCTTCGTCGGGATCTGCGCCTTGTTCGTCCAGTAGTCGAGCTGCATCTTCGAGATGCCTGCGATCTGGCAGACCTGACCGAGGTACAGCTCGAGCTTGTCGAGGTGCGCCGCGAGATCGATGGGTTCGAGCAGGTCCGCCTGTCGCGTGATTGCCATAGCCGCGACGCAGGTATATCGCCACGCGAGGCGTTTTGGAAGGGCGGCGCCTACTCGTCGTCCGGGTCGTCGTCCTCGTCCGGCTCGTCGTCGTCGTCCTCTTCGTCCTCACCCGCATCGGGATCGTCGAAGTCGGCCTCGGCCACGATCGGCTCCGTCGGATCGGCCGGATCGGCGCCTGCGGCGCCCGCGTCGGACTCCTCCGACTCGACGACCGGGGCGAGGCTCGAGACGATCTCGTCGCCGCGCAGCCGCATCACGATCACGCCCTGCGTCGCGCGGCCCATGCGTCGGATCCCGTCCACCGGCATCTTGATCACGGTGCCGCCGGTCGAGATCAGCATCACCTGATAGCCGTCGCGGACGACGCGCGCGCCGGCCAGCTGGCCGCGCGCCTCGGTGAGCTTCACCGTCTTCACGCCGAGCCCGCCGCGGCCCGTGAGCCGGTACTCGGAGATCCGCGTGCGCTTGCCGTAGCCGTTCTCGGTCACGACGAGCAGGTCCGCGTCGTCCTCGGCGACGTTCAGCTCGATCACCTCGTCGCCCTCGCGCAGGGTCATCCCCTTCACGCCTTCGGTCGCGCGGCCCATCGCGCGCAGCGCGCTCTCGTGGAAGCGCACGGCCTGGCCCTTGCGCGAGACCATCAGCACGTCGTTGTCTCCCGTCGAGTGGCGGACGCCGATCAGCTCGTCGCCCTCGCGCAGCTTGATCGCGATGATCCCGTCGGCCTTCAGCGGCGTGTTGTAGTCGAGGAACCGCGACTTCTTCACGACGCCGCGCTTCGTCCCGAAGATCAGGTACTCCGCGTCCTTGTAGTCGCGCGTCTGCAACACCGCGCGGATCTGCTCGTCCTGGCGGAACGGCAGCAGGTTCACGATCGCGCGGCCCTTCGACTGGCGGGAGCCGAGCGGCAGCTCGTGCACCTTGAGGCGGTAGATCTTCCCGACCGAGGTCACGAAGAGCAGGAAGTCGTGGGTCGAGGCGACGAAGAGGTGCTCGATGAAGTCGTCTTCCTTGAGGTCCATCCCCATCACGCCGACGCCGCCGCGCCGCTGCTCGCGGTAGGCGGTGACGGGCAGCCGCTTGATGTAGCCGGACTTGGTGATCGCGATCACCATGTCCTCCTCCGCGATCATGTCCTCGAGCTCGAGCTCCTCCTCGGCGGCGACGATCTCGGTGCGGCGGTCGTCGGTGCGCGCATGGGTCTGCTTCAGCTCGAGCAGCTCCTCGCGGATCAGCCCGTCGATGCGCGACTCGTCGCCGAGGATCGTGCGCAGCTCGGCGATCCGCGCCTCGAGCTCGTCGTGCTCGTCCTCGATCTCCTTGCGCGCGAGCCCGGTCAGCCGCGCGAGGCGCAGGTCGAGGATCGCCTGGGCCTGGATCTCGGAGAGGTCGAACTTGCTCATCAGCCCGTCGCGCGCCGCGTCGGTATCGGCGGACTCGCGGATCAGCGCGATCACGGCGTCGAGGTTGTCGAGCGCGATCAGGTAGCCGCGCAGGACGTGCGCGCGCTCCTCGGCCTTGCGGAGCTGGTACTGCGAGCGGCGCGTGACGACCTCGCGCTGGTAGTCGAGGTAGTGGCGGACGAGCTCGAGCAGCGACAGCGTGCGCGGGACGCCGTCGACGAGCGCGACGGCGTTGTAGCCGAAGGTCGACTGGAGCCCGGTGTGCTTGAAGAGCTTGTTGAGCGCGACCTGCGGCACCGCATCGCGCTTGAGCTCGACCTGGATCCGCATCCCCGTCTTGTCGGAGTGGTCGGCCAGGTCGGAGATCTCGGTGAGCACCTTGTCGTGGACGAGATCCGCGATCTTCTTGATCACGCCGGCGTCGCCGCCCTTCTTGACGCCGTAGGGCAGCTCACTGATCACGATCGCCGTGCGCCCGCCGCGGAGCTCCTCGATGTGGGCGCGCGCTCGCATCACGATCCGGCCGCGGCCTGTCCGGTACGCGTCGCGGATCCCGCTGCGCCCGACGATGATCGCGCCGGTCGGGAAGTCGGGGCCCTTGACGTGCTTCATCAGCGCCTCGACGTCCGCCTCGGGATCGTCGATCAGGGCGAGGATCGCGTCGACCACCTCCGAGAGGTGATGCGGCGGCATGTTCGTCGCCATCCCGACCGCGATCCCGGCGGCGCCGTTGACGAGCAGGTTCGGGAACCGCGCCGGCAGCACTGTCGGCTGCTTGCGCGACTCGTCGTAGTTCGGCTCGAAGTCGACGGTGTCGGCGTCGATGTCGCGAAGGAGCTCGGTCGCGAGCTTCGTGAGCCGGCACTCGGTGTAGCGCATCGCCGCCGGCGGGTCGTCGTCGAGCGAGCCGAAGTTGCCCTGCCCGTCGACGAGCGGGTAGCGCATCGAGAACGGCTGTGCGAGCCGGACGAGCGTGTCGTAGATCGCCGAGTCGCCGTGCGGGTGGTAGGCGCCCATCACCGCGCCGACGATCACCGCGCACTTCTTGTACGGGCGGTTCGGCTGCATCCCGTTCTCGTGCATCCCGTAGAGCACGCGGCGGTGGACGGGCTTCAGGCCGTCGCGCACGTCGGGAAGCGCGCGCGAGACGATCACCGTCATCGCGTAGTCGAGGAAGCTCGTGCGCATCTCCTGCTCGAGCTCGCGGCCCTCGATGCGTCCCGGATTCAGTGGGCCCGTCTCGACCTCAGACATCCAGGAACTTCACATCCTTCGCGTTCTCCTCGATGAACTTGCGGCGCGGCTCGACCTGGTCGCCCATCAGCGTCGTGAAGACGTGGTCGGCCGCGGAGGCGTCCTCGACGTCGACCCGGATCAGCATCCGCCGGGCGGGATCCATCGTCGTCTCCCAGAGCTGCTCGGGGTTCATCTCGCCGAGGCCCTTGAACCGGCTCACGTGCATCCCGTCCTTGGTCAGGTCGAGCGCGACCGTGCGCATGTCGTAGAAGGTCGACGCGGTCTCGACGCGCTTGCCGTGACGGAGCGTGAACGGCGGCAGGCCCGTCGACTCGACGAGCTTGGCGTACGAGCGGCGCAGGTTGGCGTAGATCGGCGAGTCGAGGATCCCGCCGGGAAGCCGGAACGTGTGGGCGGTCGAGGTCTCCCGCTCGACGACCTTCACGCGCAGGGTCTCGGCGGTCGCCTCGAGCACGACCACGTCGTGGGTCGTGTCCTTCAGCTTTCCGAGTGCGGCCTCGACGTCCTTCGGCGAGGCCGCGTCGGTCTCGACGAGCCGCTGCCCGATCACGAAGTCGACCGCGGTCGGCCCGAAGTCGGCGCGGAGCCGATTCGACCAGCCCTCGAGCTCGTTCAGGCTGGAGCCGAGCTTCTTCCAGCGGGCCTCGGTCAGCTTCACGGCCTTGCCGCCGCGATCCTCGATCTCGATCGACTCGATCCGCTCGCGCACGAGCAGCTCCTCGAGCTGCGAGTCCTTCTCGAAGTACATCTCCTGGTTGCCGATCTTCACGTGGTAGAGCGGCGGCACCGCGATGTAGATGTGGCCGCGCTCGACGAGCTCGCGGCAGCTGGCGGTAGAGGAAGGTGAGGATCAGCGTGCGGATGTGCGAGCCGTCGACGTCGGCGTCGGTCATCACGATCACGCGGTTGTAGCGGAGGTTCGCGATGTCGAACTCGTCGCCGAAGCCGGTGCCGATCGCGGTGATCATCGCCTGGATCTCGTTGTTCGAGAGCACCTTGTTGATCCGGTTCTTCTCGCTGTTGATGATCTTCCCGCGCAGCGGGAGGATCGCCTGGTAGCTGCGGTCGCGCGCCTGCTTGGCCGAGCCGCCGGCGGAGTCGCCCTCGACGATGTAGAGCTCGGCCGAGTCGGGGTCGCGGTTCGAGCAGTCGGCGAGCTTGCCCGGCAGCGACGAGTTCTCGAGCGCGCTCTTGCGCCGCGTGAGCTCGCGCGCCTTGCGGGCGGCCTGGCGGGCGCGCGACGCGGAGACGGCCTTTGTGATGATCTGGCGCGCGTCGCCCGGGTTCTCCTCGAGGAACTCCGCGAGCCGCGCGTTGACGGCCTGCTCGACGAGGCCGCGGACGCCCGGGTTGCCGAGCTTCGTCTTGGTCTGCCCCTCGAACTGCGGCTCGCGCAGCTTGACCGAGATCACGGCGGCGAGGCCCTCGCGCACGTCCTCGCCCTCGAGGTTGTCCTCCTTCTCCTTCAGGAGCCCCTTGTCGCGCGCGTACTTGTTGAGCGTGCCGGTGAGCGCCGCCTTGAAGCCCGAGAGGTGCGAGCCGCCCTCGGTGGTGTTGATGTTGTTCGCGAACGAGTAGACCGACTCCACGTACGAGTTGTTCCACTGCATCGCGATCTCGACCGCGCCCTGATCGGTCTCGGCCTCGAGGTAGATGATGTGCGGGTGGACGGCGTCCTTCGCCTCGTTCACGTAGGCGACGAAGTCCTTGATCCCGCCCTCGTAGTAGAACTCCGTGCGCTCCTCGCCGGTGCGCTCGTCCACGAGCACGATGTGGAAGCTCCGCGTGAGGAAAGCCGTCTCGCGGAGGCGCTGGAGCAGGATCTGCGTCGACCACTCGAGCTCGTCGAAGATCTCGAGGTCGGGGAGGAACCGGATCGTGGTGCCGGTCTCGTCCTCGGGCGCGTCGCCGACGATCTCCATCTCGGTCGTCGGGACGCCGCGCGCGAACTCCTGCCGGTAGATCTTGCCGTCGCGGTAGACGTCGGCGATGAACCACTCGGAGAGCGCGTTGACGACGGAGATGCCGACGCCGTGGAGGCCGCCGGAGACCTTGTAGCCGTCGCCGCCGAACTTGCCGCCGGCATGGAGCTTCGTCAGCACGACGGTGAGCGCCGGGCAGGCCCTGCTCCGGCATCACGTCGACCGGGATCCCCGAGCCCCAGTCGCGGACCGTGACCGAGTTGTCCGGATGGAGGGTGATCTCGACCCGGTCGTTCCGCCCCGCGAGGGCCTCGTCGACCGAGTTGTCGACCACCTCGAAGATGAGGTGGTGGAGCCCGCGCGAGCCCGTCGAGCCGATGTACATGCCCGGTCGCAACCGGACCGGCTCGAGGCCCTCCAGAACGGTGATGTCTTTTGCGGTGTAAGTCGTGTCAGCCATTAAAAAAGCCCTGCAAAGTGACCCTTTGCGGGCCCGACGTAGTGTATCAGATCGGGTGGTCGTCGCGGGTGGTTGCGAGACTCGCCGCGGCGGCCCGGCGGACGAGCTCGCGGAGCTCCGGATCCTCGATCGCGGCGGCGGCCTCAGCGGCCTCCGCGAGCTCGGCCGTGCGTGGGCTTCGGGACGGCCGGCGGGGCCTGCTCGGCCTCCCCGAGATCGACCTCCGGGACCGGGCCGGGCGTGAACCGAAGCGCCGCCGGAGCCTCGGCGCCGAGCGCGTCCTGGAGGCGGCCGAGGATCTCCGGCGCGTGGGCGCCGAGCTCGAAGGCCCACGCCGACGAGGTGACCGCGACGTGCAGCGTCCCGTCGCGACCGACTCTCGCCGGCCACGCGTTCTTCGCGATTCCCTCCCCGACCGCTGCGGGCCAGGCCGCGAGCACCTCCGCCATCCCCGCCGCCGGGCCGAAGCGCGAGAGCTCCCGGCGCACGTCGTCCCCGATCAGCTCGCTCACGCGGCGTGCACCTCCCCCGGCGTGACCTCGAGCAGCTGGGCCGGCTCGACGGGGAGCGAGGCCGCGTCGGTCGCGGTCACGAGCGTCTGCCCGGTCGCGGCGAGGCGCTCGCCGAGGATGCGGCGGCGGGCAGGGATCGAGCTCGGAGAGCACGTCGTCGAGCAGGAGGAGCGGCGGCCACGCCGACCCGCTCGACGATCGCCTCGGCCTCGGCGAGCAGGAGCGCGAGCACGGCGAGCCGCTGCTCGCCCTGCGAGCCGAAGCTCCGCAGGTCGCGCGGGCCGGAGACGATCGCGATGTCGTCCAGGTGCGGGCCGAGCCCGGTCGCGCCGCGCTCGACGTCCCGGTCCAGCCGCGCCTCGAGCGCCGCGACGGTCGGCGGCTCGCCCGCGTAGACGAGTCGCGCGTCCGGGAGGCCGAGCTCGCCGGCGCGCTCGGCGAAGGCCGGCGCGAGGAGCGCGATCGCCTCGGTGCGAGCCTCGACCAGTGCGGCGCCGAGCTCGGCGACCTGCTCCGTCCACGGCGCCAGCGCCTCGCGGCTCGAGACCCCGGCCGCCACGCGCCTGCAGCCCCGCGTTGCGCTGGCCGACCGCCGAGCCGTACTCGAGCGGGAGTGCGGCGCGGGCGGGCGCGAGCCGGCCGAGCGTCCGGTCGAAGTACGCGCGCCGCACCGCCGGGCCGCCCTTGACGACGGCGAGGCGATCGGGCGTGAAGACGAGCGTCGAGACCTCGGAGCGGAGCTGCTCGGCCGCGCGCAGCTTGCCGCCGTTCACGACCGCACGCTTGCCGTCGGCCTTCGACAGCGTCACCTCGAGCTGGAGCTGCGACTCGCCGCGAGACCCGTTCACCACGACGCGCGCGGCCGGCGCGCCGAAGCGGACGAGCTGCGCGTCCGCGCGCGTCCGCGGCGAGAAGCCCTGTGTGCCGACGTGCAGCGACTCGAGCAGGTTCGTCTTCCCCGCCCCGTTCGACCCGGTCACGAGCACGAGCCCCGGCTCGAGGTCGAGGTCGAGCCGCGCGTAGGAGCGGAAGTCGCGGAGCGAGACCCGGGCGACGATCAGCCGGCGAGGCGGATCGGCATGATCAGGTACCTGAAGTCGTCGCCGGCGGCCTGGATCAGGCCTGGCCGGAGCGGGCTGATCAGCTTCAGGGTGATCTCGTCCTCGCTCACCGACTCGAGCCCGTCGCGGAGGAACTCGGCGTTGAACCCGATCTCGAGCGGCTCGCCGGTGTAGGCGACCGGCAGGCTCTCGCTGGCTTCGCCGACGTCCTGCGTCCGCGTCGAGACGGTCAGCTCGCCCTCGGCGAAGCGGAGGCGGAGCGGCGAGTTCCGCACCGCGATCACGGCGACGCGGCGGACGACGTCGAGGAGCTCGATCCGCGGCAGCGTGAGCTCGGTCTCGAAGGTCTCCGGGATCAGCTGGTTGTGGTTCGGGAACTGACCGTCGATGCGGCGGCTCGTGAGCACCACGTCGCCGGCGCGGAACACGACCTGGTTGTCGTGGAGGCCGAGCTCGAGCTCGTCGCCGGGCTCGCCGATGCGCTGCAGCTCGCCGAGCGCGCGCGCCGGGATGATCGCCTCGAGCTCCGGCCCGGACGCTCTCGAGCGCGGTCTCCTTCACCGAGAGCCGGTAGGAGTCGGTCGCGGCCATCACGAGCTTGCCCGGCTCGAAGCGGGCGAGGATCCCGGTCAGCACCGGACGAGACTCGTCGCGGGAGGCCGAGCGCTGCACCCGCGAGACGGTCTCGAGCAACGCATCGCGGTCGACCGCATGCAGCTGTGCCGCGTCCACCTCGGGCAGCCGCGGGAAGTCGTCGACGCTGTAGGTGTTGAGGCGGTAGCTCGCCGACCCGCAGTCGACCCGCACGATCCCCTCGTCGGGGCGGTGCTCGATGTGCACCTCGGCGGCCGGAAGCAGGCGGACGAGATCGACCAGCAGGCGGCCGGGAACGACGGTCGCGCCGGCCTCGTCCACCTCGGCCGGCAGCGAGGAGCGGAGCGAGAGCTCCATGTCGGTCGCGGCGAGCAGGAGCTGCCCGTCGGCGGCGGAGAGGTGCACGCCGGCGAGCACCTGCACCGCGGTTCGCGTCGACACGGCCCGCGCGACCACGCCGAGCTTGGCGACGAGATCGTCCTTCGAGCAGGTCGCTTTGAGACCGGCTCCGACGCTGATGTCTGTTTCGATCATCTCTTTAGAAAAAGACAGTGGTAGTAGTAAGGGGTGTTGGCGGCGGGGAAGACTGCAAGATCCCATACTGACAGCTGGATCGGGCGGTGGACGCGATCCGTGGAGAACGAACGGTCCTCAACAGGGCCCCGGCCCGCGTGTCGCGTTCGTCCACAGTTCAACGATCCTGCTTGACGCGCGCAGTGAGCTCCTGCACAAGGTTGTACACAGAGCGGTCCTCCTTGATCAGGCGCGCGATCTTCGAGGTCGCGTGGATCACGGTGGTGTGGTCGCGCCCGCCGAACTCCTTGCCGATCTTCGGCAGCGACGAGTCGGTCAGCTCGCGGGAGAGGTACATCGCGACCTGGCGCGGGTAGACGATGTGCTGCGAGCGCCGGTCGCCGCAGAGCTCCTCGAGCGAGAGCTGGAAGCGGTCGGAGACGAGCTCCTGGATCCGGCGGATCGAGATGATCGCAGCCTCGCCCTGCGGGAACACGTCCTTGAGCACGTCCTCCGAGAGCTCGACGGTCATCGGCCGGCCCGTGAGCGACGAGAAGGCGACCACGCGCGTGAGCGCGCCCTCGAGCTCGCGGATGTTCGTCGAGATCCGCCCGGCGATGAACGTCAGCACCTGCGGGTCCTCGACCTGGATCCCGTCGGTCATCGCCTTCTTGCGCAGGATCGCGATGCGGGTCTCGAGATCGGGCGGCTGGATGTCGGTGATCAGGCCCCACTCGAACCGCGAGCGCAGCCGCTCCTCGAGGGTGGAGATCTCCCGCGGCGGCCGGTCGGACGAGATCACGATCTGGCTGCCGGCCTCGTAGAGGCTGTTGAACGTGTGGAAGAACTCCTCCTGGATCCGCTCCTTGTGCTCGAAGAACTGGATGTCGTCGATCAGGAGCAGGTCGTAGGTGCGGTAGCGCTGCTTGAAGCCCTCGATCCGCTTGTCGCGCAGCGAGTTGATGAAGTCGTTCATGAAGGTCTCGCTCGTCGTGTAGCGCACGGTGAGGTGGCTCGCGTGCTCGCCGACGTACTGCGCGATCGCCTGCATCAGGTGCGTCTTGCCGAGGCCGGTGCGAGCCGTAGATGAAGAGCGGGTTGTACGCCTGGGCCGGCGCTTCGGCGACGGCGAGCGCGGCGGCGTGGGCGAAGCGGTTGGACGAGCCGATCACGAACAGGTCGAACGTGTACTTGGGGTTGAGGCCGATCTTCGGCGGCGCGTCGGCGATCTCGGCGCGCCGGACGGGGACGACGGAGCCGTCGACCGGCTCGACCGGGGCGAGCCCCGGCAGGTCCTCCGCCTCGGCGACGGCGAGCGCGACCCGCAGCTCCCGCCCGGTCGCGTCGCGGACGCCGGCCTTCATCAGGCCGAGGAAATGCCCCTCGATCCACTCGCGCGTGAAGTCGTTCGGGACGGAGACGGTGAAGGTGTCGTCGGAGACCTCGAGGCCCTGGACGTCCGCGAACCAGGTCTGGTAGGTGGTCTCGTTGAGAGCCTCTCCGAGCCGACGCGCAACCTCGCTCCACAGGCCTTCCGCAGTCAGCTCGCTTGTTCCCTCCAAGACGCCGTGCCCCACCTCTCCTCGCGTGACCGAAGGTCGAGCATAGCAGCGCCCAGCCGCGCGGACAATGACCCTTTCGGTTGATAAAAGAGCGGGTTTTGCAGGGATTTTGGGCGTCCACATCACTCTCCACACCTGTGGAAAGAAGGTCTCGGAGTGGGGTCGCAGGGGCGGGATTTGCGCCCCGGCGCAGCAACTTTGCGGACCGCCCGCGTTCTCCACAGAGGCTGTGGAGAACCTCGACCGGGGCGCCTCGTCTATACTCGTCGGCCGTCCCATGAAGCGCACCTACCAGCCAAACGTCCGCCGCCGAAAGCGCAAGCACGGCTTCCGCGCGCGCATGTCGACCCGTGCCGGCCAGGCGATCCTCAAGCGCCGCCGCGCGAAGGGTCGCAAGCGGCTGTCGGCCTGACCGGACGGCCCTGGGCGTGCAGCGCCGGAACCGCCTTTCACGCTCGCGCGACTTCGACGCCGTCTACCGGCAGGGACGCTCGGTCTCGACGCGCTACCTCGTCCTCTACTCCTTCACGCGCGAGGACGCCGCGGCCGACGGGGAGCCCCGGCTCGGGCTCGCCGTCCCCAAGGCCGCCGGCAACGCGGTGACGAGGAACAGGATCAAGCGGCAGCTCCGCGAGCTCTGGCGCGACCGGCTCTCTCGGATCGCGCCGGGCCGCGACTACGTGCTGATCGTCCGCCCCGGCCTGCCGGAGGCGACCGAGGCGCAGGGCTCCGACTGGCTCGCCGAGCGCGTCGACGAGGTCCTCGCGAAGGCGGCCGCGTGAAGTATCTCGGGATCGGCGCTCGTCTACGGCTACCGCTACACGCTCGGCGTGCTGGTGCCGCGCGGGACCTGCAAGTACCACCCGTCGTGCTCCCAGTACGCGATCGACGCGCTGCAGGAGTTCGGCTTCTTCAAGGGCTCGACGCTGGCGGCGTGGCGCCTGCTGCGCTGCAACCCGTGGAGCCGCGGCGGGGTCGACCACGCGCACGACCAGACGCTGTTCCGCCGCCGTGACCGGACGGAGCCCGCGTGATCCTGCATGCGCTGATCGTCGCGGGCATCACCACGCCGCTCCAGAACATCCTCAAGAGCATCCTCGACTGGCTGCACACCGCGGTCGGCCTGCCGTGGGCGTGGGCGATCGTCGTGCTCACGATCATGGTGCGGATGGCGCTCGTGCCGCTGACGGTGCGCCAGATCCACTCGATGCAGAACATGCAGCGCCACGCGCCCGAGATGAAGGCGATCCAGCAGAAGTACAAGGGCGACCGGCAGAAGCAGAACGAGGAGTTGATGAAGTTCTACAAGGAGAACAACATCAACCCGGCCGCCTCGTGCCTGCCGATGGTGGCGCAGTTCCCGATCTTCATCGCGCTCTACTTCGTGCTGCGGAACTTCGCGCACCATCCGCCGGCGGGCGACCTCTCCTGGCTCGGCGTCGTCCCGACCATCGCCGCGCCGACGACCTCGCACTGGTTCGGCTACATCCTGCTCCTGGTCTACGCGGGCAGCCAGGTCGCCTCGACGCTCCTCATGTCGACGACGATGGACAAGATGCAGCGGAACCTGCTGCTCATCCTCCCGCTCGCCTTCATCTTCATCGTCGCCCGCTTCCCGACGGGCCTCGTGATCTACTGGATGACCACGAACCTGTGGACGGTGGGCCAGGGCCTGATCACGCGGCGGCTCGTGCCGCGCACCGCCGTCGCTCCCGCAAAGCGCTCTTCCCGGACGCCGGCGAAGGGCGCACCGGCCCCCGCGGTCGTCGCGGAGGAGCCGGTGGAGGCCCCGCCCGCGACCGACGGTGCCGCGGCCGCGCCGCCGCCTGCGGCACCGCGCAAGGTGCGGCGCAAGAAGCGCTCCGGCCGGCGATGAGCGACGAGCTGCGGATCGAGGCCGAGGGCGAGACCGTCGGCGAGGCCAAGTGGGCTGCGCTGCGCGAGCTCGAGCTCAGGGTGCCCGGCCTCGATCGCGACACGGTCCGGTTCGACGTGCTGACGGAGGGCGAGCGGGGGCTGCTCGGGGTCGGCTACACGCCGGCGCGCGTGGCCGCGAGCCTCGACGCCGAGGGTGCAAGGGCGGCCGCTCCGGCGCGCGACGACGAGACGCCTCTCGGCGAGCTCGTCCGCGAGCTGGTCGAGCGGGTTGCCGCCGCGGCAGGAGTCCCGTGCCGGGTCGACATCCACGAGGACGACGAGCGCATCACCGCGGTCTGCACCGGTCCCGACCTGGGCCTCCTGATCGGCCGGCACGGCCAGACGATCGATGCGCTTGCAGTACCTCGCGAACGCGATCACCGCGCGGCGCGGCGAGGGCCCGCGCAAGCAGGTCGTCGTGGACGCGGCGGGCTACCGGGAGCGCCGCCGCGAGGTGCTGGAGGCGCTCGCTGTCCGTAGCGCCGAGCACGCGGTCGCCTCGAGCGTGCGCGTCGAGCTCGAGCCGATGACCGCGATCGAGCGCAAGGTCGTCCACCTGCGCCTCGAGGAATACCCCGGCGTCGAGACGACGAGCGAGGGCGCCGAGCCGAACCGCTTCGTCGTCGTGCTGCCGCTGTAGTGCTGGACGACTGGCTCGCCGCCGTTCTCGTCACACCCGGCTTGACCTCGATCTCGGATCTCGCCGAGGCGCGGCGGGCGCTGCTCGAGGACTCGCTGCGGGCCGTGCCGCTCGTCGAGCGCTACGACGGCCCGGTGATGGACGTCGGCTCGGGCGGCGGTGCGCCCGGGATCCCGGTCGCCGTGTCGCTGCCGGACCGCGAGGTGACGCTGCTCGAGGCGAACGGGCGCAAGTGCGAGTTCCTCCGCAGCCACGCGCCGGAGAACGTGACCGTCGTCTGGGGTCGCGCCGAGGAGCAGGAGCACGAGCGTTTCGGAGTCGCCCTCGCGAAGGCGCTCGCGCCGCCGCCGGTCGCGGCGGAGTGGTGCCTGCCGCTCGTCCGGGAAGGGGGCGCAGCGATCCTCTTCGTCGGCCCGAGCGCCGACGCCGCTCAGGTCGGGAGAGCGGCGAAGCTGCTCGCGGCGGAGCTCGTCGAGAGCCCGCCCGGCTTCCTCGTGCTCGAGAAGCGCGGGCCGACTCCACCGGGGTTCCCGCGCCGCCCTGGACTGGCCCGCAAGCGTCCGCTCGGCTGAGTAGCCTGCACCTGTGCCCGGGATCGTCTATGCCCTCGCGAACCAGAAGGGCGGCGTCGGCAAGACGACGACCGCGATCAACCTCGCGGCGTGTCTCGCGGAGGCCGGCCAGCGCTCGCTCGTCGTCGATCTCGACCCGCAGGCGAACGCGACCTCGGGGCTCGGCGAGCGCGCGAACGGGCACTCGACCTACGACCTTCTCGACGGCGCACCGCTCGGCGAGCTCGTCCGCCGCACGCGCTTCGCGAACCTCGACCTCGTCCCGTCGAAGCCCGACCTCGCCGGGGCCGTGGTCGAGCTCGCGCGCCGGGAGGACGGCGAGCGCTACCTCGCGGGCCCGCTCCAGAGCGCGCGCGACGACTACCGCTTCGTCTTCCTCGACTGCCCGCCGTCGCTCGGGCCGCTGACCGTCAACGCGCTGGCCGCCGCGGACAAGGTGATCGTGCCGGTGCAGGCCGAGTACTACGCGCTCGAGGGGCTGACCCAGCTCGTCGACTCGATCCGCCTGATCAAGGCGCGGCTCAACCCGCGCCTCGAGCTCGGCGGCGTGCTGCTGACGATGGTGGACGGGCGCACGCGACTCTCCGCGGACGTCACCGCCGAGGTCCGCCGCCACTTCGGCGACCTCGTCTTCCGAGACCGCCGTGCCCCGCTCCGTGCGCCTCGCCGAGGCGCCGAGCCACGGGCTGCCCGCGATCGCCTACGACCGTCGCTCCGCCGGAGCCGACGCCTACTGGAAGGTGGCGATGGAGCTTGCAGACAGGTCCTGATCCGCAGCCCGCCCGCCGCGGCCTCGGCCGCGGGCTCGAGGTGCTGATGGGCGGCCTCGGCGAGGGCTCGCCCGAGCTCGCGCACCTGCCGGTCGACGAGATCCACGCGAACCCGCGCCAGCCGCGCCGGCGCTTCGAGCCGGAGGCCCACGCGGGGCTCGCGGAGTCGATCAAGAGCCAGGGCGTCGTGCAGCCGCTCCTCGTGCGACCGCGACCGGCCGGCGGCTACGAGCTGATCGCCGGCGAGCGCCGCTGGCGCGCCGCGCGCGAGGCCGGGCTCGCCACGGTGCCCGCCGTCGTCCGCCCCGCCGACGACCGCGAGACGCTGCTGCTCGGCCTCGTCGAGAACGTCGCCCGCGAGAACCTGACCCCGATCGAGGAGGCGCGCGCCTACGCCGTGCTCTCCGACGAGTTCAGCCTCTCGCTCGGCGAGATCGGCGAGAAGGTCGGCCGCTCGAAGCCGTCGGTCTCGAACCGCCTGCGCCTGCTCGAGCTCCCCGACGAGGTGCTCGGGATGCTCGAGCGCCAGCTCCTCACCGAGGGCCACGCCCGCGCGGTGCTGGCCGTGCCGGACCACGACGCGCGCAAGAAGCTCGCCCGCCGGATCGTGCGCGAAGGCATGTCCGTCCGCGCCGCCGAGCGAGCCGCCCGCTGGGGCGGCGCCCGCACGAAGGAGCGCAAGCAGACCGTCCCCGTCGACCCGTCGCTCGCCGCCCGCGCAGCGGTCGCCGCGGTCGAAGCTGACCGGCCGCCCGGCCCGCATCGGCCCGGGTCGGCTCGAGCTGCCGTTCGCCGACGAGACCGAGCTCGAAGAGCTGGTCGAGGCGCTGGAGCGGGCCGCCGGCTAGCGAGAGCGCGATCGAGGAGCCTGGGTGCAGGAGACCTTCCGCGAAGATGTGGGCGTGGGATGGGAGGCACTCGATCAGTGGGGTGACGGCGCCGCCCGGATCGAACCGCTCACCGGCGGAGCCGGCGCCAACGAGGTGTGGAGCGTGCGCGTCAACGGGCAGCTCGCGGTCGGTCGTCTGGGCAGGCGCAGCGACGCCGACCTCTCGTGGGAGACAGCGCTGTTGCGACACCTCGACCGTGAAGGGATGACGGTGCCGGTGCCGATTCCGACCATGGACGGCCGGTACTGCGCCGGCGGTCTGGTCGTGATGACCTACGTCGAGGGCGGACCGCCCGAAACGGAGGCCGACTGGCGTCGCGTCGCCGACACATTCCGCCAGTTGCACCGGCTGACGCACGGCTGGCCCCAACGCCCGGGCTGGCGATCGTCGACCGACCTGCTGCACGCGGAAACCGGGACGAGGATCGACCTCGGCGCGATGCCGCCGGAGGGTGTCGTTCGATGCCGAGCAGCGTGGGCGCGGCTCAGCGGACGAGAGCGGTGCGCCGTCCACGGCGACCCCAACCCGGGCAACATCCGCATGACCGCGGATCGGGTTGCGCTGATCGACTGGGACGAGTCGCATGTCGACGTCCCCGAACTCGACCTGGTGTTGCCACACAACGCCGCCGGTCTCGACGACGACACGCACGACGTCGCCGCGCAAGCACGGGCCGCGTGGGAAGCCGCCGTCTGCTGGGACCCCAGCGGGACCGACGAGTTCGCGGCCAAGCGGCTCGCCGAAGTCCGAGCGGTCTGAGCGGCAGCGGCAATCCCGGCGAGGCTCGCACTTCCGGCAAGCTGTCCACCGGCGGCCCCGGTCGACCGCGCCCGCCTGAGGAAATCACGCGGGTTGCCGTGCGGGATCCGCGAAGAACTTGATGCAGTTGCCGTCGTCGTCGGTGACGGTCAGCCGTCGCGGGGCGCTCGAATCGGCCTCCGGCTCGTCGAGGGGCAGCCCCCGCGCGGCGAGTGCGGTCGCGTGCTCGTCGAGGTCGGGCACTGCAATCGTCACCAACGCACTGCCCGCTCGCGCGGGATCCAAGGTGACGTACACCGATCCGCACGTCGTCACATGCCAGACCGCCTCGCGCTCGTTCGGGAGCATGTCGGGCGGCCGGCCGAAGAGCGCCTCGTACCACCGGCGAGCCACAGCGAAATCAGAGACCGCGACTCCGGCGAAAAGATGGGTGACAGGCATCGGCGCGCCAGATCGTACGCCCGCGGAGATCATGCATCGAATCGCGCGGGCCGCCGGAAAGTGGTCATGGCGCCGTGGGCGCCGGACTTTCCGGCGTAGTGGGCGATCCTGGATTCGAACCAGGGACCTCCGCCTTATCAGAGCGGCGCTCTAACCAACTGAGCTAATCGCCCGCGGCGGCGGATTCTAGCGTTTCGGCCCGAGCGGCATTCGGGGGAGTCAGTCCGAGGGATCGCGGAGAGCCGCCCGGGCGACGATGCACCGGGCAGGGCGCCCAGCGCCTCTGCGGCAATGAGAATCGGCGACCCAGTCCTCTACGACGGCAAGCTCTACGTGCTCCGGGGCATGGAGCCGATGAGCGTGGACGAGCGCAAGGCCGAGCTCGAGGATCCCGACACCGGCCAGCGCCTGCGGGTGCCGTGGGACGAGATCGAGGAGCCGCGGGGCCTGAGCTAGATGCTCGATCGGCAACCGAGGCGCGGTCGGATGGCGGCCACGACGCGGCGCATCGCAACGCGTTCGTCTGCGGCCCGTACCCACCGGTACGAGCCACAACCGACCACGCCGCGCTGCTTGGTCGTGACCGTCCCCGAACACACCCCAGTTACCGACCGAGCATCTAGAATCGGGTCAGGCCGATGCAGGAGATGGTCATCTACGGCGTGAGCTTCGACATGGTCGGCAAGTCGCCGATCGTGCTCCTGAAGACCACCGACGGGAACAGGTTCCTGCCGATCTGGATCGGCCACTCCGAGGCGGCGGCGATCCTGATGAAGCTCCAGGGCCAGGCCGCGCCGCGGCCGATGACCCACGACCTCCTCGCGGACATGCTCGCCCAGCTCGACGCCAACGTCGCGCGCGTCACCGTGACCGAGCTCCGCGAGAGCACGTTCTACGCGCTCGTGACCGTGCGCACGGACGGCCAGGAGATCGAGATCGACTCGCGCCCCTCCGACGCGATCGCGCTCGCCCTGCGCGCCGAGGCGCCGATCTTCGTCGCCGAGCGGGTGCTCGAGGAGTCGGCGATCGAGTTCGAGGAGGGCGAGGAGGTCAACGAGGAGGAGATCGTGACCGAGTTCAAGCGCTTCCTCGACCAGGTCTCCGCGGAAGATTTCGCCGTCGAGGAAGAGGAAGAAGAAGAGCTCTAGCGCGAGGGCACGGCCGCCCGAGCCAGATGAAGTGCACGTGCTTCGGGCTCTGGGGGATCGTCGCCATCACGTACGGGTAGGTCACCTTCGCGACCACGTGATCGCCGAGCGACGGCGTCGCCTCGCGCACGCGCACGACGATCCGCGAGCGCTCCTCCGAGACCGACTCGATGTGGACGGAGTAGCCGGTGCTCGAGCGGGCGCCCACCGCGGCGAGCAGCACCTCGTCGCGCGAGAAGTCGACCGCCGGCAGCGGCGCCCCGGGCAGGTAGCTCTCGAGGTAGCGCCGCTTGCGGAAGCGGAGGAAGGTCGGCTTCGCCGGTGCGGCCGCGCCCAGGCTCGGCGGCAGGTCGCGCCAGGCGATCGGCTTGCTGCCGCCGTGCCGCCAGAGCTCGCCGTACGCGATCAACGCGCCGCCAACGGCCAGCACGATCAGCACGGCGATCACGGGCCGGCGCATCAGCCCGTGCCGAGCGTCACGGCCGCGATCAGCGCGATCGCGTTGAAGGTCCCGTGGACGACCATCCCCGGGTAGGTGCTGTCCGTGCGGGAGCGGAGCCACGCGAGCATGCAGCCGAACAGGACGAGCAGCGGCAGCCCGTCCACGAGGCCGTGCGCGAGCCCGAAGGCGAGCCCGGTGAGCAGGATCGCCGGCCAGGTGCCGAAGCGGACGAGCAGCGTGTAGCCGATCCCGCGGAAGGTCATCTCCTCCACGATCGGGGCGACGACGCAGACGACGAGGAAGTTGGCGGCGAACGCGCCTGCGTGGGCCGGCTGCCAGCCCGTCGGGGTCAGGCCCTGCTCCTTCCCCGGGTGGAGGAACGGGTTCAGGATCGCCGAGACGATGTAGATCGAGAGCAGGATCGCGACTCCGAGCCCGAGCGCCGCCGGCCACGACCGCGGCCGCTCGAGCGCGAAGGCCCACCGCTTCGACAGCCCGCGCGCGATCAGCAGCATGATCCCGAGGATCAGCGCGTACTGGATCACCCCCGAGGCCGCGGTGCCGTAGCGGTAGAGGATGTTCCGGTCAGGGGTGCCGCTGCTCGCCCGCGACGCGTAGTTCAGCGCGGAGAAGAGCAGGACGAAGGCGGTCCAGCCGGCCAGGCGGACGTTCACAGCGGCGCCCACCGGAACTGCATTCCCGCCGCGCGCGCACCCTCCTCGTCGCCGGGCTCGTCCCCGATGTGGAGCGCGCGGGCGGGCTCGACCCCGAGCCGCGAGAGCGCGGCGAGGAAGACCGCCGGGTCGGGCTTCGCGGCGCCGGCCTCGGCCGAGGTGACGACGCAATCGAAGCTCGCGGCGAGCGGGCCGAGCTTCTCGCGCAGGCCGACGTCCCAGTTCGAGACGACCGCGAGCGCGAGGCCGTGCGCACGGAACCGGCCTACCGCCTCGGCCGCTCCGGCGATCGGGAGGAAGACGAGCGAGTCGACGAACGCCTGCGTGAACTCCGCCGGATCGAGCTCCACGCCCGCCGCGGCGAGGAAGACGCCCGTCGCAGTCGCGCCGCAGCGCGGCGAGGCTCTCGGCGTCGCGTCCCTCGACGCTGCGCGGGCGGTAGTAGGCGACCTCGGTCCGGAACGCCGCGCGCACGGCCTCCGCGTCCCGGTCGACGCCCCGCTCGGCGAGCGCGGCCTGCAACGCCGGCACCGGGTCGACGAGCTCGACGAGCGTGCCGTACGCGTCGATCGTGACCGCGTCGAGCCCGGTCAGCTCACCCATTGCCAGAGCGCCCACTGGGTGACGGCGACGCCGAGGAGGAGCGCGCTCGCGGCGACGATCACGGTGTGCGCCCGCGGTCGCGCGCCGATCACTGCGAGCGCCATGAAGAGCGGGAAGATCACGAGCCCGAAGCGCGGCAGCGAGAGGAGCGGCCAGCGCGAGCTCGGCAGGCTCAGCGGGATCGCGAGGCTGAGCGCGGCGAAGAGCCCGTAGGCGCGCCGACCTTCCGCCAGGCGACGACCGTGAGCACGACGCAGACCACGAGTGCGACGCACGCCTTCGATGTTCACCGCGGAGGCGTGCATCGGCGCGGCCGCCGAAGGCGTCGGCCCCCAGAGCGCGTGCACGCCGTCCCAGATCCCGCCGAACGGCCCGGCCCACGAGAGGTGGCGGTGCCAGAGATCCTGCGCGCCCCAGAACGCCCACGGGTCGCCGACCTGTCGCCAGAGGACGAGCGGATAGATGGCCGCGATCGGGATCGCGACGGCGAGCTTCAGCAGGTCGCGCCGCCGCGGCCACGCGAGCACGGCCAGCGCCGGCAGCAGCGCGACCCCGGTCGCGCGCGTGAGGATCGCGAGCCCGACGACCACCCCCGCCTCGAGGAACCGCCCGCGCTCGGCGAGCGCGAACGCCGCGACCGCGAGCAGCAGGTAGAGCGACTCGCTGTAGACGGCGCCGAGGAACAGCGCCATCGGGCAGATCGCGAGGTAGACCACGGTGCGCCGCGCAGCGTCCGGGCCGAGCGTCGCCTCCGAGAGCCGGTACAGCAGCACGAACGCGCCGAGGCAGGCCGCGAGCGAGACGAGCACGCCGCGCCAGGACGTACTGCCCCGCGAGCACCCAGCCGACCGCGGCGACCACGGCCGGATAGAGCGGGTAGAAGGCCGCCGAGGTGCCGTCGTAGCCGTGCTCGGCGATCCGCAGGAAGAACGCGCTGTCCCACCGCGCCCAGACGTCGATCCCGTAGCCGAGCTGGTGCAGGAGCGGGCTGTCCCAGCGGCCCGCGTCCGGGTGGCGGTTCGGCTCGAACCACAAGAACGCGAAGATCGCGGCGAGCCAGATCAGCACCCGGCTCCAGAGGAAGATCCAGGGCGCCGGATTCCGGGTTCGGTTGAGCCGCCACCGCGCGTGATCATAGGCGGGTTCCCGCTAAGGAGCCGCGGGTAACTTGTCGAACTAGAACCGGATGTCGGACCAGGTGAAGAGCATCGTGTTCGCGCTCGCGGCGATCGCCGCGACGCTGGTGCTCGCCAAGCTGCTCGACCTCTGGCTCGCGCACCGCAAGCTGCCGCCCGAGGCGGCGACGCGCTGGGCCACGCTGCGCCGCGTGCTCCTCGCCACGGTGATCACGATCGGCGTGCTCGCCGCGCTGCTGACGATCCCGGAGATCCGCGCCTTCTCGGCGGCGATCCTCGCCTCGGGCGCCGTGCTCGGGATCATCGTCGGCATGGCCGCGCAGCCGACGCTCGGCAACGCGATCTCCGGCCTGCTGATCGCATTCGCCCAGCCGCTGCGGCTCGCACGACCAGGTCGCGTTCGGCGGGGTCGAGGGCGTGGTCGAGGAGATCGGCCTCACCTACACGTTCATCCGCGCCTCCGACGGCGCCCGGATCGTGATCCCCAACCAGAAGCTCGCCTCCGATACCATCGTCAACTCCACCATCCGCGGCAGCAAGGGAACGGTCGTCGAGGTGACAGTGCAGCTTCCGCTCGGAGAGGACGTCGAGCGCGCGATCGGGATCCTGCGCGACGAGGTCGCGGGGATGCCGGAGGCCAGGGTCTACCTGACGCAGGCTCGCCGCGGTGGCCACGGTCGCGATCCGCGTCCGCGCGGTCGACGAGCCGCACGCCGACGAGCTCGCGGCACGACCTCCGCCTGCGCGCGCACACCCGCCTGCGGGCGGCCGGGATCTTCGCGTGACCCCGCCGCCGCCCGATCCGGGCCTCGACGACATCTTTCGCCGGCGCAAGCGCGTCGCGCGCAAGAAGCGGCGCAACCGCGCGGGGCTCTCGGGCGTCCTCGTCGTCTTCGCCGTCGCTCGCCGTGCTCGTCTGCGTCGGGCTCGGGAGCGCCTACTCGTTCAGCTCGAGCTGCAACCTCTCCTCGCTGCAGCCGGTCGCGATCGGCCAGAACTCGTTCGTCTACGCGGCGGACAACTCGCTGCTCGGCTCGATCCCGGCCGAGCGGAACCGCGAGCCCGTCGCGCTCAACGAGGTCAACCCGTGGGTGGCGAAGGCGACGGTCGCGATCGAGGACCGCCGCTTCTGCGAGCCACGGCGGCGTCGACCCGCAGGGAATCGCGCGCGCCGTCTGGGCCGACGTGCAGTCCGGGGAAGGGTCGTCGCAGGGCGGCTCGACGATCACGCAGCAGCTCGTCCGCAACCTCTACATCTCGCAGGAGCGGACCTTCAGCCGCAAGCTCAAGGAGGTCTGCCTCGCGATCAAGCTCAGCCACGCCTGGACGAAGGAGCGGATCCTCGCCGCGTACATGAACCAGGTCTACTACGGCAACCACGCCTACGGGATCGAGGCGGCGGCGCAGACGTACTTCTCGAAGCACGCCAAGAACCTCACGCCTGGCGCAGTCCGCGCTGCTCGCCGGCCTGCCGCAGGCGCCGTCCGCGTTCGACCCGTTCATCGCGCCGCAGAAGGCGCATCGCGCGCCGGGACGAGGTGCTCCAGGCGCTGCTCACGAACGGCGACATCACGCAGGCCCAGTACGCGGAGACGGTGGCCGACCGCAACCTCGGCCTCAAGCCGGGGCGCCTCTACACGCGCATCCGCGAGCCGTACTTCTTCAGCTACGTGCGCGACCAGCTGATCGCGCAGTACGGCGCGAACACGGTCCGCTCGGGCGGGCTGCGCGTCTACACGACGATCGACCCGCGCTTCCAGAACGCGGCGCGCAACGCGATCACCCAGACGCTCAACAGGCCGAACGACCCGGCTGCCGCGGTGGTCTCGATCAACCCGGGGAACGGCGCGATCCGCGCGATGGCGGCGGTCACGCCGGGCGCGACCGGGAACCAGTTCAACCTCGTCGCGCAGGCGCGCCGGCAGGCCGGGCTCGACCTTCAAGACGTTCGTCCTCACGGCGGCGGTCGCCGAGGGGATGAACCCGAGCTCGACGTACTACACCTCGGCGCCGTTCCACTACCAGCCCGACCCGTACACGCCCGCCTGGAACGTGTCGACCTACGACCACACCTACGTCGGGCCGATCTCGGTCACGCAGGCGACGCTCCGCTCCGACAACACGGTCTACGCGCAGCTGACGCTCGACGTCGGCCCGGAGAACGTCGCCGAGATGGCGCGCGAAGCTCGGCGTCCAGACGCCGCTCGCTGCCGGTGCCGTCGATCGGGCTCGGCTCGATCGCGGTCTCGCCGCTCGACATGGCGTCGGCGTACGCGACCCTCGCCGCGGGCGGGATCTACTCGAAGCCGATGGCGATCCGCAAGGTCGATCCTCGCCAACGGCAGCGTCGACACCGACGCCGGCTGGGGCGTGCCGCAGCGCGAGCGCGTGATCCCCGACGGCGTCGCCTGGACGGTGACGCAGGTGCTCGAGCAGAACGTCCAGTACGGGACGGGCGTCGCGCGCCTACTTCGGCCGGCCGGCGGCCGGGCAAGACCGGCACGACCGACGAGCACGCCGACGCGTGGTTCTGCGGCTACCTGCCGAACCTCGAGGCGACGGTCTGGGTCGGCTATCCGAAGGGCGAGATCCCGATGACGAACGTGCACGGGATCGCGGTCGCCGGCGGCACCTTCCCCGCGCAGATCTGGCACCTCTTCATGCAGACGGCCGTCGGCAAGACGAAGCCGCTCGACTTCCCGACACCGCTCGAGTACCCGACGTTCACCTACTGGCACCGCGGCCAGTACGCGCTCGGCTACTACGCCGCGACCACGACCGGGACGACCGGCACGACGACGACCGCGACCACCGTCGTCGCCCACCACGGTCGTCAGGGAGCCGGCGCCGCCGCCGAGCTCGACCGTGGCGCCGCCGGTCCCGACCCCGGTCGCGCCGCCGCCGACGGACACGACGACGACGACGGACACGACGACGACGACGACAGCTCCACCGACGCCCGCACCGCCGCCGCAATAACGTCCCGCCGGTGACCCGGCGGCTCACGCTCGCGCTCGGCTTCGGTGTGCTCGCGTTCGTCGCGGGCTGTGCGGCGGTCGCTTGGCCGTCCGGCTCGCCGATCGCCGCCGCACCCGGCGGCGACCAGGTCGGCGACACGACCTGGTCGTGGCTCTATCTCGGCTTCGCGGCGTCCGCCTTCGTGCTCTACGTCGTCGCGGCGCTGCTCGTCTCCCGCCGGAGCGCCCGGCTCGCCGCGCTCGCCGTGCTCGCCGCCGCGATCCAGCTCGCGCCGCTCGTTCGGGCCGCTCCTCATCTCGACCGACGCGTGGACCTACTGGAACTACGGCCGCATCGCCGCGGTGCACCACGAGAGCCCGTACACGACGCCGCCGAGCGCGTTCCCGCACGACCCGTCGTACCCGTACGTCGGCGGCGCCTGGCGCAACACCACCTCCGTCTACGGGCCCGCGTTCACCCTCGCCTCGGAGCCGCTCGCGCTGGCGAACGGGTCGCTCGGCCGACGCGGCCGCGTGGACGTACAAGGTGCTGGCGGCCGCGGCGATGCTGGCTGCGGCGCTGCTCGCGGCGCGGCTCTCGCGCAGGCCCGCGCTGGCGCTCGTGCTCGTCGGCTGGAACCCGGCGATGGCGCTCGACTTCGCCGGCGGCGGCCACAACGACGCGTGGATGGCCGCGCTCGTCGTCGCGGCGCTCGCGCTCGCCGCGTCGGGCCGCAGGCAGCTCGCGGGCGCGGCGTGGGCGACGGCGAGCCTGATCAAGTGGATACCGCTCCTGCTCCTGCCGCTGCGTGCGCTCGAGGCGCGAGCGACCGGGCGGCCGGTGCGCCACCTCGGCTTCGCGGTGACCGCCGCGGCGCTCATCGTGGTCGCCACACTGGCCTACGGCTTCAGCTGGCTGCGGCGCGACGGTGCCGCTCGCTCCGCCACGCGGAGGTCGGCTCCAAGTTCTCGATTCCCGCACCGGCTCGCGCACCTCGGCGTTCCGTACGGGCTCGCATTCGGCATCTGCATCGCGGGGCTCGTGCTCGGCTATGCGTGGCTCGCCCTAGAGGCGCACCGCGGCAGAGCCCGCCTCGGGCTCGCCGCCTGCCTGCTCCTGCTCGCGACGCCGTATCTCGTCGCCTGGTACGTGGTCTGGGCCCTGCCACTCGCTGCCGCCGAGGACGATCCGCCGGCGTTCTGGCTCGCGGTCGGCCTCTCCGCCTACCTGCTCCGCCAGGGCGTCCTGCTGTAGATGGTTGATGCCACACCTGCGCGCGTCTGGCTCGTGGCCCAGACACGGCGCAGGATCGTCCGGGTCGCCCTTGTCCAGGCCCACCGGCCTGGGCTGCGGTCGATCCGAACGCCCTGCTTGGTCTGAGCCATCCCCAGACGCACCCGGGCATGGCATCAGCCATCACGTGACGCGGTGGAACACGAGCACGCCGTCCTGCTCGAACACGAGCTTCCAGGCGGGGTCGCGCCGTAGTTGGGCGAGCCGGGTCGCCGTGGGGAGCGAACTTCAGGCCCCGGTCGAGGTACCCGGGCTGGGTCTCGTCTGCGGCGATCCAGGTCGCGTCCTGGATCGTCGGGAAGCTGAGCACGCGCCGCCGTGCCGAGAGCTTCGCGCCGAGCGAGTTGGTCGTGCTCACGACGGCGCCCGAGGGGATCAGCGAGACGGCGCGCTCCGCGATCCGGTCGTGCGGGGTGACGCGCGTCGTCAGCGAGCCGTAGGTCTCTCCGGCCGGGAAGAAGTGCCAGAGCGGAATCGCGCCGAGGAGGAAGTTGCTGACGAGCGCGACCCCGACCGCGGCCATCGCCACGGTGACGGGCCGCCGCAGCCGTGCCGCGCCGAGCACGCTCGCGACGACGAGCGGCGGCGATCAGCCCGGCCGTGTAGTGGAAGTGGATCGACTGCTGGGTCGGCGTCGCCGAGAGCAGGTTGAGCGCGAGGTCGGGCACCGCGGCGACGAGGACGAGGGGCGAGAGGAGGAAGAGCCCGGCGAGCGGAAGGCCGAGGTGCAGCAGGTACTGCCAGTGGCCGCCCGCAGTCGTCGCGAGCTCCCAGGGACGCGTGACCGCGGTACGGAGGACGCCGCCCGGCGAGCCGCCGACCTCGCCGTAGCGCGCGTAGAAGCTCGATGCGACGCCGTGGTTGAAGTGGGGCAGCACGACCTCGACCGCAAACGCAGACCAGGCGAGCCCTGCCCCAGCGATCACGAGCCCCGCCCGGCGGCGGTGCCGCGCGAACGCGTACCAGAGCCCGAACCCCGCGACGACGAGCGCGATCTCCTCCTTGCAGAGGGAGGCCGCGACGGCGGCGAGCGCGAACGGGACGAGCCGGTCCTCGTCGAGGTACCAGAAGGCGTAGAGCAGCAGCGGCGTCGCGAGCGCGACCGGGTGGAACTCGTTCAGGGTCAGCCACTCGACGGCGGGCAGGAGCAGGTACACGAGCGCGAAGCCGAGCGCCGCGCGCTCCGAGCCGAGGTGCTTGCGGGCGAGCCAGAACACCGGCAGCGCGCCGAGCGCGACGGCGACCGCCTGCCCGGTGAGCAGCAGGTCCGGGCTCGGCCAGAGCCACCAGAGCGGCGCGAACACGACGAGGATCGGGTCGACATGGGCGCCGAGCCGCGAGATCTGCTCGCCCTGCAGGCTCGTGATCTCGCAGCAAGTGCCCGTGCGCCGTCGTCCAGACCGCCTGCACCATGTTGCCGAGGTCGAACCTCGCCGGTCTCGAAGGCGCGGTCGCGCAGGATCGAGAGCGCCGTGAACCCGGCCGCGTAGGCGGCGATCGCGGCCCAGAGCAGCCGGCGCGCGGTCACAGGACGCTCTCGAGGATCGCGCGCCAGCGGGCGCCGAGAACGGCCTCGCTCGCCCGCGCGCGATAGGCGGCGAGCCCGCCGGCGGAGAGCCGCGGCCCGAGCTCCGGCTCCGCCGCGAGGCGCCGCAGCGCCGCGGCGAGCGCGTCCGCGTCGCCCGGTGGGACGAGGAGCGCACTCTCGCCGTCGACCAGCAGCTCGCGCGCGGCCGGCGTGTCGGCGGTGACGAGCGGCGTGCCGCAGGCGAGTGCCTGGAAGGCCTTGTTCGGGATCACGCGCGAGGCCTTTTGCGACCGGCCGAAGATCCCGAGGGCCGCCGCGGCTCCGTGCAGCTCGGCGGGAAGCAGCTCGTAGTCGACCCATGGAATCCACGCGACGTTCGCCGGACGGCGCCTCGAGCAGCGGCTCGAGCTGACCGCTCCCGACAACGCGAATCGGGAGCTCCGGCGCGAGCCGGGCCGCGGCGAGGATCGTCTCGAGCCCGTGCAGCGGGATCAGCTTCCCCACGAACAGGAACGGCCCGCCGCCCCGCCAGCCGGGGCCGAAGACGCGCTCCTCGGCGCCGACGAGGCAGACCTCGACCCGGCGCCCGCCGAGCGAGCGGAAAAGCGCCGCCTGGGCGTCCGTGTCGGCGACGACGAGGTCGGCCGACCGGAACGCGACGCGGTCGATCCGCCGCAGGACGCGGTCGGCGACGGACCCCCGCTCGAACCGCCCGCGGTCGCCGACGAGCGTGTCGGAGAGCGAGACGAGCGGGTTCAGCACGACGGGCTTCCCGCGCGCGATGCGTCTCGCCGCGGCCATGTCGAGGTGGCCGGGATAGCCGACGATCACCGTGTCGAACGACGCTTTCGGCCGGCGCGCCGCGAGCCGGGCCTCGGCCGAGACGAGCCGGGCCGCAGCCCCGAGCCCCGCCCCGAACTTGTGCTCGCGCCCGTCCCACACCGAGACGTGCCGCTCGACCACCTCGACCCCGGCTCCGCGCAGGCAGGCGATCACCTGCGCGTTCCGCGGGTAGTCCCGCTCGTAGGTGCCGAAGTAGAGCACCCGCACGGGGCGCGGGCTTGATGGCTGACCGGCAGATCACGGTGCGTCCGGATGGCGGCCACGACACGCTGCTTGCTCGTGACCGTACCCGAATCGCACCCGATTACCGGCCAACCATCTAGGAGAGGATCTCGTCGACGAGCCGCTCGGCGCGCTCGCGCTCGGCCCCGCGCTCCTCGTGCTGGCTCGTGATCATCTCGCTGATCAGCCCGAGTGAGAAGAACTGGAGCCCGACGACGACGAGCAGCACCCCGAGCATGAGCAGCGGCCGCCCGCCGATCGAGTGGCCGAGGATCTTCAGCACGGTGAGATAGCCGAGGATCACCGCCCCGGCGAAGCCCAGGATCAGGCCGAGCCCACCGAACAGGTGCAACGGCCGCGAGCGGTAGCGGCCGATGAACGACACCGTGAGCAGGTCGAGGAAGCCGCGGAGGTAGCGCTCGGGCCCGTAGCGCGAGCGGCCGTGCTCCCGCGGCCGGTGGTTGACCGGGAGCTCCGTGATCCGGTAGCCGCGGTGGTAGGCGAGCACGGGGATGTAGCGGTGCAGCTCGCCGTAGAGCCTCAGGCCATGGACGACCTCGGCGCGGTAGGCCTTGAAGCCGCAGTTCATGTCGTGGAGGTGGATCCCCGAGACCCAGCCCGTGACCGTGTTGGCGAGCCTGGACATCATGCGGCGCGTCCACGGGTCGCGGCGGTGCGACTTCCAGCCGGAGACGAGGTCGTACCCCTCGTCGAGCTTCGCGAGGAGCCGCGGGATCTCGGCCGGGTCGTCCTGGAGGTCGCCGTCGATCGTGATCACGGTCTCGCCCTGCGCGCGGTCGAAGCCGGCCGAGAGCGCCGCCGCCTTCCCGAAGTTGCGGCGGAGACGAACGACGACGACGTTGTCCTGCGCGGCGTGGAGCCGCGTCAGCGCGGCGAAGGTGCCGTCGTTCGAGCCGTCGTCGACGAAGATCGCCTCCCAGGGCTGCCCGACCTGCTGGAGCGCCGAGTGCAGCTCGTCGAAGAGCAGCGCGACGCTCCGTTCCTCGTTGTAGACGGGGACGACGACGGAGATCACACGGGTAGCGTATGCAACCGTCGTGCCGGAACTCCATTCGATCGCGGAGGCGCAGGCGCTCGTGCTCGCCCGGGTGGGGGCCCTCGAGGCCGAGCCGGTGCCGCTTGCGGAGGCGGCGGGACGCGTGCTGGCGGCCGACGCGCGCGCCGTGGTCGACCTGCCGCCGTTTCCGAGCTCGGCGATGGACGGCTTCGCGGTGCGCGCCGCCGACACGCCGGGGAAGCTCCCGGTCGTCGCTCGCTCGGCGGCGGGCCTGCCTTCGGGCCGGCCGCTTCGCGCCGGTGAGGCGATCGGGATCTCGACCGGCGGCGTCGTGCCCGACGGCGCGGATGCCGTCATCCCCATCGAGTATGTTGTCGAACATGACAACAGTGTCGAGATCGGCGAGAGCGCTGAGCCGGGCACGAACGTTCGTCCTCGCGGCGGTGACGTCGGTGCGGGCGAGGTGGTCTGCCCGGCGGGGGCTCGCCTCGGCCCGGGACAGCTCGGCGCGCTCGCGGCAGCCGGGCTCGCCGAGCTCTCCTGCGCCCGCCGCCCTCGCGTCGCCGTCCTCACCACGGGCACCGAGCTTCGTCCTCCAGGCGAGCCGCTCGGCCCCGGCGAGGTCTACGAGGCGAACGGTCTCATGCTGGCGGCCGCGCTCGCCTCCGCGGGCGCCTCCGTCGAGCGCCTCCCGGCGGTCGAGGACGACCTCGACGCCCACCGCGCCGCGATCGCGCGCGGGCTCGACGCCGACGTGCTCGTCACCTCGGGCGGCGTCTCCGTCGGCCGGCACGATCTCGTGCGTCCCGTGCTCGCCGAGCTCGGAGCCGAGGAGGTGTTCTGGCGCGTCGCAGTCAAGCCCGGCAAGCCGATCTCGTTTTCGGTGCGTGGAAGCACGCTCGTGTTCGGGCTGCCCGGCAACCCGGTCTCCGCCCTCGTCGGCTTCGAGCTCTTCGTGCGGCCCGCGGTGCTCGCGCTCCAGGGCGCTGCTGATCCCCTGCCCCGGTTCGAGCCGGGGCGCCTCGCCCGCGCGGTCCGGCGCAGCCCGGGCCGGGACGAGCTCGTGCGCGCGCGAAGCGTCGCCGGCGACGGCGAGGTGACGGTCGAGCCGCTCGACGGCCAGGAGTCGCACATGATCGCCAGCGCCGCAAGGGCGGACGTGCTCGTGCTCGTGCCACGGGGAGACGGCGAGCTCGCCGCGGGCACGTCCGTGCGCTACCTCCGCCTCGGCGTCCAGTAGCTAGCCCGCGACGACGCGGAGCCGCGTCCCTCGCCGCCGCCGCGAGTAGAGGACGACCCGGCGGATCGACTCGCGGATCGGCCCGCGCGGCGGCCGCTCGGACGCGCTCGGATAGGGGGCGTAGCGACCGGTGGCCAGCGCGCCGAGCTGCCATGCGGCCGCTAGCCAGCCGAGTCCGACGAGGGCTGTGGCCGGCGAGACGAAGCCGACGACCAGGAGCTCGGTCAGGTACCACGGCGCATCCAGGCCGAGCCCGTAGTGGAGGCCGAACCAGCCGAGCAGGAGCGCGGGCCCGAGGAGCCCGATCGCGAGCACGCCGAGCCGAACGGGCAGCTTCGACGCCCGCGCCTGCGGGACCCACAGCCAGGCGTGCAGGGACGGAAGCAGAAAGAGGAGCGTGAACGGGTTGGTCGCGACGGCGAGCAGCGCGACGACGCCGAGGCCGAGCAGGGCGCGCGGTGTGCCCGGCGAGCTCCTCCTCGGGACGGGCGCGGCGCCGAGGCGCAAGGCGTACGCGCACGACGAGCCAGGCGACGAACGACAGCACCCCGAGCACCGCGAGTGGCAGGATCGGCCAGTGGCGGGCCGCCGAGGTCTCGAGCGCAACCGGGAGCGACACCCCGCGCGGGAAGGCGCCGATCAGGACGAGAAACGCGAACACGGCGCCGACGAAGAGCCAGAAGCCGATCCGGCTGCGCAGGCTTCGCAGCGCCGGCGCAAGTGGGACGCGCCGGCGCCGGCAGTGCGCGAAGAGGTCGACCGTCGCGACGAGGAACGGGAGGAGCATCGCCACGAGCACGAGCTCGATTGCCCAGCCGCGCACGATCCGCTGCCCCAGATAGACGTAGCTCGTCGTCCCCTGGGTGAGGTCGAGCCCCTGGTCGAGCGAGCCGAGCAGCTGCTGCGTCGAACGGCCGATCACCGTGAGACGTGTCCCGTTGAGTCGGTGCGGCGTGTCGCCGAGCGTCTCGGGAGGGATGTCGCCCGAGGTCGTGAGCGTGATCGACGGGATTCCGCGCGCGAGCACCGGGCCCTGCTCGAAGAGCGTGTACGGGAACGCGAGGGTGATCAGCTGCTGCCAGGCGGGCGCACGCACCGGCGGCAGCCCGGCCTGCTCGGCGATCCGCGCCGAAGCGGTCTGCACAAGGGAGTCGGCGGGGGAGCGAGCAGTGTTCGCGGCGATCTGGAGGCGGGGCGGCCCGGGGCCGGCGATCGCGTCGAGATCGATCAGTGCGAACGCGCCGTGCCGGTACGGGGACGCCGCGGCGAACTCGTCCGCCCCGATCCCGCCGAACGCGCCTCCGTCTGTCGACAGGAACACGAGGGTGTGCGTCGGGCGCACGAGGGCCGGCGCCGACGGGCTGGGAAGAGGCGCCTGCGCGTACGAGCGGGCCAGCTCGATCAGCGCCGCGGTCCCGGAGGCGTTGTCGTTCGCGCCCGCGCCGACCCCGAGGTTGTCGCGATGCGCGGCGATGACGATCTCCTCCTGCGACTGGCCGGGGACGATCGTGACGAGGTTCTGGAACTCGCGCGTGCCGAGCCCGGGGATCGTCGCCCGGAAGCGCTCGACCTGGGTGTCGAGCCCGTACGGCGCGAGCTGTGCCTTGTACCAGTCCGCCGCCTGGGAGTCGCCCTGGGTTCCGGGTGAGCGGTCCGGGTAGTCGGTCGAGAGCTCCTGCGCGAGCTCGAGCGCGGCCCGCCCGTTGAACGCGGGCGGCAGCGACGGCGGCGGCAGCGCCACGGGCCGCGCCACCGTGAACGCGGCCAGCAACAGCGGCAGGCTCACGAGCAGCCAGGTCCCCCGGTAGAGCCGCCCGTTGACCGGACGCTCGAGCGAGCCGCGCCGCGGCCGCCGGCGCCGCTGTTGGGGTGGGACGACAGCCATGGCTGGCTATAGTAGGGCTGTCCGGTCACGCCTCGCCCGACGCCCCGGTCCTCATGCCCGACGCCTCGACCATCCTGCTCGTCGACGACGAGGACTCGATCCAGAAGCTCCTCGCGTACCCCCTCGAGCACGAGGGGTACAAGGTCGTGCAGGCGTGGGACGGCGAGGAGGCGCTGGCCCGCTTCGCCGCCGAGCCGATCGACCTCGTCGTGCTGGACATCATGCTGCCCAAGCTCGACGGGCTCGAGGTCTGCAAGCGGATCCGCTCGACGAGCTCGGTGCCGATCATCATGCTCACGGCCCGCGACGACGAGTTCGACAAGGTGCTGGGCCTCGAGCTCGGGGCCGACGACTACATCACGAAGCCGTTCTCGATCCGCGAGTTCCGCAGCCGCGTTCGTGCGCTCCTGCGGCGGGCGGGGCCGCAGCGCCGCGACGGCGAGCCGGGCGAGCTGATCGTGGCCGAGACGCTCTCGGTCGACCTCGGCCGGCGCGCGGTCGAGATCGAGGGCCGCGCGGTGCAGCTCACCTACGTCGAGTTCGAGCTCCTGCGCACGATGGCGGCGCATCCGGGACGCGTCTACAGCCGCCAGATGCTGCTCGAGTCGCTCTGGGGCAGCTCCGACTACCGGGACCCGCGCACGATCGACGTGCACGTCCGCCACCTCCGCGAGAAGCTCGAACGCGACCCGAAAGAGCCCGAGCTGATCTTCACCGTGCGTGGCGTCGGCTACCGCTTCCGCGAGCGATGAATCCGTTCCGCAGCGTCGGCGCGAGGCTCACCCTCGCCCTCGCGCTCCTCGTCGCGGGGGCGCTCGGCGTCGTGTACGCGATCGTCGTGCCGTCGCTCGAGCACAACCTGATCGGTGCCAAGGTCACACAGCTCCGCAAGGCCGCGCCGGCCGTCGGGCACCAGCTGCCGAAGTCGCCGTCGTCGCCGGACTGGCCGTACACGCTGGCCACCCTCGCCACGAGCGCGAACGCCCGGATCGTCGTCTACCAGGTGCTGACCGCGAACCCGCTCTCGCTGACGGTGTTCCAGGACTCGAACCCCGTCTCGTCCTCGGACGTCCAGAACGACTCGATCGCGCAGGAGGCGTTCGTGACGGGAAGGCCCGTGACCGGGACGGTGAATCGGAACGAGGCGCGCTACGCCGAGGCGGCGATCCCGCTCGACCGCTCCGGGAACTACGTGATGCTGCTGACGGCGCCGCTCCACGACTCGCTCGGGAACGTCGACCTCGTCCAGCGCCGCGTGCTCGCGGCGGGCCTGTTGGCTCTCGTGGCCGCGCTCCTGCTCGGCTACGGCGCCGCAACGGTGTTCGCCCGGCGGATCCGGCGGCTGGAGCGCGCGGCGGAGCGGATCGCGGGCGGCGACTTCGACGAGCCGGTCGACGTCAGCGGCAGCGACGAGCTGGCCGAGCTCGCAGTCGCGTTCGAGCGGATGCGAGTCCAGCTCGCCCAGCTCGACAGCGCGCGCCGCGCGTTCATCGCCAACGCCTCGCACGAGCTGAGGACGCCGATCTTCTCGCTCGCGGGGTTTCTCGAGCTACTGGCCGACGAGGAGCTCGACGAGCCGACCCGGCGCGAGTTCCTCGAGACGATGCGGAGCCAGGTCGACCGCCTGTCGAAGCTCACCGTCGACCTGCTCGACCTCTCGCGCCTCGACGCGGGCCGGCTGCGGGTCGAGCGCGAGCCCGTGGACATGGCACGGATCGCCCAGGATCTCGCCGGAGAGTTCGCCGCCGTCGCGCGGGGGAGCGGCCATCCGCTCGAAGCCGTTCCCGAGGGCGAGGCGCTCGCGCTCGCCGACCAGCAGCGGGCGCTCCAGATCGGCCGGATCCTGATCGACAACGCGCTCGTGCACACGCCCGAGGGAACCCGGATCGTGGTGCGGGCTGTGACCCGGCCGGACGCCGTCGTGCTCTCGGTCGAGGACGAAGGCCCCGGGATCCCGCCTGACGCCGCGGAGCGGGTGTTCGAGCGGTTCTACCGCGCCGAGGGGCCGCGCGCGACCGGGAGCGGGCTCGGCCTCGCGATCGCGCGGGAGCTTGCGACGCTGATGGGCGGCGCGATCGAGCTCGAGTCGCGCCCCGGGCTGACCTCGTTCCGGCTCGTGCTCGACCCGGCTCCGGGCGCTGCGCCGTTTTCACGTGAAAACGAGCCGGCCGCCGTCGCCTGAACGGGGCTGGCGCCGGGCGGCGCCGTCGCTACAGTGAGGCGACCATGCGCCAAGCCTCGCTCTTGCCGATCGTGCTGGTCGCCGCCCTCGTGGGGGCGGCCGCTGCGCTCGCGATCGCCCAGAGCTTCAGGGGCCGGACCGAGACGGTGGTGCTGCCCGCGGCGACCACGGCCGGTGTGCCCGTGCCTGCCTCGGCCCCGCTCGGCGCCCGCGCCGGCGGCTTCGACGCCGCGAGCGTCTACGCACACCGCTCACCTGGCGTCGTCACGATCTTCGCGTACTTCGGCAAGGACGGCGCGCCCGGCAGCCAGGCCTCGCAGGGCTCCGGGTTCGTCGTCGACGGCACCGGCACGATCCTCACGAACTCGCACGTGATCACGAACGCAGGCGAGGGCGTCCCGGTCGCCGCCGCCGATCGCCTCTACGTCGAGTTCAGCGACCACGACCGGATCCCCGCGCGGGTGGTCGGCTGGGACGTCTACGACGACGTCGGCGTGCTCAGGGTCGACCCGAAGGCGCACGCGCTCGCGCCTGTGCCGCTCGGCAACTCGTCGCGCGTCGTCGTCGGCGAGCCCGTCGCCGCAATCGGCAGCCCGTTCGGCAACGAGAACTCGCTCGCGGTCGGCGTCGTCTCGGCGGTGCGCCGCTCGATCTCGTCGCTCACCTCCGACTACCAGCTGATCGACGCGATCCAGACCGACGCGCCGATCAACCACGGCAACTCGGGTGGGCCCCTGTTCGACGCGCGCGGCGCCGTGATCGGGATCAACGCGCAGATCCGCACCGAGGCCAACGGCAGCGCCGACGGAGTCGGCTTCGCGGTGCCGATCGACTCTGCGCGCCGCTCGATGCAGCAGCTCCTCGCGCACGGGCGCGTCGCCTACGCGTACGTCGGGATCACGTCGGAGGATCTCACGCCCACCCTCGCGCGCCACTTCGGCTACGCGGTCTCGCGCGGCGCGGTGGTCGACTCGGTGCGGCTCGGCAGCCCCGGCGCCAGGGCCGGGATCCGCGGCGGGACGCGCGATGTGCAGGTCTTCGACACGCCGTTCACGCGCGGCGGCGACGTGGTCGTCGCGATCGACGGCTACCCCGTCTCGGGCGCCGACGACGTCGTGCGGATCGTGAGCGAGCACCTGCTTCCAGGACAGACCGTGTCGTTCACGGTCGTCCGGGGCCACAAGACGCTGAAGCTCCCGGTGACCCTGACCGAGCGCCCGGCCTCGTGACGACGCCGGACCTCGAGGCCCTCTGCGTCGAGCTGGCGCGTCGCCTGCGCGAGGCGGTGCTGCCCGCGCTCGGCTCGCACGCGGCGCGCGCGCACTCGGGCGCCTCGGCGCACGGAGACATCACCTTCGGTATCGACGAGCTCGCCGAGGTCGAGCTCGAACACTTCGCCGCGGAGACGGAGAGTCCTCTCGCCGTGCTCTCGGAGGACCGAGGCGTGGTCGGCCCGGCGGAGGCGGAGTGGCTCCTCGTCGTCGATCCCGTCGACGGCACGCGCCCCGCGCTCGCGGGCTTCGAGGGCGCCTGCGTCTCGATCGCTGCGGCGCCGAACACACCGGAGGCGACGCTCGGCGACGTCGAGGTCGGAGTCGTGCTCGAGCTCAAGACCGGGCGCAGCTTCGTCGCGCGGCGCGGCGGCGGCGTCACTGCTGACGACGCGCTCGTGCCGTCGGCCAACGAGGATCTCTCGCGCCTGTTCTGGGCCGCCGGGTACCGGGGAAGGGCCGCGGGAGACCTCACCGCCGTGATCGGGCCCCTGGTCGACCGCTCGTCGGTCGGCGGCGGGTACTTCGACCCCGGCAGCGCCGCGTTCATCCTCACGCGCGTCGCGACCGGCCAGCTCGACGCCTACGTGGACGTCGGGCCGCGGGTGGTCGCCGAGCTGCCGGGCGCCGAGGAGCGCTTTCGGGCGCTCGGCAACGGCGAGATTCTCTGCAACCGGCCCTACGACCTGGCTGCGTCGCTGCTCGTGCTGCGCGAGCTCGGCCTTCCGGTCACCGACGCCTGGGGCGCCCCGCTCGAGGAGATGCCGCTCCGCGGCGGGATCGTCTCGTGCCTGGCCGCGGCGAACGAGCCCCTCCATGCGGCCCTTTTCGCGGCCCTCGACGCCCGCTTCGCCGAGCTCGCCGCCACGCCGTCCGGCGCATCGGGGAGTCTGCCCGTCTGATGCTGCAGCTCGTCAACGTCGGCCGGAAGTCGCTCGCGGACTACGCCTCCATCGCCCGGCGAGGGCTGATGGACGAGATCCGCCTGCTTGCGGAGCCACTTCAGGGCAAGCGTGTCGTCCACCTCTCGGCCACAGCGTTCGGCGGCGGCGTCGCGGAGATCAACTACACGCTCGTGCCGCTGATGGCCGACGCCGGCCTGAACGTCGAGTGGCGGATCATCGCGGGCGAGGAGGAGTTCTTCGACGTCACGAAGACGATCCACAACGCGCTGCAGGGCAATCCGCAGGGCCTGACGTCCGAGCAGCAGGAGATCTTCGCCCGCTACAACGCGATGAACGCCGCCAACTTCACCGACGACTACGACGTCGTCGTCGTCCACGACCCGCAGCCGGTGGCGATGATCGACCACTTCCCGGGCACGGCCGCAAAGTGGATCTGGCGCGGCCACATCGACTTCTCGACCCCGAACCAGCCGGTGATGGACTTCCTGCTGCCCTCGCTCCGCCGCTACGACGCCGCGATCTTCCACCTGCGCGAATACGTGCCGCGCGCGCCGGGGCTGCCCGAGTGCTTCATCTGGCCGCCGGCGATCGACCCGCTCGCGCCGAAGAACATGGCTCTCTCGCCCGAGGATGCGTCCTACATCGTCGACCAGTTCGGGATCGACGTGACCAGGCCGCTCCTGACCCAGGTCTCGCGCTTCGACCCCTGGAAGGACCCGTCCGGCGTGATCGACGCCTACCGGATCGTCAAGGCGGAGGTCCCGGACGTCCAGCTCGCGCTCGTCGGCTCGATGGCCCACGACGACCCGGAGGGCTGGGACTTCTACAACCAGACCGTCTCCTACGCCGCCGACGATCCCGACATCCACATCCTCTCGAACCTCAACAACGTGGGCTCGGTCGAGGTGAACGCGTTCCAGGTGCACTCCGAAGCGGTGATCCAGAAGTCGATCAAGGAGGGCTTCGGGCTCACCGTGAGCGAGGCGCTGTGGAAGGGCTGCCCCACGGTGGCCGGCAACGTGGGCGGGATCCGCACCCAGATCGTCGACGGGAAGACAGGCTGGCTCGTCGACTCGGCCGAGGCCTGCGCGGCTGCGTGCCTCGAGATCCTCAACGACCCGGAGGAGGGAAGGCGACGGGCGCTCGCGGGCAAGGAGTACGTGCGCGGGCACTTCCTCACGCCGCGGCTCCTGCGTGACTGGCTCGTCCTGTTCAACCGCCTGCTCGGCAACGACGTCGGCGAGCACGAGCTCGTCTCCGTCCGACCCTCGTAGACTTGGGCGGCGTGAGCGCCGACCGCCGCAAGCTGATCGTCGTCTCGAACCGGGGCCCTGCTTCGTTCGGCCGGGGTGAGGACGGCGCACGCGTGGCCAGGCGCGGCGGCGGCGGCCTCGTCACGGCGCTGCGCAACCTCGTCTCGCACCACGACGTGACCTGGATCGCGAGTGCGATCACGCCCGAGGATCACGTCGTCGCGGGCGAGGGACCGCTCGAGGAGACGGCGCTCGACGGCTCGCCGTATCGGCTGCGGCTCGTCTCGCACGAGCCGCACGCCTACGACTGGTACTACAACGTCGTCTCGAACCCGACCCTGTGGTTCGTCCAGCACTACCTCTGGGATCTGAAGTACTCGCCCGGCTGGGATCAGGGCTTGCATCGCGCCTGGCAGGACGGCTACGTCCCGGTCAACCGCGGCTTTGCGGACGCCGTCCTCGAGGAGCTCGAGCTGGAGCCGGACGCGACCGTCTTCTTCCACGACTACCACCTGTATCTCGCGCCCCGGTTCGTGCGCGACTCGCGCCCGGAGGCGCCCCTCGTGCACTTCGTCCACATCCCGTGGGCGCAGCCGGACTACTGGCGCGTGCTGCCCGAGGCGATCCGCCACGCGGTGCTCGACGGCCTGCTCGCGAACGACGTCGTCGGCTTCCACACGCGGCGGTGGCGGCTCAGCTTCCTCCGCTCGAGCCAGGACATCGTCGGCGCCAAGACCGACAACGAGCGCGGGATCGCGTCGGTACCGCGACCGCGAGGTGCTCGTGACCGCGCACCCGATCGCACCGGACCCCTCGGAGTTCGACGGTCTCGCCACCGATCCGCGCGTGCTCGAGGCGGAGCGCGAGATCCTCGAGACGCGGCCCGAGAAGCTCGTCCTCCGGGTCGATCGCAGCGATCCGTCGAAGAACATCGTGCGCGGCTTCCGTGCGTTCGAGCTGTACCTCGACGCGCATCCGGAGATGCTGGGACGCGTCCGCATGCTGGCCCTGCTCGACCCCTCACGGCAGGACATCCCCGAGTACGCGGAGTACGTCGGCGCGATCCAGCGCGAGGCGCGGCGCGTCAACGACCGCTACGACGGCGCAATCGACCTCCAGATCGGTGACAACTTCCACCGCTCGGTCGCCGCCTACAAGCAGTACGACGTCCTCCTGGTGAATGCGATCTTCGACGGGCTCAACCTCGTGGCCAAAGAGGCGCCGCTCGTCAATACGCGGAACGGCGTACTCGTGCTCTCCGAGAACACCGGCGCCCACGAGGAGCTGGGCGAGTGGGCGATCACCGTGAACCCGTTCGACGTCCAGGGCCAGGCCGACGCGATCCACGAGGCGCTCGAGCTTGCCGAGGACGAGCGTGCGCGCCGGCTCGAGGCGATTCGGGCCCATGTGCGCGAGCACGATCTCGCCGCCTGGATCGAGGCCCAGCTCGCCGGCCTCGAAGTCGCTGTGAAGAACTAAGATCCGCGACGTGGACGCGACGCTCGTCGGCGGTGAGCTGCGCTCGGTCAACCCCGCGACGCTCGAGGTCGTCGGCGCGGTCGCCGTGACGCCGCTCGAGGCCGTCACCGAGGCGGTCACCGAGGCGCGCCTGGCCCAGCAGCAGTGGGCGCGCACCTCGTTCGCGGAGCGGCGCGCCTTGCTCGCCTCGGTCGCGCGGCTCCTGCTCGAGCGGATGGACGAGATCGCGGCGACGGTCACCGCGGAGACCGCGAAGCCGCTCGTCGAGGCCTTCCTCTCGGACGTGATGGTCGCGGTCGACAACACCGTCTGGATCGCCGACAACGCCGAGCGGACGCTCGCGCCGGAGCGCCTCCGCTACCCGCAGCTCTACCTCAAGCACAAGCGCGGGCGGATCGAGCACGTGCCGCTCGGCGCCGTCGCGGTGATCTCGCCGTGGAACTTCCCGTTCGCGATCCCGTACACGGAGACCGCGATGGCGGTGGCGGCGGGGAACGCGGTGCTCGTGAAGCCGTCCGAGCTGACGCCGCTCTCGGGCGCATGGGTCGGGCGCGTGTTCGAGGAGGCCGGCGCTCCGAAGGGACTCGTCCGCGTCGTTCAGGGCGACGGCGAGCTCGGCGCCGCGCTCGTCAAGGCCCGCGGGATCGCGAAGGTGTTCTTCACCGGCTCGGTCGAGGTCGGCCGGAAGGTGGCGGCGGCGGCCGGCGAGCGGCTCTGCCCCGTCACGCTCGAGCTCGGCGGCAAGGACCCGATGCTCGTCTTCGCCGACGCCGACCTCGAGCGCGCGCTCGACGGCGCCGCCTGGGGCTCGTTCTTCAACTGCGGCCAGGTCTGCTCGGGCGTCGAGCGGATCTTCGTCGAGGAGCCGGTGCACGACCGCTTCGTGGCGGGTCTCGCGGAGCGCGCACGGGCGCTGCGGATCGGGCGCGGCGACGACTTCTCGGTCGACCTCGGCCCGCTCATCTCCGAGGAGCAGCGCGCGAAGGTCGAGGCGCTCGTGGACACGGCGCGCGACGACGTCGTCACCGGCGGCGGCCGGCCCGAGACCGGGCTTCCGGGCTGGTTCTTCGAGCCGACCGTGATCGCCGGCTCGAGCGAGGAGCTCCGCCGCGAGGAGATCTTCGGGCCGGTGGTCACCGTCGAGCCGTTCGCGAGCGAGGAGGAGGCGGTCCGGCTCGCGAACGACTCGCGCTACGGCCTCGGCGCGAGCGTGTGGACGCGCGACGCCGAGCGGGCGCGCCGCGTCGCGGGCCGGCTCGAGGCGGGCTCGGTCTGGACGAACGACGTCGCCTACTCCTACGCGGCCGGGCAGTCGCCGTGGGGCGGCTTCAAGGACTCGGGCCTCGGCCGTACGCACTCGAAGCACGGCTTCTACGCCTGCACGCAGGTCAGGTTCGTCGAGGAGGACTCGGGCCGGCTCTCGGTGCCGTGGTGGTTCCCCTACGACGAGCTCGCGGTCGACGGGTTCAAGGGCGTGCTGGGCACGCTGTACGGCGACGGGCTCCCGGCCCGTGCCGGCGCCGCGTGGCGCCACCGCCGCGGGCTGATCCACCTCGGGAAGCGCTACCTGCGATGACGGAGTTCTCCCACGTCGGCGAGGCCGGCGACGTGAAGATGGTCGACGTCGGCGGCAAGCCGCTCTCGCGACGCCGCGCCGTCGCCACCGCGACGCTGCGGATGGCGCCGGAGACCGCGCGCCGCCTGCGCGAGCTGCCGAAGGGCGACGCGCTCGCGACCGCGCAGCTCGCGGGGATCATGGCCGCGAAGCGGACCTCCGACCTGATTCCCGCTCTGCCATCCGCTGCCGCTCTCGCACATCGAGGTCTCGCTCGAGGTCGGCGAGGACGCGGTCGAGATCACGGCCGTCGCCGAGACGACCGCGCAGACCGGGGTCGAGATGGAGGCGCTCACCGCAGCGTCCGTCGCAGCGCTGACCGTCTACGACATGGCGAAGGCGGTCGACAAGGAGATGGTGATCGCCGAGGTGCGGCTGCTCGAGAAGACGAAGGAGCCCGCGTGAGGGCCGCCGTGCTGACGGTCTCCGACGGCGTCGCCGCGGGTGTGCGCGAGGACCGGAGCGGCGACATCCTCGCCGTCCTGCTGGCCGAGGAGGGCTACGACGTCGAGCGCCGCGTCGTCGCCGACGAGCTCGAGGAGATCGAGGATGCGATCGCGGCGTTGTCGGCCAGGGCAACACTCGTGCTCACGACCGGCGGCACCGGGCTCGCGCCGCGTGACGTGACGCCCGACGCGACGGAGATCGATGATCGACCGCCAGGCGCCCGGGATCGCCGCAGGCGATCCGCGCCGACGCGATCGCGAAGACGCCGCACGGGCTGCTCACGCGCGGGATCGCAGGGATCCGCGGGCACGACGCTGATCGTCAACCTGCCCGGCTCGCCCGGCGGCTGCAGCGACGGCTTCGCGGTGCTCCGGCCCGCGCTGCGCCACGCGCTCGAGCTGATCGCCGACGAGCCGACCGAGCACCGGCAGACGTGACCGCGGTCGCCCTGCCCGTCCGGTTCGCGCGCCTGATCAAGGTCGAGCACACGCTGTTCGCGCTCCCGTTCGCGTACGTCGGCGCGCTGCTCTGTCAGCAGCAGATGCCGTCCGCGGCCAACCTGATCTGGATCACCGTTGCGATGGTCGGCGCTCGCTCGCTCGCGATGGCGCTGAACCGCGTGATCGACGCCGAGATCGACGGGCGCAACCCGCGCACCGCCACACGCGAGATCCCGAGCGGCCAGCTCACCAAGGCGCAGGTCTGGCTCTTCTGCCTGCTCTCGCTCGCGGTGTTCCTCGTCGCGGTCTGGCAGCTCGATCCGGTCGTTCGCTGGCTCTGGCCGATCCCCGTCGCCGGCTTCGTGATCTACCCGTACCTGAAGCGCGTCACGTGGTTCTCGCACATCTGGCTCGGCATCGTCGACGGGCTCGCGCCGGTCGGCGGCTGGGTCGCGATCACCGGGAAGCTGCCGTGGGAGTCGTGGGCGCTCGGCGGCGCCGTCGCCTGCTGGGTGGCCGGCTTCGACCTCTTCTACGCGCTCTTCGACGTGGACTTCGACAGGGCGGAGCGGCTGCACTCGATTCCGGCCCGGTTCGGGACGAAGGGAGCCTTCCACGGCGCGCGCTTCCTCCACGCGGCGACCGTGGTGCTGCTCGGCGCGGTGGGGATCGGGCTGCACCTGAGCATCGCGTACTGGCTCGGAGTGGCGGCGGTCGCGGCGCTGCTGCTCGTCGAGCACCTCCTGATCCGGCCCGACGACCTGCGGCGGCTCAACGCCGCGTTCTTCACGATGAACGGCGTGATCAGCTCCGTGTTCCTCGTCTTCGTGATCATCGAGGTCACGCACGTGATCAAGGCGCGCGGGCTCTCGCGGCGCTTCGGTCGCAAGCGGGTGCTCGACGGCGTCGACCTCGACCTGCCGGAGTCGGGCTTCCTGCTCGTGACCGGGCCGAACGGCTCCGGGAAGACGACGCTGCTGCGGCTCTGTGCCGGTTTGCTCGTGCCGACCGGCGGCTCGCTCGAGCTCGCCGCCGACCGGGGCGAGATCGGCTACCTCGGCCACGACCCGATGCTCTACCGCGGCCTCACCGCGCTCGAGAACCTCGAGCTCTACGGCCGGCTCTACCGCGTGCCCGAGCGGCGCGAGCGGAGCGGGATGCTGCTCGAGCGCTTCGGGCTCTGGGAGGTGCGGAACGACCGCGCCGGCTCCTACTCGCGCGGGATGCTGCAGCGGCTCTCGCTCTGCCGCGCGCTCCTGCACGAGCCGCGGCTGCTCCTGCTCGACGAGCCGTTCAACGCGCTCGACGCCGCCGGAGCCGAGCTGCTCCAGCGCGAGCTCGCCGAGCGGAGCGGCGCGACGGTCGTAGCCACGCACGATCCCGAGCGCGTCTCGAGTCTCGCAACGGTGCGACTGGCCTTCGCGTGAACTACGCCGGCGACGTCGCGGCGCTGCTGCGCAAGGACCTGCGGCTCGAGCTCCGCGCGAAGGAGACGCTGCCGGCGATGGCGATCTTCGTGCTCGCGGCGCTGACCGTGTTCCACTTCGCGCTGCCGTCCGGCTCGTCCGACCTCGCCGCCGACGGGCTCCTCTGGATCGCGATTCTCTTCACGGCGCTGCTCGGCCTCTCGCGCGCGTTTGTCGCCGAGCGCGAGCAGGGCGTGCTCGACGGGCTCGTGATGTCCCCGTGCGACCGCAGCGCGATCTGGCTCGCGAAGACGCTCTCCGCGCTCACCTTCCTCGTGCTGGTCGAGGCGATCGCGCTGCCGGCGTTCAGCGTCTTCTTCTCGCCGGTGAGCCTGACGACGGTGGCCGCGGTCGCGCTCGCAGACGTCGGGCTCTGCACCGTCGGGACGCTGCTCGCCGCGATGGCCGTCGCGAGCCGCACGCGCGAGCTGCTCCTGCCGCTCCTCTTCCTGCCGCTCGCGCTGCCGATCGTCGTCGGCGGCGTCGGCGCGAGCGTGACCGCGAACGGCGGCCGCTACCTCGGCTTTCTCCTCGTCTACGACCTCGTTTTTGCGATCATCTGCTGGGCTTCCTTTGAGTATGTCGTCGCGGAATAGCTGGCTCGCCCTCGTCCTGATGGCCGTAGCCATCGCGATGGTGGCGTTCTACGCGCCCGAGGACGCGAACCAGGGGCTCTCGCAGAAGATCTTCTACTTCCACGTCCCGATCGCCCTCACCGCCTACGCGTGCTTCGGCTGGGGCGCGTGGAAGGCGCTCCGCTACCTCTGGCGCCGCGAGGAGCGCTACGACCTCGAGTCGTACGTCGCGATCCACCTCGGCGTGATCTTCGGTGCGATGACGCTGCTCACCGGCTCGATCTGGGCGAAGATCTCGTGGGGAGTCTGGTGGACGTGGAGCTCGAACCAGCTCGTCCTCTTCCTCGTCCTCTTCCTGTTCTACTCGACGTACTTCATGCTCCGCTTCTCGGTCGAGGACGGGCCGATGCGGGCGAACCTCTCCGCGGTCTACGCGCTCTTCGGCGTCGTGCTGATCCCGATCAGCTTCCTCGCGATCCGGCTCGCGAACGACTTCATCCACCCGACGGTGTTCACGAGCGCGGGGCCGCAGATGTCCGGCTCGATGTTCGCGACCTTCTGCGTCTGCCTCGCGGCGATGCTGGCGCTCGCGGCATCGTTCTACGGGATCGAGCTCGCCGGGAAGCGGCTGGACGCGCGTCTGCGCGAGCTCCGGGAGGTGCTCTCGTCGTGACCGCCTCGGAGAAGTACGTCGCCGCCGCCTACCTCGTCGTGTTCGTGACGGTGCTCGCGTACGTGCTGATCATCGGGGCCAAGCTCGGGCGCCTCGAGCGCGAGGTCGCCGAGCTGACCGAGCTGGCGAAGCGGAAGCTCGATGGCTGAGCTGCTCTTCTGGCCGGCGCTGCTGGCCTACGGCGAGGCGGCCGCGGCCTACTACGGCGAGGCGCGGCATCCCGGGCGGCTCGGCCGCGCGGCGACCTGGGGCGTCCGGATCGGGTGGCTGCTGCAGACCGCGCTCCTGATCTCACAGGCGGTGAGCGCGGACGGGTTCCCGTGGGGGAGCTGGGCCGGCTCGCTCAACCTCTTCGTCTGGCTCGTGGTCGGGATCTACCTCGTCTGGGGCTGCAACACGCGCTTCCGGCTCCTGGGGCTCGCGGTGCTGCCGCTCGCGGCGGTGCTGTTCGCGCTCGCGTACGCCGCGGGCGGGACCTCGACCGACGCGGCGAGCACGCTGCCGAATCTCTTCCTGGTGCTCCACGTCGGCCTCGTGCTCGCGGCTTTCGCCGGCTTCACGCTCGCCGCGGCGCTGTCTGCTCTGTATCTCTGGCAGGAGCGGCGGCTGAAGCGGCGCGAGCCGGGGATCCTGAGGGTGACGATCCCGTCGCTCTCGGTGCTCGACGAGCTGGCGGCGCGGACGATCCTCGTTGCGCTGCCCGCGCTCTCGCTCGGGATCGCAGTCGGGCTTCTGCGCCTGCGCTCGCACGGCGGGAGCGTCGACGCGCTGATGGTCGCGACGCTGCTCACCTGGGCGGTGTACGCGGCGTTCGTCGTGCTCCGGTACGGGCTCGAGTGGCGCGGCCGCCGCGCTGCGTACCTCGCGCTGATCGGCTTCGCGCTCGTCGTCTGCCTCCAGCTCGGGCTCGCGGAGGTGCACTTCTAGATGAAGCTCGTCCTCGTCGGGATCTCGCACCACCGCACGCCGATCGAGCTGCGCGAGCAGGTCGCGCTCTCGACCGGTCAGGCCGCCGCGCTCTCGGGCGAGCTGGCCGGCGCCGCGGGTGAGGCCGTCTGCCTCTCGACCTGCAACCGGACCGAGCTCTACGTCGTCGGGGACGACGCCGAGTCGCTCGCGCTCGCCGCGCTCGACGACGAGACCCACGCGCACGCCTATCGGCTCCACGACGAGGCGGCGGCGCTCCATCTATTCCGGGTCGCGGCGGGGCTCGACTCGCTCGTCCCGGGTGAGGGCGAGATCCTCGGGCAGGTGCGCGGCGCCTACGAGGCGGGCGCGCCCGGGCCCGCTGCTCGACCGCCTCTTCCGCCAGGCGCTGCACGCGGGCAAGAAGGTGCGGGCGCAGACCGCGATCGCCGAGAGCCCCGCATCCGTCTCGGCGGCGGCGGCGGCGCTCGCGCAGCAGGTCTTCGGAGATCTCGCCGGGCACCGGATCCTGATCGTCGGCGCCGGCAAGGTGAGCGAGCAGGCGGCGCGGAACCTGATCTCGCGCGGCGCCTCGATCGGCTTCGTCGCCAACCGCTCCGTCGACCACGGCGCCGAGCTCGCGGGCCGGATCGGCGCCGAGGCGCTGCCGCTCGAGCGGATCGGCGAGGAGCTCGTCCGCGCCGACGTCGTCGTCTCCTCGACGAGCGCGCCGGGGTTCGTGATCTCGGCCGCGGATGTCGCCGCTGCCGTCCCGGCCAGGAAGGGCCGCCCGCTGCTCCTGATCGACCTCGCCGTCCCGCGTGACATCGAGCCGGCGATCCACGGGCTCGACGACTGCTACCTCTACGACATCGACGACCTCGAGTCGGTCGTCGCCGAGACGATGGCCGCCCGCCGCGGCGAGGCCGAGCACGCCGAGGCGATCGTGCTGGCGGAGGCCGAGGAGTTCCGGGCGTGGCAGGCGTCGCTCGACGTCGTGCCGGCGATCGCGTCGCTGCGCGCCCGCGCCGAGGAGATCCGGGCGCGCGAGCTCAACAAGGCGCGCACGCGCCTGTCCGCGAGCGAGCTGGAGGCGGTCGACTCGATCACCGCGCAGATCCTCAACAAGCTGCTCCACCTGCCGACGGTGCGGATGAAGGAGGCCGCCGCGGCGTCCGACGGGCTGGTCTATGCTGATGCCGTGCGCCACCTGTTCGGACTCGGGGAGGAGCAGGAGTGAGCCTTGCGATCCGGTCGTTGACCGGGCGGCCGCTCCCGGTTCAGGCGCCGACGGCGTTCGTCCGGATCGGCCCGCGCTCGACCAGGGCGCGCTGCGGCATGTCCAAGCCCGGTCGGTATCGCTGTGCTGGTCCGCGTCGGCTCGCGCGGTAGCCGCCTCGCCCTGACCCAGGCCGAGCTCGCGGCCGAGCGGATCCGGGGGCCGGGTGTCGAGATCGCGCTCGTCCCGATCACGACCGCCGGGGACCGCGACCGCACGAAGCCCTTCGGCGAGATCGGGTCGCGCGGGGTGTTCGTGAAGGAGCTCGAGGAGGCGCTGCTCGGCGGGCGGATCGACGTCGCCGTCCACTCCGCCAAGGACATGACCTCGTCGGACACCGAGGGGCTCGTCGGTCGGGGCCTACCTCCCGCGCGAGGATCCGCGAGACGCGCTCTGCGGCGCGGAGTCGCTGCGGCCGGGGATGCGGATCGGCACCGCGTCGGTGCGACGGCGGGCGCTGCTGCTCGCGCTCGAGCCGACGCTCTCGATCGAGCCGCTCCGCGGGAACATCGACACGCGGCTGCGCAAGCGCGGCGAGCGGGGGCTCGACGCGATCGTGCTCGCCGCGTGCGGGCTCGACCGGCTCGGGCTCGGGCGGGAGATCGGCCACCGCTTCGACCCCGACGAGCTCTTGCCCGAGGCCGCGCAGGGCGCGCTCGCGCTGCAGGTTCGCGCCGGTGAGGAGCCGCTCGTCGCGCGCGCCGACGATCCGGAGACGCGACGGCGGGTCGAGCCGGAGCGCCGCTGCGTCGCCGCGGTCGGGGGCGGCTGCCTCGCGCCGGTCGCGGCATACCACGACGGCGTCGTGCTGACCGCGCTGATCGCGGATCCCGACGGCGCCTGGGTCGAGCGGCGCACGGGCGACGACCCGGAGGCGCTCGGCGCCGAGCTGCTCGCGCTCGTGCCGTGATGCGGGTGATCGTGACGCGGTCGCGCGCCCAGGCCGAGCCGCTGGCCGAGAGGCTGCGCGGGCTCGGGTACGAGGTCGTGCTCTGCCCGCTGCTCGAGATCGAGCCGCTCGGCGACGGCCCGGTCGAGGTGGAAGGCTACGACTGGGTCGTCGTCACGAGCGCGAACGGGGCCGAGGAGCTGGCGCGCCGCTTCACGGGGACGATGCCGAAGCTGGCCGCGGTCGGGCCCGGGACGGCCGAGACGCTGCGCCGGCACGGGCTCGAGCCGGCGTTCGTTCCGGCCGTCTCGACGCAGGAAGGGCTTGCCGAGGAGCTGCCACGGCCGGCGGGCCGCGTTCTCGTCGCGGCTGCGGAGGGCGCGCGGACCCTGCTCGCGGACGAGCTCGGCGCCGACTTCGTCGCGCTCTACCGCACGCACGAGCTCACGCCCGCGGAGCCGCCGCAGGGCGACCTCGTCGTGCTCGCGTCCGGCTCGGCGGCCCGCGCCTTCGCCGCGCTCCGCCTCGACGTCCCCGCCGTCTCGATCGGTCCGCAGACGACGATCGCCGCCGAGGCGGCCGGGCTCGAGGTCGTGGCCGAGGCGGCGACGCACGACCTCGACGGGCTCGTCGCCGCGGTACGCTCCGCCCGGTGTTCATCACCTTCCTGACCGATTTCGGACTGGCCGACGACTTCGTCGGGACGTGCCACGGCGTGATCAAGACGATCGCGCCCGACGCGCAGATCATCGACATCACCCACGGCATCTCGCCGCGCCAGGTGCTGCAGGGCGCGCTCGTGCTCGCGAACACGATCACCGTACATGCCGGCCGGCGTCCACCTCGCCGTCGTCGATCCCGGTGTCGGCACGCCGCGCCGGCCGCTCGCGCTGCGCGACGCGGAGGGACGGCTGTACGTCGGCCCGGACAACGGCCTGCTCGTCCCCGCCGCCGAGCGCTGCGGCGGGATCGAGGCCGCGCACGAGCTCGCGAGCCCGGCCTACGCGCTCGCGTCGGTCTCGCGCACGTTCCACGGCCGCGACCTCTTCGCGCCGGCCGCAGCGCACCTCGCCCTCGGCGTCCCGATCGAGCAGCTCGGGCCGCCGGTCGACCCGGAGTCGCTGATCCGGCTCGACATCCCCGAGCCCGAGGTCGCCGGCGACCGGATCGAGGCGACCGTGCTCGACGTCGACCGCTTCGGCAACGTCGGGCTCAACCTCACGCGCGAGCACCTCGACCGCGCCGGCGTGCAGCCGGGCTCGCGGGTCGAGCTCGAGTCCGACGGCGAGCGCTTCTACGCGCTGGCCGCGCGAACCTTCGGCGACGCGAAGCGCGGCGACATCGTCCTCTACGAGAACTCGTACCGCTCGCTCGCGGTCGCGATCAACCGCGGCAACGCGGCCGAGACGCTCGACGTGCGGGCCGGCTCGCCGCTCACGATCCATCTCGACCTGCCCTGACCTTGTCTCCGCGGCGCGCCCGTCGTAGAGTCCGGACCACAAGGACGTTCGCGGCGCGGTTGCACCGGCCCGGACGTCCTTCCTTTGTCGGCTAGACTTCCGCCCGCCTCGGCGAGGTAGCTCAGCTGGTAGAGCACACGGCTGAAAACCGTGGTGTCGCCGGTTCAAGTCCGGCCCTCGCCATCTCGCCGGAAAGTCCGCCCGCGCCGTTCGGCGCGGACATGACGACTTTCCGGCGTCCAGCGATTCGCTCGGGTCTCCGCCGGCGTTCGTGAGCCGCGCCCGCCATGTCGTTCGCGGCGCCGGAGTAGCCTTGCGTCTCGTGGGCTCTGAGACGGACAAGCGCCCGGCGGCGATCATCGGGGCGCCGCTCGATCTCGGGCAGGGGCGCCGCGGGGTCGACATGGGGCCCTCGGCGATCCGGTATGCGGGGCTCGAGGCCCGGCTCAACGAGATCGGCGTCGAGACCGTGGACTGGGGGAACGTCGGGACTCCCGTCGCCGAGGCGGTCGCGCCGGGCGACGAGCAGGCGCGCTTCCTGCCGCAGATCAAGGCGACCTGCGAGCACGTCGCCGAGCTCGTCGTGCGCGCGCTCGGGCAGGGCTACCGGCCGCTCGTGCTCGGCGGCGACCACTCGGTCGCGCTCGGGACGCTGGGCGGGCTCGCTCAGTTCCACGGCCCCGGCGGTGCGCTCTGGATCGACGCGCACGGCGACCTCAACCGGCCCGACACCTCGCCGAGCGGCAACGTGCACGGGATGGTGCTCGCCGCGGTGCTCGGCCTCGGCGGGCCGGGGTTCGAGAGCGACGCGTGGCCGCTGCCGGCCGTCGATCCCTCGCGGGTCGCGCTCGTCGGCGTCCGCCAGCTCGACCAGGGCGAGAAGGAGCTCCTGCGCGAGCTCGGCGTGACCGTCTATCCGATGAGCGAGCTCGACCGGATCGGGGTCGAGCGCGCGATCCGGGAGTCGCTCGCGATCGTCGCCGGGCCGGGGTTCGTCCACGTCAGCCTCGACCTCGACGTGCTCGACCCGGAGGTCGCGCCGGGTGTCGGCACGCCCGTGCGCGGCGGTCTCTCCTACCGCGAGGCGCACCTCGCGCTCGAGCTCGTCGCCGAGTCGGGGCTGATGGGCTCGCTCGACCTCGTCGAGGTCAACCCGATCCTCGACCGGGAGAACGAGACGGCCCAGCTGGCGGTCGGCCTGGCCGCAAGCGCCTTCGGTGCGACGATTCTGTAACCATCCCGTCCGCGCTTAAGCCGTGTCCCCGAGCCCGACTCGGATGGGCCGAACACCTTTGCTGGACTCACGGCTGTCCACTCGAGACACGGCCGAGTGCCTGACCCCACGGGGTCACGTCTGTTCTAGCTCAGGAACGCTTCGATTTGTTGCGAAGTCTCCTCGAAGGCGTCCCAGAGCACGTTGTGGAACCCGGGCACGTCGACGAGCTCGACCGGCGCCGACTCGCGGTACAGCTCGACGAGCGAGTCGGGAGTCACGATCGACCGCTCGCCTCGCACGATCAGCGTCCTCACCGACGGCCACGACGGCAGCGAGGCCATCTCGCTGAACGCGGTCACGGCGGCGCTGAGGCAGTAGTTCGGCCGCAGCAGCCCGTCCTCGCCGCGCACGAGCCGCTCGGCCATGTCCTCCGCCATCGGCGCGCGACCGGACTCGAGCAGCGTGTTCTCGGCCCAGCGCTCCTCGACGGCGTCCTCGACGGTCCGCCAGGCGCGGTCGTGGCGCTCGCGCTCGCCGTACTCGCGCGCGGCCGGCGGCGGGAGCCAGATCGCGGGGTCGAGCAGCACCGCGCGCTCGACGCGCTCCGGATGCGCGGCGGCGAGCTCCATCGTGATCCGCCCGCCGTAGCTGTGGCCGATCCAGCGCGCGCGGGGAATCCCGAGCTCGTCGGTCGTCTCGACGAGGTCCGCGACGTGCTGCGCGATGCTCCACGGCGGGTCCCAGCCCGAGAAGCCGTGGCCCCGGAGGTCGAGCGAGACGACGCGGTAGCGGTCCGCGAGCCGTTCGCCGAGCGCGCGGTAGCGCCCGCCGTGGCCGGTCACGCCGTGGAGGCAGACGACCGGCGGCGCCTCCGCGTCACCCCATTCGTACGCGTGCAGGATCATCGCGTCAGACTACTGGGGTGCTCGCGGTGTTGTACGACGTTCACGGGAACCTGCCGGCGCTCGAGGCCGTGCTGGCGGACGCGCGCGCGGCGGGCGCGAAGGGCTTCGTCCTCGGCGGCGACTACTGCGTCTGGGGGCCGTGGCCGCGGGAGACGCTCGAGCGGCTGCAGTCGCTGCCCGATGCGACCTGGATCCGCGGCAACACCGACCGGGCGCTGCTCGGCGAGGACGACCTCTTCGGCGGCGCGTACACCTGGGCGCGCGAGCAGCTCGGGCGGGAGCAGGTCGAATGGCTCCACCGGCTGCCGGAGCACGTCGCCTTCGGCGGCGAGCTCTTCTGCCACGCTTCGCCGCTCTCCGACTGGGAGACCTTCGGCCCGGAACCGGGCCCGGACGACGAGCGCCTGCTGGCGGGCGAGAGCCGGCGCACGATCGTGTTCGGGCACAGCCACGTCCAGTTTCACCGAGCCGGCGCCGCCGGCACCCAGCTCGTCAACCCCGGCAGCGTCGGCGAGCCTCGCGACGGGGACCGCCGCGCTGCGTGGGCGCTGCGGAGCCCCGACGGCGAGATCGAGCTGCGCCGCACCGAGTACGACCCGGCTCCGACCGTCGCGCGGCTCCGAGAGCTCGGGGTGGGCTGGGCCGACGCCGCGGCCGAGGTCGTCGAGACCGCCGCCGACTCAGCTCACGGCGGCTAGCGACTCCTCCACGAGCGACTCGCGCCGGTCGCCGAGATCGTGGACGAGCGCCCACTTCACGACGCCGTCCTTGCCGATCAGGAAGCTCCCCCGCGTGGACACGCCGAGCGCGTCGTTGAAGATCCCGTAGGCCTGCGCCGCCGCACCGTGCGGCCAGAAGTCCGAGGCGAAGGTGTAGTGGTGGCCGAGCTCCTTCTTCCACGCCTGCCGCGCCGGCCAGGCGTCGCAGGAGACGAACACGACCTCGGTGTCGGCCGCCTGGTAGCGCTCGAGGTTGTCCTCGATGTCGCAGGCCTCGGCCTCGCAGATGCCGGTGAAGGCGAACGGATGAAACACGAGGAGCACGTTCTTCTCGCCGCGGAAGTCCTGGAGGCGCGCCCGCGTCTCCTTGTCGACCTGGAGATCGAAATCCGGTGCCTGCTGTCCAGCCTCAACCGCCATCGTGCTCCTCCTTCTCCTCGCCGGAATCGGTAGGCCGATAGTACTTGCGGCCCTTCAGCTCGTCGGGCAGGTAGTCGACCTCGAAGCCGCTCGGGTCGCTGTGGGGATAGACGTAGCCCTCGCCGTTGCCGAGCTGCCGCCCGGCCCAGCTGCCGTCGCGGAGCGACCGCGGCGGCCGCGCGTTGCCGCCTTCACGCACGTCCTTCGAGGCCTCGTTGATCGCGACGTACGACGCGTTCGACTTCGGCGCGCGGGCGAGATAGATCGCCGCCTGGGCGAGGTTGAGGCGCGCCTCCGGTAGGCCGACGTGCTCGAGCGCCTGCGCCGCCGCGACCGCGACCATCAGGGCGCGCGGGTCGGCGTTGCCGATGTCCTCGGAGGCGAGGATCACCATTCGCCGCGCGATGAAGCGCGCGTCCTCGCCCGACTCCAGCATGGCGGCGAGGTAGTAGACCGCCGCGTCGGGGTCCGAGCCGCGCATCGACTTGATGAAGGCCGACGTGAAGTCGTAATGCGCATCGCCGCCCTTGTCGTAGATCAACGGGCGCTTCCGCGACGCGTCCTCGACGTGGCTCAGCTCCGGCGATCCGCCGGCGGCGCCGGAGGCGAGCTCGAGGATCGAGAGCGCCGAGCGGCCGTCCCCGCCGGCCCGCTCCACGATCGCGGCGACGACCTCGTCGGAGATCTCCACCTCGAGCTCGGCCGCGCCTCGCCGGAGCACGACGGCGAGCTCCTCGGGCCCGAGCGGCTCCAGCTCGTACACCTGCGCGCGCGAGAGCAGCGCCGAGTTCACCTCGAAGTACGGGTTCTCGGTCGTCGCGCCGATCAGCGTGATCGTGCCGTCCTCGACCGCGGGCAGGAGCGCGTCCTGCTGCGCCTTGTTGAAGCGGTGGATCTCGTCGAGGAACAGGATGGTGCGCTGACCGTGCGCGCCGAGCCGCTCGCGCGCCCGCGCGATCGCCTCGCGCACCTGGGCCACCGTGGCCGAGACGGCCGACAGCTCCTCGAAGGCGGCGCCGGTCGCACCGGCGACGATCCGCGCCAGCGTGGTCTTCCCGCTTCCCGGCGGCCCGTAGAAGATCGCCGAGCGCATCCGGTCTTCGGCGATCGCGCGGCGGAGCAGCGAGCCGTCGGCGAGGACGTGCGTCTGCCCCACGAACTCGTCGAGCGTCCGGGGGCGCAGCCGGGTCGCAAGCGGCGCGTTCAGATCGGCTCGTTCGCGCGCCGCGTCGGAGAACAGGTCGCTCATCCCTCGAAGTATGCTGCGCCGGTGACGGTGGAGGACTTCTCCCAGCCGATCCTGCCCGGTCAGGGCGCGAGCGACTACGAGCGCTACGTCCGCACCGACGAGCTGCTCGCGCTCCAGAAGACGCCCGAGGAGTGGATCCACCGCGACGAGCTCCTCTTCCAGACCGTCCACCAGTCCTCGGAGCTCTGGCTCAAGCTCGCGTGCGCCGAGGTGGCGGAGGCGACCGAGCTGGTCGGCAAGGGCGAGCTCGCGACGGCCGCGCGGCTCCTGCGCCGCGCCGCCCTCTCGATCTCGTTCATCACGCGCCAGCTCGACATGCTCGAGCAGCTCTCGCCCTGGGAGTACCAGACGATCCGCCGAGTGCTCGGGCACGGCTCCGGCTTCGACTCGCCCGGCTTCCGCCAGATCCGCCGCGTCTCGCCGCCCCTGTGGGACGCGTTCGTCGCGGCCGGGCTCGATCCGGTCGAGGTCTATCGCGGCGGCGACGAGGCGGCGATCCAGCTCGCGGAGGGGCTGATCGACTGGGACGAGGCGATCGCGGTCTGGCGCGTCAAGCACTACCAGACGGTCGCGCGGATCATCGGCGAGCACGTCGTCGGCACCCAGGGAACCCCGGTCGAGGTGCTCGGACGCCTGATCACGAAGCGGATGTACCCCGCGCTGTGGACGGCGCGCGATCAACTCACGGCGCTCGCGAAGGAGGACGACTGACCCTTCGCGACGAGGTCGTCGAGCTCCTCCAGCGCCTGATTCGGCTCGACACGGTCAATCCGCCCGGCAACGAGACGCAGGCGGCGGAGCTGCTGCGGGACTACCTCGCCGACAACGGCGTGGAGTCGGAGCTGTACGCGAAGGTGCCGCATCGCGCGAACCTCGTCGCGCGGATTCCGGGGAGCGGCGGCGGCCCGCGGCTCTGCCTGCTCTCGCACACCGACACGGTGCTCGCGGACCCGGCGGAGTGGCGGCGCGATCCGTGGTCCGGCGATCTCGTCGACGGTGAGGTCTGGGGGCGCGGCGCGCTCGACATGAAGGGCGAGGCGGCCGCCTCGGCGGTTGCGCTCGCATCGCTCGCCCGGGACGGGTTCAAGCCGTCCGGCGACCTGATCTTCGTCGCAGCCGCCGACGAGGAGGTCGGCGACGACTTCGGCCTGCAGTGGCTCGTGCGCGAGCATCCGGAGGCGGTGCGCTGCGAGTACGCGCTCAACGAGGGCGCCGGCGATCGCGTCGTGCTCGGCGGGCGGCCGGTCTACCTCTGCGCGACGGCCGAGAAGATGACCGCGCCGTTCGTGATCCGGGTGCGCGGCCGCTCGGGCCATGCCTCGATGCCCGGGCTCGCCGACAACGCGCTGCTGAAGGCGGCGCCGCTGATCGAGAAGATCAGCGAATACAGGCCGGCGCGCAGCCACGGGCCCGAGACGGAGGGCTTCTTCCGCGCGCTCACCGGTGAGGTGCCGCCGGCGGCCGGGGCGATCGAGGCTGCGCGGGCGATCCATCCGCTGGCCGGCGACCTGATCGAGCCGTTGCTGCAGATGACGTTCGCGCCGACGCAGATCTCCGCGTCGCAGAAGCGAAACGTGATCCCGGCCGTGTGCGAGATCGTCGTCGACTGCCGGCTGCAGCCCGGGCAGACGCCCGCCGACGCCGAGGCAGCCGTCCGCGAGGCGCTCGGCGAGGGCGACTGGGAGCTCGAGTTCCTGGGTGCGCAGGGCGGGACGCGCTCCCCGCTCGAGACGCCGCTCTGGGACGCGATCGAGGCATTCGTCGCGGAGTCCGAGCCGGGGGCGCTCGTCGCACCCGTCTTGTGCGCCGGGTTCACCGACAGCCACTGGCTGCGCACGGCGTTCGGGACGGTCTCCTACGGCTTCTTCCCGTCGAAGATGGACCCCGAGCTGATGTCGCGCCTGATCCACTCCGCCGACGAGCGCGTGCTCGTGGACGACCTCGAGCTCGGCGTCGAGTTCTTCCGGCACGCCGCCCGTACAGTTCTCGGATAGTGCTCGAGCTCGATTCGCTGGCCCAGGTCGAGGAAGCCCTGCAGGCCGAAGGCTTCTTCGGCGCCGAGGGCCTGGTCGCGGACGTCTACCTCGGCTACGGGCTCTCCTCGGAGCTTCGCCGGGAGGACACCCCCGCGCCGCCGGAGCCGTGCCCGCGCCTGCCCGCGGCGGCCGTGTCGATTCGCCGCGACCACGAACCCCAAATGCTCATGAGCACAAGCTTCGAGGTGGGCGCGTGGACCAGGAGCTGGACGGACGAGCGCTACGCCGCCGCGGTCGAGGCGGTGCGCGACTCGATCGCGCTCGGCGACGTCTACCAGGTCAACCTCGTCCAGCACCTCTCGGCGCCGTTTCGCGGCGACCCGGCGGGGCTCGCGACCGCGCTCGCGCCGCTTTCTCCGCTCCATCCCGAGCCGCTTCGTCGGCGACGGCTGGGCGATCGTCTCCGGCTCGCCGGAGCTCTTCCTCTCGCGCTCGGGGCGCCGCGTCTGGACCCGTCCGATCAAGGGGACGGCGCCGGCCGGCGAGCCGATCGAGTCGGCGAAGGACATGGCCGAGCACGTGATGATCGTCGACCTCGAGCGCAACGACCTCTCGCGCGTCTGCGTGCCGGGCAGCGTCCGCTGGCCCGAGCTCGCCGCGCCGCTACGGGCTCGCGGGGGTGAGCCACCTCGTCTCGACTGTCGAGGGCACGCTCCGCGAGGACGTGTCCCTCACCGAGCTGCTCGAGGCGACCTTCCCCGGCGGCTCGATCACCGGGGCCCCGAAGATCGCGGCGATCGACCGCATCGCCGCGCTCGAGCCCGTCGGCCGCGGCGCGTCGATGGGTGCGCTCGGACGGATCTGGCCGAACGGCGACCTCGAGCTCGCGCTCACGATCCGCACCTTCGCCGTCGCCGAGGGCCGGATCCATCTCTGGGTCGGCGGCGGGATCGTGTGGGACTCGGACCCGGCGGCGGAGATCGAGGAGTCGTGGGTGAAGGCGAGGCCGCTGCTCCAGCTCGTGGGGAGCGAGGTGCACCAGCCCGCATGAGCCTGCTGGCGCTCGCGGTCACCGGGCGCGGCGTCGTCCCGCCCGACACGCCGGTGTTGCGGGCCGACGACGATGCGCTCCTGCGCGGCCGCGCCGCGTTCGAGACGCTGCGCGTGTACGGCGGCCGTCCGTTTCGGCTCGAGACGCATCTCGAGCGGCTCGTCGGCTCCGCCGCGCGCCTCGGGCTCGAGCCCGCGCCCGCCGGCGAGCTTGCCGGGCTCAGCGCGCTCGCGCTCGCCGAGGCCGGGGCGGACGAGGCGGTCCTCCGTCTCTACTGGACTGCCGGCTCGGTCGGCCTCGCGCTCGTCAGCGAGCTGCCCGGCGGAAACGACGAGCTGCGGGCGCGCGGTCTCCGGCTCGCCGCGCTCCTCGGCCCGGTGGTCGAGGCGCCGTGGCTGCTCGGCGGGGTCAAGTCGACGAGCTATGCGGTGAACATGGCCGCGATCGACGAGGCCCGCCGCCGCGGCGCCGACGACGCGGTCTTCGTCAGCCCGGACGGGACCGTGCTCGAGGGGCCGACGACGAACGTCTGGTGGCGGCGCGGCGACACGCTCTACACGCCGTCGGTCGAGCTCGGGATCCTGGCCGGGGTCACCCGCGCGGTGCTGCTCGAGCTCGCGGAGCTCCCCGTGGTCGAGGGCGCCTTCCCGCTCGCGGAGATGGCGGCCGCGGACGAGATCTTCACCTCGTCGTCGGTGCGCGAGGTCGCACCCGTCGTGGAGCTCGATTCCCGTCCAATCTCCCGTGGCCCGGTCGCCGACCGGCTCCAAGCGGCGCTCAGGGCTGCGGCCCGGGGGTAAGGTCTCGGGGATGGACGAGACAGTTCGCCTCGGCGGGATGGCGCTCGGGAACGGCGTGCTCGTGCACGGGCCGACCTCGTGGGCCTGCGCTGTCCGCGAGCCCGACGGGACGATCAAGGTCGCCGCGGCGCGCAAGGGCTTCAAGGCGTCGGGAGTCGGAAGCCCGCTCCTGCGCGGTCCGGCCCGGCTGCTCGAGGCGATGCTCGTCCTGCCCGCGATGCGCCGCGAGCTGCCGGAGGCTCGGCTCCCGTTCGAGCGCAAGGGCGTGCTCGGCGCAATGCTCGCGACGGCGGCCGTCACTCGCGGCGTGCGCTCGTCGCGCATGCGGCCGGTCGTGAAGGAGCTCGCGGCCGGCGTGATCGCGCTCGCGCCCGCGGTCCTCTCTCTCCGCGGCGGAGAGCTCGCCGCCTACCACGGCGCCGAGCACGTCGCGATCGGGAGCTACGAGCACGGCGAGCGCGCAACGAAGGAGCACGAGCGCTGCGGCTCCCACCTCGTCGGTCCGATCATCCTCACGACCGCGATCGGCAACACGCTCGCCGCCCGCGCGCCCGAGCGCCTCCGTGGCCCCGCCCGCGCCGCGTCCGCCGTCGCCGCGCTCGCGGCCGCGACCGAGATGTTCGGCTGGATGGTGCGCCATCCCGGCCACCCCGCCTCCCGAGCGCTCGCCTGGCCCGGCCACGAGCTCCAGCACCGGCTCTCCACCGAGGAGCCGAGCCCGGAGCAGCTCGAGGTCGCGGAGGTCGCCCTCGCCACCTGCCTGAAGCTGGAGCATGGTCACCAGAACGCGGACTGAGCGGCTGCCGCCGGAGATCTTCGACCTCCCGCTCGAGAAGATGCGGGAGGGCTACTACACCGACGCGTACTTCAACCACACGCGCACCGCGCTCCTCGCCGACGGCCGCCACCCGCGCGTGGTGATGCAGGTCTTCCAGAAGCACGAGTCGGTGCTCGGCGGGATGGACGAGGCGATCGCGATCCTCAAGCTCTGCGCCGAGGACTGGGAGGCGCTCACCGTCCACGCCCTCTACGACGGCGACCGGCTCGAGCCGTGGGAGACCGTGATGACGATCGAGGGCGACTACACGACCTTCGGCCACCTCGAGACGGTCTACCTCGGCGTGCTGGCGCGGCGCACGCTGATCGCGACCAACGTGACGCGGGTGCTCGAGGCGGCGAACGGGAAGCCGATCATCTTCATGCCGGCGCGGCACGACCACCACCGCGTGCAGACCGGCGACGGCTACGCGGCCTACGTCGCCGGCGCGCTCGTCGGCGCGGCGGTCGGCGTCACCTCCGACGCGCAGGCGTCGTGGTGGGGCGGCCGCGGGATCGGCACCGTGCCGCACTCGCTGATCGCCTCGTACGGCGGCAACACGGTGCTCGCGGCGACGAAGTTCGCCGAGTGGGCGCCGTCGGACTTCAACATCGTCGTGCTCGTCGACTTCGAGAACGACTCGGTGCGCACGGCGCTCGAGGTCGCGCGCGCGCTCGGGCCGAAGCTCTGGGGCGTCCGCCTCGACACCTCGGGCCAGCTCGTCGACCGCTCGCTCTGGGAGGAGATGGGCGACTTCGACCCGCGCGGGGTCAACGAGAAGCTCGTCCGGAACGTCCGCGACGCGCTCGACGCGGACGGCTTCGAGCGGGTCAAGATCGTCGCCTCCGGCGGCTTCACCGTCGAGAAGATCGAGGAGTTCGAGCGCAAGCGCGTTCCCGTCGACTCCTACGGCGTCGGCTCCTCGCTGATCCGCGGCGAGAACGACTTCACGGCCGACATCGTGATGACGGACGGGCGCGACACCGCGAAGGTCGGCCGCCGGTTCCGGCCGAACGCGCGGCTCGAGCGTCGTGACGTGATCCTCTGGGACGTCGACACCCAGGTCGACTTCATGCTCCCGGAGGGGAAGCTCTACGTGCCCGGCGCGGAGGAGACCGCTCCGGCGATGGCCCGGCTCGTCGCGGCGGCGCGGGAGGCCGGGATCGTCCACGTCGCCTCTGCAGACGACCACGAGCTGACCGACGCCGAGCTCTCCGAGCAGCCCGACTTCGAGACGACCTACCCGCCGCACTGTCTCCGCGGCACCCGCGGCGCGCGGAAGATCGCCGAGACCGAGCAGGCGGACCCGGTCCCGCTCGCGCTGACCCCGGTGCCCGAGCGCTGGCTCCGCGGCCGCGAGTTCCTGCTCCTCAAGAAGCACTTCGACGTCTTCACGAACCCGAACACCGAGCCGCTGCTCGAGGCGCTCGCGCCGGACGAGGTCGTCGTCTTCGGCGTCGCCACCGACGTCTGCGACGACGCGGCGATCCGCGGCCTGGTCTCGCGGGGCTATCGCGTGAGCTTCGTCGAGGAAGCCGCGCGCGGGCCTCGACGCAGGTCGCACCGCCGCCTGCATGGCGGACTGGCGGGCGCAGGGCGTCGCGCTCACGAGCGTCGCCGAGGTGCTCGCCCGGCTCTGACAGCCGGGCGAGCCCTCGAGGCGGTTCCTACGCGAGCGCCTTGGCCTTCATGCTGTCGAACTCGGCCTGCGTGATCGTGCCGGCGTCGAGCAGCGACTTTGCCTTGGCGATCTGCTCGGCCGGGTCGGACGAGCTGGCGACGGACTTGATGTACTCGTCCGCCTGCGCCTGTTGCGCCTGCATCTGCTTCACGTTCCGGTCGGCCATCCCCTTGTGCTCGGCGATGATGTAGATCAGGACGCCGAGGTACGGGGCGACGATGATGAAGATCACCCAGAACGCCTTGGCCCAGCCCGACGTGTCGTGGCGCCGGAAGATGTCCACGAAGACCGTGATCAGCAGCCAGATCCAGATCACGAACGCGAAGAAAATGAGCATGTACCAGAACGCCGTCAATACCGGCGTACTACTTGCGAGCAAACTACCTAGCACTGTGCCTCCCTAGCTCGTTTCGTATCTCTTTCGGGCAACGCTACCACGGTCCTGTCCAGGTTTCTAAGGGTTTGAGGGCTTCGTGCCGATGTCGGACCCATGGTTGCCGACCTCGGGCAGACGCTCCACCAGCTCGACCACGACGCCCTGGCCTGGCTGCCGATCATTTTCTTCGGGCTGATCGTCCTGTTGCTCTGGCGGACCGTGGCACTGATGCCCCGGATCAAGCCGAAGCACATCGAGACCGACACGAGCTCCACGGTGACGTGGGCGGACGTCGCCGGCGCGCAGGAGGCGAAGGCGGAGCTGGCCGAGGTCGTGGACTTCCTGCGCAATCCCGAGCGCTTCCAGCGGCTCGGGGCGCGGGTGCCGAAGGGGATCCTTCTCTACGGCCCGCCCGGAACGGGGAAGACGCTGCTGGCGAAGGCGGTCGCCAACGAGTCGGGCGCGGCGTTCTACTCGCAGTCGGCCTCGGCGTTCGTGGAGATGTTCGCCGGCCTCGGCGCCTCCCGGATCCGCAAGCTCTTCGACGAGGCCCGCAAGCACGCGCCCTCGATCGTCTTCATCGACGAGCTGGACGCCGTCGGCGCGGCCCGCGGCGGCCACGGCTTCAACCGCGAGCAGGACCAGACGCTGAACCAGCTCCTCGTCGAGCTCGACGGCTTCAGCCCGACGGATCAGGTCGTGGTGATGGGCGCGTCGAACCGCCTCCAGGACCTCGACCCGGCGCTGCTGCGTCCGGGCCGGTTCGACCGGCAGATGCTCGTCGCGCAGCCCGACCTCGCGGGCCGCGAGGAGATCCTCAAGGTCCACACGCGCGGCAAGCCGCTCGCGGCCGACGTCGACCTCGCGCTGATCGCGCGCCAGACCTCGGGGCTCACCGGCGCCGACCTCGCCAACCTCGCCAACGAGGCGGCGATCTTCGCGGGCCGCCAGGAGCTCCAGTACATCCGCCAGGCCGACTTCGACGCGGCGATGGAGCGGGTCGTCGCCGGCCTGCAGCAGCGCCGCGTCGTGACCGAGAAGGAGAAGAGAATCCTCGCCTACCACGAGGGCGGACACGCCCTGATGGCGCACCTGATGGGCGACGCGCTCCCGGTGCAGAAGGTGACGATCGTCTCGCGCGGCACCGCGCTCGGCTACACGCTCAACCTTCCCTCGGAGGACCGCTATCTGCACACGAAGGAAGAGCTGGTCGACATGATGAAGATCTTCCTCGCCGGCCGCGCGGCGGAGCAGGTCGTCTTCGGCCGCGTCACGAACGGCGCCTCGAACGACCTCGAGAAGGCGACCGAGCTGTCCCGGCAGATGGTGTTCGACTTCGGCATGTCCGACCTGGCCGGCTCGCGCACGATGCGCGCCGACAACTACGGGCTCTCGGAGGAGACGAAGCGGCTCCGCGACAACGAGCAGGCCCGGCTCACCGACGGCGCGTACGCAGAGGCCGTGCGCCTGATCGAAAAGCACCGCGCGGGCCTCGACCGCCTCGCCGGCGCGCTGCTCGAGAAGGAGACGCTCGTGCGCGAGGAAGTGCTCGCCCTGCTCGCCGACGTCGATCACGAGTCGCGCTCGTCCGAGACCGTCGGCACGATCCGCGCGCTGCCCGGCAGCGACTAGCCACCGCGCGGAAAACGCGCAACAATCCTGCTTCCCTGCGGCGCTCCTCGTCCGAGCCAGGGAGGCACGGTGAAGCGTTTCGCCCAGGGACTCCTCGTCGCCGTCGCGATCCTCGCCGTCGCCGGGCTCGCCGCGCGGACGGCACCGGCCGGGCGCAGCGACCAGCCGGTGATCGCCGGCGGCGTGATCGTGGGCGCGAACGAGCAGGGGATCGACGGCCAGGTGCTGGTGTTCGCTCCGCCGGCGAGCGGCAACGGCGGAAAGCTCCAGCTCGTGGCGTCCCAGCCGGTCCAGGGCGGCGGCTTCTCGCTCACGGCGGCGAACTCCGAACTGCTGGCGCGGATCGCGAAGCAGAACGGCGGCTACGTGAACCTCCAGTTTCTCGCCGTCGGAGGCGGCTTCTTCGCCAATCGCACGATGGCGCGGACGTTCACCTCCGCCGGGGGTTGGAGCGACCGCGACGGCTCGAGCAACCTGGGCGAGATCGTCCTCGCCAAGGGAGCTCCGGGGGCCGGGCCGGTCGGCAGGCACGAGCGAAAGGTCGCGGCCGCGGGCCTCTGCTCGATGGTGCGAAACCCGGTCGGCAAGCCATTCGACAGGCAGGTCGTGATCGGCCAGCTGCACTCGGTCGCCGGGATGACGGCGAGCTTCAGCTACGGCCGCACTGCCGACTCCGAGATCGGCACGGCGTTCTCGGCCGGCAACGGCCCGTTCTCGGTCTCGGGCGATGCGCACGTCGGCAACTCGACCGGCTCGAGCGTGACGATCACGCGCTCGGGCGAGTTCGGCCACAAGCTCCTCACCCAGTTCCGCTTCCAGCGCTGGCGCTACGCGAGCTCGTGCACCGGCGTGTTCGACAAGATCCAGCCGTTCCGGTGGGACGGAACGGGGCTGACGGTGGGCCCGGACGTGTCGAGCCTCGATCATCACTGCGGGACGTCGAGCTTCCGCTCGGACTTCGCGGCCGGCACCGACTTCGACCAGCAGAGCTCGCGCTCGACGCGGGAGAGCGGGGCGGTGACCGTTGCGGGCGTGCAGCTCGGCTCGGACAGCGGCTACTCCACGAGCGTGCACCTCCACTGGCACTTCACGACGGCCGGGGTGCTGTGCGGGGACTCCGACCTCCCCGGCAGCGCCGGGCTGGTCTTCGCCGGGACCTAGCGCGGCCGGGTCACGGTCTCGTGCAGCGCGGCGAGCCGCTCGTCCCATTGCGCGCCCACGCGCTCGATCCACGCGCTTGCGTCGGCGAGCCGTTCGGGCGTGAGCCGGTAGCGCGTCTCGCGACCGACGCGGGACGGCTCGACGAGCCCGGCCGCCGTGAGCGCGGCCAGGTGCTTCGCGACCGCCTGGCGGGTCACCGGCAGCTCGGCCGCGAGCTCGGTGGCCGTGGCCGAGCCGCGCTGGGCGAGCGTCTCGAGCACGAAGCGCCGGCTCGGGTCGGCGAGCGCGGCGAAGACGTCAGGCGAAGGCAAGTGCGAGCGCGTGCAGCTCGAGCGCGGGGCCGAACGCAGGGCTCGACTCGCGCACGATCACGCGCGTGCCGGCGTCGATCTCTTCCAGCGTGAGCTCGACCTCCCCGCCGTCCTCCCAGCGCAGCGAGAGCCGGCGCTCCTCGTCGACCTCCTCGACCGTCGCATGGAGCTCCTCGCCGTTGTCCCAGCGGAACACGCCCTCGCCGCCCGGGGTCGGATCGAGCTCGACGTCGTTTGCGAACCACTCCTCGAGGCGCTCGGCCTCGGTCAGCGCCGCCCAGACCTCGTCGGTCGGAGCCGGCAGGACGATCTCGCGTGTGACCTCCATCAGCAACCTCCTGGTTGCGTATATGATGTGCAACCCAACGGTGGCACATTACCACGGAGGTAGGCATGACTTTGGTGCCGATGGTCGTCCAGTCGGACGGAGGGCTCGAGCGCTCGTTCGACATCTACTCGCGCCTCCTGCGCGAGCGGATCGTCTTCCTCGGGCGAGAGGTCGACGACGAGCTGGCGAACGTGATCGCGGCGCAGCTGCTCGTGCTCGAGGCCGAGGATCCGGATCAGGACATCAGCCTCTACATCAACTCGCCCGGCGGGTCGGCCTATGCAGGCATGGCGATCTACGACGCGATGCAGTACGTCAAGCCCGACGTGCGGACGGTGTGCATCGGGATGGGGATGTCGGCGGCGGCGATGATCCTCGCGGCGGGTGCGCCGGGAAAGCGCTTCGTGCTCCCGAACGCGAAGGTGATGATCCACCAGGGCTCGGGCGGCTTCCGCGGCACGCCGGCCGACATCCAGATCGCGGCCCGCGAGATCGCCGAGATGACCGAGCGGATGGCACAGATCATCGCTCGCCATTCCGGCCAGGAGGTGGCGCAGGTGCTGGCCGACATCGACCGCGACCGGTTCATGACGCCGGAGGAAGCCGTCGCCTACGGGCTCGTCGACGAGGTGCTCGAAACGCGCGGTAGCTAGCATCGCCGTGATGGAGACGCTCGGCATCCACCACCTCGGCGTGGCCGTCGACGACCTCGACGAGGCGATCGAGACCTACCGGCGGCTGTTCGGCGCCGAGCTCGAGCACCGCGACGTCGTCCCCGACCAGGGCGTCGAGGCCGCGTCGCTGACGACGGGCGGGAGCCGCGTCGAGCTGCTGGCGCCGACGGCGGACGATTCGCCGGTCGGACGGTTTCTCGCGCGGCGCGGGCCGGGGATGCACCACGTCGCCTACGAGGTGAGCGACATCGGCGCCGCGCTTGCCGAGCTCGCGGCTGCGGGCGCGGAGCTGACCGACGCCGAGCCGCGTCGCGGCCTCTTCGGGCTCCAGGTCGCGTTCGTCCATCCAGATTCCGTCCACGGTGTCCTCACGGAGGTGGTGTCTCGTGTCTGAGCAGGAGCGTGTGCGTATCGAGGTCGCGTTCGACGGCGGCCAGATCCTCGGAGGCTTCGCGTCGCCCGCGTCGGTCGGCGAGCTCGAGAAGGCGCTCGCGGCCGGGGAGGGCGCCGTCACGTTGACGCTCGACGACGGCGAGGTGACCGTTGCGATCAAGCGCGTCGTCTACTTCAAGCGCTTTGCCCGCGAGACCCGCGTCGGCTTCGGGAACTAGGTGCCGCTCGAGATCGGGATCGTCGGCCTGCCGAACGCGGGCAAGACCACGCTGTTCAACGCGCTCACGAAGGCGGGCGCCGAGGTGACCGCGTATGCGTCGGTCGCGGACAAGTCGAATGTCGGCATGGCTCTCGATCGCCGACGAGCGGCTGGACGCGCTCGCGGAGGTCGTGCACGCGAAGAAGGTCACGCCCGCCGCGATCCGCGTCGTCGACGTGCCGGGCACCGGCGCCCAGCTCCTCGGCGGCCTGCGCCAGGTCGATGCGCTGCTCGCGGTCGTGGACGGCTTCTCCGACGGCGCGAGCCCCGCCGACGACCTCGAGACGCTCAAGCTCGAGCTGCTCGTCGCCGACCGCGACCACGTCGAGCGGCGGCTCGAGCGCGTCGCGAAGCAGGCGAAGTCTGGCGATCAGAAGGTCAAGGCCGAGGCGGCCGAGCTCGAGAAGCTGCTCGCGCACCTCGAGAGCGGCGCCACGCTCGCCGACTATCCCGGCGAGTTGCCGCCGGAGCTCGAGCCGCTCACGACCAAGGCGCTGCTCGCGGTCGAGAACGGGCCCGAGGGGATCGACTGCAAGCTCGAGGCGGAGCTGGCCGAGCTGTCCGACGAGGAGGCGGCCGCGTTTCGCGAGGGGCGGCCCTCGGCACTCAACGAGGTCGTGCGGCGGCTCTCGGAGGCGCTCGACCTGATCACGTTCTTCACCGCGGGCGAGAAGGAGACGCGCGCGTGGACGCTGCGGCGCGGGGAGACGGCGCTCGACGCGGCGGCCACGATCCACTCGGACATCGCGCGCGGGTTCATCCGCTGCGAGGTGATCCAGTGGCGCGACCTGGTCGAGCTCGGCTCCCACGCCGAGGTCGCACGCCAGGGCAAGCAGGGCCTCGAGGGCAAGACGTACGCGATCCAGGACGGCGACGTCCTGAACATCCGCTTCAACGTCTGAGACTGCACCCGGGGACGCCCCGTGCCCCCGCCCGTCGCTTGCGAGCCTATCGTCGAGCTCCGCACCCATGGGTCACGGAACTGTGACGACTCTCCGCAGCGCGCCTAGCCCGCTGCCAGAGCCGCCGCGCCGGCGATCGCAGCGGTGACGCCGACGGCCTGGAGGCGGCTCATCCGCTCGTGCAGGAAGATCGTCGCGAGCGCGACCGCGACCACCGGGAAGAGCGAGCTGAGCACGGAGATCGACGCTGATCAGCCCGCGCGTCGACGCGAGCGAGAACGCGAGCACCCCGGTGCTGTCGAGGACTCCGATCGGCGAAAGGCGAGCGAGCTCCCGGCCTCGCCCGCGCACGCGGGTTCGCGTCGCGACGACGAACGCGACGGCGACCAGGATCCCCGCGATCCGGAGCATCATCGTTCCCCACAGCGCGTCCCCGCCGCCCGCCGCGGCCGCGTGCAGGCCGACGAGCGACGAGCCGAAGCAAAGCGCCGCGAAGAGCGCCAGCCCGACCCCCGCCGCGATCCGCGTGTCCGTCCGCGCCTCGTGCACCTCCTCGCGCGACGCGAGCACGACGCCGACGAACGCGAGCGCGAACCCCGCGTCCTGGACGCTGCTCGGGCTGTCGCCGTGGGCGAAGCCGACCGCGACGGGCACGATCGCCGAGGTCGCGGCGATCGGGGTCACGATGCTGATCGCCCCGACCGCCATCGCGCGGTAGAGCGCTGCGAGGCCGATCGCGCCGGCCACGCCGCCGGCGAAGCCGTAGACGAGGTGGATCGAGCCCGGCGGGCCCTGCCAGCGCAGGACGACGAGGGCGGACACGAACGCGAGCCCGGCCAGCTGGAACGCGAACAGCACGAGCGGGATCGGCTGCCGACGGGAGGCGACGCCGCCGAGGAAGTCCGAGGTGCCCCAGACGAGGCTTGCGCCGAGGGCGAGCGCGACGCCGTTCAGGGCTCGGTCACGGGACGCGTCGCGGCGACCGCGTCGAGCTGGTTCGCGTGGTAGAGCACGGCCGCCTCGGCCGTTCGAGCCGCGCGCGCGTCGTGGTGGCAGGCGACCGCATGCAGGAGCTCGGTGCGGGCGGCGGGGTCGAGCCCGTCGGAGCGCTCCTCGATCAGCCGCAGGCCGAGGTGGACGTGTCCGAGCAGGCGCCCTTCCGCGCGTCAGCGGGTACACCGGGGCGGGCCCGAGCTCGAGCGTGCGGCCGAGATCGTGGAGGAGCGCTGCGGAGAGCAGGAGATCCGGGCGGAGCCGGGGATGGAGCTGTGCCGTCTCGCGGCAGAGAGTCGCCACGCCGACGGTGTGCTCGAGCAGCCCGCCCGCGTAGCCGTGGTGCCCGTCCGGCGTCGCGGGAAGCTCGCGCAGCCTGCGGCGGATCGCCTCGTCGCCGAGGAAGCGGTCGACCGTCGCGTGCAGGCCGGGATGCGAGATCTCGGCGGCGAGGAACTCGAGAAAGCCGTCGAGCTCGTCGGCGTCGCGGCGCATCGCGGGCGCGAGCGCGGCGGCGTCCTCGCCCGGTGCGGCCTCGAGCGAGCGGATCTCGAGCTGGAGCCGGTCGCGGAACCGCTCCACCCGTCCGAGCACGTGCACGGCGTCGCCCTCGGCGAAACGGGAGTCGAGAAGATCGACGTCCGACCAGACGCGCGCCTCGATCCGGCCGCTTGGGTCGACGAGCTCGAGCGCGAGGTACGGAGCGCCTCCGCGGGTACGCAGCCGCTGCTTGCGGGAGACGGCGTACACGCCCTCGACGACCCTGTCCTGCAGCAGCTCGGCGATCGCGCTCACGGAGCCAGTCTAGGCGTCGGGGCGGCTGCTAGGCTCGGCCGAAGTGGCCGTCGTGAAGCCGTTCCGCGCCCTCCGCTACGCCGAGCCGAGCGAGCGCGTCGTCGCGCCGCCCTACGACGTGATCTCGCCCGAGCAGCGCGCGCGCTACCTCGCGCTCGATCCGCACAACGTCGTCCACCTCACGCTGCCCGACTCCGAGGAGGAGGCCGGGCTCACGCTCGCCGCGCTGGCTCGCGGAGGGCGTGCTCGTCGAGGACGACGAGCCGGCGCTCTGGGCGCTCGCGCAGGACTTCGTCGGCCCCGACGGCGTCGCGCGGACGCGCACCGGCGTCGTCGCTTCGCTGCAGCTCGAGCCCTACGAGGCGCGGGTCGTGCTGCCGCACGAGCGCACCCACGCAGGCCCGAAGGAGGGGCGGCTGCGCCTGCTCCGCGCGACGCACACCGAGCTCGAGCCGATCTTCCTGCTCCATCGCGGCCCGACGCTGCTCGAAGGCGTCGGCGAGCCGACGCTCGAGGCGACGGAGGGCGGAGTCGCGACGCGGCTCTGGCGCGTGACGGATTCGGACGCGATCGCCGCGCCCGAGCAGCTCCTGATCGCCGACGGCCATCACCGCTACGAGACGGCGCTCGCCTTCCACGCCGAGCAGGGGACGCCCGAGTCCGGCTGGATGATGGTCGTGCTCGTGCGGCGAGGAGCAGGAGGGGCTGACGATCTTCCCCACGCATCGGCTCGCCGGGTACGAAGGAGGCATTCTCGGCGGCGGCCCGCCGAACCCGCTGCAGCAACTCGCGTACCTGGAGACGCTGCCGCGCGACCACGGTGCGGTTGTCGTCTACACGCGGCGAGCACGCGTTCGTGATCGAGGGCGTACGAAGGCGAGCTCGATGCGGCTCTCGTCGAGGAGCATGCACTCGGCCCGGTCACCTACACGCCGTATGTCGACGAGGCGATCGCGGCGGTCGACCGCGGCGAGGCACAGGCCGCGTTCCTCCTCCGCCCCGCGAGCCTCGAGCAGGTCTGGGCGCTCGCAGAGGCCGGCGAGGTGATGCCCCAGAAGAGCACCTACTTCTATCCGAAGCTCCTCTCCGGCCTGCTCTTCCACCCGGTGTGACCGACTGGCTCGCCACCTGCCGTGCGGCCGCCGCCGACGTGCGCGCCGTGCTCGCCGAGCGCCCCGGCCGGGCCGACCGGGAGCCCGTGCTCCGCCGGGGCGAGGGCGGCGACGACACGACGTTGATCGACCATTTCGCCGAGGAGGCCGTCTTGCGTCACTTCGCGCGACGTCGCGATCGTCTCGGAGGAGGTCGGGATCTCGGGCACCGCGCCGCCGGTGGTCGTGATCGACCCGATCGACGGCTCGCTGAACGCGAAGCGCGGGATCCCATTCTTCTCGCTCTCGATCGCCGTCGCCGACGGCTGGACGATGGACGACGTCCACTTCGGCTACGTCTACGACTTCGGCACGGGCGAGGAGTGGCACGCCGTGAAGGGCGAAGGCGCCTTCTTGAACGGCGCCCCGCTCGGCCCCGACCTGCCGAAGGACGAGATCGAGCTGCTCGCATTCGAGGCGACGCTGACCTCGCTCGTCGCCGAGCGCGCCGCGGCGATGGTCGGGCTCGCGTACCGCCTGCGGATCATGGGCTCGCTCGCGCTCTCGCTCTGCCACCTCGCCGCGGGGCGCGTGGACGCGGTCTGCTCGCTCAAGGGCGCGCGCTCGGTCGACATCGCTGCCGGACAGCTGCTCGCGCGCGAGCGCGGGCTCGCGGTCGAGCTGTTCGAGGATCCACCCTTCGGCGCCGCGCCGCTCGACCTCGAATCGCGCTCGCGGATCGTCGCCGCGGCGACGTCGGAGCTCACGGCGCGACTTGCCGGGGCTCTCACGGCGTAAGCTTTCGCTGTGCGGCGCTTCGTCCTCATCGCCATCGCGGTCCTCGTCCTCGCGGCCCCGGCCGTCGCGGCGGCTCCGGCCTTCAAGGCCAAGCTGACGGCGGCAACGCACACGCCGAAGGCCGACAACAAGACGAAGTGGCCCTACACCGTGACCTTGACCGACCTGAAGGGCAAGCCGCTCGCCGGCGAAGGTCACGATCGCGATCGTCGACCCGCTCGGCGACCGTGCACCCCGTCCAGTTCGTCGCCAACACAAGTACGTCACGAACGTTCCGTTCAAGGGCGTCTTCCGCGACTGCGGTGCTCTGGCCTCCCGACTCGGCCGTCCAGGGGATCGTGCTCAAGTTCCGCGCGACGGTGGTCACCGCCAAGGGCAAGGCCGTGCTGATCTACGGTGTTTCGCCCCACAAGTGAGCGCGCCGCGCGCCGGCGCCGAGGTGGTCGTCGAGCACGTGCGCAAGGGCTTCGAGGACGGGCGGATCCACGCGCTCGAGGACATCTCGCTCCGGATCGAGCCGGGCGAGTTCGTGCTCGCTCACCGGCGCCTCCGGCTGCGGCAAGAGCACGCTCCTGAACCTGATCGGCGCGCTCGACCGGCCCGACGCGGGCACGCATCGTCGTCGACGGGCACCACCTCGAGCGGCTCGAGGACCCGTCCGGCTACCGCGCGGCCACCGTCGGCTTCGTGTTCCAGTCGCACAACCTGATGCCGACGCTGAACGCGCTCGAGAACGTGCAGATCCCGATGATCGGACGCGCACGTGCCGCGGCGCGAGCGCGAGGCGCGGGCGCGCGAGCTGCTCGGCGAGGTCGGCCTCTCGGAGCGGACGCACGCCTCGCCGGCGACGCTCTCCGGGCGGCGAGCGCCAGCGCGTCGCGATCGCGCGTGCGCTCGCGAACGGGCCGCGCCTGCTGCTCGCCGACGAGCCGACGGGCGCGCTCGACTCCGAGACGGGCAAGCAGATCGTCGCGCTGCTCGAGCGGCTGCGCGGCCAGTACGGGATGACGATCCTGCTCGTCACGAACGACTCCGACCTCGCCGGGCTCGGCGACCGCACCCTTCGCATGCGCGACGGGCGGCTCGAGCTCACTCGTGCCGGAGCGCCTCGATCGGCGTGAGCCGGACCGCGCGCACCGTCGGGTAGATCGCGCCGAGCAGCCCGACGCCGAGCGCGAACGCGAGCCCCCAGGCGAACACGCCCGGCCGTGAAGTCGGGCGTGACGAGCTGCGAGAGCCCGCGCCGGACGAAGAGCTCCGCGGCCGCGTAGCCGAGCAACGAGGCCGAGCGCCAGCGCGAGCAGGCAGATCCCGATCGCCTCGCTCACGATCATCGCGCCGATCCGCCACGTCCGTCCAGCCGACCGCGCGCAGGATCCCGATCTCGCGGAACCGCTCGAACACCGACATCGCCATCGTGTTCGTGATCGCCGATCCCGCCGACGATCAGCGCGAGCAGCGAGATGATCCAGCCGCGTCTGGAGGATCAGCCGGCTCGAGGTGTCGATCTTGACCGCCTGCCCCGGCTCGGTCGACCGCGGCGACGCCCGGGAACTGCGCCTCGAGCGCGCTTCGCGACGAGCTTCGGCTGCGCGCCGAGGCGGGCGATCACCGCGATCGTCGTCACCTCGCCCGGCCGCCCGGCGAGCTTCTGGACGGTCGAGAGCGGCAGCACGGCGCCGATGTCCTCGAACCGGTCGCCGGAGTGGTAGAGGCCCGCGATCCGGTAGCGGTGCCCGGCGATGGTGAGGAAGTCGCCCGGCTTCAGGCCCATCGACTTCGCGGCGCGGTCGCCGAGCAGCGCCTCGTTGCCGTGCGCGCGGCGGCCCTGGACGATCACGAGGCGCCTGTACGGGAACTCCTTCGGGTCGAGCCCGAACAGCAGCACCGAGTCGCGGCCGGAGACCGTGGTCACGTAGAGGAAGAGCCGGGCGGTCTGGGCCACGTCGTTGTCGGCCGCGATCCGCTGCTCGAGCGAGGCGGGCAGCAGCGACTTGGTCAGATCGGACGCGTCGCGCTGGAAGAGGCCGAAGTCGGCGCGGCCGACGTGGATCAGGTCACCCGCGGTCTTGCTCACGCCGGCGGAGATCGAGAGCAGCGCCACGATCAGCCCGACCCCGAGCGCCACGCCGGTGGCGGTCAGCGCGGTCCGCGTCGGGGCGCCGCAGCAGGTTCTTCCAGACGAGTCCGGCCCACGTCACTGACGCATCATCGCCGTTGCTAGGCTCAGTCGCATGGCGGTCTCACGCGACGAGGTGCTGAAGGCGCTCGAGCAGGTGATCGACCCCGAGCTGCACCGCAACGTGGTCGACCTCGACATGGTGCGCGGGGTCGAGATCGCAGGCGGCGACGTCGCGGTCACGATCGCGCTCACCGTCGCCGGCTGCCCGCTCCGCTCGTCCTTCCAGGATCAGGTACAGAACGCCGTGATGCCGCTCGACGACGTCGAGTCGGTGCGGCTCGACGTTCGACGTGATGACGCCGGAGGAGCGCGGCGCGCTCACGGCGAGGCTGCGCGGCGGCGTCACCGAGCGCGACGCAGGGGATCTCGCTCGACCGCGCGACGCGCGTGCTCGCGATCGCCTCGGGGAAGGGCGGCGTCGGCAAGTCGTCGCTGTCGGCGAACCTCGCGGTCGCGCTTCGACCGGCTCGGCAAGAGGACGGGGATCCTCGACGCCGACGTCTACGGGCACTCGATCCCGCACATCCTCGGCGATCCAGCAGAAGCCGGTGCTCGTCGACCGGATGATCGTGCCGCCGGTGCGCGGCTCGCTGAAGCTGATGTCGATCGGCTTCTTCCTCGACGACAACCAGCCCGTGATGTGGCGCGGGCCGATGCTGCACCGCGCGCTCGAGCAGTTCCTCACCGACGTCCACTGGGGCGAGCTGGACGTGCTCGTCGTGGACATGCCGCCCGGGACCGGCGACGTCGCGATCTCGCTCGGCCAGCTGCTGCCGCGCGCGGAGGTCGTCGTCGTGACGACGCCGCAGCCCGCGGCGCAGGAGGTCGCCTCGCGCGCGGCGGTGATGGCGCAGAAGACCGAACATGCGCCTGCTCGGGGTGGTCGAGAACATGTCCGGCGAGGTGTTCGGCTCCGGCGGCGGCGACCGCCTGGCGGCCGAGCTCGGGATCCCGCTCCTCGGCCGGGTGCCGCTCGATCCGCGCCTGCGCGAGCAGGGCGACCTCGCGGTGCCGCTCGTCGAGGCGGAGCCGGAGTCGGCGACCTCGCTCGAGATCGTGCGGATCGCCGAGGCGGTGCTCGCGACGGAGCGGGAGCGCGGGATCGGGCTCACCAAGCTGCTCCCCGTCGTCTCCTGACCGCCGGCGCCTTCTTCGACCTCGACCGGACGCTGCTGCGCCGCTCCAGCGCGCTCGCCCTCGCCGGCGCGTTTCACGAGCGCGGGCTGATCTCCCGCCGCCAGATGGCGCAGGCCGCGGTCTGGCAGCTCCTCTTCGTCGTCCGCGGCGCCCGCGCCGAGGAGGTCGAGGTGCTCGCCGAGCGGGGCGTGCTCGCGCTGCAAGGCGTGCGGGCGGCCGAGGTGGCCGAGCTCGTCGGCCGAGGCGATGGAGCCGGTGCTGAAGCCGCTGCTCGCGCCGGAGGTGGTCGACGCGGCGCACGGATACCGCGCTCGGGGCCACCGCGTCTACATCGTCTCGACCGCGCTGCAGGAGATCGTCGATGCGATCGTCGCGGACCTCGGCCTGGACGGCGGGATCGGAACGGTGTGCGAGGTGGTCGACGGCCGCTACACGGGCCGCGCGCTGCGGCCGCTCCACGGGAAGGCGAAGGCGGAGGCGCTCGACGAGCTCGCCGCGCTCGAGTCGCTCGACCTCGCGGCCTCGACGGCGTACTCCGACAGCCACTCCGACCTGCCGTTCCTCGAGGCGGTCGGCCATCCGGTCGCCGTCAACCCCGATCGCGCGCTGCGCAAGATCGCGCAGGAACGAGGCTGGCCGATCCTCGACGCTCGCAAGCGTGCAGCCTGAGGACGCGCTCCCGCGCCTGCGGGCGCTCGGCTTCGACGAGGCCGACGCGGCGACGCTCGCCGACCACTTCCTCGACGCGGAGCGGCGCGGCTCGCTCGGCCACGGCCTCTCGCGGATCGAGTGGCTCGAGACGCTCGACGGGATCGACCCCGCGGCCCGGCCCTCGCGCGCACTGAGCGAGCCGGGCTACGAGCGCTGGCGGTCGAACGGCGCGCTCGGCTACCTCACGCTCGCGGCGATCGTCGAGGCGCAGCTCGCCGATCCGCCCGAGCGGGCGCGGCTCGTCGTCGCCGACGCGTTCCCGACCGGCGCGCTCGGCTACTGGGCGCGGAAGCTCGCCGACGGCGGGCTCGTCGCCGCGCTCACCGCCACCTCGCCGCCGCGGCTCGCCTCGCCGGACGGCGGCCCGGAGCTCGCCGGCACGAATCCGCTCGCGCTCGCGGTGCCGAGCTCCGACGGGCGGCCGCTCGTCGCCGACGTCTCGATGGGGAAGGTCACCCACGGCGACGTCCTCCGCGGCGCGGCGCGGCCCGAGGATCTCGTCCCGTTCGGCGGTGAGCAGGCCTACAAGGCGTTCGCGCTCGCGATCGGGCTCCAGGCGGTGGTCGACGCGCTGGCGGTGCCCGAGAGCTACGGGATCGTGCTGATTGTCGCGCGGCCGGAAGGCGATCCCGTCCCCGCGCTGCGGGCCTCGGGCGTGCGCCTACCCGGTGATCGCTGAGACCTCGGCCCTGATCGGGTCGAGGTCGACGTCGCTCGCGCACCACTTTCGCACCTTCTCGGCATCGAGCTCGAAGGCGCGCCGGAAGTCGTCGATCGCCCTCGGCGAGCTCGCCCTTGCGGACGCGGAAGCACGCGAGGTTGTAGTACGCCGCCGCGTCGTCCTGGTGCTCTGCGACCCAGTCCTCGATCATGCGCACCGCCTCGCCCGGCGGCAGGTGGTTGGCCTGGAACTCGATCTCCCAGCCGGACGGCGTGAACGCCTCGCCTCGCTTCGCGCCGACCGCGAGCACCGTCGTCCCCTCCTCGAGCGCGATCGCGGTGCGCTTCACCGCCGGGTCGGGGAGGTGGACGATCGTGCCTGTCGGCGCATCGACCTCCTCGCCGTCGAGGGTGAAGGTCGCGTGGCCGGCGATCACGACGTACACCTCCTCGTGGCCGTAGCTCTCCTCGGTGTGCTCCTCGACGACCTCGCCGCCGACCTCGGCCGCGGTGTACGCGTTCATCCCGAACGCCTCGATCCCGAGCGCGAAGGCGGATCGGGTGCCAGAGGAGCCCGCGCTCGCCGACCGGGAAGCTCTCGAGCTCGGACAGGTGCGACGACGTTCCAGCTCTCACGTGGTTGATCCTCGCAGGTGCTCGAGCACGACCGGGTCGATCGCGTCCTCGCCGTCGACCCGCTCCTCGAGGTTCTCGACGCCGGCCCAGTCGGCGAGCCGCGCGTAGCCGAGCGCGGAGAGCCTCGCATCCGCACCTCGGCGGCGAGCTCGCCCTCGAGCGGCAGCCACTCGTCGCGCGGGGTCTTGCCGAAGAGCGCCTGGTGCGAGCCCGTAGAGGCGCTGCAGCTCCTCGACCGGGCGCGGCGTGGTCGTCGACGCGGAGGTCGACGAGGATGTCGGAGAGCGCTCCGTACCCGCCGTCCCGCTCGACGACGAGGAGCGCGGCGGACTGCTGCCCGCGCCGGTCGCCGCCGGCGGCCTGCGCCGCCGCGAGGCAGGCGAGCAGCCGCTCGGCGAGCGGCAGCGCCGCGTCGCCTCGAACGTCTCGGCGAGCGCGTCGACGGTCTCCGCCGAGACGAGGATGTTCCCCTGCGCAGCGAAGCACGGGCCCGTCCGGCCGCCGGCCCACTCGTTGCACTCCGAGCCGGTGAAGCTCGCGCGCCGGCCGTGCGCGTCGACGACGCCGAGCTGCCGCGTCTCGCGCGCCTCGTCCGCCTCGGTCAGGCGCGTCGACCACCTCCTGCCGCCGCGAGCCCCTGCGCGAGCAGCTCCAGCCCGTCCGGCCCGTAGCGCGGGTTCGCGTAAGCCTGCGTCGCGACCGCGCCGACGCCCGGCGCCGCCCACGGCACGACCGAGCCGACGGCGAGGAACTTCGACTGCACTCCGACGCCCCACTGCCCAGCGGCGAGGTCGCAGGCCGCGATCGAGTACGTCGAGACGACCGGGCTAGCCATACGTGAGCCCGGTCAGGTCGAGCTCGAGCAGCTCCTCCGAGCCCGCCGGCACGAGCACGCGTCGACACCTCCGGCCGCGCGAGCGCGAGCCGCACCTCCTCGGCGCTCGCAGCACGGACGACCACCGGCGTCCCGGCGGCGTGGGCCTCGCGCAGCGCCGCCTCGTCGCTCACCGAGTCGAGCAGGAGCACCCCGTCCAGCGGCACGGCCGGGTCGCCCTCGACGGCGAGCTCGGGCACGCGCAGCCCGCGGGCGCCGAACCAGCGCTGCCTCACAGCTCGACGCTGTCGCCGGGCTCGAGCTCGGCGACGTCGACTCCCGGCGCGAGCTTCTTCAGCTCCGCCGGTGTGCCGTGGAGGAGCGGGAACGTGCCGAAGTGGCAGGGGACGCAGCGCTTCACGCCGAGCAGCTCGAGCGCCACGGCCGCCTCGCGCGGGCCCATCGTGAAGTGGTCGCCGATCGGCAGCACCGCGACGTCCGGCGAGTAGATCCGCCCGATCAGCTGCATGTCCGTGAACGCGTTCGTGTCGCCGGCGAAGTAGACGGTGGTGCCGTCCTCGAGCTCGATCACGAGCCCGGCCGGCTCGCCGAGGTAGGTGCCGTCGTCCGCGCTCGACGAGTGGTTCGCGTCGGTGAGCGTGATCCGGATCCCGTCCACGTTCACCGTGCCGCCCTTGTTCGGCGCGTGCGCCATGTTCGCGCCGACGCCCTGCTCTCCGAGCCAGCCGCGCAGCTCGACGAGCGCGATCACGGGGCAGGAGAACTTCTCGTGGAGCGCGACCGTCTCGCCGACGTGGTCGCCGTGGCCGTGCGTGAGCGCGATCAGGTCGACGCGCTCGGGCTCGCGCTCGCGTTCGGGCACCGTGGGGCCGGAGAGCCAGGGATCGACGTAGATCCGCTTGCCGCCCGGCGAGTCGAGCCTGAAGGCTGCGTGGCCGAGCCAGGTGAGGGTTCCGGGCATAGCGGGAATCTAACGCAGGAGAGGGTGCCCCGGCCACGAAATCTCCGGCGGATGCTTCGTCGTCTCCTTCCGCTCGGCCCCGTCCTCCTCGTGGCTCTCGCCGACGGCGCGGGAGCCCACCGGCTCGCGTTCTACCTGCTCCTGCTCGCCGTGCCCGCCGCGGTCGCCGCCTCGCTCACCTGCTTCGGCGAGGCGCTCGAGGGCCGCCCGGAGGACGGGCTGCAGGCGCTGCTCGCGGCCCTCGCCCTCCTCTTCGTGGTGGCCGGTGCGGCGGCGCGGGCGCCGTATCTCACCCAGGGCGCGATTCCGACCTCCGCCGTGTCCGCGCTCCTCGCAGCGCTGGTGGTGCTCGGCCTGCAGTTCGCCGCCGGACTGCCCGCGCTCGTCACCGGCCGCCGCGTGCCCGAGTCCGCCTGACCGTCGTCGTCGCCACCCAGCTGCTCCCCGAGACGACGCGGGCCGAGCTCGCGCGCCTGTTCGAGTTCCGCGAGGGCGACGTGGCGGGCGCGGAGGGGATCGTCGCGACGCCGATCGATCCCGTCGGCGACGCGTTGTTCGACGCCGCGGGGCCGCAGCTGCGCGTGGTGGCGAACTTCGCGGTCGGCACCGACAACATCGACTTCGACGCGGCCCGCGCGCGCGGGATCGTGATCGCGAACACGCCGGACGTGCTCACGGCCGCGACCGCCGAGCTCGCGATCGGGCTCCTGCTCGGCCTTCAGCGCAGGATCGCCGAGGGCGACCGCTTTCTGCGCCGCGGTGAGAAGTGGGGCTGGTCGACGAGCTTCATGCTCGGCACCGGCCTCCAGGGGCGCGCGCTCGGCGTGCTCGGCTACGGGCGGATCGGCCGCGAGGTCGGGCGGCTCGCCGAGGCGTTCGGGATGACGGTGCTGCCGATGCGCGACCTGAGCGCGATCGGCGAGGTGGACGTCCTCACGCTGCACTGCCCGCTCAAGCCCGAGACGCGCCACCTGATCGACGCCGCCGCGCTCGCGCGGATGAAGCGGACCGCGGTGCTCGTCAACACCGCCCGCGGCCCGGTCGTGGACGAGGCGGCGCTCGTCGAGGCGCTGCAGCGCGGCTCGATCGCCGGCGCCGCGCTCGACGTCTACGAGCGCGAGCCCGAGGTGACCGAGGCGCTCCTCTCGATGGAGAACGTCGTCCTCACCCCGCACCTCGGCAGCGCGACGGACGCGACGCGAGACGCGATGGGCGGGCTCTGCGTCGAAGCGCTCCGCGCGGTGCTGCTCGAGGGCCGCGACCCGGCGAACCGCGTCGGCTAGACCAGGAATACTCCCGCCTCACAGTGAGCACGACCATGGCCAGTGCGGCGATCGGCGAGCCGGAGTCGTCTGCGCAGAGCCCGTCGCGGCTCGCGTGGCGGCGCCTTCGGCGCGACCGCGCTGCGCTCGTCTCGGCCGGCTTTCTCGTCCTCCTCGTCCTTGCAGTCCTTCCCGGCGCGCCGCTCCTCGGCAAGCTCGTCGGCCACGGCCCGAACGATCTCTTTCCGTACGCCGTCGACGTCGCCCTGAGGCCCGTCGGCCCGTGGTCGCACGTGCCCGACACGTCGTTCGTGCCCGGGATCGACCCGAAGACGTTCAAGCAGACGCCGCCGCCCGCAGGCACGCCCAGGACGCTGCTCGTACTCGGAGCCGACGGCCCGCTCGGCCGAGACGAGCTCCAGCGGCTGCTCTACGGCGGCCGGGTCTCGCTGACCGTCGCGGTCGGGGCGACGCTGGTCGCGCTCCTGATCGGCACGACCCTCGGCACGCTCGCCGCGTTCTTCGGCGGCTGGGTGGACTCCGTGGTGTCCCGCTTCACCGATCTCGTGATGGCCTTTCCCGTGCTGCTGCTCGCGATCGTCCTCGGCAGCACGGCCTCGGCGAAGTTCAGCGACATCACCATCGGCGGCGCGCTCAACAAGGGCGTGCTCTCGCTGATCCTGCTCATCGGCCTCTTCACCTGGTTCTACCCGGCCCGGATCGTGCGCACGCTGATCCTATCGCTGCGCGAGCGCGAGTTCGTCGAGGCGGCGGAGATGATCGGCCAGAGCGACGCGAGGATCATGCGCACCCATCTCTTCCCGCACGTGATCCCCGCGATCGCGATCTGGGCGACGTTTGCGGTCGCGACGAACATCATGCTCGAGGCCGGGCTGACGTTTCTCGGCGTCGGGATCAAGCTGCCGACGACGAGCTGGGGCTCGATGCTTGCCGCCACGTGGGGTACCGTCCTGTCGCCGCTGCCCTACAACGCGAGCTCGTTCTCGGCGTGGCTGACCGTGATCCCGAGCGCGGCGATCTTCCTCACCGTGCTCTCGCTGACGCTCCTCGGCGAGGGGCTCCGCGAGGCGTTCGATCCCCGGGGCGCACGGTGATCACGCTCGGCTACGCGGTCCGCCGGCTCGGCGCCTCGATCCTGCTGCTGCTCGGGCTGACGCTGATCACGTTCACCCTCTACTACACGATCCCGGCGAATCCGGCCGGCTTCCTCATCGACCTCTCCCCGGGCAAGCAGCACACACCCGCGGAGATCGCGAAGGCAGAGAAGGCGCTCGGCGTCGACAAGCCGATCTGGGAGCAGTACGGCCTCTACGTCTGGAGGGCCGTGCACGGCGATCTCGGCATCGCGTTCACCGGCACGAGGTTCGTGCCGCTCTCGGACCAGCGCACCGGGCAGGCCGTGGGCCCCGCGGTCGTCCACGCCGCGATGGTCACCGGCTCGGTCGTGCTCGGCGGAGCCGTGTTCGCGCTGTTGCTCGCGATCCCGCTCGGCGCGATCGCCGGCTCGCGCCCGCGCTCGCTGACCGACCGCACGATCCTCGTCGTCTCGCTGATCGGGATCTGCACGCACCCGCTCGTCGTGGCACTGCTGTTACAGCAGTTCCCGGGCCGTCAGTGGGGGATAGCGCCGGCGGGCGGCTACTGCCCGTTCTTCGGTGCGGCGGAAGGCTGCGGCGGCCCGGCGGATTGGGCGTCGCACCTCGTGCTGCCGTGGATCACGTTCGCCCTCTTCTTCCTCGCCGTCTACACCCGCCTCGTGCGCGTCCGCATGATCGAGGTGATGGACGAGCCGTTCATCCGCACCGCGGCGGCGAAGGGCGCGTCGCGCTCGCGCGTCGTGCGCCATCACGCGCTCCGAAACGCGCTCGGCCCCGTCCTCACGCTCGTCGGGATGGACATCGGCCTCGCGCTCGGGATCGCGCTCTACATCGAGTCGGTCTACCGGCTACCCGGGCTCGGGCTCACCACCCTGACCGCGCTGAACGGCGGCGCCGGCTACGACCTGCCGACGATCCTCGGCGTCGTGCTCGTGATCGGCCTCGTGATCGTGATCGCGAACTTCGTGATCGACCTGGTCATCCTCTGGATGGATCCGAGAGCAGCTCAGGCCGGCACGCGCCGCTCGGCGGTCGGGCGCGTCGTCTAGTACGGCAGCGCGGCGACCGCGCGCTGGCACAGGTCGAGCAGCGGCTGCACGAAGACGAACGAGGCGACGGTGATCACGACGCACGTTCCCGCGACGACCTGGAGCAGCAGCTCGCGGGGCGGCGAGCCTCCCACCGGAGCCAGCTGCAGCTCCTCGCTCGGGCGCATGTACATCGCGCGCACGACGCCGAGGTAGTAGTAGAGGCTGAGCGCGGTCGCCAGCGACGCCGACGACGGTCAGCCACCACCAGCCGTGCTCGTACGCCGCCGAGAAGACGAGGAACTTGCCCATGAAGCCGCCCGTGAGCGGGAAGCCGGCGAAGCCGAGCATGAACGTCGCCATCGAGGCGCCGAGGAGCGGCCGCTCCCAGCCGAACCCGGCGAGGTTGTCGAGCGTCACCGGCGCGGCCGAGCTCCCGCTCGCGTGCCGCGACGACGGCGAATGCGCCGAGCGACATCGCGCCGTACGGGATCAGGTAGTAGAGCACCGCTTCGGCGCCGAGCTTGTTCGCGGACGCGACGCCGATCAGCATGAAGCCCGCCTGCGAGATCGAGGAGTAGGCGAGCAGCCGCTTGACGTTCGTCTGGGCGAGCGCGGCGAAGTTGCCGACGGCGAGCGAGGCGCAGACGAGCACGGCGACGGTGATCGTCCAGAGGTGCTCCTCGGCGGGGAACGCCGTGATCAGCACGCGCAGCATCACCGCGAGCGCCGCCGTCTTCGTCGCCGCCGGACATGAAGCCGGTCACGGGCGTCGGCGCGCCCTCGTACACGTCCGGCGTCCACATGTGGAACGGCGCCGCCGAGGCCTTGAAGCCGAAGCCCGACGAGCAGCATCGCGAGCCCGCCGACGAGCAGCGCGTCGTCGCTCAGGTGCTGCGCGGCGGTCGCGGCGGCGATCTGCTCGAAGCCGATCTTGCCCGGTCGCGCCGTAGACGAGCGCGGAGCCGAAGAGCAGGATCGCCGAGCCGAAGCCGCCGACGACGAGGTACTTGAGACCGGCCTCGAGCGAGCGCTCGCGGTCGCCGTCGATCGCGCAGAGGATGTAGAGGGCGATCGAGAACCACTCGAGCCCGAGGAAGAGCGTCATCAGGTTGTCGGCGAAGCCGAGGAAGATCATCCCGCCGCCGGCCGCGGCGAGCAGCGCGTAGTACTCGCCGCTGTGCTCGCGGCATCCGCTCGCCGAAGGAGACGCCGACGGCGAGCAGGCCGGCCGCGGCGACGATCAGCGCCGCGAGCGCGCCGAAGCGGTCGCGCCGCATCGCGCCGACGACGATCGTCTGCGCCGTTCGGGGTCTGTGGACGAAGAGGAGCGCGCGCTGAACGACGAACGCGGCGACGAAGCCGCGCCGCCGCGACACCGGCCGCGAACGGGGTTCGCCAGCGAGCGGGGCACGAGCACCGCGCCGAGCAGCGCGACGGCGGCCGCGCCGAGCAGCGCGAGCGTCGGGCGAGAGCGCGAACCAGTCGACGTGCGGCCCGTGGATCACTTCGCCGCCACCTTGAACACCTGCTGGCACGAGCCCTCGATCCGGCGGCTGTCTTCTTCGTGACGCAGTTCATCGGCAGGCTCGACGGGTACTGCTGAGAGCTGAGCGAGGTGCCCGCCTTGCCGCCCCGCCGAAGGTGTGGCCGCTGATCGCCGCGGGCCAGGCCGAGAGCGCGATCAGGCAGGCCGACGAGCGGGACGACGATCGCCGAGCTCGCGCGGGCCGGAGATCGAGCGCGGCGTCGGACGACGGCGCTTCCCGGCTCGCGGTGGAGCACCGCCGAGATCAGCCGCAGCACGTACATCGCCGCGAGCACGATCGCGACCGCGCCGAGCGCGCCGTAGGCCCAGCCCTGCTGGAACACGCCGGTGAGGATCAGGAACTCGCCGGCGAAGTTGGTCGAGCCCGGCACGGCGAGCGTGATCACGCCCGCCGCGATCAGCACGGTCGCGAGCAGCGGCCGCCCGCGCGCCATCCCGCCGAGGCGGTCGAGCTCGCCCGGTGCCCGTGCGCCGCTCGACCATCGCCGGCGAGCAGGAACATCGCCGCCGAGACCAGCCCGTGGTTGACCATCTGGAGGACGGCGCCGTCGAAGCCGAGGTCGTTCGTCGCGAACAGGCCGAGCGTGATCAGGCCCATCTGGGCGAGGCTCGAGTAGGCGATCACGCCGCGCACGTCGGGCGCGCGGAACGCGAGCAGCGAGCCGTAGAGAAGCCCGATCGTCGCGAGCACGAGGATCGGCACCCGGAAGTCGTGCACCGGGCCCGGGAAGTTCGGGATCGCGATCCGCAGGAAGCCGTAGACCGCCGTCTTCGAGACGACGCCCGAGAGCACCGCGGCCACCTCGGGCGGCGCCTCGCGGTAGGCGTCCGGCAGCCAGCCGTGGAACGGGAAGAGCGGCGCCTTGATCGCGAACGCGACCGCGAAGCCGAGGAAGATCCAGCGTGTTCGTAGCTCGGCGCCGATCTTGTTGAGGTCGAACGTGCCCTCGTCGAGCCCGTAGCACGATCATCGAGGCCAGCATCAGCAGCGAGCCGACCATCGTGTAGATGACGAACTTGACCGTCGCCGCGCGCCGGCCCGGCCCGCCCCAGACGCCGACGAGCACGTAGAGCGGGATCAGCATCGCCTCGCAGAAGACGTAGAAGAGGAGCAGGTCCTGCGAGGTGAAGACGCCGACGACCGCGCCGGTGAGGAACAGCATCAGCCCGAAGTAGGCGCGCGCCCGCTCGCGCCCGACCCAGAAGGCGTAGGCGACCGCGGCGGCCATCACGATCACCGAGAGGCCCGACGAGCCAGAGCGAGAAGCCGTAGAAGCCGACGGAGTACGAGACGCCGAGGCTCGAGAACCAGTCCGTCTGCTGGGCGAACTGGAGCTTCGGGCTGCCGAAGTCGAAGCGCAGCAGCGCGTCGATCCAGAGCGCCGATCTCGACCAGGCTGACGAGCAGCGCGAACGAGCCGGCCGCGTAGCCGCGAGAGCGGCAGGATCCAGATCGCGAGCGCGGCCGCGAGCGGGAGCAAGATCAGTGACCAGTCGTCGAGCATCAGCGCACCGCCACGAAGACGACGAGGAGGACGGCGAGGCTCGCGGCGATCGCGAGCACGTAGGTGCGCACGAGCCCGGTCTGGAGCCGGCGACGTCCACGGGCCGCGTCACGGGTCCCGGCGGCGACCTCGACGATCGAGCCGCCGACGACCGGGCTCCTCGACGCGCGCGGAGCGCCTTCGCGAGCCGACCGCGGGCCGGTAGAACACGGCGTCGTACAGCTCGTCGAAGTAGAACTTGTGCTCGAGCGGCTCGGAGGCGGCGGGCGCCGTGAAGCGGTGCGAGCCGTAGATCAGCCAGGCGATCAGGATCCCGGCTGCGCCCATGGCGACGCCGATCAGCGATGCGTGCCGATCTCCTGCGCGTTCGTCGGCGTCGACGAGCGGCGGCGCGACCGGGTCGAGCCAGTTCGAGACCGGCTGCCCAGACGGCGGGAACTGGATGCAGCCGGCGACCGTCGCGAGCACCGCGAGCACGCCGACCGTCCAGAGCATCGAGAGCGGCCCCTCGCCGTGCTCGGTGTGCAGGTGCTCCCGCACGAACGCGGACGGCTCGCCGACGAAGACGCGGAAGATGAGCCGGAAGGTGTAGAGGCCGGTCAGGAGCGCGCCGAACAGGCCGGCGACCCACAGCGAGTAGCCGAACCAGCCGCCGCGCGCGAGCGCCGACGCGATGATCGGGTCCTTCGAGAAGAAGCCCGAGAACGGCGGGATCCCGGCGAGCGCGAGCCCGCCGACGAGGAAGGCGAGGTACGTGATCGGCATCAGCTTCCGCAGGCCGCCCATCTTGCGGATGTCCTGCTCGCCGCCGAGCGCGTGGATGACGAGCCCGGCGGCGAGGAAGAGCAGTCGCCTTGAAGAAGGCGTGCGTCATCAGGTGGAACATCGCGTCGGCGTAGGCGCCGATCCCGCCGCCGAGGAACATGTAGCCGATCTGGGACATCGTCGAGTAGGCGATCACGCGCTTGATGTCGGTCTGGACGAGCGCGATCAGCCCGGCGACGACGAGCGTGACGGCGCCGAGCGCCGCGGCGAGGTCCTGCACGTGCGGCGCCGCCTCGAAGGCCGCGTTGCAGCGGACGATCAGGTAGACGCCGGCGGTGACCATCGTCGCCGCGTGGATCAGGGCGCTGACCGGCGTCGGGCCCTCCATCGCGTCGGGGAGCCACGTGTGGAGCGGCAGCTGCGCCGACTTGGCGACCGCGCCGCCGAGCAGCCCGAGCGCGACGAGCGTTCACCGCCCACCGGTTACCCGACGGCACCTCGGCCGAGCGCGGTGAAGTCGAGCGAGCCCGTCTGACCTTGATCAGCAGGAAGAGCGCGAGCGCGAACGTCGCGTCGCCGACCGCGTTCATCACGAACGCCTTCTTCGCGGCCGCGACCGCGCTCGGCCGCTCGTGCTAGAAGCCGATCAGCAGGTACGACGAGAGGCCGACGAGCCCCCAGCCGGCGAGCAGCAGGAGCAGGTTGCCGCCCTCGACGAGCAGCAGCATCGAGAAGACGAACAGCGCCATGTAGGCGAAGTAGCGCCGCTCCTCGTCGTCGCCGTCCATGTAGCCGATCGAGTAGGCGACGATCAGCGAGCCGACGCCGGTGACGATCAGCATCATGAAGACGCGAGAGCGGGTCGACCAGGATCGAGAGGCCGAAGTGGTACGAGCCCGCCGGGAGCCACGTCCACGCGGTCGAGAGCTGGCTGCGCGGTCGGGGCTCTCGCCGAGCAGCGACGACGAACGCGACGACCGCGGCCGACGAACGCGAGCGCCACCGAGGCCGTCGCGATGTCAGCCGGCGGTGCGGCGGGCGATCCGCGAGCCCGCGAGCGTGATCGCGAACGCCGCCGGCGAGCGGCGCGAAGAGGCAGATCCAGGCCGCCGTCACGGTCATCCGCGCAGGCTCGTCAGCTTGTCGACGTCGAGGGTCAGCGTTCTTGCGCGCCATGGCGACGATCAGCCCGAGCCCGACGACGACCTCGGACGCGGCGACGGCCATCACGGCGAGCGCGAAGATCTGCCCGGCGAGCGTCGCCGTGGAGCCGCGAGAACGCGATCAGCGCGAGGTTCGCCGCCGTTCAGCATCAGCTCGAGCGAGAGCAGCACGATCAGCGGGCTGCGGCGCAGGAGCACGCCGAGCGCCCCGTCGCGAACAGGAACGCGGCGAGCGCGAGGTACCAGGTGATCCCGGGCCCGCTCACCGGCTCTCCGATCCCCAGGTCGCCGCCGGCCCGTGCGTGGCTGCCGAGGATGACGCCGCCGACCGCCGCGACGAGCAGCACGACCGAGGTGATCTCGAACGCGAGCAGGTGGTCGGTGAGGAAGAGCCTGGCCGATCTCCGCCGGGCTGCCGAACGAGCTCGAGATCTTCGCCGCGCGCGAGAGGGTGCCCGAGGCCGCGAGCCCGATCACGACGATCACCTCGACGAGGATCGCCGCCGCCGCCGCGACCGCGGCCATCGCCTGCACGCTCGGCCCGCCCGCCCACGGCGCGTCCGCGCGGCCGCCGAGGTAGGCGATCACGAACAGGAACATCACCATCACCGCGCCCGCGTAGACGAGCACCTGCGCCGCGGCGACGAACTCGGCCGAGAGCAGCAGGTAGAGCACGGCGAGCGAGGCGAGGTTCCCGATCAGCGCGAGCGCCGAGTAGAACGGGTTCGAGAAGCTGACGACGGCGATCCCCGAGCCGAGGCACGAGAAGGCCGCGAGCGACCCAGACGATCCAGACGATCACGTTGCCGCACTCGAGCGAGTGTCGTGACTTGTAGTAGGGGATCGGGGTGTCGTACTGCGCCGCCGGCTCGGCCACCGGCATCTGCTTGATCGGCTCGGCGAGCAGCATGTCCTTCGTGTAGATCAGGTCGTCGCGCGAGTACTCGGAGATCTCGAACTCGTTGCCGAGCGTGATCGCGTCGAACGGGCACGCGAGCTCGCAGTAGCCGCAGAAGATGCAGCGGCTAGAGGTTGATCTCGTAGATGCGCGCGTAGCGCTCGCCGGCGGAGACGCGGTGCTCGGCGCGTGTTCTCGGCCGGCGACGACGCGGATGCAGTCGGCCGGGCACGCGGCCGCGCAGAGCGAGCAGCCGACGCACTTCTCGAGCCCGTTCTCGTGCAGGTGCAGGCGGTGGCGGCCGCGGAAGCGCGGGTAGACCGGACGCTTGTACTCCGGGTACTGCTGCGTGATCGGCTTGTTGAAGAGCTGCCGGAACGTGACGGCGAAGCCCTTGAAGCGTCGGAGTGGCTGCGGGCATCTCAGATCGACCACCACGACGAGCGCGGTGATCACGGCGTTGAGCGTCGCGACCGGGAGCAGCACCTTCCAGCCGAAGCGCATCAGCTGGTCGTAGCGCAGGCGCGGCAGCGTGGCGCGGATCCAGATGAAGAGCGTGACGAAGAGCGCGAGCTTGATCAGGAACCAGATCGGCCCGGGCAGCCAGGGCCCGTCCCAGCCGCCGAAGAAGAGCGTCACCGCGAGCGCCGAGAGGACGATCATGTTGACGTACTCGGCCATCTGGAACAGGCCCCAGCGCATGCCGCTGTACTCGGTGTGGTACCCGGCGACGAGCTCGGTGTCGGCCTCGGGCAGGTCGAACGGCGCGCGGTTCGTCTCGGCGACGCCGGCGACGAAGAAGACGACGAAGCCGACGAACTGCGGGATCACGAACCAGATCGTCGAGTTCTGCTTGGCGACGATGTCGACGAGCGAGAGCGACTGGCCCATCAGCACGACGCCGAGCACGGAGAGCGAGAGCGAGACCTCGTAGGAGACGAGCTGCGCGCAGGTGCGCATCGAGCCGAGCAGCGAGTACTTCGAGTCGGAGGCCCAGCCGCCGACGATGAAGCCGTAGACGCCGATCGAGCCGAGCGCGAAGACCAGGATCAGCGCGATCGGCACGTCGGCGACCTCACCCTTGACGGTGTAGCCGCCGATGTCCCAGCCCGGGCCGAACGGGATCACGCTGAACGCGAGGAGCGCGGTGAAGGCCGAGATGACCGGCGCGACGATGTACGGCATCCGGATCGCGTCGGAGGGGGAGAACGCCTCCTTGCGGACCAGCTTGACCAGGTCGGCGATCGGCTGCAGCGAGCCCGAACGGCCCGGCGCGGTTCGGGCCGTAGCGGAGCTGCATGCGCGCCGAGCAGCTTGCGCTCGAGCCAGCGTCGTGTACGCGAACGCGAGCAGCAGCGAGGTTGATGATCAGACGCCTCGATCAGGCCGATCCACCAGCGTCTCGCTGCGCTCATGCGCGCTCGTCACCTCGACGCCCGGCGGGCAGCGCGCCCGCGTGCTCCTCGGCGATCCGCGCGACGCCCGGGCGGCTGCGTGCGCGTTGAGGCGCGCGCGCAGCTCGACCGACGTGCCGTTCGAGCGAGACGACGACCTCGTCGCCGGTCGCGATCCCGCGGCTCTCCGCGTCGGCGCGGGCGAGCTCGATCTCCGGCGCGGGGCGCTGGAACTGCAGCTCGGGCATCCGCTCGACGGCGGCGCCGGAGAAGAGCGGCCGGTAGCGGTGGAGGCGCAGCGGCGCGGTGACGCGAGCACGTTGGCGCGGCTCGAGCGCCGGCAGGTCCTCGATCGGCGTCGGCGGCGGCAGCGGCGCGCGCTCGCCCATCGCGCCGAACGAGATGCGCCGCCGAAGACCTTCGGCGAGAGCTCGTCGAACACGACGGGCGCGTGCGGCGAGAGCTCGACGTCGAACCGCGCGGCGAGCTTCGAGAGCCAGGCGAGCTCGTCGGGGACGGGCGGGAGGACGGTGCGGCGCAGGCGCTGCAGCCGGCCCTCGAGGTTGACCAGCGTGCCGTCGCGCTCGAGGTTGCTCGTCCCCGGGAGGACGAGGTCGGCCCAGCCGCGGCGAGCCCGCTGGAACATGCGTGATCGCGATCACGGCCTCGGCGTGCTCGGCGAGCGCGCGCACGGCCGGGTCGGCGGCGGCCTCGTCGCCGGAGACGATCAGCAGCGCCGATCGGGTGCGGGTCGGTCTCGTCGGCGTCGTCGGCCGCGGCCCACGCCTCGCCGACGCCGCGGCCGTTCGGCGTCGGCGGGCAGGTAGAACGCGCCCGAGCCGCTCGCGTCCGTGCAGGCCGAGCGCGGTCGCGAGCGCGGCGACGCGCAGTGCCGCCCTCGCCGTGCGGCCCGGACCAGATCAGCACCGCGCGCGTCCGGCGCGCCCGCAGCTCGTCGGCGAGCGGCGCGTCGAGCTCCGGGCCCGGCGACCTCCGTGCGACGCGCGCGCCGTTGCGGCGCGGCCGCCTGTCAGCCAGAGGTCGACGACCGGCGCCCGCTCGACGACGGGGTCGTCGCCGACGACGACGACGATCTGCGCGTCGCGGATCGCCGAGAGCGGCAGCCGGAACGGATCGAGCGCGCTCGAGACCTCCTCGGGGAAGACGGCGTTGTGCGCGCCGAGCCCGCCGCGGACGAGCCGCGAGAGCGCGTAGGCCTGCTCGACCGTCTCGGTGCCGGAGAGCGCGATGACGATGCGGTCGCCCGCCGCGCGGAGCAGCCGCTCGGCCTCGTCGAGCGCGTCGTCCCACGAGATCTCCTCGAGCCCGCAGCCGCGCGCGGCGCAGCGGCTCGCGGATCCGGTCCTCGGCGTAGAGGTGGCGGTTCGCGAAGCGGCCCTTGTCGCAGAGCCAGCCCTCGTCGACCTCGGGATGGTTGCGCGAGAGCACGCGCTTCGACCTTGCCCTCGCGCGTCGTCGCCGAGATGTTGCAGCCGACCGGGCAGAGGCCGCAGACCGTCGGCACGTTCTGGATCTCCCACGGCCGCGCCTGGAAGCGGTACTGCGTCGAGGTGAGCGCGCCGACCGGGCAGAGCTCGACGACGTTGCCGGAGAACGGCGCGCGGTAGGGCTCGTCCTCGAAGGTCGCGATCATCGAGTGCGCGCCGCGGTTGACCGCGACGAGCTGGCCGTCCTCGGCGACGTCCTCGGAGAAGCGCGTGCAGCGGTAGCAGAGGATGCAGCGCTCGCGGTCGAGCGCGATCAGCGGGCTGATCGGGATCGGCTTGTCGAACGTGCGCTTCTCGAAGGTCATCCGCGTCGAGCCGGGGCCGTAGCGGAAGGTGAGGTCCTGCAGCGGGCACTCGCCGCCCTTGTCGCAGACCGGGCAGTCGAGCGGGTGGTTGACGAGGATGAACTCGAGCGTCGCGTTCTGGCCCTCGGCGGCGAGCTTCGAGGTCTGCGCCGTCTTGACCACCATCCCGTCCTGCGCGGTCAGGGTGCAGCCGGCCTGGAGCTTCGGCAGGCCCTCGACCTCGACGAGGCACATGCGGCAGGCGCCGAGCGGCGCGCCGAGCCGCGGCTCGTAGCAGAAGACGGGGATCTCGATCCCGGCCGTCTCGGCCGTCTCGACGAGCCCGGTGCCCTTCGGCACCTGGCACCTCGCGGCCGTCGATCGTGAGCGTGACGAGGTCGCTCACGAGACCCGCCAAATGCTCATGAGCACAAGCGATGGACATGCGCTATGCCGGGACCTCTGCGGGGCGATGCGAGGCATGCTGGTCGACCGGCGCGAGCACGCGCGCGAGCGAGGACGAGTCGCCGAACGGGACAGGCGCCGTCGTCGATGTGCGCCTGGAACTCGTCGCGGAACTTGGAGACGTAGCTCGCGACGGGCATCGCGGCGGCGTCGCCGAGCGGGCAGAGGCACTTGCCGAGGATCCGGTCGCAGACGTCGAGCAGCAGGTCGAGGTCGCCCTGGCCCGCGCGTGCCCGCCTCGATCGTGCGCAGGATCTGCACCATCCAGCGCGTCCCCTCGCGGCACGGCGTGCACTTGCCGCACGACTCGTGCTGGTAGAACTGCGCGACCCGGAGGCCGAGCTGCACCATGCAGCAGCGGTCGTCGATCACGATCACCGCGCCGGAGCCGAGCATCGTGCCCGTGCTCGGCCATCGAGTCGAAGTCGAGCGTCGTGTCGATCTGGTCGGCGGTCAGCACGGGCACGGACGAGCCGCCGGGGATCACGGCCTTCAGCTCGCGGCCGTCGGGGATCCCGCCGCCGATGTCGTAGATCAGCTCGCGCAGCGAGGTGCCCATCGGCAGCTCGTAGTTGCCGCCGCGCTCGACGTTGCCGGAGAGCGAGAAGACCCGCGTGCCGGTCGAGTTCTCGACGCCGAGCTTCGCGTACTCGGCGCCGCCCATCGCGATGATCGGCGGCACCGTCGCGACCGTCTCGACGTTGTTGACCTCGGTCGGCGAGGCGTAGAGGCCCGAGATCGCGGGGAACGGCGGCTTCGAGCGCGGCTGGCCGCGCTTGCCCTCGAGCGACTCGAGCAGCGCCGTCTCCTCGCCGCAGATGTAGGCGCCGGCGCCGCGGTGGAGCACGATCGTGACGCCGCCGAGCAGGTCGTGCGCGCGCGTGCGCTCGTCGAGCGCGGCGCGCAGGATCTCGAACTCCGCCAGGTACTCGCCGCGGATGTAGATGAAGACGTGCTCCGACTCGATCGCGTGCGCGGTGATCAGGCAGCCCTCGATCAGCCGGTGCGGCACCCGCTTCATGATCTCGCGGTCCTTGAACGTGCCCGGCTCGGACTCGTCGGCGTTGACCACGAGGTACGCGGGCTTGATCCGCGTCCCGGGCTTCGGGATGAAGCTCGCCTTGCGGCCCATCGGGAAGCCCGCGCCGCCGCGGCCGCGCACGCCCGAGGCGAGCAGCTCGTCGATCACCGCGTCGGGCTCCATCGCGCGCGCCTTCGCGAGCGACTGCCAGCCGCCGGCCGCCGTGTACTCGTCGAGCCGCGTCAGGTCGCGCCCGTCGGCGCCGCCGAGGACGATCGCGATCCGCTCAGCCACGGCGCAGCTCCTCGACGATCGCGGGCGACGTCCTCGGCGTGCACGGGCTCGCGGTAGCGCTCGTCGATCGCGACGACCGGGCCCCAGCCGCAGCCGCCGTAGCACTCGACCACGCGCAGCGTCACCTTGCCGTCCGCGCTCGTCTCGCCCGCGTGGCAGCCGAGCTCGGCCTCGAACGCCTCGAGCGTGCGCTGGGCGCCGAGCAGGCGCGCACGAGACGTTCGTGCAGACCTCGACGAGGTGCGTCGCCGACCGGCTCGAGGTGGAACATGTCGTAGAAGGACGCGACCGACTTGCAGTACGCGGGCGTCAGGTCGAGCGCCTCGCCGACCTCGCGGAACGCCTCGGGCGGGAGCCAGCCGTGGTGGCGCTCCTGCGCGAGCCGCAGCGCCGGCAGGATCGCGGAGTCCGACTCCGGGTACTGCGCCGCGAGCGCGCGGATCTCGTCGTGGAGCGCGCTCACCGGTCGACCTCGCCCATCACCGTGTCGAGCGAGCCGACGATCGCGATCATGTCCGCGACGTAGGCGCTCGACATGCAGGTCGCGGTCGCCTGCAGGGCGACGAACGACGGCGCGCGGAACTTGACGCGCCACGGCTTCGGCCCGCCGTCCGAGACGACGTAGCAGCCGAACTCGCCGCGCGGCGACTCGACGGCGACGTAGACCTCGCCCTCGGGCACGCGGTAGCCCTCGGTCACGATCTTGAAGTGGTGGATCAGCGACTCCATCGAGGTGTGGAGCTCCTCGCGCGGCGGCAGCACGACCTTGCGGTCGTCGGCGATCCACGGCTCGCCCTCCATCTGCTCGAGCCGGTCGAGGCACTGCGCGACGATCGCGCGTCGACTCGCGCATCTCGTCCATGCGCACCCGGTAGCGCGCGTAGACGTCGCCCTCGGGGTGGACGGGAACGTCGAAGTCGACCTCGTCGTAGGCGAGGTACGGCTCGTTCTTGCGCAGGTCCCAGTCGACGCCCGAGCCGCGCAGCACCGGTCCCGACTGGCCGAGCGCGATCGCGTCGTCGGCGGAGAGCAGCCCGAGCCCCTTCGTGCGCTCGAGCCAGATCTGCTGGCGGTCGACGAGCCGCTCGTACTGGTCGACCGCGCTTCGGCATCCACGTCGACGAACTTGCGGCACTCGGGGAAGAAGCCCGGCGGGATGTCCTCGGCGAGCCCGCCCGCCTGGAAGTAGCGCGTGTGCATCCGCACGCCGCCGACCATCTCGAACAGGTCGAGGATCGTGTCGCGCTCGCGGAAGCAGTACCAGAACATCGAGATCGCGCCGAGCTCGAGCGCGGCGGTCGCGAGCCAGACGAGGTGCGAGTGGATCCGGTTCAGCTCGCAGAGCAGCATCCGCATCCAGATCGCCTTCGGCGGCGATCTCCAGGTCGAGCAGCTTCTCGATCGCGAGCACGAACGCGAGCTCGTTCGCCTGGAAGCCGAGGTAGTCCATCCGCGACGGGTACGGAATCGCCTTCCACCACGTCTTCTGCTCCATGTTCTTCTCGAAGCCGGTGTGCAGGTAGCCGATCGACGGCCGCGAGGCCGACGATCTCCTCGCCGTTCAGCTCGGCGATCAGCCGCAGCACGCCGTGGGTGGACGGGTGGTTCGGGCCGAAGTTGACCTCGAGCAGCTCGCCCGTCTCGCGGAGCGCCTCGGGCACCTGCAGGACGGTCGGGATCGGCGCGGGGATCCGCGTCCCCTCGTAGACCGGCCTCGCCGTCTCGGGCGCGACCGCCACTACTCCTCCCCCGAGAAGCGCACGGGCTCGCCGCCGATCGGGTAGTCCTTGCGCAGCGGGTGGCCCTCCCAGTCGTCGTCCATCAGGATCCGCTTCAGGTTCGGGTGGCCGTCGATCGCGATCCCCATCAGGTCGTAGGCCTCGCGCTCGTGCCAGTCGGCGGTCGGCCACACCGTGACGACGCTCGGCACCGGCTCGCCGTCGTCGACCCAGACCTGCAGGCGCACGCGCGGCGCGCCCTCGCGCAGCGCGAGGAGGTGGTAGCTGACCGAGAAGCGCTTCGGCTTCGGCTCGGGCACGCGCTGCGAGCCCCTGCGTCGAGGGGCTGTTGAGGTCGCGTCCGGCGGCGGTGCCGATGTAGCCGGCGACGCCCTTCGCGCCCCAGCCGAGGTAGTCGGCGGCGGAGATGTCGGCGAGGAAGGCGAAGCCCTGCTCGTCGCGGAGGTGGGTCGCGGCCTCGACGAGCGCGTGCCGGCTCGACGACGAGCGTCGTCTCGCCGTGCGCCTCGCGCTCCTCGACGAGCCCGGGGACGCCGTCGAAGCTCAGCTCGCCACCCCGCGGAGCTCGTAGGCGGGCGGCACGCCGGCCTGGACCTTCTCGTGGAGGCGGATGATCCCCTCCATCAGCGCCTCGGGCCGCGGCGGGCAGCCGGGCACGTCGATGTCGACCGGGACGATCCGGTCGACGCCCTGGAGGATCGAGTAGTTGTTGAACATCCCGCCGGAGCTCGCGCAGGCGCCCATCGCGATCACCCACTTCGGCTCGAGCATCTGGTCGTAGATCTGGCGCAGCGGCGCCGCCATCCGGTGCGCGACGCGGCCGGAGACGATCATCAGGTCGGCCTGGCGCGGCGAGGCGCGGAACGCCTCCATCCCGAAGCGCGCGATGTCGTAGCGCGAGTTGACGACCGACATCATCTCGATCGCGCAGCACGAGAGCCCGAACTGGTCCGGCCACATCGACTTCGTCTGCGACCAGTGCACCGCCTTCTCGAGCGTGGTCAGCACCGAGCGCGCTGCTCGAGGTCGCCGAGCTCCGGTCTCGAACTTGCCCGGGCCCTTGCCGACCCACATCACGCGCTCGGTCTGGAGCCCGTAGTCGGCGAGGCGCTTGCTTCGGCTCTACTCCCATTCGAGCGCTCCCTTCCGCCAGACGTAGACGTAGGCGATCGCGAGGATCACGACGAAGAACGCGAACTCGACGAACCCGAACCAGGCGAGCCGGTGCGAGGATCACCGCGAGCGGGTACAGGAAGACGATCTCGATGTCGAAGAGGATGAAGAGCATCGCGGTCAGGTAGAAGCTGACCGTGAAGCGCCGCCGCTGGTCGGGCGCGCCGGTCGAGACGCCCGACTCGAACGGGACCATGCGCGCGCGCGTCCGCCGCTTCGGCCGCCCCGGCAGGACGAACGAGAGCAGCGATCATCGTCGCCGGAATGGCGAGTGCGAGAAGGGCGTAGATCAGGAACGGGAACCAGTTCTCGAGCACCGTCCCGCCAACCTACCAGAGTCGTAGCCGTCGCCACAATCACGCGCGCGAAGCCTGCTCTGAGAGCCTGAGCCGAGTGTCACAAACATCGCGCACGCGCTCGACGCCGGTTGCTACGATGCGAGCTTGGAGATTCAGGAGCGCACCGGGACCGACACCGAGCTGCTCTCGCTGACCGAGGCGGCGGCGGTCAAGGTCAAGCAGCTGATGGCCGAGGAGCCCGAGGGCGAGGCGACCGTGCTGCGGGTGGCGATCCAGGGCGGCGGCTGCTCCGGCTTCCAGTACGGGCTCGGCTTCGACCGCGGCTCGCAGGAAGGCGACCTCGAGCTCGAGCTGCACGGCGTGCCGGTCGTCGTCGATCCGTTCAGCGCCCCGTACCTCAAGGGCGCCGAGATCGACTACGTCGACTCGATCCAGGCTGCCGGCTTCGCGATCTCCAACCCGAACGCCAGCTCCTCGTGCGGCTGTGGGCACTCCTTCCAGGTGGAAGAGGGCGCCGAGGGCGCCGAGGCTCACGTCGGCGGCTGCGGCTCCGGCTGCTGTCACTGACCGCAGCGCGAATCCGCGGAAATACTGAGGCCCGCCGTAGGTCGGCCTGCGTACCATCAAGCTCGGAATGAGCGCTCTGCGCGTCGCCGTCGTCGGCTCCGGCCCGGCCGGGCTTCTACGCGGCCGGCGCAGCTGCTCGGCGCCGACCTGCCGGTCGAGGTCGACCTGTTCGAGCGGCTGCCGACGCCGCACGGGCTCGTGCGGCTCGGCGTCGCGCCCGACCACCCGAAGATCAAGACGGTCTCGCGCGCGTTCGAGAAGACCGCCGAGCGGCCCGGCTTCCGCTTCCTCGGCAACGTCGAGGTCGGCCGCGACGTCGAGCCACGACGAGCTGCAGCGCCTCTACCACGCGGTCGTCTACACCGTCGGCGCGCAGACCGACCGGCGGATGGGGATCCCGGGCGAGGACCTGCCCGGCTCGTGGCCCGCGACCGCGTTCGTCGCCTGGTACAACGGCCACCCCGACTTCCAGGACCTCACCTTCGACCTCTCCGGCGAGCGCGTCGTCGTGGTCGGTGCGGGGAACGTCGCCGTCGACGTCGCGCGGATGCTCGCGCTCACCGAGGACGAGCTGCGCGAGCACCGACACGACCGACGCCGCGATCGAGGCGATCCTCGGCTCGGGGATCACCGAGATCGTGATGCTCGCGCCGGCGCGGGCCGGCGCAGGCGGCGTTCACGAACCCCGAGCTCCTGGAGCTCGGCGAGCTGGCCGGCGCCGACGTGATCGTCGATCCGGCCGACCTCGAGCTCGATCCGGCGAGCGAGGCGTCGCTCGAGACCGACACGACGGCGCGCCGGAACCTCGAGGTGCTGCGCGAGTACGCGGCGCGCGAGCCGGCGGGCAAGCCGAAGCGGCTCGTCCTGCGCTTCTGCGTCTCGCCGGTCGCGATCCTCGGCGAGGAGCGCGTCGAGGCGGTCGAGATCGTCCGCAACCAGCTCGTCGCGGACGAGCGGGCGGATCCGGGCGGTCGCGACCGACGAGCGCGAGGTGATCCCGTGCGGGCTCGTCCTGCGCAGCGTCGGCTACCGCGGCACGGCGATCGACGGTGTGCCCTTCGACGAGCGCTCCGGCACGATCCCGAACGAGGGCGGCCGCGATCGTCGACGAGCCGGCGCGCCGATCCCGGGCGCCTACTGCGCCGGCTGGATCAAGCGCGGCCCGAGCGGCGTGATCGGCACGAACAAGAAGGACGCGACCGAGACGGTCGAGCTCCTGCTCGAGGACGCCCGCGCGGGGCGGCTTCCCGAGCCGGGCCGACGACGGACGACGTGCTCGACGCTCCTCGCGCGAGCGCGGCGTCGAGGTCGTGACCCAGGACGGCTGGCGGGCGATCGACGCAGCCGAGTGCGCGCGCGGCGCCGAGCAGGGCCGGCCGCGCGTCAAGCTCTGCACCTGGGACGAGCTGCTCGCGCGCCCGCGGCGCCCGCCGCTGACGCCCGCGTCACTCTTTCAGGGGGTCACGCCGCTTCCGGCGGATTCCGACGCAGTGGTGGATGGAGAGCATCACGGTCGAGTGCCTTCGCTGCGGCGAGACGCACCGACTCGCGACACGGCGCCCTGGCGACCAGCTCCAGTCGGGCGAGTGCCCACGCTGCGGCTACCTCGGGCTGGGCGCCGACGGCCTCCCTCAGCGAGCTCGAGCGCCGCGCGCTGCGCGACCGCCCGCTCGAGCGCCGCAGGCTCCACGCCGTTCGCCTGACGCCCCGGCGCTAGAGTCGCAGGTCATCGTGAGCGAGATCGAGGCTTCGCGCGAGCTCTGGGGTGGCGAGACCCGCAAGGCGATCGCCAACTTCCCCGTCTCCGGCGAGCCGATCCCGGCTCCGGTCGCTCGCTGGCTCGGCCGGATCAAGGCCGCCGCCGCGCTCGTCAACGCCGACCTCGGCCTGCTCGACGCCGACAAGGCGCAGCGGATCGCCGCCGCCGGCGACCGGATCGCCGCGGGAGAGCTCGACGACCAGTTCCCGATCGACGTCTTCCAGACCGGCTCGGGCACCTCGTCCAACATGAACGCGAACGAGGTGATCGCGACCCTCGCCGGCGACGACGTCCACCCGAACGACGACGTGAACCTCGGCCAGTCGTCGAACGACGTCTTCCCGTCCGCCGTTCACCTCGCCGCGCTGGACGAGCTCACGAACGACCTGATGCCGGCGCTCTCGACTGCTCGCCGACTCGCTGCAGGCGAAGGCGGCCGAGTTCGACGACGTCGTCAAGTCGGGCCGGACGCACTGGATGGACGCGGTGCCCGTCACGCTCGGCCAGGAGTTCTCCGGCTACGCCGCGCAGGTGCGCCAGGGCTTCGACCGCGTCGGCTCGACGCTCGACCGGCTCGGCCAGATCCCGCTCGGCGGCACCGCCGTCGGCACCGGGCTCAACGCGCACCCGGAGTTCGCCGCGCGCGTGCGCGCGAAGCTCTCCGCGGACACCGGCCTCACGATCGGCGCGCCGGCCGACCCGTTCGAGGCGCAGGCCGCGCGCGACGGCCTCGTCGAGGCCTCCGGCGCGCTCAAGACCGTCGCCGTCTCGCTGACGAAGATCGCGAACGACCTCCGCTTCCTCGGCTCCGGGCCCTCGCGCCGGGCTCGGCCGAGATCGCCTTGCCCGAGCTCCAGAAGGGCAGCTCGATCATGCCGGGCAAGGTCAATCCGGTGATCCCGGAGGTCGTCACGCAGGTCGCCGCGCAGGTGATCGGCAACGACGCCGGCGATCACGATCGGCGGCATGAACGGCCACTTCGAGCTGAACGTCTACGTGCCGGTGATGGCGCGCAACCTGCTCCAGTCGATCAAGCTGCTCGCGAGCGCCTCGCGACTGCTCGCCGAGAAGTGCGTCGACGGGATCGCCGCCAACGTCGAGACCTGCGAGCACTACGCCGAGCTGACGCTGTCCGCCGCGGCGGCGCTCAACCCGTACATCGGCTACGACAAGGCGAGCGAGATCGTCAAGGCCGCCGCCGCGTCGGGCCGCTCGCTGCGCGAGGTCGCGCGCGAGGCCGGAGTCGAGGACGCCGTGCTCGACCAGGCGCTCGACTACCGCGCGATGGCCAAGCCGCACGACTAGGCGCCCGCGCGCCGATAGCCGGAGCATGGCGTCGCTTCTCCGCATCGCCGTGGCGGTGATCCTGCTCGTCTCGGTCGGCGTGCTCGTCGCTCGCAACCCGCCGGCGCTGGCTGCGCGACCGAGGTCGAGCAGGCGCGGGCCTCGCAGGATCCGTACGCCGCCTATCTCGCGCCCGAGACCGACTGCAAGGGTGCCGCCGACGAGGTCTCGCAGGAGCGGTCGATGATCTGCCTGCTGGACTGGGCGCGGGCCCAGCGGGGCCTGAAGCCGCTCAAGGTCGTCTACCAGCTCAACCGCTCGTCGATCCTCAAGGCGCTTGTCGATCAAGAGCTGCGCCGACTTCTCCCACACGCCGTGCGGCAAGCCGTTCGCGGCCACCTTCGACGCCGTCGGCTACGCCGGCCCCGTCTCGACCTCCTACGGCGAGAACATCGCGTGGGGCGCGGGTGCCGCGGGAGCTGCGCGCGTCGTCGTCTCCGGCTGGCTCAACTCGCCGCACCATCGCGAGAACCTCTTCAGCCCGGACTGGACCGAGCAGGGCATCGCAGTCCTGCCCGTTCCCAACTTCCTCGGCTCGAAGAACGTCGAGATCTGGGTGAGCGAGTTCGGCGCCCGCAGCTAGTCAACCCAGAAGGGTTATTGACAGCCCTTCGGGGAGTGGGCACGATCAGGGCGCAAGACCAGAGAGGTTGCGAGACCCGTTCCCTGCGGAGCGACCGAGCGGCCTGGATTTGTTTTTGGGGAAGAGGAGACGGCGTTGTCTCGTTCTGCGATGAAGGTGAACCTCTCGGGGCTGCTCGGCGTACTCGTCGCCGCTCTGTGCGTCACGTCGGCCGGCGTCGCTGCGCCGAACCCGACCCCGGCTCCCGATCCCGGCAAGTTCACGCCGGTCGTGAAGCCGCTCGGGATCAGCGACCAGCCGACCACGGTCGTCGTGCAGCTCTCGGCAGATCCGGTCACCGTCGTCGACGCCGACGCCGCCACGCCCCTGAGCGACGGCCAGAAGCAGCAGCTTCGTACCCAGCTCCGGTCGCAGCAGGCGCCGGTCGTGCAGCAGGTGCAGTCGCTCGGCGGCCAGGTGCTCGCGAGCTACCAGTCGTCCTACGACGGGCTCAAGGTGCGGATCCGCGCCGACCAGGCCCGTTCCCTCTCCACGCTTCCGGGCGTCGTCGCCGTCCATCCGCTGCAGCTGATGGAGCCGTCGAACATCCACGCGATCCCGCTGATCGGCGCCGACCAGGTCTGGGGCGGCCTCTCCAACCTCCACGGCGAGGGGATCAAGATCGGCGATCATCGACACCGGGATCGACTACACGCACGCCGACTTCGGCGGCCCCGGGACCGTTGCGGCCTACCAGACCGCGCTCTCACAGGACGCGGCCGATCCGACGCTCACCACGCTGCATGACCCCGGCGCTGACGCCCTGCTTCGGGCCGAACGCGCCGAAGGTGAAGGGCGGCGTCGACCTCGTCGGCGACGCGTACAACGCGGATCCGACCAGCTCGTCCTACAACCCGAACCCCGTGCCGGACGCGAACCCGCTCGACTGCGCCGGCCACGGCTCGCACGTCGCGGGCACCGCGGCCGGCTTCGGCGTCACTGCCGGATCCGCCGGCCACACCTACACCGGCCCGTACAACGCGAGCACCGTCTCGGGCAACGCGTGGAACGTCGGCCCGGGCGTCGCGCCCAAGGCCGACCTCTACGCGATCAAGATCTTCGGCTGCGAGGGCTCGACCGACGCGACGATCGACGGGATCGAGTGGGCGGTCAACCACGGCATGGACGTGATCAACCTCTCGCTCGGCTCGCCGTTCGGCAGCGCCGACGACCCGGCTGCGCAGGCCGCCTCGAACGCCGCCAGGGCCGGCGTGATCGTGGTCGCGTCCACCGGGCAACGAGGCCTCGAGCCCGTACGTCACGACCTCGCCCGGCACGGGCACCGGCGCGATCAGCGTCGCCGCCAACGATCCGACCCAGGCGAACGCCGGCGCGAACCTCGTGCTCTCGACCGGCACGACGCTTCAGGCGATCAACGCGAACGGCGCTACCTTCTCGGACGGCACGACGTTGCCGGTCAAGGTGCTCTTCACCCCGACGGGCGCGATCAGCAGCGGCTGCAACCCGGCTCAGTACTTCGGTACCCCGGGTGTCGCGGGCGCGATCGTCGTGACGCGCCGCGTCGTCGGCGGCTGCGCCCGCGTCGCCCGCGCGATCTACGGCCAGGAGGCCGGCGCTGCGGCGGTCGTGATGGTCAACAACACGAACGACTTCCCGCCGGTCGAGGGTCAGATCACCCAGAACCCGGACACCGGTGAGCAGTTCACCGTCACGATCCCGTTCCTCGGCGTGCAGGGCAGCGCGACTCCCGCTCTGATCGCCGCCGACGGCGGGTCCGCGACGCTCACCAACACGACGATCGCGAACCCGGGCTTCCTGAACCTCGCGAGCTTCAGCTCGTTCGGGCCGCGCTCGGGCGACAGCTGGCTCAAGCCCGACCTGACCGCGCCGGGTGTCGCGCTCGCGTCGGTCGGGATGGGGACCGGCAACCTCTCCGCGACGATGTCCGGGACCTCGATGGCCGCGCCGAGCGTGGCGGGGGTCGCCGCGCTCGTGAAGCAGGCGCATCCGTCCTGGCGGCGGGTGAGGTACTGGAAGGCGGCGGTCGTGAACACCGCAGATCCGGCGCCAGGTCGGCGGCTACGTGACTGCCGGCGCCGGCACCGGGCTCGTCCAGGCGCTGCCCGCCGTCCAGACCCAGGTCGTCGCGACCGCCGACAGGGACGGGCCGGCGCTGAACTTCGGCTTCGCCGAGCTCGACCGCGACTACGCCTCCCGCGACACCGTCACCCTGCGGAACTTCGGCGATCAGCCGGCGACCTTCGCCGTCTCGACGCAGCTCGATGCGGGCAGTCCGCACTCGCTCGTCCTCCGCACCACGCAGGTCACCGTGCGCCCGCACGACAGCACGCGACGTCAGGGTCGAGCTCGACGTCCCGGCCGCGACCGCCGGCGCCGCGACCGATCCGACCGGCTCGTTCCACGACGTCTCCGGCCTCGTCGTCTTCACTCCGGCGGCCGGCAGCAACAACGGCGTCACGCTGCGGGTGCCGTACTACCTCGTCCCGCAGGCCGTGTCGCGCGTCTCGACCTCGCTCGACACGAGCAGGCTGCTGAAGAAGGGCTCCGCCGTCGCGACGACCACGAACCGTCGCGGTGTGATCTCCGGGCAACGCCGACTGGTACGCGTGGGGCCTCTCCGACAAGCGTGACCACGGCCTCGCCTCGGACGACCTGCGCGCCGCCGGCGTCCAGTCGCTGGTACCCGCAGGGCGTGCCGCTCCTCGTGTTCGCGATCAGCACGACGAAGCGCTGGTCGAACCCGGCGCAGAACGAGTTCGACGTGCTCGTCGACGTGAACAACGACGGGAATCCCGACTACGACGTCGTCGCCGCCGACTACGGCTCGCTGACGACCGGGACGCCGAGCGGCGTCGACGCGGTCGCCGTCTTCAACACGGTCACCGGCACCGGCTCGATCAACTACCTGGCCGACGCGCCGACCGACGGGAACACGATGACGCTGCCGGTGGACTTCGCCCAGCTCTGCGACCCCGGCTACCCGTGCCTCTCGTCGGCGAGCCCGCGGTTCACCTACACCGTCGAGAGCTTCGGCCTCACCGACCAGACCTCCGACACGATCGCGGCGACGGCGCAGTTCAACGCCTTCGCGCCGTCGATCAGCACCGCGATGTTCGACACGGTCGCGCCGAACGCGAGCGCGACGGAGAACGTGACGATCGACCCGACCGAGTGGGCGCTGACGCCGTCACTCGGGCTGATGATCGTGACCCACGACAACCCGAGCGGGCAGGACGAGGCCCAGCTGCTCCAGATCGGGCGCGGCCCGCACTAGAGCTACGAATCGCCGGGCGGGGTGATGCACGCCTGGCGCGGGACCTGCAACGAGGCGCGGTCGCCCGCCGCGCCGACCGCGTCGGCCCTCAGGCCCGCGCAGGGCGCTGCGGCCACGACGCCGAAGCTCACGGTGAACGAGCCGTCCGGCCCCGCGACGACGCGGCGGAGGTACGGCTGCCGCGCGTGGACCGTGACGGTGACCCGCTCGTGCTGCGCGAAATGCGCTCCGGCGAGCAGCAGCGGCTGCCCGTGCGCGAGGCGCAACACCGGCGCGGAGCGGAACGCCCCGGCGGGAGAGGCGAGGGCGACGGCGGCTGCCGTCGCGACGAGGGCAGTGCGGCTCCTCACGACCTCAGTGTAGCCCCGAGATCCACCATGACCCGTTGCAAATGTGAGATTTCTGAGGGAGGATGAGCCACAGTTACGCCGGTTACGAAACCGGCCGAGGGTACGTAAAAGGGGGTAGGGAGATGAGGTCATCGCACCTTCGGCGGCTGGTAGTCGCAGTCGCAGGTGTCGTGTGCGTCACGGCGTTTGCCGCGACCGCTCAGGCCGCCGGCCCGAACGGGTCCGGCCGTCACGTCATGCAGGGCACGCGCCCGTCCTGGACGGCCGCGGTGCCGCAGACGGCGGTCGTGCCGTCGGCTGAGCTCGTCCACGCGAAGGTGTGGCTGGCTCCACGGAACGGGGCACAACTCGACGCGCTCGCGCAGGCGGTCAGCGACCCGTCGAGCTCGCAGTTCGGCCAGTTCATCTCGGACGACCAGTTCCAGGCGCAATTCGCGCCGACGGCCGCCCAGGTGGCCCAGGTCACGCAGTGGCTGATCAAGGCGGGGCTGAGCGTCGACGCCGTGGGCCCGGACAACGGGTTCCTCGCCGTCTCGGGCGGCGCCGCGGCGGCCAACGCCGCGTTCGGGATCCAGCTCGGGACGTTCGTCGTCGACGGACAGCAGACGCAGGCGCCCACGAGCGACCTGTCGGTTCCCGACGCACTCTCCGACTCCGTCCTGGCGGTGACCGGCCTCAGCACGCTCGGCCACAAGGTCTCTCCGGCGGACTTCGGCGCGTCGCCCGCCTTCGTCAACGGGCTCCCGTGCTCGTCGTTCTACGGGCAGCAGCAGGCGTCGAGCCTGCCGAAGTTCCAGGGCAAGACGCTTCCGTGGGCGATCTGCGGCTACACACCCGACCAGTTCCGCGGCGCCTACGGCGTCGGCAGCTCGACCTCCTACGGTCGCAACCTCCAGGCCGTGAAGGGCGGCGGCGGGGGCAGTGGCGGCGGCGGAGGCAACGGCGGCGGAAACGACAGCGCCGGCCGCGGCGTGACGGTGGCGATCACCGATGCCTACGATTCGCCGACGCTCCAGTCGGACGCGAACCAGTACTCCGTGCGCCACGGCGACCAGCCGTTCTCACACGGCCAGTTCGCCGACAAGAGTGCGCCCGAGAACGCCTCCACGGGCGACGCCTGCGGCGACTGGTACGGCGAGCAGACGCTCGACGTCGAGGCCGTCCACGGGATGGCACAGGGCGCGAACGTCTACTACTACGGCGCCGCGAGCTGCTACGACGACGACCTGCTGGCTGCGATGTCGCAGGCCGTGCACGACAACAAGGCGTCGATCGTGACGAACTCGTGGGGCGAGGCAACGTTCGTCCAGCTGCCCGACGGCTCGATCGTGGAGTCCATCGACCAGAGCGAGATCAACGCCTACGAGGCGCTCTTCAAGCACGCCGCCGTCCAGGGCATCGGCTTCTACTTCTCGTCCGGCGATTTCGGCGACGAGCTGGACTACAACGGTTACATCCACCCGGATTGGCCGAGCGGCGATCCGTGGGTGACCGCGGTCGGCGGCACCTCGCTCGCGATCGGGAAGAACGACAACCGGCTGTTCGAGACCGGCTGGGGGACTGCGAAGTACAGCACTCTCCGGCGGCGCGTGGAACCTGACGGTTCCGTTCCAGTACGGCTCGGGCGGCGGCTACAGCCAGATCTTCAGCCGGCCGTTCTACCAGCGTGGCGTCGTTCCCTCGAGCACGACCGGCCGTGCAGTGCCGGACGTGGCGATGGACGGCGATCCGACGACGGGGATGCTGATCGGCCAGACGCAGGACTTCTCGCTGGCGAGTCGCTTCGGGCCGGCGGGCGTCCACTACGGCGAGTACCGCGTCGGCGGCACCAGCCTCTCGTCACCGCTCTTCGCGGGCGTCCAGGCGGTCGCGCAGGCGGGCGGGAGGCGGATCGGCTTCGCCAATCCGCTGATCTACTCGCTGTTCCGCGGCCACGTGTACTACGACGTGACGCCGCAGGGCGATGCGGGCAACGTCCGTTCCGACTACGCCAACGGCCAGAATGCCGACGGCGGGATCGTGTACTCGGTGCGGACGTTCGACCAGGACTCGTCCCTGTTCACGGCGCCCGGCTGGGACGACGTCACCGGTGTCGGGAGCGTCACGGCCCGGTACTTCGACGCGTTCCCCGGCGGGCACTAGCGGAGACCGAGGGAGGGCCGGGGCGCTTCGCGCGTCCCGGCCCTCTCAGTACGCGACGGCGCCGCGTCCGGTCTCGACCGCGCGGCGCTGCTCGTCTGCACGGTAGGACGAGCGGACGAGCGGGCCTGCGAACACCGAGCCGAAGCCGAGCGCCTCGCCCTGCTCGCGCAGCCAGCGGAACTCGTCGGGGTGCACCCAGCGGTCGATCGGCGCGTGCTTCGATGACGGCTGCAGGTACTGGCCGATCGTGACGACGTCGACGCCGTGGGCGCGCAACTCGCGCAGCGTCTCGACGATCTCGTCGTTGGTCTCGCCGAGGCCGGCGATGATCCCGGACTTCGTCAGCACGGGGTAGTCGGCGACCTCCTTCGCGCGCGCGAGCAGCCAGAGCGCGCGGTCGTAGTCGACCTTCGCGCCGCGCATCCGCCGGTGCAGGCGGCGCACGGTCTCGATGTTGTGGCTGAAGACCTCGGGCCGCGCGGCGAGCACGGTCGCGAGCGCCTCCTCCTCGACGCCGAGGAAGTCCGGGGTCAGCACCTCGACCTTCGCCTCGGGCAGCTTCGCGTGCAGCGCCCGGATCGTTGCCGCGAAATGGCCGGCGCCGCGGTCCTCCACGTCGTCGCGGTCGACCGAGGTGACGACGACGTGGCGCAGGCCCATCTGCGCCGCCGCCTGGGCGAGCCGCAGCGGCTCGAGCGGGTCGGGCGCGTGCTCGGGCTTGCCGGAGTTGACGTAGCAGTAGCGGCAGGCGCGGGTGCAGGTGTCGCCGAGGATCTGGAAGGTCGCGGTGCCGTGGCCCCAGCACTCGGCGATGTTCGGGCAGCGCGCCTCCTCGCACACCGTGTTCAGGCTCGCGCCGTGGATCAGCTTCTTCACGTCGAAGAACTGCGAGTCGGCGCTCGGCGCGCGGACCTTCATCCACTCCGGCCGGCGCGGGCGCTCGGCGACGGGAAGCGACGGCTCCATGGCGCTCAGTTTACGTTCTGGCGTAGACCTGCACGTCGTCGCTAGGCTGACGCGAGATGGCGCCGCGCACGACGAATCGCTGGCTGGTCCTCGTCCTGGTCTGCTTCGCGCAGTTCATGGTCATCCTCGACGCGACGGTCGTCAACGTCGCGCTGCCGTCGATCCAGAAGGACCTTGGGCTGTCGGAGGCCAATCTCCAGTGGATCGTCAACGCGTACGCGCTCGCGTTCGGCGGCTTCCTGCTGCTCGGCGGCCGCGCCGGCGACCTGCTCGGCCGCAAGCGCCTCTTCCTCTTCGGCCTCGTCGTGTTCACGGTCGCGTCGCTGCTGAACGCCCTCGCGGTCGACTCGGCGATGTTGATCGCGTGCCGCGGGCTGCAGGGGCTCGGCGCCGCGTTCATCTCGCCGGCTGCGCTCGCGATCATCAGCACGACGTTCGAGGAGGGAGCAGACCGGGCGAAGGCCCTCGGCGTGTGGGCCGCGATAGCGGTCGGCGGCAGCGCCGTCGGGCTGATCGTCGGCGGCGCGCTGACGCAGTTGCTCTCGTGGCCGTGGATCTTCTTCATCAACATCCCCATCGGGATCGCGGTGTTCGCGTTCTCGCTCTTCTACCTGCCCGAGTCGAGGGACGAGGCCGCGCACCGGAGCTTCGACGTCGCCGGCGCGGTTGCGGTCACCGCCGGGCTGATGTCGCTCGTCTACGCGATCGTCCAGGGGCCCGAGAAGGGCTGGACGTCGGTGCAGACGATCGGGACGCTGGTCCTCTCCGCGGTCCTGCTCGTCTCGTTCGTCCTGATCGAGCAGCGCTCGAAGGCGCCGCTCGTGCGGCTCTCGATCTTCCGTGTCCGCTCGCTCCTGACCGCGAACACCACGATGTTCCTCGTCGGCGCGGGCCTGTTCGCGATGTTCTTCTTCAACTCGCTCTACCTCCAGCGGGTGCTCGGCTACGGGCCGCTCAAGGCCGGGCTCGCGTTCCTGCCGTTCACGTTCGGGATCATCGTCTCGGCCGGGCTCGCCTCGCGGTTCGCCCCGCGTGTCGGCGTCCGTCCCGTCGCGATCGTGGGGATGGTGGTCACGATCGCCGGGATGCTGTACCTGACCCACATCCAGGCAAACGGCACCTATGCCGTCGACCTGCTGCCCGCGCTCCTCCTCACCTCGCTCGGGATGGGCGCTGTGTTCCTCCCGCTCACGCTGATCGCGACGACGGGCCTCGACGACGACGACCAGGGGCTCGCCTCCGGCCTCTTCAACACCTCGCAGCAGATCGGCGGCGCGCTCGGGCTCGCGATCCTCACCTCGATCGCGGCGAGCAAGACCTCGAGCGTGCACGGCGCCTCCCAGTCCCAGGCGCTCGTCGACGGCTTCCACGCCGCATTCCTCGGCGGCGCGGTGTTCATCGTCGCCGCGCTGGTCGTGTTCATGGCGCTCCTGCGCAAGCACCACGTGGCCCGGATCGAGGCCGAAGCGGCCCCGGCGCCCGAGCCGGCCTAGCTCAGCGCGCGGCGAGCTGCTCGTGCAACGGCTGGGCCCAGAGCCCGGCGCCGTCTTCTGCGGGAAGCTCCTCGAAGGTGAGCCCGAACACGTCGGCGAAGGCCTGGATCGCCGCGGGCCGGATGTCGTCGACCCCGATCGGCCGCCCGAGCTCGCGCGCGACCGTCGTGAACGCCGCATCCTCGAGCCCGCAGGCCGTGATCCACTGCGTGAACGGCGCCGGGTCGAGGTCGACGTTGAGCGCGTATCCGTGCGTGGTCACCCAGCGGGAGATGTGGACGCCGATCGAGGCGATCTTGCGCGGCGGGCTCGTGAGCCAGACGCCGGTCAGCCCCTCGATCCGCTCGCCCTCGATGCCGACCGCGGCGAGCGTCCGGATCACCGCCTCCTCGAGATCGCGGCAGTAGCGCTTCACGTCGCGCCCGTGGCGGTTGAGGTCGAGGATCGGGTAGCAGACGAGCTGGCCCGGGCCGTGGAAGGTGGACTTGCCGCCGCGGTCGGTCTCGACGACCTCGACCTCGGCACCGGCGGGCACATGCAGCTCTTGCTCGTCGGTTCGGCGCCCGAGCGTGACCACCGGCGGGTGCTCGAGGAAGAGCACCGTGTCGGGGATCGCGCCCTGCGAGACCGCGCCCGCGAGCGCGCGCTGCAGCTCCCACGCCTCGGCGTACGGCGTCAGCCCCCCGAGCTGCATCAGGTACGCGCCGCTAATAGTCCTCGTCCCCCCAGCCCTCGAGGTTCTCGCGCAGCTCCTTCATGAACTGCGCCGCGTAGGCGCCGTCGACGAGCCGGTGGTCGTACGAGAGGCAGAGGTTCATCATCGAGCGGATCGCGATCGCGTCGTTGCCGTTCTCGTCCTCGATCACGACCGGGCGCTTCACGAGCGCCTCGACGTCGAGGATCGCGACCTGCGGCTGGCTGATCACCGGCGTGCCGATGATCGCGCCCCAGCCGCCGGGGTTCGTGATCGTGAACGAGCCGCCCTGGACGTCGTCGGGCATGAGCTTCTTCGTACGGGCGCGCTCGGCCACGTCGGCGATCGCGCGCGCGATCCCGAGCAGGTTCAGCCCCTCGGCGTTACGGATCACCGGCACGATCAGGCCCTTGCCGCCCTCGAGCGCGACCGCGATCCCGAGGTTCACGAACTGCTTGCGGACGATCGTGTCGCCGCGGATCTCGCCGTTCACCCACGGCCAGTTCTCGATCGCGGCCACCGTCGCGCGGGCGATGAACGCGAGGTAGGTGAGGTTGACGCCGTAGCTCTGCTGGAACTCCGGCTTCAGCCTCTGGCGGATGTTCACGACCTTCGTCAGGTCGATCTCGAACACCGTCGTCACATGCGCGGAGGTGTCGAGCGAGCGGCGCATGTGCTCGGCGACGCCGCGGCGCATCGCGCTCATCGGCTCGACGATCTCGCCGGCGCCGGCAGGGATCGCCGGTGCGGGCGGCGGCGCGACCGGGACAGGCGCAGGCGGAGCCGGAGCCGGAGCCGCGGGAGCGGGAGCGGCGCTGCCGGTCTCGATGTGCGAGAGGATGTCCTTCTTCGTGACGCGGCCGCCCTGGCCCGTGCCCGGCACCGAGGCCGGGTCGACGCCGTGCTCGGCCGCGATCCGTGCGACCACGGGCGAGACGAACGTCTTGCCGTTCTCCGAGACCGGCTCGGGCTCGGTTTCCTTGTGCTCATGAGCACTTGGCTCGGGCTCGGGCTCGGGCGCCGCGGGTGGCGGCGTGGGCGCCGGGGCGGCACCGTCGGCCGAGATCGTCGCGAGCAGCGTCCCGACCTCGACCGTCTCGCCCTCGGGGACGAGGATCTCCTGGACGACGCCGGTGCCGGGGCTCGGCACCTCGGTGTCGACCTTGTCCGTCGAGATCTCGAGCAGCGGCTCGTCGGCGGTGACGCTCTCGCCCGGCTGCTTGAGCCACTTCGTGATCGTCCCCTCCGAGACGGAGACGCCCATCTGGGGCATCACGACTTCGATCGCGGTTCCGGTGGCCATCGTCGACTCCTAGTACTCGGCCAGCGCGCGGAGACCCGCGACGACGTCGGCCGGCTGGGGGATGAACGCCTTCTCGAGCGGCGGCGAGAAGGGTACCGGCGTGTCCGGCGCTGCGATCCGCTTCACCGGCGCGTCGAGGTCCTCGAACGCCTCCTCGGCGATCGTCGCCGCGATCTCGCCGCCGAAGCCGCCGGTGCGCACGTCCTCGTGGAGGACGAGCACCTTCGAGCACTTGCGCACGCTGGCGAGCACCGCCTCCTTGTCCCAGGGCAGGATCGTCCGCAGGTCGACGATCTCGACCGAGACGCCGTCCTTCTCGAGCTCCTCGGCGGCCTCGCCGGCGGTGTAGACCATCGCGCCCCAGGTGATCACCGTCACGTCGGCGCCTTCCCGGTGGATGCGCGCCTTGCCGAGCGGGATCGTGTAGCGCTCGTCCGGCACCTCGCCCTTGATCCGACGGTACAGGTGCTTGTGCTCGAGGAAGAGGCACGGGTTCGGATCCTCGATCGCGCTCACGAGCAGGCCCTTGGCGTCCTCGGGCGTCGAGGGGCAGATCACCTTCAGGCCCGGGATGTGCGCGAACGAGCTCTCCGGGTTCTGCGAGTGGAACGGGCCGCCCGAGAAGCCGCCGCCGGAGGGGAGGCGGACGACGATCGGGATCGGCGTCCTGATGCGGAAGTGCTGCTTGGCCGCGACGGTGACGAGGTGGTCCCAGGCGCAGGACACGAAGTCCGCGAACTGCATCTCCGCGACGGGCCGCATCCCCATCAGCGCCGCGCCGGTCGCGCCGGCGACGATCGCCGTCTCCGAGAGCGGCATGTCGAGCACGCGCATCTCGCCGAACTCCTCGTGGAAGCCCTGCGGTGACCTTGAACGCGCCGCCGTAGACGCCGACGTCCTCGCCCATGATGAAGACGCGGCTGTCGCGCCGCATCTCCTGCCGGAGCGCGTCGGAGATCGCCTGGAGATAGGTCTTCTCGGCCATATGGTCTCCGGTGACCTTACCGTGACCCTGGTGGCCGAAAACCAAGCCAGGGTAGGACGCAGGGAGCGCTCGTAGCAGTAGCTAAGGGCGCGACCGAGGACGCCGCCTGGCGCCGGTTAGCGGCTGCCAGGGGTGCGGTGGAGGTTGCCGGGGGAGCCATCTTTTGTGGTGAGGGGTCTCGAGCTCCTCGGGCTCGGCGTAGACGCCGTCGAGGAGCGTCGCGGGATCGGGGAGCGGGCTCTCCTCGGCGCGGCGCAGCGACTCGTTGAGGAGGCGCTTCACGTCCTCGTGGATCTCGCCCTCCTCGTCCTCGGTGAGGTCGGCGTGGTCGCGCAGCCAGGTGCGGAAGCGCTCGAGCGGGTCCTTGCGCGCCCACTCCTCGAACTTCTCCTTCGGCACGTAGAACGCGTCGTCGTGGACGGCGTGACCTTCCATGCGGAGGGTGATCGACTCGATCAGCGTCGGCCCGCCGCCCGCCCGCGCCTTCTCGATCGCCTGCTTGGCCTCGCGGTAGACGGCGAGCACGTCGGTGCCGTCGACGACGACGCCCTCGAAGCCGTAGGCCGCGGCGCGGTCGGCGAGGTGCTCGACGGCGTACTCGAGATGGGTCGGCGTCGAGTAGGCCCACTGGTTGTTGTCGATCACGAAGACGACCGGCAGGCGGCGGACGCCGGCGAGGTTCATCCCCTCGTGCGCGTCGCCGCGCGCGGCTGCGCCCTCGCCGCACCAGGCGACCGCGACGCGCGCGTCCTCGCGGATGCGGAAGGCGAGCGCCATCCCCACGGCGACCGGGCAGCATCGCCGGCAGGTGGCTGACCTGTGCGTGCAGGCCGAGGTTCGCGTCGCCCATGTGGACGTTCCCGTCGCGCCCGCGCGTCGGCCCGTCGACCCGGCCCATGTACTGGGCGAAGATCCGCCAGGGCTCGACGCCGCGGGTGACGTGGACGCCCATGTCGCGCTGCAGCGGCGTGCCGACGTCGTCGGCGCCCATCGCCGTCGCGACCCCGACGGCAGCGGCCTCGTTCCCGCGGCCGGTGTAGAACGAGCCGGGGATCTTGCCCTGCCGGTAGAGGATGTGGCCGCGCTCCTCGACGCCGCGCGTGATCAGGAGGTTGCGGTAGACGCCGAGCAGATCCTCGCGGTCGAGCCCTGCGTCACGGACCTCGCTGAGCGAGCCGACCGGCTCCGCTTCTCTCACTGCCATCGCCCGTGAACTCTAACCGCTGGGTATGTTCGCAGCGTGAACACGGACGAGCTCCTCGCCGAGCAGAAGAGCTACTACCGCGCCCGCGCGGCGGAGTACGACGATTGGTGGTTTCGGCGCGGGCGCTACGACTACGGCCCGGAGTGGAACGCGGCGTGGTTTGCCGAGGTGGCCGAGGTCGAGGCCGCGCTGGAGCGGTTCGACGCGAGCGGCGACGTGCTCGAGCTCGCGTGCGGCACCGGCCTCTGGACGCAGTACCTCGCGCGTACAGCGGCGCGGCTGACGGCGGTCGACGCGAGCTCCGAGGTGATCGAGCTCAACCGCGTACGGGTCGACGATGCGGCCGTCGAGTACGTCCAGGCCGACATCTTCGAGCTGCGGCTACCCGACCGCTACGACGCCTGCTTTTTCGGCTTCTGGCTCACGCACGTGCCCGACGAGCTGTTCGCGGAGTTCTGGGACGGCGTCGCCCGCACGCTCCGCCCGGGCGGGCGGGTGTTCTTCGTCGACAGCGGGATCGACCGCAGCGACCGCGCGCACACGCGCGACCGGGCGCACGAGACCGAGGTGCGGCAGCTCTCCGACGGGAGGGAGTTCCGGATCGTGAAGCGCTACCACGAGCCGCCCGAGCTCGAGCGCAAGCTCGGCGCGCTCGGCTTCGAGGTCACCGTCTCGACGACCGCCCGCGGCTCGATGATCTACGGTGTCGGCAGCCATGGGTAAGGCCTCCGACTGGCTCCGCGAGGAGCGCCGCAAGGTGCTCGGCGACTGGGTCGCCGTCTGTCTTCGCTGCGGCGGCGCGGTGCGCTGGTTCGAGGGGCACGAGGACGCGCTCCCCGCGGAGTGCGCGGCCTGCGGCGGCGAGCTCCTACACCGCTGCCGCGCGTGCGATGCGCCGTTCTCGTCGACCTTCGCCGTCGACTGCGAGGAGTGCGGTGCTCCGCTGCGCCCGAATGAGCTCTTCGGGATCCCGATCCGGAAGGGCTAGGTCCAGCGCCCGGTCGGCGACCGCATCCGCGTTCTGCCCGCGTAGTTGCCGAGCCAGCGCTCGCGGAACCACCAGCGGTGGAAGGCGTCCAGCTCGTGCACTTCGACCACGGCAGCATCCGGCCGCCTTCGCCGGAACCACGCAGCGAAGGATCGTGCGGCCGGCATGCTCGAGAATCCGACGTCGAAGTGGGCCGGCCAGGAGAGAGCGATCGCATGGCGCCGTCCGACCAGATCGGCGACCGCTCGCCTCGCGTCGGGACGACTTCGGTACTCGACGTGCACCGCGGCGCGGAGGTCGTCGATGCAGAGCTTCGGCTCGACGCCCCGTCCGGCTGGCTCGATGGGAGCCCAGGCCGGCTGCCAACGCTCGGCACCCGGGTTCCAGCGCTCCAGCTTCGCGTCTGCCTTCATGCACGCTCGGCCCAACGCGCGAAGCGCGACCGCACGTTCGTGCTCAGCGCTGCGCCGGGTCGGTGCGTACAGATTCACGAGGTCGTCCGAGCGGCCGACTTCGTGCGCGTCCGATACGGCCGCTTTGCAAATCTCCTCGGCCTTCTTCACGTCCCCGCGTGACTCGACCCGGAACCGCACGCGCCAGCGGTCTGCGCCGGCCGGCCGCTCGTTCACGGGCTAGCTCGGGCGGATCGGCGAGAACCGGATCACCGTGACGAGGTCCTCGTCGGTGACGTCGCGGTTGTAGAGCGTGCCGAGGAAGTGCGCCATGTCGTCGGCGCGCTTGATCTCGGGGTTGTCGTGCTCGATCTCGCGCGGCGAGAGGTCGCCGAGCGGCTTCACGTCGACCTTGTCGATCACCGCGTCGAAGACGTGCTCGCGCGGCGCCGAAGCGCGTGCCGCAGAGAACCGAGACGATCATCCCCTTCTCGTACTTTCGAGACTTGTCGCCGAGGCGGATCGTCGCCGACTTGCGGCCGCTCTTCAGCTGGTCCGCCACGATCGGGGAGTAGAAGTTCAGTGCGTACGCGGGCACGGCCGCATGATCATACAGTCGCGTCAGCGCCGAGTGCCTTGGCTGCGATCTCGCGCTCGCCGCCGTAGGCGAGCAGCCGCGGCGCGTCGTCGAGCGGGAGCCAGCGCACCTCCGCGACCTCGTGCGCGTGTCGGGCGGCGAGCCGAGCCCGCCGCGCGTAACGGAGCAGGAAGAAGCTCACCACCTTGAAGATCCGCTCGCCCTCCCACGTGTAGACGTAGCGGACGTCGCCGAGCTTGCCGAGCGAGACGCCCTCGAGCCCGGTCTCCTCGCGCACCTCGCGCAGGGCGGTCGCCTCGGGGTTCTCGCCCGGCGTCGATCCGGCCCTTCGGCAGCGCCCAGAGCCCGGCCGGGCTTGCCCGCCGGCCGGATCGCCGCCACCCACCAGCGGCCGCGCAGCCGGCGGACGAGCACGCCGCCCGCCGAGAACTCGCGCTCCATCGCCGCGTTTGTAACACAGTGGCTGCAGCCGGCTTGTCCAGCGCGACCCGAAATAGTCTAGACTGGTGTCGGCACTCTCGATGGGAGAGTGCCAGCGACTTGTCACAAAGTAGGAACTCAGGAGGCTATTGCATGAATCTTCAGCCGCTTGGTGACCGCCTGATCGTCGAGATCCTCGAAGAGGAGGAGATCACGATCAGCGGCATCGTGCTGCCCGACACCGCCAAGGAGAAGCCGCAGCGCGGCAAGGTCCTGGCTGTCGGCCCCGGCCCCCGGGACGAGGACGGGCGAGTACATCAAGATGGACGTCGCGGAGGGTGACGAGATCATCTTCTCGAAGTACGGCGGCACCGAGATCAAGGTCGGCACCGACGAAGTCCTGATCCTGCGCGAGTCCGACGTCCTGGCGAAGGTCGTCGGCGACCGCGCAGCTGCCAAGTAAGTCCTAGACGAGAGAGGAACGGAGAAGCTATGGCTCACAAGGAGCTGAAGTTCAACGAGGACGCACGGCGCGCGCTCGAGCGCGGCGTGAACATCCTCGCCGACGCGGTCAAGGTCACGCTCGGCCCGAAGGGTCGCTACGTCGTGCTCGACAGGAAGTTCGGCGCACCGACGATCACCAACGACGGCGTCACGATCGCTCGTGAGATCGAGGTCGAGGACGTCTTCGAGAACCAGGGCGCACAGCTCGTCCGCGAGGTCGCCACTGCGACGAACGACGTCGCCGGCGACGGCACCACGACCGCGACCGTGCTCGCCCAGGCGATCGTCCGCGAGGGCCTCAAGAACGTGGCCGCCGGCGCGAACCCGATGGCGCTTCGGCGCGGCATCGAGCCGGCCGTCGACGCGGTCGTCGAGGACCTCAAGGGTCAGTCGAAGGAGATCTCGGGCAAGGAGGACATCGCCCGGGTCGCCACCATCTCCGCGCGCGAGCGCGAGATCGGCGACGTGATCGCCGACGCGATCGAGAAGGTCGGCAAGGACGGCGTCGTGAACGTCGAGGAGGGCCAGACCTTCGGCCTCGAGCTCGAGTTCACCGAGGGCATGCAGTTCGACAAGGGCTACCTCTCGCCGTACATGATCACCGACGCCGAGCGCATGGAGGCCGTGCTCGAGGATCCGTACATCCTCGTCGCGAACCAGAAGATCGGTGCCGTCAAGGACATCCTGCCGGTGCTCGAGCAGGTCATCCAGGCCGGCCGCCCGCTGCTGATCGTGGCCGAGGACGTCGAGGGCGAGTCGCTCGCGACGATCGTCGTCAACAAGCTGCGCGGCACGTTCACCGCCGTCGCCGTCAAGGCGCCGGGCTTCGGCGACCGCCGCAAGCGCATGCTCGAGGACATCGCGATCCTCACGGGCGCCGAGGTGATCACCGAGGAGATGGGCCTCAAGCTCGAGAACACGAAGCTCACCCAGCTCGGCCAGGCCCGCAAGGTCGTCGTCGACAAGGACTCGACCACGATCATCGACGGGGCCGGCGACGCCGAGGCGATCAAGGGCCGCATCAAGCAGCTCAAGGGCGAGATCGAGAACACCGACTCGGACTTCGACCGTGAGAAGCTCCAGGAGCGGCTCGCCAAGCTCGCCGGCGGTGTCGCCGTGGTCAAGGTCGGCGCGGCCACCGAGACCGAGATGAAGGAGAAGAAGCATCGCGTCGAGGACGCGCTGCAGGCCACCCGCGCGGCCCTCGAGGAGGGCATCGTGCCGGGCGGCGGTGTCGCGCTGCTGAACGCGACGGACTCGATCAAGCTCGACACGTTCGAGGGCGACGAGAAGACGGGCGCGTCGATCGTGGCCCGCTCGCTCGAGGAGCCGATCCGCCAGCTCGCGCACAACGCGGGCCTCGAGGGCTCGGTCGTCGTCAACAAGATCCGCGAGGCCGGCAAGGGCCAGGGTCTGAACGTCGAGACGGGCGAGTACGAGGACCTCGTCAAGGAAGGGATCATCGATCCGACGATGGTCACGCGCTCGGCGCTGCAGAACGCCGCGTCGATCGCGAAGAACATCCTCACCACCGAGTGCGTCGTCGCCGAGGCGCCCGAGAAGGCCGGCGCCGGTGGCGGCGGCATGCCCGACATGGGCGGCATGGGCGGGATGATGTAAGGAGTCCCTCCGGGGATTTGCGCGAAGGGCGGCCCCGGGGCCGCCCTTCGTGTTTCATGGGAGGATGATCGAGCCGCTCCTACCAGGTGACTGGCCGGCGGTCGCGGCGATCTACGCCGAAGGGATAGCGACCCGGATGGCCACGTTCGAAACGGACGTGCCGAGCTGGGAGGAGTTCGCCGCGAAGTCGATGCCCGGGCACGCGCTCGTCGCTCGCGTCGACGGAGAGGTCGCGGGCTGGGCGATCCTCGCCCCCGTGTCCCCGCGCGCGGTCTACGCCGGGGTCGCCGAGGACAGCGTCTACGTCGCGGCCGCGAGCCGGGGCCGCGGCGTCGGGCGCGCGCTCCTCGACGCGCTCGTGGCCGGGGCCGATGCGGCGGGGATCTGGACGATCCAGACTGCGATCTTCCCCGAGAACGAGGCGAGCCTCGCGCTGCACGAGCGCTGCGGCTTCCGCGTCGTCGGCCGCCGCGAGCGGATCGCGCAGCTCGACGGAGTCTGGCGCGACACGCTCTTCCTCGAGCGCCGCGCAGCCTGAACGGACAAAGAAAAACGGCGCCATCTGGGGCGCCGTCTTTCTTGAGGGGGGAGGTGGTTCACTTGCACTATCGGCGCCCCCGCCGCGCTCTTGAGTCCCTCGAACGAGGGACTGTCAGAAACCGTATCGCTCTTCCTTCCAGGGATCGGCGTCATTGTGGTAGCCGTAGCGCTCCCAGAAGCCGGGCTGGTCGGTCGAGCGCAGCTCGATCGCGCGGAGCCACTTCGCGCTCTTCCAGAAGTACTTGTGCGGGATCACGAGCCGAAGCGGCCAGCCGTGCTCCGCCGTGAGCGGCTCGCCGTCGGCCTCGTAGACGAGGAGCGCATTCTCGTCCTCGAGCGAGGCGATCGGCACGTTGGCGGTGAAGCCCTGCTCGGCGTGGGCGACCACGAAGCGCGCCGCCGGCGTCGGCCCGGCGAGCCTCGCGAGCTCGCGCCAGTGCACGCCGCGGAAGCTCGCGTCGAAGCGGCTCCAGCGGGTGACGCAGTGGATGTCCTGAATACTCTCGCTCGCCGGCAGCGCGAGCAGCTCGTCCCAGCTCAGGCGCACCTCGTTCGCGACCTCGCCGAAGACGCGGAGATCCCAGCTCGCGAGCTCGGTCTGGGGCACGCCGCCCGCGTGAAGCACCGGCCACTTCTCCGTGAAGTACTGGCCGGGCGGGAGCCGGCCCGGGTCGTAGCCCGCGTCGGCGACCTTCTGCTCCGCCTTCGACCGGAAGAGAGGCATCGGTACCTACACTAGATGCCGTGGCAGTCTCGACGGTCAGGGTCGCCTCGCGCCCGCGCGCGTACGTGCGCGTCGCGGGACCCGACGCGGAGGACCTGCTGCAGCGGTTCGTCTCGAACGACGTCAGCGGCGGCGAGGTCGTCGACGCACTCCTGCTCACGCCGAAGGGACGCCTGATCGCGCCGCTGCGCGTCTGGCGGCGGGGCCCCGACGACTTTCTGCTGCTCACCGAGCCCGAGCTGGGAGAGGTGGTGCGCTCGACGCTGGTGCGCGGGCGCTTCGCCGCGAAGTGCGAGATCGAGCCGGAGGAGCACACCTCGACGCTCGTCTTCGGTGCGGCGGACGGGCTCCCGGGCGAGCTGCCCGGCACGGTCGAGGTGCTCGACGCGGGGCTCGAGCCCACCGTCGACGCGGCCGAGCTCGAGCGGATTCGAATCGAATCGCGGATCCCCGCGTGGGGCAAGGAGCTCGACGACACCATCCTTCCCGCCGAGGCCGGTCTCGACGAGACGCACATCTCATTCACGAAAGGGTGCTATCCGGGGCAGGAGCCGGTCGCACGGCTCCGTCATCGCGGCCACGCGAACCGGGGGCTGCGCGTGCTCGTGCTCGACGGTGCCGAGCCCGGCGCCGAGGTGCTGTACGAGGGCAAGCCGGTCGGCCGGGTCACGAGCGCCGCGCCCGGCGTCGCGCTCGCGTACGTCCGCGTCGAAGTGCCTGCCGACGCGGCCCTGCGGCTACACTAGGCCGGCCCCGCGCCCGTAGCTCAGGGGATAGAGCGCTGCCCTGCGGAGGCAGAGGTCGCAAGTTCGAATCTTGCCGGGCGCACTTCCACCGTGCCGCTTTACCTCACCGAGGACGACGTCGCCGCGCTGCTCAGCCCCGAGGATGCGCTCGAGGCGGTCGAGGGATCCTTCAGACGGCTCGCCGCGGGCGAGGTCGTGAACAGGCCCCGCTACCGGCTGCCCCTGGACGAGGGCATGCTTGCCGTGATGGCCGCGTCCGACCGAGGGCTCGGCTACGCGGGCGTGAAGACCTACGCGGGCTTCGCCTCGGGCGCGCGCTTCGTGGTCTGCCTCTTCCGCGCCGACTCGCCCGAGCTCGTGGCGCTGATCGACGCCGACAAGCTCGGGCAGCTCAGGACCGGCGCCGCGAGTGGCGTTGCAGCCCGCTACCTCGCGCGGCCGGGCGCTTCGAGCCTCGGCGTGATCGGAGCGGGCTGGCAGGCCGAGACGCAGATCGCGTGCATCCGCGCTGCGCTGCCCGGAATCGAGCGCGTACGCGTCTACGCGCGTGACCGCAAGAAGCTCGAGGAGTTCTGCAAACGGGTCGGCGCCGAGCCGGCCGAGAGCAACAGCGAGGCGGCCGACGCCGACGTGGTCGTCACCGTCACGCCGTCGCGCGATCCCGTCCTCCGGGGCGAGTGGCTCCGCGAGGGCGCGCTCGTGTGCGCGGTCGGCGCGAACATGCCGTCGAAGCGGGAGCTCGACAACGTCGTGCTCGAGCGGGCGGCCTTTGTCTGCTGCGACTCGCTCGAGAACGCGAAGCTCGAGTCGGGCGACCTGATCGAGCCCGTCGAGAGCGGGGTGCTCGACTGGCTCGAGGTGCACGAGCTCCAGGAGGTCGTCGTCGGCGACGTGCCCGGGCGCGCCGATCCCGAGGACATCGTCCTCTTCAAGTCGAACGGCCTCGCGGCGTGGGACGTGGCGATCGCGGCGGTCGCGGTCGAGCGGGCGCGCGAGCGCGGCGTCGGGCTCGAGCTCTAGCTCTGGATCGACGAGGGCAGCTCGTGCCCGTTGCGGCGGGCGGCCTCGATCGGGTCGTCGCCGATCGCGCGGATCACCTCGGGGCGGTCGAGCAGCCGGTTCTGCTGCTCGGGCGTGAGCCTGTTTTGAACGTAGCGATCCTGGAGGATCTCCTTGAGCGATCTGCCGCGCTCGTGCTCCCGGATCACGTATGCGGCGACGCGCTCCTCGGCCGAGGAGCGCTGGAAGAGGAACGAGAACGGATTCCGCCACCAGTCGGCCATCGAAGCGATTGTATCCTCCCTGTCGTGAAGCTTCACTCGAAGCAGGGCCGCTTCGCCGAACGCGAGCTGCACGGGGTCGACGACGCCGGAGCCGAGGAGCAGATCGTGATCTGGGTCGAGCGCAAGCCCGGCGGCGTGTGGGCGGTCGGCCGCGCAGTGAACGTGCAGTACCGCCCGAGTGACGATCCGCGACCCGACGACTACGTGTTCGAGGGGTTCGAGCTCGAGGACGCCGTCGAGGCCGCGAACGCCGCGCTCGCCGACGACGTGAAGGTGTCGGAGCGAGACGGCCGTGCGGAGCAGATCGACCCGTTCACGCGCGAGGAGCTGCTCCGTCCGCTCGAGCGCTGGTTCTTCGGGAGGCGGTAGATGGCCGATGCCACACCTGCCCGCGTCTGGCTGGTCACCCAGACTCGGCGCAGGATCGTCCGGCTCGCCCTTGTCCAGGCCCACCGACCTGGCCTGCGGTCTACCCGAACGCCCTGCTTGGTCTGAGCCATCCCCAGACGCACCCGGGCATGGCATCGACCATCTAGCCCGTCTTCGCCGGCGGCCACTCGAGCGCCGCGTTCGGGATCGGATCGCCGTGTGGGTCGTGCGTCGGAAAGCCGAGCGCGCGGTCGATCCGCTCCTCCAGCTCCTCGGAGAGGACGTGCTCGAGGCGGTCGGCCTCGTCGTGCACCGCGTCGACGTCGACGCCGAGCGTCTCGGCGAGATACAGCTCGAGCAGGCGGTGGTGGCGGATCACCTCGAGCGCGACCTGCTCGCCCGCGGGCGTCAGCTCGACGCCGCGATAGGGCGCGTGGGCGACGAGGTCGAGTGCGGCCGAGCTTCTTCACCATCGCGCTGGCCGAGGCGGGCGAGACGTGGAGCCGGTGGGCGAGCGCGGTCGACGGTCACGCGCCCGCTCTCGGCGTGGAGCTTGTAGATCTCCTTCAGGTAGTCCTGGATCGCGTCGGTGAGGGGCGGCCGCGCCATGTCCGCGTCAGTCTAGGCGGCTGCTGCTAGGGTCGCCGCCCATGCTCATTCGCCTGGGCCATAGCCCTGATCCCGACGACGCGTTCATGTTCTGGGCGCTCGACGCCGACGCGATCGACGCGCACGGGTTCACGTTCGAGACCGTGCAGGAGGACATCCAGACCCTGAACGAGTGGGCGCTCGAGGGGAAACTGGACGTGACGGCGATCTCGCTCGCCACGTATCCGCTCGTCCAGGACGAGTACCTGCTGCTGCCGCACGGATCGAGCATGGGTGCCGGATACGGGCCGATCGTGGTCTCGCGCCGGCCGCTCTCGCTCGACGAGTTGCGGGAGGTGGAGATCGTCGTCCCGGGCCGTCACACGACCGCGTTCCTGGTGCTCGGGATGGCGCTCGAGTCGCCGTTCGCGTGGCGAGCGCTCCCGTTCGACCGGATCCTCGACGAGGTCGCGTCCGGCGGGGCCGAGGCGGGGCTCGTGATCCACGAGGGGCAGCTCACGTACGCGGCGGAGGGCCTGGCGAAGACGCTCGACCTCGGTGAGTGGTGGCTGCTCGAGACGGGGCTGCCGCTGCCGCTCGGCGTCAACGTCGTACGGCGCTCGCTCGGCCCCGAGGTGATCGAGGAGCTCTCCGGCGTGCTGCGAGAGTCGATCCGCTCCGGGCTCGCCCACCGCGACGAGGCGATGGCCTACGCGATGAAGTTCGGGCGCGGGATCGAGGTCGACCTCGCCGATCGCTTCGTCGAGATGTACGTGAACGAGCTGACGCAGGACCTCGGCGGCGAGGGGCGCGAGGCGGTCGCCGAGCTGCTCCGCCGCGCCGAGCTGAGCGGTGCGTACGAGACGCCGGTCCGGGTCGAGTTCGCGCCCTGACGCAGTCTCGGCACAGAGTTGGCACAGTCGCGTGCGCCCCGCGCCGCTACCGTCTCCAGCCCCGTGGGTGGGTGGGGGTTAGGGATGGGTCCTTCGGTGCGCAGCCTTCGCGCGCCCCGCTACGCTCCGGCCTGTGAGCCGAGCGGTCATTCTCTCTGCCGTCCGCACGCCGATCGGGCGGTACGGCGGCGCCCTCTCGGGCGTGCGGCCCGACGACCTCGCCGCGCTCGCGGTTGCCGCCGCGGTCGAGCGAGCGGCGGTCCCGCCGGAGGAGATCGAGGATGTCTACCTCGGCTGTGCGAATCAGGCCGGCGAGGACAACCGCAACGTCGCGCGCATGGCCGCGCTGCTCGCCGGGCTGCCGCAGTCGGTCGCCGGGGTGACCGTGAACCGGCTGTGCGCGTCGGGCCTCTCGGCCGTCGTCGCCGCGTGCCACGCGATCGCGGCGGGCGACGGCGACCTCTTCGTCGCAGGCGGCGTCGAGTCGATGAGCCGCGCGCCCTTCGCGATGCCGAAGCCGGACAAGGCGTTCCCGCGCGGCAATCAGGTCGTCTACGACACCGTGCTCGGCTGGCGCTTCCCGAACCCGCGGCTGGAGGCGATGTTCCCGCTCGAGTCGATGGGCGAGACCGGCGAGAACGTCGCCGAGCGCTACGGCGTCTCGCGCGAGGATCAGGACGCGTTCGCGGCCCGCTCGCAGGCCCGCTGGGCCGCCGCCGCCGAGGCCGGCCGGTTCGACGAGGAGCTGATCCCGGTCGGCGACGTCGAGCGAGACGAGCACCCGCGGCCCGGCACGACGATCGAGGCGCTGGCCGCGCTCAAGCCGGCCTTCCGCGCCGGCGGCACGGTCACGGCCGGGAACGCGAGCGGGATCAACGACGGCGCCGCCGCGCTCGTGATCGCGAGCGAGGAGAAGGCCGAGGCGCTCGGCGCGAAGCCGCTCGGCAGCTTCGTCGCCTCGGCGGTCGCGGGCGTCGACCCGACGCGTGATGGGGATCGGGCCGATTCCCGCCGTGCGCAAGCTGCTCGATCGGGCGGGCCTCGCTGTCTCCGATCTCGACCTCGTCGAGCTCAACGAGGCGTTCGCCTCCCAGAGCCTCGAGGTGATCCGTCAGCTCGGCCTCGACGAGGAGCGCGTCAACGTCAACGGCGGCGCGATCGCGCTCGGCCATCCGCTCGGGATGAGCGGCGCGCGCCTCGTCGTCTCGCTCCTGCACGAGCTCGGGCGACGCGGCGGCCGCTATGGGATGGCGACGCTCTGCGTCGGCGTCGGACAGGGCCAGGCGGCGCTGTTCGAGCGGTCTGCGTAGGCGCTACTCGGCGAACGGCTCCACGACGCTGCCGGCCTCCTGCCGGATCACGACCGCGACCGAGAGGAGGATCACCGCGGCCGCGGCGGCGATCGTCCACGTGACCGTCTCGCCGAGGAACACGACTCCGAGCACGATCGCGACCACCGGGTTCACGTACGCATAGGTCGCAACCGTCCCGATCGGCGCGTGCCCGAGCAGCCAGACGTACGCGGTGTAGCCGACCAGCGAGCCGAACAGGACGAGGTAGACCCAGCCGAGGATCGAGCGGGTCGAGAAGTCCGCCGGGCTCAGGGACTCGCTCCCGTGGAACGCGAGCCCGAACGGCAGCATGAACAGGCCGCCGACGAGCATCTCGAGCGCCGTCGCCGCGAACGCGTCCGCCGGCATCGGCAGCCGGCTCGAGAGGAACGAGCCGAGCGCCCAGGCCAGCGCCGAGCAGAGCACGAGCCCGAGCCACGCGACGCTCGCTCCGCCGCCCGGGCGGACGAGGATCGCGAGGCCGACGAACCCCACCACGACGGCGATGAGCGCGCGGCGGGTCGGCCGGTCGCCGGTCGCGAGGCGCAGCAGCACGATCCAGAGCGGCACCGAGCCGATCACGAGCGACGCGGTCCCGATCGGCACGTGGCGCTCTGCGACGAAGAGCAGCCCGTTCGCGCCCGGCAGCAGGATCCCGACGACCACGGCCGAGAGGAACGCGGCGCGGCCGGGCACGAGCAGCCGCGCGCCGCGCCGCAACGCCACGAACGCAGCCATCAGGAGACCCGCGACGATGAAACGGATCGACGCGGCGAAGATCGGCGGGATCGTCTCGCCGGCGAGCTTGATCCCGAGGTAGGTCGAGCCCCAGATCAGGTAGACGGCCCAGAGAGCGACCCACACCCTCGCGCGATGGCTCACCGCTTGAGCGCCAGCAGGGCCCCGGCCGCGAGCAGGATGATTCCCGCCACGCGGTAGGGGGTGAACGGGACCTGCTGGAGGCCGAAGAGGCCGAAGCGGTCGATGATCGTGCTGATCGTGAGCTGTCCGGCGATGATCAGCGCCACGACCGCGAAGGTGCCGATCCGGGGCGCTGCGATCGTGATCGAGAGGACGATGAACGTGCCGAGCACGGCGCCGATCCAGAGCCATTTCGGTGCGTGGAACGCCGTCGAGAAGCCGCCGAGCGAGCGCTGGCCGATCACCAGGATCGCGGCCGCGAGCACGGCGGTCAGGACACACGAGAACGCGAACGCCGGCAGGGTGCCGACCCGGTCGCCGAAGCGGCCGAAGATCGCGACCTGGATCGCGGCGGCGAGGCCGGCGCTGGCCGCGAGGACCGCCGCGAGTGCGTTGCCGCCGGACACGGCTAAGAGTCTAAGCTCAGCATCGGTGAGCGAGCCGCTGGTCCTCCTGGAGCGAGACGGCCCCGTCGGGGTCGTGCTGCTGAACCGCCCGAAGCAGCTGAACGCGCTCTCCGGCGAGCTGATGGACGCGCTCGTCGAGGCGCTCGAGGAGCTGGACGCCGACGAAGCGGTCCTCTGCATCGTCCTCGGCGGCGGCGAGCGCGCCTTCGCCGCGGGCGCCGACATCGCGCAGCTCGCGCAGACCTCGCCGGTCGAGCTGATGACCTCGTCGCGCCTCGCTCGCTGGGACGCGATCCGGGCGGTGCGCACGCCGATCGTGGCCGCGGTCTCCGGGTTCTGCCTCGGCGGCGGCTGCGAGCTCGCGATGCTCTGCGACCTGATCGTCGCCTCGGAGACGGCGAAGTTCGGCCAACCCGAGACCGGGGTCGGGATCACCCCGGGGGCCGGCGGGACGCAGCGGCTGACGCGCGCCGTCGGCAAGGCGGTCGCGATGGACATGATCCTCTCCGGGCGGATGCTCTCCGCGCGGGAAGCGCTCCAGTTCGGCCTCGTTGCCCGGGTGGTCGCGCGCGAGGCGTGGCTGGACGCCGCGAAGCAGGTCGCGCGCGACATAGCCGCCAAGGCGCCGATCGCGACGGTGCTCGCCAAGGAGGCGGTCGACGGCGCGTACGAGGGCCCGCTCGCGCTCGGGATCGAGCTCGAGCGGCGCTCGATCGCGCTCGCGCTTTCCTCGGAGGATGCGAAGGAAGGCCTCAACGCCTTCCTCGAGAAGCGCAAGCCCGACTTCACGGGCCGCTAGCGCGTTCCGGGAATCCTCGGATGACGTGGCCGCCGCCCGGTGGGATCCTCGGTGGAATACCGAGAGGAGGTGCCCCATGAAGATGCCGGAGGTGCTCGACGAGGTGCGCTCGTCGATCGAGGCGAAGCGCGTCTACGCCGACCCGGTGCACGAGGACGGCGTCACCGTCGTCCCGGCCGCGACCGTCCGTGGAGGCGGAGGCGGCGGATCCGACGACGAGGGCCAGAGCGGCGGTGGCTTCGGCCTTGCCGGCAGCCCGGCCGGCGCCTGGGTCGTCAAGGAAGGCGAGGTCACCTGGAAGCCGGCGGTCGACGTCACGAAGGTGGTCCTGCTCGGCGAGCTGACGGCGATCGTCGGCCTTCTCGCCTGGCGCTCCGTGCGGGTCGCGCAGACGCGCAAGGTGATCATGATCAGGCGCCCGCAGCGCGCGATCCGGCTTCTGCGTGTCGCGCGTGTCGCGAGTCTCGTTCGGCGCGATAGGCTCAGCCTGCCGTGGCAGGAGAAGCCGAAGCCGAAGTTCTCGTTGCGCGCGACGCTGCCGTTCTAACGGTCACGCTGAACAGGCCGGCGGTGCTGAACGCCCTCACGGGCGCCGTGCACGCCGGCCTGCGCGCTGCGCTGAAGGAGGCCGCCGGGGATCCGGAGGTGCGCGCGGTCGTGGTCACCGGCGCGGGCCGCGGGTTCTGCGTCGGGCAGGACCTGACCGAGTTCTCCGGCGCGCCGGACGTGGGCGCGGCGCTCCGCGCCACCTACCACCCGACCGTGCACGCGCTCCGCTCGCTCGAGAAGCCGGTGATCGCGGCGATCAACGGCCCCGCGGCCGGCGCGGGCGTCTCGCTCGCATGCGCCTGCGACATCCGGATCGCCTCGGACGCGGCCTTCTTCGCGCCGGGCTTCGTCAACATCGGCCTCGTCCCGGACGCGGGCGGCACCTACTTCATCACGCGGCTGCTCGGCCAGGCCAGGGCGTTCGAGTGGATGAGCTCCGGCCGGCGGATCACGGCCGAGGAGGCGCTCGCGTGGGGCCTCGTGACCGAGGTCGTCCCGGCCGACGGCTTCGAAGCGCGCGTCGCCGAGTACGCCGCCGCGCTCGCAGCGATGCCGACGAAGGCGATCGGCTGGAACAAGCGGCTCTTCGACCACGCGACCACGGCGACGCTCGACGAGCAGCTCGAGCTCGAGGCCCAGCTCCAGGCGTTCGCCGCGCAGACGGCCGACTTCGCCGAGGGAGTCGCGGCGTTCCTCGAGAAGCGGCCGCCTTCCTTCAAGGGCGCCTGAGCTCGAGCCCCACCCGATCCGCCTCGTCGTCACCGACGACCTGCGCCGCTCGCGGCTGACCGTCTTCTTCCGCTTCGTCCTCGCGATCCCGCCGTACGTCTGGCTCGCGATCTGGGGGCTCGCCGCGTTCTTCGCCTGGATCGCCGCGTGGTTCGTCGCGCTCTTCACGGGCCGCGTCTCGGCGGGGCTGCACGACTTCCTCGCCTCGTACCTCCGCTACCACGGCGAGGTCTACGCCGACATGTTCCTGCTCGCCGATCCGTGTCCGGGCTGCCGTCGAGCGCGACGTACCCGGTCGGGCTCGAGGTCGATCCGCCGCAGCGGCAGAGCCGCTGGACGATCTTCTTCCGCGGGATCCCTCGCGATCCCGGCGCTCCTGCTCGCGACGCTGCTGCTCTACCTGCTCGAGGTGATCGCGTTCCTCGCCTGGTTCGTCTGCCTCTTCGCGGCGACGATGCCCGACGGGATCGAGAACCTCGGCGTCTACTGCCTCCGCTACGACCAGCAGACCTGCGGCTACCTCTACCTGCTCACGCAGCGCTACCCGGGCCTGAGCTCGCCGACGACGATCTGAGGCGGCCAGCCCGAACATCCACTCATCCGAGGGTCTTGCCCTCGCCGCGGTTGTGTTCCGATGAGGACTCCTGTCGTGCAAGCTTTGCGGTGACACTCTCCATGCGACGGCTCAAGGCCGAGCGCGGCTTCGCGCTCGTGATGGCTCTTGGGCTGCTGACCGTGCTCACGATCAGCGGCACGGCCGTCACGTACTACGCGAGCACCAACCTGACCGACTCGGCCTCCCACAAGGCGCGGGCGAGCGCGTACGACCTGGCCGAGGCCGGGATCCAGGACGCGATCGCGACGCTGAACAACCAGCTCGACCCGACCACCCACATGCTGAAGACGACGACCGGCAACTGGAAGAAGCCGATCGACGCGACCCTGCTCTCCACGCCGGTCACCGTCAACTACTCGAACCTCAACGGCTCGGTCACCTACGTGGGCAGCCTCGTCATCGTCCCGAACGTCAGCTACACGTGGGTGATCACCTCGACCGGCCGGGTGAAGAGCGGCGAGGGGTATCAGACGAAGGTACTGAAGAAGAGCGTCAAGGTGATGGGCGACTCCGGCACAGGCAGCTCGTGGAGCCGCTTCTACGACAACAACAACGGCGCCACGACCGGCTGCCTCACGATCGACAACTCGACCTTCGTCACGAACATCGCGACCAAGGGCGACCTCTGCCTGACGAACGGCGGCGGGGTCACCGGCGCGGGCACGACCGTCGACGTCGGCGGCAAGGTCATCATCACCGGCCCCGACGCGTCCGTCGCCGCCAAGCCGCCCGCCCTCGGCGCCGGCTGGCCGACGACGCCGACGAACATCTATACGAGCAACAGCGCCTACGCGCAGAACACGATCGCTGCCGGCGCGACCGGCTCGAACGAGGACGCGACCAACTTCGGCTTCGCGGTCCCGGCGACCGCGGTGATCGAGGGCATCACGGCCACCGTGCAGCGGCTGTCGAGCGCCTGCTGCAGCGCCGTGCAGACGATCGCCACGAGCGGCACCCCGACGGGCGGCACCTTCAAGCTCAATGCCACGCCTTACGGCGGCAGCTCGACGGTCTCGACCACGATCGCCTACAACGCGGCCAGCTCGGTGGTCCAGGCCGCCCTCGTGACGATCTTCGGCTCCGGGAACGTGACCTGCTCGGGCGGACCGCTCCCGGCTGTCGTCACGTGCACGTTCGCGGGCGCGGACGCCAACGAGCCGATCGTGCTGATGTCGCAGAACACCAACAGCCTCACCGGCGGCTCGTCGCCCAAGCCGGTGTTCGCGACGACGATTGCCGGCTCCGTCGGCGCGCTGCAGGACAGCACCGTCCAGCTCCTCAAGGCCGGCGCGCCGGTCGGGAGCAACAAGGCCGTGTCCACCACCTGGGGCACCACGAGCAGCACGATCACGTACGGCAGCACCTCCGACCTCTGGGGCCTGAGCTCCGGGACGTTGACCGGCGCCGACGTGGACGCGACCAACTTCGGCCTGCGCTTCGCGGCGAAGAACGTCGCGGCCGCGTCCGCAACCGCCTCGGTCGACTACGTCACGATCGCGATCCAGTACAAGCCGGACGCGCCCGGGATCGGCACGGCGGCGACGCCGATCACCCAGGCGAACGTCGGCGGCACCTGCACCTACCTGCTCCAGGCCGCGCACACGCCGTGCACGTCGACCGACCACGTCTACGCGGGCACGATCACGAGCACGGCGCCCGCCGCGAACCCGGCGCTCGTGATGCCGACGGTGGACTACACCTACTGGTGGGCGAACGCCGCGCCGGGCCCGAAGCACTTCTGCACGAACGCGAACCCCGGGCTCGCGACCGACTTCTTCGACAACAACGCGAGCACGACCAGCGCGCCGGACCAGAGCATCAAGATCAACGGCGAGATGGCGCCGGACACCTACGACTACACCTGCCAGGTCGTCCAGAACGGCGTGCTCAAGGGCGAGCTCTCGTGGAACCACACCACGCACGTGATGACGATCGACGGCGTGATCTTCGTCGACGGCAACTTCCGCTTCGACTACGACGGCCAGATCGTCCACTACTTCGGCCGCGCAAACATCATGTCCTCGGCCGACGACGAGATCGACTCCCTCGTCTGCGCCGGCGGCCCGAGCACGCTCCCCGACTCCAACGACTACGCAAAGAGCTGCGTCACCGACATGTCGAACTGGGATCCGACCCACAACATGATGGTGCTGATGTCGGAGGCGCCCAACGAGTACGACCAGGGCGGCTCGGGCTGTCCCGTCAACTCGGCGTGGGGCGGTAAAGTGAACGGTGGGGCGCCTTCTTCCACCTCGCCCCCGAGCTGCTACAACGGCCATCCTCCGGGGGGCTTCCAGGGCATCCTCTACTCGACCTCCAGCTGCCTGATCCACCAGAACTTCCAGGACAGCGGCCCCGTGATCTGCCAGTCGATCGTCGATCCCGAACGAGAGCGGCATCAACCCGACGTACTACACGTTCCCCTACGTGGGCGCAGCCACCGACGGCCAGAAGTACGGCAACCCCGCCACGGCGTCGGCCTGGGAGATCCAGCCCGACGACTCCTCCGGCGGCTAGCCCCGCGCGCCGCGGGCGCGTCGCGGCAGGGATGAGCTAGGCTCGTGCCGATGACGAGAGTCGCCTGCCTCGCGCTTCTCCTCGTCGCTGCGAGTGTCGTCGTCGCGGTGCCGGCCGCGTCCTCGCGAACCGCGTGCACGCCCGGCGTGATCAGCTACGGAGGCGCGCAGGCGCGGGTGTTCTGCGGGCCCGCGAAGGCGACGATCCACGTGGGCGGGAAGACGCTCACGTTCAAGGGCGGAAGCTGCGAGCGCACGTCCAAGTACCTGACGGTCAACATCGGCACCGTCGTGCTCGGCCAGACGAACAAGGCCAAGCCGGACTACTTCGGCCTCGACGTGGGCCAGGTCCCGGGCAGCACCTCCAAGCCGGCGGGGTCGGACGGGACATACATCGGCGGGGTGCTCGTGCTCGACAAGGGCGGCAAGTCGTACGCCGTCCGCGGCGACACGCTGAAGATCACGCTCTCCGGCGGGCGCACGAAAGGGACGGTGTCGGGCGCCCTACTCTTCGGCGGGTCCGGCGCGGTGACCGGCACGTTCGGCTGCTGAGTGTCGAAGGTCTGGTTCATCACGGGCACGTCCAAGGGCTTCGGCCGGATCTGGGCCGAGGCGGCGCTCGCGCGCGGCGACCGGGTGGCCGCGACCGCGCGGGACGCCGGCACGCTCGCCGGCCTCGTCGAGACGTACGGCGAGAACGTCCTCCCGCTCCGGCTCGACGTGACCGACAAGGCGGCGGTCGAGGCTGCGGTGAAAGACGCGCACGATCGCTTCGGCCGGCTCGACGTCGTCGTCAACAACGCGGGCTACGGGCTCTTCGGGACGATCGAGGAGGTGACCGAGGCGCAGGCGCGGGCGCAGATCGAGACGAACCTGTTCGGGGCGCTGTGGGTGACGAAGGCGGCGCTGCCGTACCTGCGCGAGCAGGGCTCGGGCCACATCATCCAGGTCTCCTCGATCGGCGGCGTCAACGCGTTTCCGACCCTCGGCCTCTACCACGCGTCGAAGTGGGCGCTCGAGGGCTTCTCGCAGTCGCTCGCCGCCGAGGTGCGCGGCTTCGGGATCAAGGTCACGATCGTCGAGCCGACCGGCTTCTCGACCGACTGGGCCGGGCCCTCCGCGGTGCAGGCAGAGGAGCTTCCCGCCTACGACGAGATCCGCGCCGCACGGGCCGAGGCGATGAAGAAGCGCGGGCCGAGAGGCGTGCCCGAGGCGACGGGCCCCGCGATCCTGAAGATCGTGGACGCGGAGGACCCGCCGCTTCGCGTCTTCCTCGGCAGGGGCACGCTCGAGCTGATCCGCGCCGAGTACGAGAGCCGCCTCGCCGTCTGGGAGCAGTGGGACGACGTCGCCCGCGAGGCGCACGGCGACCCCGCCTAGCCCCCGGCGTACAGCAGCGAGCCCGGCGTCGTCAGCAGCTCGCCCGTCTCGAGCCAGCGTCTTCAGGCCCGAGAGGATCATCGGCCAGCCGCCGTAGAGCTCGCTCGTTCGCGCCCTCGCGCAGCTGGTCGTGGGTGACGGTCAGCCGGCACGAGTCGCCGACCGGCTCGATCTCCCAGGTGATCCGCGAGGTGCCCTCGGCCTTCACGTCGTCGCTCCAGAGCGCGGTCATGCGTCTGCACGAGCCGGCGCGGCGGGTCGACCTCGAGGTTCTCGCCCTCGCCGAGCAGGCCGCGGCGCGTCCGGGTGCGCTCATCTCGTAGCGCGAGCCGGGCGTCCAGTCCGAGTCGATCCGCGCGCCGAAGTTGTACTTGCTCCGGATCTCGGGGTCGGTGATCGCCTCCCAGAGGCGCTCCGGGCGTCGTCTTGATGTAGATCTCGAACACCTTCTCCATCGGGCTCTCCAGTCTGTGCTTGAGGTCGCTGAGCGCGGCGGCCCAGGGCTCGGCGTACTTGCTCACCCACCGGTCGTGGACGAGCCGGATCGGGACGGGGTTGAGGAAGTGGAGCTTCTCGCGGCCGCGTCGCCTGCGTGACCACGAGGCCCGCCTCCTCGAGCTGCTTCAGGTGCTTCATCACGCCGAAGCGCGTCATCGGCGAAGCGCTCCTCGAGCGCGCTCAGCGTCTGCCCGTCCTCGCGGAAGAGCTCGTCGAGCAGGCTCCGCCGGGTCGGATCGGCGAGGGCTCTGAACACCGCGTCCACGGCCGGCACTATAGGTGACTAATGAGTCACATGTCAAGCATCTCATCGACCTCTCACCTGGCTCGGGCACTCTCGGCCCGCCTGTGACTCACCAGACGGCGACAGCCTCCGTCCGCGCGAGAAGCCGTCGCAAGCGTCGTCCGTTTCTGCGGCTCGTTGCGCTCGCGCTCCTCGTGGCGGCGGTCCCGATCGGCTACTCGTACACGACGTGGATGCTGCGGCCGTCGAGCCTGCCCTTCGGTATCCGGAGCGTCGAGTGGGTCCGCGCGAGCGGCGGCGCCTGGCTCGTGAACGACGTCGAGCGGGTCTACTACCGCTGGAACGCGCCGAAGCCCGGCGGCCCGCCGCTGAAGCGCCTGCCCGCCGTCGGCTCCGCGGCGACCGCGCTGCGCGCCGGCCGGTCCGTCCTTCCCGCCCGCATCCGTCCCGTGGTGTGGCCCGCGCTGGCGGGTGAGGGTGTCTGGCACCCGGCGGGCTCGCTCGTCGCCGGGCATCCCGCCGTCCTGGTGGCGGTCTTTCGTCCCGAGGCCGCCTACCCGCGCAACGTCGCCTATGCCGCGTGGATCGATCACGCGCAGACCCAGATCGCGCTCTACCCGGGACGGTACGAGCCCCCGGCCGGATCGCCTCGCGGCCCGATGCAGGTCCCGTACGGCGAGCGCTGGCGACTGCTCGCGACCTTCAACAGCGGCTTCACCTATCACGACGGCCACGGCGGCTTCGCGATCGACGGGCACGAGTACACGCCGCTCCAGCGCGGTCTCGGGACGCTGGTCGGGTATCGGGACGGGCATGTGGACGTCATCTCGTGGCGCGGAGGCCCGGTGCCCGGCCCTCGTGTCGCCTTCGCGCGGCAGAACCTGCCGCTTCTCGTCGCCGCGGGCCGGCCCAGCCCGGTGATCGGCAACGGCTCGCTGTGGGGCGCCACCCTCGGCAACGCGATCCGGGTCTGGCGATCCGGCGTCGGCATCGACAGGCGCGGGAACCTCGTCTACGTCGCCGCCGACTACCAGACCGCTTCGAGCCTGGCCGGAGCGCTGATCCGCGCCGGCGCGCTGAGGGCGATCGAGCTCGACATCAATGCCGAATGGCCGAGCTTCAACACCTACGCGGCGCGCGGTGGCCGCGACCCGGCGAAGGTCGTCCCGAACAACCAGCAGCCGGCGTCGCGCTATCTCGTCCCGGACGACCGCGACTTCTTCGCCGTCTTCCGCCGTGTCGCCGGGACGGACCAGACGGTCCCGTTCCGGTGAGCGCGGCGGCGCTGCTCTCGGTCGCGGCGGCGCTGTTCGTGACCGCCCCGCCTCCGGTCGTCTCGATCGGCTCGGGAGCCGGCCACGTCTGGATCCTGCGACCCAGCGGCCCGCCGCGCGACATCGTCGTCTTCGCACACGGCTGGAGCACACCCGTCCCGTCCGACTGGGCTCCGTGGCTCGACCACCTGCGGAGCCGCGGCAGCATCGTGGTCTTTCCGAGGTACGAGGCCGGCGCGGGCGACTCCTCCGCGGCCGCGCTGGCGGCCTTCCGTCGCGGCGTCACCGCCGCGTTCCGGCGCCTGGGCCCGACGCGGCTGCCCGTTCTCGCCCTCGGCAAGTCGTTCGGCGCGGCCGCGGTCTTCGAGTACGGAGCCGAGGCGCGGCAGTGGGGAGTGCCCGCGCCGGCCGCGATCGTGAGCATCTTTCCCGCCCTCCCGATCGGCGGCGTCCCGTCGTCGCACCTCGCGCCGGCGGTGTTTGCCGAGGTCATCGTGGGGGATGCCGACACGACGGCCGGCAGTGCCGGCGCGGACGCCTTCTGGCGCTGGCTCGGAGGCCATCCTGCGAGCGCCAAGCGCTACGTCGTGATCCACTCGCGACCGGGGTTCACCGCGACACACGATTCCGTGCAGCAGGCGACCCCGATCGTCCGAGCCCTCTTCTGGGCTCCGGTCGACGCGCTCCTCGCGCGCCTGCGCAGGTAGGGCCCCCGCTGAGTAGTCTCACCGCGTATGGCAGGCGCCGTACTGATCGCGAACCCGTTCGCAACGGGTGTGACCGAGGCGAAGCTGGCGGAGGTCCAGGCGGCGCTCGGCGGGCTCGAGACCGTGCTCACGCAGCACCGCGGGCATGCGACCGAGCTCGCCCGTGAGGCCTGTGAGCGGGGCTGCGACACGATCTTCGTCTTCTCGGGCGACGGCACGAGCAACGAGGTGCTGAACGGGGTCGAGCCGGGCGCCGGGGTGCGGCTCGGCTTCGTCCCGGGCGGTGGCACGAGTGTCCTCCCGCGCGCACTCGGGCTGCCGCGCGACGCGCTCGCGGCGGCCCGGAAGCTCCGTGAGGCCGTCGTCTCGGGCCGGACGCGGCGGATCTCGCTCGGCCGCGCGAACGGACGCCGCTTCGCGTTCAACGCCGGCCTCGGCTTCGACGCCGAGGCGGTGCGCCGCTTCGACGCGCTCGGCCGCCGCGACGGCGGCAAGCGCCCCGGTGACGCGCGCTTCCTGCTGACCGTCGCCGAGATGCTCTGGGACCACCGCTTCCGGTATCCGGCCGTCGCGGAGCTCGAGGGCTCGGGCCCTGTCGCGTTCGCGATCGCGTGCAACTGCGATGTGCTGACCTACGTCGGCCGCCGCGCGCTCAAAGTCGCGCCGCAGGCCCGGTTCGAGCTCGGTCTCGACGTTCTCGCCCCCCGCCCGGTCGCGCCGCGCGAGGTCCCGCGCCTCGCGGGCTACCTCTTCACGGGCCGCGAGCAGATGCGCGGCGACAACGTCCACTACCTCCACGACGTCGATCGGGCCGAGCTGCGCTGCTTCCGGCCGCTGCCGCTCCAGGCCGACGGCGAGGATCTCGGCGACGTCGAGCGCCTCGTCTTCGAGAGCGAGCGCGACGCGGTCACCGTGCTCGTCTAGGGCTACACTCGGCCGATGGGCGCCTGGTACACGATCGGCCTCTGCGTCGGAGTCGGAACCGGCGCCGGGGTGCTCCTGTCGGGCCTGCTCGCCGGCTCGCGGATCGGCGTGGCGGTCGCGGTGATCCTCGGCGCCGCCGCGGGCGTCGGCGTCGGGCTCGCGTTCTTCTCCTGGCCGGAGGCGCTCGGCGGCGGCATCGGCGGCGTGCTCGGCGCGCTCGGAGCGGCCGGGATCGTGCAGGGGACGCTCCGGCGCGGCGGCACGCGCCTCGGCACCGCAGTGCTCGTCGGGGTCGCGGGAGTCGCCCTGGCCGTGCTGGCCGCGATCCCGGTGGTCGGCTACCTCGAGGCCGTCGTGATCCCCGTCCTCGCCGTGCGACTGCGCCGCCGCGAGGGTGGCCGCTTCGCCGGCCTGCGCATCCTCGCCCGGGATTAGCTGCGTGACGCCACACCTGCCCGGGTCTGAGCCATCCCCAGACGCAGCCTGGCATGGCATCACGCAGCTGGACATCCGCTGCTAGGCTCGGCGCGCTGATGGAGCGCTCGCCCGCCGCTGCCCCTCCGCAGGAGCGCATCCGCGACCGTGCCGGCGCCGCACTGCGCGAGCGCAGGAACTGGGTGCAGCTCGGGAAGTTCCTCGTCGTCGGCGCGAGCGGCTACGTCGTCAACCTCGCCGTCTACGCGCTCCTCCTCAATGCCGCCAACCTCCACTACCTCGCCGCCGCAACGGGCTCGTTCTTCGTCGCCGTCGCCAACAACTACCTCTGGAACAGGCTCTGGACGTTCCGCGGCCAGCGCGGGAACGTCGCCTACCAGGGGATGCGCTTCTTCGTCGTGGCCCTGGTCTCGCTCGGGGCGAACCTCCTCGTGCTGCAGGCCCTGATCGGGCTCGGCGCCGGCAAGGTGGTCGCACAGGCGATCGCGATCGTGGTCGTGACGCCGCTCAACTTCCTCGGCAACAAGCTCTGGAGCTTCAGGCGGCGGTAATCCTGAGACGGGCCGCTCTCGTCGCCCTCTGCGCGCTCGCACTCGCGGGGACGGCGGCCGCGGCGACGCCGACCGGGCCGACCTACGACGGCAAGGGCCGGCTCGTGCAGACGCCGATCGCCCCGCCGCCGGCGACCGCGAGGCTGACCGAGTCGAGAGTCACCGCGCTCTTCCTGCGGGTGCCGAAGGTCGAGCACTGGCTCGGCCGCTATCCGCTGAAGGGGCGAGTCACCGCGGCCACGTACGACCCGAAGACCGGAAGCTGGACGGTCGGCGTGTGGTCGGGCAAGGCCGGCGAGATCGCGACGGGCAAGGTCGACGACCAGGACGCGACCGTGACCGAGGCGTGGACGGGGCCCCAGGTGGCGTGGAAGATGGCCCGCGGCGTCCCCGGCGCGTTCGGCGGGAAGCGGATCAACAGCCTGCCGGTGTGGCTCGGCTTCTGCGCGGTGTTCCTGCTCGGGCTGATCGACTGGCGGCGGGTGCTCTCCCTGCGCACCCTCGACCTGCTCGTGCTGCTCTCGTTCTCGGTCAGCCTCTGGTACTTCAACCGCGGCGACATCTTCACCAGCGTCCCGCTCGTCTATCCGCCGCTGCTCTACCTGATCGGACGCGCGGTCTGGATCGGCCTGCGCGGCCATGCGACGACGACCCGGGCGACGCTGCCGGTGTGGCTGCTCCTCGGGATGGCCGTCTTCCTCGCCGGGTTCCGGATCGGGCTCAACGCCGAGGCCTCGAACGTGATCGACGTCGGCTACGCGGGCGTGATCGGCGCGGCGCGGATCGTCCACGGCCAGGCTCCGTACGGGCACATGCCGGCCGAGGGCACGCTCAAGGCCTGCGGCCCGGCCGACGCGGACGGCGAGATCCGCGACCGCATCCAGGCGAACGGCCGCTGCGAGACGGCGAACGAGCGCGGCGACACCTACGGGCCCGTCTCCTACCTCGCCTACGTCCCCGGCTACCTGATCCGCGGCTGGAGCGGCAAGTGGGACGACTTACCGGCGGCGCACATCACCTCGGGCCTCTTCGACCTCCTCTGCCTCGCCGGGATGTTCCTCGTCGGCGTGCGCTACGGGGGGCGCGAGCTCGGCGCCGTGCTCGCGCTCGCGTGGGCGGCCTACCCGTTCACGCAGTACGCGTCGAACTCGAACACGAACGACCTGATCCCGCCCGCGTTCCTGATCTGGGGGCTCTGGGCCGCCGGCCGGCCGTGGGCGCGCGGGGCGCTCGTCGCGCTCGTCGTCGTGGACGAAGTTCTCCTCGCTGGTCGTCGCGCCGCTCTGGCTCACCTACCCGGAGCGGAAGGCCGCGGTCGGCGCTGGGCCTACGCCGGCGGCTTCGCGATCGCGACGGCGGCCGCGTTCTCGATCCTGCTGCTCGAGCCGAATCCGCTGCACGCCGCGCGCGTCTTCTGGGACCGGACGACTCGGCTGGCAGATCGGGCGCGCAGTCGCCGTTCTCGATCTGGGACTGGCGGCAGTACCACGCCGGGCTGCCCGACCTGCACCTGCTGCAGCTCGTGCTCAGCGGCGCGCTGGTCGTCGGCCGCGATCGCGTTCGCCCTCTGCCCGCGGCGCAAGTCGCCGCTTCAGCTCGCAGCGCTCACCGCGGTGCTCCTCGGCGGCTTCGAGCTCGTCCTCACGCACTGGTTCTATCTCTACCTGCCCTGGGTCTTCCCGTTCCTCGCCTTCGCCTTCCTCGCGCCTGCCTCGGCGGAGCATGAGCCGGCCCGCAGCCGGCTGAGCCGCGCGTCACGCTGCTCGTCGCGGCGCTGGCGATCCTGCTCTTCTCGGCCTCGTGGGGCGCGCTCCACGTGGGCTTCTACACGCGGAGCCAGATCGTCGACACCCCGGTCTACCAGCGCTACGGCGACGCGATCGCGCGCGGACAGGTGCCGTACCGCGACTTCGGGCTCGAGTACCCGCCCGGCGCGCTGCCGGTGTTCGCGATCCCGGCGCTCGGCCATCACCAGGTGACGCAGTTCGCGCTCGTTCCGGCGCTCGTTCGAGTGGCTGATGTGGGCCTGCGGGGTGCTGGCGCTGGTCGCGATGGCCTTCACGCTCCGCGCCCTGCGCGCCTCCGTGAGGCGCGACCGTCGCCGGCGCTCGCGTTCGCGGCCCTCGCCCCGCTCGCGCTCGGCTCGGTCGTGCTCTCGCGCTTCGACCTCTGGCCGGCGGCGATCGTGGCGGCGGCGCTGGCGGCGATCGTCTCGGGCCGGCTGAAGCTCGGCCACGTGCTGCTCGGGCTCGGCATCGCGGCGAAGATCTACCCGGCGGTGCTCGTGCCGCTCACCGCTCGCCCACGTGTGGCGGCGGCGGGGACGGCGGGAGGCGCTCGTCTGCCTCGGTGTCCTGCTCGCGGCGATCGCGGTCGTGATCGTGCCGTTCCTCGCGCTCGCGCCGGCACGGCGTCTGGGACGAGCGTCGTGCGCCAGACGACGCGCCCGCTCCAGATCGAGAGCCTCGGCGCGGCGGTCCTGATCGCGCTCCACCACGTCGCGGGGCTCGCGCGTGACGATGCGCTCGGGCCACGGCTCGCAGAACCTCGCGGGCACGGGGCCGAACGTGATCGGCGATCCTGCAGACGGTGCTCCAGATCGCCGCGCTCCTCGCGATCTGGGCCCTGTACGCGCGGAGCCGCGGCGGGCGAGAGGAGCTCGTCCGCGCCTGCGCCGCCGCCGCAGTCGCCTTCGTCGCGCTCGGCAAGGTGTTCTCGCCGCAGTTCCTGATCTGGCTCGTCCCGCTCGTCCCGCTCGTCCGCGGCCGTCGCGGCGTCGCGGCCTCGGGGCTGCTCCTCGTCGCGATGGTGCTGACGCAGCTCTGGTTCCCGTTCCGCTACTGGGACTACGCGCTGCAGTTCGACGCGACCGCGTCGTGGCTCGTGCTCGTGCGCGACCTCGTGATGCTCGCGCTTCTTTTTACGCTGGCTTTACCGAGGCGCGAAGGAGCGCGCGGCTAGGGCCAGAAATCCTGCGGTCCTATGCGCCTGCGTGTGCTCGTACTCGCCGGCGCCTTGCTGGTCGTGCCCCTCCTCCTGGCCGGCCGGGCGCAAGCCTCGAACCCCCAGATCGCCGGGTTGCAGGTCGCCCTGCGCGCGTACGGCCTCTACCTCGCGCCGGTCGACGGGATCGCCGGTCCCGCGACGCGGGAAGCGACGCGCGCGTTCCAGCGCAAGGCCGGCCTGCCGGTGGACGGGATCGCCGGGCCGCGCACCCGCGCCGCGCTCGGGCCGCTCGGGCACCCGCTCTTCGGACGGCGCCGCCTCGTCCGCGGCGACTTCGGCTGGGACGTGTCGGTGCTCCAGTTCCTGCTCCACATGCCCGCGATCGACGGCTACCTCGGCCCGACCACCGAGCGCGCGCTCCGGCGCTGGCAGCGCCACGCGCGGCTCGTCCCCGACGGGATCGCGGGCCCGATGACTCTCACCGCCTTCAAGACGAAGACCGGCGTTCCGCTCCCGCTGCGGCCGAAGCGCCGCCGCGTGGTCCTGGCCGCGAACCCGGCGACCGTGCGCGCCACGCTCGATCACTGGGCAAGTCACTACGGCCTCGACCCGAGCCTGGCCCGCGCGCTCGCCTGGATGGAGTCCGGCTACAACCCGAACGTCGTCTCCTCGGTCGGTGCCTGGGGCGTGATGCAGATCATGCCGAGCACCTGGAAGTACGTTGAGACCTCGCTGATCGGGAGGCCGGTGCCGCGCACCGCCGAGGGCAATGTCCATGTCGGCACCGCGCTGCTCCACCACCTGCTCAATCGGTTCGGCGGCAACGAGACCCTCGCGCTCGGCGCCTGGTACGAGGGCGAGCGAGCGGTGCGGACGGACGGTCTCTACCCGGAGACGAAGACGTTCGTCTCGACCGTGCTCGCGCTCAGGAACCGCTCTCTCTAGGCGTCGATCTTCACGGCCTCGCACGAGCTCGCGCGCCCGTCGGCGCCGCACTCGACCAGCGACGCCCTCGATCCGCACGTCGCCGTCGGCGGGCTGGAAGCGCACCGGCATCCCGGTCCGCATCCGCTGGATCGCGAGCTCGGCCCGGACGCCGATCACCGAGTCGTGCGGGCCGGTCATCCCCGCGTCGGTGATCGCGGCCGTGCCGCCCGGCGAGCACGCGCGCGTCGGCGGTCTGGACGTGCGTGTGCGTGCCGATCACCGCGGTCGCCTTGCCGTCGAGCAGGCGCGCGAGCGCGATCTTCTCGCTGGTCGCCTCGGCGTGGAAGTCCACGATCACGATCGGCGTCTCGCGGAGCGCCTCCTCGACGAGCGCCTCGCGCGACCTCGAACGGCGCCCGCCGCCGGGTCGAGGAAGAGCTGGCCCAGCAGGTTGATCACGGCGACCGGCGTGCCGTCGGCGGCGGGCTGCACGGTGAGCCCGCGCCCGGGGGTGAAGGCCGAGAGGTTCGCCGGCCGGATCACGCGGTCGGTGCCGCTGAGGTAGGGAGCGAAGTCGCGCTGGGCCCAGGTGTGGTTGCCGAGCGTGATCACGTCGGCGCCGGCGGCGAGGATCCGCTCGACGAGCTTCGAGGTGATCCCGCGCCCGTCGGCCGCGTTCTCGCCGTTGACCACGCAGAACTCGACCTCGAGCTCCTCGCGCAGCGACGGCAGGCGGACTTCGCAGAGCGCGCCGCCCGGGCGCTCCGAAGACGTCGGCGAGGAAGAGGATCTTTACGGGACTGCGAGGGTGGCGGCCGGCTTGACCTGCACGGCGACGTGGTTGCCCGAGTCCTGCGTGAAGCGCGCGAGCGCCTGGCGCTCGACCTTCGAGACGTCGAGCACGGTGCCGAGGCGCGAGCCCGAGGCGACGACGGTCGAGCCGACGACGAGGGACGGGTCGGGCCGCAGGTTCGTGACGGAGACGACCACCGACGGCGTCGAGGTCGGCGAGATGTCGATCCGCACGCCGTACTGGCGGCCGTTCAGGACGAACGGCGTGATCCCGACGAGCGTCCCGTCGACCGGCGAGTAGACGTCGGTGCCGGTTGCCGCGCCCACGTCGAGCTCGCCCGTCGAGGCGCCCGCGCCGCCGTCGAGCTGGTAGTAGGTGAGGCCGCCCTTGTGGCCGCCGAAGACGCTGTGGAAGAGCCGGGCGAAGAAGCCCTGGTTGGCCTGGTGGCCGACCGGGGAGAGCGGCAAGGTCGCGTCGCCGGAGCCGTGGTAGCCGATCGCCGTGACGAGGCTCTGCGCGACCGGGAGGTGCAGCTGGAGGTTCCCCTGGGTCGCGACGACGACGGGGCTCGGCGGGCCTGCCGGCAGCACGCTCGAGGCCGGCGCGGCCGGCGCGCCCTGGACCGCGCTCGGCTTGCCCGACCCGAAAGCGGTCAGGAGGAGGGTGACGACGAGAACGACCGCGACGAGCGCGATCGCTGCGAGTCGCCTCGTTCTGCGGGCGGCGCGCCGTTCGGCCTGGTGCCGGCGGAGAGCTGTCCCGGAAGATCGGGGCGGGGACATCGGACTCACCGTACCGAACCTCCGGAGAGAGTTCAACCGGGAAGGAGGCGCCGGAGCTTGTAACACGGGTTCCGCAGGAGGAGAAACGGGTTCCTCCCATAGTTCGTGACGGTCGAGCGCGAGGGCTCCGTCCTCGGCGAACGACCAGTCCCACGCGGGCGGGCGGAGGCGGCGGACCGTGGCTGTACGATGGCCGTCATGCCCGCCGGGGCCTCGAAAGTCCAGATTCCGCGCTGGATCCAACTCGTCGGCCTGCCGCTTGTGCTGCTGCTTCTGTGGGTGGTCGCGAGGGCGGTCGGTCACGTCGTGTTCCTCTTCCTCGTGGCCGCGATCATCGCCCTGCTCCTCAACCCGTTCGTCCGCGCGCTCGGGAGGGCGAAGATCCCGCGTGGCCTGGCCGTCGCGGTCGTCTACCTGGGCTTCGCGGCTGCGGTCGGCGTGGCACTTCTGGCACTCGCTACCGTCGTCGTCGATCGGACGCGCTCTGCGTCGAACAGGGTCGATATCTACTTTACGAATGAGGTCGGACAGCCTCCGGCGACCCAAGCGGAGCGCGATCTGAACCGGATCCAGCTGTGGTTCGACACCCACGGGCTGAAGCGGATCCAGATCGAGTCGCAGGGCAAGAAGTTCCTGCACAACATCGGGACCAAGGACGTCACGAAGTACACGTCCAAGGCGATCAGCTGGGCCGAGAAGGCCGGCGATCGTCGCGTTCGAGCTCCTGTTCGGAGGGATCCTCGTGATCGTGGTCTCGATCTACATGCTGCTCGACATGCCGCGGTTAGGAAGGGCCATGGACCGGCGCTTCCCGCCGCGCGACGGCGGCTCGCCGCTGCTCGAGCGGATGGAGTACGCGGTCTTCAGCTACGTGAAGGGCCAGGTGCTGCTCTCGCTGATCATCGGCGCGTCGGCGGCGCTCGGGCTCTACATCCTCGGCGTGACCGGCCTCGTGCCGGGGCTGGACCACTACGTGCTCCTCTTCGCCGCCTGGGTCGCGTTCACCGAGCTGATCCCGTACCTCGGCCCGTGGCTCGGCTGCGGTGCCGCCGGTGATCTACGCGCTCTTCGTGCATCCGATCTCGGCGATCTGGGTGGCGCTGCTGTTCCTCGGGATCCACCAGATCGAGGGCCACGTCGTCGTGCCGAAGGTGATGGGGAGCGCGCTGCGGCTGCATCCGCTGCTCGTGATCTTCGGCCTGCTCGCCGGGCTCGAGATCTACGGCCTCCTCGGCGTGCTCGTGGTGCTGCCGCTGCTCGCGATCCTGCGGGCGATGTGGGAGTACTTCTCGGCGGCGGTCGAGCTCGGAGCCGTGGCGCGGCCGGGGCCGGTGCCGGTCGAGGTCGAGCTCGAGGCGCCCGAGCGCGCCGGTTCGGTCCCCGACGCGTACACTTCCCGTGTGAGCGCCTTCCCGGCCACCCGGCTCGGCGGCTGCGCCGAACGGCGCGCTGCGCTCGCTCGTGCGCGAGACGCGGCTCGACCTCGACGACTTCGTGATGCCGCTCTTCGTCGGCCCGACGACGCGGGCGAACGAGGCGCTGCCGGCGATGGGCCGCTTCTCGGTCGACGAGCTCGGCGTCGAGGTCGACGGACCTCGTGCGGCGCGGGCGTGACGCGCGGTGATCCTGTTCGGGATCCCCGACGAGAAGGACGACGAGGGCTCCGGCGCCTGGGACGACGACGGGCATCGTCCAGCAGGCGCTGCGCGCGCTTCGCGCCCGCGTTCCCCGAGCTGCTGCTGCTCACCGACGTCTGCCTCTGCGAGTACACCGCCCACGGCCACTGCGGCGTGATCCGCGACGGCGTCGTCGACAACGACGAGACGCTCGAGCTGCTCGCGCGCACCTCGGTCAGCCACGTCGAGGCGGGCGCCGACGCCGTCTGCCCGAGCGACATGATGGACGGCCGGATCGGCGCGCGTCGCGCGAGGCGCTGCCCGGAGACGCCGATCGTGGCCTACTCGGCCAAGTACGCCTCCGCCTTCTACGGGCCGTTCCGCGACGCGGCCGAGTCGGCCCCGTCGTTCGGCGACCGGCGCGGCTACCAGATGGATCCCGCCAACGTCCGCGAGGCGCTCCGCGAGTGCGCGCTCGACCTCGAGGAGGGCGCCGACGTGCTGATGGTCAAGCCGGCGCTGCCCTACCTCGACGTGATCCGCGCCGTGCGCGAGCGCTTCGACGTGCCGCTCGCGGCCTACAACGTCTCGGGCGAGTACGCGATGGTGAAGGCCGCCGCCGCGGCCGGGATGGCTCGACGAGCAGCCCGCCGCGCTCGAGTCGCTGACCGCGATCAAGCGCGCCGGCGCCGACATCGTGATCACGTACTGGGCGAAGGAGCTCGCCGGGTGGCTGTGAGGACGTCGCTCGGACCGGCGGCGCGCGAGGCGGTGATCCCGGGCGGCGTCAACTCGCCGGTGCGCGCGATGCGGGCGGTCGGGCTCGACGAGCCGTTCTTCGTCCGCCGCGGCGAGGGCGCGTACCTCGAGACCGAGGACGGCGCCCGCTACGTCGACTGGGTGCTCTCGTGGGGACCGCTCCTCTTCGGCCACGCCGATCCGGAGACGGTCGAGGTCGTCCAGGCGCGCGGCCGCCGACGGGACGAGCTTCGGCGCGCCGACCGAGCGCGAGGTCGAGCTCGCCGAGGAGATCGTCGACGCGGTGCCGTCGGTCGAGATGGTGCGGCTCGTCTCGTCCGGCACCGAGGCGGCGATGAGCGCGATCCGCCTCGCGCGGGCCGCGACCCGGCGCGACCGGATCCTCAAGTTCGCCGGCTGCTACCACGGCCACGTCGACGCGCTGCTCGCGTCGCGCCGGCTCCGGGCTCGCGACGCTCGGCATCCCGTCCTCGCCCGGCGTGCCGCCCGCCGTCGCCGCCGACACGATCGTCGTCCCCGTACAACGACATCGACGCGGCCGCCGCGGCCGTGGCCCGCTACGGCGAGGGGCTCGCGGCGTGCTCGTCGAGCCGGTCGCCGGGAACATGGGCGTCGTGCCGCCGGACGAGGGCTTCCTCGAGACGCTGCGCGCGCTCTGCGACGCCTCCGGCGCGCTGCTCGTCTTCGACGAGGTGATCACCGGCTTCCGCGTCGCGCGCGGCGGCGCGCAGGAGCGCTACGGCGTCCTGCCCGACCTCACCATCCTCGGCAAGATCGTCGGCGGCGGGCTCCCGCTCGCGGCGTTCGGCGGCCGCGCCGAGCTGATGGAGCAGCTCGCGCCGGTCGGCGTCGGTCTACCAGGCGGGCACGCTCTCCGGGAACCCGCTCGCGACCGCGGCCGGGCTCTCGGTGCTGCGGCGGCTGCGCGACCCGGAGGTGTACGAGGAGCTCGAGCGCCGCGGCGCGCGGCTCGAGGCGGGGCTCACCGAGGCCGCGGCCGGAAGCGCGAGGGTCCAGCGGGTCGGCGCGATGGTGACGCTCTTCCTGACCGACGACGGCGGTCAGGGACTTCGACGACGCGTCCGCGTGCGACACCGAGCGCTACGCGGCGCTCTTCCGGCACCTGCTCGCGCGCGGGATCTACGTCGCGCCGTCGCAGTTCGAGGCGATGTTCGTCTCGCTCGCCCACGGCGACGCCGAGATCGACCGGACCGTCGAGGCCGTTGCCGAGTTCTTTGGCCACTGAGCCCTGGGCGACGATCGCCGCGGAGGCCGCGCGGGAGAGCCCGCTCTGGGCCGCAGGCGCTGCGCCCGGACGGACGAGCGCGAGCTCGAGCCCGTCTTCTCGCCGCTCGCGCGAGCCGCGCTTCGCGCTCGGGCTCGAGACGATCTACGAGGGCTATCTCCTCCACTTCGGCCGTCCGCGCCTGTTCGCGCCGACCGACCTCGACACGGCGATCCTGCTCGGCGACTACCTCTACGCGCACGGGCTCGTCCGCGTCGCCGGCGTTCGAGGAGGTCGAGGCGGTCGCCGACCTGGCCGACCTGATCTCGCTCTGCTCGCAGGTCGCGCGCCGACGGGCGCGACGGGGACGGCGAGGCGTGGGCCGCGACCGCCGCGCTGCTCGGCGCCGGCGAGCTCGAGGACGCGCGCGACGCGCTCCGGCTCGACGGCGATCCGGCCCGCTCGCGCGCGCTCGCGAGGGCGGCCGCCGGCGACGAGGCGGTCGAGCGCGCGCTCGCTGCGCATCGCCTGCGCCTGCGTTAGAGTCTGCGCCGATGGCACGTGCTCGTTGCCGACGCGGCGAGACGAGGGCATCGACGTGATCCGCGCGATGCTGATCGTCGGGCTCGTCGTTCGTCGGCGTGATCGTGCTCGGCGAGCTCGCCCACTGGGTCGCGCGCACGCCGCAAGAACTAGCCGACGGCCCGCCGCAGCGCGTCGTCGAGCGGCGAGGGCTCGTAGCCGAGCTCGCTCTTCGCCTTCGCCGACGAGAAGTACTCGGGCAGCCGCGCGAGGAGCGCCTCGTTCGCGGTTCACGAGCCCGAGCGCCGCGCCGGCGCGAACCGCGGCGTACGGGACGCGGATGCGCGGCGGCGGCCTGCCGGCGGCGCGGGCGATCCGCGGCGAACGCCTCCTTGAGCGGCAGGTTCTCGCCGCCGAGCAGGTAGCGCTCGCCGCTGCGGCCGCGCTCGAGCGCGAGCAGGTGGCCGCGCGCGACGTCGCGCACGTCGACGAGGTTCACGCCCGCGGTGTCGACGTAGCCGCGGTAGCGGCCGCTCGCGACGCCCGCGCACCATCGCCCGGTCGGCGTCGGCGCGCGGTCGCCCTCGCCGACCGGCGTCGTCGGGTTGACGACGACCGCGTCGAGCCCGGAGGCGCAGCACGAGCCGCTCCGACTCGAGCTTCGTCCGCTTGTACGGGATCAGCGAGCTCCCAGTCCGGCGGCGTAGTCGGCCTCGGTCGCGACCCGGCCCGGGACCGGGCCGCACGTCGTGCAGCTCGAGGTGTGGACGAGCCGGCGCACGCCCGCGCCGAGGCAGGCGTCGATCACGTTGCGCGTCCCGTCGACGTTGACCGCCTCGAGCTCGGCCTCGGGCGCGTCGAAGCTGTAGAGCGCGGCGACGTGGAAGACCGCGTCGCAGCCCGAGATCTCGCGCCGCAGCCCGTCCAGGTCGAGCAGGTCGACCCACTCGTGCGCACCTCGTGCCCGCGCGCGCGCAGCGCGCGCACGACGTGGCCGCCGATGAACCCGCGGCCGCCGCCGGTGACGTAGACGCGCACGGCGAGAAACTAGACTCCGCGGCGTGGCCCCGCCGAGCGACCTGCGCGACTGGATCGCCCTGCTCGAGCGCGAGGGCGAGCTCGTCCGCGTCTCCGCCGAGGTCGATCCGGACCTCGAGATCACCGAGATCGTCGACCGCACGGTGAAGGCCGGCGGGCCGGCGCTCCTGTTCGAGCGCCCGAAGGGCGCCGCCCATCCGCTGCTGATCAACCAGTTCGGCACCGAGCGGCGCATGTGCCTCGCCTTCGGCGTCGAGCGGCTCGACGACGTCGCCGAGCGGCTCGAGGACGTGCTCGAGATGCAGCCGCCGCAGGGGCTCGTCGAGAAGGTGCGCGGCGCTCGCGGAAGCTGAAGTCGATCGCCGACTCGATGCCGAAGACCGTCTCGCACGGGCGCCTGCCAGGAGGTCGTGCTCACCGGCGACGACGTCGACCTCGACCTGCTCCCGATCCAGCGCTGCTGGCCCGGCGACCCGGCGCCGTTCATCACGCTGCCGGCGGTGATCACGAAGGACCCGAGCACGGGCACGCGCAACGTCGGCATGTACCGGATGCAGAAGATCGACAGGCGCACGACGTTCATGCACTGGCAGATCCACAAGGACGGGCCGCCGACTGGCGCGGGATGGGCGACCGGCTCGAGGTCGCCGTCGCGCTCGGGCTCGACCCGGTCACCGCCTACTCGGCCTCGGCGCCGCTGCCGAAGCACATCGACGAGTTCATGCTCGCCGGCTTCCTGCGCGGCGAGCCGGTCGAGCTCGTGCAGGGCGAAGACCGTCGACCTCGAGGTGCCCGCGAACGCCGAGATCGTGCTCGAGGGCTACGTCGAGAAGGGCGAGCTCGGCGATCGAGGGGCCGTTCGGCGACCACACCGGCTACTACTCGCCGGCCGAGCCGTTCCCGGTCTTCCACCTGACGGCGATGACGATGCGGCGCGACGCGATCTACCCGTCGATCGTCGTCGGCAAGCCGCCGGCCGAGGACGCCTGGCTCGGCAAGGCGACCGAGCGGATCTTCCTGCCGCGCGTCCGGATGACCGTGCCGGAGATCGTCGACTACGACCTGCCCGTCGCGGGCGCGTTCCACAACTGCGTGATCGTCTCGATCCGCAAGGCCTATCCCGGCCATGCGAAGAAGGTCATGCACGCGATCTGGGGGCTCGGGCTGCTCTCGCTCTCGAAGTCGGTCGTCGTCGTCGACGAGCACGTCGACGTCCACGACTACGCCGAGGTCTTCTTCCGCGTCTGCGCGAACGTCGACCCGAAGCGCGACGTCGTCCTCACCGAGGGCCCGCTCGACCAGCTCGACCACGCGCCGACGCTCCAGTGCGTACGGCGGCAAGCTCGGGCTCGACGCGACGCACAAGGGCCCGGCGGAGGGCGCGCGGCCGTGGCCGCGAGGAGATCGAGATGAGCGACGAGGTGCGCGCGCTCGTCGACGCGCCGCTGGGCCGAGTACGGGATCGCCAGCGCGACGGCCGCCCGATGCGTCATAGTCCCCGTCGTTGCGTCAAGTGATACGTCGTTGACAGTCCGGACCGCCGGAAGGTTGAATCCGGCTCGGTAGAGCGAAGGGATCGAGCAAGCGTGGAACCCGACGCGGGGCCGACAGGCACAACAGCCCAGCTCCGAGCATCTGGCCGCTCGGCTTCGCCGTCGGCGTGGTCGTGCCTGCTCGTCGGCCTGATCGTCAGCCCGTGGCTCCTCGGCGGGATCGGCGTCGTGATCGCGATCGTGTTCGGCGCGCTCTGGGCGCGCGAGGCGACGCGCGAGGTGCGCGCCGCCTGCGCCGCCGCCCGAGCCCGAGCCGGAGCCCGAGCGGCCCGGCGCACGTCCCGGTCGAGCCGGAGCCCGAGACGCTACCCGCGCAACAAGTTCCTCGAGGGCGCGACGCTCGGCCTCGGCGCGCGTGATCGGCGGCATGGTCGCCCTGCCGGCGCTCGGGTTCATGGTCGCTGCCGGCGTTCACCGACGTGAAGCCCTACCACGTCGACCTCGGCCCGCTCGACAACTTCCCCGAGGGCAAGTACGTGATCGCGACCTTCCTGCTCGATCCCGAGCAGGGCGAGGTCAGCCGCCGGACGGCCTTCGTCCGCAACAACGGCTTCAAGGGCGACCAGCCGAGCTTCACGATCATCTCCAACCGCTGCGCGCACCTCGGCTGCCCGGTGCAGGCGAACGGGCCCGTCTTCGACAACCAGAAGAAGACGATCCACGGCGAGCGGGAGCGAGGTGACGCTGATCCCGACGCTCGCCCGCCGGCTTCGGCTGCCCGTGCCACGGCGGCCAGTACGACACCGAGGGCAACCGCACCGCCGGCCCGCCCGTGCGCGCGCTCGACCGCTACGAGTTCTCGATCGTGCACGGGAACCTCTTGCTCGGCCGCATCTTCAGCGTCTCGACGGTCGAGCGGCACGGGCGCCGACGCGAAGATCCAGAAGTACACCCAGCACTATCCCGGCCAGCACGTCGACGCGCCCGAGGGGCTGGCTGTACCCGCTGCAGCCCCCGAGGTACTGATGGCGACGCGCAAGCCCACGAAGGCGCAGCAGGCGGCCGCGCCGGTCCACTACACGCTCGACTGGCTCGAGGAGCGCTCGGGCCTCGTCGGCGGCGTCAAGTACTTCCTCTTCCGGAAGGTCCCGGGCGACACGAACTGGATGCAGACGCTCGGCTCGGCGACGCTGACCGCGTTCCTCGTCCAGGCGGTCACCGGCGTGATCCTCGCGATGTACTACAAGCCGGACCCGCAGAACGCCTACGCGTCGATCCAGCACATCACGAACGACGTCACGCTCGGCTGGCTCGTGCGCGGCATGCACCGCTGGGGCGCGAGCGTCTTCATCATCCTGATGTTCCTCCACATGGCGCGCGTGTTCCTGTTCGGCGCCTACAAGTACCCGCGCGAGCTGAACTGGATCATCGGCGTGCTCCTGCTCATGATCGGGCTCGCCGAGGGCTTCACCGGCTACCTGCTCCCGTGGGACCAGACCGCGTACTGGGCGACCGTCGGTCGGCATCAACATCAACGGCACCGCGCCGTTCGTCGGCCCGTTCATCGCGCAGTTCCTGCAGGGCGGCAACGTCATCGGGCCGGACACGCTGAGCCGCTTCTACTCGCTGCACATGCTCGTCGTCCCGGGCGCGATCATCGGCCTGATCGCGCTGCACCTCTACCTCGTGATCCGCCTCGGCGTCACCTCGCCGCCGTGGTCGAAGGACGCGGCGGGCGCGCCAGGAGCCGGAGCGAGCCGGGCGGCCGCAGCGGCCTCACCCAGCCGGTCGCGCGGGGAGGTGAGGCGCAGTGAGCTCGATGGACGAGCGGCGCGTCGGTCTTCAAGCGCTACAAGGAGGACGTCAAGAAGACGGGGAAGTCGTTCTATCCCGTACGCGATGTTCCACGACACGGTGATGAGCTTCGTCGTCGTCGCTCGTGATCATCGTGCTCGCGGTGATCTGGAAGTTCACCGTGCCCGGGAACCACACGAGCACGCGCGGCCGGCTGGCTCGGCCCGCTCTACAGCCGCCGGCCGACCCGGGCACGGTCAGCTTCGTGCCGCGGCCGGACTGGTACTTCTACTTCCTCTTCTACCTGCTGCGGATCTTCAAGTGGCCGGAGTCGGTGATCCTCGGCACGGTCGGCATCCCGACGATCTGCCTGATCCTGCTGATCGGGCTGCCGTTCTTCGACACGCGCGCGCGAGCGGCGGCCTGCTGCGGCGCCCGGTCGCGATGGTCGCGCTGATCCTCGTCGTCGATCTCGATGGGCGTCCTCACCTACAAGGGCGCGGCCGCGAAGGAGGCGCTCGCGAGCGAGGTCGCCGGCGCGGTGCCGGGCTGGGTCGTCAAGAACAAGCTGCCGCCGCGAGGCCGTGCCCGGCGCGAAGCTCTTCGCCGAGTCCGGCTGCCTCAACTGCCACACCTACCTCGGCGTCGGCGCCTCCAACCTCGGCGCGCCGGATCTGAGCGCGATCGGCAGCAAGAATCTCGGCGTCGACTTCCAGATCACGCACCTCAAGTGCCCGTCGTGCGTCAACCCCGGCTCGCCGATGCCGTCGTTCGCGTCGCTCGGCGACGCGAGCGCTGCACGCAGCTCGCGATCTTCCTCGAGGCCTCGAAGGGGCCACAATGAGGGCGACGTGCACGTCTTCCTCGGCATAACGGGGCCTCCGGGGCGCCGTACGCGGCGCGGCTGCTCGAAGCGCTCGTCGGCGCGGACTGCGAGATCGGCGTCTGCGCCTCGCGCGCCGGGATCGAGGTGCTCGGCGACCGAGCTCTACGGCGACGCGCGCCTCGCGCGCGACGAGACGCTCGCAGCGCTTCCTCGAGCACGCGGGCGGCGCGGTGACGGTCTACGACCCGAACGACTGGCACGCGCCCTACGCGAGCGGCTCGGCGAAGGTCGACGCCTACGTGATCTGCCCGTGCTCGATGGGGACGCTCGGCGCGATCGCCGGCGGGACGATGTCGAACCTGATCCAGCGCGCCGCGTCGGTCGCGCTCAAGGAGGGCCGCAAGCTCGTGCTCGTGCCGCGCGAGACGCCGCTCTCGACGATCCACCTCCAGAACATGCTCACGCTGCGCCAGGCGGGCGCGACGATCCTGTTCGCGGCGCCGGGCTTCTACCACGGCGCCGAGACCGTCGACGACCTCGTCGACTTCGTCGTCGGCCGCTGCCTCGACCAGCTCGGGCTCGAGCACGCGCTCGTGAAGCGGTGGGGGCAGGACGTGATGGTCGAGACCGGGCACGCTTGCCGCCCGACGGCGTGCGGGTGATGTTCGACCGCATCGCGCCGGTCTACGACGTGATGAACCGCGTGATGACCGCCGGGCTCGACCGGCGCTGGCGGGAGCTCGCCGCCGAGGTCGTGCGCCCGGGCGACCGCGTGCTCGACGCGTGCTGCGGCACCGGCGACCTCGCGCTCGCCGGCGCAGCGCCGCGGCGGCGTCGTGACCGGGCTCGACTTCTCGCCGGCGATGCTCGAGCGGGCGCGCGCGCAAGTCGTCGGACGATCGACGTGGGTGCAGGGCGACCTGCTCGCGCTGCCGTTCGCCGACGGCTCGTTCGACGCGGCGACGGTCGGCTTCGGCGTCCGCAACGTCGCCGACCTGCCGCGCGCGCTGCGCGAGCTGCGCCGCGTGCTGCGTCCCGGGCGGCCGCCTCGCCGTGCTCGAGATCACGCAGCCGCGCGGAGCCGCTGCGCCCGTTCTACCGGCTCTGGTTCGACGTGATCGTGCCCGCTGCTCGGCCGGGTGCTGCCCGGCGGCGCCGCCTACACGTACCTGCCCGCGAGCGTGCGCCGCTTCCCGGGCCCGGACGCGCTCGCGGCGCTGCTCGACCGAGGCGGGCTTCGCCGCGGTGCGCTACCGGCTGCTCGCCGGCGGGATCGTCGCGCTGCACACCGGAGTGCGCGGCGTGAACGCGCTCGCCGACGATCCGCCAGGCCCCGGGCCTCGACGCGTACCTCGAGCAGCTCGAGGAGCGCCTGCGCGAGGCGGTCGCGCGCCTACCCCGGCGTCGTCGCCGCCGCGGGAGAGGGCGCGCTCGCGGCCGGCGGCAAGCGGCTGCGGCCGCTGCTCGTCTTCCTCTCCGCCCCGGCCGGGCGGAGCCGCGACGTCGCGGCGGGCGTCGCGGTCGAGCTCGTCCACATGGCGACGCTCGTCCACGACGACCTGATCGACGGCGCGGAGTTCCGGCGCGGCCGCACCGCGGCCTGGCCGGCGTTCGGGCCGGACGCGGCCAAGGCGGCCGGCGACTACCTCTTCGCGCGCGCCTTCGCCGAGCTGGCCGCGACCGGCGACGCCGAGGCGGTCGCGACGCTCGCCGACGCGACGCTGCGGCTCGCCCGCGGCGAGGCGCTGCAGCGCAGCCAGGCGCACGACCCGGAGACTCCGGTCGAGGCCTACCTCGAGCGCTGCGCGCTCAAGACCGGCAAGCTGTTCGAGGCCGCCTGCCGGCTCGGCGGCGGCTCCGGCGCGTTCGGCCTCGCGCTCGGCATCGCGTTCCAGATCGCCGACGACATCCTCGACTGCGCGGGCCGACGATCGAGACCGGCAAGATCGCCGGCACCGACCTGCGCGAGGGCACGCCGACGCTGCCGCTCCTGCTCGCGGCGCAGGACGACGAGGTCGTGCGCGCCGCGCTCGCCGGTGGCCCGCTCGACGGCGCGCTCGTGCGGGTCGCCGCGAGCGGCGCGCTCGAGCGGTCGCGCGAGGTCGCGCTCGACTACGCTAGGGAGGCCCGGGCGCACCTCGACGGCGAGCCGCACCGGGACGAGCTCGAGACCCTGACCCACGCCGTCGTCGAACAGGGAGAAATAGCTTGGCCGTCCTCGCATCGCATCGACACGCTCGAGCCGATCCGCGAGAAGGTGGAGGCCGGCGAGCGGCTCGACTTCGACGACGGCGTCGCGCTGCTCGAGACCGACGACCTGCTCGCGCTCGGCGAGCTCGCCGACCTCGCGCGGCGGCTGCGCGGCGGCAGCGACGAGGTCTACTTCGTCCAGAACCTCTACCTGAACCAGACGAACGTCTGCCGCGTGAAGTGCAAGTTCTGCGCGTTCGCCGCGACGCAGAAGCAGGAGGACGCCTACACCGTCACGCCCGACGAGCTCGTCGCCGACGCGCTGCGCCAGCGCGAGCTCACGCCGTTCACCGAGATCCACATGGTCGACGGCGAGAACCCGCACGTCGACTTCGACTTCTACGTCGACACGACGCGCGCGCTGCACGAGGCGATGCCGGACGTGCACCTGAAGCTGCTACACGGCGTCCGAGATCCACCACATGACGACGCTCTCCGGGCCTCACGCACGAGCAGGTGCTGCGCGAGCTGCAGGCCGTCGGGCTCGGCTCGCTGCCCGGCGGCGGCGCCGAGGTGTTCGCCGACCGCGTGCGCCGGCTCGTCGCGCCGGGCAAGGAGTCGGCCGACATCTGGTTCGAGACGCACCGCACCGCGCACGGGATCGGCATCCCGACGCACTGCACGATGCTCTACGGCCACGTCGAGACCTACGAGGAGCGGGTCGACCACCTGCTGCGGCTGCGCGACCTGCAGGACGAGACGGGCGGCTTCCTGGCCTTCATCCCGCTCGCCGTTCCACCCCGAGAACACCGTCTTCGAGCGGCGCGGCTTGCGGCACACGACCGGCGCCGACGACCTCAAGATGCTGGCCGTCTCGCGCCTGATGCTCGACAACATCGACCAACATCAAGGCGTACTGGATCATGATGGGCCTGCCGCTCGCCGCAGGTCGCGCTGCACTTCGGCGCCGAACGACATCCAGGGCACGGTCGTGCGCGAGACGATCTTCCACGCCGCGGGCGCCGTCACCGGCACCGAGCAGAAGATCGAGGAGCTCGTCCGCGTCGTCCGCGAGGCCGGGCGCATCCCCGTGCAGCGCGACACCTCTACAACGAGCTGCGGCGGTGGTGATCCGGCTCGGCCGCATCTCCTACGTCAACATGGCGCCGGTCTTCTACCGGCTCGACGCCGACGTGGAGGAGATCGCCGGCGTCCCGACCGAGCTCAACCGCCGGCTGCTCGCGGGCGAGATCGACGTCGCGCCGATCTCCTCGATCGAGTACGCGCGCAACGCCGACCGGCTGCGGCTGCTGCCGCGGCTCTGCGTCTCCTCCGAGGGCGCCGTCGACTCGATCCAGCTCGTCACGCGGATGCCGCTCGCGCGCGTGCGCACGGTCGCGATCACGCCCGAGAGCGCGACCTCGGTCGTGCTGACGAAGGTGCTGCTCCCGAACGCCGAGCACGTCCCGCTCGGCGAGGAGGCCGACGCGAAGCTGCTGATCGGCGACGCGGCGCTGCAGAGCGCGTTCGAGGATCCGACGCCGCACCACGACCTCGGCCGCCTGTGGCTCGAGCGCACCGGCCTGCCGATGGTGTTCGCCGTCTGGGCGCGCCGCGAGCCGCCGCCGGACGGGCTCGGCGAGCTCGAGGACGCGCTCGTCGCGTCGGTCAGCGCGCGCGCGCCGAGCCGGAGCAGCTCGCCCACGAGGCGAGCGAGCGCTACGGCTACCCGGCCGGCTTCCTCGCCCGCTACTTCGAGAAGCTGCGCTACCGCTTCGGCCCGCGCGAGCGCGCCGGCCTCTACACCTTCCTCGAGCTGGCGCGCGACGCCGGCGAGCTCGACCACGTGCCCGAGCTCCGCTTCGCGCGCAACCCGGAGGTGCGCCGCATGAGCGTCGCCGAAGTCGGGCATCGGCCGGATCCTCGAGAAGGCGCTCGACGGCGAGCGGATCACCGACGCCGACGCGCTCGACGCTGCTCGAGTCGCGCGACCTCGTCGCGGTCGGCCGCGTCGCCGACGAGCTGCGCGCGCGCCGAACCGACCCCGAGCGCGTCACGTTCATCGTCGACCGGAACCTCAACTACACGAACATCTGCGTCACCGACTGCGACTTCTGCGCCTTCTACCGGCGCCCGGGCGACATGCGCGAGGGCTACCTGCTGCCGAAGCCGGTGATCTTCAAGAAGATCGAGGAGACGCTCGCGATCGGCGGCACGGGCGTCCTGATGCAGGGCGGCCACCACCCCGACCTCGGGATCGACTACTACGAGGATCTCTTCCGCTCGATCAAGGCGCGCTACCCGATCCACCTGCACGCGCTCTCGCCGCCCGAGATCCAGCACATCTCGCGGCGCTCGAAGCTGACGGTCTGGGAGACGCTCTCGCGGCTGCGCGACGCCGGGCTCGACTCGCTGCCGGGCGGCGGCGGCGAGATCCTCGTCGACCGCGTGCGCGACATCATCGCGCCGAAGAAGACGAAGTCCGACGAGTGGCTCGACGTGATGCGCCACGCGCACCGGCTCGGGATGTCGACGACCGCGACGATGATGTACGGCCACGTCGAGACGCTCGACGAGCGGGTCGAGCACATGCGCCGGATCCGCGAGCTGCAGGACGAGACGCGGGGCTTCCGCGCCTTCATCTCCTGGACGTTCCAGCGCGACGGCAACCGGCTCGGCGCGCAGGTCCGCGACGACGCAGATGCCGACCTCGTTCGACTACCTGCTGACGCAGGCGGTCTCGCGGATCTACCTCGACAACGTCGACCACATCCAGTCGCTCGTGGGTGACGCAGGGGATGAAGATCGGCCAGGTCGCGCTCGGCTTCGGCGCCGACGACATGGGCTCGATGATGATCGAGGAGAACGTCGTCTCGGCCGCCGGCACGACGCACCGCGCCTCGACCGAGGACCTCGTCCACCTGATCCGGGCGCTCGGCAAGACCCCGGTGCAGCGCGACACGCTGTACCGCGAGGTCAAGGTCTGGAACTAGGCCTCTACTTCCGCTTCGGGACCACGACGTGGATGATCGGCCCGAACGAGGGGCCGGTCGACTCGAACACGCAGCCTCCCGGCGCCGTCGAGCCGGCCGCCGAGCACGAGTCGCTGATGTAGGGGTTGACGTGCGCGAAGACGTAGAGCGAGCCGGTGAGCGCCTTGGTGAAGGTGAACGAGCCGTCCGCCTTCGTCTTCGCGACCCCCAGCGGCGCGAGGGTCCCGCCCTTCGTCTTCGAGACGAGGAAGCGGACGTTCACGCCGGCGCGCGGCTTGCCGCCCTCGGTCACCTTGCCGCTGAAGGTGACCGCCGTCTTCTTCGCGTTCAGCGCCCACCTGAGGGAGAAGAGCTTCGGCAGCGAGACGATCGAGCGCGCCTCGACCGTGCCGGCGGGGTTCGGTGTCGTCGTCCCGGGGGTGAAGGGGGTCTCGTAGACGCTCCAGGTGTAGGCGCCGGAGGCCGCCGGGTTGGTGAAGACACTCTGGAAGTCGAGATCGGCCTCGAGCAGGCGGAGGCCGGCGGGCGCGCCGCCGAGCGCGGCCGGGACGTCGGGCGAGGCGAGGCAGGCCTGGATCTTGAAGCCGCCGAGCGCCGTGTCGGCTCCGCTCGTCGGGTCGACGTAGAGCGGCACGGCGACGGTGACCCCCGCGGCGCCGAGGTTCGCGACGAGGACGCCCGCGTGGAGCCCCGGTGCGCACGCGTTGCCGACGTACTTCGCCGGGTCGTCGACGACGAGGTCGCCGTCCGCCTCGATCTCGGTCGTCGAGCCGCCGACGGTGACGCCGGCGACGACCTTGCCGACCTTCGTCCCGGGCGCCTGGCCGAGGGCGACGCCGTAGCCCTGCGGCGAGTAGAACGAGATCGACGCGGCGGCCGGGGCGCTCGCCGGCAGGAAGACGTCGAGCTCGGTGTCCGAGCTGCGCCCGAGCGCCGTGTCGTATGCGATCGCGTAGAGCTCCGGCGTGTCCGCCAACGCAGGCGCCGCGCCTGCGAGCACGAGCCCTGCCAGTACCGCCACGAGTAGCGCGAGTCTCCCCATGGTCCCCTGGCCCAAGGGTCACACAGAGCCGTCGTCCGCACAACCCCCGGCCGCTCCCGTCGTCTCACGTAAGAGAGTCCCGGAGAAGCGCAGGCTCTCGGGACCGAAGGCCGAATGTCGTCAGGGATGAGATCTCTCGCCGCCACGTGCGTCGTCGCCTGCGTCCTCACCGCGACGGCGGGCGCCGCTGTGCTCCAGGGCACGCCGGTGACGACGCTGATGCCCGCGGTGACCTACCAGCAGCAGGTGACCTTCACCCCGCGCGGGCCCGTCGTCCTGAACGTGGTGACCGGGCCGCGGCCCGGCGGCCTCTACTCGCTCAAGCCGGTGCTCTCCAACAACGCGCTGATCGGCCGCGCGAAGCTGACCGACATGGAGAAGGGCATCTCGACCTCGGCCACCGCTGTCGGGGTCAACGGCGACCTCTTCACGCTCGCGACGGGGATCCCGAGCGGGGTGCTGATGCGCGGCGGCGCGCTCGACAGCCCGCCGCTCGCGAAGCGCTCGAGCATCGGGATCGGCAGCGACGGCTCGCTCCACGTCGACCGGATCGCCTACAGCGGCTACTGGAAGGGCTCGGGCCAGCGGCGGGCGGTGCTGCTCAACCAGCCCGCGACGACGCAGGGCGTGACGACGCTCTACACCTCGGCGTACGGGCCGACGACCCCGGTCGAGAAGGTGTCGGTGGTCGAGGCGACGCTTTCACCGTTCCCCGCGAGCGCGCCGAACACCGACCTCGTCGGCACCGTGACCTCGACCGCTCCCGCCGGAGGCGTGCCGATCCCGCCCGGCGGCGCGGTGCTCGTCGCGCGCGGCGGCCAGACGACGTATCTCGCGCGCCGAGGCGCCCGTCGGCAGCCAGGTCACGGTGCGGCTGACCCTGACGCCGAGCTGGGCCGGGATCACCGACGCGATCGGCGGCGGCCCGCGTGCTCGTGCGCAACGGCAAGGCGGTCTTCCGCGCGAACGAGCTCTTCGCGACGAACACGCTCGCCACGCGCTCGCCGCGCACCGCGGTCGGCCAGCTCGCCGACGGCCGGATCGTGCTCGTGGCAGTCGACGGCAGCCGGCCCGGCTACAGCATCGGGATGACGAGCTTCGAGCTGGCGCTGGCGCTGCAGCACCTCGGCGCGGTCCAGGCCTCGGCGCTCGACGGCGGCTCCTCGACGGCGATGGCGTTCGACGGCGCCCTCCTCAACAGGCCGTCCGATCCGGGCGGCGAGCGCTCGATCTCGGACGCGCTGATGCTGCTCTACACCGGCGTCTACGCGCCGCCGCCCGGCGCTCCGGTGCTCTCTCCGAACAACGACGGGTTCGCGGACGTCGAGCCGCTGGCCTACAAGATCGTGCGTCCCTCGACCGTGACGGCGAGCCTGATCGGGCCCGACGGCGTCGCCCGGCCGCTCGACTCGGGGGCGAAGGCTCCCGGCCTCTACACCTTCACGTGGAACGCGCTCCGCGCCGACGGCTCGCCCGAGCAGGAGGGCAAGTGGAAGCTCTCGGTGACGGCGGTCGACGACCAGAACGTGACCTCGACCGTCGAGCAGCCGTTCATGGTCAACGACACGATCGGCTTCCTGAAGGCGCCGGCGACGGTGACCGTGCAGGCGGGGCAGAACGCCCTCACCGCCACCTACACGCTGGCTCGGGCGGCGACCGTGACCGGCACGATCCGCACCGGCGCGGGCATCGTCGTCGCGACGGTGCGCGCCGGCAAGCTCGGCACCGGCCCGCAGACGCTGAGCTGGGACGGGCGCACCGACGACGGCAAGCTCGCCTTCGCCGGGCGCTACACGCTGGTCGTCTCGGCGGTGAACGAGCTCGGCCGCAGCGACCTCTCGCAGGCCTTCACCGCGCGCCGCGGTTAAACGGCTGATGCCACACCTGCCCGCGTCTGGCTGGTGGCGCAGACACGGCGCAGGATCGTCCGGCTCGCCCTTGTCCAGGCTGACAAGCCTGGCTTGCGGCCGATCCGAACGCCCTGCTTGGTCTGAGCCATCCCCAGACGCACCCGGGCATGGCGTCGACCGTTTAGGGTCTTCCCGTGCTCGCGAGCGTCACCGGCCAGCTCACCTCGGCGATCGGAAACCACGGCGTCTACGCGGTCTTCGTGCTGATGGCGATCGACGCGGTCTTCCCGGCCGCGAGCGAGGTCGTGATGCTCTACGCGGGCGCGCTCGCCTCGGGCGCGTTCGCGGGCGAGCAGGTCGTCCTGTTCGGCAAGACGATCCCGTCCGGCTTCTGGGCCTTCGTCGTGATGGTGCTCGCGGGCACGCTCGGCTACACCGTCGGCGCGATCGGCGGCTGGGCGATCGGCGATCTACGGCGGCCGCCCGCTACCTCGAGCGCCACGGCCGCTGGCTCCACCTCTCGCCGCCGCAGCTCGAGCAGGCCGAGCGCTGGTTCGACCGCTGGGACGACTGGGCCGTGTTCCTCGGCCGGATCGTGCCGATCGTCCGCTCGTTCATCTCGATCCCGGCCGGGCGTCTTCCGGATGCACCTGCGGCCCTACACCTGGCTCACGCTCGCGGGCTCGACGATCTGGTGCCTCGTGTTCGCGGGCGTCGGCTACGCGCTCGGCGACAACTACACGAAGTTCGACACGGCGCTGCGCTACGTCGACTACCTCGTCGTCGTCGTGGTCGTCGCGCTCGTCGTCGTCTGGCTCTGGCGGCGGCGCGGCGCAAGGAAGAACGCCGGGTAGCGGGAACTACACCTCCGCGGGCAAGCTAGACTTGGCCGAGGCTCCCATGATTCCCCTCGTTGACGTCAAGGCGCAGTACGCGCGCGCTGATCCCGGAGCTGAAGCAGGCGTTCGCCGAGGTGCTGGACGAGCGGGCAGTTCATCTTCGGCCCGAACACGAAGGCCTTCGAGGAGGAGGCCGCCGACTACCTCCACGTGCCCGAGACGATCGGCGTCGCGCAACGGCACCGACGCGCTCGTGCTCGCCCTCGACGCGATGGGCATCGGCCCGGGCGACGAGGTGATCTGCCCCGCGTTCACGTTCTACGCGACCGCCGAGGCGATCGCCCGGCGCGGCGCGACTCCCGTCTTCGCCGAGGTCGAGCCCGAGACGATGAACCTCGACGTCGAGGACGTGGCCGCCCGGATCACGCCGCGGACGAAGGCGATCATGCCGGTCCACCTCTTCGGCCGGCCCGCGCCGCTCGCCGAGCTCGCCGCGCTCGGCGTCGCCGCTGATCGAGGACGCCGCGCAGGCGTTCGGCTCGCCGGACGATCGCGACCACGGCGATCGCCTCGACCTTCAGCTTCTTCCCGACGAAGAACCTGTTCGGGCTCGGCGACGGCGGCCTCGATCGCGACGCGCGACGCGGAGCTCGGCGAGCGGATCCGGATGCTGCGCTTCCACGGCTCGAAGGCGAAGAAGACGTTCGAGTACATCGGCTACAACTCGCGCCTCGACGAGATCCAGGCCGCGGCGCTGCGGATCTTCCTGCGCGAGCTCGACGGCTGGACGCGCGAGCGCCGCGAGGCGGCGGCGCGCTACCGCGAGCTCGGGCTCGGCGACCTCGTCGAGACGCCCGAGCGACGAGCCCGGCCACGTCTACCACCTGTTCGTCTGCCGCTCGCCGCAGCGCGACGCGATCCGCGCGGCGCTCGCGCGAGCGAGGAGATCGCGACCGCGCACTACTACGAGCCGCCGCTCCACCTGCAGCCGGCGCTCGCCTACCTCGGCTACGGGCGAGGGCTCGCTGCCCGTGACCGAGCAGCTCGCCCGCGACAACTTCTCGCGTCCCGCTCTGGGCCGGCATCGACGCGGACACGCAGGAGCAGGTCGTCGACGCCGTGCGCGAGGCGCGTCAGGCTGTAGGCCGCGTGATCCCGATCCGCAGCACCGGCTCTGGCAGCTCGCCGTCGACGCGGTGCTGATCGCGGCCGCGTGGTACCTCGCCTTCCAGCTCCGCTTCGACCACGGCGTCCCGATCTACTACGACACGCTGTTCGAGCGGTCGATCGCGATCGTGATCGTCGTGATCAAGCTCGTCGTCTTCGTCGCCTTCGGCTTCTACAACCGCTGGTGGCGCTACGTGTCCACGCGGGACATGTGGGTGAGCGCGCGCGGCGTGCCGTCGCGTGCCTGGTCTCGAGCTCGTCGTCTACTTCGTCTCGCCGGTGCACACGTGCGGCTGCCGCGCTCGATCGCGATCATCGACTTCCTGCTCCTGCTCGCGTTCGTCGCGGGCTCGCGGATCGCTCGCCCGCACGATGATCGAGCGCCCGGCGGCGCGGGACATCGTCGCGCACGGCAAGGAGGTGATCGTCGTCGGCGCCGGCGACGCCGGCCCGCTGATCGTCCGGGAGATGCTGCGGCAGCCGTCGCTCGGCTACACGCCGATCGGCCTCGTCGACGACGACCCGCGCAAGACGCAACCTGCGCGCTCGCACGGCGATCCGCGTGCTCGGCACGATCGACGACCTGCCGCACGATCCTGCGCGACAACAGGCCGGACGAGGTGCTGATCGCGATCCCGTCGGCGCCGGGCGAGCGTGCGCCAGCGAAGTCGTCGACGTCGCCGGCGAGTCGATGCCGGTCAAGACGCTGCCCGGCCTGCACGAGCTGATCGCGGGCGACGTCAACCTCGCCGCTGCAGATCCGCCCGATCCAGGTCGAGGACGTGCTCGGCCGCGAGCCGGTCGAGGTCGACCTCGAGCTCGATCGCCTCGTACCTCGCGGACGAGACCGTGCTCGTCACCGGCGCCGGCGGCTCGATCGGCTCCGAGCTCTGCCGCCAGATCGCCCGCATCGGCGCCGGCGCGGCTCGTGCTCGTCGAGCACGCCGAGACGCGCGCTGTTCGAGATCGAGCGCGAGCTCGTCGACGAGCGCGGCTTCTCCGCCGTGCGCGCCGGTGCTCGCCGACGTCGGCAACCGCGCGCAAGATGCGCCAGGTCTTCGAGCGCTACCGCCCGGCGTCGTCTTCCACGCCGCGGCCTACAAGCACGTCGCCGCTGATGGAGGCGAACCCGATCGAGTCGGTGCGCAACAACGTCGCTCGCGACGCGGACGATCGCCGACGTCGCCGTCGAGTTCGGCGCGAGCCGCTTCGTGCTCGTCTCGACCGACAAGGCCGTGAACCCGAAGAACGTGATGGGCCAGTCGAAGGCGCTCTGCGAGTGGATCGTCGAGTCGCTCGGCCATCGCGCCGACGTCCCGACGCGCTTCGTCGCCGTGCGCTTCGGCAACGTGCTCGGCTCGTCCGGGCAGCGTGATCCCGATCTTCCGCCGTCAGATCGAGCGCGGCGGCCCGGTCACGGTGACGCACCCGGAGATGACCCGCTACTTCATGACGATCCCGGAGGCGGTCTCGCTCGATCGTGCAGGCGGGCGCGATCGGCGGCCGCGGCGCAGGTCTTCGTGCTCGACATGGGCGAGCCGGTCGCGATCCTCGACCTCGCGCGAGAACATGATCCGGCTCTCCGGCCGCGAGCCGAACCAGGACATCGACGATCGAGTTCGTCGGCGCGCGCCCGGGCGAGAAGCTGCACGAGGAGCTGTGGGGCGACGGGCGAGACGGTCAAGCCGACCACGCACGCGAAGATCTCGCGCGCGACGCGGCCCGCGATCGACGCGGCCTGGCTCGCGGACGAGCTGGCGTGCTCGAGCACCTCGTCGAGGCGGGCGACACGCTCGAGGTCGTCTCGAAGCTCGGCGCGATCGTGCGGAGCCGCGCCGGGTGGACGCCGCGGTTCTGGAAGACACGTTGCACTGACGGCACAGTTCGCCGGCCGCTCGCGCTCGCTACGGTGGCTCTGGTGATCCTCGAAGGGCTGAACCCGGAGCAGCGCCGCGCGGTCGAGGCCGTCCGCGGGCCCGTCTGCATCCTCGCGGGCGCGGGCTCGGGCAAGACGACGACGATCACGCGGCGGATCGCGAACCAGGTCGCGACGGGCGCCTTCGCGCCGACCGAGATCCTCGCGGTCACGTTCACCGACAAGGCTGCGGGCGAGATGCGGGCGCGGCTGGCGGCGCTCGGCGCGGGCGGCGTGCAGGGCGCGCACCTTCCACTCCGCGGCGCTCGCGCAGCTGCGCCACTTCGCCCCGGATGCGGTCGGTCGCATCCTCTCGTCGAAGGCGCTGCTGCTGCGGCAGATCGCGAACTGGCTGCCGCGCGCGTACCGCTTCCGGCCCGCGGGCGATCTCGCGACCGAGATCGAGTGGGCCAAGAACCGGCGGATCGCGCCCGCGCGACTATCGCGCCGCCGCTCGGCGACCACGAGCCGCCGATCCCGGCCGACCTGATGTCGAAGGTCTACGGCGCCTACGAGGAGCGCAAGTCGGCGCAGGGCGCGATCGACTTCGAGGACCTGCTCGAGCGCACGGTGCGGCTGTTACGAGACCGACCCGAACGCCGTTGCCGACGTTCCGCGACCGCTACCGCGCGTTCACCGTCGACGAGTACCAGGACGTGAACCTGCTCCAGCAGACGCTGCTCGAGCGCTGGCTCGGCGACCGCGACGACCTCTGCGTCGTCGGCGACGACTACCAGTCGATCTACGGCTTCACCGGCGCCTCGGCCGAGCACCTGCTCGCGCTGCGCGGCGCGGGCGCAGGTCGTTCCGGCTCGAGGAGAACTACCGCTCGACGCCGCAGGTGCTCGCGCTCGCGAACCGGCTCGTGCCCAGGCTCGGCGGCGCCGAGAAGCAGCTGCGCGCGGCCGGCGCGGACGGCCCCGAGCCGGCGCTCGTCGGCCTCGACGACCCGGGTGCGGAGGGCGCGTTCGTCGTGCGGCGCATCCGCGAGCTGCACGCGGAGGGGCTCCCGCTCGAGGAGATCGCGGTGCTGTTCCGCACCAACGCGCGCTCGGCCGACTACGAGGAGGTGCTGCACGGGGCGGGGATCCCGTTCCAGGGCGCCTCGCTGCTCGCGCGCGACGCGGCGCGCGGCCTGCTGAAGCGGCTCCGCGGTGCCGGGCGGCTCCGCGGCCGAGGCGGTCGAGCACGCGGCGAGCGACCTGGGCTGGCTCCCGGAGCCGCCCGACGGGCTCGGCGAGCGCGAGCAGACGCGCCAGAACGACCTCGCGCGCCTCGTCGCGCTCGGCCACGAGCTCGGGGACGCGGACCTCGCGGAGTTCCAGGCCGAGCTCGAGGCGCGCTTCGGCGCGAGCGTCGGCAGCGGCGTCCACCTCCTCACCCTTCACCGCGCCAAGGGCCTCGAGTGGGACGCGGTCTTCCTTCCGCGCGTCGAGGAGGGCGAGCTGCCGATCCGCCGCGGCGACGTCGACGAGGAGCGGCGGCTCCTCTACGTCGGCCTCACCCGCGCGCGCCGGCACCTGACGCTGAGCTGGTCGGGCAAGCCGAGCCGCTTCCTCGGCGAGCTCGGCGTCGAGCGTCCCGCGCCGGTGAGGCGCAAGCAGGTCGAGCCCGACTCGCCCGTCGTCGCGGCGCTGAAGGAGTGGCGGCTCGAGCGCTCGCGCGCAGACGAGGTGCCCGCCTACGTCGTCTTCCACAACTCGACGCTCGAGGAGATCGCGGCGCGCCAGCCGAGCACCCTGAACGAGCTCGCCGCGGTGCCCGGCGTCGGCCCCGCGAAGCTCGAGCGCTACGGGAGCGACGTGCTCGCGACGCTAGCCCGCGGCTGACGGGAGCCTGAGGGTAAACGAGGAGCCGTCCGGTACGGCGTCGCAGGTCAGGTCGCCGCCGTGGCGGCGGGCGATCCTCTGGGCGATCGCGAGGCCAAGCCCGGTCCCCGGCGTCTGGGCGTGGTTCAGCCGGACGAACCGTTCGAAGATGCGCTCGCGGTCGGCCTCGGGGATGCCGGGACCGTCGTCGACGACGCGGAGCTCTGCGTCGTGCGTGCCGGTCCAGACGGCGACGTCGACGTGGCCGCTGGCCGCCGCGGCCGCGTTGTCGAGGAGGTTTCGCAGGGCGCGCTGGATCCCGCCAGCGTCGCCGCGCGTATGAGCAGCGTGCGCGTCGAGTGTGACCTTCAGCCCGGGCGAGCGGCGGCGGGCCTCGTCGACAGCCGCGTGCGCGAGCTGCGCGAGATCGACGGTCTCGTCGGGTAGCCGGTCGGCGTCCTCCAGCCGGGCGAGGCTGAGGAGGTCGCCGATCAGGCGTCCGAGCCGGTCGGCCTGACGAGCGAGCGAGGCCTCGAGCTCGTCCCGTTGCGGGCGCCCCGGCTGCTCGCGCAGGAGTGTCTCCGCCGTGGCCTGCAACGAGGCGACCGGCGTGCGGAGCTCGTGCGAGGCGTCGGCCAGGAAGCGCCGCATCGCCGTCTCGGCATCTTCCGCCTTCTCCAGCGCGGCCTCGAGCGCGTCGACCATCTCGTCGAATGCCGCAGCCATGCTGCCGAGCTCGGTGTCGGTCCGCCCGGGTCGAAGGCGGAGCTCCCTGTCGCCCGCGGCGATCCGCGTCGCCGTCTCGTTCACCTGCGTGAGCGGGCGCAAGGCGCTCCTTGTCCCTCGCAGCAGCACCGCGACGGCCAGCACGAGGGCAACGAGAGCGACGATCAGCTCCACGACGAGCAGGCGCAGGACCGAGTGGGTGATCTGGGCGCTGCTCGAGCTGAAGGTGACGCGCGTGCCGTCGGGCAGAGTCTGCTCGAGCACGAGCAGCGAGCCGCGGGAGGTGATCGAGGTGCCGGGCTTGATCGGCGCCTTCTGGCCAGGTTGCCGTTTGCCGGCGGGGAGCGGCGCCGGGCCGCGTTCGATCTCTGTCGCGATCCCCTCGAGAGCGAGTCCCTGCACGAGCACCTTCGCGGCCTGCCCCGTGCCCGCCTGCTGCACGGCCGCGCCCGCCGCTGTGAGCCGGCTTCGCAGGTCGTTCTCCAGGCTCGACCGATAGGCGAGCGTGACGGCCGTCACGACCACGACCAGTACGGCCACGAGCAGCGAGAGCGTGAAGAGGGTGACCCTGGTGCGGAGCGACCCGGTGCTCATCGTGGCACGAGCCTGTAGCCGAGCCCGCGGATCGTCTCCAGGATGCGCGGTCCGTCCAGCTCGAGCTTACGGCGCAGGGCGCTCACGTGGACCTCGACGACGTTGGGGTCGAACGCGTCATAGCCCCACACCTGCGTGAGGAGCTGATGCTTCGACAGGGTCATCCCGCGATGGCGGACGAAGAAGGTGAGCAGGTGCAGCTCGGTCGGCGTGAGGCCGAGGTCGCGGCCTCCGCGGCTGGCGAGGCCGGCCTGCTCGTCGACGAGCACGTCACCTGCCTCCAGCGGTGAGCTCCAGCGGCCGTTTCGACGCAGGACGACGCGAATCCTCGCCAGCAGCTCCTCGAGCGCGAACGGCTTCACGAGGTAGTCGTCGGCGCCCAGGCCGAACCCCGCCAGCCGGTCTTCGACTGCGTCGCGGGCCGTCAGGAAGACGATCGGCACGTCTCGCTGCGCGCGCAGCCGGCGGGCGAGCTCGAACCCGTCGCCGCTCGGCAGCAGCACGTCGAGCAGCACGACATCGGGCGCAGTGCCCAGGATCGTCTCGACGTCGGTGTAGTCGGCAAAGGACGAGACCGCGAGCCCTTCGTTCACCAGTGCGAGCTCGACGGCCTCGCGCACCGCGCGCTCGTCCTCGACGACGACGACGCGTGTCCCGGTCTGCTGCATGAGCGAAGTATCGCCCTGCAAACCTGTGGAGTCCCTGAAGATCGCCCCGCCTTCAGGGCCGGCTCAGGAACGGCCGTGACGCTGAGTCCGACAGCGCCCGTTCAGGGCAACTGACCGAAAGGAGCGTCATGAGAGCAATCGTTCCGAGCCGGCGCCTGCTCGCAAGCGTCGCCGTTGTTGCCGCGGCAGGGGTTGCGAGCGCGGCGGGAGTCGGATTCGCCCAGGACGGCGGCGCCGGGCCGGCAGCGAGCACGCCGGCTGCGACCCCCTCGGTGCCCAACGTTCTCGCGGGTGTTCGCGACGGGCTTGCAGGGCTCGTCGCGCAGGGAACGATCGACCAGCAACAGGCCGACGCGGTTCAGCAGGAGGCCGATGCGGGGTCGGTCGATCCGAAGACGCTCGTCGCGAGCGGGGTCGTCAACGATGCCCAGATGCACGCGATCGCAGACGTGATCGATCGGGTAAAGCAGGCCGGAGGCTGAGAAGTACAGGCGAGGGCGGCCTCCGGGTCGCCCTCCCGTACGGCTAGCGGGCTGCCGCCGACAGGAGCAGGTCGAGCAGGACCTGCGGGTCGCGGCGGATCCGCGGCGCCGTGACGGGGTCCCGCTTGCGCAGCTCGATCGCGTCTGGATCGGAGAGCGGCCTGAGGCGGCCCTCGCGGATCAGCGCTTCGTCCACGCCGCCGAGCCGGCCGCCGAAGGTCGTGTAGACGGGGACGCCCAGCGCGACAGCCTCCCGGTTCATCGTCCCGCCCGCCGAGACGACGAGATCGGCGGCGGCGATCAGGCTCGGCGCATCCACGGCGCGCTCCGGGAGCAGCACGGACGGCAGGGCGAGCGAGCGCACGAACTCGCGCTGCTCGTCGGTGCGCGGGAGCACGACCGCGTGCACGGACGGGTCGCGCCCGAGCCGGTCGAGCGTCTGCGGGAAGAGCGGGTTCTCGTGCCGGTGGTAGAGCGAGACGTCGGGCGGCGTGCGCAGCACGACGAGCACGCGGGCCGGATCGACGCCGAGTCGCGCGGGCAGCTCCGGGTCGGGCTCGAAGTCGGCGAGGTAGTACTCCTCCTTCAGCCCCGGGTAGCGCAGGAGCTTGGGCGGCACCGCGCCGTAGCGCTTCAGCCGTTCGGGCGGGATCGCCTCGGGGACGACGACCTTCGTCGCGGCGCGGCAGCCGAGCTGGTGCTGGAGCCAGGCCCACTCGTAGTCGAACATCGTCGCGCTCGGGATCCCGAGCCGGCGCGCGGTCAGCGTGAGGTCGTGGGAGCCGTGCGCGAGCGCGAGGTCGAAGCCGCGCGGGCGCGCCCAGGTCCGAAGCGCGCTGCTCGCGCGAGACGAGGGTACGGGCCTTGCCGAGCCGCGAGCGGCCGCCGTGGTGCCCGACCACGTCGGCCTCGAGCCCGTGCAGCTCGAGCAGCTGCAGCGTCTGGGCGTACTCGCGTGAGGTGATCTCCACGATGTCGCCCCGCGCCCGCAGCCGCGCGATCAGCGGCGCGAACACGGGCACGTGCGGCGAGTTCGTGATGTCGACCCAGATGCGCATGGCGCTCTACTCTAGAGCCGTGCCCGTCTACTGGAAGCAGCGCTATGCGAGCCGGAACCAGCGCCATCGCGCCTGGGTGAAGCGCCAGGCCGCCCGCGAGGAGGCCCTGAAGCGCACCGCCGGCCCGGGCCTTTGGCAGCGGCTTAAGGCGGCCTTTAGACGGGGTTAAGTGCTCTGGGCGAAGGTAGCTCTCGTTCCGCCATCCGTCCGAAAGGAGCACACCATGACCTCGATCGCGAAGACCGCCCGTGTGGCGCTCGCCGTCGCCGTTCTTGCCCTCACGACCGCCGGCGCCGCTTCGGCCGACGCGTTCCATCCGGACCCGTTCCTTCAGCGTGGTGCGCCGGCCGACGCCTTCCATCCGGATCCGTTCGTCTCGACCGGCGTCGCGTCGGCGGTCCATCCGGATCCGGGTCGCATCCAGTCGGTCCCGTTCCTCCCCATCAGGGAATACGCCCACCCCGCCGCCGGCAGGACCTGGAGCGTCGGCCATCCGGCTACCGCCAGGGGCCGGGACTACGCCCGCCCGAGCTTGAATTGGCTAGATGCGCACAACGCGCGCTTCCACCTGACCGGCTCGGGCTGCAATCCCCGCTGCATGATCTGAAGCGTTCCGCCGAGACCGTATGAGGGGCGGCGCACACGCGCCGCCCCTTTCGAGCGCTATAAGCTTTCCTCATGGACACGCGTCAGCTCGCGGCCTTCTGCGCGGTGGTCGAGAAGCACAGCTTCTCCCAGGCCGCCGAGCGGCTCGGCGTCACCCAGCCCGCCGTGAGCCTCCAGATCCGCTCGCTCGAGAAGCGCCTCGGCCATCGGCTCCTCGATCGCTCGGGCCGCCGCGTCGAGCCGACCGAGGCGGGGCTCCGCCTCTACGCGAGCGCCCAGCGGATGCTCGAGCTCGAGGATTCGCTCCTCGCCGCGCTCGCCGAGGGTGAGGAGGGCGAGCTGCACGGCCCGCTCGAGATCGGCGCCTCGACCGGGCCGGGCGGCTCGGTCGTGCCGCTGCTGCTCTGCGAGTTCCAGCGCCGTCATCCCGCCCTCACCGTTGCGCTCTCGATTTCCGACACGCAGACCGTGGTCGAGCAGGTCGCGCGCCGCGAGCTCGAGCTCGGCGTCGTCGGCGCCGCTCGACGGCACCGCGGCGTCGTGTTCGAGCCGTTCTTCCGCGACGAGGTGATCCTCGCCTGCCCGGCCGGGCATCGCTTCGCCGGCCGCACGATCTCGCTCGACGAGCTGCGCGAGGAGCCGCTGATCCTGATGCAGGACGGCGCCGGCGTCCGGCAGGTGCTCGACGACGAGCTGCGGCGGACGGGCGTGCGGCTCCGCGACCTCGACGTGCGGCTCGAGCTCGGGCTGCAGGAGTCGGCCCGCGCCGCCGTGCTCGGCGGTTACGGCGTCACGTTCATCTCCCGCTCGGCGGTCGACGCGGAGCTCGACTCGGGCCGGCTCGCGGCGGCCAGGATCGAGGGTCTCGAGCTCGCGCGTGAGATCTCGCTCGTCCGTGCGGCGGGACGCGCCTCGACCCGGGCAGCCGATGCGTTCGTCGCCTTCGCGGGAGAGCGCCTCGCATGATCGTGCGCTGGGGCCTCCCCGAGCTTCCCGACCTGCTCTCCGAGCTCGGGGTGCACCACCCCTACCTGATCACCACGCACCGGTGGCTCGACCTCGCGCTGCCGGTCGAGCCGATCGACACCTGGGCGAGCTCGCCGACCCACGAGGTCGAGCGCGTCGCCGGGCTCGCACGAGGCGCGGACGTGATGCTCGCGCTGGGCGGCGGCAGCGCGATCGACCTCGGGAAGGCCGTCTCGGAGGCGACGGGCTATCCGCTCGTCTCGGTCCCGACCACGTACTCCGGCGCCGAGTGGACGACGTTCTACGGCGTCCGCGACCTCGACCGCAAGCTGCGCGGAGGCGGCGCCGCCGCCCATCCGTCCGGGATCGTCTACGAGCCGCGGCTGACGCTGGACCTCCCGCCGAGGGAGAGCTGTGGCACGGCGTTGAACGCGCTCGCGCACTGTGCGGAGGCGCTCTACGTCGACGGGCGCAACGACGAGGCCGACCGGCACGCGATCGCCGGGGCGCGCCTGATCGCCGCCTGGCTCCCGGCGGTGCTCGAGGACGGCCAGGACCTCACCGCCCGCACCGCGCTGCTCGAGGGAGCCGCGGAGGGCGGCGCCGCGCTCGGCGGCTCGTTCCTCGCGCTCGGTCACGCGATGGCGCAGGCACTCGGCGGCCGCTACGGGCTGCCGCACGGCGTGCTCAACGCGATCTGCCTGCCGGCCGCGCTCCGCTTCAACGAGGAGGTCGTCCCCGACGCGATCGCGACGCTCGCCGAGGCGATGGGCGTCGGCGATCCGGCGGCCTGGGTGGAGGTGCAGGCGCGGAGCGCCGGGATCACCGGCCTGGGCGCGCTCGGGGTGCCGGAGGAGGATCTGGCCGCGGTTGCGGAGGCGATCTCGGAGCGGCCGGGCGCGAAGGCGAACCCGCGCCCCGCGAGCCCGGCGCAGATCGAGCAGTTGCTCGAATCCGTCTGGTAGCGGTACGGTCGAGCGGTGGAATACCGCATCCTCGGCCCGCTCGCGCTCGTCGAGGATGAGCGCGACCGCGCACCGGCCGGGGCCAAGCAGCAGGCGCTGCTCGGGATCTTCCTGCTCCATCCGGGCGAGACGCTCTCGCGCGACCGCCTGATCGACGAGCTCTGGGGCTCGCGCCCGCCGGAGACGGCGGGGAACACGCTCCAGGTCTACGTCTCGCAGCTGCGCAAGCTCCTCCCGCCCGGCGCGCTCGTGACCCGGCTTCCCGGCTACGCGCTCGAGGTCGACCCCGAGGCGCTCGACGCGAGCCGGTTCGAGCGCCTGGCGCGCGGAGGTCGCGACGCGCTCGCCCGCGGCGACTCCGTCGGGGCCTCGTCCGCGCTCGAGCGGGCGCTCGCGCTCTGGCGCGGCCCCGTGCTCGCGGGCGTGGCCTTCGAGGGCACGGCGGCGGGCGAGGCGGCGCGGCTCGAGGAGCTGCGGATCGCGGCCGCGGAGGACCGGATCGACGCCGGGCTGGCGCTCGGCCGCCACGCCGAGCTCGTGGGCGAGCTGGACGCGCTCGTCGCCGAGCATCCTCTGCGCGAGCGGCTGCGCGGCCAGCTCATGGTCGCCCTGTACCGGAGCGGGCGCCAGGCCGACGCGCTCGACGTCTTCCAGCGGACGCGCACGGAGCTGATCGACCAGCTCGGGATCGAGCCGGGCCCGCAGCTGCAGGAGCTGCAGCGCGCCGTGCTCGCGCAGGATCCCGCGCTCGCGCCGCCGGCCCCCGTCGACGCGGTGCCTGCGCACGAGACCCGCAAGGTCGTGACGGTGCTCGCCGCGCTGCCGACGCACAGCGGCGACGACCGTGATCCCGAGATCGCCGAGGCGCGCCAGGAACGGCTGCTCGAGGCGGCCGCGGAGGTCGTCGGGCGCCACGGCGGCGTCCTCGAGCTCGCGCCGACCGAGGGCGCCCTCGCCGTCTTCGGCGCGACCGTGACCCACGAGGACGACGCCCTCCGTGCAGTTCGCGCCGCCTGCGACCTCCACGAGGCGTCGGGGGACGGGAGCGTCGCGCTCGGAGTCGTCACGGGCGAGGCGCTCAGCGTGGGCGGCAGGCTGGCCGCCGCCGGGAACGTCGTCACCTCCGCGCTCCGCCTCGCACGCGCGGCCGATCCCGGCACGACGCTGCTTTCGGCCCGGACGCTGCCGCTCGTCCGCGGCGCCGTCGACGTCGAGCAGTCGCCAGAGCGGCGCAGCGGCACGCTCGAGGGCTGGCGGCTCATCGCGTTGCGGCCCGACGCGGAGCCGATCCCGCGCCGGCTCGACACGCCGCTCGTCGGCCGCGAGCACGAGCTCGCCGCTTTGCGCCTCGCCTTCGAGGAGGCGCGGACCGATCGCCGCTGCCGGCTCTTCACGATCATGGGAGAGGGCGGGATCGGGAAGTCGCGCCTCGCGGCCGAGCTCGTGACCGGCCTCGGCGACGACGCGGTCGCTCTGAAAGGGCGCTGCCTCTCGTACGGCGAGGGGATCGCGTTCCGGCCGGTCGCCGAGATCCTGCGCGCGGCGGCCGGCGACGTGACAGAGGAGCAGATCGGTGCGCTGCTCGAGGGCGAGCCCGATGCCGGCGCCGCGGCCGGGTACCTCGCGGCTGCGGCGGGGAGCTCCGACACGCTCGCGAGCGCCGTCGAGGTCGACTGGGCCGTGCGGCGGCTGCTCGAGGCGCTCGCGCGCCGCACGCCGCTCGTCGTCCTGCTGGAGGACATCCACTGGGCCGAGCCGGCACTGCTCGACCTGCTCGAGCTGCTCCCGGACACGGTCCGCGACGCGCCCGTGCTGCTGCTCTGCCTCGCCCGGCCCGAGCTGCTCGAGGAGCGGCCACGCTGGGACGTCTCGCTCCTGCTCGAGCCTCTCTCCGCGGGCGAGTCGGATCTGCTGATCGACCGCCTGCTCGGCGAGACCGAGCTGGCGGCGCCCGTCCGCGCCCGGGTCGCGGAGGCTGCGGAGGGAAACGCGCTCTACATCGAGCAGGCGCTCGCCTTCATCAGCGAGCACGGTGCCGAGGACGGCGAGCTCGAGATGCCGCCGACCACCAAGGCGCTGCTCGACGCGCGGCTCGACCGTCTCCCCGCCGCCGAGCGCGACGTGCTCGAGCGGGCGGCGGTGATGGGGAGGGAGCTCTGGCCGGAGGCGCTCGCGGCGCTCGCGAATCACGAGGAGAAGCTCGAGGCCGAGCTGGCGTCGCTGACCCGCAAGGAGCTGATCGAGCCCACCCGCACGGAGTTCCTCCATGAGGACGGCTACCGCTTCCGTCACAAGCTGATCCGCGAGGCCGCGTATCGCGCCCTCACGAAGCGCCTCCGCGCCGGCCTGCACGAGCGGTTCGCCGACTGGTTGGAGGGACGCGCCCATGCGCGGGACGAGGAGTACGACGATGTGCTCGGCTACCACCTCGAGCAGGCCGCCCAGTACCGCAGCGAGCTCGGAGAGCCGGCCCCCGCGCTCGCCGCCCGCGCGGCCGAGCACCTCGCCTCGGCGGGAAGGCGGGCGCTCGCGCGCAGCGACACTCCCGCGGCGGTCGGGCTCCTCTCCCGCGCCGCGGCCCTGGGCGCGGGCGACGACGTCGTGCGCTCGACCCTGCTCGTCGACCTCGCCGAGGCGGCGCGCGACGCCGGCGACCTCACCGGGGCCGATCGCGCGCTCGCGGAGGCGCTCGAGCTCGCGGAGCGCGCGGACAGCGCCGTCGCTGCCGAGGCGGCGCGGATCGGGCACCTGCGGATCGCGTTCCAGACCGACAGCGGCCTCCGGGTCGAGGAGACCCTGCCGGTGGTCGAGCGTGCGCTCGCGGCGTTCGAGGCGGCCGGTGACGACCGGCAGCTCGCGCGGGCGCTCTACGTGCGGGCATGGATCTCCTGGCTCGGCTGTCGCGCCGCCGAGGCCGAGCAGGCGCTCGAGGCGGCGATCGTCCATGCGAGGCGGGCCGGCGACGATCGGGCCGAGGCCTCGGCTCTCCACTTGCTCGTCGGCGTCGCGCTGTTCGGGCCGATGCCGGTCGCGGAGGGGCGCAGGCGCTGCGAGGAGATCCTCGAGACGCACGGGTCGAAGCTGCGCGTCACCGCCTCCACGCTGCGCGCGCTCGCCGGCCTCGCCGCGCAGCAGGGTCGCTTCGACGAGGCGGAGGAGTTCATGGCGCGCGACCGCTCGATCACCGGCGAGCTCGGGACCCGCCTCACCGCCGCCGCGGCTGCGGAGCTGTACGGCTGGGTGCTGATGCTCGCCGACGACCTGCCGGCGGCCGAGGCCGAGGCGCGCCGGGGATTCGACAGCCTCCTCGAGATGGGCGACCGCTCCTCGGCCTCGACGCTCGCAGCGGTGCTGGCGCAGATCCTCTATGCAGAGGGCCGGCTCGACGAGGTGTTCGAGCTGACCGCGCTCGGCCGCGACGAGTCCTCGCCGGACGACCTCCACACGCAGATCCAGTGGCGCGGGCCGCTCGCGAAGGTGCTCGCGCGGCGCGGGGAGCTCGAGGACGCCGAGCGCCTCGCCCGGGAAGGCGTCGAGCTCGCCGCCCCGACCGACTTCCTGAACGTGCAGGCGACGGCGCTGCTCGACCTCGCCGAGGTCCTGCTCGCGGACGGGCGCGGGGACGAGGCGACCGGCGTCGTTGCCGCTGCGGCCGCGCTGTTCGAGCAGAAGGGGAACGTGGTCGGGCTCGCGCGCTCGCGCGCCCTTGTCTAGCAGGGACCGGTCTTCACAGGCCCTGCGGGACCGGGGTAGTGCATCGCGTCGGGGCCGACGCCGACCTGGAGGCAGTAGGCCCGGTCGTTGGCGAAGACGACGGCGAGGTTCTTGAACTCGCGCATGTCCGTCATCTCGAAGGTGCCGGTCTCGATCTTCGCCTCGGCCATCGTGTGCGCGGCGGTCTGGAGCTCGTACTCCATCAGCTTCTGCCCCGCGAGCAGCGTCACCGCCCCGCCCTTGTGGAGCTGGTAGTGGTTGTGCCAGAACGTCCAGCCGGACGCGACCAGCGCGCCCACCGCCATCACGAACACTGCCGCCCGCGTCACGGATCCATGATCGGCAACCGGGCCGCGACGCTTTATCCGCCGTGTGGAATAACAGCCGTTAATGCCGCGCATTAGGAAAGCCGCTAGAATCTGGGTCGTGGCGACGGGCTCCCGCATCTTCGACGTGCTCGTGATCGGCTCGCGGGGCCTCCGGCCTCGCTGCTGCGCTCTCCGCCGAGCGGGCCGGCGCGCGCGTCGGCGCTCGCGACGAAGGGCTCGCTCCAGTCGTGCAACTCCGCCAAGGCGCAGGGCGGCATCCAGGCCGCGTTCGGCGCCGACGACTCGCCCGAGCAGCACGCCGAGGACGTCTGGACGCAGCTCGCACGAGACCGCCGACCGCGGCCTCGTCGAGGTGCTGACCTCGGAGGCGCCGGCCGCGATCCACTGGCTCGAGGAGCTCGGCGTCGAGTTCACCCGCGAGAACGGCGGCTACCGGCTCGCGCGCTGCGGCGGCGCCTCGCGGCAGCGCCTGCTGCAGGTCGGCGACCGCACCGGGCACGCGATCACGAAGGCGCTGCGCGACGCGTTCGAGGCGAGCGGCGGCACCGAGCTCCCGAACCACGCCGCTGCGCTGCGCTCGAGCGGTCGGCCACCGGCTGGAGCGCGACGCTCGAGCACGACGGCGAGCCGGTCGTCGTCGATGCGGGGACGGTCGTCCTCGCCGCCGGCGGCCGCTGCTTCCGGGACGCGCAGGAGCGTGGCGAGCTCTCGACCAACCATCCCGGCGCGACCGGCGAGGTGACCGAGATCGCGCTCGAGCTCGGCGCGGAGGCGCGCGACCTCGACGCGCTCCAGTACCACCCGAACGGCGGCGCCTGGCCGCAGAACCTGCAGGGCTACTCGATTCCCGAGACGACGCGCGCCTACGGCGCCGTGCTGCTCAACGCCGACGGCGAGGAGTTCACCGACTCGCTCGGCCCGCGCGACGTCGTCGCCGCGGCGATCGTGAACGAGGTCGAGGAGGGCCGCGGCCCGAGACGCCCGACGGCCGCCCGGCGGTCTGGCTCGACACGACGCGGATCGCCGCCGGCCGACGCCGAGGTCTCGCTCCCGTACATGCTGCGCCGCTACCGCGCCGCCGGGATCGACCCGCTGGCCGAGCCGATCCTCACCTACCCTGTGCTCCACTACCAGAACGGCGGGCTCGTGATCGACGCGGACGCCGAGACCACGCTCGAGGGCCTCTACGCCTGCGGCGAGATCGCCGGCGGCACGCACGGGCGCAACCGCATGATGGGGAACTGCCTGCTCGAGTGCTGCGTCTTCGGCCGCCGGGCCGGCCGGGCCGCCGCCGGGAAGGCAGCAGCATGAGCACCGTCGCAGACCGACCTCGCCGTCGCCGTCGAGGACGCCGCCGCCCACCTCTACGTCTGGGCGCTCAAGGACATCCCGCAGGACCTGCGCGACGCGCTCGCCGACGCGGCGCGGCCGCGAGACGCACGTCCCCGGCCAGCGCGTCCTGCAGACGATCCTCAAGAACGTCGAACGTGGCCGACGACGAGAAGAACCTCGTCTGCCAGGACACGGGGATCGCGGTCTACAACTGCCGCGTCGGCGAGCACTTTCCCGCTGCACCCGGCGCGGATCTACGAGGCGCTGCGCGACGGCACCGAGCGCGCGACGCTCGAGCACCCGCTGCGCTCGAACACCGTGCACACGCTCACGCGGGAGAACACCGGCGCGAACATCGGCTACCGGCTCCCGATCGTCCACTGGGAGTTCATCGCCGGACTGGGACGGCCTCGACGTGAAGTGCGTGCCGAAGGGCTCGGGCTCCGAGAACATGAGCTTCCTGAAGATGTGCGTCCCGGCCGACGGCGTGAACGGGATCAAGCGCTTCGTGCTCGAGTCGATCGTCGGCGCCGGCGGCAAGCCGTGCCCGCCCGGGATCGTCGGCGTCGGCATCGGCGGCTCGGCCGACTACGCGATGTACCTCGCCAAGGAGGCGATCGCGCGGCCGGTCGGCACGCGCAACTCCGACCCGATCGTGGCCCAGCTCGAGGACGAGCTGTACGGCCTGCTGAACGAGACCGGCATCGGCCCGATGGGCCTCGGCGGCGACGTCACCGTGCTCCAGTGCCACATCGAGCACGCCGACACGCACATGACGCTGAACCCCGTCGCCGTCAACTACCAGTGCTGGGCCGCGCGCCGCGCCTCGGCCCACATCGGCGCCGACGGCTCGATCGACTACGACCGGGAGGCGTGAGGCGCCGATGGCGACGCACGAGGTCACCTTCCCGATCACCGACCCGGCCGAGATCCGCAAGCTCCGCGCCGGCGACGAGGTCACCGTCCAGGGGCACATCATCGGCATCCGCGACCGCACGCAGATCCGGATCTTCGACCAGGGCGTCGAGCCGCCGATGGACCTCAGCGGCGCGTTCCTCCTGCACACCGCGCCCGAGCGTGCGCAAGCTCGGCCCCGGGCCGCTACGAGAAGATCTGCATCGGCACGACGACCTCGGCGCGGATGGTGCGCTTCACCGAGCCGCTCGGCGACGCAGTACGGCGTCCGCGCGATCTGCGGCAAGGGCGGCTTCCCCGACGAGGCGATCGAGCCGATGCAGCGGCTCGGGATGGTCTACTTCGCGATCGTCGGCGGCGCCGCGGCGCTCGAGACCACGCAGATCGAGGAGATCGAGGAGGTCGCGTGGGAGGAGCTCATGCCCGAGTGCCTGTGGAAGTTCCGCGTCAAGGACTTCGGCCCGCTCACGGTCGGCATCGACGCCCACGGCAACTCGCTGTACCGCGACGTCCAGGATCGTGCCCAGGAGAAGCTGAAGGAGCTCTATGCCCGCTTTTAGCGACGGATTCCTCGGGGTGCCGGCGCGCCCCGGCAAGCCCCGCGAGCCCGGCCTGACCCACGTGATCGACAAGGGCCTGAACCTCCGCGAGATCGAGGGGATGTTCGACACCGCCGGCGAGTACGTCGACATCGTCAAGCTCGGCTGGGGCACGTGCTACGTCACGAACAACCTCGAGAAGAAGATCGCGCTCTACCGCCATTACGAGACGCCGGTCGTCTGCGGCGGCACGCTGTTCGAGGCGGTCTACGCGCGCGACCGGATCGACGAGTTCAAGCGCTGGCTCACGAGCACCGGCTTCTCGCACGTCGAGATCTCGGACGGCACGATCGAGATCCCGCGCGAGCGCAAGCTCGAGCTGATCGCCGACTTCGCGCGCGACTTCACCGTCCTCTCCGAGGTCGGCTCGAAGGACGCCGAGGTCGTCTTCGCGCCGTACCAGTGGGTCGAGTGGATCAAGGAGGAGCTCGAGGCCGGCGCCTGGAAGGTGATCACCGAGGGGCGCGAGGGCGGCACCGCCGGGCATCTTCCGCGCCGACCGGCGAGATGCGCACCGGGCTGTCGACGAGATCGTGCACGAGATCGACGTCCACGACCTGATCTTCGAGGCGCCGACGAAGGCCTCGCAGGCCTGGTTCGTCCAGCACTTCGGGCCCGAGGTCAACCTCGGCAACATCCCGCCCGACGAGGTGATCCCGCTCGAGACGCTGCGCCTCGGCCTGCGCGGCGACACCCTCAAGGAGGTGCTCGCTTGGCGACAGCCGAGCCCGCCGCACTCCCTGATCTCGACTTCGAGGCCATGTCGGCCGAGGACGTGCATCCGCTGGGCGTACGCGGAGTTCGGCGACCGGCTCTGCCTCACCTGCTCGTGGCAGAAGCAGTCGTCGGTGCTCGTGCACATGGTCGCGAGCTCGGGCTCGCCGATCGACGTGATCGAGCTCGACACGCACCTCTTCTTCCGCGAGACGCTACGAGACGCGCGACCGGCTCGTCGAGCGCTACGGCCTCAAGCTCGATCCGCGCCGCAGATCCCGACGGTCGCCGAGCAGCACCGCGCACGGAGGGCCGAACCTCTGGGAGCGCGATCCCGACCGCTGCTGCCACATCCGCAAGGTCGAGCCGCTGCTCGCAGGCGCTCGAGCCCTACGACGCCTGGATCTCGGGCATCCGCCGCGACCAGTCGCCGAGCCGCGCGGACACGCCGAAGGTCGAGTGGTCGGAGCGCTACGGCGTCTGTCAAGGTCCACCCGCTCGCCGACTGGGACGAGAAGCGCGTCTGGGCGTACATCGACGTCAACGAGATTCCCTACAACCCGCTGCACGACGTCGGCTACCGCTCGATCGGCTGCATCCCCTGCACCCGGCCGATCGCGACCGGACGAGGAGGAGCGCGCCGGCCGCTGGGCCGGCTCGGACAAGCTCGAGTGCGGCATCCACGTGCGAAAGGACGCATGACGGAGCACATCTACGCGCACGAGCACCCGAGTCGGAGCAGCGCGCCGAGACGGCGGCTTCACCCTCTGGTTCACCGGTCTGTCCGGGCGCCGGCAAGACGACGATCGCCCACCTCGTCGGGCCCGAGCTCGAGCGGCGCGGCCTCGTCGTCGAGTACCTCGACGGCGACGTCGTGCGCACGCACCTCTCGAAGGGCCTCGGCTTCTCGAAGGAGGACCGCGACACGAACATCGAGCGCATCGGCTGGGTCGCCTCGCGCCTCACGCGCCACGGCGGCGCGGTGATCGTCGCGGCGATCTCGCCGTACGAGGAGACGCGCGCGAAGGCGCGCGAGATGGTCGAGGAGTTCGGCGCCGTTCGTCGAGGTGCTTCGTCGCGCGCGTCGGTCGACGAGTGCGCGCGGCGCGACGTGAAGGGCCTCTACGCGAAGGCGTTCGCCGGCGAGATCAAGGAGCTTCACCGGCGTCGACGATCCGTACGAGGCGCCGGACGACCGCCGAGCTCGTGGTCGACACCGAGGCGCACGAGCCCGAGGAGAGCGCGCGGCTCGTCGTCGCGCAAGCTCGAGGAGCTCGGCCTCGTCCGGCCGCGGTGGCCGCGTGAGCGCCGCGCGCGACGGAGCACCTGATCCGCCCGCACGGCGGCGCGCTCGTCGACCGCACGGGCGAGCGCCCGGACGACGTCGACGGCGCTCGAGCAGGTCACGCTCACCTCGCGCGAGGCTGTCCGACCTCGACATGATCGCCTCGGGCGCGCTCTCGCCGCTCGAGGGCTTCATGGGCCAGGCCGACTACGAGCGCGTCGTCGAGGAGATGCGCCTCGCGAGCGGCCTGCCGTGGGCGCTGCCGGTCTGCCTCGCCGTCGACGAGGCGCCCGACGGGCGACCGGGTCGCGCTCGCCGACGAGGACGGGCGCGCTGCTCGCCGTGCTCGACGTCGAGGAGGTGTTCGAGTACGACAAGGAGCGCGAGGCGGAGCAGCTGCTTCCGCACGACCGACGACGCGCACCCCGGTGTCGCCCGGCTCTACGCGCAGAAGCCGCTGCTACCTCGCGGGCCGCGTGACCGTGTTCGAGCGGGCCGAGCCGGCGTTCCCGGAGCTCGCGCTCGACCCGGCCGACACGCGCGCGGCGTTCGCCGAGCGCGGCTGGAGGCGCGTGGTCGGCTTCCAGACGCGCAACCCGATCCACCGCGCGCACGAGTACCTGACGAAGGTCGCGCTCGAGACGGTCGACGGGCTGCTCCTCCACCCGCTCGTCGGCGAGACGAAGTGGACGACGTGCCGGCCGACGGTGCGCGTCGAGTGCTACGAGATGCTGCTCGACGGACTACTACCCGGCCGACCGCGTCGCTGCTCTCCGCCTTCCCGGCGGCGATGCGCTACGCCGGGCCGCGCGAGGCGATCTGGCACGCGATCTGCCGCAAGAACTACGGCTGCTCGCACTTCATCGTCGGCCGCGACCACGCCGGCGTCGGCAGCTACTACGGCACCTACGACGCGCAGCTGATCTTCGACGAGTTCGAGCCGCACGAGCTCGACATCGAGCCGATGTTCTTCGAGCACACGTTCTGCTGCAAGACGTGCGGCTCGATGGCGTGCGACGAAGACGTGCCCGCACCCGGCCGAGGATCACGTGTTCCTCTCGGGGACGAAGGTGCGCGAGATGCTCGGCGACGGCGAGGTGCCGCCGGTCGAGTTCACGCGGCCCGAGGTCGCCGAGGTGCTGATCGAGGCGTACCGCGCTGACATGACCTGGCAGTTCGTCCTCGCCGGCTTGCTCGATCGGCATCCTCGTCGGGATGACGGGGATGGGCGGCGGCTCGCTGATGACGCCGATCCTCGTCATCCTCTTCGGCTTCAAGCCGACGGTCGCGGTCGGGACCGACATCGTCCACGGTGCGATCTTCAAGACCGTCGGCGCTGTCGCAGCACCGGCGGCTGGGCAACGTGCACGCGCAGCTCGCGGGCTGGATGCTGCGTCGGCAGCGCGCCGATGTCGCTGCTCGGCGTCTGCGCTCGCGACGTGGATCGACGCACCACTACGGCGACGGCAGTCGAGTCGATCGATGGGGCAGGTGCTCGGCGGCGCGCTGCTGTTCGGCTGCGATCGGCCTCGTCGCGAAGACGTTCGTGCAGGCGAAGGAGATCGTCGATGACGACCGCTTCCCGCTCGACGACGCGCGACAAGCGATCGCCGCCGTCGCTGATCGGCGCTCTTCGGCGGCTTCATCGTCGGGCTGACCTCGGTCGGCAGCGGCGTCTTCTTCGGGCTCGACGCTGCTCGTCGTGTTCCCGCTTCGGCGCGCACAAGGTCGTCGGGACGGACATCTTCCACGCGGCGGCGCTGCTCTACGTCGCCGGCGTCGGCCACATGATCGCCGGCAACGTCGACTTGCACGTCGTCGGCTGGCTGCTGATCGGCTCGATCCCGGGTGTCCTGATCGGCAGCAACGTGAGCGTCCGGCTGCCCGACCGGGCCCTGCGCGTCGCCCTCGCGACGACGCTCACGCTCTCCGGGATCCGTCTTCTGGACGTGCCGTTCGCGCAGTACTACATCCCGGTCACGCTCGCGTTCGTCGGCGTCGGCGTGCTCTGGTCGTGGGCGAAGAGCCGTCAGTCCGTGGCGGCTGCCGGCACGCGGCGGCAGCGGGCAGGACACGAACGGCCTGCCTGTGAGCCAGCAGCCGAGCTTGTACGCCTCGCAGCCGGTGCAGAATCCGGTCGTGGCTGCGAGCAGCGCGAGCGCGGCGACGATCGAGCCGAGCACGAGCCCGACCGTGGAGAGGCCGACGGCGTAGCAGAGCGTCGCCGCGGTCAGGAAGACCGCGCCGACGATGTTCGCGAAGCGGGGCGGGCGCGAGTCCTCGAGCGGCCCCTCGCCGAAGCGCGGCTGCACGAGCTCGAAGTAGGCGAGGCACGGCAGGCAGTACCGCCGCCCGAAGGCGAGACCGACGATCAGCTGTACGCCGAGCAGCGCGAGCAGGAGCCACCAGCCCGTGCTCACCGCGACCAGCGACAGGATTCCGACGGTCGCCTGGTTGAAGCGCGGCGCGCGCGCGTCGATGACGTCGGTGTCGCGGTAGGGGTCGGCTCGGCGCTTCACAAAGTGAAGTCATACCAGTTCAGGCATAGAATCGCCGGGCCGTGGCCAGGTACGCCCCGATCGCCCTCGTGCTGGCTCTCCTGGCCGCGACGGCGGCCGCGTTCGCGCTCACGGAGAGCCTCAAGCTCGAGAAGAGCCCGATCACGGGCACGAAGGTCTCGAAGACCTTCTCCCCGATCTGCAAGTGCCCCACGCGCGCGGCACGGATCGCGTTCCGGCTGCGCACGGCGAACCGGCTCACGACGGTGATCGTCGACTCGGGCGGCAAGGTCGTGCGCACGCTCGTCTGACGGCCGCCGTGTCCCGAAGGGCCTCGTCGTGTTGCGCTGGAACGGCCGGGGCGACGACGGGCAGCTCCTCCCCGACGGGAGCTACAAGCCGCGCGTCCACCTCTCGTCGGACCGCCGCACGATCCTGCTGCCGAACCCGATCCGGCTCGACACGCATCCGCCGCGGACCGTGATCCTCACGGTCGAGCCGCAGGTCTTCACGCCGGGCCACGGACGGGTCACGGTCACCTACCGCGTGAGCGAGCCGGCGAGCGTCGTCCTCTACGTGAACGGGCTCCGGCGCGTCCGCAGCCGTTTCCATCCGACCAAGGGGAAGATCCAGTGGTTCGGGACGCTCGGGAGCGAGCAGCTTCCGGCCGGCACCTACCGGCTTCAGCTCGCAGGCATCGACCTCGCCGGGAACCTTGGCCCGCGCACCGCGCCGCGCCCGGTGCGGATTCGCTACATCGAGCCTGCGCGGTCGCTCGTCCGCGTCAGCGCGGGCGGGCCGGTCGTCGTCCACTACGAGCCGGCGCTGCCCGTGCGCTGGGTGCTCGACGGCCGCTCCGGGTTCGCGGTGAGGGGCGTCGTGCGGCTGCGCGCGCCCGACCAGCCGGGGCGGTACGGGCTCTTCCTCACGCGCGGAGGGCACGACGCGCGGGTGACCGTGGTGGTGGGCCCGTGAGCGAGCTCGCACGCCTCGGCGGCCCGCTCGCGTGCGCCGGGCTCGCCGCGCTCTTCCTCGCGCCGCGCAGGGACGCGCGGATCGCCGGGCTCGTCGCCTGGGCGCTCGGTGCGCTGATGCTGACGGCGTATCTGGCCCCGCACGCGCACCGGCCGCTGCTCGCCGCCGCCGGGCTCGTCGGGCTCGGCCTCGCGGTGGGCGTCGCGGTCGTGTTCCTGCGCTGGCCCTGGCTCGTGGCGGTCGCGGCGCTGGCCCTCGCCCCGTTCCGGATCCCGGTTCACGTCGGCTCGACCGACGCGAGCCTCCTGCTTCCGTTCTACGGAGTCGTGGTCGCCGCGGCGCTCGCGCTCGGCTGGCAGCTCGTGCGCGGCGATTCGCGCGCGCGCGAGCTCGGCCGGCTCGCGTGGCCGCTCGCCGCGTTCGTGGGCTGGACGGGGCTCTCGCTCGTCTGGACGGAGGACCTGCGCCAGGGGGCGATCGGGCTGCTGTTCTTCTATCTGCCCTTCGCGCTGATCGCGATCGTGCTCGCGCGACTGCCGGCGGAGCGGCGCTGGCTCCGGATCCTCGCGATCCAGCTCGCGGCGATGGCGCTCGTGGTGGCGGTGATCGGGGTCTACCAGTACGTGAACCGCGACGTGTTCTGGAACCCGAAGGTGATCGTCGGCAACGCGTACGCACCGTTCTACCGGGTCAACTCGGTCTTCTACGACCCGTCGATCTACGGGCGCTTCCTCGTCTGCGCGATCGTCGTCTGCCTCGGCGTCGTGCTGTGGCGCCGGCTCGACCGCACCTCGCTGCTCGCGACCGGCGCGATCGTCCTGATCTGGATCGGGCTCGTGTTCTCGTTCTCGCAGTCGAGCTTCGCGGCGCTGATCGCGGCGGTGCTCGTGGCGGCGGCGCTCACCTGGCGGCGGCCCGCGGTGATCGCGATCGTCGCGGGCGCGGTCGCTCGTCGTCGCGATCGGCCTCGCGACCCCGCAGCTGCGCCACCACGTCTTTCACGGCTCCGGGGCGGGCCTGAACTCCGCCACGAGCGGACGCTTCAAGCTCGTCACGAACGGCATCAGGATCGCGGTCGCCCACCCGGTCGTCGGCGTCGGCGTCGGCAGCTTCAAGCACGCCTACGCGAGGCGGCTCCACCTCGCCGGGCTCGAGCCGAAGAGCGCCGCCTCGCACGACACGCCGGTCACGGTCGCGGCGGAGACGGGGGTGGTCGGGCTCGCCCTCTTCGCCTGGCTCCTCGTGGTCGCGTTCCTCGCCACGCTCGGGCGGCCGTCGGCTCCATCCCGTATCGTCGGCCTGGTCCTGGTCGCGGTCACCGTGCACAGCCTCTTCTACAACGCGCTCTTCGAGGACCCGCTCACCTGGGGAGCCTTCGGGCTGGCCGCGCTGCTCGGGCGGGAGGAGCCGAGATGATCGGAGGCTGGGAGCGAGTGCTCGTGCTCGCGCCGCACACCGACGACGGCGAGTTCGGCTGCGGCGGCACGATGGCGCGGCTCGTCGAGGCCGGCGTCGACGTCAGGTACGTCGCGTTCTCGATCGCGACCCGCTCGCTGCCCGAGGGCTTCCCGCCCGACACGCTCGCGCAGGAGGTGCGCGAGGCGACGGCCGAGCTCGGGATCCCGGAGGGGAACCTGACCGTGCACGACTTCGACGTGCGCACGTTTCCCGACCACCGCCAGGAGATCCTCGAGCTGCTCGTCGCGATCTGGGAGGACTGGAAGCCCGATGCCGTCTTCCAGCCGAGCCTCCACGACGTCCACCAGGATCACCAGACCGTCGCCCAGGAGGGCCTGCGCGCCTTCAAGCGGACGACGGTGCTGGGCTACGAGATCCCGTGGAACAACTTCGACTTCGCCTACCAGGCCTACATCGCGCTCGAGGAGCGCCACGTCGAGCGCAAGCTCGCCGCGCTGGCGCAGTACGCCTCACAGCAGCATCGCCGCTACTCCGACCCGGAGTACGCGCGAAGCCTCGCCCGGATTCACGGGATCAACGTGAACCGGGAGTACGCCGAGGTGTTCCACGTGTATCGCGTCGTCGCGTAGCGCGCTCAGTCCGTTCCGTGCCCGCAGATGCAGAACGTCAGCGGGTCGGGCAAGAAGTCACGGTCGATGAGGCCGGTGGTGAGGGCGGGCCTCGTGAGCAGGTCGGCCGTGTAGGAGCACGGCAGCCAGCCGCTCGTGTCCTCCACGATCTTCCCGTAGCCGCCCCGGGCCGACACGGTCACATCCGGCGGGTTGGACACCGTCGGGGTGATCGCGCCCGGCGCGGACTTGCTGCAGCTCGTGATCTCGAGGATCCACTGGCCGGCGTCCATCTCCTCGTGGTCCGCCGTGAACTCGACGGTGAGGGTGGCGTCGATCGGAGTGCAGCAGTCGGTGCCGAACTCCGCGAACCAGAGCTTGTTCACCTCGCCCCAGTTGTTGATGTGGATCTTGTCGAGCTGGTTGTGGTAATCGATCGTGCTGACCGTGACCCGGGTGGCCTCGAAGTTGATCGCGAGGTCGGTCCCGCCCTTCGGGGCGGAGACGGCGTTCCCGGCGCCGTCGTCCGGCGCGGGGCCGCCCGGGACGACCTTCTCGGAGTTGAACCCCATCAGGACCTGGTACCCGCCGCCGATCGTGTTCGGGTCGACGACGATCCAGCCGTCGGGATCGGGCGTGACGACGTGTGCGGTCGGCCCGACCCACGGGTCGCCCGGTGCAGGCGGGATCGGGTCGACGCCGACCGATCCGGAGACGGTCACGGTCTGGAAGGTCGGCACCAGAGCGGCGCCGGCGATCCCGGCCACGTTCTGCGGCCAGTCGATGAACCGGCTCCCGAGGTCCGCGTTGCAGACCTTGTCGCCGGTGATCGGGCTCGGGCCCGAGCCGTCGTCGGTGGTGAAGCGGTAGCGCATCGCGACGCCCGGGAAGGCCGGGGACGTCGTCGGGCAGAACCCGCGCAGCTCCAGGCAGCTGAAGAAGGCGAAGTTGGGCCCGCCTCCGTAGCTCAGGCCGGAGTACGAGAGCGCCTTGTTCGTCTTCCCCGTCGTCCCGTCGATGTCGGCGTAGATGTCGAAGTGCCCGACCTTGGTGAACCACGGCTGCAGTGCCGGGTTCGGGCAGACGCAACGGCAGTAGACGTTGCAGCGGAAGAAGCAGAGCCAGTGGCAGAGCTGGATGCAGAAGCGCTCGAGCTTCAGCTTCGTGACGAGCCCGCCGAATGCCTCGGCGTCCTCGTTGAACGCGGCGACCGCGAGCTGCTCCAGCGCCGGCTTGCCGGCGAGCGCGCCCACGGCCCCGGCGAACTGCCACATCTCCTTGACCGAGAGGTCGACGCTCTCGAGCGGGAACGGGCCGCACAGCGTCAGGCAGACCCGGATGCAGCGCCAGCTGCAGAACCACTCGCAGATGATCTCGCAGTGGCCCTCGAGGTTGACGCTCGCGAGCGTGCTGGTGAGGATCTCGCAGTTCGTGGCCTCGACAGCACCGACGGCCGCCGTGAATGCCTTCTCGTGCCTCGCGAACTCGCTCAGCGTCTTGCCGATCGAGACGAGCTCGGGGATCAGGTGCCCGCGCGGGGCGTGCCCGCAGACGTAGCGGCAGACGAGCCGCCAGTGGACCATGCAGGCCCAGTGGCAGAGGAGATGGCAGAAGCGCTCGTCGATCTTCCCGCGCTTGAGCAGCTCGTCCCAGGCCTGCTTGTCGCGCTCCTGGATCGCGTCGGCCAGCAGCTCGACGAGCTCCTCGTCGGCCGTGACATGGGTGACGACCCTGGCGAACTCCGCCGGGCTCGGCAGGTTCGCCACGTCGATCCGCGGCGGCCCGCACAGCTCGAGGCAGAGGATCACGCAGTCCTTGCTGGCGATCCAGTCGCAGACGATCCCGCACTCCTGCGGCAGCTTCAGCCGGGTGAGGATGTCGTGGTACGACTCGGCGTCCTGCGCCCAGAGGGCGTCCACCGCCGCGGCGAACACGGGCTCTTGCTTGGCGAGCCGCGAGATCGCCTCGGCGGCCTCGTTCACATCTGCCAGGAACGCCTGCTGTTCGACTGCGGTCGGCACGGGTCCTCCTTACGACGGCTGCGAGTTGCGCGCCATCGTCCCGCGCGGCCGTCACCCGGCCGTTAGCCCACCGTCAAGGCTGCGTCACTGCTGCTGCGGGGCCCGGGGCGGCTCGGGCGGCTGCACGGGCTTCGGCGCCTCCTTCGGTGCCGCCGCCGGGCTAGTGCTCTTGTACTGCTGTCGCTTCTGGCCACATCCGCATCCCATCGTCGTCTCCCCTCTCGTCGGTCGATTCAGATCGCTCCCGGGTTGCCTGCTCGAGCAGGCAGGCGGCGCCCGAGAGCGCGAGCCAGGTCACAGGCGCCTCCCGCAGCCGCCGTGAGGCGAAGAGCGCGAACGGCGCGGCGACCCAGACGCTGAGGCAGTAGAAGCAGTCCATCAGCCCGCCGACCCACGACTCGCCCGCCCGGGCGCGCAGGCGCACCACGGCGTCCCCCGGCCCGTCCTCCTCGGCGAGGAGGTGGGTGAGGCGCCAGGTGGCAAGCGTCGCGAGGGCGAATCGCCCCGCAGGCCGCAGCAACTCGCGAGCTTCAGGAACGGGACACCCCTCCCTCACCACGTCGTTGCCGCCCCGGACGGTAGACGAGTGCCTGCGCAGGTGTCAACGCGATTAGTCTGCGGGGGACGTGGGTGCGCCCAAGACCGATCTCCCCGGCGTGCTCCGGCGGTGGGGGCGGCTGGGGCTGCTCGGCTTCGGCGGCCCGCAGGCGCACACCGCGCTGCTCCGGGAGATGATGGTGCAGCGGGAGGGCTGGATGAGCGCCGAGGACTTCCAGGACGCCGTCGCCGCGACGAGCCTCCTTCCCGGTCCCGCGTCGACGCAGCTCGCGATCTACTGCGCCCGGGTGGCCGACGGGACGATCGGCGGAATCGTGGGTGGGCTCGCGTTCATCCTGCCGGGGTTCGTGCTCATCGTCGCGCTCTCTGCGCTCTTTCTCGGGCACTCGGAGAATCCCGTGCTGCTCGGCGCGGCCGCCGGAGCCGTCGCCGCGGCCGTGGTGGTGATCGCCGCCGCCGGGGTCGGATTCGCACGCGGTTACGGGTCCCGGCGCGGCTTTGCGCTGGTGCGCACCGTCGCCTATGCGCTTGCGGCGGCCATTGTCACGCTCACGTCGGGGCCGTGGGTGCTCGCGGTGCTGCTCGGCGCCGGGGTGATCGAGGTCGGGATCCGGCTGCGATCGTCGCCGGCGCTTCTCGCGGGGGTTGCGGCCCATGCGTCGATCCCGGGCCTCGTCTGGGTCGCGTTCAAGGTCGGCGCGCTCAGCTTCGGCGGCGGGCTCGTGATCATCCCGCTGATGCAGCACGACGTCGTCTCGGTCCACCACTGGCTCAGCGAGAAGCAGTTCGCCGATGCGGTCGCGCTCGGCCAGCTGACGCCGGGGCCGGTCGTGCTGACCGTCGCGGTGGTCGGCTACGCAGCCGCCGGAATCTGGGGCGCCGCCCTCGCGGCGGGGGTCGCCTTCCTGCCGTCGTTCCTGTTCGTCCTGCTCGGCGCGGGACGGTTCGAGGAGCTGCGCCACCGGCCCGGGCCGCGCGCCTTCCTCGACGGCGCCGGGCCCGCGGCGGTGGGCGCGATCTTCGGCGCGGCGATCCTGCTCGCACCGCAGGCGTTCCAGGAATGGTGGCAGCCGTTCGTGATCGCGATCGCCGCTCTTCTGCTCCTGCGCGGGCGGGGCTCGTTCACCGCGCTCGCGGTCGGGCTTGGGATCGGGCTCCTCGCCGGGGTAGCCTGAGGCGATGGATCTCGTCGACGGGCGCTGTGGCTGGGCGGGGACCGATCCGCTTCTCATCTCCTACCACGACGACGAGTGGGGCAAGCCGCTGCACGGCGACGACAAGCTGTTCGAGCTGCTGACGCTCGAGGGCTTCCAGGCGGGGCTCGCGTGGATCACGATCCTCCGCAAGCGCGACGCGTTCCGGGCGGCGTTTCAGGGCTTCCACATCGAGACCGTGGCCGCGTACGGCGAACGGGACGTGGAGCGGCTGCTCGGCGACCCGGGCATCGTCCGCCACCGCGGCAAGATCGAGGCGACGATCGGCAACGCCCGCGCCGCGCTCGAGTTGCCGGACGGGCTCGACGCCTTTGTCTGGTCGTTCGCGCCGCCGCCGAGGCCGCGGCCGACGTCAGAGATCCCGGCCAAGACGCCGGAGTCGGAGGCGCTCTCGAAGGCGCTCAAGGCCCGGGGGTTTCGCTTCGTCGGCCCGACGATCGTCTACGCGTTCATGCAGTCGGCCGGCCTCGTGGACGACCACCTCGCCGGCTGCTCAGCGAAGTAGGGGCACGAGCTGCCGCAGGCGCTTCCGCTCCGCCGGCAGGAAGAAGCCGACTGCGAGCAGGAGGAGCGGATAGACCGCTGCGAGGACGATCGCGACGGCGAGCGGAACGCCCGCGTACCGTCCGATCAGGGCTAGTCCCGCTGCGACGCCGACGACCGTCCCCACGCGCCGCCACTGGTAGTCGACCGGGTACACGACCTGCGCATACCAGAGCATCGCGAAGAAGAGCACGACGTAGGCGATGAGGGTCGAGATCGCGGCGCCGATCATCCCGTAGCGCGGGATCAGGACGATGTTCAGGCCGATGTTCACGACCGCGGCCAGGGCCGAGATCACCCAGTTGAGCTGGGTGCGGCGCGCGCGGCCGGAGCCGATCGCGAGCACGGTGTAGCCGGCGAAGATCGCAGCCGAGAACGCGAGCAACCCCACAGCCTCCGAAGCTCGCTGGAAGCCCGGGTTCCGCGCCAGCAGGTGCACGAGCCACGGTGCGAGCAGCCCGAGCGCGGCCGCGAGCCAGCAGGTGACGAGCAGGACGTACGTGAGCACGTAGGCGTACGCCCGCTTCGCGTCGCGGTCCTCGGTGATCGAATACGCGAACGCGGGCCACGCCGTCCGGAAGGCGAGCAGCAGGAAGACCACCGCCGAGGCGATCCGCACCGCCACCGAGTACACGCCGACCTCGCTCTGGCCCTTGTAGAACGCCACGAACCAGCGGTCGATGAAGTTGATCGCCCAGAGCGCGAGCGCCGAAGGCACGAGCGGCATCCCGAAGTGGTTCATGCGGCGGAACAGGTTCCGGTCGAACACGAGCCCGAGCTGCTCGCGGTGATACCCGACGAGGACGACGTAGACGATCAGCGTCCCGATGAAGTTCCCGACGAGGACGCCGAGCGGGCCCTTGTCGAAGACGACGACGAGCAGCACCGTCGCGCCGACCGTGATCAGGATGTTGGCGATGCTCGCGATCACGTACTGGACCGAGCGCTCCTCGACCCGGAAGAGCGAGGTCAGCTGCTCGTAGTTCATCTGCGCCCAGATCCCGACCGCGGAGGCGTAGACGAGGGTGGTGCCGCCGCTGCCCAGGTGGAGCCAGCCGGAGATCTGGCTCGCGAAGACGACGATCACGATCAGCCCGGCCGTCGCGGCGGACATCGTGTACCAGAACGACGTGCGGACGACGCGCAGCTTCTCCTCCGCCTCGTCCGAGTCGAAGTAGAAGCGGAAGAAGGCGCTCGAGATCCCGCCGCGCAGCACGATCACGACCACGGCGGCGGCGGCGACGAGCGTCTCGATCTGGCCGTAGTCGGAGGTCGAGAGGTAGCTCGTGTAGAGCGGCAGGAGGATGACGGCGAGGAGCCGCTGCACGAGCCCGCCCAGGCCGTAGATCCCGGAGTGCTTGGCCAGGCGTTTCAGCTGTTCGTACATCGCTAGAGGCGAGCGTAGACGTCGAGCAGGCGGTCGGCGATCCGGTCGATGTCGTGGACCTGCTCGACGTACGCGCGCCCGGCCGCGCCGAGGCGTCGGCGCTCGGCGGGGTCGGCCGCGAGGCGCGCGAGCACGTCGCGCAGCGTGTCCTTCGTGGCCGAGACGATCGGCACCTCGACGCCGAATGCCTCGGCGCTTCGGCGCGACGGCCTCCTCGTGCAGGAACGTGATCACCGGCTTGCCGAGCGCCATCGCCTCGATCGCGAACAGGCCGTACCAGCCGGCGTTGAGCTGGTCGACGACGATGTCGGCCTCCTCGTAGCGGCGACGGGCCTCGTCGTGGTGGAGCCCCTCGACGAGCTCGAGCTCCACCGGAAGCCCCTCGCAGGCCGCAATCACGTCCTCGGTGCCCTTCTTGCCCCGGTGCGACGGGGCGTGGACGACGAGCGGGCGGGCGCGGTCGGTCGGCGGCACGGGCGTGAAGGCGGTGAGGTCGATCCCGGGCGGGATCACCTCGGCCTCGGGCACCCAGCGGATCGCGTCGTAGGAGCCGACGATCTCGGCGTCGGCGCGCTTGCCGTACGCGAGCTCGGCGGGTGTCTTGCCACGGATGTCGGAGCCCAGGTAGTGGTAGACCGACTTCTTCCCCGTCGCGCTCAGGATCGGGAACTGCAGCGACTTCGGCACGAGCGTGAGCCCGAAGTAGAAGTGGAAGACGTCGGTGCGCGGCAGGAGCTTCGCGAGCGCTCGCCACTGGCTGAGCTGTCGTCTGGCGAACCCGCCGCGGCGGTCGAGTGACCAGTCGGCCTCGGGGTGCAGGGTGCCGCGCTCGAAGACGACGAGCTGTGCGTCCACGCCGCGCCGCCGCAGCGCCTCCACGTTCTGCCACGGGACGCCTGCCGTGTTGACCGGACAGTGGACGACGCGGAGCGGCCTCCCCGAGCGCTCAGCCTCGTCGTGCAGAATTCGTCACCCTTCCGGCACAGTCCCGTGGCCCCCGCTCCTCTACCATCCTCATCCCCGTGGGTGGGTGGGGGCTAGGGATGGAAGGGACGAAGAGTCGTGTCCCTTCACGGCGTGTCCCACTCGAGCTGGTCGAAGTAGCGAAGCGCCGTTCGGCCGGGGCGGACGCGGCTGCGCAGCGCGGACAGCTCGTCCGCGGAGATCTCGCCGAGCGCGTGCTTGACGCCGAGGTACGGGATGTTCAGGTCCTCCTGGTAGACGATCGTCGAGATCCGCGGATTGACCTCGATCACCCGGTCGCCGACGAGCTGGATGTTGAAGAAGTGCTCGATCTCGAGCTCCGCGACGATCGCGTCTGCCAGGGCGCCGAGCCCGTCGTCGGCGAGCGTGACGAAGAACATCGCGAGCCCGGCGCGCATCGCCTCGCGCGTCTTGGGGTGGCCGAGCAGGACACGCTCGCCGTCCGCGATCCCGTCGATCGTGCGCTCTCCGCCGGTCGCGAGCTCCATCACGAGCAGCTCGGGCCCGCCCTCGGCCGGAAGGAGCTCGACCGCCTCCTCGAGCCGCATCGAGACCGAGCCCGGCCGCTCCTCGAGGAGCTGGCGGGCGCGGTCGACGGTCGGGTCGAGGATGCGGAAGCCGCGCGAGCCCGACGAGAACACCGGCTTGAAGCAGACGGGCCGCTCGGGGTAGCCGAGCTCCGCCGCCGCCGCTGCGACCGCCGCGGCCCCGAACACCCGCCGGAACTCGGGCGCGGGCAGCCCGAGCCGGTGCAGGAGCGCGTAGGTCTCGGCCTTGTCGTTCGAGCGGCGGATCGTCTCGGGCGAGGAGACGAGCACCGGCACCGGAAAGCTCTCCCGGTGCGCCGCGAGCCCTTCGAGGTCGAACGACGACTGGGGCAGCACCGCGTCCACGCCCTCGCGCTTGCACACCGCGGCCACGGCGTCGGCGAAGCCCGGGTCGGAGCCTGCCGGGACGAGGTGGAACGAGTCGCAGAGATGCCGTCCCACCGACCGTTCAGACATGTCCGTTCCGACCAGGCGCAGCTCACGCTCGCCGTTCCGGCGCAACGCGCGAAGGAGCGCCGCCGTGCCGGGCGCCCCGGAGGCGGTGACGAGAACGGTGATCGGCCTCACGAAAGGTCGATCTTGTCAGCAGCGAGCTGTTCGAGGCGCCGGTCGCGGTCGCGCTCGAGCATGGCGTGCATCGTCTCCCGCATCGACTCGCCCGGATAGACCCAGATCTCGGGATGGATCAGGAGCTGCACCCACGGGAACGCTCCGGCGGCGAGCTCGTCGTGCGGGCAGCCGCCGCGCCAGTTCTGGTTCGAGTCGCTCCGGTAGGTCGCGTTGTCGAACCAGGGCGGGCTCATCACGTTGACGGCGCCGTTGAGCGGGACGCTCATCCACCCCGGCTCCGGGTTGTGCCAGGCGACGACGTGGTCGAAGCGCGGGTCGAGGCCGAGCGCCGGGAAGTCTGCGTGGAGCCCGATCCTGTGCCCGTCGCCCCGCAGCTGCTCGATCGTCTCGCGGCCCTCGGAGGACGAGAGGTTGTAGAAGACGCTCGAGACCATCAGGAAGTAGGTCGCCTGGACGCCCCGCTCCCGCTCGTAGCTGGAGAGCACCTGCGCCGCCTCGAGCGAGAGGTCGACGTCGTGGCGCAGGAAGAGGTCGCCCTGCTGCGGCTCGTGGTCGAAGAACGCGAAGCGGTAGCCGCCGGCCCCGGCGGCCTCTAGGAGCTCGCCGTAGTGATCCAGGTCGAAAGCGCACACGTCACTCGACCTCGACCTCGAACAGCCGCGCCGCCGCCTCGGCCCGCTCGAGCGCTTCGAGATTCGTCTCGCCGACCGCCAGCACGTAGCCGCGGCGATCTGCGTCCACCGTCACCGGTCTAATCGTCTCGCCCACCGTGAAGTACACCTCCGCCTGCCGAACGCCTGGAAACGCCAACACCCGCTCGAGCCCGGAGATGCTCTTCACCGTGCCAGCGGGAAGAGGCCCGGGTTCCGCGGTCAGAAAGCGTACCGCGAGGGGTTGGGAACGGGAAGGGTTGACGAGGGCGTCGGGAACGGGCTCCCCGAACGCCTGCAGGATCGCGATGTCGAGCAGCTCGACCCCCGTGCCCTCGCGGACGACATCGGCCATCTGGCCGCCGGGGATCCGTGCGGCGACCTCGACTGCGACCACCTCGCCCGAGGACTTCGCGAGGAGCTGCGGGAACGCGATCCCGTTCTCCAGCCCGAGCGCTCGCACCGAGTGCGTCGCCACGCGCTCTGCCTCGGCGAGTGCGTCGCCGTAGAGCGTCGTCGGAAAGACGTGGATCCAGCCGACCCCGAACCCCGGGCCGGGCGGCCGCAGGCGGTCGGAAAGGGTGAGCACGGTCACCTCTCCGTCCCGGACGACCGCGATCCCGTTCAGCTCGAGCCCCTCGGTGAACTCCTCGAGGATCGCCTCGCGGGTCGGGGACTCGGCGAGCGCGGCGTGGAGGTGTGCGTCGAGGTCGTCGGCCGACTCGAGCCGGAAGAGGCCGCGCTGGCCGCCCGAGTTCGCCGGTTTCAGCACCGCGGGGAAACCGACCGTCTCGGCCGCGACGCGGGAGTCGTGGAGGCCGTGCACCGCCGCAAAGCGGGGCTGAGGGACGCCGTGGTCGGCGAAGAGGCGCCGCATCACCACCTTGTGGGTCATCGCGTGCGCGACGTCGGGGCCGATCCCCGGCAGGCTCAGGGCGTCGGCGACCGCGGCGACGATCGGCACGGCGCGGTCGGCGGAGACGGTCATCGCTCCGTCGACGCCGTGCCGGCGCGCAACCTCGATCACCGCACTCGACGTCGCTGAAGTCGACCGGCTCGGCGACGTCCGCCACGAGCATCCCCGGTGCGTCCGCACTCGCGTCGACGGCGACCACGCGGTGGCCGAGCTCGCGGGCCCGCAGGATGCCGCGCCGCTGATGGCGTCCGCCGCCGACGAAAAGGAGCGTCTTCATCGCGCCGCGATGCTACCCCGGGGCCGCGTCGGCACGCGGGGTAGACTCGTTTTCGTGGCTCTGTCAGGGAAGCGGATCTTCATCACCGGCGGCGCCGGCTTCATCGCGACGACCCTCGCCCGGCTCCTCGTCGACGCGAACGAGATCGTCGCGGTCGACAACCTCCACCGCGACACGCGCAGCGGCACCGATCTCGCCGACCACCCGAACTTCAGCTTCCACCAGGGCGACGTCCTCGACGCCGAGCTGATCAAGGAGCTGGCGCGCGGCGCGACGCACATCGTCCACTGCGCCGCGATCGCCGGGGTCGACACCGTCCGCGAGAGCCCGGTCCGCACGATGCGGGTGAACATGATCGGCACCTACCACGTGCTCGAGGCGGCGCTGGAGACACAGGACACGCTCGAGCGCCTCGTCGACTTCTCGACGAGCGAGGTCTTCGGCACGCACGCCTTCCGGGTCGAGGAGGGCCAGGTCTCGACGATCGGCTCGGTCGGCGAGGCGCGCTGGACGTACGCGGTCTCGAAGCTTGCGGGCGAGCACATGGCCCACGCCTACCACGACGAGCTCGGGCTCCCGTGCGTGACGGTGCACCCGTTCAACGTGTTCGGGCCTCGTCAGGAGGGCGGCGGCGCGATCCGCGCGTTCATCGAGGCGGCGCTCGCGGGCCGGGACCTCACGATCCACGGCGACGGCTCGCAGATCCGCGCCTGGTGCTACGTCGACGACATGGTCGAGGGGACCCTGCTCTGCCTCGAGCGGCCCGAGGCCGTGGGCCAGGCGTTCAACATCGGCAACGCCCGCGCGACCGTGACGATCTACGACCTCGCGCATCGCATCAAGCGGCTGACCGGCTGCCCCGGCGAGATCGTGTTCCAGCCGCTCCATTACGCCGACGTCGAGCTGCGGATCCCGAACGTCGACAAGGCGCGTGAGCTGCTCGGCTTCGAGGCGAAGGTCGACCTCGACGAGGGCCTCGCCAGGACGATCTCGTGGTACAGAGAGAAGCTGCAGACGCCGGTCTGATCCGGCTCGGGCGGCCGGACGTCGGCGCGGAGGAGCTCGCCGCCGTCGCGGCCGTGCTCGAGAGCGGGCAGCTGACGATGGGCCCGCTCGTCGACGAGCTCGAGCTGCTCGTCGCCGAGGCCTGCGAGGTGCCGCATGCGGTTGCGGTGTCGTCGGGGACGGCGGCGCTCCACCTCGCCGTGCTCGCGCTCGGGATCGGCCCCGGCGACGAGGTGATCGTCCCGGCCTACACGTTCCCGGCGACCGCGAACGTGATCGTGCTCGCGGGCGCCCGCCCGGTGCTCGTGGACGTCGACGCGGCGACGATGAATCTCGATCTCGCGCAGCTACCGGGGGCGCTGACGCCGCACACGAAGGCCGTGCTCGCGGTGCACCTGTTCGGGCGCCCGCTCGACTGGGAGGCGCTCGAGGCCGCGGTGCCCGAGGGCGTCGTGCTGCTCGAGGACGCCGCCGGAGCGCTCGGCGCCCGCTACCGCGGCCGCGCCTGCGGGAGCCTCGGCGCGGCGGGCTGCCTCTCGTTCCATCCACGCAAGACCGTCACGACCGGCGAGGGCGGCGCCGTCACGACGGCCGACGCCGGGCTCGCGCACGCGGTGCGCGCCGGCCGCCACCACGGGATCGACGCGAGCTCGGGCGCGGTCGACATCGCGGTCCCGAGCACGAACTACCGCCTCTCGGACCTCCTCTGCGCGGTCGGGATCCCACAGCTCCGACGGCTCCCCGAGCTGCTCGCCGCCCGCCGCCGCGCCGCCGCGGGCTACACCGAGCGCCTCGCCGACGCCGTGCTCACGCCGTCCGCCGACGCGGGCGACGAGCACGGCTGGCAGGCCTACGTCGTCCAGCTCGACCGGCGCGACGAGGCGCTCGCCGGGCTGCGCGCGCAGGGAATCGAGGCCCAGATCGGCACCTACGCGCTCCACCACCTCAGCGCCTACCGCGACCAGGGGCCGTTCCCGGGGGCCGACGCCGCCTACGCCCGTGCGCTCGCGCTGCCGTTCCACACGTTTCTCTCCGACGACGACCTCGACCGGGTCGCGGAGGCCGTTCGCGCGTACGCTTGACCAAGTTGTGAGTGAGTGATAACTTCCTCGCCACGATGGTCGTGGGAACCAGGAAGACAGCGGTGATCAGGCGCGAGGAGATCCTCGACGCCGCCTCCAAGGAGTTCGCCCAGACCGGCCTCCACGGCACCTCGACCGACGCGATCGCACGCCGCGCCGGCGTCTCGCAGCCCTACCTCTTCCGCCTCTTCGGCACGAAGCGCGAGCTCTTCATCGCCACGGTCGAGCGCTGCTTCGCGGAGACACACGAGACGTTCGAGCAGGCCGCGCTCGGCAAGACCGGCGAGGATGCGCTGAGTGCGATGGGCGGCTCGTACATGGAGCTGCTCGCCGACCGCTCGCGGCTCCAGTCCCAGATGCAGGCCTACGCGGCCTGCGACGACCCGGTCGTCTGCGCCGTCGTGCGCAAGGGCTACGGGCGGCTCTTCGAGCTGGTCGAGCGCAGCTCGGGCCTCGAGGTCGACGTCGTCCGCGACTTCTTCGCCCGCGGGATGCTGCTCAACGTGATGGCCCAGATGAACCTGCTCGACTCGCCGGAGCCGTGGGCGGCGCGGCTGCTCGAGTCGTGCCGAAAAGACACGGGAGAGCTCGATGACCGCTAAGGCGCGCACGATCTGGACGTTCGCGATCACCTCGATCGCCCTCTTCATGGTCACGCTCGACAACCTCGTCGTCACGACCGCGCTGCCGGTGATCCGCAAGGACCTCGACGCCACGATCCAGGGGCTCGAGTGGACCGTCAACGCCTACACGCTGACCTTCGCCGTCCTGCTCCTCACCGGCGCGGCGCTCGGCGACCGCTTCGGGCGCAAGCGGATGTTCGTGATCGGGCTCGCGATCTTCACGGTCGCCTCGGCGGCGGCCGCGCTCGCGCCGAGCATCGAACCTGCTGATCGCCGCGCGCGCGATCCAGGGCGATCGGCGGCGCGATCGTCACGCCGCTCACGCTGACGATCCTCTCCGCGGCGGTGCCGCCCGAGCGGCGCGGCGTCGCGCTCGGCGCCTGGGGCGGCGATCAGCGGCCTCGCGGTCGCGATCGGGCCCGCTCGTCGGCGGCGCGATCGTCGACGGCCTCTCCTGGCAGTGGATCTTCTGGATCAACGTGCCGATCGGCCTCGCTCCGATCCCGTTCGCCCTCTCCCGCCTCGGCGAGAGCCGCGGGCCCGACAGGCGCTCGACCTGCCCGGCCTCGGCCTCGTCAGCGTCGGCCTGCTCGGCGTCGTCTGGGCGCTCGTCCGCGGCAACTCGGCCGGCTGGACGAGCCCCGGGATCGTCGCCTCGTTCGCTCGGCGGCGTCGTCCTCCTCGGCGCTGTTCGTCCTGCTGGGAGCTCCGCGCCGAGGCGCCGATGCTCCCGATGCGCTTCTTCCGCAACCGCGACCTTCTCGGCTGCGAACGCTCGCCTCGCTGCTTCATGTTCTTCGGGATGTTCGGCTCGATCTTCCTGCTCGCGCAGTTCCTCCAGACGGTGCAGGGCTACTCGCCGCTGCAGGCCGGGCTGCGGATCCTGCCGTGGACGGTGATGCCGATCTTCGTCGCGCCGATCGCCGGCGCATGCTCGCGACCGCATCGGCGGCCGGCCGCTGATGGCGGTCGGGCTCGCGCTCCAGGCGATCGGCCTCGCGTGGATCGCGGCGATCTCGACCGCCCGACGGTGCCGTACGTCCGATCTCGTCGTGCCGTTCATCCTCTCGGGCGTCGGGATGGCGCTCTTCTTCGCCCCGGTCGCGAACGTCGTGCTCGGCGCGGTGCGGCGCGAGGAGGAGGGCAAGGCCTCGGGCGCCAACAACGCGATCCGCGAGCTCGGCGGCGTCTTCGGCGTCGCGGTGCTCGCCTCGATCTTCTCGAGCCACGGGAGCTACGCGACACCGCAGTCCTTCGTGGACGGGCTCACGCCGGCGATCTACGTGGGCGCCGTGGTGGTCGCGCTCGGCGCGCTCTCGGCCCTGATGATCCCGCGCCGGGGGCGCGGCCAGGAGGCGACCGTCGAACCCCTCACGCCGGAGCTGGCGCTGGCCGAGTAGAGGTGAGAAGATCCGCTTCGGTGCGCGTCCCGGGCGGCGGGACGCGCGCCTATTTCTGCTCCCAGCCGGCCGGTAGCCGAGGCGCCGGCCAGCCGGGCTCGGGGCGCCAGTCCTCCCAGCCGGTCGGCCACGGCGGGTCGTCGAGCACGCGCTTCGCCTCGGCCCAGACCGTGTCGGCGTCGAGGAGGCCGAGCGCCACGGTCTGCTCCAGCTCGTCCTCGTCCTTCCAGCGGTAGCGGCCGTCCGGCTCGACGATCAGGTCGAGCTTCCAGTCGGCGTAGTCGAGCCCGGCGGCGCTGCGGCGGGCCGGCTCCTCGAAGTTGACGTACCAGCACTCGAGCTCGCCGTCTGCGAAGAAGAGCCAGAGCGAGTGCGCGGTCCCCGGCCGGATCAGCGCGAGCGCTTCGCGGCGCGACTCGTCGGGCGCGAGCCGCCACTCCGGCTGCGGGATCCGCAGCACCGCTCCGTCCGGGCCCAGCGGCAGCCGCTCCTCGGAGCCGCGCGGCATCCAGGCGACGATCAGGTCGTTGCGATCCTCGATCACCCGTGCCGCATGTGCCCGCCAGACGCGGCCGAACCAGACGTCTCGCAGAGCGATGTCGGAGCCGATCTCAGCCATCGGCAGAGGGTATCCCCATAGGATCGCGGTGATGCTGATCCGGGCCGCCGTCCTCGAGGAGTTCGGAGCGCCGCTCGTCGTGCAGGAGGTCGAGCTGGCCGAGCCGCAGGCGGGCGAGGTGCTCGTCCGGCTCGTCGCCTGCGGTGTCTGCCACACGGATCTCTACACCGCCTCGGGCGCCGATCCGTCCGGCTACGCGCCGACGGTGCTCGGGCACGAGGGCGCGGGCGTCGTCGAGCGGGTGGGCGACGGTGTCGGCTCGCTCGAGCCGGGCGACCACGTCGTCACGCTCTTCTCGCCGCAGTGCCGCGAGTGCGTCCACTGCCTGAGCGAGCGCACGAATCTCTGCCTCGCGATCCGCGAGCAGCAGAACCAGGGCTATCTCCCCGACGGGACGACGCGCCTCTCGAGCGGGGGCGAGCCGATCCGGCACTTCATGGGCACCTCGACCTTCGCCGAGTACACCGTGATGCCGGAGATCGCGCTCGCGAAGATCAATCCCGAGGCGCCGCTCGAGGGCGCGTGCCTGTTCGCCTGCGGGCTCTCGACCGGCCTGGGCGCCGCGATCAACACCGCGCGGGTGGAGCCCGGCTCGACGTGCGTCGTCTTCGGTGCGGGAATGGTCGGCCTCGGCGCCGTGATCGGCTGCCGCCTGCAGGGTGCCGAGCGGATCGTCTGCGTCGACCTCTCCGTCGACCGCCTCGGCCTCGCCGTCGCCCACGGCGCGACCGAGACGCTCGTCGGCGGCGACGGCACGGTCGAGCGGATCCTCGAGCTCACCGGCGGCTTCGGCGCCGACTACACCTTCGAGGCGACGGGGAACGTCGCCGTGATGCGCCAGGCGGTCGAGTCGGCGCGGATGGGCTGGGGGCTCTGCACCGTTGCGGGCGTCGCGGGGCGCGGCGAGACCCTCGACATCGTGCCGCGCTACCTGATCACCGGCCGCCGCGTCGCGGGCTCGTCGTTCGGCGGCGTCAAGGGCCGCGACGGCGTGCCGCTGCTGGTCGAGCGCTGGCTCGCCGGCGAGATCGACGTCGAGTCGTTCATCTCGCACAGGATCACGCTCGACGAGGTGAATCGCGGCTTCGAGCTGATGGAGGCCCAGGACGGGATCCGCAGCGTGATCGACTTCTCCTGAGCGAAACTTAGGCCCGTCTTAGCGGCAGGCTGTACCTTTTCGGTTTCGAAATGGCGCAGGCAGACGTCTTTTCGGCGCGAAGCGAGCCCGACGCGGCCTCCGGCGTGCCTCATGTGTCCGTGGTCGTCACCGTCTTCAACGAGTCGGGGACGATCGAGGAGCTCTATCGCCGCACGACGACGGCGCTCGCGGGCGTCGAGTACGAGCTGATCTTCGTCGACGACGGCTCGACCGACGGCGGCTTCGCCGTGCTCGAGCGGCTCCACGACGCGGATCCCCGCGTCCGCGCCGTGCGCTTCAAGCGCAACGCGGGCCAGCATCCGGCGATGCACGCGGGCCTCGCGCGCGCCCGCGGCGAGATCGTCGTGACGATGGACGGCGACCTCCAGAACGCGCCCGAGGACATCCCGCGCCTCGTCGCGGCGGTCGAGGCCGGCTCCGACGTCGCGAGCGGCCGTCGCACCGCCCGGCACGACTCGTGGGCGCGCACGCTGCCCTCGCGCGTGATCAACGGCATGCTGCGCCGCTTCACGAAGGTCGACATCTCCGACTTCGGCTGTGCCTTCAACGCCTACCGACCGCGACGTCGTCGTGCCGATGCTCGGCGCGATCGGGCGCCAGAAGTTCACGAAGGCGCTGATCCTCTCCGGCGGCGCGAGCGTGATCGAGGTCGACGTCTCCCACGCGCCGCGCGACGACGCCTCCCGCTACTCGCCGTTCCGCCTCGTCCGCCTCGCGCTCCACGTCGTCGCCGGCTTCTGGCCGCAGCCGATCCAGTGGGTCGGGATCACGCTCGGGCTGATCTGCACCCTGCTCGCGACCGTCCTCGGAATCTACGGCGTCATCTTCTGGATCGACGAGTCGAACTTCCCCGGCCCGCTCTTCGGCGGCGTCGCGCTGCTCTTCGTGCTCGGGATCCAGGGCTTCATCCTTGCGCTCGTCGGCGAGTATCTGGGCAGAATCCAGAGGGAAGTCGAAGGCAGGCCGATGTACACGATCGAGAGGGAGCTTTGAAGAAGCGCGTTCTGGTGACCGGCGGCGCCGGGTTCATCTCGTCCACGTTCGTCCGTCACCTGCTGGCGCACACCGACCACGACGTGGTCACGCTCGACGCGCTCACCTACGCCGGCAACCTCGAGAACCTCGCCGACGTGCTCGCCCACCCGCGGCTCTCGTTCGTCGAGGGCGACATCCGCGACGCGGCGCTCGTGCGCGACGTCGTCGAGCACGTGGACGTGATCGTCAACGCGGCGGCCGAGTCGCACGTCGAGAAGTCGATCGAGGAGGGCGCCTCGGAGTTCGTGACCACGAACGTCGAGGGGACGCAGATCCTGCTCGACGCGATCCGCCGCAGCCCGGTCGAGCGCTTCATCCTCATCTCCTCGAGCGAGGTGTACGGCACCGCCGAGACCGACCCGATGGACGAGGAGCACCCGCTCAACCCGCGCAGCCCCTACGCGGCGACGAAGGCGGGCGGCGACCGGCTCGCCTACAGCTACTACGTCACCTACGGCCTCCCGATCGTGATCGTGCGCCCGTTCAACAACTACGGGCCGCGCCAGCATCCCGAGAAGGTGATCCCGCGCTTCATCACGCAGGCGCTCTCCGACGAGCCGCTCACGATCCACGGCGACGGCCACGCGAGCCGCGACTGGCTCTACGTCGACGACGACGCCGAGGCGATCGAGGCGATCATCGCCGCGCCGCTCGAGCCGCTCGCCGGCGAGGTGCTGAACGTCGCGACCGGGATCGACATCCCGGTGCGCGAGATCGCCGCCCAGGTGCTCGAGCTGCTCGGCAAGCCGGCGGAGCTCCAGGCGAACGTCGCCGGAGCGGCTCGGCCAGGTCGACCGCCACATCGGCTCGACGGAGAAGCTCGAGCGCCTCACCGGCTGGCGCGCGCACACGTCCTTCGAGGAGGGACTGGAGCGCACCGTCGCGTGGTATCGCGACAATGAGGCGTGGTGGCGGGGGATTCTCCAGCAGACGGGCGCCCCAAGCGCCTCCTCGTCCTAGGGGCGGGGCCGGCGCAGCTCGGCCTGCTCGAGGCCGCGCGCGGGCGCGGGCTCGAGGTGATCGCGCTCGACCGCGACCCGGCGGCGCCGGGATTTCGGCTCGCCGACAAGCGGGCGCTCGTCTCGGTCGAGGACGAGCCCGCCGTCGAGCGCCTCGCCCTCGCGGAGCGCGTCGACGGCGTGATCGCGCCCGGGATCGACTGGCCGGTCGGGATCGCCGCCCGGCTCGCGGTAGCGGCTCGGCGTCTCGCATCCGATCTCGCCCGAGACGGCCGTGCTCGCGACCTCGAAGATGCGCCAGCGCGAGCGGTTCGCGGAGGCCGGCGTGCCGCAGCCGCGCTCGCGGGTCTGCCGCGACCTCGGCGAGGCGCGCGCGGCCGTGGCGGAGCTCGGCTTTCCGTGCGTGTTGAAGGCGCCCGACCGGCAGGGCCAGAAGGGGCTCGCGCTCGTGCGGGGGCCGGAGGAGCTGCCGGCCGCGGTCGAGCTCGCGCTCGCGGCCGCGCGGACGCCGGTGTGCCTCGTCGAGGAGGCGGTGCCCGGGTCGGAGGTGACCGTGGTCGCGTTCTCCGTCGGCGGCCGCTTCGTGCCGCTTCTCGTCACCGATCGCCTCGTCGCCGAGCCGCCCGCGTTCGGCGTCGCGCTGGCGCACGTCTTCCCGAGCGGAGCGGACGAGGCGCGTCGAGGTCGCCCGCGCCGCCGCGGAGGCGCTCGGGGTCGAGAACGGCCCGACCTACACCCAGGTGCTGGTCTCGCCGGACGGGCCGAAGGTCGGCGAGCTCGCGGCCCGGCTCGGCGGCGGTCACGACGCCGAGCTCTGCCTCGCCGCGGTCGGAGTCGATCTCAACGGGCTCGCGCTCGCCGCGGCCCTCGGCGAGCCGGTCGACGCGCCCCGGCCGGTGCCGCAGGTGGGCGGTGCGGTGACCCGCTTCCTCGTCGCGCCCGAGGGCCGGCTCGAGGAGGTGGAGGGCCTCGAGGACGCAGAGGCGCTCGCGGGGATCGTGCGAGTGCGCTCCTACCGCTCGCCCGGGTTCGTGTTCGGGCCGCTCCGTCGCGGCGGCGATCGCGCCGGCGCGGTGCTCGCCGTCGGCGGGAGCCGTGAGGAGGCGCTCGAACGGGCGGATCGCGCGGCCGAGCGCATACGCTTCGTGACCGCCGATGCCGAAGCTCTCGTCCCCTAGGCGAACTGTCGGCTTCCAGCCTCCCGCGGTCGGCGAGGAGGAGGTCGCCGCGGTCGCCGACACGCTCCGCTCGGGCTGGCTCACCACGGGCCCGCGCGCGGCCGAGCTCGAGCGCCGCATGGCCGAGTACCTCGAGGCGGAGCACGTGCTCGCCGTCTCCTCGGGCACCGCCGCGATGCACCTCTCCCTGTTGGCGCTCGGGGTCGGCCCCGGCGACGAGGTGATCACGAGCCCGATCACCTGGCCCGCGACCGCCAACGTGATCGTCCACACGGGCGCGACCCCTGTCTTCGCCGACGTGCGCGAGACCGACCTGAACATCGATCCTGAGCACGTGGGCGCGCTCGTCACCCCGCGGACGAAGGCGATCCTCCCCGTCGACCTCGCGGGCGAGCCGGCCGACCTCGATCCGCTGCTCGCGCTCGGGCTGCCGGTGGTCGAGGACGCGGCGCACGCCGCCGAGAGCCGTTATCGCGGCCGGAAGGTCGGCTCGATCGCCGATGCGACCGCGTTCTCGCTCTACGCGACGAAGAACATCGCCGCCGGCGAGGGCGGCCTGATCGCCACGAACCGCGACGACGTCGCCGGCGCGATCCGCGAGCTGCGGCTGATGCGCCGCGGCGACGGCTCGACCTACGACGTGACGGTGCCCGGCTACAAGGCGAACCTGTCCGACCTGCTCGCTGCGATCGCACTCTGCCAGCTCGACAAGGTCGACGCGCACACCGAGATCCGCGAGCGGCAGTTCGCGCTCTACGACGAGTGCATGGCCGGGCTCGACGGGATCGCGCCGCTCGGGCGCGACCCTCGCAACACCCACGCTCTTCACCTCTACGTCGTGCGGATCGACGCCTCGCGTGCCGGCGCCGACCGCGACGCCTATCAGGCCGCGCTCTCGGCCGAGGGAGTCTCGAGCTCGATCCACTTCCTGCCGGTGCACCGGTTGACCTGGTACCGGGAGCGGTTCCCGGAACAGGCGCCGCTGCCCGTCGCCGAGCGCGCCGGCGCCGAGGTGCTCTCGCTCCCGCTCTCGCCCGCGCACGCCGACGACGACATCGCCTACGTGATCGCGGCGCTGCAGCGGCTGCACGCGTCGTTCACCGCATGAGCGAGGCGCCGCACCGCAGGTTCACGCGCCGCCGCGCGGCCAAGGTCTTCGGCTCCCTGGTCGTGACCGGGCTCGCGGTCGGCTACCTCGTCTGGAAGATCGACCTCGGCCAGACGCTGCACATCCTCGCGAACGCGAAGCTCGGGTTCTTCTTCGCCTCGCTCGCGATCATGATCGTCTCGGTGTGGCCGATGGCGTGGCGCTGGCAGCGCCTGCTCGGCGCGCGCGGCGTGCACGAGAAGCTCTCCTGGCTCACGCGCGCGTACTTCGTCAGCTACCTCGTCGGCCAGGTGCTGCCGACCTCGATCGGCGGCGACGCTTCGCGCATCTACGAGACGTCGCGCCGGAACCCGGGCCGGGGCGGGCTCGCGGCGGGGACGGTGCTGCTCGAGCGGGCGCTCGGCGGCGCGGCGACGCTCACCCTTGCCGCGGTCGGCTTCCTGCTCGCGATCGGCCAGTACAACCTCGGCGCCTACCTCTGGATCGAGGGTCTCTTCGTCGTGCTCACGATCATCCTCGCCTTCGCGATGTTCTCGCGCACCGTGCGCCGCCCGCTCCGGTGGACGGTGCCCTACCTGCGCCGGCTCCGGGTCGAGAAGCCGCTGCGCGCGGTCTACGAGGCGATCCACAGCTACCGCGACCATCCCTGGCTGCTCGTCTCGATGTTCGTGCTCACGATCGGCGTCCAGGCGGTTCGCGTGCTCTCGATCTGGCTCGCGGGCAAGGCCGTCGGCGTCGACCTCCCGCCCCGGCCCTACTACGTGATGGGGCCGATGCTCTTCCTCGTGATCCTGATCCCGTTCACGATCAACGGGCTCGCCGTGCGCGAGTCGTTCTTCGTCAGCTTCCTCGGCGGCCTCGGCGTCAGCGCCGACCAGGCCTTCGCCACGGGCTTCCTCTTCTTCCTCGTCACGCTGCTCCTCTCGCTGCCGGGCGCGGCGATCATGGCCTGGGAGGGCGTGCGCGGGGTCGCGCGCCCGAGCCTCCCGCATGGCTGACGTAGCCGCGGTCGTCGTCACCTACGACGCGATGCCCTGGCTCGAGCGACTGCCTCGAGAGCCTCGCGGGGATCGAGTGCGTCGTCGTCGACCACGGCTCGGGTGACGGCTCGGTCGAGGCGGCGCGGGCCGCCGGCGCGAAGGTGGTCGAGCAGGAGAACCTCGGCCTCGCCGCCGGCTGGAATCGCGGGCTGCGGGAGACCGACAGCCGCTACGTCCTGTTCCTGAACGCCGACGCCTGGCTCGTCGGCGACGCGCTCGCCCGGCTCGTCGCCTTCGCCGACGCGCACCCGCGAGCCGCGGTCGTCGGGCCGCGCCTGCGCAACCCCGACGGGACGCTGCAGCGCTCCGTGCGCGGGTTCCCGACGCTGTGGCGGCTCGCGACCGAGTACCTCTTCCTCCGCAAGCTGGCGCCTGCACTCGCAGGCGCTGAACGCGTTCTACGCGGGCGGCTTCGACCACGAGAGCGCGCGCGAGGCGGAGTTCCTGATGGGCGCGGCGTTGCTCGTGCGGCGCGAAGCCGTGGACGAGGTCGGCCTGGCGGACGAGTCGTTCTTCCTCTTCAGCGAGGAGGTCGACTGGTGCTACCGCTTCGAGCAGGCGGGCTGGCAGGTCTGGTTCACGCCCGAGGCGGAGGTCGTCCACGTCGGCGGCGCCTCGCACGGCGGGCGGCTGTTCGACCAGCAGGTGCTCGGCCACATCCGCTTCCTCGCCAAGCACCGCGGTCTCGCCTACGCCGAGCGGGCGCGGAAGCTGCTCGTCGTCTCGCTGCGGCTTCGCGGAGTGCTCTACCGCGGCGAGCGCGGGGAGATGTACCGGCAGGGCGCGCGCTTCCTCGCCTCCGGTAGCGCGGAGGCGCTCCTGCGATGAGGTTGCGGCTCGGCACGGTCGCGGGCGCCCTCGTCCTGCTCGTGCTCGCGCGACTGCTGCCGGGGCACGGGATCGGCCTTTTCGTGCGGCTCGCCGCGGCGACGGCGGTGCTGCTCGTGCCGGGCTTCCTGATCGCGGGCAGGGTCGGCTCGGCGGTGCTCGCCTGGAGCCTCGCCGCCCTGTTCGCGGCGATGGCCGTGACCTTCGCCGTGCACGGCTCGCTCACCCTCACGCTCGTCCTCCTCGCCGCGATCTCGGTCGCGGCGGTCTTCGCGCCGCACGACGACGCGCCGCCGGTTCCGTGGGCCTGGGCGGTCGCGCTCGCCGGGCTCGCGTTCGGGATCCTGCTCTGGCACGTCTCCGGGCCGGTCGACGGCGACGGGCTCTTCCACCTCGCGCGGGTGCGGAAGCTCGACGCGTTCGGATCGCTCTCGCTCCATCGCGTCGACGAGTTCAAGGACGGAGGGCTGCATCCCGGCTACGCGTTCCCGCTCTGGCACGGCTTCCTGGCGCTCGTCTCCCGGCTCGCGGGCGTCGATCCCGCCGACGCGCGTGCGCCACGAGGCGAGCGTGCTCTGCCCGCTCGCGTTCGTGGTCGTGTTCGAGGCGGGAACGGCCGCGTTCCGCCGCGCCTCGCTCGCTCTGGCCGTCCTCGTCGCGGAGGTGGGGCTGCTGGGCTTCGCGCCGGGGCACGGCGGCTCGTTCCGCTCGCTGGCCCTCCCGGCCACGACGGCGCGGCTCCTGCTCGGGGTCGCCGCGGTCGCGCTCTTCTTCTGGGTGCTCGACTCGCCCGGCCGGCGCACCGCGCTGCCGCTTGCGTGGATGGGGCTCGCGCTCGGGCTGGTCCATCCGACCTACGCCCTCTTCGTGCTGATCCCGCTCCTCGGCTTCGCGGCGGTGAGCCTGCTCGTCGAGCGGCGCGCCTCCGCAGGGCTCGGGATCGCGCTCGGTGCCTTCGCCGCGCCGATGCTGCTTGCCTACGCGTGGCTCTACCCGATCGTGCGCAAGACGGCCTCGCACAATCCCTCGGGGACGGAGCTGGCGCGCGCGCTCAGGAAGTACGCGAGCCAGCTCGACGTGTTCTCGCTGCACAGCTACCGGCTCGCGCCGGAGGTGCTGGCGCGCAGCGGCACCGTCGCCGTCGCCGGGCTCGCGCTGATCCCGCTCGCCGCGTTCGGCGCGCGTCGGCGCTGGGGCGCGTTCGTGCTCGGCGGTGCGCTCGCCGTGCTCGTGCTGATGCTCACCTCGCAGCTCTTCGTTCCGTTCTCCAACCTCGTCTCGCTCTCGCAGTCGAGGCGCGCGGCGGGCTTCGTCCCGTTCGCGTTCGCCTTCGCGGGCGGGATCGGCGTGCTCGCGGCGTGGCTCCGCTGGGCCGTGCTCCCGGTCGCACTCGCCGCGGGGATCGTGCTCCAGGTGGAGTACCCGGGCGACTTCGGCTACGTGCTGCGCGGCGGCGGCCCTCCGCTCGCGGTCTGGATCGGCGCGGCCGGCGGCGTGGTGGCGCTGCTCGTCGCGGTGCTCTGGCGCGGGCTGCCCGAGGTCAGGCTCCGCGGGGGCCTCGCCGCCGGCGCGGCGGCGCTGTTCGTGCTCCCCGTGGCCGTGCACGGCTTCTCGAGCTGGACCGCGCCCGCGACCGGGAAGCCGCTTCCCGCCGGCCTCGTGAGCGCGCTCCGAACGCGCGTGCCGAGGGGCGCGGTCGTCTTCTCCGACCTCGACACGAGCTACCGGATCGGGGCGGCCGCGCCGGTCTACGTCGCCGCCAACCCGCCGTCGCACGTCGCGGACGTGACGGCGAACCATCCGTACCGTCGCGCCGCCGACGTCGCGGCCTTCCTTCGCACCGGCTCGCTCGCGATCCCGCGCCGCTACGGGGCCGGCTGGCTCGTGCTCGACCGGAAGGTGACGCGCCTGCGGCCGGGCCTCCCGGTCGTGTGGTCGAACGGCCGCTACACGCTGTACCGGCTCTAGACGGCGAGCCGCAGGCCGTGCGGGCGCGGCAGCAGGATCGCCTTGCGGCCCGCGGCGAGCCACACCGCGGCGGCGTAGCTCCCGGCCAGCAGCACCTCGTTCAGGACGCTGACGGCTGCGGCGCCGTTGTAGCTCCAGAGCCAGATCGCAGGGATCCCGGCCGCAACGGCGAGGCACGAGGTGAGCCCGAGGCACACGACCCGCGTCCGCTGGAGGCCGCGCGCGGTGAGGACGTTGCCGTTCATCGAGGCCAGCATGCTGAGCGGGACGGTCGCGGTCAGGAGCGTGAGCGCGAGCCATGACTGGCGGAAGGTCGGCCCGTACAGCCAGGCGAGTAGCGGCCCGCCGGTGAGCGCGGCGACGAGCACGAGCACGCAGCCGATCGGCAGCCCGATCGCGAGCAGCTGCTCCTGGCGGATCCGGACGTCCTCCGCGTGCGGCCGCCGCGCGGCGCGCCCGAGCAGGAGGGACGCGAGCGCGTCGGGCAGGATGATCAGCGCCGTCGCGAACCGCACCGGCGGCTGGTAGAGGCCGAGCGCGAGCGGGGTCGCGAGCAGGGCGAGGAAGACGACGTCGATCCGGAGGTAGAAGGTCGTCAGCACCGTGTAGCCGTTGAAGTGCACCGCCGTGCGGGCGAGCGCGCGCGCCGAGGTCATGGCTTTGCCGCCGGCGACCCCGAGCCGGCGCAGCCCGTTCAGCCGGATCACGAGCCCGACCGCAGCGCCGGAGCTGAGGCAGAGCGCCGCCGCCCACGCCGACGGGTAGAACGAGACGACGACGACGAGCACGACGAGCGAGACGACCGCCTCGGCGATCGTCGCCGTCGCCTCCGCGCCCACCTGCTCGGCGACGGTGAAGACCGAGCGCGCGGCGCCGTTGACGCGGATCAGCAGCCACCAGGGCAGCACGGCGAAGAGCGCGAGGCGCCCGCCGCCGTGAGCCGCGACCGCGACCACGGCCGCGTAGGCGAGCGCGAACGGAACGGTGCTGCGGAGCTCGAAGCGGATGCAGTCCGCCCAGATCGACGGCCACTCCGACCGCGGGCTGCGACCGAGCGTCGGGAGCAGGTACTGCGAGATGCCCGCGTCGGCGAGCACCGAGGCGTAGACGGCGATCGTGAGGGAGAGGCCGAACCAGCCGAGCTCCTCGGCGCCCGCCTTCCGCGCGAGCACGATCGTGGCGAGCACGAGCAGCCCGCCCGAAAGCAGGCGCGCGAACGAGAGCCCGAGTGTGCTGCGGACCAAAGGCGCGCGGAAGCTCATGCGTGCGAGAGCTCGGCCCAGCGGGCGCGGAGCTCGGGTGTGACGCGGACGACGGCGATCGAGTCGGTGATGCTCGGCTCCGCGTCGAGCGCGTCGACGACCTCGGTGACGCCGTAGCCCGGGTGGCCGTAGTCGTGAAACGCGAGCAGGCCGCCGTCGCGCACCGTCGGGAGGAGCAGCTCGATGTCCTGGCGGACGGCGTGGACGGTGTGGAAGCCGTCGATGAAGACGAGGTCGAAGACTTCCCGTCCCAGAACGGGCGCGACCTCCTCCAGCCGGCCGACGTGGACGACGACGCGGTCGCGGACGCCGTAGCGCGTGATGTTGCGCAGGAACGGCGTGAGCGTGCCGAGCGGACCGGTGTGCTCGTCGCCGCGGTGCCAGTCGACCGCGTGTACTCGCACCGCCGTTGAGCCGATCGCGATCGTCGAGCGCCCGAGCCAGGAACCGAGCTCGAGCGCGACCTTCCCCTCCGCCAGCTCGGCGAGCTTGCGGCACTCTGCCTCGGTCAGCGAGCTCGCGATGTCGGGCGCATACGGCGCCTTCCCGCGCGGCGGCAGGCGGCTGGCGGACGACCGGTACCAGGCGAGCGCGGGGCGCAGGCGGCGGCGCAGCCCCGCCGTCATCGGCTCTGGCCCGCCGCGAGCGAGCGCTTCGACTCGGTCAGCGTGATCCGGGCCACGCGCGCCCAGGCGCGACCCTTGTGCCGTCGCGGCCCGCCGCGAACCGTCGCGGCGGTGTCCTGTACGGCGCCGACGCCCATCCCGACCACCGCGCGCCCGAGCAGCGTCAGCCGCACGAGCTGGAAGGTGCGAGGCCGGTGACGCGCGTGGAAGCGGAGCAGGCTGCGCGAGTGGATCGGCCAGACGTGCGAGCGGTCGCCGCTCGAGGCGCCGCCGGTGTGGTGCGCCTCGACGGTCGGCAGGTAGACGACCTTGGCTCCGGCCTGCCAGGACTGGAGGCAGAGCTCCATGTCCTCGCAGTACATGAAGTAGCCCTCGTCGAGCCCGCCGAGGCGGCGGAGCAGCGAGCTGCGCACGGCGACGCAGGCGGCGATCATCATCCCGACCTCCGCCGGCTCCGTTCCCTCGAGACAGACGTCGTAGCTGCGCCAGCGCTCGGTCTGGCCGAGGGCGCGGCTGAAGCCGACCGGGAGCACGCGGCGGGCGCGGTTGGCGAGCAGGTTGCCGAAGGAGTCGAGCGGCCGCGCGCTGATCGTGACGCTGTCGTCGGCGGCGCGCAGGCGCGGCCCGACGATGCCGACATCGGGGTGCTGCTCGAGGTAGTCCACGAGCGCGCGGGCCGTCGCGGGCGGGACGACGCAGTCCGGGTTGACGAGCAGGACGGCATCGCTGCCGACGCCGGCGAGCCCCTGGTTGACGGCGGCCGGGAAGCCGCGGTTGTCCGGGTTCGCGATCACGTCCACCGCCGGGAACCGGTCCCGCACGAGGTCGACCGTGCCGTCGCCCGGTGCGTTGTCGACGAGATGGACGCGAAGGCCCGCCTCGAGCAGCGGCTCGAGACATGCAACGATCTCGTCCCGCGACTTGTAGGTGACGACGATCGCGTCGGCCACGGCTCCGCCCACTCTAGCGTCGGGTGCTGCTAGCGCTCTTGCAGCGGCCACAGCTCTGCCGTCGCCTGCAGCTCGGCGCGGCTCGGCTCGACCGCGCCGCGGTAGGCCGCGAGCGTCCGCCGAGTCACTTCGTTCCAGGAGCACATGTCGATGATCCGCTCGCGGGCGCCCTGCCCGAGGCGGTGGCGCAGCTCGCGGTCGCCGAGCAGCCGCTCGATCGCCGCGCGAAGCGCGACCGTGTCGCCCGGAGGCACGAGCAGGCCCGTCTCGCCGTCCACCACCAGCCCGAGGAGCCCGCCGACCGCGCTCGCGACGACCGGCTTCCCGTGTGCCATCGCCTCCGCGCAGACGACGCCGAAGCCCTCGCTGATCGAGGGGCAGACGACGATCGCCGCGCGCTCGTAGCGGCGCTCGAGCTCCTCGCGCGAGACGAAGCCGTGGGTCTGGGGAACCAGCTCGCGGAGCGGCCCGTCGCCGCAGACGACGAGGTTCAGGCCCTCGGTCGCCTCGGCCAGCTGCTTGATCCCCTTCTCGGGCGAGAGGCGGCCGGTGTAGAAGATCTCGAGCGGCTCGGCCTCGTCGACGACGGTGTCGGGGATCGCGATCCCGTTCGGGATCACGAAGACGTGCTCGGCCCCCGTGCTGCGGGCGGCCTCGCCCAGCGCTTCGGAGACGCAGATCACGGCGCGCGCGTGGCCCAGGAGCCAGCGCACGAGGCGCGGCTGTGTCCGGCAGAGCCTGAAGTCGTCGAGGAAGCCGCCGGAGATCGTGCCGTGGAGCGTGACCACGAACGGCTTGCCGCAGAAGAGCGCGATCACGCCTCCCGCGAGCCAGTGGGCGTGGACGAGATCGGCGTCGCGCGCGGCGCGGCGCAGCGCCCGGATCATCGACCAGGCGAGGAGCGGTGCGATCCAGGGGCGACGCTTGACGTTGCTCATGATCCCGCCGCCGTCGAAGACGAGCCCGTACTCCTTGTAGACGCCCGGGGAGACGACCTCGATCTCGACGTTCCGCTCGCGCAGGCACCGGACCGCGTCCGAGACGAAGCGGCCGGCGAAGTCGTCCTCGTGGCGCGGGTACGACGTCGTGAAGACGGCGACCTTGAGCGGCTTCGGAGTGGGCTTCCGTTTCGGCCGTGCGGCCGCGACCCGGGGTCGGGTCCGTGCGGTGCGAACGGTGGCCGCCTTCGCTCCCACGCTCATAACCGCTGTATCGGCGCGGTTTCGGGGCCGAGGCATCCCCCCGAAGGGGGACAGCCCGGCGCCTCCGGACGCCGATTCCGCTCACGTGAAGAAGCTGCTGTGGCTCCTCCCGCTCGTCGCGCTCCTGGCCTGGCTCGGCTACCGGTACTACGAGGGGCAGCAGTTCGACCACCGCCTCGGAAAGATCGCGACCGCGATCGCCAGGCGCCCGGTGAGCGTGCACTGCGAGAGCCAGGTCGGCGCAGTCGTCGACGTCGGCTTCGAGCTCGGCACCGTCGAGTTCGACGCGAACGGAAAGCCGGCGAACCACACCGACCTCAAGCGACAAGTCTGCGACTGGCTCGGGAAGCTTCCCGGCGGCAGCGTCGCGAACGCGGCGACCGCGGTCGAGGTGCTCGCGCACGAGTCGTACCACCTCGCCGGCTTCCAGAACGAGGCGACGACAGAGTGCTACGCGCTGCAGACGATGCCCTTCGTCGCGTCCCAGTTCCACGCGACCCCGCAACAGATCCGAACCTGGGTCGCCTACTCGTTTGCGCGCTACCCGACGCTGGCCGACGACTACACGTCGCCCGACTGCGTTCCCGGCGGCAAGCTCGACCTCCACTCGCCGGAGAGCATCTGGCCCGGGCACGTCGACACGACGAGCACCTCGGGCGACTAGGCGCTAGAGGTTGTCGACCCGGAACGGCAGCTCGGAGGTCGCCGTGTTCCCGCGCGTGTCGGAGGCCTGTACCTCGAGCCGGTAGTAGCCGTTCCTGAGGTCGCGCGTGTCGAAGCCGCGCACGAGGTAGAAGTAGTACTGGCCCGGCCGCCCGGCTCGGTTCTGGCGCGTCTCCGGCGTGTAGACGCTCGAGTACAGCCACTGGGGGAGCAGGTAGTGACGGAAGTCCACCGCGGTCTTCCAGCGCGTGTCGCCGATCAGCCGCCAGCGGATCAGGGCCGGCGTGACCCGCGACTCGTTCCAGGGCGCGGGCGGCTCGATCGGGGGCGTGTCGTAGGCGTTCGTCACGAGATCGACCGTGCCGGAGACGTCGGCCGGGTTGATCGTCGCATCGTCGACGGAGGCCATGATCGAGACGATCGTCGGGGTCGTGTTGTCGAAGTACGGCGCGATCCCGCCTCGCCGGAGGGGGTTCACGTAGACGTGGTTCCGGCTCTCCGCGAGGTGGACGTGGCCCGCGCCCGGCTCGATGCGGCCGAGAAGCTGGTGCAGCCCGACGCGCTGGCCCTCCTTCACGACCGGGTCCACGTGCCAGTAGCCGATCTCGCGCCCGTCCCGCTCGCGCACTGCGACCGAGAAGTGGCGCAGGAAGGCGATCCCGGGCGCGACCGCGTACACCGGCGTCCCGTCGGGGGCCGAGATGTCGATCCCGAAGTGGAACGCGCGGCTGTCCTCGATCGGCGCATAGTCGACGCGGGGGTCGTCGAAGTAGCCGCGGATTGGATGGGGCGAGTCGAACGGTCTGACCGGCCAGCCGTAGGCCTGCGCCGCGCCGGCGGAGACGAGCGCGATCAGGAGGGCCGCAGCAAGGGTGAGGGGACGCACCGCGCGAAAGTATGGCTGCCGCGGACGCTCGCCGGTCAGTGAAGGTGCTGCTCGTGGCCGCGACGTCGCGCCACGGCCAGAACGTACGTGTGACGCACTCGGAACTCCTCGGTGTGCTCGAGGTCGAAGGCGCTTCGCAGCGCGTCCAGAACCGCCCCCGCCTTCCTCGGGTAGGAGCCGCGGTCGATCGACCAGAGCGCGCGACTCCACGCGCGGTCCGTCAGCACCGGGTCGACCACCACCACCGTTCCGCGCACCACGCGCGCGAGCTCGGCGACGACGCGCTGAAGGTCGGAGTCCGAGAGGTGGTGGAAGGTGTTGATGCAGATGCCGTTGTCGAAGCTCGAGTCCTCCACCGGCAACGTGGTCGCGTCGGCCAACACGGTGACCGCGCCGGGGACCCTCGCTTGCAGCCGGTGGAGCTTCTCCTCCTCGACGTCGACTCCGAGGTAGGAGTCGAACGGCACGAGGGAGGCGTAGAGCCCGGTGCCTGCGCCGACGTCGATCACGCTGCCGTGGAGGCGGGACAGGTGCGGCGCGAGATGCCGCTTCACGCCTTCGAGGCCGGCGAGTCGCTGCACGAGGTCGTAGAGCCAGGCGACCGCTGAGCGCATCACGCCCATGGTCGCTCTGACAAGATCCCGCTGCTTTGTCCTCGGCTCCCGGCCTCCGCTCCGAAGCTCAAGCGCTGCCTCCGCAACTTCCTGCGCGCGTGGCGCTGACGGTCGTCCATGCGGCGCTGGTGATCATCGCGTTCGTCTCCCTCTATCTGGCCGTCTATCCCGCCCTGATCAAGTTCTCGCCACAGGGGCTCGCCAAGCTGGCGGTACCCTACCGCCTCGGCAAAGAGCTCGAATTCTGGCTCTACACCATCACGTTCTTCGTCCTGCTCCCGCTCGGGACCTGGACGGCGTCGCGCCAGGCGCGAAGGTTCGAGGCGAAAGGAATCGACCCCTCGTTCCTGGCCGTGCTCGACCTCGTCGCCGTGAGCCTCACGGTCATCGTCGCGCGGCTCGTCCTCTCCCAGGCGCCGCCTGTCGTCGACCCGGCCCGCAAGCACTGGGTCCAACCGGTCTCTGCCGGGGTCTTCGTCGTCATGGTCGGCCTGATCGCCGCCAACCTGCTGGTGAGCCGCCGTCCGGGCTCGGTGCCGCGCGTGTCGTTCGGAGATCGCACCACGGCCGTCCTGGTCGCCGTGTCCGCCTGCTCTGCCCTCGCTTTCGTCCCGGGCTCGGCATTCCGCGACGGCCGTGGGCTCGCCGGGCTCGCGCTGGCCGTAGCCCTCTATGTCGGCTGGCGGGCGTCGCGGCGTGTCTCGGTCTCGAGACGCGTCGGGCTGGGAATCGACGTGCTTGCCCTGGTCGTGCTCGGGCTTCTGATCTGGAACGTGGCGCTTCCCTCTGCTTCGCAGTTCCAGACGCTCGCGTACAACGAGAACTTCTACCTGGGCCCGGTCAACAGCGTCCTCCACGGCGCCGGGGTCCTCGTCGACCTCAACCCGCACTACGGGCCGGTCCTGACGTATTTCCTGGCGGGCGTGTTTCAGCTGGCACCGGTCGGGTACGGCACCTTCTTCCTCGTCAGCGCCGTCTTCGACGTGATCCTGTTCCTGACGATGTACGGCGTGCTGCGGCTGGCCGGCGTCAGCCGGCTCCTGGCGGTGACCGGCGTCGTCTCGGTGGCGTTGATCGCCGCGTTCAGCAAGGAGGCCGTTCGGGCAGTGATGGACCCGTCCCGGTCGATGCGGCTCTCCATCCCGATGCTCGCCGTCCTCGGCGTGCAGCTGATGGACAGGTACCCGAGCCGGCGCGTGACCTTCTCGTGGCTCCTTGCGGCGCTGGTCGGCCTCAGCTCGATCTGGGCGATGGAGGTCTTCGTGTACACGCTCGCGGGTGTGCTGGCGGGCCTCGCCTGCCTCGCCCGTCTCGACGCGCCCGCGGGCCGACGGCTGAAGATCGACTGGGGAATCGTGTGGCGGCTCGCGTCCGGAGTCGTCGTCGCCCAGGTTGTCTTCGCTGCGTGCACCCGCCTCTTCTACGGCTCCTGGCCCGACTGGGTGCGCTATCTCGAATGGGATCGTGCGTACAGCGTGGGCTCGAGCTCACAGCGCTACCACTGGGCAGCTTTCGGGCCCGGCGTCATGCTCGGGCTCTTCTACTTCACGGCGACGGTCGCGACGATCGTGGTGCTCGTCTGGAACCGGCCGTTCGCGGAGGGGCGGCGACGCATGTTCCTCGCCATCTGTGCGGTGGAAGGCCTCGCCGTCGCGTTCTTCAGCTACTTCGCCGGGGTCTCCGAGCTGGCCTCGATCAACAAGATGATGCCCGTCGCGATCCTGCTCGTCGTCCTCCTGGTCAGCGTGCTCGAGGATGGACGCTCGCCGGTGTCGGTCCCCCTTCGCGTCGGCCTCGTGGTGCTCTCGGTTGCGTGTGCGGCGACCTACCTGATCGCCAAGCCGCAATGGGTTCACACAGCCGCCCGCTCGGCGCTCCTGGCAAGCCCGAGGGCCACGATTCGCGACGTCAAGAACGAGGCCGGGCTTCCGGTCGCCTACCCGCTCGCACCCGCGGCCGCAGCTCTCCTCGATCGCACCGTCAGCTCGGACCGGGCGCTCGTGCTGATGCCGGACTTCCAGACCACCGAGGTCCTGATGCGCGCCCACAAGCGGCAGCTCCTGCCGATCAGCGATCCCTTTGCCGACCGGCAGCTCCCGGGCCAGACGGCGCATTTCCGCGGCCTCGCCGGAAACCTGCCTCCCGGCACCCGATTCCTCAGCCTGGCCGACTACTTCGACAACGCCGACGGGGCGGCCCAGAGCGGTGAGCTCGACGGTTCCCTCATCCAGGAGCTCAAGCGCCGCTATGTGATCCGCGTCGATGCCGTCGGCCCGGAGGGGCTTCGCGTCTACCGCCTCGTCTCGCGCCGCTGATCCGACGAGACCGGCGGCTTGCGCCGCTCGCTCCACGTACGATCGCCGGTCAGTGAAGGTGCTGCTCGTGTCGCTCTACTTCCCGCCGGCGGGCGGCGGCGGCGTCCAGCGGCCGCTCAAGTTCGCGACCCACCTGCCGGCGCTCGGGATCGAGACGCACGTGCTCGCCCCCGACGACCCGAAGTGGATCCACAGCGACGCCGGGCTGCCGGTGCCGACGCAGGCCTGGGTGCACCGCGCCCGCTACGTCGGGCCGAAGGGCAGGCTCCCCGCCGAGGAGCTCCACGGCGCGACCGGGGTCGACCTCGCAGTCCGGCGCGCGAAGCTCCTCAGCCGCAGGTTCCTCGTCCCCGACGAGAACGTGAGCTGGAACCTGACCGCGATCCCTGCCGCGATCAAGCTCGTGCGCAGCGAGGGGATCGACGTCGTGATCACGACCTCGCCGCCGGGCTCGGTGCACTTCGTCGGCGCGGCGGCGAAGCGGATGACCGGGGTGCGCTGGGTCGCCGACCTCCGCGACTCGATCGTCGCCCACCCGCACCGCCGCGCCGAGAGCCTCGCCGTGCGCACGAAGGAGCGGACCGATCGCGCCGTCGCCCAGCTCGTCGCCCGCTCGGCCGACGCGATCGTGACCGTCTCGGAGGCGATCACCGAGGAGACGCGCGCGCTCGGCCCCCGCGGCCCCGTGGCCACGATCGCGAACGGCTCCGACTTCGACGACTTCGCCGGGCTCGAGTACCACCGCGGCGACCGGTTCCGCATCACCCACACCGGCAGCTTCTTCGGCAAGCGCGACCCGCGCCCGTTCCTGCGGGCGCTCGCCGGCCCCGGGCTCGACGACGTCGTCGCGCGCTTCGTCGGCGACTTCCGCTCGACCGACCGCGAGTGGGCGGCGCCGCTCGCGCTCGGCGACAGGCTCGAGCTGATCCCGTACGTGCCTCGCAGCCGCTCGCTCGAGCTGCAGCGGGACTCCGACGCCTTGCTCCTGCTGATCCCGGAGGCCGGCGGCCGCGGCCAGGGTGTCCTCTCCGGGAAGGTGTTCGAGTACCTCGCGGCCGAGCGGCCGATCCTCGCCGCCGTCCCGCCGGACGGGGCCGCGGCGGACCTGATCCGCGAGACCGGCGCAGGCGTCGTCGCCCCCGCCGACGACGCGGACGCGCTCTACGCGGCGCTCACCGGCCTGGTCGAGCGCTGGCGCGCCGGGACGCTCGACGGGAGCCCGCTCTCCGAGGAGTGGCGCGACCGGCTCTCGCGCCGCGCACGCGTGGAGGAGCTCGCACAGCTGCTCGGGGAGGTGGTCGCGTGAAGTTCAGTCGCCTGACGAGCGGGTTCTTCCTGGCGACGCTCTTCACCGCCACCTTCGAGAAGGTGCACTGGTCGGTCGCCGGTGCGGTCGCGCTCTCCGACCTGCTCACGATCGCATTCCTGGCCTCGTTCGCGTGGGACGCGCGGCACACGCGCCGCTGGCCGCAGACCGTCGGCGTGGTGCTGCTCTTCCTCGTCGGCTTCCTGATCGTGTACTTCGTCGGCTACTTCAACATCGACACGCAGGTCGCGCTGAGCCAGTTCGGCAAGGGGATGACGAAGTTCGTGCTCCACTTCCTGCTCCTGGTGGCGGGGGTCGCGTACCTCGCGCAGGGGACGCGGGCCGCGTACTGGCGGGCGCTCGCGGCGTTCGTGGCGGGGATGACGGCCAACGCCGCCTACGGCGTGCTGCAGCTGCTCGTCGCGCGTGCCGGCGGGAACCTCGACTCGCTCGTGCTCTCGCCGCTCACCGGCGGCGCGAGCGCGATCAACCTCTACGGGATCGTCAACGGCGCGAGCGTCTACCGGCCGAACGCGCTCACCGGCGACCCGAACCACCTCGCGATCATGCTGGACGTGCCGCTGCTGATCCTGATCCCGGTCTACCTGAGGCTCGAGAAGGGGCACCGGCTGCGCTGGCCGCTCGGGATCCTGCTCGCGTTCCTGCTCCTCGTCGAGGCCGCGACGCTCTCGCGCAGCGGCCTGCTCGGGCTCGTCGCGGGCGGGCTCGTCCTCGTGCTCCCGTACCGGCGCAAGCTGCTCTCGCGTGCGCTGCTGGCACCGCTCGCCGCGGTGGTGCTCGTGCTCGGCTACGTCGTCTACACGCGCCTGCACTACTTCGAGGTGATCTGGCGCTCGCGCACCAAGTCGAGCGAGGGCTCGGCGCACTTCGCCGTCTACGGATTCATCCCGGACGTGCTCCACCTGCACCCGCTGTTCGGCCTCGGGCTGAACGGCTTCTCGGTCTACTACGAGCTGATCACCGGGAAGACGAACTGGGGGCCGCACTCGTTCTACGTCGCCCTGATCGTCGAGACAGGGCTCGTCGGGACGGCGCTCTTTGCGGCGTTCCTCTACTACGTCTTCCGGCGCCTCGGCGCGGCACGGCGCCTCGGCCGCGCGATGACGGCGGCGCACGATCCGCTCGCGGCGCGCGTGCGGCCCCTGGCGTGGGGCTGCACCGCGGCGCTCGTCGGCACGATGGCGGCGAACATCTTCTACCTGACGATGAGCTTCTACTACTTCTACGCGTTCGTGGCACTCGCGCTTGCGCTGCCGCTCGTCTTCCGCCGGAGCCCGCATGCCGGCTGAGGTCGCGACCGACTGGGACAAGGGCTGGGCGCGAGAGCCGCTCGACCCGGCGGTGGTCGACGAGGAGGCCCGCGCGCCGCGCTGGAAGGCGCAGGAGCGGCTCGTGCGCGAGCGGTTCGGCTCGTTCGACGGCCTCGAGGTGATCGAGATCGGCGCCGGGCGCGGCGTGAACGGGGCGCTCTACGCGCTGAAGCGGCGCCCGGGTCACGCTCCTCGACGTCTCCGAGATCCCGCTCCAGCAGGCGAAGGAGCTCTATGCGGCGCACGGCGTCCAGGCGGAGCTCGTCGTGGGCGACGTGTTCGACCTGCAGCCGGAGGTGCTCGGCCGCTTCGACGTCGCGATGTCGTTCGGGCTCTGCGAGCACTTCCTCGACGCGCGGCGGCTCGCGGTCGTGCGCGCGCACCTCGAGCCGCTGCGGCCCGGCGGGCTCGCGTTCATCGGCGTCCCGAACCGGCATGCGCCCGTGTACCGGCTCTGGAGGAGACGCTGAAGCGCACCGGCTCGTGGCCGATCGGGACCGAGGAGCCGTTCACCGCCGCCGAGCTCGAGCGGCTCGCGCGCGAGGCGGGCGGTCGGCCGCTCGCCCCGGCGTACGGCAGCTTCGCCGGCTCGGTCGTCAACCACGGCGTCAACCAGGTCCTGTTCAAGCTGGGCCGGAAGGGGCTGCGCGTGCCGCAGACGCGGCTGCCCGTACTCGATCGGCTCGCCTACGAGCTTCTCGTTCCGGTCGTCCGACCCGCGTGAAGGTCGCCGTCCTCACGACGTCCTACCCGCGCGATCCGGGCGATGCGGCCGGACGCTTCATCGCCGACGCGGTCGAGCGGGTGCGTGCGCGCGGGGTCGAGGTCGAGGTCGTCTCGCCGGCCTCGTTCGAGCACCACGGGATCGCGTACGGCTCCGGCGTGATCGGCAACCTGCGCCAGCGGCCGATGCTCGCGCTCTACCTCCCGTCGATGCAGCGGAACTTCCGCCGCGCCGCGCGCGAGGCCGTCCGCGACGCCGACCTCGTCCACGCGCACTGGCTTCCCTCCGGCGGCGTCGCGATGTCGCTCGGGAAGCCGTACGTCGTCCAGGTCTGGGGCACCGACCTCGAGCTCGCGCGGCGCCTGCCGCTGCTCGCGAAGCCGATCCTGCGGCGCGCCCAGCTCGTGATCGCGGCCTCGAACGCGCTCGCCGAGGACGCCGCGCAGCTCGGCGCCCGGGAGGTGCACGTGATCCCGACCGGTGTCGACGTCCCCGCGTCGACCGGCGAGCCGGCCGAGCCGCCCGAGGTGCTCTTCGCAGGGCGTCTCTCGCGCGAGAAGGGCATCCTCGACCTGGTCGCGGCGGCCGAGGGCCTGCCGCTCGTCGTCGCCGGCGACGGGCCGCTGCGGGAGCAGGTGCCGATGGCGGTCGGGATGGTGCCGCACCCGGAGCTGCTGCCGGATGTACGAGCGCGCCGCCGTCGTCGCATGCCCCTCGTACCGCGAGGGATTCGGCGTCGCGTGCGCGGAGGCGATGGCCTACGGCCGGCCCGTGGTCGCGAGCGCGGTCGGCGGCCTGCTCGACCTCGTCGTCGACGGCGAGACGGGCCTCCTCGTCGAGCCGGGCGACGTCGCCGGCCTTCGCGCCGCGCTGGAGCGGCTGCTCGGCGACCCGGAGCTGAGGAAGCGGCTCGGCGACGCCGGCCGCGAGCGGATCCGCCGCCACTTCTCCTGGCGCCCGGTCACGGACGCGACGCTTCTCGCCTACAGGGCGGCGGCGACGCGGCCCGCGCGCCGCTCGCCCAGCAGCAGCAGCGTCGCGAGGTAGACGATCCCCCCGGCGATCGCTGCGGCTGCGATCTGCTCGCTGAAATGGCCGAAGAGGGTCATCGCCCAGCGCGCGACGACGTAGCCGACGAGCGCCGCGGCAATCGCCCGGATCGCCGTCGTGTACGGGAACAGCCAGGTTGCGTACCGCCGGGCCCACCAGTGCGTCGCGAAGAGATACGTCAGGTTGCTGATCGGGGTGGCGACAGCGGCGCCCATGATCCCGTAGCGGGGGATCAGGACGAGGTTGATCGCGACGTTGACGCCGAGCCCGATGCAGGCGCCGTACACGAGCGGCCACGTGTGCTTGCTCACGACGAGGCCCGAGTTGCCGACGATCGCCAGCGAGTAGAACACCGCGCCGAGCGCCACCCAGGGAATCACCGCGATCGCGCCGCTGTAGGAGTAGGAGTTCCCGGTCAGCCCGTGGACCCACGGCCCCGCGGTGGCGGTGACGAAGGCCACCGTGGGGATGCTGAGGAGCAGCACCACCCGCGTGTAAGAGCGCATGAGCACTTCCACCTGCGGCCGGCCGTGGCTCTCGTAGACGCGGACGAGAAGCGGCCAGGCGGCCGTGTAGAACGCCAGCGCCGGGATCGTGACGATCTTGTCGCCGATCACGTTCCCGACGGTGTAGACGCCCACGGCGGCGGTGCTCACGAGACCTGCGAGGAGATACCGGTCGACGAACAGGAGCACCCATCCGGCGAGCTCGCCCGAGGCAGAGGGGAACCCGTAGTTCCACCAAGCCCGGACGTCCCCGGCCTCTCCGCCCGCTCCGCCGGGGCCACGCGGCCACGCCCAGACGAGGCCGAGGCTCCCGACGGCGAGCGTCACCGACGCCAGCCCGAACAGGTATCCCTGCACCTTGTAGCCCTCGAAGACGAGGTAGGCGCCGAGCGAGATCCCGCCCACGCGGGCCAGGAGGTTCACGACGGCGTACGAACGGGGGCGAAGGCCTGCCGCGAGCAGCGAGACGGCGACGTTCTGGAGCACGAGCCCGGCCGTCGCAGCCAGGATCAGCCAGTAGTTGTCGGCGACGGCCGCGGTGACCAGCCCGACCAGCGCCACGAACAGGGCGAAGCCGAGGAACATGAGCCCCGAGATGCCGAAGGCCCGCACGAGGTCCCTGGAGAATCGGGGCATCGTCGAGTCCATCGCGTGCTTCGGGAGCTCGCGGATCACCGCCGCGGCGAGCCAGCCCCCGACGACGATCCACCCGATCGTGATCAGGGTCTGCGAGATCGTGAGGACGCCGAGCTCGGTCGGAGCGAGCTCGCGCCCGAGCAGCGGAAGCACGAGGAAGCCGAGCAGCGCCGGAATCGCCTGCGCCGGCAGGTAGGTGGCGAAGTAGCGCAGCGCCTGGCCGGCGTCGCGCACGCCGAACGCGTCCGCGATGCGGACGCTGGGGGAGTCGACTTCCGGGGCGCTGCCGGGCTCCGGCCGCTCGCCCTCGAAGATCGTCATCGGGTGTTCGAGCGGCGAACGACGTGGTTGCCGAGCACGAGCACGTCCATCTTCGTCTTCGCGAAGGTGTCGAGCGCCTCGGCCGGGCGTCATCACGATCGGCTCGTTCTCGTTGAACGAGGTGTTGAGCACGATCGGGCACGCCGGTCTGCTGCTCGAACGCCGCGATCAGCCGGTAGTAGCGCGGGTTCGACGTCGCGCCTCGACCGTCTGCAGGCGGCCCGGTGTCGTCGACGTGGGTGACCGCGGGGATCTGCTCGCGCTTGTCGGCTCGCGCGTCTTGTAGACGAGCACCATGAACGGCGACGGGTAGTCCTGGTCGAACCACTCGCCGCACGCGCTCGGCGAGGACCGACGGCGCGAACGGCCGGAACGGCTCGCGGTGCTTGATCCGCGCGTTGAGGATGTCCTTCATGTCGGCGCGGCGCGGGTCGGCGACGATCGAGCGGTTGCCGAGCGCGCGCGGGCCGAACTCCATCCGCCCCTGGAACCAGCCGACGACGTCGCCGTCGGCGATCCGCTCGGCGACCGCGGGGAAGAGCTGCGTCGTCGTCGAGCCGCTCGCTCGGGAAGCCCGCCGCGGCGATCGCGGCCTCGATCTCGGCGTCGTCGAACGCCGGGCCCGGTGTACGCGTGGTCCATCACGAAGCCGCGCGGGCCGTCCGAGCACCTGGTTCCAGACGTAGAACGCGGCGCCGACCGCGGTGCCGGCGTCGCCCGCCGCCGGCTGGACGTAGAGCTCGCTCGAACGGCGTCTCCGGGAGGATCCTGCCGTTCGCGACCGCGTTCAGCGCGACGCCGCCGGCGAGGCAGAGGTTCGGCAGCTTCGTCCGCTCCCAGAGCGTGCGCAGCGACGTGGAGGTAGGCCTCCTCGAGCATCGCCTGCAGCGAGGCGGCGACGTCGTTGTAGTGGCTCGTGAGCTCGCGCGTCGGGCTCGCGCGGCGGCGCCGAACAGTCTCGAGCAGCCGGTCCGAGTAGATCCGCCCGATCGTCGGCGAGCCGTCGTCCCAGGTCATGTCGACGCCCTCCGTGTCGTGCAGTGAAGTAGTCGAGGTCGAGCTCGAACAGCGGCCCGTCGAGCTGCACGAGCTCGCGCATCTTGTCGAGGTAGCGCGGCTCGCCGTACGGCGCGAGGCCCATCACCTTGCCCTCGTCGCCGTACTGCGGGAAGCCGAGCCACTGCGTGACCGCGGTGTAGAAGATCCCGAGCGAGTGCGGGAAGAGGACGCGCTCGAGCACCTCGAAGCGGTTGCCGTGGCCCACGGCGAGCATCGTCGAGGCGAAGTCGCCGAAGCCGTCGATCGAGAGGATCGCGGCGTCCTCGAACGGCGAGACGAAGAACGCGCTCGCGACGTGCGCCTGGTGGTGCTCGACGTTGTGGAAGCTGCGCGCGCGAGCGCGTCCGGCTCGATCCCGAGCGCCTCGCGCGAGCGCGCGTGCGGACGTCGCGCACCTTCGCCGCGTTCTCGAGGCGCGCCTTGAGGTAGCGCGGCGCTCGCGCCGTGGCGGATCGTGCGCAGGAGCTTCTGGCCGAGGTTCGCCTTCGGGTCGCGCGAGACGGCGACGTGGTCGAGGTCGCCCGGCGGTCGAGGCCCGCGTCGGCGAGGCACCACGCGGCGGCCAGCGCCGGGAAGCCGGCGCAGTGCTTGACGCGGTTGAAGCGCTCCTCCTCGGCGGCGGCGACGAGCTCGCCGTCGACGACGAGCGCTGCGGCCGCGTCGCCGTGGTAGGCGTTGAGCCCGAGGATCGCGGTCATCGCCGCATTCTCGCAGTCGTTCGTTGCCGAACTGTTAGGGCAGGCTCGCAACTAGAATCCCACGACGTGCAAGCCAGAGGCCTTGACCCTGCGGCGATCCGGTCGTATCGAGACTTCCGTCGTGCGGTCCGAGGTCTGACCGCTGTCGACCTACGTGAACTCTACGACACGCTGTACTACTCGAAGCACGTCGGGAACGCGGAGCTTGCGGCGCTGTACTTCGAGTCCGAGGGGCTCGCTCCGACCGAGTACACGCAGAAACCGCTCGAGTTGGCCGGGATCCAGCCGGGCGATCGCATCCTCGACGTCGGGTGCGGTCGCGGCGAGATCGTGTTTCAGGCCGCTCAGCGGGGCGCGGCCGCAACCGGGATCGACTTCTCGCCTAGCGCCATCGCAATCGCCCGGGAGACCAGCAGTCGGCTACCGGAGGATCTGCGCGCCCGAACCACGCTCCTTTGCGGCAGTGGCTCGGCGATGCCGTTCGAGCCCGGCTCGTTCGACACCGTGTTCATGCTCGACGTCGTCGAGCACCTTTCCCAGGACGAGTTCGACGCCGTTCTAGCCGAGGTCATGCGCGTGCTCGTCGGCAACGGGAAGCTCATCGTCCACACCACGCCGAACCGCTGGGCGCGCACATACGGCTTCTGGGCGCGATCAACGGCCGTCCGAATGGCGGGTGGGCCGGCCCCGGTGCATCCGCTGGTAGCGCAACTCCGCCAGCTCGAGGAGGATCCCGAGTACGACGCCCGCACCTGTTTTCTGCACGTCAACGAGCAGAGCCCTTTGAGCCTGAAGCGCTCGCTCCGGTGCGCCGGGTTCCGGAGCCGCGTCTGGCTCGAGCGCTCCGCGAACCCGTGGCTGGGGAGGCCGCAGACCGGTGCCCGAGCGCTGCGGGCGGCATACGACACCCTCGGCCTGCGCTTCCTGTTCGGATCAGGCCTCTTCGCAGTCGCATCCCCGCGCTCGAAAAGTGCTGCATGATCTCGTTGCGCTCCCTCGTCGCTCGGCCTGTCCTTTCGGCCGCGCGGTCGACCTGGGGTTCCCGGGTCGTCGGCCAGACCGTGAAGTGGTCGATGACGCTCACCGTTGACGTCGCACCCGATGCAAGCTTCGCTGGCGTCGAGTGCTGGCCCGAGCGGCTCGCGGGCTTCGAGGATCTGGACTTCCTCTTCACGAGCACCCCGCTCGACTACGGGATCGCCCAGCTTCGGTTCGACGAGGCGGCCTTCCTCTACCGGACTGCGCGCAACGCTCCGCCGGGCGTCGTGGCGGAGATCGGTCGCTACAGAGGGGGCAGCACCCTGCTTCTCGCCGCCGCGGTTCCCGAAGGCGGTCGCGTGGTCTCCTACGACGCGTACGCCGTCCCCGGGGTCGACGGAGCGGCGCTCGACGCGGAGCTGTCGAGGGCGCTCGACCGCTACGGGCTGCTGGAGAGGGTCGAGCTAGCGGTTGCGGACTCGAAGACGGTGGCGCCCCCCGGCGAGTGCGAGGTCGTGCTCGTCGACGGCGATCACACGTACGAGGGAGTGCGGGCCGACTACGACCACTGGAAGACCCACGTCGTCGCGGGCGGGCACCTCCTCTTCCACGATGCTCCGGACCCGACGTCGGCGACTGCGGTCGGCTGCGAGCCGGTCGGCCGGCTAGTCCGCGAGATCGAGCGCGACGATCGAGAGCTCTTCCGTCGCGCGGGGCAGGTAGGCTCGATCGCCCATTTCATCCGTACGGGCGACCGCTAGCCGGCGGACAGCGCTCGCGCGTAGACCGCCTCGAGCTCGGCGACGACCGCCGCCCGCGAGAACCGCTCCAGGAAGTGGCGGCGGAGCGTCTCGGGATCGAACTGCCCGTCGTGCCGCATCATTGATGCCATTGCCGCAGCCAGCTGGTCGGGGCGGCCGACATCGACCAGGAGGCCGGTCTCTGGGGTCACGATGTCGCACGGGCCGCCGGAGCGCGTCGCGATCAGCGGCAGCCCGCACGCGAGAGCCTCGGCGAGGACGACGCCGAACGACTCGTGGCGGCTTGCCAGGACGAAGCAGTCGGCGGCCTGAAGAGCCGCGTGGACGCCGTCCCGCGTGAGCTCGCCGAGGAACGAGACCCGATCGTCCAGCTGGAGCGCGCGCACCTGCTTCCGCAGGGTGGCTTCGAGCCGGCCCTTCCCACCTATCCGGAGCTCGAAAGGCCCCTCGATCCGTGCGGCGGCCTCGATCAAGTCGTCGAATCCCTTGCGCGGCTCGAGCCGGCCGAGAGCGATGAACACGAACGGGTCGGCGTACTCCTTCGGCGCCGGCGAGAAGAACGACTCGTCCACGAGGTTCGGCACGACTTCGACGTCGGCGATTCCGTTCCGCTCCATCTCCGCGGCGAGCGACCGGCTCACGGCGAGCCGGACTGCGGCCCCCGCATATGCCTCCGCGAGGCGCGGCGTCAGGCTGCCGCTTCTGGTGACGAGCCCCGGAAACGGGAAGGGCGCCATGTGCTCGGTAATGACGTACGGCAGTCCGCGCTCACGACTTAGCCTTCCGGCAACCCAGCCGGCCGGATAGCCAACGTGTGCGTGGATGATGGAGATAGGCCCGAGCTCGGCCTCGGCGGTCGCGAAGTTGGCGCGACTTGCAGCAAGGACAGCGCCGGCGCGGCCGCCGAGGATCCTCGGGCTCCAGGTGACTCGCGGGGAGATCAGCTCGAGCGCGTTTGCCCGTATGCGCCGGACGCGACTCCCGCGGGGCGCCAGGGCGGCACGGGCGAAGACGGCGAGCTGCGACGGCGTTCGAAGTGGAACCGTCAGCTCGCCCTGGCCCCAGAGGCTCACGGTGACCCCCCAGTCGGGTCTCAGGTCGGCCAGCGCGAGGATCTGCTCCTTCGTGAAGACGCCGCTGGTGGGCTCTGCCGGGTGCGGATACCACGACGGGATCACGAAGACGTTCATCGATCAAGATAGGCCCGCGCCCAGAGCTCGGCGTTGAGGGCCCGCCAGAGCTCGAAGCCCGCCTCGACCTGGCCCGCACGGTGGCGCGCCAGCCGGTCGCGTGCGCGCGCCGGGTCGACGAAGCCCCGCGTGGCGAACGACTCCGACGCGAACACCTCGGCCGCGAGGTCGCCGAGCCTGCCTCGCAGGAACCGGCCCTCGGGCGTGACGAAGCCGAGCTTGTCGACCCGGTCGCGAACCGTCGGCGGGAGCAGGTCGCCGAAGGCGTTCCTCAGCACGACCTTCGTCCGGCCGCCCTTGATCAGCTCGTCGCCCGGCAGCGAGAAGAGAAGCTCGACGAGCCGGTAGTCGAGGAAGGGCACCCGCGCCTCGAGCGAGTGCGCCATCGAGTTCCGGTCCTCGTAGCGGAGCAGCTCGGGGAGGCCGCGCTCGGTCAGGATCAGCTGGAGCTGGCGGCGCAGCCGGTCCGGGAACGGCGAGCCGTTCGCCCGCGGCGTGCGATCGAGGCGGCGCAGGTCCGGGTGCGAGAGCCCGCCGCCCCACTTCAGCCTCTGGCGCGCCGCGGACCTCAGCGCCCTCGGGCGCGAACGGCCGCACGAGCGCAGAGGCGACCGCCGCGTTTCCCGCCCCGTGCAGCGTGCGGTAGGCGCCCACCTCGGAGCGCAGGTCGCCGAACCGGCGCGCGAGGAGCAGGTCGGCGAACCGGAAGCCGAAGTAGCCGTGGTAGCCGGCGAGCACCTCGTCGCCGCCCTGGCCGTCGAGCATCACGGTGAGCCCGGCCGCCTTCGCGGCGCGCATCACGTACCACTGCGCGGCGATGCTCGTCGAGCCGAACGGCTCGTCCTGGGCCTCGACGATCGCGGGGAGGTTCGCGACGAGGTCGGCGTCCGAGAACGAGATCCAGTGTGGGTCGGCGTCGGTCTGCCGGACGACTGCCTCGGCGAACGGGCGCTCGTCGAAGCCGCGATCCTCGAAGTAGGCCGTGAAGGTCTTCTGGCGCTCGCCGACCGGCCGCGCGTTCTCGGCCTCGGTCCGGAGGAGGTGGTCGACGGCGACGGTGATCGCGGACGAGTCGAGCCCGCCCGAGAGACATGTCCCGAGCGGGACGTCGCTGCGCAGCCGCAGCCGCACCGAGTCGAGCATCAGCTCGCGCACGGCGTCGGCGGGATCGCCGGGCGGTGGGTCGCGCTCCTCGAGCGACCAGTAGCGGCGCAGGCGAAGGCCGTCCCGCGTCGAGCGTCAGCGTGTGCGCGGCGGGGAGCTTGCGGATCCCTGCGAAGAACGTGTCGTCCGTGTGCTCGAGGTAGCCCTGGTCGAGGTAGTCGCGAACGGCGCGCGGGTTCGCCTCGAGTCGCGTCCCCGCGTCGCCGCGGAAGGCCTTCGAGCTCGCTCGCGAACACGAAGCGCCCGGCCGGCGTGGCGGTAGTAGAACGGCTTCACGCCGAAGCGGTCGCGCGAGCAGAACAGCCGTCGCCGGCGCCCGTCCCAGAGCGCGAAGGCCCACATCCCGTTGAACCGCTCGACGCAGCTCTCGCCCCACTCCAGGTAGGAGGCGAGCACGACCTCGGTGTCGGTGGCGCTGCGGAAGCGGTGTCCCTTCGCCTCGAGCTCGCCGCGGAGCTCGACGTAGTTGTAGACCTCGCCGTTGTGGACGAGCTGGAGCGCGCCGTCCTCGCTCGCGAAGGGCTGGTCGCCGGCGTCGCTGAGGTCGATGATCGCGAGCCGCCGGAACCCGAGCGCGACGCCCTCGGCGGCGAAGAGGCCCTTTCCGTCCGGGCCCGCGGTGGTCGAGCTCTGCGGCCATCCGCTCGACCGTCTCGACCTCGGGAGGACGGTCGAAGGCGACGACTCCGCAGATCCCGCACACGTCAGGCGTGTGCGAGCGCGACCGGCTCGGCCTGCTCGCGCTCCGTCTCGACCCCGAGCAGCGTGTCGTACACGTCCTCCACGGCGCGGGCGTTCCGCACCGGATCGAACGAGCGGTGCGCGTGCTCCGCGGCGGCGGCGCCGAGGCGCGCGCGGAGCTCGGGGTCGTCGATCAGGAGCCGCAGCGCCGCCGCGATCGCGGCCGGGCCGGCGTCGTCGAGCAGCAGGCCCGTCTTGCCGGGCAGGAGCACGCCGGCGCCGTGGCTCGAGCCGGACGCGACGACGGGCTTGCCGTACATCGCGGCCTCCAGCACCGGGCGCCCGAGGCCGACGCCCTGGTTCGGGAAGGTGACGATGTCGAGCGCGCTGTAGATCTCGCCGGTCTCCGCGGTGAAGGGCAGGAACGAGAAGTGCTCCTCGAGTCCCTTGGCCCGCACGAGCTCCTTGATCGCCGACTCCTCGTCGGTGAGCAGGTTCGCCGCGGCGAGCGCGCGCCCCCGCGCGGTCTTGAAGTACGCGGGCGGGCGGACGCCGCCGCCCATGATCACGAAGTGGGCCGGCACGTCCTCGGCGATCAGGATCTCCGCGGCCGAGACGAGCTCCGGCCAGCCCTTCTGGCGGCGCACGAAGCCGGCGAAGCCGACCGCGACGCGGTCCTCCGGGAGCCCGAGGCTCGCCTTGCCGCGCGGGTCGAGCGCCGTCCCGCCGCCGCTCACGCTGTTGTAGACGATCTCGAGCGGGAGCCGGACCGGGAAGCGGGCCGCGACGTCGCGGTCGATCGCGATCGCCGCGTCGCCCCAGCGCTCCATCAGCGACGCGATCGCGCGGCTGCGCCGGTCTCGCCCCTCGCCCGCCAGGGCGGAGCGCAGGTGCCAGACGACCTTCGCGCCGTGGCGATGAGCGACCTGCGCGGCGGGTAGGAGCGGCGAGTCGTTGAGGTGGACGATCGGGAAGCGGTGCTCGCGCATCAGCCGCTCGAGCTGGCGAAGGTGCGGCGGCAGCGCGGCGACCTCGCGCCCGAGCACGAGCCAGCGCAGGCCCTCGTACGGGCTGTCCCAGGCGTGCGCGAAGATCGAGACGTCGCCCGTGTGGACGGTCGCGCCCGCCGCGGCGAAGAGCTCCGCGGCGGGCCCCTCCGGGCAGAACACGTGCGGCTCGAAGCGTGGGTCGAGGTTGGCGATCAGCTGCGCGAGGCTCGACGGAGCGCCGCCGAGCTGCGGCCGGTGGTGGACGTAGAGGATCGGGATCCGGTCGTGCGTCGGCACGATCGAGCGGTAGATGTCCTCGATCCGCCGCGCGTTGCGGGCCGGGTCGAAGCTCTCCTCGGCGTGCACCCGCGCCGCGTGCCCGAGCCGCGAGCGCCGCGCCGGGTCGCGCAGCAGCTCCTCGACCGCGTCCGCCAGGGCGTCGACCGCGAAGCCGTCGACGAGCACGCCCGTCTCGCCGGGGACGACCACGCCGCCGCCGGTGCGCGAGCCGGACGCAACGACCGGCACGCCGCTCGCCGCGGCCTCGATCACCGGCCGCCCGAGCTCCGGGCCGCGCGACGGCGCGACGACGACGTCGCTCGCCTGGTAGAGGTTGGCCGTGTCCTGCGTGAACGGGACGAAGTGCACGTCGTCGGTGAGGCCGAGCTCGGCGACGAGCAGGTTCGCCTCCGACTCGTAGTTCCGGGTCAGGTCGGCGAGCTGCAGCGAGCGGCCGACGACGGTGCGGAAGAACTCCTCGCCGCGGACGGCGCCGCCGACGATCAGGTAGCTCGCGTCGATCCCACGGTCGCGCAACCGTGCGGCGGCCTCGATGAACTCGTGGAAGCCCTTCGACGGGTAGATGAAGCCGAAGTACGAGATCACCGGGCGCCCGGCCGGCAGCCCGAGCGCCTCCTTCGCGGCCGCCTGGTCGCCGGGGTGGAAGCGCTGGAGATCGACGGAGTTGGCGACGATCGTCGAGCCGATCCCGAAGACGTCGCCGACGTCGTGGTTGATCGCGATCGACTTGGTCGAGAGGTCGCGGATCGCCGAGCGCACCATCTGCGAGCGCCGGTCCCGGCCGCCGTCGGGCAGCGCGGAGCGGAGGTGCCAGACGACCGGCAGCCGCTCCCGCCGCGCGATCCAGGCGGCAGGGATCAGCGGCGAGTCGTTCAGGTGCACGAGCTCGAAGCGGTGTCGTCGCAGGGTGCGCCGGAACTGCAGCACGTGCGCCGGCAGGAGCCCGAGCTCGCGGACGAACAGCAGCCAGCGCCGACCGCGGTAGGTCGAGGCCCAGATGTGCGTGAACCCGGCGACCGGCCCGGTGTGCACGGTCGCGCCCGCCTCGCGGAACAGCTCCGCGGCAGGCCCCGGCGGACAGTAGATGTGCGGCTCGAACTCCTCGGTGTCGAGCTCGCGGATCAGGTACGAAAGGCTCGCGGGCGCGCCCCCGAGCTCGCTTCGGTGGTGGACCAGCAGGATCGGGGTGCGGGGACGCTCGGCCATCGCGGCGACCTATGCTATCCGGCCAATGTTCGGCTCCGATGATCTTCACTCCCCGGGTCCAGAGGGTCTTCAGGGCCGGCGCCTGAGGCTCTATTCCAGCCGCTCGTGGCTCACTCCCGGCCAGGAGGACGCCCACATCACGATGCTCTGTCCCTTCTGGGGGCGAAACGCGAACATCGGCGCGGCGGGGTGGCCCGAGTACGCCGATCGGCTGATCGAGGTCGGGCCGAGCTTCCTCGAGCTCACCGAGTTGCCGGAGGCCGACGTGGCCGTCTTCCCGGCGCGGGGCCGTGCGCTCTTCAGGGAGCCGGGCGGGCTGGAGCGGGCTCAGGCATTCGTCGAGATGGCCCGGGCGGAAGGGAAGCCGGCGGTCTTCTTCTACGATCACGCCGACTCCGGCTACACCCGCTGCCCGATCGAGGACGCGCTCATCATGCGCGGCTCGATCTTCCGCTCGCGGCGGCCGCCGAACGAGTTCGCGATGCCGCTCTTCCACGAGGATCTCCTCAAGTACACGGGCGGCGAGCTCCCACTCCGCCGGAAGGGAGGCAAGCCGGTCGTCTCGTTCTGCGGCGCCGTCATCCGCGAGCACCCGCCGAAGAACGCCCTCTGGAAGGCCCGCCGGGTCGCAGGCAAGGCCAGGCGACTCAAGTGGCGCATGCAGGGACGCCACGAGGAGGATCTCTTCATCCGTGCGAAGGCCGTGGACAGCCTGCTCGACCAGGACGACGTGGGGACGAACATCATCCTCAGGGAGTCGGGTGGAGGCGGCGCCTGGGCCGGTTTCGACGCGGAGCGGTGGAAGACGATCCGCCGCGAGTTCGTCGACAACATGATCGACAGCGACTACAGCCTCTACGCGCGGGGCGACGGCAACTGGTCGCAGCGCTTCTACGAGTCGCTCTGCCTCGGGCGTATCCCCGTCTTCGTCGACACGGATTGCTCTCTGCCGTACGACTTCCTCGTGCCCTGGCGGGACTACTGTGTCTGGATCGATCGCTCGGAGGTGAAGGACATCGGCGCCAAGGTTGCGGCGTTCCACGAGGGCCTCAGCGATCAGGACTTCCTCGACCTTCAACGCGAGTGTCGTCGGCTCTGGGACGAGTACGTCTCGCCGCACGGCTACTTCGCGAACTTCTACCGGTACTTCGAGCTCTAGCTGGCGACCTCCGTCCTCCACCTCAGCGAGTCCGACGCGGGCGGCGGGTCGGCCCGCTCCGCCCACCGCATTCACGCCGGCCTGCGCGGGCTCGGCGCGCGCTCGCGGATGCTCGTCGGGAGGCGGGGCACGGACGATCCGGACGTGCGCCTGCTCAAGCGCAACGGCGCCTGGCGCGCGGCCGACCGCGCGTGCTCGGCCGTGACCGACCGTCTCGACCTCCAGTACGTGATGTATCCGTCCTCGTTCGGGGTCGCGCTCGACCCGTGGTTTCGCGAGGCGGACGTCGTGCAGCTCTACAACACGCACGGCAGCTACTTCAGCCATTCGGCTCTGCCGCTCCTCTCGCGCCGCAAGCCGCTCGTCTGGCGGCTCTCCGACATGTGGGCGTTCACGGGCCACACCGCCTACAGCTACGAGTGCGAGCGCTGGAAGACCGGCTGCGGCTCCTGTCCTCACCTCGACGTCTACCCGCGGTTGCGCCGCGACACGACCGCCGCTCTGTGGCGCTGGAAGCGGACGGTCTACTCGCGCTCGCGGATCGTCGTGGTGGCGCCGTCGCGCTGGCTGCTGGGGCTCGCGCGGGAGAGCCCGCTGCTCGGCCGCTTCCCGATGCACCTGATCCCGAACGGCGTCGACCTCGACGTCTACGTGCCGCGCCCGCGCGACGAGGCGCGCCGTGCGCTCGGGCTCGACCCCGACCGGCCCACGGTGCTGTTCGCGACGCCCGACCTCGACGACCCGCGCAAGGGCGCCGCGCTGCTGCCGCGGGTCCTCGCCGGCGTGGGGACGGATGTGCAGCTCGTCGCCGCGGGCAGCGGCCCGGCGCCCGCGGGTGCTCGCTCGCTCGGCCGCCTCGACGACGAGCGCATGGCGCTCGCCTACGCTGCCGCTGACGTCTTCCTCCTCCCGACCCTCGCCGAGAACCTGCCGAACACCGCGCTCGAGTCGATCGCCTCCGGGACGCCCGTGGCGGCGTTCGCCGTCGGCGGCGTCGTGGACGCGGTGCGCGACGGCGAGACCGGCCGGCTCGCGCCGCTCGGCGACGCCGAGGCGCTCGGCGCCGCGGTCTCCGGGCTCCTCGACGCCGACCTGCGCGACAGCTGTCGCACGGTCGCCGAGCGGGAGTTCGCCGCCGAGCGCGAGGCTCTGGCCTTCGCCGCGCTCTACGAGGAGCTCGCGTGAAGGTCTCGATCGTGACGCCGTCCTACAACCAGGCGCAGTTCCTGGAGGAGACGATCAACTCCGTCCTCGACCAGGACTACCCCGAGCTCGAGTACGTCGTCGTCGACGACGGCTCGACCGACGGGAGCCTCGAGCTCGCGCGCCGCTACGAAGGCCGCCTCCACGAGCTGATCGCGCAGGAGAACGCGGGCCAGGTCGCCGCGATCAACCGCGGCTTTCGCCACACCGACGGCGAGCTGATGGCGTACCTCAACTCCGACGACACCTTCCTGCCGGGCGCGGTCTCCGAGATGGCGGCCGCGCTCGAAGCCGATCCCGAGCTCGTGATGGTCTACGGCGACGCGGTCTACACCGACGCCGAGTCGCGGCAGACCGGCCCGCTCGCCTCGCGCGACTGGGATCCGCCGCAGATGGTGCGCGACTGCGACAACCACGTCGTGCAGCCGAGCTCGATGTGGCGGCGGAGCGCCTGGGAGCAGGCGGGGCCGTTCGACGAGCGGGGCTACTACTTCTTCGACTTCGAGCTCTATCTGCGGCTCTCGGTGCTCGGCCCCGTGAAGCGGATCGAGCGGCCGTGGTCGACCTACCGCGAGCATCCCGCCTCGAAGACCGTGGGCGACCAGGTCGGGAAGGCGCGCGACTATCTCCGCTTCGCCGACTCGTTCCTCACGAGCGACCGGCTGCCGGCCGAGCTGCGCCCGTACGCCCGCGAAGGCCGGGCGCGGGCGCGCGTCGCGGCGGGGAACAACCTCTACGGCCAGCTCGAGCTCGGCCTCGCGCGGCGCTGCCTCTGGGGCGCGCTGCTGATCGACCCGCGCGCGGCGTCGCCGTCCCTCGCGCTCAAGAGCCTGCTCCCCAAGCCGATCGTCCGCCGTCTGCGGGCGCGCCGGAATGCCGCGCGTCGGGGTTGACGCCACCGCCGTCTCGGCGGCGGGCAAGGGCCACGCGCGCTCGCAGCGCAAGCTCGTCGAGGCGCTGGCCGCGCTCGGCCGGTACGCCGTCGTCGCCTACGTGCGCACGGACGAGGCGGCTGCGCTCCTGCCCGGAGTCGAGACCGTCGTGATCGGGCCCGGGCGGGCGGTCGGCTGGGAGCAGCTCGGCGTGCGCCGGGCGCTGCGCGGGCTCGACGCGTTCGTGACGCTCGGCGACCGGCTCCCGGTCGGCGCCGAGGGCCGGATCGTCGTCTGGCTGTTCGAGGTGCCGACCCACCGGATCGCCGAGAACCGGCGGCGCGGCGCCGGCTGGTACCAGCGCGGCTCGGACCTGCTCACCTCGACGCTCTGGCGGCGGAGCCTCGGGCACGCGGCCGCGGTCGTCGCGGGCTCGCAGGCGACCGCGAACGAGCTCGGCGGCGACGTGCCGGTCGTCTATCCCGCGCTCGACGACGGGTTCGGGCCCGGCCCGGGGCGCGAGGGGCGCTACGTGTTCCATCTCGCCTCGTCCGACCCGCGCGACAACACCGAGACCGTGCTCGCCGCGTACGCACGGCTCGAGACCGACGCGGAGCTGCTCGTCGGCGGCGGTCTCGGCGCCCGCGAGGCGGAGCTGCGGGCGCTCGGCGGGCCGCGCGTCCGCTTCCTCGGGCGGGTGAGCGACGAGGAGCTCGTCGCGCTCTACCGCGGCGCGCTCGCCTTTGTGGACGTGCCGTTGTACGAGGGGTTCGGCTACCAGGTGCTCGAGGCGATGGCCTGCGGCGCACCGGTGGTGGCGAGCTCGACGACCTCGCTCCCCGAGGTCGTGGGCGACGCCGGCCTGCTCTGCGACCCGCTCGACGCCGACGCGATCGCCGATGCGCTGCGCCAGGTGCTCGAGGACCCGGGCGACCTGCGCGAGCGAGGCCTCGCCCAGGCGGCGCGCTTCACCTGGGAGAAGACCGGCGAGGGGTTCGGCGCGGTGCTGGACCGGGTGCTCCGGTGATCGTCTACCTCCATCAGTCGCCCGCGGACGGCGCGGTCGAGCGCTACGTCGAGCAGCTCATCGGCGGGCTCGACGAGGAGGCGGTCGCGATCGCGCCGGAGGGCTCCCAGCTCCCCGGGCTTCGGCCCTTCGACCCTTCGCTCTCGACGCCGGCCCAGCTCCGCCATCTCGTCCGCGAGCTCCGTGCGCTTCGGCCTCGCCTCGTCCACGTCGTCGACGTCTGGCCGACGGCGTTCCTCGCGGCCCGGATCGCCCGCGTGCCGAGGGTGCTCGTCACCCATCACACGCCGGAGCTGCCGCGGCGGGACAACCTCGCCGGGCGGATGCTCTGGCGCGCCGGCTGGGCGACGCACCCCGAGGTGATCTACACCTCGGAATCCGATCGCGAGACGGACGGGCGCACGGGTGTCGTGATCGCGCTCGGGATCGACCTGAGCCGGTTCTCGGTCGAGCGGCGGGCACACGACGGCCGCGTCGTCGGCAACGTCGCGCGGCTCGTCGAGCAGAAGGGCCAGCGGACGCTGGTCGAGGCGGCGCCCGCGATCGTCGAGCGCTTCCCGGACGCGCGCTTCGTGATCGTCGGCGAGGGCGAGCTGCGCGGCGAGCTCGAGGCGGCGTCGGCCGGGCTCCCCGTCGAGCTCACCGGCGAGCGCGACGACGTCCCCGAGCTGCTCGCGGGCTTCGACGTGCTCGCGTTCCCCTCGCGCTTCGAGGGCCTCTGCCTCGCGGTGATCGAGGCGCAGGCGGCCGGAGTCCCCGTCGTCGCGACGCCGGTCGGCGGGATCCGCGAGACCGTCGTGGACGGCGAGACCGGGCTCATCGTGCCGGTCGGCGATCCGGCCGCGCTCGCCGCCGCGGTCTGCCGGCTGCTCGAGGACGGCGCTCTGGCCGACCGGCTCGCCGCCGAGGCGCGCCGCCGGGTGCTCGAGCGCTTCTCGGTCGAGACGATGGTCGAGCGGACGATCGCCCTCTACGGCTAGAGCTCCGCGAGCCCTGACGTCAGCCCACGAGGCGTGAAGCCGAGGTCGTCGTACGCCTCCGGTGACACGGGCGGCTTCGGCGCGCGAAGGCGGGCGAGCTGGTCGGGGTAGATCGGCAACGGCAGCACCCGGCCTGCGAAGCCGAGCACCGCCACGAGAGGTGTCGGCACGTGGACGACCCGGCTGCTCGTCCCGAAGGCCTCGGTGCACGCCTGCGCGAACTCCTCGAGCGACATGCACTCTCCACCCAGGGTGTAGATCTTCCCGGAAGCCGCTCCCGGCTTCAGCGCCGCCGCCAGCGCCGAGACGGCGTCGTCGACGTGAACCGGGCAGACGGTGTCCTCGCCTCGGCCCACGAGCGGAATCGGGCGGCCGAGACTGGCGAGCGTGACGATCCGGTCCACGCCTTCCTTGCCTCCGGTGCCGTAGAGCTCGGGGAGCCTGACGATCGTGAAGTCGAGCCCCGACTGCTCGACCAGCAGTTCGGCCTCGCGCTTCGAGCGGCTGTACGCGCCGCCCTCCTCGCTGATCGCCCGCGTGCTCACGTGGACGAAGCGCTCGACGCCACTCCGTCGTGCGGCAGCGAGAAGATGACGTGTTCCCTCGACGTTGACGCGGGCGTACACGTTCGGGTCCCGCGCGTGCGTCGCCGCCGCGAGGTGGACGACAGCGCCGGCGCCGTCCGTCGCGGCGGCGAGCGTCGCGGGATCGGCGAGATCGCCCGGGAGCGTCTCGGTCGCTCCTGCCACGTCGCTCCGGTGGACCAGCGCCCTCGTAGGCCGCCCCGTCCGCGTGAGCTCGGCCAACAGGCGCTGTCCGAGTCGGCCCGCGCCGCCGGTCACGAGCACGAGGTCGATCACGGGCCGCGGAACTTCCCGAGTCGATAGCGCGTCATGTTCTTCAGGAACTCCCCGATTGCCGAGACCCGGACGAACGAGGCTCGATCGGAGGCCCTGAACACGACCGGCATCTCGCCGATCGAGAGCCGGAGGCGCCGCGCCGCGAGCACGATCTCGGCGTCGATGAACCAGTCGTTCGACTGCAGGTGCATCCGGTCGTACGCACCGCGTTTCAGGCCCTTGGGCTTGCCGTTGATGTCCCACATGCCCGACGTCCAGAACGCGAGCCGAAAGAGAACGTTGTAGCCGAGGGAGATCACCCGGCGATAGGTCCCGTCGAGGCGGTTCGTGCGGCGGCCCTTCATCACGTCGAAGCCTGCGGCCTTCATCTCCCGGTACATCCGCAGGACGTCGTCGACGGGGTTTTGCGTGTCCCCGTCGATCACGACCAGGTACTCGCCGCGCGCTGCTTCCAGCCCGGCTCGCATGTCCCAGCCCATGCCTCCTTCCTTGGGCCTGGTCACGCAGCGGGCGTGCTCGTGCTCCCGGCAGAACCCCTCCACGATCGCCGGCGTCTCGTCGCCGGTGCCCGGCCAGTAGTTGCCGACGAGGACGAGCTCGAAGGTCAGGTCGGCCGCGCGAAGCTGCTCGTAGAGCGGCTCGACGGCTCGGAGGGCGTTTCGCCCCGCCCGGTAGCAGAGCACGATCGCCGAGAGCTCCGGCACAGGCGTCGTCGCGAGCGGTGAGGTCACCACGCGTCCGAGTCTAGGAGGGCTTCCGGGCGACGAGGAGCACGTCGTCGGAGAGCTTCGGCGACCGGGTCGCCAGCTCGTCGAGCCGGCGGGCGACGGCGGGGGAGCCGGTCAGGGTGGAGATCGGGCCGAGCCGCTTCCCGGCGAGCCGGATCTCCACGAACCCGGCCTCGTCGACGAGCTCGCGCAGCAGCGCAGGCGTGAACGCGCGAACATGGCCGAAGTCGGTGCCGAAGCGGAGCCGGTAGTCGAGCACGTCGAGGTAGCGCCCGCCGAGCAGGTCGAGCCGGTACTTCCACCAGAGCACGTTCGGCGTCGAGAGGAAGACGACGCCGCCCGGCCGCAGCACGCGGCGGATCTCGGCGAGAAATCCCTGCGTATCGACGATGTGCTCGATGATCTCCGCGGCGAGCACGACGTCGAGCGAGCCGTCCTCGTAGGGGAGCCGCGCCGCGATCTGGCCGCCCTCGAACACGTTGATCTGGTGCGGCTCCGCCGCGATCCCGCGAGCCCGGGCGAGCTCGAGCATCTCCGGCTCGAGCTCGATCGCGACGAACTCGACGCCCTCGTAGCGGCGGAACCGCTCGAGCATCAGCCCGCGTGAGCAGCCGATGTCGAGGATGCGCTTGCCGAAGAGGTCGCCTGCAGCCTCCCGAACGAGGCGGTGGCTCTTCGTGTACCGGTGCTCGACGTCGAGGAAGAAGTGCTCGTCGAGCCCCCAGGCGGGGTCGTACGGCAGCTCGAACAGGGTCGGGTCGGGCACGGGCTGAGCATATGCTGGCAGCCGAATGTGCGGAATCGCCGCCCTCACCGGCCCGTGTGACGAGGCGCTGCTCGAGTCGCTCGGCGCGGCCCTCCACCACCGCGGCCCCGACGGCGGCGGCGTCTTCCGCGGCGAGGGCGCGACACTCGTCGCGCGGCGGCTCGCGATCCTCGATCTCCCCGGCGGGGAGCAGCCGATGGTCTCCGGCGACGGGCTCAGCGCGATCGCGTTCAACGGCGAGATCTACAACGTCCGCGAGCTGAAGCGCTCGCTCGAAGCCGAGGGCGTGCGCTTCGCGAGCGACCACTCGGACACCGAGCTCGTGCTGCGGCTCTACGAGACGCGCGGCCTGGACGCGCTCTCCGAGCTGAACGGGATGTTCGCCTTCGCGATCCTCGACGGCCGGCGGCGCAAGCTCGTCGCCGCCCGCGACCGGTTCGGGATCAAGCCGCTGTACTACGCGCGCCTCGGCGCCCGGTTCGCGCTCGCCTCCGAGCTGCGGACGCTGCTGCAGGTCCCGGGCGTCGAGCGCGAGCTCGACCACGAGAGCCTCTGGCACTACCTGACCCTGCGGTTCGTCCCGGGCGAGCGCTCGATCCTCGCCGGCGTCCGCCGTTTGCCGCCGGGTCACCTGCTCGAAGTCGACCTCGACACCGGCGAGCTCGACGTCAGGCGCTGGTTCCGGCTCGAGTTCGCGCCCGACGAGGGCCCGGGCCGGGCGGAGTGGGCCGACCGGCTCCGCGACGTGCTCGGCGAGGCAGTGGCGCGGTGGAGCCTCTCCGACGTCCCGATCGCGTGCTCGCTCTCCGGCGGGCTCGACTCGAGCGCCGTCGTCGCCCTGCTCGCGCAGAGCGGCGCCGCGCCGGCGACCTACTCGCTCGGGTTCTCCGACGACGACGGCGAGCTCCCGCTGGCGCGTGCGCTGGCGGCCCGCTACGGCACCGACCACCACGAGATCGTCGTCGACCCCGGCGAGCTCCTCCACGACCTGCTCTCGATGGTGTGGGCGCTCGACGAGCCCTACGGCGGCGGCCTTCCGTCCTGGTACGTGTTCCGCTTCATGGCCGAGGACGTGAAGGTCGGCCTCACCGGCTCGGGCGGCGACGAGCTGTTCGGGAACTACCGCCGCTTCGTCCCGTTCGAGCAGGGACGCCTGGCGCGCTTCCGGGCCGGAGACGTGCGCCGCTACCACATGGATCCCTCGTACTACTTCAGCGACCGCGAGAAGGCGGAGCTGCTGCGCACCGCCGGGCCCGACACCTCGGCGCTGCTGCAGCGGATCTACGACGAGAGCCGCAGCGCGAGCGCGCGCGACTCGGTGCTCTACCTCGACGTGGCCACCCAGCTGCCCGACGAGTTCCTCCAGATGACCGACCGCTTCTCGATGGCGCACTCCCTCGAGGCGCGCACTCCGTTCCTCGACTCGGAGCTCGTCGAGCTCGTCGCCTCGATCCCGCCCGGGCTGCGCACCGCGGCGGACGATCCGAAGGGACTGCTGCGCGACGCCGTCGGCGATCTGCTCACCCCGGCGCACCTCGCGGCGCCGAAGCGAGGATTCGTGTTCCCGCTCGCCCGCTGGCTGCGCGGCGAGCTGCGCCCGCTGGCCGAGCGGCTGCTCTCCGACGAGCACCTCGAAGCGCAGGGCCTCTTCCGGCCCGGCCTCGCGGCCCGCTACCTCGAGCCGCACCTCGACGGCCGCGCCGACGAGAGCGAGCGCCTCTGGCCGCTGCTGATGTTCCAGCTCTGGTACCTGCTCTACGTCGAGGAGGCGCTGACCGAGGCGCCGTCGTTCACGTGGGGCGAGGTGGCGGCGTGAGCCTCGAACAGCGGGTGGGCCTCTGGACGAGTTCGTCTCGGCGGAAGCAGGGCGCCGACTGGCTGGGCGAAGCGTGACGTCCGTCCACCGTGTCCGCGAGCGGGTCCGGCGGAGCTGGCGCTACCGCCGGCGGGTGCGGCGCGGGCTCGACGAGTACCCGAGCGAGTACCTGAACTGGATGGAGTTCGCCAACGCGGGGATGCTGGTTCGCGGTCAGCGCGTGCTGATCGACCGCGCGGTCGGCTCGCTCCCGACCGGCGACCCGGTCGTCGAGATCGGTGCGTTCTGCGGCCTCTCGACCAATGTGCTCACGTACTTCCTGCAGCTGCACGGCCGCCCGAACCGCCTGATCTCGGCCGACCCGTGGGTCTTCGAGGGCGAGGAGGGGGAGCTGCTCGACGGCTCCGGGATCTCCTTCGCCGAGTACCGCGAGCTCGTCAAGGGCCAGTACGTCGCCAACACGCGCTTCTGGAGCCGCGACCGCCTCCCCGAGGCCGTGCAGCTCTCGTCGGACGACTTCTTCGCCGCATGGGCCGAGCGGCGGCGGGCTCCCGGCGTGCCCGGCGGCGAGGTCGCCCTCGGCGGGCCGATCGCGATGGGCTTCGTGGACGGGGACCACACCTACGAGCAGGCCCGGCGGGACTTCGAGAACCTCGACCGGTTCCTCGTGCCGGGCGGCTATGCGCTGCTCGATGACACGGACGAGTTCGGCACCTTCCCGCAGCTCTGGCGCCTCGTGCGCGAGATCGTCGCCGAGGGGAAGTACGAGCTCGTCGCTGCGAACCCGCACCATCTGCTGCAGAAGCGGTAGGGCCGGCTCAGCCCGGCCGGCGCGCGTTGATCTCGATCCCGTTGCCGCCGTAGCGGACGCTGACGTCCTCCAACTCCGCGCGGCTGCACCACGCCTCGACCGACTCGAGCGTCTGCGGCCAGTCGTACCGCGGCGAGAGGGCGTCGTACGTGTCGAGGATCGCCCAGGCGACGGTCTCCTCCTCGGAGAGCTCGAACAGGCCGTACGGGTTCCAGCACGGAATGACCGCGACGAGGAAGCGGCCGATCCGCGGGACGCGCGCGAGCCGCCGGTCGACCGGCAGCCAGCGGGGGATGTACCACTCGACGAGGCGGCGCAGCCGGTCGCGCCGCATGCGCGTGGTCAGCGGGCGCCACAAGAACTTCGCCGAGCCGCGATCGATGTACGGAAAGCGGCGGTAGACGTCCGCCGCGATCAGCCCGCCCGGGCGCACCTGCTCGACGAGGGCGCGGAACGCGCGCTCCGGGTCGGGCGTGTGCTGGAGCACGCCGTAACAGAAGACACGGTCGAACGAGCCGGGCCGGAACGGCAGCGCGAAGAGGTCTGCCTGGACGAGCGCGAGGCGCGGGTTGTCGCCGCAGGTCTCACGGCAGGCCTCGACCGCCGAGGACGCGTCGACGGCGACGACGCGTGCGCCGGTAGAGAGCAGCACTTCGGTGAAGCGGCCGGCGCCGCAGCCGACCTCGAGCACGAGCTCGCCGTCCACCTCCTCCGGCGTCCAGCCGGTCCCATGGAAGAGACGGTCACGGCTCAGGCCCTTTCCGGTCGCCGAGTCGAGCTGCACGCGGCGGTAGCGCTTCCACTGGTCTCCGAAGCTCTCGGCGTAGTCGAGCTCCTCGACGTAGCGGGGGATCCCGTCGCGGACGGGAGCCGAGTCGGGGGATGCCAGGATGCCGGTGAGGAGCGTCTCGTCCATGGGCGGCGGGTCACTATAGTGGGCCGCCGTGAGCGAGACCCATGACGTTGTATGGACGCCCGAGAAGATCGCGGCGACCTGGGACTTCTTCAGTGAGAGCCTCGCCGGCAGCGACCTGTACTTCAGTTCGCACGCCGGCCGCTGGATCGTGAAGAGGGCCGACCGCGAGCTGCACCTCCGGGGCAAGCGGATCCTCGACTTCGGCTGCGGCCGCGGCGACCTGCTCGCGCACCTCTTCTCCCGCGGGATCGCGGCGGAGGGCCTCGAGTTCTCGGAGGAGTCGGCGCGGACGACGAGTGAGCGCTTCGCCGGGCAGCCGCTCTTCCAGGGGATCGCGGCCGGCCCGTCCGAGCTCGAGGACGGCTCGTTCGACGTGATCCTCCTGGTCGAGGTGATCGAGCATCTCCTCGACGACCAGATCCCGCAGGCGCTCGCCGAGGTGCACCGGCTGCTCGCACCGGGTGGCAGGGTGGTCGTCACGTGCCCGAACGGCGAGAGCCTCGCCGGCGACAGCGTCCGCTGCCCCGACTGCGGCGCCGTCTTCCACCGCTGGCAGCACGTCCGCTCGCTCGACCCGGCCTCGATCTCGGCGCTGTTCGAGCGCAACGGCTTCCATACCGAGAAGGCCGAAGGCGTCTACTGGGGGCTCACGCCATATGCGGTCGTGCGGACGTGGCTCCACAACCCGGGGCGGCTGCCGACGCCGCATCTGCTCTACATCGGGTCGGCGAGGTAGTCGAGCTCGGATCCGAGTGCCCACTCCGCGAACGCGCGGAGATCGGGGGCGCCCTCGACCTCCTCCGCCGAGCGCAACGTCAGCTCGAGATTGTGGCTGAGCGGATGATGAAGCCGGTCGGGCGGCATGAAGCTCGCGCGGTAGCTCGAGAAGCGGAAGGGCCGTAGGCGGAAGAGCGCGTAGGCGTGGCGCTTCGCGAGCAGCACCGACTCGGCGTCGAGCGGCTCGACGGTCTGCGCGTTGGCCAGCCGGCCGATGTACTCCGCCGCCGTCTCCGAGTCGACCGTGAAACCGAGGCCCGAGTAGCGCCCGGTGCCGGCGGTCAGGACCGGGATCCCGAAGCAGGGGAGCTCCATCCCGATCGTGCCGCGGATCGTCACGCCCAGGTCGGTGACGGCGAAGAGCGAGTAGGTGTTGATCCCGGTCTCCGGCCGCAGGAGCTTCACGTGCGGCGGGAGCGTGCCCACCGCCTCGCGAATCGCGATCTCGTCGTTCAGGTCGCGCGCATCGGTCTTGTACATGTTGGCCGGATGGAGCTTCACCACCCAGTTGACGGCATCGTTCGCGCAGGCGGCCCGGACCGTCTCGACCAGCCACGTCTCCTGGTCGTCGAAGAGGTCTTCTCCGAAGAACATGTTCGCGTCCCACAACACGTGCGAGAACACGACGGCGGTCTTCTTGCCCGGATCGAGCCCGAGCTCGGCTCGAACCTCGTCTGCCGTCTTGATCCGCTTCCCGGCCTGCAGGCCGGCATCCGGGTGCATCTCGCCGCCGCCGTAGCGCAGCGTGAACTCGTCCTCGAGCTCACGCTCGCGCTCGTCGGTCCAGGGCATCTCGCGCACGCGCTTCCAGCCCTCGAGCGACAGCGACGTCGGGTGCACGCGCCGCGTCTCCTCCGTGAAGCGCTTGAACACGAGCGCGTCCCGCCAGTGGATGCCGGCGATCACGAACTGGATCACGTTGGCGCCCCGCTGGAGCGCCAGGTCGTAGATCGAGCCGAAGCCGGCGTAGTTCTTCTCGTTGAAGAGCACGACGTCCGGGTCGATCCGGTCGAGCAGCCGCTCGCCGGCGATCACGGAGCGCATCGACTCGCGCAGCACCTCTTCGAGCGCGGCGCGCACGGGCGGGTCCGAGAGCGAGATCCGGCCCTGCTCGAAGCGGCGGGAGATCGTCGAGAGCGTCTGCTCGCCGACGTGGGCACCGTGGAAGGTGAGCTGCCGAAGCGACTGGACTCCGAGCTCGCCCGAGAGCGCGGCGGCAACCTCGGCCTCGACGTCCTGCTCGGCCTCCTCGTCGAGGAAGTCCTCGGGGTGGACGAACTCGTCGATCCCGAAGGCCGAGAGGTACGGCTCTCCCCACCGGTCGAGGGCGTGGGTCAGCGCCACCACGCGGCATCCGGCGAGCTGGAAGGCCTTCCCGAGCACTCCCTCGAGCTTCAGCTGGTAGACGAAGTCGGACAGGCTCACGATCAGGACCGTCGCGCCGCTCCGCCCCCACGGCGTAGCCGCCCGTAGCGCCGGTGAGAACCGGCTGCGGAAGCCGAGGAGATCGCGCAGGATGATGGTCTCGCGCACCGTCCGGCGCGGGTATCTCGCGGCGTTGTAGGCCTTGCGGCCGAGTCGCGTGACCACGGCCTAGGCGCCGAAGTCGGGCTCGTACGCAAGTTCGACGTCCACCAGGTGGTTGTCGTCGGTCACGACGGGGAGCACGGTCACGTGCTGCTCGCGGATGAGCTCGTGCCGCCGGGCCGGGTCGGTCTCGGTCGTCACGTGCGGGTTGAGCTGCATGATCCGGGTGACCGGTGCGATCGGCATCACGTCGTGGAGGAACGCGCGCCGAACATCGCCGTCCGACACGGTGCCGACGACGCGGCTCTCGTCGTCGATCACGACGACGACGCGGTGCTTGTTCGCCTCGATGCGCTCCATCGCCTCGCGAATCGTCGCGGTGTGGGGAATCGTGTAGAGGGAGAGGTCGTGGCTCATCAGTACGCGAGCTGCTTTCTCAAGAGCTTCTCGTCGAGCGGGATCGTCTTCAGGATCTCGACGATCCGCTGCGAGACGCGGCCGTCGCCGAGGTACGGGCTGTCGTCTGCGCTGCGCACCTGCTCGCGGAACGACGGGCTGATCGCCGTGCGGACCGCCTCGACGATGGCGCCGCGCTCGTACGGGACGTCGATCACGTTCGAGCCCCGGGCGCGGTCGCGCTGGCGGTTGCCGACGTTCACGGCGGGCAGGTCGAACGCGGGCGCCTCGATCAGCCCGCTCGACGAGTTCCCGACCAGAGCGCTCGCGGTCCGCATGAGCCCAGCGTAGACCTCGCGCGAGAGGTTGCGCTCGACCCGCATGAACGGCCGGTGGTACTGCTCGATCATCAGCCGCAGGTCGTCGCTCCCCGCATCGTTGTTCGGGAAGATCAGCACGGTCTGATACGCGAGCTCGCAGACCGCCTCGAGCGTCTCGCGCATCTGCTCGACCCCGTCGCCGAACTCCTCCGTCACCGGATGCTGGACGACGAGCAGCAGCGGCTCGTCGAGCCGCACGTCGAACAGCCGCGCGATCTCCTCGGGCGCGGCGGCGGCGCCGTTGACGAGCTCGTCCAGCTGCGGCGCGCCGGTCGTGAAGATCCGGAACTCCTCCTCTCCTGAGCGGAGCAGCCGCTCCGCCGCATCGGGGCCCGAGGCGAAGTGGATGTGCGCGAAGCGCGCGATCGCGTGGCGCGTCAGCCCGTCGATGTTCCCGGAGCGCTCGCCGGCCTGGATGTGCGCGACCGGGATGTTCATGTGGGCCGCCGCCATCGCCGCGATCAGGTGCTCGCCGCGGTCCCCGACGACGAGGACGATGTCGGGCGCGAGCCGCACCAGCGTGTCGGTCAGCGAGATGAGGAAGACGCCGAGCGACTTGCACATCGTCGCCGGCGTGTAGCCGTCGAGCGTGCTGTAGATCCGGTCGGTGATGTTGAGGCCGTCGCGCTCGATCTCCTCGATGCTGTAGCCGAACGTCGGCAGCAGGTGCTGGTTGGTGACGACGAGCGAGTAGCGCATCTCCGGGTCGGCCTCCATCGCCCGCATCACCGGGCGCGAGTAGCCGTAGGTCATGCGGCCTTCCGCAATCACCACGACATGCCTCACGCGACGTCCTCCCAGGACAGGAGCGCGTCGGCGGGAACGTCGCGCGCAGCCGTGCGCCCCAGGACGCTGTCGAGCTCGGCGGCGGGAATGCCCGTTCCGGGCCGCTTCACCCAGACGTTCTCCTCGCCGAAGCGCTCCCCGGCGGCAACCCGATGCAGCGTGACGACGCTGTGGTGCGCCCAGGCGCGGATCGGGCGCTCTGCCTCGAAGACCTCCTTGCGCGCGCCGCCGGCCGCCTGCACCGCACGGATCCCCTCGACGAGCTGCGCGAGCTCGGCGGGCTCCAGCGAGACGGCGTGGTCGGCTCCCGGCTGGCTGCGGTCGAGCGTGAAGTGCTTCTCGACGACCGCCGCACCGTAGGCGACCGCACCGAGGGCGGTGTAGATCGACGGGCTGTGATCGGAGTGCCCGACCACGATTCCGTACCGCTCCTTGTAGATCGGGATCAGGCCGAGGTTGATGTCCTCGTAGACGGGCGGGTACTCGGAGGTGCAGTGGGTGATCCCGAACGGCGTCCCGGTCGCGCGGAGCGCCTCGACGGTCGCGTCGACCTCCTCGAGGGTCGCCATCCCGGTCGAGACGAGCAGCGGGATGCCGTGCCGCGCGAGTGCGCGCAGGAACGGCAGGTTGGTCGTCTCCCCCGAGCCGGTCTTCAGCAGCGGCACGCCGATCGAGGCGAGGAAGTCGCCCGCCTCGCGGCAGTACGCGGTGCACAGGTACTGGATTCCGCGCGCCTCGCAGAGCTGCTTCAGCTCGACGTGCTGCTCGTCGGTGAGGTTGGTCTCCTCGAGCACCTGCCAGAGCGGCTTCTCGAAGTTGGCCGAGGTCGGGACGTCGCGGAGCATCTCGTGCTCGAGGTAGTGCACCTGGAACTTGATCGCGTCCGCGCCGGCCTCGGCCGCGCGCTCGACCATCTCGACCGCCGTCGCGAAGTCGCCGTTGTGGTTGATGCAGGCCTCGGCGATCACGTAGCACGGGTGTCCGTCCCCGACGAGCCGACCGCCGACGTCGAGGGCCGGGGTCATGCGCCCTCCTCCGCGCGACGCCGGAGCAGCGCGTCAGCGACGACGAGGTCGAGCTCCGAGTTGATGTCGATCGCCTCCTCCTCAGGCACGACAACAGCGTAGACGCGGTCGCCGATGACCGACCGGGTCTCGCGCAGGTGTGCGGTGCGCGTCACGTAGACGGTGCTCGACTCGCGGTAGAGAGGCGCACGAAGCTGCCGCCGCCGCGGCTGGCCCGGGACGAGCGGGACGAAGAGGCCGTCCTCGAGGCGCCCGTGAACGGCCCGCGTCTCCGAGACCGTGAGCACGGCGTCGGCGTCTGCCTCCCGTGCGAGCCGGACGCACTCGTCGATCACGGCGGCGGTCCGCAGCGGCGAGGTGGGCTCGAGCGTGACGACGTACTCGGGCTCGGGCGGGCCGAGCGCGTCGAGCACGTGCAGGAGCGCGTCCTCGGTCGGCGACCCGTCGGACGCGAGCTCGGGCGGGCGGATCACGACCTCTGCGCCCGCCGCGAGCGCGACCGCCGCGATCTCGTCGTCGTCGGTCGAGCAGACGACCCGGTCGACGGTCCCGGCCGCGAGCGCAGCGCGGACGGTATGGACGAGGAGCGGCTCCCCTCCGACCGGGGCGAGGTTCTTGCGGGGCACGCCCTTCGACCCGCCTCGAGCCGGGATCACGGCGAGGACGCTCAGAGATCTCGCTCGCCGGCCGGGACGATCGGCTCCCAGGGGAAGTCGCCTCGCACGAGTCCCCAGTCCTCCTCGGTCGCCCAGCGGGTGTCGTCGCCGGGCGCCGGGTTGGGCTCGATCCGGAAGGTCGCGGCCGCCGGGACCATGTCCTGGGCGACGCGCGTGAGGCAGTAGAGATGGAGCTGGTAGGTGCCCGGCCGCAGGCGGTTCGGGTCGAGCGTGAACGCCGTCTCGTAGACGCCCGGTGCGAGGGATAACTCGCGGCGCTCGCCGAGGGCCGCCGTGACGACGACGCCCTCGAGCGTCCGGATCCGGGCGGTCACCTCGAACTCCTCGTCGATCGCCTCGCGGCAGCGCAGCTCGACGCGCACGACGAGCGGCTCGCCCTCGAGGTGCCCGTCCGCCGCGCGCCCGTCCGGTGTGAGCAGCTCGATCGTCTCGAACGTCACCTTGTGCTCGAGCGCCTTGCCGGGGCGCCCGACCGTGAGGTCGGAGAGATCGACGATCCCCTGGCTCGCACCCGCGGCATGCGCGAGCATGTAGTTGCGAAAGACCTCCTCGGTGGGCCCGTACTCGCGGATCCCGCCCCGCTCGAGCCAGAGGCAGCGCTCGGTCAGGCGCTTGATCGAGGAGAGGTTGTGGCTCACGAACAGCACGGTGCGGCCCTCGCCCTCGGTCTGGTCCTGCATCTTGCCGAGGCACTTGCGCTGGAAGGCGAGGTCGCCGACCGAGAGCACCTCGTCGACGAGCAGGATGTCGGACTCGAGGTGCGCTGCCACCGCGAACGCGAGGCGCACGTACATGCCGCTCGAGTAGCGCTTGACCGGCGTGTCGATGAACCGCTCGACCTCGGCGAACGAGACGATCTCGTCGAACTTCGCGGTGATCTCGGCGCGCCGCATCCCGAGGATCGCCCCGTTGAGGTACACGTTCTCGCGCCCCGTCAGCTCGGGGTGGAAGCCGGTGCCCACCTCGAGCAGCGCCCCGATCCGCCCGCGCACGCGAGCCTCGCCCTCGGTCGGCTCGGTGATCCGCGAGAGGATCTTCAGGAGCGTCGTCTTGCCCGCGCCGTTCGCGCCGATCACGCCGGTCGCGGTGCCGGACTCGATCTCGAAGGAGACGTCACGGAGCGCCCAGAGCGTGCGCGCGTCCCCGTTGTCGCGCCGCCCGCGCGCGCGGTCGGCGAGGGCATCGCGGAGGGTCCGGTACGCGGCGCGCTGCGCCCCGAGGCGGTAGCGCTTGCCGAGCTGCTGGACGGCGATCGCGGGCTCGTTCACGGGAGGAGGATCGTCCGGGTGAGATAGACGCGCCGCTTGGCGAGCTCCAGCAGCCAGCGCCGCCGGCCGGTGACGTTCTCCCTCTCGGAGGAGTCGGGCGGGAGCCAGCGGAGCCAGAGGCCGAGGCGGCCTCCAGGATCGGGAAGGTCGTCGTAGCCGAGCGCCGGCCCGAGCGGTCCGACCTCGCGGGCGATCAGGGCAGCCTCGCGGGGGGTGACCACCTCGTCGTACCGAAACTGAGAGGCCATGTCCTTGACGACGGTTTGCGGCATCGAGATGCCGGGGGCGCTCGGGTTCTGCGGCAGCTCGCGGAACTGCTCCCCGCCGAGCGAGGTCGGCTGCGCGGGCTCGGCCGGCGGCCGCACGCCGAGCTGCGCGCAGAGCCGGAGCACCTCGCCCTCGGCGTCCGCACACAGGTCCTCGTACCGCACGAGCAGGTGGCGCTCGGGGTCGGTGTCTCGGTGGCGCAGCACGGCCCTGGCGTGGGGGAGCCAGCGCGCCTCCAGGAACGTGCGCAGCATGTCCTCGCCCGTCGTCCAGAAGGGTGCGTTCTTCCGTTGCATCCAGGTCCGCTTCATCGACGCGTAGTTCCCGAGCGGGTGGCGCACGATGTGGACGAACCGCATTCCCGGCCAGAGCCGTACGTAGTCGTCGACGTACGCCGTCTCGCTCGTCTTGAACCCGAGCGCAGCGGGCGTCGGCTCGGGGTTCCGGGCGACGGTGCGCCTCACCGCCTCGATGAAGGCGGGGTAGAACTCGACCGGTGTGGTCTCGCCGTCGCGGTCGAGCGCGGCGAGCTCGTCCCGGCGGAGCGCATACGGCGAGCGAAGGCGCGGCAGGTAATCCCGCTCGATCTCGTCGACCTGCGAGGTGTAGAACGGAGCGATGCGCCTCCAGGGAAGCGGCTGCTCGAGGTGCCGCAGCCGGCGCGTCGTCGCCGTATGCCAGCTTTCGCCCCGGATCCGGCCGAGGCCCGCCTCGTCGTCCCAGACGGGGAGGAAGACGACGTCGATCGGGTTGATCCAGAGGTCGGGGCTGCCGTCGAGCAGCCGCGCCATCAGCGTGCTGCCGTTTCGGCCCGCCCCGAAGACGCCGACGAGCTGCTTCTCGGCCACGGTCAGCGGCCCATCACGAGCCTCGGACCGGCCAGCCCGGCGATCGAGTCTCGAAGGGTTCTGCAGCCGCAGGTGGTAAGGAGTGGCCGGCCGACCCTTTCGAGGCGGCCGGCAACGATCGCTGCACCAGTCACAGTTCGCCCGATCCTACCAGCGGTCCGGCACCCGCAGGCTGCCCCACAGGCCGTTGCTAGCATGGCTACACCCGCCTGGGGAGGCGTTTCATGGCCACGAATTCCCTTACGATCGAGAGCCAGTTGAAGCGGACGTTCGATCTGCTTCTCCGCGACCCTGCAACGACCGGGTCGCGCCTCCGCGATCTCGCCAAGCGGGCGGCGTACCTCCACCAGCGAGAGCGCTGGCTCTGGTCGCCGAGGCGATTCCGCACTCTCGACGCGATTCCGATCGACCGCCCGATCTTCATGCTCGGCGTGCAGGGCGGCGGGCTGACCCTGATCGCACATGCGTTGCAGCGTCACCCCGACGTGGTCACGATGTCCGGCAACCACGAGTCGTGGACGGCGCTCAACGAGCTCGGAGTCGAGCCTTCGCGGATGCGGCGCCTGCCCCCGTCGCTCTGGGGCTGCAAGTTCCGCGACGACATCGAGCATCCGTTGTTCGGGGACAAGCACAGCAATGTCTACGCGACCGAATCCCTCCTCGGGCACTACCGGCGGACCGCCGCCGACGCGACTCCGGCGGAGCGGGTGGCGCTCGAGCGGCTGCTGCGCGAGCACATCGCGGTGTACGCACGCGATCCGCGGACCGCACGCTTCCTCGACAAGACGCAGACGTACACGGTCTCTGTCTCCTTCCTGGACGAGCTGCTGCGACGCCACGACCCGCGCTTCCTGCTCGTCGTCCGCGATCCGTACACGATGGCGTACCGGTCGGTGCGCCGGCAGCCGCCCTCGTTCTCGCGCGAGGTGTCGTACCACGACCAGCTGCGGCTTGCCGCCGAGCACTGGGCGAACTCGTTCCGGCTCGCGCTCGAGGACGGCGAGCGGGTCGAGCACTTCCTCGTCGTGCGTTTCGAGGACTTCACGCACGAGCCGGAGCGGCTGTTGCGCCAGATCTGCGACTTCGCCGACCTCGACTTCCGCGAGGACATGCTCCCCCAGCCCCACCATCGCATGCCTTTCAACAGCTGGCCGGGAGAGAACAAGTGGTATCCCATTCGTGACGATCCCTGGCGCGCCCAGCTCTCCGAGCACGAGATCGCGATCATCGACGAGTCATGCCGCGGGCTCGCCGAGCGGTTCGGGTACGAGCTACCGGCGCCAGGCGCGGCGGACGGCCCGTCGCCCGCGGCTGCGGACGTCGGTTAGCGGTGACTGAGCGCGCACCCAGCGGGGTGCGCGAGGGTGGCGGGCCGCACGGAGCATCAGCCGCCGGCCGGCGACGGGCCGCCCGAGCTGGGTGAGGGTTCGCCCCGCCTGCAGGAGCCAGAGCGGCTCGTCGTACTGTTCGTCGCCCACGCGCTCCGTGAGCTCCTGCGCCCGCTCGACGAGCCCGACGCGCCGGTGACGCTCCGCGATCTGAAGGAGCAGGTGAGGGGTCGTCGGCCCGGCCGAGGCGAGGGCCTCTTCCACCAGCGCCTGCACGGCGAGCGAGTCGCCCGAGGCCAGCGCGAGGTCGGCCTGCTGCAGCGCCGCGCGGGGCCTCGCGCCGTCGAGTGGCGGCGGCGCGCCGTCGACGCCGAACAGCACGAGGTAGCTGTCGAACGGCAGGCGCCGGCCCGCCGGCGGGGTCGTCTCCAGCTCCGCGGCCGGCACCGCGGCGATCCGGTTGGCACCGAGCCACTCCAGGATCGCGTACGCCTCTCCGTCGAAGTACCGCTCGTGCTTGACGGCCCCGCCGGGCCCGACGATGTCGTGGATGCCGCAGACACCGCGCGTGCGCGGCAGGACCTCCGCGAGGTACCACTCCGCGAACCATGCCTCGTGCGCCGAGTCGAGCAGGAGCGCGTCGATCGTCCCCGGCACCGCCGGCACCGTCTCGCGGGCGTCGCCCACGTGGACCTCGAGCCGGCCGCCGTCGAAGTCGGGGTGCAGGTTCCGGCGGAGCGCCACTTCGGTCGGCGTCCCGTCGCGGGCGGTCGGCGAGAGCTCGAAGCTGTGCAGGCGACCGTGTCCGTTTCGGGTCAGGGCGGCCAGGATGTGGTTCGTGCTCCAGCCGTCGGCAGGTGAGATCTCGAACACCGTCTCCGGCGACGTCTCTCGCAACGACGCATAGAGGAGCGCCGCCTCTGCGTCCGCGAACTGGGCGACGCCGCCGCGCGACTGGATTCCCGCCAAGGCCTCGCGGAAGAGTGGGTCGAGCTCGGCCAGCTCGTCCGCATAGCGGGCGAGCAGCGCTCGGAGCTCGACGTCGAGCCCGGGGGCGATCCGCTCCGGGTACCAGTCCTCGATCGTGTTGCGGCGGCCGTCCCACCACGCTCCGTGTGCGCGGAGCGACTCCAGGAGCGCAGTCACTTCGGGCGCGCCCAGCCCACGGTTCGCGCCATCCCGTCGGTCAGGGACACGGTGGGCCGCCAGCCCAGTGCGCGCTCGATCGAAGACGTGTCCGCCAGCGAGCGGCGCTGGTCGCCGCGCTGGGCCTCGCCGACGCGCACCGTCCAGCTCTCGCGGGTGTGGCCGTTCGCCGCGAGGACGGCGTCGGCGAGCTCGCCGATCGACGTCTCGCGGCCGCTGCCGACGTTGAAGACCTGCCCATGCGCGGCCTCGGAGTCGAGAGCCGCGAGCCACGCCGAGACGACGTCGCCGACGTAGACGAAGTCGCGGGTCTGGCGGCCGTCCGAGTGGATCGTGATCGGCTCGCCGCGAAGCACGTTGCCGAGGAAGATCGCGAGCACGCCCTGATAGGGGTTGTCGAGGCTCTGACGCTCGCCGTAGACGTTGAACATCCGCAGCGAGGTGACGGCGAGCGGGACGTCCGAGAGCGCGCCGCTGATCTGCACGTAGCTCTCCGCCGCGTACTTGGTCACGCCGTAGTACGAGACGGGCCTGCACGGAGCGCTCTCCGGGGTCGGCGTCACGTCGGGCTCGCCGTAGACGGTCATCGAGCTCGCGTACACGAGGCGCGGGATCCGCAGCTCGCGGCAGGCGCGCACCACGTTGAGCGTGCCGTTGACGTTCACGGCGAGGTCGGAGCCGGGGTCGTCGAAGGAGCGGGCGATGCTCGCCTGGCCCGCGACATGGAGCACCGCGTCGAAGCCTTCCGCCGTGAGCTCGAGCACCGTCGAGGCGTCGGCGACGTCGCCCACGACGAGACGGGCCTCCGCCGGGACGTTCGAGCGCGCTCCGGTGAGCAGGTTGTCGAGCACGGTCACCGAGTCGCCGCGCCGCAGGAGGGCTTCGACGAGATGGCTGCCGATGAACCCGGCACCGCCGGTGACGAGCACGCGGCTCATGCGGCTTCCACCGGGAGCCGTGCCGCCCGGCGGAGCGCCTCCGCGATCGCGCCGGCCGCCACGGGCGGGCTGAAGCTGTGCTCGTAGGTCGCCCGGGCGCCCCGCTGGAGCCGGTCGCGCAGCGCGTCGTCGCGCGTGACCCGCAGGATCTGCGCCGCGATCTCCCCGGGCGATCCGCCGAGGAGCGCGTTGACGCCGTCCTCCAGCTCGGGGATCCCGAGCGCGTTCGCCGAGTGGGCGACGATCGGCGTCCCGAACGAGAGGCCCACGATGATCCGCACGCGGATCCCGAGCGGGATCGACGTCGGGACGACGAGCAGGTCTGTCTGCTGCAGCCACTCGCCGGCATCCTCCGTGTGCCCGTGCCGGCGCACGGCGGGGTGCTCGAACAGCGCGGCGAGCTCGCGGGGAGGCTCGTAGCCGCCCACGACGTCGACGATGTAGCCGTCGGGCCCGAGCGCCTGGTCGAGCAGCGGGAGCACCCGCGCGAAGATCCGCAGGCCGTCGATCGTGACGATTCCCTTGAGGTGTCCGAGCAGGAGGATCCGGGGCCGGCGATCAGGGTCAGTCCGCGCCCGGCCTGCCTGCCAGTCCGGGCCTGCCTCGTCGGGCACGGGCGTCCGGAAGTACGCGCAGCGCGGCGCGCCGTGCGTGCGCAGCCATTCGGCGTGGTGTGCTGCGAACGCGCCGTACGCGGCGCACTCGTCGAGCAGCGTCGCCATGTAGCGCGGCTGGGCGCGCATGGCGGCCTGCACGCGCACGCTCTGGCGCAGGGCCGCTCCTCCCGGCAGGCCGTCGCGCCAGCGGTAGTAGGTCGGCAGGTGCGACGGGTCGCCGACGCCTGCGACCCGGGGGATCCCGAGCGCCCGGCTGCCGGCCAGTGCCTCGAAGTGGTAGACGAACGCGACGTCACAGGCGTTCTCGGAGACCGCAGCCGCGACCCGGTCCGCGTCCACGGAGTGGGGATACACGTCCTCGAGCCGCGGCGCGAGGCCCCTGCGCAGGCGCGACGCGAGGTCCCGCGGCGCCTCGTCGATCACGTCGGCGGCGCCCGAGGGGATCGGGACGACGTCGGCGCCGAGCTCGCGGAGGTGCGACGCCCGGGCCGCGGGCTCGCTGCCGACGGGGTCCTGGTAGTAGCGGTCGTGGAGCGCGAAGACGGTCACGTCGTCGCCCGAATCGAGGAGGTACCGGAGCAGCGTGTACGCCGTGAGCGCGCCGCCGCCCGTCGTCGGGTTGGGAAAGCCACCGCCCATCACCAGCGCGACGCGCATCTCAGGCAGTGACCGAGGGGCTCGTCTCGCCTTGCGCGAACTGCTCGAAGATGTCGTCGAGGCCCATCGTCAGCTCCCACTCCGGGTAGTCGGCGCGGAACCGCGACAGGTCCGAGATGTAGCAGATGTGGTCGCCCCGGCGCGGCTCCTCCTCGTAGGCCCAGTCGAGCTTGCGGCCGTAGAGCTCGTCGAACCGCTCGATCGCCTCGAGCATCGAGACGCTGTTCCCACGGCCGCCGCCGAGGTTGTAGACGGCGCCCGAGCGCGGCGTCTCGAAGAAAGCCATGATCGCGCCGCAGACGTCGGCGGCATGGATATTGTCGCGCACCTGCTTCCCCTTGTAGCCGTAGATGCGGTAGGGGAGGCCCTCGCGCGTCGCGCGGGCGAGGTAGGCGAGGAAGCCGTGCAGCTCGGCGCCCGAGTGGTGCGGGCCGGTCAGGCAGCCGCCCCGGAAGCACACGGTCGGCATCCCGAAGTAGCGTCCGTACTCCTGGACGAGCAGGTCCGCGGCGGCCTTCGACGCGCCGAAGAGGCTGTGCATCGTCGCGTCGATCCGCATCGTCTCGTCGATCCCGTCGGCGTACGCGGGGTCCGCGTAGTCCCACCGGGTCTCGAGCTCGACGAGCTCGAGCTCGTTCGGCGCGTCGCCGTAGACCTTGTTCGTCGAGAGGAAGACGAACGGCGACTCCGGGCAGCTGCGGCGGGCGGCCTCGAGCAGGTTGAGCGTCCCGACGGCGTTCACCTCGAAGTCGTCGAACGGCCGCGATGGCGGCGAGGTCGTGCGAGGGCTGGGCGGCCGCGTGGACGATCAGCTCCGGACGGGCGGCGTCCACCAGCGCGAGGACCGCGGCCCGGTCGCGGACGTCGAGCGGGTGGTGCTCGAACTGCGTCGTCGTCGAGCGCAGGCGCTCGAGGTTCCAGGTCGTGTCGCCGTGCTCGCCGAAGAACTCGCGGCGCATGTTGTTGTCGACGCCAAGGACGCGCCAGCCGCGCGCGTCGAGGAAGGAGACGGTCTCGGAGCCGATCAGCCCGCTCGAGCCGGTGACGAGCGCGACCCTAGACGACATCGGCGAACGTCTTCTCCATGCGGCGGAAGTAGGCCGCCCCCGAGACCAGCAGGACGACGGTGACGAGCGTCGAGAGCGCGAGCATCCCGGCGGAGGGCGGAGCGGTGTCGAGCAGGGCCCAGCGGAAGCCGGTGACGACGCCGGCCATCGGGTTCAGCCCGAGCAGCGTCGACCAGGGCTCCGAGAGCGAGCTCGCCGAGTAGACGACGCCGCTCGCGAACAGGCCGAGCTGGATCATGAACGGGACGACGTACTGGACGTCACGGTAGGCGACGTTCATCGCCGAGAGCCAGAGGCCCGCGCCGAGCGCCGTCGCGAAGGCGAGCACGAGGAGCGCCGGCACCACGACGATCGCGATCGGCTGCGCGTAGATCCCGTAGGCGACCATCATCACGAGGAGGATCGCGAAGCTGATCGCGAAGTCGAGCAGCGTCGCGAGCACGGCGGAGAGCGGTGCCGCGAGGCGTGGGAAGTAGACCTTGCTCAGCAGGTTGGCGTTGCCGACGAGGCTGTTCGACGACTGGGTCGTGGCGTTCGCGAAGAACGTCCACGGCACCAGCCCCGAGAAGAAGAAGATCGGCCCCGGCACGCCGGCCTTCTTCGCGAACGAGCTGAAGAAGAGCGTGAGCACGACCATCATCAGCAGCGGCTGGAGCCCCGCCCAGAGCACGCCGAGCAGCGTCTGCTTGTAGCGGACGAGGACGATCCGCCAGGTCATGAAGACGAGCAGCTCCCGGTACGCCCAGAGCTCGCCGAGCCCGAACCCTGCCCAGCCCGACCTCGGACGGATCACCTGCAAGGTCGGCTCGTGGGTCGGGAGCGTGCTCGCGGCCATTCGGCGACGGAGCCTAGCCAACGATTGTGCGGGAGAGGTTAGCGACGGCGTCCGCCCAGACCTCGCCCGTGTAACCCGCCGTCAGCTCACGCGAGCGCTCGCCCGCGGCGAGGCGCCAGGCCGGATCGGCACCGACCTTGCGGAGCGCGTCGGCGAGCGCCGCCTCGTCGTCCACCGGGACGCGGTAGCCGTTCACGCCGTCCTCGATCAGGTCGTAGCCGGCGCCTGCCGCCTCCGTCGCGACGAGCGGCAGGCCGGCCGCGGCAGCCTCGTTGAGCACCATGCCCCACGGCTCGGAGCGCGACGGGAGGACGAGGCAGTCCGCCCGTGCATAGAGCGCCGGGAGGTCCTCGCGCGCGACATGGCCGAGCAGCTGGACACGGTCGTCCGCGAGCGCGCGCAGCTCCTCCTCCTGCGGGCCGCTGCCGGCGAGCAGGAGCCGGCCGGGCACCTGGCGGAACGCGCGCACCAGCACGTCGAGGCCCTTCTCGGGCGCCAGCCGGCCGACGTAGAGATAGGTGCACTCGCTGTGGCCGTTCCGGTCGGCCTCGACGCTGAAGATCGAGAGATCGACCGCATTCGGGGCGATCACGATCCGCTCGGGCGAGACTCCGAGGGACTGCACGTACTCGCGCGCCGCGCGGCCGGGAACGAGGAACCCGGCGGCCGCTGCGACCGCCCGGCGCTTCAGGCGCTCGAGGACGAGCGAGCCGCTCCGCTCGTCGTGGAGGGTGCTCTCGACCCAGAGCACGACGGGCCGGGAGTGGTGCCGTGCCCAGCGCAGGCCGGTCCAGAAGGCCGGCTGGTTCCAGCCGCCGAGCAGCACGACGTCGGGATCGAAGCGGTCGAGCTCGCGGTGGGTGCCCCGGCTCAGCACCACCCAGCGGCCGCGGGCGAGCGCCCCGGTCCCGGGCAGGACGCGCCGGTCGAAGCGGAACTCGTGCTCGTAGACCGGATACTGGCGACGGGGGTCGCGCTCGGCGAGGAAGAGCACCTCGAGCTCGACGCCGTCCGTCGTGCCGAGCGCGTTGAAGAGCGGGATCCGGTACGGGGCCGGGATCTCGGTCAGCAGCGCGACCCGGACGGGCTTCTCCACCCTGGCCGGAGGCAGCGCCCTCGTGCGCACGAGCCTCACGACCTGCTCGGCCCAGGCCTCGCCGGTGTAGCCCGCCGTCAGCTGGCGAGACCGCTCGCCGGCGGCGATGCGCCAATCCGGGTCGGCCGCGACCTTGCGGAGCGCCGCGGCGAGCGCCGCCTCGTCCTCGACCGGGACGCGGTAGCCGTTGACGCCCTCCTCGATCAGGTCGTAGCCGCCGCCCGCGGCCTCCGTCGCGACGAGTGGAAGGCCGGCGGCGGCAGCCTCGTTCAGCACCATCCCCCAGGCCTCGGAGCGCGACGGCAGCACGAGGCAGTCGGCGCTCGCGTAGAGCGCCGGGAGGTCCTCGCGCGCGACGTGACCGAGCAGCGTGACCCGGTCGTCGGCCAGGGCCCGAACCTGATCCTCCTGCGGCCCGGTGCCGGCGAGGATCAGCCGGCCCGGCACGTCGCGGAACGCGCGCAGGAGCACGTCGACGCCCTTCTCCTGCGAGAAGCGCCCGACGTAGAGGAACGTGCAGCCCTCGCGGTGATGCCGGTCGGGCTCGACGCTGAAGATCGAGAGGTCGACCGCGTTCGGAGCGATCACGATTCGCTTTCTCGGGACCCCGAGCGACTCGACGTACTCCTCGGCGGCGCGGCCCGGGACCAGGAAGCCGGCGGCCGACGCGACCGCGCGGCGCTTCAGGCGCTCGAGCAGCGGGTTGCCGCTGCGCTCGTCGCGCGCGGTGCTCTCGACCCAGAGCACGACGGGCCGCCGCCGCTTGCGAGCCCAGCGCAGGCCGGTCCAGAACGCGGGCTGGTTCCAGCCGCCGAGCAGCACAACGTCCGGGTCGAAGCGGTCGAGCTCGGCGCGGGCGCCGCGGCTCAGCACCACCCAACGGCCCCGGGCGAGCAGGCCGGAGCCGCTGAGCACGCGACGCTCGAACAGGAACTCGGTCGAGTACACGGGGTACTGCCGGCGCGGGTCGCGCTCGGCGAGGAAGAGCACCTCGAGGTCGACCTCGTCGGTCGCGGCGAGCGCGTTGAAGAGCGGGATCCGGTACGGCGCCGGGATCTCGGTGAGGAGCGCGACCTTCATCGGCGCGCCTCCAGCACGCGCGACGGGAGCGCCAGCGCAGCGAGCCGGCGGGCGAAGCGCGGATGCGCCAGCAACGGCGGCTGCTCGAACGCGGCGCGCAGCGCGGTGCGTCGGGCCTCCCGAAACTGGCCGAGCCCCCAGAGCGCGTCCATGCGGCGCTCGAGCAGGAGCCCGCGCGCCGCCCCCGTGGTCTGCGGCAGGTGCTTGTCCGCGAGCCGCAACGCGGCCTCGTAGAGGGCGTTCGAGGGTGTGTTCGCGTCGTGCAGGCGGTAGGCGGAGACGGGCTCCCCCGGGCACGGGCGCAGGAGCTCGCGCCGGGAGAGGCGCAGGTAGAGATCGAGGTCCTCGTGGGCGTCGAAGGCCGGGTCGAAGCCGCCCACCTCGAGGAAGGCATCGCGACGGACCATCGTCGCGGAGGTGTAGATCGGCGCGGGCACGGAGAGGATCGCCTCGAAGCTTGCCCCAGCGCGCTCGAGCTCCGCAAAGCGCGCGTCGAGGATCGTGTTCCACTCGTCGTCGGGGGTCCCGTCCTCCTCCTCGACCCGGACCCGGCCGAAGCAGAGCTCGCCGCCGTGCTCGAGCGCCTCCCGTTGCCGCTCGAGTCGGCCGGCCAGGCAGAGATCGTCCTCGTCCAGGAAGGCGATGAAGCGCGTCCCGGCCGCCTCGACGCCCGCGTTGCGCGCCCGCGAGCGGCGTACGTGGGGAAGGCGGAGGAGCCTCGCACCGCCCAGTGTCGCCTCGTCGACGCCCTCGGTGCCGTCCTCGACGACGAGCACCTCGGCGGGCTCCTCGGCGAGCGCGCTCGCCACCGCCTCGGCCAGGAACGGCCCCGGCCCGTGCGCGGGGATCACCACCGTGACCTCACGCGACGGCGTCGTACACCTCCAGGACGCGGCGGGTCATCGCGGCCTCCGAGAAGTCGTGCTCGACACGCTCCCGCCCGGCGCGGCCGAGCCGGCCTCGGAGCTCCGCGTCCGAGGCGAGGGTGCGGATGGAGGCGGCCAGCAGCGCGGGGTCGCGCGGCGCCACGAGGAGGCCGGTCTCGCCGTCGGCGACGAGCTCCGCGGTGCCGCCCACCGGCGTCGCGATCACCGGCTTGGCGTGCGCCATCGCCTCCAGCACGATCACGGGCAGGCCCTCGATCCACGACGGGAGCACGAGCACGTCGAGCTGGTCGAGCACGGCCGAGGCGTCGTCGCGGAAGCCGAGGAAGTGCACCCGGTCGGCGACGTCGCGCTCGCGCGCGAGCCCCTCCAGCATCGACCGATACGCGCCGCTTTGCTCGAGGTCGGCACCCGCGAGGGCGGCATGAACGCCCGGGACGAGCGCGACGGCCTCGATCAGCTCGCGCTGGCCCTTCACGTCGCAGAGCCGGGCGATCTCGCCGATCAGGACGGCGTCCTCGGGCACCCCGAGCTCGGCGCGCAACCCGGCGCCGTGGCGGGCGGCCTCGGCCTCGACGTCGATCCCGTTGTGGACGACCTCGACGAGCCGCGGCGGGTAGCCCTGCGCGACCAGCGAGCGGCGCGTGTCGTCCGAGACCGCGAGCACGCGGGCGGCGAGGCGCGCGCTGCCGTTGTCGAGCGCCCTGTGGACGGTGCGCGCGAGCCGGTTCGGGCGGAAATGGTTCTCGATGTGAATGTGTGAGACGACAGCGGCGCCGCCGAGGCGGCCGCCGGCGCGGGAGAGCACGTTGGCGGCGAGCGCCGTGTGGGTGTGGAGCACGTCGGCGTCCACCGCACCGAGCCGCCGCGCGAGCTGAACCGCGCCGCCGAGCTTGTACGTGCGCGACACGTCCACGAGGGTCACCTCCATCCCCTCCTGCTCGACGCGCTCGGTGAAGGGCCCTCTCGTCGGCGAGAGGAACACGACCCGGTCGCCGCGGGCGCGGGCGGCGCGCGCGAGCTGCAACGCCACGATCTGGCCGCCGGCGACGTCGCCGTTGATCACGAGATGCGCGATGTTCACGGCCGGCGCGGCTTGCGGCAGACGGCGACGAGCTCGGCCGCCTTGTCGATCGCCTGCTTGTCGATGATGATCGCCTCCGTCGTGAGAGCCTGCATCGGCGCCGTCCCCGTGGTCAGCCGGCCGGCCTTCCGCAGGACGCCGACGTGCTTCCGCAGGCCGAGCACGTCCAGCTTTCGCAGGACGAGGTGCCGCCTCGTCTCGGGGCGCCGCTGGCCGAACAGCTCGACGTCGGCGAAGTAGCGGAGCAGGAGCTCCTCGAAGTCCGCGCGGGAGTACTCGACGTAGTGGTACGGGTTGTCCGGGCGGGTGTTCGTCCGCTTCACGCGGGGCGTCGAGACGAGGAAGACGCCGGTGTCGCGCAGCGCCCTTGCGACGTGGCCGAGGAAGACGTCGCGGTCGGCCAGATGCTCGATCGCCTCGAACGAGCAGACGACATCGAAGCTCGCGGGCGCCAGATCGAGGGCGAGGAGGTCCTGGACGACGAACTCGACGTTCGGCTGTGCGTATCGGGTGCGCGCGTAGTCGATCGCCTCGGCGCTGACGTCCACTCCCACCACGCGCGAGGCCACGGTCGCGAGGAGCGCGCTGCCGTAGCCGACGCCGCAGCCGGCGTCCAGCACGTCTTTGCCCGGACAGTGCGGAAGCGCGAAGCGATACCGCTTCTCGTGAAGGGCGACGATGCCGACGGATGCCTCGTCGGGCACTAGGCGCTCGGGGAACGGCATGGGTGGAGTATCGCTGCGGCCGCTGCGCGACGGACGGGTCAGGACGACGGCGTGCGCGCGTAGACCGTGAGCTTGTTCCGGATCGGCCACCCGGCCTCGACCACCTTGTCCAGGGAGCGCGCGGCCGCGGCGAGCCGCTTCAGGCCGACCTGCTCGACAGTACAGGCTCGGCGTCGCGGTCAGCTCGCGCTGCCTGGCTGCGAAGACGACCCGGAAGCCGTGATCCTCGAGCAGCCGCCGCATCGTCCGGATCGTCCAGATCTGCAGGTGCCACTCCGAGTAGCGCTGCACCAGCAAGAGCTCGCCGAGCGAGGGGACCACGCCGTAGGCGAGGTGGGCGACGCGGTCGTAGCTCGAGTCCCCATTGGGGGTGCCGATCGCGATCGTGCCGCCGGGCCGCAGCACCTCGGCGCAGCCGGCGATCATCGAGTGTGCGTCCCGGACGTGCTCGATCACGTCCCACAGGGTCACGACGTCGAAGCTCCCCGGCTCGGCCGCAGCGAGCGCCTCGATCGAGCCGAGGCGGAACTCGACGCCCGGATGGAGCCTGCGGGCGGCCTCGATCGACGGCTCGGACACGTCGAGACCGACGGCCTCGTAGCCTGCCGAAACGGCGAGTGCGGGGAACTCGCCGCTGCCGCACCCAACGTCGAGGACGCGGAGGCCGGAGCCGTCGACGAGCCGCGCCAGCTCCAGGAGGCGTGGTGCGAACTTGCGCTCGTGCCGCTCCCCGAGCGCGACGAAGTAGTCGGCGAGCCCCTGGTTGTCGTAGAGCGCCGCGATGCGCTCCTCGCTCAGGTCGTCGCCGACGAACCGAAGGGAGCAGTTGCCGCACTCGAAGACCGTGAGGTCGATGCGCCTGAGGCGGTACAGCGGTCGGATCCGTCGGCCGCCGCAGAGCGTGCACGCGGTCAGATACGCCAAGTCGGGCCCAACCTACCGCAGGTCGGCGGCTCCTCGGGCCCGTCGAAGTATCCTTGCCGCTCTGTGGGCGCCCTCCGTCGCTTGTCGTTCGACCGTGCGATTCGGGCCGCGCTCGCCGCGACGGTGTTCCTCTTCGCCTGCGGCTCCAGCTCGGTCCCGTTCCTCTTGCGGATCGGCGGGCCCGGTCGCTGGGCGGCGTTGCTCGTGCTCTTCGCGCTCGCGCTGGCGTGCGCCGCGGCGCACGGTCGACTGCCGCCGCGAGCGCCGCTCGGGTGGGTTCTCGCAGCTGCGCTCACCCTCCTCGGCGTCGTCTCGGCGGCCTGGTCGGTCAGCCCGCACGTGACGATCGGGCGCATCTTCACGCTCGGGGTCCTCTTCGTCACCGCCGTCGCGCTCGCGCTCGGGTCGCGTGACCCGGAGGTCGCGGCAACGCGTGTCCTGCGCGGTGTTCTCACGGGGGTCGCAGCCGTTGCGGTCGGCTCCCTGGTCGTGCTCGCGGTCTCGCACGGCGACGCGGTGCTCCCGGCCACGACCGGCGCCGGCTGGCGGTTCCGCGGTCTCGGCGAGAATCCGAACACCGTGGGGATGCTCCTCGCCGTCGGGCTTCCCCTCGCAGTCTGGCTCGGGCTCGCCGGCCGCTCACGGGAGCGGCTCGCAGGGGCCGGGCTGGTGCTTCTCTTCGCCGCGGAGATCGCGGTCTCGGGGTCGCGCGGGGCGGTCGTCGCCGGCTTCGGAGGCGCGCTGCTGGCCGCGCTCGTGCTGGGGCCGACCGTGGCGGTGAAGCTCGGCGTCGCGGCCGGGCTCGTCGTGCTGGCGGTCGCCTGTCTCGCAACCTCGCGGCTCCAGCACCCGGCCTCGCTGGCCTCCGCCTCCGCCGCGGCTCCGGCGGGCGTGGTCGCGGTCAGGACACGGGGGATCAATGCGAACGACTTCCTCCGGCTCGAGGACGAGCTCGGCCACCCGCCGCTCGGCGGCTACCGGCCGCCGGTCGCGCGGACGCTGCTCGGCTCGAGCGGTCGCGCGCAGGCGTGGGTCGGAGCCGCGCACCAGGCGGCGGGACGCCCGCTCCTCGGCTACGGCTTCGGCACGGAGGACAGGGTGTTCGTCGACCGCTTCTACGCGTTCGAGAGCAACTTCGTCGAGAACTCGTACCTGGGGACCTTCCTCCAGCTCGGGGCCGCAGGCGTCGCGCTGCTCGTCGGGCTCCTGCTCACCCTCGCCTGGAACGCCTACCGCGCGCTGCGACGCGGGAGAAGCCGGCCGGCAGCCGCCGCGGCCGGCGTGCTGCTCGTCGCGATCCTGATCGGGCTGAGCCAGTCGGGGATCACGTCGGTCGGCAACATCGCCGTCGCGAGCATCTGGGTGTGCGTCCTGACGCTGCCCGCGCTCGCCCTGGCGGAGGGCCGGCCGTGAGCGCCCGCCCCCGCGCCTGCTCGTCTTCAACCAGTACTACTGGCCCGGGGTCGAGGCGACCGCATACCTCCTCTCCGAGCTCTGCCGGGAGCTGGCCGCGGACTTCGAGGTCACCGTCGTGACGGGGAAGCTCCGCGACGAGGAGAACGAGCCGCGGATCGTCCACGAAGGGGTCGAGATCATCCGGGTCCCGTCCACGGCGTTCTTCCGCGCGAACATCTGGCTGCGCGCCCTGAACTACGGCACCTACCTGCTCGGCTCGTCGTTCTCGGGCCTTCGTGCGCAGCGGCCCGACGTCGTCCTCTGCATGACCGACCCGCCGGTGATCGCCGACATCGCGCTGCTCGTCGCCCGCCGGTTCGGTGCACCGCTCGTCGTGGTCAGCCAGGACGTGTTCCCCGAGATCGCGGTCGAGCTGAAGCGGCTCGAGAACCCCGTCGTCGTCAGCGTCCTCCGCGCGCGCGATCGCGTTCTACCTCGAGCGCGCCGACCGTGTCGTCGCGATCGGCGAGACGATGCGGAGCCGCCTCGAGGAGAAGGGCGCGCGGCCCGCGACCATGCGCGTGATCCCGAACTGGGTGGACACGGGCACGCTGGTGCCCGAGCCGCGCGTGAACCCGTGGGGCGAGGAGAACGGCCTCGCCGACCGCTTCGTCGTCATGCACTCCGGCAACGTCGGCCACGCGCAGAACCTCGACGCGCTCGTCCGGGCGGCGACCTTCCTCCGCGACCTCGACGACCTCACGATCGCGATCGTCGGCGACGGGGCGCGACACGCCGCCCTCGTCGAGCTCGCGGAGCTGCTCGAGGTCGGCGACGTCGTTCGCTTCTTGCCGTACCAGCCCCGCGAGCTCCTCTCCGAGTCGCTCTCGTCTGCCGACGTCCACGTCGTCGGGCTCGCGCGCGGTCTCTCCGGGTATGTCGTGCCGAGCCGCCTCTACGGGATTCTCTCGGTGGGCCGGCCCGTCATCGTCGCCGCCGACCCGTCGAGCGAGACGGCCCAGCTCGCCGAGCAGGTCGGCTGCGGCGTGGTCGTGCCCCCCGGGCGGCCGGAGATCCTCGCCGAGGTGATCCGCGCGGCACACGACGGCGAGCTCGATCTCGCCGCGATGGGCGCCCGCGGGCGTGAGTACGTCGTGGCGAACGCCGATCGCGCCATCGCCGTCGGCCGGTACCGCGACCTCCTGCACGATCTCGTCGGAGCGGAGAGCCGATGAGGAGGAAGTGGCTCGTGGTCGGCGGGATCACGGTGCTGGTGTTGCTCCTGCTGATCCCCGTCGGTCGCTGGGAGCGCGACCGGCACGCGCGGAGCGAGCTCGCCGGGATCCGGCGGGTGCTGGGCTCGATCGGCCAGATGGATCAACCGTCACTCGACGCCTATCGGGTCGGCGTCGGCCCGGGCATGGACTGCCTCCTCTACAAGCGGGGCACCAATCCGTTCGCCCTCGAGTTCTGCGTCGACGGCGCGGGCCGGGTGATCGAGGCGATCGACCGCACGGGCGATCAGCCGCGCATCTGGAGCCTTCGCGAGGATCCGTCCGCGTCGACCATCCACGTCGACCGGGCGAAGCTCGAGGCCCTGATCGCGCGGATGGAGAAGCCGGCGCGGTGAGGCCCGCGCCGCGGACGGCTCTCGATCTCGCCGTCGCGGCGCTGCTGTTCCTCGCGATCGTCGCCGCGGCGGCCGGCTCGAGCGTCCTGCTCGACGTGGTGTCGGTCGGCAAGCCGGCCCGCTGGGTTCTGCTCGTCGCGCTCGGAGCCGCCGCGCTGCTCCGCGCGCTCGCGTTTCGCTCGGAATGGCGCCTGAGGCCCTGGGTGGCGGCTGCGCTCGGAACCTACTGCGGGCTCACCATCGTCTCGGTGGGGTGGTCGATCCACCCCCATCTGAGCCTGGTGCGCGCGGGCAGCGTGTCCTTCGCCGTGCTCGTGGCTGCGACGCTCGGCGGCTGCGCCGCCCTGAGCACCGTCACCGCCCGCAGGCTCCTCGACGCGATCCTCGCGGCGGTCGCCGCCGTCGCCCTCGCGGGCTTCGTCCTCTGGCTCGTCGATCCGTCCGCCGCCGTCCAGCCCGGCACGATCGAGTACCCGAGCCGGTTCCAGGGGTTCGAGCAGAACCCGAACACCGGCCCGATGCTCCTCGCGGTCGGGATGCCGCTCGCGTTCGGCCGGGCGCTCTCGGCGACGAGCCGCCGCAGCCGCGCGGTGTTCTCGGCGCTGCTGCTTGCCTTCGTCGCCGAGCTGGCCGCGTCGGGGTCGCGCGGCGCGCTCGTCGGCGGATTCCTCGCGTTGCTGGCCGTCGCGCTGCTCACCCCCGCCGCGCGCCGTGCTCGAGTCGGCGCCTCGCTCGCCGTGGTGGCGCTGCTGGCGGTCACCGCCTGGACGATGACGATCCCGCAGGCGTTGCCGGCCACGGCGCGGACGCAGGCCCCTGCGCCGGCGCTGTCGTTTCCGCTCGACGCCGAGAAGGTGATCCCGCTCTCCGGTGAGATCGGCGGGCCGTGGTGGACTCACTCGACCGCCGTCGCCCACCGCACGCTCTTCAGCTCCAGCGCGCGGTTCCAGGCCTGGCGCTCGGCGATCGTGGAAGGGCTCGACCGGCCGATCGCCGGTTACGGATTCGGGACGGGGGAGAGCGCCTTCGTCAACCGCTTCTTCGGCTACCACTCGGACCTGCCCGAGAACTCCTACATCGGGCTCTTCCTCCAGCTCGGCCTCGTCGGGCTGGCGGTGCTCCTGGCCGTGCTGGCCCTCTGCCTCGTGCCCGGTGTGCGCGGCTGCATCCGGGGCGGGAGCGATCAGCGCGAGCGAAGGCTGCCGGCCACGCTCGGCGCGGCGGCGGCCGGCTTGCTGATCGGCGTGAGCCAGTCGTACTTCCACGCCGCCGGGAGCATCGCGTTCCTCTCGGTCTGGGTCGTGTTGCTCCTCTCGAGCGTCGCCGGCATACAGCCGCGAAAAGCCCTAACACCGCCGGGCTAGACTCAGCCCTCGTGTGCGGGATCCTCGGCATCGCCTCCACGCGGGGCGCTCCCGCGCCCGAGGCGCTCGACGCGATCGAGCTGATGCGCCACCGCGGCCCGGACGGCGAGGGGCGCTTCGCGGCCGGCCCCGTCGCGCTCGCGATGCGGCGGCTCGCGATCATCGACCTCGAGACCGGCGACCAGCCCGTCTCGGACGAGTCCGGCGAGATCGTCTGTGTCTGCAACGGGGAGATCTACAACTACGTCGAGCTGCGCGCCGAGCTCGAGGCGCGCGGGCACCGGTTCCGCGGCCACGGCGACATCGAGGTGATCCCGCACCTGTACGAGGAGCTCGGCGCCGCCTGCTTCGAGCGGCTGCGCGGGATGTTCGCGGTCGCGCTCTGGGACGGCCGCCGCGAGCGGCTCGTGCTCGCGCGCGACCGGTTCGGGATCAAGCCGCTGTATCTCGGCGAGACCGGCGGCGCGCTCGCGTTCGCGTCGGAGATCGAGCCGCTGCTCGCGCTCGGCGTCCCGGCCCGTCCGCACCTGCAGTCGGTCGCCGACCTGCTCTCGCTCGGCTACGTGCCGGGGCAGGCGACGGGGCTCGAGGACGTGCGCGCGCTCGCGCCGGGGCGGACGCTCACCTGGGAGGCCGGGCTGCAGCGCGAGCAGCCCTACGTCGAGCTCGAGCCGGCCTCGGGCGTCGACCTCGAGGCGACCCTCGCCGAGGCGGTCGGGATCCACCTGCGCGCCGACGTGCCGCTCGCGGTGCTGCTCTCGGGCGGCCTCGACTCGTCGCTGATCGCGGCGCTCGCCGCGGCCGAGGACGGCGCTGCGCTCCACACGTTCACGGTCGGCTTCGGCGATCCCGAGTTCGACGAGCTCGAGCCGTCCCGCGTCGTCGCCCGGGCTCTCGGCACCGAGCACCACGAGGTCGAGGTGCACGCCGACGTCACGGCCGACCTGCCCGAGATCGTCCGCCGGCTCGAGGAGCCGCTCGCCGACCCCTCGGCGATCCCGCTCTGGTACGTCTGCCGTGCCGCCGCCGCAGAGGTGAAGGTCGCCCTCGCCGGCGAGGGCGGCGACGAGGTCTTCGGCGGCTATGCGCGCTACAACTGGGACCGCCACGCCGCGCGGATCGCACGCGTGCTGCCGACCCGCGCGCTCGCGCGCTCCCTCGACGCCCTCGTCGGCGACCGCGCCGCACGCGGCGGCCGCAGGAGCCTCTCGCGCCGCTCGCTGAAGCTGATGCGCCACGCGGCGCTGCCCGAGGCCGAGCGCTACGCGTCGTGGTTCGCGCTCCTCTCCGACGAGGCGAAGGCCGGGCTCGTCGGCACCGAGGTGAAGCCGGCCTCGCGCGTGTTCGCGAAGCAGCTCCACGCCGCGCCCGCCGGGCTGACGCATCTCGGCCGGCTCCAGTACGCCGACCTGCGGACGATGCTCGCCTCCGACCTGCTGCTGAAGGCCGACCGGATGAGCATGGCCCACTCGCTCGAGCTTCGGGTGCCGCTGCTCGACCAGGAGGTCGTGGCCGCGGGGCTCGGCCTGCCGGACCGCGCCAAGGTGCGCGGGGTCGAGACGAAGCGCGCACTGCGAGCGCTCGTCGAGAAGCGGCTGCCGCCGGAGATCGCGCGCCGTCCGAAGCAGGGCTTCGAGGTCCCGATCGACCGCTGGCTGCGGGAGGAGCTTCGGCCCCTCGCACAGGAGCTGCTCGCGCCCGACCGGCTCGCGCAGCGCGGGCTCGTCGATCCCGCGGCGGCGCAGGCGCTCCTCGCCGCCCACCTCGAGGGGACGGCGCGGGTCGGGCTGCCGCTCTACGGGCTGATGGTGCTCGAGCTCTGGCTGGAGCAGGTCGTCGACCGGGCGCCCGCGGCGGCCGCCGCGTGATCGTCGTCGAGGTGCTCTTCTGGGCGTCGCTCGCCGCGCTCGTCTGGACGCACGCGCTCTATCCGGTCGCGGCGGCTGCGGCCGCGGCGGATCCGGACCCGCCGCGTGCGCCGCGACGAGGCCTACGAGCCGACCGTGACCGTGATCGTCGCCGCCTGGAACGAGGAGGCGGTGATCGAGCGGCGGCTCGAGAACCTGCTCGCGCTCGACTATCCCGCCGAGAAGCTCGAGCTGGTCGTCGCCTCGGACGCGTCGACCGACCGCACGGACGAGCTCGTCGCGCGGTTCGCCGATCGGGGCGTGAGGCTCGTGCGCTGCCCCGCGCGGCGGCAAGGTCGCGGCCCAGAACCACGCCGTGCGCGCAGACGGGCGGCGAGGTGCTCGCGTTCTCCGACGCGAACGCGACCTGGGCGCCCGACGCGCTGCGCAAGCTCGTCCGCAACTTCGCCGATCCCGACGTCGCCTACGCCTGCGGCCGCCTCCGCCTCGAGCGCGCCGACGGCGGCAACCGCGAGGGCGTCTACTGGCGGTTCGAGCTCTGGCTGCGCGCAAGCGAGTCGCGGCTCGGCTCGGTCACCGGCGGCAACGGCTCGATCTACGCCGTGCGGCGCACCGAGTACGTCGACGTCGATCCGCGCTTCGGCCACGATCTCTCCTTCCCGTACCTGATGGTGCAGCGCGGCCGGCGCGCGGTGTACGACCCGGAGGCGCTCGCGTTCGAGAAGCCGACGCCGACGAACGAGGACGAGTTCCGCCGCAAGGTGCGGATGTTCGAGCACTGCTGGGTGATCGTCGGGCGCGGGCCGGATGCTGCGCCGCCAGCCGCCGGTGTATGCAGTCGAGCTCGTCTCGCACCGCCACCTGCGCTACGCGAGCGGGCTGCTCCATCTGCTGCTGCTCGCGACGAGCGTCGTCCTCGTCGCGGCGGGCGCGGGCTGGATCTACGACGTGGCGCTCGGGCTGCAGCTCGGGCTGCTCGCCGCGGCCGTCGTCGGCGTCGGGATCGCGCGCTACTACGTGCTCGTCAGCTGGGCCACCGTCGTCGCGCTCTGGAACGCGGTCCGCGCGGGAGTGCCGCCGGTGTGGGAGAAGGCGGAGGGCACGCGCTGAACCGCGTGCTCGACTCCGCGCTCGCCGGCTTCGGCCTCGTCGTCCTGAGCCCCGTGCTCGGCGGCGCGGCGGTCGCGATCAAGCTCGACGACGGCGGGCCCGTCCTCTACCGGCAGACGCGCGTCGGCAAGGACGGCAAGGACTTCGAGCTGCTGAAGCTGCGCACGATGGTGGTCGGGGCCGAGAACGCAGGGAGCCGGCTACGCGGTCGACCGCGGCGACGCGCGGATCACCCGAGTCGGCCGGGTGCTGCGGCGGCTCTCGCTCGACGAGCTCCCCCAGCTCTGGAACGTCGTCCGCGGCGAGATGAGCCTGATCGGGCCGCGCCCGACGCTCCGCTACCAGGTCGAGCGCTACGACGAGCGGCAGCGGCACCGGCTCGACGTGAGGCCGGGGCTCACCGGGTGGGCGCAGGTCCACGGCCGGGCGGAGCTGCCCTGGGCCGACCGGATCGAGCTCGACGTCTGGTACGTCGAGAACCGCTCGCCCCGCGTCGACCTGAAGATCCTGCTGCGGACGCCGCGCGCGCTCTTCGGCGGCACGTACAAGGGCGAGACGGGCGGCTGGAAGTCGCCGCCGGGCTGAACTAGCCTCCAGCCGGTGCGGATCCTCTTCCTGACGGCGGCCGTGGAGGATTTCCACCAGGATCTCGTGCTCGACGGGCTGATCCGCCTCCTGGGCCGGGAGAACGTGCTCGACTTCCCGCAGCAGGAGCGCCACCTGTCCGCCCCGCCGGAGGACTACCGGTACCAGCCGATGGGCTACCTCGCCCTCGACCCGGGGCCCCACGCCGGCCGGTCGCTCGAGGAGCTCGCGCACGAGGCCGACGCCGTCGTCGTCGGCGCGATCCGTGGAGATGCTCACAACGGCCTCGTTCGGCTCCTGCAGCTCGGGATCGACCGGCCGATCGGCGTCCTCGACGGCTTCGACGATCCGTACGTGCGGGCGGCGATCAACGAGGCGGACGTCTACTTCAAGCGCGAGACCCTCGCCGACGGGCGCCGGCTCCGGATCCGGATGCCGGTCAGGCGGGGATATCACGCGCTGCGCCGCCGGCCGAACGACTGGCAGCATCCCCTCAGGCGCCAGATCGCCGTCGCCACGCCGGGCGTCGCGAAGCTCGTGCCCCTGCCGCTCGGGATCATCGACCGGGGCTGGCCCGCGCAGAGCGAGAAGCTCTACGACGTCACGTTTCTCGGCGCGCGCACCAGCCCGGAGCGCGCGAAGGTCGTCGCGAGTCTCGGCGGGCTGCGCGCCGAGGGGCTCAGGGTCTGCATTCCGGACGATCCGGCCTGGAGCGAGCACGAGTGGTACGAGCCGACCCGCATCCCGTGGCTGGAGTACATGCGGCTGCTCAGCTGCTCGAGGATCGCCCTGAACGTACGCGGCCTCGGGTACGACACCTTCCGCTACTGGGAGATCCCGTATGCCGGGTCGCTCCTTCTCTCCGAGACCCCGCAGACGGTGATCCCGCACAACTTCGTGGACGGCTCCGAGGCCGCCTTCGGCCCCGCCTCGGAGCTTGACCAGATCGCGAAGCGGCTCCTCGACGGCGACACCGAGGCGATCGCAGCGGCCGGCCGGCAGAAGCTCCTCGAGTTCCACACGAGCACGGCGCGGGCGCAGGTCGTTCTCGACCACCTCGAGGCGCTGCTTCCGGTGCGGCACCGGGCGTAGCCTGTCGTTACCCTCTGCGTCCGTGACCGCGGTCCTCTTCACGTGCGCCGGACAGCGCGTCGACATCGTCACCGCCTTCGCCCGCGCAGGCGCTGTGACGGTCGCCGTCGACACGAACCCGCTCGCGCCGGCGCTCTACCACGCCGGCAGCCATGCGCTCGTCCCGCGCGTCGACGACCCGGCCTACGTCCCGGCCCTGGCCGAGCTCGTCCAGGCGCACGACATCCGTCTGATCGTGCCGCTCACCGACCTCGACCAGCACCTGCTCACCGAGCATCGCGACGAGCTCGCCCCGGCGATCCCGCTCGTGCCCGATCGCGACGTCGTCGAGGCCACGCGCGACAAGTACCGGGCGCACAGGCTCTTCGAGGAGCGCGGGATCGACACGCCTCCGACGTGGCTGCCGGAGGAGCTTCCCGCGGAGCTCGCGTACCCGGTGCTCGTGAAGGCGCGCCGGGGCTTCGGCTCGCGTCACATCTTCCGCGCCGAGAACGCGACCGAGCTCCGGTTCTTTCTCGCCCGCACCCCGGTCGACTCGATGATCCAGGCGGTCTGCCACGGCGCCGAGTTCTCGATCGACGTCTTCTGCGACCTCGACGGGCGCTGCCTGAACGCGATCCCGCGCACGATGATCGAGTCGAAGGGCGGCGAGTCGATCAAGGGGATGACGGTGATGGACTGGGACCTGATCGACCACGGCCGCGCCGTCGCCGAGGCGCTCCCGCTGAAGGGCCCGGCACGATCCAGTGCTTCCGCGAGGCGGACGGGACGCACCGGGTCACCGACGTCAACGCGCGCTTCGGCGGCGCCTTCCCGCTCCCCCATGCGGCCGGCAGCGGTTACCCGGAGCTCGCGCTCGCGCTCGCCCGCGGCGAGCGGCCCGAGCCCCGGCTCGGCGAGTTCCGCGAGGGGATCGTGATGACGCGCTTCTTCTCCCACCTGACGCTCGTGTCCGCAGACGACGGTTCTCTCGTGCCCTTCTCGGAGGAGCTGCCGGAGCCGATCGCGGAGGCGTGACGCCGCTCGTGCCCCGCCGCCTGCTCGTCCTCCCGCTCTGCGCGGTGGCGCTCGCGGGGTGCGGCTCGGCGAGGCGCCAGACGACGACCGCGCCGACGACCGCGCCGACGGCTGCGCCTGCTCCGTTCCATGTCCCCGATGCCCGCCCCGTGCCGATCCTGATGTACCACGTGCTCGCCACCCCCGGGCCGGGCGTGCCGTTCCGCGAGCTCTACGTCACGCCGTCGACCTTCGCGGCGCAGGTGCGCGCGCTCGCGCGGGCGGGCTATCGCGCGGTCACGCTCGAGCGAGTGTTCGCCGCCTGGCACGGCCGCGCGAAGCTGCCGCGCCGGCCGATCGTGCTGAGCTTCGACGACGGCTACCCGCCCGACCTCACCGTGGCGCTGCCCGTCCTGCGCGCCCGTCGCTGGCCCGGTGTGCTCAACCTGCAGGTCGGGAACCTCATCGTGCGAAAGGTCAGGCAGCTTCTCGCGGCGGGCTGGGAGGTCGACGCGCACACCTTCACCCACCCGGACCTGACCCACGTCGACGCGGCCCGGCTCTGGCAGGAGGTGAACGGCTCGCGCGTCTCGATCCGGCACACCTACGGGATCCCCGTCGACTTCTTCTGCTACCCGGCCGGGCGCTACGACGCGGCGGTCCTGGCGGCGGTGCGTCGTGCGGGCTACGAAGGCGCGACGACGACGCAGCTCGGGCTCGCGCGTCCCTCCTCGAACCCGTACCTGCTCGATCGCATCCGCGTTCCGAACGGCGAGACGCCCGGGGCGCTGCTCGCCGCGCTCCGCCACAGGGCCGCATGAGGAAGAAGTGGATCCTGATCGGCCTCGGGGTCGTCCTGCTCCTGCTCGTCGGGCTGGGCGCGGCCTTCGTGCTCTACCGCCAGCATCAGGGCCGGAACATCCGCGGCTCCTCGAGCGTCGAGTTCGTGGCGACCGAGCCGGTCAAGGCGCCGACGCCGGCCGAGCTGCGCACCGTGCCGTGGCCGATGTACGGCTGGGACGAGGCCCGCACGCGGTTCCCCGTCTCGTTGCAGCATCGCCCGCCCTACCGGACGATCTGGCGCTTCCGCGGCGGGAGCCTGCTCGAGTTCCCGCCCGTCGTCGCCTACCGCCGGCTCTTCTTCGCGAACAACTCGGGGGTGATGTGGGCGATCAGCGCCCAGACGGGCCTGCGCGCCTGGAAGCGCGCGACCGGCCGCTGCGTCGCAGCCTCGCCCGCGATCGCGGGTCAGCTGGTGATCCAGACGTTCCTCAACAGGCACCCGTGCAACCAGAGCGGGCACGGCCTCGACGGGCAGATCGTCGCCTACCAGGTCGGGAGCGGGAACGTCGTCTGGCAGCGCCGGGTCGGGCCGAGCGAGTCCTCGCCGCTCGTCGCGAACGGGCTCGTCTACTTCGGCGACTGGAACGGCAAGGTCTGGGCGCTCGACGCGCAGACCGGCGCCGTGCGCTGGACGCACCAGATCGGCGGCGAGGTCAAGGGCGGGCTCGCAATCGACGGCGACACGGTCTTCGTCGGCTCCTACGACCACCACGTCTACGCGTTCGACGCCCACAACGGAGCGCTCCGCTGGCGGACCGGGGCCCAGCTCCGGCTCGGCTCGGAAGGCACCTTCTACTCGACTCCGGCCGCCGCCTACGGACGCGTCTACATCGGCGCGACCGACGGCAAGGTCTACTCGTTCGGCGCCACGAGCGGCGAGCTGCGCTGGTCGTACGGGACGGGCGGCTACGTCTACGCCTCGCCGGCGGTCTGGCGCGAGCGCGTCTACGTCGGCTCCTACAACGGCACCTTCTACTGCTTCGACGCGGCGACGGGCGAGGTCAAGTGGAGCTTCCGGGCGGACGGCAGCATCTCGGGCTCGGCGACCGTGATGGACGGGATCGTCTACTTCTCGACTCTCCACGAGACGACGTACGGCCTCGACGCGCTCACCGGCCGGCAGGTCTGGAGCTTCCCGGACGGCAAGTACTCCCCGATCGTGGCCGATTCGAAGCGCGTCTACCTCGTCGGCTACGGCAGCATCTATGGGATGGTGGACCGATGAGCTCGCTCACGTTCCTGGGGCGTCGCTCGCGGTGGGAGCCATCGCCGGCCGGCGTGAGGGCAGTACATGGAGGTACGAACGCGCGCCGGCCGGCCTCGGATCGTGCCGCGAGCGGCGTCAGCCTTTCGCGGAGCCCGGCTCCGCCGGGCGGGAGCGAAAGGCGGCCAGGGGCGTGAGGTACGTCGTGACCGGGGCGGCCGGCTTCATCGGCTCGCACCTCACCCGCGCGCTGCTCGACGCGGGGCACGAGGTCGTCGCCCTCGACAGCTTCAACGACTACTACGACCCCACGCGGAAGGAGGAGAACGCGGTCGGGCTGGGAGTCGTCCGCGCCGACCTCGCCGTCGATCCGGTCGCGGAGATCGTCGACGGCGCCGACGGGATCCTCCACCTCGCCGGCCAGCCCGGCGTCCGCGCGTTCGGCCAGGCGTTTCCCGACTACCTGACCCGAAACGTGCTCGCCACGCAGCGCCTGTTCGAGGCGGCGGTCGCGGCGGGCGCGAAGGTCGTCTACGCGTCCTCCTCGTCGATCTACGGCGACGCCGAGCGGTATCCGACGCCCGAGTCGACGCTGCCGCACCCGAACTCGCCTTACGGGATCACGAAGCTCGCCTGCGAGCACCTCGCCGGCGCCTACGCGCGAAGCTTCGGGCTCGAGGCGGTCGGCCTGCGGTACTTCACGGTCTACGGGCCGCGCCAGCGGCCGGACATGGCCTTCACGCGCATCGCGGAGGCGCTCGCGGAAGGCCGTCCCTTCGAGCTCTACGGCGACGGCGGCCAGTCGCGGAGCTTCACCTACGTGGCCGACGTCGTCGAGGCGACGATGCTCGCGCTCGACGGTGAGCCCGGCGCCGTCTACAACGTCGGCGGCGGGGTCGAGGCGACGATGCGCGAGGCGATCGAGCTGTTCGAACAGGTCTCCGGCCGCACGCTCGAGCTGGCCGAAGGGCCGCCCGCCGCCGGCGACATGCGGCGGACGAAGGCCGACGTCACGAGGATCCGCTCCGACCTCGGCTGGGAGGCGTCGACCTCGCTCGAGGACGGTTTGCGCTCTCAGTGGGAGTGGGCCTCCGGTAGAGTCGCCGCCCGATGACCGAGCCGCTGCCCCCGGACCCTGACGCCGAGCAGGAGGTCGACCTCGGCCGCCTCGGCGCTGCGATCGTGCGCCGCTGGTGGCTCGTCGTCGGCGGCCTGGTCGCGGGCGTCGTGCTCGGCTACCTCGCCGCTGCCGGCGGCTCGACCGCCTACACCGCAAGCTCGACTCTCTACCTCGGCCAGCCGCTCACCCCGAACGGCGGCGGGCTCCTGCAGACGCTCGCGACGAACCCGAGCACGGTGCGCGTGGTGACGCACGCGGAGGACACGATTCGCCGCGTCGCGGTCGCGACCGGGATGACGACGAAGCAGCTTCGCACCGGGATCACGGTCGCCGCAGTCAGCGGCGTCCTGCAGCAGAAGGCCGGCGTCACGCCGCTCGTCCAGATCTCGGTTCGCGGCCCCTCGCCGCGCAGGACCGCGGCGGCGGCGGACCTGCTCGCCAACATCTCGGCCCAGACGGTCTCGGGCTACGTGGACACGAAGATCTCGACCCTCGAGACGCAGCTCAAGCAGAGCCAGGAGGAGCTCGCCACGATCGACGCGGAGCTGGCCGACGCCCAGAACGCCGCCGCGAGCGGCAGCGCGGCCGACCGCCTGGCGATCCTGACCTCGATCGCTCTCACCCAGCAGCGGCGCAGCAGCGTGGTCCAGGACATCGTCTCCGACCAGCAGCTCCTCTCGCTCGCGAAGAACGTGGAGGCGAGCCACCTCGTCACCCACGCGGCGGCGGTCAAGGACACGGCGAAGAGCGCCCGCAACGCGATGCTCTTCGGCGGGCTGATCGGCCTCCTGCTCGGCCTGCTCGCCGCGCTGCTCTGGGAGCCCGTCGCCGCACGGGTTGCCCGCCGCCCCTCCGTGTAGGTTCTGACAGATGGTCGAGGGGAAGCGCGTCGCCGTCGTCATCCCCGCCTACAACGAGGAGACGCTGGTCGGGGTCACCGTCGCCGGGATCCCGGAGTACGTCGACCGCATCTACGTCGTCGACGATCACTCGACGGACGGCACCGTCGCGGCCGTGCGGCAGCTCCACGATCCCGCGGCTCGAGCTGATCGTCCGGGAGCGCAACGGCGGCGTCGGCGCCGCGATCGTGACCGGGTACAAGCGCGCGATCGAGGAGCGGATCGACGTCACCGCGGTGATGGCGGCCGACAACCAGATGCCGCCCGCCGACCTGATCGCGCTCGTCGATCCCGTCGCCCGCGGCGAGGTCGACTACACGAAGGCGAACCGCCTCTTCACCGGCCAGGCCTGGGACGAGATCCCGCACTACCGCTACCTCGGCAACGCCGCCCTCTCGATGCTGACGAAGATCGCGTCGGGCTACTGGCATGTCGCCGACTCGCAGTCCGGCTTCACCGCGATCTCCCTGGGCACCCTCGAGCGGCTCGATCTCGACCGGATCTACCCGCGCTACGGGATGCCGAACGACATGCTCGTGCATCTGAACGTGTGGAACGCCCGCGTCCGCGACGTCCCCTCGAAGCCGGTCTACGGCGTGGGCGAGAAGTCGGGGATCCGCCTCTGGAAGGTGGTGCCGACGATCTCCTGGCTCCTGCTGAAGGCGTTCTTCTGGCGGATGAAGGAGAAGTACGTGATCCGCGACTTCCACCCGCTCGTCTTCTTCTACCTCCTCGGCGTCGGCATGCTCCTGCTCGGCATCGCACTGGGCCTCGCCGAGACCATCCTCCGCATCCTCGGCAACCCGATCCCGGTCGCCACCGGCGTGCTGATCGCGCTGCTCGTCGTCTCGGGGCTCCAGTTCACCCTGTTCGCGATGTGGTTCGACATGGAGTCGAACAAGGAGCTTCGCTAGGGAGTGAGGGCGTGAGACACCTCGGCATGCGTCAGGCCATTCGAGCCGCCTTTCGTTCCGCGGGGATCGAGATCAGCCGCTACCCGGCCACCACATCTCTCGAAGGTCATCTCCGCCAGATCCTCGACGCGCTCGCGATCGGCTGCGTGATCGACGTGGGCGCGCATCGGGGCGAGTACGGCACGTTGCTCCGAACGATCGGCTATCAGGGCCGAATCGTCTCGTTCGAGCCCAACCCGCCCGAGTACGCGAGGCTCGCCGAGCGCGCGAGCAGCGACCCTCGCTGGGAGGCGCGGAACCTCGCACTCGGCAGTGACACCGGCAGTCGCCTCCTCAGCGTCCCCGCCTCGACCGATCTCTCGTCGTTCCTGGAGCCGTCCCAGCAGGGTGAGGAGTACTTCGGCGAGGGCATCTCACGGCGCGGCGAACGTGATGGTCGATGTCACCACGCTCGCCGCTGTGCTCGACGGGCTCGCGCCGCCGGAGCCGGTCTTCCTGAAGACGGACACACAGGGCTTCGACCTCGAGGTGATCCGCGGCGCAGGCGACCGGCTCGCGGATCTCGCCGGCGTCCAGGCCGAGCTGGCGCTCACGCCGGCGTACGAGGAGGCTCCGGGCTATCTGGAGGTACTCGACTACATGGAGCAGCAGGGCTTCGAGGTCACGGGATTCTTCCCGGTGCTTCGCGACCTGGAGAGGCTCACTCTGCTCGAGCTGGACTGCATCTGGCGCCGGCCGGCCGAAGCAGCTAGCCGATCGTCAGCATGTTCACCACCCGCTTGAACCCGTTAGCGGTGCTGGCAGAGCTTGTCGCCGGCGACGAGCTCGCGCCGGAGCGCGTCCTCCTGCGTCTCGTAGGCGACGTCGGCCCCGTTTCGCGCGTCGAACGGGTGGAGGCCGTCGATCTCCGCCGAGATGTCCGGGGTCACGCCCGGCCCGATCACGTTGACCCGGTAGCGGGTGCCGACGCCGGGACCGCGCGTGGCCGGGCTCCGGCTCGGGTGGTCGTAGTAGGAGGTGCGGAACGGGTAGAAGCCGTAGCAGAAGTCGCCGTTCGGATTGTGGGCGAGAAAGCCGTTCTCCCGCCGCCAGCCGGGGCCGTAGACCGAGTCGTAGGTGTCGAGGTACAGGTTCCGGCCGTAGCCGTCGAGGGTCACGCCGCGGTGGGTCGACTTGAAGCCGTGCACCGCCACGCCGTCGTAGGTCAGGCGCCCGAACAGCTCCTCCCAGCGGCCGTTGTAGACCCAGTCGGTGTGGAGCTCGAGCTCGGCCGGCGACCCGGTCCAGTGCGAGATGTGGAGCTCCCACGCGGTCTGCATCGAGAGCCACGGCGTGAAGCCGAGGTCGGGCAGCACGCGCTGCCAGCTCTGCACCGTCCAGTACGAGCCGTCCGGAGCAGTGCAGCCCGTCACGAACCAGGCGAGCGCGGGGCCGTCGTACGGGAGGCACGAGCCGGTGCGCTTCTTCCAGGCGCGTCCCGAGTAGTCGAGTTGGAACTTGACCTGCGGGATGCTCGGATTCGGGTCGCGCGCGTTGATCGCGCCCCAGACCGCGACGCGGCGGCTCACTCCGTGCGCGCGGTAGGAGAGCAGCGCCATCCCGTCCCGCGCGACGAGCAGGTGGACGTTGCTCGCATTGCGGTCGATCAGCTGCGAGGCGGATGCGGCGCCGGGCACGGCGAGCGCGGCGACGACTGCGGCGGCGAGCAGTCGGTACATGTCCTCTAAGACATCGGCCGCGCGTACTTCTTGCTCGAATCACTCGTTAGAGGGCCGCGCGGAGCGCCCGCAGGCGGTTGGGGACGATCTCGGCCCAGTCCGCCCGGAACTGCTCCGGCATGCCGTCGATCGCCGTGCGCCACGTCAGCGCGCGGCAGATCCCGCCGAGGACGAGCGCTGCGGGGAACACCGCCTCGAGCTCCGCGCAGCGGCGCGATCCGCGTCCACGGCTCGAGGTAGGCGTCCCGGAACTGCTCGACTTCGTCCTGCAGCGTGACCGTCATCGTGAAGAACGGGTGCGAGACGCAGGCCTCGGCCCAGTCGAAGAAGCGGTAGCGGCTGTCCCGCACGAAGATCTGCCCGTCGTGGAGGTCGTCGTGCTGCACCGTCTCGGGCAGCCCGAGCGCGGCGAGCTCCTCGCAGAGCCCGGCGATCCGAGGCGTGAGCGCGCGCAGCTCGTCCGACTCGTCGGCGACGAGCTCGTCGTAGAGGGCGGGAAGGATCGCGAGCCGCCGGTCCGGCGCGCCGGCCGCAAGCAGCTCGTCGGTCGAGGCGGCGAGGTCGAGCTGGAGCTCCGCGTAGAGCGGGAGCACCTCCTCCCAGCAGCCCGGGACGAGCCCGGACTCGCGCAGCCGGGTGCCGCCGTCGGCCTGGAGCATCCAGCCGCGCTCGAGGTCCGCCGCGAGCAGCTCCGGGACGAGGTCGGGCCTTCGCCGGACGAGCACCGACACGATCGCGGCCTCGCGGGAGAGGGCGGCCATGTTCGCCTTGAACCACACCGGCCCGTCGTGGGTCGGGATCCGCAGCACGGTCGACCAGGGACGGACGTGCGGCTGCTCGATCGGCCCGGTGATCGCCGTGCCGAGCGCGTTCTCGATCCACGAGCGGGCCCCGGCGAGCCACGCCTCGTCGTTCCATTCCAGCTCCACGTTAGGGGATCGTAAGCATCGGTGCGTGCCGCGACGGCCACGGCTACCATCACCGCGATGAGCACTGCGGTCGTCACCGGCGGAGCCGGCTTCCTCGGCTCGCACCTCTGCGACTACGCTGATCGCCAAGGGCTACCGCGTCATCTGCGTCGACAACCTCGACACGGGCTCGCTGCAGAACATCGAGCACATCGCGCGAGTCGGGCCGGTTCGCGTTCCTGAACCACGACATGGTCGAGCGGATCGAGATCGACGAGCCGGTCGACTTCGTCTACCACCTCGCGAGCCCGGCGAGCCCGATCGACTACCTGCGGCTGCCGCTGCACACGCTGAAGGTCGGCTCGTACGGCACGCACAACGCGCTCGGCCTCGCCAAGTTCAAGCGCGCCCGCTTCCTCATCTCCTCGACGAGCGAGGTGTACGGCGACCCGCAGGTGCACCCGCAGCCGGAGACCTACTGGGGCAACGTGAACCCGATCGGCCCGCGCGGCGTCTACGACGAGGCGAAGCGCTACGCCGAGGCGCTGACGATGGCCTACCACCGCCAGCAGGGCGTGGACACGGCGATCGCGCGGATCTTCAACACCTACGGGCCGCGGATGCGCCGCAACGACGGCCGCGCGTCGGTCACCTTCCTGCGGCCAGGCGCTCGAGGGCAAGCCGCTCACGGTGTTCGGCGACGGCTCGCAGACGCGGTAGCCTCTGCTACGTCGACGACCTGATCCGCGGGCTCGTGCCTGCTCGCCGAGTCGGGCGAGCACTATGCCGGTCAACATCGGCAACCCCGATCACGAGGTGACGATGCTCGAGCTCGCCGAGACGGTGCATCCGCGTCACCGGCTCCTCGAGCGAGATCGTCTTCGAGGCGCTGCCGACCGACGACCCGCAGGTGCGCAAGCCCGACATCACGCGCGCCCGCGAGGTGCTCGGCTGGGAGCCCGAGATCGACCTCGAGGATGGGCTGCGGCGCTGGCTCACCGCGCTCGGCCGCACGCCGGTCGGTGTGTAGGCGCCTCGCTGCGCTCGCGGCGGCCGGCGCGGCCGTCGTGCTTCTCGCCGTGCCCGCGGCGTCCGCGTCGCGCGGGCTGCTCGTCGGGATCCTCGACGACGCGAACACGCTCAACTTCCCGACCCAGACCTTCGCCACGCTTGGCTCTCTGCACGCGCAGGTCGCGCGGATGAACCTCTCGTGGCGCGCGGTTGCGCCGACGCGGCCCGTCCGCCCCGGCGATCCGACCGACCCCGCGTACAGGTGGGACGTCTACGACGCGGCCGTCTCGGCTGCGAAGGCGAACGGGGTCAAGGTGCTGCTCTCGATCGTCGGCACGCCGGCATGGGCGAACGGCGGCGGCCCGGCGACCAGGGCCCCGAAGAACGCATCCGACCTGCACGCGTTCGCCTACGCGGCGGCACGCCGCTACAGCGGCAGCTTCGCCGGCCCGGACGGGACGCCGCTGCCCGCGGTGCGACTCTGGCTCGCCTGGAACGAGCCGAACAACCCGGTCTACCTCGCGCCCCAGTACGTCCGCACGGCGGCACGGCTGGGTGATGCAGAGCGCGCGGGACTACGCGCGGATCTGCGCCGCGATCTACGGCGGCGTCCACGCGACGGGCATCGCCTCGGAGAAGGTCGGCTGCGGCGCGACCGCGCCGCGCGGCAACAACGACCCGTCGAGCTCGCGCCCGTCCGTCTCGCCGCTCGCGTTCCTGCGCGCCGTGAAGACGGCGGGCCTGCGCCGCTTCGACGCGTGGGCCGACCATCCGTATCCCGGCAGCCGCTTCGACACGCCCGCGGCGACGCTCGGCTCGGTCGGCGTGCTCCAGGCCGAGTTGAAGCGCCTCTACGGGCCGACGCGCCTCTGGATCACCGAGTACGGCTTCCAGACGAATCCGCCCGACACGCTGCTCGGCGTCTCGTGGGCGGCCCAGGCCGCGTACCTGACCCAGGCGGTCGCGATCGCGCGCAAGAACCCGGGGATCGACATGCTCGTCTGGTTCCTGCTCAAGGACGATCCGGTGCTCGCCGGGTGGCAGTCGGGCCTCGAGACCGCGACGGGCAAGCAGAAGCCGTCGTTCGCCGCGTTCCGGCGCGCCGCCTCGGGACTCTAGAGCGCGGAGGCCCAGTCCGGGACGCGGCTGAGCCGGCCTCCGGCCTCGTGACCGGCGCGCTTGCGCGCGTACATGCGCGTGTCCGCCGCGCGGTAGAGCGCGATCGCGCTGTCGCCGTCCTCCGGGGTGACCGCCCAGCCGAAGCTGACGCTCTGGCCTGCCGCGGCCAGCGCCGCCTCGAGGCGCGCCGCGAGCCGCCGCGCGCCGACGGCGGTGTCCTCCGCGGCCAGCACGGCGAACTCGTCCCCGCCGATCCGGTAGGCGATGTCGCGCCCGGCGAGGAACTTCGAGAGCACCGCTGCGAGCTGCTTCAGGGTCTCGTCGCCGACCGCGTGGCCGAAGTCGTCGTTGATCTGCTTGAGCGAGTCCATGTCGCCGATCAGGAGGGCGAACGGCTTGCCGGCCGAGAACCGCCGCGCGATCGCGTTCCCGAAGGAGCGCGAGTTCCCGAGGCCGGTCAGCGGATCGCACTCGGCGAGGACGCGGAGCCGCCCGAGCAGCTCGCGGTTGCTCTGCGCGATCGCGCCGACGAGCACGCCGAGCAGGACGTAGGTCGCGCAGCGGTAGCCGTTCGACGAGCTCCACAGCACCGAGGTGTCGGCGTGGGAGGTGTGCACCACCGCGATCGAGTAGAGCGCGACGGCGAGCAGGCCGCCGATCGCACCGACGAGCGGCCCGGTCGCGAGCCCCAGCACCGCGATCGCGAGATAGAAGAAGCGGCCGATCCCGAGATCGGTTCGCTGCGAGATCAGGACGGCGCTGAAAACGAGCGCGTACAGGGCAGTGGAGATCCCGAGGAGGAGGCGTCGCCTGGACAGAAGCTCGACCATGTCAGTCAGACCGTGCCCGACCCGCGACGCGGGCGCCTCCCTCGGTCGAGGGATCCGTGGGCGTCGAATAGGGCATTTTACAGGGAGTTTACGATGCGCCGCGTTGGGCCTCGAGCAGCGAGCGGTAGAGCCGGTCGATGTCGTCGATCAGGCGCGAGACCGCATAGCGCGGCAGCACCCGGGCCCGTCCCGCCTCGCCCATCGCCCGTCGCAGCCCGGGGTCGCGCGCCAGCCGCTCGAGCCGCTCGGCGAGCGCCTCGACGTCGCCCGGCTCGACGAGGAAGCCGTCCACGCCGTCGGTGACGACGTCCGGCACGCCGCCCACCCGCGTGGCGACGACGGGCCGCCCGGCGGCGAGCGCCTCGATCGCGACGACCGGCGTGCCCTCGTTGACCGAGGAGAGGACGAACGCGTCGAAGACGGCGAAGAAGCGCGCCACGTCCTCCTGGTAGCCGAGAAAGAGGCAGTCGCGGATCACGCCGAGCTCGTTGGCGCGCCGCTCGACCTGGTCGCGGTCGGGCCCGTCGCCGACGATGCAGAGGCAGGCGTCGACTCCGCGCGCACGCAGCGCGGCGAATGCGCGCACGACGTCGTCGGTCCGCTTGACGCCCGTCATCCGCCCGACCCACCCGACCGCGAAGCGCTCCGGCGGGATCCCCATCACGCGCCGCGCCTCGACCCGCATCGCCTCGTCGATCGCGACCCGCTCGTCCAGCTCGATCCCGAGCCGCACGACGGTGAACTTCTGCGCCGGCGCGACGTGGAGCGCGACGAGGTCGTCGCGCACCTGCGGGCTGACGGCGATCAGCGCTGTCGACCTGCGCGCCAGGAAGCGTTCCAGCAGGCGGAAGACCTGAGTTCGCGCAGGGTCGAAGTAGCCGTGCAGGACGTGGCCGTGGAAGGTGTGGACGACGATCGGCGGCCCGTCGCGCCCCGCCACCATCGCGGCGAGGCGTCCGATCGCACCCGCCTTCGCGGTGTGCGTGTGGAGGATCTGCGGCCGCTCGGCGCGGATCAGCCGGGCGAGGCGAAACACCGCCACGAGGTCGCGCAACGGCGAGATCTCGCGGTGCAGCTCGTCGATCTTCACCACCTCGACACCGCGGGCCTCGGCGACGAACGCCATCGAGTCCTCGCCGCGGGCGAGGCTGCCGGCGACGAGAGTCGTGTCGTAGCCGCGCTCTGCCAGCCCCTCGGTGAGGTAGGAGACGTGCAGCGCCGGCCCGCCCATGTTGAGGCGGGCGATCACGCGGAGGACCTTGATTCGCTCAGACACCGAGGGACTCGATGGTGCGGCGCAGCCCTTCCTCGAGGTCGATGCTCGGGCGGTAGCCGAGCACGCGCCCGGCCTCGCTCACGTCGGCCCACGAGTCGCGGATGTCGCCGGGGCGCGGCGGCCCGTGACGCCGCTCGACCGGCTTGCCGAGGATCCGCCCGATCGCCTCGGCGACGTCGTTCACGCTCGTGTGGGAGCCGGCGGCGACGTTGAAGATCTGCCCGCTCGCGCCGTCGGCATCGCTCGCGCGCAGGGTCGCGTCGACGACGTTCTCGACGTAGGTGAAGTCGCGCGACTGCTCGCCGTCGCCGAAGATCGTGACCGGCTCGCCGTGGGCGATCGCGGTGATGAAGAGCGGCACCATCGCCGCGTACTGCGAGAAGGGGCTCTGCCGCGGCCCGAACACGTTGAAGTAGCGCAGCACGACGGTCTCGAACGGCTCGTAGACCCGGCTGAAGCTGACGCAGTAGCGCTCGGCGGCGAGCTTCGCGACGCCGTACGGCGAGATCGGGTCGGAAGGCATCGACTCGACGACGGGGAGGTCGGCGCGCGAGCCGTACACCGACGAGCTCGACGAGAAGACGACACGGCGGATCTCCTCGTCGCGCGCCGCGAGCAGGACGTTGAGCGTCCCCTCGACGTTGACCGCGCTCGAGGTGAGCGGGTCCTGCACCGACCGCGGCACCGAGCCGAGCGCGCCGAGGTGGTAGACGACCTCGACCCCGCGCGTCGCGTTGTGCACGCGCTCGTAGCTCCGGAGCTCGCCCTCGACGATCTCGACCTCGAGCCCGGCGAGGTTCGCGCGGTTCCCGGTCGAGAAGTTGTCGAGCACGCGCACCTCGTCGCCGCGCTCGAGCAGCGCCCGGACGAGGTTCGAGCCGATGAAGCCCGCGCCGCCGGTGACGAGCACCTTCACGAGCCCACCTTGTGCTCATGAGCATTTGGCTTCACGCGTCCGCCACCACCTGGAAGTTGGCGATCAGCGCGCCGGGGCGGATCTCGCGGAGCTCGGCCGAGCGCCCGTCGAGCGCGGCGGCCGCGTGGTTGATCCCGGAGACGAGCGCGCGGCCGACCGGCGCGGCGTGGGCGCGGCGGGAGAGCAGGTCGATGTAGGTCGAGGCCAGCATGCCGAGGCAGGCCGTCGTCCCCGACGAGGGTCGCACGCTGACCGAGCTCCAGGCCGCGCTCTGGGTGAAGAGGCGCTCGAGCCCCGCGTGCGTCCAACGCCACAGGTCGACGGGCGACGGATGGTACACCTGCACCCCGTGGGTCGAGGCCAGGACGCGCCCACCGGGCTTCGTCACGCGCCGCAGCTCGCGGACGGCCTGCGCCGGGTCGTCGCAGTGCTCGAGCACCTGGGCGCAGAGGACGACATCGAAGCTCGCGTCGGGCACGGGCAGCGCCTCGACCGGCCCACGCAGCTCGGCGGCCGGGTTCTCGACCACGTCGACCCCGACGTACTCCGAGACGTACGGCTCGAAGAACGGGTGGTACGGCTTCACGCCGCAGCCGACGTCGAGCAGCCGGTAGCGGCCGAAGTCCGCGCCGGCGCGCTTCGCCTCCTCCTGCAGCCAGGCCGCGAGCGGCGCACGCACCGCGTAGGTCGGCGACGACCACGGCACGTGTCGGCGCGAGGCTCCCGGCCAGGCGTCAGTCAAGTCGCACCGCCACGAGCCCGAGCGAGAGCCAGGTCATCGCCACGAGCGGGATCCCGGCGACGATCCCGAGGCCGTTCCAGATCCCGATCGCCATCAGGAGCCAGAGTACGGGGACGAGGGCCAGGGACGCGCCGGGAGGCGGCGCTCGCAGCGCCCAGCGCAGGCCCGTCACGAGCCCTGAGCCGAACAGCGCGACGAGCGCGACGAGCCCGACTGCGCCCATGTCGGCCGCAGCCTGGAGATACAGGTTCTGGACGCCCCAGCGGTGCTGCGGCGACGGGAACGCGAGCGGCGCGACGTCGGGGAAGCGGCGCCGGGCGGCCGCGAGGTAGGGCCGGTAGGCGTCCTCGTAGGCCGACTCCTGCCAGCCGACGCCGAACACGGGGCGGTGCGCCGCGATCCTGAGGCCGAAGTAGCCGAGCACCGTCCGCTGGGAGTAGCTCGAGCCGCCGAGCGAGGCCTGCGAGGCGCCGGGCGCGGATCCCGAGGAACTTGAGGAACTGCGAGACGTCGCTCGAGCGCATCAGGAGCGTGCCGAGCAGCACCGCAGCGACGATCCCGGCGAGGCCGCCCGCCCGGGCGAGGGAGAGCCGGCGCCGGCGCAGCGAGACGAGACCGGCGGCGAGCGCTGCGAGCCCGAGCCCGAGCACACCGGCGACCGCGCCCGAGAGCACGAGCCCCGCGGCGCCGGCGACTCCCGCCGCGACGACCCAGTAGCGCTCCCGCTTCGAGAGGAGCCCGAGCGCGACCGCCGCGAGCGCGAGCGAGAGCGCCATCGCCGAGAGCGCCGCGAAGTCGTGCGGGCCGAGGAACGACGGCTCGCGCCCGCCCGCCCGCTTGTGTCCGACGGAGAAGTCGTCGATCGCGCCGAAGAACTGGAGCAGCCCGTAGACGAGTGCGGCGACCGCCCACAGGGTGACCGAGGCGAAGAGAAGCTCCAGATCGAGGCGCCGCCGCACGATCAGGGCCGCGGCGGGCGCCATCAGCGCGTACTCGAGCAGCTTGAGCGCGGTGACCGAGTGCTTGCCGAGCAGATACGCCGAGTCGGTCGCGTCGGCGTACACGATCGAGACCGCGACGACGACGAAGAACGCGGCGGCGGCGATCCAGATCCAGCGCCCCGGCCGCAGCGGCCCGAAGCCCTCCGCGAGCCCGGTCCAGAGCCCCGCGACCACGACCGCGACCGCGGCGAGGTCGGCCAGGTTCGCGTGCGCCCCGCGCACGGTCACTCCGGGCAGGAAATACGTGTGGAGGAAGAGGAGCGGAACCGCCAGCGCGAGCACGATCGCGCCCGGCGAGGGAAGCCGCCTGTCGTGCGGTCGGGCCGTCAAGTCGCGCCACTATACTGGCCGACCTGATGCGGAAGCGGCTTCTCTGGCGCCGCTCGGCCACCGCGCTCGGGATCTACGGCTCCACCGCGCTCGGCATCCTCGGGTCGATCGTCGTGCTGCGGATTCTGGGGCCGACCTCGGCCGGGCGCTTCAGCCTCGCGATCGGCACCGCGGCGTTCTTCCAGCTGCTGCTCGAGCTGACCGGCGACGAGGCGCTCGTCAAGTACGGCTTCCGCTACGCGGAGCAGGAGGACTGGGGGCGATTCCATCGCCTGCTGCGGGTCACCTTCGGGCTCGAGGCGGCGGCGGCGCTGGCCGCGACCCTGATCGTGCTCCTGCTCGCACCGTTCGCCGACTCCCTCTTCAACACGACGGGGATGCTCGAGCCGATGCTGATCGCCGCGTGCCTGCCGCTGCTGCAGGCCGCCGAGTCGATGGGCGCCGCGATGCTGATCCTGCGCAGCCGCTACGACATCCGCGGCGCGCTGCTCACCCTGGCGACGGGCCTGCGCCTGGTCGCGATCGTGATCGCGGCGCCGCACGGTGTCAATGCCACGGTCTTCGGGATCGTGATCGCGCAGCTCCTCACCTCGATCTGCGTCGTCGGCGATCGGCATCAACGCTGTGCGCCGGTTCCCCCGCGTGGCGCCGAGCGTGCTCGGCGACGACCGCTCGCCGGTGATGCGCTTCGTCCTTCAGTCGAGCATCGGCACCGGGCTCGTCTCGCTGCGCGGCTGGCTCGCGCCGCTTGCGCTCGGCATCGTCACGAACCCGACCGAGGTCGGCTACTTCCGCGCCGCCCAGGCGCCGCAGCAGGGCTTCGCCGCGCTCAGCTCGCCCGTGCGCCTGATCCTGCTCACCGAGCAGACCCGGGACTGGGAGCGGGGTCGGACCGACGTCGTGTGGCGGGGCGTGAGCCGGTACCTCCGCGGGGCGACGGCCCTGATGCTCGCGGCGCTGATCCCGCTCGAGCTCCTGATGGGCTGGATGGTGAAGTTCTTCCTCGGCGACCAGTACGCACCGGCGATCCCGGCGGCCCGGATCATCCTCGTCGCCGCGGCGATCCAGGTCGTGTTCGGCTGGTCGAAGTCGTTCCCGGTCTCGATCGGCCGGCCCGGGCTGCGGATCTGGGCCTCGGGGATCGAGGCGGCGGTGATGCTGCCGCTGATCCTCGTCCTCGGCTCGGAGTGGGGCGCGACCGGCGCCGCGTGCGCGGTCGTGGCCTCGAGCGTCGCCTATGCGGTCGCCTGGATCGTGATCCTCGTCCGGCTGCAGCGCGGCCGGCTCGAGGCGGTCCCGTCGTGAGGGTCCTCGTCGTGAGCGGGATCTGGCCGCCCGACGTCGGCGGGCCGGCGAGCCACGCGCCCGAGGTGGCGGACTTCCTGCTCGCGCGCGGGCACCGGGTCGAGGTCGTGACGACCGCCGACGGCTGCGCCCGCGCGAGCGCCCGTATCCGGTGCGGTTCGTCTCCGCGGAGCGTTCCCGTCGGCCTGCGCCATTTGCGTGCTGCGGCGCTCATCGCGCGGCGCGCGAAGGCGAACGACGTCGTCTACGCGACCGGGATGCTCGGCCGGACGACCGCGGGCTGCGCGGTCGCGCGGCGCCCGTTCGTCGTCAAGCTGACCCAGGACCCCGCCTTCGAGCGCGCGCTGCGGCGCGGCCACTACTCGCGGCTCGCTCGACGACTTCCAGCACCAGCGTGTCGGGCTCGACCGCGGGCCTGCTGCGGCGCGCGCGCGACGTCGAGCTCCGCCGCGCCGCGCACGTGATCTGCCCGAGCGCGTTCCTCGCGCGGGCTCGACGGCCGGCTGGGGCGTGCCGCCGGCCCGCGTCTCGGTGCTGGCGAACCCGGCGCCCGTCCGCTGCCGCCCGCTGCCCGGAGCTGGGTGCGCCGGCTCGACGCTCGCGTTCGCGGGCCGGCTGACGGCGCAGAAGGACCTCGGCGTCGCGCTCGAGGCGGTCGCGGCCTGCGACGGGCGTGACGCTCCGGCTCGCCGGCGACGGCGACGAGCGCGCGGCGCTCGAGTCGCGGGCCGCGGCGCTCGGGCTCGCGGACCGCGTCGAGTTCCTCGGCGCGCTCGGCCGCGACGAGGTGCTCGCGCTCTTCCGCACCGCCGACGCGGCGATCCTCTCGTCCGCGTGGGAGAACTTCCCGCACACCGTCGTCGAGGCGCTCGCGGTCGGCACGCCGGTGATCGCGACGGCCGTCGGCGGCGTCCCGGAGATCGTCAGCGACGGCGAGAACGGCCTGCTCGTGCCGCCGGGCGACCCGGCCGCGCTCGCCGGCGGCGATCCGGCGCTTCTTCGCCGACGCCGAGCTGCGCGAGCGGCTGCGCGCGGCCGCGGCGCCCTCGGTCGAGCGCTTCGCGCCGGAGCGCGTCTACGGCGAGCTCGAGCGGATCCTCGAGGCGGCGGCCCGGTGACGAAGCTGCTGATCGTCGGCCGCACGCGCTACCGGCTCCCGCTCGAGCCGAGCCTCGCCGCGGAAGTTCGACGCGCTCTGCGGTGCGTCTCGACCTGCGCGTGCTCGCGAGCGCGCCCGCCGGCGCGCCGACTCGCGACGGCACGTTCACGCTCGTGCCGCCGTTCTCGCCGCGCGCGCTCGACGGCCTCGCGCTTCTACGCTCGCGCTCCCGTTTCGCGTCGCCGCGAGAGCTGCGCGCCTTCGAGCCGGACGTCGTCCTCACCCAGAGCCCGCACGAGGCGGCCTCGTGCCTGCTCGGACGGCGCGCTCGCCCGGAGTCGGGCGCGGGTCGTGGTCGAGCGTCCACGGCGACTGGCGCACCGCGACGCGCCTCTACGGCTCGTCGGCCCGGCGCGTGCTCGCGCCGCTCGTCGACCGGCTCGCGCACGGCGGCGCTGCGGCGCGCCGACGCGGTCCGCACCGTCTCGGCCGTACACGACCGCGCTCGTCCGCGCGATCGGCGTCGAGCCCGCCGCCGACCTTTCCCGCCGTACATGGATCTCGAGCCGTTCCTCGGCGCCGCCGGCGCCGCTGCCCGGCGCAGCCGTCGGTGCTCTTCGTCGGCGTGCTCGAGCGGTACAAGAACGTCGACGGGCTCGCCGAGGCCTGGCGGCCGTCGCCGCGCGGGTGCCCGGCGCGCAGCTGCGCATCGTCGGCGACGGCTCGCTGCGCGGACGTCGTCGACGGCGCTCGTGCGCGACTGCGCGCAGTGGGACCGCCGCCTCGACCCCGGCCGAGGTCGCCGCCGCGCTCGACGAGGCGACGGTGCTCGTGCTGCCGTCGCGCTCGGAGGGGATGGGGCGCGTCGCTCGTCGAGGCGTTCTGCCGCGGGCGCGGCGTCGTCGCGACGCGCGTCGGCGGGATCCGCGACCTCGTCGAGGACGGCGAGAGCGGCCTCCTCGTCGAGCCCGGTCGACGCAGCCGCGCTCGCCGATGCGCTCGTGCGCGTGCTCTCCGACCCCGAGCTCGCGGCGCGGCTCGGCGAGGGCGCCGCGGCCGCCGCGGGCGACTGGCTCCAGACCCCGGAGCAGTACGCCGAGCGGATCCGCGCGCTCGTCGAGGGCGCCCGATGAAGCCGCGCGCTGCTCTTCGTCGGCGCGGACGCGCTACGCGCTGCCGCTCTCGCCGGGCCTCGAGCGCAAGTGCGAGGCGATCGGCGAGCGGCTCGACTACCGCGTGCTCGCGCTGCGCCGAACGCGGCGGAGGCGCGGGCGACGAGCGTTTCGAGCTCGATCCAGCCGATGCGGCTCGGGTGGCTCGACGGCGTCGCGTTCTACGCCCTGCTCCCGTTCCGCGTCCGGCGCTCGCTGCGTGCGCATCAGTCCGCAGGCGGTGTTCGCCGCAGAGCCCGCAGATCGAGCGCGGCCGTCGTCGTCGCCCGCGCGCTCGCCGGACGGCCGCGCGCGAAGCTCGTGGTCGAGGTGCACGGCGACTGGCGCTACGCGACGCGGCTCTACGGCGCCCCGGCACGGAAGCTCGTCTCGCCGCTCTCCGACGCGCTCTCGGCGCTGGGCCCTGCGCCGCGCCGACGCCGTGCGCGCGCTCTCGCCCTTCACCGCCCGCCTCGTGCGAGGAGGCGACCGGGCGGCCTGCTGCGGGCTCGTTCGCGGCGTTCACCGACCTGGAGGCCTTCACGGAGCGGCCGCCGCTGCCTGTTCCCGGAGGCTCGGTGCTCTACGTCGGCGCGCTCGAGCAGGCGAAGGGACGTCGAGACCCTCGTCGATGCGTGGCGCTCGCGTCACGCTCCGGCGCGACTCGTCGTCGTCGGGCAGGGATCCGCTCGCGCCGCTCGTCGCGCAGCTCGGCGTCGAGCATCTGCCCGAGCTCACCCCGGACGAGGTCGCCGCCCGGATGGACGCCGCGACGGTGCTCGTCGTCCCGTCGCTCACCGAGGGCCTCGGCCGCGTGATCATCGAGAGCTTCGCCCGCGGCCGCGGCGTGGTCGCGAGCGCGACGGGCGGGATCGAGGATCTCGTCACCGACGGCGTCGAGGGGCTGCTCGTGCCACCCGGCGACGCGGAGGCGCTCGCGGCGGCGCTTCGCCGGGTCCTCTCCGAGCCCGGGCTCGCCGCGCGGCTCGGCTCGGCCGCGCGCGCCCGCTTCGAGGCGCTCGGGCTCACGCTCGAGAGCTATGCCGACCGGCTCGCGGCGCTGGCAACCTAGACTCTCGTCGTGCGTCCCGACCGCGCAAAGCAGCTGCTCAAGAACGGCCTCTACCGGACGATCGGCGAGACCGCGACGACGATCGGCGCCGTCGACGGCGACAGCGATCGCGCGCTGCGCGTGCTCATGTACCACAAGGTCAACGACCGCCCGGAAAACCCGATCTCGGTCCCGATCGGGCTGTTCGACGAGCAGATGGCGGTGCTTCGCGAGCTCGGCTACCAGGTCGTCTCGCTCGACGACGTGCTCGACCACGTCGCCGGGATCACGCCGCTGCCGCCGGGCGCGGTGCTGATCACCTTCGACGACGGCTACCGCGACATCCTCGAGAACGCGCTCCCCGTCCTGCGCCGCCACGGCTATCCGGCCGTGATCTTCGTCCCGATCGGCTACCTCGACGACGCGCGCCCGCTGCCGCACGAGGAGCACCTCGTCGGCGACGGCGCTGCGTCAACCCGACGCTCAACTGGGACGAGCTGCCGGAGCTCGAGGCCGGCGGGATCCGCGTCGAGAGCCACGGCATCAGCCACCGCCCGCTCGCGGACCTCGACGTCGACGAGGCGGCGCGGGAGATCACGCTCTCGAAGCTGAGGCTCGAGGAGCGGCTCGGCCGCCCGGTGCGCGCCTTCGCCTACGTGAAGGGCTCCGAGGCGCACTACCGCCCCGTCCATCTCAGCCTGCTCAAGCAGGCGGGCTACGAGATCGCGTTCACCTCGGTGTCCGGCGGGAACAGGGCCGAGATGGACCCGCTCCGGCTCCACCGCTACAACATCGAGCCCTACGCGCACCGCACCTTCGAGCTCGTGCTCGCGGGCGCCTGCGACCTGATCGGGGTCAAGGACACGGTCGCCGGGACGCACGCGCGGCGGATCTTCAACCAGGCGCTCGGCACCGCCACCAAGTGACCGTCGCCCGGGACGACTTCCTCGGCCTCCTCGACGAGGTCTACGGCGAGGCGATGTCGCCGGCCGAGTTCGACTGGTTCTTCGACCGCAACCCGGCCGGGCCGCGGCTCCTCTCGGAGGTGCGCGAGGACGGGCGCTCGCTCGGCGTGCTCGCGATGAGCTACGCGCAGGCGCAGGTCGAGGGCGAGGAGCAGCTCGTCGCGTTCGCCGTCGGCGCGGTCACCCACCCGGAGGCGCGCGGGCGCGGGATCTTCGGGACGCTCGAGCTCGAGAACGAGGAGCAGGCGGCGCGGCCGCGGAGCGACGATGGCGCTCGGGTTCACGAACCCGATGGCGGGGCCGATCCTCGTCGGCAAGCTCGGCTGGCACGACCTCTACCGGATGCGCCTCTGGGCCCGGCCGCTGCGCGCGCGCCGCACGGGCGAGGGCGAGCTCGCGCCGAGAAGCGGCGGGTACCTCGAGTCGTTCGGCGCGCGCCAGGAGGCGCTCTGGCGCGAGGCGGGCTACCGCAACGCGCTCGTGCGGAGCGCCGACTACCTGCACTGGCGCTACCTCGACGCGCCGCGCGACTACCGTGTGCTCGGCGACGAGAGCGGCTTCGCGGTCGTCGGCCACGCGGTGCGGAAGGGCTTCTCGGCGGGCGTCGTCTGCGAGCTCGTCGGCCCGGCGCACCGGCTCCTCCGCCGCTGCGTCCGCGAGTCGAAGGGCTGCGACATCGTCGCTCGGCGTCCCCGGGCCCGGCCAGCGCGGCGCCTACCTCGCGGCCGGCTTCGTGCCCGCACCCGGGTACGATCCGCGTGATCGGCAAGCCGCTCCGCGACGGCGTTCGAGTCCCCGCGCGACTGGGACTTCACCCTCGGCGACACGGACATCTTTTGAGGAAGGTCGTCTTCATCACGCAGCAGGTCGACCCGGAGCACCCGGTGCTCGCCGCGACCGTGGCGAAGATCCGCGCGATCGCGGCGCGGGTCGACGAGGTCGCGGTGCTCGCGGACGGGATCGTGCCCGGCGTGCTGCCCGGACAACTGCACGCGTCCACCGCTTCGGCGCGGGCTCGAAGGCCGGTCGCGGCGTCCGGTTCGAGGCGGCGCTCGTCGCAGGAGCTGCGCGCCGAAGCCCGAGCGCGTGATCGCCCACATGTGCCCGATCTACGCGGTGCTCGCGGCGCCGATCGTGCGGCCGCTCGGGATCCGGCTCGTGCTCTGGTACACGCACTGGCGCGCGGCGACGACGCTGAAGCTGGCCGAGCGCGTCTCGTCGGCGGTCGTCAGCGTCGACACGCGCTCGTTCCCGCTCCCGTCGGCGAAGGTCGTCCCGATCGGCCACGGGATCGACATGCAGGAGTTTCGTTGCGCCGACCACCCGCCGGCCGGGACGGCTGCGCGCGGTCGCGCTCGGCCGCTACTCGCCCGCGAAGGGCCTCGACACGGTGATCCGCGCCGTCGCGCAGGTCGAGGGCGTGCGGCTCGAGGTGCACGGCCCCGCGAGCTCGCCGCTCGAGGAGCAGCATCGCGCCGAGCTCGAGCGGCTCGTCGTCGAGCTGCAGGCACCGGTCGAGCTCGGTGCCGCGCTGCCGCGGGAGGAGCTGCCGGCGCTCTTCGCACGCGTCCGACGTCCTGCTCAACAACATGCGCGCGGGCGCCTCGGACAAGGTGGTCTACGAGGCCGCCGCGAGCTGCCTGCCCGTGATCGCCTCGAACCCGGTCTTCGACGAGTTCCTCGACTCCGTTTCCGCGCGAGGACGTGGCCGAGCTGGCCAAGCGGCTGCGCGCGTTCCGGCGCTGCCCGCCGCCGAGCGGACGGTGATCGGACGGGCGCTCCGCGAGGCCGTCGTCGAGCGCCACTCCGTCGACTCGTGGGCCGACAAGGTGCTGGCCGCATGACCCTTGTGTCATGAGCATTTGGAGGTTTCGGCGGCATGAAGACCGCTCGTCCTCCACATGCAGAAGGTCGCCGGGATCTCCGGGTCGGAGGCGCACCTGCTCTCGCTGCTGCCCGACCTGCGCGAGCGCGGCTGGGACATCCGCCTCCTGATGCTGCACGAGGACGAGCCGGGCGCCTGGGACTTCGCCCGCGAGCTCGAGACGCGCGGCGTCCCGGTCGACGCGATCCACATCTCGCGCCGACGTCGACCCGCTCGCGTTCGCCAGGGTCTCGAGCTACCTCGCGCGCGCGCGGCCGACGATCCTCCACACGCACCTCGTCCACGCCGACGCCTACGGGCAGGTCGCGGGCGCGATCGACAGGGGTGCCGGTGCGGTTCTCGACCAAGCACGGCTTCAACGAGTTCCGCGAGGGCCGCGGCTTCGCGTTCGGCGACCGCACCGTCGCGAGCCTCGCGCACGTCCAGATCGCGATCTCGCGCGGCCTCGCGCGGTACCTGGCCGACACGGAGGGCTTCGACGAGGAGAGCTTCGAGATCGTCCACTACGGGATCGCGCCGCGGCGACGACGTGCCGCCGGTGCCCGGCGTCGGCGCCGCGCCTCCTCTGCGTCGGTCGCCTGATCCCGATCAAGGGCCACATCGTGCTGCTGCGGGCGTTCGCGCGCGCGCTCGAGCGGTTCCCGGAGCTCGACGCTCGACATCGCCGGCCGCGGCCCGCTCGAGCCGTCGCTGAAGGCGCTCGCGCGCGAGCTCGGGATCGCCGAGGCGGTGCGGTTCCGCGGCTACGTCTCGCCGATCCAGGGCGCGATCGAGGAGTCGCGCGATCGTCGTCGTCCCCTCGATGGGCGAGGGCTTCGGGATGGTCGCGCTCGAGGCGATGGAGCGGTCGCGCCCGGTGATCGCCGCCGCGATCGGCGGCCTCGGCGAGCTCGTGCGCGACGGCGAGACCGGGGTGCTCGTGCCGCCGGCGGAGGTCGAGCCGCTCACCGCCGCGATCGAGCTCCTCGCGGGCGACCCGGAGCTGGCGAAGCGCTTCGGCGAGGCGGGCCGCCGGCGCGCGGTCTCGCACTTCCTCGAGAGCCGCTGCACCGACCGCACCGAGCTGCTCTACCGCGCCCGGCTCGCGTCCTCGTAGACGGCGAGCGTCCGCCGGGACATCCGCTCGACCGAGAACTCGGTGCGTGCGCGCGAGAGCCCCGCCTCGCCGAGCCCGCCGGGATCGCGCAGCACGCGCAGGATCGCCGCGGCCAGCGCGTCCGGGTCGTCCGGCGGGACGAGCAGGCCGGTCTCGCCGTCGACCACGATCTCGGGGATCGAGCTGACCCTCGTCGCGACGACGGGCTTCCCGGCGAGCATCGCCTCGAGCAGTGCGAGGCCGAAGCCCTCCCAGCGCGCCGGGTGGACGAGCAGCTCCGCGCGGGCGAGCCAGGCCGAGACGTCGCCGACGCGGCCCGGGAGATAGACGCCCTCGCCGGCGAGCCGCGCCCGCTCGGGGCCTTCTCCGAGCACGACGAGCACCGCGCGCGGCTCCTCCTCGCGCACCCGGCGGAGCGCGCGCACCGCGACGTCGAGCCCCTTCTGCGGCACGAGGCGCGAGATCGCGAGCAGGACGCGCGCGTCGGCGGGGAGGCCGAGGCCGGCGTTCTCTCCCCAGGCCACGGGCGGCGCATCGAGGCCGTAGTGGACGACCGCGATCTTCTCCGCCGGCAGGCCGACGCGCTCGACGTTGAAGCGCTTCAGCGCGTCGGTGATCGCGATCACGCGCGCGGCGCGGCGGGTGAGCGCGCGCTCGACGTGGCGGAACGGGCCGGCGCGGAACGGGTCGTCGTTGTGCTTGGTCGAGACGAGCGTCCGGTCGCCGCGGGCGAGCGCGCCGTAGACGTCGGCGTGGACGAGGTGCGTGTGGACGACGTCGGCGCCGCTCAGCGCCCCGCGCAGCCGGCCGACCACGCGCGGGTCGAGCTCGTGCCCCATCCGGATCCGCACCGACTCCACGGACAGCTGCTCGTAGAACGGCTCGGGATCCCAGGCGGGATCGTCGAGCCCGACGAACACCGGCTCGACCCCGAGCGCCGCGAGCCCGGGCAGGAGCGCGAGCAGATGCCGCTCCGAGCCGCCGATCCCGCGCATCCGGTGGACGTGCGCAACCTTCACCGGCGAACGCGGTCCCAGCCACGCACGACCGTCATCGCGGCGCAGAGCGCGATCAGGAAGTCCCACGGCGCCCGGTACCGCGTGTCCCCGGCGAACAGCATCGCCCAGACCCAGTTGTAGGCGAGCAGCAGCACGACGAGCGCCGCGAAGCGCCGCGGCACGAGGAAGATGCCGATCGCGCCGAGGACGTAGAGCACGATCATGAAAGCGGGCTCCGCGGTCTGGCGCAGCGTGTCGAGCGTTCCGCCCTGATTGGGCCTCCCCTCGGTCGTGCGGACGGACGGCTGCCAGAGCATCACCGTCGCCTGGAGCGCGAGCTTCGCCTTCTCGCCGGGGTGGTCGACCATGAAGCGGAGCGCGAGGTTGCGGAACTTCGTCATCTGCGCGCACTCGTCGATGTGCCAGATCTGGCCGGTCTGGAGCCAGTGGTCGCGCGCCTCCTGCGGTGTGTAGCCGGAGTTCGGCAGCTTCGGCACGTCGTCGATCCAGCCGCCGCGCGCGAGCACGCCGTAGGTCGCCGGGTTGTTCGCCTTCCACAGGGCGCGCCCGTCGGTGGTGATCGCGAAGCAGCCGAGCTCGACCTTGTTGCGGACGACCCACGGCGCCTGCACGAGCACGAATGCGGCGAGCACTGCGCCGAGCGCGGGGAGGACGACGCGCGGCCGCTTCCACGCGAGCCAGCCGCCGACGACGAGCGGAAGCGCGATCGCCCGCGCGTTCCCGAGCACCGCTGCACCGAGCACGGCACCGAGCGCGGCGCCCCGCCACAGCGTCGGCCGCCGGTCGACCTCGAGTGCCAGCAGCACGAGCGCGGCAGCGAGGAGCTGGTCGAGGATCTCGCGGTTCATGTGGACGTCGTGCCAGATCAGATACGGGTGCACGGTCGTCAGCAGCGCGGCGACCAGCGCGACCCGTTCGTTCGCGATCCGCTTCCCGATCAGGTAGACGAGCCACGCGACTCCGAGCGCGACCGCGATCTGCGCGAGCCCGATCCAGAGCCAGTGGCGGCCGAGGATCCAGTAGATCGGGACCAGGAAGAAGCCGTACAGCGGCTGGGTGTAGGCCGACGGCTGGCCCGGGATGAAGCCGTAGGTGCCGTGGCGGACGAAGGTGAGCGCGAAGTCGTCGCCCTTGTCGGTGAAGGCTGCGGTGATCGCGCTGCGCTCGTGGAGGAGGGCGATCAGCCGCGGGACGACGACGGCGAGCGGGATCAGCCAGTACGGGAGCCAGCGCTTCATGCGAGGTAGGTGCGCTGCCACAGGGCCAGCATGACGAGGCACCACAGCCGGTGCCCGTGGTCGGCGGCGCCGTCCGTGTGCTCGGCGAGCAGGCGCTCGACCGCCGCGCGATGGAAGAGGCTGTCGTCTGCGAGCAGCGTGTCGGCGGCGAGCTCGCGCAGCTCGCCGCGGAACCAGGCCGCGAGCGGGACGCCGAAGCCCGCCTTGCCGCGGTCCGCGACCTCGGGCGGGAGCAGGTCGTCGAAGGCGCGGCGCAGCGCCTGCTTGCCCTGGCGGCCCTTGAGCTTCAGCTCGTCCGGGAGCGCGAGGCCGAGCGCGAGCACCTCGTGGTCGAGGAGCGGAGAGCGCAGCTCGAGTGAGTGGGCCATCGAGGCGATGTCCGCCTTCGGCAGCAGGTCGCCGGGGAGGTAGGTGGTGATGTCGACCAGCTGCAGCCCGGCGATGCTCCGGTCGGGCGCGGGCAGGAGCTCCGAGGTCGGCCGCGCCTCGACGTCCCACAGCTCCTCGCGCAGTTCTCTGGGGAACACCTCCATCAGCCGGCCGTAGCGCTCGGCCGGCGGGGCTGCGGCGATGTCGAAGAAGCGTGCCGCGCGGAAGAGCGAGCTGCGTCGCTCGCCGCGCGCGCCGGGCATCGTGCGCACGGCGCGAGCAAACGCGCCGCCGGGAAGAATGCGGGCCCGCTCGGCGAGCCGCATTGCGGCGTAGCGCTCGTAGCCGGCGAACGACTCGTCGCCGCCGTCGCCGGTCAGCGCGACCGTGACGTGGCTGCGGGCCGCCTCGCAGACGAGGAAGAGCGGCAGCGCCGCCTCGTCGCCGAGCGGCTCGTCGAAGGCCTCGGCGAGCCGCGGCAGGGTCGCGGCCGCGTCGGGCTCGAGCAGGATCTCCTCGTGGCTCGTCCCGAACCGCGCCGCGACTGCGCGTGCGTACGGGCGCTCGTCGTAGGCCGCGTCGGCGAACCCGACCGTGAACGTGCGAACCGGCTCGCTCCCCGCCTGCGCCATCAGCCCGACGACGATCGAGGAGTCGATCCCGCCGGAGAGGAGCGCGCCGAGCGGCACATCCGCCGCGAGCCGCCGTCCCACCGCCGCGCCGACGGTCTCGCGCACGCGCTCGAGCCACTCCGCTTCGGTCGCGCTCGGCGCAGCCGGCTCCGGCCGCCACCAGCGCTCGATCCGCTCCGAGCCTCCTTCTGCGACGAGGACGTGGCCGGGGAGCAGCCGCTGGACGCCGACCACGCCGGTAGCCGAGCCCGGTACGTAGCCGAGCGCGAGGTAGGCGTCGAGCGCGGCGAAATCCGGCTCGCGGCCGACGCCCGGTACGCGCAGCAGCGCCTTCAGCTCGGAGGCGAAGGCGAGTGTCCCGTCGGGCAGCCTCGTCCAGACGAGCGGCTTCTTGCCGAGCCGGTCGCGCGCGAGGACGAGCCGTTCGCGCGGCCCGTCCCAGAGCGCGAGCGCGAACATCCCGTGCAGCTGTTCGAGGAAGCCGAGCCCGTGCTCCTCGTAGAGGTGCGGCAGCACAGGCGTGTCTCCCGTGCCGCGCACCTCGTGGCCGGGCAGCGACTCGCGCAGCTCGCGGTAGTTGTAGAGCTCGCCGTTGAACACGGCGACGATCCCGCCCGACTCGTCCGTCACCGGTTGGCGGCCGGTCTCGAGATCCAGCACGCGCAGCCGCTGGATCCCGAGAACGCAGCGGCCGTGCGCCTCGGTCGCGCCCTCGTCGGGGCCGCGGTGGCGGATCGCCGCGCGCATCGCGTCGACCGAGAGCGGATCGGGCGCGCCGGATAGCGTTACGAGTCCGCAGATGCCACACATCGAGCCGAAACGGTACGCCGTGGTGTCCTGCCACGTCGAACGACCGTTGGACGACCGCACGTGGGAGGCCTTCGCCCGCATCCAGGCGCAGCGGCCGGGCGGCTTCGCGATCGCGGCGCTGATCCGGCCGCCCGACCCGGAGGCGGGCGAGTCGGAGGAGCTGTGGCTCGAGCGGGCCTTCGAGGCGAGCGCGCCGCTGGGCCATCACACGCACTGGACGAGCCCGAGCCACGCGCGGCCGACCGGCGGCGACCCCGCGGCGCGGGTCCGCCGGGAGGGCGCCTGGCTGCGGGAGCGCGGGCTCTCGCCGACGCTCTTCTGCGGCGGCGGCTGGTACACCGACGACGCGGTGCGGGCGGTGGTCGCCGAGCTCGGCTACGCCGACTGCAGCTCGCGCGAGGGCGCGCCGCGCCGGGACGGCGACCTCGTCGAGCTGCCGACGACGCGCTCGCTCGGGCAGCTCGCGCGGGGTGTGACCGGACGCCTCGACGAGCCCGTCGTCCACGCCTATTTCCACGACTACGACCTGCTCGACACGCGGCGTCGGCTCGCGCTCGTGTGGGCGCTGCGCGTGCTCGCCCGCCGCCGCGAGCCGACCGACCTCGACTTCCTCAGGCAGGCCTTCGCGCGCTGAAGACGATGTCGTTCGCCAGCAGGCGGGCATTGAGACGGACGAAGCGGCCGACGACGAACTCGAGCTCGACGTCGTCCCAGCCGGCGAGCAGCGCGCGGACGTCGTCGGGCCGGAAGATGTGGAGGTGGGTCGGATCGGTCTCCGGCCGGCGGCCGAGCGCGAAGCGGACGCGGTTCTTGAAGCGGAAGGCGTTCGGCACCGACGCGACGAGCCGTCCGCCCGGGCGCAGGACGCGGCGCGCTTCGCGGACGACGTCCGCCGGCTCGCGGACATGCTCGAGCAGCTCGCCCGCCACGACGACGTCGAAGCTCGCGTCGGGGAACGGGAACGCCTCCTCCACGTCGCCCCAGTGCGTCTCGATCCCGAGCGTGGCCGCCTCGGCGAGGGCCTCACGGTCGACGTCCATCCCGACGACGTCGTTCCCGTCCAGGTACCAGCGCGTGAGGGCGCCGTAGCGGCAGCCGAGGTCGAGCACGCGCCGGCCGGGGCCTCCCACCCCTGCCGCGATCCGCTCCGCGCGGTCGGCGCCGCCGAACACGAACTCGCTGCTGCGCGAGGTGCGGTGGTGCTCCCTGTAGCGCTCGTCGAGCTGCTCCAGCCGGGTCATGCGCTCAGTCTAGGGACAGGACCCGAGTAGAATCGCTGGCTCGTGGCAACCGAGCCCGTCGTCACCGAACCGGACGCTCCGGAGACGGCGCCGGCCGTCGACATCCGTCGGGTGCGGCCGGCGCTCTTCCAGCCGACTCCGTTGAAGGCGCTCCTGCGGCGCCTGCTCTCGGTGACCGCGCTCGTCGTGATCGACCTCGCGAGCGTGGCGATCGCGCTCTACGTCGGGCTCGTCCTCAAGGAGGTCTACCAGGGCCGCTCGCCGCTCTGGGGGATCCTCTGGCAGGCCGAGCGCGACTGGCTGCCGTTCATCGGGCTGATCACGGTGCTCGTGTTCTGGCGCAACGGCCTCTACGCGACGCGCGAGGCGCGCTCGGGGATCGGGCGCGTCGTCTCCTCGCTCGTGCTCGTCTGCGTCGTCTCGTTCCTCTTCGCCGTCGGCACGGGCCACCACTTCAGCACCTTCCTGATCTTCCCGACCGTGCTCGTGCTCGCGATCGTGCTCGACGGGCTGCTGCGGGCCAGTTACGACATCGTGACCAAGGACATGTTGCGGGTCGCCGGGGTTCGGCGGCGTGCCGCGCTCGTCGGCGAGACCGATCACATCGTCGACCTGCACCGGATGCTCGGCTCGTCGCGCGGCGGGATCGAGTACGAGTTCGTCGCCGAAGTGGCGCCGACGTCGGAGGCCGTGGCGGCGCTGCTCGCGGCGCGGCCGCTCGACGAGATCGTGATCGCCTATGAGGAGGTCGACGAGCGCGTGCTCGCGGAGATCGTCGACGAGGCGCATCGGCGCGGGGTGAAGGTCCGCGTCGCGCCGCGGCCTTCTGCGTTGATCGTCGACCATGCGGTGTACGTCCCGGGCCAGGGCGTGCCGCTGTTCGAGCTCCGTCCCGCCGCCCTCACGGGCGCCGACTGGGCTGTGAAGCGCGGCTTCGATCTCGTCGTCAGCGCCGCGATCGTGGTGATCGGGCTGCCGCTGTGGCTCGCGATCGCGGCTGCGATCAAGCTCTCCTCGCCCGGTCCGGTCTTCTACCGGGACCGTCGCATCGGCCTCCAGGAGCAGGAGTTCCCGATGTTCAAGTTCCGCACGATGGTCGAGGGCGCCGCCTCGAAGCAGGCGGCGCTGGAGTCGTCGAACGAGGCCGACGGCCCGCTGTTCAAGATCAAGGACGACCCGCGCGTGACCCGCGTCGGAGCGCTCCTGCGGCGGCTCTCCCTCGACGAGGTGCCGCAGGTCCTGAACGTGCTGCGCGGCGAGATGAGCCTCGTCGGGCCGAGGCCGCTGCCGCTGCGTGACTACGTGCAGCTCGAGGAATGGCACCGGCGGAGGTATCTCGTCCTGCCCGGGATGACCGGCCTCTGGCAGGTCTCCGGGCGGATCAGCCTCTCGTTCGACGAGCTCGTGCGGCTCGACTTCTACTACATCGAGAACTGGTCGATCTGGCTGGATGTCACAATCCTGCTGAAGACGATCCCGGCGGTGCTCGCCCGCCGAGGCGCCTACTAGCCCAGCGAGCCGAGTCACAACAAGCCACCTCTGCCCGAGCCATGTCCCGGTGCCTGACCCCGGGTCGTGTCCGTTTGGTCCGGGTCCGGCGTTAACAGCGCGATCATCCCCCTTAGCGATACTCCCAGGCGATGAAGGCGCCCAAGATCCTCGCCGTCGCGTCCGCGGTCGACCTCGACTTCCGCTACGGCTGCACGCCGGCCTGGTGGCAGCTCTGGAAGGGGATGTACCAGGCCGGGATCGACCTGATCGTGACGCCCTACCGCGGCCGCGCGGTCGAGTCGCCGTGGTGGCGCACCGCGCCGAATCCCTGCTACCGCGAAGCCGAGCTCTACGCCTCCGTGCGTGGGCTCACGGCGCGGCTCAAGGGCGACACGCTCCACCGCCGCGCCGAGGAGCACCCCGACGACACGCCGTCCGACCGCATCGTCCGCGAGGTGATCTGGCGCTACGTGACGCCGCGCTGGCAGCGCCACCTCGAGCGGATCCTCGAGCGCGAAGGCGACATCGACGCGGTGATCGTCTTCACCGTGCCGATGAGCCACCTGCGCGGAGTCCCGACCCGGATCCGCGAGCGCTTCGGCATCCCGGTCGTCTTCTACGACGGCGACGTGCCGATGAGCCTGCCCGAGTTCGGCGGGATGGACACCGGCTTCAACTACTACCACGGCGCCGATCCGGGCGAGTACGACCTCGTGCTCTCGAACTCCGAGGGCGGCCTCGGGCGGCTCCGCGAGCTCGGCGCCCGCCGCGCGGAGGCGGTGTTCTGGGGCGTCGATCCCGACCTCTTCGCGCCCCAGCCGGTCGAGCACGAGCACGACGTGTTCTTCTACGGCTACGGCGACAAGTTCCGCCGGGACTGGATCGCGGCGATGGTCGGCGAGCCGAGCCGCGCCGCGCCCGAGCTCGACTTCGCCCTCGGCGGCGGCGACTTCAAGGGCGACACCGGCCGCGCGCGGATGCTCGGCGACGTCCCGTTCAACGTCTTCGCCCACGCGATCTCCGCCGCGCGCGTCAATCTCAACATCACGCGCCACTCGCACGCATCCGTGTTCGCCTCGTCGTCCTGCCGGCCGTTCGAGCTCGCCGCGTGCGGCGCCGCGATCGTCTCGAACCCCTGCGCGGGGATGGAGCGCTGGTTCGATCCCGGCCGCGAGCTGATCGTCGTCAACGACGCCGATGAGTCGCTCGCCGCCTACCGTGAGCTCCTCGCCGACCCCGGCGCAGCCGAGGCGATGGGCCGCCGCGCCCGCGAGCGTGCGCTCGACGAGCACACCTATGCCCGCCGGGCCGAGCAGGTGCTCGACCTCCTCGGCCTGCGCGAGAGGGCGGCCGTTGGCTAGGCCTGTCGCAGTCGTCCCCGCGCTCAACGAGGAGGAATCGATCGCCGGTGTGATCGAGGGGATCCGCGCCTTCGACCCCTCCTTCGAGGTCGTCGTGATCGCCGACGGCTCGACCGACCGCACCCCCGAGGTCGCGGCCGAGCACGGCGCCCACGTCCTCCGCCTCCCGTTCAACGTCGGGATCGGCGGCGCCGTCCAGACCGGCTTCCGCTACGCGTGGGAGCACGGCTGCGAGATCGTCGTCCGCGTCGACGGCGACGGCCAGCACGACCCGGCCGAGCTCGGCGCGGTGCTCGCCCCGGTGCTCGCCGGCAAGGCGGACGTCGCGGTCGGCTCGCGCTTCGTCGGCACCGACGGCTACCGCTCGTCGCGTGCGCGACGGATCGGGATCCGCGTGCTCGCCTGGACCGTTTCCGCGATCGTGGGCCAGCGCGTGACCGACCCGACCTCGGGCTTCCAGGCGATGAACCGGCGCGCCCTCGCCCTCTTCGCCGCCGACTACCCGCACGACTACCCCGAGGTCGAGGCGACCGTGATGGCCCACCGCGGCGGCCTGCGCCGCGTCGAGGTGCCGGTCACGATGCGCGAGCGCGGCGGCGGGCGCTCGTCGATCAACTCGCTCCACTCGATCTACTACATGGTCAAGGTGCTGCTCGCGCTGTTCGTCGACCTGTTCCGCCGGCCAGCAGCCCCGCTGGAGGACGCGTGACCCCGCTCAGGGTCTCGATCGCGGGCGCGATCGCCGCGATCCTGCTGCTGCTCGTGGTGCTCGAGCTGATCCGCAGCCGGCGCCTGAAGGAGCGCTACGCCCTGCTCTGGCTCGCCACCGGCCTCGTCCTGCTCGTCCTCTCGGCGTGGCGCGGCGGGCTGAACACGATCGCGCGCTGGCTCGGCGTCACCGGCTACCCGCCGGCGGTGCTGTTCGCGGTCGGGATCCTGTTCGTGATCCTCGTCCTGCTGCACTACTCGACCGTGATCTCGCGTCTGTCGGACGAGAGCGTCACGCTCGCGCAGCGCCTCGCGCTGCTGGAGGAGGAGCTTCGAGCACAGCGGAAATGAGCCGGCCGCCGGGCGGGCGCAGCGCGGTTCGCAGCGGAGTGCTCACGGGGCTCGGGCTCGTGCTCTCGGCTGCCGCCGCGGCCGGCGCGGCGGTGCTCGTCGCGCACAAGTTCGGCCGCACTGCGGCCACTGACGGCTTCTTCACGGCGTACGGGCTGTACCTCGTGCTCGCGCTCGGCGCCCAGGCCTTCCGGCTCGTCGTCGCGCCCGACCTCACGCGCGCCGCGGACGAGGATCGCCTCGGCGCGGAGCTCCGCGCCTACACCCTCTCGTTCGCGCTCGTCGCGGTCCCCGCGGTCCTGCTCGTGATCGTGTTTCGCGGCTCGATCGCGGACGCGATCACCGGCACGGCGTCTGCCCAGAGCGAGGCCCAGCGGGCGCTCCCGTTCTTCATCGTCGCGGCGTTCGGGCAGCTGCTCGGCGCCCTGCTCGCGAGTGCGCTGGCGGCGCGCGGGAGCTACGGGGCCGCCGCGCTGGGCTTCGGCTTCGGCCCGGTCACCGCGCTGATCGTCTTCGCGGCGCTCTCCGGCACCTACGGGCTCGTCGCGCTCGCCTGGGGGCTGCTGGTCAACGCGGCGTTCGTCGTCACCGTGACGGGCGGGCGCCTGCTCACGCTCGGCGGCCTCGGGCAAGGGCGAGTCCCGTTCGAGCCGGTGAGGCGCCTCTGGTGGCTCGTGCGGGGCACCGCGCTCCCGATTGCGCTGCAGGGCATCTACGTGATCGCGCTCCGGTTCGCGGCGGCGCTGGGAGTCGGGTCGCAGACGACGCTCTCGTACGGGTACGTGATCGCGGCGACGCTCGTTGCCGCGACCGCCTCGGCGCTCGCGCTCGTCTCGTCGGTTCCGCTGACGCGGCGCGAGCCGGACGCGGGCGCGGTGTCGGAGCACGTCGTCCACACCACGTGGCTCTCCCTGTCCCTGATCCTTGCCGCCGCCGGTGTCTTCTCGCTCGTCGGCGGCGAGATCGTCGGGCACCTGCTCGGCTCGGCGTACACCGGCGAGGTCGGCCGCGAGCTCGGGCGCCTCGTGGTCTGGCTGACGCCCTGGATGATCGCGACCGTCGCGCTCACCGTCGCCTACCCGATGCTGTTCGTCGTCGGGCGCGGACGTGGCCTCGTCCTGCTCGCGATCGGGGCGCTGATCGTCGAGGTGCCGCTCGCGTGGGGACTGCGCGAGGCCTGGGGCCTGAACGGGATGGCGCTTTCCCTCGGCCTCACGGCTGCGCTCGTCCTCGTCGGCGTCCTCGCCGAGCTGTCGCTGCGGATGATGGAGCTGACGCTCGTCGGCGTCCTGCGGGCAGCGGCCGTCCTCGTCGGGCTCGCCGTCGTCGCATTCGGCGGCGCGGGGCTCGTGCTCGGCAACGCGCTCGCCGCGCTGGTCGGCCTCGCCGTCTACGCCGGAGCGCTCGCGGTCGTCCGCCCGCCGGGGCTGCGGCACGCCTGGGCCTACATGCGGACGCTGCACTAGATGGTCGGCGCCACGCTCGGGTGCGTCTGGGCCACCAGCCAGACGCTGCACGCGTGTGGCGTCGACCATCTAGCCTTTCGCCGTGGCCAGGCGCGCGCTAGTCACCGGGATCGGCGGCCAGGACGGCTCGCTGCTCGCCGAGCTCCTGCTCGACCAGGGCTACGAGGTCTTCGGCGTCGTCCGCCGCCAGGCCGCCTACGAGAACCTCGAGGCCGTCCGCGACCGGGTCGAGCTGCTCCAGGCCGACCTGCTCGACCAGCTCTCGCTCGTGCGCGCGCTCGAGTCGTGTCGGCCGCACGAGGTCTACAACCTCGCGTCGGTCGTCGTTCGTGCCCGCCTCCTGGGAGCAGCCGGTGCTGACCGCCGAGTTCGCGGCGGTCGGGGTGACGACGCTGCTCGAGTCGATCCGGCGCGTCGACGACGGGATCCGCTTCTACCAGGCCTCGTCGAGCGAGATCTTCGGCGAGCCGCGTCGAGACGCCGCAGACCGAGGTGACGCCGCTCTCGCCGCTGACGCCGTACGGCGTCGCGAAGGCGTACGGGCACTTCATCACCGGCAGCTACCGCCGCCGCTACGGGCTTCACGCCTCCTCGGGGATCCTCTACAACCACGAGTCGCCGCGGCGGCCGCTCGACTTCCTGCCGCGCAAGGTCGCCCACGGCGCGGCCGCGATCGCGCTCGGTGTCGAGGGCGAGCTGTGGCTCGGCGACCTCGACGCGCGCCGCGACTGGGGCTACGCGGCCGACTACGTGCGCGCGATGTGGCTGATGCTGCAGCAGGACGAGCCCGGCGACTTCGTGATCGCGACCGGGGTGCCGCACTCCGTCGAGGAGCTCGTCGAGTCCGCGTTCGCCCACGTCGGGCTCGACTGGCGCGAGTACGTCCAGATCGACGAGTCGCTGCGGCGCGGGAAGGCCGAGCTCCACGACCTCGTCGGCGACCCGACGAAGGCGCGCGAGTCGCTCGGCTGGGCGCCGACGGTCAGCTTCGAGGAGCTCGTCAGCCTGCTCGTGGACGCCGAGCTCGCCCGGCTCGGCGGTCAGCCGGTCAGCTCGCGGTAGACCTCGTCGTGCGCCCTCGCGCACGCGTCCCAGGTGAAGCCGGCGGCGCGGGCGAGGCCCTTCGCGGCCCACTCAGCCGGCGCGGCGAGCACGTCCTGCACCGCGGCGGCGATCGCGGCCGGGTCGGTGGGGTCGAACAGCCGGGCGGCATCGCCGCAGACCTCGGGCAGCGAGGCAGCGTTCGAGCACGCGACGGGGCAGCCGCAGGCCATCGCCTCGACGACGGGCAGGCCGAAGCCCTCGTAGAGGCTCGGGAAGACGAGCGCGGCGGCCCGTCGGTACAGCGAGACGAGCTCGTCCTGCGAGACGTGGCCGGGCGACTCGACGCCCTCCGGCACCGGCCCGTCGTAGCCGGTCAGCACGAGCCGTCTGCCCCGGCAGGAGCCGAAGCGCCTCGAACAGGCGCTGGTGGTTCTTGTGCGGCCAGCCCTTCGCCGGGAAGAGGAGGAAGTCCTCGCGCGGCTCGTCTCCGGGCGTGAAGCGCTCGTGGTCGATCCCGAGGTAGATCGGGCGGATCCGGCCCGACGGGACGCCGAGCCTGTGCACGAGCGTCGAGGCTGCGTGGTTCGAGATCGTGATCACGAGTCGGCTGCGCTTCACCGTCCAGCCGTAGACGACCTTGCGGTAGCGCAGCTCGGGCGGGGAGAAGAACGACGGGTACTCCTCGTGCTGGAGGTCGAGCACGGTCGTCGCCGCGGGCGGCGAGTCCACGGGCGGCAGCATCACGCTGAGCGGGAAGTGGAGCGCGTCGCAGCCGGCGAAGTGCCGCCGCAGCGGGCCGGGCCGCGCGGCGGCGAGGCTCATCGCCGCGATCCGTCCCGGCATCGTGCGCGAGGCGTGGTACTCGGTCACGACCTCGCTCGGCAGTCCCTCGACGTCGGTCGCGATCGTGGGCAGGAAGACGCGGTAGTCGAGCGTGCCGACTCGGGCGAGCGCGGGAAGGAGCGCGCGCGCGTAGGTCTCCGAGCCGCCGCTGATCCCCGGCACGAGGGTGAGCAGGGAGATGCCGATCACCCGCGGGAGGCTACTGCGCCGCGCACGAGCACCGCGGGCGACTCGTCGAGCCTCCCGTCGGGCCGCAGGAACTCGGCGGGCAGCCGGGCCACCGTGCGACCGCGGGCCCCGAGGCCCGGGTCATAGGCGCGCTGGGCGCCGTCGAGCAGGACGAGCCCGCGTGCGCCGGGGCGCATGAAGCGCACCGCCCGTCCGAAATGCATCGGACGACGGGTTTCCCTTCTGGGTTCCCTATCGCCGGTTGGGGTAGGCCTTCTCCAATGCCTGAGACGAGGGAGTCTGCTCACAGATCCGTAATGGGCGCTCTGTAGGCTGTCACGGTGCCCGAGCAGGACACGCAGAACCCGGAAACTGCAGGGGTTTCCGTCGACGCCGCCGAGCTTTTCGAGCGGCTCAAGGTCGAGGTCGAGAAGGGCGGCGCGAGCGGGTCGACTGCGCGTGCGCGGGCCCGCGCCGCGGCCGAGCGCTACTGGCCCGTCTCGGCGGAGCGTCCGATCGAGCGGCGCCCCGGCCTGAAGGGCGCGATCGCCTATCCCGTCAAGCGCCTGCTGCAGCCCCTGATGCGCTGGTACGTCGAGCCGCTCGCGGCCGAGCAGCGCGGGTTCAACGACGCGGCGCTGAAGCTCGTGGACGACCTCTCGGAGTCGCTCGACGCCGAGCGCGCCGCCCGCGAGCGCGCCGAGCGGCTGCTCGCCGAGGTCGAGGAGCGGCTGCTGCGGCTGGAGCGGCGCCCTTCCGGCGCGCCGGCGACCGTCGCCGCGCAGCCCGCCGCCGCCGCGCTGCCCGACTACTTCGCCTTCGAGAGCCGGATGCGCGGCTCGACCGCCGAGATCCGCGGGCGCCAGCGGGCGTACGTCGCGGACTTCCTGGCGCAGGGCCCGGTCCTGGACTGCGGCTGCGGCCGCGGCGAGTTCCTGGCGCTGCTGCGCGAGGCGGGAGTCGAGGCCCGAGGCGTGGACGCCGACGGCGACATGGTCGCCTACGCGCGCGGCGAGGGGCTCGACGTGGAGCAGGCCGACCTCGTGGCGCACCTCGAGTCCCTCGAGGACGGCTCGCTGGGAGGCGTCTTCGCCGCGCAGGTCGTCGAGCACCTGCCGCCGCCCGTGCTCCTGCGCTTCCTCGAGCTCGCCCACGCCAAGCTGCGCCCCGGCGGCCTGCTCGCCGCGGAGACGATCAATCCGCTCTCGCCGCTCGCGCTTCGCAACTACTTCGCCGACCTCACCCATGCCCAGCCGCTCGTGCCCGAGACGCTGGCGCTGCTCGCGCGCCATGCCGGCTTCGCGGAGGTCGAGACGCGCTTCCTGAACGCGCCGGAGCCGGCGGAGAACACCGATCCACGCCTGAACGAGGTCGTGTTCGCGCCGCTCGACTACGCGATTCTCGCGCGGGCCTAATGCTCATGAGCACAAGCATTCGCGTCGCGATCGACCCGGGGCTAATGCTCATGGAAACGAGCACCCGTGTGGCGATCGAACCCGAGCTAATGCTCATGAGCACAAGGGGTCGTGGGGTTTGAGAATCGCGGTCTGCTCTCCGCAGGTGCCCTTCGCGCGCGGCGGCGCCGAGATCCTCGCGGAGCGGCTCACCGAGGAGCTGCGCGAGCGCGGCCACGAGGCCGACCTCGTCACGGTGCCGTTCAAGTGGTACCCGGCCGAGAAGGTGCTCACCCACGCGTTCATGTGGCGGCTGCTCGACCTCGACGAGGTGGACGGGCGGCCGGTCGACCTGGTGATCGCGACGAAGTTTCCCTCGTACGTCGTCCGCCACCCGAACAAGGTCGTCTGGCTCGTGCACCAGTTCCGCCAGGCCTACGAGCTCGACAGAACGGAGCTCGGGCAGTTCGGCGAGTCGCCGGCCGACCGCGCCTTGCGGCGCAAGCTGCACGAGCTCGACCGGCGCACGCTCGGCGAGGCCCGCCGGCTCTGCTCGATCTCGCGCAACGTCTCGGAGCGGCTCGAGCGGACGCTCGGGCTCGAGGCCGAGGTCGTGCTGCCGCCGCCGCAGGCGCTCATCTTCCGCAACGACGGCTACGGCGACTTCATCCTCTCCGTCAACAGGCTCGACCGCGCGAAGCGGATCGACCTGCTGCTGGAGGCGCTCGCCGCCGAGCCCGGGCTCGAGGCGGTGATCGCGGGCGACGGGCCGGATCGCGACCGGCTCGAGGCGCTCGCGTCGCGGCACGGCCTCAACGGCCGGGTCCGCTTTGCAGGGCGCGTGTCCGAGGCCGAGCTCGCAGGCCTGTACGCGACCTGCCGCGCGGTCTACTACGCGCCGGTCGACGAGGACTACGGGATGGTGCCCTACGAGGCGTTCCTCTCCGGGAAGCCGGTCGTGACGATGAGCGATGCGGGCGGGCCGCTCGACGTCGTCGCGGATCGCCGCACCGGGCTCGTCGTCGAGCCGCGCGTCCCGGAGCTCGCCGCCGCGTTCCGCTTCCTCACCGAGCACGAGGACGACGCGCGCGCCTGGGGCCTGGCCGGAAAGGCCGTGGCCGAGCAGGTCACGTGGGACCACGCGATCGAGCGCCTGCTCGCATGAAGGTCGCCTATTACTCACCGATGCCGCCGGAGACGTCGGGGATCGCCGACTACTCCGCGCTCCTGCTTCCGGCGCTGCGCGAGCGGATCGACGTCGAGGTCGTCAAGCACGGCCGCACGAAGCCGCCGCGGGACGCCGATGTCTCGCTCTACCACGTCGGCAACTCGCCCGAGGCGCACGGCTGGATCGTTGACGCGCTGCGCCGCCGCGAGGGCGTGGTCGTCCTGCACGAGCTCGTCCTCCACCACCTGATCGCGGGGCTCACGATCGGCCGCAAGGACGGCCCCGGCTACCTCGCCGCGATGGAGCGCGACGCGGGCCTGCCTGCGCGCCTCCTCGCGCACGGCGTGCTGGAAGGGCGTGTGCCGCCGCCGTGGGAGACCCGGCCGGAGGACTTCCCGCTCGCCGGCGAGATCCTCGACCGCGCGACCGGCCTCATCGTCCACTCGAGCTACGTGGAGGAGGGCGCCCGCAGGCTCGGCTACACGGGGCCGCTCTGGCGGATCCCGCACCCGGCCTGGCCCGCGCCCGCGGTCGAGCCCGCGCGGATCGACGGCGCGCCCGTCGTCGGCTACTTCGGCCACCTCAACGCCTCGAAGCGGATCCCGCAGCTGCTCGAGGCCTTCACGCGGCTGCCCGCGGGCGCGCGGCTCGTCCTCGTCGGGCCTGTCTCGCCGCGCTTCGACCTCGACGGGCGGCTCGAGAAGGCGGGGCTGCTCGGCGATCCGTCGGTGCTGCGCGAGGAGTACGTCCCCGAGGAGCGCCTCTGGGCGCTGATGGCGGGCTGCGATGTCTGCGTCTCGCTCCGCGCGCCGACGATGGGCGAGACCTCCGGCACGGTGATGCGGGCGCTCTCGCTCGGCAAGCCGCTCGTCGTCTCGGATCTCGGCTGGTTCGCAGAGCTCCCCGACGGCGTCGCGCGCAAGATCCCGGTCGGCGACGGCGAGGTGGACGCGCTCGTCGCCGCGCTGCTCGACCCGCCCCCGCTCTCGCACGTGCCCGAGGAGCACCGTCTCGACCACGTCGCCGATCTCTACACCGCCGCGCTCGAGGAGGCCGCCGGCGGCGAGGCCGTCCGCGACGCCGTCCTCGCCGAGGTCGCGCGGGCCGGAGCGGACGTCGGGCTCTCGGAGGAGGTCCCGGAGGTCGGAGCCCGGCTGCGCGAGGTCGGGCTTGGCGAGTAGCGCCGCCCGGGTCGCGCCGCTGCGCGCGATCCCGGCGTGGGCGTACCTGACCGCGATCGTCGTCGTCTCGGCGCTGATCCGCCTCTGGTTCGGGCGCTGGATGACGGCGCCGTGGATCATGGTCGACGAGCTCGTCTACTCGGAGCTCGCGAAGAGCGTCGCCGCGACGGGGCACTTCCTGATCCGCGACCAGCCGTCGGGCTCCTACGGCTTCGTCTACCCGCTCGTGATCGCGCCCGCGTGGCGCCTGTTCGGCGCGGTGCCGAGCGCGTACTCGGCCGCGAAGGCGATCAACTCGGTCGCGATGTCCCTCGCCGCGGTGCCCGCGTACTTCCTCGCCCGGCGCGTGCTCTCGCAGTGGCTCTCGCTCGCGGCGGCGGTGCTCGCGGTCGCGGTGCCCTCGATGGTCTACACGGGCACGCTGATGACGGAGAACGCGTTCTACCCGATCTTCCTCGCCGCGGCGCTCGTGCTCGTGCTGATGCTGGAGAGGCCGACCTGGCAGCGGCAGCTACTCGTGCTCGGGATCGCGCTCGTGGCGTTCGCGACGCGCGCGCAGGCGGTGGCGCTGTTCCCCGCGATCCTGACCGCCCCGCTCCTGCTCGGGTGGCGCGACCTTCGGCGCTTCAAAGTGCTGTACGGGACGGTGGCCGGGGTCGCGGTCGTCGCGGTCGTCGGCGAGGCGCTGCGCGGGCGCTCTCCGCTGGCGGTGCTCGGCGCCTACCAGACGACGAGCCACGAGCACTACCACCTCGTCGACGTGTCCCGGTGGGCGCTCTGGCACCTGGCGGGCCTCGACCTCTACCTCGGCGTGATCCCGTTCGCCGCGTTCTTCGTCCTCTGCCTCGAGTGGCGGCGGCTCGACGCGCCGCAGCGCGCGTTCATGGCCGGGACCGGGATGCTCGCGCTCTGGCTCTGGCTCGAGGTCTCGGCGTTCGCCTCGATCCCGACGGTGCAGCGGATCGAGGAGCGGAACCTCTTCTACGTCGCGCCGTTCTTCCTGATCGCGCTGCTGCTCTGGATCCGGCTCGGCTCGCCGCGGCGGCTGCCGTGGGCGATCGTCGTCGCGCTCGGCTCGGGCGCGCTCGTCGCGGCGATTCCCGTTCGTCCGGTTCATCGGGATCACCGCGACCTCCGACACCTTCGCGCTGCTGCCGTGGTGGAAGCTGCAGGAGGGCGTGATCACGCTGCACCAGGTGCGCCCGGTCGCGACGGCCTGCGCAGTCGCCGCCGGCGCGCTCTTCCTCGTCGTGCCGCGGCGCTTCGCGCTCGTGCTGCCGCTGCTCGTCCTCGTCTACTTCGCCGCGGAGCAGCGGCCGATCGAGTCGCGGACGACGCTCGCCTCGCGCGGGGCGCTGTTCCAGGGGATTCGCGGCGTTCGTCCGGACTGGATCGATCGCGCCGTCGGCCGGAGCGCCGACGTGGCGGCGATCTGGACCGGGAAGCCCGATGTCCACGTGATCTGGGAGAACGAGTTCTTCAACCGCAGCGTCGGGCCGGTCTACGACACGGGCGCGCCGATCCCGGGCGGGCTGCCCTCGACCGCGGTCACGATCGACCCGCGCACCGGGCTCGTCCGCGCGGGCGGGCGGCTCGTCCGCCACCGCTACGCGCTCGTCGACTCCTCGCTCGAGCTGAACGGGAAGGTCGTCGCCTCGGATCCGCCGCTCGGCGTCTCGCTCTACCGGCTGAACGGGCCGCTGCGCTCGATGACGACCGTGACCGGCCTGTATCCGAACGACACGTGGTCGGGCCCGCGCGTCGTCTACACGCGCCACGTCTGCAACGGCGGCGCGGTGGTCGCGACGGTGCTCGGCGACCCGACGCTCTTCCGGGCGCCGCAGCGCGTGACCGCGAACGGCCGCGTCCACCTCGTCGCGCCCGGGAAGCAGGCGACGATCACGGCGCCGCTCGAGAGCTGCCGCGCGGTCTTCACGGTCAGCCCGACGCGGGTGCCGGGCCACGGCGACCCGCGGCCGCTCGGGATCCACTTCCTCGGCTTCAAGTACGCGCCGTGAGAATTGCGTTCGACGTCTCGCCCTTGTCGCATCCGCTGAGCGGGGTGGGCAACTACATCCGGGGCTCGCTCGCGGGGCTCGTCGAGGCGGCGGGCGGACGGCACGAGGTGGTCGCGTTCGCGCCGACGAGCTCGCGTGGGAAGCAGGCGATTCCCGAGGCGCTTGCGGGGATCGACGTCGAGCTGAAGCTCGGCTTCCTCCCGTTCGCACACGGCTGGCGCACGGCCTGGAGCCGCGCGCAGTGGCCGGCCGCCGAGCGGTTCCTCGGCCCGTTCGACGTGCTCCACTTCTCCGACTGGATGTACCCGCCGCAGCGCGCCGGCGCTCCGCTCGACGATGGTGCACGACCTCGTCCCGCTGCACCACCCGGAGTGGGTGCAGCGGCGCACCGAGTCGATGCACGGCGCCAAGTACCGCCACATGGCGCAGGCCTGCGACGTGATCTTCACGAACTCGGCGTTCACCGCTGCGGACGTCGCCGCGACCCTCGCCGTCCCGTCGGAGCGGCTGCACGTTGCGTATCCCGGCGCCGACGGCTTCTCCCCGGAGGGCTTCCGCGCCTCGCTCGACCGCCCGTATGCGCTCACCGTCGCGACGCTCGAGCCGCGCAAGAACCTGTCCACGCTGGTCGAGGGCTACCGGCTCCTCGACGGCGACCTCGCGCTCGCGGTCGCCGGCGGCAAGGGCTGGGGGAAGCAGCCGTCGCTGGACGTTCCCGGGCGTCGAGCGGCTCGACTACCTGGCCCACGCCGAGCTCCCGGCCTGGTACCGCGGCGCCTCGGTGTTCGTCTATCCGTCGCGGTTCGAGGGCTTCGGGATGCCGATCGTCGAGGCGATGGCGAGCGGCGTCCCCTGTGTCGTCTCGTCGCATCCGTCGATGGACGAGGCGTGCGGGGACGCGGCCGTTCGCGTCGATCCGGAGAGCCCGGACGCCGTCGCCGCGGGGATCGAGCAGGCGCTCGCCGAGCGCGAGCGGCTCGTCGCGGCCGGGCTCGAGCACGCGCGGCGGTTCACCTGGCTCGCCTGCGGCCAGGCGATGCTCGCCGCGTACGAGGCGGCGCTGTGATCCGCGTCGGCGTCGACGTCTCGCCGCTGCGCCAGACCCGCGCCGGCACCGCGCGCGTGATCGAGGGGCTGCTCGCCCAGCCGATGGAGGGGATCGAGCGGGTCGAGCTCGGGTTCGGCCGCGCGGGCAGGCTCGGGACGCTCGAGCTCGACCTGGCCTGGTACCCGTTTCTGCTTGCAGCGACGGTCGAGCGGGCTCGACCTCCTGCACTGCCCGACCTACCGCGCCCCCGCCGGCGGCCCGACTCCGGTCGTGATCACGATCCACGATCTCGCCGTGTTCCGCTTTCCGGAGGCGTTCGGCCGCTGGACGCGCGCCTACAGCCGCCGCGCCGTTCCGCGCGCCGCGCGCGCTGCCCGGCTCGTGCTCGCGGTCTCGGAGTTCACGAAGCGCGAGGCGGTCGAGCTGCTCGGGATCGCCGAGGAGAAGGTGCGCGTCGTCCAGAACGGCGTCGAGCCGGTGTTCCGCCCCGAGGGCGAGGCCGCGCCCGGCGACTACGTGCTCGCGGTCGGCACCGTCGAGCCGCGCAAGAACCTGCCCCGGCTCGCCGAGGCGGCCCGCAGCCTCGGGGTCGAGCTGCGCGTCGCCGGCGCCCGCGGCTGGGGCGACGTGCCGCTCCAGGGCGTGACGCTGCTCGGCGAGGTCTCCGACGAGGAGCTCGCCCGCCTCTACCGCGGCGCCCGCTGCCTCGCCTATCCGTCGCTGTACGAGGGCTTCGGGATCCCGTTGCTCGAGGCGATGTCCTGCGGCACGCCCGTCGTGACGAGCGACCGGCCGGGCACGGCAGAGACCGCCGGTGGCGCCGCCGTGCTCGTCGATCCGCTCGAGCCCGCGGCGATCGCCGCCGGGATCGAGGACGCCGTCGCGCGCCGGGACGAGCTGCGCGCGCTCGGGCTCGAGCGCGCGCGCGGGTTCACGTGGGAGCGCGCGGCCGCGCTCACCGCCGAGGCGTACCGCGAGGCCTCCGCGTGATCGTCGTCGACGCCGACGTCCTCGGCCGCCGCCGCACCGGCGACGAGACCTACGTGCGCGAGCTCCTGCGCGCGCTGCCGGGAGTCGCGCCCGACCTGCGCGTCGCGGCCGTGACCCGCGACCCGTTGCTCGTCCCGGCGGGCATCGAGCCGCTCGCCCTCCCGGCAGGCAGCCAGGAGCTGCGGATGGCCTGGCGCCTGCCGCGTCTGCTTCGCCGCGTGCGCCCGGAGCTCGCCCACTTCCTGCACGTGATCCCGCCCGGCTGCCCCTGCCCCGCCGTGCTCACGATCCAGGACCTCTCGTTCGAGCGCGATCCCACCGTGATGAGCGCCTGGGAGCGCCGCGTCTTCCGCACCGCGGTGCCGCGCTCGGCGCGCCGTGCCGCCCGGATCCTCGCGATCTCGGAGCGGACGCGCGACGACATCGTCGAGCTGTACGGGATCCCCGCGGAGCGCATCGTCGTCACCCCGCTCGGCGTCGACCCGGACTTCCGGCCGGGCGGGGCCCGCGGCGACTACCTTCTCCTCGTGGGCGCGATCGAGCCGCGCAAGGACCCGCTCGCCGCCGTCGAGGCGGCACGCGCCGTCGGACGGCCGCTCGTCGTCGTCGGGCCTGCCAGGGATCCCGAGCTCGAGCGAGCGCTCCGCGACGCGGGCGCCGACCTGCGCGGCTACGTGCCGAAGCCCGAGCTCGTCCGCCTCTACCAGGAGGCCGCCTGTGTCCTCTTTCCCTCACGCTACGAGGGGTTCGGGCTGCCGCTGGTCGAGGCGATGGCCTGCGGCACCCCGGTCGTCGCGCGGCCCGATGCGGCGCTGCGCGAGGTCGCCGGCGACGCTGCGATCTTCACCGGCGGCGACCTCGCCGACGCCGTGCGGACCGCGCTCGCGGACTCCGAGCGCCTGGTTGCGGCCGGGCTGGAGCGGGCGAAGCGATTCAGCTGGGACGAGACGGCCCGCCTCACCGCGGCGGTCTACAGGGAGCTGCTCGCGTGATCTCGGCCGTCGTCGTCTCGCACGGGCACGCCGCCGAGCTCGAGCACTCGCTGCCGGCCCTCGCGCCGCAGGTCGACGAGCTCGTCGTCGTCGCGAACATCCCCGGCTCGGTCGGGCGGCTGCCCGAGGGCACGCGCGTGCTCGAGAACGAGCGCCCGCTCTCGTTCGCCGCCAACGCGAACCAGGGCTTCGGCGCCACCACGGGCGAGTACGTCGTGATCGCGAACCCCGACGCGGTGCCCGAGCCCGGCGCCGTCGCCGCGCTCCACGCGTTCATGGAGACGCATCCGCGCTGCGGCGTCGCCGGGCCGCGGATGGTGTATCCCGACGGCTCGTGGCAGGCCTCGCGGCGCAGCTTCCCCACCGTCGGCGCGACGGTCGTCAGGAGAACGCCGCTGCGCGCACGCGTTCCCACCGCTCGAGTACCAGCGCAAGCACTACCTGCTCGACGAGCGCCCGACCGAGCCCGTGTCGACCGACACGATGCTCGGCGCCTTCCTCCTCCTGCGCCGGACGATGCTCGCCGAGCTGCACGGCTTCGACCCCGGCTACCGCATGTACTGCGAGGACATCGACCTCAACTACCGTGCCGCGCAGGCCGGCTGGGAGCGCTGGTACGTGCCGGATGCGATCGTCGTGCACGACTACGCGGCCGTGATCGACCATACCTTCCTCTCGCGGCACACGATCTGGCACGCCCGCGCGATGCTGCGCTTCCTCCGCAAGCATCCCGAGCGCCTGCTCACGCTGCGGTGAAGGATCCCGAGCGGATCCAGGCGCAGTATGCGGCGGGTGCGGAGGACTGGAGCGGGCGGTACGCCGACGCGGCCGCATACCTGAGCCACCGCGCGGAGCTCCTCGTCTCGCTCGGCCCTCGGCTCGGGCCCGGCGACCGCGTGCTCGACCTCGCCTGCGGCGACGGCGCGCTCGCCTCGTTCCTGCCCGGCGCTCGAGTACCTCGGCGTCGACACGAGCCCCGAGATGGTCGCAGCGGCCCGGCGGAACGGCGTCAAGGCCGAGCTCGGCGACCTGAACGACTTCGTCCCGCCGGAGCCGGTCGCAGCGACGTGCGTCTTCCGCGCGATCTACTACGCGAGCGACCGCGCCGCGTTCTTCCGGCAGGCCGCCGCCTACACCGAGCGGAAGCTCGTGTTCGACCTCAACCCGCGCCAGTACCGGCTCGAGGACGTGCGCGCCGACCTTCGCGCCGTCGGGCTCACCCGGCTCGAGCTGCGGCCGTTCTTCGTCCCGCAGACCGTCGCGCTGCCGCGCGCAGCCGTCGCCGCGTTGAGGGCAGCCGAGCGGAGCGGCCCCGCGGCGCGCCTCGCGCTCCGGTTCCGCTTCACCTACCTCTGTGCCGCTAGTGGCGGGTGAGGTTCGTCGTCGAGGTGGGTGTGATCACGATCTCGCAGTTCTTCACCACGTCGAACGAGTCGACGAACGCGCGGTCCTCCCCGGGGCCGCAGTCGATGATGTCGCGCTCGCCGTCCTGGCGCGTAGATCGTGTCGCTGCCCGGGCCGCCGAAGATGTGGTCCGAGCCGGGCACCGCCGGTGATCACGTCGTTGCCGTTGCCGCCGTAGAGCCAGTCGTCGCCGGCGCCGCCGAGGATCGTGTCGTTGCCGCCGACGCCGTAGATGTGGTCGTTGCCGCCGCCGCCCTTGAGATAGTCGTTGTTCTTGGTGCCGACGATCTTGCGCCCCTTCGGCTGCGGTGGACGCCTGGTGACCACGTCGGTCGGATCGGAGTTGACGCTCGCGACGCCGGAAACGTTCCGGGTCGTGACGAGGAACTCGATCGTGGAGCCGACGTCGGCGGGCCTGACCTTGTAGAGCTTGCCGGCCGCGTTCGGGATCCCGGCGCAGCTGCCTCCGTTGGCGTCACAGCGGAGCCACGTGTAGGTGTACTTGAGCGGCGGCTCACCGGTCCACGTCCCGGGATCGCCGACCAGCGTCGAGCCGGTGACCGGCTTGCCCGCGAGCGCGGGCGGGTTGGTGTTCGCCGGCGCGAACAGCGTCCGGTGGCGGATCGGCGAGGTGGGGTTCGACTGGCCGACACCCGAGGCGGCGCCGTTGACGGCGATCACCTTGAACACGATCGTCGAGCCGTAGTCGGCCGCCTGGAGCAGGTACGAGGTGGTCGTCGCCCCCGGGATCGGGACGCAGTTCGACCCCTGCGCGCCGCAGCGCAGCCACTGGTACGTGTAGCGGATCGGCACGGAGCCCGACCATGTGCCGGTGTCCGCGGTGAGCGTCGAGCTGACCTCGATCGTGCCGGTGATCCTCGGCGAGACGGTGTTCCGCGGCTGCTCGCCGGTGACGGGGTACGAGAATCCGGAGGTCGCCTTGCCGCTGCCGTAGGCGTTCGTCGCGGTGACGATCACCTGGAGCCGCTTGCCGATGTAGTCGCCGGTCGGCGAGAAGAAGCTGGACGTCGCGAGCGGGATGTCGGCACACGACGGCGGCGTCAGGTAGTCGCAGTACTGCCACTGGTAGGTGTAGGTGATCGGCGCGGTGCCGGTCCAGGTTCCGGTGGTCACACTGACCGAGGTGCCGCCGGGGAACGCCTTCGGCTGCCCACTGATCGTCGGCAGCTTGCCGGTGACAATGGTCGGGATCGGGCCGACCGTCGTGCCGGCCGGCGGCGACTGCGCGGGCGAAGAGGTCCCGGCGATGTTGGTCGCGCTGACCTGGACGACGATCGGGAAGCCGACGTCGGGGGCCGCCACGGTGTAGCTCGCGACGGAGCTCGGGCCCTGGATGGACGTGGTGCAGGTCGTGCCGCTCACGTTGCAGCGGAACCACTGGTAGCTGTAACTCGACGGCGAGTCGCTCCAGCTGCCGACCGACGCGAAGAGAGTCGAGCCGATGGTCGGAGGTGTCGTCGGCGAGATGGTTGGCGCGCTCAGGTTCACGGGCGGTGCGTCGCGCCACTCGGGCTGCGTGTCGCCGGCCGTGGCCGTGACCGAGTTAATGACCAGGGTGCCGCTTGTGTTCAGGGTGCTGATCCCGGTGTTCGTCGCGAAGGCGATCAGCGTGCCGTCCGGCGACCAGGCCGGGTTCGTGTCCGTGTGTCCCGCATCCGGAAACTGCGACCCGGCGCCGGTGCCATCCGAATTGGCGACCCAGATCTGCCCTCCGGCCGAGAACGCGATCTGGGTTCCGTCGGGCGACCAGGATGGGTTGGTGCCGCCCCCGCCGGCGATGTTGTGCGTTCCCCCGCCGCCGGCCGGGACGGTCCAGATTCCGGAGACGCCGTCGGCGTAGGCAATCAGCGTCCCGTCGGGAGAGAAGGCCGGGCCGGAGGCGGTGCCGGTGGTCGTGCGCTGGACCGGGGTGCCGCCCGACGAAGGGACGGTCCAGACGTTGCCGCCGTTGAGGTAGGCCAGCGTGGAGCCGTCGGACGACCACGAGGGGTCGGTGCCGGTGATCGGGCCCGGGATCGGGAGGGCGTTCGCGCCGTTGATGTCCATCGTCCAGAGCGTTCCGCCGGAGTCGTATGCGACCTTGTTCCCGTTCGGCGAGATCGAGGGGTTGTTACCGGCGTTAGCGGTCGTGACGTCGCTGCCCTTGATCGTGCCGCCCTCGACGTAGACGATCGCGCCGTTCCCGGCGGGGAAGGCGGCGTGGGCCGAGCCGATCCCGAGGCACAGCGCGGCCAGCACGGCAAATGCGCCTGCTCGGGCGGTGCGCGTCTTCGAGACCCCATTCATCGCTGCTCTTCCGAGTACTTAGACGACATCCGCCCGCTTATGACAGTGTGCGCTGCCTTTTCCCATGGCGCCAGCCTACGCCACGCGTCTTTTACCGGACCCGAACGTCGGCCGGGGCCGAGACGAGCACGGTCGCGCCCGCCCCGGAGGCCGCGTCGCTGTCCGCCGACCAGCTGAGCCGGTACTCCCAGCGGCCGCGGCCGGGCCGGTCGCTCACCTGGGCCGAGTACGTCGTTGCGATCAGCGCTCCGCCGAGCCGGCACGGCGCGGGGCCGGAACAGTCGACGCCGGCGCCCGCCGGAGCGCGGTAGAGGCGGTAGAGCACCGTCGTCCGCCCGGTCGCCGGTCGCCACGCGATCTGCACGACCCCGGCGGCCGAGCGCGCCGAGACGCCGAGGTCGCGGCCTGCGGGGACGTACGTCAACTCGGCCGGCACGGCGACGGCGGGCGCGCCCGAGGCTGGTCCTGCCGCGGCGACGAAGACGAACGGGATCACAGCGCCGAGCACCAGCACGGCTCCGACCGCGGCGCGGCGCACCGGCCTCGCCACGCTCTGCGGGAACCCGGCCGCGAGCCGGGGCCCGAGCTTCGGCACGAGCAGCGGGATCGACGCGAGCAGCACCGCGAGCGCGGGCAGCGCGGGCGCAAGCGCAGGCCACAGCGTCCCCTCGCGGATGTCCAGCCCGGGGTCGCCGCCGCGCGAGAGCAGGAACGCGAGGAACCACGCGCCGAAGAAGACCGCCTTGACGGGCGAGACCCGCGCGATCGCGATCACCCCGGCGACGACGAGCCACTCGAACACGTGCAGGCTCCAGAAGTACTCGCGCACCCAGGTGAAGGTGTACGAGACGCGGCTCCAGTGGACGCTCAGCGCCGAGCCGATCCCGCCGAGGTCGATACCGTCCGGCCCGCGGGCGCGCCAGAGCAGCAGGACGAGGAGTGCGGGCGCGAGGCCCGCGGCGAACCACGCGAGCGACCGTCCGCGCCGCCGCAGCGCGAGCGCGAGCACGGGCGCCGCGAGGAAGAGCAGGTTGACCGGGTCGATCGCCGCCGCGAGCCCCGCCGCGAGGCCCGCGGCGACCGCGTCGAACCGCGGCCCGCCGTCGAGCGCGCGCAGCGCGTAGAGCCCCGACGCCGCGAGCAGCAGCGCGGCCGGGAGCGCCGCCGACCCGGTCAAGCCGACGAGCTGCGGGAGGAAGCCGTCGACGAAGACCTTGTGGTACTCCGCCTGCGACAGCGCCGCGCCGAGGTACGGCCCGAGCGCCCACAGGGCCGCCGCGAGGTAGCCGACGAGCCGCCCCGCCGCCTGTGCGCCGAGGCGGTACACGAGCCAGGTCCCGAGCGGCAGGAAAAGCAGCACCTGCAAGACGACGATCATCGGCAGGCCGCTGAGGTAGTCGGCCCCGTTGAGCCAGGAGACGGGCATCAGCGCGTACGACCATGCCCAGCCGGTGTGAGCGGCGGAGAGATGCCCGCTGCCGAGCAGCCAGCCGCCGGTCCACGTCCAGGTCGTCTGCGGGCCCTGCGGGAAGAACCAGCCGTTGTGCGGCCGCGTCAGCGCGAAGGCGATCGCGGCGAGCCACTGCACGAGCGCGAGCGGGCCGAGCACCACCCACGGCTCGTACCGTCCGAGCGGGCGCAGCTTCTCAGCGAGCCGCATGCGCCGGGGCAGCCGTCCGGTACCACGCGACGGTTCGCTCGAGGCCGTCGCGCAGCGGCGTGCTCGCGCGGAAGCCGAACAGCTCCTCGGCGCGGCTCGTGTCGAGCGCGCGCCGCGGCTGCCCGTTCGGCTTCGAGGTGTCCCAGACGATCTCGCCCGTCGAAGCCGGTCAGCTCGCCGATCAGCTCGGCGAGCGTCGCGGATCGAGATCTCCGCGCCGGTGCCGAGGTTGACCGGCTCGGCGCCGTCGTAGCGCTCGGCGGCGAGCAGGATCCCGTCGGCGCAGTCCTCGACGTAGAGGAACTCGCGCGTCGGCGAGCCGTCGCCCCAGAGCACGATCTCGCGCTCGCCGCGCTCGCCCGCCTCGACCATCTTGCGGATCAGCGCCGGGATCACGTGCGAGGTCTCGAGGTCGAAGTTGTCGCGCGGCCCGTAGAGGTTGACCGGCAGCAGGTAGATCGCGTTCAGCCCGTACTGCTCGCGGTAGGCCTGGCCGCCGACGAGCAGCGACTTCTTCGCGACGCCGTAGGGCGCGTTCGTCTCCTCCGGGTAGCCGTTCCAGAGGTCGTCCTCGCGGAACGGGACGGGCGTGAACTTCGGGTACGCGCAGATCGTGCCGAGCGATGACGACCTTCGCGACGCCGTGTGAGCCGCGCCTGCTCGAGCACGTGGACGCCCATCATCAGGTTCGCGTACCAGTAGCGGCCGGGGTTGGCGCGGTTCGCGCCGATCCCGCCGACCTCGGCCGCGAGGTGGAAGCACGAGCTCGGGCTGCGCCTCCTCGAACAGGCGCACGACGTCGGCGTGCGTCGGTCAGGTCGTAGTCGCGCGCGGCGCGGCACGACGACCTCGTGCCCCGCGGGCGCGCAGCCGCTCGACGACGTAGGAGCCGAGGAAGCCGCCGCCGCCGGTGACGAGCGGCCTCATCGGGCCGGCTGCCGGGCGTGCCGGTCGGGAGCCAGTCGACGCGGCCGATCCAGCGCTCGCGGTTCTCCGCGTACCAGCGCGATCGTGCGCGCGGACGCCCTCCTCCCACGAGACCTTCGGCTCCCAGCCGGTCTCGCGGTTGAGCTTCTCGTAGCCGACGCGGAGCGCCATCACGTCGGTCGCGCCGGGGCGGTAGCGCGGCGGTGGTCGTCACGATCTCGCGGTCCGCCGGCCAGTAGCCGCTCTCCTCGCCGATCCGGAGGATCATGCTCGGCCCAGTCGGCCATCGAGATGTTCTCGCCCTGGCCGTAGACGTAGACGTCGCCGGGGACGCCGTGCGCCGCGACGGTGAGGTGGCCGCGGACGCCGTCGGTGCAGAAGCAGAAGTCGCGCAGCGGGTCGAGCTGGCCGAGCTCGACCGTCTCGCGGGTCGAGCGCCTGCGTGATGATCGTGCCGGTCACGTAGCGCGGGTTCTGGCGCGGGCCGTAGTTGTTGAACATGCGCGTGACGACGCCCGGGACGCCGAACGCGTCGTGGTAGTTCATCGTCAGGAAGTCCGCGGCGACCTTCGCCGTCGCGTAGATCGACTTCGGGTTGATCGGCGAGCGCTCGTGCAGGATCAGGCCGCCGTCGTCGTCGAAGTCGTGGTGGTGGGCGACGTCCTCGTGGACGTTGCCGTACTCCTCGGAGGTGCCGGCCGTGTCGAACTTCTCGAGCTCGAGGCCCGTGTCGACGATCGACTGGAGCAGGTTGAGCGTGCCGACCGTGTTCGCCATCACCGTCTCGTACGGACGGTGCCAGCGACTCGCCGACGTGGGCCTGCGCGCCGAGGTGGAAGACGTACGGCTTGTCGGGCGCCTGCTTCAGCTCGCGCATCAGGTAGTCGATCGAGGTCTTGTCGGTGAGGTCGGCGAAGTGCGACCTTGAGCCGGCCGCGCAGGTGCCCGATGTTGTTCAGCGCGCCGCTCGAGGTCGCGCGCACGAACGCGTGCACGTCGGCGCCGAGCCGCGACGAGCGCCTCGGTCAGGTGCGAGCCCATGAACCCGTCGGCGCCGGTGACGAGGACCGTGCGTCCGCCGAAGATCGGGCCGAACTCGCCGCTCAGCTCGGCGAGCGAATCCTCGGTCCACTGGGTGTCGGTGGGCAGCTCGCTCACAGGCGCGGACAGCCTAGCCCCCGCGGGTTAGCGCGGTGTTAGGACCGCCGGAACTCCGGCCGCTTCGCGGCCATGACGACTTCCGGAGGCTTGCCTCTCTCGGCCGGGCGTGCGCGAGCCGCGCCCGCGCATGTCGAGGCGCGGCGAACAGGGTCAGCGCTCGCTCTTGCGGCATAGGATCGAGCCGTGACGAGGGCTGATCCCGAGTCCGAGTGGACGTTCATCGGCGGGCTGCGCTACCAAGGCTTCGGCGGTGCAAGGTCGAACCTGAGCATCCCGTTCGCGCGTCTCACGATCGACGCATCGAGTGTGAGATTGACGCCGCGAGGGCCGCTTCGATGGGTCCTCCCCGAGGTCAGGTCGGCTCGAGACGACGTCGTGGCGATCGACTCGGATTGGGGCATCTCGCGGAAAGGCGTTCGCTTTGTCTCGCGCACGGACGCCGTCGTCTTCGCCCGGGGAGTGACTAGTGCCAACGGGCCCAGGCGTGTCGGCCTACGAGCCGCACGAGCTGCGTCGGTGTCCGCTCGCCGCTCGTGTAGAGGCGGACGATCGTGTCGATCCCGTCCTTCTCGGACTCGCCCTTGTAGCCCACGAAGAGGTTGAACGCGACAAACATCGAGAACAGGGTGCAGACGACGAGCACCGCCCAGCCGACGCGGCGGAAGCGGCGCACGATCTCCGCCACGCCGAGCAGGAACACCGGGAACAGCGCCGCGAGGAACCGCTGCGAGAACGAGAAGCCGCCCCACCAGAAGGCACCCCAGATCCCGTGGATCAGGACGAGCGCGACGGCCGCGGCCAGCAGCCCGCCGAGGAACGCGCGGCGGTCGGGCCGGCGGCGGAAGAGGAGGGCGAAGCCGAGCACCGAGACGAGCGTGAGCGGCGTCCAGAGGAAGAGGCCGCGCCTCACGCTGAAGAGCATCTCGACGGGCGCGCGCGGCGCGAGCTCGGCCCCGAGCCGGTTTCTGAGGCACTGGGTCAGGGTGAGCCGGTGGGTGAGGTAGACCTCGCGACACGGATGCTCGAGCCGGTACGGGAGCAGCCCGGCCTCGAGCGGCGCGGCGGCGGAGGCGGCCGGCTGCGGCGGCTGCGAGTAGCGGATCCCGCGCAGGCCGGGGAGCGAGAAGATCACGGCGGCGGTCACGAGCATCCCGAGGGCGACCGTCCCCACGGCGCGCGGATTCCGCCGGACGAGGAACGCGACGAGCACGCCCACGAAGAACGCGATGTTGACGTAGCGGATCGTGACCATCATCCCGAGGCAGGCGCCCAGGGCGAGCAGCGTCCGCCGGTCGGCGCGCTCGGTCGTCCGCAGGAGCAGGAAGGCGAAGAGCGTCGCGAACAGCACGTCGACCGCGTGCTTGTACGAGGGCTGGAAGACGGCGTAGTAGAAGAGCGGCGAGCCGAAGAGCGTGATCAGGAGGACGGCCGGCCCGTTCGGGAGCTCGAGCTCGCCCAGGATCCGCCAGCCGAGGTAGAAGGTGAGGATCACGGCGGCCGCCGAGGCGACCGTGATCGCCACCTCGCCGAGCGGCGCGCCGAAGGCGGAGTCGAGCGGCGTGAGCCCGCTGATCCCTCGCGCGACGGCGTAGAAGGGAACGTTGAACAATGCGGCGCCGAATTCGCGCGAATAAGCGTTCGGCACATGCTCACCGAGTAAGCGCCGCAAGACGTTGTAGTAGACTAGGCCGTCGTTATTCACTCTGAATGACGCAAAAGTGACGACAAACAGAAGGTAGAAAGCGAGCCCGCCGAGCATGCGCCGGGACAGGAATCGAGCCCCGGTCGAGCCATGAGCGTCGGGCGTAGAGTTCTCGCCCTCGAGCTCGCGCTTCTGGGCTTCGTCCTCGCGGCCGCCGGGTTGCTCTTCCACCACGGCCTATCCGCCCCGGCGAGCTTCGACGAGGCCGTGTACGTCCTGGCGACGAGCGCGATGCGCCACGGGCAGGCGCTCGGCTCGCAGATCTTCACGGCGCAGCCGCCGGGTTTCTACACGCTGATCCGCGCGGGCCAGGCCGTGTTCGGGGCGACCGTGTCCGGCGGTCGCGACACGGTGATCGCGCTCGCCCTCGTGGGCCTCGTCGGCGCGTACGTGATCGGGCGCAGATACTCCGGCGCCGCGGCGGGGCTGAGCGCGGCGGCGCTGCTGGCGGTCGCGCCGCCGTTTCCGACCTTCGCGGCCAACGTCTCGGCCGACCTGCCGTCGTTCGCGCTCGGCCTGCTGGCGCTCGCCTTCCTCCTGCTCGCGCTCGACGAGCTGGCGCCGCTCGTCTGCGCGGCGCTCGCCGGGGCGCTGCTCGCCGCTTCGATCTCGGTGAAGGTCAGCGCGCTCACGCTCCTCGTGCCCGTCGCGGGCTTCCTCTGGGCGCGGCGGGCCTACGTCACGGCGCGGATGATCCTCGCGCTCGCTGCGGGCTTCGCCGCGGTCACGCTCGCGCTCGTCGTCGGCTACTGGGGCGGGCTGCACGGGATCTGGGTCGGCGCCGTCGACTACCACGACCGCGCGCGCAGCGTCGGTGGCCCGGGGCTCACGCTCGGCGACAACCTCCATCGCGTCGTGCACTTCCTCGACCCGCGGACGCCGTTCGCGTGGCTCGTGCTGCTCGCGCTCGTCGTCTCGCTGACGCCGTGGCGGCCGCGCCTGCGGCTGCCGCTCTGGCCGCTCCTCGCGTGGACCGTCGCCTCGGCGCTCTTCCTGGTCTGGCACCACCCGCTGCACGACAACCACATGGTGCTGCTGGCCGTGACGCTCGCCCTGCCGGCCGGGATCGTGCTCGGTGCCGCGGCCGCGCAGCTCGGCGGGCGCCGCGCGCTCGTGGCCGGGCTCGTCCTCGTGCTTGCGTGGAGCGCCGGTTTCGCGCAGGAGTGGCGCCGCGACAACCGCAACGCCGCCGCCCAGCCCGCGCGGGTGCTGTGGGCGGTGCAGCAGCTCGACCGCCTCACCCGACCGGGCGACCTCGTCGTCACCGACGAGCCGATCGTGGACGTGCTTGCGCGCCGGCAGAGCCCGGGCCGGCTCGTCGACACCGCGTTCCTTCGCTTCGACTCGGGCCTGCTCACCGACCAGCAGGTGCTCGACGTGATCGACCGCGACCACGTCCGCGCGGTCGTCGCCGCACGGGCGTTCAGAGCTCATCCGAAGCTCCTCGCGGAGCTCGCACGGCGCTTTCCGACGAGGCTCGACCACGGAGGCCTGACGATCTACCTTCGTGCCTGAGCCGGCACGGTGACGGGCTTGAAGCTCACGATCGCGCCGAGCCGGCGCCGGTCGGGGCTGCGCGGGTCGAGCAGCGCCGGCTCGAACGTGGGCGTGACCGTCACCTGCACGGCGTAGGGGGGCCTGGGCGTCGGGACGAGGAACGTCCGCTGCTTGCGCGCGTGCACCGTCCAGGTGCGGGTCGCGGTCACCCGTCCGAGCGCGAGGTTCGTTCCCGTTCCTCGATGGCTCGGAATGATCCTGAGCTTGCCGACGCGGATCGTCACGTGCCCCGGCACGTCCTTGCCGCCCCAGCCGGTGCGTGAGACGACGACCTTGATCACGCCCGGGACTCCTCCCTTCGGCGTGGCGAACTGCGCGTACAGCGAGCGGTGTCCCATCCAGCCGTCGACGTAGAAGCCGGTGGTCGCGTAGGTGAGGCTCACGGGATAGTCGATCTTCACGAGCCGCCATGGGCCGAGCTTCGCTTTCGTGACTCCGCGCACGGAGAGCAGATCCGAGTCGAGGAGGACGTACTTGACCTCGCCGCGTTGCTGCTCCAGCTCGCCCTGGCCGGTCAGGATGTCCGGGGTCACGGTTACCCCAGGTCCCGGCGCGGTGCCGTCGAGGCTCCACGTGTACTTGAGCGAGCGGTTCCAGAACTCGGTCAGCCAGAGGTTGTTCGGATCGAGGATCCGCTGGCCGAGGTAGAGCGTCGGGCTGTGCCCGGTCTGCTGGTCGACCCAGTCCGGCGGGTCGGGGATCCGGGTCAGGAACTGCCGCGAGAAGTCGTTCGAGGCGGCCGCGGCCGAGATCTCGCCGGTGAGGTTCCAGGCGATCACGAGCACCGCGGTCGCGGCGATCGCGTAGGTCGCGTCGCGCCAGGCGAGCCGGTGCTGGATCAGGAGCGGGACCGCGACCGCGAGCACGAGCAGCGCGATCAGCAGCCAGCGCGCGTCGGTCGGCGTGAAGGAGAGGCGGCGGTTCGCGCCCTGCAGGATCGCGAGCCCGGGCGCGTCCGAGTAGAAGTGGACCTGCATCTGGTACGGCGTCGTCAGGATCAGGTAGAGCGCGAACCCCGCCGCCGCAATGAGCCCGAACACGTGCATCCGGCGCCGCTCGAAGAACAGCGCCGTCGCCGCGAAGAGCAGCGGCGCGAGGTAGATCAGGTTCCGCTCCTCGACGAGCGTCGAGAAGACCGCCGAGAGGTAGGCCGCCTTGACCGCCGCGTAGAGGCCGAACAGGACGAGCGCGGACACGGTGACGATCACGAACGCCCGCTCGGGCTCGCTCCGCGGCTCCCGGGAAGACGGCAGGATCAGCGCCCCGAGCCCGATCACGACGGGCAGGACGCCGAGCCCGATCGTCAGGGCGCCGGCCGCCCAGAGGCCGTAGTCGACCATCCGCCCGGAGAAGTACGTCGCCACGCGCCAGCTCTGCGAGCGGTACGAGACCCAGGCGCTCAGGACGAAGAAGGCGCCGAGGAGCAGGGTGGCGAAGCCGACCCAGTCGCCCTTCGACCACGTCGCCCGCCACGCCCGCGCCCGGGCGCTCACCCAGAGCCGCAGCACGACCGCGAGCGCGAGGATCGCCGGCAGCACCGCCAGCTGCGTCCGGATCAGCGGCGCGACGAGTGATGCGACGACCGCGGCCGCGATCCAGCTCCGCCGCCGTGTCAGGAGCGCCTTCATCCCGAGGTAGAGGACGAGCGTGGCGAACGGATACGCGAGCGGCTCGAGCACGAACATCGGCGAGTAGACGAGTGCCGGGATCGCCGCCGCCGCGGTTGCGGCGAAGAGCGCGTGCCAGCGCGACGAGACGAGGCGCGCGATCCCGTAGGCCGGGAAGAAGACCGACGCCATCGTGATCGCGCCGATGTACTTCGCGACCGCGTAGGCCGTGTGCTCGTCCCGGATCAGCCAGGCAGGCGCGAGCAGGTAGGCGTAGAGCGTGTTGAAGAGCCCGGGCTGGTGCGCGCCGGGATGACCGGTCGCCGCGATCGTGCGCGCGATCTCGGCGAGCTTGATCTCGTCGGAGAAGAGCCACGGCGTGACGTGGCCCCAGGACTCCCACGCGTAGAGGAAGCAGAGCCAGAAGAAGACGATCGCCAGCGGGAGCGCGGCGATGATGCGGTCGGGCCACGCCCGGTCGGCCGGCGTTGCGGCGGGTGCTGCGGCGGTCGCGTCGCTCACTTCGCGACGGCGCCGAGCACGACGCGGGGATCGAGGTCGGTCTCTCGGCGCACGAAGCGGCATGGTACGTGTGCGGTCTCGCAGGCCGCGACGATGGCGTCGAGCCGCTCGCGCGGCGCATTCGGGATCGTCACCAGCACCGTGTCGGGGTGCGCGCGCTCGAGCACGCGCTCGATCTCCCCGGCCCCGCCGAGCACCGCGGCGCCCTGGATCCGGCGGCGGCGGAGGCGGGGGTCGTCGTCGATGAAGCCGACCACGCGCACTCCGGAGGTCTCGCGCAGCTCGCGCAGCAGGCTGCGCCCCGCCCGGCCCGCGCCGACGATCAGGGTCTTCTGCTGCTCGCCGCGGTCGCGCAGCGAGTGGAGACCGCGCACGACGGCGCGCTCCCAGAAGCGCGAGAGCCCGATCAGCGCGGTCGCGATCAGCGCGTCGAGCACGAAGATCGTGCGCGGGAAGTCGCCCCACGGCTGCGTGAGCGCGATCACGGCATAGGTGACCGCCTCGGAGATGAGGACGGCCCAGACGACGGAGAGGGCGTCACGCGCGCCCGCGTAGCGCGAGACGCCGCGGTAGAGCCCGAAGAGGATGAAGCACACGTAGCGAGCGCTGAGCAGCACCGGCAGGATCACGAGGTACATGTGCCGCTGGTACGGAGTGCCGCTGCCGTGGACCAGCAGCAGGTAGGCGACCGTGAACGCGGCGGTGATCAGGGCGAAGTCGACGAGCACCTCGGCCAGGCGCCGCCGGTGGACGACGAAGCCGCTCAGGATCGTCGGCCCGCCCGTGAGCGCGTCGCGCGGGCCGCGCTCGACGTCGGAGAGGAAGCCGGCGAACTGGACGAGCAGCGCGAAGGTCACGAGCACGCCGACGAGCGTGATCCGCGGGTCGTCGGCGACCTGGTAGGCGAGGCTCGTCGCCGCGAGCACGATCGAGATCACGGCGAGGAAGACGACCGCGCGCTTCTCGGAGAGGCCGGAGTAGACGAGCCGGTGCGAGGCGTGGTCGCGCCCGCCCTTGGTGACCGGGCGCCCCTCGAGCAGGCGGATCACCGTCACGAGCGTCGTGTCCAGGATCGGGATCGCGAGGATCAGGATCGGCAGGAACAGGGAGGTCACGGTCGCGCCGGCGATCTTCCAGCTCCCCGCGAGGCCGATCGCGGCGAGCGCGAAGCCGAGCACCTGGCTGCCGGAGTCGCCCATGAAGATCAGCGCCGGCGCCGTGCACGCGAAGGTTGAACGGGAGGAAGCCGAGGCAGGCGCAGCCGACCGCGAGCGAGAGCACGAGCACGAGGTCGTTCGGGTGCTGGGTGACCGCGTCGATCGCGAACGCGAAGGCGCCGATCGCGGCGAGCGTCGCCGCGAGCCCGTCCATGTTGTCGAGCAGGTTGAACGCGTTCGTCATCCCGACGAGCCAGGCGAGCGCGATCGCGACCCCGAGCGACGGGGTTCGAGACGAGCTGCACCTTGAGCCCGGTCGAGAGCACGACCGCCGCGGCGGCGAGCTGCGCGCCGATCTTGACCGGCGGGGTGAGCGTCCGCAGGTCGTCGACGAGCCCCGCCGTGAAGAGGATCAGGCACCCGGTCAGGATCCCGAACAGCTCCCAGCCCGGCTCGATCACGTCGAAGGCGAGGCAGAGGCCGACGCCCGCGAGGATCCCCGCGACGATGCCGACGCCGCCCAGTGACGGAGTCGTCTCGTTCGACCAGCGCTCCCCGGTCGGCGCGGCCACCACGTTCCGGGCAAAGCGGGTGCGAAGCGTCGCCCAGACGACCACGTAGGCCACCGGAAGGGCGGCTATCGCCGCGAGCGCGCTCACGCCGGAAAACGGTACCTCTGGGCTGTTAAGTCCATGTGAGCAGGAACCCTCCATACACTAGGGCGCGCCCATGACGGTCTATACCGACCTCGTCCGCTACAGAGAGCTGTTCGGGAACCTCTTCCGCCGCGATCTGCAGGCGAAATACAAGGGCTCGTTCCTCGGCGTGGCCTGGACGCTCGCCAACCCGCTGCTCCTGATGGGGATCTACGTGCTCGTCTTCTCGGTGCTCTGGAAGGCCGTGAAGATCGACCACTACGCGCTCTTCCTGCTCTCGGGGCTCGCGCCGTGGATCTTCTTCGCGAGCTCGATGCAGAACGCGTCGCGCTCGCTCCTCGACAACGCGAGCCTGATCCGCAAGACGCGGTTCCCGCGCCAGCTCGTGCCGCTCTCGATCGTGGCGACGAACCTCGTCTCGCTCGCGGTGATGCTCGTCGCGCTGCTCGTCGTCAACTTCGTGTTCCTGCCGCGGGTGCGGGCGACCGAGTGGCTCGCGATCCCGCTCGTCGCGCTGCTCGTGGGACTGATCGCCGGGCTCGCGCTCGTCGTCGCCTCGCTGGACGTGCTCTTCCGCGACGTCGAGCACCTGATCGCCGCGCTGCTCCTGCCCTGGTTCTTCCTGACGCCGATCCTCTACACCTATGGCACGCTCGGGGCGGCGCAGACCCACCCGCGGCTGGTGGAGGCGCTCCACTGGCTCAACTTCATGGCGCCGCCGATCATCGCGATCCGGGCGCCGCTCTTCTACGGGACGCTGCCCGACTGGAAGGACGCGCTCTACCTCGTCGTCGCCGCCGCGGTCTCGCTCGGACTCGGTGCCTGGGTCTTCAACCGCCTCGACGACCGGCTCGCAGTCGAGCTGTGATCCGCCCGTCGTAGAGCCACGGCTCGTCGCCCTCGGGGCGCCAGGCCGGGAGCCCGGCGACCTCGTCGTTCGGCTCGAGGCCGGGCAGGAGCGAAGGGCAGACGAGCGGATGCGCGAAGCCGGGGCTGCGGCCGCCGCCGGGCGCGTACGGCCGGAGCTCTGCGGGCGCGCGGCCGAGCGCGAGCGAGCCGCCGACCGCGGCGTAGCCCTCCTCGTGGGCGACGCGGATGCGCTCGGCCCGGTCGGGGGCGGGCTCGGCGTCGGCGGGCAGCCAGTCGACGGCGCCCTCGGCGCTGCGCGGCAGCACGTCGACCTCGAGCTCGGGCGCGTGGTTTCCGACCTCGGCGAACCAGAGCCGGCCCTCGTCCACGAGATCGAACGCGAGGCGGTAGGCGCCGGGCGGGATCGGCGCCGCGCAGCCGCAGCTCGAGCTCGGCCCGGCCGCCCGGGCGCGCAGCTCGAGCGGCGTGCGGAGCCCGTCCCAGAAGAGCGGGTTCCCGCGCTCGTCGAGCCAGTGGTACGAGGCGCTCACGCCCGCGCGCCAGGCCGCGAGGCCGGCGTTCTCGAGCTCGACGCGGGCGCCGGTGAGCGTGCCGGCGCGAACCTCGCCGACGGAGGTGCTGAGCCAACGCACGGCGAGCGGGCCGCTGGGGACGGGATGCTCCATCGCGCCCGGCTAGTGTAAAGCCGTGTCCGAGCCGCTTCTCGTTCGCGCAGCGCGGCGCGAGCCCGTCGATCGCACGCCGGTGTGGTTCATGCGCCAGGCGGGCCGCTCGCTCCCGGAGTACCGCGAGGTGCGCGCGCGCCACGGCTTCTTCGAGGTCGCCGGGACGCCGGAGCTCTGCGCCGAGGTGACGCTGCAGCCCGTCCGCCGGCACGGCGTCGATGCGGCGGTGATGTTCGCGGACATCATGACCCCGGTGCTCGGGATGGGGGTCGACGTCGAGCTCGTGGAGGGCGTCGGCCCGGTCGTGCGCGAGCCGGTGCGGAGCGCCGCGGACGTCGAGCGGCTGCGGCTGCCCGAGCCGGAGGAGGCGTTCGCGCCGGTCCTGGAGGCGGTGCGGATGGTGCGGGCAGAGCTCGAGCCCGAGCGCGCCGTGATCGGCTTCTGCGGCGGGCCGTTCACCGTCGCGGGGTACCTCGTCGAGGGGAAGCCGAGCCGGGACTTCAGCGTCGTCAAGGCGCTGATGTACCGCGAGCCGGCCGTCTGGCACGCGCTGCTCGACCGGCTCGCGGACTGCTTCGCGGGCTACGTCGCCGCGAAGGCGGCCGCGGGCGCCGACGTGATCCAGCTCTTCGACTCGTGGGTCGGTGCGCTCTCGCCCGCGGACTACGAGGAGTTCGTCGCGCCGTACTCGGCGCGGATCCTCGCGGCGGTGACCTGCCCGACGATCCACTTCGGGACCGGGACGGCAACGCTCCTGCCCGCGATGGCCGCGGCGGGCGGGGACGTGATCGGGCTCGACTGGCGCGTTCCGCTCGACCGCGGCTGGAGCGAGGCGGGTCTCGACCGCGGCGTGCAGGGGAACCTCGATCCGGCGGTCCTGCTCGGGCCGTGGGAGCGGGTCGAGGCGGGCGCGCTGGACGTGCTCGCCCGCGCCGGCGGCCGGCCCGGGCACATCTTCAACCTCGGCCACGGCGTCCTGCCGGAGACCGATCCGGCCGTGCTGACGCGGCTCGTCGGGCTGGTGCACGAGCGGACGGACGGCGAAGGCTGCGCTCGGGGTGAGCGGCACGCAGTCGTCCTGATGGCCTACGGGTCGCCCGAGCGCCTCGAGGACGTTCCCGCCTACTACGCCGACATCCGCGGCGGCCGCCCGATCCGGCCCGAGCTGCTGGAGGACCTCGTCGCGCGCTACCGGGCGCTCGGGATCGACGACGGCTCGCCGCTGAACGCGATCACCGAGGAGACCCGGGCCGCGCTCGAGCAGGAGCTGGAGCTGCCCGTCTTCACCGGGATGCGTCACTGGCAGCCGCGCATCGCCGAGGCGGCCGAGCGGGCGCTCGCCGCGGGCGCGACGACGGTCGTCGGGCTCGTGCTCGCCCCGCACTACTCGTCGCTGTCGATCGCGAAGTACCGGGAGCAACTCGAGGCCGCGCTCGCCGGCGCGCGCCGAACTGCGCTTCGTCCGGAGCTGGGGCGAGGAGCCGGCTTCATCGCGCTCCTATCCCACCGTGTTAGCATGTTAACACAGGGTCACGGGGACAGGCACGTCGTCTTCACCGCGCACAGCCTGCCCGCGCGCATCGTCGCGGAAGGCGACCCGTACGACGACGAGCTGCTTCGAACCTCCGAGCTCGTCGCGGCCGGGGCCGGCGTCGAGCGCTGGAGCTTCTCGTTCCAGAGCGAGTCGGCCACCGGCGAGCCGTGGCTCGGGCCGGACATCCTCGATCACCTCGCCGAGCTCCACGGCCGGGGCGTTCGCGACGTCGCTCGTCTGCCCCGTCGGCTTCGTCGCCGATCACCTCGAGATCAGATGGGACCTCGACACCGAGGCCGTGCAGCGCGCGCAGGAGCTCGGGATGACGCTCGCAGCGGATCGAGATGCCGAACGCCGATCCCGCCTTCGTGCGGGCGCTCGCCGCGATCGTGCGGCGGACGCTTGCGGTACCGTCGCCCGCATGAGACCCGGCGCGATCGAGGTCGAGGCGCGTCTCGCGGCGCTTTCGCGTCCACGCGCGCGCCCAGCGGACGCTGAAGGAGCTCGTCGTCTCACCGCGGCCGCGACCGAGACGCGCGACGTCTGGGCGCTGCGAGGACGTCTCCTTCGCAGCCGAGCCCGGCGAGCGCGATCGGCCTCGTCGGCCGCAACGGCTCGGGCAAGACGACGCTGCTCCGGCTCCTCGCCGGGATCATCAAGCCGACCGGCGGCCGGGTCGAGGTCGGCGGCCGCGTCGGCTCGCTGCTCGAGCTCGGCGCCGGCTTCCAGCCCGACTTCACCGGCCGCGAGAACGTCTACCTCAACGGCTCGATCCACGGCCTCAAGCGGGCGAGGATCCGCGAGCTGATGGACGAGATCGTCGCCTTCGCCGAGCTCGAGCGGTTCATCGACCTCCCGGTCCGCACCTACTCCTCGGGGATGGCGATGCGGCTCGGCTTCGCGGTCGCAGCCCACATCGAGGCCGACGTGCTGCTGCTCGACGAGGTGTTCGCGGTCGGCGACGAGGAGTTCCAGCGAAAGTGCTTCGGCAAGATCTTCGAGTTCAAGCAGCGCGGCGGCACGATCGTCTTCGTCTCGCACGACGCCTCGTCGGTCGAGCGGCTCTGCGACCGGGCCGTCCTGCTCAAGGGCGGCCGCGTCGAGTTCGACGGCCCGACGCACGAGGCGATCGTCGCCTACCACCGGCTGCTCGCCGACGAGCGCGACCCGGCCGAGCGCGGCGCCGGGCTCCGGGAGTGGGGAAGCGGCGAGGCGCGTGTCGTCGCGGTCTCGCTCACCGGCCCCGACGGGCAGCCGCGCGAGCAGTTCCTCGCAGGCGAGCCGCTCGCGATGCGGGTGCGGATCGAGGCGGAGCCGGAGCTCGCCGCGCCGCGCCTCTCCTACGAGGTGCGCGACGAGGCGGGTCTCCTGCTCGCCGGCGGCGTCCAGGACACGGCAGGGCTCGGCTGGGACGGCGGCTGCGCGCTACGCTTCGACGTGGACGAGTTGCCTCTCGCCGACGGGCGCTTCCACCTGCGGCTCGGCCTCGCCGACGAGAGCGGCGAGCACCTGTACCACCAGCTCGACGACGCGCTTGCATTCGTCGTCTATCCGGCGGGGGAGGGACGAGGACTGGTGCGCCTCGACGGCCGCTGGACGCAGGACGAGACGAGAAACGGAGACCGATGACGACGATCCGCACATGCCCCGACTGGCCCGATCTGATGGAGCTCGCGCCGAATCTCCAGTTCAAGCACTACACGGCGACGGAGGCCCACCTCCCGGCGGAGGTGCTGATGAAGCTGCCGGACGTCGACCTGGAGAGCGTCGAGCTCTGCGCCGACCTCGACCATAACGTCTACTACGCGGCGCACACCGATCCGCGGCTCGTCGAGGCGCTCCAGGACACGCACTTCTACGAGCTGCAGACCTGGGCCGACGAGGGGCGCGGCGAGCTCTAGAGCGCCGCGACGGCCGCGCAGGCGCGGTCGAGCTCGTCCTCGGTGTTGTAGTAGTGGACCGATGCGCGGAGCATCCGCTCGAGCCCCCGCGCGCTCATGTCGAGCAGCGTGTGCGGCCGGACGGCGACCGAGACGTTGATCCCCTGTGCGCGTAGCACCGCCTGCGCCGCGGCGGGATCGGCGCCGTCGACGGTGAACGAGACGATCGCGCACCGGACGCGGCCGAGGTCGCGCACGGTGACCCCCGGAATCGCGTCCAGGCGCGCGCGGAGCCCGTCGGCGAGCGCGACGACCCGCTCGTGGATCTCGTCGATCCCCCACGCGAGCGCGTAGTCGATCGCGGCGCCGAGGCCGAGCTTCGCGGCGACGTTCGACTCCCAGTTCTCGAAGCGGCGCGCGTCGGGGCGCACCTCGTAGCTGCCGGCCGCCGTCCACTTTGCCGCGTGCAGGTCGAGGAACGGCGGCTCGAGCTCCTCGAGCCGCTCGGCGCGGACGTAGAGGAAGCCGCAGCCCCGCGGCCCGCGCAGGAACTTGCGCGAGGTGGCCGAGAGGATGTCGCAGCCGATCGCCCCCACGTCCACCGGCAGCTGCCCGACCGACTGGCACGCATCGAGCAGATAGAGGCAGCCCGCCTCGCGCGCGATCGCGCCAACCTCCGCGGCCGGGTTGACGAGGCCGCCGTTCGTCGGCACGTGCGTGATCGAGATCAGCCGGACGCGCTCGTCCATCGCCGCGCGCAAGGCCTCCACCGAGAGCGCGCCGGTCTCGTCGCTCGCGACCGGCTCGACCACGGCTCCGGTCCGGGCCGCGACCTGGAGGTAGGCGATGTAGTTGCTCGCGTACTCGGCCTCCGAGGTCAGGATGCGGTCGCCCGGGCGGAACCGGATCGCGTAGAAGGCCATGTCCCACGCGCGCGTGGCGTTTTCGACCACGGCGAGCTCGTCCCGTCGCGCGCCGATCAGCGTCGCCGCCGAGTCGTAGAGCCGGGCGAGCGCATCGGCGGCGGCGTCCTCGGCCTCGTAGCCGCCGAGCTGCGTCTCGAGCTCGAGGTGGCCCCGCACCGCGTCGAGCACGGCCTGGGGCTGCAGCGCCGCGCCCGCGTTGTTGAGGTGGATGCGCTCCTCGCAGCCCGGCGTCTCGCGGCGCGCTCGCTCGACGTCGATCACGGCGCGAGTATCCCACGCGGTTAGTCTGGGGAGATGGTCTCGTTGGTCGTGCCTTTCAGGGGGGCGGGCGGAAAGCACCGCCTCGCGCCGCTGCCCGAGCCCGCCCGCGCGGAGCTCGCGCTCGCGATGCTCGGCGACGTGCTCGAGGCCTGCGTCCCCGTCGGCGCGACCGCCGTCGTCTCGAACGACGCCCCGGCCGCGGAGCTCGCCGCGGAGCTCGGTGCCTCGATCGTCGCCGACCCCGGCCGCGGGCAGGGCGCTGCGGTCGCGGCCGCGCTCGCCCTCGTTCCCGAAGGGCCCGTGATCGTCGTGAACGCCGACCTGCCGCTCGTTCGTCCCGCCGACCTGCTCGCGCTCCTCGCCGCGGTGCCGCCGCGGGGCATCGCCTATGCCCCCGCCGCGGACGGGACCACGAACGCCCTCGCGCTCGCCTCGGCCGAGCTGTTCGCTCCGCTCTACGGGCGCGGCAGCGCGGCGCGCTTCGCCGCCCACGCCGAGGAGCTCGGCCGCACCGCCGCGGCCGCGCCCCTGCCCGGGCTCGTGGCCGACGTGGACACGCTCGAAGACCTCGAATCGGTCGGCCCGAGGGCCGGCGCACGCACGCGGGCGGCACTGGCCGTGTCGGCACGGTGAAGGTCGCCGTTCTCTCCGGCGGCGTCGGCGGTGCGCGGTTCGTGCGCGCGCTCGCCGAGACGCTCGAGCCCCCGGACGTGACGGTGATCGGCAACGTCGGCGACGACCTCGAGGTGCTCGGTCTCCACGTCTCGCCCGACCTCGACTCGATCCTCTACGCGCTCGCGGGGCTGAACGACGAGGAGCGCGGCTGGGGCCGCGCCGGTGAGACCTGGCACGCGCTCGAGGAGGCGGGCCGCTTCGGAGGCGAGGACTGGTTCAGGCTCGGCGATCGCGACATCGGCCTCCACCTCGTGCGGACGCAGGCGCTCGCCGCAGATGAGCCGCTCTCCGCGGTCACGGCGAGGCTCGCGGCGGCCGCGGGCGTCGAGGTCGGGCTGCTCCCGGCGACGGACGACCGGCTCCGCACCTGGCTCGAGACGCCTGCCGGCGACTTTTCGTTCCAGGAGTGGTTCGTCGCGCGCGGCCATCGCGACGAGGTGGACGGCCTGCGCTTCGAGGGCGCCGACGAGGCGCGTCCGGCGCCCGGAGCCGTCGAGGCGCTCGACGAGGCCGACCTGATCCTGATCGCGCCGTCCAACCCGTACGTGTCGATCGCGCCGATCCTGGCCGTCGCCGGGATCCGCGCCGCGCTCGAGCGCCGCCGGGTCCCGTGCGTCGCGGTCAGCCCGCTGATCGGCGGCGCCGCGGTGAAAGGGCCCGCGGACCGGATGCTGGCGCGCCTCGCCGGCGGCACGACTCCCGCGCACGTCGCCTCGTGCTACCCGGGCCTGATCGACGTGCTCGTGATCGACGAGGCCGACGCACCCGTGGAATTGGAGGTCGAGACAGTCGTCACGAAAACGCTGATGACCGACGCGCAGGCGCGCAGGCGCCTCGCCGAGGCGGCGCTCCGATGAGGGTCGCCGTGCTCGGCGGGACCGGGAGCTTCGGGGTCGCGCTCGCCCGCCGGCTCACCGAGGCAGGCGCCGACGTCGTGATCGGCTCGCGCGACGCGGAACGCGCCCGAGCCGCCGCCGCCGAGCTCTCCTGCGAGGGGATGACGAACGCCGAGGCGGCGATCAGCGCCGACCTCGTCTTCCTCGCGGTCAAGGCCGACGCGGCGCTCGAGACCGCGCGCGAGCACGCCGAGGCGATCGGGCGAGACGCCGCTCTTCTCGGTCGCCGCCGAGCTCACCTTCTCGCCGACCGGCGTGCGGCCCTCACCCGACGCGCGCTCGCTCGCCGAGCGGATCCAGGACGTCGTCCAGGGCCCGGTCGTCGCCGGGCTGCACTCGCTCGCCGCGACGAACCTCGGCGCCGAGGAGGCGCCCGAGGAGGACGCGCTCGTCTGCGGCGACGACGCGGCCGCGAAGGAGCTCGCGCTCGAGCTCGCCGGCCGCCTCGTCCGCGGGCGCGCCGTCGACGCAGGCCCGCTCGCGAGCGCCCGCGCGCTCGAGGGCATGACCGCGGTGATCGTGAACGTGAACAAGCGCTACAAGGCGCACGTCGGGCTCCGGCTGAACGGCCTGAGGTGAGCTGTGGCACCCTGGTTGCTCGCGCGTTCCTCGGGCGCCGCTGGCGGTGCGGGGCCGGAGGTCACAGTGTGAGCAACACGGGGCCGGAGAGCACCGTGCCGTCAGCGGCGCCGGCGGCGGCCGAGCCGGGCTTTGCCCGGCGGGAGCCGCCGCCGGCGAGGGACGCGCGTGAGCCACGGCGTCCAGGTGGTGCCGGTGCTCGGGTTGCCGGAGATCGCCGAGGGTGACGACCTCGCGGCGCTGATCGCCGCCGCGGCGACGCTCGAGGACGGCGACGTGCTCGTGGTCGCGCAGAAGGCGGTCTCGAAGGCCGAAGGCCGTGTCGTCGTGCTCGACGAGCTCGAGCCGTCGGCCCAGGCGCTCGAGATCGCCGAGGGAGAGGAGCGCGACGCGCGCCACATCGAGGTGATCCTGCGCGAGTCGGCGCGCCTCGTGCGCGTCCGGGCCGGGTTCGTGATCGCCGAGACCCGGCACGGCTTCGTGTGCGGCTCGGCCGGGGTCGACGCCTCGAACGCGCCCGAGGCGGGGATGCTCGTGCTGCTCCCGCTCGACCCGGATGCCTCCGCTGCGCGCCTGCGCGATCGCCTCCGCGAGCTCACCGGCGCCCGCGTCGGCGTGATCGTCTCCGACTCGTTCGGCCGTGCGTGGCGGATGGGGACGACAGACATCGCGATCGGCGTCGCCGGGATCACGCCGCTCCTCGACCTGACCGGGCGGCTCGACCGCGCCGGCTACGAGCTGCACTCGACCACGATCGCCGTCGCCGACGAGATCGCCGGGGCTGCGGAGCTCGTGATGGGGAAGACCGACGGTGTGCCCGCGGCGATCGTGCGCGGGCTCGAGCTCGAGGGCGAGGGGACCGCCCAGGAGCTCGTCATGCCGGCCGAACGGGATCTTTTTCGTTAATGCGGAGCACGGTCGCCACGGCGAGCAGCGCGATCACGACGTCGCTCGCGACGCACCACTGGCAGATCGCGTGGATCAGCCCGATCTGCGCGTAGAGCAGCCAGGCGGCGAAGAGGACACCTGCGAGCGCCACGGTCGCGCCGGCCACCCGCACGGGCTCGCTTCGCCCGAACGCCGTCAGGAGGATGAACGCATACGCGATCAGGCCGAGCACCGCGACCGGGACTCCCGCGACCGTCGAGTACGACGATTTCTGCACGGTCTCGCAGCCGCCCGTCGCGCAGGCGATCTGCGTGCCCGAGTACCGCGTGTAGGTGAGGTAGCCCGCGATCCCGAGGCCGACGAGAGAGAGCGCGGCGACGGCTGCCCGCAGGCGGCGGTCGCTCACGTACCCAGGAGCTGATCGAGAGTCGATGCGAAGGCGGAGGGGTCGAGTGAGGACACTTCGAGCGTCCTCGTCGCCCCTCCGGTCTTGCCGACCTCGAACCAGGGCGTGTGACTGACGCCGTCGAACTGCCCGTGCTGCCCGGAGACGGCGATCGCGTCCGTGACGGGCTGTGCCTGCCGGTCGGAGAGCATCCTCTGGACGTCGAGCCCCGGCACCGCCTCGCCGACCCCCTTGATCAGGCCGTCCGTGACCCAGCCGGTGTTCTCGGTGCCCTGGTTCTCGAACATCAGCTCGAGGTAGCTCCACTGCCTGTTCTGCCGGCCGGCGGCCACCACGGCGCGTAGCGCGGCATCCGAGTCCGGGCCGACGAACTCGAGGCCGCGGAAGACGAGCTTGACCTTGCCCGGGCGGACGTAATCGCGGATCAGCGCCGGCAGCGTGGTGCGGGCAAACTCCCCGCAGTACGGGCACTGCATGTCCGCGTACTCGACGAGTGTCACCGGCGCCCGCGGCGAGCCGAGCGTGTCGCCGTGTTGCGGGATCCCGGCGAGGAGCGCCGCGGTCTTCGAGCCCATCGCGACGGTGCTGGACGGCGACGGGCCGTTCGAGGACTTGCCGCCGACGAGGCTCACGCCGACGAGCGCCGCCACGACCGCGACTCCGGCCACGGCCGCGACCGGATACATCCACTTCCGGCTCATGCCTCCACTCTGCCGCTAGGCGCCGTCTCGCGCCTCCGGTCGGAGTACGGCTCGCCCTGCGGGAAAGCACGGATAATGGCGCGATGGCCGAGACGACCAACGACCGCACGCGCGCCCTCGTCGAGGCGGGGATCGCGCTCGCCTCGGAGCTCTCGCTCGACGCGGTGCTGCAGAAGCTCGTCGACACCGCCGCGGAGCTCACCGGTGCCCGCTACGCGGCGCTCGGGGTGATCGACCCGGCGGGCGACGGCCTCGAGCGGTTCATCACCACCGGCATCGATGCCGAGACGATCGAGCGGATCGGCGACCTGCCTCGCGGCCGGGGCATCCTCGGCCTGATCATCAGCGACGCGCGCCCGCTGCGCCTGCACGACCTCCACGACGACCCGCACTCGGTCGGCTTCCCGCCAAACCATCCGGAGATGACGACGTTCCTCGGGATGCCGGTGCTGCTGCGCGGTGTCGCCTACGGCAACCTCTATCTGACGGAGAAGGGCGGCGGCGGCGACTTCACGGCCGAGGACGAGGAGCTCACGGCGCTGCTCGCCGCCCAGGCGGCGGTCGCGATCGAGAACGCACGCCTCTACGAGTCCGCGACGCGCTGGCTCGCGCAGCTCGAGTCGCTGAACGAGATCGGCAACGCGCTCGTCGCCGAGGTCGGCCTCTCGCGCCAGCTCCAGCTCGTCGCGCAGCGCCTGCGCACGCTCCTCGGCGCGCGGATCGTGACCGTCAACCTGCCCAATCCGGACAGGAGCCTGCGGATCGTGGCGGCCGACGGCGACCAGGCCGACGAGCTGCTCGGGACGACGGTCGCGGCGCGCTCGAAGAGCGCCGCCGTGCTCGCGAGCAGACGCGGGCAGCGCGTCGACTCGCTCCTCGACGACGCCGAGGTCGACCAGGTGGCGGTGCGGCTCCTCGGCGCCCGCACCGGTCTCTACGTCCCGCTCGTCGCGCACGGCCGCGCGATCGGCGTGATCGACGCGCACGACAAGCTGGGCGACGAACTCCGCTTCACCGACGACGACATGCGCCTCGCCGAGAGCTTCGCCTCGCGCGCGGCCGTCGCGGTCGACCTCTCCGAGCGCGTCGCCCGCGACTCGCTGCGCGGCGTCGTCGAGGCGCAGGAGCTCGAGCGCCGCCGGCTCGCCCGCGAGCTCCACGACGAGACGGGCCAGGCGCTCACCTCGATCCTGCTCGGACTGCGGGCGATGGAGGACGCGAAGACCGAGGAGCAGGTGCGTGCGGCCGCCGCCGACCTCCGCGAGCTCGTCGTGCGGACGCTGCAGGACGTGCGCCAGCTCGCCGTCGAGCTGCGCCCGCAGGCCCTCGACGACTTCGGCCTGATCGCGGCGCTCGAGCGGCTCGTCGAGACATGGACGGAGCAGACGGGGATCGGCGTCCAGCTGGAGGCCGGCATGCTCGGTCGGCTCCCCTCGGAGATCGAGACGGCGCTCTATCGCATCGTGCAGGAGGCGCTGACGAATATCGTGAAGCACGCTCGCGCCTCGCGGGTGAGCATCGTCCTATCGGGAAGGGAGCGTGCGGTGACGGTAGTGATCGAGGACGACGGGATCGGCTTCGCGCCGCGGAGCGCGCGGGAGGACGGTCTCGGGCTCGTCGGGATGCGGGAGCGCGTCGCGCTCGTCGGCGGCCGGCTCGAGATCGAGTCGCGGGAGGGAGCGGGCACGACGCTGCAGATCGAGGTGCCGGTCCCGTGATCACCGTCCTGATCGCCGACGACCACGCGGTGGTGCGCAGCGGGCTGCGGCTCCTGCTCGAGTCCCAGGACGACATCGAGGTCGTCGAGGAGGCGGGAAGCGCCGACGAGGCCGTGCGCCACGCGCGGCTGCACAAGCCCGACGTCGTCCTGCTCGACGTCGTGATGCCCGGCCGCAGCGGGATCGAGGCGGTGCCCGACATCCTCCAGGCCGCCAAGGGCGCCCGGGTGCTCGTGCTGTCGATGCAGGACGACCCGCGCTATGTCCGCGAGGCCTTCGCCGCGGGGGCGAGCGGCTACGTGCTGAAGGAGGCGGCCGACGTCGAGGTCGTCGCCGCGGTGCGGGAGGTCGCGGCGGGCGGGCGCTACGTCCACCCGGCGCTCGGCGCCAGGCTCGTCGCCGCGGAGGCGGAGGCGGCGTCCCGGTCGGCCGACGATCCGCTCTCGGAGCGTGAGCGCGAGGTGCTGCGCCTGCTCGCGCTCGGCCACACGAACCAGGAGATCGCGAAGATGCTCTTCATCTCGGTGCGGACGGCCGAGACGCACCGGGCGCACATCATGCAGAAGCTCGGGCTCTCGAGCCGCGCCGAGCTCGTTCGCTACGCGCTGGCGCAGGGGCTGCTAGCTGAGGCTGACGGGGACCTCGACGGTGCCTAGGGGCCGGCCGTTCTCGGCCGACGGCTCCCAGACCTTGACCGTCGCCGAGCCGGTCGTGCCTGTCGGGTAGGTCAGCGTCGTCGCGTACGTGCCGCGGGTGCCGGAGCCCGAGCTCGCGGTCACGAAGTGCTTGTCGAGCACGGTCCCGTCGGCCGCGACCAGCTCCGCGGTGAAGTTCGCCTCGAAGGTGTCGGCGGTGCCGGCCAGGCGCACCGGGCTCGTGACGGCGGCGAACGGGAGCGGGTCCTCGACGAGGATCCTCGGCGTCTCGGCCTCGAAGTCGGCGCGGCCGACCGGGCTGCCGCCGGTGCCGAAGCGGACGGAGTCGACCGTCGGGAACTGGGTCAGCGTGTAGACGACCTGCGCGCGCGCCGTGTCCGACGACGGCTCGGGCGAGAGCTCGACCGTCGCGACGCCGGCGGCGATCGAGACGCTGCCGAGCGTCGTCCCGCCCGCGATGTCCGTCGTGAGCCCGATCCCCGACTCCTCGGACGAGGGGCCCTTCAGCAGCTGCTCCATCGCGGCACCGGCGACTGCCTGCGTCGGCGCGACGGCGCGGCCGACCGGGCCCACCTTGCCGTCACGGAGCAGGTAGGCCCGCACGGTGACCGTTGCCCCCGCGGTGGTCGTCGGCTCGGTCTGCGTCGTCCGTGCGGAGTTCTTCCCGCCGCCGCCGCCGCAGCCGGCGAGCGCCACGACGAGGACGATCCCTACGGCAGCGAGCCTCATACGGGTGGATTCACGCTTGTGGGCGGGCGTCCTTCCTGCGGCTTTTCCGCAGGCGAGTGTCGGACCGCATACCGATGCGAGCCGCCGGGGACGGACGGAGACTGCTCCCATGCGTACGTACGCGGTGACTTGGCAGGACCGGGCGGGGCCTGTCCACGCGGGCAAGCTCGAGCTCGGCCCGGACGCCCTCACCCTGCAGGGCAACTCGGCCCGCAAGACGGTCCGCTACGAGGAGCTCGACGAGGTCCACGTCGGCCGCGGGATCGACGAGCGCCTCCAGGGCCGTCCCACGCTCGTGCTGCGTCGCCGGGCGGGCGAGCCGCTCTACGTCTCCTCGGTCAACACCCCCGGCGTGGTGGTCGAGATCGCGGAGCTGCTCGCCGAGCTCAGGCCGGAGTCTTCTCGAAGATCACGAGCACGCTGAGCTGCTCGTAGGCCGAGAAGCGGTGGTCCGCGCCGGCCTCGACGAAGACGGCGTCGCCCTCCTTCACCGGCACGGGCCTGCCTTCGACGTCGAGGACGCCCTGTCCCTCGAGGACGACGTAGATCTCGTCGTCCTCGTGCGGCTGCTGGCGGTCGGCCTCGGGCGCGACGAGCACGTAGACGCCGAGCTCGAGCCCGGGCGAGGAGTGGACGATCTCGTAGCCGCCGCCGGCGGCTACGAGACGGTCCTGCGCTTCCTTGATCCCGAACGCGTGCACCGGGAGGAACCTAGCGCGAATGTGCGGGCACCTTCCAGCTGAGCTTCGCGTCGACCGAGATCACGCCCGGCACCTCGCCGATCAGCTGCGGCAGGAGGTCGGCGTCGGACTTCGTCTCGACCTGGCCCTCGATCTCGACCTCGCCCCGGTCGACATGGATCTGGACCTCGGTCGGGTCGAGCCAGAACGTGCGGCTCACCAGCTCCTTCCGGATCTCGTCCTCGATCTCCGTGTCCGTGCGCGTGAAGGCGCGCACGAGGTCGGCGCGGGTGACGATTCCGATCAGCTTGCCGTCGGGATCGACGACCGGGAGCCGGTTGACGGCCTCGTCGAGCATCAGTCCCGCCGCCTCGTTCACGGGGCGTTCCGGGCTGATCGTCACGGCGGGCGAGCTCATCGCCTCGCCGGCGGTGCGCGCGTCGAGCTTGCTCGTGTCGAGCAGCTCGGGGAAGAAGAGCCAGGTGAACGAGCCGCCGTGGCGCCGCTCGTGGCCCCGCTCCTTGTAGAGGATGTCCGCCTCGGAGATCACACCGACGAGCGCGCCGTCACCGTCGACGACCGGCATCCCCGAGATGCCGAGGTCGGAGAGGAGCGTCGCGGTCTCCTTCAGCGTCGTGGTCGTCCGGACGGTGAGCACGTCTTCCGTCATCACGTCCTTGATCTTCATGGTGCGCCTCCTGACTCGTTGTGCCGTCAGGTCCATCCTGCTCGGGCCGGTCGCGGCGGCATCGGGGGAGATGCCGAACCCGGTTCGGCGAACTACCTAGAGCCAGCCGCGGCGCTTGAACATGTGGAGCAGTCCCGCGACGACGATGAGCTCGAACACGATCCCGAAGCCGAGGAAGGCCGGCCAGCCGGAGATGTGGCGAACCATGAAGCCGAAGTTCTGACCGAAGAAGCCGGTGATGAACGCGAGCGGAAGAAAGATCGTCGCGATGATCGCGAGCTGCTTCATCACCACGTTCAGCCGGTTGGACACGGTCGAGAGGTACACGTCCATCGCGCCCGTGAGCAGGTCGCGATAGGTGTCGATCAGGTCGCTGATCCGGATCAGGTGGTCGTAGACGTCGCGGAAGTAGCGCTCGTCCTCCTCGGTCATGCCCGGCAGCTGCGAGACGCCGCCCATCAGGCTCGCGAACAGGTCGCGCTGCGGCGAGACGGCCTTGCGCATCCCGACGAGCAGGCGCTTCATCGCGAAGATCTCCTGAAGCTGCGCGTCGTCGGCCTTGATGAAGATCGCGTTCTCGAGCTCGTCGATCCTGTTGTCGAGGTCGGCCAGGGCCGGGAAGAAGCTGTCCACGAGCGAGTCGACGATCCGGTACAGAAGGCGCGGCGGGTCGCCGAGCGGCGCCTCCTGCTTCGCGTACCGGGCTCGCAGCGCGGTGAACGCGGGGGAGTCGTCACGGTGAACGGTGATCAGGAAGCGCTCGGAGTAGAAGCAGTGCACCTCCACGAGCCGGTCGTCGTCGGGGTTGGCGCCGTAGACGACGAGAAAGACGAAGTCGTCGTACTCGTCGAGCTTCGCGCGCTGGCCGAACTGCTCGGAGTCCTCGAGTGCGAGCGGGTGGAACGCGAAGACGTCGCGGAGGACGGTGAAGTCGCTCTCGTCCGGCTGCTGGAGGTCGAGCCAGAAGAACGTGCCGGCGTCATGGAGCTTCTGGACCTCGTCGCGGTCGAAGTGGATCGCGTCGAGCCGCCGTCGTTGATCAGATGGCAGGCGCCCACGGGGCGATCGTACTCACCTCAGCGCCCGCAGGGCGTTGAGGATCACGCCGACGTCGATCACCTCTTGCAGGAGCGCGCCGAAGACCGGCTGGATGTAGCCGAACGCCGCGAACCCCATCGCGACGAGGCTCGCGCCGATCCCGATCAGCACGCTCTGGCGGGCGATGTGGAGCGAGCGGCGGCCGATCCGGATCGCGTCGGCGACGCGGTCGACGCGGTCGACCACGATCACGGCGTCTGCGGTCTCGGACGAGACGGTGGCGCCCGCCGAGCCCATCGCGATCCCCACGTCGGCGAGCGCGAGCGCGGGCGCGTCGTTGATCCCGTCGCCGACCATCACCACGGGCCGCAGGTCCTCGCGCGCCTTCATCGAGCGGACGACCTCGAGCTTCTGCTCGGGTGTCTGGTCGCTGTAGACCTTGTCCGCTCCGACCTGCGCACCGATTGCGTTCGCGACGGCGGCCCGGTCGCCGGTGACGAGGGCCACGTGCAGGATTCCCGCGGCCTTCAGGCCCGGCGTCAGGCTCGGCGCGTCCTCGCGCAGCCGGTCGGCGATCGCAACCGAGCCGACGAGCCTGCCGTCGACCTGGACGAGCATCTTCGCGTCGTCGTCCGGACGGGCGGGGTCGAGCCACGACGGGCTGCCGACCGAGACCCGCAGGCCTTCGACGAGGCCGGTGATGCCCTTGCCGACGGTCTCGTCCACCTGCTCGGGGAAGGTGAGGACGAGCCGCCGCCGCTGGGCCTCGCGCACGAGTGCAGCGGCGAGCGGGTGGGTCGAGAGCTGGTCGAGCGAGGCGGCGAGACGGAGCGCCTCGTCCGGAGCCAGCCCGTCGAGCGCGACGACGTCGTCGACTTCGGGCGTGCCCAGCGTGAGCGTGCCGGTCTTGTCGAGGAGGACGGTCTTCGCCTCGCCGAGCAGCTCGATCACGCCGCCGCCCTTGACGATCACGCCGGCATGGGCGGCCCGCGACACCCCGGCGATGAAGGCGATCGGGGCGGCGAGGATCAACGGGCACGGCGTCGCGACGACGAGGACGGAGACCGCACGCACGGGGTCGCCGCTCGCGGCCCAGGCCGCGCCGGCGACGAGCAGCGCGACCGGGAGGAAGATCGCCGCGTAGCGGTCGGCGATGCGGACGAACGGTGCCTTCTGCGTCTCCGCCTGGCGGACGAGGCGGACGAGGTTCGCGTACGCGCTCTCGGCCGCCGGCCGCGCGGTTCGCAGCTCGAAGGGATCGGCTGCGTTCGCGGTGCCGCTCCGAGCCATCCCGCCCCGGTGGATCGTGCTCGGCAGGGGCTCTCCGGTGAGCGTCGACTCGTCGACGACAGCCTCGTCCGACACGACGACGCCGTCCACGGGCACGACCTCGCCGGTGCGCACCACGACGACGTCGCCGACGACGAGGTCGTCCACCGAGACCTCCTCCAGCGTGTCGCCCCGCCGCCTGGTCGCCACGCGGGGCGCGCGCTCGATCAGCGCCGTCAGCTCGCGCCGGGCCCGACCCGCGGCGACCTCCTCGAGCGCGTTGCCGCCGGCCAGCATCAGCGCGATCACCGAGCCCGCGAAGTACTCGCCTGTCGCGAGCGCGCCCGCGATCGCCACGAGCGCGATCGCGTCGACGCCGACGTCACGGTGCCACAGCATCCGCAGCACCGACCACGTCAGCGGCACGAGCATGATCGCCGAGCCGGCCGCCCACACTGCATCCGATGCGCCGCCATACCCGAGCGCGTAGAGGATGCCGCCGCCGACCACACACGTGAGGGCGGCAAGTGCGAGAAGGCGGGCGCTCATCCCTAGCCTTCGAACAGCCTCGGGCCGAGCGACCCGATCACGTAACCGATCCCCGCCGAGGCACCGCCGATCACGAGCACCTGGATCCCACTGCGCACGAGCGCCATGTGAGCGACGCGGCCCTTGAACACGCCGAGCGCAAACAACGCGAGCCCGGTGCAGAAAAGCGAGATCGGGAGCGCGACGCCGATCGAGAAGAAGAAGTACGGCCAGAGCGGGATCAGCGCGGCCACGGCGTACGAGCCGCCCACGACGGCGGCGTCGCCGCGCTCCGTCTTGTGATCGCCGGCGGGCAGGCCGAGCTCCTTCTCCACCATCGTCGTGAGGAACGCCTGCTTCGACGTGGCGAGCCGCTCGCTCGCGACCCGCGCGTCGGTCGCCGACAGCCCGTCCTCCTGCAGGAGCAGGACCATCTCCTCGAACTCCGACTCGGGATCGGCCTCATGCTCTGCCTCCTCCGCGGCGATCTCGCTCCGGAAGAGCTGGTTCTCGGCCTGGCTCGAGAGGTAGGCGCCGGTGCCCATCGCGAGCGCTCCGGCTGCCGCCTCGGCGAGGCCTCCGACGATGATCGCAGTCGCGCCGACGGTGGCACCGGCGAGCCCGGTCACGACCCCGAGCGGGACCAGCAGGCCGTCCTGGAACCCGAGCACGAGCTCGCGGATGCGTGAGAGACGGGCGATCCGGTCCCGCTCCCCGAGCACGTGCTCGCGGAGCTCGTGGTCCCCGGTCACCACGTCTTGAGCCGGGCGGACTGCTCGGTGCGGCTGATGCGGATGCGGGCATCGACCGCGACGCAGCCCTGCTCGAGCCCGAGCACCGGGTTGAGGTCGAGCTCGGCGACCTCGGGCAAGTCCTCGGCGAGCCGCGCGAGGCGCAGCACGAGGTCGACGAGCGCGCGGTCGTCCGATGCCGGCGGCGCGCCGCGGAAGCCCGCGACGAGCGCCCCGGCCTTGCCGCCGGTGACGAGCTCCTGCGGCGTCGACGTCGGTGAGCGGCGCGAGCCGGAACGCGACCTGCGCCGATCAGCTCGGCGAAGACGCCGCCGGGGCCGAACGCGACGAGCGGCCCGAAGACCGGGATCCTGGACGACGCCGGCGAGCAGCTCGGCGCAGCCTGCGATCATCGGCTGCACGAGCACCGGCAGCCCGATCCGCGCCACGGCGGCGCGCACCGGCCGCTTCGTCCTCGAGGTCGAGCGCGACGCCGCCCGACTCGGTCTTGTGCGCGCCTGCCGCGGCCGTCTTCACGACGACGGGGTAGCCGAGCTCCGCGGCGGCCGCGACGGCCGCCGTCGGCGGTCGTCGACCACGCGCTCGCCCGACGAGCGGGATGCCGTAGGCGTCGAGCAGCGCCCGCGTCGCGTCGGGTCGAGCCAGACGTCCTCGCCGTCGCTAGCGCGCTCGACGATCGCCGCGGCCGCGGCCTGGTCGATCCCGGTCGAGCTCGGGCACGATCCCCGACGAGGCGCGGAGCCAGTCGGCCCGCTCGGCAGGCCCGGCCGAGCGCGCGTGCCGCCGACTCGGGGTAGGCGAAGGACGGGGACGCCGCCGAGCGGTCGCGAGGGGTGCCGTCGGCGGCGATGATCGACGCGAGCACGGGCTTGTCCGGCGGGCCGGCCGCCGCGGCCGCGGCGATCGCTGCGCCGACGTCGCCGCGCGGTCACGGCCACCGGCGGCACGAACAGGGCGATCAGCGCGTCGACGCCCGGGTCGGCGAGCATCGAGCGGCAGCGCCTTCTCGTAGCTGGCCGCGGTCGCCGAGCCGAGCATGTCGATCGGGTTGGCGACGCTCGCCTCGCTCGGGAGCACCGCGGCGAGCGCCGCGCGCGTCTCCTCCGTCGAGCGGTCGGCAGCTCGAGCCCGGCCGCCTCGCACGCGTCGGCGCAGAGGATCCCGAGCCCGCCCGCGTTCGTGACCACGGCGACGCGGCGGCCCGCGCGGAGCGGGCTGGCTGGAGAGCAGCGCGGCGACGTCGAGGAGCTCCTCGAGCGTGCCGGCGCGGATCACGCCGGCCTGGTGGAAGAGCGCGTCGACCGCGGCCTCGGAGCCGGCGAGCGCAGCGGTGTGCGAGCCCGCCGCCTGCTGCCCGGTCGTCGTCGTGCCGCTCTTCATCGCGAGAATCGGCTTCCTGCGGGCGAGCCGCCGCGCGATGCGCGCGAACTTGCGCGGGTTGCCGAACGACTCGAGGTAGAGCAGCACGAGGTCGGTCTCGGCGTCGTCCTCCCACCACTCGAGCAGGTCGTTCGAGGAGACGTCGGCCTTGTTCCCGATCGAGACGAACGCCGAGAGCCCGAGCCCGCGCGCCTCCGCGCGCTCGAGCAGGGCGAGGCCGAGCGCGCCGCTCTGCGAGGAGAAGCCGATCCGCCCCGGCGGGAAGCGCGCGCGGCGCGAAGGTCGCGTTGAGGCCACCGCAGCCGACGCGATGCCGAGGCAGTTCGGGCCGACGAGCCGCGCGCCGTGCGCGCGGACGAGCGCGAGCGAGCTGCTCCTGGCGCTCGATGCCCCTCGGGCCCGATCTCGGCGAAGCCGGCCGAGATCACGCAGAGCGCGCGGACGCCGTGTCTGCAGCGCCTCCTCGGCGGCGTCGAGCACGTGCTCGCCCGGGAGGCAGATCACCGCGAGGTCGACCTCGTCCGGGATCTCCGTCGATCGTCGCGTACGCCTGGACGCCCGCGACCGGCTCGCCCTTCACGGTTGACCGGGATACGCCGCGCCGGTGAAGTCCGCCTGCGAGGATGTTGCGGAAGAGCTCGCCGCCGATCGAGCCGCGCCGGCGCGAGGCGCCGATCACGGCGACCGAGGTCGGCTCGAAGAACGGGCGCAGCGAGGCGATGACGGCGACGTGGTCGCGCTCGTCGACGCGCCTCCTGGTAGGTCGCGGTCGCCGCGATCGGGAAGCGCACCTCGATCTCGCCGCCGTCGAGCGCGCGCGCGACCTTGAAGCCTGCGTCCTCGAACACGGTCGAGCATCGGCCGGTTCTCGGGCATCACCTCGGCGACGAAGCGCTCGATGCCGGCCTCGCCGCGCGAGCGCCGCGAGCTGCTCGAGCAGGCGCGTGCCGACGCCGCGGCCCTGGAGGTCGTCGGCGACGGCGAAGGCGACCTCGGCCGTGTGCCGGCTCGCGCAGGCGTGACGTAGCTCGCGAGCGCGACGATGCGCTCCTCGTCGAGATCGCCGAGCGTCGCCGATCAGCGCGCCGCTGTCCGTCCAGTTCGGCTCGATCCACGGGTCGACGAGCCCGCGCCCCAGCTCGGGAAGCCCGTGGAAGCGCAGGTACGCGGCTCCGCTCGGACAGTCCGGCGAAGAACGCGAGCAGCGCCTCGGACGTCCGCGGCGCGCGGCGGCCGCAGGCGGAGCGTCGTGCCGTCCCGGAGGATGACGTCGCGGAGCTCGGTCACTGCGCTCATTCTGACCCCGATCCTTACGACGCGCGCCCGCCCTCGAATCCGGGCGGGCGCTGTCGGTCCTTCGGTTTTTCCGCAGCCGCGCCTCAGGCGGCCGTCCCGGCGACGAAGTGCTCGAGCACGACCGGCCAGCCGTGGTCGTAGCTCGCGCGCTTCTCCGCCGCGTCGGCGAGGGCCTCCCAGCCGCGGTGCTCGAACTCGACGCGGGTCACGCCGTCGCCGGCGGCGATGAACTGGATCTCGACCTCGGTGGCCGGATCGTCCGGGGCGTAGCCCGGGTGCCACGTGTAGACGAGGCGATGCGGCGGCTCCCAGACCAGGATCTCGCCCCAGACCGCCTCCGCGCCCGACCTGGAGCGCTCGACGAAGCGCCCGCCGACCCCCGGCTCGACGAGGATGCTCGCCGACTCCTGCTCGTACATGCTGTGGGTCGCGAGCGGCCACCAGTCGCCGATTCCCTCCGTGAAGATCCGGAAAGCGTCCTCCGGCGAGCGCCGGACGGTGACCGAGCGCAGCACCGGCGCGACTGTCTCGACTGCCATCTAGTCCTCCTTCTCTCGCTCGGCGTGCTCCTTGAAGCTGCCGAGAGCCGTGTCCCAGAACCCGTCGAGGTAGGCGCGCAAAGCGCCCAGCCCGTCGGGGTCGATCCGGTAGAGCCGTCGCGCGCCGTGGGCCTCGTCGGTCACGAGCCCGGCGCCTTTCAGCACGCGCAGGTGCTGGGAGACCGCCGGCCGCGAGACGGGGAGCCCGTCCGCGATCTCGCCGACCGGCTTCGGGCCGGCTCGAAGCGATTCGAAGACGGCGCGTCGCGTCGGGTCGGCCAGAGCCTGGATTGCGTTAGCTTCCACTTACGGTAAGTAACCACTTACCGATCTGTGTGTCAAGCTCTGGCTCATGGAGTTGCGCCGTGCCGAGCTCGATCCCGATCCACTCGCCCAGTTCGCGGTGTGGTTCGCCGGGCAGCCGACGGCGATGGCGCTCGCGACCGCCACGCCCGACGGCCGGCCGTCGGTGCGGATGGTCCTGTTGAAGGGCTTCGACGAGCGCGGCTTCGTGTTCTTCTCCAGCTACTCGAGCCGGAAGGCGCTTGAGCTGGCGGCAAATCCGCAGGCGGCGCTCCTCTTCCACTGGCACGAGCTCGGCCGCCAGGTGCGGATCGAAGGGGCTGTCTCGCGTACTCGGGCCGAGGAGTCGGATGCGTACTTTCGCTCCCGCCCGCTCGGAAGCCGGCTGTCTGCGATCGCCTCCGACCAGTCCGAGCCGGTCGCCGCGCGGGCGGAGCTCGAGGCGCGAGTCGCGGCGCTCCGGGGCGAGCTCGATCCACCCCGTCCCGAGGACTGGGGCGGCTACGTGCTCGCTCCCATCGCGTTCGAGTTCTGGCAGCACCGCGACGACCGTCTCCACGACCGCTTCCGCTACGAGCGCGACGGCGGCAGCTGGCGGATCGAGCGCCTCCAGCCCTAACGGCCGTGCCCCGGGGTCAGGCCTCGGGACATGTCCCGAGCCACGAAGCGCTTGAACAGAGCGTTTCCGACGTTCCTTGTGCTCATGAGCACAAGGAACGGGGTCAGGCACCCGGACCTGGCTGATCTAGACCAGGGAGAGCTGCTGGAACGGCTCGAGGCCCGAGACGCCGACGCCGACGAGGCGCAGTGCGCCCGGCCGGTCTCGGAGGCCGCGGTCGAGCAATGCGCAGGCCAGTGCGCCGATCGTCTCCGCGTCGTCGATCCCGCCGGACAGGGTTTGCGAGCGGCTCCGGATCGAGAAGTCGGGGTAGCGCAGCTTCGTCGTGACCGTGCGCGCGCACCGCCCGTCGCGGCGCAGGAGCTCCGAGACCCGCTCGGCCATCCGCCGAAGCTCGGCGTGCAGCGCCTCCCGGTCGGCCACGTCCCGCTCGAACGTCTCCTCCTGGCTGATCGAGACCGCCTCGGCCGGCCCCTCGAGCTGACGCGGGTCGATTCCCTGGGCACGCTCGCGCATCAGCCGGCCCCATTTGCCGGGAACGAGCGACTTCAGCTGCTCGTCGGAGAGCGCCGCGAGCGCGCCGATCGTCGCGATGCCCGCCGCGACGAGCCGCGCCTCCGCCTTCGGGCCGACGCCCGGCAGCAGGCGGACGTCGAACGGGGCCAGGAACGACGCCTCGCGCCCGGCGCGCACGACCGTGAGCCCGCCGGGCTTGCGCCGGTCCGAGGCGACCTTCGCCACCACCTTCGAGGGCGCCACTCCGAGCGAGCAGGAGAGGCTCGTCGCCGCGCGCACCGACGCCTGCACCGCCTCGGCGACCTTCCGCGCCTCGAGCCAGTCGTCCCCCGCGACCTCGCCGATGTCGAGGTAGCCCTCGTCGATCCCGACCTGCTCCACGGTCGGCGTCACCCCGCGGATCGTCTGCCAGACCGAGCGCGAGTACTGGCGGTAGAGCTGGCCGCGCGGGCGGACGAACACGGCCTGCGGGCAGCGCCGAAGCGCCTCGGCGCAGCTCATCGCGGAGTGGATCCCGAAGCTGCGCGCGACGTAGTTCGCGGTCGCGACGACCCCGCGCCCCCGCGGATCGCCGCCGACGACGAGCGGGACTCGCTTCAGCTCCGGCTGCTCGATCTCCTCGACGGCGGCGTAGAACGCGTCGAGGTCGAGGTGGGCGAGGATCACAGCAGTGCGGCGAGCTCGGCGCGGTCGGCCTCCGAGAGCTCGAGCTCGAGCGCGCGCAGCGCCGGCTCGAGGTGGGCCGGGCGCCGCGGCCCGACGACGACCGCGGTCACGTCCGGGCTGGACAGGAGCCAGGCGAACGCGAGCGTGGCGGAGTCGACGCCGCGCTCGGCCGCCGCTCGCCCGAACGCCTCGAGCCCGTCGAAGACCGCATCGGTCTGGAGGTGCTCGTACGGGCCGGACCGCAGCGACATCCGCGAGCCGGACGGCGGCGGCTCGTTGCGGCGGTACTTCCCGGTCAGCCAGCCGCCCGCGAGCGGCGAGAACGGCGTGAAGCCGAGCCCCCCGGCGCGGCAGATCGGCAGCACCTCGGCCTCCGCCTCTCGGTCGAGCAGCGAGTACGAGTTCTGCACCCAGGCATAGCGGCCGCGCGCGGCCTCGAGGATCTCGCCGTCGACGTTCGAGCCGCCGAAGGCGCCGATCAGGCCCTCGTCGCGGAGCTCTTCGAGCGCGGCGAGCGTATCCTCGAGCGGCGCGTCCGCATCGGGCGCGTGCGTCAGATACAGCTCGACGCGGTCGACCCCGAGCCGCCCGAGGCTCGACTCGAGCTGGCGGCGGATCCGCGCCGGCGCGAGGCCCTGGTCCTCGCCCGCGTCCATCGGGTTGAACGTCTTGGTGGTCAGCCTGGGCCGCACGCCGCGGGCCGCGATCCACTTCCCGATCGCGGTCTCGGAGCGGCCGCCGCCGTAGGCATCGGCGGTGTCGAACGTCGTGATCCCGGCTTCCCAGGCCGCGTCCATCACCACGAACGCCTCGGCCTCGGTCTCGCCCTGCCCGAAGAACTCGGGCGACGAGCCGATCCCGCCGAAGTTGCCGCAGCCGAGGATCAGGCGCGAGACGCTGATCCCGGTCGCGCCGAGAGGACGCTCTTCCACGAGTGCGATTCTACGAGAGGCGCGTGCGGGCGGCCGCGACCTGCTCCCGCGCGCCGCCCGGGCCCGGGGTCGCGCGCGCGCCGGGCGCCGCAGGCGGCTCGAACGTGCCCGCCCGCACCTGCGCCGCGACCTGCTCGTGCGCCTCGCGGAACGGGACGCCCTCGCGGACGAGCGCCTCGGCGGCGTCGGTCGCGAGGAGGAGCGGGTCGCTGCACGCGGCGGCGAGGCGGTCGTGGTCGAGCTCGAGCCCACCGATCAGCACGCCGAGGGCGGCCAGGGCGAGCGCGGTGTCACGGCGCGCGTCGAAGACGGGCCGCTTGTCCTCCTGCAGGTCGCGGTCGTAGGAGAGCGGCAGTCCCTTGACCACCGCGAGCAGGCCCGTGAGGCGGCCGATCGCGGTGCCGGCCTTGCCGCGGACGAGCTCGGCGACGTCGGGGTTCAGCTTCTGCGGCATCATCGAGGAGCCGGTCGCCGCGGCCTCGGGCAGACGCGCGAAGCCGAACTCGCTCGTGCTCCAGAGCACCAGCTCCTCGCCGATCCGCGAGAGGTGCGTGAAGAGGACGGTGCACGCGTAGAGGTAGTCCAGCGCGAAGTCGCGGTCGGCGACGGCGTCGAGCGAGTTGCGCAGCTGCTCGGCGCCCTCCGGAGCGGGGAGCGGCAGCGTCGAGCCGGCGAGCGCTCCCGCCCCGAGCGGCGAGAGCGAGGCCTGCGCGGCGGCGAACGCGAAGCGCACGAGGTCGCGCTCGAGCATCTCGACCCAGGCGAGCAGGTGGTGTCCCACCGTGACCGGCTGCGCGCGCTGGAGGTGCGTGTACCCGGGCATCGGCGTCTCGGCCTCGGCCTCGGCGAGGTCGAGCACGACGCCCAGGAGCCCGCGGATCGCCTCGTGCGCCTCGGCGCAGGCGTCCTCGACGTAGAGCCTGAACGCGGCCGCGACCTGGTCGTTGCGAGAGCGGCCGGCGTGGATCTTGGCTCCGAGCGGGCCGAGGAGCCGCTCGATCGCTGAATGAACGTCCTCGTCCTCCTGTGTTACCATGTTAACACGGTAACTCGCGAGTGCAGCCTCGGCCTCGGCGGCCTCGGGCTCGGTCAGGATCCCCGCAGCCGCCAGGCGCCGCGCATGCAGCGCGGTCGCCTGACAGTCGTACGGAAAGAGCTCCGCGTCCTCGGCCCGGAGGAACTCCCAGACCTCGGGCGCCAGGCGCCCGCCACCGACGCGGCCGGACCAGAGCGTCATACCTCGGCCAGCCTGCGCTCCCTGGCCGCGGCCAGCTCGACCTCGAGCGCGGCGATCTGGATGAAGCCCTCTGCGGCGGCGTGCGGGAACGTCTCGCCGGTGCCGTACGAGGCGAGCGTCTCCGAGTAGAGCGCGTACGCCGAGCGGCGACCGACCACCGTCGGCACACCGGCCTGAAGCCGGAGCCGCACCTCGCCGGTGACGAGCTCCTGCGTCTTCGCGAAGAACGCGTCGTACGCGTGCCGCACCGGGCTGAACCAGAGCCCGTCGTAGATGAGCTTGGCCCACTGCGGCTCGAGCTCTCGCTTCGCGACGGCCTCGGCCTTCGTCAGCACGAGATCCTCGAGCGCGACGTGCGCCGTGATCAGCGTCGATCGCCGCCGGCGCCTCGTACAGCTCGCGGCTCTTGATCCCGATCGCACGGTTCTCGATCATGTCGATCCGCCCGATCCCGTACGCGCCCGCCTGCTCGTTCAGCGCAGCGATCAGCTTGTAGAGCGGCAGCTCGGCGCCGTCGAGCGACACCGGCACGCCCTGCTCGAAGCCGATCACGATCTCCACCGGCGCGGGCGCGTTCGCAGGCGAGCTCGTCAGCACGAACGCGTCCTCCGGCGGCGCCGACCCACGGATCCTCGAGCATTCCGGCCTCGATCGCGCGGCCGAAGAGGTTGTCGTCGATCGAGTACGGCGAGGCCTGCTTCGCCTCGACGGGAATCCCCTTCGCCTCGGCGTACGCGATCTCCTCGTCGCGCGTCCAGACCTTGTCGCGGAGCGGCGCGATCACGCGCACGCCCGGGTACTTCGCCTTGAACGCGAGCTCGAAGCGGAGCTGGTCGTTGCCCTTGCCCGGTGCAGCCGTGCACGACCGCCTCGGCGCCGAGCTCGAGCGCGAGCTCGGCGACGGCCTCGGCGATCACCGGCCGCGAGAGCGCCGAGATCGAGCGGGTACTTGCCCTCGTACAGCGCGTTCGCGATCAGCGTCTTCGCGACCTGCTCGTCGGCGAACGCCTCCTTGCAGTCGAGCAGGACGACGTCGTCGGCGCCGGCGGCGTGGCCGCGCGCGAATGCCGGCTCGAAGTTCGCGCTCCTGGCCGACGTCGACGAGCACGGCGACGACCTCGTCGTACCCGTAGAACTCCTTCAGCCAGGCGATGATGCAGCTCGTGTCGAGCCCGCCCGAATAGGCGACGACAGCGGTCTTGGACATTAGGTGTCTCCTTCCGGAGGTGGTAGCGCAGCTCCTCGGCGAGGTCGGCCCCGGTGAGGCCCTCGCCGCGCGACGACGAAGATGGTGTTGTCCCCGGCGATCGTGCCGACCACGTCGGGGAGGACGGCCTCGTCGATCGCCTGGCAGAGCGCGGGCGCGAAGCCGGAGTGGCGTGAGGATCACGACGAGGTTGCCGCTCGAGTCGATCGACATCGTCCAGCGGCGGAGCGCGGCGGTCAGCTCGGAGAGCCGGTTGAGGTCGACCGCGCCGGGCAGGGCGTAGACGAGGCGCCCGTCGCCGTTTCGCGCCTTCACGAGCCCGAGCTGGGCGATGTCGCGCGAGACGGTGGCCTGGACCGAGTCGTAGCCTTCCTCGCGCAGCGCCTCGGCCACCTCGGCCTGGGTCGCGAGCGGACGCTCCTGGACGAGACGCAGGATCGCGCCCTGACGGTCGAACTTGCTCACTGCAGCACCTCCTGGAGAACGCCGAGCGCCAGCTCGAGCTCGGCAACGGTGATCGTCAACGGCGGGGTGAGGCGAAGCACTGTCTCGCCCGCCGAGCCGACGACGAGGCCACGGCCGCGGGCGGCGTCGACGATGGGGCCTGCGGGCCGGTCGAGCTCGAGGCCCCAGCATCAGGCCCCGGCCGCGCAGCTCGGTCACACCCGGAAGAGACGCAAGGCCCGCGGAGAGGAGCGCGCCCTTCTCCCGTACTCCGGCGAGCAGCTCGTCGGTGAGCGCGTCGCACACGGCGACTCCGGCCGCGCAGGCGACGGGGTTGCCGCCGAAGGTGGAGCCGTGGTCGCCGGGGCCGAAGCCCTCCGGCGCGTCGTCCGAGACGAGCAGGGCGCCGATCGGGAGCCCGTTCGCGAGCGCCTTGGCGAGCGTGACCGCGTCGGGGCGGACGCCGAGCTGCTCGAAGGCGAAGAAGCTGCCCGTGCGCCCGATCCCGCACTGGATCTCGTCGAGGATGAGGACTGCGCCGTGGTCGTCGGCGAGCTCGCGCGCTGCGGCGAGGAACGCCGGCGTCAGCGGGTGGACGCCGCCTTCGCCGAGGATCGGCTCGAGCAGGATGCAGCCGGTCGCGGAGCCGACGGCCGCGGCGAGCGCCTCGACGTCGTTCGGCGCGACGAACGCTGCGCCCGGCGAGAGCGGCTCGAACGGCACGCGCTTCGCGGGCTGGCCGGTGACCGAGAGCGCGCCGAGCGTGCGGCCGTGGAAGCCGCCCTCGAGCGCGACGACGCCGGGCTTCCCGGTCGCCCTCCGCGCGTACTTCAGCGCCGCCTCGTTCGCCTCCGCGCCGGAGTTGCAGAAGAACGCCGCCGCGCCGCCGAACCGCGCCGAGAGCAGGTTTGCGAGCGTCTCCATCGGCTCGCTCCAGTAGAGGTTCGAGGCGTGCCAGAGCCGGTCGAGCTGCGCGTGCGCCGCCGCCGCCACCGCGGGGTTGCAGTGGCCGAGCGAGGTGACGGCGAGCCCGCCCAGGCAGTCGAGGTAGCGGTTGCCGTCGGCGTCGACGAGCCACGAGCCCTCGCCCGACGACGAAGGTGACGTCGGAGCGCGCGTAGGTCGCCAGCACGGAGTTGTGCGCCGTCATGTTCACGCGAGCACCGCCGTCTCGCCGATCTCGGCCCGCACGCCGAGCCGCGCGGCGGTGATCGCCGCGCGGAGCTTCGGCACGATCCCTCCCTCGAAGCCGTCGGCGTCGAGCATCGCTTCCGCCTCGTCCGCACGCACGACCGCGGTCACGGCGCCGCCGAGCAGCAGACCGGGCACGTCGGTGAGGAACACGATCCGCTCCGCTTCGATCCCCACGGCCAGCGCTGCGGCGGCCTCGTCGGCGTTCACGTTGAGCGGTCCCATCGCGAGCGGCGTCACGACCGGGATCAGCCCGGCCGCGAGCGCGTCCTCGACCGCCTGCGGGCGGCTCGGCACCGGGTCGCCGACGAGCCCGAGCGTCATCACGGGCCGGGCCTTGAGGCCGATCTCGTCGCCGTGGAGCCCGACCGCGAGCGGCCCGAGCGCGGCGCACAGGTCGGAGTTCAGCGCATCGAGCGCCTCCTTCACGACCTCGATCGCCTCGCGGCTCGTGACCCGCCGCCCGCCGACGAACTGGACGGGGAGCCCGCGCTCCGCCATCAGCGTCGAGATCTGCTTGCCGGCGCCGTGGACGACGCACACCTCGTGCCCCTCCTCGACGAGCCGCATGATCGCCTCGCCGCTCTCGGTCGCGACCGCGCCGCCGCATTTGACGACGACCCGGCTCATGAGCGGTAGTCCGCGTTGATGCGGACGTAGTCGTAGGACAGGTCGCTGGTGAAGTAGGCCGCCTCGCCGTCGCCGAGCCCGAGGTCGAGCTCGATCTTGCAGTTCGCCGAGGAGACGTCGGGCTCGTCCTCGCTCGGTGCGCCGGCGACGAGGACGGGCGTGTCGTTGAAGACCAGCGTGACGAGCTCGGAGTCGACCTGCGCGTAGCCGCCGTTGAACGGCGCCGAGCCGGCGGCGGCGAGCACGCGGCCCCAGTTCGCGTCGCGGCCGAAGAGCGCCGTCTTGACCAGCGGCGAGGTCGCGATCCGAGACGCGATCGCCTTCGCCTCGGCGTTCGACGCGGCGCCGGTGACGGCGATCTCGGCGAAGACGGTGGCGCCCTCGCCGTCCTCGACGACCTGACGCGCGAGGTCGGCGCAGACGGCGCGCAGCGCGGCGGCGAACTCGAGGTCCGAGGCGGGCGTTCGCTCGAGCCCGCTCTCGCCGTTCGCGAGCAGGATCACCGCGTCGTTCGTCGAGCACTCGCCGTCGATCGAGATCGCATTGAAGCTCTCGTTCACCGCGGGCCGCAGGAACTCGATCGGCTCCCCCGGGTCGAGCGGGTAGTCGGTGGTGACCACCGCGAGCAGCGTGGCCATGTTCGGATGGATCATCCCGGAGCCCTTCGCCATCCCGCCGACCGTGAAGCCGGTGCCCGAGACGACGGCCTCCTTCGACTTCGTGTCGGTGGTGAGGATCGCCTTCGCCGCGGCGGCGCCCTCCTGCGGCGACAGCGCGGCGGCCGCGTTGGCGAGGCCCGGCAGGAGCCGGTCGAGCGGCAGCGGCGCGCCGATCACGCCGGTCGAGAGGACGATCACCTGCTCGGGCGCGAGGTCGAGCAGCCGCGCGACCTCGGCCGCGGTCGCGCGTGCGTCGGCCTCGCCCTTCGCGCCGGTGGCGGCGTTGGCGACGCCCGAGTTGATCGCGACGGCCTGCGGCTCGGCGAGTGCCAGGTGCTCCCGCGAGACCTTCACCGGCGCGGCCTGGACGCGGTTGACCGTGAACATCCCGCCGCCGACCGCCGGCACGAGCGAGCGCACGAGCGCCACGTCGGGCCCGCGCCGGCGGATTCCTGCCGCGACTCCCGCGGCGACGAAGCCCTTCGCGGCGGTGACGCTCACACCATCACCCCCTGGAGCCGCAGCCCCATCGTCTCGTCCAGCCCGAGCGCGAGGTTCGCGTTCTGCACGGCCTGGCCGGCCGCGCCCTTGCCGAGGTTGTCGAGCGCGCAGATCACGATCGCGGTGTCGGTCGCCCTGTCCTGGAACAGCGCCACCTCGGCCGCGTCCGTTCCCGCCACGCGCGCGAGCTCGGGCGAGACGCCCTCCGGCAGCAGCACCACCGCCGGGGTCGCCGCGTAGGCCGCCTCGAGCCGCTCGCGCAGGTCCGTCTCGACCGCCTGGAAGTAACAGGTCGCGAGCAGCCCGCGGCGCACGGGCAGCAGGTGCGGGACGAAGCAGACCGGAAAGCCGAGCCCCTGCGCGATCTCGGGCGCGTGCTGATGCGTGCCGACGCGGTAGGGGGCGACGTTCTCGAGCACCGACACCGCGTGCGAGGAGGCCTTCAGCGCGCGCCCCGCGCCAGAGACTCCGGACTTCGCGTCCACGACCACACCGGTCGGGTCGATCGCCTCGGCGAGCGGCTGGAGCGCGAGCAGCGCCGCGGTTGCATAGCACCCGGGATTCGCGATCAGCCTCCCCACGGGCGGAAAAAGCTCCGGCAACGCATAGCTCCAGGCGGTGAGCGCTGTGGGGAGAGGGTGCGCCCAGCCATACCAGTCCGTATAGAGGGACGGATCTTGGAGTCTATGCGCGCCGGAAAGATCGATGATAACCGCATCGGCGGGCGGAGCGACGGCCGCGGCCTGCTCATGGCTCAAACAAAGGAAGATCAGCTCGGCGCCGCTCGCGAGCGCGTCGTCATTTGTCACGAAGGACGGCAGATCTGAGCCGACGAGCCGCGGATCGAGGGCGGAGGCGGGCGCTCCGGCGAGCGAGTCCGATCCGAGCGCGACGGGCTCGAGCTCCGGGTGGGAGAGCACGCGGTCGAGCGTCTCCTGACCGGAGTAGCCCGCGCAGCCGATGATTGCCGTGGTGATCACCTCTTGCATATTACGCACAGAACTGCATAATACGCAAAGATGTCCGCCACACTTCCGCATCCACTGCCGCTCGAGCAGCGCACGGCCACCGACCTCAAAGGCCGGAGCCTGCTGCGGATCTCGGACTGGCAGGCCGATGAGCTAACCGCGGTGCTCGACCTCGCCGCCGAGCTGAAGGCGGCGCAGGCGCGGTTCGAGCCGCACCCGCTGCTGCCCGGACGGGCGGTCGGGATGATCTTCGACAAGCCGTCCACGCGCACCCGCGTCTCGTTCGAGGTCGGCGTCGCGCAGCTCGGCGGCACCGCGCTCTATCTCGCAGCCGGCGAACTGCAGCTCGGCCGCGGCGAGACGATCCGCGACACGGCCAAGGTGCTCTCGCGCTACCTGAGCGCGATCGTGATCCGGATCTCGTCGCAGGAGACCGTCGACGAGCTCGCCGCCGAGGCCGAGATCCCGGTCGTGAACGCGCTGACCGATCTCGCGCACCCGTGCCAGGCGCTCGCCGACGTGCTCACTATCCGCGAGCGGCTCGGTCGGCTCGAGGGCGTCCGGATCGCGTGGGTCGGCGACGGCAACAACGTCTGCGCTTCGCTCGTCGAGGCCTCGCTGGCGCTCGGCGCCTCGCCGATCGTGGCGTGCCCCGAGGGCTACGAGCCGGCTGTGGCGGGAGTCGAGATCGTGCGCGACCCGGCCGAGGCCGTCTCCGGCGCGGACGTCGTCGTCACCGACGTCTGGACGAGCATGGGCTTCGAGGACGAGGCCGAGCAGCGCAAGGCCGACCTCGCCCCGTACGCGTTGGACGAGGCGCTCTTTGCCAAGGCTCCGGCGGACGCGTTCGCAATGCACTGCCTCCCCGCCCACTACGGCGAGGAGATCAGCGAGTCGATCGCGCACGGGCCGCGCTCTGCGGTCTGGGACGAGGCGGAGAACCGCCTCCACGTCCAGAAGGCGCTGCTCGCCCTGATCGTCCGCTAGCCGCTTCCCGCCTCAGCAGTAACTACGGATCGCGGCGGGGACGAGGCGCAATTTCACCGTAGCTCCCGTGTGGGAAATAGCCGATTCGAGGCCGTGCGCCCGCGCGCAGGATGCCGTGCATACCTCGAAAGGAGCCACTGTGAAGACGTTCCGAACTGCGATCGCGGCACCGGCGGCCGTACTGGCGGTGGCCGCGCTCGTGGCCGGCACCGCGGTGGCCGGTACCACCGTCAAGAAGCTGCCCTTCACCGGGACCTACACGGGCAGCGCGACCACCAAGATCACGAACAACGTAGCCGCCATCTCGGCGACGGGCACCGGTGCCGCGACCTTCGTCGGCAAGAGCTCGATCTCGGGCCTCGGCTCCGGCGACACCTCCCAGCAGCCCTGCGTGCCGTTCACCGGCACCGGCGTGCTCAAGGGCACCGGCACGTTGACCTTCAAGGTCGCACCCGGCTCGGTGAGCTGCGGTGACGACGCCGGCGAGATCTTCCAGATCAACGGCCACGCGACGGTGCTCAAGGGCACCGGCAAGCTCGCGAAGGCCAAGGGGACTCTGAAGATGACCGGGACCTACAACCACACCTCCGGAGCCTTCTCGCTGAAGCTCTTCGGAACCCTGACCGGCTAGGAGGGAATCACACCATGAAGAGAATCCTCACCATCGCCGCGGCGCTCGCCGTGGCGGCGGTCACGACCCAGGCAATGGCAGCGGATCCCGTGCCGTTCCCCTCGCCGCAGGTCCAGCAGGTGTTCGTCGCCGCGCAGACCGTGACGACCGGCGGCGCCGCCGCCAACTGGTTCACGCCCGGCTCGACCGTCGTCTTCCGCGCGTATGCGGTGGACGGCAAGAGCCAGAAGGTGCTCCAGGCCGGCGACGTCAAGTACTTCTACGTGACGATCCCGAACCAGCCGAACGTGAAGCTGAAGTTCAACGACAAGGCCCCCGGCGCGACCAACCGCCTCGCCTGGACGGGCACCTGGACGGTGCCGGCGACGTATGCGGCAGGCCTCGTGCCGTACAGGGTCCTGGTCCAGACGACGTCGAAGCGCAAGGGCCAGTTCGTGCAGATGCCCGTCGCCTCGTCGCAGCTGACGATCTCCGGGACAGCCCCTCCGGCGGCCGTCGCCCCGTTCACGAACCCGACCGCCGCAGCTTCGTCGAAGCTCGACGTGTCCCTCTACGTGGACAGCGTCAACGGCAGCGCGCCTGCGGGCGCGCCGGTGCGGCCGGTCGGCTGCACGCAGACCAACGTCTACAGGCGCGGCGAGCGCGTCGTGATCCGCTCCTGGGGAGTCGACATGACCACCGCCGACGTCCTCACGACGGACAACGTCAAGGACGCGCACTTCTCCGTTCCGGGCCAGCCCGACGTGGTCTTCGCCTACGGCGCGCACGGCGCCACGGGAGCCAAGGTCAACTTCTGGTCGAACTTCTGGATCATTCCGGCCGACTATCCGCTCGGTGAGACGACGGTTCACGTCGTGTTCAACACCGAGACCGGGAAGACCGGCACCTACGACTACGACCTCGTCGTCACCCCATAAGGCCGAGGGAGAAGGGACCACCACCATGGACACCACCACTCACTCGGCCCGCCTGCTCCGCAAGGTCGCTGTCGGTGCCGTCGCAGCTGCAGCGATGCTGCTGGCACCGGCGGCCGGCCTCGCCTCCGGCGGGCCGGTCACCGCGCCGGCGATCCCGGGCGTCGCAGGGCTTCCGGGCCCGATCGCGGCGAACGCCACCCCGGCGCCGAACATCGGCATCCTCAAGACGGCTCCCGACACGGGCTTCGCGGGGACGAACTTCACGCTCAGCGGGAGCGGGCTTCCCGCGAACAAGCCCGTCTCGATCACCTGGAGCAGCGCGAACGTCACCTGGCTGCTCGACGCACGGCCCGACAGCGTCGACTACCTCGGCCGGGTGACCAGCAAGCTGGCCGTCGTTCTCGCAACCGCGCAGACCGACTCGACCGGCTCGTTCTGATCGGGATGGTCGCACCCGAGGACTGGGGCGGGATCCACGACATCTATGCGGTCGTGGGCGGCGTCCAGTACGCGAAGGGCGGCTTCCTGATGGCCCGCTGGGCGACGATCAGCCCGACCAAGGGGCCGATCGGCACGATGATCAAGGTCACCTACGGCGGCCTCGGCTCCTCGCTCTACGAGGGCGGCGCGGCGCTGCTGTACGACAACCACTTCGTCGGTGCGATGACGGCGAACTGGACCCGCGGGACCGCGACCGTCGAGATCCGCGCCTCCGGGCCGGTCGGGCGGCACGTGCTCGCGATCGACAACGCGTGAGCTTCGGCTACCTCAACGTGCAGCAGTCACCGCTGCCGTGGACGACCGAGTTCCAGAAGTTCACGTTCACGGTCACGAAGGACGCGGGCCGGCCGAAGCGCCCAGCTCGACTGGCCGGTCAACGTCGCCCCGACGGTCGACGCCCGCACGACGATGGCCGCGACGGGGCTCGCCGCGACCGGCTCCGCGACGGCACACCTGTCGTCGACCGCCGGAACCGTGAACACGAAGGTCGACGTCTCGGCCTCCGGCCTGACCGCCGGCGCGCCCGTCGACGTGGAGTGGTCGACGGTCGTCGGCAACCGCGTCAACTGCTCCGGCACCTGCTGGTCCTTCGTCTCCGTCCCGCTCGGCAACGCGACCGCGTCGGCGGACGGATCACTCCAGAGCACCATCACCGATCCCGGACGGTCTCGGCGGCTGGCACGTCGTCCAGCTGCTCCAGAACGGGAAGGTGGTCGCCCAGACGCCGTACTACATCAAGCGGAGCCTCGTCGGCGTCTCGTCGCTCACGGTCCACGAGGGACAGCTCTTCACGATCCACCTCAAGGGGCTGGGCTGGACCCAGCTCGACAACACGATCGCGGTCGACTACGACAACAGCTACGTCGGCTACGGCTGCGGCTTCAACTCGCAGGGCGACGTGGTGCTGAACATCGTCGCGACAGGCGGTCCCGGCACGCATCTCGATCGACGGCTACCCGCTGCTCTACTCGCAGCAGCCGTCGTACGCGAACACGCCGTACGGGATGGTGCCGTTCCTGACCTATGCAGCGGACGAGCCCGGCACTCGCGCTCGGGTACCAGCTGCCTGCGATCCGGTTGGCGATCACCGTCGTCAAATAGGGTGGTCCCGAAGGTGAGGGAGGGCTGCCTCGGCGGGGCCCTCCCTCGCTGTTTCCGCATTCCGGCGGGCAGCCACCAGTTCCAGCGGCCGAGCACGGCCATCAGCGACGGGACGAGCACGGCCCGGATCACGGTCGCGTCGAGCAGGATCGCGAGCGCGAGGCCCGAGCCCGAGCTCCTGCAGCCCCGCGACGCGCCCGGCGACGAAGCCCGAGAACGCCGCGACCATGATCAGCGCGGCCGCGGTGACGATCCGGCCGGTGCGCTCGAGGCCGTGCGAGACGGCTCGCGTGTTGTCGTGCACGTGGTCCCACGACTCGCGGATCCGCGCTGACCATGAAGACCTCGTAGTCCATCGAGATCCCGAACAGGGTGGCGAAGAGGACGATCGGCACCCACCCCTCGATCTGGCCGAGGCCGCGGCCCCACTGGAAGACGACGACGAGCATTCCGCAGGCGGCGGCGACCGAGAGCAGGTTGAGGAGCACGGCCTTGAGCGGCAGCAGCACCGAGCGGAAGGCGCGCAGCAGCACGAGGTAGGTGAGCACGAGCACGGCCAGCACGAGCCACGGCAAGCACGCCGTAGGAGCGCGCGAGGAAGTCGACGCCCTGGGCCGGCGCGCCGCCGGTGTAGACGCGGACGCCGGCCGGGAAGCGGGCCGCCGGGATCAGCGTCGAGCGGATCCGGCGGACGAGGCTCCGGGTCTGGCGCGCGCCGTACTCGTGGCGGCCCGCGACGATCACCCGCGCGTAGCGGCCGTTCGCGCTCACGTACGGCGCGCGCGTCCCGCTCGCGACGATCAGCACCTCGGGGTCGTGGAAGAGCGCGTCGGCGAGGCGGGCGGTCGCGGCCCGCGAGGGCCGGGCGCCGTCGACGACGATCTCCGTCGGCATCACCGCCCCGGCGCCGACGCGCTCGCGCAGCAGCGCGTAGCCCCGCATCGACTCGGGGAAGCCCGGGATCCCGGAGAACGAGCCGGGGGTCAGGTGCAGGAAGAGCGCCGGCGCGGCCAGGCCGAGCAGCACGACCGTGCCGACCGCCAGGTAGGCGACCGGGCGGCGCATGACCGAGCGCGAGTGTCGCGCCCAGAAGCCGCCGGCGAGGTCGACCGGGCGCACGCGGCGGCTGCCCGACGCGGCGGCCGAGCAGCGAGAGCAGCGCCGGCTGGAGCGTGAGCGCAGCGGCGATCGAGGCGAGCGGGACGAGCACGCCGCCGATGCCCATCGAGCGGATGAACGGCACCGGCACGAAGAGGAGAACCGCGAGCCCGATCGCGACCGCGAGGCCCGGAGAAGACGACTGCGCGGCCGGCGGTGTCCATCGTCCGCACGACGGCCTCGTCGGGCGAGTCGCCGCGCCGAGCTCCTCGCGGAAGCGGTGGACGATCAGCAGCGAGTAGTCGATCGCGAGCCCGAGCCCGATCAGCTCGACGAGGTTCGTGACGTACGAGACCACCGGGACGGCGTGGGCGATGCGTAGACCGCGGCGAGCGTGCCGGTGATCGTGCACGCCGCGAAGAGGAACGGGATCGCGACCGCGAGCGAGAAGCCGAACACGACGAGGAGCACGATCAGCGCGACCGGCAGCGCGATCGCCTCGCCGCGGCGCAGGTCCGAGGCGAGGATCGGGTCGAGGTCGTGCTGGATCGCGGGCTGGCCGGTCACGAGCGCGCCCGGGCCGAGCGCGCGCCGTACCGTGGCCGTGTAGCGCTTCGCATGCTGGAGGTCCAGGCGAGTGGCGACGTCGCCGTAGAGGAGCCCAGGGCCCTGCCGGAGCGCGCCTGCGCGCCCGCTCGGGACCGCGTGCGCGGCCACCGCGAGGCGCGCCCGGGCGGCGCGCTGGAGCGCCTTGTCGGACGGGTGCGCGACGGGGAAGACGACGGTGAACGTGCCGTCGGTGCGCTCGCCGAAGCCGCGGCTCAGGAGCGTCTGCGCGCGGGCGGAGTCGGTGCCCGGCACCGAGAACGAATTCGAGAGTAGCCCCGGCAGCTCCGCCGACGCGTAGATCCCGAAGCCGAGCACGGCGAGCCAGCAGACGACGACGGCGACGCGAGCACGGACGACGGCGCGGGTCCAGCGCTCGAGCACGCGGCAAGCGTATCCCGGGCGAAGCCTTAGTGACTTCTTAATCGAATCTCAAGCAGCGTTCATGCGGCCGGTGGAGACTGGCCTGGCGAGGCCCCGCATGACCCTGCAATGAAACGCATCCCCGACAACAAGACGAACCTCGTCCTCGTGGCGATCCTGGTCGCGCTCGGCGTCGCCGCCGCGCTGACGGTCGGCCCCGGGACGAGCTCGTCGGCCGCGTCGGTGACGCGGACCGCAGTCGCACAGCGAGGCGTCGTGCTCTCGTCCGTGTCGGCGACCGGAAACGTCGAGGCGTCGCAGTCGCTCAACGTGAACTTCGTCACCGGCGGCCAGGTCACCACCGTCGACGTCAAGGCGGGCCAGAAGGTCACCGCGGGCGAGAAGCTCGGGACGATCGACTCGCAGTCCGCACAGCTCGCCGTCAACCAGGCCGAGGCGTCGCTCACCTCCGCGAACGCGCAGCTGAAGTCCGCGAACCAGCAGGCGCAGACCTCCTACGCGCAGGCGGCGCTGGCGCTGAAGGCGGCGAAGGCGGGCGTGTCGACGGCCAAGGCCAACCAGTCGATGAACGCGAAGACCGCCTCGATGTCCGTCGCGCAGTCCCAGCAGCAGCTGCGGCTCGACCGCGGCAAGGAGGAGCGCGACGTCAACCAGCAGAAGCTCGACACCGCCCAGCTCGCCGCCGACCAGCAGGCCTACGACGCGATCGGGCCGACGGTCACCGCCGACCAGGCGGCGCTCTCGGCCGCCCAGGCCAGGCAGCAGTCCGACCAGCAGTCGCAGTACGACGCGCAGGCGAGCGCCTCGAGCACCAGCTCGGCCCTTTCGAGCGCGCAGAGCACGCTCAGCAAGGACCAGCAGACGGAGACGACCGACTGCGCCGTTCCCGCCTCGGCGGCCTGCATCGCCGACCAGGCGAAGGTCGCGTCCGACCAGAGCGCCGTCTCGAGCGCACAGAGCGCCGCCGCCCAGAGCAGCTCGAACTCGACCTCGATCCAGAAGACGCTCGCCGCCGACGGGTACGCCGTCAGCCAGGCTCAGAGCCAGCTCCAGACCGACCAGTCGACCCAGACCAAGTACCAGAGCGCGGTCACCTCCGACCAGAACGCGCTCAAGTCGGACGGCTCGTCGATCATCGCCGACGAGCTGAGCCTCGCCCACGACCGCACCGCGATCGCGAACGCGCAGAACAGCGCGCAGTCGGGCTCGCTCAAGGACTCTCAGGCGATCTCGAGCGCCCAGCAGCAGATCTCGTCGGCGCAGCTCGGGATCCAGACCGCGAAGCAGGCCAACGTGACCCAGCAGCAGGCGAGCGTCTCCCAGGCGCAGGCGAATCTCACCGCGGCCGAGCTGACGCTCAGCCAGACGACGCTCACCGCGCCGGTGACCGGCACCGTCACGGCGGTCAACGGCGTCGTCGGCGCGATGACCTCCGGCGGCGGTACGACGGTCGTCTCGTCGAGCTCCTCGTCGAGCGCGTCGGGCAGCGGCTCCGGCTCGTCGACCTCCGGCTTCGTCGTCCTCACCAACGTCTCCGGGCTCCAGGTCACGGCCGGGTTCAGCGAGACCGACGTCGCCAAGATCGAGGACGGGCAGCCGGCCACGATCACGGTCGACGCGCTGCCCGGCACGAAGCTGGCCGCCCACGTGATCGCGATCGACACCACCTCGACCGTCGTCTCGAACGTCGTCACCTACGGCGTCACCTTCGCCTTCGACAACCCCGAGCCGGCCGGGGTGAAGCCGGGGATGACCGCCGAGGTCGACGTCACGGTCGCCGAGGTCGACAACGTCGTGCACGTCACCTCCTCCGCGGTCACCGGCACCGGCACGAACGGGAGAGTGACGGTGCTCGTCGGCAAGAAGCAGACCGTGCGCCCGGTCGTGGTCGGCCTGCGCGGCGACACGACGACGGAGATCGTCGCCGGGCTCAAGGCCGGGGAGACCGTGGTGCTGCCGACCCTGAACATCTCATCCGGCTCCTCGAGCTCGCCCTTCGGCGGGGCCTCGACGACGAGCGGGCGAGGAGGCGGCTTCCGCGGCGGCGGTTTCGGCGGCGGCGGCGGCGGCGCCATCTTCGGAGGGGGCTAGTGAGCGACCGGCGCTGGCCCGCCGTGGCGCTCGAGAACGTCTCGAAGAGCTACGGGACGGGCGAGGTCGCCGTGCACGCGCTCCGCGGGATCGATCTCCGCGTCGAAGCCGGAGACTACGTCGGGATCATGGGCGCGAGCGGCTCGGGCAAGTCGACGCTGATGAACCTGATCGGCTGCCTCGACGTCCCGACCACGGGCCGCTGCCTGCTCGACGGGCTCGAGGTCAGCGACCTCACCGACGTCGAGCTCTCCTACCTGCGCAACCACAAGATCGGGTTCGTGTTCCAGAGCTTCAACCTGATCCCGCGCACCTCCGCGCTTCGTAACGTCGAGCTGCCGCTGATCTACGCGCGCGCCGGCCGGATCGAGCGGCGGGAGCGAGCGCTCGCCGCCCTCGCCGCCGTCGGGCTCGCCGACCGGGCCTCGCACGGGCCCCAGCAGCTCTCCGGCGGCCAGCAGCAGCGGGTCGCGATCGCGCGCGCGATCGTCACCGATCCGGCGCTGATCCTCGCCGACGAGCCGACCGGCAACATCGACAGCGCCGCCCAGGGCGAGATCCTGCAGATCTTCGACGCGCTGAACGACTCCGGGCGGACGATCGTGATGATCACTCACGAGCAGGACGTCGCCGCGCACGCGCTGCGGACGATCCACCTCGCGGACGGCCGAATCGTGAGCGACGAGCGTCGCGCGCCCTCTCCCGCCGGTGCCCATGCAGGCGGCCGCGTGAACGCGCTCGAGGCGCTCCGGATGGCCTTCCAGGGGGTGATGACGAATCGCCTGCGCTCGCTGCTGACGATGCTCGGGATCACGATCGGCGTCGCCGCGGTGATCATCCTCGTCTCCGTCGGCCACGGCTCCGCGGTCGCGGTGCAGCAGCGGATCGAGAACCTCGGCACGAACATCCTCAGCGTCTCGCCCGGCGGCTTCGGCGGCTTCGGCGGCGGCGGCGCGCAACGGGGCACCCAGAGCCAGGTCACCCAGCTGACGACGAAGGACGTCAAGGCGCTCCAGAGCACCGCGGCGGCCCCCGACATCAAGTCGGTGACCCCCATCGTCAACGGCCAGTCGATCACGATGACCTACAACGGCACGAGCTACAGCCCGGGCCAGTTCATCGGCACGACGCCCTCCTACGAGGAGGCGCGCAAGAGCCCGGTCGAGGCGGGTAGCTTCTTCACCTCGGCCGACGAGGCCGCTCACAACAGCGTCGTCGTCCTCGGCCAGACGGTCGTCACCAATCTCTTCGGGAGCCAGGACCCGCTCGGCGCGACGGTCAAGATCAACGGACATGCCTTCCTCGTCGTCGGCGTCCTCCAGCCGAAGGGGACCAACGGCTTCCAGGACCAGGACGACATCGCGATCGCTCCGCTGACGACCACCCAGGATCTCCTGACGGGCGTCACCGGCGGCCTGTCGCAGATCGTCGTCGAGGCCAAGTCGTCCAAGGCGGTGAACAACGCCGCAGGCCGAGGTGACTTCGATCCTGACGCCGACGCACACCTCGAACGGCACCACAACCTTCCGCGTGCTCAACCAGGCCTCGCTGCTCCAGACGACCGCCGCGACCACCCACACGTTCACCGTCCTCCTGGCCGCCGTCGCGGCGATCTCGCTGCTCGTCGGCGGGATCGGCGTGATGAACATCATGCTCGTCACGGTCACCGAGCGGACGCGCGAGATCGGGATCCGGAAGGCGATCGGCGCGCGCCGCGTCGACGTCCTCGGCCAGTTCCTCGTCGAGGCGACGATGCTCTCGATCTGCGGCGGCCTGCTCGGGGTCGCGGTCGGCCTCGTCGGGAGCCGCTTCAAGATCGTCGGCGTCCAGCCGGTCGTCGCAGGCCTACTCGGTCTTCCTCGCCTTCGGCGTCGGCGTCGCCGTCGGCCTCTTCTTCGGCATCTATCCCGCCAACCGCGCCGCCGCGCTGCGCCCGATCGAGGCGCTTCGCTACGAATAGGAGCCCCGTATGTCCGACCAGCCCATGAGCACTCCCACGCCGCCGCTCGTCGCGCGCGATCCCGACGAGGTGCTGCCGCCGCGGCGGCGACGCGGGCTCAGGCCGCTGACGGCGGTGCTCGCCGCGCTCGTGCTGATCGGTGCGGGCTTCGCGGGCGGGATCCAGGTGCAGAAGCACTACGGCGGCTCGAGCTCGAGCAGCAGCGCGAGCTCGCTGCGGAGCGCCTTCGCATCGCGCTTCGGCGCCGGGCGGACCGGAGGAGCGGCGTCGTTCTTCGGCGGCGGCGGCGGCGCGGCCGGCGGCCCGGCCGGCGGTGCAGCGAGCGGTACGCAGGAGGTCGGGCAGGTCAGCCTGATCAAGGGCTCGACGATCTACGTGGCCGACTTCCTCGGCAACACGCTGAAGATCGAGATCCCCGCGACCGCGAAGGTCAGCGAGACGAGTCAGCTCTCCGTGAAGGGCATTCATCCGGGCGACACGGTCACGGCGACGGTGACGAAGCTGCCCGGCGGGAACTACAAGGCGACCACGCTGACGGTCACGCCGAGCGCCTCGAGCGGCAACTAGCGAAAGACTTAGGGAGTTCTTAGCTCATGGTCACGCGGCTCTTAGGCGGACCCCGTTCAATGGGCGGTGTGAGGCAACGGCCCCTGACGCTCCTCTCCCTGCCCGTGCTCGCTGCGGCGGTGCTTCTGGCTGCCGGTTGCGGCGGAACCAGCAACTCAACCGCGTCCGCGCCGACCGGCACCACTGCCGCGGCCGGACAGACGACGACCACGCCCGGAGCCGGCGGCGGCTTCAGCCGCGTCGCCAACTCGAAGTTCACCTCGTGCCTGAAGGCGCAGGGCGTCACGCTCCCGAGCGGCGGCTTCTTCCGGCGCCGCAGCGGCACGAATGGCGGCGCGCCGCCGACGGGCCAGCGGCCGGCGGGCGGCGGCGCGTTCAACAACCCGAAGACGCGCGCCGCCTTCACGGCGTGCCGCCAGTACCTTCCGAACGGCGGCCGGTTCCGCGGCGGCTTCGGCGGCGGCCGGCCGGGCGTGAACAGCGCGTCGTTCGCCAAGTACCGCACCTGTCTGACCCAGCACGGCGTCAAGCTCACCGGCGGCGGCCCGTTCGGCGGCGCCAACGTCGCCTCGCCCGCGTTCCAGGCCGCCGCGAAGGCGTGCCATTCGCTTGCGCCGAGCTTCGGCGGCGGCTCGCCGCCGACGGCCACCACCGGTTAGCCCAGACACGGCGCAGGATCGTCCGAACGCACCCGGGCGTGGCATCGACCACCTAGCGCCGGCGCCGAAGCAGGAACGCGCCCGCGAGGAGCGTCCCGGCCACGGTCAGCACGAGCTTGAGCGCCTTGCTCCCGCGCAGCTTCGACTCGCCCGAGGCGCGCTCGGCCATGTTCACCGGCACTTCCTCGAGCCGCAGGCCCGCCTCCCGGATCCTGATCAGGGCCTCGACCTCCGGCGCTCCGCTGCGGAACGGCTCGGCGAGGAGCGGCAGCGCCTTCGCGTTGACGGCGTAGAGGCCGCTCGTCGCGTCGCCGAACGGGCGCCCGAGTACCGGCACCATCGCGCGGCGGAGCACGCCGGTGCCGAGGCGGCGGGCCGCGCTCGGCCGGTAGCGGTAGGGCTCGTAGCCCTCGCCGCTGACGAAGCGCGAGCCGACCGCGACATCGCACCGGTCCTCGCGCACGAGCGCGAGCAGGCGCACGAGCTCCTCGACCGGATGCTGCCCGTCGGCATCGACGCGCCCGCAGAACGCATAGCCGTGCTCGAGCGCGTGGCGGTAACCCGCGGCGATCCCGATCCGCAGGCCCTTGTTGCCGCCGAGGGACAGCACCTCCGCGCCGTGCTCGCGCGCGACCCGCGCGGTGCCGTCCGTCGAGCCGTCGTCGACGACGAGCACGTCGGCCTCCGGGAGCCCCGCGCGAAGCGAGTCGAGCACCGCCGGCAGGTTGTCCTCCTCGTTCCAGGCCGGGATGAAGACGAGCGTGTCGCTCAACGGCGGCGAAGCTCGGCCTCGGCCGCCAGTAGCTGCCGCGAGCGTGCGGTCATCGCCACGAGCTCCCAGGCGAGCGCGTGCACCGTCGGCGCGACGGGCGCGGCGCGGAAGCGTGCCTCGATCCCGTGGGCGGCGTAGAGGCGGCGGAAGAAGTAGCGAGCCCGGTAGAGGTGGAGCGGCGCGCAGACGACGAGCGCGCGCTCGATCCCGCGCTCGCGCAGCAGCGGGAGCGTCCGGGCCGCGTTCTCGGCCGTGATCGTCGCGGTCGGCTCGACCACGAGCTCGACCTCGGGCCCGCGCCAGGCCTCGCTCATCTGCTCCGCCTCGGAGACCGATCCGTCGGGCGCCCAGCCCGTGAAGACGACCGCGCGCGGCGAGAGCCGCTCTGCGAGGCGCTCAGCCTCGGCCACGAGCCGCCGGCACCGAGAGGTGATCCGGTAGGCGCCGTCGGCGTCGAAGGCGCCGTTCCCGGGCACGACGATCGCAGTGGTGTTCGAGCTCACGGCTCGCAGGTTACGTGGACGCGCCGCTTTGAAACCGCTCAAACCGCGCGGCCAGCCGCTCACGGTCCGGCTGAGACGCCCTCCGTCGCGGCAACTCGATCGTCACTCCGTGAGAGCCCTTGAGGATCTCGAGCATCGGCCCGTCGTCGTCTTCGAGCAACCGAGGAGCGACACGCACCTCGTAGTCCGGCGAGATCCCGACAAGGTTCTGGTCGAAGGCTCGATGGTGGATCGTGCACAGGCTGAGACCGTTGCTGACCACCGGCGCCCCGCGCTCCTCGGCGTCCGCGACGATGTGCGCCGCATCGAGCAGCCTTTCCTCCTTGAGTCGGCAGATCGCGCACTGATTGCGGTACGCGGGAAGTACGACGCCGCGAAAGCGACCCTGGTGCAGTCGGACTCGAACTTCTCTCACTGCGTATTCGCGCTCGACGGGATTGTCGATCGTCGCCGGCTCGGGCTCGTCCATGGGGCCGGCGAGTTTGCCCGGTCGAACAGTGACGCGCTGTTGCGCCGGGTCGTCGTCCGTGACCCACCACGGATAGAGCGCCTGGTACCAGCCCGGCTTCGTCGCGACGAAGTACACGATCGGGACGCCGAGGTCGTGGGCGGCTCGAAGCGCTCGATTGTCGGGCTGGCCCACGTCGCCGGCGCGATACGCGTAGAAGAAGCCCCCGGCGGTCTCCTCGTCGTCATAGGGGGACTTGGCTGAGGTCTGAATCGAGAGCGCAGCCGGGCCGCGCTGCACGGCGGCCCGGTAGATGCCCTTCTGGTAGTTCAGGAACGGAACCCTCTGGCCGCGGAAGTTGAAGCCTTGCTTCAGGGCGGGGTCGTACGGGAGGTCCTCGCCGAACTGCGCCTGCAGGACGGCCAGAGCAAGGAAGCACGAGGTGCGAACGTCCTCGTCGCGCATCCGGCGAGTCTAGAACGCGCCGGCGTACGCGTTCAGCGCGGGCTGGCCGCCGAGGTGCGCGTACAGCACGCGCGAGCCCGGCTCGATCCGGCCGCGCGCGACGAGGTCGATCAGCGCCGCCATCGACTTGCCCTCGTAGACCGGGTCGGTGAGCATCGCCCTCGAGGCGGGCGCAGAGGCGGATCGCGTCGAGCGTCTTCGTCGTCGGGGATCCCGTAGGTGCCGGCGTGCCACTCGTCGAGGAGCACGATCTCGTCGTCGCGCAGGTCGCGGCCGAGCCCGATCGCCTCGGCGGTGAAGCGCGCGATGCGGGCGATCTGCGCCCACGTCTGCTGCGACCGTCGCCGAGCCGTCGATCCCGAGCACCGCGCGCGCGCGCGCTCCTGCGCCGGCGAAGCCGGCGATCATCCCGGCCTGCGTCGAGCCGGTCACCGAGCAGACGACGATCGTGTCGAAGAAGACGCCGAGCTCGCGCTCCTGCTCGGCGACCTCGTCGGCCCAGCGCGCGAAGCCGAGCCCGCCGAGCGGATGGTCCGACGCGCCGGCGGGAATCGCGTACGGCTTGCCGCCGCGCGCCTCGACCGACGCGAGCGCCTCCTCCCAGCTCTGCCGGATCGCCGATGTCGAAGCCGGCCGGGTCGAGCCGCACGTCGGCGCCCATGATCCGCGAGAGCAGGATGTTGCCGACCGTGTCGTAGACGGCGTCCGGCCAGTCGACCCAGTGCTCCTGCACGAGCACGCAGCCGAGCCCGAGGTGCGCCGCGACCGCGGCGACCTGGCGCGTGTGGTTCGACTGGACGCCGCCGATCGAGACGAGCGTGTCGCAGCCCTGCGCGAGCGCGTCGGCGGCGAGGTACTCGAGCTTGCGCACCTTGTTGCCGCCGTACGCGAGCCCGGAGTTGCAGTCCTCGCGCTTGGCCCAGATCTCGACCGCGCCGCCGAGGTGCTCGGACAGCCGCTCCAGCGGATGCACCGGCGACGGCCCGAACAGCAGCGGCACGCGGGGGAAGTCGCCGAGGCTCACGATCGAGAGTCTCCCACGCTGCGGCTCCGCCGGCGGCGAATCGGCGCTTTCCCCGATGGCACGCCGCCGGCACTCGTGCATCCTGTACCCAAGAGATTGTGACCAAATGCACAAAGGAGGTCGCAATGATCGTCTTCTGGACGATCGTGACGTTCGTCTTCGTGTGCGGCACGCTCCTCGTGGTCGCGTATGCGCTGGTCAGGCCGTTCACGCACGTGCGCTACGACCACCGCGACGTGTTCCACCCGCCGTGGCTCGAGGACTTCGACTCCGGGCCCGCCCGCCGGGGGCCGCCCACATAGGTCAGCCGAGCTCGGCGACGAGATCGGCGATCGAGTCGACGATCCGCGACGGCCGGTACGGGAACCGCTCCGCCTCGTCGCGGCGTCGTCGACCCGGTCAGCACGAGCACCGTGTGCATCCCGGCCTCGAGACCGGCGACGACGTCGGTGTCCATCCGGTCGCCGACCATCGCCGTCGTCTCTGAGTGCGCGTCGATCGCGTTGAGCGCCGAGCGCATCATCAGCGGGTTCGGCTTGCCGACGAAGTACGGCTCGACGCCGGTCGCCCGGCTGATCAGCGCGGCGACGGAGCCGGTCGCGGGCAGCGGGCCGTCGGGCGTCGGCCCGGTCGCGTCGGGGTTGGTCGCGATGAACCGCGAGCCCGCCGCGATCAGGCGGATCGCCTGCGCGATGCGCTCGAAGCTGTACGTCCGCGTCTCGCCGAGCACGACGTAGTCCGGGTCGCGCTCGGTCAGCGTGTAGCCGGCCGCGTGCAGCGCCGTCGTCAGGCCCGACTCGCCGATCACGAACGCCGAGCCGCCCGGCCGCTGGTTCTCGAGGAAGCGCGCGGTCGCGAGCGCCGAGGTCCAGATGCGATCCTCGGGCACGTCGAGCCCGCTGCGGCGAAGGCGCGCCGCCAGGTCGCGCCGCGTGTAGATCGAGTTGTTCGTCAGCACGAGGAACGGCAGCTCGAGCTCGCGCAGGCGCGCCGATGAACTCGCCCGCGCCGGGAATCGCGTGCTCCTCGTGCACGAGCACGCCGTCCATGTCGATCAGCCAGGAGCGGATCTCACGCTGCGTCATGCGCTCAGTCTTCCAGCACCGCGTCGGTCACGGCGTCGATACCGGAGAGCCTGGCGGCCAGCTCTGCGGAGAGGCCGTAGCGGGCGGCGAGCTCGTCCGGCCCGGCGTAGCTCATCGTCGTCCGGTCGCCGTCGGCCCAGACGAGGACCTTGAGCGGCAGGTCGAGCGCGGCGAGCGGCTCGGCCTCCATCACGGGAGTCCCTGCCTGTGGGCTCCCGAAGATCACGACCTTCGTCTCGCGCAGTTCGAGCCCGGCCGCTTCCGCCTCGCCGCTGTGGTCGATCACGGCGAAGAGCTTGAGCCCGCGCGCCTCGACGACCGCGGTCAGCCGCGCCACCGTCTCCGTGACCGACCAAGGGCTTTGTTTGGTCGTCATGCCTGCTTACGATACGGCGGATGGAAGGGGTCGGCGCATCGAGCGGCGGGTCCAGGAACCTGATCCTCGCCGCGATGATCTTCGCGGTCTCGATGATGTTCATCGACCAGACGATCGTCTCGATCGCGGCACCGCAGATCCAGCGCGAGCTCGGCCTCAGCAGCACCGGGATGCAGTGGGCGATCAACGCCTACCTCCTCTCGCTGGCCGCGCTGTTCGCGTTCGGCGGCCGCCTGGCCGACACGCGCGGGCACAAGAAGATGGTGGTGACCGGCGTGATCTTGTTCGCCGGCGCCTCGGCGCTGTGCGGGCTCACGCCGAAGGGGAGCATCGCCGAGGCCTGGCTCGTCACGTTCCGGGTGCTGCAGGGCGCCGGCGGCGCGCTCATGTTCCCCGCCGCGCTCGCGATCGTCGTGCAGACGTTCCCGCTGCGCCAGCGCGGGAAGGCGCTGGCGCTCTTCTTCGGGATCGCGGGCGGGCTCACCGCGATCGGGCCGACGCTCGGCGGCTTCCTCACCCAGTGGACGTGGCGCGCGATCTTCTGGGTCAACATCCCGATCGCGCTGATCTCGCTCGCGTTGATCGCCGTCTCGAAGCCGGTGACCGAGTACAAGCCGGCGCGCATCGACTACCGCGGGCTCGTGCTGATCGCCGGCGGGGTCGCGCTGAGCGTGTTCGGCTTCCAGCAGGCGTCGATCTGGGGCTGGAGCAACCCCGGCACCTGGCTCTGCATCGTCGGCGGCCTCGCGCTCCTCGTCGTCTTCTACTTCGTCGAGCTCCGCACCGAGTCGCCGCTGATCGAGGTGCGCATCTTCGAGATCCGGCCGTTCCTGGTCGAGAACCTCGTGCTCGGGATCTCGACCCTCGTGTTCATCCCGACGTTCTTCTTCGCCAGCGAGTACGCGGAGATCAGCCTCGGGAAGTCGGCCTCGCAGGCGAGCCTCGTGCTGCTCTACTACTTCGTCGGCTTCGTGGTCGCGGCGCAGATCGGCGGGCGGATGCTCGACCGGATCGGCGCCAAGCGGCCCGTCGTCCTCGGCTGCGTGCTCGCCGCGGTCGGCTACGCGCTCTGGGCCGGGAAGGTCACCCAGCTCAGCCTCGGCTCGCAGGTCTGGTTCGTCGTCCTCGCGGGAGCCGGGATGGGATTCATGCTCGGCCCGGCCTCGACCGACGCCGTCAACCGCGCCTCGCGGCTCTCGTACGGCGAGGCGACCGGGATCACGCAGACGGTGCGGAACTACACCGCGAGCCTCGGCCTCGCGATCCTCGGCACCCTCCTCGTCAACGAGATGCGGACGCGAACCGCGTCGTCCCTCGTCGCGCAGGGAGTGCCGTCGGCGTCAGGCATGGCGGAGGCGAGGCGGATCTCGCAGTCGCAGTCGAGCGGCGGCTCGGCGGCGATCCCGCACTTCATCCGGCTCGACTTCGCGAGCGCGACCCGCTCCGTGCTGCTCGTGATGGCGATCGGGATGGGCGTCGCGGCCGTGGTCGCGATCCTCGGACTGCGGCGCGGGCTCCAGGCGGAGACGGAAGCCTGAACTGAGGCCCCGTCGCCGGGGCCCCAGTTCGCATCAGCGCAGGTCAGGTCAGGAGCAGCCGGTGTTCGTGCCGCAGTCGCGGCACGTGTAGCAGCTGCCCGTCCGCACCATGCGGCCGCCGCACCTCGAGCACTCGACGGCGTCCTCCCAGCTGTTGAAGAGCGCCGTCTGGCCGGGCGGCGGCGCCTCGACGGCGACCGACGTCGCGGCCCTCGAGCGCGTCGTGTAGGCCGCGGCCAGGCGCGCCTTCACCTCGGGCGTGAGGATGCCGGCCTCCTCCTGCTGGTCGGTGGTGAGGAACTTCTTGCCCATCCAGCGGAAGATGTAGTCGACGATCGACTTCGCGACGCGGATGTCCGGGTCGTTCGTCATCCCGCTCGGCTCGAAGCGCATGTGGCTGAACTTCGAGACGTAGACCTCGAGCGGCACGCCGTACTGGAGGCCGAGCGAGACCGAGATCATGAACGAGTTCATCAGGCCGGCGAGGGTCGTGCCCTCCTTGGCGATGTCGACGAAGATGTCGCCCGGCGTGCCGTCCTCGAACAGGCCGACGTGGATGTAGCCCTCGTACTCGCCGACCTTGAACTTGCGGCCGACCTCGGTGCGGTCGTCGGGCAGCCGCCGCCGCTGCGGGTGGCCCATCACGCCGGTCGCGCCGATCGGCAGCAGCGCCGCCGACTTGTCCTTCGAGCCGGAGAGCGGCTGGGCGACCTTGCAGTTGTCGCGGTAGATCGCGATCGCCTTCACGCCGAGCTGCCACGCCTCGATCAGGAGGCTGCGCGACCTCGTCGACCGTCACCGTCTCGGGCAGGTTCACCGTCTTCGAGATCGCGCCCGAGATGAACGGCTGGACGGCGCCCATCATCTTCACGTGGCCGCGGTAGTGGATCGCCCGCTCGCCGATCGCGCAGTCGAAGACCGGGTAGTGCTCGGTCTTCACGTACGGCGCGCCGACGATCGTGTTGCGCTCGTCGACGAACGCGACGATCTCGTCGACCTCCGTCGGCGCGTAGCCGAGCTTCTCGAGCGCCGATCGGCACCGTCTTGTTCACGATCGTGATCTCGCCGCCGCCGACGAGCTTCTTCGACTTCACGAGCGAGAAGTCGGGCTCGACGCCGGTCGTGTCGCAGTCCATCATGAAGCTGATCGTCCCGGTCGGCGCGAGCACGGTCGCCTGCGCGTTGCGGAACCCGGCGACCTCGCCGAGGTCGAGCGCCTCGTCCCACGCCTTGCGGCGCGCCGAGAGCAGGTCGTCCGGCACCGTGCTCGGCGTTCTCGATGTTCCCGACCGCGGCGCGGTGCTTCGCGATCACGCCGATCATCGCCGCCGCGTTCTTCTGGTACCCGGCGAACGGGCCCATCCGGCGGGCGACCTCCGCCGACTTGCGGTAAGCGCGCCCGGTCATCAGCGCGGTGATCGCGGCCGCGTAGGCGCGGCCCTCGTCCGAGTCGTACGGGAGGCCGCGCGCCATCAGCAGCGCGCCGAGGTTCGCGTAGCCGAGCCCGAGCTGGCGGTACGCCTGCGCGTTGCGCCCGATCTCCGGCGTCGGGTACGACGAGTAGCCGACGACGATCTCCTGCGCGAGGAAGACGACGTCGACCGCGTGCTCGAGCGCCTCGACGTCGAGCTCGCCGTCCTCGCGGCGGAACCTGCATCAGGTTCAGCGAGGCGAGGTTGCACGCCGAGTCGTCGATGTGCATGTACTCCGAGCACGGGTTCGACGCGTTGATCCGGCCCGTGTTCGGGACGGTGTGCCACGCGTTGATCGTCGTGTCGTACTGCACCCCGGGATCGGCGCAGCGCCACGACGCCTCGGCGATGTCGTGCATCAGCCGGCGCGCGTCGATCGTCTCGCACGACGGTGCCGTCGGTGCGCGCGGTGAGGTTCCACTCCTTGTCCTCGACCACGGCCTCCATGAACGCGTCGGTGACGCGCACCGAGTTGTTCGCGTTCTGGTACTGGATCGAGGCCCAGTCGGGCGAGTCGAGCGACATGTCGTAGCCGGCCGCCTCGAGCACGCGCGCCTTCTCCTCCTCCTTGGCCTTGCACCAGATGAACTCCTCGACGTCGGGGTGGTCGACGTCGAGGACGACCATCTTGGCCGCGCGCCGCGTCTTGCCGCCCGACTTGATCGTCCCCGCGGTGGCGTCGGCGCCGCGCATGAACGAGACCGGGCCGGAGGCGTAGCCGCCCTTCGAGAGCTGCTCCTTCGAGGAGCGCAGCCGCGAGAGGTTGATCCCGGAGCCGGAGCCGCCGCGGAAGATGACGCCCTCGCGGCGGATCCAGTCGAGGATCGAGTCCATCGAGTCGTCGATCGAGAGGATGAAGCAGGCGCTGCACTGCGGCGCCTCCTCGAAGCCGACGTTGAACCAGACCGGCGAGTTGAAGGAGGCGAGCTGGTTGACGAGGATCGCCTTCAGCTCGGCCTCGAACGTCTCGGCCTCCTCCTCGTTCGCGAAGTAGCCGCCCTTGCGGCCCCAGCCGGCGATCGTGTCGACGACCCGGCCGATCATCTGCTTGACGCTAGCGTCTCGCGCTCGGGCGAGCTCATGCGCCCGCGGAAGTACTTCTGCGCGACGATGTTCGTCGCCGTCTGCGACCAGAACTTCGGGAACTCGACGTTCTTCTGCTCGAAGACGGGCCGTCCTTGCCGGGGATGTAGGCGTCGCGGATCTCCCACTCGACCTCGTCGAACGGGTCGCGCCCCGGGATCGTGAAGTAGCGGCGCAGGCCGAGCGAAGCCTCCTGCTCGATCACGATGTTCACCAGCTCCTCGGCGGCTGGATCGGGTGCCTGGATCTCCTTCGCGGACGCCATGTCCTACCTCCCGGGTCTGGGTTAAGTCTACGTCCCTGCCTGTTCGTGCCGTCCCGGCACGTCGGAGAGGCGGACGGCGAAAGTTAGAGGGCGCGTCGGACGGACGAGGCGCGGGCTACGAGCTCGGGCCGGCAGGCGGCTCGGGCGGCGCGATCGCGATCCGGCGGGACTGCACGCGGCGGGCGACGACGCTGCCGCCGCCGGCCAGGAGCAGGAGCAGCGCGACCGCGCCGAGCACGAGCAGCGGCACCGGCACGCCGTTCGCGTTCTTGGGCGCAAAGGTGTCGAAGACACTGCCGAAGAAGCCCTGTCCACCGCTCGTGCCGCCGCCCGTCGGGCCGGAGGCCGAGACGCCGGGGGCGGGGCCGCTCGGGCCGCCGCCGCGCTCGATGCGGATCGCGAGCAGCATCGCGCGCCGGATGTCCTCGGGCGCGCTCGAATAGGTCTTCGAGTCCTCGGGGAGCTTCTGGATCGCCTCGACGTAGCAGTGCACCGGGTAGGTGCCCTGAACCTGCCCGTGGCGGTACCAGTCGTTCTGAACCTGGTACCAGCAGGGCTTGGCGGCTGAGGCGGGGGCGGCGCCGAGGGCGAGGAGCGCGAGCGTCGCGGCGGCTGTGGTGAGGGCGATTCGCAACGGGGTCATGGTACGGAAAGGACCTGCGCGGCTGCGCTGGTCCTCGGGGGCAGTCTCGCCGGGCGGGATGAGGGCGCTTTGATCGCGGTGTGAGGAGTTCGTAAAGGGGCACCGGTCCAGGGTGGGCGGGTGGTAGCTTGCGCGCCGATGCGTGCCGCCGCCCTCCTCGCTGCGGCCGGCGCCCTGCTCCTCGCCGCGCTCCTCGGCGGCGGAGCCTCCGGCGACTCGCGGCTGCTCTGGATCGGCGGCGGCGCGGCGCTCGCAGCCGGGCTCGCGGCTGCGGCGGCGTTCCTCGGCGCGCTCCCGCGGCCCTCGCCGGGGCGCTGCGGGGCCGCCTTCCTCGCGCTCGGCGGCGGCTTCGTCGTGTGGAGCGGGCGCGACGATCCTGTGGTCGGTCCAGCCGGACCGCTCGTGGGACTACACGAACCGCGGCCTCGTCTATCTCGCCTTCGCCTGCCTCGGGCTCTTCCTCGGCGCCGCCCTGCCGCGCGCGCCGCGCAGGCTCGCGTTCCTCTTCCTCGCCGGGTTCGTCGCTCGCGATCGGCTGGGCGCTGCTCGGCAAGGTGTTCCCGTCGCTGTACCCGGACTACGGGCGGATCGCGCGGCTGCGCTCGCCGATCGGCTACTGGAACGCGCTCGCACAGGTCTGCGACGCGGCGCTGCCGCTCGGGCTCTGGCTCGGCGCGCGCCGGCGCTGGGCGGGCGCGCTCGTCGTCTACGGCGCCTCGGTCGCCGCGGTGCTCACGCTCTCGCGCAGCGGGCTCGTGATCGGGGCGCTCGCCGTCCTTCTCTACCTCGCGCTCGCGCGGGACGCATATGGGAGCCTGCTGACCCTCGCCGCCTCGCTGCCGCCCGCGGCGCTCGTCGCCGGGATCGCGTTCACGCAGCCGGGTCTCGTCGACGACGGCACGAGCCACGCCCAGCGCGTCGACGGCGGTGTCGTGTTCGCGGTCGCGTTCCTCGTCGGCGCTGCGGTGGCGGCGCTCCTGGGCTGGTGGCTCTCGCGGCTGCGCGTCCCGGGCGCCTGAGCGCGCGCGGGTGGTGCGCTTCGCGGCAGCGGGCGCCGTCGCGGTCGTCCTGCTCGCGGTCGTCGCGGGGGTCGTCCGCGCCGGCGGTCCGGCGCCCGCGGTGCGACGCCTCTGGCACGGCTTCGCAAGCACCGAGCAGATCACGCAGGCCTCGGGCCGGCTCGGCAGTGCGAACTCGAGCAACCGCTGGCGCTGGTGGCAGGAGTCGTGGCACGCGTTCAGGCTCCACCCGCTCGGCGGCTCCGGTGCCGGGACGTTCGAGCTGGAGCACCGCATCGTCCGCGGCGGCAACTACTCGGAGCCGACGATCGAGCCGCACTCGATCGCGCTGCAGGCGCTCGGGGAGACCGGGATCGTCGGCTTCCTCCTCCTCGCCGGCGCCGTCGTCGCCGCGGCGTTCGCGCTGCGCTCGGCGCTCAGGCGGCTCGAGGGCTACGACCGCGCCGCGGCGGTCGCGCTCACCGCCGGCGCCGCGGCCTGGCTCGCGCACGCGCTCGTCGACCTGCACTGGGACTACATCGCCGTCACCGCACCGGTCTTCCTCGTGGTGGGCGTGCTCGCCGCCGCGGGCCGGCCCGCGCTACCCGTGGTGCGCCGGCCGCTCTGGGCGCTCGGCGCGATCCTGCTCGCGGCGGCGGCGGTCTACTCGCTCGCGACGCCGTGGCTCGCGAACCGCCGCATCGACAGCGGCCTCGCAGCGCTCGGCCGCGGCGACCTGAAGGCGGCCGACGCCGACTTCCGCTCGGCGAACCGGCTCAACCCGCTCGCGGTCGAGCCGCTGCTCTACCAGGCCGCGGTTGCGACGGCGCGGGGCGACGACCACGCGGCCGAGATCCTGTACCTCCGCGCCCGCGCGCGCCAGCCGAAGAACCCCGACGTCCTCTACGAGCTCGGCGTGTTCGAGTTCCGCCGCGGCAACTACCTCGCCGCCTACCGCGCGCTCAACGACGCCTACACGCTCGACCGCTTCGGCCCCGCGGGCCAGAAGGGCGGCTACCTCGACAAGGCGCGCGCGATCGTCAACCGCGAGGCGAAGAAGCAGAACGAGATGGGGACGCCGATCACTCCCTAGGAGGCGCCGAGCACGTACGCGAGCTTGGCGCCGTGGAGCTGCGCCGGGCGGAGCCCGTCGAGCGGCGAGACGACCCGCACGTGGAGATCCCGCGCGAGGCGCAGGGCCTCGGCGCGCAGGCCCGGGCGGAACATCACGATCGAGCGCACGTAGCCGACGTGCGGCGCGTTCGCGGCTCCGCGGACCGTGTACCCGAGCCGGCGCACCCGCGCGGCCTCGGCGGCGGCGGCGCCTGCGCGCCCGTTGCCGTTCAGGACGAGGATCGAGGTCTGACGGCGCGTGAGCGACGGCGGGCCGGCCTTCGGCTGATGCTTGAGCGGCACCGCCGCGATCGGCGCGAAGACCTGCTGCGGCGGCGGCGTGCTGGACGCTGTGGGCGACGGAAGGACCGAACAGAGCGGCCCCGGCGGCGACGAGCGCGGCCAGCTCGAGGAGCGGCGAGGACGACGACGACGATCGTCGCCGTGCGCCAGGGCCCGACGGAGACGGGAGAGGGGAGGGAGTGCTCCATCGTGCGGGGGATTCTCGCTCCGCGCCGCCGCTCCTTCCCGGCTACTTCTGCTGGATCCAGCTCCAGGTCTCGGCGAGCCCCGTCTCGAGGCTCGTCTCGGCCCGCCAGCCGAGCTCCGCGGCGGCGAGCGACGCGTCGAGCACGCTCCGCCGGAGGTCGCCCGCGCGGGCGGGCGCGTGCGCCGCGGGCCGGTCGAAGCCCGCTGACGCGCGCAGCACGCCTCGTACAGCGCGAGCACCGAGGTCTCGACGCCGGTGCCGACGTTGAAGACGCCGCCGTCGCGGCCCGCCGCCGCGAGCAGCGCGCGCGCACGACGTCGCCGACGTAGACGAAGTCGCGGGTCTGCGAGCCGTCGCCGAAGATCGTCGCTCGTCTCGCCCGCGCGCCATCCGCTCGAGGAAGATCGCGACGACGCCGCCCTCGAGCCCCGCCGCCTGGCGCGGCCCGTAGACGTTGGCGAAGCGGAGCGACGACGTGGTCCGTGCCGTGGAGGCGGTTCCACGCCGGCGAGGTACTCCTCGGCCGCGAGCTTCGCGATGCCGTACGGCGAGAGCGGCCGCGCGCGGCGCGTCCTCCGCGCGCGGGCGCGTCGCACTCGCCGTAGATCGCGCCGCCGGTCGAGGTGAAGACGACCTGCGCGCCGTGCCGCCGCGCCGCCTCGAGCACGCGCAGCGTGCCGAGCACGTTGACCTCGGCGTCGTAGACCGGCTCGCGCGACCGAGGTGCCGACGTCGGCCTGCGCGGCGAGGTGGAAGCACGACCTCCGGCCGCGCCTCGTCGAAGACCAGGTCGAGGTCGCGGCGTCGCGGATGTCGCGCTCGTGGAGCTCGCGCGCCGGCCGGCACGTTCTCGCGCTGCCCGGTGGAGAGATTGTCGACGACGTGCGACCTCGTCGCCGCGCGCGACGAGCGCGTCGACGAGGTGCGAGCCGATGAATCCCGCACCGCCGGTGACGACTGCCCGCATCAGGTCGTATCCTAGGCGCCGCATGTTCGTCACCTTCGAAGGACTCGACGGCTCCGGCAAGACGACCCAGGTCGAGCTGCTCGCGCGACCGTGCTCGAGGCCGAGGGCCGCGAGGTCGTCTCGACGCGCGAGCCGGGCGGCACCGAGCTCGGCGAGCGGATCCGCGAGCTCGTCCTCCACGGGCTCGCCGATCACCCCGTGGGCCGAGGCGGCGCTCTTCGCCGCCGCGCGCGCCGAGCTCGTCGAGGGCGTGATCCGGCCCGGCGCTCGAGCGCGGCGCGGACGTCGCTCTGCGACCGCTACATCGACTCGTCGCTCGCCTACCAGGGCGTCGCGCGCGGGCTCGGCGTCGAGCGCGTGCTCGAGCTGAACCTGCGGCGACGCGGCGGCGCTCCTGCCCGACCTGACGATCCTGCTCCTGCGTCGACCCGGGCGCTGGCCGAGCAGCGCGCGGGCGCCGAGCCCGACCGGATCGAGCGCGAGGGCGTCGAGTTCCGCACGCGCGTCGACGAGGCCTACCGCGCAGCTCGCCGAGCTCTTCCCCGAGCGGATCGTCGCCCTCGACGGGTCGCGGATGCCGTCGCGAGCTGGCGCGAGGAGATCCGTTGGACGCGTTCGAGCGCTTGCCTGAGCAGGCGGAGGCGAAGCGCCTGCTCGGGCCGCGCTCGTCGGAGGGGCCCGCGCACGCCTACCTCTTCCACGGGCCCGCCGGGGTCGGCAAGCGCGCGGCGGCGTTCGCGTTCGCCGGCGAGCTGCTCGGCGACCGCGCGCCGCTCGCATCCCGACCTCTACGTCGCTCGAGCCGCTCGGCGACATGATCCGGATCGACGAGATCCGCGAGCTGCGCCGCGACCTGCACATGCGCCCGTTCGAGGCCGACCGCCGCGTCTACCTGATCCTCGACGCCGACGTGATGAACGAGCGACGCCGCCGACGCGCTGCTGAAGGATCTCGAGGAGCCGCCGTCGTACGCGGTGATCGTCCTCGTCGCCGACGACGCTCGGGCCGCTCCCGGCGACGATCCGCTCGCGCTGCCAGCTCGTCCCGTTCCGGCGCCTCTCCGAGCAGGCGGTGCGCGAGTTCGCTCGAGGAGCGCGGCCCCGAGCTCTCCGACGACGGCCGCGACCGCGCTCGCCCGGGTCGCCGGCGGGCCGGCTCGACCGGCCGAGCGCCTGCTCGAGCCCGAGTCGCAGGCGCGGCGCGCGACGCTGCTCGAGGTCGCCCGCAGCGTCTACCTCGACCCGGAGTTCGAGCCGTCGGGGGCCGCGCGCCGGCTGCTCGAGGGAGTCGGCCGAGCGCGGCGAGGCCGCGCGCGAGCGGGCCGAGGAGCGAGGTCGACCAGCTCGGCTGCCGGCGCGCGAGGCCGAGCAGTTCGTGAAGCGGGTCGCAGCGCGGCGCCGAGCGCGAGGAGCTGCTCGCGACCGCTCGACGAGCTGGCCGCGTGGTACCGCGACCTCGTCGTCGTCGCGGCCGGAGCCGAGCGCGCTGCGGTGAACGTCGACCGACCTCGCCGAGCTGCAGGAGGACGCGACGACCGAGCGGATGCTCGGCGCCGAGCGCGCGGCCGAGCTCGTCCGCGAGACCTGGCGCGACGCTCGAGGAGCTGAACGTCGAACCCGCAGCTCGCGCTCGAGGCGCTGTTCGTGCAGCTCCGCACCGAGCTCGCCGCCGTGTAAACCCGGTTTTACGTTTCTCGGACCGAGGGCTTACGCACAGCATGTCTCCTGTCGGGATCGCATTCCGCCTCTCTCAAGTGGCATCCCCCAGAAGTGGGATTGTGGAGCAGCTGCTGCGCACCCACACTGGATCCGACGCGCTCGGGCGGGGCGCGTTGCCGCGTCCTCCACATGGAGTCTGGTCTTGGCCGCAGCACCGTCAATAGGCCGTGCGTCAGCCGTCGAATCGCCGCCTCAGGCTCCGGAGGCCGACCTCACGCGGGATCTCTACGAGCGCTACGGCGGCCAGATCTACGGCTACTGCCTGCACAAGCTCGGCTCGCGTGAAGAGGCCGAGGACGCAGTCCAGAACACGTTCCTGAACGCGTTCCGGGGCCTGCGCCGCGGCGTCGTGCCGCAGGCCGAGTCGGCGTGGCTGTTCAAGATTGCCGAGAACGTCTGCCTCTCCCGCCACCGCTCCGCGTTCCGGCGCGGACGTGTCGAGATGTCCAGCGACCTGCAGGCGATCCAGGACGTCACGCCCTCGCCCGAGCGCCGCGAGGACGACCTGATCGGGCTCGAGGAGGCACTCGCGCGCATGCCTGAGAGCCAGCGCCGCGCGATCCTGCTGCGCGAGTGGCAGGGGCTCTCGTACCGCGAGATCTCGCAGGAGATGGACCTCAGCCAGGCCGCCGTCGAGACGCTGATCTTCCGCGCGCGTCGCACGCTCGCGCAGGGGCTCGAGGACGAGCCGAAGACGCGCCGCTGGAAGAAGATGCGCCAGGCCGCTGACACGGGCTCGATCATCGCGCTGCTGAAGACGCTCTTCACGACCGGCGCCACGGTCAAGGCCGTCGCGACCGCGGTCGCCGTCGGCACTGCGGTGGTCGCCGCGTCGTCGGGCGAGCTCGCCGCGCATCCTTCTCATCACGCGCCGCCTGCGCGTCCTGTCTCGACTGCGCCGCGCGCCGGGTCGCCCACGTTCCTGGCGCCGCTCTCGTTTGCTCCCGCCTCTGCGACGAAGACCGCCGCCGCTCGCGCGTCGCGCGCGGGCACGAAGCAGCCGGCCGCCGCGTTCGTGATGCCGCTCAGCACCGTGGGCTCTGTCCGCTCGATCCCGGGTGAGGTCGTCTCCCCGGCTGCGCCCGCCGATGTGCCCGCGGCCGCGCCGGTCGCCGCGACTCCGACCGCGCCCGCCCGACTCCGCCGCCGACCCCCGCTGCGGCGGTCCCGACGCCGCAGGCGGATCCGCCGCAGCCTCCTGCGCCTGCACCCGCGCCCGCCGCTGCCGCACCGCCCGCAACACCGCCCGCCTCGTCCCAGGGGCTCAAGGTCGTGCCGGATGGGGTCATCCCGGATCCGTCGCCGGCGCCCGCCGCCCCGACCTCGCCTCCGCCGGCGAAGAACATCGTCCCGGCCCCGCCCGACTCGACCCCGACTCCGATTCCCGTGACGACCCCGGTCGTGACGGCGACCCCGAAGCCGACCGCCCCGATCGTCCAGCCGAAGCCGGTCACGACGCCGGTGCAGACGGTGGTCAGCGGCACCGGCTCGACCACGGGCGGCGGCAACAGCTAGACGAGCGCCGCGGCGACCTCGAGGTCGCCGACCTGCCCGAAGCTGCGGTACCAGAGCCCGACCGCGACGAAGTCCGCGAGCTCGTGCGGACAGACGACGGCATCGGCCTCGGCGCGGAGCAGCGCCGCGCTCTGGCGCGCCGCGACCGGGACGGCGGCAACGACGCGAGCCGCGCCGCGCCCGCGGGCCCAGCGAACCGCAGCGATCATCGTCGCCCCGGTCGCGAGGCCGTCGTCGACGAGGATGCAGGTGCGCCCTTCGAGCGGGACGGGCGCGTGCGCCGAGTGGAGGGTGCTGGTCGAGCTCCACGGCTCGCGCCTGTGCCGCCGCGAGCACCTGGTCCGTGAGCCCGTCCGAGTCACGGATGTAGACGGCGCCGCCCGGAGCCACCGCCCCGAGCGCGTACTCGGGCTGGTGTGGGTGACCGACCTTGCGCACCGCGACGACGTCGAGCGGAAGCCCGAGCACGCGAGCCACCTCGGCGGCGACGACGACCCCGCCTCGAGCGAGCCCGACGACGACGCCGTCTGTCCCCGCCAGCGCCGCAGCGAGCACACGCCCAGCGTCGCGCCGATCGTCGAACAGCGCCTCGGGCCTCATCCAGCGATGGTGACAGAGCGCGGTAAACTGACCCGGCGCGCCGACGTAGCTCAGCTGGTAGAGCACATCACTCGTAATGATGGGGTCGGGAGTTCGAGTCTCCCCGTCGGCTTGACCAGCCGTGTCGCGTTTACCTGGTCACGTTACGGTTGCATCTTTTCGGGCTCACGCCGATCCCGCTTGGGCGCAAGCCATTCTTGTCCATAGTTTCGACTGTCATTGATGTGACCTCGATGTGTCATGTAACCGCCTTCGCGAGTCGGCTGGTGCGTTACTGGTGCGCTAAGCGGGTACAGTGAGCGGCTGTGAAGCACTACCGTCGCCTTCGCCGGCTCAGGCCGGATCCTGACCTGATCCGCCGCCGGGCCGCCGGGGAGACGTTCCGGAGAGCTTCAGCAGCGCATACGGGGTCTCGCACACAACGCTGAGTCGATACTTCGCCCGGCCGGAGGTCGCCGACCAGGTCGAGTCGGCGAGCAAGCTCAAGCTGGAAGAGGATCGGGCTGCCGAGGCCCGCTGGCTGGCTCAGCGGCGGGCCGAACGCGAGAGCACCGCAACAACGGGTGGCCGACCGGCGGGACGCCATGGCGCAGTCACGCGACGGTGCGGGCCTGCGAGATCGCACCGTGATGACCGGCGCGGAGAGCCGCCAGGAAGTGGCTGGATGCTTGATGTCTACGCTGTCCCCGTTTTCGAGCGCGGTGATCTTACTCAGGCGGTGTGTTCGAGGGTGTGTCAAGCGCCAGGCCGACGAGGGCGCCGAGCAAGCCGATGAAGGGGAGGTATTCGGTCTTCTTGAGTCCGCCTTTGGTCCAAACGATTAGGTCTGTGATGCCGACCGAGCAGTGCGGGCAGGTGCCGACGGCGAAGAGGTCGGCGGCGTTCAGCGGCCTACCGCACCCTTGCATTTGGCTAGGGGCTGATAGGCCCTCTTTGCGACCGCCTGGTAGACGTGGGCGGCTGCGCGCTGCTGGAGCTCGGCCTCGTGGAGTGCGGCCCGAGCTGTTTCGAGCTCGCGGGTCGCGGCTTCGAGCTTCCGTTTGAGCTGCGCGACGGAGGCTTCGTCTTCGATCGCCTCCAGCGCACGCTCGAGCAGGCTACCGCGGCCGCCGTCTCGGTCATCCCGCGCTCCTCGGCGTAGTCCTTGAGCGCCTGCTTGAGCGAGTCGGGTGCCCGGATATAGACGACGGCGCTCATCGACAGAGAATGCTAGCGACAGCGCTTGCATTTTGCCGGGGGTCGACTACGCTGAGATCGGCAACCGCAATTGGCCGGGCGGCGCGCTAACGCCCCCGGCCGTGGCACAGGAGGGCTTAAGCTCCCATGCAGGAACAGTCTCTCACGGCGCGCCCGCGCGACACCGGCTGGAAGAAGGACGGCAAGGCTCGCGGCATCTACTGGCGCAAACGAACCAGCGGCTCCAAGCGCTGGGGCTACTACTCCGACGGAACGATCATCGGGGCGACGAGCCGGCGGGCGGCGATCGACGGCAAGGCCCGCTCAACGCTCCGCAAGGACGTGACCGTCCGTCCGCCCAGCACCGACGTTCGGATCTGCGACCTCGCAGCCGAGTCTTCGCCGTCGTTTGTTTGCGCCCACGGCTTCTCGGCGCTGTCGCTGATCCCGGCACGAACCGTTCCTAGCGCTTTGCTCTCTTCGACACTCAGGTGCTGTCGAACCCGAGCCCAGAGGACTTCCAGGTCAGCATCTAACACCTCAGGCGGATCTGGGAGCACCCGCCGATCATCTCCAATCGCCGACGCAGGGTCTACGCCTTTCCCGGCGGGCAAGTCGTGCTCGGAGCCGCGCAGTGCCTACTGGAATGGCTCATCACCCCATATGGCGGAACCGACACGACTGGCGCGCGCCGTTCCGGCGGAGCAGCGTTGCGCGAACGAAGCGCTGATCGTCGCACTGTCAATGGACCGATAGACGACACGATCCCCCACGATCGTTCCAGCGTATCGGCCGTCGGGTCCATGACCTTGCTGTTGCGGAGGCGCCCAACATGTTTGCCAGACGCATCGAAGATGTCGTCACCTCGCATGGCAAGTGGTTTTCCGTCTTTGGTATAGAGCTGGCTCATCTCGGCTCCCCTGATTCCCGTCATCACCATCGTAATGACCCTTCATTCAGGTTGATCGCCAGCCGGCCACCCAGACGCGTCTCTCTCATTGCTCGTGTGACTCGCTCCCAGCTTTCAAGGGCCTGTCTTGGGTGCGTGTCGTTTGGAGATCCGAGCCCGTCGGACACCCAACGCTTCAGCTCTAGTTTCGCAAACGGGCCCGTCTGCCAAGCGTCGAGCATCTCGAACATATCCTTGCCCTCCTCGACTAAGCCCATGAGGATCTCTAGATCTTCGAGGTCAAACACGACGAGCGGCTGGACGCCCGGCTCCTTGAGGGCGGCTGGCAGTTGCTCCTTTAGCCAGTCGTAGAAGAACTCGGTCATCGTCAGGCTGGCGGTGACCAAGATCGGCCACACGCGTTCCATCGCCGCGAAGTCAACCTCCGGGATGGTCGCTGTCCCCTGCTTGAGATCGGCGAGGCGCAGCCCGAGCTGGTTGATCTTGTCGATCACCAGCCGGGTGATCTGCTTTTCGAATTCGGAAACATCGCCCGACGTTCGGAACCACGGACTTCAGGGCTCCTCGAACGCACCTCGATGAGGGCGATGTCCTCGTTGCGCGCGATTGCTATGTCCGGAGTTCTCGATCCGCCGCCTCTGCCGTAGGGGATGTCGCCGTGGACACCCTCATGGATGACCGACCGAACGAAATCAAGCGCGTACGCCTCAACCAGGGTGCCGTAGTAGGAGCCGAAGTCGCTGAGCGTGTCACGTCGCTTCGTCTTTCGAGCCTTGGCACTCTCGCGAAGTCGGTCATAGAAGCCCTGGCCGAGCCACTCATTTACGGCTGTGGGCGAGATGACGATTAGCTGATCGTCGCTGAGGCGCAGATATGGACGTCGCAGGAATGGTGTGACCTCCCAGGCAATGTCTCTGACGGTTTGGTCGCCTTTGGCGAACTCAGCCTGGAACCAGGCCCGACCGGCGGAGAGCGTCGCGGCGATGTCGGTCTCACGCTCAGCGAGTGCTGTGTCTCGGAGTATCGGCGGCTGGAGAAGAACGACGGCCGAGTCCTCTACGAACGCATTTGCTGATGCGGCGTAGCCAAATCCACCAGCGAGCTGCTCCTCGAGGGTCGTCCGGTAGTCCCCTTCTGACCACTGGTCGAGCGGCACGAGAGGCTCGGTATCTACGCGGGCGCGCTCGAGGAAGAGGTCGTTCGTGCGTGCAAATGTGTTGAGCAGTGCCGGCCGTTCGTAGTACGCACCGGTCTGCATGAGATACGCCAGCAGCTCCATCCGACTCGCTCTTCCTTCCTCGATCGGGCGATGGTGGGCGGCGGCGAGATCGTGGGCGTACACGACGACGCGAGTGAGGCTCAGAATCTCGTCCTGGGCGATCTCGGCGCTGAGGGGAGCTTCGCGGGCGTGGTCAATGAGAAGACGCTGAGTAATCGCGAGTTGCTGCGGCGAGAACGGAACACCGGCTGGGTATTGCTCGACGAATCTCTCGAACAGTTCGATCAACGGCACGTCGCCCCATACTTCGCGGGCGAGTTCGATCTGCTTTTCGCCGTCGGTCCAGATCGGCCACAGCTTCGTTGCGAGCAGGCTGATCCCGTGGAACGCAGGCTCGAACGGCACGTTTGCCGCGTCGCGTTGAAGGTCGTCCAGAGACATCGGGGCGAGACCCGACTCAGCGGACGTCGGATGCAGAATGAAGGCGTCGGCCGAAGAAGGCTCGACGCCGGCAGGTTCACCGGAGGGATCAGCTGGGCTCGACATGACACTCAGTGTCGGGGATTCCGCCATCCCCTGCGCGCACGATTCCTAGCAAACGGGATATCGAGTTCCTCGACCCCGGCTGCGACTGCCCCATCGGGCGCCGCAGCCGGGGCGGAAGACCGCTTCGGGAGCTAGCTCCAGCGGAGCTTTCCCTTTCCCTCGTCGTCGAGGAAGCGGACGATGGTGACGATCGCCGCGGCGACGCCGAGGAGTCTGATCCATCCGTTCACGGGTTCCTCCTTTCTCGGAGAGCGGACCCAGAGAGGCTACGACCACGCGACCTGGTTTCCCGATGCCTCGCGGTAGCCTCTGATGGGTGACCTCCGAAGGTGAGATCAGCAGCAACGACCTGTTGCGGCCGCGGTTGAAGCCGGGTTCAGCGTTCAACGCACGCGCCTTGACCTCACGTCCCGTCGTCTTACCACCGCCTCGCACAGAGCATCCGGGAGGCGGCGGAAGCAAATCGTTCTACCCGGCCGGAACGGAAGCCCAGGTGCTGGCGATGCTTGGGGCAAAGCGACGCGATCGCCGCAACCCTTCGATCGCCTGGCGCTTGTGGATGGGCGGCTTTCCGGTGAGAGAGTCGTACCCGCTCGAGCGCCTACGCCGTGTCGCCGCCGAACTGGACGGCACGTTGACCGAACTGCGGAGGCGCCTGGAAGACGAACGAGACGAGGAACAACTCCTTCGAGAGCTACTGGACGGAGGCCGAAAGGGGCCGGTCGGTCACGCGCTCAAGGTGCTCGGTCCGGGGGCCTTCACAACCTTTGCCTACCAGCTCGCGCTCGTTGGCACGGGACAGTTCAACGGGTACGACTATGAACCGGAGGGGGAACTTACTCCAGGGCAGATTGTCGAAAGAGGACTGGCGCTCGAGGGCGCTCGAACGGACAGGCTCGAGGGAGTCGAGCCATGGTTGGCCGAGGGCACAGAGCCGTCGCTGAAGGAGCTCTCTACGATCTTCGCCGCCGGCAGTTTCGCGGCAGCGCTCGCGCGGGCAACTCCGAAAGCAATTGACGATGCGCGTCGCGTCATTGCCGCGATCGTTTCGGCTATCCCAGCCGCTGGAGGTTTGGCGGCGCGACAACACGGGGCGGGAGCATTCGGCACGGCGCTTTGGCCGATGGTGGACTCGATGACGCTTGACGACCAGGCGCGATTCATCTGCGTTTTCGTTGCCGGTCAGAACGAGGAACTCAGACTCACTGTCCCAAACCCAGACGAAATTGAGGACATGGCGGCGGCTATAAGCGATGCCATCGCAAGCGAACGGCTCGCTGCCGAGCTGGCCCAAGCCGTGCCAGCACTCGCTCCACTTCTCGACCCGGCACGGATAGGCGCAGCTCTTCGTGAGCCTGGCGGAAGAGCTGCGCTCGACGATCAGATCGCACGCGTCGCTGAGGAACATCGGCCGGAGATCAACGCCTGGCTGGCGCACGACCGTAGTTGATCTTGGCGCACGTCCTAGCGCCGCCCGAGCCGGCGAGTTGGGTCTCGCGATCGTCATCTATTGCGAACGTAGGGTGGGCTAGTCTCGTGGGCGCGATGGCGCCGAAGCAGAACCAGTGCGCGCGCGCCTCTGTTTACTTGACACACGCTTGACACACCCTCGGAAATCCGCTCCAGCAAAGGGATCGCGGAGGGACCACATCATAGGGTCCCGACCCGGGCGAGGTAGTCTAGGAAGCCGCCTGCGGGTCAGGCGATGCCGTGCTCGTAGGCGTAGCGGACAGCTTGCGCGCGGTCGCGTACGCCGGTCTTGCGGAAGACTCGGTTGATGTGGGTCTTGACGGTCGCGTCGCTGACGACGAGCGCCTTGGCGATCTCTGCGTTCGAGAGCCCCGCCGCGATCAGCTTCAACGTTTCGGCCTCGCGCGGAGTCAGGTCATCGGGTAATGGCCTGACTGCGGCAGCGACGGGCTGGGGATCGAGGACGGCCGCGATCAGGCGCTGTTGGACGGCCGGGTCGAGGTGGGTGCGCCCGGCGGCGACCGCGCGGATCGCCTGTTCGATCTCCTCGGCGCTCGCGTCTTTCGTGAGGTAGCCGCGCGCGCCCGCCTGAAGCGCGGGGAACAGCGACTCGTCGTCGGCATAGGTCGTGAGCACGAGCACCTGCGTCTCGGGAAGTGCGGCGCGGATCCGGCGCGTCGCCTCGGCGCCGTCCATGTTCGGCATCCGCAGGTCCATCAGCACCACATCGGGTTTCTCGGCTTGAGCCAGATCGACGGCCTCGATGCCGTCGGAGGCGGTGCCGACGACCTCGACGTCTTCGATCAGGCCGACGAGCATGCTCAGCCCGTCGCGCACGACCCGCTGGTCGTCTGCGATCAGCACGCGGATCGAGGGTTTCGGTCACCCGGGATCACCAACTCGACGCGCCAGCCCGACTCGGTCGGGCCGGCGCTCATGCTGCCGCCGAGCCGTGCTCACCCGTTCGCGCATTCCCGACAGTCCCCGTCCCCCGCCGACGTCCCGCAGCCCGTCGGGTAATGACTGCGTCCGGCGTGAATGGTGTCTTCGACGGTCAGCATCGTTCGGTCGCTCCTCGTACCGGAGCACGACCTGGGTCACCGCCCCGGGCGCGTAGCGGACCACGTTCGTGAGCGCTTCCTGCGCGCCGCGATAGAGAGCGAGGCCCGCGTCGGCCGCGAGCGGGCGCGAGCTGCCTTCGATCGTCAGCGTGACGTCCGCGTTCATGTCGGTCCTGAAGCTCGCGACCAGTGACTCGAGCTGGGCGACGCCCGGCAGTTCGTCTCCGCGGAGCGCGCCGACGGCCTGACGGGCACTGGCAAGCCCGTCCCTGACCAGCTCGCCGGCTCGGTCGATCGCCGCACGCACCTCGGCGCTCGCCTGCTCGCCGCTCTGCCAGCTTCCGCGCGCCCTGCAGCTGGATCGCCGCGCCGGAGAGCGTGTGGGCCAGGACGTCGTGGAGCTCGCTCGCGATCCGACCGCGCTCGCTGATCGCCGCCGCCTCGAGCTGCTCCTCGCGCGCGTCTTCGAGCTCGGCCAGCAACAGCTCGGTTGTGTCCTGGCTCGCCCGCGCCTGCCTGATCAGGTAGGCGGTGACCCCGAGCAGCGCGCACAGGAGCCCCGTCGGCGACGACGCCCGCCGACGAGCCTCCCGACAGCGCCAGCGCGACGCACAAGGCGACCCCGACCGCCGCGCCGACCGCAAGACCGAGCACGAGCGGCAAGCGGGCGACCGCCATCCAGACCGCGGCGCCGCCTGCGAGGTCGGTTGCCCCGCGCGGCTGCAGCGCGACGAGCGCAACACCGGCCGCCCCCATAGCCGCGATCACGCTAGCCTGGACCGCGGCGCTCCGCGCTCGTGAACGAGTCCTCGGATCGCGAATCCGAGAGCGAGCGCGAACACGGCGATCGCGACGGCGACTCCCAGCCCGGCTCCGTGGGTTTCCGGAGCCGGATGGCCGTTGATCGCCGTCGACGACGACCGCCGCGATCAGCGACGAGCCCGAGCGGCCGCAGCGTCCCGCGCTGTCGCCGAAGCCTGCTCTCGGCCCGGGCTGCGCGTCCGCGACCCGCGCGGACTCTTCGCTCATGCTCACCGCAGACGAACGATAGAACGCCGTCCGGCCCGCCGAAACGGGCCGGAAACCACGCAGCGTCGCGAAGCGCGTCACGCCGTCGCAAGAGCCGGCAGAGCAGCCATCGTGCGGCGACCACGAAGCTGCACCGTCACGATCCGCGTCGTAACCTCGCAGAGCGCCATTGCGACCAGTGCCACCGGCCACGCCGCCGCGCCGATCTGATGGGCGATGCTGAAGCTGCGGATCGCGGGCTCGGCACCATGGCTGATCGCAACGCAAACGCCATCCGCGAACCGATTCCCGCGACCAGCAGCAGCCCGCGGTCCAGCCGACCCGCGCAAGCGCAAGACCGTCGTCGCCGGCACGAACGTGGGTGGCGAAGCCGCCGAAGAAGACCGAGCGTCGACACCGGCCGAGGCAAGCACGCGACGAACAGCGAGGTCGTTGCCGGCGGTCGGGAAGCGAGTGAAGGTACATCTGAGCGACGAAGAACACCAGCACGAGCGGAACGATCGACGCTCCGGCGGTCGAGCACCCGCTCCCGCGACTGCCGAAGAACGACGAGAACGAACAGGCCGTTGATGAGGTAATCGGTAGTAGTCATGCCGCCATCATCGACGGCACCACGCGTCCCGTCATCGGAGCCGGGTTGAACCGAAGGTTGATCTTGACCTCAACCCACGGGTTGACCAGAGCGACCGAGCAGCTACTTCGACGCCGGAGCGTGGTTGTCGTCGTCGAGCCACTCGGCTCGGAAGCGTGGCCTGAGGTGGACGTCGATCTGGCGGAGTCTTTCCGTTCCGGAGTTAGTGAAGGCGTGCGGCGGTCAGCCGGGACGATTACGGTGTCCCCGCTCGATACGACCTGCTCGGTCTCGCCGTCGGTGAACGTCGCCTGTCCCTCGAGGACGAAGAAGAGTTCGGCGTAGGCATGTCTGTGCAGCTGTGGTCCCTGGCCGGGGACTCGTCGATGAGGCCGTGTTGGCTGAGTTCGTCGACGAGGTCGGCGCTCCCGTGGATCAGCAGGTCCTGTCCAGGCTGTTCCTTCAGCCCGGCGACTTCGGCGACGAGATCGCCCTCGAGAATCGTGGCGTTCCATTCGGCTTCGCCCAGGGTCCTCGAGGCGACGTACTTGGGCATGGCGTTCATCCTCTCGCCGAACTCGCCCGTTCCCTCCATCGTCGGCCACGCGGCGGCAAAGCCCTCGTATGTGACCCGCCCCAGAAGGAGCGCTTCGCTGCTGAGCAGGTAGTCCTTCCGGAGATTCGAGAGCTCGTCGTTCCAGAACGGGCCTGTCCACGTCATCGCCAACGCGCCCCTCGCGATGACTTCAGGGGCCAACCGCAGTCTTTCTCTCGATGGCGGCCTCGCCAAGGAGCATCGTCTTCGCGATCGCCGGTCCGGTCGACCGCGGCGACCTGGTCGACCTGTGCACAAACATCGGCCGGTTACTGGAGCGGAGCGGCGCCGATCTCGTCATCTGCGACGTGAGGGCCGCGGAACCCGACGCGGTGACGGTCGACGCGCTCGGGCGCCTCCAGCTCGCCGCCCGGCGGGCCGGCTGTCGCCTCCGGCTGCGGAGCGCGTCGCGCGAGCTGCGCGATCTCGTCGCGCTCATGGGGCTCGACGACGTGCTGCCCGCCGAGGAGGACGCTACGCCGGAAGCCTCGGCGGGAGGCCGAAGAGCGGGAAGAGCGTCTCGGTGGCGAGGAAGAACGTGAACTCGACGATCCGGCCGTCCTCGATCTCGAGCACCTGCAGCGCCCACGGCTCGTAGCCGTCGCCGGTCGGGCTCGGCTTGTACTGGCCGAAGGCCGGCGAGCCGTTGGCGCGCCCGGCCGGGATCACGCGCGAGCCTCGACAGCCGATGCCCGGCCCGAGCCACCAGCGTGAGGATGTCGTCGCGGCCGCGCAGCCACAGCGAGTACGGCGGCATCGACTGGGTCGCGTCCTCGTGGATGAGCGACGTGAGCGCCTCCATGTCGTAGCGCTCGAACGCCTCGACGTAGCGGGCGAGCAGCTCGCTGTCGGGCTCGCTCGAGCGGCCCGGCGCGGCTCGGCGATCGTCGGGCCCTTCGCCTCGAGCGTCGCCCGCGCCCGCTGAAGGGCGCTGTTCACCGACGCGACGCTCGTGTCGAGCAGCTCGGCGACCTCCGCCGCCTTCCAGCCCAGCACCTCGCAGAGGATCAGGACCGCGCGCTGGCGCGGCGGCAGGTGCTGGAGCGCCGCGACGAACGCGAGCCGGATCGTCTCGCGCGAGACCGACGACCTCCGCCGGATCGCCCTCGGGCGCGACGAGCCCGTCGGGCACCGGCTCGATCCAGGTGACCTCCGGCAGCGTGTCGAGGTTCTCGACGACCGGAGCCCGCGCCGGCCCGAGGTCCATCGGGCGGGCGCGGCGCTCCCTGCCGTTGAGCATGTCGAGGCAGACGTTCGTCGCGATCCGGTAGAGCCACGAGCGCAGCGCCGCGCGACCCTCGAAGCGGTCGAGCGCCCGCCACGCGCGCAGGAGCGTGTCCTGGACGGCGTCCTCCGCCTCGAACGGCGAGCCGAGCATCCGGTAGCAGTACCCCGTCAGCTCACGACGGTGCTGCTCGAGCTCCCCGAACCCGGACGTGACCGCAACAGGGGATCCGCTCACCGCGGCCATTTTACGCTGCCAGGCCCCACGAGTTCACGGCGTCATCTGAGTGGCGAGCGGCGCACCCGTCTCGAGGAGTGTCTTCACGTCGCTCAGGATCCAGCCCCAGCCGCCCCCGGCCTCCGCGACGGCTCCACCAACGATCGCCGCGGCCGTCGGCGAGCCGTCGAGCTCGTGGGTGACCGTCAGCTTCGTGACGCCGCCCACCGCGGGCTCGACCTCGTACGTGAGTTTCGAGGCGAGCTCGCTCGCGACCTCCGGGCCGAACAGCGCATGCCACGCCAGGACGAGCCGGCGCGGCGCCTCTGCCTCGAGCACCTCGCCCTCGACCATCACCTCGGGGGCGCCGAACGCGAGCATCTCCTCGGTCGAGTTCGCCCGGTACACGCCGCCCGGCCGCAGCTCGAGCTCGATCCGGCTCCCGTAGCCGTATCGCGCCAGCTGCGCGGGCTCGGTCAACGCCGCCCAGACCGCCTCCGGCGACGCGTTGATCCAGACCCGATAGGTCTGCGTTGCCACTTCGGTCACGGTCTCCATGCTCATTCCGGTGCCTCCTTGCAGAGAGAATCGCGGGGTGCGACCGTCGGCAGCTAAGACCGTGGGGCGTCCGAGAATTCATCGGCCGGTCACCGATGAGTTCCGTGCCGCTCGACCGTCTTTAACCTGAAGCCAGATCTCGACCGGAGGTGACGATGCCACGGACACTGCTCCTACTCGGAACCCGCAAGGGTTGTTTCCTGCTCGAGAGCGAGAACGACCGCCAGGACTGGAAGCTGCGCGGGCCCTTCTGCGAAAGCTGGCCGGTCTACCACGCCGTTCACGACGGGCGTCGGGTGCGATCTACGCCGCCGCCGCGAGCGAATGGCACGGGTCAGCCGTCTGGCGCAGCACCGACCTCGGTGAGAGCTGGGCCTTCTCCAGCGAGGGCCTCGCCTACGAGGCGGATCGGGCCCCGCAAGGTCTCGAAGGTATCGACGCTCGCCGTGACGGGCGGGCGCATCCTCGTCGGCGTCGAAGCGCCGGGGCTCTTCGAGAGCCGCGACGGCGGCGAGAGCTGGTCGCTGCTGACGACGCTCGCGGGCCAGCCCGGCAGCGAAGCCTGGGACGACCCTGCCAACCAGCCGCCCGGGCATCTCGGCATCTCCGCGATCATGCCGGACGGCGACGACACGTCGCATTTCTGGACGATCGTGCAGGGGATCGGCCTGTTCGAGACGGGCGACGGCGGCTACGACGTGGAAGCCGCGCAACAAGGGACTGCGGGCCGACTGGCCGCGAGAGCACGAGGAGGTCGGCTTCTGCGTCCACCGGCTCGTCCGCTCACCGTCCGATCCCGGCCGGATGTACCAGCAGAACCATGTCGGGGTGCATCGAAGCGACGACGGCGGCCACTCGTGGCTCGAGATCACCGACGGGCTGCCGAGCGAGTTCGGCTTCGCCGCGGCCGCGCACCCCCACGACCGCGACACGTTCTACGTGATCCCGCTCGACCCGGGCCACGCCCGCTGCATGCCCGAAGGGCAAGCGGCCGTGTGGCGCACGAGTGACGCCGGCGAGAGCTGGCAACGGCTCGACCGCGGCCTCCCGCAACGCGACGCCCACCTCGGCGTGCTCCGCGCGGCGATGGCGATCGACGAGTACGACGTACCGGGCCTCTACTTCGGGACGAGCACGGGCCAGGTGTTCGCAAGCACAGACGAAGGCGAGAGCTGGAGCGAGATCGCCGGCTATCTCCCGCCGATCTGGTCGGTCGAAGTCGCGGTGATCGAGTAGGCCGATGGCCGACCTGCACCTGCCGACGACGCTGACCGCGCTCTTCGAGGGCCTGCCGCACCGCCTCGACGTCGACGCAGCCACCGTCGCCGAGGCGATCGAGAAGCTCGATTGGGACTGGCCGGGGCTCCGGGACCGGCTCTGCCAGCCCGGCCCGGTCCTCCACCGTCACATCCACGTCTACGTCGACCGGGAGCGCTCCACGCTCGACGCTCCTCTCGGGACGAGTTCTCGCGTGGACATCATCGCCGCGATCAGCGGCGGCTAGCCAGGCAAGCGAAAGGAGAAGCTCATGCCAACGCAGATTGTGCATTTCGAGATCCCGGCCGACGACACCGGGAAAGGGGTCGAGTTCTGGAGCTCGCTGTTCGGGTGGGAGTTCGAGTCGATGCCCGGCCCCTTCGAGTACCACCTGACCCGGATCAGCGACCAGACCGGCGGAGCGATCACCAACATGGAGCCTGGCAAGAAGGGGACGCGCGCGTACTTCGCCGTCGACGAGATCAACGCCGGCGCCGCGCGGGTGAACGAGCTCGGCGGCCAGGCAGACGAGCCGCGGCCTGTTCCGGGCATGGGCTGGTTCGCAACCTGCCGAGACCCCCAGGGAAACGAGTTCGGCCTCTGGCAGAACGACCCATCCGCGCCCGCCCCGACCTAGGCCCGACCGCGTCCGGGCTCAGGCGGGGACATACAACCGACGCCGCCTGAGCCCCGACCAGATTCAAGAACCCCTGGCTACTCGAAGTCGGACTAGCCGCCGTAGCCGTAGCCGCCGGTCGTCGTGGTCGTGGCGGTAGTGGTAGGGGGCCTCGGCTCGATCACCGGCCTTGGCAGGCCGCCCGCTCGATCACCGGCCTGCTGACCGGGACGACGCAGATCTCGTTCGGATGCCCCTGCCCCGTGCGCGAAGGGATACCCTCGTGCAACCCCTGGCGCCTCGGGCACGCCCGCTTCTCGGTCGCAGCCGGCCCAGCCGGCGGCAACCCAGCCCCCGGCACAGCCCGTTTCGTCCTCTCCGACGCGCAGGGTCGCTTCGCCTTGCGCCTTCCAGCGGGCGCTACATCGTGACCCCGCTCCCGCAACCGCGGCTGCACACGTACGGTGGGCCGCGCCTGATCGTCCAGATACACGCCGCAGGGACAACAAGGATCCTCGTCCGCTTCGAAGGCTTCCCGCGGATGGCTAGACATTCCGACGAGGTTCGGCGCGTCGCGATCTGCGGGTGCGCCATGCTTGTTGTATGAGGACGTTCGCGCTCGTCTCGTTGCTCGCGGCAGTCGGTGCGTTGCCCGCCGGCGGGTCCGCGCGCTCGGTCTTGCTCGGCCGCTCCTGGCAGGGGAGGCCGATCGTGGCGGTCGAGGTCGGCAACCCGTCGGGGACGCCGGTGCTCGTAGTCGGTTGCATCCACGGCGACGAGACCGGCGGTATCGCGATCGCGGATGCTCTCGAGCGCCTGTCGCCGCGTGGTCTCGACCTCTGGATTGTTCCGGTGCTCAACCCCGACGGTGTCGCCGGCGGCACGCGCGGGAACGCCCATGGCGTCGACCTCAACCGTAACTTCCCGTGGCAGTGGCGGCCGATGGGCGGTGTGTATGAGTCGGGCCCGCGGCCGTTGTCGGAGCGCGAGGCTCGGATCGCGCGGGCGCTGATCCTGCGGCTGCATCCGCATCTGACGGTCTGGTTCCATCAGCATCTGGACATGGTTTGGGCCTCGGGCGGTGATCGGCGGATCGAGAAGGTGTTCGCTCGTGTGGCCGGGTTGCCGTATCACCCGATGCCCCAGCTTGCGGGCAGCGCGATCTCGTGGCAGAACAACACGCTGCCCGGGACGACCGCGTTCGCGGCGGAGCTGCCCGCGGGCCGGCCCTCGCCATCGGCGGTCGTCCGCTACGTCCACGCCGTCCTCGAAGCGGCACACACGCGCTGATGTCCACGCGGCACGGGGCGTGTAGAGGCAAGAGCATCGCGCGCGTCGCTGTCGCGGCCGTGCTTCTCCTTCTCGCAGCCGTTCCCTCTGCCGCCGGCGGAAGCCAAAGCGTGCCGCGGTTTCGACACGTCATGGTGGTCGTGTTCGAGAACAAGGAGCGCAGCGCGATCGTCGGCAGCCCTGCTGCGCCCACGTTCGCCTCGCTTGCGCGGACGTACGCGTCGCTCGCCGCCTATGACGCGGTGACACATCCGAGCCTTCCGAACTACCTCGCAATGGTGTCTGGCTCCACCCAGGGCCTCACGACCGACTGCACCTCATGTGTCGTCGACGCCCCCAATCTCGCCGATGAACTCGAACACGCCGGCCTCACCTGGAAGACCTACGCCGAGGGGCTTCCCGCGCCCGGGTTCACCGGTGCCTCCGCCGGGCCATATGCGAAGAAGCACGATCCGTTCCTGTACTTCAAAGACATCGCCGGCCGCCCCGCCCGGCGAGCGCGTGTCGTTCCCTTCACACAGCTGCACTCGGATCTCGCCACGGGTCGCCTGCCCGACTTCTCGCTAGTCGTCCCCAACCTTTGCAACGACATGCACGACTGCCCGGTCTCGACTGGAGACGGTTGGCTTCGCTCGAACATCGTCCCGCTCCTTAGCCGGCCAGCGTTGGCGGACAGCGTCGTGTTCGTCGTCTTCGACGAAGGCTCGAACCGAGATCGGCGGCGGAGGCCGAGTCGCAGCGCTGGCGCTCGGGCCACTCGTCCGACCCGGCGCACGATCTCGCCAGCAGACCAGCCACTACGGCCTACTACGAACGATCGAGGACGCCTGGGGCCTACCCCTGCTTGGCAACTCGGCGCAGACAACGCCGATCATCGGCATCTGGCGCTGAGCCTGTCTCTTCGATCGGCCGCGCGGAGATCGGTCGCAAGCGTTGGAACTCGGTGACTCGAGCGAGCGGCAAGTGCGCACGGTGTGATCCGGGGGTACCGTCTGTGTATGGCAGGTCGCGGGACTCGCGTGCCTGATCTCGACGACTGGTTCGCCGAGTCCGAGGTTGTGCGTGCACAACCGAGTTCGGGCGACGTCGAGGCGGTAGACGACAGCGTCGATGAAGACTGGCTTGTGGCTGAGGAGTCGTCGTCAATCCAGCAGCGTCCGGATGCTTGGCAGCTCACCCGGTGGCAAACCGTCGCGGCGGCTGCAGGCGTGCTCGCGATCATCCTGATCGGGCTTGCGGTCGTGGGTGTGTTCTCCGGCGGGGGCAGGCATCCGCCGGCACGTACAACAGCGACGCCGCCAACCACCAGCGCGTCGACGACGCCGAGACGGCCGACTATCAGGGCGGCGCCGCCCGCGACGACACTCAATCCGGGCGCAAGCGGCGCACAGGTTCGTGTGCTTCAACGGGCCCTGGTCAAACTCGGCTACTCGCCCGGCACGATCGACGGTGCCTACGGCCCGGCGACCCAGAGGGCGCTCGAGACGTTTCAGACCGCCTCGGGGCTGACCGCGGATGGTGTGCTCGGAGCCAAGACGCTCGCCGCTCTCACCCAGGCACTCCACAGGTCCGGCTGACGGTACGCCCGGTGCAGGGCTCTCGGAAGCTTGCTAGAAGTGATCTGGCCTGATTGACGGAGGCGGGCTTTGGGGGTTTGAGTAGCGGTGCAAGCGCGTGTCTGGGTGGTTTCGGCCGCGCTGGTCGCGGTCGTGTCGGGCGGGCTGGCCGTGGCGGCGCTGCTTGCGTGGCCGAGTGCGCGCCTCGGCGCTGCTGATGATGCGCTGGCGCGGGTTGTGTTGCCCGGCTTTGCCGGGAGGGTGGCCGCCGTCGATGTCCGCGCGGCGGACGGGGTGATGGTGCCGGTGCAGTTGCGGGATGGGAGGTTGTGGCCGTTGCGCAGGCTCGGCAGTGGTGAGGCGTTGACGGTCCAGTTGACCGTGCGGCGTCCGGGCTGGGCGGGTTGGCTGGTCGGGCGGACGGAGCGGCGCAGCTTCACCGTCGAGACGCCGACGGCGCATCTGCTCGGGCGCTGGCTGCAGGTGAGGGCCGGCGAGCCCGTGACGGTTGCCTTTGATACCCCGGTCAGCCTCGTCTCGCTGGGAGGAGCGGACTCGCAGCGGCTCGTGAAGCCGTTGGTGGTCGTGCCGGTGGGGGTGGTTGCGCGCGGCTCCCACAGCGCGGGCGCGATCGAGGTCGCAGCCGCCGCGCGTTCCTGGGAGCGGCTGCCAGCGCCGGTGCAGGTGAGCTGGTTCCCGGCGCGACCTTACCCCCAGCTGCTTGCCGAACCCACACCCGGCACGATGCTTGCGCCTGATCGTCCGCTTACGCTCACCTTCTCCAGTTCGGTCCGTGACGTGCTCGGCTCTCGACGGCCCCGGCTTTCACCAGTTGCTCGCGGCCGCTGGCGGCTGCTCGATACTCACACGCTCGCTTTCGTTCCGAGCGGGCTCGGCTTCGGGCTTGGCGCGGACGTGCGCGTCGAATTGCCCCGCGCCGCCCACCTCGCCGGTCGAGCGGGGACGAGTCTGACCCGCACGCTGCAGTGGCGGGTCCCGGAGGGCTCGACGTTGCGGTTGCAGCAGCTACTCGCCCAACTCGGCTACCTGCCACTCGACTGGCAGCCGACCGCCGATCCCCGTCCAGCCTCGGCACGGGCGCAGCTTGCCGCCGCACTCTCACCGCCCGTTGGACGGTTCACCTGGCGCTACCGAAAAACGCCTTCGGAGTTGCGGGCGCTCTGGCAAGCCGGCCGCTCGAACGAGATCACACGGGGCGCGGTGATGATGTTCGAGCACGACAACGGTCTTGCCGTCGACGGCCTGCCCGGACCGAACGTCTGGCGGACACTGATCGCCGATGCGATCGTCGGCAATCGCCGCAGCGGCGGCTACAGCTACGTCTACGTGCACCGCGACCTGCCCCAGTCGCTGAACCTCTGGCACAACGGACGGGTGATCCTCAGCTCGCCCGGCAACACGGGCGTACCCAGTGCCCCGACCCAACTTGGCACCTTCCCCGTGTTCGAGCACCATCCGGTCGGCACGATGAGCGGCACGAACCCAGACGGCTCCCGCTACCACGATCCCGGGATCCGCTACATCAGCTACTTCCACGGCGGCGACGCGATCCACGCCTTCAACCGCGCCTCGTTCGGCACCCCGCAGAGCCTCGGCTGTGTCGAGTTGCCACTCGCCGCCGCCGCCAAAGTCTGGCCATACACGCCGATCGGCACCCTCGTCACAATCGAGAACTGAACCGCGGGAGAACGCGGACCTAGTGGCCGCTCTTGGAGAAGTGCATGTAGTCCTTCGTCGAGCCTGTCCAGGCGCCGCCCCAGCCCCAGCCGATCGAGCGGAAGGCCTCGACGACGGCAGGCGTCACCATCCCTGGGCGTAGCCGCGAGCGGTCGAGGTAGGGCCGGCTCGCGCGCGTCGCGTGTGCAGCCGCAGCCGACGTAGGGGTTCTCGACCGGGTTCAGGTCGACCGCCTCGCCGTAGGCGTGCTCGGACCAGCTGCCCGTGCCGGTCTCCGCCCGAGCAGGGGGAGGGCACGGCCTGCCGGCACTCGAACGACGCCGCTGATGTCGCCGTCGGCGGGCTGGGAGCTGCTCGGCCCGTACGTGTCGGCGAGCCGCATGTGGCGGATCGGAAAGCGCAGCGCGTAGAGCTGCCGGAACACGCGCGCGAGCGGAGCGGCCGCGTCCTGGTTGACGACGAGCTGCCCGGTGTGCGCGCGGCCGTCGAAGCCCCAGTGCGTGACGGTCAGGACGCGCAGCCGCGAGAGCGGAACCGGGCAGCCCGGGTGCCAGAAGCGGCCGTTCAGCTCGGCTTGCACCGGCGCCGATAGCGGCTGGATCGACGCGCCGAACGCGAGCAGTACGAACGGCAATGCGAGTAGACGCAGCATCGGGGTCAACTCCTACGACGGCCGAGAGAGCCTACCTCGCACCCACGGGCGGAGGACGGTGCGCGCGTGCCCCCGTTTGCTTGACACACGCTTGACACACCCTCGGAATCTGGCTCCACCAGAGGGATTGCGGAGGGACCACATCAGAGGGTCCCGGCCCGTGCGGCTGGCCTCGAGCCACTGCCCGGGCGGATGCTCGGAGCTCGATTCGAACGCCGCTCCGTGCCTCTAACGCTCGCTTTCGCGGATGGTCTTCTTCTCGGCGGAGCGGGCGTCTCGCTCGACGCGGCTGAGATGCTCGCGCATCGCTGACCGGGCCTCGTCGGGCGAGCCCGCCTCGATCGCCTCCTGGATCGCGACGTGATGGTCGATCGACCGAACCGGGATGTCCGGGGCGCTCTCGAACACAGCCCGCAGCGCGCGCTGCAGGACCTCTCGGATCGCGTGCATGAGGTGCGCGGCGAACCGGTTCTGGGTCGCCTCCGCGACGCAGACGTGGAAGCCGAGGTCGGCGTCGATGTACGCCTCCTCGTCGTTCAGGTTCTGCCGCATCGCGTCGATCGCGGCGGACATCTCGGCGAGCTGCGCCTTCGTGCGGCGCTCCGCGGCGAGCGCGGCGAACTCGCCCTCGAGCAGACGGCGGATCTCGTAGAGCTCGCCGATGTCCGCCTCCTTGAGCTGGAGGAGCAGGTCGAGCGACCGGTTGAGCTGATTGCTCGGCTCGGCGACGGTGAACAGCCCCGACTCGCCGTTCTGGATCAGGCCGCTGCGACTCGAGCATGCGGAGCGCCTCGCGGATCGACGAGCGGCCGACCCGCAGCGCCTCGGTGAGCTCCCGCTCGGTCGGCAGGACGTCGCCGGGCGCGAGCCGCCGCGCGCCGATCTCGTCGACGAAGTACTCGCGCGACGAGCTCGTAGACCTTCTTGCGGACGATCGGCGCCGGCTGGCTCATCGGCCCTCCGTGACGAGCGGACGGCTCTTGCCCGGCGACGCCGAGGTAGAGCTCGGCCACGCGCTCGTCGTCGAGCAGCGCGCGCCCGGTGCCGACGAGCTTCACGACGCCGCCGTCCAGCACCGCGCCCTGGTCCGCGACGGCGAGGCCGGAGCGCGCGTTCTGCTCGACGAGCAGGATCGTCCACCCGCCTGCGTTCAGCTCGCCGATCGTCTCGAAGACGAGGCTGCGCGCCTTCGGGCGAGAGCCCGATCGAGGGCTCGTCCATCAGCGTGAGCTTCGGCTCGAGCATCAGCGCCCGCGCGATCTCGACGATCTTCTGCTCGCCGCCCGAGAGCGAGCCGGCCTTCGCGTTTCGACGCTCGCGCACGAGCGGGAACTGCTCCGCGATCGCCTCGGCGCGCCGGCGCGCGCCGACCCGGTCGCGGAGGACGTAGCCGCCCATCAGGACATTTTCCCAGACGGTCATCAGCGGAAAGAGGCTCCGCTCCTGCGGCACGTGCGCGATCCCGAGCTGGAGCAGGGCGCGCGGGGCGAGCCCTCCGATCTCCTTGCCCTCGAACACGACGTTCCCCTTGCGCGGCTTCAACAGGCCGCTCATCGAGCTTGAGCACGGTCGACTTCCCGGCGCCGTTCGGCCCGATCAGGCAGGTGACCGTGCCGGCCTCGAGCTCGAGGTCGACGCCCTTGAGGACGTCGCCGTAGCCGTAGCCGGCCACGACTCCCTGGAGCGAGAGGAACGCCATCAGGCGCCCAGGTACGCGTCGAGGACGACCGGGTCGCGCTGCACCTCGGCGGCGGGCCCCTCGGCGATCTTGCTGCCCGCGGTCGAGCACGATGATCGGGTCGCACAGCCGCATCACGAGCCCCATGTCGTGCTCGACGACGAGGAACGTCAGGCCCTCGGCGTGCAGTGAGCGGATGTGGCTCTCCATCGTCTCGATCATCACCGGGTTCACTCCCGCGGTCGGCTCGTCGAGCAGCACGAGCTTCGGCCGGCTCATCAGCACCGTCGCGAACTCGAGCAGCTTGCGCTGCCCGTAGGACAGCTCCGCCGCCTTGCGGTCGGCGAGGGCGGCGAGGCCGAACTCCTCGAGCAGCTCGGTCGCCCGGACGCTCTCGGCCTTCGAGACGCGCCCCCGAAACAGCGCCCGCCACGGAGCGTCGCTGGCCGCGGCGAGGTTCTCGACGAGCGTGAGCTGCGGGAACACGCGCGCCTGCTGGAACGTGCGCGCGAGCCCGGCGCGATAGAGGGAGCCCGGTCTCGGCCGGCGCCGCAGCCGCCCCGCAAAGTGCAGGTGCCCTGCGTCGGCCTGCAGGTAGCCGGTGATCAGGTTGAAGATCGTGGTCTTGCCCGAGCCGTTCGGCCCGATCAGCGCCGTGATCGTCCCGGCCGAGACCGTGAAGGAGCAGTCGTCGACCGCGACCAGCGCCGCCGAAGTGCTTCGACATGCCGTCGAGCTCGAGGAGTGCGCTCACAGCGCCTCGGCCTTCTTCGCCCGCCATCGTGGGCCGCGAGGATCGGTTCTCCCTGTTTCGCCGCATGTCGGCGAGCGAGGGCAGGATCCCGCGCGGCAGCAGGAGCATGATCACGAGGAACACGCCGGCGTAGCCGACGAGGTAGAGCTCGCTCGCGCCGAGCCGGTAGGCGAGGTACTGCTGGGCGGGCACGAGGACGAAGGCGCCGATCACCGGGCCCCCAGAGCGTGCCCTTCCCGCCGAGGTAGACCATCAGCACCATCCCGATCGTCACGAGCGGGTCGACCGCGAACTGCGGGTAGATGAACGCGAGGTAGTAGGCCCAGACTCCTCCGATCATGCCGGTGAGCCCGGCGCTGAGCGCGAAGGCGAGCACCTTCGCGCTCGTGACCGGCACGCCGATCCCGAGCGCCCGGTCCTCGTCGTCGCGGATCGAGAACAGGGCGAGGCCGAGCCGGCTGCCGCGCACGTACCAGGACGCGAGGATCGCGATGCAGAGCGTGCCGAGCATCGCGTAGTAGAAGGGCCACTCGTACCTCACGAGCGGAAACCGCGGGAACGGGACCGTCAGTCCCTGCGAGCCGCCGGTGATGCCGCGCAGGTTGTATGCGAGCTGCTGCACGACGAAGAGGAAGCGTGATCGTGACGATCGCGAAGGTCGCCGCGCGCGTGCGCAGCGCGACCCATCCGACGGGCACGCTGACCATGGCGACGCCGACGCCGACGAGCGGCAGGACGTAGAACGGCCGGTAGCCCGCGCCGATCCCGATGTGCGTGAACGTGATCCCGATCGCGTAGGCCCCGATCCCGAAGAACGCGGCCTGGCCGAGCGAGATGTAGCCCGTGTAGCCGCCGAGGATGTTCCAGGCGCTCGCGAGCCCGGCGTACATCAGCGTGAAGATCAGCATGTTCAGGACCCAGTGCTCGCCGAACACGAACGGGAACAGCGACGAGCGCGGCGAGGAAGGCCGAGGCGCGGCCGATCCCGCCGGGGCTGAAACGGCTCATAGCGCGCCCCTGACGCGGGCGCCGAAGAGGCCCTGCGGCCGGACGAGGAGCATCACGATCAGCACGATGAAGAAGACGAATCCCGACCACTCCGGCGAGAACTCGGCCGCGAACACCGCTTCCGCCACCCCCATGAAGAGCGCGGCGATCACGGCGCCGCCGAGGCTTCCCAGGCCGCCGAGCACGATGATCGAGAGCACGCGCGAGATCAGGTCGTAGTGGCTGCCGGGATTGAACGGGAAGATGATCCCGTACACCGCCCCGGCTGCGGTCGCGGTCGCGACGCTGAGCCCGAACCCGACCGCCGACACCATCTGGTCGTTGACGCCGAGCAGTCGCGCGGAGGTCGGGTTCTGGACCGTCGCCCGGATCGCCCGCCCGAAGCGGGTGTACCCGAGCAGCGCAAACAGGAGCAGCAGCATCCCGATCGAGAGCGCGAAGGCGAACACGCGCACCTCCGAGAAGTGGTACCCGCCGACCACCCAGGAGCTGTCGGCGTACGAGGGGATGATCGAGCGATAGCTCGTCGAGAAGAGCACGCTCAGGATCCCTTCGATCCCGAGCGCGATCGCCCAGGTGACGAGCAGCGAGAGCTCCTCACGCTCGTCACTTCGCAGCGGGCGGATGAAGACGAGCTGAAGGGTCATCCCGAGCAGGAACGTGATCGGGCGTGAGCACGAGGATCGACACGAACGGGTCGACCTCGAACCGCACGAAGAGCTCGTAGCTCAGGTACGCGCCGAGGATGATCAACGCCCCTTGCGCGACGTTGATCACCCTCATCACTCCGAAGGCGATGGTCAGGCCACTCGCCATCAGCGCGTACACCGAGCCGGTGAGCAGGCCGAGAATGCAGGCTTGCAGGAAGAAGTGCATCTCCGGTTACCGGCGACTCTCGGCCATCGTTCTTACTGTCCCCAGGCCGGCTTCGGATAGACCGGCTTGTGCTGTGCGACCGAAGGCGGAGAGACCGCGAGCAGCTTCCCGCCGATCCACTCGACGAGCCAGTCCTGTCCCTTCGGCGACCCGTAGGCGTTCCAGGAAAGGAGCCCCACCACGGTTGGCCACTTGCCGACGTGGAGCGCCTTGATGATCGTCGCGTTGTCGATCGAGCCGGTCTTCTTCGCGACGGCCTCCAGCACCTGTCCCACGGCCCACGCCTCGGCCGAGTTGCCGTCGATCCCGAACTGGTTCCCGCCGTACTTCTTGATGTATGCCGCGACGAACGCCGCGTTGCCGGACGTCTTCGCCTGCGGGAACCAGGACGTGCAGCTGAAGATCCCGTTCACGTTCTTCGGCCCGACCTTGCTCGGGAACTCGACCGGCGAGCTGGCGCCGTTCGCGAAGAACAGGAACTTCGGGTTGTAGTTGGCCTGCACGAGCGCCTTCACCTGGCCGTAGGCGTCGAGCGACTGGGTGCCGCCCACGATCATGTCGGGCTTGCCCGCGATCGCCTTCTCGATCACCGGCGTCATGTCGGTCGTCTCGGCCGGATAGATCGTGTGGTAGAGGGTCTTGATCCCCGCGGCCTCGAACTGCGCGCGCATCCGGTCGGCGATCGGCGAGGCGAACGGATCGTCGAGTGCCGTATAGGACGCCGTCTTCGGCCGGGCCGACTTCGGCAGCGAGAGCACCCACTTGACGAAGGGGTCGCCGCAGTTGAGCACCGGCGCCGGCTGGACGAAGAACAGGTTGGGGAGCTTGAGCGCGAACACCGTAGGCCCGCCGCCGGCCGGCTCGAGGAACGCGTAGCCGTAGCGGTTGGCGACCGCGGCCGACGGGCCCGTCAGGAGCGACGAGAACGGCCCGAAGACGAGGTCGACGTGGTCCTTGTTGATCAGGTTCTGGTAGTTCGTGACCGCCTGGTTGGGGTTCGAGGCGTCGTCGACGATCTTCAGCTGCACCTGGCGGCCGAGGATCCCGCCGTGGGCGTTCACGTAAGCGGCCCAGAGCTCGTAGCCGCGCTTGACGGCCTTCCCCGGGTCGGAGAAGTCACCCGATGCGGAGAGCGAGATGCCGATCTTGATCGGCCCGGACGCTCCGGGCTTGGCCACCACGCTCGCTGCGAAAGCGAGCGCGACCACTGCTGCTGCGGCTGTCAGTGCCAGCCACCGTGACTTGCGCATGCCGTTCCTCCCTTCGATGAAAGAGATGTCGATCGTGTGCGTCTTGGGGACAACCGCGGACCGGTCGATCGCGCCTCCTAGGTGGGCTCGCGCCGTTTCAGGACAGAAGCTCCAGCGGTTCCTCGACGAGCGAGGCGAGGGCCTGCAGGAAGCGCGCGGCGATCGCCCCGTCCACGACCCGGTGGTCGAACGAGCCGGTCAGCACCAGAGTGGGGCGAACCTCGGCGCGGCCGCCCACCGGGATCACCCTCTCCGCGATCCGCCCGACGGCGAGGATTGCGGCCTGCGGCTGGTTGATCACCGCGTTGAAGGCGTCGATCCCGAACATGCCGAGGTTCGAGATCGTGAACGTCCCGGCCTGCACGTCGTCAGGGTGCAGCGTGCCCTCCCGGGCCGCGGCAACGAGGGCGCTGCGCCGGTCGGCGAGCTCGAGGAGGCTCAGCCTGTCGGCGTCGTGGATCACGGGGACCACGAGACCCTCGTCGAGGGCGACCGCGAGCCCCACGTTGATCTCGGTGTTGGTGACGATGCGGCCGTCCACGAACGTCGAGTTGACGCGCGGGTGCTCGCGGAGAGCCGCTGCGACCAGGCGCACGAGGAGGTCGGTGTGGGTCACGTGCCCGCCGCCCGGCCGGCGCCGGGCACTCGCGCGCCACCGTTCCAGCGCGCCCGCTTCCACCTCGCGTGTCAGGTAGAAGTGCGGCACCTCCTGCCAGCTCCGGGTCGTGCGCTCGGCCAGCAGGCGCCAGACCGAGCTGGGGACGGGCTCGGCGCGAACCGACGCGAGATCGTCGGCGACGACGGCTCCGCGGGGCCCGGATCCTTGCACCCCGGCGAGGTCGATCCCGAGCTCCGCCGCCATGCGCCGGGCCTTCGGGGACGCAAGGCCCGGGCGCGTGGCGGGCTGCGGGACGACGGCAACGGCCGGGGGCTCCTCGCCCGCTGCGACGATCAAGGCGACCGTTGCCCCCACCTGGACGTCGTCGCCCTCGGCGGCGCTGAGCGCGGTGAGCGTCCCATCCGCCTCGGCCTCGACCTCCACCGTGACCTTGTCGGTCTCGACCTCCATCAGCGGCTCGCCCTTGACGACCGTGTCTCCGGCCGCCTTCAGCCAGCGCAGGAGCTTCCCGGTCTCCTGGGCCATCCCGAGCGCCGGCATGATCACGTCGGTCGGCATCAGTCTCGGTTCAGGTGCGACTGGGACTCGCGCACCTCGGGCAGCGGGCCGCCGACGGTGTACAGCTTCCGGCCCGCGACGAGGAGCTCCTCGGCCGGGAACCGCGTGATCACCTCGCAGCCGCCTGCGGTGACGACGAGCTGCTCCTCGATCCGCGCCGCCGACCAGCCGTCGGTCGCCGGCCAGAAGGTCTCGAGCGCGAACACCATCCCCTCCTCGATCACCTCGGGATGGTCGAACGAGACGAGGCGGCTGAAGACCGGCTTCTCCCAGATCGAGAGGCCGACACCGTGCCCGTACTGCAGGGCGAACGCCGCCTCCTCGTTCGGGAAGCCGAACTCCTCCGCCTTCGGCCAGTGCGTGACGACGTCGGCGGTGGTGACGCCGGGGCGGATGCGGGCGATCGCGTCGTCGAGGATGTCGCGGCAGCGCTTGTACGCGTCCACGAGCGCGGGCGAGGCGCTGCCGATCGCGAAGGTGCGGTAGTAGCAGGTGCGGTAGCCGTTGAACGCGTGGAGGATGTCGAAGTAGGCGGGATCGCCGGGCCGCAGCGCCCGGTCGGTGAAGACGTGCGGGTGCGGGCTGCAGCGCTCGCCCGAGATCGCGTTCACGCCCTCGACGTGCTCGGAGCCCGCGTCGTACAGCACCTTGTTCACGAGCCCGACGCACTCGTTCTCCCGGATTCCGGGGCGGAGCGCCTCGAACAGCCGGTCGTAGGCCGTGTCGACCATCGCGCAGGCCGTGTTGAGGAGCGTGATCTCGTCCTCGGTCTTGACCACGCGCACCGCCTGCATCAGCTGCTGCCCGTCGACGACCTTGATGCCCTCGTTCTGGAGCGCGAACAGCACCGGCAGCTCGACCACGTCGACGCCGACGGGCTCGCCGAGGAGACCGCGCTCCTCGAGCTCGAGCCGAATCTTCCGCGCGACGTCCTCGGCGCGGCCCACCTCCGGAGCGACCGAGCCGCGCAGCGTCGAGATCCCCGCGCGCGACCTGTTCGTGCCGTCGAGCCACGGCGAGTGGATCGCGTGGTGGCGCGCCGCCGAGCCGAAGTCCCACATGATCGGCTCGTCGCCCTGCGGCAGGAGGCAGAAGCGGACGAGCTTGTCGATCGCCCACGTGCCGATGTGGGTGGCCGTGATGTAGCGGATGTTGCTCATGTCGAAGCAGAGCAGCGCCCCGAGCTCCGACTCGGCGAGGAACCGCTTCGCCTTCGCGAGGCGCTCGGTGCGAAGGCGCTCGTAGTCGATCCGCGCCTCCCAGTCGACCCCGTTGATCCCGTATGTCTTCAGCGCCACCGGTTCCTCCTTGTCTCAGGCCTTGCCGACGAGCTCGAGCACCGTCTCGACGACCGTCTCGGGGGTGGGCACGGTCAGGTCCTCGAGCGCGGGCGAGAACGGGATCGGCACGTCCATCGCACAGAGCCGCCTGACCGGGGCGTCGAGCTGGTAGAAGGCGGCCTCGGAGAGCGCGGCCGCGAGCTCCGCGCCGGCGCCGAAGCTGCGGTGCCCCTCGTCCACGACGACGACGCGGCCCGTCTTCTCCGCCGAGGCGACGAGCGTCTCGAGGTCGAGCGGCACGAGCGTGCGCGGGTCGACCACCTCGGCGTCGATCCCGCTCTCCTCCAGGCGCAGCGCCGCCTCGAGCGCGACGTACACCATCGAGCTCGTCGCGACGATCGTGACGTCCTTCCCGGCGCGCTTCACGTCGGCGACGCCGAGCGGGATCGTGTACTCCTCCTCGGGCACGGGGCCCTTGACCGAGAACATCATCTTGTCCTCGAACACGATCACGGGGTTGTCGTCTCGGATCGCCGACTTGAGCAGGCCCTTCGCGTCGTACGGCGTCGCCGGGAGCGCGACCTTGAGGCCCGGGATGTGCGCGAGCAGCACGTGCAGGCTCTGGCTGTGCTGGGCTGCGGAGCGGCGAGTCGCGCCGAGCGTCGTGCGGATCGTGAGCGGCGCCTTGAGCCGGCCGCCGGACATGTAGTGGACCTTCGCCGCCTGGTTGACGAGCTGGTCCATCGTCAGGGTGATGAAGTCGCCGAACATGATGTCGACCACGGGCCGCATCCCGGTCATCGCGGCGCCGAGGCCGATTCCCGTGATCCCGGCTTCCGAGATCGGGGAGTCGATCACGCGCTCCGGCCCGAACTCCTCGACGAGCCCTGAGAGGACCTTGAACGGAGTGCCCGCCTCTGCGACGTCCTCGCCGATCACGAAGACGCGCTCGTCCCTGCGCAGCTCCTCGGCGAGCGCCTCGTTGACCGCCTGGGAGAACGAGAGCTCTCGAGTGGCGCTCGCCACGGCGCTAGGCGTAGACATGCAGGCCCACCTCGGTCGGATCCGGATAGGGCGCGTCGAGCGCGAAAAGGGCGCCGGCTTCGACCTCGGCCTCGACGGCGGCCGCGATCGCCGCGAGCGTCGCGTCGTCCGCGAGCCCCGCGGCGACGATCGCCCGGCCGTGCAGCGCGATCGGATCGCGCTCGGCCTGCCAGCGCTCCTCCTCGTCCTTGCTCCGGTAATAGGCGCGGTCGATGTCACCGACGTGATGGCCGTCGTAGCGGTAGGTCTCACAGACGAGGAAGCTCGGTCCCCCGCCGTCGCGCGCCCGCGCCACGGCCTCGCGCGCGGCCGCGTACACCGCGAGCACGTCCTGGCCGTCGAGCGTCGCGCCGGGGATCCCGAACGCGGCCGAGCGCGCGAGGAGGTCGCCCGCGGTGACCTCCGTGTAATGCGTGTATTCGTTGTAGAGGTTGTTCTCGCAGACGTAGACGACGGGGAGCGACCAGAGCGCGGCCATGTTCATCACCTCGTAGAGCAGCCCCTGTCCGAGCGCCCCCTCGCCGAAGAAGCACGCGGCGGCCTGGTCGGTTCCCCGGCGCTTGGCCGAGAAGGCAGCGCCCGTGGCGATGCCCGCGGAGCCGCCGACGATCGCGTTCGCGCCGAGATTCCCGTTCTCGTGGTCGGCGATGTGCATCGAGCCGCCCTTGCCGCGGCAGTAGCCGGCCTCCTTGCCGAGAAGCTCGGCGAACATCTGCGCCGCGTCGGCGCCCTTCGCGAGGCAGTGGCCGTGGCCGCGGTGGGTGCTCGTGATGAAGTCGTCCTTTCGCAGCGCCGAGCAGACTCCGACTGCGACGGCCTCCTCGCCGCTGTAGAGGTGCGCGAGCCCGGGCATCTTGGCGCTCTGATACAGCGCGCGGACACGGGTCTCGAACGCGCGAATCCGCAGCATCTGCTCGTACATGCGGAGCGCGAGGTCGACCGGGACTTCCACGCTACCGGCCCGCCATCCGGCTGAGCACCTCGTAGACGATCGCGAAGTCCTGATGCTCGAAGCCCATCGCTCTGGCCGCAGTGAGCAGCTCGTTCGCAGTCGCAGTCGTCGGCATCGGCACGTCGAGCTTGCGGCCCAGCTCGAGTGCGTAGTTCATGTCCTTCTGCATCATGTTCACGTCGAACCACGCCTCTTCCGGCTGGCCGAGCACGAACGGCCCGCGGTACTTCAGCATCGGGGAGGCGATCGCACTCGAGAGGAGCGCCTCGACGGCCACCTCGCGGTCGATCCCTTCCTTCTCGGCGAGGAGCAGTCCTTCGCAGAACGCGACCATCTGCACGTGCAGGCTCAGGTTGATCCCGATCTTCATCACGAGCGCCTGGCCGTTGTCGCCGATCCGTCGCACCGTCGGCCCGATGTCGAGCAGCATGGGCTCGAGCCGCGCGAACGCGTCCTTCGGCCCGCCGACCATGACCGAGAGGCGGCCCTGCTCGAGCGTCGCGATACTGCCCGAGACCGGCGCGTCGACCATCTGGGCACCGAGCTCGCCGACCCGGGCGGCGAGCGCGCGGCTCGCCTCGGGCGTGACGGTGCTCATCTCGACGTAGAGCTTTCCGGGACTCAGCCCCGCCAGGATCCCGTCCGGTCCCTCGGTGACCGCCGCGAGCGCCGCGACGTTCGTCACCATGCTGAGGACGATCTCGGCGCGCTCGGCCACCTCGCGTGGGGACTCGGCGAGCACCAGCCCGGCCTCGACGAGCGGCGCCGCCTTCTCACGCGTCCGGTTGTAGCCGTACACGGTGTGACCCGCGTCCAGCAGCCGCCGCGCGATCCCCCCGCCCATCGCCCCGAGCCCGACAAAGCCGAGGGCTCTTTCGACTTGCGCGTCGTGCTCGACCATCCGTCCTCCTGGAACAGATTGTCTGACAAGCAGATGCGCGAGGCTAGGCTCTCGCCGCTTGGAAGTCAAGAGTGCGGCCAGGACAGGCCTCGATCGTTGGTGTCCCGCTCTGCGGTAGAGCGCCCGTTCTGCCCCGCGGCTACACACACCAGGGTCGCGGTCCGTCGACAATCTCTCAGAACCCTTTCTCGTGACGGTTGGACGGGCACGGAAGCACCTCGCCGCTCGAAGAGCGGCACTTCGTCAACGAAGCCCCGTGGACGTACAACCCTGACGCGACAGTAGGAATCGAACGAGCGACTCGATCCGGCACTTGACCTTCTAGCACCTCCATCCGATGATCCGAGCTAGCGCACTTCGGAACCCGATCGAAGGAGGTCCGGTGTTTCTCTCGTTCAGAACTGCGGTGCCGCTCGCGATTGTCGTTTTGGCGCTCGCTTCCGTCGGGACTGCGACCGGCAGCAAGAGCAATCGGGGCGCGGGAGTTTGTCCGGTGCTGAGCGGCGTCAAATGGGTGCTTCCCTACGCTCCGTACACGAGCGGTACGAAGTACGACCTGCACGTGAACGGGAAGATCACTTGCGGCCAGGCGACGCCCTACGTCAAGAAGCTTGTCGCCATGCACGTTCATACGAACGTGGCGTTCGCGGGTGGTCCGACTGGATGGACGTGCAAGGCGTCGGCGAGCAAGACGGGTCTCGCATATACGGGCACGTGCCAGCCGAAAAGCGAGGGGTTCCTCCCACACGACTACTTCGTGTGGACCGTGGGCTGAGCCGGCCGACGTCGTTCGGGCAAAGCGGTCCCGTCTTGTCGGCGAGTGGAAGTGGCGAGAATCGAACCCGGGTCCGCATCTGTGCGCGGCCCGCTCGACATCCTCGACAATGATCCCCATGAGCGCGCGCGGTGGCTCGCGGCACGTACGGGTCTCCACGCAACCAGCATCTGGGAATGGGGGGTCGTGGAGCGCGTGTCCACTGGCCTGCTCGGCACGAAGGTAGGTTTGCACCGGTCAGTCGACAGATGCTCGCCGTCGCGGATCGAGTGGCCGTCTAGGAGAACCCGGCACGAGCACTACCGCCTGGGCCAGCGTTCAGGAATGTCCCTTGAGGGGATCCGGTCAGTTGCGGGGTAGGTCGAATGCCCACCCCGTCAGAAACTCGTGAATCGTGGCGAGCGTGCTCGTGTAGTGGACGTGTCCGCTGCTGTCGAACTCGTAGAGCCCAGCTTCGGTCATGGCCACCTGCGCCCAGTCGCCCTTGCGACCCTCATCGAGGCGCTCGACGCGAATTAGAGGGCCCGGCGACTTCAGGTCCTCCAAGAACATGTAAAGCGCGTCCTCGGACGGATCCTCGTACACCTCGCCCGCCGCGTCTGTTGCGCGGAGTATCGACTCAGACACTCGGGCGATGATGACGGGCCGTCCGGCCAACAGGCGTCTCGGTTGCGCCAGTGTTCAGGAATGTCACCTGACGCCGCTAGCGATAATGCCGTCATGCCTGGTGAGTGGACGCCGATAGATCCGCGACCGTTGAGCGCGTGGGAGGCGGCAACCCTTGCCCGACTCTCACCCAATGCCAGCCAAGACGCGCTTGAGACCCTAAGGGTGATCGAATGTTGCCACTGCGGCTGTTCGTCAATCGGCTTCAGCCACGTCGATCACTCGCTCGTTGCGGAGGGGGCCGCATCCGACGCGGATGGTGGACCCATCTGGGTCATGCTGTTCGCCGGAGACGAGGAGGCGACCCTCGCCACACTCGACGTGCTCCGCGCCGACGGTCAGCCCATTCGGAAGCTCCCTGATCCGCAACGCCTTGCGGTCGCGACGACGAGTTCCTGGGGAAGCTGAAGCGCGGCCATCGTCCCCTGCCCCAGTGTTCAGGAATGTTCCCTTTCACGCGCACTGCGTGGTCGCCGTGTGTCGCCGCTGATTTCGCGGTTGTGACGCGCGGCTATGACTTCGTCTGGTAGGCGATCGACCGTTAGCGATCGCCACGTCCCAAGTCGGAGTCCCCTTCCAGCGTACGGATCTCGATCCAATGACTGCCGTCGTGGCCGCCCTTCAGCGCACGTTCGGGATCCAGTCTGATGCCGAGCCAGATGCCGACGACCAAGACCATGACGAGCGCGATCATTGTCCCGGCCCCGCCAAAGTGCGACGGCCCGGTCGTCCCAACCGCCAGAAACGCGCCCATCCATGGCGCGAACACGATGATGGGTAGTCGCTTCCGCATGCTGCTCGGTGTCTCGGTCAACTCGGCGCCGCCGCTGCCGTCGACGACGTAGTGGTCGAGGCCGCCGCCGCGAGGCGCGCGGACGTCGATCGTGGCGGCGCCGACGTCGCGCACGAACGCCAACCCCTTATGGGCATCGGCGATGCGCTCCACCGCGGCCAGCTGGGCCGAGGCGCGTGGTGTCCAGCCGTTCAGCTTCGTCGGCCCGTACCAGCCGGCTTTCGCTTCGAGCTCCGGATGCATGTTCTCACCCAGCAGCGAGCCGATCCATCCGATCGCGAAGATCGCAAGCCCGGCTGTGAACGTCGCCCATGTATCGGTCTGTACCCCGAAGAGCCACCGCGCGACCCCGGCTACGACCGCGAGCGCGAAACCGCCTACGAGAAGACGCCTACCCCATCCCCACACTTGCACCGGCACCGTCGCGAGCTGACTGGTGCTGCCGTCGTCGTGAACGTACAAGCGCTCGATCAGATCCACCCGCTTCACGGCGACCTCGATGCCGCCCGAAGGGAGCTCGCGCCAGAGAACCTCGTCGAACTCCTGCGCGAGACGGGCCGGAGTGGTCGCGGCCGCTGCCGAACCCGAGCTGGGTGAGCGGAACTCCCGGCCCATCGTGCTGACTATGCGCCTTTCCAGGGAGATTGCAACCGCATTCGAGGTCGGTCGGTCACCACGCCGAAACCAGACCGACGAAGGCGCCTGATGGATTCGAACCCCGCGAGCGGCCTATGGCTCCGGGGTTGCCGGGGGTGACAGTCCAGCATCGAGCCACTACCGATGCGGTTAGATCCTATGGGCCTTCATTCGGGCCCCTTCGAAATGGAGCCGAAGATCGCGGCAAGAAGGCAACAGAGACCCACGATCACTCCGCACTTCCCGGCGACGCGCCCAACTGGCGACTCGCCAAAGGCATGGTGGGTCAGTGTGTCGAGCAGTAGCCCGAGAAGCCTGAGCCCGGGGGCGACCAGGAAAAAGGCCAGTCGTTCGCCGTGTGAGAAGCGGAACGTGGTCGTGACCCCGTCGCTGTGTGTTTGCACGATCTGACCATGCGTCCGAGGCGGAAGAACCACAATCCCCCCTCTCCCGATAGTCATGGAAGCAACCAGATCGAAACAATCCACAACCTGACCGCTTCGCTAGTGCGAGCGGTCGCAGAACGCGGCCGCCCTGCCGCATCCAGCCTCCCCTCGCGTGGTGCATGAAACAGAAGCACGATTGGCTGGGCGAGAGTTCGCAAATGTCCCCCGAGGTACCGCCCCCCGTTTGATGGTCAGATCGAGTGCCGCCAATGCGGGGGCAGTCCAGTCACTCGTGTGGGGGAGTCGCCGGCGATCGCTACTTCCGATGCAAGCTCTTGTAGTCGAGGGCGAGCAGCAGGCGTGTGCTCGTCGTGGGGGAACCTGATGAGAGTTGTGTTGGTGCTCGCGGGGCTGCTTGTGCTGTTCCTGCTTGTGGGAGGCACTGTCCACTTCCATTGGTCCACGGGGGACGCGTCCGCTCAGCAGCATCCAACATCCGTCTCGTACAGGGGGAACCTGGACGCGGCCTGGTCGTCCGACGGGCGGATCGCGTTCACGAGCTACCGCGACGGCAACCTCGAGATCTACACCATGAACGCCGACGGCACCGACTCGCGTCGGCTGACGCACGATCCGCAGGGCGATGGCTCGGCCTCGTGGTCGCCGGACGGACGCAGGATCGCGTTCGACAGCCTGCGCGACGGCAGTGCCGATGTCTACGTGATGAACGCCGACGGAAGCAGCCAGCGCCGCCTGACGCAGAACCCCGCCACGGACGGCGAGCCTGCCTGGTCGCCGGACGGCAAGCGGATCGCCTTCTATAGCAATCGAGGCGGCACCTTCGAGATCTACGTGATGAACGCAGATGGAAGCCATCAGCACCCCCTGACCCGGTCTCGCGGAGACAACGGGCATCCGGCCTGGTCGCGCGACGGGCGGCGGATCGCCTTTGTGAGCACCCGCGACGGCAACCTCGAGGTCTACGTCATGAACGCCGACGGAACCAGTCAGCGTCGGCTGACACACGACCCGGGGTCCGACAACTATCCCAACTGGTCGCCGGACGGCAGGATCGCCTTCAACAGCGACCGCGGCGGCTTCTCCGACATCAACGTCATGAACGCCAACGGAAGCAACCGGCATCGGCTGATGCACAACTCAGCTGAAGACGTTCCCAACTCGTGGTCACCGGACGGACGCACAATCGCCTTCACCAGCAACCGCAGCGGCTTCTACGAGATCTACCTCATGAACGCCGACGGCACCAACCAACAACTACTCACCACCAACTACTAATCCAAAGAACAATCGCTTGCGGGAGCGTACTCTCGCTTGAACCCCGAAGAGCGTGTCACGCGTCTGTCTTTTCGCGAGCGGTGATCTGACGGCAAGCGAGCGACTCAAGGCCAGGGCCACTGGTCTCCGCGCTAGCTCTCGTTTACTTGACACACGCTTGACACACCCCCGCAATCCCGCTCCAGCAAAGGGATCGCGGAGGGACTACATCATAGGGTCCGGGCCCGGGTGGAGCTGGTCTCGGGCTTCGGCTGCCTGCGGTCGCGTCTTAGTGGAAGGGCGACACCGGGCGGCGCGATTCGCGGTCGGACTCTGCGCCTCTAGCACGTATTGGCCCTCGGGCACGTTGAATGTCCACGTGACCGCTTCAGGCGCCGTTCTCATGGTTGGCGACGCGCGCACGACCTCGCGCGCGCGTCGCACCCGCGACGAGCGCCACCTTCCCCTTGAGCGACCGCACAGTTTCAGACCTCATGGATACCGGGTCGCGGTCTAGCGATCACGACCCTCCCGAGACTTCGCGGCCGTCGACGTGCTCGTCTCGGCGGTGTTCCAGAAGTTCTCGATGACCTCGGTGTCGCCTTCGACTCGCGGGCCGAAGATGAGGACCGCCAGGTTGACGGTGCCCGCCTCAAGCTGTCTCGTTACGCCCGCGCCGATCCTGACAAGATCAAGCGGCGCGAGGTCGATGATCTCGTCATCGAGCCGGATCCGGCCGATGCCCTCAACGACAAAGCAGATCTCCTCCGCCTTGAGGTGCTTATGCGCAAAAGCCTCTCGCTGGCCAGCTTTCACGGTGAGATAATTCATCCCTGTTTGAACGGCACCGAGATCCTCGCGCGGGAACTGTGCCTCTTGTGTCATCAACCCATGTGCCGCTGCTGAATCCTTCACCTCGCCTATGTTGATCTTCGTATAGGCGTCACTGTGATCTCCCACGGGGACTCCTTCCCCTTCTCTGTTGTGTTGAACGATAAGAGGCGCGCGCAGCTGGGTGACGGAGCCGCGAGTGACAGACCTACTTCCGGGCATCCCTTTAGGTACGAGCGAAGGTGACGTGAAGTGTGTCGCTCTCGGCGGTCTCGGTTTGTACCTGGTAGCCGTCCTCGAACCCGCGGAGGTCGTCCCACAGGTTGATCCCGCGGCCCAGGAGAATGGGCGCGATCGCGACATGCAGCTGGTCGACAAGACCGACCTTCAGGAACTCTCGCACGGTGCTGACGCCGCCCCCGACTCGAACATCCCTTCCGTCGGCGGCGGCGATGGCGCGCGCGAGGACATCCAACGGAGTCTCGTCAACGAAGTGGAATGTCGTGCCACCGGCCATTTCGATCGAATCGAGCTTGCGGTGGGTGAGTACGAACACTGGCACCCGAAACGGCGGTTCGTCGCCCCACCAGCCTGTCCAGTTTGGGTCGTCAGGAAATGTGTGGAATCCAAACATTCCGGCGCCCATGATCTCGGCGCCGACGCCCTCGAAGTAGGCCGCCGCGTACCTGTCATCGACGCCTGTCGTGCCCTCGCCCGAGGTGTCGTGGAAGACCCGCTCGCGGAACGTGCGCGTGGCGACATAGGCGGCGGTGAGCTTGTTCCAGTCCTCCCCGAAGTGGGTTCTCCGTCGTGCCGCCTTCGGTCGTGGCGTAACCGTCCAGCGAGATGTTCAGGTCGACTCGCACTCCCATGGCTGCCTCTCCCAAAGTGATCGTTATTTGCAAGCACTATGCCATCGTGGCGGCGCGAGATCGCCAGGAAGGCAGACGGTAAACCAGCCAACGCCCGGGATGCCCGATCAACTCCGCGGTCGAGACGCTCGGTTCCTCACCGACGACGATGAAGCCGCGGTGTTCTGCCGCGAGTGTGCGGAGCGGGAGTTCGGCGAGAAAGAACCGTGACGCGGTTACGGGGAGCCGCGCCGCCCGTGGCTCCCCGCATATCGGATCGGAGTACTGGAGCCGTCCTGGCTTGAGAGTGGTGTGACGGCCCCGCCTCGGAATCTCAACCGCTCTCGCAATGTGGTCGATCGCCGGCTTGCAGGCCCTAGACCTTCGGTTGGGGCGGCCTAGACCCCCACCGTGACCGAGTGGTTTATCTTCGTGAGGCAGCTGACGTGTGCCACAGCATCGGTCAGCCCTGCGGAGCGGCGCATCTCTCTCCTCGCGCCGGGCTCGGCCGGCCTTCCCCACTTTCTGCCGGCCGGGCCGTCTCTCCGCGCCGGACATAGCTACTCACCTTGCAAAGGACCGCGATCGGAGGGTTGGTCTTCTCGTCGACGAACACGACCAAGTACCGCGCCGGACCATAGAGTTCACGCGTGCCAACAACGATCGGGGCGTCCCGGTAGACGTTGTCGGGCCGCGGTAGCGGCCCATCACGCGAGAGGTGTCCAATGCCCGCCGAAGAGTTGACCGTTGTTGGATAGACCGGGTTACTCAGCGAGAACGATCCGTCGGCGGCGATGTATGCCGCACCGCTAAGGATCCCGAATCCATAGAGATTGAACATCGGAGTGCAAGATTCATTGATCTGACCGGTGGTCAGGCCCGACAGATACGACCCACCGGCAGGCACAAAGGCCGCCTGGGATGACACGTCGAAGGGTGATCGAGGTCAGCTGCGACGTGGTGCCTACGTAGTGTCCGTCTGGGGTCACGGGCGCTGGTGGCGGTGTTGGTGTCGGTGCCGAGCTCGGTGGCGCGAGGGGCGGTTGATAGCCCTTTTCCACGTTCCCGTGCTGGCTTTGCAGCTCTGCCCCGACTGGATCCTGAGTGTTCCCTTCTTGCCGCTAAATGTTTCCACGATGCGCAGTTGGGTGCCGGTCACTTTCGCTGAGCCTGCGATCGCGCCGGCGTCGGAGAATGGGCCGCTGAAGGTGAACCTCCCTAGTCCGGAGGTTCCGACCTTGGCTCCATGAATGCTCCACGATCACACGTTCCGGTGCTTAGCCAGTACAGCGTAGGTCGGCGTCGAGCGGGCCGATCCGGTACTGCGCGAGCGTCGGCGCGACACCGGTGAAGCCACCGCTGGTGCAGTTCTGCCGCGCCTGCGTGAGTGTTGCCTCGGTTCCGGCCACCCAGTCGTGGAGTTGGCCATTGAAGGCCGTAGGTGTTGTCTGTGCCGTCAGCCCCGTGATGTCCTTCCACTGTGCGCTGGTGGAGTAGATCCCGATCGGTCCGGTCGCGCCGGCGTTGTGCAGGCCGGCGATGAAGCCCTGTAGCGCAGCGATGTTGAGCTGGTAGGTCCCGGCCCAGCTCGCCATCAGCTCAACGTCAAGCCACCACGGCGCGGTCTTGGCCGCGACCGAGTCGATTGCGGCGACCAGGCGGTAGGAGTGGGCGGCGCGATGCTCGCCGTAGAGGTACGAGCAGGCGTCGGTCAACAGGCCGTTACAGGAACCGTAAGCCGGCGCGGTGCCGCCGCTAGGCCAATCAGCGACGTGATGTCCGCCCGGGTTACCGGTGTCGATGTACAGCGACAGGGGCGGCTGCTTCGGCCGCTTCTGCCCCGGCGCGTTGCGCGCCCAACGCAGCTCTCCGCTGATACACGAGTTTGCGTTGTTCGCCAGCCCGCCGTTGACGCCGACGATCCCGAACAACGGGTTCGATGGGTAAGGCCCCGAGCACTGCGGATAGGAGACGTCGTAACCGGTGGTCGGCGACGGGCCGCGCAGCACGATGAGCAGCACCACAATGATGATGAAGGCAAGCGCCACAACCGGCATCCATCGCGCTCTGGACCCGAAGCGGCTGGCAGGAGGTTGTCCCGTAGTTCGTAGACCTTGAGGTGGCGGTCCCTCCTGGCTTGTCCGGTCGCGTCGCAACCGTGGCGAGTGCGGAATCGTCAATTGAAGGACCAGGGATTCTTGGAGGCTTGCAAACCAGCTTCGTGGCTGCTCAGACTCGCTCAAAAGAGCCGGTGAGACTGGTCCACAGAGTATGAGCGCACGCCTGCCCGTGCATGATGCGGTGGGCACGGCGGCCTCAGGGATCGGCTTGACGAGGCGACGCCGCAAGAACAAGAGAAGGAAGTCCTCCTCGACGTGTACTTCATGCACTGCTACGAGGAATCATGCTGACTTGGATCCGCACGCCACGTCATAGCCACCGCATGCGAATACAAGGTCCACATTGACGGAAACTGGATCAACGTCGACCGCGCAAAGTCCTGGTACGGGAGAAAGACAAGCGTCCAAGCCGTCGACGTTGCGACCCTGCGACTTCACACCAGCGCGACCCGGCACATCTTCCAGATCCGAACCTCGTCCGTGGCAGTCGGCGCAAACCTCGCAATGCTCCCTCAGCCGCTCGGCAACAGACTCAGCGTCCGCAACGGGCGGTCCGGTCGAAGGGGCAGATCAGCGGTCTTGGCAAGTGGGGTTGCGACGATCTAAGCCTTGGGCTCCGACCCCTTCGAGCTTGCTTCGTTCCCTTGGAAGCCCATTCCTCGACCTCGCTTGCGTTCACATCCAAAACAATCTGGCCTTTTGGTTGGCTGTCCGACTAGCGTGTCAAGGGTTCCACGAGCTCGTAGGTTTCCGTTCGCAGCCTCACGTAGACCGGTGCATCCATCTCGTGGCCGATGGCCACTAGCAGTTGCCGGCGTTCGGGTCTGAGCCGCTTGTAGTCGCTGCGACGAACGACCAGAGTCGCTGTGCAGGTGTCGGCCGAGCATTCGCAGTAGATCTCGAGCGACTCGCTGCCGTTCTCGATTGGGAGGGACGGGGCATCAGCGGGTGTGGTGGCTGGCTGCGTCAAGAGCGAGCGGTTGTTGGTGATCCGATAGGCCTGGTCGACGGTGAAGACCACGTACACGGCATGGCACGGAGCATGCCCACACGACTCCAACTTCTGGCCAGGTGATAGGCCACCAGGGGGATAGTTCTGCGAGTCGTGCCGACAGGTCTTGGGGGAACCTGCCCAAACGACCGGGGTGCAACAACCACTCACCTATTAGACCGTGTGAGCGGCGGAGAAGTCCGAGTCTGAGCGAGGATCCCCACTGGAGCCGCTCTGAGACTCGGAGTCAATGGCGGGGAGCCGGCTGCGGCTCGGCTCCCGCCAACCGCCGCCCAAACGATTTCCGAAACGGACGCGGGAGGGGGAATGGCAATCGTCCTGAAAGAGACAAGAACGGAGCCCGATACAGGTGCGTACCTAGACCACGCGAAGTCCTGGAGGAGGTGTGTGCCGTCAACGTGACGAAAGTGTCAAGCACGGACGTGTGGTTCAGGTGTCCCATCGGTGACCACTCGGACGTCCACCCCTCGGCGTGCATGTCCTACGTCAAGCCCGGGTGTCCGTGGCGGTGCTGGTCATGCGGGGCGAGTGGAAGGCCGTGATGTCGATCGCCTTCTCGAGAACGCGAAACAGGCTGTTCTCGTGCGGCGGCTCTGGCGTGTAAGGGCGGCGGCGGTACATGTCACAGCATCGGTGTATCTGCGCGAACCCTTGAACCTTCACTCAGCGCCTGTGGCGGTGGGGTTGTTCTATCTCGATGGTGGGGTTCAACTTCTTGAGCCTGCGGAGAAGGTCCTGAAGGCCGTCAAACGGCTGCGGGATCCTGGCCTTCCCGTACTCATATCGGACGAGCATGCAGTCAACCGGGTCCGATCCCCAGCCGAGCGTCGAGGGCTTTACCGAGATGATCTTCTGCGCTGACACATATGTCACTCGGAGCGGCCTTCGTAACTCGCATGTGCCGTCATCGTCCAGCCTGATCAAGAAGCAGGCCTGAAACAGACGTCGGTACAGCTCACGAACGGGAAGCAGCGAAAAGAGAGAAAAGATCGTGAGCGGCAGCCACCAGCCTGAATGACTGAGGTGGGGCTCATCGGGGGTAGCCGTCGACCCAGTCCGCCCGGTGAGCACGGCGAAGAACCAGAGGTAGCCGACGACTGCGAGCCACAACAGGTCGAAGACCAGACTGAAATTTAGCTTCGCGGACCTCGCTCGGTACGTCTGGACCATCTACCACCGGCCGTGGAAGGTCAGGGATCGATCCGCCTAACAGATCGACACAACCCATGAGAACCTTGACGGCTCGCTAGATGCCCAGCCGCCGATCGCCTTGCGAAGAAGCGACAAACCTATGGAACAACCTACGGGAAGCTTCGAAGCCCGTCGTAGGTTTCAGCGAAGCACAGCCACGCAAGCCCCTAGGTTTTCGCATCCCGGCCAAATCCGCGCGGATGATGTGGCCCCACAACCGCTGCTACCTGGACAGACACAGAAGCGCACACGCACCGCTGTCCCGGGCTAGTACGTCGCGATGTCCCTACACGACGCCCAGGCTCACAACGCCGACTAGTCAGGGTGCAAGTACGTATCAGTGGGGTACCAGCGAGGACTCCCGGCCCGCTTCTCAAACGCCCAACTTGAGGCGGGGATTGAAGCCCTCTAACGGACTCGAACCGTTGACCCCTCCTTACCATGGAGGTGGTCGAGACGCGCACGTGCCCCGTTCTACTTGACACACGCTTGACACACGTCGCGCAAGCCCGCTCCAGCAAAGGGATCGCCGAGGGACCACATCATAGGGTCCGGGTCGGACACAAAGCGTTAATTTGCAGGGTTTTCATACCGCGAACAGGCGTCAGTTGTACGCGGTGACTCTCGTAAGAAAAGAGCCACGCGCTTGCTACACCGCCAACCATCGCTGCGATCACCGCCGGAACAGCGACGTAGATCCCCATCATCGACACCCGCCAGTAGGAGCAGGCCCGTTACCAAGAGCAGGAGCGTTGCGATCGTGCGCGGACTCACAACGGCGAGGACATGGGAGATCGGGGGAGCACTCGGCACAGCGGTTGCGCGCCGATCCCAACCAGCTCGGCCCGACGCCCAGCAAGAAAGCGAGAACCGCGAGCTTAGCGCCGTCGTCCCAATTGCCAGTGGTTGCCACCGGCTGCGCCAGCTTGGCTCAACGAGCGCTCCATTTCACGCGCGACTCACGCGCCTGAGATCAGTCGAGCAAGCGGATGTGGTCTCGGTGCGGGTCCGCCGAGGGAAGCCAGATCGGCCCGGCCGGAGCGGTACTGGAGGCCGCTGGTTGGATGGCGCTGCAGGCGTACTCGCGTAGAGCGGCGATGCTGTCGCGGTCATCGTTTGCGCGGGTGACGAGCGACCAGCACCAGAGCGGAGACGGGTTGACGATGGGGCAGGTGCGTAGGCTCGCCGGCAGCCTGTCGAAGTACCGCTTCGGTGACATGAGAACGGGTGCGTTGAGACGGAGGGCGCGGTCGTGGAACGCTGTCCCGGCGATGCCGCCGTCGTCGATGTGGACGAGCCGTGCACCGGTGGCTTCGGCAAACTCGGTCGCGAAGTCGTTCCACGCCTGCCAGGAGGTGAGGTCTGCGTCGACGAGTACGTGTAGCTTCCGCGCCGGAACGGCCTTCGCGGATCGCCCGGCGGAGGTGACGGCGAGCAGTGGCTCGGACCACAGCAGCCGGAAGTCCAGCCGCTCGTCGCGCGATCCGGCCCATGCGACCGCCGCGTCGAGGCCGCCGTCGAGGACGCGTGCGATCTGAACGTGACTTGGCATGATCCATTCGTCGACGCGAAGATCCAGGGCCGTCGAAGCGGTGAGCTGCTCGGGAAGCCAGCTGACATAGCCGACACGGAGAGGGCCCGTCGCTCCCGCGACGCGGCGCTGCGCTCGGACGGCGAGCTCGAGAATCTCGCGTGCGTCGGGCAGGAGCATCCTCCCAGCCGGCGTCAACTCGACATGTCGGCGGTCGCGGATAAATAACGGCGTGCCCAGGCTCGCCTCGAGCGACTTGATTTGCTGCGAGAGCGACGGTGCCGCGATGCGCAGTCGCTCGGCTGCCCGGGCGAAATGGAGCTCCTCCGCAACGGCGACGAAGTAGCGAAGTAGCCTCAACTCCACGGGTTGAACGATACCGCCGGTGTTAGCCGGCGCCTACTAACGTGAGCCAACCGGTCGTGGCGGAGCGGCACCGGCGGCCTGCACCCTATTTGGCATGGAGGTCTTCGCCAGCCCCTGTGTTCCACGGCCGCGCAGCCAGAGTGTGCAGAAGGATCAACGACTCGCGTTGGCTGCGATCTCTGTGGGCTTCCTGATGATCACGCTCGACGCAACGATCGTGAATGTTGCGTTGGGCGCAATCGGCGCCGACCTCGGTGGCTCGCCGGCGCTCGCGCAGTGGGTCGTCGACGGATACGTCGTTGCTTTTGCTTCGCTGCTCCTGCTCGCCGGTTCGCTGGCGGACAGGATCGGCGCTCGCAGAGGCTTCATCGTCGGGCTGGTCGTGTTCGTCGTGGCGAGCGCAGCGTGCGCCGTCGCAAACTCGGTCGCGTTCCTGATCGGAGCTCGAGTCGCGCAAGGCATCGGTGCTGCCTGGCTGATGGCCTGCTCGCTCGCGTTGATCGCGCACACGTTCGCCGCGCCGCCTGCGCGCCGCCGGGCGCTTGCCGTTTGGGGCGCCGTCTCCGGAATCGGTCTTGCAAGCGGTCCCGTCGTCGGCGGCATCCTTGTCACATCGATCGGCTGGCGCGCGATCTTCTTCGCAAACGTGCCTGTGGGGATCGCGGCCGGCTGGCTTCTCGTGTTGCACGCGGATGAGGCGCCACGCCGGCGCCGCTCGCTGGACTTGCCCGGCCAGGGCCTCGCGATCGCCAGCCTCGCCGCCCTTACTGCGGGCTTCATCAACGCCGGCGTGGACGGCTGGATGGCGAGGGTCACGCTCGCGCTCATCATCTTCGGTGGCCTGGCCTCGGTGGCGTTCGTGTTGCTCGAAAGAACGGTGCGCCGCCCGCTGATCGATCCGGGCATCTTCAGGGACACGACCTTCTCGACGGCCGTCGCGATCGGCTTCCTGTTCAACTTCTGTCTTTACGGAAGCATCTTCTGTCTGGCCGTCGGTCTGGAGCGGTTGCTTGGGTTTGATGCACTGGAAACGGGCTTTGCGCTGCTCCCGATGACAGTCGCTACCGCAGCGATGGCGCTTCTCGCCGGGCGGCTCGTTCCCCGCTTCGGCGAGTGGCCTGTGCTCGTCGCAGGTCTCGCATCCGGAGCGGTCGGGGCAACGCTCGTCGCCCTGTACGGGAGCCCCGCGAACCTAGGGCTGCTGCTCGTCTTCACGGTGCCGATCGGCTTCACCGCACTTGCGATGCCCGCGATGACGGGCCTTGCCATGACAAATGCGGCGAAGCTGGGGCTGGGGGCTCTCAGCAGGCGTCTTCAACACCTCTCGACAAGCGGGTGGAGCGTTGGGCGTCGCGATCCTCGGGACCGCGCTCACCGCCGGTTCAACAGTCTCGCTACGCCCTGCGTTCGCACTGACCGCTTGCGCGTACGGACTGGCAGTCGCGCTCGCTGCCGTGGGCGGCAGGCGTGCGCAGCTCTCACGTCATCACCTGACCTAACCGTGCCACGACCGAAGGGAGAACACCACATGTCCACCACCGCCACCAAGACACCGCCGACCATCACCACCTCGGACGGGACCGTCATCTTCTACAAGGACTGGGGCTCGGGCCAGCCGGTCGTCTTCAGCCACGGCTGGCCGCTCAACGCCGACGCGTGGGACGACCAGTTGTTCCTACGTCGCCTCGAACGGGCTTCCGCGCGATCGCGCACGACCGCCGTGGCCACGGACGCTCGAGCCAGCCGTGGGAGGGCAACGACCTCGACACGTACGCCGACGATCTCGCCGAGCTCATCGAGGCGCTCGATCTGCAGCGACGTCGATCCTGGTCGGCCACTCGACCGGTGGCGGCGAGGTCACCCGCTACATCGGCCGGCACGGCAACGACGCGGGTGGCCAAGGTCAGTCCTCATCGGCGCGATCCCGCCGCTGATGCTCAAGACCGAGGCCAATCCCGAGGGACTGCCGATCGAGGCGTTCGACGCTATCCGCGACGGCGTCCTGCAGCGACCGGTCGCAGTTCTACGCGGACCTGGCAGTCCCGTTCTACGGCGCGAACCGCGACGGCTCGAACGTCTCGCAGGGCGTCCTGCGACGAGTTCTGGCGGCTCGGGCATGACGGTCGGGCTCAAGGGCGCGTACGACTGCATCAAGGCCTTCTCGGAGACCGACCTCACCGAGGACCTGAAGACGGATCGACGTGCCGACGCTGATCGTGCACGGCGACGACGACCAGATCGTCCCGATCGACGCTCCGCGACGCTCGCCGTCGAAGCTCGTCGCAGACGCCGACGCTGAAGGTCTACCCCGGCGCGCCGCACGGGCTGACTGACCGACGCACAAGGACGAGTTCAACGCCGACCTGCTCGCGTTCATCAACAGCTGAGCTACACGGCACACAAGGAGTAGACATGACCGATGCATCCGACATGAAGCTCGAGATCGACGTCATTCCCGTGTCCGACGTCGACCGCGCTAAGGAGTTCTACGTGCGGGTGGGGTGGAGGCTCGACGATGACGTCGCGCCGATGGATGGTCTTCGGATCGTTGAGTTCACGCCGCCTGGCTCGGCGACCTCGATCACCTTCGGACAGGGCCTGACGACGGCCGCGCCCGGCGCGGCCGAAGCCGGACTGGTCGTCTCCGACATCGAGGCGTCACATTCCGAACTCATCGGCCGCGGCATCGAAGTGAGCGACATCTGGCACGGCCCCCCGTTCCCGGTCGAGGCACGGCAGCCGGGACCGGACCCGAGCGCACTAGCTACGGATCGTTCTTCTCGTTCACCGATCCCGACGGCAATACGTGGCTGGCTCAGGACGTCACCACCCGGCTTCCCGGCGCGTGAACCCCGCTCAAACAGGCTACGCGTCCGCCGCGGACCTGGCGAGCGCGCTTCGGCGCGCCGAGGCCGCCCATCGCGAGCGGTCGAGCGCCGACGAAGATTGGCCTGCGTGGTACGCCGCGTACCTGGTGGCCGAGCAGGCCGGGACGGAACTGCCGACATGACCGAGTTCCTCGTCGAGTTCGAGCTCCAGGTTCCGGCAGGAACGCCGCAGCCCCAGGTCCACGAACGCCTGAAGGCCGAGTCGGCTGCCGCCGCCAAGCTGGCGGACGAGGGGCATCTCGTCCGGCTGTGGAGGCGGCCGCAAGTCGGTGACGGGACGACGGCCGTCGGCCTCTACCGCGCCGACAGTGAGTCGCGCCTCGACGCCCTGCTCGCCGACTTGCCACTCGCGGACTGGCTGCGTGTCACCGTGACGCCGCTCGAATCCCATCCCAACGATCCGCCCGGCGGCTCGCCGATGGGGAACCGGCTCCCCGCGCCTCGGCTGAGCCTGGTGTACCGCCTCGAAGCTGTCCTCGGCGAGCCGCTCGACCTTGGCGAGGTGAGCCAGGGCCACCGGCGCATCATCCCGCAGATCGGCGGCACCTTCGCGGGGCCTGAAGTGAAAGGGACGTTGCTGCCAGGGGCAAGCGCCGACTGGCAGATCGTCCTGCGGGACGGCACCGCCCTGGGGGACCTCCGTTACACGCTCCAGACCGATGACGGCGCGCTCCTCTACGTGCAATCACGGGGCGTGCGCCACGGTAGCCCCGAGGTACTCGAACGACTCGCCCGCGGCGAAGACGTCGATGCGAGCGAATACACCTTTCGCACATCCACCCAGATCGAAACCGCTTCTCGCGAGCTCGACTGGCTGAACAAAGGTGTCTTCGTAAGCGTCGGCGGCCGACGGCCGGGCGGCGTCATCTACGAGACCTACCTGGTCGGATGATGCGGCCCTCTCGCGAGCCGCAGAAGGTCGCGATCGTCACCGGCGCCTCGCAGGGCATCGGGGCGGGTATCGTGGCGGCGTTCGATCGCGCCGGCTACTCCGTCGTCGCGACCTCGCGGTCGATCGAGCCCTCCGGCGAGCCCGACGTCCTCACGGTGCTGGGCGACATCGCCGAGGCTGACACAGCCCAGCGGGTGGTGGAGCAGGCGCTCGACCGGTTCGGCGCGTGGACACGCTGGTCAACAACGCCGGAGTCTTCATCGGCAAGGCGTTCACCGACTACACGCCCAGGACTTCGAGGCAATCACCGCGGTGAACCTGGCCGGCTTCTTCCACGTCACGCAGCGCGCGATCGGCCAGATGGTCCACCAGGGCAGTGGCCACGTCGTCAACATCACGACTAGCCTCGTCGACCACGCCAGGAGCGGGTCGCCCTCGGCGCTGGCGTCCCTGACGAAGGGCGGCCTGGACGCAGTCGCGCGCTCGCTTGCGATCGAGTACGCGGCGCGCGGCGTGCGCGTCAACGCCGTCTCCCTCGGCGTGATCAAGACACCGATGCACGACCCCTCCGAATACGACGCGATGGCCGCCGAGCATCCACTTCGCAGGGCGGGCGAGATCGACGACGTCGTCGACGGAATCCTCTACCTCGAGCGGGCGACCTTCGTCACCGGCGAGACCCTGCACATCGACGGCGGGCCAGGCCGCGGCCATTAGAACGCACAACCACGGTCCCTCAACGCGAAAGGAATCCCATGTCAAAGCCAACCATCATTCTCGTCCACGGTGCCTTCGGCGACGCCTCGAGTTGGCGCGGCCTCTTCGACCTCCTCGACGGCGGCGAGTACACGCTGCTCGCGGCGCCACTTCCCCTGCGCGGCATCGCCAGTGACGTCGCGTATCTCGAAGCCGTCATCGACCAACTCGAAGGCCCCGTCGTCCTCGTCGGCCACTCGTATGCCGGCTGTGTGATCACTGTCGCGGGCGTCTCCGACAAGGTCGCCGCGCTCGTGTACGTCGGCGACTTTCGCGCCCGACGTCGGCGAGTCGATCGCCGACCTGCAGGGCCGCTTCCCGTCGCTCGCGACGGGGGACTTCCTCCAGCCGCGACCGCTCCCAGACGGCAGCGTCGAGCTGCGGTCGACCCCGACCGCTTCCAGAACATCCTTTGCGCCGACGTGCCCGACGACGTCGCCGCGTTCATGGCGCACGCACAGCGTCCACTCGCGGCCACAGCGTTCGAGGACGCGGCCGCTGCTGCCGCCTGGCACACGAAGCCGTCGTGGGCCGTGTTCGGAACCGGAGACCAGCCCGAGCTCCCGGAGCTCCACCGCTTCTCGTACGGCCGCGCCGGCTCGACGGTGACGGAGATCGAAGGCGCGTCGCACTTCGCGATGGTCTCGGAGCCGGACATCGTCGCCGGCGTTATCCGCGCCGCCATCGAGTCGGCTGCGGCCGACCTGGCCGCATGACACCGCCGGTCTCACGCGGGTTCCGCGGCCGTCGCACCGAGGCGTCCGACACCGGGCGGGTACCGCCGGGCCAGTACGTCACGCGCGACTTTCCGGTGCTATCGGCGGGGCCGACGCCTCACCAGTCGATCGACTCTTGGAGCTTCGAGATCCGCGGGAGGTCGACGTACCGAGGTCCTGGACCTGGGAGCAGTTCACTGCGCTCCCGAGCGAGCGGATCACCGTCGACATTCACTGCGTCACGAAGTGGTCGAAGTTGGACACATCGTGGCGCGGCGTTTCGCTCGACACGGTGCTCGACGGCGTCGATACGAGCGCCGAGTACGTTCTCGCGTTCTGCGACGGCGGCTACACGACGAACCTACCGCTCGAGGACATCCGCGCTGGGAAGGCGTGGATCGCATACGAGTACGAGGACGAGCCGCTCGACCCGCAGCACGGCGGGCCAGCTCGGCTACTCGTCCCCCGCCACTACTTCTGGAAGAGCGCGAAGTGGGTGCGCGGCATCGAGTTACGGCAATACGACTCGCCCGGCTTCTGGGAGGACTACGGCTACCACAACTACGGAGATCCATGGAAAGAACAGCGGTACACGGGCGACTGAACTGGCAGCTCGCGCGGGTCGTCAAGGGCGTGACCGAGACCGCCCGCACGAAGAGCATCGCGCTCGATGCCCTCGACTGGCCGGGGCACCTTGCCGGTCAGCACGTCGACGTACGGCTCACAGCCGACGACGGCTACCAGGCGCAGCGCAGCTACTCGATCGCGTCGGCGCCGGAGGACCAACACCTCTCGATCACCGTTCAACGGCTCGACGACGGTGAGGTGTCGCCCTATCTGACGGAGACGCTCGTCCCGGGGGACGAGCTCGAGCTGCGCGGCCCTATCGGTGGTTACTTCGTCTGGCATGAAGGCGTTAGGCGGTCCCGTCCTGCTGATTGCCGGCGGGTCGGGCGTCGTGCCGCTGCGGGCAATCTTGCGACACCACAGGGCAACTGCGAGTGAGATCCCCGTGCGACTCATCTACTCCGCGCGCACACGTGACGACCTGATCTACCGGGACGAGCTTGCGAATTACGACACGGTCGTCACGCTGACGAACGAACAGTCGCGAGAGTGGAACGGTCGCACGGGCCGCATCGACTCCGCGTTCCTCACGGAGACGGCTTGGCCGCCGGCAGAGCGCCCGCTCGTCTACATCTGCGGGCCAACCAGATTCGTTGAAGCGATTGCCGACGCGCTCGTCACGCTAGGGCACGATCCGAGCCGCATCAGGGCGGAGAGGTTCGGGCCGACATGATCGCGCTCGACGGCAACGCGATCGCCTCGACATGCGTGTGCGCGTCCTGCGGCACCTCGGGGTTCGTCACCGAATCGGTCGTCTATACGCGCGAGCCGGGCCGCGTCGCACGCTGCCGCACGTGTGGCGAGATGCTCACGGCTCTCGTGACGATCCGCAGTATCGCGTGCGTAGACGGGCGCGGCATCGCCGAGCCCTGATGGACTAGCGGGAACCCTCATCCGGGGTACCTGCCTCGCAGGATGTCGTTGAAGGCGCCGAGATCCCGCCCCCAATGGGCTCCGGGGATCACGACCCTGCTAACTCCTTAATGCGGGTCAGAGCGTCCAGGTCTACCTGACACACGCTTGATGGTTTGGTGACCGGTTGTCCCAGACGTCGCGCGACATGAGGTTGCAAGCATGTTCTCGGTGCCCGCGCCAAGAGCTGCTGGTGTGTTGGCTACGAGCGACGGTCTTGGCGCCGCCGAGAATCATGTCGTCTGCAGCTGAGGCCTCAGAAATCGCCGATCGTGTCTCGCTCCAGTCGAGGATGAGCTTCCGTTCGGCGAAGTACCAGGTACCGTCGATCTTGGCGAACGTGTCGAGGTATCGGAGCGAGGCGATCATGATCTTTCGGTCGCCGTCCTCGGTGAAGAGGTGGTGGGCGATCGTGTAGCTCTCGCCCGTGGCGCGGTCGCCGTCGATCGCGACCGTGCTCTGTCCGTTGAGGTGCGTCGTCGCTTCGTAGCGATTCAGGTCGGCGAACACCGGCGTGAGCGCTTCTCGTCCTTCGAGCACGTACGTCGCCTGACCGCCGTCGCCGTCCATGTAGACCGCGAAGACGGTGTCGTCGGTGAAGAGCGCCTTTTGACCTTCGGCGTCGCGGCGGTCGGCGCAGTGGGCGTAGCCGTCGAAGAGCTCGCGGATCGCAAGGCGGTCCGCGGCCTCGGCCAGAGTCAGTTCATGCATGGGCGAGATGCGCCGAGAGGAACTGCCCGGCTCTGTCCAGGGCCGCGCCCGCCTCGTCGAGGATCGGGTAATAGGCCTGGAAGACGTGGGGCACTCCCGGCGTGATGTCCAGCGTGACCTCGACGTCGGCGTTGACGGCTTCTTGCGCGAGGCGGACGGCGTCGTCGAGGAGAACCTCGTGGGTTCCAGCCTGGATGATCAGGGGCGGCATGCCGGACAGGTCGGCGAAGACGGGGCTGACGAGGGCGAGGGCGGCGTCCTGTCCCGACGTGTAGTCGGGGACTCGGGCCTGGAGGGCTTCGCGGCTGAGCAGGGGGTCGACCTCGCGCCTGGTGTCCATAGTCGCCCCGGCCAGGGTGAGGTCGGCATACGGTGACATGACGAAGGCTGCGGCCGGCAGGGGCAGCCCGTGATCGCGGGCGTTGACGAGGGTGGCGATGGCCAGGCCGCCGCCGGCGGACTCTCCCGCGAAGGCGATGTCCGAACCAGCGATGCCGCTGTCCAGGAGGGCTTCATAGGCCGCGAGAGCGTCGTCAACCGCTGCCGGATACGGGGTGCTCGGGGGCGAGCCGGTAGTCGACGGAGATGACCTTGGCCTGGGTTCGCCGGCCGACCTGCGAGGCGAGGCCGGCGGCGAGGGCGGCGTCCCCCATCACGTACACGCCGCCGTGGAAGTAGAGAACGACGTGGCGAGGTTCGACGCCGTCGACTGCGATCTCGGCGGTCGGACGCCGCCGGCGCCGCTTCGGTCCAGTCACCTCTGGGGGCAGCCGGCTGCGCCGAGAGCAGCTCTCGGAGCAGCCGCCGTTGCTCGTTGACGTCGGCGTCGGCTGGAAACGATGCCTGTCTCAGGATCGCGTCTAGGGTCTCTCGCTGCTCGATGCTCACCGATGATCTCCCTTCGGTCGGGTCAGTTCGGCGTGCTCTTGGCGACTAGCCGGGTTTCAGCTCGGACCAGGTTGACGCTTGAGTTCTCGCCCGCGCATCAGCACGAGACAGGCCACAACCGATAGCGCGCTGATCCCGGCGATCACCCAGAAGCCGAGGGCGAAGCCGCCTGTCGCTGCGGACGCGGCGGAGTCGCCCGACGCGAGCAGCGTCTTCGCGTGGGTGAAGGCGACAGTCGCGGCGACCGCGACCCCCAGGGCACCTCCAATTTGCTGCGACGTGTTGATCAACCCCGAGGCGAGCCCTGCCTCCTCCGGCGGGACGCCGGCGAGCGCGGCGATCGACATCGGGACGAACGAGAACCCCATCCCGACTCCGACCATCAGGTACCCCGGAAGGAGGTGCGTGACGAACGCAGCCCTCCACCGAGATCTGCGTGTACCAGAGCGCGCCGCCCGTGATGAGCGTCAGCCCGACGGTCGATCACCGGCCGCGGCCCAACCCTCGTCACGAGCGCCTGTGCTACGCCCGCAGCTACGGATCACCGTCCCCGCCGTACCGCCAGGAACGTCAGGCCGGTCTTGAGCGCCGAATAACCGAGCATCTGCTGCACGTACAGCGTCAGCAGGAAGAAGTTCGAACACGACAGCCAGAAGAACCCGATCGTTCGCGCCGGTCACGTCGCCGCATGCGGAAGATGTCGAACGAGACCAGCGGCGACGAGCTTCGCCTCTCGATGATGAGGAACGCGACGAAGAGCAGCGCCGATCCGATCAGCAGGCCGATCGTGCGGCCGATCGCCCAGCCGACGTCGGGCGCCTTCGAGATCGCGTAGACGAGCAACGTGAGGCTGGAGGTGATGGTGACCGCGCCGGCGGGTCGAAGCCACGCAACCCGGGGATCCGGCTCTCACGGACGAATGGGGCCGTCAGCACCAGCACGAGCGCGCCGACCGGGACGTTGACGAAGAAGATCCACTCCCAGCCCGCGTACTGCGTGAGGACGCCGCCGAGCAGAACGCCGATCGCCGACGCCGCATCCACCGATCGCGCCAGATCCCGAGCGCCTTGTTCCGCTCTGAGCCCTCCGCGAACGTCGTCGTGATCGAGAGCGTCGACGGCGAGAGGATCGCTCCGACGCCCTGAACAGCGCGTGCGGCGATCAGCATCGCCGATCGTGTTCGACAAGCCCACAGCGAGCGACGCTGCGCGAGAAGATCGTGACGCCCGACCATGAACATGCGCCGACGACCGAGCAGGTCGGCCGCCGCGTGCCGCCGAGCAAGAGGAAGCCGCCGAAGGTGATCGAGTACGCGATCAGCGACCCACTGCAGCGTGCTTCCGTGACGTCAGCGACGCCTTGATCGCCGGCAGTGCGACAGTGACGATCGTGCCGTCGAGGACCGTCATGAAGAACGCCACGCACACCAGCGCCAGCGCCTGCCAGCGGCGCGGGTCGGGCTGGTGATTCCCGGGGCGTCAAGCGCAGGACCGGCGCGTCGTCCGGCAAGGTTCTCTCGGCCATGTCCGGATGTTGCCGCGCGGCCGGCGATCGCATCCGGAAACCGCGAAGCTCGTAACCCCGGCCATCTGCGAGGAAGCCGCGCCGCCCTCTGTCCCTCAGCGTCTTAGGTGGTCAGGGCGTCCAGTTTTCAGCGAGGGGGGTGAGCTGCAGTTCGTGGGTTGCGGCTCGGGCGCCCTGGTTGGCGAGGAATCTGACGGCGTCGGCGATCTGCTGTGGGTCGGCGAGCGTGGCGGGTCCACTCCGGACGGGCGGCGCCGGTCAGTGGTTGGACGCCGGCGTCGACGATCAGGAGCGTGACCTGGATCCCGCGGGGGCGGAGCTCGAGCGCGGCCGCGTTGGTGATCGCCCTGACGCCGAATGATCCGGCCGCCCAGAGACCGCGGCTTGGATTGCGCGGCGCGCCGATCCGCCGGTGACCTGGACCAGCGTCGCCGCGCGTCCTTGAGCGAGGGCGAAGCGTCCGCTTGCGGACAGGAACGAGAATGCTGCCCGAGCGGGTGCCGCCGCCCAGGCGTCGAATGCGCTGGGGTCGGCGTCGACGATCGGCCGCCGCCGAAGGGCCCGCTGCGATCGCCGCCGTACGGCGAGGCGGCGTTGACCGCGAGGTCGATGCCGCCGTGCGCGGAGGCGACCCCCTCGAGCGCGGCGTGGACGCTCGCCGGATCGGTGACATCGGCCGCGAGGGCCATCGCGCCGGCCGCGCGAACCCCGTCGAGTGTGGCCTGCGAGCGCGCAACCCCCGCGACTAGCCAGCCGTCGCCACGAGCGTCTCGATCACCGCCCGGCCGAGGTTGCGGGCGCCGAAGATGATCGCGCTCCGCCCGTCGCCTTGTCTCTCACCCATCGAACGCTCCTTGTCTATGCATGTCGGTCGTACACGCGGGCGAACTCCAGGATCGCATGGGGCGATCGATCGTTGGACGGGGTCAGGCGGCGACCTCGTCCGGATGATCGGACTCAGCCTCTGCGAAGTAGGTCGTCGACGACCTCGCGTACCTCATCCCCGAGGTTCTCGTCGTTGAGGCGGCCGTCGCTCAAGCGGTCCATCGCGCGACCCAGCGCGACTTCCCCCTCGATCACTCTGGCGCCGGTTGCGCCGAGCACCTTGCGCAGATCGGCCTGCGCCCAAACCGCTCCGAATACGCCGATGCTCGCGCCGACGACCGCGACCGGCTTGCCGCGTAGCGCACTCTCGGCGAGCGACGGACGCGAAAGCCAGTCGACGGCGTTCTTGAGGACGCCAGGGATCGACGAGTTGTATTCAGGGGTGGCGAAGAAGACGGCATCCGCCTCGCGTACGGTCGCTCGGATCCGGCGACGGCCGCCGGCGGCGTCCTCACGTCGGTGTCCTCGTCGTACGCCGGCAGCTCACGCAGCCCCTCGTAGACCTCGAACTCGGCACCCTCGCGCCTCGAACAGATCGCCGGCGTGACGCAGGAGCGCCGTGTTGAAGGAGCCGCGGCGCAGGGAACCGCTGATGCCGAGGACGCGCATCGGTCAGGTTTGCTTCGCGAGCTGGAGTTCCGCGATGATCGTCACGTCGCTGGAGAGGGCCGGCTCACCACTCGGGAGTGGGTTGTTCCAGCTGACGCCGAACTCGTCGCGCCGGATCACAGCCGCGAGTGTCAGGCCGAAGCGCTCGCCGCCGTAGGGGTCGGCGATCGGTCCGCAATGACGCCGGTGATCTCGACGGCTTCCGTGTGACCCTTGATCGTGATCTCGCCGTCGATCCGGACCCGATTGCCGATGCGCTCGATCGAGCTAGACTCGAAGGCCAGCTCCGGGTAGCGCTCGGCGTCGAAGAACTCGGGCGACTGGAGATGGGCCTCGAGATTCGCGGTCGTTGACCTGGACCGAAGCGACCTTCGCCGATCCCGTCAGCACGCCGTCCGTGACGACGGCGGCGAAGTCGCCCGACGTCCCGGTGAACGTGCCGGCCATGTACCCGACGGCGAAACCGATGGTCGAATGGACCGGGTCGACGGCCCACGTGCCGGCCGGTACTGCCTGGGTCTCGGTGGTGCTCATCGGTGAGGCCTCCTTTGAAAGAGTCGATCGTGGGAATGGGCGTTCATGCTTTGAGCAGGCGTTCGGTCAGGACGATCTCGACGACCTGCGGCACCGTCTCCAACCGGTTCCAGTCGCGCTGCAGCTCGCAGGCCAGCGCGACCCAGCCGATCGGTGCGCCCCCGGCCTGGACGACGCGCGCCACGCCGGCCCGGTGAGCCTCGACGGACGTCCCGCCGATCGCGTCGACGACCGGGTAGACCTCGTATCCCTCCCGCAGCGCGTCGAGCGCCGCGAACGCCATGCAGACCTCGGTCCAGAGGGCGCAGAAGACGAGCTTGCGCCGGCCGGTGGCGCGCACGGCGGCCACGAACTCGGTGTCCTCCCACGAGTTCACCGTCGTGCGGTCGATCGGTGGGTCGTCCCCGAGCAGCGCCGCCAGCTCTGGCACGGTCGGCTCTTGCTGGCCGGATGCGACGTTCACGGTCGAGTGGACGACCGGGAGGCCGAACGCCTTGGCGGTCTTGACCGTCGAGACGATGTTCTTGCGCAGCAGGTCGGCGTCCATCGAGCGCACGGTCGCAAACTGCGACGGCTGGTAGTCGATCACGACGAGCGCCGCGTTCTGCGGCGTGATCAGGTGGTCACCGAGCTGATCGCGGACAGGTGCACTGGCTGGTCATCCTCCTCAGGGGTGAACCTGCGAGCCGTACCCGAGGTCGAGGCGGATCGACTGCATGACCTGGAACGTCGTGCTCGCGGTGAACACGTCCGCGGCGGCGAGCACGCCGGTGTACTTCTCGATCACCGGCGCGGCGGCGACCGCGGTGACCGCGTCGAGGTAGCCCTTGACCGCCGCCCAGGCGTTCTCGCCGTACTTCACGAAGTACGGCGTCGGGTCGACGGTGTCGATCGCCGTCCTGGAGCTGGCGGCGATGTCGGCCATGTACTGCTGGTGCAGCGTCACGTCCTCGCGCGTGCCGAGCCGGCCGATGTGGCCGCCGATGAAGTGCTTCCACGGATAGGCCAGCGCCGTTCGCTGGCGCCTCGATGTAGCCGGGGATGTCCTCGGTCAGGTTGCTACGGTAGACCGGTGCCCAGCCCGGGTTGACGATGTCGATCAGCATCAGCGTGTCGTGGTCCGGCAGGTGGATGAAGATGTTGTCGGGCGAGTGGTTGGAGCCGTGCCAGGCCAGCTCGATGCGCTCGCCGCCGATCTCGAGCGTGCGCCTGTCCTGCGAACGTCTCGTCGGGCGGGGGCCGGGCCGGGTCGTTGTCGCGCAGCAGGAGCCGGCGCGTCTCCTCGTGGCCGATGCGCGTCACGTTCCTGTCGAACAGCGACGACGCGCCGGCGTGGTCGGCGTGGTGGTGCGAGTAGATCAGATGCGTGACCTTGTTGCTCACGCCGTTGGCGGCCGCGATCTCGTCCACCGCGCGCTGGATGTTGTGGCCGATGGTCGGCGGCGCGTCGAGCAGCACGACGCCGTCCGACGTCGTCAGGAAGGCCGACTGGTAGGTGCCGTCGGTGATCCAGTAGAGGTTCCGCTCGACCCGGCCGACGTAGTAGCCCTGGTCGTTGAGCGCAGGGCCGAGCGCCGAGCGCGGGACCGGCGCGTAGTCGGGCAGGTGAGACGATCGATCGTCAGTCTCCGGCGTGATCATGCCGGCACCTTGGCAGCGGCCTCCGTCTTGCCGATGCCGATGTTGCGTTGTCAACGTGACTCCTTTCCGAGTGTGCGTCGGCCGCATCGTGGCGGTCGTCGCCGGTGATCGAATCCAGGAAATCCGTAGTCCGACCCCGGAGTGCGGCAGCGCGCGCCTCCAGATCGCGTTCGGCCTAGCGCGGGGCGTTGCGCGGGCGACGTCGTGGTCGCCGTCGTGGACCCATCAGGCCCCGGAAACCCGTCATGAGTGGCCCCGAGTAGCATGGTGCTCGGGATGGTTACGACGGCCCCAGGGGACGCATTGCTCGGCCGGCAGCGCGAGCGCGACGTGCTCGACCGCCTGCTGGAGGCCGCGCGGGACAGCCACGGCGGCGTGTTGGTGGTGCACGGCGAGCCAGGCGTCGGCAAGACCGCGCTGCTCGAGTACGCGGTCGATGCGGCGACGGACTTTCGTGTCTGTCCGGACCGCGGGCGTCGAGGGAGAAATGGAGCTCGCGTTACGCGGCGCTCCAACAGTCTGTGCTCGCCGATTCTCGAGCTGCATCGAGCGTCTCCCGGACCCCAGCGCGACGCGCTTGGCGTCGCGCTTCGGGCTGAGCGCCGGACGGGCTCCGAACCCGTTCCTCGTCGGGCTCGCGGTTCTCGGTCTGTTGTCCGAGGCTGCCGAGCGAGCAGCCGCTCCTGTGCGTCGTCGACGACGCGCAGTGGCTCGACCGGCGCCTCGGCGCGCGTGCTCGCGTTCGTCGCCCGCCGCCTGCTTGCCGAGAGGATCGCGATGGTGTTCGCGGCGCGCGAGCTCGGACGGTACCCTCGCCGGGTTTGCGGAGCTCCGGGTCGAGCCGTCTGGGCCGCCGCGACGCGCGGGCGCTGCTCGAGTCCGTCCTCGCCGGCGCGGCTGGACGAACGCTGTGCTCGAGCGGATCGTGCCGAGACGGGCGGCAACCCGCTCGCGCTCCTGGAGCTCCCGCGCGGGCTGACCCCCGCCCAGCTCGCCGGCGGCTTCGGCCTGCCCACGGCGCTGCCGCTGTCCGACCGGGATCGAGGAGAGCTTCGCGCGGCGGCTAGCGCGGCTCCCGCGCGACGCGCGGCGGTTGCTGCTCTTGGCGGCGGCCGAGCCGCTCGGCGACCCGCGCTTCTGTGGCGAGCTGCGCGGCAGCTCGGGATCCCGGAGACGGCCGCGCAGGCGGTCGAGTCGAAGGCCTGCTGGAGCTCGACGGCGCGGTGACGTTCCGTCATCCGCTCGTGCGCTCGGCCGTGTACGGAGCGGCCGAGCCGAACGAGCGACGGAGGGTCCACCGCGCGCTGGCGGACGCGACCGATCCGGAGATCGACCCGGATCGCCGCGCCTGGCACCGTGCGCAGGCGGCGTCCGACGCCCGACGAGGAGGTCGCCGGCCGAGCTCGAGCGCTCCGCAGCGCGGGCGCAGGCGCGAGGTGGCTTCGCCGGCCGCGGCCGCGTTCCTCGAGCGCGCCACGGCGTTGACGCCCGAGGAGTCGCGTCGTTCAGGGCGCAGCGCTTGCGCGCCGCCCACGCGAAGCTGCAGGCCGGCGCACTCGATGACGCTCTGCGCTTGGTCGCGACGGCGGAGATCAGCTGTGCTCGACGAGCTCGAGCAGGCCGGGGTCGAGCTGCTGCGTGCACAGATCGCGTTCGTCTCGACCGCGCGGCGACGACGCCGCGCCGCTGCTTCTCGGAGCCGCCGAGCGGCTTCGAGCCGCTCGACCCTGAGCTAGCCCGCGAGACGTACCTCGAGGCGCTAACGGCGGCGATCTTTGCGGGGCCGCTAGCCGGACCCGGTGCGAGCTCCCCCGAGGTGGCGCTAGCGGCGAAGGCGGCACCCCAGACGCGGAAGCCACGTGGGCTCGAGCTCCTGCTCGATGGCCTGGTGGCGCTTCTCACCGACACATACGCCGCTGCCGCGCCGATTCTGCGCGAGACGCAGCGCGCGTTCGGCGCCGGGATGTCGCAGCGGGAGGAGCTGCGCTGGATGTGGGGCGCCACCGTCTCGGCAATACTTCTCTGGGACGACGAGCATGGTGGCGACTCTCCGATCGACACCTCGAGCTTGTCCGCGAGACCGGCGCGCTCGGCGATCTCCCGATCGCCCTTGGCCACCGCGGCCAGATGCACGTCTTTGCGGGCGAGCTGGCATCGGCCGCGTCGCTCCACGACGCCATCGAAGAGGCAACGCAGCTCACCGGCAGTCCCCTCGCTCCCTATCACGGGCTCGGACTGGTGGCAATGCGCGGCCGCGAGGCCGAAGCCAGACGGTTCATCGAAGAGACTCGTGCCGACGTGATCGAGCGCGGCGAGGGAGCCGGTTTCGAGTTCATGACTGGGCCGAGGCCGTGCTCTACAACGGCCTCGGACGCTATAAGGAGGCCCGCGCGGCATCCCGCCGAGTTTCGACCGTGCGGACCTCATCCCGTGAACTGGGCGCTGCCCGAGCTGGTCGAGGCAGCCGCGCAGCCGGAGCCCCCGAGCTGGCCCGAGACGCGTCGTCGACTGGCGGAACGGAGTGGAGCGAGCGGAACCGACTGGGCCGTGGGGGTCGCGGCGCGCTCCCACGCGCTCGTCGTCGAAGACGGGCAGGCCGAGAGCTATACGCCGAGGCGATCGAGCGACTCGCCCGTACACGCGTGGCGGTCGACCTGGCCCGCGCGCACCTGCTCTACGGAGAGTGGCTCCGGCGCCAGTCCCGTCGGGTAGACGCTCGTAACGAGCTGCGCATCGCGCACGAGATGTTCACCGACTTCGGCATGGAAGCGTTCGTCGAACGCGCGCGCATCGAGCTCGAGGCGACGGGCGAGCACGCCCGCACACGGACCGTCGAGACACTCGGCGACCTCACGCCACAGGAGTCCCAGATCTCTCGCCTGGCCGCGCAAGGTCACACAAACGAGGAGATCGCCGCTCAGCTCTTCATCAGCCCGAGCACCGTCGAGTACCACCTTCGCAAGGTGTTCCGCAAGCTCGGCGTCAAGACGCGCATACAGCTCGCGAACCGCGTCCGAGACTAGCGACTCCCTCAGCCGCGAGTGATCGCCTGTTGCGGTCGCCATCTCCCACGTGGCGCCTTCCCGTAGGGGGCGCAGACTACGGGGTTCCGGGATGCGAGCCCATCCGGTCCCGGCGATGATTGCGCGAACGCCAGGCGAGATGTGCGGCCGGTCATGCACAGCGCGGAGCCCAACGTTTGCTGGGGAGCTCGGGCAGAGGACACCTCGTCTCTGGCAACCATCGTGACATGAACTCCACGGGAGCAACTGCGGTGTCGGGCGCGACGAGGCCCCGGTTTCGGGATTGCCCCGCGAACGTACGCGAGCTACGAGCCCGCGAGCGAGCGATGCGCGGGCTGCATCGCCTCGACCGGACTCTTCATGCGTTCTGGGCGAGACTGCCGTTGCGTGAGCTGAGGATCGTGGGAACGGTGGCCGTCCTCGGCGTCGCCGTCTACCTGGTCGTGGTTCGCCGTGGCTCGATCGAGCATTCACTCTCGAGCCTCGGGCGCGCGCAACCCGGCTGGATCGCGGTGGCCGTTGCGGCCGAGCTCGTATCGCTTGTCTGCTATGCGGCGCTGGTCCGGGTGCTGCTGCGGCTCGGCGCTGTCACGGTGCCGTTCCGAGCGCTCTTCTCGCTCACGGTGATCGGTATCGCGATGATCAACTCGTACCGGGCGGGCAGGCGATCTCCACGATCTACTGGTACGAGCAACTGAGGCGATACTCGGTCCAGCGGTCGGTCGCGGCATTCGCGCTGCTGGTCGCCAGCCTGTTGGGCATCGTAACCCTCGTGCTGCTCTCGGCATGTGGTCTCGCCGTCGGCAGTCACGGGTTTGCATCGCAAGCGCGATACCCGGTGCTCGCGGTCGCGACCGCGATCCTCATCGCAGCGGTCCTCGGTCGCCGCCGGTTTGTGCCCGCCGCGCTTTGGGCGACCCGACGTCTGACCGGGCCCGACACCCCGCCCGAGCAGCCAGTCGCCGCCAATCACCTCGTATTGTTGCTCATGCTCGGCTTTCTCAACTGGCTGTTCGACGCCGCGGTTCTCTTCGCGGCCCTCGCAGCAATGGGACAGACGATCCCGGTCCGTGGAGTGGTCGTCGCCTACACGCTCGGCCAACTCGTCGCCGCGATCCCGATTCTTCCAGGCGGCGGCGGCACGATCGAAGCGACCATGAGCGCCGGCCTCGTTGTCGCAGGCGGTACAGCCGCCGCAGTGATCGCCGCGGTGCTCCTCTACCGAATCGTCAGCGCCTGGGCCCTCGTCCCGCTCGGCTGGGGACTGTGGCGCACGCTGCCCAACGCCCATCCCGGAGCTCGAGCCGGCCGCACTACCGTCATGACCCGGGTTTGAAACAGCGAATGCGCAGGATCGCCCTTGAGAGGTCGGAGGTCTGAATGTCAACATTCGGCCTCGGCCGCTTCTTCGTAAATCGGTTGGGCTTTGGAGCAATGCGCCTGGCCGGCCCTGGCGTTTTCGGCTCCCGTCCGATCCGGACGAAGCGATCGCAGTGCTCCGTGCTGCCGTCTCGGCTGGCGTGAATCACATCGACACTGCCCAGTTCTACGGACCCGACGTCGTGAATGACCTCATCCGTCAAGCCCTCTTTCCGTACCCGCCGGACCTAGCCATCGTTACCAAGGTCGGCTACCGGCGGAACACCGCCGGTCGGATACTCCTGAACAACCACCCAGACGAGCTGCGCGCGAGCATCGTGGAAAACCTCACCGGCCTCCGGGTCGCGCAAGTCGCAGCGGTCAACCTGCGGCTGAGCAACAACGCGGCGGCGGACTCGTTCTTCGACGAACAGCTCGGCGCGATGATCCGCGCGAAGGACGAAGGGCTGATCGCTGGGATCGGCCTGAGCAACATCACGCTCGCACACCTCTCCCGCGCCCTCGAGCTCACCCAGATCGTCTGCGTGCAAAACCTCCTCAACCCGGCAGAGCTGTCCTCACTCCCGGTATTGCGCGAATGCACTGCCAAGGGCATCGCCTTCGTTCCCTTCTTCTCGCTCGGTGCCGGCAACGGCCCGTCCAATCCAGTGTTGGGAGACCCGCGGATCACCCGGGCTGCGGCGCGTCTTCGCGTCAGTCCGGCCCAGGTCGCGCTGGCCTGGGCGCTAGAGCTCGCTCCGAACCTCTTGGTGATCCCAGGCAGTTCTTCGCGGCAGCATCTAGTCGAGAACATCGACGCGCAACAGGTCGAGTTGGACGAACTTGCTCGTCGCGAACTTCCGTGGACTTCTTGACCCCGAGATGGCTTGTTACACCAACCGCTGGACTAGGCCTCCGTCGCGGCTTTGGCCATGGCCTTCTGCTCGGGGGTGCCAAAGGTCTTCCATACCTCGAGGATGTCGAGGTACTCGAGAATCTCGATGATCTTGTCGTCGCGGAACCTGAACAGCCAGTGATAGGTCTGCTCGTAGCTGCCACCAGATTTCAGCGGCATCGTCGAGTCCGCCACGACGGCGACACGATCGTCCTGGGCCGTAACGTAGCGATAGGTCAACACGCTCGGGCCGGCCTGCGCATCAAAGATCGCAGGCAATAGCGCCAGAACCGACTCCTTGGTGTGGATCCCCGAGAAGGCTGAGCCCGGCGAGATCCAATACCGCAGATCGGAAGCCAGCATGCTGGCCATCTTCTCGCCATCGCTGGCCTGCAGGGCGCCGTGGTACTCCCTTAGAAGTTCAACATTCCGAGACTCGGACATTTATCCCCCTTCTCGCGTTGTACGCCGCTCCGTGCGCCTTGCGCGGTACAGGTGCGCAGTCCGGTATGTCATGCGGCCTGTGGCGCGCTCTTGGGCCTGCGTCCGAGCAGCCCTAACCCTGCACCGGCGACTCCTAGCCCGACGAAGATGGCGAAGACGAGCACCGTGTTCGGCGCGCTTGCGCCTTGGTCGAGCGCGACCCCCGCACCGATAACGGGCACTGAAAGTCCGACGAAGAGGGCGATGAGCAGTTCCGAGTTCATCGCCACGCGTTTCTCGGGTGCCGTCCCGTCGAGTACGAGACCGGTCGTCCCTTTGAAGACGGCGCCTGCGCCCGCACCGATCAGGGCGCCGCTGATGAGGAAGAGCGCCAGGCTCGGGGTCGAAAGGCGTACCGCGATCACGAGGAGCACGAGGCCGACGAGCATCGAGATCGTGCCGAGTGCGAAGACGCGTGAAGCGCGCAGCCTTGTTGTCGCGAGTTGGGACGCGACCCCGGCCGTAAAGACGATGAACAGCGTCGCGCCGGCAAGCGCGTGTGAGGGATGGTGAAACGTGGTGGCAAGGAACAGCCCGGACAGCCCGGCGAAGAGCCCGTTGGCCGCGAAGGCGGCGAGGGTCGCCGCGCCCGCTGCGACGGGAAGCCTTACCGGGAAGGGTGCTCGCTTGGCCGTCGGTGCAGCCGTCTCCGGCGCGAACGTGAGGCCGACCAGCGCGACCGCCCCGAGTGCGATCCAGACCAGATAGGGCACTGTGAGCGGCCGAATCACCCATGCCGCGAGGCAGCCGGCGACCAACGGACCGATTCCCAGCGCGCCGACGTTCACTGACGTGCCGATCGTCCGGGCGGGAACTGGCGACGCATCCGGGTGCGCGCGGAGCCGTAGCTCGATGAGGTATGTGATCGCCGTGCCGGCGGCCAGCCCGACCGACACCCCGGTGAGGAGGCGTCCGAGAAGGAGGCCAGGCAGCGCCTTCCACGCGGCGAGCTCGCCTGCGGCCACGATCATCGTCGCCACCGAGGCGAGCATCACGCCACGGCGCCCCATGCGCTCGGCCAGGAAGGGACCGCGATCAGCGCGGCGATCGTGCTCGCAGCCCAGATGGCGTAGACGATGGTGATCGTGAGCGTCGAGAGCCCATCGCGTTCCCGGTAGAGCCCATAGAGCGGACTCGGAAGTGTGGCGAATGCCATCACGATGAGGAACGCGAACGCGACAATCCAGAAGGCGGACACGTGCTGACGGGTCGCGGACACTGCCGGTTCGTTGCCGCTATCGGCGGGCGGGATCGGGGTCACCAAACCTTCATTCCGCCGTCGATGACGACGTCGATGCCCGTGATGTATGAGCTCTCGTCGCTGGCGAGGAACAGCGCGAGGTTCGCCACATCTTCCGGCTCACCCAGACGTCCCAGCAGCGTCCTTTCGATCATCTCGCGCGCGAACCCGCCCGGGCCGTCCTCGAGGTGGGCTCGGTTCGCCCCGCTCTGGATCAAGCCCGGTGAGATCGAGTTGACGCGAATGCCGTGCTCGCTCCCCTCCATCGCGAGCTGCCGCGTCATTCCGATGATCGCCGCCTTGTTCGTCGTGTGCGACAGCGAGGCGAGACTCTTGAAGCTGAGCTGCCCGTTCAGGGAGGCCATGTTCACGACCACGCCGCTGCTTGCGATCAGGTGGGGCCACGCCGCACGCGTCGGGTAGAAGAACAAGTCGACTTCGTCCCGGCGTGCGGCGTCCCAATATTCGTCGGTGACGCTCTCGATCCGGCCGAAGTGCGACCTGCCAGCAAGGTTGAACAGCACGTCGATTCGCCCGAACTCGCTCACCGCCAGGTCGACGAGTCGCGAGCACTCGGCTGGGTCACTGAGGATGCACGGCTGGAGCGACACCATCTGGCCGCCAGCCGCCTTGACCAGCTTGTGTGTTTCTTCCGCGGGCTCGACCGCCACGTCGCAACCGACGAGCAGCGCGCCTTCACGGGCAAACGTTACGGCGGTCGCGCGTCCGATGCTCCCGCCCGTGCCCGTCACGAGGCAGACCTTGCCCGTGAGTCTTCCCGGCATCAGTGCGCTGCTCCGGCGGCCTTCTCCGCGTAGGCGGCTGCGGCGCTCTTCTCGGCATCCGCGACACCGACGCTGTCTGTGAGCTTCGGGATCTCGCGGAAGTACCAGTAGATGGTGTCGAGGGCCGGTCCTGCGAGCGGGCCAGCCCAGTCGCGGAACAGCTCGGTGGTCACAGCCAGCGCAGTCGTTGGCACCGCGCCGGCGTGCCCGAGACGCTCGATACCGGTTCGATGTGCAGCCTGCGAGCGGCCGCCGACCGCGTCGGTGACGTACATCACGTCGTAGCCGTCTTTGAGCGCTTGGACGCTCGCGAACGTGAGGCAGATCTCCGTGTGAAGTCCGCCGATGATCAGACGCTTGCGCCCAGTCGCCTTCACCGCATCGCTAAAGGCTCCGTCCTCGAACGCGTTCATCGACGTCCGGTCGATCGGCTCGATCCCGTCGAGCTCTGAAAGGATCGACGGAAGCGTCGGCCCGTTGAAACCGGCCCCGACACCAACGGTGCTTAGCACGATCGGCACGTCGAACGCCTTCGCCGTCTTGGCCAACAGGCGGACATGCATCTCGACCAGGTCGGCGCTCGTCTCCGAATGGATGACCTCGAACATCTCCCGCTGATAGTCGATCAGCACCAGAGCGCAATCGTCGGCGGTCCAGACACCAAGATCCTTCGTCATCGTCTGCCTCCCTCGTGTGCTCGCATCGGAGCCACATCGTGCTGACAATGGACGAGCGATCGAATCCAGGAAACCCGTAGTCCGTGCCCCAGCCGCATGCTCCCGGAATGGTCGTCAGCGCTCAGGCGCGGCGGTTGCCGGGCAGCGCGAGCGCGCGGTCTGAGCGGCAGTAGCATGGCTCAACTCTCGAAAGAGCGTCCTCTCGTTCGAGCCGCGGAAACTGTGGGGAGCGCCGCCGAACGAAAGCGTACTTACCGCAGCCACGAGCAAATCCGGCGCCGGCTCAGCTAGCCGGACTTACTGAAAGGTCGCTGCAAATGGAGAGGTGCGCGCCAGTCGCGCGCAGGCTGCGCGGCTGGCGCCAGGCTCCCAGCGGATGAGCGCGTGCCCTCGTTTACTTGACACACGCTTGACACACCCCGGAAAACTGGCTCCAGCAAAGGGATTGCGGAACGACCACATCAGGGGGTCCCGGCGTTCGCACGAACTGCCGCGAACGTCTTCTCCAGCTCCTCGGTCGGCGTGAACTCGAGCGCGTCGCTGTCGGCCTCGAACGTGATGCGATGGCCGGGGGCGATGTAGTACGCCTGGCCCGCCTCGATCGTCTCTGTTCGATCGCCGTAGTCCACGATCACCCTGCCAGTGAAGAGGAACCCCCAGTGCGGCGCCTGGCAGCGGTCGTCCGGGAGCCCCTTGAGCATGGCGGACGTGTCCTGTCCGGCGTCGGCGTGCTCGAACGCGACGGTCATGCCGCCCCAGTCGGCGAAGCGGCTCGAGTAGCTGGGGACGATCTCCTGCAGGGGCAGCTGGTCGTGCGAGGCGCTGGGCACGTGTTCTCCTCGGTCGCGGGATGGAATCGTCGGGAGTCTAGGCTCACGCCGGGCCCTCGTCCGCGACGTGGGTGGCCACCGGCTCCACCGGTCGACGACGAGATGCGAGCCGATACCGTACGAGAATGACGACCGCGCCGACCGCGATCACGGAGGCGCCTGCCGGCAAGCGCCGCTTCGTGCCGTCGCGCGGGCTGCTCGACTTCATCGTCCGCCGCTTCGTCGCCCTCGTCCTCCTGCTGCTCGGGATCACGCTGGTCGTGTTCGTGCTCACCGAGCTCGTGCCGAGCAATGCCGTGGCGACGAATCTCGGCGAGCAGGCGGCCGGCGACCCGTCGGCCGTCGCCGCGTTCAAGCATCACTACGGCCTCGACAGGCCGTTCCCGATCCGGTACCTGATCTACCTCGACCACCTGCTGCACGGCGACTTCGGCCAGTCGTCCCTGACGCACAACGCCGTCACGCACGATCTCGGGCAGTTCATTCCGGCGACGGCAGAGCTCGCGCTTTACGCGGTCTTCTTCGCATCGATCGTCGGCGTCACGTTCGGCGTCATCTCGGCACTGCGACGCAACCACACGACCGACCACGTGCTTCGTTTCACGTCGCTCGCGGGAATCTCGGTGCCGACGTTCTGGCTCGCGCTGCTCGTGCTCTACGTCGGCTTCTACCGGCTCGGCTGGTTCCCCGGAGCCGAGCGCCTCGATCCGGGGGTGACGCCGCCGCCGAATGTGACGGGCCTCTACACGATCGATGCGCTCCTCGCCGGGAACCTCGGGCTCTACTGGCAGGCGCTGCACCATCTGCTGCTGCCGGCGTTCGTGCTCGCAGCGTTCAGCATCAGCCTGCTGACGCGCTTCACGCGCTCCGCCGTGCTCGAGGTGATCGGCAACGACTACGTGCGCGCTGCGCGGGCGAAGGGGCTGCCGGAGCGGATCGTGACCGTTCGCTACATCCTGCGCGCCGCGCTTCCGTCGGTCGTGACCGTGCTCGGGCTGGTGTTCGCGAACGTGCTCACCGGCGCCGTGCTCGTCGAGAAGATCTTCTCGTGGCCGGGAATCGGCCAGTACGCCTACGAGGCGGCGGTCAACCTCGACGTCCAGGCGATCGCGGGCGTCAGCCTCTTCGTCGCGGCCGTCTACATCACCGTGAACTTCATCGTCGACGTCCTGTACGGCATCATCGACCCGCGGATCCGGATCACATGACCGAGCTCACGGAGATCGACGAGCTCGCACTTCCGGTCACACCGCGAAACCGGGCGTTTCTGCCGGCGTCTTGGCGGGAGCCGCTCGCGATCGTCGGCGCGGTGATCGCCGTCGGATGGATCATCGTCGCGATCTTCGCGCCGTACATCGCGCCGTATCCTCCGCTCGCGCAGACGTTCCCGTCCGCGCTGCCGCCGTCGCTCCACCATCTCTTCGGGACAGACGAGCTCGGACGCGACGTCTTCAGCCGCGTCATCTACGGCTCGCGCGTCTCGATCCCGATCGCGCTGGTCCTCGTCGCCTGCGCCGCGGTGATCGGGAGCGTCGTCGGCGCCGCAGCCGGCTACTTCGGTGGCATCACAGACGGCCTGTTGATGCGTACCACCGACCTCGTCTTCGCCTTCCCGGCGATCATCCTGGCGATGGTCATCGCTGCGGTGCTCGGGCGTGGGATCGCGAACGCGGCGCTCGCGATCGTCGTCGTCGCGTGGCCGTCGTACGCGCGCGTCGTCCGCGGGCTCGTGCTCTCCGTCGGGGACTCGGAGTACGTCCAGTCGGCGCGGCTGCTCGGCGCGTCGAGTCGCCGCACGCTGATGCGCGACGTGCTGCCGAACGTCGCCGGGCCGGTGTTCGTGCTCGCGACGCTCGATCTCGCCAACGCGATCCTGCTCCTGGCCGGCCTCTCGTTCCTCGGGCTCGGCGCGCAGCCCCCGACTGCGGAGTGGGGGTCCATGGTCGCCGAGGGGACGCAGTACTTCAACTGGTGGTGGATCGGGACATTCCCCGGCCTCGCCATCTTCACCGTCGTCCTCGCGTTCAACTTCCTCGGCGACAGCCTGCGCGACATCTTCGACCCGCGGACCGCGCGGCAGGCGGGGGATGGGCGCGCGTGAGCCTGCTCGCGGTCGAGGGCCTGCGCGTGCGGCTGCCGGCTCCCGCCGGCGCGGTCACGGTCGTCGACGGCGTCGACTACGAGATCGAGCCCGCGCAGATGTTCGGCATCGCCGGCGAGAGCGGCAGCGGCAAGACGGTCTCGATGCTCGCGCTGCTCGGCCTTCTCCCGGAGCGCTCGACGGTCGAGGGGAGCGCGAGATTCGACGGGCGCGAGCTACTGGGAATGCCGCGGAAGCAGTTGCGTGAGATCTCCGGCCGCGACCTCTCGATGGTCTTCCAGGACCCCTATACGTCGTTGCATCCGATGCTCTCCGTCGGGCAGCAGCTCACGGAGCACATGCGGCTCCATCTCGGGCTCGACCGCCGCTCGGCCGAGAAGCGCGCCGTCGAGTTGCTCGCGGACGTGCGGATCCCCGGCCCGGAGGCGGCGCTACGCGCATTCCCGCACCAGTTCTCCGGGGGGATGCGGCAGCGGATCGCGATCGCGATCGCGCTGGCCTGCCGGCCGAAGCTTCTCATCGCGGACGAGCCGACGACCGCGCTCGACGTCACGGTTCAGGCCGGGATCCTGCGGCTGCTCGACCGCTTGCGCCGCGAGCACGAGCTCGCGGTCGTCCTGATCACGCACGACCTCGGCGTCCTCTCCTCGCTCGCGGACACCGTCTCGATCTTCTACGCCGGCCGCGTCATCGAGGCCGGCGCACGCGGCGAGGTGCTCCAGTCGCCACGGCATCCGTACACGCGTGCGCTCCTGGACGCGCTGCCGCATCCGGAGGCCGCGAAGGAGAAGCCGCTCGTCGCGATCGGCGGTGCGCCGCCGACTCCGGGGCGGATCCCGCCGGGCTGCGCCTTCAACCCGCGCTGTGCGTACGCCGTCGACTCCTGCCGGGCGGACGTGCCGCCGCTCGTCCAGGTCGGCTCCCGCCGGCTCGCGTGTCCCGTCGACCCGCTGGCGAGGTCGTGAGCGCGCTCGAGCTCCACGACGTCGTCGTCGACTACGAGCGCCGCGGCAGCGGCCCCGTCCGCGCGGTCGCCGGGGCGAGCCTCAGCGTCGAGCGTGGACAGGTCGTCGGCCTCGTCGGCGAATCGGGTTGCGGGAAGTCGACGCTCGCGCGCGCTGCAGTCGGTCTCGTCCCGACCACGAGCGGGAGCGTCAGTTTCGAGGGTGGGCCCGTGTCGCCGCTGACGCGACGGGCGCGGCCGCAGAACCTCGTCCGGCTCCAGCTCGTGTTCCAGAACCCGTTCTCGTCCCTCAACCCGCGCCGGACGGTCGGCTCGCAGCTCGCCGACGGGCTCGACGCGACCACACGCGCCGCGCGTGCGGTTCGTGTGCGCGAGCTCTGCGAGCTCGTCGGGCTCCCGGCGACCGCGGTGAAGCGCTTCCCACACGAGTTCTCCGGCGGCCAGCGCCAGCGCGTCGCGATCGCGCGCACGCTCGCGGCGGACCCCTCTGTGATCGTGCTCGACGAGCCGCTCGCGTCGCTCGACGCTTCGGCGCAGGCGCAGCTCGCGAACCTCCTCCGTACCCTCTCGCGTGACCTCGGGCTCGGGCTCCTCCTCATCTCGCACGACCTGGCGATCGTGCGCCACGTCGCCGACACGGTCTCCGTCATGTACCTCGGCACCATGGTCGAGACGGGCCCGACGCTGCCGCTCTGGACGGTGCCGGCGCACCCGTACAGCGAGGCGCTCATCGCCGCGGTCCCGAGGCCTGACGGGCGCGGGTTCTTGCCGGAGAGCCTCCCGGGCGAGGTCCCGGATCCCGCCCATCCGCCCGGCGGCTGCCGCTTCAACCCGCGCTGCGCATACGCGTTCGACCGCTGCAGCGCGGAGGAGCCGCCGCTCCTCTCGCTCGGCGAGGACCGCACCGCGGCGTGCTGGCTCCACCCGGAGGGCTCGGTTCCGGCGCGGCCGGCGGACAAAGCTGCCAACATGTCCGGCCCTGAGACCGTCGAATAGGTTTGTACGCCGCCAACCCGTCAGGAGGGGACCTTGCTGAATAGACACTTCGCCAACCGGCGGTCGATGTGGCTCTTGCCGCTCGCCGCCATGGTCGCGCTCGCGTGCGCGGCCGCAGCCTTCGGGGCGACCAGTAGGCACGCCGCCGCGCCGACACTCGTGATCGACAACTCGTTCACGATCAAGACGTCGGACCCCGGTGCCGCGTTCGACCCGACCGCGTCGATCGTCGACCGGGCGCTCTACGACACGCTCTTCACGTACAAGGGCGGCGACCTCACCACTCCGATTCCGCTGCTCGTGTCGTCGTGGAAGGCGACGAGCAACGCCCAGACGTTCACGTTCCAGCTGAAGAAGAACGTCCACTTCGCCAACGGCGCGCCGCTGACGTCCGCCGACGTCGTGTGGTCGCTCGACCGCCTCGTCAACCTGAAGGGCAACCCGGCGTTCCTGCTGGCCGGGATCACCGTGAAGGCAGCCGGCAAGTACGGCGTCGTGATGCACTCGACCACACCGGCGACGCAGCTGCCGGCGATCCTCGCCAACCCGTCGACGGGCATCCTCAACTCGACGCTCGTCAAGCAGCACGGCGGCACGGACGCAGCGGACGCCTCGAGCACGGACACCGCACAGCACTGGCTCGACTCGTCGGGCTCGGCCGGAGCGGGCAGCGGGCCATACGTCCTCAAGTCCTTCAGCTCGACCTCTCAGGTCGTGATGGGCCCGAGCTCGAAGTACTGGGGCGCGAAGAAGGCCTCGTTCAGCAGTGTCGTCCTCCGCAACATGATCGCGACCACCCAGCTGATCAACATCCAGCGCGGGTCGCACGAGGTGGCCATCGACCTGGCAGCCGACCAGGCGTCGAGCCTCAAGGGCAACAAGAACCTGAAGGTCGCGCTCCAGCCCTCGACCTGGACCTTCTGGCTGTTCGCGAACAACGACCCGAAGATCTCGTCGATCACCTCGAACAAGCAGTTCCAGACGGCCGTCCGCTACGCGCTCGACTACAAGTCGATCGTGTCGGTCGCCGGCCCCGGCGCCATCCAGGCGCCCGGCGTCATCCCGTCGATGTTCCTCGGGGCGCTCCCGCAGTCGGCCGCCGTCAAGCAGAACCTGGTGAAGGCGAAGGCAGCGCTCGCAGCGTCCGGTGCCGGCAGCCAGCAGGTGACGCTCGAGTATCCGAGCGACCTGACGATCAACGGCGTGCCGTTCACCACCCTGGCGCAGAAGGTCCAGGCGAACCTGCAGGCCGCCGGCTTCAACGTCCAGCTGTCGGGCTCACCGACGTCGAACTGGCTGACGAAGTACCGCGACGGCCAGATGGCGTTCGGGCTTTCGCTCTGGGGGCCGGACTATCCGGATCCCGCCGACTACCTGACGTTCACGCCGGGCCAGCTCGTCGGCCTGCGGGCCGGCTGGGCCAAGGGTGCGGATCCGGCGATCGAGAAGCTCGCCGCACAGGCGCTCGTGACCACGAACGCCGCCAAGCGGAAGACGATCTACCAGGCCATCCAGACGCAGCTGAACCAGCGAGGCCCGTTCTTCCCGCTGATTCAGCCGACGCAGGTCTTCGTGGCGACCGCCGATCTCAACAGCGCGGTGTACAACGCCGTGTACTCGATCGACGTCACGCAGGTCTCGCCGAAGTAGCTACGCGTTCGCGACGAGGGCGGCGGGATACGCGTTGAGCGTGCGCCCGCCGCCCTCCTCGCACACGACGATGTCCTCGATCCGGAGGCTGTAGCGCCCCGGGATGATGATCGAGGGCTCGTCGGTGAAGGTCATTCCCGGCTGGAGCGGCGTCTCGTCCTCGGTGGAGATGAACGGCCGCTCGTGGACGTCCATGCCGATTCCGTGGCCCATGCGGTGGCGGAAGTGCTCGCCGAGGCCGGCGTCCTCGATCGGCTTCCGGCACGCGGCGTTCACCTCGCGCGCCGGCGTCCCGGCCCGCGCCGCGCCGCGTCCCGCCTCCTGCGCGGCGAGCATGACGTCGTACGCCTTGCAGTAGTCGTCGGGAGGCTCGCCGCAGTAGATCGTCCGGCCGAAGTCGGAGCAGTAGCCGTCGACCACACCGCCGAAGTCGAACATCACGGAGGTCCCTGCGGGAATCGGGTTGCGCGCGGTCGCGGTTCCCGAGTCGAAGTCGTCGTCGCCGAGGCCGGTGAAGATGTGCGTCGTGAACGAGGGGCAGCGCGAGCCTGCGGCGCGCAGCTCGTGCTCGACCGCCTCCGTCAGGTCGAGCATGCTCACCCCCGGGACGACGAGCGGCGTCACGGCCGCCATCGTCCGCTCCACGGTGACGATCGCACGTCCCATGGCCGCCAGCTCCTCCTCGGTCTTGACGCGGCGCAGCTCGTTCACAAGGCTTGAGCCGGTGCGGAGCCGCTCGAAGCCGACGACGCGGCCGAGCTCGAGCACCGTCTCCGCCCAGGCGCGGTCGCCGACCGCGACGACCGGCCCCAGCCCACGCGCAACGCGCTCGAAGGCGGCGCGGCCGTCGTCGGTCTCGGCGACAACGATCACCTCGCCCGCCGGCTCCTCGCGCAGGTCGAAGGCGGCAAACATGCGCGGGAACAGGAACACCGGGTCGGCGCCCGGCCGGAAGAATGCGCCGGTCACCCAGCCGTGCGGGTACGAGGCCTCGCCGAAGTTCGGGACCTGGCGCTCGACGCCGGTGAGGTACTCGAGGTCGGCCGACGGTGCGAGGAAGAGCGCGTCCACGCCTTCTGCCTGCATCCGCTCCGTGAGGCGCTCGCGCCTCGCTGCGTAGTCGAACATTCAGGCGAGTCTAAGCCGCGGCGGCAACGCGCGACAGATCGTGGTCGACAGCGTGCCGCTCAGCGAGCCCGAGCCGTGTCCAGAATCGACGCGTGGCGCCTGCAGCGGGCGCGGCCGCACTCCGTCGTTCGAGGCCGGCCGCCGCGAGCCTCGCGCTCCGGACACGCGCTCGCACGTGCTGCGCGGGCTAGCCCCTCGACGCGCGCACGAGCGGCAATACGCGGTCACACAGAAGCTCGACGCCGGCGGCGGTCGAGAGTCCCTGCGGTGTTCCGAACTCGACGCGCTTCACGCCCGCGTCGAGCAGGGTTCGCGCCTGCGCGGCGACCTCTTCCGGGGTCCCGGCGAGCACGAACTTCTCGAGCGGCGGCGGCCCGGGGCCGAGTGTCGGATCGAGGCCCGCCGACGATCTCGAGGTACATCCCGACCTCGGCGGCGGCACGTGCCCGCGCCGCGTCTCCGTCCTCGTCCACGACCGTGACCGCCCCGATGACGATCCCGACCTCGTCGTTCCCGATCCACTCGCGCATCAGCTTCACCATCTCCGGGTTCGCGCAGCCGCCGATCTTCACCTCGTCCGCGACCTCGCCTGCGAGCGCGGCCATGCGCGGCCTCCAGGTGCCGATCATCAGCGGGACGCGCCGCCGCGCGGGTTCGTACTCGAGGCCGGCGCCGGGCGCCAGGGTGAAGAGGTCCCCCGCAAAGCCGCTGCGGTCCGCGGCGTGCAACCGGCGCACGATCTCGACCGCCTCGCGCATCCGCTGCACCGGCCGGCGCTCGTCGAGGCCGAGGCGCTCGAGCCAAGCCCCGGCTACCAACCCGAGGTAGGCGCGGCCGCCCGAGGCGAGGTCGAGCGCAGCGGCCTGGCCCGCCAGCTCGACCGGGTGGAGCGTCGAGGGGTTGAGCGCGGCCGGCCCGATCCGCACGCGCTCGGTGGCGCGCGCGATCAGCAGCAGCGGGTAGATCGCCGGCTGGTAGAGCAGGTCGTGGAAGACCGAGATCACATCGAAGCCGGCCTCCTCGGCACGGCGTGCCAGGGCGGCGTACTCCTCCGCGCTCTTGTCCGACTGGAGCCCGAGGCCGAGCTCGCTCAGGTCAGATCCTCTGTCGTGAGCGTCCGCTCGCCGATCCGCTCGATGCGCATCACCACGCGCTCTTCCGGGTCGGGGCAGCAGACGAGATTGTCCATTTCGAGCCAGTCCTCGGCCGGGAGTCGCCGCTGCTTCGCCGGGATCAGCGGCAGGACCGCCTGCAGCGCGTAGAGGCAGAAGTGGCGGCCCGGCGGAAGCCGGAGGCGGTTCGACTCGGTCACTTCGAACCAGTCGCCGACCTCGAGCCCGCACACCGAGCGGCCCTCGATCCGCTCGACGGTGACGCGGATGTCGTAGAGGCGCATCTCGGTCATCAGTAGACGGTCTCGGTCGTGAAGCCCACCGCGACGGCGGGTGCGTCGGAGTCATTGCGCATGGTATGTGGATGCGAGGACGGCCAGACGACGCACTCGCCCTGGCGCAGCACGTAGTCCTCGCCCTCGACGACGAGCACGAGCTCGCCCTGCGCGATGTACATCACGTCGATGCCGGCGTGCGTGACCACGTCGTCGAACTCCGTCAGGGGCTCGAAGGTGGCGACGAGCAGCTCGAGGTGCATCCCCGGCACGCGGAAGGCGGCGAAGTCGACGCCCCGGCCGCGTGAGCGCTTCGAGGTCACCGGCTCGATCAGCCGCGGCGTCCCCTGGCGCAGCGAGTAGCCGAGCAGCGAGGCGACGTCGTGGTCGAGTGCGGCCGCGACCTGCGCCAGGCGCCCGAGCGCGATGTCCGACTCGCCGCGCTCGACGGCGCCGAGGAAGGACGCAGAGATCCCGGCCTGCTCGGCCAGGCCGCGGACGGAGAGCCCGCGCTGCCCGCGCAGGCGCCGGATCACCTCGCCGACGCGAGGAGTCGCGGCGGTCGTGACGTTTCCGCCTGCCATGCGGCGGAGCATACTCCGGACCTTGCACGAGAGCGAAATATCGGTCAGAGTTGCGAGATTCCGACCTGAGCCGCAAAGGAGGGACCGTGAGGAAGAGGGGAATTGTCGCGCTCGCCGTGGCCGCCGTCGCCGCAGCGACCGTCGCCGCGACGGTGGGGTCCGCCGGGACGACGCGCAGTGCGCAGCCGGCCGCAAGCTGCGCGTTCAACCTTCGGATCGGCGACGTGCTGCCGTTCACCGGCGGCCTCGCAGCCTACGGGGCGAACCTCGACCAGGCGGTCAAGGTCGCCATCGGCCTGGACAACGCCGCGTTGAAGCAGGACGGCCTCACCAAGGCCAAGGTCACGCTTGTCGGCTCGGAGGACGGCCAGACGCAGGCGGCCGCATCCGTCGAGGCGGCGACGAAGCTCGTGAAGTCGAACCACGCCAATGTGATCATCGGCGAGATGGCCTCCAGCGCCACGATCCCGATGGCGCAGTCGGTCACGATCCCGAACAAGATCGTCCAGATCTCGCCGACCTCGAGCGCGCCGCAGATCACCAACATCGCCGACAACGGCTACCTCTGGCGCACCTACCCGTCCGACACGCTGCAGGGCAAGGTGCTCGCGCAGGCCGTGATCGACGCGTTCGGCACCGGCGCCACGATCAACATCGGAGCCCGGAACGACGCGTTCGGCGCCGCGCTCAAGGCGCTGTTCGTCGCCCAGTACACCAAGCTGGGCGGCAAGATCGGCGTCAACATCTCGTGGAACCCCGACCAGCCGAACTTCGACTCCGAGATGGGGCAGCTCGTCGGCGGGAACCCCAAGGGCTGGGTCATCATCGACTTCCCCGAGACGTTCCAGAAGTACGTCGCGTCGCTCGTGCGCACCGGCAAGTGGGACGCCTCGCGGACGTTCATGACCGAGGCGCTCCGCGACACGAGCGTGCTCGACCCGATCGGCAGCCCGGTCGTCGGGCTCCGCGGCACCGCCGCGAGCGCAGCCGGCGGCCCTGCGGGCGCGTCGTTCGCGGCGTACTGGCAGAAGCACGTCAAGGGCGCGAAGCCGTACACCGGCTTCGAGGGCACGGCGCTCGACGCGGCGAACGTCGCCTTCCTCGCGGCGGTGAAGGGCTGCTCGGCGTCCCCGGCGAAGATCAAGAACAACCTGATCTCGGTCTCCGGGCCGCCCGGCGTCAAGGTCACGTACCTGCAGATGGCGAAGGCGATCAAGCTGCTGCAGGCGGGCAAGGAGATCGACTACGAGGGCGCGTTCAGCCCGGTCGACTTCGACAAGAACGGCGACATCGGCTCGGCCGTGTTCGAGATCTGGAAGTACTCGGGGCCCGGCAAGATCGACACCCTGAAGACCGTCACGTTCAGGGGCTGATGCGGAGGACCTACAGGGAAGGCGGCGGCTTCGAGGAAGCCGCCGCCTATTCCCGCGCCATCCGGATCGGGCAGCACGTCGCGGTGAGCGGCACCGCGCCGCGCGAGGGCGGCGACACCTATACACAGGCGCGCGAGGCGATCGGCCGGGCGCTCGCGGCCGCCGAGGAGCTCGGCGCCGCGAAGGAGGACGTGCTCCGAACGCGGCTGCTGCTCGCGCCCGGCTGCGACTGGGAGGGCGCCGTCCGCGCGCACTCCGAGGCGTTCGGCGGGGTCGACCCCGCGAATACGACCTACTTCGTCTCCGGCTTCATCCCCGACGGTGTGCTGGTCGAGTTCGAGCTCGACGCCGTCGTCCTCGAACCGCCGAGGTAGAGCTCGGCCACCTGCGGGTCGCGGAGCAGGTCGGCGCCTGTGCCCTCGATCGCGTTGCGGCCGGTGTCGAGCACGTAGCCGCGGTGCGCGAGCGCGAGCGCACGGCGCGCGTTCTGCTCGACCATCACGATCCCGATTCCGATCGCGTTGATCTCGACGAGCTTGTCGAAGACCGTCTCCATCGCCTGGGGCGAGAGCCCGGCGGAAGGCTCGTCGAGGAGCAGGAGCCGGGGCCGGGTGACGAGCGCGCGGGCGAGCGCGACGAGCTTGCGCTGGCCGCCCGAGAGCGTGCCGGCGCGCTGCCGCGGCCGCTCGACCAGGATCGGGAAGAGCTCGCGGACGCGCTCGACCGCGGCGCGCCGCTCTCCCTTCGGGAGCACGAGCGCGCTGACGTGCACGTTCTCGGCGAGGGTCAGCGACGGGAAGACGTTCTCGGTCTGCGGCACGAAGTTGAGCCCGCGCCGGGTCAGTCGGTCGGCTCGCAGGCGCGGTGACGTCCTCGCCGGCGAAGCGCACCGAGCCGGCGTAGCGCGTGACGAGGCCGTAGACCGCCTTCAGCAGTGTGGACTTGCCCGCGCCGTTCGGCCCGATCACCGCGACGATCTCGTCGGCGTCGGCCCGAATCGACACGCCGCGCAGCACGAGGGCGTCCTCGTAGCCGGCCTCGAGCGCGTCGATCTCGAGCAGGCTCATGCGGCCTCGTGGCGGGCGCCGAGGTAGGCGTCGACGACGCGCTCGTCGGCCCGTACCTCGTCAGGCGATCCCTGCGCGATCACCTTCCCGTCGTTCATCACGATCACCCGGTCGCTCGCGCGCATCACGAAGTCGAGGTCGTGCTCGACGATCAGCAGCGTCACGCCGTCGCGGTCGCGTAGCGCCAGGATGTGCTCCAGAAGCTCGACTCGCAACGTGGGGCTGACCCCTGCCATCGGCTCGTCGAGGAGCAGGATCCGGGGCTCGACCATGAGCGCCCGCACGAGGTCGAGCAGCTTGCGCTGCCCGCCCGAGAGCGTGCCCGCGAGCGCGCGAGCATGCCCGTCGAGGCGCACGAGCTCGAGCAGTTCGACTGCGCGGGCCTGCACCTCGCGCTCCCGCCTGCGTGCGCTCGGGGCAAGCGCGCCGCCGAGCCGCTCGCCTCCGTTGCCGGGAGCCGCGAGCATCACGTTCTCCAACACCGTCATCCGCGTCAGCGCGCGCGGCGTCTGGAAGGTGCGGACGAGGCCGGCACGCGCGATCCGGTGGGGCGCAGTCCTGTCGATCCGCTTCCCCTCGAGGCGCACGGTGCCCGCCTGGGGCCGCAGGAAGCCGGAGACGCAGTTGAAGAGCGTCGACTTGCCGGCGCCGTTCGGCCCGATCAGCCCCGTGATCGACCCCGCCTCGACCTCGAGGGTCGCACCGTCGACGGCCCGGACGCCGCCGAACGCGTGGACGACCTCGCGCACCTCGAGGAGCGCGCTCACTCGAGCACCATCTCGTCACGCTTGCCGAGGATCCCCTGCGGCCGGGCGATCACGAGCCCGATGATCACCAGGCCGATCACGATCAGCCGCAGATAGGCGCGGTCGGCGCCGCTCAGGTAGGAGAGCGGCGGGAAGTCGAGGAAGCGCGTGCCCGCGAACAGGAAGCCGAACACGAGCGCGCCGACCGGCACGGCCCAGACGCGTCCGAGCCCACCGATGATCACGATCATCCAGGCGAAGAAGGTCAGGAGCGGCGCGAAGTCGTCCGGGCTGAAGAACGAGAACTGCCACGCGTAGAAGCAGCCCGCGATCCCGGCGAGCGCGGAGCCGATCGCGAGCGCCTGGAGCTTGTAGGAGAGCACGTTCTTGCCCAATGAGGCCGCCGCGTCCTCGTCCTCGCGGATCGCGCGCAGCACCCGTCCCCACGGAGTCCGCACCGCAAGCCACACGAGCGTGAGCAGCACGATCGCGACGAGCCAGACGATCACGAGCATCGCGGCGTCCTTCGACGAGACGCCGAGCCATGCCTGGAAGCGGGCCTGGAACCGCTCCCACTGGCCGTTGTACTGCGCCGCCGTGCCCACCTTGCCAAGCGCGATCGTCCCCTGCGAGCCGCCGGTGAGCGCGTCCTGATTCATCGCCACGTAGCGGACGATCTCGCTGAAGGCGATCGTCACGATCGCGAAGAAGTCGGCTCTCAGCCGCAGCGCGGGGATGCCGAGGAGGAGACCCGCCGCTCCTGCGGCGGCCACGCCGAGCGGTGCGGCGAGCCAGGTGCTCCAGCCCTCCTTCACGACGAGGATCGCCATCGTGTAGGCGCCGATCGCCATGAACGCGACCTGGCCGAAGTTGAGCAGCCCGGCGAGGCCGAACTGGAGCTGCAACCCGAGCGCGAAGATCGTGTAGATGCCGGCCACCACGCCGACGAACGCCCAGAAGCCGCCGCTGGCGAGCGCGTTCACACGACCCTCGCGCGGCCGAAGACGCCCTGCGGCCGCACCATCAGCGCGGCGATGAGGACCACGAAGGCGACCACCGGCTTGTACACGGGGTCGACGCCGCCGAACAGCGCCGGCCAGGTCGAGAGCTCCATCGCGATCCCGAGCGCGAGCCCGCCGACGAGCGCTCCGTAGGCGCTGCCGATCCCGCCGAGGACGACCGCGGCGAAGATCGGCAGCAGGAGCGTGAAGCCGAAGTTCGGGTCGAACGACGTCTCGATGAGCCCGGCCAGCACGCCCGCCAGTCCGGCGAGCAGGCCCGAGAGGATCCAGGTGTAGGCGATCACGCGGCCGACGTCGATCCCGGCGATCGCGGCGAGCGCACGGTCGTCGGAGAGCGCGCGCATCGTCCGGCCGATCGTCGAGCGCGAGAGGAAGAGACCGACGGCGACGATCGCCACCGTCGCGGCGATGATGGTGACGAACTGCGCCTGCGAGAGCCGGACGCTGCCGATCACGTAGACCTTGTACTGGTCCACCTTGTACATCTGCGGCTGTGGGCCGTACGCGAGCAGCAGCACCTGCGCGCAGCACGAGCGCGAGCCCGATCGAGGCGAGGAAGAGGCTCATGAACCCGGCGCGGCGCGCGCGGAGCGGCCGCCAGAGCACGACGTCGAGCCCGAGCGAGAGGCCGGCGGTGGCGAGCATCCCGAGCAGCGCCGCCGGCACCATCGCGAGCCCGAGGGGCCCGTTGAATGCGTAGGCGGCGAGCGCGCCGAAGGCCATGAAGTCGCCGTAGGCGAAGTTGACGAGCCGCAGGATCCCGTAGATCAGCGTGACCCCGACCGCGGCGATCGCGATCACCGATCCGGTCACGACGCCGTTTGCGAGCAGCTGCCAGAACATCTAGACCAGCTGGGGCTCGGGCACGAGGCGGTTTTCGGCGAAGCGCTCGAAGTCGAGGACCGCGAGCGTCTCGTCGGGTGGCTCTCCGAGGACGGCGTCCGCCATGATCCGGGCGACGGCAGGCGCGATCATGAAGCCGTGTCCGCTGAACCCGGCGGCCACGTAGAGGCCGTCGCCGACGCGGCCGAGGAGCGGCTGGTGGTCCGGGGTGACGTCGTACTCGCCCCGCACCAGCACCGGGAACGAGACGTAGGCAAGTGTGGGGAGCAGCTCCTCGATCCCTGCGCGGACGTTGGCACGCCAGGTCTCGCGCTGCGCCTCGTCGCCGCGCGCCCCGAGATCGCTCGCCAGCACGCGGCCGTCGCCGAGCTGCTTCGCGGCGAAGCGCCGCTCGGCCGAGACCACGAGCGGCTCGAGCAGCCGCTCCCTGATCGGCTCGCTCAGGAAGAGATAGCGCTCCTCCCGCTCGATCGGAAGCTCGACTCCGAGCGGCCGCACGAGATCGGCGCTGTCCGCGCCCGCCGCGACGACCACCGCGTCGGCGAGCGGCGGCTCGAGCGAGCCGATTTCGCCGATCCGGATGTCGAGGCCCCGCCCGAACGCCTCGACGACGCTCTGGGGCCGGTCGAAGTAGCCGTCCTCCGCGCACCACGCGCCGCCCGCGAGGCGGTCGACGCGGAGGCCGGGTACAAGCTCGGCCGCCTCCTCCGGCGAGACCAGCCTCGACGGCACTCCCTCGGCGTTCTGCACCCCGACGTTCTCGGCGAGCCGCGCCAGGGTCGACTCCGTGTGCGCGACGAACAGGTAGCCGCAGGCGCGGAAGCCGAGCGGCACCGGCGGGTCAAGGCGCTCGTTCGCGTCGGCGTAGAAGGCGGCCGACTCGCGCGCCAGCCGGCAGGCGACCGGCGTTCCCCACTGCTGGCGGACCCCGCCGGGCTGCACGCCCGAGGCGCCTGCGCCGATCCCGCTCCGCTCGAAGACGGCGACCCGCGCGCCGCGGGTGCCCAGCTCCCGAGCGATCGCGAGCCCGATGACGCCCGCACCGACCACAGCGACGTCGAGCCTCGAGTCAGCCATATTGCGCAACCCTGACCGGAATACTGATCACTTGCAAGCGCGCGCAGCGCGGGACTCGGCCGGAGCTCCGCACCGACCCGGCGCGGCCACGACAGGCGAATGCGATCCGCAGGCGGGGCGAACCGGTCGGCCACTCCATGCAGGTGTCTGCGTCTACTTGACGGACGCTTGACACACCGCTCGCAAACCCGCTCCAGCAAAGGGATCGTGGAGGGACCACATCATCGCCTCCCGCGAAACGACACAAATCGCTCATGTGCAGTCACTGCCCGCCCCTGGTTCGGATGTGCGCCGAGCGCGACCCTCGTACGCTCGAGGAGGTCAGCCGGCGGTGACGTCGAGCCCGTAGATGCGGGTCGCCGTCGCTGCCAGCACGGCGTCCTTGTCTCGATCGGAGACCGCATTTCGGACGAGGTCGAGCGTTCCGGCATAGTCGGTTGCGAGTAGGCACACCGGCCAGTCGGAGCCGAACATGCAGCGCTCCGGGCCGAACCAGCCGAGCGCCTGTTCGACCGTGGGGCCGAGGTCGGCACCGGCGGCCGCCTCCGTGAAGAGGCCGGACAGCTTGCAGGTCACGCTGGGCTGGTCGGCGAGCGCGGCGACTCCGTTCGCCCAGGTCGTGAGGTCGCCCGAGTACAACGGCGGCTTGGCCACGTGGTCGAGCACGAACCGAACGTCGGGATGGCGTTTCACGGTCTCGATCGCCGCCGGCAGCTCTCGCGTCCGCACGAGCAGATCGAAGGCCAGGCCGGCCGCTCCGACGGCGGTGAGGCCGCGCTGCACGTCGGGTCGGAGAAGCCAGCGAGGATCAGGCTCGTCGTGAACCTGGTGACGGATCCCGACGAGCTTGCCGCCGGTGAGACCTGCCAGCGAGCGGGCCGCGTCGTCGTCGGTCAGGTCGATCCAGCCGACGACGCCGAGCACGAACGGCGTCGCGGAGGCGATCTCGAGCAGGGTTCGCGTTTCTTCGAGAGATCCTCGAGCCTGCACCAACACCGTGCCGATCACGTTGTGCGCACGCAGCAGCGGCCCGAGATCCTCTGGGCTGAACCGCCGCCGGATCGCCGCGACCTCGTCGGTCATCCAGGGATACTCCGCGCTCGCGGGATCCCAGAAGTGTTGATGCGCGTCGACGATCATGCGAGCTCCTCCTGGAGTGCCGGCTCTTGGTCGCAGCTCTGCCCGAAGTCCGTCCGGTAACGGCGCCTGCGAGCGCATGAGATCGGTCGGAGCGTCAGCCGGCTGTATCGCCCTCGAGTGGGATGCTCTCGGAATCACCGAGGTGTTCGCGTAGCCATGCGGCGTTGCTGGCGATGTGGATGAGGGTCGACGCACGGGCAAGGTCGCCGTCGCCGGCTGCGATCGCCTCATAGATCCTTGTGTGCTCTGCCCTGGCGCGGTCAAGCGCTCCGCGATCTGCCATGCCATACCAGAGTCGGGCCCGTACGGTTCGCGTCGAGAGACTCCGCAGGAGGGAGCTCAGGACGGCGTTGCCAGGTGCCGTCGCGATCACGTCGTGGAAGGCGGCATCGGCGTCGACGAGTTTCTCGGCGTCGTCGCCCGCCTCGAACATCCGGTCCAGCTCGAGCCGAAGACTGCTCTTTGCCGCGGCGTCTGCGCGCAACGCCGTCAGCGCTGCAGCTTCCGGCTCGAGCAGCCGCCTCACCTCGAACAACTCCAGAACGGTGCGGCCCTGCATCAGGTCGGTGGCGAAGCTCGTTTGCTGAAGCAGCTCGCCCGGCTCGAGGCTGCTGACGAACGTTCCGTCGCCCTGGCGCACCTCGAGGACACGCGCGTTGGAGAGGGCGCGTACGGCCTCGCGCAGGAACTGCGGGAGAGCCCGAGCTGCGCTGCGAGGTCGGCCTCGCGCGGAAGGCGCATCCCTGCTTCCCAGACGCCGGTCGCGACGAGCTCTCGGATCTGCCCGATCGCCTCATCCGTCACGCCGGCAGAGCGGCGTGGGCGCTTTTCGCTGTCCATGTCCAAGATCCTAAGGCTTCGTTCCCGCGAGCCTCGAATATGCCAGACACCTGATGATTGTCAAGCAACTCATGCCAAGAACGGACAATACACGGCCAATTTGACCATTTGTCTTGACAGACATCCGATGTTTGCGTTTAGATCTCCCACCGTGGCAACCAAGATCGTGCGAGCCGTTACTTACGACGTCCGTTTTCCGACCTCTCGGAGTCACGCTGGATCCGACGCCGTCAACTCCGATCCCGACTACTCGGCCGCTTACGTCACGCTCGAAACGAACCACCCCGACGGGCTGAGCGGTCACGGTCTCACCTTCACGATCGGCCGCGGCACCGAGGTCTGCGTAGCAGCGATCGAGGCACTCTCCCACCACGTCGTAGGCGCTGAGCGTCGACGAGCTCGTGACCGATCTCGGCGGCCTGTGGCGGCGCCTCGTGACCGACACGCAGCTCCGCTGGCTCGGGCCCGAGAAAGGAGTGATCCATCTCGCCACCGCGGCGATCGTGAACGCGGTTTGGGATCTCTACGCGAAGCTCGAGCGCAAGCCGCTCTGGAAGCTCCTCGCGGATCTCTCGCCGGAACAGCTCGTCGCATGCGTCGACTTCCGCTACATCGAGGATGCGCTCACACCCGGCGAGGCCGTCGAGCTCCTGCAGCGCAACCAGGCCGGTCGCGCCGAGCGAGAGGCGACGCTCCTACGCTCCGGTTTCCCTGCCTACACGACCTCGGCCGGCTGGATCGGCTACGGCGAAGAGACGCTCGCCGAGCGCGCTCGCGCTGCCCTCGGCGACGGCTTCACCCACCTGAAGCTGAAGGTCGGCGCCGACCTCGACTCCGACCTGCGGCGTGCGCGGATCGTCCGCGAGGCGATCGGCCCCGACAACCGGACTCTCACTCGACGCGAACCAGGCCTGGGGGGTCGACCAGGCGATCGCTTCGATCCACGCGCTCGCCGAGGTCGATCCTTGGTGGATCGAGGAGCCGACGAGCCCGGACGACATTGTCGGGCACCTGCGGATCCGGGAGGCGATAGCCCCGATTCGCGTGGCGACGGGAGAGCACGTCCAGAACCGCGTCATGTTCAAGCAGTTCCTCCAGCTCGGAGCAATCGACGTCTGCCAGCTCGACTGCTGCCGCCTTGGCGGCGTCAACGAGGTCGTCGCGGTCCTCCTCCTCGCAGCGAAGTTCGAGGCGCCGGTCTGTCCCCACGCGGGAGGCGTAGGCCTGTGCGAATACGTCCAACACGTCTCGATGTTCGACTACATCGCGGTCGGGGCATCGCTGGACAACCGGGAGTGCGAGTTCGTGGATCACCTGCACGAGCACTTCGTCGATCCGGTTCGAGTCTTCGACGGGCGGTACTGGCCGCCGACGGCGCCTGGCTACGGCATCGAGATCAAACCTGAGTCGCTGTCGGAGTTCGCGTTCCCCGACGGTGCGGCTTGGTCGACGGAAAGCAACACGAGGGAGGAGGAGGTAACGGCATGAAGCACGGCAGACCGCGTCTGATTCGTGCTCGGCGAAATTGACAATCGCAAGCGACGCTCGTATGGTCGCGGAATTACCGGTAAGACCAGTGTGGTAAGACCGGTGCACCCAGCAGTCCGCACGTGTTGGGGATCGGGTCCGTTTGCAGTCTTGCAGTCCGAAGGTCGGCTCGACGTCGCGCCGCATCGAGGCGACTGCGAGCCGTGACGGATCACATCGGTGCTCCGTCGTGTCCCGGGTCGCTTCCGCGGCCGAGAAGCTACGTGATGGAAAGGAGCAACGACGATGAAGGCTCCACGTCGGACAGCCCTTCTCGCAGTTGCAGTTGCGGCGGCGATCCTGATTGCCGTCGTGTCAACCGCGGCGGCTCGCAGCACCAAGAGCGAGGCCAACAAGCCGTTCAAGATCGCCCTTGCCAACTCGTTCATCGGCAACACCTGGCGCGTCGAGATGGCAGAACCTCTTCAAGGGCGGGTGCCAGATGCCGCCCTACAACAAGCAGGTGGTCTGCACTGTTTACAACTCCGGCAACGACGTCGGCAAGCAGACGCAGCAGATCTCGAACCTGATCTCGCAGCGCGTCGACGCCATCGTCATCAATGCCGCATCTCCGACGGGCCTGAACGGGATCATCAAGCAGGCGTGCGACCGCGGAATCATCGTCGTGTCCTTCGACAACGTCGTCACGGCTCCGTGCGCTCAGACCGTGAACACCGATCAGCTCAAGTTCGGTCACGCAGATGGCGCAGTACCTCGTCGATCAGCTGAAGGGCAAGGGCAACGTGATCATGGTCACGGGCGTTGCCGGCACCTTCGCCGACTCCGAGCGGAACAAGGGTGCGGAAGCCGTCTTCAAGGCGAATCCGGGAATCAAGGTTGTCGCCAAGTACAGCGGCAACTGGGCCTCCGCCGACGCTCAGCGGGCGACGGCCGCTCAGCTCCCGTCGCTGCCGACGGTCGACGGCGCCTGGGTGCAGGGCGGCACCGACGGAGTGCTGAAGGCGTTCGTCGACGCCGGCAAGCCGCTCCCGATCACAGGGGGCGAGGCCGAGAACGGCTTCCGCCGGTTCCTGCTGGCGCAAGGCTACAAGGGCCATCACGTCACGGGCATGTCGCTCGGCCAGCCGCCGTTCCTCTCGCTGGTCGCGCTCGAGCTGGCTCGTGAGATCCTGCTGAAGAAGCACGCGAAGTCGAACATCGAGATCCCGTTCCCGCTTCGTCACGGACAAGACCGTCAAGCAGGGTCTGACGGTGTTCCCGAACCTGCCTGACAGCTTCTTCGCCGACTTCACCGACTCGGGTCCCAACGCAACGCTTGTCATCTGCGTGAAGGCAGCACTGACAGGCAAGCCTTGCCCCGGGGTCTTGAACGTCCGGCTTCCCAAGTAAGTCGCCGGGACGGCTGGTGGTCGCCTGTTCCTCCCGGGCGGCCACCAGCCAACTACTCGACCGACACAATCCCCGAGATGAGCGACGCGAAACTGACCATGCGGCCACGCAGAGCCCGGCCATCGAGGCAAGCGGCGTTTCCCGCTCCTTCGGAGGCGTCGAGGCGCTCACCGGGGCGGCGCTGGCCGCGAGCTTCGGCGAGATTCACGCGCTCGTCGGTGAGAACGGCGCCGGCAAGAGCACGCTGATCAAGATCATTCGGAGGAACCGTGAAGCCGGACGCCGGCTCGGTCGTGATCGACGGGGAAGACGTGACCGCCTCCGGTCCCGGGGCCGCCCGCCGCCTCGGCGTCGGCACCGTGTTCCAGGAGCTGACCCTGTTTCCGTGGCTGACAGTGGCCGAGAATCTCTTCGTCGGGCGCGAGCCCCGCGGCCCCCGAGGTTGATCCAGCGGCGGAAGCTCCCCAACGCGCGGCCGAGGTTCTCGAGCGCTTCGGCGTGAACGGCATCAATCCCCGCTCTCTCGCGGGCTCGCTCCCACTCGCGCAGCGCCAGATGGTCGAGATCACGTCGGCCTTCATGCGCGAACCGCGCATCCTCCTTCTCGACGAGCCGACCTCGGCGCTCGCCGAGCGTGAAGTCGAATGGCTGTTCGAGCTCGTCCGCGGCCTGCGTGACGACGGGGCCTGCGTGCTCTTCACCTCGCATCGCTGGGGTGAGGTCGGTTCTCTCGCCGATCGGATCACGGTCCTGCGAAACGGCACGAACGTGGCGACGGAGCACAGGCTCACCGAGAACGAGGCCGTCACTCTGATGACCGGCCGGACGATCGACCGCATGTACCCGGAGCGGCCGGCGCTCCCCGGCGCCGAGAGCGAAGTGGCGTTGAGCGCCGAGGGATTGGAGGGCGACGTCCTGCACGGCGTCTCCTTCGAGCTCAAGCGAGGCGAGATACTCGGCATCGGCGGCCTCGCCGGCCAGGGTCAGCCCGAGCTCTTTCTGTCGTTGTTCGGGGCACGGAAACTCTCGCGTGGGCAGATCTCCGTCGGGGGCAAGCGAGCGAAGCTCCGAAGCCCCGCAGACGCGATCAAGCGAGGCCTCGCGATCGCGCTCGTCCCGGAGGACAGGAAGACCGAGGGACTGATGCTGCCCATGTCCGTGAAGGACAACCTCACCCTTGCCGTGCTCGACAAGATCAGCAAGGCCGGAGTGATCCGCATTCGGCGCGAGCTCTCGGTCGTCGCGGATGTGACCGAGCGACTGCAGATCAAGACCCGTAACGCCGGGCTCCAGGCGGTCGGGACCCTGTCCGGAGGCAATCAGCAGAAAGTCCTGATCGGGCGATGGCTTCTCGCCGAGCCCGACGTGCTCCTCCTGTTCGACATCACCCGCGGCGTCGACGTCGGGACGAAACACGACATCTACGAGCTCGTCGTCAACCTCGCGGCCGAAGGGAAGGCACTCCTCTACTACTCGAGTGAGACGGAGGAGATCGCGCAGCTCTGCCATCGCGTCCTCGTCATGCGCGAAGGACGCGTCATCTCCGAGCTGTCGGGCCCTGAAGCAAGTGCAGAGGGTCTCGTCGCTGCCGCCCTGCGCGAGGGCGATCGATGAGCGACGCGTTCAGCGGCTGGCGCGAATCGCTCGCGCAGAACATGTCGTTCCTGCTCTCGTTCGTGATCCTCGCCGGGCTGACGCTGCTCTACATCGGGCTGTTCCACGGCCAGCTGAACGCCTACCCCGGCACATTCGAGTGGACATCCGTTGTCAATACCGCTGTCCCGACGGTCCTCGTGGCAGTCGGCCAGACGATCGTCGTGATCACCCGCGGCATCGACCTTTCCGTCGGAGGCGTCATCGACGTCTCGAACGCACTCGCGGCAACACACATGAAGGACAACCTCACGAGCATGGTCGGCTGGTCGATCGCGATCCTCGCTCTCGGCGGGGCCTTCGGCGCCGTCAACGGGATCCTCGTCGCTTACGGCCGTCTCCAGCCGATCCTTGTCACCCTGGCGACGCTCGCGATCCTGCAAGGGCTTGCGATCTGGATCCTCCCGGAGCCGGGCGGCCTGATCCCGCCCTCCTACTCGAACACGCTCGCGAGCACGCAAGGGCCGTGGAGCCTCCTCTTCATCGCACTCGTGGCATTCGCCTGGCTGGCGCTGCGACGGATGACGATCGGCGTTCGCATCTTCGCGATCGGAAACGACGAGTCCGCTGCCCGCGCGCACGGGATTCCGGTGCGCCGCGTGAAGGTCATCGCTTTCGCTCTGTCAGGGTTGCTCGCGGCGGCCAGCGGGCTCTTCCTCGCCGCGAGCACGACAGGTGGCGACGCAGCCGCCGGCGACGTCTACGTTCTCACATCGATCGCAGCCGTCGTACTCGGAGGAATCAGCTTCTACGGCGGACGAGGTAGCGCGCTCGGGAGCATCGCCGGCGCCTTCGTGCTCACGATCCTCACGAACGTCCTCTTCTTCGCCGGCATCAACCCGCTCTACCAGTCCTTCTTCCAGGGACTGTTCCTCGTCCTCGCCGTGTTCCTCGGCGTCATCCTCGGCCGCCTCGTGAAAGCAAGCACATGAGCGCAGCACCAAGCTCGAGCTCCGGCACGAGAGCGCGCGACCTCCTGACCGTGGATCGTCGCCGAATCCTCGTCACCTTCGGCGCAGCGATCCTCGTCTTTGTCGTCGGAGCGTTCCTTCACCCGGGCTTTGCCAGCGCCGGCAGCGTCAAGGCGATTCTCGTGATCGCGTCGTTCGTCGGTCTAGTCGCCGCCGGCCAGACATTCGTCCTTCTCGTCGGCGGTATCGACCTCTCCATTCCGTGGGTGTTGAACGCGGCAGGGGTGCTGTTCGCCACCGCTTCCCTCGGACGGGACTCCCGTGCCGCCTACGCGCTGCTGATCGCGCTCGGCCTGGGTGCTGTGGTGGGACTCGTCAACGGCCTCTGCATCGCGTATCTGGCGGTCCCGGCAGTCGTGATGACCCTGGCGATGAACGGAATCATGGAAGGGCTGACGCTTGGTCGAACGCAAGGGCTCACCTGCCAGTCGTGCCGCTCATACGCCCCAACCGTCTTGCAGAATGCGATCCACGATCAGCTCGCCGGCATCCCCGTCGAGCTGATTCTCTGGTTCGGGGTGATCCTGGCCGTCACCTTCATCCTCAGTTTCACGACGTTCGGCCGCAAGATCTACTCGACGGGAAACAACGCCGTAGCCTCCTACCTGGCCGGTGTCAACGTACGAGTGGTGACCGTGATCCTGTACATGCTGAGCGGCTTCTTCGCGGCCCTCGCCGGGATCGTCCTCGTCGCCTACAGCGGGCAGGCGACGCTCGGCTTGGGTGACCCGTTTCTCTTCCAGTCGATCGCGGCCGCCGTGATCGGAGGCGTCGCGATCCTCGGCGGGCGCGGTCACTACCTCGGTACGGTCGCCGGCGCGATCACCCTCGTTGCCCTGATCAGCCTCCTGCAGGCCGAGAACATGCCGGACTACGGGCGCAGCATCCTCTACGGCGTCGCGATACTCGCAGTTCTGCTCCTCTTCGGACGAGAGGAACGGACATAGGATGCCGGCGGAGCCCGGGCCCGGCCTTCCTCTCAGGCATTCTTCAGGACATGCGGCACACCTCGCTCGACCAAGAGATGACGGCTGACCCGTCGGCGGTTTCGGCGACCAAGGCGGCTGTGTGACGGCGGCACGTAGCCAGCTCTCGCGAAGTGACATCGCTGAGCGTCTCGAGGCCGAAGTTCAGGCGCTCGGTTCCAAGCCGGGTGCGAAGCTGCCCTCCGAGCGCGAGCTGGCACAACGCCTCGGCGTCGGACGCCCTCTCGTCCGTGAGGCGATGCGGAGCCTCGTCGAACGAGGGCTCGTCGAGGTATCCCCCGGACGTGGCGCCTTCGTTCGTGCGGCATCGACGACGGAGGCAGCCCGTCCGCTCGGCTCCCACTACCGCCGCCAGAACATCACGCTGCGCAACCTGATCGAGGTTCGCGCGATCATCGAGCCACCGGCCGCGCGGCTCGCGGCGACGAGAGCGACCGAGGCGGAGATCGAGGCGCTTCGTGAAGCCGTGGAACGAAACGACGCCTCCAAAGTCGTTCTCGAGCGGGCTCGCTGGGACCTCGCCATCCACAGGATCGTCTCGCGCATGCCGCACAATCCGATGATCGAGACCACCTTCGAGTCGATCGTGCCGCTCATCTTCGAGCTCATGCTGCGAAGTCTCAGCGATCGAAAGGTCGTGGCCGCTTCCGCCCCATACCATCGCGCACTGTACGAAGCGATCCGCGACCGAAGACCCGAGGACGCCTACGACGCGATGCTCGCCCACCACGAAAGCGGCCGCCTCGTCTACGACGCCGACCTCGACTCGAGCATCCACGAAGTCGCACAGCGCGAGCTGGCGAAGCTCCTCGGGCCAAGCGCCTCGATGGAGCGCGTTGTCAGCGAGATCCTCCGCGAGCCGCTTGTCGCAGACGCATCCGACGAGGTGGCGACCTGGACCGCATGACCGACACGACGGTCCAGACGCAAGCTCCGACTGCGTCCCTCGCTTCCGAGCCGCTCGGCCGCCACGTCGCTCTGCTCGGGCTCATGGGCACGGGGAAGACGGCTGTCGGTACGCAGCTCGCAAGTGCTCTGGGAATCCGCTTCGACGACAACGACAGCCGGCTCACAGCGGCGTCGGGTCTCACCCCGCGCGAAGTGCGGAATCGTGACGGCATCGTCGTACTCCACTCGCTCGAGGCGCAGCATTTCCTCGGAGCGCTTCGATCCCACGAACCCGGGGTCGTCAGCGCGGCGGCGAGCGTGGTCGAGGACAGCTCGTGCAGAGAGGCTCTGTGCAGGCCCGAGATCTGGGCGATCTGGCTTCGTGTCGAACCGTCGACTCTCGCTGCCAGGTTCCACCGGGAGGCACACCGGCCGATCTTCTCCGACGATCTGCACGGCTTCTTCGACAACCAGCTCGCGGCTCGGGGCCCGCTCTACCAGCGCGTCAGCGACTCTGTGATCGATACGGACGGGCTGACGGTCTCCGAGGTTGTCGACCTCGTGCTGCCGATCGTCGATCGGCATCTCGCCGCCGGGTCGCCGCCCGTCTAGTCACGGACGGGGCCAAGCGCTCCGTCGACTCGACACCTGCTCGGCACACTGACTCCGATCGGGGGTTCTAGTGTGGAGGTTGCCAGCGGCGCTCGAGGTGAGGCGCACCGCCGATCAGGTCGTAGAGCCGACCGACGCGCGCGTAGCGGGCGGCCTGGAGCTCGGCGCGGGCTCGACTACGGTCGATCTTCGCGGGCCCGTAGAAGCTGTGGGCCCAGACGGAGCCCTGCTTCGCGAGACGGCAGGCACCGAGGATCGCAAGGCCGGGCACGAAGATCCCGAACGTGCCGAGCTTCAGCTTGCCCTTGAGGAAAGCGATCAGCGCGAACGACATGTTCACCGCGATGACCCCGCCCAGCACCCAGTGCGGCATGTCCTTGGCCGGGTCGGTTTCGAGTGGCGCCGTCGTCACGAGGCAGAGCGCCGCGAGCGTGAAGCCGATCAGCGTCGCCTCGATCGAGCTACGCCCCTCCTCCGTCCAGTAGACGTCCTCGAGGTGAAGGACGAGTGCGAACTCGTCGAGCGTGAGAGCAGCGCCGACTCCGAACAGAGAGGAAAGCGCAAGCATCGCGTCACCGCTCGGCCGGAATGCGATGATCGCCGTTCCGGCTGCGAGACACGCGATGATTCCCGGAACCAGGTGATGGAGGTGGACGTCCCGGACCGACCCGCTCCTCCAGCCGCGGGCGCGCCCCATCCGCGTATACGTGCGTGCTGCCACGAACGTGAGCAGGAAGGCGAGCAGCAGGAAGAAGAGCGGTTCGCGTCCCGCCCGGAAGACGTAATGCTCGTAGCCAGGGACGAAACGGAAGAAGTCCGCGAGGGCTAGCAATCGACTCCGTTCCGCACGCCGATCGGGAGGTGGCCAACCGACGTTCCGCTCCCGTGTGTCAACCGGTGCTCGGGCATTTCCCGCGACTGTAAGCGGCCCGGTCGACGGGCTGCAGGATCCATCTCCAGGTGCCGTTGACCGAGACGGCGTGCATCGTCGCTGTGGTGTCGCCGTTCCCGGATGTCACGCGCACGCTGACGGCCGTGGCCGGTAGGGGCTTCCCGTCCACGTCGACGGGGTCGGCATAGGTCTCGAGCACCTTGATGGTCTTGAGGTTCCAGCCCTCGTTTTGCTGGCAGGCGACGAAGCGCGCTCTGGTCACGACGGACTGGTCGGCCGGGAGGAGCTCGTCCCAGAGTCTCCCCGACTGGCCGCGGGAGAACTGAACGGTGACCTGTTTCACGAAATTGGAGGCGGACCGCTGGCCGCCTGCAGCTCCGGTTGTCCCGCTTCCTCCGCCGCCACCGCAGCCGGCCGCGAAGGCTCCCACCGCGGCGAGAAGCAGCGTCGCCGACGCCCTGGTGATGTTCATGCAGGCACCTCCATGGGCCTCGGGCGCGCGACGAGCGGGAGGTCGCCCACCACGACGGGGTCACCCTCGCAGGGGACGAGAAAGGCCGCCAGCCCGGGTCGCCCGCGCAGGAGGTCGCCGGACTCCCCGAGCGGCGTGACGGCGAGGGCGGTGGCGTACGCCTCAACGTTCGCGGCGTCCGGGCCGACGACCGTGACCGCCAAAGGCCCCTCGTCTGTCGGCGCTCCGGTTGCCGGGTCGATCAGGTGATGCAGCCGCCCGTCGGGCCCGAAGCGGCGCGTGTCCCGCCCCGAGGTGGCCACGGCGCCCTCGGCGATAGCTGAGCGTCCCGAGTTGTGCGCCGCGGGAGCGCGGGTCGGCGATCGCGAGGCGCCAGAGGCCGCCTTCGGGAGTCGCGCCCCAGACGGCGATGTCCCCGCCGAGATCGACGAGCCCTCCCGGAAGTTCGAGCCAGGCCTCGCGCATGGCCCACAGGGCGCGGGTGGCGGCAAACCCCTTGCCGATCCCGCCGAGGTCGACGGCCGCGCCCGCCTCGACGCGCGCCCGCCCGGCGGCGGCGTCGACCTCGATCTCTCCTCCCGGGCACCAGCCGCGCGCACGGACGGGCGGACGTTCCTCGAGCTGCTCGAACGAGCGGTCGTAGCCGGCGGCGGCGAGCGGCGGGAGGATCGTCGGGTCGAATCTCCCGCCCGTCTCCTCACGAGCCCGCACCGCGATGCGCAACGCCTCGATGAGCCGGTCGTCGATCACGCACCACTCACCGCCCGCACGGTTGAGTCGCGACAGGTCGCTGCGCTCGTCAAAGCGCGAAAGGACCCTCTCGCAGGTGTCGACCTCGGCGCGGCCGGCCGTGAGCGCACGCCGTGCTCGCGCAGCGTCCGGGCGAGCAGCGGTGACCGCTACCTCGCACTCGGTGCCCATGGCGTGGAATCGCTCTCGAACCAGGCGGGCGCCGATCATGCCGAAAGCGCCTTCACGGGTGCCGGCTCGCTCCGAGGCGCAGGCCCGGCGGCCCGGGGTCGTCTCGGTGCTGCGGCCTGGCGGGGCATGAGGATGCGCGCGAAGACGAGCCAGAGAATAGGTGAGATCGCGATCGCACCGAATACCAGGCCGGTGACTCCCTGCAGGTCGGTGCCCGCATGAAGCGCGTGGCCGAGCGCGAGGGCGAATGCGGCGAACGACGCGTAGTGGAGCAGACGCCACCTGCGCTGGCCGATGCGGCGGCGCACGTGGAAGGACAGGGCAAGCGCCAGCATCAGATAGCCGGCGACGACCCCGGCCGCCACCGTGATCGGCCGCCACGGCGCCGTTCCGGGGACGACCACGGCGATCAGCCCGAAGCGCATCACCGGGTCGAGCAGGATCGCGGTCCCGTGGAGCACGACCATCGCCAGTCCGGTCCAGATCAGCGTCTGGTGCCAGCCGAGGAGGTCCTTCTGCCGCTTCGGCTTCAGGATCCTCGTGCTGAACATCAGGCCGAGCGTGACGGACAGGGTCAGGAGCGCGAACCCGACGAGCCCGGCCGCGCGCGCGATCAGCCATGCGACCGGCATGCCTGCGGCGGCGAGCTCGATCATCCGGCCGGCACCGGTGAGGTCCTGGTCGTAGCGTGGGTGGCCGTCGAGCCGGCACCCGAGACGACGACGAGGCTGGTCGTCCCGTTCTTGTTCTTCACGAGCACGGCGCCGGGGATCGATCCCGAGGTGCCGGCGGGAGTCGGCTGCTGACGCGTCCAGGCAAGGAACGCCACTACCGCCAGGAGAGCCCATACGGAGAGCACCGTTGCCCAGATCGTGCGCATCAGCCCCCCGGCTCGACTCGCGGCGGCGTCGCGGGCGTATTGCCGACGACCTGGCTCACCGTGGGTGTCGACGGCTGCACCGGCGCGGCCTTGCGCGTCAGCCCGGCGATCGCCGCAGCCCCGGTCACCACCGTCGCCGCGAGCACTGCCGCGAGAGCGAACAGCTCACGACGGCCCGGCATGGCTGCGCCCGTGCGATCGGTCTTGTCGCGTCCAGTCGAAGCTTGCGTGCTCAGCTGCAGTTCCGTGTCGGAACCTCCCTTCGGGCCACTTCGAACCTAGCCGCGGGCCCTGCTGCAGACATCCGTAGCGACCCTGATCGAACCTGCGGAAGTGCCGCGCGAGTGCCTCCCCGCCGGAGCAGGGAGGCGAATTCGACGAAGTGGTTCGGCGACGCGCGCCGGGTCGCTGCTTTTGGGGGGGTGTCCTCCCCTGCCCGCCTAGAACGTGCCGGATGCGATCACGACCCCCGCCGTCGTCTGCAGGGTGACCGTCGAGCCGTGCGCGATCATGGGCACGCGCTGGCCGCGCTCGGTGTTCCGCACGAGCTGCGCGATCCCGTTGCTCGACACCTTCATCGAGCCGACGGTGGCGCCGTTGACCCGCACGAGCACGGCTGTGCCGCGAAGCGACGCGAGACGCTCCACCTCGACCTGGAGCTCTCGCTGGCCCGGCTGTGCCTGATACTGCGCCGATCCGCTCGCACGGCTGTAGGCCGATCCCGGCCTGAGCGCAATCTGCTGGTCGACGGTGGTCCGAGCAGACATGCTGCCTCTGATCGTGTTCGGCCCGGCGCTCGGCGAGGCGGCGGCGAGGGCAGCGGCGGGCGTGACCAAGAGCGCCATGCCGACCGCCAGAGCTACAGCCTTGGGGTTCATTCGCGTTCCTGCTGTGATCATCTCGACTCCTCCGTTACTGGATAGACCGCGTAACCTGCAAAGCCCTGGCGACCCGCAACACGCTCCACCCGGACGCCAGCAGGCAAGCCGCAAACTCGCGCTCCGGCCCCGTCAGTGGAAGTGTCGGCGGATGCGTCATTCGGTCTTCTCCTTTCTGTCGGTGTACCGACTCTCTGTCGCCTCCAGTTCTAAGGCGTGACGGGACAAGCGCGGGCCAAGCGCGAGTAAAGAATCCGACTCGGCTCGACAAGAAATGCTCCACGCGCTCAGCCGGATAGTCCGGCGGAGCGCCGGTGCGCTCGGCGCGGGGCTCGAGCCGCGCCTAGCCGGTGGGCACGGTCGACGCCGTTCCGTCCGCCCCCACGCGGCGGATCGTTCCCTGGGCTGCGGTCTCGAGCACGTAGACGGTTCCGTCGGCGGCGACCTCGACGTCGTACGGGTCGTTGAAGGCCGGACCGACGTCCCCGCGGCGGGCCCCGCCTGCGTCGTAGCGGCCGACCCGCTTGGCGGCGCCCTCGACGAGGTAGATCGACCCGTCGCCGGCGATGTCGATCCCTCGCGGTCGCGCCGTGTGGATGAGCGTCGTGGTGGCGCCGCTCGGCGGGTCGATGCGCAGGACGCGGTCGGCGTCGGTGTCGCAGACGACCAGCGTGCCGTCGCGCGCGACGGCGAGCCCGTGCGGGTTGCTCAGCCCCGAAACGATCGGCCGAGGCGGGCCGCCGCGAAGCTCGAAGACCTGGGTCGCGGTCGTGTAGTAGACGGCTCCGTCCGGCGCGACCGCGACCGGGCCGATGTCGGTGTCGGCCGTCGCGACGGTGACCGGCGGCGACGAGCCGTCGATCCGCTCGAGCGAGGCGCCGTTGGAGAGGCAGATCGAGCCGTCGGGTCCCGCGGCGGCTGCATAGGGCTTCGCGAGCCCGGAGGCCAGCACGGTCACGTGGCCGCTCGCCGGCTGCACGCGCTCGACCACGCCCGCGCCGTTCTCGACCACGAGCAGCGAGCCGTCCGGCTGGAGGTCGATCGAGGTCGGCCAGTCCAGCGCCAGCGGCGTCGGTGCGGGCGCGGCGACCGTCACCGAGCCGAGCGCGGAGGTGGAGCCGCCCGCCCGGGCGGTGAGCGTCCAGCGCCCGGCGCTCGGGAACACGAGCCGCGCGCGGTAGGCGCCGTGGCCGCCGGTCGCGCGCACGGCCAGCTTCCCGGGCCCGTTCGCTGCGACCCGCACGTCGCCGGAGAACGTGCGCGGCGTCACCCTGAGCGACGCCGTCCAGGCGCGGCCGACGGTGAGCGCGGCGGGCGGCGCCGTGAGCGCGACCCGGACGGGAGCCGCCGCGCCCGCGCTCTGCACCGCCAGGACGAGAAGTGCCGCCCACGTGATCGCGATCGTCCGCACGTTGCTTCCGACGGCACGGCGCGGCTATCGTTTGCAAAGGTTTTTTGCATTGTCCGGCGCCGAGCCATCCAGGAGCTCCATGTGGGCGCTCGCCCATCCGCTCCGCCTGCGCCTGTTCGAGCTCCTCAGCGAGGGGCCGGCGACGGCGTCGCAGCTGGCACGCCGGCTCGGAGAGTCGCGCGGCTCGACGAGCTACCACCTCCGCGTGCTCGCCCGGTTCGGGGCGATCGAGGAGGAGCCGTCGCTCGGGACGCGGCGCGAGCGGTGGTGGCGGCGGCCCGACGAGCGAGTCGTGTGGCCGACGCCGCTCGACCCCGAGGCACGTGCGATCACGGACCAGCTGATGGCGACGGTGCTCGCGCGTGAAGCGGAGGTCAGGCGCCGCTTCGTCACGGGCGACGTCGGCGCGGACTGGAGGCGCCAGGCGTTCGTGGGGAACTGGGTCGTCGAGCTCACGCCGGACGAGGCCGACGAGCTCGGCAGGCGCCTGTTCGCGCTCGTCGACGAGCTCCGGCAACGGCGGGCGCCGCGAGGCGCCGAGCAGGCTCTCGTGGCGGTGAGCGTGCTGCCGGTGCTGGGCGAGGCGGTCTAGCGGTGAGCCCTACGCCGGTCGGTAGACGCAGTCCGGGGCCACGACCGCCGGCACGAGCTCGCCGAGCACGTCGACCTCGACCGCGGCGCGTCTTCGAGCCCGGCGGGAAGCATCGGCAGATTGCCGATGCCTGCCGGAGGCGCGGCTTCCGGGCCGGGCGCTCCTAGCGCCGGCGGCATGGCGACGCCGGTTTTACGCGACCTTTACTCGGGGCCGCCAGATTTTCGGGCGATAAGCCTCAGAGTACGTAGCAGCTGTATGAGCTCAGACAACGCCGCATCTTCCGTAGGCCGCTTCGAGAGCGACGCCGGAGCGCGTCTCGAGGCGCTCCACGCCGACCACAGCCGCGCCGTCCTCGGGCTCTGCCGGACTCTCCTTCGTGATCCGACCGAGGCCGAGGACGCCCACCAGGCGACCTTCCTCGCCGCATTCCGGAGCCTCGCGAAAGGGACCGTCCCGCGCGAGCCCGGCGCCTGGCTCGCCGCGATTGCACGAAACGAGTGCTGGTCACGCGTGCGCGCCCGCATGCGGGACCCGCTCCCGATCGCCGAGCCCGAGCGGGCCGCCGACCCCGCCGACCCGCTCGCGCTCGCGATCCGCAACGAGGACGTCGGCGTGTTCTGGGCCGCCTTTGCGGAGCTGCCGAAGCCGCAGCAGCAGGCGTTCCTCCTGCGCGAGTTCAGAGGGCTGTCGTACGAGGATCTCGCGGTCGCCCTCGGCGTCTCGAACTCGGCGGTCGAGTCGCTCCTGTTCCGCGCACGTCGAGGGCTCCAGGCGGCCATGGCCACCATCGCCACGCTGCCGCTCGGGCTGCGGGACCTGATCGCGCGCCTGGGCGCAGGGACTGCGACCACCGGCGTCGCCGCGAAGGCCGTCACCGCCACCGTCGGGCTCGGCCTGTTCGCCGCGGGCTCGGCCGGGCTCGAGGCCCATCATCCTGCACCGCACCGCGTCGCCGCTCCGGTGGCCGCGGCCCGCTCGCAGCGCGCTCCGGCCGCCGCCGCCGCCGCGCCTGCCCTCGTCCGGACTGCCGTGGCGCGCTTGCGCCCCGTCCGCGCTGCCGGGCACCGCACGGCGATCGTCTGGATCGCCCCGGTTGCCGCGTCGGCGAAGCCCGGCTCGGAGGACTCCACCGCGCAGGCCTCGCACGTCGAGGACGCCCAGCCCGCCGCGCAGCCCCAGCAGTCGGACCAGTCACCGCAGTCGGGCGAGAACGCGCAGCCGGAACAGCAGAACGCGCAGCCGGAACAGCAGTCCGCGTCCGAGTCGACCGTCCGGCAGGAGGCTGTGACGGCCGAGACGGAGCATCCGGACGGGACGAGCGGCGAGGCGGGCTCTTCCGACCACGGCTCGGGCTACGGCTCCGGCGACTCCCAGGAGGGCGGCTAGGACTACCTACGCCTGGCTGGAGGCCGAGGTTCGCCTCCTTGAGCTCGCCGGCCGCGCGAGCGCACGCCAGGCTGTCGCGAACGCGACGGCGCCGATCGCGCCGAGATAGACCGGCTGAGCCCAGCGGCTGGCGCTGTCGCTCCCGGCGAGGAGGCCGTGGACCGTGACCGACGCGAAGACGACGTACGTCAGCCAGTGCAGCCGACGCCAGTTCTTGACGCCGATGCGCTTGCGCTGCGAAAAGGACACGTAGACCACGAGCAACAGCTCGGCTCCGGCGATTCCGGCGCCGGTCCAGAGCGGGCGGTACGCGATGCGTCCCGGGACGACGAGGCCGACGAGGTCGATCGGGACAGCCGTGTCATACACGAGCGCCAGCCCGTGGACCGCCGTCGCGACGATCGCCATCAGCGCGAGGAAGCGGTGGACGTCGGTGACCGAGGCCGGCTTGACACGGGTGCCGAGCGGCCGCGACTTGAGCACCAGGCCGGCGATCATCGACCCCGTGACGAGCACGTACGCCGTCATCCCGCTCGCCCGCGCAAGGATCCAGAACGTCGGGTCGGTCTTCAACGCAGCCCTCCCGCGATCACGAACCGGTCGTCCAGGGTCACGAGCACGCTCGGGATCCCGAGCTCGTCGGCCTCGGCGACGGCGCCCGCCTCGCCCAGGAGAAACAGGCTCTTGGCGCGGATCTCGGCCTCGACCGCGCTCGCCCCGACGGCCGTCACGCGGAGGAGGTCGCCCGCGGCCGGGCTTCCCGTCGCCGGATCGATGAGATGGTGCTGTTCGATCCCGTTGCGGCGCCAGCGGCGCGTATCCCTTCCGGACGTCGCCATCGCCGCGTTGCGCAGACCCAGCGTGAGCGACCCGCGCCCCGTGTCGACCGCGACCGGCCAGGGCTCGTCCGAGCCGTCGTCGCGAACGGCGAGGTCGCCTCCTGCATTGACCAGGCACGGGCCCCACTCGGCGAGGAGGTCGCATGCGCGGTCGACGGCATAGCCCTTCGCGATTCCGCCGAAGTCGAGCCGCACGCCGTGACCGAGCTGGATCCTGCCCGTTCCTCGATCGACGGTCACCTCTCCGCCACACTGCGCGGGAGGAATGCGCTCGGAGGTCACGCTATCGGCGGGCACCCGGCTGAACGTCCGGTCGTACCCGGCGTCGACCAGCGCATCGTGCACCGTCGGGTCGAAGCGCCCGTGCGTCCGCTCTCGTGCGGCGAGCGCGAGCTCGGTCACCTCGAGGAGCTCCGGCCCGGCGTCGAGCGCGCCGAGCGCGTTCAGCGCCGAGAGCTCCGACTCGGGGCGGAAACGCGAGAAGATCGCCTCGAGGCGCTCGAACTCGAGCTCGACGGGCTCCAGGTCGCCGCGGCGGCCATGGGCGTGACCGACCAGACACTCGATCGTCACGCCCATGGCTCTGAACTCGTGCCGCTCGAGACGTCGTTTCGCCGCCCTGCTTTGGATCTCGCTCACTACGACGTGTGGGTCGCAGTCACGGGCGGGAGGGTCACTATCTGGACCGCCGGAGCCGCCGGAGCCGCCGGAGCCGCCGGAGCCGGCGGAGCGGCGGGCGCCGCTGCGGCGGGCGCTGCGCCGGAGGCCGGGGTCGCCGACGTGCGCGACACCGAGGCGATCGTCTGCGCCGCCCCTCGCGAGGCGGCCGACGCGGCCCATGCGCGGTACGCCGCAGCCCGCGCCGCGGCGACGGCCTGCGCGTGCTGTTGCTCGGCGGCCGCGATCGCCTGCCGTCGGGCCCGCAGGCGCCGCTCGTAGACGACCCAGCGGTGCGACACGATGCGCTTCACCTCGAGCGCCTGCCTCTGCAACGCGCGCTCCCGCTTCGTGAGAGCGAGCACGCGTGGATCCTGGGCCGGCTTGGCCGATGCCCACGGCTTCGCCGCGATGGTCGACCAGAGGACGAAGAAGACCAGGATCGTCGCTGCGACTGCGTAGAAGCGGGCAGTGTTGCTACCCATCGCTGCCCTCACTCCCGCCGCCGCCGCTGTCGTCGCCCTCGTGCTCGTCGTCGCCACTCTGGCCCGGCGTCGGCACGGTGGGCTGGACGTACTGGATCACCGGCGCGGGCTGGGCGGGTGCGGCCGGCGGGGTCGTGGTCGTGGGCGTGGGCGTGGGCGGGGGCGAGGTGACCGTCGGATCCGGCGCCGTCGTCGGCGCCGCTTCGGCCACGGGCGCGGAGGCGACGACCGGCATCGAGACCGGCGCGAAGCGGGGGACGGCGGGCAGAGCGGGCGTCCTTGCGCGCAACGCCTTCTGCAGCGAAGCCTCGTAGCGGCCCAACTTTGCCCTGCGTGCCTCGATCACGCTCGCCGGGGTCAGGTCGGCCTTCTTGCCCGCCTGGCCGAGGTGGGTCGTCTTCAGTGCGGCCGAGGCGCCGGTCACGACACATGCGCCGAGCAGGACGGAGATCACCAGGCTGTGCTTGCGACTCATCGTCTACCCCTTCTCATCCGTGGACGTTGGGAGATAGAGGCGGAACCGGGCGAAAAACTTGCGCGGCAGAGCCGGGGTCGATGGTGCAGGGCCACGCGCGTCCGGCGATCGTGCGGGCCGTCCGAGCTACGACTCTCGGTATTGGCCTCTCATCCGGTCAGATCACGCCGAATGTACGGAACGCCTCGGCGACAGGCATGCCGCCTGCGAGGGCGTCCCTCACCCGGTTCTCGCCCGCTACTTTCTCTTCGGCCAGGCCTATGGCTTCCATGCCGCGTTCGGCGGGGATCACCACCACGCCGTCGTGGTCGCCCAGGACCAGATCGCCGGGCGATACCTCGACGCCGCCGCACTCGATCGGGATCCCGACTGCGTCGACGTCGATTCGGCCCAGGGAGTCGGCGCAGTGGATGCCTGCGGCGAAGGTCGGGAAGCCCATCTCGATCAACGACAGCGTGTCTCGTGTGTACGCGTCCGCGACGATGCCTCGGGCGCCGCGAAACGTGGCGGCTGTTGCCAGGAGCTCGCCCCAGAACGAGGCTCGGCAGGTCGAGACGACCATCACCTCGCCGGGTTGGAGCGCGTCGACTGCCCCGAGCTCGGCCCGGTACCAGTCGTCGCGGCTCTCGGGCACCGCGTCGACCTGGATGCAGTGGACGGTCGACGCGAACCCGGCCACCTTCATACCGGGCGTGAGCGGCCGGATCTCCGGATCCAGCACCTGCGAACGGACGCCCAGCCCGTCGAGGACATCGGCCACGACTGCCGGATGCAGGCGTTCGAGCCGGTCGATCAGCGTGAGGTCGCGGTCCATCGGGAGGCTCCTCTCGGTCGGTGTGGCATGCTCAGCGGGATGGCCAGGCTTCGTAGCGAGCAGTGGTTCGGGGCGCGGGACATCCCGGGTCTCATCCACCGCTCGTCGCTCCACGCCGAGGGCATCTCGCGCGCCGCGCTCGTCGGACGGCCGGTGGTCGGGATCTGCAACTCCTGGTCAGAGCTCGTCAGCTGCAATCTCCATTTCCGAGGGCTCGCCGAGGCGGTGAAGCGCGGCGTCCTGCTCGCGGGTGGGCTTCCGCTCGAGTTCCCGGCGATCGCGCTCGGTGAGAACCTGATGAAGCCGACCGCGATGCTCTTCCGGAACCTGATGGCGATGGACGTCGAGGAATGCATCCGCGCCTACCCGTTCGACTCGGTCGTTCTGCTCGGCGGCTGCGACAAGACGGTGCCCGGCCAGCTGATGGGCGCTGCCAGTGCGGGCGTGCCCGCGATCATGGTCACGGGCGGCCCGTCCGAGGCGGCCTGGTTCAGGAACCGGGAGCTCGGCGCGGGCACGGACCTCTGGCACTACGCCGACGAGTTGCGGGCGGGCCGGATGACCGAGGCGGAGTTCGACGAGCTCGAGGCGGCGATGACGCCGAGCGTCGGCCACTGCAACTCGATGGGCACGGCCTCGACGCTGACCTCGCTGGTCGAGGCGCTCGGCATGTGCCTGCCCGGCACCGCGTCGATTCCGGCCGTCGACGCCGCTCGCGCCCGCGCCGCCGAGGCGACCGGCGCCCGCGCCGTCGAGCTCGCGCGCGAGGGCCTCACGCCGGCACGGATCCTCACGGCAGAGGCGTTCGACAACGCGATCACGACGCTGATGGCGATCGGCGGCAGCACGAACGCCGTGATCCACCTGCTTGCGCTCGCGGGCCGGGTCGGCGTGCCGCTCACGCTCGACCGGATTCACGAGCTGTCGCAGCGGACGCCGCTGCTGACGAACATCCGCCCTTCCGGCGAGCACCTCGTCGAGCAGCTGCACCGCGCGGGCGGGATCCGCGCCGTGCTGTACGAGCTCGCGCCGCTCCTTCACGGCGACTCGTTGACCGTCACCGGCGCGTCGCTCGCGGAGGGCTTCGCCGGCGCAGAGGTGCTCGATCGCGATGTGATCGCCTCGCTCGACGCGCCGCGCGCCGCAGCCGGCGGGATCGCCGTCGTCCGCGGCAGCCTTGCTCCCGACGGCGCGCTCGTGAAGCGAAGCGCCGCCTCTCCGGAGCTGCTCAGACACCGCGGCCCCGCGCTCGTCTTCGAGGACATCTACGACGTCGCCGCGCGGATCGACGACCGTGACCTCGACGTGACCGCCGACTCCGTGCTCGTCCTGCGCAACGCGGGCCCGAGGGGCGGGCCCGGGATGCCGGAGTGGGGCGCGCTGCCGATCCCGAAGAAGCTGCTCGAGCAGGGCGTGACCGACGTTGTCCGCGTCTCCGACGCGCGCATGAGCGGCACCGCGTTCGGCACCGTCGTGCTCCACGTCGCGCCCGAGTCGGCTGCCGGCGGCCCGCTGCGCGCGGTGCGCGACGGCGATCCGATCGTGCTCGACGTCGACGCCCAACGCCTCGACCTCGACATCCCGGCCGACGGAGATCGCGCGCCGCCTCGCCGAGCTCGGACCGGCAGAGCCGAAGTACCGCCGCGGCTACGGTGCGCTCTACCTCGAGCACGTGCTCCAGGCGAACGAGGGCTGCGACTTCGACTTCCTGCGCGCGCGCGAGGGCGAGCCGCCCGAGTCGGAGCCGCTCGGGCTCCTCAGCGGCTGGATCGGCGGCTGGTAGCTCACGCCGTTTCGATGCGCTCGCCGCTCTCGCGGTCGAAGAGGTAGAGCCGGGCGATGTCGACCACCAGCTCGGCCCGCTCGCCCTCCGCGGCGCGGGTCTCGCGGCCGAGCCGGGCAACAAACGGGCTCCGGTCGAGCGCCGCGGCCCGGTCCGGCTCGTTCTCGCCGGGCTCACGCGCCTCCGCCACCTCCCTGCGCCGCACCGGCCTCACGTCGAGCCCGAAATGGACATAGACCTCGGAGCCCATGTCCTCGCGGATCTCGGTCACGACGCTCAGTGACGCGCCGTCAGGACGAGCCGCGACGAGCGCCGCATCCTCGAGATCCTCGGGACGGAAGCCGAGGATCACCGGCCCGGGCTCGACGTTCACGCCGCGCCCGAGCGGGAGCTCATGCTCGCCGAAGCGCGCCACGAGCCGGTCGCCGTCCCGGGCGAGCTCCGCCTCGACGAGGTTCATCGCCGGCGAGCCGATGAACTCCGCGACGAACAGGTTCACGGGTCGCTCGTACAGCTGCTGCGGCGAAGCGACCTGCTGAAGCACACCGCGCCGCATCACGACGACGCGGTCGCCCATCGTCATCGCCTCGGTCTGGTCGTGCGTGACGTAGATCGTCGTCACCGCGAGGTCGCGCTGGATCCGGAGGATCTCGGCGCGCATCTCGACGCGGAGCTTCGCGTCGAGGTTCGAGAGCGGCTCGTCCATCAGGAAGGCCTGCGGCTCGCGCACGATCGCGCGTCCCATCGCCACGCGCTGGCGCTGGCCGCCCGAGAGCGTGCGCGGCTTCTTCCGGAGCGTCTCCTCGAGCCCGAGCGTGCGCGAAGCCTCGGTGACGCGCCGCTCGATCTCCGCCTTCGGCATCTTCCGCTGGCGGAGGCCGAACGCCATGTTGTCGAACACGTCCATGTGCGGATAGAGCGCGTAGTTCTGGAACACCATCGCGATGTCCCGGTCGCCGGGGAGCAGGTCGTTGACGACCTTGCCGCCGATCCGGATCTCGCCCTCGGTGATCTCCTCGAGCCCGGCGACCATGCGCAGCACGCTCGTCTTGCCGCAGCCGGAGGGGCCGACGAAGACGACGAACTCGCTGTCGCCGATCTCGAGATCGAGGCCCTCGACCGCACGGGTGCCGTCGGGGTAGACCTTCTCGAGTCCCGCGAGGCCGATCTCAGCCACCGGCCACCTCCAGCATCACCTTGCCGCGTGTCGCGCTCGGCTCGGCGAGCTCGGCGAACGCCTCCCGAAACCGCTCGATCGGGAATCGGTGCGTCACGAGCGGGCGCAAGCCGGAGCCGCCCGGTGTTGAGGAGCGTCGACGACGTGCGACCAGCCCGCGGAGGTGTAGCCGAAGCTTGCGGCGAGCGTGAGGTCGTTGTTGACGAGCATGTCGGCCGGCAGGTCGAGCATCGAGCCGGTCGGCGCGAGGCCGAGATTCAGGACGACGCCGCCGCGGCGCACCGAGCCGCAGCGCGGCGAGGACGGCCTGGCTCGCGCCGGCAGCCTCGATCGCGAGGTCGAAGCCACCCGTCGGCGCGTCGATCGTGAAGTCGTTCGCGCCGAGCCCGAGCGCGAGCTCGCGCTGCGCCTCGCGGAGGCCGGCGACGACGATCTCCGCCGGCGACATCAGGCCGACGAGCATCACGGCGAGCATCGCGATCGTCCCGTCGCCGACGACGAGCACGCGCAGGCCCGGCCGCGGCCGCACCTTCTCGAGCCCGGTCAGCACCACTGCGGCCGGCTCGACCAGTGCCGCGTCGAGCAGGGGCACGGCGTCGTCGAGCACGTGCACGACGCGCGCCGGCACGAGGATCTGGTCACCGGCGCCGCCCTCGCGCGTGAAGCCGACCTCGTCGTAGGTGCTCGCAGACGTTCGTCGCGCCGATCCGGCAGCTCGGCGCAGTGGCCGCACGGGATGATCCCCTCGGCGACGCAGCGCGCGCCCGGCTCGAGCTCGACGCCCCGGCCCGACCGACTCGATCGTGCCCGACCACTCGTGGCCGAGCGTCAGTGGGTAGCGCACGAAGGCGGGGTCGACCTCGCCGCGCAGGAGCTCGAGATCGGTGCCGCAAAGCCCGCAGTAGGCAGACGCGGACGACGACCTCGCCCGGGCCGGGAGTGAGCTCCTCGCGTTCCAGGATCGCGATCGAGCCGGGGCTGTCGACGACGAGCGCGCGTCTCATCGCGCACGGCTCCGAGCGAGCAGTCGAGATCCGGCTCGCGTGCTCGCGCGACGATCTGGCCGAGCTGCTCGATCCGCCACGCCGGCAGGTCGAGCTTCAGGCCCGTGACGCTGACCGCGCCGACGCAGCCGGCGGAGTGGTCGAACACGGCCGAGCCGACGCAGAACACGCCCTCGGCATCCTCCTCGTCGTCGATCGCGTAGCCGTGACGCGCGACTCCCTCGAGCTCGGCGAGGAGGGCAGCCTCGTCGGTGATCGTGTGCGAGGTCTTGCCGGGCATCCCGGCCGTGGCGAGGATCCGGTGGACGGCCTGCTCGCGGGCAGTGCGGCGAGCATCGCCTTGCCGACGGCGGAGCAGTGCAGGTGCTCGCGCTTGCCGAGGTTCGCGGTGAAGCGGACCGTGCTGTCCGGCGTCGTCGACGCGCCCGATCACGATCGCGTAGGACTCGTCGAGCACCGCGACGCGCGACGTCTGCCCGGTCGCCGCGGTCAGGTCGCGCAGCACCGGCATCGCCACGTCGCGCAGTGCGATCTGCGAGACGACGACATCGCCGAGCCGCGCGAGCGCCATCCCGAGCCGGTAGCGGCGCGACATGCCCGGTGCCCGCGTCGGCGACGAAGCCGCCGGCGAGCAGGGTCTGCAGGATCGCGTAGGCGGTGCTCTTCGAGACGCCGAGCGGCGCGCGCGAGCTCGGACAGCGTCATGCCCTCGGGGCCGGCTCGGCCAGCGCCTCGAGCAGCGAGGAACGCGCGCTCGACGCTCTGGACGCGATAGCGGTCTTCGCTCACGGGTGTTCTGCTGTCCCGAACCACGGTTCTGAGGATGCGAACACTAACGGGCGCAGCCCAGCCATTGACAGGGCGCCGCCGCCGTGAGAGCGTTCTGGATACGAGACAATGTTCGGTAGAGCCGAACACTACCCATCTTGCCCACAGCCTCCCGCATCGACGAGGTCGACTCCAAGCTCGCACTGCGTCCGCGGGCTCGCTCGAGCGGCGCGGTCTCGATGCGGTCGTGCTGCTCGGGCACGGACTCGGTCGCCTGGCTCACCGGCAGGCGTGACGAACCGCATCGAGCCCGGCAACCCGGCGAGCCCGCTCTGGCTCGTCGTGACCCGCGACTCGGCCGCCGCCGTGACGACCAACGTCGAGGCGGCCGCGGCTCGCGGCCGAGGCGGCCTCGGCGATGCGAGCTGCACGAGGCGCCGTGGTTCGAGCCCGGCGGCTCTCGAGCGGCAAGGCCGCGGAGCTCGCGGCGCGCTCGCGAGCGCGTCGGCGGGTTCGGCATCGACGCTCGACGACGACCTGATCGCGCTGCGGCTTCAGCTGCTCCCGGCGGAGCGCGAGCGGCTCGCCGCGCTCGCCGTCGATGCGGCCGCGGCGCTCGAGGACGCCCTCCGCGCGCTGGGAGCCGGGCGAGCGCGACTTCGACGTCCAGGCGCGCGTCGCCGCGAATCTCGAGCGCGTCGGTGCGTTCGGTGCCTGCCTGATCGTCGGCGGCGACGACGCGGGTCGAGCGCTTCCGTCATCCGCTCGCGACCGGCGAGCCGATGCAGCCGGCTCGTGATGGCCGTCGTCGTCGCCGAGCGCCACGGCCTGCACGCGGCCGCGACGCGCTTCGCCTGCGCGGGCGGCGCTCGGCGGACGGTGTCCGGCGCGCGCGCGAGGCGGCACTCGGAGGTCGAGCGCGCGATGCTCGACGCGTGCGCGGCCGGCGCGACCTACGGCGACGTGCTGCGAGGCGCTCGCCCGCGCCTACGCCGGCTCGGCGGACATCCCGGCGCCTGGCGCGAGCACTACCAGGGCGGGCCCGTCGGCTACCGGCAGCGCGAGTTCGAGATCGTGCCGACGCAGACCGACAGCCGCTGGTTCGACACGGCGATCGAGGCGGGCCACGGCGCTCGCGTGGAACCCGAGCGTCGCCGGCGGCGGCAAGGCCGAGGACACGTATCTCGTCGAGCACGCGGGCCTCCGCCGGCTCACCGACACCGGCGCCTGGCCGCTCGAGGACGGGCGGCCCGCGGTGCTCGACATCGTCGACGGGAGAGGCGGCGTGAAGGCCGACGCGGCGCTCGGCGCGGCTCCACGCGGACGCGGCCGCGGCGTCGCGCGTTCCCCGACGGCGCCGACTTCCGCATCGAGATCCCGAGCGTCGAGGGCCCGCAGCGTGCTCGACGACGGTGATCGACGCCGCCGAGGCCGAGGGCATCGTCGTCAACCGCGTCTCGCAGGGCAGCGGCGCGATGCTCCTGCGCGAGTCGGAGCTGCGCGAGATGGCCGAGCTCGGAGCCGGCGCCGGCATCGAGGTCTCGCTGTTCGTCGGGCCCGCGCGAGGGCTACGACATCGGCGCCCATGCGCGCACCGCGGACGGCTCGGCGCACGTCGGGCCAGCTGCGCGGGCTCCGCGGCCTCGCCTACGCGGCCGAGGACATCGCCCGCGCCGCGAGTGCGGCATCCGCAGCTTCCTGATCGCCGATCTCGGACTGCTCGCCCTCGTCACCGAGATGCAGCGAGCCGGCGAGCTGCCGACGGAGATCGTCTGGAAGATCTCGGTGATGATGGCGCCGTCGAACCCGCTCGCCCTGCGCGAGCTCGAGCGGCTCGGCGCGACGACCGCGAACGTCCCGTCCGACGTCACCGTCGACGCAGCTGCGCGAGCTGCGCGCCGCGACGCTCGCTGCCGATCGACCTCTACGTCGAGTCGCCCGACGCGCTCGGCGGCGTCGTGCGCGGCAACGAGCTCGGCGATCTGGTCACGGCGGGCGCGCCGCTCTACGCGAAGTTCGGCCTGCGCAACGCGCGGATGATCTATCCCGTCGGGCGCGCACCTCGTCGAAGAGGCATGTGCGATCGCACGGGAGAAGGTGCATCGAGCGGCGGTCGCGCTCGAGTGGCTCGGCCGCCTCGCGCCCGGGCTCGTCCAGTCGGAGCCCGGCGCGGCCGGGCTCGGTGTGCCGCAGTCCCGAAGTCGGACGAAGTGCGGGCATGAGAATCGATCCAACGAGGCAAGAGGAGGCACGGTGCGCAAGCTCATCATCGGCGTCGCGGCGCTCGCCGCGGTCGTCGTGCTCGCCGGGGCGGCGTTCGCCGCGACGGGCGGCGAAGCAGCGGCAACGTCACGCTGACGCTCTGGCACAACTACGGCACCGAGGGGCAACGCGGTCGCGACGAAGAACCTCGTCGCCGCGTTCGAGAAGCGAATCCGAACATCAAGATCAACGTGGTCAGCCAGCCTGGCGGACAACTACTTCGCAGCTGCTGCAGGCCGCGTCGATCGCGCACACCGGCGCCGGACCTCGTCCGTCCAGTGGACGGGCCTGTTCGACACTGAAGTACGAGAAGTACCTGCTCAACCTGAAGCCGTACTTCACGACCGGCGCGAGATCGAGCAAGATCAACGGCGCGACGTGGATGAGCGTCGAACTTCAACCCCGCCAAGGGCCTGCTCGTGATGCCGCTCGAGAACCAGTTCTACATCGGCTTCTACAACAAGGCCCTGTTCAAGAAGGCCGGCGATCGCGAGCGTCGCCGACCGACTGGACGCGAGCTGCTACGCCGACTGCACGAAGCTGAAGGCGAAGGGGATCACGCCGATCGTCTACGGCGCCGACCCGCAGGCGCTCGGCGCGCAGTTCTACCCGTTCTACGACCTCAGCTACACGATGCCGGCGCTCTACACGCCGGCGCAGTGGAAGGGCCTCTACACCGGGCAAGACGCCCGTGGACGTCGCCGGCGATCGTGTCGCAGATGAACAAGTGGGTCGTCGCTGCCGAAGCGACGGCTGCACGAACAGCGACGTGCTCACGAAGACGAACATCCTCGGCGCGTTCATGAAGGGCCAGGCGGCGATGATCGTCGACGGCAACTGGGACACCGCGACGCTCCAGCAGGGGCTCGGCAAGAACCTCGCGCCGTTCGTGCCGCCCTTCGCGAGCGGCACGCAGAAGGGCGTCGTCCAGTACCCGGGCGACGGCTTCTCGGTCTCGAAGCTACTCGAAGCATCAGAACGAGGCCGTGGAGTTCCTCAAGTTCCTGATGACGGCGCAGGCGGCGAAGATCATCTCCGCGGCCGGCCTGATCCCCGACATCAAGGGCTTCACGCACCGACCAACCCGCTCTCGAACCAGATGCTCGACTTCGCGGCGAAGCAGGGCTTCACGCCCTACCCGATGATCGACAACGTGATCCAGGGCGAGGTCGTCACGACCGCGCAGAAGCAGCTCGTCGCTGCGCTCGGCGGCGACATCTCGGTCCAGACTGCGCTCGGCGAGCATGAAGTCGACGCTCGACGGGCTGCCCGCGAGCTCGCAAGGGCCCGATCGCTACTAGCGGTTAGCACGGCCGTCGCGCAGCACTCGGCGGCGACACCAGCTGCCAAAGGCCGGCGCCGCTCTGCGAGCCCGCTCGCCGCCGGGCCGGGATCCTCTTCACGCTGCCCGGTCGTCGCGCTCGTCGCGTCGCTGCTGCTGCTCCCGATCGGGCAGACCGTCTACTACAGCTTCACGACCTGGGACGGGTTCACGCTCCCAGTGGATCGGGATCGGCCGCCTACTCGCGGCTGTTCCAGAACCCCGAGTTCATGCCGGTGCTCGAGAACAACGCGCTGATGATGCTCGCGATCCCGGTCGCGATCGTGCTGCCGCTCGGCGTCGCGTTCCTGATCAACACGCACGTGCGCGGCTGGCGGTTCTTCCGCTCGGTCTTCTTCCTGCCGACCGCCGTCTCGTGGGTCGTGATCGGCTTCGTCGCCGTCCGCTTCTTCGCCCGACAACGGGATCCTGCAGAGCCTGCTCGAACCACGCCGGGCTCGGCTTCCTGCATCCCGAACATGCTCTCGCACGAGCACTCGGCGCTGATCGCGGTGATGATCACGTTCATCTGGTCGATGTTCGGGACGAACCTGATCATCTTCCTCGCCGGCATGGCGACGATCGACCAGGAGCTCTACGACGCGGCGAAGGTCGACGGTGCGAGCTCGTTCACGGTGATGGTCCGGATCACGTTCCCGCTGCTGAAGCGGTTCGTGCAGTTCGCGTTCATCATCAGCCTGATCACGGCGTTCAGCGCGCTGTTCAGCCTGATCTTCGTGATGACCGGCGGCGGGCCCGGGCTACGGGACGACGACGCTCGAGTTCTTCATCTACCAGCAGGCGTTCACCGACCGGCGACTTCGGCGTCGGCGCGACCGCGGGCGTGATCCTCTTCGTGCTCGTGTTCGTCGTCAGCATGGTGCAGCTGCGGCTGCTGCGGAGCGACGATTGACGCGCTCGGCCGAGCGCATCGGCGATGCCGCGCTGGCTCGACGCTACGCGGCGCTGCTCGCGCTGCTCACGTCGTCGTGACTGCTCTACCCGTTCTGGCTGATGGGGCACGACGTCGTTCCGGTCGCTGACCCAGTACCAGCTCGGCCACGGCTTCTCGCTCACGAGCTGGCACGACCTCTTCCGGGCGCTGCCGGTCGTGGCGCGAGCTGGTCAACTCGACGATCCTGATCACGCTCAGCGCGATCGTCGCTGATCCTGGTCGTCAGCACGACGGCCGGCTACGCGCTCGGCACGCTGCGCTACCGCTTCTCGGCGCGTCGTCTTCCTGGTCGTCGTCAGCGCGATGATGGTGCCGATGCAGTCGATGATCATGCCCGAGTACGTCAACCTCGCGCGGCTCGGCTTCATCAACCACTACTACGGCGCGATCCTGGTCTACGCGGCGCTCGGCGCGCCGTTCGCGACGTTCCTGATGACGACCTACTTCCGGCGGCTGCCCGAGGACGTGATCGAGGCGTCGCTGATCGACGGGCTCGGCTACGGCAAGATCTTCTTCCGGATCATGCTGCCGCTCGCGCTGCCGGCGATCGCCACGGTCGCCGTGCTCCAGTTCATCCAGATCTGGGACGACCTGCTCGTCGGCCTGCTGTTCCTGCAGACGCCCGCAGCATGCGGCCGATCACGGTCGGCCTCGCGACGATCCCCGCGCAGCACTCCCAGGACGTGCCGATGGTGATGGCCGGCTCGCTGGTGAGCGCGCTGCCGGCGATCGTCGTCTACCTCATCTTCCAGCGCTACCTGATCAGCGGGCTGACGATGGGCATGAGCAGACAGCCTCGGAGCTCGCTCCACCGGGGGACCCTCGCTCGTCGAAGAGCGACCCGGTGTCCGGTCGTCCCCGGCGCTCCGGACTGAGACGGTCGCCGTGGCCCCGATGGGTCTCTCGGTAACGATCGTGACGGTGCCTGACGGATCGACCGCGTTTCTCTTCGCGTCCCAGGGCACGCAATGGCCCGGGATGGGGCTAGGATCTGTTCCGCGGGCGACGCGACGTTCCGCGACGTCGTCTCTCGACGCGACGAGTCCATCCGGCGCCATTTCGACTGGTCGCTGTGCGACGAGATCGCCGCCGGGCCGGAATCGTGCCGCATTCGCGACGACCCGCGCATGGTGCAGCCGGCGCTGACGTCGCTGCAGATCGCGTTGACGGAGACGCTGATCGACCGCGGTGTCGTTCCGGACGCCGTCGGGTCTCTGTCGATGGGAGAGGCTGCCGGCGCTATACCGCCGGGATGATCGATCTCGACGGAGCGGTCGACGTCGCCGCGCACGGCGAGGCTCGCCGAGACGACGCTTCGACCCGGGCTGATGGCGTTCATTCGCGCGTCCTGGCCGGAATGCGGCGTACTCATCGCGGACGTCGAAGACCGGGTGGCCGTCGCCGTCGAGCTGGGACGGCGCCTCACGGTCATCTCCGGCGAGGAGCCGCCGTGCGCGCTGTCCTGTCGAGGGCCTCCGAGCTCGGGATCACATGCGGCCCGGTAACCTCCGTCCAGGCGTACCACAGCCCGGATGTCGCGAGCCTCGGTGCCGGCTTCATGGAGCGGCTGTCCGGCCTGCGGCCACGCGATGGGGACGATCGATTCCTACAGCAGCGTCACCGGCTCGATTCACGGCGATGCGACCGTCGACCACTGGTGGCAGATCTGCAGCCGGCCCGCGCGCTTCTACACGTTGGCGCTCGCGATGATCCGACGGCTACCGGCGGTTCGTCGAGATCGCCCGCATCCGATGCTGGCCCACACCGTCCGGGAAGTGGCGGTGCACGAGGGGGAGGAGCGTCGAGGTCTACGCGGTGATGGAGCGCGGAGCGAACGAGCGGGAGTGCCTTGCGAATGCGGTGCGACGTTGTCGCGACGGGCACTGGCGGGAGCTCCCCGATGCCGGCTGACGCAGCGGCGGCCGGCGACAGGCTCGACCTCCTCGCCCCGGACGTGATCCGGAATCCCTATCCCCTCTATCGGTACCTGCGCGACGAGCATCCCGTCGCCTTCGTCGAGCACGTGTCCTGGCACGCCGTGACGCGGCATGCGGACGTCGAACGTGTGCTTCGGCGGCCGGCCGACTTCTCGTCGTCGATCATGCGCAGCGCGGACCGGGCGTTGCTCGGGCAGGACCCGCCTGCGCACACGGGTGTGCGAAAGATCGCAGTGCGTGCGTTCGACGCGACGCGGACACGCTCACTCGAGCACCGCGTCGAGGCCACCGCACGGTCGCTCGTTCGCCGGTTCGTGCGGGCCGGCGGCGGAGACTTCGTTCGAGAGGTCGCCGTCGAGTTGCCTCTACGGGTCGTCGCCCATCTGCTCGGCATCGACGAGGATCGGCTGACGGAGTTCAAGGGCTGGTCGGAGGCCGTCGTCCTTCGAGCCGGTGGGATGGTTCCGCCGGAGCGAGAGGCGGAGATCGCGCAGCAGGTGGAGGACTTCGACCGCTTCTTCGAAGATCTGATCTCCCGACGGCGCGAGCAGCCGGGCGACGATCTCGTGAGCGCCATCCTCGGCGCGCCGGAGGCGTCCCTCCTCGAGGAGGAAGACGTGCGCAGTCTCGCCAAGCTGCTGCTGATCGCGGGGAACGAGACCACGACGAATCTCATGTCCAACGCGGCCGTCGCCCTGTTCACGACGGCGGGGCTTCAGGAGCGGCTGCGCGCCGAGCCGCGCCTCTGCCGTGCGTGGGTGGAGGAGACGCTTCGCTACGACGCGCCGGTCCAGATCGTCCTTCGCCGCACACAGGGCGACATCGAGCTCGGCGGCATGCGCATTCCGCAGGGGCAGGTGGTGGCCGCCGTCATCGGCTCCGCGAATCGTGACGAGCGCCGGCACCCGGACCCGGACCTGTTTCGGCTCGACCGATCGACGCCCAACCTCGCGTTCGGAGCAGGGCCGCATTCGTGTCTGGGCATCTCCCTCGCACGTCTCGAGGCGACCGTCGGCCTCTCGATTCTGCTGGAGGAGACCCGGCACATCGAGGCGATGGAGAGCGTGACGGAGCTCCCCCGGATCCCCTCGTTGCAGCTTCGAGGACCGCAACGGCTCCGGATCGCGGTCGCGTAACTTGACGTCAGGCGAGTGCGCACGACATGGCGGCGAGCGCCGTGGCCGTTGTCAGCACTCGGTTCACGTCTGCGTGCGGCTCTCCGGCCGTGCCGTCCGACTGGCTCGGGGTGAGCAGGGCCGGTGACGGCGGCCAGCCGCCGTCCGGCAGGCGGAAGGACCGGAGCGCCGCCGCGTGCCCTGCGGTCGGCCGGCTCAGCAGCTTCGCGATCACCACCAGCTGAGCCGCCTCGAACGCAGTCTCCGGCGGTGGGGCATGCTCGAGCCAGGAGCCGACGTCGTCGGCGACCTCGCGAGGGATGCTGCCCGTCTTGGCGAGCAGCTCGAGTGATCGCGCCGTCGCATACGCGTCCGTGGTCCACCAGAACGAGCGCCAGGCGCCGCGGTGCTCCCGGGCGCGGAGCGTCGCGGCACGCGCTGCCCGCGCATCGTCCAGCGCCAGGCCGACAGTCGCCGTGACGTCCGCGTGCGCCCAGGCCCAGGAGCCGAACTGCGCGCCCACGAACGTGTGCGCGTTCCCGTCGAGATCCACGAAGCGGCCGAGCACGGAAGGGTCGCCACCGACGAAGCGGAGGGCGAAGGACGTCGTGTCGGCGTCGGTCGCGGTGGCGCTGTTGTAGCCCCAACCGTCGGCGCGGCGAAGCGCGGAGACCGTCCTTCGCGCGCGTACGAGCGCAGGAGCCGCCGCCGGGAAGGGCGTCAGAGCGAGGCCGGCGACGCTGGTCGTCCAGGTCTCGCTCGCTCCCGGCGGGAGCGCGTAATCACGCCACAGCCCGTCCTCGTCCTGCCGGTCGAGGAGGAACGCGACGGCGGCGTCGAGGTCAGGCTCGCTCGAGCCCGGCCGGGTGGGCATAGACGGTCACCTCCGTCGTGTCGCCGCGGCAGCCGACGCCGAGATACTGGATCGTCGAGCCTCCGAAGCACTCGTCGAGGTCGGCGCTGAACCGCAGGAGCGGCGAAGGGTCGAGGCCGTATGCGCTTGCGAGCGCCTCGACGTCGCTTCGCTCGCCCACGCCGACGCGATAGGCGTCGAGCTTCGTTCGCGCGAGCTTCGAGTGGAGCACGCCGTCGACGAGCGCGAAATCGAACGCGGCAGTCACGAACTGCGCTCGAAACGGCCCGAGCAGGTCGTAGAAGGGTGCGAGCCGCGCCGCCGGCAGGGTCGTCAGCGAAGCGAGCGCGTCGAGAGACGTCTGTTCGACTCCGACGTAGAGGCGCATGCCGCGCAGCGCGCCGTCCGCGACGACGACCGCGAGGCCGACCGGCACGGAGACCGGGCAGGCGCGAACGAGCAGGTCCCGGAACGAAGCCTCCGTGCCGGCATCGCCGAACGGCGCCAGGGCGTCCGCGGCCCGCTGCCATCGCGTCTCCGCAGGCCCTCCGCGCAGATCGAGGTAGGCGCGAAGCTCGAGTCGCCTGCTGTAGGCGATCCCCAACCCCACGCCGCCGCGCAGCAGTCGGGCGTCGCGATCGGTTGGCGGAAGCGCCGCGCGGATGACGGTGTTCAGGTCGTCGGCCGCAGCGCGCCAGCCGAGCTCGCCGATCAGCCCGTCGAGCGTCGAGAGCGCGTAGTCGATCTGCGACGGCACATCGCGGTCGAGCGCTCCGGGCTCGACGAGGACGCGGAAGGCGCCGCCGCCGGTCGACTCCGAATAGACGATCGGAGTCCCGTCGAGCGCAACGAACGGAGAGCGGCGCGCCGGCCCGGTCGACTCTTCCGCCGCCGCAGCAAGCAGCCGTTCGTGCAGCCCTGGGACCGCGCGCTGGCCGTCGTGCGGGAGGCGGCGCGCCAGATACCGGCGCGACGCTTCCGCTGGCTCACACCTCCATGGTGATGATGGTGGCGGCAGCGCCGTCAGTCCCATGTGCACCATTCGCTCCGTCGGCTCCGTTTGCGCCGGTCATGCCACTCTGGCCTCCCGGGCCACCTCCGGACCCACCGGTACCGCCGTTGCCGTGGACGCCGCCCGGGCCACCCGAGCCGCCCGGCCCGCCTGCGAGGCCGCTCGCTGGATCCGCGGCCCATGTCGGCTGCGGCTGCGCCCCTGCGTACAGGAGCGTGATCCGACCGCCGTTGCCGCCGCGCCCGCCGTTGCCGCCGGCGCCGCCGTTCCCGCCCTGGCCGCCGGCCCCGCCGCTGCCGCCGGTGCCGCCCGGCTTGTCGGCCTCGCAGCCCTTGCCGTCGCCGCGCCTGCCGCCGTCCCCGCCGTCGCCGCCGTCGCCGCCGTTCGCGCCGCGGCCGCCGCGTCCGCCGTTTCCGCCACGGCCACCGTGGTAGTCGAATGTGATCGCCCCTCCTGCGTAGATCACCGCCTGGACTGTGTTGGTGTCCGCGTCGGTGCCGTTCGTTCCGCCGGTGCCGGGCGCGCCGGACGTCCCTCCGACACCCGGCGCGCCGGGGAGGCCGTCGGTACCCGGCCTCGCCGGGGTGTCGCCCCAGACGCTGCAGTCGGCGTCGCTACCGTCCTGTCCGTTCTGTGCCTTGGCCGGCTTCGGGCCCGCCTGGAGAGGGCTTGCGTCCGGTCCATCGGATCCATCCGCGCCGTCGTGGCCGAAGCCGGGAAAGGTCGCCGCCATCGTCTGCCTCCTCTCGATTCGCAGCGCGCGTCCGCGCGCTCAGACGGCGATCGGCACTATCGAAGCGGCGGCTCCGTCGGTGCCGTGCGCGCCGTTCGCGCCGTCGGCTCCGTTCCCCCCGGTCATGCCGCTCTGGCCCCCCGGGCCGCCTCCGGCCCCGCCGGTGCCGCCGTTGCCGTGGACGCCGCCCGGGCCACCCGAGCCGCCCGGCCCGCCTGCGAGGCCGCTCGGTGGATCCGCCGCCCATGTCGGCTGCGGCTGCGACCCTGTGTACAGGAGCCTGATCTGGCCGCCGTTGCCGCCGCGTCCGCCGCTGCCGCCGGCGCCGCCGTTCCCGCCGTGGCCGCCGGCCCCGCCGGTGCCGCCGGTGCCGCCCGGCTTGTCGGCCTCACAGCCCTTGCCGTCGCCGCGCCTGCCGCCGTCGCCGCCGTCGCCGCCGTCGCCGCCGTCCGCGCCGCGGCCGCCGCGTCCGCCGTTCCCGCCGCGTCCGCCGTGGAAGTCGACCGTGATCTGGGTCGTGTACAGGTGCGCGTCGATCGTCGCGATCACGGCGTCGGTGCCGTTCGTCGCGTCCGCCCCCGGCGCGCCCGACGTCCCGCCGACGCCCGGTCCTCCGGGGAAGCCGTCGGTGCCGGGTCTCGCCGGAGTGTCGCCCCAGGTGCTGCAGTTGGCGTCGCTCCCGTCCTGGCCGCTTTGAGCCTTGGCCGGCTTCGGGCCTGCCTGGAGGGGGCTCGCGTCCGCTCCGTCGGATCCATTCGAGCCGTCCTGGCCGGGGCCGAAAAAGGTCGCCATCGTCAGCCTCCCTTAGATCCGTTTGACCTGATACGCGTGGAGTTTCGTGTTGTTCCCGAGCTTGATCTGGCCGCTGCCCTGCACGATCACGTTGTTGAAGTACAGGACCGCGAAGCCCGAGAAGTCGACGGTGTCCCCGTCGCAGACGACGAGATCCTTCGCAAGGAAGGCCGGCACGTTCTTTGCGCCCGCGACCATGGCCGCGACGATCTGCTTGTACCCGGGCTGCGCGAGAACGCGGCTGTCGGCCGGGCCGTGGAGCAGCACCTCACTCGCCTGGTAGACGCTCACCTTCTGCTCGGGGTTGAGCCTGGAGACGTTGATCTTCGCCGGCAGCTTCGCGAGGACGGCCGGCTCGGGCTTCGGCAGCGCGAGGAGCTCGCCTTGCGGCTTCTGCTGAAACGCACGGACCGGGACGCCCATGAGCTCTTTCAGCTCGACGAGGTCGCGCGGCGACACCATCCGCGTGTGCGAGACGATGTCGATGAGCTTCGGCTTCACGTACTGCGGATGGACCTGCACGACTTTCCGGATCGAGCAGATGACGAGCGGGTCGAGCTGTTCGAACTGCGCCGCCGTCGTCTGAAAGAGCGCCAGCTTCTGCGCCAGGAACTCCGGTGGAGGCTCGATCAAATGCCGCGTAAATTTCGCGGGTACCGCCTTCGTGGCCACGTTGCTTTTCCCCCTCTCGCGGTCGCGGCGTCCGACGACCGTCGTGTAGGAGCGAGCAACGCTATTACTCGAAGATTACGTTGTCAATAGCATCTCGCAATTCGCACTTGTGTCCCTTGAATGACGATTCGCCGGCTCGCGGGGGCCAGAGGTTGACCGTCAGGCTCGCCGGTCGTATGGTTCAGCGAGGCAACCAAAAAGGGGACTTTGATCCATCCCTCTTCTCAGTTGCTGCGGCAGAGATTCCGCCGACCGTCCCGCTGCGCGGGCCGGCGTCGCTGATGCGGGTCGTGATCGCCGTCGGGGTGCGACTGTTTCGTGAGGGTCTCGCGGACGTGCTGGACGTCAGCCCGCGGTGACGGTCGTCGCCACGGCGGCGGACGTCGCGGCGCTCGACGAGGCCGTGAGCTTCAACGAGCCGGACGTCATCCTCGTGGACGCCGCACTCGTCGGCGCTCGTGCAGGCGTGCTTCGCCTGCTCGGGCGCTTCCCCGAGCTCAAGGTCGTCGCGCTCGGGGATTTCCAGGAAAACGGCGAGATCATCGCCTATGCGGAGGCCGGCGTCGCAGGCTTCGTCACGCGCGATCAGGCGCTCGACGAGCTCATCAGGACGCTCGAGAGCGTCGTCGAGGGACATCTTCACTGCCCTCCGCACGTGGCCGCGGCCCTTCTTCGGCGGGTCGCGAGCGTGGCGTCCGAGAAGACGCCCGGGGCGAGCGCCGCCGGGGCGCGGCTGACCGCGCGCGAGCTCGAGATTCTCACTCTCCTCGGCGATGGTCTCTCGAACAAGCAGATCGCATGGCGGCTGAGCATCGAGGTGGCGACGGTCAAGAACCATGTTCACAACATCCTCGAGAAGCTCCAGGTCAGGTCGCGAACCGATGCTGCGCTGTGGGTCCGTGGCAGCGCGAGCTCCGTCGGCTAGACCGCTCGGACTGCGAGGATCTAGATCCTCGGAGCCCGTTTCCAGATGGATCTAGATCTCGGATAGATCGCTTTCTAGATAGCTCCGTAGATCGACTCGGGCATCGGTCGGTCTAGTTCATTTGGATCTGCGGGTCTATTTCAATTTGGAGTCGCCCGCGGAAAGATGATCCAACCGGGCGAATGCTTCTTGATGCCGACGAGGATCTTGTTGATCGACATGCCACGAATGCTCCGAGAAATCGTGCGAGACGTCGTGGCACGCGACCCGACGCTCGAGATCGTGGGCGAGGTGCCGTGGTCGCTGGACATCGCGGCGGCGGCCCAGTCGGCCGCCCAGTCGTTGGACGCGGAGGTCGTCGTCGCCGGCTCGGCCGCGTCTGACGCACCCACGATCGAGAAGCTGCTCGAGGTTCGGCCGCGGGCGCGCGTGCTCACGATCGCGGACGACGGCGCGCAGGGCGTGCTCTACCGCCTGGCTCCGGAGGCGACCACACTCGGGGAGCTCTCGCCTGAGCGGTTGCTGGAGGCGATGCGCGGGTGAGGCTCGCGGTCGACTCCTTCGCGGCCCCGTGGACCCCTGACGCGTCCGGGCTCTGGACGCTCGCGTCGACCTCGACGGCCGCACGGTATGGCCGCGACGGGCTCGGGATGGAGATCAGCGCGTCGTCGGGCGCGACCGCCGCCCCCACGCCGTCGGCCGAACGGCACTTTGCGCCGGCCCTGGATCTCACGCCGTTTGAGGAGCTGCGCTTTTCGGCGCGTAGCACCCGCCCGGGCGACGGCAGCCCGGCGAGACCGGTCTACCTGGCCGTGGAGGCGACCACCGATCCGCCGGTGGGACCGCCGTGGCGCCGGTTCGTCACGTTCGAGAAGGCGAACACGTGGGAGCTCGTGGTGCTCTGGCTCGGCGACATGCCGCCGGCGTTGAGGCAGGCCGTCGGGTTCCTGCGGCTCGTGAGCCTCGACGGCCGGATCGCGTTCAACGCGGCCGTCGACGACCTGCTCGCGACCACGCCCGACCCGGTGTCGGGCACCGACACAGCGCTCCTCCAGCGGCTCGACCTGACCTGGTCGGTCGACGTGAGCGGCGTGCCGACTCCGGTGCCGGCGGTACTCGACCTTCCCGAGGCGCCCAGTGTCCCGGACCCGCCCTACATCCTGATCACCCCGTGGTCGGCGTACTCACTCGGGCACACGGGTGGCGAAGTCGACATCTCCGACAATCTGACCGCGACCGGCGGTTTCGTGCGATCGTCGCCGGCTGCGGTCGAGCTCGTCTACCGGCTCGACGTATGGGCCGAAACCCGGGCGCAAAAGGCGTTCCTGCTCGATCGGATCGTCGCCGACCTCCTCGAGCCGCTCGTCGTCGACGACGTCGCGTACTGGCTCGAGCCGGTGCGAACGTCGGACCAGGAACGCGCCGACCTCGTCGTGCCCGGACGCACTCCGCTCTTCTACCAGCTCGTGCTGCCGGTCGAGGCGGGCACGCGAACCTTCCGCGCCCTGGCCGTGCCGCTCGCTCTCGTCGGAGACATCAGCGACCACAGCGACGCGGAGGCGATCGGGCTGTGACCGCGCAGCCGTCGTCACACCTGCCGAAAGTGAGGGACGAATGAGCACCATCGGTATCAATGTCATCGAGACCGACGGCACCGCTGCGCCTGCAATCGCGGCCGCGGCAACGTCGGTCGCCGCGGTCGTGCTCCGGAGCCAGCGGGGCCCGACAGACCGTGCAGTGCGCGTCTCGAGCTTTCGTGAGTTCTCGCAGCGCTTCGGCTCGTACGACTCGCGCTACACCGGCGCGTACGCCGTGCAGGGGCTCTTCGCCAACGGCGGGCGCGAGGCGTGGATCTCGCGTGTCGCGGGCACCGGTGCGGCCGCCGCCCGCGTGACGCTGCTCGACCGCGGCGGCAACGCCACGTTGCGGGTCGGCGCGGGCTACCGCGGAGTCGAGGAGGTCGGCACGTGGGGCAACGACCTCTACGTGGGGATTCGCGACAATCCGGAGTTCTCGACGGCGCTGGCGGCGACGCGTGTCGGGAACACGCCTGCGCGCCTGCAGGGCAACGCCTTCGCAGGAGCGACGATCGATCTCTCCGTGCCGCCCGCAACGCCGGCGAAGAAGTTGCGGATCAACGTCGACTCCGGCCCGAACTTCGACATCACTTTCGACCAGGCCTCGGTCCCGGTGCTCGCTGCTGCGACGCCCGACGACGTGGCCGCCGCGATCAATCGCATCGCCGGGTCTCGCATCGTCGCGTCCGCCAGCGCCGGCGGGCTCCTGATCGTGTCGCGGCAAAAGGGTGCCGCCTCCCGGGTTGAGGCGATGGCCGGGTTCGACGACCCGACGCGGACACAGCTCGGGCTGAGCCTCGCCGCCGTGACCGGCGCGGCAGGCCCGGCCGGCACCTACGACGAGGTCCAGGTCACCGCCTTCGGCAGTCTCCAGGTCGGCGACTTCGCCCGCCTCGACGACGGCATCAGCTCGGACTGGGTGCAGATCACGCAGCTCGAGCAGCGCGCGTTGATGGGAGGCGGCGTCGAGTTCCACGTTCACTTCACGGCGCCGGCCGCTCCGAACCAGAACGAATACCGCACCCAGGACAACGCAACCCTGTCGACCACCGAGTTCGACCTCGTGATCAGCCAGCAGGGAGCGGCCGATCCGGCTCCGGTCCCGGTCGAGACGTGGGAGAAGGTCAGCATGAACCCGGCGGCTGGGCGGTACGCGCCGAGCCTCGTGAACGACGGCTTCTCCGGCTCGGCCTACGTCGTCGCCGCCGATCAGAACCCGGGCGCGTTCACCGGCCGCGACGCTCCCGCGCTCGGCACCGGCTATCGGCTCGGGCTTCCGACCCCGGCGACCGCCGCGCTCGTGCGGCAGGCCGGCAACGACGGCGCCGATCCGACCACCGCGCAGTACACGAACACACTCGCCTTCTACGACACCGTCCAGGTCCAGCTGTTGCTGGTGCCGGAGAACATGTCGTCGGCGATGCTCGGCGCGGTCACACGGGCCTCGCTCGACTACTGCGCGAACCGTGGCGACTGCATGTACGTCGGCCACACTCCGGCGGCTCGCGACGAGGACGGTGCGAAGTCGTTCGGTCAGGTGTATCGCGGGGCGAAGGTCTACGGCGCGCTCTACTGGCCCTGGATCGTCGTGCAGGACCCGATCGGCGTCGGGCCCAACCCGACGCGGACGATCCCGCCGTCCGGGCACGTGGTCGGCGTGTATGCGCGCATCGACCAGACCCGCGGGATCTGGAAGGCGCCGGCGGGCGATGAGTCGCTCGTCCGGGGAGCGCTGGATGTCGAGACGACCGTCACGGACCAGGATCACACCGATCTCGTGAAGAACGGCTCTGTGAACGGCGTCCGACCCATCGCGGGAGTCGGGATCGTGCTGGACGCCTCCCGCACGCTGTCGACCGACACGCGCTGGCTGTACGTCAACGTGCGTCTTCTCTTCAACTTCGTGAAGGTCTCTCTCCGGGACGGCCTGCGCTGGGTGAAGCAGGAGCCGAACCGCGAGGCCCTCTGGGGGATGGTGAAGTTCGGCAGCGTGACGCCGTTCCTCCGCCTGTTCCAGGCGGGGGCGTTCGGACCGGGCACACCGTCCGACGTGTTCACCGTCATCTGTGGCCCGGAGAACAACCCACCCGACCAGATCGAGTTGGGAAACCTGACGATCGAGGTCTACTTCTTCCCGTCTCGTCCGGCGGAGACGATTTTCATCATCGTCGGCCAGCAGGAGAGCGGCGCGACGGCCGCGGAGCGGTAGCGAAAGGAGCACGCGATGGCGACTGACCCATATCGCGCGAACGAGTTCGTGCTCGAGATCGGGACGGCGGCGAGCCCGACGGTCTCGAAGATCACGGGGCTGAACCTGGGGGAGACCGACACGGTCGACGTACCGGAGGGCGGAACGAACATCGTCCACAAGGTCTCGTCCGGGGTCGTGAAGTTCCATCCGCTCACAATCGAGCGATATGTCGACGGCAGCGCCGACGACACGCTGTTCAAGGGCTTCTTCGAGTCGATGTTCAAGTACGGCCACGGAGGCCAGGGCTCGACCGTGCGCCGTGACGGCTCGGTCGTGAAGAAGCACTTCGGCTCGGAGGTGTTCCGGATCGCCTTCTACGGCGCGTGGGTCAAGTCGGCGTCGTTCGGCGATCTCGAGGCAGGGTCGGCCACGCTCCTCAAGCAGACGGTCGTGCTCGAGCACGACGGCCTCGAGCTGATCCTGCCGTCATGACCCGCGAAGGAGGGACGAGATGACCGACATCGAGATCTCGCCAGGGTGGCAGGCGACGGTGACGCTGCCGGTCGGGCTGGAGGACGAGGAGACCGGGGACGTCCTGCGCGACGTGACGCTGCGCAAGATGACCGGCAACGAGGAGGCCGCGATCGCCGACCCGAAGCTGCGTCGGAACGGCGGCAAGCTCGTCACCGCCCTGATCGTCGGCTGCACGCGCGTCGACGGCAAGCCGGTCGGAGCGGAGAGGATCCGGCAGCTGACCTCCGCCGATCGCAACTTCCTGCTCCTGGAGTTGCGGCGCCTGACGTTCGGCGACCTGATGGAGGCGCAGTACACGTGCCCGCGGTGCGGCGGCATCACCCACGTGATGGAGGACCTAGGCGAGCTGCCCGTTCGCACCGTCGACGACGGCGCGGCCGATGCCGAGATCGATGTGCGTCTCGATGACGGCTACCGGGACGGCGACGGCGGCGTTCACTACGATCTCGCATTCCGGCTCCCGACGGGGGCCGACGAGGAGGCCGCGCACGCGCTTCGCGACGACAATCCGTCGCGCCAGCGCGATGCACTGATCACGAACTGCCTGCTCCGCGTCGGCGACCTCGAGCCGCGGCGGATGCGTGCGCTCGGCGTCCGGCTCCTCGCCGACCTGTCGATGGGCGACCGCCGACTGATCGAGCGGCGGTTCGAGGGGGCCGTGCCGGGGCCGGAGCTTGCGCGGGCCGTGACGTGCGACCGACTGTGGCGAGGAGTTCCGCCAGAGCCTCGACATGAGCCACTTCTTCGAGCTCGAATGACGACCGCCGAGGAGAACCTGCGTCGCGAGGTCTTCGCGCTCGGCTATCACCTTAAGTGGTCGCCGAGCGAGGTCCTCGCGCTTCCCGTGACGGAGCGGCGCGCGTACCTCGACCTGCTCGTCGAGCAGCTCGAGATCGAGCGGCAGCGGCTCGAGGAGCAGCGGTGAACGAGCAGCTCGAAGAGCTGCGCCGTCTCGGTGACAGCTTCGCCGCGACGATTCGCGCTCAGGAGCGCGAGCTGCAGGGCGGGCTCCAGTCGATGTCTGCGGCCATCGACCAGGCGGCGGCGCGCCTCGCCGCGGTGATGCCCGGCGGAGCGGCGCTCGCTCCCGTGCCGGCCGTGGCGGCAACTGCCGGCGGGGGCGCCGGCGCTCACGCCCGGAGGGATCCTCCAGGTGCGCGTCGTCAACGACCGGTTGCCGGTCTTCGTCGTGAACTCGCCGCCTGCCCCGGAGCGTCCGGGCGGGCTCTTCGGGACGATCGCCACCGGCATCGGCGGCTTCTCGGCGGCATCGTCGGCGGCATCGTCGGCGGCGCGGCCTCTCCGTTTCTGCTTCGCCGACATCGCGGCGCTGATGGTCGGCTTGCCCGGGAATCCTCGACCGCGTCCAGAACATCCTGCGACTCATCCAGAGGTGCGCGACGGACCTCGTGTCGGGGATCCGCGGGCTCATCGCGCTTCTCTTCTCAGAGCTGACTGCGGCCGGGATCTTCCCGGTGTCGCGGTTGATAGCGAGCCTGCTCTTCCTGATCGACCGCGGGATCACGCTCGTGTTGATGCACGTGCAGCCGATCATCATCTGGATCGAGCGCGTCATCCAGGCGGTCGTGCTCTGGCTCCAGGGCTTCATCCCGCGTGTCCGCGTTCATCGGCGGCCTGATCAACGCGCTCTCGAACTTCGTCGTCGATCACGTCAGCTATCTGATCGACGTCGTGATCCGCCCGGCGCTCTCGAACCTGATCCGCGACATCGCGCGAACGCTGACCGAGATCGCGGTGTCCGGGCTCTTCGGCTGCCATCCTCGCGATGAAGGAAGTGCTCGTGGCGACGCTGACCTGGGGCGGGCCGTCTTCCGATTCATGATCTTGTCGGCGCTTCGTCGATCCCGGGCGTCGGCTGGCACGTCACGGTGCCGGCCGGCGCCCGGCCCCTCGACATCGGCCGCGCTCAGGCGGGCGCGGCGCGTGGCGCAGATCCTGGGCCGTGCGTTCGCATCGAGCCTGGTCCTGCCGGCGCCGACCCCGGCAGGCACGACGCCCCGGCCGCACCTGCGTATGCCCGGGTTCGGACGCGAGCCGCCGTCCTTCCCGACTTCCCGCGCCTGCGCCCCAGCTCGAGCGCCTGCTCGAGACGCCGCCGGCGACGACGGTGTCCGACACGACCCATGCGGTCAGCCTTGACGGTGAACGGCGGCGTCAGCGTCGCGATCCGCAGCGAGACGGTGTCGATGGAGAACGCCGAGGAGACCGCGCGCGTGATCGCCCAGCATGTGATGGACGAGCTCACGCGCCTCAACCAGGCCGAGCGGTTCGGCCGCGGACTGCCGACGGCGTCGGTGGCGTGAGGGAGGGCCGATGGCGCACTCGCAGCTCGAGCAGCCGAAGCGCGGCTACATCGCGAACATCTGGACGATCCCGCCGCTGATCTATCCCTTCGAGTACAACCCGACGCAGATCACCGACTCCAAGAAGCTCGACTGGGGCCCCAAGTACGACGACCAGCGCCCGGTGCGAGCCGCTCCGTCGCGCGGGCTCCGGGGCTCTCGGGCGGCGCGCCGCTGACGGAGAAGCTCGGCCGCACGTTCTCGGCGGCCGGAGATCAAGCGATTCCAGAAGGAGGACGCGCGCAGCGTGAACTTCAAGTTCACGATCGACGGCCGCCAACTGCGCGCGGCGAGCCTTCCCGCCGGCGCAACGACGCGGGCGACATCATCGGCGACCTCGCGGTGATCCGCTCGTTCGTCTACCCGCAGCTCGCGAACTGGCTCGACATGGCGAGCGCGGTCGGCATCGGCGGCAGCGGCGCAGGCGGGCTGCAGGAGGCGACGACGTGGTCGAACCTCTGGTTCAACCGTCCGCCGACGATGACGCTCGTGTTCGGATATGAGCGTCGAGGGGTTCGTCACCGATCTGAAGATCACGGAGACGCTCTTCAACAGCGACCTCAACCCGACCCGCGCGGACGTCGACGTGACGATCCTCGAGAAGATCGACTCGATCAGCTTCATCCTCGACTCGATCAAGCGGAATCGGCCGGACCTTCTACTACACGGACTACGAGGACATCCTCAACGTCATCTTCTGACCCATGCCCGTCAGCCCGTTCAGCCGTTACCGCGATCTCGACACCATCGTCGTGGAGCACGAGACGCGCGGCGAGACCCAGTCGCCTCCCGGTGCGCCGGTCTCCGGTGGCCGCACCGTCCGTCGTGCGCCGCCACCTGTTGGCGGGCTACGAGACGGTCGACCTGCTCTCGCGCAACTACCTCGGGCGCGAGTCGCTCTTCTGGCAGTTCCTCGACGCGAACGACGGACGGCGTCCCGACTCGTTCGCCACCGGCGAGCTCATAGACGTCCCGTCACTCGACGCTGCGACGCTCGTGCGGAGGCCCGGATGACCGAGACCACCCTGTTCGCGTCGGTGAAGGTCGAGGGCCAGGAGCTCGTCGACTACGTCGTGCGCGTCCAGCTCGAGGAGAGCGACTCGCGCGCGGACGTCGTGCGCGTCACCTTCGCCGACGGGAACCTCGTGATGTGCGACGTGCTGCACGAAGGTCAGAAGATCGAGATCGACATGGGCCGAAGCGACGAGCACGCCCTCGTCTTCCGCGGGGTCGCCACGTCCGTCACCGCCACGTTCCCGCGCGTCGGCTCGCCCTTCGTCGAGCTCGTGGCCCAGGACAGCCTGATCCTGCTCGCGCTCAGGCCCAGACCAAGCGCTGGGGCGGCACGAACGTGAGCTCGATCGTCCGCCGGATCGCGCTCGCGAACTCGCTCGTGGCGGGGTCGATCTCCCCGGGTGACGACACGGCGTTTCCCGAGGAGCGCCCGGCCCAGCAGGTCGCCGAGACTGATCCGCGTTCCTCGCAGCGGCTGCGCGGGCGTACGACTCGAAGCTGTTCGTCGACCACTCGGGGCCGGTCGACTCGCTCAACATGGTCTCGACCCGGAGCCTCCTCGACGCCGACCCGCTCCAGCAGACTTCATCTTCAACTCGTACGCTCGTCGACTTCCGCGTGGGCTTCGACGCATGGGCCGCCGATCCGGAGGAGCATCTCGTGACGACCGATCCGGACAGCGGCGACCGCGTGACCGTCGACGAGACGCTCTTCCGGCCCGAACGACATCACCTGGACACCAACCCGACTCGCATCGCGCAGATGGGCGACGGTGCGGCCCGCGTGACCGCGCTGGTCAGGGCCTCGGCAGGCGCTCGCGCGCAGATGCGCAACTACGAGCGAGTGCCGCCGCGGCTCGCCGGCGCTGCGGCGCGACCGGCGAGCGGCACGCGGCACGTCCACGGGGACCCGCCTCCGGCACCGAGGCCACACCGGCCGCGGCCGCGCGAGCGGCTTCGATTGATCCGTCCGCAGGCGCGCGTCCAGGTGCTCGGTTACGGCGAGCCGTTCGTCCGGCGCCTGGTACTCTCGCGCGTCCGGCGCGGGCTCGACCTCGTCCTTCGAACCTACGCCTGCTCCTTCGTCTGCACCCGCTGATGGACCTTCCGTTGCAGCTTCTCTCGACACAGCCGGTGTTTCCGGGGCTCTATCGCGGCGCGGTCGCAGACATCAACGACACGACGCACCGTGGACGGATCAAGGTGACGGTGCCGACGTCTACGACGCGACCACGCCCGACGCGGCGGTCTGGGCCTGGCCATGCTTCCCGTCGGGCCCGACTTCGTGCCCGAGGTCGGCGACAAGGTGTCGGTGGCCTTCGAACGGGGATCCATCGACGCCGGTGTGGCTCGGCGCGTGGTACCGAGTGGCGCACTCCAGCCGACGCTGCCGTGTCGCCTCCCGTGAAGCGCCTGATCCGGTCGAAGAGCGGCATCAGATCATGCTCGACGACGCCGCCGGCGCCGAGAAGGTCCTGATCCAGTCCAAGAGCGGTCAGCCGATCAAGCTCGACGACACCGCCGGCGCCGAGAAGATCGTGCTCACCGACAAGGGCAGCTGCTCGATGAGCTCGCGGCGGCCGGGATCACGATCCAGGCGCCGGGAAGGCGATGGTCCTCAAGGCCGCGTCCGTCGACGTGCAGGCCGGCTGATGGCGACCGGGCCGCTTCCGCTGCGCGGTTTCGCGTTCCCGTTCCGGATCGACCCGCGGTCAGGCAGCGTCGCGGCGACCGAGGGGCCGGAGAAGCTGACCGAGAACCTCGAGCGGCTGCTGCTCGCGCGCGTCGGCGAGCGCCTGATGCTCCCGGACTACGGCGGCGGGGCGTCGGCGCTCGTGCAGGAGAACATCAACGACGGCCTGATCGCCGTCGCGCGCATCCAGATCGCCGCCGCGATCCTGCGCTACGAGCCGCGTCGTGCTCCCGCAGGACGTATCGGTGATCCCGAACGAGGGTGAGCTCTTCGTCCGCGTGCAGTTCATCCAGGCCAGGCCGGGCGGCTGTCAGACCAGCCGCGATCAGGTCGGGTCGAGGATGGCGACGACACCGATCACCGACTACACGAACCGGGACTACGACTCGCTCGTCGCGACGCTTCTCGACGTCGCTTCGCTGAAGCTGCCGGATGGACGAGATCGATCGGAGAACGATCTCGGGCGCCTGCTGCTCGAGCTCTTCGCCTACGTCGGCGACGTTGTTCAGCTACTACCTCGATCAGGTCGCGAACGAGCGTTCCTCGCGACGGCCGTCGAGCGGCGCAGCGTGATCGAGTCTCCTCTCGCTGATCGGCTACCGCTCGACACGCCGTCGCCCGCGGCCAGTCGAGCTCGCGCTGACGCCGAAGAAGCACGGCCATGCCGTGCACATCGACGTCGGCGCGCACTTCATGACGCAGCCGCGGCCGGGAAGCCCCACCGTCGAGTTCTATCTACCTGCGGAGACCGGCGCGCCGATCGACGTGCTGCCGTCGTCGATCCGGTGAGCAGGCTGGTCAGCCGATCATGCTGACCATGATCGACGCGTCGCCGGTCTCGAGCCCGCTCGGCAGTCGAACGGGTTCGAGCCAGGCTTCATGCTGCCGCAGCAGCCGTGATCCTGTCACGCGACCCCTCGGTGTGGGACGACCTCGTCGTCGAGGTCGAGAACGGCGGCATCTGGGAGCAGTCGGGCGCGCCAGACGACTTCTCTACAGCCTGTCGAACGACCCGCGTTCATCGTGCGCATCGACGAGAACGACGCGGCGGAGGTGATCTTCGGCGACGGCCAGTACGGGAAGATCCCGCCGCTCAACGCATCGCTTCGCGCGAGCTACCTCGTCGGCGGCGGGGCGCAGGGCAATGTCGCTCCGGACACCGTCACGGTCATCTCGTCCGGGGTCAGCGTCCAGGCGACCGTCACGAACCCGGTCGGCGCCTCGGGCGGCGCCGACCGAGAGTCGATCGAGCATGCTCGGCGCAACGCGCCGGGCGTCTACCGGAGCCAGCAGCGGGCGGTCACCGCCGACTTCGCGCGGCTCGCGGAGAGCTTCCCGGGTGTCGCGCGCGCGGTTGCAGTCGCGCCCGCCTGGGATCACACGGTGCCCCCCGGCCCGACGACGGCCGACCAGGCCGGCCCCGGGCTCGTGTCGTGGAACTACATCGACCTGATCGTCGTCGCGACGGGCAGCCTCAACCTCAACGACCAGCTCCGCGCGAGCCTCATGCAGTACTTCGAGTCGCGCCGGATGGTGACGACGATCCTCAGCATCCGCGAGCCCGTCTTCGTCGCCGTCGATCTCACGGTCCAGCTCGGCGTAGAACCGACGTTCTACGCGGGAGACGTGCAGCTGCGCGCGGTCGAGGCGCTCGAGGGACTGTTCTCGCTGGACAATTCCGACTTCGGCAAGCCGTTCTATCTCTCGAAGGTGTACGAGGCGGTCGACGGGATCGACGGTGTCGCGTTCGCGGACGTGTCGACGTTCTCCGGACGCCGCTCGTATCCGGCGGGCGAGGTCGTGGATCCGGGCGCCGCAGCGGCCGGTCGCATCCCGCTTCGGCCGCGTGAGTTCCCGCGGGAAGGGACCGTGATCGTGACGACGACGGGAGGGCTCGCATGAGCCCGCTGATCCCGGCTCCGCCGCACCTCGGCCCTCACATCCCCCTCATCCCGCACCTTGGCGGGGAGATCGTGCTCGAGCCGCCGGTCGACCTCGATGCGCTGAAGTTTCGGGTCGAGACGAACCCGTCCGGGCCGGCCATCGACCTCGTCTGGGAGCTGCCGGACCCGGCGGGCGCCGTCGATGCGACCGTCCTGCGCGTGCTGCGTCGCGTGCGTCGGTTCCCCGGCCGGAGCCGCCGTGGCGTCGTGCCGGTCGTCGCGACAGGGGACGATCTCGCCGAGGGCGACGTCGTGTACGACACGGCGACCGTCATGTGGGACCTCGAGGAGACGCGCGAGCAGGTCTTCCCGGACCTCCGGGTGTCGACCACGCGACAGTTTCTGTACCGGGAAGCCCGCGGGACCGGGTTCTCGTCCGCACGATCCGGCGGGAGTCGCCGCCGCAAGGCGGTGCGCCGACGCGCACCATCGTCCGGTACGTCGACCGCGCGGGGCTCGAGGTCGGGACGATCTACTACTACACGGCGTTCGGAGGGGCGCAGTTCAGCTTCAGCAGTCGCACCCAGTCGTCGGCCCTCGCCACCGGCCCCGGCGGCCTCGAGCTCTTCCGGTTGCTGCCGAGGATCGACCAGCAGCGCGACACCGAGGTGCCGGAGCCGTTCTCGGTCGCGAATGCGGAGCACGGCCGCGGGCAGCTCGAGCGACTGCTGCGAACCGCACAGGTCCACGGCGACATGTCGATGGGGTTCGCCGACGGCCTGCGCGACCTGCACGACCCGCGCCGGGTCGACTCTTCGCCTGCTCGAGGCGATGGCGGAGCTGATCGGCTGGAACCTCAAGGCCTACCTCACCGAGGAAGGCCAGCGCAACGAGATCGTCTTCGCGAACGAGGTCTACCGAACGCTCGGCACCAAGCCGAACATCGCCGCGATGGTCAACCGGCTGACGGGCTGGACCGCCGACGTGAAGGAGTTCGCGCGCAACGTGATCGTCAGCTGGGACTCGACGCGCGTCGAGCGGCTGGAAGGAGGCGTGCCGGCGTACCTGGACGGAAGCGCGTCGCCGACGGGTCGCCACCGGCGCTGATCACGCGGAAGGTGCCCGCGGTCTCGGCGGACACCGCGGACGGAAACGCGATGTTCGGCCTCCGCAACAGGACGTTCGAGGACGAGACCGCGTACACGTACGACTGCGGGATCCCGGATCCGGCCGGCGGCTACATCCGCACCGATGCGACCTGGTACGACCGCGAGACGATCGGCGTGTTCGCAACCCCGGACGTCGCGACGGAGCCGTTCGTGCTCCAGCAGACCTGGGATCGCGTGCGGACGATCCTGGGCGAGTTCCTCCCGATCCAGGTGCGGGCGGTGCTGTTCATCCGTCCGGGCCTCGTCACCGAGGATCCCTACGTCGCGACGACCCAGGTGATCGAGGACGTCGCGACCATCGCGGCGCTGCTGGAAGCCGAGGACTACGACGCAGCCGTCGAGGCCGCGCTCGACAAGATCCCGCAGTGGCGCTGGTTGATCACGAACGAGCTCGCGTCCCGCTCGGCGAACGCGGCTGTGCTGCCCGTGGATGTCTCGCACCGGAGTGTCCACACGGGGGTGGCGCCCGGCCCATGAGTGAGAGGAGGATCGAGATGGAGCAGCACGTCAGCGCGACCGCGTCCGGTGAGCACCGTGATCTCCTGCGCGGCCCCGACGGCAGCGTCGTCTGGGTACGCGAGTGGGACCACAACGTGATCGTGACCTCGCTTCGCGCGCTGCTCGCGGCACTCGTCAAAGGCGATCCGCAGGGGCACGCGATCGGCTGGTGGGCGGTCGGAGCGGGGGCTGCGTCGTGGGACGCCCCGCCGGGCGCGCCGCCCGACGCCACGCGTCAGGGCTACACGCAGCTGGTCGCGGAGGTAGGTCGCAAGACGATTCCCGGCGGCGCGATGGCGTTCCTCGGCGGCCCGTTCACGAACAGGCTCGAGATCATCTCGAGCTTCACCACGGCCGACGTTCCGGCCGGCCCGCTGCGTGAGTTCGGCCTCTTCGCGGGCGGAACCGTCGCTCCGAACTCCGGCGTCCTGATCAACCACCGAGCCCACCCGCGGATCGACATGCAGCCGGGGTTCACGCTCGAGCGGACACTCCACCTGACCTTCTGAGGAGGAAGCATGGGCAACTTCTCACGGAACACGTTCGACCAGTCGAAGAACTACGTTGCCGTCCGTCTCGAGCAGGGCGTCCCCCTCGTCGACGCGGACTGGAACGAGCTCGAGGACGTCACGCGCTTCGAGATCTACGAAGCGCTTCGGGCGGCGGCGGCGAACGTCGCGTCACGAGGAGGCCTCGACGTGTCGGTGGCGGGCGCGAACGACATCTCCGTGAGCGCGGGGCGCGCGGTGGGCGACGGGCACCCGATCCGCCTCTGGGCGCCCATGCAGTACTCGACACAGCGCTACGCCAACGCGGCGACCGCCGCCGCCGACGGTGTGCCGCAGGCGACACCGCTCAGCCAGCCGCTCTTCAACCGCACCGACTGCGTCTACCTCGACGCGTTCGAGCGCGAGGTGACGAGCGCCGAGGACGCGAACCTGATCAACGGGGCGATCGGTCTCGAGACCTCGACGCGGTTGAAGCGGGAGGTCGCCTTGCGTGTCTTGCAGGGCTCCGCGACGCCGCCGGCTCCCGCGGCCGGCCATACCTATCTGGCGATCGCGCTCATCAACCGGACCCTAGGGCCGATCACCGCGGCGCAGATCCAGGACGTGAAGCCGTACCCGCTGCCGCTCGGGCCGCGCGAGCACTCGTTCGCGCCGCTCCTCTTCACGGGGACGACCGCCGGCACGACCTACGGAGGCTTCACCTTCGAGACCGGCCTGATGCCCTACAAGATCATGGCGCGCAAGCCCGGCGCCCAGCTCACCGCGTTCGGGACGATGCAGATCGTGCTGCCGGACGGGGTGCGCATCGCGCAGATCCGCCTGCGCGGGATCAACGCGAGCGTACTGAGCTGGCAGTTCACCCGGTGCCGGCACGACGGCTCGGCGCAGGCCACGCTCGTCAGCGACAGCATGTTCGTCGGGGGCGCATTCGATCGGCTCATGCCCGTGTCGCCGGCCGAGCCTCCGGTCGACAACTCCCTCAACTACTACGCCCTCACCGTCTACACGAGCGGTTCGCCGCAGGTCACCGACATCTACGGCGGGTCGGTCCGCTTCGCCCCCTGAGAGGAGTCCCGATGGCTGGACAGCGCGCCAAGCAGACGATCGTCGAACGCAAGGTCAAGGTGGAGAAAGGGAAGAACGCGCTGGTCGTCCGCGCGAGTCGTCACACATGGGTCGCGCTCGCCTCGGCCGAGGGCGAGGTCGCCCGCGACCAGGGCGGGGCGGCGGAGACGTCCTTCGGCGTCGAGCAGGGGACGTACATCGTCAGCACCGACGGGCGAGTGACCTCCGCCGAGGCCCGCGCGATCGCGATGCCGGACCTTTCGGGCGCGGCGCGGGCGTGGAGGCGGCGTCGCTCCGGCTCACGTCGAACACGAAGAAGAAGCATCCGGTCGACGGCACGCCCGAGATCGCCGCCGACGGCTCGAGCTACGCGACGATCACCGTGGAGAAGATCGGCGTCGACGGCGCCCCGCTGACACGACGCAGCGACAACGACACGGTGTACCTCCGCGCCACGGGCGGCTCGCTGCAGGACTCCGCGGGAAGCCCGGTGCGCTCGGTGAAGCTCACGGCCGGCAAGGCGACGTTCAGGGTGGTCTCGGAGGCGGTCGTTCGCCTCGTCACGATCGAGGCGATCGGCGCCGAGCCGCTCACCGGCGCGTCGATCAGGGTCGAGTTCGTCTGATGGCCGGCAAGGCCGTGGCGCAGGACGGAGACGCCTCGGCTACGGCGTCGACCGCCACTACGTACACCGGGGCAACCGGGGCCTGGGCCGCCGGGCCGGTCTCCACGACGCCGTATCCGTTCCTGAAGATCGCCGGCACCCCGGTCATCCACCAGGCGAGCTGCACGTTCACCTTCACGGCCACCGACGGATCGGGCGTCACGGGCACCTCGCTGGTGACCCTAACCGCGCCGTCGACGACACTCCAGAAGGGGTCGACATTCGTGCTGCGTGACGGCGACACCTACCCTGATACGTTCGGCAACAAGGTCTCGGTCGCGGCGGCGCACAACCTGAAGAGCGACTAGCCTCGCTTCCGGTCGGGGTTGTCGACCCTGTTGAAGCGCTTGAGATCGATGCCGTGGCCGATCTTCAGCCTGGCCTCGGTCATGAACAGCGCCGCGTCGATCCCGGTCGTGATCGACTTGTACTGGTCCAGCCATTGCACGCGTTCCGGGTACTCGGCCGTCTGCAGCACCTTCAGGAGCGCCACCTGGACGAATCCGATCTGCGTCGATGTCGGCGGAAACTCCTCGATGCTGCGCTCGCGGTAGCGGCCGCTCTTCTGCGCCTCCCTCAGCTCCGATCGCTTGACGAGCAGAGCGTCCTCGGACTCTCCCTCGTCCTCGCAGGGCAGCGGGTCGGGGTTCACGGCGGGATCGGGTAGCGCCGTCGGTGCGTCCGTGCGCGGTCCCGTGAGCGAGAGCAGGTGCAGGAGGTCGTTTGCCGCCATGTCGCGGTTCGTGAGGCTCTTCATCCCGAACAGCCGCTCCACGGTCGCCAGCATCGAGGTGTGGTCGTATTCGGTGTGATCGATCACGCCCTTCGTGATCCAGGGGGAGATGATCAGCGCGGGGACGCGAACGCCCAGCTGGTCGAACTGGAAGTGGTTCTGAACGTAGCTCGCGGTGATGGTGTCCCCGGGCGGAACAGCGGCGGGTGGTGCGACGTGGTCGTAGAAGCCGCCGTGCTCGTCGAAGAGGACGAGCAACAGGCTCTTCTCCCAGTGAGGTGAGTTTCGGATCGCTTCGTAGACGGTCTTGACGAGCAGCTCGCCGCGCGTCACGTCGTCGAGCGGGTGCATCGAGTTGCCGCAGGTGAAGTCGCCGGGGCCGGTGACGTCGAAGCTGTGCGAGCCGTACTTGGGCTCGATGAACACGAACTTCGGCTCGAAGCTCGACTTGGCCAGCTCCGAGCCGAAGTCCTCGAAGTCCTTGAAACGGCCCTGCAACGCGTTGAGGTTCATTCCGCTCAATGCGAAGCTGATCGGAAACTCGTCACCTTCGAAGATCTTCCACTCGATGCAGTTGTCGTCGAGGAGGTCGAAGATGTTGCCGTTGGAGAAGCGGTAGCCCTCGACGGTGGTCGCGGAGATGATGTCCGCGGTGGACGGACTGCCGTCGAGGCCGCCGGAGGTCGCGGCGAGCAGGAAGAAGCGGTTCGGCCACGTGGGGCCGGGGAGCGACGAGAACCACTGGTCGCAGATCGCAAATTCCTGGGCGAGTGCGGTCATGACGGGCAACTGCGCCGCCGTGTAGCAGTTCATGATGCGGTCGGGCGTGGTCGACCCGTTGTCCTTGTAGTTCTGGATGAAGCCCGCGTTCGTGATGGGCGGATACCCACCGGGCACGGGGTTGTAGACCGCGCCCTCTCCGCACAGCGAGACGAGCGTGTTCTCGAACTCGTGTCCTGGATCCACGTCGATGTTCTTGAGCGCGAAGTCTGCCGGCGTCGCGACGGGTACCGCTGCCCCGGAGACGGGATCGGTGTTCTTGTCACGCGTCGGGTCGGCGCCGTTCAGGACGGTCGGGTTGCCGTTGATGTCGGTGCCCGTGATGCCGCTGAAGCCGAACATGTGGTCGAACGAGCGGTTTTCGAGCATCAGAACGAAGACGTGGTCGATCTTGGGCGTGGCCCGGCGACGTCCGAACAGCCGGCTGAGGCTGAGCAGCGCGCACCGGATCGTGTCCCACGCCTTACAGACGAGGGTCAGCACCCAGGAGAAAGCCACGCAGATCGCCTTGACCACCCAGGCGAACGCCTTGCACACCCACTTGGCGACCCAGTACCAGGCCTGGCACACCCAGTTGGCGACCCAGTACCAGGCCTGGCACACCCAGTTGGCGACCCAGTACCAGGCGCGGCAGAAGAAGCCTGCGATGCAGTTCCACGGCGTGTACCAGTGGCATTCGTCCCACGAGGTGCACTGACTCGAGCCCTCGTCCGCCCACGCCGAGCACTTGCTCGAGCCTTCGTCGGCCCAGGCCGAGCACTTGGAGGACCCTTCATCCGCCCACGACGTGCACTCGGCGTCGACCATCGACGACCAGTTCTTGCACGTGATGACCGCGCTCGTGACCCACTTAGTGCACGTAGACATGACCCGACTCCTGACGGCGTGGGGATCTGGAGAGTGAGCGGCCGAGGAGAGCGAGCCTGCCCCACGCGAGCAGCAGACCGGTCGCTTTGCCGAGGGCCGCCGCAACGAAGACGAAAGCGGCACCTTCGACGACGGACAGGAAGTGAAGGTCGCCGGTGACGGCGAAGTAGATCAGCGTCAGCAGGGACGCTCCGCAGAGGAAGAAGCCGCCCATCGCACAGCCACACTCGCGGCTGTACGCCTGGGCCTGCGCCTGCAGCAAGGGCTTCTCCGGATCGTCAGCCGGTAGCTGGGCGAGCAGAGCGTCGACCCTGAGCATCGTGCGCTGCCGTCCTGAGGCTCGAGCTCTCATTCGAGGCTCGGACCAGCCGACAGGTGAAACAGAAGTAGCCGCAGGCCACAGTGTTCCGACGGCCAGGACATCCTCGCCCTTCCGTTGCCTGCTGACGGGGGAAGCCTCTCACGCGCTCAACCGGGTGTCAAAGGGTCGCCGGTCTAGAGGCGCGCCACCGCCAGCGACCGGTCGATCACGGCGCGGGCGACCGCCGGGGCAGCTCCGGGGGCGTAGTGCGTCCCGTCAGGCCTGGCGAGCGAACCGTCCGCCAGCCGGTCGTTGCACGGGCTCGCGGCGTTCCGGCAGACGAGGCTCTGGATACTGATCGACCGCACCGGGCCGGTGGTGTGCGATGCGAGAAAGGCGTTCCAGGTGTCCTGTGCGCGCGTGGCCTTGATGAGGCGCTCGAGGAACGGCCCGCACTTGGCCGGCGTGCAACGCGTCGCCATGCCGAGCCCGGAGCGCTCGATCTGCACGGCGACAACGGTCGCCCCGTACCGGCTCAGTGCGGCCGTGCGGGTGGCGAAGGCCTGCTTCTGCAGCGCCCAGTACGACGGCGTGCCGAACGGGACGGGGCGCCCGTGCGCGTCCACGCGGTCGGCGAGCTCGTAGCGGCTCCACCAGATCACGAGCGCCGGCCGGTACTTCGCGACCGCGGCGTCCTGTCGGGTCGGCACGTCGGTCGCGCACACCGTGCCGGCTCCCCACGGCTTGCCCGTCGGCCCGACGACCGCGACGCCGGTCGCGGGACAGCTTCCCCGGGTCGCCGAGATCACCACGTAGCCGTGACGCGCGGCGGCCCTCGCGAGGTCGGGCGCGAGCCGCTGGGGGACCGAGTCGCCGACCAGCACGATCGTCTTCGTGACCCCTGTCCCGAGTCGCGGCTCCTGCGCGCGGGAGTACCACGCTGCTGTTGACGAGGAACATCGCGCCGAGCACGAGCGGGACGACGACGAACGCGCGCCTGGGCGCCAGGAACCGCGCGACGGTGCCGTACCGGATCGGCGCTCTCGATCAGGTGGTACGAGAGGGCCGCCAGCGCGACGGTGAGGAGCGTGAGGACGGACGCGCGCACGGGCGTGCCGAGGCGGCTCAGGTCCCACCATCCGTTCGGGGAGGTCCAGACCTGCAGCGGCCAGTGCCAGAGGTACATCGCGTAGGACAGGCGGCCCAGGTAGGCAACCGCGGGCAGCGCGAGCACGCGCGTCGCGTTGCTGTCCCTCGTCGCGATCGCTGCGATCACGGCCGCCGTGCTCACGGCGACCACGACTGCGCCGCCGTTCGCGTAGGCGCGGGTCGCGCCGCCCGGGCCGCCGAGCCTCGTCAGGGCCCACCAGAGGCCGACGCCGCCGAGACCCAGCAGGAGCCAGTGCGAGCGCAAGACAACGCGGCGCACCGACGCGGAGGTCATCAGCACCGCGAGCAGCGCGCCTGCCAGCGGCTCGAAGATCCGGCTGTCGGTGCCGAGGTACGCGCGGTCCTGGCCCTGGCTCGACCACAGCATGCTGAGCCGGATGGCCGAGGCGACGAGCCCGGCTCCGGCGATCGCCCCCACCGCGATCACCCGCCTCCGCGGCTGCCTGACCACGAGCCCGGTGACCAGGAGCAGCAGCGGCCACACGAGGTAGAACTGCTCCTCGACGGCCAGCGACCACATGTGCTGCAGCGGGCTCGGGACGCCGTCGCTCGCGAAGTACGAGCTCGTCGAGATGAAGTGCCAGTTCGCGACGTAGAAGAGCGTCGCCGTGATGTCGCCCCGCAGGCCGTCGCGCGACACCGACGGGGCGACGAGCGCGCTCCAGCCCACCACGACCCCGAGCACGACGAGGAGGGCGGGGATCAGGCGGCGCATCCGCCTGCGTCCAGAACTCGAAGACCCGGATGCGGCCGCGCTCGAGCTGGGCAAGCAGGATCGACGTGATCAGGTAGCCGCTCAGCACGAAGAAGACGTCGACGCCCAGGAAGCCGGCGGCCGCATGCGGAAGGCCGAAGTGGAACGCCATCACTGCCGCGACGGCGAGGAGGCGCAGTCCGTCGAGTGCGTCGTTGCGCGAAGGCGCCACCGGTCTAGCCGAACGGCACGAACGACCCGCCGCCGGAGCGCGTGTAGACGGCGAAGAAGTCCCGGTTGTCGGGGGAGAGGTACCGGTCTGCGCTCTGCCGGTAGTTGGGGACGAGCTTGTACGGGTCCCGCCCGCCTCTGTGTCCGTAGGCGATGAACGACGGCCACTCCGGGTTGATGTCGAGCTGAACGGCGCGGACCGCTCCGAGCCGGACCATCACGGCCGCGAGCGACGCGGCCGTCTGCCCGTCGGCGGCGGCGTAGACGATGTCGCCGTGCCGGTCGATGCCGACCGCCGTGCGCCACACCTGGGCGTAGTGGCCGACCGTCACGCCCCACCGCCAGAGCTCGCCGGCGTTCGGGTTGGCGCGGCCATCGTTCACCAGCAGCGGCAGGTTCTGCCGGGCGAAGACAAGCGTCCGCACGGGCGCCTGCGAATGCCAGCTGACGACGTCCACCCTGCCGTTCCGATATTCGACGACGGTGCCCATGCCGGTCTGCAGAGGCGCGTCGACCCGTCCGTTGACGACGAAGCCGCCGGCGCCGGCGTTCTGCTTGAAGCCGCCGTTGAACGTCGCCAGCACCCGCCACCGCTGGTCGTGCGGCACCTCGGCCGATCCGCGCGGGGTGGCGACCGGCGGCTCGTTCAGGCCGGGGTACAGCGCGAGCTGGGTGCGGGTGTGGTCCATCAGCGCCGCATAGACCGTGGCGCCGGCTTCGGTCCTGAACGTGGTGACGAGGACGGCGGGTGAGCCGGTGACGCTGTAGGTGGCGGGCCGCCAGACTCCCTCTCCCCTCTGGGCCGGCTGCACGAGCGGGGCGACGCGGGGAGCGGTGAACGGCACGACCCGGCGGACGGCGGCGCTCGCATAGGCCCGCCGGGCGAAGACGTGCGGGGTCAAGGTGCCACGCCCCGGGGACGGCCAGACGGAGGCGACGCCGCCGACAGCAAGCACGGCGACGAGCGCCAGTGCTGCTCCGGCCGCCGTTCTGCGCCGTCGGACCTGGCGCGCGCGGGCTCTGCGCCGCTGCTGACGCTCTGCCGTCACTTCGGGAAGTGCAGCAGGCGACGATGAGCGGACGATTAGAGCCGGCTACGACCCCGGCGCCGGCATCTCGCTCCAGAAGGCGCACTGATGGTTTTTCGCGAAGCCGGTCTCGACCGTCGGCTGCGGCGGCGCGAGCGATTCCGCCACCCCCGTAGCGCGGGCGTAGCGTGGCCAACCGGCGCCGGGAATGCCCGATCTCGCGAATGCCGTCCACAGATCGAGCATCGCCTGTGACAGCTTCTCGTGGTCGCCGGAGAGCAGCGACCGGTGACCCCTCAGCGTGAAGAGGTACTGCAGCTCCGCCGCGTGGAACGCGCCGGTCGGGAAGCTCGGGCGGGGAACCTGGGAGAAGAACGGGGCACCCCGGTCGTTGAACTCGTACTGGTAGGTGGGGACGAAGCGCGAGAGGGCCCGCGCGGCGGCGCGGGCTCTGCACGCGAAGAGCGCGTCGGTCCCGACCGCGCCGAGCGCGAGCGTGGGGGAGGGATACGCGGCGAGCGGATAGCGGTCGGCCACCGTGTTCGCGTCGGCCGGTGTGTACTCGAGCGTCGCGGCGATCGCCGCCCGGTAGCCGGCCGGGGTCAGGGGGACGGCGCCGGCGGCGCGGTTCACGGCGAGAAAGAACCGCAGCTCGTCGTGATTCGAGCCCTCGATCACGGGCACGCGGTTGAACCGGCCGCTCGTGAACGCCGCCGTGATCGATCGCGTCAGGACGCTGCCGTCGACCACGGGCGTGACGTCGAGATAGGGCTGGCTCGCGAGCAGTGACGCCACGGAGACGTGCCGCAGGCAAGCGGCGGTCTGTGCACGGCAGCCGACCCTGGTCGCGAACGCCCTGCCGGATGCCTCGGCCGCCGCGAGTGACGGCTGGCTGCCGGCGTACCCGCCGCTCTCGACGATCGCCCTCCCGAAGAGCCCGTGGGCCGTCGGGGATGCCAGCTGCGCGTGGACACTGAGCCCACCGGCCGACTCTCCGAAGATCGTGACGTTACGCGGGTCGCCGCCGAAGCGGCTGATGTTCTGCCGGACCCAGCGGAGCGCCTGCTGCTGGTCCAGCAGCCCGTAGTCGCCGGACGCGTGCTGCGGAGACTCGGCCGTCAGGGATGGATGAGCGAGGAATCCGAGCACCCCGAGCCGGTAATTGACGGTCACCACGACCACGTTGCGGGCGACGAGCTGGGCGGGGACGTAGTCGCTCGCCTCGCCGGAGACGAGCCCGCCGCCGTGGATCCAGACCATCACGGGATCGCCGTTACCGCCGACGGGCGCGAACACGTTGAGGAACAGGCAGTCCTCGTCCGTGCTCTGCTGTCCGAACGGCGACGCGGACTGCGGGCAGGAGCTGCCGAACGCCGTGGCGTTCCTGATCCCGGTCCAGGCCGGATGCGGCCGCGGCGGCTGCCAGCGCAGGCCGCCGACCGGCGGGGCCGCGTAGGGGATCCCGAGGAAGGACCGCGTCGTTCCGCGCACTGCTCCGCGAATCGCTCCCTGTGCGGTGACGACGAGAGTGCCCCTCGACGGTGGTGTGCCGGCCGCGGCGCCGGAACCGAGCAACGCGACGGTGACCACGACGACTCCCACACCTTTCATCTTCAAGGCAGCCTGAGTGTGCCTGACTCTGACGTCGTGCACGATCGCCGGGTTGTGGCAAAGCTCGCTCGATAGCCCATCGTCCCGGTGTCGAGCTCGTTCGCGCCCCGGAGCTCGCGGCGCGCGCTCCCGATGCGTACGCCGCGGTCGGCGAGCGAGCGGCTTGCCTCGGGCGTGACCGTGCTCATCTCGACGTACAGCTTCCTAATTGTCCGCCTGCGTGATCAACCACTGGGAGTCGCGCCAGTTTCTACAGGGACAGGAGCGAGGCTTTACGCGCGCGCTAGAGCCAAGTGGCGAGCGACGAGCCGCGGGTGACTTCCATCAGTCCTCCGGGGACAGAGGTTGGGCTTGCTTTCGCCGTGAGGGTCCGCAGGGAGACGGGGCTCCATCGAGGCGGCAACCTTCGCCGTCTCGCCTACACCTCTCGGGAGGGTCGTCCGCGGGGAGGAACCCTACCGGCATGTCGGTCTCGACGAGGGGACGGCGGAGTGAACGGCCAGCGAGGTGACCTTTGCGTCCTTGGCGAGTTTGGCCGCGCCGTCGTCGAAGCCCCGGAGGAACGAGACACAGAGATCGGAACGGAGCGAGCAGGCGTGTAGGGGGGTGGCGCCCGGATCGGAGCATGCCGCGGCAGCGGCGTAGCCCTCGAGATAGGCCGTGAGTTGGTTGCCACTGAGTCCCGCAGGGATCATCGTGTCAGTCGTGATACCGGGTTTATCGGCAGCGGGCCGGCTGCGTCTTAGCGGGTTCACCGGGACGACCCTGAACAGGCGCGAGCCCCGCCTCTCCCTTCGTCTCGGGCTCCAACCCTAGGCGAGTCGGCGATGGTAGTTCTCGCCTCGGAAGCGTCTCGAAGCTCAGCCGCGACCCGAGAGGCGGTAGGGGCTGCGGAGGGATCGCTCATCTTCTCTTCGGCCGAGAATTAGAGGAGGGTGGTCGTGGCTCGCGCAATTGTCTTGTCTTCTGCGACTGACGCGCCGTGATCGAACCCGCCGAGGCTTCGGGCCGGTCGTCGGGGACCTTGAGGAGCGTGCGCGGCGGCTGAGGGTGGTCTAAGACTCATCGCCGGTGAACACCGTGTCGGCCGCCGCCTCTTCTTCCTCCGTCGCGCGCAAGAGCGCGTAGCAATCCAGGGAACGCTGTAGGCCTTCCGGTCTGCCTCCGCGCTGGTCGCGTACGGTGTGCTCGGGTCGGAGACGCTGGCAAGCCGGAGGGTTGGGCTCCGCAAGTCCGGCTGAACGCGATCTCACAGACCGAGCGAGGCTAGCCAGCGTCCCAACGTACGGCGCAATCGGGAGGTCATTTGTGGAACAGCAGCTACGCGACTTCGTCGATGTCGTCGGGTTCGCGTTCGTCCTAACCTGGGTGACGCCCAGTGGGACGAAGCTTCCGGGCAGGGTTCTGACGGGAGACACCAACCTCCAGGAGCGCCTCTTGCCGTGAGGACACATGCGACGTCAGACATCGTGTGTTTCGATGGGTAGAGAGTTCGATCCGGGCTTCGTATTGGGTGTACGTGGCTAGACAACTTGCCCTGAGTCAGAGCCCATTCACGCTCTCGCCTTTATCTGACGTTACGGTGTCGCCATGTTGTCAGTCATGGTTCGGGTGTGTTGGCCGACGGTTCGGCTGTTGCTCATCACGGTAGTTGTTGCGCTGGCTGGTGGTTCGGCCGTCGACGTGACCGCTGCTGTCGGCCACTCCTGGGCGTTGCCGCCGACGGTGATTACGGGACCGGTCACGGCGATCGGGCCGACGTCAGCGACGGTCGCTGGGGTTGTCAGTCCAAACGGCGTATCCGCGAGCTGGTATGTCGAGTACGGCAGGACTACGAGCTTTGGCTCGCGCACGCGGTCGGCGAGCGCCGGGTCTGGGATCGCCAACCTGGGCGTTTCCGCAAGGCTGAGCAACCTCAAGCCAGGGACGACCTATCACTATCGCTTTGTCGCCGTGGGCAGTGCGGGCACCGCCCGCGGGTTGGACGGTCTCCTTGCGACCTTGGGGCCTCGGCGAGTTGTGACGATCTCGGCTGCGCGGTCGATCGTCGAGTTCGGGCAACAGATCACCCTGTCCGGGACTGTCTCGACGAGACGGGCCGACCGGACGGTCACAATCCTTGCGCGGAGATCCGGCAACAACTCGTTCGTTTGGTCCGGAACCGTCCTCACTCAGCCTGAGGGCACCTGGAGCATCGCAGTCATGCCGCAGATCGGAACCACCTACGAAGCGCGCTGCGACGGACTTGTCAGCCCGACGAAGTCGATCGGCGTCAGGCCGGCAGTCTCCCTGCGTGCACTATCGCTGCAGCGGTTCGCGACCCACGTCGCCGGCGCGCGCTCATTCGCAGGACGCAAAGTCCAGCTTCAGCGCCACTCCGCCGGGCGCTGGCTGACGATCGCGCGCCTGCACCTCAACCCGAGTGCCCTGGCGGTCTTCCACCCGAACCTTCCCCGAGGGCTCTCGAAACTTCGCGTCGCGATGAGCATCAACCAGGCTGGAATCGGATATCTCGCCGGCTTTAGCCCGGTGATCTCCTACCACCGGAAAAGCTGAGCGGGCAAGGCTGACGGTCATGCCGCCAACGGCCAGAGCTATGCCAACATCGACTCGTTCGCGGTTACCGTCTGACTCAGATAGGCCTTCAATGACCGACGCCTAGGTGCAGGGCCCGAGCAGGTTGGTTCTGGTGACCGGGGGTTGGTGGCCGGGGGCTGAGTGTCGTTTGCAATGGTTGTAGGTTGTAGTGCCAGAGCCAGCCGTCAAGGGCTTGGGTTCGTTCGGTGCTTGATCCGTAGATCGCTCTGTAGGCCCAGCCGTTGAGCATGGTGCGGATGAAGCGTTCTGCTTTGCCGTTTGTCTGTGGCCGGTAGGGGCGTGTGCGGAGGTGGCGGATCCCGAGCCGGTGGCAGGCGAGGGCGTGCAGGGTGCCGCGGTAGCAGCTGCCGTTGTCGGTGAGGACGCCTTCGACGGTGATGCCGTGGCGGCGGTAGAAGGCGACAGCGCGGCGCAGGAAGCCCGCAGCGGTCGCGGCTTTCTCGTCGTCGAGCACCTCCGCGTAGGCGAGCCGGCTGTAATCGTCGACGGCGATGTGGACGTACTCCCAGCCCTTGACCTCACGCGAAGACACTGGGTTCGTCCTCGCCGCCGGAGGCGGCGGCGCATTGGTGCCGCGATCTATATCGGCCAACATGGACATCCGCGGCGTGACGTCACGGTGATGTATCTCACGTTGACCCCCGCAACTCAGCGAACGCCGCCGGGCAACGCACGCTGGCCCGTCTGGTCATCACTGAGCTAAGGCCACCGACACCATCGTCTGGGCAACGATCAAACAACGCCACGTCCCGGGTCGATGTTGGGTCGCGTGTCGGGCCTCGACTGGTCTCATCTCTCGATTGCCCTTCTGCCTGCGTCCTTCGCGTTGACCGTACCGGTTGCGGTTTGCGCTCGGGGCGCGAACTAGGCTCATTTGTGCAGCCGTCATTGGTGCGGCGGTAACGCTAGGCGCGTACTTCCTTCCGGGTATGCGAGACGTGGAGCAGCGCTCGGAAGCCAGCCGATGGATCCTCAGCGGCTCCTGCGACTTTGCTGCTGTGAACCGGCTGCCCGCGGTGACTGTTGATCCGCACGTCTCGATACGAGCGAGAGCGCAACCATGCTCACCGGTTGGCGACCTCGTTGTCGGTCGTAGCTAACCGGTGGGCCTTGAGCGAGCCAAGTCCCAGTGCGCCGACTGCTGGTTTGATCGGTCTGGACGGCCCGCGGGATCTGGATCCCGCCGCCCAGGCCTGGATCGGGCTCGGACAACAGATCGCGCTGCAAACGAAGCGCATCGCCCAGTGCGGCTCGCGTGAGCCAACCATGGGCGATCAGGATCTCGCCCAGAAACTGCCCGGTTTCCTGTTGCGCCTCAAGTGCCTGCGCGAGTTGTCGCTCGAGATCAGATTCATCTCGATGAGAATCTGGCCCAACAGACGACGTGATTGTTCCGTTGGCACCACGTACGCGTCTTCGGCATCGTGGTCGACGAGCTTGAGCGACCCGGAACGTGTGTTTGCTCGCGCGTCGCGCAACCCTCGGTGTTGAGCCGCCGTCGTCCCACAGTTCTTTTTGCGACGACCTTCCCGAACGCGATGAACAGCGCTTCCGTTGGGTCCACCTGCTTCAGATACCGACGGACTAACCTCGGCCTCTTGCGACCGCGCAAGCTGGCGACTGAGAGGCTCGGAGGCGGTCAACCGAGCGTGTCCTTCTTGGCACGCTCTCACCAAAGCCACTTGGAAAATGGGATCGCGCTGGAACGTCTTCATACGGTCTCGGCCTCGGGCAGTGGTTGGTCTGGTTCGGTTCGTTGGTAACCGGCAAGGGTAGGGACCGAAGGCCCATCTCGTCCCCGGCCGCGCTTGGGGTGTGGGTATCCCCCGATCGGGGCTCACGTCCGCAGAAATCTAAGGCCGATAATCCGTTAACTGCGGTCTACTAGAAGGAGTCTCCACCTACCATGAGTCTGCGGAGTCATTTCTCGCACGAGGCGAGCGGCCTCTCGCCGTCAGAGCCGCTCGCAGTTGTAATCCAGGGGGTTCGCGAGTGTCTCCTCGACAGCACGCAGTTTCGGCCTGCGGCGGTGTTGCGATGCGGGTAGAGCTAACCGATCCTGGACACTATCCGGCGCTCCGGGACTACTTTCTGCGTCTGGGTGGCTCTGTCGTCAGCGAAGACGGTCTCCTGGTCGACCTAGCGTTTCCCGAGGGACTCCTCGACGAGGACGAAAGCCCCGAGATGTACTACCGGACTTGGGCGCACGCCAATCGTCTCGACGCTCGAGTCGTGGAACACGGTGGCGGCCAGACAGCTGCCGAGGCGGGCGGGTCATTCTCGCTCGTCATGCCACCGCCCGACCCGGCTGCGCGGCCGCCTATGCGCCTAGGCGAGTTGCTCGTCAAGAAAGGGTTGATCACCGATGATCAGCTCTCGATGGCTCTGGTTGAAAGCCGCCGAAGTGGCGATGTTGTCGGTCGAATCTTGATCCGTGAGGGCTGGGTGTACGAGTCCGAGCTCGCACGGGTACTGGCTGAACAGTGGTCGATCCCGTACGTCAATCTTGCCTTGATTGGCGTTGATCGCTCGGCGCTCGCTCTCTTGCCGCCGGAGATAGGGCGTCGCTGCGCGGCAGTTCCAGTGCGGTTCTTTGGTCACGAGCTGAGGGTTGCGTTCGCGGACCCCTCCGACCCCGACGTTGTCGCCGACGTTCAGACCCAAATCGCCGCCCCGATCCAGCCAGCGATCGCGGAGCTGTCGGACATCGACACGATCTGGCGCTCAGTCGGCCGCTGAGCCCAAGCGCGGCGTTTACGCGAACGGTCGCAGCCTCTCTCGGACGGTGTGTGCTCGTGGTGCCGGCGTATACGGTCGCGCCGTCAGGCTTCCGCGGGTTGACTCGGCGTGCTTGGTACCGCCGGATTCGCCCTTTACCCTAAGCTGGGGCTGTAGCTCGGACGTTCAGCGACCGACATACGTTGGTGTATGTCTGCGGATCCGGCTCACCGGCGCCAGCTCGGAGAGTTGCTGGTAGAACAAGGCGTCCTCACCGACGCGCAGCTTCAGCTTGCCCTAGCCGAGCAAGAGGCGAGTCGCGCGCCACTCGGGGAGATCCTGGTCCGGCTTGGCTTTACGGTAGGCCCGACGGTCGGAAACGCTCTCGCTGAGCAGCATGGTGGGCCTCTCCGAACGGAGTATGGTCTTGCGCTCGGGCCGGCTCAAGGCGTTGGGATTCCGCCGGAGGCCCTGAGGTCCAATGCCTCCCCGGCGTCCGGCGATGCGGATGTGGGTCCTCTACGGGTAGCGGGCGAACCCCGACCGCCGGACGGGACGATCACGGCCCTTAACGCGGCACTCGACGAGCGTACACAGGAGCTCGAGCGCGTTCGGATCGAGCTCGCCGCTCGAGACCAACATGGGACGGAGCTCGCGACGGCACGCACCGATCTCGAGGCACTCCAACTCGTTCTCCAACAGCGCGAGGCCGAGCTCGCGACCGTGAAGGCCGAGAATGGGCGTGCGCGGCTGGAGCTTGTCCAGCGCGACGAGGTTCTTGAGGCCTTGAAGCTGGAGCTCGAGCAGGTACGCGGCCAGGACGAAGCCGCTGAGAGCGAGCGGGCACGTGGTGAACTCCAACTCGTTCTCCAACAGCGCGAGGCCGAGCTCGCGACCGTGAAGGCCGAGAATGGGCGTGCGCGGCTGGAGCTTGTCCAGCGCGACGAGGTTCTTGAGGCCTTGAAGCTGGAGCTCGAGCAGGTACGCGGCCAGGACGAAGCCGCTGAGAGCGAGCGGGCACGTGGTGAACTCCAACTCGTTCTCCAACAGCGCGAGGCCGAGCTCGCGACCGTGAAGGCCGAGAATGGGCGTGCGCGGCTGGAGCTTGTCCAGCGCGACGAGGTTCTTGAGGCCTTGAAGCTGGAGCTCGAGCAGGTACGCGGCCAGGACGAAGCCGCTGAGAGCGAGCGGGCACGTGGTGAACTCCAACTCGTTCTCCAACAGCGCGAGGCCGAGCTCGCGACCGTGAAGGCCGAGAATGGGCGTGCGCGGCTGGAGCTTGTCCAGCGCGACGAGGTTCTTGAGGCCTTGAAGCTGGAGCTCGAGCAGGTACGCGGCCAGGACGAAGCCGCTGAGAGCGAGCGGGCACGTGGTGAACTCCAACTCGTTCTCCAACAGCGCGAGGCCGAGCTCGCGACCGTGAAGGCCGAGAATGGGCGTGCGCGGCTGGAGCTTGTCCAGCGCGACGAGGTTCTTGAGGCCTTGAAGCTGGAGCTCGAGCAGGTACGCGGCCAGGACGAAGCCGCTGAGAGCGAGCGGGCACGTGGTGAACTCCAACTCGTTCTCCAACAGCGCGAGGCCGAGCTCGCGACCGTGAAGGCCGAGAATGGGCGTGCGCGGCTGGAGCTTGTCCAGCGCGACGAGGTTCTTGAGGCCTTGAAGCTGGAGCTCGAGCAGGTACGCGGCCAGGACGAAGCCGCTGAGAGCGAGCGGGCACGTGATGTCAACCGAGAGCTGGTGCGGCACGCGGACGACTTCCGCGCAAGGAACGAGGTTTCCCTTTCGAATGAGCGAGGTCAAGTTGAGCCGAGCCAGGCACTGGAAGAGCAAGTAGGTCCGGGAAAGGAACTCGACCAACGATTCGCGCTCGCACACATCGCAACCGGCGACGACCCAGGTATCGGCCGTGAAAGCCTGCGTGATCTCGAACTTGGCATGAAACAACACGAGGCCGAGCTCGAGGCCATCGCGGCAGAGCTCAGCCGGGCACTCGACGAGCGGACAGAGCACGCTAAACGAGCCCATGCCCTCGAAGAGCAACTCGTGCGGGTTCTCACGCTGAACGACGGGGGCGGAGCCGCCGAAGACGCCCAGCGCGACCTGGTGGCGGTGGCCAGAGCCCGGGCTCAACGCCGTTATGGAGGCCCTCTCCGTACAGCAACCGTTGAAGAATCCGGCCGCGGGGACGGAGGAGAGCAGACGAGGCCGCTCGCAGCAGAGCCTCAAATGGATGCTGGCCAGGAGAAGCGGGCGCTCGCCTTTGCGATCGCGGTCTGGCAGCTCGCGCTGTTCAGCGTCCTCGTGTCCTTCGCTCTGTACCTTCTTCTCCCGATCAGCAGATCAGTTGCAGCTGCAGTCGTCGTCGCGCTCCTAGGGGTAATCACAGTGTGTCACCACCGGCTTGCAGGTCGGCCTCGGTAGTCGCTCGTCTGCCGTGGCGCTGGCTGGTCGCCGCACGGTTGTCCCCAGTCCATGTGGTAGCGCTCCGCGCAAACCTAGATGGCATTGGGGTGGGGTCTAACCTCCAGATTCCGCATGACCCCTGGGGGCACCGCTCCGTAGCCGGCCAGCTCGCCGTGGGTTCGGGTCGGCTGTGACAACACGCTGAGTTCTGTGTCGACCGAGCCGCTTGACGTTTCTCGGTCGATTACGTAGTGCGGATTATCCACGCAATGGTCGCGAAGCTGGAGCGCGAGTCGGAGGCGCAGCTCGGCGCGAGGCGGTTCGCGCTGCTCCGGACGCTCGAGGTCTGCCGCGGCCGAAGCGCCGAGGCCACGATCGACAGTGCGCGCCGGGGCATCGCAGGCGCGTGTCCTGCAACGAAACCGGTGCGGCCACTGCACTCACCGGAAGGGGACCGTCTGGTCCTTGCCCGGACACGCCGGAGGACGGCGAAGAAGTGGCGATCGTCCGGCCCGAGATACCGAGAGGCCGGCTGTCGGGCGTCCGGGACGAGCTTGGATGCGCCTCGACCGCCGTGGCGGAAGTATGTGATGAAGCTCGGCCACTCGGCGTTGATGTCCAGCTCGATCGCACGGACGGCGCCGGCGTGGATCAGCGCGTTGGCCAGGCTCGCGGCAGAGACGACGTCCACGCGGCCGTCGAAGCACCCTCCGCCGCCGAGACGGAGCACGTCGGCGGGCCCTCGCGCGGACGGGGACGGCCGCCCTCTTGTCAACCGCCGGGCGCGTGACTCCTCGGCGGCGTGTCAGTTGCGGGCGATCTCATCATCTCATCCCTTCCTTCCGACCTCGTCGAGCGACGCTCACGCGGAACACCGCGAGCAGATTGGCTTAGACGTCTGAGAGGCCGATGGGACGCGCCCGCCGGAAGACCTCGGCCCAGCTCTTCTTGACACACGGCGCGCGCAGGAAGAAGATCGCACCTCGATGCTGCGCCGGTTAGCTGTTATTGCGGTCGTAATCGCTGCTTTTGCGGCGCTCATCGCCTGGTACGTCGTCGGGTATCTCATGGTCTCGCCCTCGACGGTCTCGCTGCCGAGCGCGAACCTGACGCTGCAGACGGTCGCCGGGCTCGGCAACGGCTTCACCGAGCCGACCTGGGTCTCGTACCTCGTCAAGGACGAGAAGGGCGTGTGGCAGCACACGACGATCTACAAGGTCCCCGCGAACACGCTCGTCCACGTGACCGTGTACCAGTTCGACGGCAACAGCGGCCTGCGAAACCCGTTCCTGGCGCGGCCGCAGGGTGTCGTCGGGAACGTGGAGCAGGTCGACGGGAAGACGGTGGAGGCGATCAACCCCGACGACGCCTCCCACACCTTCGCCGTCGCCGCCTACCACCTCGTCGTGCCCCTTCCCGGCGTCGCCGACAACGCGAAGAACCAGTGCGACCAGGCGCCGTGCGGGCTCGACAAGGCGCACCGGACGATCACGTTCTCGTTCCGCACCGGCGCGCCCGGCCACTACCGCTGGCAGTGCTTCGTGCCGTGCGCGGCCGGGTTCATCTACGGCTTCGGCGGGCCGATGCAGACGATCGGATACATGGATGGGTTCCTCGATGTCGTCTGAGGTGAGCGGGCCGAATCACATCCGGCGGGTAGCGATCCTCACGATCGTCGCGACCCTGATCGCGCTGCCGCTCGTGATCTGGGTGCTCGGCCCCGCGCTGCCGCCCGGAAACGGGAGCAAGCAGGCCGCAGGCCAGGTCACCGACAACACGGTCCTGACCGCGCTCGTGACGCCGTTCGTCTGCTTCATCCTCGTCTTCATGGCCTATTCGCTGATCGTCTTCCGGCGGCGCGGCACCGACGACTCGGACGGCGCGGCGATCCGCGGCGACCCGCGAGCGCAGACGCTCTGGATCGTGGTCACCTCGGCGCTCGTGATCTTCATGGCCGGCTACGGCACGTACGCCCTGCTCCAGAACGGCTCGGGCGGCGGGCAGGGGCCCGACCCGATCGCCGTGCCGCACGGCACGAGCTTCCCGGTGCAGGTGATCGCTCAGCAGTGGCAGTTCACCTACCGCTATCCGACCTACGGCGGGGTCGAGACGATGCACCTCGTGCTGCCGGCCGACAAGCAGATCGAGCTTCACGTCACCTCGCTCGACGCGGTGCACTCGTTCTGGGCCTACGGCCTCGGAGTCAAGGCCGATGCGACGCTCGGCAACGACAACGTCGTGTTCGTGAACACGCGCTCGCCGCGCAGCTTCGACATCCACTGCGCCGAGCTGTGCGGCCTCTACCACGGCTACATGTTCGACACGGGCAAGGTCGTCAGTAGCGCCGACTTCGACGCCTGGATCAAGGAGCAGCAGCAGCTCTTCCAGCCCATCGCCCGGTACATGCCGCCCTACAGCACGACCTACTCCCCGGATCCGCAGAGGAGGGCCGGATGAGGCTCAGGCGACTGCTCGGTTTCAACCTGCTCCTCGCGGTCGTGCTCGCGGCGGCGGGCTACTACCTCGGATGGTGGCTGGGCCACCAGATCAACGCGAAGAGCGTCGCCTACTTCGGCGACACCGGCCAAAACGACATCGCGCTCTTCCTCGCCTACCTGCTCGGCGTCGTCGGCTTCCTGGCCGGGCTCGGCTTCTTCAACTACCCGTTCTCGAGGATCGCCGGGCACCGGGCCAGCGTCCACCACGACAACACAGAAGACCCGCGGGGCTGGACGCGCTACATCGGCTACTCGACCGACCACAAGGTGGTCGGTCTCCAGTACCTGATCGGGATCGGCTTCTTCATCTTCTTCGGCGCCGTCAACGCGATGCTGATCCGCTTCGAGCTCCTGCGGCCCCAGCCGAACGTCTTCGGCTCGGGGCAGTACATCACCCTCGTCGGCCTGCACGGCACGATGATGATGGGGATGATGACGAGCGGGATCCTGGGCCCGTTCGGAAGCTACTTCCTGCCGCTGATGATCGGTGCCCGGCGCCTGGCCTTCCCGCGCATCGAGGCGCTCACGTTCTGGCTCCTGATGGCGGGCGGGGTGATCCTCAGCTCGACCGTCTTCTACGGCGGCTTCCCGACCGGCTGGACGGGATACGCGCCGCTGAACGACCAGGCGAACATGGGCATGGACGCCTACATCGCGTTCTTCGCCATCGTCGGCGTCTCGATGACGCTGCTCGCCTTCAACCTGCTGGCGACCGTGTTCACGATGCGGGCGCCCGGGCTCACGTGGGGCAGGCTGCCGATCTTCGTCTGGAGCATCATCGCGACCGCGGGGCTCAACGTCCTCGCTGCACCGGTGCTGATCACGACCCTGACGATGGTCGCGCTCGACCGGACGGCCCAGACCGGCTTCTACCTCTCGACCCAGGGGGGCAGCCAGTTCCTCTACGAGAACCTGTTCTGGTTCTTCGGCCACCCGGAGGTGTACATCCTCGCGATCCCCGGCTTCGGGATCGTGCTCGAGCTCCTGCCCGTGTTCTCGCGCAAGCCGCTCTGGGGCTACCGCCTCGGTGTCGCGGGGATGCTCGGCGTCTCGCTGCTGAGCTTCTTCGTCTGGCAGCACCATCTCTTCGTGAGCGGGATGAACGCCGACCTGCGGCCGTTCTACATGCTCTCGACCGAGCTGATCTCGATCCCGACCGGATTCATCTTCCTGTGCGCGATGGGGACGTTGTGGCGGGGCAAGCTCCGCTACGACGTGCCGATGCTGTTCTGCCTCGGGTGGATCTTCAACTTCCTGATCGGCGGGCTCTCGGGCGTCTTCCTCTCCGACGTGCCGAGCGACGTCACGACCCACGGGAGCTTCTTCTCGCTCGCCCACTTCCACTACACGATCGTGGGCGGGCTGATCTTCACGCTCTTCGCGGCGATCTACTACTGGCTGCCGAAGATGACGGGGATCGAGCTCAACCAGAAGCTCGGCAAGATCCACTTCTGGATCGTGTTCATCGCCTTCAACTCGACCTTCGCGCCGCTGTTCGCGGTCGGGTTCCTCGGCCAGCCGCGCCGGGTCGTGACCTATCCGAGCAACCTCCAGTTCCTCAACGACTGGGCCTCGGTCTCGGCGTTCGTGCTCGGGGCCGGGATGCTGGTCTTCATCTACAACCTCGTCTGGTCGCTCGTGTTCAAGCGGGCGCCCGCGGCGGCGAACCCGTGGCAGTCGAAGTCGCTCGAGTTCCAGGTGCCGACGCCGGTGCCGGTCTACGACTTCGAGCGCATCCCGGTGATCGACTCCGATCCGTACCCGTACGGCGTCGAGCCGACGCCGCGGATCGCAGGCCCGGTCGGAGCGCCGGCGGCAGGTAGCTGATGAGCGAAATGGCGCAACCGCATCTCGCGATCGAGCCCGAGCCTCCCGCAGTGCAGGAGCGGAACATCTGGGTGGGGGCGCGGCTGGCCGTGTCGTCGACGATCTTCCTCTTCCTGCCCTTCGTGTTCGGCTACCTCTACCTCGCCACGCTCAACACGGGCGGGCTGTGGCGGCCGGGCGACCTGAAGGGGCCGCTCGGCTGGGGGCTCGCGATCATGCTGACGCTCCTCGTCTCCGCCGGGCTGCTCGCATGGGCGCGATCGGAGCTCGCCGCGGGGAGTGAGAGCCGGTTTCGCTGGTACTCGGTCGCCGCGCTCGTGGTCGGCCTGGCTGCGGTCGTGCTCCAGGTGATCGAGTACACGCAGCTCGGCTTCGGTCCGACCGACGGCGGGTTCGCGAGCGTGTTCGTGGGCTGGACGGGTCTCCTCGCAGTCGTCGTCCTCCTCGCGATGGTGTGGCTCGAGATGGTCGTCGCGTCGTCGTTCCGCAACGGCAGTCTCGCGCCCGGCTCGACGAGCACCGACGCCGACGCGGTCTTCTTCTACGTCGCATTCCTCGCGATCCTCGGCTCTTTCACCTTCGCCTTCCTCTACCTGGTCTGAGCCGGTGCTCTTCGGGCCGCCCGCCGTCCTGGTCGTCGTCGCGGCGGTGCTCTACTGGCTCGGCGGCCGCGGCGGGGCGGCGGGAGGTCGCGAGCGCTCGGAGCGCCGCTGGCGGACGCCCGTGTTCGCGGCCGGGCTCCTCACGGTGATCGTCGCCGTCTCGCCGCCGATCCACCGGCTCTCGGGCGAGCTCTTCTCGATGCACATGGTCCAGCACATCCTGCTGATCGAGGTCGCCGCGCCGCTGATCGTGCTCAGCCGCCCGTGGCACCGGATGTGGCGGCCGTTCTCGGTTCAGACGCGCCGGGCCGTCGCCGGCGGTGTCGCGCGGGGCGAGTGGGCCGCGCCCGTGCGCTGGGGCGCCGCCTGGCTCGTCGTGCCGGCGGTCGCGTTCGTGCTGATGAACGGCGTCTTCGTGCTCTGGCACGTGCCGGTGCTCTACGACGCCGCGCTCAAGTACCCGGCGCTGCACGATCTCGAGCACGCGACGTTCTTCCTCACCGCGCTCCTGTTCTGGGCGCACCTGATCGGGGAGGGGCCGTTCCAGCCACGCCTGACGCTGCCCTGGCGGGCGGTCTACGCAATCGGGGCGATGGTCGTCGGCTGGGGCCTCGCCGTCACGATCGCGCTCGCCCCGTCGCCGCTCTACTCGCACTACGTCGAGCTTTCCCACCGGCCCTGGGGCCTGTCGGCGCTCGCCGACCAGCAGCTTGCGGCGGGCATCATGTGGGTGCCGGGCTCGGTCCCCTGGACGGTGGTCGCGCTCGTGTGTGCATACGGCTGGCTCGATCCTGGAGCACGGCGGCGGGGCTGGGTCCGCCGGCTCGCGGGAGAGCATTGAGGTCCGGAGGGAGGTGAAGCTGAGATGACGTTCACCGAGACGAACTTCACGGCGGGCGCGGTGCTCACGTGGGCGATCCCGCTCACGGTCTTCCTGGTCGTGCTCGTGTGGTGGGGCGCCCTGCTCACGGTGCGGACGCTGCGGGCGCGGGGGGAGGACGGCTGACGCTTCGTCGGGTAGCGCTCGTCGTCGTGCTGGCGGCCCTCGCCGGCATCGCCGCAGGAGTCACCGCGCACGTGCTCACCGCGCGGAGTACCGGCGGGCCCGCCTCGCCTGCGCTGCCCGAGCTGCACGGCCAGGCGACATGGGCCGCGGGCAAGCGTCCGGCGCCGCAGTTCACGCTTCGCAATGTGCTCGGAGGCAGCGTCTCGCTCGCCTCGGTGCGCGGCCGTGCGACCCTGATCGCATTCCTCGACTCCCGCTGCCGCTCGCTCTGTCCGATCGTCGGGCGCGCGCTCGGCGACACCGAGCGGTCGCTGCCTGCGGGCGCTCGGCCCGACGTGCTGGTCGTCAGCGTCGACCCCGCGGGCGACAGCGCGGCGAGTGTCCGGACCGCGGCGCGGCGGTGGCGGCTGGGCTCGAACTGGCGGTGGCTCACCGGGACGCGACGGCAACTCGCCGCCGTGTGGCGTTCGTACGGGATCGTGGTGCGGCCGCGCGCGAACGACATCGTCCACGGTTCGGCGGTGTATCTGCTCGATGCCCACGGCGACGAGCGCGCGGGCTATCTCGCGCCGCTGCTGCCGAACTTCCTCGCACTCGACGTGCGGCGCGTCGAGGCTAGAAGCCCGGCCGCACCTGGATCGTCGGCCGCTTGACGCCGCCGACGACGAGCACGTCCCACATCCGCGCCTCCTCATGCCCGGGCACGAGGCATGCGATCCGGTAGGTGCCGGCCCGCGACGCGGTGAACGTGAAGCGTGCGGACTTTCCGTGCTCGAGCCCGAGCACCGGGTCCGGAGTCGATGCGCCGGGGAACGCGGGCACTGCGGTCATCGGGCCGCGCACGATCGCGCACGAGTGGCGCATCGAGCCGGCGTTCCGGCAGGTGACCGTGACCCGCCAGCCGAGCGGGACCTGCACGAGCAGCCTCCCGCGGCCGTAGCCGTCGAAGTTGAAGCCGTTGTTGGCGCCGTTGTACCCGGCAACGAGGGTGAGGCCGGCCGTGCGGGCGGCCGTGTTCCACGTGATCCAGTCGCCCACTCCGGCCGAGGCGGCGGGCGCGACCGCGAGGAGCGCGGCAGCGGCCGCGACGACGGCGCTTCGCATCGCTATCCGCTCGGCTCGAGGCTTCATGCCGGCGCACGATAGCGCGGCGCGGCGCGGTGCGGGTGTCTCAGGCGGCGATGCGCTCGTCTGCGACCACGTCGCACGTCTCGGCCGCGACCGGGGCAGGGGCCTTGTCGAGACGGAACGGGATGCGCATGACCGTCGCCAACAGTGCGACAAGCCCGACGACGAGGACTGCTTTCATGATGACTACGACCGTGAGGGACATTCGGTTCCTTTCATCGGTGGCTTCGTTCCTGCATCGAGGAAACCACCGTCGCCTTCGACGGCCCTGGGAACTTCACGTGCCGACGCTTCACCACAAGGCTGGAGCGCGGCCGACGGCCGCAGGTGGAGCAGGCGCTAGGAGGATTGCCCTGCCGCCGGAACTGGACGCTCCGATCCACTGAAGGCCGGGTCAGCGGGCGAAGCCGGGATCCGTGAGCGCTGCCCCGAACTGCGCGATCGTGGTGTCGGTGTGCACCTCGAAGCGGTAGCGCCGGTTGAACCCGTTCAGTGCGCCGACCGTCCCCGACGCGAGCGCGTAGGTGACGGGGTCTGTTTGGGTGAAGATGACTGGGAACTTCGAGGCCATGTAGCCCGGGAGCCACGCTTGCATCGTTCCGGAGGGGTCGTTGTAGAGGTTTGTCCACTGGCCGGCGTCGTTGAACGGGAGGGCCCAGCCGATCATCGCCGCGGTCGGCACCTTGGTCTTGAGCTCGGTCATGCCGGCAGTCACTTCGCTGGTGATTCTCGCCTCTGCCTGTGCGGGCGTCTCGGTGGCCGTAGTGCTGGTCCTCGTCCGGCCGGTGCCCGTGGTGGTGGTTCGCGTGCCGAGGCAGCTGTAGAAGTACGGGCAGGTGGTCGGGAACGATAGGGTGACGCCGCCGCCCAGGTTGATCCTCGCCGGCGGGGTGTCGGCGTAGGAGTCGCCGTGGCCATATTGGCCTGCGTGGAAGTCGACTTGCCAGCGGCCTGTCGCGACGAGGGCCTGGATGTTGGCCCAGGTCATGTTGTTGGGGTCGGAGTCACCGGGTGTCAGGTTGTCGGCAAAGCCGGTGACGACGAACATCACCGCGGTGAAGCCGTACTTCTGCAGGATCGGATCCCAGGCCTGCTCGTCCTTGATCGCATCGTCGACGGTGATCAGCACGGGCTTGGCGATGCCGATGTTCGCGCCTCCGAGCCACTGCTGGTATTGCTGGAGCGTGACGGACTGGTAGCCGTTCGTCTTCAGGTAGGCGAGTTGTGCGTCGGCCTCGGCCGGTGTCTGGTCGTAGATCGAGTAGCCGCCGGGCGGGTTGATCTCGTGGTAGTTCAGGACAGGCAGGTAGTTGATCGTCCCGGTGGTGATCGTCACCAGCGCCGCGTTGGCGATGTTGCCGGCCTGATCGGTCACAGCCGCCGAGATCCCGTGCGAACCGGCGGTCAGCGTCGAGGTGTCGAACGTGATCGTGTACAGGTACGACTGGCCGGCGTCGGGCGCGGTCAGAAGCGGCCCGACGGGGATACCGTCCGCGGTGAACTGCACGGACTTGACGCCGAACGTGTCGGAGGCGTGGACCTGGAAGGTCGTCGGCCCGTTGTTGCGCGAGTTTGCCGCAGTCGGCTGGTACATCACCGCGGTCGGCAGCGTGTTGTCGACGGTCTCGTGCAACACCGTTGAGCTCGACGTCAGATTGGCCGCATCCATGGCCGAGACTTGAATCGTGTGGGTTCCGTCGGCCACCGTGGTCGTGTTCCACGCGAACGTGTAGGCGTTACCGACGACAGTCGGCACGACGGCCGTCGCAACACCGTCCACCAGCAGCGTCGCCGCAAACGGCGGCGAGCCGCCCGTCACGGTCGCAGTCACCGGGATCGTCTTGCTCGCGAACATCCAATCCGGAGGGACGGTCACGACGACCGTCGCCGGGCCCGAACCGATCGAGAACGAGACAGGCGCCGAGGTCGCAGTGTTACCCGCGCTATCGGTGACGACGCTAGTCAACGCATGCGCTCCGTTGGCCAGCCCGGTCAGACTGAGGGTGGCCGAGTAGTTGAAACCACTTCCGCCATCGGGGCCGGTGATAGCCGCGCCGACGAGCGTCCCGTCGATCGCGAACTGCACGCTCTTGACGCCGAACACATCAGAGGCATGCGCCGTCGCCGGCAACGAGCCCTGGAAGAACGAGCCCGCCGCAGGAGCGATCACGAACGTCGAAGGAGCCGTGTTGTCCACCGTCTGGTTGACGACGGCCGATGAGGCCGTCCGGCTCTGAGCGTCCGTGACCCGCACCATCAACGTGTGCGAGCCGTCGGTGACCCCGATCGTATTCCAGGCGAACGAGTAGGGGCTCGAGGTTACCGGAGCACCGCTCGCCACACCGTCCACGTAGAGCTGCGCCGAATCGGGCAGGGCGCCGCCGGTGACGTTTGCATTCACCGTCACCGTGCCGCGCGCGAACGTGCTATTCGGCGGCGCCGCGATCGTAACGGCCGGCGGGGTGACCCCAATCGAGAACGACACGGCCGCGGTCGTGCTGGCGTTGCCGGCCATATCGGTTGCGATCGCAGTGAGCTCGTGCGCGCCCGACGTGAGCGAAGCGAGGCTCAGCGTCGAGGAGTAGTTGAAGCCGCTGCCGCCGTCGGGAGAGGTCAGGACGCCTCCCGCCGGCACGCCGTCGATCGCGAACTGTACCCTCGCGATCCCATGCGCATCAGACGCATGCGCCGTCGCCGGCAAGGACCCCGTGAAGAAGCTGTTGGCGGCGGGGGAGACGATGAGCGTCGAGGGCGGGGTGTTGTCCACCGTGACGGTCGCCGACGCCGACGCCGACTTGCCGCGCGCGTCAACGATCGAGCCCGACACGACATGCAAACCATCCGGAACCTTCGTGGTATCCCACGAAGCAGAAGCGGCACCCCCACTTACGCTCGAGGCAAGCGCCGCACCGTCAACCGTCAACTGCACTGTCGCCGGATTCGCCGCACTCGTAACGGAGCCCGTAACCGGCGTCACTCCACGCACGAGCGAAGACGGCGCCGGCGCCGACAACGAAATCGTCGGATACGCCGGACCTACGTCCACCGTAACCGGAGCAGATGTCTGCGTAACGCCTCCGGGGAACGCCACGGACCAATCCATTGCCGTCACAGTGAGTGAGTGCGTCCCGACGGCCACGCCGCCCGTGTTCCAGGCGATCTGATACCGGTACAGGCTCGTCTGCGTGCTGTCCCAGGTCGCCGCGTTCGGATACGGCTGTCCGTCCACGTTTAGCTGGACCCCGTAAACGCCCAGGGTTGCCGACGCTGTGATCTGGACCGGTACGCCCACACCGACATCACCCACATGAGCGGACGATGCCGGGCTCGTAATCGAAACCTCAATCGCAGCTACAGCCGGGGCGGTCGCGAATGCGGCAGCTCCCATCGCCACAAGCGCGAGCACCCACACGACCCGACCACCCGCTCTCAGGTGCCGCGACCTCATAGATCAGGCTGAACTCTCCGCAGGCAACTCGATGCGATGGACTCTAGTCCACCAAAGAGAACGGCAGCTAATGACCCTGTCTAGTCCCAATTGGACCTACGGCTAGGTCAGGACCGATCGTACGGCACCTCCGCCGGGCCCGGTCTTGGTCGGCGCCTGCTACTCACCCGCGGTCGCGAACGGCGAGCCATACGGCGAAGCGGCCCGCCGGCGAGGCGAGCCAGGTGCTGAGCTGGCGGTCGAACTCGGCGATCTCGTCGCGAAGTTGGAAGACAACGTAGTCGAGCGGGCGCTCTCGATCGCAGACATGGGGTTCCTGACCGCGGGCGACCGAATGCCCGCACTCGGCGCAGGGCAGGTAATGGGGTTGCGGGAACCCGAGCATCGCTACGATCTGAGGGCAAGACCGTGACCTTGCGCCTTCTCATCGGCAGCGCGTAGTGAAAACGAGAGGGGCCGCGCTGGTCGGCCCTTCTCTCTGGGTCAGACGTGTGCCTCAGTCGGCACGACCCCGAGTTGTTGCATCATCCCGGGCGCATCCCAGTTCGTCCAGGAGACTCGGTGCCTAGCGTCGCCCCCGACAACCACGAGGTCAGAGGTGACGGCTGGCCCGGAGGGTGCCCCGCCTAAGCAGGACACCCTCTCGTCACGAAAGGCGGAGGCTTCAGCTACTGAACCGGAATGAAGGTGTATAGGCCCCCGAACTCGGTCGGCAGGACATCGCCGCCGCCGCCCACTGTCACCGTCGACGCGGCCGCCAGCGCAGCCTGAGCCGGGGAGAGCGAGCAGGTGAGTCCCGTCCCTTGAACCCAGAACGCGGGGACCGCACCCGTATAGTGCTTGTCCGAGTTCGGCTGGCCGGCGAGGAGGTTCAGGAACGTACCTGGCGCCAGCGGCGTTCCGTCTGGCAGCGTATTGCCCGCCACAGAGCAGTACGCCTCACGAGCAGGCTGTGGAGCCACCGCGGGAACAGGCGTTGACGCCGTGCAAACCCCCCTGCCGGCCTTCACAGCGACAGACCCCGGGTATGTTCCCGCAGTGTTGCTCGCCCACGGCCCCCCTGGCCCGTAGAGGACGTAGATCGTACCCTCGTTCTCCGCGATCCAGGTGTCGAACTGCTGAGCGGTCACCTCCCCCAGCGGGGGCGGTGGCTCGGCACTCGAGTCAGTGAGCCACCACGTCACGCCTCCGACGCAGAAGGGCTCCGTGTACCACGTGCTCGGCACGACGGCTGCTGTCGCGGCCCCGCTCGTCATTAGGCCGACGACGGCCCCCATCGCAACTACGGCACAGAACCCGGCTGCCATCGCAAGTACCTTTTTCATGACCGATCGTCTCCCGTCTCGGGGCGTCACCCGAAAGTGCGCCTCGTGGCCTCGTTTGTTGCCCATAGCAGGCGGCCCAACGCCCGCCCGATCGTGTCAAGGGCAAGATGGCTGCGACCTCTCCGATGGTCGAGGGCGGGCTAGACGCTCCAGAGGGCGTACGATCCGCCGTGACTAGCTGCGAGTGACCGCGAGGCGTCCGCCAACTGAGCCGCGGGACTCTAGGATCGTGTGTCCTATTCTGGTTTGCCGCGCCCTTCTTGCGGCTTGGCGAGCTCGCGCCTGGTGCTTGTTAGGCGTGCGCGCGATCGTGGTCTCGTAGCGGCTCCATGCGTTCGCAACGCACCCGTCACCGTCGGCACGGCCGAGCTCTATATGGCCGAGCGGTATCTTGTTGGGGCCGTCGACCAAAATGCGAACCCGCCAGTCGCGATGCTCCGGAAGCTGCTCAGCGGTAGACGTGGACTACGGTCGCGCCCTAGTCGGCCCGGGGACGGGGCGGCGAGGGCGGGCGGCGGGAGGAAAGCGGGCGACGCGCGCGAAAGCGGGGCGGCGGGCGATCGGTGTAGAGCCTCGAAGTACAACGGCTGCAAGGACTACATCGACGCCTGCTCTACCTTCCTTGAGAGGATCGCGCCTACCCGCAGCGCGAACGCCGGCGCATGTCCTGCCCAAGGATGACCAGGCGGAAAGAGAGAGGCGACCCCCGCTGCCAGACCACCGTCACGAAGGGCTTTCACAGGGATCGCCTCTATGCGGCGAAAGTCAGCTGGCGAGCAAACAGACTCCGCTACTCAACTATCGCGACAAAGGACAGCATCGGCCACACCCAGAAGAGGCAGCCCGGGCCTCGGAGCATCTCTACGCGCGGTCGGAGACGCTGATCTGCTTGATCACGAACACTCGGCGGGGTTCATCCCCGACGACATGTGGGGGCTCCGTCACGATCCACTCACTCGCGACATCAGGGTCGGGGAAGTAGGCGCCGCGTCGTAGGCCCGCTTCGTCACCTGTCCAATCACTCCGTTCGACTCGAGTGTCCATGAAGTGGCGGAAGACGATGAGGTGGCCCACGGAGGGAACCGACGTCCGATAGACGCGACGGCGAAACCAAGCGAGCGCTCTGCGACCGCCGCCCAGCACTTCACGACGCTCGTCTAAGAAGGCCCAGGACGGCCGCGCCAGCCGGACGCGAAAGAGGAACCAGCCATCGGACCGGCTGCGGCTACCCGACGAGGGCGACGACGACACCCAGGCCAGCAAGAAGCAGACAACAAAACGGCGCACTGGCGTCTCTCAGGCCAGGATCCGGACAGCTGTCTCCTGTGCAGGAATGTTCCCTTTCGACACTCGCGACGCGTGACGGGCGTGACACGGCCGTGTATCTGCGGCCGTCGGGTCTCGCGGAGGGTCAGACTCGCCGCGGTCTTGACACACCCAGCGTTCGGCCTTTGCGGTCGAGGGCATGTACGGCGAAGTAACCCGTTGGTGAGGGGACGGTGACTGCTGTCTCGAACCCTGTGCGGGCGGCGGTGCGGATGGTCCGGAGGGTGGTGGGTCGTAGGCCGGCCTGGAGTCTCCAGTGGGAGACCTCGGTCGCGCCATTCCAGCTGATGTGGAACGTCGTCGTTCGGGACGAGTCTTGTGTCGTGACGACTCTGGGTTCCGTGCGGGGGCTATCCGACCCACGGGTATCGGAAGGCACGGTATGTCCATCCGGCTCCGGTGAAGTGGGCGTCGAAGCGAAGCGCACCATCAGGCCCGATCTCTGAGAACGGCCCTGCGGTGCCCCAACCGATGAAGGCGCCGCCGTCTGGGAGTTCCTGCAGGTCTCCCATTGCGGTTGCGAGGCGTGGCTCTTCGGTGTTGTAGATGCGAACGAGCGTGGCGGTCATCGCGCTCGTGTCAACGGCGAGCTGGATCGGGCGCGAGGCCGATTCGAAGGCACCGTCCACCGCGAAGGCGCCGTTGTCGAAGATCGTGATCGTTCCGTCGGCGTGGGCTCGGGCGTCGTGCTGGAAGTAGAACGTCGCGTTTGGTCCCATTTTGAAGTCGCTCTTCTTGCCGCCGAGCCGCCAGATCACCTCGCCTGTGCGCCGGTCGACCTTGTAGACGGTCGAGGTGTAGCGCGACGAGACAAGCAGATTGCCGTCTGTGTCGACGTTGATTGAGTTGAGGTGGAAGTAGTCGTGAAGCCCCGGATCGGTGGGATAGGTTCGGTAGGACTCTTCGGGGCCGACGTGGTCGAGGCTGTGCCACTCGAACAGAACCCGTCCCGACGGGATCTCGACCTCCTGCACGATCCCTTCGACGACGTGCCCGTCAACGGGCCCTCCGACCCCTGAGAGGTCGGCCGTTGTCTCGCTGTAGATCGCGATCAGCGCCGTCCCGCGTGAGGTGATCACGAACTCATGAAGATCGCTCTGGTAACCGTTGCCGGCTTTCACGACGGCCAGCGGCTCGTAGGCGTCATCCACGATCAGCCCTCTCCCGCCGCCGTAGCCGCCGCTTGCGACCGCCCCTTCCCACCAGGTCAGCACGTCATTCCCTCGGTACTTCTGGAGGCGGAAGTTCATCGCCGTCGCTCCTGAGACGGGGAGAAACCAGACCGGCTCGCCCATGTTGTCGCTGATCAGCGGGCCGTACTGGCCTGGCCCGGTGAAGGGCGCCGCGAAAAGGTAGCCTGGCTGGGTTGCGGCGGCGGCGCTCGACACGGTGATTGTCGGTGGGGTCAGATCAGGCCGCGACACGAACGCGCGAACCGCTCCAGCGTCGTCGGCCGCCTGGACCAATCCTCCGACAGCCCGGGCGACCGGCGCCAACGGTCCCGAGTACGCGACCAGTGCCAGACCGGCCGCCGAAACAAACTCACGCCTCGTCCAGCTCCGACTACCCGCGCCCATTGACACCAGCATCTGACACCACACCGATAGGACGCAACTAAGAACCATGAGATCGCGATGCCGCACGACCTCGGGCCACGGTCGCGCAGGTAGGCCGTAACAAGCTCGCCTCGGAGGTCGGTCGAAGTAGCTGGCAGGTGTCTGCCCCAGTGTTCAGGAATGTCACCCGGCCAGCGCGGGCGACCCTGACCACGGGGATTCGTCGTACTGCGGGAGGTCGTCGAGGATCTCGTACCACGATGCCTTCGAGCCGACGAATATGTGCGCCATCGGCCTGAGCGTCGGCTCGTCGATCAACGTCCCATACGGAATACGGATCTTGCCTTCGTAGCCCGTCCAATTCACAAGCGAGAAGCACTCCTTGCAGCGCACGGCGTGACGTCCGTCCGCATCGCCGACCACCAGTAACGAATCCGAACCCTTAGTCACACTCATCTTCTCGGGTTCGATCTCTCCCCAGGGCTTGAAGGCGGAGCCCGTCATCGCACGGCAGTTCGAGCAATGGCAGTTGTACGCCTCGACGAACTCATCAGATACCTCGAACTCGACAACACGACACCCGCATCGCCCCTTCAGCACGCCAGCACTCATGCCGCGAGCGTATCGGAGCTCGCCTGGGCCAGTGTTCCGGAATGTCGCCTGAGGCATGGGGCACTTGGCCGTCGCGCGAGTCAGGCGTCGTGCTTGACTCTTACGGGTGAGATCGCATTGCCGCGTGATAGGCACGCGCCTGACGGTCGGATCACACTCGCGACAAACCGGAGGCTCTAATACGTTTTGTATTCGGGCTCGTCCTTGCTTTCAGTGTCGGCATTGGCGCGTACGTCGGCTCCGCTCAAGTGGCGAGCTCCGCGAAGGCGACGCCGCACACGATCGCGCTGCGTATCGGCGATGTAGCAGTCGTCGGGCAAATTCACTGTCTTGCCTGGACGCATTCGAGATCCCGCCCGATCCACGACGCCTATATGCGGTGCTCGAAGGGACAACCGAGCCGGGCGGCTTACTCCGTCGACGTGCTTCCGAGTGGAATTGCCGTCTTGAAGAAGGGCGTGTCCAATCCGGTCTACACGGTGCACGGGTGAGGAAGCCAGCCAGCTAGGTAGTCCAGCGTGCCCCGTCTCCGGATCGCTGACCTGCCCCAGTGTTCAGGAAAGCTCCCTTCGTGAGCCTGGCTTCCTCGGGGTCTTCTTGGCGGTGAGATGGAATACGCTGCCGGGAACCAACGAGGGAGGCTACCGTGGCGATTGCATACGTTCAGGAGTTCCAGATCCGAGACGGCGACACGAGTACTGCGAACTACGACGCAGTAGCCGCGGCGCTCAATCTCCAAGACACACCGGACGGCCTCCTGATTCATACGGCTGGTTTCGACCATGACGGCGGCGTCTTTCGCATCTTCGATGTCTGGGAGACGCGCGAACAGGGCGAGAAGTTCATGACGGATCGCCTAGGCCCGATCATCGAGCCGATGGCTGCTGCAGCCATGCAAAGCGGCGACACGAGTTTCACCCCGCCCAGCCGCGAAACATGGTATGAGCTTCACGACTCGATGACTGGCTAAGACCGAACCGGGTCGGCGACCCATTCGCAGCTTCTGGCGAAGCGAGATGGATTCCAGGTGGGCCAGTGTCCAGCAATGTCACCTGGCTACCGAGGCGGCAGTCTCACGCCAAACGCGCGTTGGTGTGGGTCAGCTCTGGGCCGGGCCACACCAACCCTCTCGGTGCTCTAACCGGTAGTGACGCCGAGGGAGGTGCTGAATGCGACCTCGGCATAATGAACATCTCCAACGAGGCTGATCTCGGTCATGTTCTCTGCGACCCATGAGCCAACTGCGGCGCTGCCGCTCTCGGCTTCGGAACGGCTGCCCCACGCGCTGGACGAGAACACTTTGCCCTCGCCGATCGCTACTGAATAGCTCTCGAATCCTGGTTGCGCCTTGAGGATCGGCAAGATCCCTGCCTCGGCCCGCTTGCCAAGCTCCAGCGCATCGCCCGTGAAACTGTAGGTCGCAATCCTTGCCACCATGAGGCTCCCTTCGTGCCCCGGTCGTGAAGCACAACGCACTTCCATCCCCGGCGACTCAATACAACCTGACAGATCGTCTGCGACTGCGTGGCCGGCGATCAGTCGCGAAGCAGAGCGCCTGGGCCAGTGTTCGGGAATGTCACCCGAGCGTCTAACTTCGACTCGGTGGGCCTAGGCTTCCGTGAGGATCACGAGCGTCTCGGGCAGCACGCCGTCATGTTCCATCGCGTCAGCCATCGCCGGTGCCTGCATTGCGGCCATGAGACCGTCAACGTCGGCGACGTCCATGAGCACTGCAACGCGCGTCGGGTTCTCCTGGTCGACGAAGGTCCGGATATTGGTAACCCCAAGCGGGCCGAACACCTCTTCGCGCTTCGGTGAGGCAAGCCAGTGCTGCGTGTCTTTCACCTCGTGATACCCGATCATCGTTGGCACGATTCCGCTCCTCTCGCGGGATTGACGTTGAAGGGCGACTATCGCACATGGCTGGTCGCAGCACGCATTCCCACACCCACACTAGCTCCGAGGTAAGCGACGGCCGCCTGCCCCAGTGTTCGGGAATGTTCCCCGACGATCCGACTAGGCTCTTTCGCGATGTCGCACCGCTTTGAGGCTCGAGCGTTGGGCGCCTTCGCCGTCTTGGCTGTCCGGTGGTACGTCGGCACCCTGTATATCGTCGGCGCGATCGCGGGCATCATCGCCATCCCCTTCATGGTCGCGGATGGCGATGAGGGCTGGGTCTACTTCCTTGTCGGCATGCCAGTTATGGCCGCAGTCGGATGGGTCGTTCACCCATGGGGTCTTCAGCGCGCGAGGAAGGGCCTGCCGCTGATCCCATGGAAGCGTTAGGCCGCTCGCCTGCGCGAGTGTTCAGGAATGTCTCTTGAGCGTCGGGAAGTAGCAGAGCGTATTCGGATGCGGAGTGCGGCCCCAGTCGATCCATGGCCCGAAAGCGAACCAACGTCCCAAGTGACCCCCAGGGCGAGACGGCTCCCTCGTCACCAGGCGCGTGTAAGCGATTGGCCCGCCGGGTGAACATCTTCCGACGTTGTCGGCCTTCAACTCGATGGGAACTACCCGGTAGATCTTGATGGGATCCGGGATCCAATTCACTCCGCGACCGAGTGCTACTGCGCCGCCCCACCGTGTCCAGCGAATCTCGTCGATCGTTCCGCGAGGATCTCCACCGTTCGCAAGGTAATGAGGTGCCACCGTTCCCCAACCGCAAAGCGTCGGCGGGTTGGGATGCCCGTGCTGGTCGAGCTTGCACCCCCCCGGCTCGAACTGGCGCGAACCGAGCACGATCACCGACCTTGCTAATGCCGCCCCTTCCCGTCCCGACGTCGCCGCGGCACCCGCAGCAGCGGTGGGAAGCGCGAGCGATAGTAGGGCAAGAGCCAGCCACCACGCTCTAGGAGCCATCGTGGATACGGTACTTCACCGTGCGCCAGCGTTCAGGAATGTCACCTGACCGTCCCTCTTCTGCTGGGTGGCGAGGTGCATACTCAGAGGCATGTGGGGTCACCGAAGCGTCGCGGTGCTGGCAGCTGCTGGCGCGTGTGCTGCGGCAGGGGCCGTGGCCTTCTGGTGCCGGTGGTGGGCCGCCCCGCTACCACGCCTGCGGTCAGGCGTCACTCGGATTCATGCGAACGCCGGTCTACGCGCACAACGTGTCGTGCTCCGTCGCGATGGCGGTCGTCAAGGGGTGCTCTGCGACGCGCAGGGGAACCTGCTTTGGCCAGTTCCCGCTCCCGTACAAGGGGGTTGGCGAGCCGGACTTCCCTCTCGCGCCGCTCTTCAAGCCGTACGGCTTCGAGTGTTACCAAGTACCGCCGCCGTACACCGCAGGCCTACCGCCTCCCCCGAACAACGTACAAGACCCGAAAGCGATCATCTGCCACCGCGATGCGGACGGGCCGGGGCCGAACGCGGTGGTGATCCAGCAGTTGGTCGCCTACGTGGTGTGAACACGGCACCCAGCTGGTCAGTACGTTCGAAGGGTGCGAGGGCTAGCCTGGGCCAGAGTTCGGGAATGTTCCCTGGGCAGGCTACTAATCACGGACTCCAATAGCCTTCGGCCATGACGGTTTCGAGGAGCGCAAGTAAGATCGCGCTCGGCGTAGTTGGCGGAGCGATCCTGCTCTATGCCGCAGGCGCGGGGACGTTCGACGCGGCCGGACATTACGCGAATGGGTGCGGGCATGGGACGCGCGTCGCAGTCGGTGCTGTTATCGGGGCGGCTTGCGCGCTCACCGTTCTCGTAATCATGGTTGCCGTGCGCCGCAGGCCCTCGACGTGGCTTGCGGTCTCGGTACTTCTGCTAATCCTGCCGGTCGCAGGCTCCACGGCTTCGATGAGCAACGACGACCTCTCGGTCGGAGGATGCCGGTATTCATACGACGCCGCGACCCAGGATGCGGTTGGCGTGGGCCGGCTAGCCTTCGCTGGCGGCATCGCGCTTGCGGTCGCACTCGCGCGCAAGAAGCAGTAGCTTCGCTTGCCCCAGGCGACGGGTTCTGGTCAGTGAACCTTCGCCAGGGACGTGGCGGGGAAGCGGGGATCGAGAGACCCGCCGTAGGCGGGGCGTCTGCCGCCCCGATCCCCGCGCGGGGTCCCGCCGCGTCCCGTGACCCGGGATACCGTCATCGGGCCGCAGCGTCGCGCGGGGAGCTTCCCCGTAGGGGATGCCCCCGCGTGGGGCGGCCCTGTGGTGCCCGATGCGGCCGTGGGCGGCGCGTAGCGCCGTTCTTTACTTGAATATGCAACGAAACTCGTAGGCGTTCTGCGGACTGGGTCGGAGTCCGTCCGATGACGTCTCTAACGTGCGGTTCGCCAATTCCCAGTGGGCGGGCTTTCGGGCCTGCTAGCAGCTAGATCGGGTCGCGCCACGAGCGGGGCGTCCGTGTGCGGGCGTCACCGGGGGAGTGCACCGCCGCTCGTCGTGTTCTTCAACGGCGGGAGGTGGCCTGGTGTCTATTCGTAGTGATCGGTCTCTGTGGACGTTGGCGTTCTATCCGGAGGCGGGCGAGGCGGGTGGGAGCGTCCGGACGTCGATCCCGCGTGGGCGGGAGTACGCGGATGGGTCGGTGGATCCGGAGCGCTCCGCGTCGGAGGCGGTTCGGCGGGCTCGCGGTCAGATCCGCCGCTACTGCGCTACTAACCGGCTAAACCGGCTCGCCACGCTCACCTACAAGGGCGAGGGCTGCCACGATCCGTCCGCGCTGCGCGGCGATGTGGCCGCGTTCTTCCGGGCGCTGCGAACGGGCCTGCGCGAACGCTTCCCGTACCTCTGGGTTCCGCAGCTACATCCCGGCGGGCACGGACTCCACGTTCACTTTGCGGTCGGTCGGTTCGTGAACCGGACACTGATCGACGAGTGCTGGGGGCGGGGGTTCGTGCACATCAAGCTGCTTGGTGACCTGCCGGTCGGCTCGGCAGCGCTCGAGGAGGCGCGGCTAGCCGCTCGCTACATCTCGCCCGTACGTCAGCCGCACGCTGGACGACGAGGCGACCTGGCCGGCCTGCATCGTTACGAGGTCGCGCAGGGGTTCCAGCCACAGTCGATCGAGGTCTATGGCCCGACCGCTGCGGCTGCGATCGCGAACGCATCGAAGCTGATGGGCCGGGAACCGGCGCACATCTGGCTCTCATCGGACATGGAGGGATGGCAGTGGGCCGCCGGCCTGCTGGGCAGCCTGGCGAGCTGAGCCTCGCCGGCCAGGCGCGCGCGCCTGGGTCGAAGCCTCGTGCAAGGCGCAGGGGCGTACCGGTGAAAGTGAACGATCCGAAGGTGCTGGCGTGTCAGCGGCCGAGCTGCTGGGGACGCGCAGGCCAGCCAGCGGCTTAGACTCGCCAGACGGCGCTCGAACCGGCCGATCGGGGTCGAAGTGGCTGTTGTCCGCGGGCCGGTCCAGGGCCGACGGTGACGTGGTCGAGGACGGCGGCCACGATCGCGTGCTGGCGGGTCAGCGGAAGCGCCTCGCCAGCGTTCACGCAGACTCGGAGGCGTTGCCGACGTGGCCGTCGAGCGCCGAGGTTCGGCTTAGACGGGCAAGGTCGCTTGCCGTGCCTCGGTGACTCGCCGCTCGATCGGAGCGCGGGCCGCGTGCCACTCCGACAAGGCGATCTCCCGCCGCGCCCGTACATCGTCGGCCAACTCGTCCAGCTGCAGTCTGCGACTGCTCGACCTCGGCCTGCCAGCGCTCCGCGTCCGGATCGCTCGCCTTGGAGCCGTTCACGGCGGCGGCTAGCTCCGGGCGAGTCCGAGCCGGTAAAGCACGGCCTCGACGACGAACGCTTCGAGCGGGTCGGCCATCACGTAGGTGCGGCCGCAACCGGAGAAGTTCGGGCCATTCGCACAGACATAGCGGCGATCGCCTCCCGAACGAGGCCGCGAGACCAGTGTCTCGCCGCAGCGAGCCGCAGCGCAACAGGCGCACGAGGAGGTAGCGACGGGCGGCTTCGGTTGGTACGTCGGATTGGGTCATTCAAGATCGCCCGGATCCGTGTCGTCTCTGGCCTGCGTGATGATCGCGCGGCCACTCCGCCGTCGCGACAAGCTCGCCGTGGTGCTCACGCTGGCCGCTGATCCGGCCGGACATCAGCATCCGTGCGGAGCGTCTGTGTCTTCCACTGACCGCCCGTCACCGTCGCCACGCCCCGCTCGGTCAGGTCAGCGCAGACCGAGCGGAGCGCTTCCCCGCCAGCAGCCGGCGTCGCGCACTCGCGGATCACCACCGCCTCGGACTCGCGCATCGTCTTCTTGTCCGGCCTCGTAGCCGTACGGGCGGCTGCCGCCACCGGCGATCTTGCCGGCCTGGGCAAGCTCCTCGTGCTTGCGCTTGATCCGGCGGCTCTTGTCGTCGCTCTCGTTCTTCGCCACAGCACCGAGGATACGAGCCAGGAACTGCCCATCGTGCGTTGCCAGGTCGATCATCGCCGCTGACGCCGAGGCCAGTTCGATACCCCGGCCGCCTTGCAGACCTCGAAGAACTCCTCCAACTCCTTCGGCTGCCGGTGCAAACGGTCGGTGTCCCAGACCACGACGGCGTCCAGAAGCCGCCACGCAGGTCAGTCGAGCATCCGCCGGTACGCGGGCCGCACCCTGCCGCTGTAGGCGCTCACATCGTCATCGACGTAGCGCTCCGCGACCTCCCAGCCCTGCCGCGCGACCAGCCGCTCGCAATCCTCGACCTGCCGGCGCACGCCAAGCTGATCCCCCTCCCGATCAGACGAGATCCGCGCATAGATCGCCGCACGAACCACTCAGGGAACATACACGCACACTCGGATGGGCGAGCGTCCTGTCGCCAGATAGATGGTCGGGCGAACGCTTCCCGACCCGTTCGCACGAGCAGTGAGTCACGGCCCGGTCAGGATAGGCCGTTGTTCGAGGAGCTTGCATCGACCCTGGTTTCGCGGCCGGCCTGCCGCTTTCGCCTGGGGTTGCGAAGGCCCGGCGTTCGCCGATACTTCGTACAGATAGGCAACGAAACGGTGAGGGGTCGCACCCAAGTCGTCTCGGCGGCCCCTGAGTTCGGATGGTCGAGTCTTCCCATGCTCCCGTCTGTCCCCAGGGGCCGCGCCTATCCGTACCGCCCACCGTAGAACAAGTTGGCCAGGGCGTGCCGAGGTCTAGTTGAAACACCGCGCGGAAGGTAGGAAGGGCGTGGGCCGGGAGGGTTGACTCCTCGGCCTAGTCGCTCGCCGCCTGGGCTCTCGTCTGTAACCATGACCGCATCGTCGAGTCCGATCTCTTCTGCGTGCCCGGGCCGTTGCTCTTCCGCAAAGAGGACGCCCTTCCGCCTCGAGAACCGCTCTTTGGAGCTAGCTGGCCTTCTCGTTCTCTGCGATCTCGCTAAGACGATCGTGGTAGCCGCGGAAGAAGGCGGATTGGAGATCTGCGCGCAGCGAGCTCGCCTCGAAGGCTGCGCCGTCGAATGTCCCAGAGGCCCAGAGCGACGCCACGTCGTAGCCCTCACGGTAGGCCGAGACTTGTTCGCCGTGAAGGTCGGAGGGGGGATGCGGCTCCATCGGGGCGATATCGGCAACCTCGCCGTCTCGCGTGACACCTCTCAGGAGGGGTCGTCCGGGAGGAGGAAGCTACCGGCCTGCCGGTCTCGATGAGGGGGAGGCGGAGTGACGGACGCCTGGCGAGGTGAACTTTGCGTCCTCGGCGTGTTTGGCCGCGCCGTCGTCGAAGCCCCGGAGGAACGAGACACAGAGATCGGAACGGAGCGAGCAGGCGTGTAGGGGGGTGGCGCCCGGATCGGAGCATGCCGCGGCAGCGGCGTAGCCCTCGAGATAGGCCGTGAGTTGGTTGCCACTGAGTCCCGCAGGGATCATCGTGTCAGTCGTGATACCGGGGTTATTGGCAGCGGTCGGCTGCGTCTTAGCGGATTCGCCAGGAGCGAGTTACGACCCGACAACCGACGGAACGGAGGCCGCTACCAATGAGTTGAGTCGCGATCTGGTGGGAGTGCGAACGTCGTGTCCACGCTTTTACCTCTGGTCACAGTCGTGTGGCAACATTTGTACGTCAGGATCGCCCGGTGGGAAGCTGCGGCCCTGGGCTGGGGTGGTCTCTTCTCCTGAATACATCGCGATAAGCGTGCCGAAGGTCACGATTTGCAGGTAGACCTTCGGTCTAGTTCTTGGACCCCGTCGGCAGTGCGATTCTTTCCAGCCTGCTTTGCCCGGTAGAGGGCGTTATCGGCTGCCGCCACAAGCTCGTCCAGCGATGGCTCGACTCCCGCGGCGACGCCGATGCTAGCGGTCACGCCGCTCGGCAACGCCCGACCGTCCCCGAGCGCTCGCTCCGCCAGCGCGACGTGGAACCGTTCAGCCGCCTCGAGAGCTCCCTCCCTATCGGTTTCGAGCAGCAGGAGTGCGAACTCATCCCCGCCGTAACGCACCGCCAGGTCAATTTCGCGAGTCTGCGCGCGGAGCATCTCGGCTACGGCACGCAGGACGTTGTCTCCTGCCGCGTGGCCGAAGGTGTCGTTCACCCACTTAAAGTCGTCGACGTCGATCAGCACGACCGCGAGCGGACGTTGCGAGCGGCGCGCCCGCGCGAGCTCGCGCTTTCCGGCTGCAGTGAACGTGCGTCGGTTCGCTAGCTGCGTCAGCTCGTCCTCGCCGGCGCTTCGCGCCTCGCGGGCGAGCGCGCGGAGCGGCCCGAGCACCGGCCGCGCGAGCATGCCGGCGAGCAGGAGGAGCGTGGCCAGCGTCGCGACGAGGCTCAGGATCAGCAAGCGCGTCGCGTGGGCGACCGGGCCGCCAACCTCGGCGGCAGGGGCGAGCGCGGCGAGGCGGATCGGCTCTTGACCTCTGACGAGCGTGGTCTGCCCAACGAGGTAGGACGCTTCGTCGAGACGCATTGACTGCGCATAGGCGGAGAGCCGTGCACTCGACAGTCCCGGCGGCGCTGCGACGATCCGGTCGCCGTGCACGAGGAGGAAGCCCTCGCCCGGTCGGAGCGGCGCGAGCGACCGTAGCCGGGAAAGCAACGCCCCGTCGAGCGGCACCGCCACGACCACGGTCCCCAACAGCTGCCCCGCCGCGAGCACGCGAGCCTCGCGCCGCACCATCATCGCGGACGCCGCCGGAGGAGTGCTGCCCGCGAGGACGACAGTCGCGCCACGCACCCCCGACGTCAGGCGCGCGAGCGACCGCACGTCGCCGTGCGCGAGTGCCCGTTGCAGGCTCGGCTGCGCGGCGAGGGAGTTCGCCTTCTGTTGCGCCTGCGCCGCCTCGTTGGCGATCTCGGTCGCCGCCACCTCGAGGTTGACCCGGAGGTGCGCGGCAACGGCGCTGTGTTCGCGCTGGAGGAGGTCATGGGCGAGCAGCAGGCCCACGCCCGAGAGCCCGGCGATCAGGATGGCGAGGAGCGCCGCCGCTGCGCGGCGACCGATCACGGCCTCGGAGGCGCGTCCGATCCACGCGGAATGCGGTACGGTGGCACTCACGGGGCGCTCGGGCCGATCGGGGCGGTTGCTGCGGATGTGGCCGTGTTCTGGCCACCTGCGTTTGCGGCGGTAACGCTGACGCTGATCGTGTCGCCAAGGTCGTCGCTTGTGGGCGTGTAGGTCGCGCTGCTTGCGCCGTCGATCGCACTGCAGGCCCCCGCGCTGTCGCAGCGCTGCCAGGCGTAGCTAAACGTGGCGGAGGCGTCGCTCCAACTGCCGGGGCCCGCGCTGAGCGTGGAGCCGACGACCGCCTCGCCGCTAATGCTGGGCGCGCTGGTGTTGCTCGGCGCCGCGGACGTCGCCGGCGCCCCGATCGGGGCGGTTGCTGCGGATGTGGCCGTGTTCTGGCCACCTGCGTTTGCGGCGGTAACGCTGACGCTGATCGTGTCGCCAAGGTCGTCGCTTGTGGGCGTGTAGGTCGCGCTGCTTGCGCCGTCGATCGCACTGCAGGCGCCCGCGCTGTCGCAGCGCTGCCAGGCGTAGCTAAACGTGGCGGAGGCGTCGCTCCAACTGCCGGGGTCCGCGCTGAGCGTGGAGCCGACGACCGCCTCGCCGCTAATGCTGGGCGCGCTGGTGTTGCTCGGCGCCGCGGACGTCGCCGGCGCCCCGATCGGGGCGGTTGCTGCGGATGTGGCCGTGTTCTGGCCACCTGCGTTTGCGGCGGTAACGCTGACGCTGATCGTGTCGCCAAGGTCGTCGCTTGTGGGCGTGTAGGTCGCGCTGCTTGCGCCGTCGATCGCACTGCAGGCCCCCGCGCTGTCGCAGCGCTGCCAGGCGTAGCTAAACGTGGCGGAGGCGTCGCTCCAACTGCCGGGATCCGCGCTGAGCGTGGAGCCGACGACCGCCTCGCCGCTAATGCTGGGCGCGCTGGTGTTGCTCGGCGCCGCGGACGTCGCCGGCGCCCCGATCGGGGCGGTTGCTGCGGATGTGGCCGTGTTCTGGCCACCTGCGTTTGCGGCGGTAACGCTGACGCTGATCGTGTCGCCAAGGTCGTCGCTTGTGGGCGTGTAGGTCGCGCTGCTTGCGCCGTCGATCGCACTGCAGGCCCCCGACGCTGTCGCAGCGCTGCCAGGCGTAGCTAAACGTGGCGGAGGCGTCGCTCCAGCTGCCGGGATCCGCGCTGAGCGTGGAGCCGACGACCGCCTCGCCGCTAATGCTGGGCGCGCTGGTGTTGCTCGGCGCCGCGGACGTCGCCGGCGCCCCGATCGGGGCGGTTGCTGCGGATGTGGCCGTGTTCTGGCCGCCTGCGTTTGCGGCGGTAACGCTGACGCTGATCGTGTCGCCAAGGTCGTCGCTTGTGGGCGTGTAGGTCGCGCTGCTTGCGCCGTCGATCGCACTGCAGGCCCCCGCGCTGTCGCAGCGCTGCCAGGCGTAGCTAAACGTGGCGGAGGCGTCGCTCCAACTGCCGGGGCCCGCGCTGAGCGTGGAGCCGACGACCGCCTCGCCGCTAATGACCGGAGCGGCAATCGCCACAGGCGCGGCAGGAGCCACAGGACCGACGGCGGCGGAGACCGCCGTTGCGGTCGCGGTCGCGGAGGTCGCGGTGACACGCACGCGGATGTACGCACCGGCGTCGTCGATAGTGAGCGTGTACTGCGCCCGAGTAGCCCCGTCGATCGCACTGCAGGCCCCCGCCGTGTCGCAGCGCTGCCAGGCGTACCTGAAGGTCGCAGAGGGATCCGTCCACATCCCCGCGTCGGCGCTGAGGGTGCTGCCAGGGACGTTCTCGCCACTGATCGTCGGCGGCAACGTCGACGCGAGCGCGACCCGATTCGTCGCGGCAGGCGGTGGCGGAGCCGAAGTCGGGGCGGGCGGCGAAGCGCTCGAGTCCGACGGCGTGGTGTTGTTCGACACCGAGACCTGTGCGTGTACCGCCGTCAGCGGGGCAGCGCTCGGAGGTGCGCTGTAGCGGACAACACCCGCCGCCAAGTACCGAGGAGCGGAGGTCGTGGCCCCGCTGAGCCCTGTGAGTCGGACCGTACGGACGCCGTTGACGTAGACTGAGATCCCATTCTTGACCCTCACGATGTCGATCGCGACGCCGGAGACACCGTCGTTTGGTACGGTTGCGCCCGTCGCGATGTCGAGCGGGCGGTTACGGAGCCCGCCGGCGGGGCTGTACAAGAGCAGGTGCCGGTCCGGGTCCGCGACAAGCTCGAAGATCACGCGGTGCCTCGCGTCGGACATCTGCAGAACGTGGACGAACGTGACTGGCGTCTCGCCGAGGCCGAGCCCGATCACGTCATGCGCGTCAATCTGACCGTCGATCGCACGGCTGCCGAGGTCGAGGACCGCATATGAGTGGCGGCTCAGCGAGCCTGTCGCCACCCGTGCGCGGACCCCGCCGTTGGCGCTAAGTCTGAGCGTGCAGCCGCGACAGACGCTGGCGGTGAAAGACGCGCCGAAACCCGCTGGCGCGTCGGCGCTGGCCGTCGAGGCCGGCGCGAAGACTGACTGCGCTACGACGCGTGCGATTGCAGTCGCTGGGTCACTTCCGCGCGGTCCGGAATTGAGGAAACCGAGCCACAGCGCCGTGCTCGCCGCGGCGAGAGCGAGAAAGAGGAAAATGCGCGATGCGGCGGCAACCATAGGCAACCGACTCCAGAGCACCGGATTCTCCCCCGGCACCGGGAGCTCGGGAAACAGGAACGATATCGGGGCTGTCTCGTGAGGGCGTCCCCCGCCTGGGGGATGTCGGGCCGGGGGCGACGTAAACCGACCGAGCCAGGATGGGATCAGCATACGCGGCGCCAAAGCATGGCTTTTTACAAGGGAGTCCCCCTCCTCGCGAGCGGTGAGGGCTAGACGGGCCGGGCTTTGTCCATTCCACGCTCGGAGCGTGAAAAACAGTCCGTTCGTCCGAGTCTCCGCCTAGCCTTAGCCCGTCTTAGCGGCGTAGGTTGTCTGTGGCGCCGGGGTCAGGCGCTTTCCTTCAGCCTCGAGCCACAACGAGGTCAGGATCCCTCTAGGCCCCGGCGTCTGCCGTTGATTTCTGAGGTTTCACCGGGCTGCGCTAGCCTAGGGTTTCGCCGATGCCACGTTGACTTCGTCCCATGCTGAACGGCGGGTGTCGGTCGGGGTCCGGAGCCGCCTTCGGCCTCCGAACGCCATGAAGGTGAGGATCCTCCTTGGCGCCGGCGCTCCCGCCCTTGATTCCTGTTACCGGTTGAAGAGGCTCAGCAGGGCGTCCGAGCCCGGAGCTGCTCGCTGTAGCGAAGGTGGGGTATGCCACTCCAAAGGCGCGGGTGAGGTAGTCACGGGAGGCGTACAGACAGTTGGGTAGGGAGCCGGGTTTGTGGCCCGGCTCCCTACCCAACGTCGCACACGATCCTGTTGCGCCACGCTATCGACTGGCGGATCGAACCTAGCGATCACACGCCCGAGTGACGTTAGCCCGATGACGCGTAGAGGTGATTGGTTGCGAAGGGCGATGCTTTCCCGTCCCACGGTGAAGGTACGACGCCACCCCGAGGGGACGCCGAGTGTCCTCCCGGGCGTTTCGCGCCTGGCCACGACCTCCTGTCGTACGGCGTGATCGGCCGCTTGATCTGCTTCGACCACGAGCACCTCCGCAGACAGCCGCCAGCCTCGCCAGCGTCCGGCAGAGGTTGAGCGACTAATACGGCTGTTGCCGCCACGGCTCCCGCGGCACCGATACGGAACCTGGTCTCATTACTGAGACTAGGCCTGCGTACCGGACGGACGGCGAGTATCAACAGTGCGACGGACTCAGAGGGCAAGCGCGACCGACGTCAGCCGCGCGGGGTTCTCACGCGCCGCCCGATGATCGCGCACGTAGTCGCGCACATGCCCCGCAAGCTCGTTCAGATCCCGATCCGGCCAAAGCTGCCGATACTCACCCTGACGCCGAAAGGACGTCGCGCGCGATTCGCTAGCCCACTCCGCATACTCGGCCACCGTTAACTCATCGCGACCAAGATCATAGAGCGCCAGCCCCCACAACGCGATAAACGACGCAACCCGCGAGGCCTTCGGCGTGACCCGTGCAGCCACCCTAAACGCCTGCCACCTGTTCGAGGCTAGCTTCTCACCCTGCTCGCCATAGGGGGCCTTCCCCGCCGCCTCTCCACCAGCATCGTGGATCACCGCCTGAGCGATGCAATGCGCCAGAAGTGTGTGCTTCTTAGCCACTTCGGTCTCACTTTAGCGACCAGAACGGACGACCTGGAAGCGTGACGAGTTTCGTTGCTGCGCAGGAAACGCGCCATCGCGAAGCACGAAACCTAGGCTGTGCAAACGACGTAGGCCGTGACGGTCATGGTGTTGCCGGCGCCGAGTGCTGCGGCCGCGACCGAGGTGGCTGTCCATGTCGTGGCACCGCTTGGGTATGAGGCGACGAGAACCGCGCGACTCTTCTGCGCGGCCGTCGTTGTTACCTGTGCGCCGCCGCCGAGCAGTACCTTCCCCGCTGGGCAACTGACGGACACAGTCGTCAGTGTGTTCACCGCTGCGTTCGCGGCGGATGTAGCGGAGTTGGTCACCAATTGGGAGCTCGTCGGCCCCGTTGGACCCGTCGGCCCCGCTGGGCCGGTCGGCCCCGCTGGGCCTGTCGGGCCTGCTGGGCCTGTCGCGCCCGGCGCACCGGTGGCGCCGGGCGGGCCTGCTGCCCCGGTCGGCCCGGTGGGGCCGGTGGGGCCCGTCGGGCCTGCTGGACCGTTGCCTCCGGCGGGACCTGTCGGGCCGGAAGGGCCGGCAGGTCCTGTGGGGCCTGTCGGTCCCGGCGCACCGGTCGGGCCAGCAGCTCCTGCCGGCCCAGTTGGGCCTGTAGCCCCAGCGGCTCCGGCCGGCCCGGTTGGGCCCGTCGGTCCTGCCGCGCCTGCCGGACCGGCGGAACCTGCTGCCCCCGTCGGCCCGGTGGCGCCTGTCGGTCCTGCAGAGCCCGACGGACCTGTGGGGCCTGGGGCTCCGCCGGGCCCAGCCGGGCCGCTCGGGCCCTTCCCACCAGCGGGCCCAGTAGGCCCTTTAGATCCCTGCGGGCCGATCTTGTTCCACGACGCGCGGCGCTCGCCCTTCCTGCACCCGTCGCTTGCGCGCACAATCCTCAGGACATGCGTTCGAAGGTTGTAGCACGCTGCGTATAGGCCGTTCGGTCCCGGTATGCCCTTGAAACGTGTGCGGCTCGGCGGCGGCTTGTGCGAGGTGGCGTCGGCGACAGACGTCGCGCTGACGACCGCAGCAAGTACTGCAACCCACACGATCGGAAGTAAGAGTCGTTGTCTGCGCATCATCCACGCTCGCGCCGGAGGCAACCCAGTCCCAGCCCTCACAACTTTGACTGACCGCCCGGACACCCTCCGCACTCCACGCTTCAGCCCGCGAGAGCGGATGCTAGGCGAACCGGGATCGGCCCGATCAGCGCTTCGGCAAAGGGAGACGAAGGAGGCTGATCCTTGCGTCGACGGCATAGCGCGGGGGCCTGGCGAGGACGACTCTGCGTGGCCGACCAGAGGACCGGGCACAGGCGAGCCGCGATCCTTCGTTCGTCTCGCAGGCGTGTCGCACCTAAATGAATCACGCTCTTAGAGTCACGCGTTCTCAGGAAAGCGTGACTCTCCGAACATGACATGGAGACACGCTCGGGCGACAGCGGGGTTTGCTTCTATGCCATGGCTGGTTAGGCCAGGATACGCAACGCGGTCTTGTGTGGGCAGCCGCGGGCGGGAAGGTCGATCGCTCTGTGTAGGTCGACGTCGGTGTTCACAGCGAGCAGGAGGGCGTCTTTGAGGCCGTAGCCGGCTCGACGGAGCTCCGTACAGCGCCATCGGAAGATCCGGTCGTGCTCGTCTTCTGCTGCATCGCTGGACTGGATCGGGGCTGTCGCTTGCTTCATCGTGAATCTCCTTGGCCGGAAGGAAGATTAGTGGGCCGACCCCGCCGCATTGAGGTCGACCCACGGCTCTTGGGTCAGGCCGCACAGGGCCTCAACCCTTCACCCGTTCGCCCTCGCGCCACACCGGAGGGGGCAACACCAGTTCTACGCTCGACCCCGCGGTACACGAATCACCTTTCGGGTGGTTCACAGCGTGACTTCACTTCACCCACTTGGGGCATGACACTGGACGCGCGGGCGGGCACGGTGGGAGCTGCGTGGAGGCCGCAACCACGCGCAGAGACCGACTGTAGAGGCGGCGGGAGCCGCAGCCCCCCGCCTCCAGTCGGCTCCCACCACATTCCAACAAAGCCGTCACTCCTGCGGTCGGGCGCATACCTCTCCCGCGGCGCCGATACAACGCGAAGAAGGCCCGCTTTAGAAGCTCGAGCATAAGCTCATGTGTGTCCAGACTGGGGACGCCCGCCGGGAGCCCGCGAGCACGGCAATGCGGGCGCGGGCGCGAGCTGGTTGACACCGCCACAGGACAGCCTCGATGATCGCGGCAACTGCGGAGGAATAGGAGGCGGTAATGAAGCGAATTGCGCTGTTGGCTGCGCTCGTCTTGGGTGCGGCCATTGCGTCGGCGTTCGTTGGGACGGCGAAATCGGCGGCGGCGGCAGATCCGGTTGCGGCCTGGCTCGCACCGAGCTGCTCGAGCGTCTTGGAGGGCCCGCTGGATCGGATCTCGGACGACATCTGGGAGGATGAGCAGGACTGCTCGTCGGATACGACGCCGACCGTCGTCTGTATCGATAGCGCGACGCTTACGATCTGGACCGACGATAGCCCAGCCTCCATCGTTGCCGGGGAGTCCGATCTCACGTCGATGTTGGCGGACATTGGCGCCAACGGGCATTCGGCGGCGCTGGGAGCGTGCGCGCCCGCGTCTGCGCCGAAGAACACGCCGCCGCGGGAGGCGTACTGCTCGGTGGCGGGTAACACCAACCCGTTCACGGGCGACCCGATCGCGGCAGGGACCTTCCTAAACCTGTTGGCGGGTCAGGCGAACACCGATAAGCACTACACCGGTGATGTTCCGGCCTGGTACGTGCAAGGCGTCGGGCTCACCTGCTCGCTGACGCCCGCGCAGGCTTCGCTGGCCGCGGCGTCGACTCAGAGGGTCGGAGCCGCGGGCGATCCGGAGGTCCCGATTCCCGGGATCCCGGACTACGCCATCTACACGTTCGTCCCGGCCGGGTAGCCGCCGAGAACAACGAAGCGGCAAGGTGTGAAGGGCCCAGTTGGTTGGGCCCTTCACACTATCTAGCCGCCGCTAGCAGTCTCGTTGCCGCTACGGTCGAAAGCCATCGCTGACCATGTGTGCGAGCCGGGGGCGACCTTGAGCGTGATCGAGGTCGCCGAGGGGCCGGTTGCCGCAATGGGTTGCCCGTCCACGATGATCTTGTAGCCAGCGAGGGAGGCGTCGCTGCTCGCGGTCCAGGAAAACATGACCTCCTGGTAGTAGTAGCTTGGGTCGCGTTCGGTCACGAACACCCGGCTCGGGGAGAGGGCAGCGAACGCGCTCGGTGAGGTTTGGTCCGGAGACGCGATAGCAGCGAGTGACCCGCTAAGGCTGAGAGCGGCGCCGGACTCCACAGAGTTCGCCAGAGCTGGCTCTGGCTGCCCTCCGCCGAGCAGCGCATCCTTGAGCTGCGCCGCATGGAGCCCGGGATAACGCTCGAGGAGGAACGCGGCCGCCCCCGCAACTGCAGGCGCCGCCATAGACGTTCCCGACATCGACGCATACCCACCGCCGGGAACCGTGCTTCGCACGTCGCATCCGGGCGCGACGATGCTCACGCTCAGCTTTCCGAAGTCAGAGAACGGCGCAAGCGTCTGCCCATCACATGTCGCGGCGACCGCCAGAAGCGTCGCGGAGCTGTATGAGGCCGGATAGGTGGGGATGAGATCGTTGTCGAATGTGAAGTTGCCAGCGGCTGCGACGACGAGAACGTCGTGGGCACTTGCGTATTCGAGAGCACTCGCGAGCTCGCCCGAGCCAGCCTGAAAAGCCCAGCTGAGATTGATGACCCGTGCCCCGTGGTCGACGGCGTAGTAGATCGCCGCGGTCGCGGCTCCGATGTCGATGAAGTGGCCGCTTCCAGCTTTGAGCGCCATGATTCGGGCGTTCGGATCGGCCTGCAGGATGATCCCGGCGACGTGGGTGCCGTGTCCGACTTCGTCCTGGAGGTCGTTTCCGTGGGTCATGAGGTTCGCTCCGTTGACGTCGTCGATGAAGCCGTCCTTGTCGTCGTCGACTCCATTGCCTGCGATCTCGCCTGGGTTGATCCAGAGATGGCTGGCTAGGGCGGGGTGGGTGATGTCAACGCCGCCGTCGATCACTGCGACGATGACCCCTGGCGAGGGAGCGGCCGCCTGGACAGCCTTGCCACCATGGGGCGCGAGTTTCGGGCGGGGCTTCACGTGCGGCTTCGGAGTTGGTCGCCGCCGGTCGGCCCTCACCGGAACCGCCTGGGATGCGAGCTCGGCCCGCGTCCCGGTAAGCGGGTGCCCTGGTGCGTCGGGCTGCGCGAACACAAAAAGCGGCAGTACGAGAACGAACAGGACCCAGAATGCGGCGTGCCGCCGAACGTGCGGCCGGACGAGCTTGGCGGATGTCGAGGGAATCGGGAGCATGGCGGGCAAACGTCGTGCCGATCACCGAATGCGATGCACAACGCCAGCGTCTGTTCCGTCATCGGCCGTCGATGGGCCGCTCGGCTCCCTCCAAAGGGGTACCGGTGGCTCCGTCGCGGGGAACGATCGCCCTGCGTCGGTTTGCGAAGGCGCTCCCGCCCGGGTGCCCCGTAGCCGGCGGCGGAGCCAACGTCCGGACTCCCCGCCGTACCGTTCTCGAGCGCCGCGTCGTTTCAGCTAGGGCCCTTGCACCTCGCCCCAGTCGCTGCCCGCGTGGCGGGAGAGCACCGGACTCAGGTCGCGCACCATGAGGCGAGGTCAGGCCCCGTCGCAGATGCGGAGCCGTTCGCGGCTGCGCAGAGAAGCTGCGCGGTTCTGGTCGCCTAATACTCGAGCGGCGCCACGACAGGGACTGCAACCTCCGTCTTCGCGGCACTCGGAGCCGGCAGCACGATGACGATCACGGCCTACGTCGTTTGCACTGCCTGCCGTGGAGCAGCGAGAGGGACTCTCGTTGGGCACGTCGTAGCGCCCCTCCGGGTCGGCCTCCACGGAACCTAGCCCGCGTCACGTGCATCACGGCCTTCGAGCGTCCATCCGCTCGCTCGAAGAAATCGGCCGAGTTGGGGTCCTTTAGCTGGTGGTCAGCCCCTAGACCCTTACCAACGCCGTCTGAACAGGATCGTGCTCCGGACTTCGTCGGCACGGTCTTCGCCGATGAAGTCCGGAGCCAGCCGCAGCTGTCAACCACTCGCCCGGGGCGTTCCCGTTCGTGCTCGCACAACGCCCGCCTTCGTACTCGCGGGCTCGGCGTACTACTGGAGCGCCGCGCTACTGAAGGCGCCCGCGTCCTTGTGCTCGCGCGATCCGTATACAACTAGGACGCCGGGCGCGTGTAAGCCCTCTGAGCCCCGGCAAGTAGGGACGGAAACCCGCTTGGTTATGACAGAAACGCCGGGCTACATTACCCACGTGCGTCTGACGGCCCTGCACCACGTCACGGCGATCTGCTCCGATGCGGCGCAGACCGTGCGCTTCTACCGTGACGAGCTGGGCTTCCGCCTCGTCAAGAAGACGGTCAACTTCGACGACCCCGGCTCCTACCACCTCTACTTCGGCGACGAGACGGGCGCGCCGGGGACACTCCTCACCTTCTTCGAGTGGCCCCACGCCGGGCGAGGGCGCCTCGGGCGCGGCACCCTCGAGGCGATCGCGCTCAGCGTCCCGGGGCAGGAGGGTGTGAAGGAGCTCGAGGACCCGGACGGCCTGCGCCTCGAGCTGCACCCCGGCGAGCGGCCGGGGCTCGACCACGTACGCGCCTACGGAGATCCCGGCTTCACCGTCGACGTTCTGGGCGAGGGTGCGCCGATCCGCTACGTCGCGCCGCCGGCACAGGTCGCGCTCCTCGGGGCGGGCACCACGCACCACGTCGCCTGGCGGGTCGCGGACGACGAGGAGCAGGAGGCCTGGCGCCGGCATCTGCCCGAGCTAGGGCTCAGGCCCACCGAGGTGCTCGACCGCAAGTACTTCCGCTCGATCTACTTCCGGCTCCCCGACGGGCTCCTGTTCGAGATCGCCACCGACCCGCCCGGGTTCGCGGTGGACGAGCCGGCCGACGCGCTCGGCGAGTCGCTCGCGCTGCCCGAATGGCTCGAGGCCGAGCGCGCCACGATCGAGCCGCGGCTCCAGCCCATCTAGGTAGAATCCCCGGCCCCACGCGCTGGTGGCGGAATTGGTAGACGCGCAAGGTTGAGGGCCTTGTGGCCTTAGGGCCGTGGAGGTTCAAGTCCTCTCCAGCGCACTGAGGGAGGGAACGAGGGGCGGGCCATGTGCCTGCCCCTCGTCCTTTTCCTTGACGCCGTCCGGAGGAGTGCCTACCCTTCTGTCGAACACACGTTCGACCCCGACGCTGGAGGCGAGATGCTGACCGGACGACAGCAGGAGATCTGGGACTACGTGGTCGGCTATGTCGACGCACACGGCTACCCGCCGACCGTGCGCGAGATCGGCGAGGCGGTCGGCCTCGCGTCGCCGTCCACCGTTCACGCGCACCTCGCCAACCTCGAGCGGGCAGGGTTGCTGCGCCGCGACCCGACCAAGCCCCGCGCGCTCGAGCTCGTCGGGCGCGAGAAGCGCGCCCAGGCCGCGCCGCAGGGAGACTCGACCCGGCTGCCGCTCGTCGGCGAGATCGCCGCCGGCGGCCCGCTGCTCGCGGAGCACACGATCGAGGAGTACGTGACCGTCGACGAGTCGCTCGCCCGCGGCGACTTCGTGCTCCGGGTCAAGGGCGACTCGATGGTGAACGCCGGGATCCTCGACGGCGACCTCGTCGTCGTGCAGCGCCAGCAGGACGCGAGGAACGGCGAGATCGTGGTCGCGCTCGCCGGCGACGACGAGACCGCCGACGAGGCGACCGTCAAGACGTTCTTCCGCGAGCAAGGACGCATCCGGCTCCAGCCCGAGAACGACTCCTACGAGCCGATCTATGCGAGCCACGTCGAGATCCTCGGCCGGGTGACCGGAGTCTTCAGGAGCCTCTGATGATCACGCAGCTGAACCGCACGCTCGAGCAGGAGCTGAACGCGCTCCTGCGCGGCGCGAGCCTCGAGTGCCTGGTCTGCGGCGAGTTCGTCCTCCACATCCCCGGCGCCGTCCACTGCCCGGAGTGCGGGGTCCAGCTCGGTCGCGAGGCCGGGGTAGCCGGGCTACAATCCACGGTGCAGGCCGGGTGACCGCGAGCCTCGCGCTCGAGGAAAGTCCGGACACCGCAGGGCAAGACGCTGGGGAAACCCCAGGCGGCGAAAGCCGACGGAAAGTGGCACAGAAAGGAAACCGCCTCCGGCGCTTCTCCGGAGACGCCGGCGGTAAGGGTGAAACGGTGGGGTAAGAGCCCACCAGCGCCGTGGCGACACGGCGGCTAGCCAAACCCCGTCTGGTGCAAGGCAAACAGGCTCCGTCGACGCGGCCCGCCGAGGAGCCGGGTACGCCGCTCGAGCCTCCGGGAGACCGGGGGCCTAGAGAGATGGTCACCCCAGACAGAATCCGGCTTACAGGCCTGCTACGGAAAAAGCCCCGCTCCGGTGGGGCTTTTTCTATAGCCGTCCAGTGGAGATGCGAACCGCGGAGGGGCGCCCGGTGCAAGCTATCCGCCGCCCCCGCCTTTTGGCGGCGACTTGGAGAAGGTCGCGTCGAGGCCGGTGACGAGCTGGGCCTTCTCGGTCTTTGAGAGGCCCGCGCTCGGGTGGAGGAGCACGTAGAACCACGGTGGCATCCCACCGCCGTTCACCGCATCGGTGATGTCACTCGCACTGACGTCCTGGGGTTTGTTCCACTCCGAGAAGTTGAGCGACGAGCGGCCGCCGTCGACGTCGCGTTGCGAGAGCCATGAGACCGGGGCGACGTTCGTGTACCACGGCCATTTCGTCTCGTTGGAATGGCAGTCGAAGCATGCCCGCTGCGCGAGCGCTCGGGTTTGCGGAGAGTTCCACGTCGGCTCGGCGGTGATCGGCGGATTCGTGTGGCTGCGCCCGTATGGGACGAGCTGGATCAGTAGGAAGAGCGCTCCGGCGGCGATTGCGATCCGAATCAGCCACACCTGCATGGACGACATCGTCGCCACGGACACCCCTGGCGACATCCGCCGCCGTGCTGAGCGTCACTTCGGAGAACTACGGATCGGCGACTCCCCCGCTCACGGCGGGTCTTAGTTCTTGACCTGGACGAGCACGCTCCTGGTGCCGTGGTCGCCGGCGAGGTCGTAGCCGTTGACGGTGACCTGGTAGGGGCCGTTGGGGACGGTGCGGGTGTTCCAGTACTCCTGGTGGAAGCGTGAGAAGGGACGGAACCAGTAGGTGCCGGCGCACTTCTTGAGCGCCGGGGGCCCGACGCATTCGGCCATGTTGTCGTCCTCGATCGTGCCGGGTGCGTAGTGGACGATGTAGGGCGTCTGGGGTAGTTGGTCTGCCTGGAAGCTGACGCGGTTCATGACGAGCCGCCCGGTCCTGGCGCTGCGGATCGAGACGGTGACGCGGTAGGGGGTGAATGCGGTCGGCCAGGCCGGGTTGTCGGCGAGGAAGCCGAGGAACGACTCGACGTCGGCGATGTTGGCGCGCAGCTCGACGAGCCCGTGGAGGTGGTTTGCCTGGAGCACGGTCGAGGTGTCGGGCGACGCGAGGCTCACGGTGGGATGCCACTGCGTGGCGGGCGGCGTGACGAACACGAGGGCGTTCACGACCGGCGGGATCGTGTCGGTGTAGGGGACGAGCTTGGAGCCGTGATGGAGGGGGTTGACCCAGACGCGCTTCCCGCGGAAGACCTGCCACTCGGAGAGGTGGACATGCCAGACGCCCTTGCAGGACCAGCCGATCTGCTGGCCGCCCTGGACGTGGCGCCCGTTGGCGACCGTGGGTGAGACGTGCCAGTAACTGAAGTGGCCAACGTCGAGACGCCGATTGAGGCATGACCGGGCCGGGGTGGAGGCGCTCACGGCCGCGGTTCCCGACTCGACTGCGTAGACGCGGTGCGAGAACCCCGCAGGTGCGCCCGCTTCCGCGGAGCGGTCGTCGATGCTGACGTCGATTCCGAAGTGGTACCCGGAGAGGCCGACGTCGTCCTTGCCCCGCGGATCGAGGAACGAGCCGCGCACGGGATGCTCGCCTTGCGTGGGAGCGACCGGCCAGCCGTGATAGTTGTCGTTGTAGGCGTAGCGGAAGTTCGGCGGGAGCGCTCCGGGAATGCCGCCGTAGACCGGGCTCGTGGGAGTCGGGGCGAATCGAGCCGCCCCGGATGCCGGCTGCGCGCCCGTCGCGGCGAGGGAGAGAAGAGCCGCAGCGAGCGCGGCACCGATCCCGACCTGAAGAAGCCGCAACCGCACGACCCAAGGTTGCCTCGCGCGCGGGCCGCTCGAATCGGTGGTTACCGGGACGCCGGTTCGGGCTACTACTGACCGTGTCGCCGGCTGGGCTTCGAGCTCCTGCAGCGCGGATCGATCGATGGTCTACGAGCTGAGTGCCGGTGCCGAGTGTGGGGATCCGCGGTGAATCAGAAGCAGGCGGCCGTTGAGCCGGAGACTCGCGTTCCAGTCGGCCCGCAATCCGATGGTCGCTTTGCCGGTCGGATAGCGCCAGCTCTGTACTCGACCGCGCTGCCAGAGCCCGAGGAACACGGTCGGGCGACTCGGCTCGCTGAACGTGTAGCGGCAGTAGTCGATCCACTTCGCTGGCTCTTGCGTGCCATCGGATTCCCGAGACAGGACGAGGCGGAACGTCTGGATCGAGACCCGGTCGACCCCACGCCCCTCGACGAGCAGCCTCGGCGCTGCGTTCCCGAGGTTCCAGGTGGCCGCGCACCGGCCGACGGTCGGGTGGAGACGGATCGCGACCTGCTCGCGGAGCGTCGCCAGGGCCGAAGGCGCCTCGGCAACGGCGAGGACGACGAGGGCGAACAGCATCGCCGCGGCTGAGAGTGGATCGAGTCTCTCGGCACGCATCGCAGCGGATGACGCTCGTGTCACGGCGACCGGCCAGCGCCACGGAGCCGAGAGCATCCGTGACCGCCACGCGGGAACCCCTACCCCGATTCCGAGCATGAAGGCAACGAGGTGCTCGCTGGACAGAACGGTGAGATCGGGTCGGACGCTGTAGGCGAACAGGCCCACCGCAAGGCAGCTCACCGCTATCGAGAACTTCCCGGCCCGGCTTCGACCGCGCCGCCGCCAGGCCACCGCAGCGATCGATCCGAGCCATGCGGCCGAGATCGCAGACACCCCGTAATCGGGGGCCGCGACCACCGAATCGAAGGCGCCCGGAACGAGCAACCGCGCCGAACCGACGACAAGCACGTAGACGACCAGCGTCGCGATCACCTGCCCGAAGAACGCCGAGAGCCAGAACACACGCGGCTCGCATACGGCGCGCGCTAGCGCGGCGAGCGCGACAAAGCACACCAGCGACAGCACGAGCGGATGATCGACAAGAGCCGCGCTGGAGAAGAGAAACCACAACTTCCCTTCGCGAATACGATCGGGGCTCGCGGCGAGCGCTCGAACCCAACCCACCCGGCCATGCGCGCTCACGCTCACGCCGACGACGGCGACAACGCAGGCAAGCGCGATGACACGCTCGAACCCCGACCGCCTGATTGAGCTCCGACGCAGGTACACCGTTCGACCAGATTCTGCCAGCTGGGAACCGGCCCACCCAGATGTTCTCGCAGCTCTCCTACCGGGTCATCCGAAAAACCGTCTAAGATCGCTGCGGTCTTTCCGCAAGGAGAGCGCGGCGGTGAGCGTGAGCGTCGCGAACGCAGCGTCGGGAACTGGCTTCGGCGCGTTCGCAGCCCTTGCCAATCGAGGCGCGTCGGGCGAGGAGAACCGTGATCCGCGCTGAAGAACAGACACCCGGAACCTGAGAGGACAGGTCATGCAGTCTGCTCGATCTCGACCCGGAACAAGCGACTATGCGCTGCCGCGCCGGCAGAGCGAGCCGGGTGGGGCAGCTGCGGCGCGAACGCCGGGTTCGCGGCGTCGGGTACGGAAGCGGACCTCTCGCTCTCGCCTTCTCCGCTCGGCGCTCGCGATCGTCGTTCTTACGTGGGTGCCCGCCGCCCTCGGAGTCGCACTCCACCTCTCGCTCTTCAGGGCATGGGGCGTAGCAAGCGGCTACGCCGGTCTCAGCTGGGCCCTCCCTGCATTTCTGGTCGGTCTCGCCGCAGCTCGACAAGCGCGGGATGGAGGCTTGCCCGGGCAGCGCGCACTCGGGGTAGTCGCCGGCGTTGCCGCCGCGATCGTCCTGGTGATCGGCGCTGCCAGCGTCGCCGGGGGCTGACCGAGCCGCCCTTCACGTGTTCTGGCTCGACCTCGAGCAGCCCGATGCGGCTACCGCGAGCGGCCGAAGTCCATCAGCCAGAGCCCCCCAATTGCGAGCGCCGCCCCGCCGAGCGCGCACAGGACGATCTCAGGGGTGAGCAGGGCGAGTGCGAAGAAGGAGCGCGTGAACGGAACCAGGAGGACGAGGACGTACGCCGTCAGGAGGAGTGCGCAGAGCGTGAGCACCGCGGCGTTCCGCACTCTCCGCCCGCCGGCCTCGAGGAAGTAGACGAGGCTGAGGCCGATCAGCACGAGCGTGGAGGTGGCGACGGTGCGGGCTGACTCGAGCGGGAGGTCGAGGACGTTGAGGGAGAAGAGGTATGCCGAGACGACCCCGAGACCTGCCGCTACGCCGGCCGGCACGGCGAAGCCGGCCACCTCGTGCAGGAACCGGTCGGGTCGCCAGGGCCCCCGCGACGGCGCGAGCGCGAGGAAGAAGGCGGGGATCCCGATCGTGAGCGACGAGGCGAGGGTGAGGTGGCGTGGCAGGAACGGATAGCTCGTCGGCGTCAGCCCAACTGTGAGGATCAGGAACGCGGCGAAGACCGACTTCGTCACGAAGAGCTTCGCGACGCGCTGGAGGTTGCGCAGCACCTGACGCCCCTCGTGCACCATCTGCGGCACGCTGGCGAAGTCGCCCGAGACGAGCACGAGGTCGGAGACGGCGCGAGCCATGTCCGAGCCGGTGCCCTGCGCGATTGCGAGCTGCGCCGTCTTGAGGGCGGGGACGTCGTTGACGCCGTCGCCGACCATCGCGACGTAGCGGCCGCCGTCACGCAGCGCCTGGACGACCAGCCGCTTCCCCTCCGGCGTGATACGCCCGACCACGGCGCTCGCTGCGAGCGCCTGGCGCAGCTCCGCCGGATCCTCGGGCAGCGCGTCTCCGGTGATCGGCGGCCCGGCCGACGGGATGCCCGCGTCGGCGGCGATCGCAGCGACGGTCTCGGGCGCGTCGCCCGAGAGCACATACAGCGACACGCCCTCGGCGCGGAAGTAGTCGACGGTGGCGCGAGTCTCCGGCCGGAGCCCTTCGGCCAGGACGACCAGACCGAGCGGCTCGAGAGCGGTCGGCGGCGACCCCTCGGCCGGCAGCTCCCTCGTTCGCGCGAGCGCGAGCACCCTGCGTCCTTGCGCGGCCTCCGTCGCCGCCCGGTCGGCCAGTCCGTCGAGGGCGAGGAGATCTGGCGCGCCGAGTACGTAGGCCTCGCCGTCGAGCCGGACCCCGCTCCAGCGCCGGCTCGACGAGAACGGGACGCTCCCCTCGTGCGGCTCCGGCTCGGCAGGGAACGCGGCCGCGATCGCGGCGAGCGTCGCGTTGCGTGACGGCGAGCTGGCCGCGAATCGGCCGAGGAGCGGGCCGATCGAGTCGGGCACCGCCTCCACGACGCGCAGCTCCGCCAGCGTGAGCGTGCCCGTCTTGTCGAGGCAGACCACGTCGGCGGAGGCAAGCGACTCGACCGCGTTCAGCTGCTGGGCGAGCGCACCCCGCCGTGCCATCTTCAGAGCCGCGACGGCAAAGGTGAGGCTGGTAAGAAGGATCAGACCCTCCGGCACGAGGGTGACGACGCCCGCTGTCGCGGTCGAGATCGCCGCCCGTGTCGAGACATGGCGGTGATAGAGGGCGTAGCCGAGCATCAGCCCCAGCGGCACCATCGCCCCAACCAGGACGAGGAGCAGACGGTTGAGAGCCCGCTCCAGCGGTGAGTGCGCGTGGCGGAAGCGCCTGGCCTCGCCTGCGATCCGCTCCGCGTAGCTGTCGGCGCCCACCGCGGAAACGACATAGGCGGCGGCACCCTCGACCGCGAACGAGCCCGACCGGACCACCTCGCCCTCGCCGCGGGCGACCGTGACGCTCTCCCCGGTGAGGATCGACTCGTCCAGGGCGAGACCCTGCGCTTCGACCAGTTCGCCGTCCGCCACGACCTGATCACCCGGGGCGAGCCTGACCACGTCCCCGACGAGCACCTCCTCGACAGGGAGCTCGCGCTCGCGCCCGTCCCTCACCACCGTCGCCGTCGGCACTACCAGGGCGGCGAGCCTGTCAAGAGCCCGCTTCGCCCGCAGCTCCTGGAAGATCCCGATCCCCGAGTTGAAGACAACGATTCCAAGGAAGAGCGCGTCGCGCGGGTCCGCGAAGGCGAGCGTGAGCCCACCGAACACGATCAGGATCAGGTTGAAGAGGGTGAAGACGTTGGCACGGACGATCGACGCCGTCGACCGGCTCGTCAGCGCCGGCTCGCAAGGGCCGCGTTCCGCCAGCAGGCGGGCAGCCTCGGCCTCACTCAGACCCGGATAGGCAGGCGTCACTTCCGTCATTCCACGCTACCGCGGCCAGAGCAGGCCCGACCGGCCAAGCGAGCGCTCGAGCACCGCAGACGCGGTACCCACACGGACCGAGCCTTCGGTCCGCGGGAACTCGAACTCCGCACGCGAAGCCGCACGGAATAGCTCGCTCACGGACGTTTCGTGCGAACGACGAGCACCGAGCACTTCGCCTGATGGGCGACCCGCTCGGAGACGCTGCCGAGCGCCGCAAGCCCATGCAGACCGCGACTACCAACGACAACGATGTCGGTAGACAGAGACGCAGTGACGAGCGCCTCGACCGGATCGGCGTCCACGGCCTCCACAGACGGCGTCCGCAGGTGGACGTGCGGGAGATCAACATCCTTCCCCCGCAGCGCCGTCAACACTCGAAGAGGAACCTCGAGGCGCCGCGCAAGCTGTTCCCCGGCCGCCAGCGCATCATCAGCCGCGGAGGAGCCGTCGATCCCTACGACGATCGAGCGTGGGAACACATCAGGGTCGCCCGCCGGCCGCGCAACGAAGACAGAACACGGCGCACGGTGAAGCAACTCACCGGCGACACCTCCGATCAGGATTTCCACCGCTCGCCGATGACCGTGCGAGCCGACCACGACCACCGTCCCGTCCACTCGAACGATCTCTCGGAGGAGCGCGGCCATTACGTACCCGTCGACGGATCGCCTTTCGGCGCGCTCCCCGATGATCCTCACGGCCTCGTCGAGCGCCCTCTCGGATTCCAGCGCTAGTTCATCGGCGATACCCGCGGCCCCGAAGCCCGCCCTGGCTGCCTCGGCGACATGCACGACAGAGACAACCTCAATCGGTGCAGACGGATCCACGAGTCGGGCGGCCTGGCGGCACGCCTCGAAACTCGCCTCACTGCCGTCCACCCCGACCACGACCCGGCCGAAGACGGACTCGCTCTTCGCTGCCGCTCCGTCGCGTGCCAGAGGCTCGATAGGAGTCATGATTCACCTCCCGCCCAGTCGCTGAACAAATGCTCGCAGGACATCATGCGACCGGCATCAGGGAGATCACCGATGGGCACGCCCGCGCGCCGGCGGCGCCGCGCCGGGCGCGGGCTTCGCTAGGACCCGGCAGCGACCGTCGCCGGCCGGCCCTCCGCACCGCGGCGCGCGATCAGCTTGGCGAGCTCCCAGACGAGGAGCAGCAGCACGGCCGGGGCGGCCCCGAGCAGCCACTCCCTGCTCGTGAGCGCCACGGTGTTGAGCAGTGAGGTCAGCACGCCTCCGCGTGCGATCAGGATCGCGAGGGCGAGCTCGACCAGGATGGTGAGGTTCAGGATGTTGTTGTCGAACGTCTCCATGCGGAGGATCGTGGCCGTCTCGTCGCGGCATTCGAGGGCTGCGACCAGGAGCATCAGCGAGAACGCCACGAGACCCATGGTGCTGCCGATCGCGACGTTGCCGTAGTGGTTCTTCCCGAACACGATCACCAGGTCGATCGCGAGGGACATGTAGAGGCCGGCCAGCCCGACCGTCATGATCACGGAACGGGACATGATCGAGGCCGTGCGCGGGCGCGGCCTGCGCTTCATCAGCCCAGGGGTCTCCTTGTCCAGGCCGAGCGCGATGCCGATCGGCGCCGTGATCAGGAAGTTGATCCAGAGGATCTGGACCGCGGAGAACGGCTGCCCGCCGGCGATGTTGAACAGGGACGCCAGCAGGAACGTCACGATGTAGGCGACCAGCGCCACCAGCATGAAGCGGATGTACTTCAGCATGTTGTCGTAGAGCTTGCGGCCCTCGGAGACGGCCCGCACGATCGTGGCGAAGTTGTCGTCGGTGAGGATCATCTTGCCGGCGTTCTTCGCGACCTCCGTGCCGGTGCCCATCGCGATGCCGATGTCGGCGGCCTTGATCGCGGGAGCGTCGTTGACGCCGTCGCCGGTCATCGCCACGACGTCGCCCTTCTTGCGCAGGGTGTCGACCATCAACACCTTGTGCTCGGGTGCCACCCGGCCGACGACGCCGATGCCGTCGATCCGGGCCAGCCGCTCGGCTTCGGGCAGGGCTGCGAAGTCCGCGCCGAGGATGGCCTCCCCGGGGATGCCGAGCTGCTCTGCGATCGCAGCGCCGGTGACGACGTCGTCTCCGGTCACCATCCGCACGCGGATGTTCGCGGACTGGGCGTCCCGGACCGCGTCCTTCGACTCGGCCCGCGGCGGGTCGATCATGCCGACCATCGCCGTCATCTGGAGGTCCTTCATCGTCGACAGCAGGTCGCCGTTCGGGTCGAACTCCGCCGGGTCGAGGTCACGCGTCGCCGCGACCATGATGCGCAGGCCCTTGCCGCCGAGACGATCCATCTCCTCGCCCGACCTCCTGTTCTGCTCGTCGCCCCAGGGGACGCTCTTGCCGTCGGCGAGGGCGGACGCGGCGCGCCCGATCACCGCGGGGCCGGCTCCCTTGACGAAGGCCCGGACGACGGCCTTCCCGGACGCGTCCTTGGCGTTCGCGAAGACGGCCATCAGCTTGTACGTCGGATCGAACGGCAGGGTCGCGATTCGCGGATAGGCGGCCTGTGTCCCCTCGACGTCCAGCTTGGCCTTGTGCCCGAGGACGAGCAGCGCGCCTTCGGTGGGATCGCCGACGACCTTGCCGTCGACGAGCTTGGCGTCGTTTGCGACCAGGAAGGGCAGGATCGCGTCCTCGATCGTGTTCGTGTTGCCGGCGGCGTGCTCGACCTCGCCGTCGAGGCCGTAGCCCATCCCGGTGATCGCGTAGCGGTCGGTGGGATCGATCACCTCGGTGACCGTGACCTGGTTCAGCGTCAGGGTGCCGGTCTTGTCCGAGTTGATCGCCGACGTCGAGCCCAGGGTCTCGACCGAGGCGAGGCTCTTCACGACGGCGCCGTGCCTGGCGAGGGTCGTGGACCCGGTCGACAGGATCACCTGGAGCACGGTCGGCATCGCCATCGGCACGGCGGCCAGGGCGAGCGCGATCGCCGTCGTGAAGATGGTCTGGGTCGACTCGCCGCGCGAGATCCCGAGGGCGAACATGATCGCGATCGTCAAGCCCGCGGCGCCCGCGATCCACAGCGTCAGCGTGTCCAGCTGCGCGGTCAGCGGAGTCTTCAGGGTCGGCGTCGACTTCAGCATCCCCGAGATGTGGCCCACCTCGGTGCCCGACCCCGTCCCCGTGACGATCATCACTCCGCTCCCGTGCGTGACGGGGGAGTTCATGAACGCCATGTTCGACTGGTCGCCGATGCCCGGCTTCTCGTCGGTGATCGCCTCGGCGCTCTTCGATGCGGGAACGCTCTCGCCGGTCAGCCCGGACTCGTCGATCTGCAGCGACGCAGCCTGGACGATCCGGCCGTCGGCACACACCTCGTCACCCGCCGTGAGCAGGACGACGTCGCCGATCACGACCTGGTCGGCCTCGATCTTCACCTCTGCCCCGTCGCGGCGGACGCGGGCGGAGGTCTTGAGCATCGACTGCAACGCGTTCATCGCGCTCTCTGCCTTGCCCTGCTGACGCATCCCGCCGAGCGCGTTGAGCGCCGTGATCAGGAGGACCGCAACGCCGGTGGCGAGCTCGCCGATCACCATCGAGGCGACCGCGGCCGCGACGAGGATGATCTGCATGTAGCTCTTGTACTGCGCCACGAACCGCTGCCAGCCCGGCACCGCGGGCTCGGCGGGAAGCGCGTTGGGCCCGTTCGTCGCCAGCAGCTCGGCGGCCTTCGCCACGGAGAGGCCGACGGCGGGGTCGACGCCGAGCCGCTTCGACACCTCCTCCGGCGCCAGCGCGTACCAGGGAGTCGCCGAGGCATCGGGCACGACAGTGGTATCGGTCATCAGAGGTCCTTTCGTCCCTAGAACGGCGTCGGGATGTTGCCCAGCGACTCCGGCGGATCCGAGTATCCGCCTGCGCTCGGCCGCTTGGGCATCTTCACGTCGGGAGGCGCGTCCGGTGTGTAGGGGATCAGGCTCAGCAGGTGCGCGATGATGTTGAGCCGTCCGCGCTTCTTGTCGTCGTTGTCGACGATGTGCCACGGTGCCCACTCGGTGCTGGTGGCAGCGAACATCGCGTCCCTGGCGCGCAGGTAGAAGTACCGGCGGCGGTACGACTTCAGATCCGTCGGCGAGAGCTTCCAGTACTTGCGCGGGTCGTCGATCCGGCTCTCGAGCCTCCGGGTCTGCTCGTCGAGGCTGACGTTGAGGAAGTACTTGATCAGGATGATTCCGTCGTCCACCATCGCCTTCTCGACCTGAGGCACCGCCTGCAGGAAGCGGTCGGCCTCCTCCTGCGTGCAGTAGCCCATCACCGGCTCGACGCCGGCGCGGTTGTACCAACTGCGGTCGAAGATCACGACCTCGCCTCCCGCCGGGAAGTGGGCTATGTAGCGCTGGATGTACATCTGCGACCGGACCCGTGCGTCCGGAGCGGGCAGGGCGACGTGCTTGAACACGCGGGGGCTCGTCCGCTCTGTGATCCGCTGGATCGTGCCGCCCTTGCCGGCCGTGTCGACGCCCTCGAACACGATGCAGACCCTGGCGCCGGTCGACTTGACCCACTCCTGCATGGCCACGAGCTCACCCTGAAGGAGCCGCATCTCCCGCTCGTACTCCTTTGCCTTCATCTTGACCGGGGGACCGGCCTCGGCGTCACCGGGCGCGACGTCGGCCCCGTCGTGATGCTTCTTGTGCTTCGCCTTGCTCATCTGCCTCACCTCGGATCGATTCGGATCAACCATGATCGGTCAAGGCGTCATTCTCCACCTTTCGCTCGAAGACCACCCCGGCCAGTGCATGATGCGCAGTGCAGCGATTGCGTCCAGAAGGGAGCACCCAATGGCGGAGACCAGCGAGAGTCGCGATTCCGGCGCCAAGCCGCCGCCCAAAGTCGTCGTGCACCTCACGGCGGCCGAGCACGCGGCGCGAGGCAAAGCGGCCCGGGCGGAGATCCCGAGGTCCACCCAAGGCGAGATCGAGTTTCCATCGCATCGCGACCCGATCGGGCTGCTCGAGGAGCAGGCCGTCTCCCGCGTGCCGGAGCTCGTCCCGATTCGGTACGGCCGGATGCTCGTCTCGCCGTTCGCGTTCTACCGCGGTGGGGCGCTGATCATGGCCACGGATCTCTCGCGAACTCCGAACTCGGGTCTCCGCGTCCAGCTCTGCGGGGATGCGCACCTCTCCAACTTCGGCGTGTTCGGCTCGCCGGAGCGGGAGCTCGTCTTCGACATCAACGACTTCGACGAGACGGCGCCGGGCCCGTGGGAGTGGGACCTCAAGCGCCTGGCGGCGAGCTTCACGATCGCCGCGCGCGAGCTCAACTTCACGCAGAAGGAGCGGCGCGTGGTCGTGCTCGAGACCGTGCGCGCGTATCGCGAGGCCATGAACGCGTTCGCTGCGATGCAGAACCTCGAGGTCTGGTACTCGCACCTGAGGGTCGAGGACGCGCTGAAGGCCTTTGCGCAGGGCGTCGACCCCAAGCGGCTGAAGCAGGCGCAGGCGGACATCGCCAAGGCGCGAACTCGCGACAGCATGCAGGCGTTCGAGAAGCTGACGCACCTCGTCGACGGGCGAGCCGCGGATCATCAGCGACCCGCCGCTGATCGTTCCGGCCCGCGAGCTCCTCCCCGACGGCATGGAGCTCGAGGCGTTCGAGGACGAGTTCCGCGGCATCATCCGCTCCTACCGGCGGACCCTCGAGACCGACCGCCGCCACCTCCTGGAGCAGTTCCGGTTCGTCGACCTCGCCCGCAAGGTGGTCGGGGTCGGCAGCGTCGGCACCCGTGCCTGGATCGGGCTCTTCCTCGGTTCCGACGGCTCGGATCCGCTCTTCCTGCAGATGAAGGAGGCGCAGGCCTCCGTGCTGGAGGGGTTCACCGGCAAGAGCGAGTACAGCAACAGCGGCCAGCGAGTCGTCGCCGGCCAGCGGCTGATGCAGGCGACGAGCGACATCTTCCTCGGCTGGCAGCGGATCCAGGCCGGTCTCGACGGCCAGCAGCGGGACTTCTACCTCCGCCAGCTCAAGGACTGGAAGGGCTCGTTCGCGGTCGAGGCTGCGATCCCCAGCGGCGCCGCGGCATACGGGAGGATGTGCGGGTGGACGCTGGCCCGCGGGCACGCGCGCTCCGGCGACCGGATCGCGATCGCGGCCTACCTCGGCAAGTCCGACATCTTCGACCAGGCGATCGCGGCCTTCGCCGAGGCCTACGCAGACCAGAACGAGCGCGACTACGAGGCGCTGCAGGCAGCGGTCGCCTCGGGCCGGCTCAAGGCAGAGACAGGAGTGTGACCGGATGAGCCAGTTGCCGACGACCGAAGCCGGGGTGCTGACGCATTACGAGAGTGAGATAGCGCAGACCTTCGCGACCTTCGAGGATCCGAAACAGGAGTGGCGCCGGTTGTTCTCGGAGCTGCTCGGCACGTTCTTCCTCGTGCTCGTCGCCGCAGGCGGCGGGATGATGGGCCAGGCGTTCCCGGACACGATCAGCCGTACCGCCGCGGTCGTCGCGCCGGGGCTGATGGTGATGGCGATCATCCTGTTCATGGGCAAGGTCTCGGGTGCGCACCTGAACCCGGCGGTCAGCATCGCGTTCTCGCTTCGCGGCGACTTTCCATGGAAGCGCGTGCCCGGCTACGTCATCGTGCAGCTGGTCGGCGCCACGCTTGCCGCGCTGTTCCTCCACGCCGTCGTCAACGTCTCCGCGACCTACGGCTCGAACTACCCGGCGTCGGGCTACTCGGGGGGAAGCGCCTTCCTGATGGAAGGGATCCTCACCCTCGGTCTCGTCAGCGTGATCCTCGGTACCGCGTCCGGCGCGCAGAACGTCGGTCTCTTCGGCGCGATCGGCGTCGGCGCCTACATCGCGCTGGCGGGCCTGTGGGGCAGCCCGATCTCCGGCGCCTCGATGAATCCCGCCCGCACGTTCGGGCCCGACCTCGTCGGGACTGACTTCGGGAGCTACTGGGTCTACGTCGCCGGGCCGCTCGTCGGCGCCGCTCTCGCGGTCGGTGCGGCCTGGGTGCTGCGTGGCGCCGGCGGCGGCAAGTCCGGTTCGTATGCGGCGCAGGGTGAGCTGGGCACGGAGGTCGCGGACCCCGACAAGGACTAGCTAGACGGCGCCTGCGCGAAGTCGCGAGCGGGCTTGCCCGCCGCGGTCGAGAGCTGGGGCGCGTTGATCCCACTGCGTACGGGCCGAAGGCTTCGCTCCGCGCTGCGTTCCGGCCCGTGCAATCATCCGGAGGGAACCGATCGGGGGGAAACGACGAAAGCCGCACTGGTAATGACGCCTCTTGCGCCCGGTCAGTCTTCGCCGAACCGACACAAAGGAGACGGATAGATGCCACGCATACCCAGGATCGCACCGGCGCTGCTCGGGCTCGCAGTGCTCGTTGCCTTGTTCGCGGCGACCAGTGCCACCGGCCGGAGCGAGGCGGCTCCGGTGAACACGGCGGAGCCGACCATCACCTACGTCTACCCGATCAAGGTCGGCACGACCCTGACCGGGAACAAGGGCTCGTGGAACGGCACCACGCCGCTCGACTACGCCTACCAGTGGCTTCGCTGCGACGACAACGGCCTCAACTGCCAGAAGAAGACCAATGCGACCGGCACGACCTACACGGTCGTCTCGGGTGACGCGAACCACACGATCCGTCTCGACGTGACGGCCTCGAACTCGGACGGCAAGGCGACGGCGCGCGCGAATGCGACCGCCGAGGTCCCCGGCAGCGCAAAGGCGCCGGTGGAGACGGCCCCGCCGACCGTGTCCGGCAGCGCCGTCGTCGGGGAGCAGTTGAGCGCGACGCGCGGCACCTGGCAGGGAACCCAGCCGATCAACTACACGATCCACTGGCAGGCCTGCAACGAGGCAATCACGTCCTGCACGGCCAACGGAGCGACGGGTACGACCTACACCGTCGCGAAGTCGGACGTCGGCAAGCGGCTCCGTGTGAAGGTGGTCGCCACAAACAGCGCCGGCAACTCGAGCGGTCTTTCCGATACCACGGCGGTCGCCAAGGACACGAGTAGCGGCGGCGGTGGCGGCGGCAGCGGGAACGCCGTCCCGGTCAGCGACGTCGGACCGGCCGGCGAGCGGCTCATCGTCGACAAGGTCACCTTCAACCCGAACCCGGTCACGACCCGCAACGTGCCGATCCGGGTGACGATCACCGTCAAGGACACGAAGGGCCGGCTCGTCAAGGGCGCGCTCGTCTTCTTCCGCTCCACCCCGATCGTGACCTCGACGCCGACGGATGCAGCGACGGACAGCAACGGCACCGTCACCTACAGCATCCAGCCGCTGTCGACCTTCCCGATCAAGAACGGCTACAGCGTCCAGTTCTTCGTCAAGGCGTACAAGTCCGGCGACCCGACGCTGGCCGGGATCTCCGGCACCAGGCTCGTGCAGGTCGCGACCCACACGCCGTAGCGCACCACGGCAGCGCCGGCCCGGCCGGGAAACCGGCCGGGCCGGCGCCTCCTATCTCGTGCCGACCCGGAGCCCGAGCAGCCGCGGCAGCGCGGCGCCGAGCTGCGCGGGCAATGACGCCCGCCTCGAGTCCTCGTCCGCGCGCTCGACCGCGATGACCGAGGCGCGGACGACTCCACCGCCGATCCGCCGGAACGGCTCGGGCGGGAGGCTCGGGACGGCGCGGTGGACGAGCGGCAGCGCGGTCCAGCGATCGTCGAGCCGAAGCGCGAGCGAGGCGAGGATCTGCCCGCCGAGCCAGCTCGGCCCGGCACCGTTTCCCGTGTAGCCGGCGCCGTAGTGAACGCGCTCACCCGGCACGGTGCCGAAGAAGGGCAGGTGGTCGGACGAGACGTCGATCGGCCCGCCCCAGGCGCGCTCGATCCGCGCCTCGGCCAGGGCCGGGAGGAGACGGCGGAGCCCGGCCGCGGCGGTCTCGGCGCTCGCGCGGTCGCGGTCGAAGCGCCTGTCCACCCCGCGGAAGCCGATCGGCCCGGTGGCGCTGCCCATCGCGACCCGGCCGTCGGGCGTGGTGCGGAAGTAGTGGATGAACATCCGCGCGTCGACGATCGCCTCGCCGCCCGTCCAGCCGAGCTCCTCGACCAGCTCGGGAACCGGCTCGGTGAGGACGATCGTGCTGCCGAACGGTGTCAGGCGAGGCCGCAGCGGTCGCCACGCCGCGCCCCAGGCACCCGTGGCGGCGACGAGCTCGGGCGCCGCGACCGAGCCGTGCGCGGTCTCGAGCCGCCCGTCCGCGAGCCGGGTCACCGGCGAGCGCTCGTGGATTCGGACGCCGGCGTCCAGCGCCGCCTGCCGCAGCGCGAGCACGAGACGGGCCGGCTGGACGGTGGCGCACTCGCGGCAGAACGCTGCGCTGCGGAAGACCGGAGAGGCGACGCGCGCGGCGAGCGCGTCGCGGTCGAGCGGAACGCACTCGTCGGCCGCGCCGAGCGAGCGGGCGAGCTCGACCTCGTGGTCGACCGCCGCCTCCTGCCGCGCGGTCGTCGCGACCGTCAGCATCCCGCCCTCGCGCAGCCAGACGTCGGCCCCGCGGCGCTCGCAGAACGCCCGCACCGCCGGGATGATCTCCTCGCCGGCGCGGCACAGCTCGAGCGCCGCCTCGCGCCCGAAGCTGCGGGCGACGCGGGGCAGCGAGCCCCAGTAACCGTGGAGGAAGCCGCCGTTTCGGCCGCTCGGCCCGTGGCCGCAGGTCTCGGCCTCGACGCAGCACGACGTCGAGCGACGGCTCGCGCTCCTTGAGCGCCAGCGCGGTCCAGAGCCCGGTGTAGCCGCCGCCGGCGATCGCGACGTCGGCGCGTCGTCTCAGCCCTCGAGCGGAGGCGCCTCGTCGGGGACTCCGCCCGCCTCGTCCAGCCACCAGGCGCGCCCGAGCTCCACGCCGTGAACTTACTAGTGACCAGGCCTCTACGCCCGGAGCAGGACCTCGACCGCGGTGCCGCGTCCCATCTCGGAGCGCACCTCGACGCCGCCGTCGATCGCGGCCGCGCGGGCGCGGATGTTCTTCAGTCCCTGGCCCGCCGGCGTGCCGACGCCGTCGAAGCCCTGGCCGTCGTCGGTGACGATCACGAGGCGCTGGCCGTTCCGCTCGCCGATCCGCACCTCCGCGCGGGTCGCATTCGCGTGCTTGCGCACGTTGCCGAGGCCCTCCTGCACGATCCGGAACACCTCGATCTGCTCGTCCGGGGCGAGGCGGATGCCCGGATCGATCTCGAGGTCGACGGCGAGGTTCCCGTCCGCGGTGAGGAACTCGACGTAGCGGCGGATCGCCGCGTCGAACGGCGCCGTGCCGCCGGCGGAGGAGAGCGCGAGCACGGCGAAGCGCGCCTCCCGCTGCGCGGCGATCGTCGCCTCCTTCAGCTTCGGGATCAGCGTCTCCGGCGGCGCGCCGCCCTCGAGCATGCTCGCGTGGGTCGAGATCGCGAACAGGTACTGGGCGAGCCCGTCGTGGATCTCCCGCGCGAGGCGGGCGCGCTCGTCCGCGACCGCGCGCCCGAACTCGGCCGAGCGGATCGCCCGCCACACGCCGATCAGGAGGACGCCGTACGAGAGCAGGCGCAGGAAGTCTCCCTCCGTCACGTAGTCGCTCGAGACCAGCGGCGTGAAGACGTAGTGCAGCTCGGCGAAGAGCGAGAGCGTCGCGGCGAGCGCGAGCCAGCGGTCGAGGTCCTCGCCGTGCTGCCAGAAGCGGTAGCCGAAGCCGACCATCGCGAGCAGCGCGAGCATCGCCTGGATCGCGAGCACGCTCATCAGCCACGGCGGCGCGTCGGACGACGGTGAACGACAGGAGCTCCGGCAGCGTCGGGCCCATCCAGCGGCAGAAGAGCCAGATCGCGAGCACGAGCAGCGCGAAGCCGGCGAGCGCGTTCACCATCGCGCGCTCGCGCGCGTTGATGCGGCCGCGGACCCAGGGGGCGCACGCGATCAGCGCACCAGCCGAGCAGGCGGCAGCCGAGCCGCGCCCAGGCCTCGGTGGGCTGGACGTCGGAGCCGCCGAGCACCGGCACGATCGAGAAGCAGGCCGTGCCGAGCGCGAGGACGGTGAAGCCCGAGCACAGGAGCAGGTCGAGCTTGCGCCCTTCGACCGAGAAGCGGACGCCGGCGAGCGCGGCGACGAGGGTCGCCGCGAGCGCGACCAGCGTGTCCAGCACGAGCCGGGCCTCGGGCAGCTGCCAGGTCGTGCGCAGCACCGGGTTGGTGACGAAGAGCGCCAGCCCGGCGCCGAGCAGCCCGATCAGGAGCGTCTGGCTGATCGCCCACGCCCGGAAGGTGTCCTCGTTCGCGCGTCGCACTGTTCCCTTGTCGGCAGAACCGTCCGTGCCGATAAGGGGTAGACACGATGGCCAACCGCATCCTGATCGTCGACGACCACCCGCTCACGCGGGACGCGCTCGCGTCGCTGCTCGAGCAGCACGGCTTCTCCGTGGTCGGCCAGGCTCCCGACGGCGAGTCGGCGATCGAGCAGGCCGCGCACGCTCGACGCCCGACATCGTCCTGCTCGACCTCTCGATGCCGGGCCTCGACGGGCTCGCCGCGCTGCCCGCGCCTCCGCGCCGCGGCCCCGGAGTGCGAGGTCGTCGTCCTCACCGCCTCGGGCACCGAGGACAACCTGCTCGCGGCGATCCGCGGCGGCGCGGCCGGCTACCTGCTCAAGAGCGAGCCGCCCGAGCGGATCGTGGAGTTCCTGCACGGCGTCGAGCACGGCGAGGCGGCGCTCTCCGGCGCGGTCGCGCGCCGGCTGCTCGAGCAGGTCAGAGAGGGCGGCGGGCGCGAGACGGGCGTGCCGGACTCGATCGCCGAGGCGCTCTCCGCCCGCGAGCTCGAGGTGCTGCTCCTGCTCGACGAGCACCTCGGCACCGACGAGATCGCGAAGCGGCTCTTCATCTCCGAGCACACCGTCCGCTCGCACGTGAAGAGCCTGCTGCACAAGCTCGGTGTCTCCTCGCGCCGCGAGGCGCTCGAGGCGCTCGCGCAGGCCCGCGCGTGAGTCACCCATTTTGGGTGAGTGAGGTTCACCATCCGCAGGGTCATGAGGAACGGGCGGGGCGCTCCGATAACTTGACCATCAAGCTCCTCGGTTCTCCTCCTGTGGAGGGGCCGGAGCGGTGGCGAAAGTGGCGATTTACCAAGTACGGGCGGCCCTCAGGGCCGCCCGTTGGCTTCCAGGACAGATGGTTGATGCCATGCCCGGGTGCGTCTGGGCCACCAGCCAGACGCGGGCAGGTGTGGCATCAGCCGTCTAAAGCCGTCGAGCGCGGCGTCGACGAGGTCGGGCAGCGTCGCGAGGTTGTAGCCGCCCTCGAGCACTGCGGCGATCCGCGGCGCGAAGCCCTTCGCCTGACGGGCGAGCTCGCGGAAGCCCGTCCGCGGTCAGCGCCATCTCGGAGAGCGGGTCGTCGACGTGCGCGTCGAAGCCGGCCGAGACGAGCAGGAGCTCCGGGTCGAAGCGCTCGATCGCCGGCGCGACGGTGTGCTCGAAGGCGTGGAAGTACTCCTCGTCGCCCGAGCCCGCCGACATCGGAATGTTGAGCGTCGTCTCGTTCTGCTCGGTCGGCCCGCCGGAGCCGGGGTAGAACGGCCACTGGTGGAGCGAGACGAAGAGCACGGTCGGGTCGTCCCAGAACATCGCCTGGGTGCCGTTGCCGTGATGGACGTCCCAGTCGAGGATCGCGATGCGCCCGAGGCCCAGCTCCGCCTGCGCGAACCGCGCGGCGATCGCGACGTTGTTGAAGAGGCAGAAGCCCATCGCGCGGCCGGGCAGAGCGTGGTGGCCGGGCGGTCGCACGAGCGCGAACGCGCCGCGCTGGGCCGCGTCGATCGCCGTCCCGGCCGCGAGCAGCGCCGCCTCGTAGCTCGTCTCCGTCGCGATCGTGTCGCCGTCGACCCAGGTCGGCTCGCGGATCGCGCGCGATCGTGGCGACGTAGCCGGGGTCGTGGCAGCGCTCGACGTCCGCGACCGTCGCCGCAGCTGGCCCTCGCTCCAGATCGGGGTCGACGCGAGCAGCTCCTCGAGCCGGCGCGGCGACTCCGGGTGGTGGCCGGTCGGGTGCAGGTGCGCGAACGCGTCGTGGCTCAGGACGTCGATAGCGCGTCGATCCTCTCGGCGAGGCGCGTGAGCCCGAGCCCGCGCGCGAAGGCGGCGCCCTCGGCGAACTGCGGCGACTGGCCGTCGAGCGGCGGCAGCGGCGCGGTCGGGTCGAGCGTCGCGAGCCGCCGGTAGAGGCGAAGCGCGTCGGCCTCCGCGGCGAAGCGGCCCGCCTCCAGCGCCGCCTCGAGCGAGCCGTACTGCGCGAGGACCTCCGCCGCCCGCTTCGCGCCGACTCCGCGCGCGCCCGGGAGCTTGTCCGAGGGGTCGCCGCGAAGGGCGATGAAGTCGGGCACCTGCGCGGGCTCGACGCCGTAGCGCTCGCGCACCCCCTCGGGCCCGATCCGCGCCGGCGGCTCGCCGCCCTTCACCGGCTGGAGGATCGTCACCCGCTCGCTCACGAGCTGGTAGGCGTCCCGGTCGGAGGTCGCGACGAGGACGGGCCCGTCGGTGGAGGCGACCGCGGCGGCGAGGAAGTCGTCGGCCTCGTACCCGGGCGCCTTCGCCGAGGCGAACCCGAGCGCGTCCGGCAGACCCGGCAGGAGCTCGAGCTGCTCGAGCAGGTCCGCGTCGAACTCGCGCCCGCTCTGGTAGCGAGGGAAACTCCGTGTTGCGGTAGGTCGGCGAGCCGAGCGAGTCCCAGCCGACGACGACGGCTTCCGGCCGCTCGGTCTCCCAGAGCCGCAGCAGCATGATCCCGAACCCGGTCAGCGCGCCGGCCGGGCGGTCGTGGGCGCTGCGGGTCGTCTTCGGCAGGCCGTGGTAGGCGCGGTGGGCGAACGAGTCGCCGTCGACGGCGAGCAGCACCCCCTTCAGAGCTCGGCCTCCATCGCCTGGATCGCGTCCATCAGCCGGTCGGTCGCGGTCTGTGCCGCCGTCGCGCTCGTCGAGGCCGGCGAGGTCGTCGACCGGGATCGGCAACCCGTAGCGGACGCGCAGCTTCCCGAGCCGCGCGAGCCGGTCGGTGCCGGAGATCGCCGCGGGGACGAGCGGCACGCCCGCCTCGATCGCGATCCGCGCCGCGCCGGAGTGGGCGCGGGCCGCGTGCTTCTTGCGCATCCCCTTCTTGCGGCGCGTGCCCTCGGGGAACATCACGACCACGTCGCCGCCTGCGCGCCAGCTCGATCGCCGTCCGCATCGCCTTCGTGTCCCGCTCGCCGCGCCGCACCGGGAAGCCGCCGCCCGCGTCGACCACGTACTTCAGCGGCCACCAGTACAGCTCCGACTTGGCCATGTGGCGCAGGTAGTGCTTGCTCGCGAGCGGGACGCCGAGCGGCCACGGATCGAAGCTCGAGACGTGGTTCGCCGAGAGCACGAAGCCGCCCGAGCCGGGCACGTTCTCGAGCCCCTCGGCCTCGAGCCGGTACACCCCGTACATCAGCGGCTTCGACGCGAGCACGAGGAGGCGGTAGAAGAGCGACGGCCGGTCGCGCTCTGACATACGCCCAAGTATCAAGGGAGCGACGCCTTCGTGCCGAACGTAGTGAGCCGGAACCCCTTCGCTATGGTGTCCACGCGTGACTAAGACACTCGTAATCGCAGAGAAGCCCTCCGTGGGGCGCGATCTCGCCTCGGCGCTGCCGGGCAAGTTCGCCAAGCACGAGGGCTATCTCGAGTCCGACGACTCGGTGATCACCTGGGCCGTCGGGCACCTCGTCGAGCTCGTCGATCCCGACGAGTACGACCCCAAGCTGAAGAAGTGGCGGATGGCCGACCTCCCGATCGTCCCCGAGCACTTCAAGCTCGCGCCCGCGCGACGCGAAGGCCAAGAAGCAGCTCTCGGTGATCCACAAGCTGATCAAGCGCGACGACGTCGGCGGGATCATCAACGCCTGCGACGCCGGCCGCGAGGGCGAGCTGATCTTCGCCTACACCGTCGAGACCGCGAAGACCGACAAGCACGTCGAGCGGCTCTGGCTGAACTCGATGACGAAGAAGGCGATCGTCGACGCCTTCACCAGGCTCCGGGACGGCGACGAGATGCGCCTGCTCGAGGAGGCGGCCCGCTCACGCTCCGAGGCCGACTGGCTCGTCGGCATGAACGCGACCCGCGCGGCCTCGATCCGCCTGCGCGCCGCCTTCGACGGCGCCGTCTCGCTCGGCCGCGTCCAGACGCCGACGCTGGCGCTCGTCGCCCGCCGCGAGGAGGAGATCCGCGCGTTCAAGCCCGAGCCGTACTGGCTCGTCGAGGCGAAGTTCGAGGCCGAGGGCGAGCGCCGCTACACGGGCCGCTACCTCGGCGGCAAGCGGCTGCCGAAGGCGGAGGACGCGGCCGCGATCGTCGAGGCGTGCACCGGGCAGCCCGGCGAGATCACGCAGGTCGAGCGCAAGGAGGAGCGGCAGGCGCCGGAGCTCCTCTACGACCTCACCGCGCTCCAGCGTCACGCGAACACGCTCCACGGCTTCTCGGCGCGCCGCACGCTCGCCGCGGCGCAGAAGCTGTACGAGGACAAGAAGGCGATCACCTATCCGCGGACGAGCTCCCGCTACCTCTCGGGCGACCTCGTCGAGGAGATCAAGCCCACGGCCGAGCTCGTCGGCCGCAACCCGTACTACAAGAAGTCCGCCGAGTACGTCCTCGCGCTGCAGCAGCTCCCGCTCGCGCGGATCGTCAACGACGCGAAGGTCACCGACCACCACGCGATCATCCCGACGCGCGCCGAGCACGACGTCGACAAGTTCAGCGACGACGAGAAGCGGATCTACGACCTCGTCGTCAAGCGCTTCCTCTCGGCGTTCTTCCCCGAGGCGGTCTTCGAGCGCACGCGCGTCGAGACGACCGTCGCCGAGCACGTCTTCCGCACGAGCGGCCGCGTCCTCGTCGAGGCCGGCTGGCGCTCGGTGTACGGCGAGGTCGCCGAGGGCGAGAAGCCCGACGAGGACGACACCGGCGGCGATCAGCTGCTGCCGCGCCTCGACAAGGGCGAGACGGTGCAGACGCTCTCGGTCGAGTCGCTCGCCAAGGAGACGCAGCCGCCGCGGCGCTTCACCGAGGCGTCGCTCCTCGCCGCGATGGAGACCGCGGGCAAGGACATCGAGGACGCCGACCTGCGCGAGGCGATGAAGGAGTCCGGGATCGGCACGCCCGCGACGCGCGCGGCGATCATCGAGCGCCTGCTCTCGGTCGGCTACATCGAGCGCGAGGGCCGTGCCCTGCACGCGACCGAGAAGGGCGTCCAGGTGATCCGCCTGCTCGGCCAGCACCCGCTCACCTCGCCCGAGCTGACGGGCAGCTGGGAGCACCGGCTCGGCCTGATCGAGCAGGGCGAGGACTCGAGGCCGGCGTTCATGGCCGACATCGTCAAGTTCACGACCGAGACCGTCGCCGAGCTCGACAAGCTGAAAGAGGTCAAGATCGAGCGCGCCAACCTCGGCCCGTGCCCGGTCTGCGGCAAGGACGTGATCGAGAACCGCAAGGGCTACTCGTGCTGGTCGAAGGACGATCCGGGCTGCGGCTTCGTGATCTGGAAGCTGAAGGCGGGCAAGACCCTGCCGGCCCAGGTCGTGAAGCAGCTGATGGCGAACGGCAAGAGCGACGGGCCGGTGACCGGCTTCCGCGGCCGCTCCGGCCGGAGCTTCAACGCGAAGCTGATCGCTCGTCCAGAACGAGGAAGGCAAGTGGCGGGTCGAGTTCGACGAGGAGTGGGCGCGCCAGCCGCGGCCGGCGCCTCCCGACGAGGAGACCATCGAGGCGGCCGAGACCGCCGAGCCCGTCGCCGTCGCGGCTGCCGAGGAATAACGCAGCCATAACGTTAAGAACACGCGCGCCAAACCTTTTAGGACGATGATCGTCCATAGGACTAAAGGCCGGATCGCGCAATCCGTCCGATGCGATCTGGCGGAATACGCAGTACGGGCGACTCGTTCGAGGATCTAGGCGGCGCCGGATCCCGCACCGGTTCACCCTGGCGCCACAAGGATTCCTCGCCTAGAGTCCGAAGGTTTGTGATCACCCCCGAAGTTTCATTCGAAAGAGAGACTGAACTCACTTGACGCAGAATCAGCTTCACGAGTTGCTGGAAACGGATCAGGCGCGCGCTCTCGTCGAGCGCTCTGAGGAGCGCGGCTGGATCGAGCCGGTCGACTTCGAGGCGTTCACGCTCGAGCACGAGCTGAACGACCAGGAGGTCGAGGAGATCACGCGCGAGTTCGAGCGCATCGGGCTCGAGGTCGGCCGCCCCGCGGCCGCCGGGACCGAGGCCGAGAAGGTCGAGCCCGAGAAGTTCGAGGCTCCCGAGGTTCCCGCGCAGGCGCTCTCCGGCTCCGCCGACAGCCTCCAGCTGTTCCTCGCCGACGTCGGCCGCCACAAGCTGCTGACCGCGGCCGAGGAGGTCACCCTCGCCAAGCAGATCGAGCGCGGCGACCCGGTCGCCAAGCGCCGCATGATCGAGTCGAACCTCCGGCTCGTCGTGTCGATCGCCAAGGGCTACCGCGGCCTCGGCGTCCCGTTCCTGGACCTGATCCAGGAGGGCACGCTCGGCCTCAACCGCGCGGTCGAGAAGTTCGACTGGCGTCGTGGCTACAAGTTCTCGACCTACGCGACCTGGTGGATCCGCCAGTCGGTGCAGCGCGCCGTGGCGAATCACGCCCGCACGATCCGCGTTCCGGTGCACGTCGTCGAGCGCCAGCAGAAGCTGTCTCGCGCCGCGCGCCGGCTCGAGGTCGAGCTGGGCCGCGAGGCGACGAAGCAGGAGCTCGCCGAGGCGACCGGCCTGCCGATCCAGCACGTCGACGAGGCGCTCGGCGCCGCGCAGGCGTCGGTGTCGCTGAACCAGACCGTCGGCGCCGACGACGAGGGCGAGCTGGGCGACCTGTTCGCCGATCGCGAGGCCGCCGATCCGTTCGACGAGGCCGAGGAGTCGCTCCGCCGCCAGGGAGTCCGCCGCGCGCTCGACGCGCTGCCCGAGCGGGAGCGCCGCATCCTCGAGCTCCGGTTCGGCTTCGAGGGCGAGCCGTGGACGCTCGAGGCGATCGGCCACGAGCTCGATCTCACCCGTGAGCGGGTCCGCCAGCTCGAAGGCCAGGCGCTCGCACGCCTCTCCGCGCTGCGCGACCTGATCTCGCTCGCGGCCTAGAACAAGGCAAGGCACGGTAGGGGCGGGCGCCGCGCCCGTCCCTACAATCGCGCCGTGTCAGGCGCCGGCCCGGCCGTGTCTGACACTGCCTCATGCCGCTCGTGCACACTGAAGAGGCGGTCGCGGCCCGCGCGCGAATCGCTCGCCGGCGTCTCGCATTCGGGCTAACCAAAGGGGCGCGCGCTAGGCCGTCCCTGCACCAGGTGTCAGACTCGACGGTCCCGCCGCACGGTCTGCGATGCAGTTCTGAGAGAATCAAGGTGGTTCTCGACTGGACCGCAACAGGAGGGTGGAGAAGAGATGGGGAGGAAGCTGAAGTTCAGCTTGGTAGCTGTGGTTGCGATGCTGGCGCTCGCAGCAGCTGCCGGCGCTGCTTTGACCGGCGGCAAGGCGACGACGACGCTCGTGTTCGGCGCGTCGGCCGATCCGGTGATCCTGGACGGGCCGCTCGTCTCCGACGGTGAGTCGCTGCGTCCGATCAGTCTTATGTTCCAGGGGCTCGTCAGCCTCAAGCCGGGCAGCACGGTCGTCGTGCCGCAGCTGGCGACGAGCTGGTCGACCTCGGCGAACGGGCTCAACTGGACGTTCAACCTGCGCCAGGGAGTGAAGTTCCAGGACGGCACGCCGTTCAACGCCAAGGCCGTCTGCTTCAACTTCAACCGCTGGTACAACTTCCCGGGGCCGTTGCAGACGGATGCCGTGACCTACTACTGGAACACGGTGTTCGGCGGCTTCGCGCATCCCGCCACAGGGAAGCCCGGGCCCGGACAAGAGCCTCTACCGGGGCTGCAAGGCCGTCGGCACGAGCAAGGCCGTGATCATGCTGACCCGCAAGTCGGGCGGCTTCCTCGGCGCGCTCGGCGCTGTCGGTGTTCGGCATGGCGAGCCCGACGGCGCTCGTGAAGTACAAGGCCGACGCGGGCACCGTCACGCCGGACGGCGTGTTCCAGCCCACCGGGACGTTCGGGACGCAGCATCCGATCGGCACCGGCCCGTACATGTTCAAGTCGTGGACGATCGGGAACAAGCTCGTGCTCGTGAAGAACCCGACGTACTGGGGCACCGCGAGCAGTCCGAGCTGGTCGCAGCCGGGCAAGATCGACCAGCTGATCTTCGTCCCGATCGCCGACAACGCCGCGCGGCTCCAGGCGCTGGAGACCGGCGAGATCCAGGGCTACGACAACGTCGCACCGCAGGACATCGCCGACGGTGCGGGAGAACAGCGGCCTGAAGATCGTGAACAGGCCGCCGTTCAACGTCGCCTACGTCGGCATCAACCAGTCCAAGCCGCCGATGAACAACATCCTCGTCCGTGAGGCCGTCGCGTACGGTCTCGACCGGGCCGGTGTCGTGAACGCGTTCTACGGCGGCCGCGGCCAGCAGACGAACCAGTTCCTGCCGCCGCAGCTGTTCGGCTACGCCAAGACGGGTGTGCCGAGCTATCCGTACAACCCGGACAAGGCGAAGGCGCTGCTCCAGCAGGCCGGCCTCACGCTTGCCCGTCCAGATCGACTTCTGGTTCCCGACGAACGTCAGCCGGCCGTACATGCCCGATCCGGCGTCGAACTTCCAGGCGTTCCAGGCGAGCCTCGAGAAGTCGGGCTTCAAGGTCACCCCGCACAGCGAGCCGTGGCGCCCGAACTACCTCGGCGACGTGCAGAGCGGCAACGCCCAGCTGTTCATGCTCGGCTGGACCGGTGACTGGGGCGATCCCAGCAACTTCCTCAACGTGCACTTCGGCTCGCAGACCAGCCAGTTCGGGTTCAACAACCCGGCGCTGTTCACGCTGCTCGCAACGGCCGACGCGCAGACCGACCTCGACAAGCGCACTGCGCTCTACCAGCAGGCGAGCGTCGCGGTGATGAAGTTCCTGCCGGTCGTCCCGTACGTGCACTCGACCCCGGCCCTGGCGTTCAAGAGCAACGTCAACGGCTTCATCGCGAGCCCCGTGGGTCTCGACCCGTTCTGGCTCGTGAGCTTCGGGAAGTAGGAGGAGTAATCAGGCAGCCGGCGGACGACTGAATCGATGCTTCGGTTCATCGTTCGCCGGCTGCTCCTGCTTGTCCCGATCCTGATCGGGCTCTCGCTCCTGATCTTCTTCTGGATCCGGGCGCTGCCCGGCGGGCCGACCGAGGCGCTGCTCGGCGAGCGGGCGACGCCGGCGTCGGTCGCGCAGATCCGGCACCAGCTCGGCCTCGACAAGCCGATCTACGAGCAGTACTGGGCCTACGTGAGGACGACCGCCGAGGGCAACCTCGGCGATCAGCATCTCCTCGCGCCGGCCCGTGACGACCGAGATCCGCGAGCGGTTCCCGGCCACCGTGGAGCTGACGATCGCCGCGATGATCTTCGCGCTGAGCCTGGGCATCCCGCTCGGGTTCTACGCGGCGAAGCGACACGGGAGCACGTTCGACCACGCGAGCTTAGTCGGGTCGCTGATCGGGATCTCGATCCCGATCTTCTTCCTCGCGATCATCCTCAAGTACATCTTCTCGGTCAGGCTCGGCTGGTTACCGAGCATCGGGCGCCAGGACGTGCTGATCAACGCCCAGCACCCGACCGGCTTCTACGTGCTCGACGGGCTCGATCACCGGGAACTGGACTGCCGCCTGGGACGCGACGAAGCACCTGATCCTGCCGGCGATCGCGCTCGGCTCGATCCCGCTCGCGATCATCGCGCGCATCACGCGCGCCTCCGCGCTCGACGTCCAGAACGAGGACTACGTGCGCACGGCGCGCGCGAAGGGGATGTCGCCGCAGATCGTCGACCGCCGCCACGTGATGCGAAACGCGCTCCTGCCGGTCGTGACGATCATCGGGCTCCAGTTCGGGCTCCTGCTCGGCGGCGCCGTCCTCACCGAGACCGTCTTCGCGATCCCCGGGATGGGCTCGTGGCTCGCGCAGGCGATCTTCAACCGCGACTACCCGGTGATCCAGGGCGGCGTCCTCTTCCTCGCGATCGTGTTCGTGTTCGTGAACCTGATCGTCGACATCTCGTACGGGTTCCTGAACCCGAGGATCCGCGTCTCATGAGCATTGCCGAGCTCGAAGGGCAGCTCGTTGGCCCGACCGTCCCGACCGGCGGGCTCTGGCACGAGGCCTGGCGGCGGCTCCGGCACGACCGCGGCGCGATCGTCGGCTTCATCTTCGTGTGCTGCTTCGTGGCTGCGGCGATCCTCGCGCCGATCATCGCGCCGTACAGCCCGCTCGACCAGAACCTCGGGCTGATCACGAAGGGCTGCTGCCCCGGGCCGTCGTCGACGCACTGGTTCGGCGTCGACCAGCTCGGCCGCGACGAGCTCTCGCGGATCCTCTGGGGCGCGCGCTACTCGCTCGATCATCGGCGTCGTCTCGGTCACCGTCGGGCTCTCGATCGGCGTCGACGCTCGGCGCGATCGCGGGCTACTTCGGCGGCACGATCGACAACGTGATCATGCGCTGCATGGACATCATGCTGGCGATCCCGGGCCTGCTGCTCGCGATCGGGATCGTCGCGGTGCTCGGCCCCGGCCTCTTCCAGATCATGATCGCGGTCGGCGTCACGAGCATCCCGATCTTCGCGCGCCTGATCCGCGGCTCGATCCTCTCGCAGCGCGAGGCCGACTTCGTGCTCGCGGCCCGGTCGGTCGGGGTGCCGCGCCGCTCGATCCTCGGCTCGCACATCCTGCCGAACTCGATCTCGCCGGTGATCGTGCAGGGGACGCTCTCGCTCGCCACGGCGATCATCGACGTGGCCGGGCTCGCGCTTCCTCGGCCTCGGCGATCCCGACCCGTCGCGGCCGGAGTGGGGCGCGATGCTGACGAACACGAACGAGTACCTCCAGGTCGCGCCGTTCCTCGCGATCATCCCCGGGATCGCGATCGTGATCTCGGCGCTCGGCTTCAACCTGATCGGCGACGCCCTGCGCGAGGCGCTCGATCCGAAGCTGCGGGGGCGCGCATGAGCGAGCCGCTGCTCGCGGTCGACGGGCTCGAGGTGCGGTTCTGGACGAACCGCGGCACCGTCCATGCCGTCAACGGCGTCTCGTTCGAGATCGACGCCGGGCGAGACGCTCGGGATCGTCGGCGAGTCGGGCTGCGGCAAGAGCGTCACCTCGCTCGCGATCCTCGGCCTGCTCCCGCGGGCCGGACGCGCCACCGGCGGCAGCGGCGAGCTTCGGCGGTCGCGACCTGCTGACGATGTCGGACCGCGAGCTGCGGGCCGTGCGCGGGCAAGGAGATCGCGATGATCTTCCAGGACCCGATGACGAGCCTGAACCCGGTGCTCACGATCGGGCGCCAGATCCGCGAGGCGCTCGAGACGCACTTCGGGATGGAGCGCAAGGAAGCCGACGCGCGCACCGCCGAGCTGCTCGACCAGGTCGGGATCCCGAGCGCGAAGGCGCGGATCGGCGACTATCCGCACCAGTTCTCGGGCGGGATGCGCCAGCGCGCGATGATCGCGATGGCGCTCGCGTGCGAGCCGAAGCTCCTGATCGCGGACGAGCCGACGACGGCGCTCGACGTCACGATCCAGGCGCAGATCCTCGACCTCCTGCGCGTCGCTCGTCTCCGAGCGCGACACGGCGCTGATCCTGATCACGCACGATCTCGGCGTCGTCGCGGGGATGTGCGAGCGCGTGAACGTGATGTACGGCGGCACGTTCGTCGAGACGGGCTCGGCCGAGCAGGTCTTCGGCTCGCCGCGGCATCCGTACACGCTCGGCCTGCTGCAGAGCGTTCCGCGGCTCGACACGCCGCGCGGCCGCCAGCTCCAGCCGATCGCGGGCGCGCCGCGCGACATGCTCCACGCGCCGCACGCCTGTCCGTTCCAGCCGCGCTGCCGCTACGCGATCGAGTCCTGTCACAGCCGAGGTGCCGCCGCTCGTCCGAGGTCGACCCGGGCCACTACGTGGCGTGCTTCAACCCCGTCGCCGGCGGACGAGTGGGCGCGGTCGCGCCTGGTGAAGGCATGACCGAGAACGGGAATCTCGTCGAGCTGGAGGATCTCTCGGTCTGGTTCCCGATCCAGAGCGGGGTCGTGCTCGATCGCCATGTCGGCGACGTGAAGGCGGTGGACGGCGTCACGCTCCAGATCCGCCGCGGCGAGACGCTCGGCCTCGTCGGCGAGTCCGGCTGCGGGAAGTCGACGGTCGGCCGCGCGATCCTGCGCCTCTACGAGCCGACCGGCGGGCACGATCGTGTTCGACGGCCAGGACATCACCCACCTCGGCGAGAGTCAGCTGCGGCCGCTGCGGCGGCGGATGCAGATGGTGTTCCAGGATCCGTTCGCGTCGCTCAACCCGCGCCACAGCGTCGGCCGCATCGTCGGCGAGCCGCTGCGCGTCCACCACCTCGCGAAGCGCAAGCAGGCCGACGCGCGCGTCCGCGAGCTGCTGAAGATCGTCGGGCTCCCGGAGGACGCGGCGGGCCGATACCCGCACGAGTTCTCGGGCGGGCAGCGCCAGCGGATCGGCGTCGCGCGGGCGCTCGCGGTGAACCCGGACTTCATCGTCGCCGACGAGCCGGTGTCGGCGCTCGACGTCTCGATCCAGGCGCAGATCATCAACCTGCTCGCCTCGCTCCAGCACGACTTCGCGCTCACCTACCTCTTCATCGCCCACGACCTCGCCGTCGTCCGCCACATCTCCGACCGGATCGCGGTGATGTACCTCGGCGGGATCGTCGAGGTCTCGTCCGGCCGACGAGCTCTACGAGAAGCCGCTGCATCCGTACACGATCTCGCTGCTCTCGGCGGTCCCGATCCCCGACCCGATCGTCGAGCGCGAGCGCAAGCCGATCCTGCTGCAGGGCGACCTGCCGAGCCCCGCCAACCCGCCCAAGGCGTGCCGCTTCCACACGCGCTGCCCCTACGTGCAGCCGACGCGCTGCCGGGACGAGCGGCCGGCGCTCCGCGACTTCTCCCCGCGGCCACTCGGTTGCCTGCCACTTTGCGGAGCCGATCCTCTCGGGCGAGCTGAAGCCGCACGCGCAGGCGCCGCTGTTCGATCCCGGGATCGTCGCGCCCGCGCCCGAGCCGCCGCCCACCTAGACATGGCGAAGCTCGTCACCTGCCGGCTCGAGGTCGCGCCGATCCACCGCGAGCCCGACCCGTCGTCCGAGCAGGTGACGCAGGCGCTGCTCGGCGAGCCGTTGTCGGTCGAGGAGCGCCGCGGCGGCTGGGTGCTCGTCCGCACGGCGTACGACTACCCGGGCTGGATCGCCCTCGACGCGATCGAGCCGAGCCCGCGCGAGGGCGATCCGGTCGAGGAGGCGCGCGCCTATCTCGGCACGCCGTACCTGTGGGGCGGGATGACGGAGCTCGGGATCGACTGCTCCGGCCTTGTCCACATGGCCTACCGGCGGCTCGGCCGCCTGATCCCGCGCGACGCCGACCAGCAGGAGGAGGCGGGGGAGCAGGTGCCCGAGGACGCGGTGCGGCCCGGCGATCTCGTCACCTACGGTGGCGCTACTGCCGATCACATCGCGTTCTGGCTCGGCGACGGCCGCATCCTCCATTCCGCGGGCCGCGAGGGCGTGAACGGCGTCGTGGAGGAGCCGGAACCCGCCGATTATCTGGCTCGGCGCCGCATGTTCGTGCGGTTCTGAGCCTTCTTCGATCCCTAGGTCGAGTGAGTACTCCTAAAGGGGCACTTATGGGAAACCGATAGGAAGGCCGTGGACGCAGCTGAGCGTAAGGAGATCCTGAGCCGGTACATCGGGCACACCCGTCGCTTCGACGAGGTGGCTGCACGGCGCGGGAACGGGAACGGCGAGGTGATCCCCTTCGCCGGGCCGCTGCGCGAGCTCGAGCAGGAGCCGACGAACCGCGAGGTCGAAGTCCTTCAACTGATCTCGGACGGCCTCGTCAACCGGGAGATCGGTCACCGCCTCTTCCTGTCGGAGGAGACGGTCAAGTCGCACGTCCGCCATCTGCTCGCAAAGCTCCAGGCGCGCTCGCGCGCCCACGCTGTGGCCGTCGGCTTTCGCCGCGGCATCATCAGCTAGCTCCGCTTCGCGGGCAGAGCAAAACCCGCCTCCTACTGCGACCTCCGGAAGCGGGTCTTGCTAGGTTTTCACTCCGTTTTCCCCAGGGTGTGGAAATCACTCAACAGGGTGATGCCCACAGCCTGTGGAAAACGCAGACTGCGTCGGCTCTACCAGGAACGGATATTGCCCGCGACAGCAGCGCGGGACACCAGACGGATCACAGACTTGCGCACTGTGAACTCCTCGGTTTGGGGACTAACGGCGTAGGCATCGTATAACCCTCTTGGGGGAGAACGCAAGCGTGCGGAAGTCGTTTAGAGACTTAAGCCAGTACGAGCGCCTGGTCATTTGGGCCGCGACGTTGAACCTTGCGGCTGTTTGTTTGGCCATTGGCTTCCACATGGACGGCATTGAGTCCGTCGACGTGGTGGGCCATCCTCGGCTTGTCTCTAGTTGCGGCGATCGCGGAACGCCAGAGCGTGAGGGTCGCAGGTAACGTTGAGGTCTCGGTCTCGTTTCTGCCATTCGTATTCGCCGCCGTCGCGTTCGGACCCTTTGCGGCTCTGCTCGTCGGGGCAATCGGCAACATCGGGATCTTTCCGGCTTTGCTCCCAAGGGACGAACAAGGCCCGTATCCGTACCTGAAATGGGCCGTCTACACGCCGGCGCGCGCAATAACTGGGGCAGTGGCCGGCCTTGCTGCCCTCGCAGTGCAGCCCGCCGACCAGACAAGTTTCGCCGGAATCCTCCTCGCTGTACTCGTTGCGGCCACGGCGAACCTTCTTTGCGATGCGCTTCTCAACATCGCGACATTGTGGGTCCGTGGTACAGGAAACTATCGATCGTTTCTTGTCATCGTCGGGCCTTTCTTGCTTATGTCAGTCCCGCTCTATGTGCCTCTTCTGGCGCTTCTTGTGTACGGCTACCGCGTCTATTCGTTCTGGGTAGTCGCGATCTTCCTGGTCACAGCTCTCGCTCTCCAGCGGCTGGTTCATCTCTACCAGGAGCAGCGCGATGCGGTCAGCAGTCTGGCTGAGGCAAACAGTCGGCTTGAGCGAGCGAACCTCTCCTTCGCCGGGGCGTTGGTAGCAGCTCTGGATGCACGGGATCAGTACACCGCTGGTCACTCGGCGGCTGTCGCGATCTACGCTCGCGACATCGCCTCTCGAATGGGGCTATCTGAAGAGGAGCAGCAGATGGCTCACGTCGCAGGGCTTGTTCACGATATTGGCAAGATCGGACTTCCTCCAGGGTTGCTCGAAAAGCCGGGCGCGCTAACTCTCGAAGAGCGGCGCCTGATGGAACGTCACTCAGAAATCGGTGAGCGGATTCTTGCGAAAGTGGACGACTACGCCGAGATCGCCGCAATCGTGCGCCACCATCACGAGCGGTTCGACGGGAACGGGTACCCGGACGGGATAGACGGAGAAGACATCCCAATGATCTCCCGCGTAATCGCTGTCGCGGATGCGTACAACGCGATGACATCCGACCGTCCGTATCGCGAGGCGATGCCGACTCGCGTGGCTCGACTTAGATTGGCGCAAGCGGTGGAGACGCAGTTCGACACAGCTGTCGTTGCTGCGTTCGAGGCGATCCTCGCCGGAGCGTCGGAAAGCTATCGGCTTGCCACCCGGGTCGATTTTCAATTCGACGGCCAGGCTCAAGTGCTTGAACGCGTCGAGGCTCCCGAATTTACGCCTGAACTGCTCTCGCCTCGGGCTACGATTCGCGCCGTTGGCGCTTAGTGCGGGTCGTCTTCTAGAGCGTGCCCGACGGCGACCGCTTCAACTCTGTTTCTGACGCCAAGCTTTCGATACACGCTGCGCAAGTGGACCTTGACCGTCACGTCAGAGATGAATAAGGCTCGGCCGATCTCTTTGTTTGAGAGTCCATGGCGCAAAAGAGCGAAGACCTCCTCCTCGCGGTTCGAGAGAAAGGGTCTAGGGAGGTGCCGGCCCTGAATGGGTGTAATTCGTTGGCCAGCAAGGATTTGATGATCACGGCTTCGATTCAACGCAGCTACAAGTACGGGCTCGAAGGCAGGGTCGGAGCAGAGTGTCCGGACTAGGCTCGGGAAGCCTCGACACGCGGTGATGAGATGGTCGACGCTTCCGGACTGTTGCACGGCGAGCACCAGGTCGTTGCGGCGAGCGTCAGACTGCGATGATTGTCCCAGAGCGATTACAAGTCGGGCCGACCCACGAAGGACGCGGGTCTGATTGATCTGAGGGTATGCCTCCGCTTCTCGGAGTAGCGCCTCGGCTCTTCCGAAATCCCCAGCGCAGGCATGGGCAAGACCTCTGCAGGCAAACATCTCGCCCAGGTCGCCCAACCCGGGTTGACGTCGCCACTGGCTCTGGTGTTCCGTCGCCTCGCTAAACGCTCCCAAGGCAATAAGCATCCGCACCCGAAGGAGTTCGCATTCGACGAGGTTGTGAGTGTCGTCGCATGCTCGTGCTGCCGCCTCAGCACGCGCGCGATACGCTGTTGCCCGTTTGAACCGCCGAAGTCCTTGCTCCGCCAGGGCGAGGCCAACCCACGCACTTGACAGCACAGGCCGAAACCCAAAGTCTTCGGCGACACTTGCTTGAGTCTGGAACAGCGCGAGAGCCTCGTCATAGCGAGCCTGTTCAATCAACCCGCGACCCGTGCTTTCGAGGAAGCTCGTCCTTACCCAGACATCGTGCATCTGATCTGTTAGCGCAACGAGCGGCAGCATTTCATCTAGCAGCACTCCGCCCTGCGTGCCTGTTTGTGCCGCAAGCATATTCCTGGCGCTCGCGTAACGAATGACACCGGCAAAGCCAGCCGCGGTGATCGGTTCTAGTTCTTTGAGGGCAACCTCGGCGTCAAAGCCGTCGATGTACATCGCCGCGAGGAAGCCACCCCAAAGCGCGTCGAATTCGTCCTCTTGGCGGTCCGCTACAGCGCGCGCCCGGCCGAAATCGGCGACTGCGCCTGGGTATTCGTCGAGGAAGTAGGCACTTCGGCCCGTTACGATCCACGCCCGCGAAGCGAGCGGATGCGACGTGCCCATAGCGTGGGCGGCCCCTTGGGCCAAGAGATGGGCAGAGGACACGCTCCCGCGGGAGAAGTTCAGCTCCGCCCGCGCGAGTTGGATCGAGGGTGTCTGTATGCGTCGGCCATCTGCGAGGTCACACCACTCCGCAAGGGTTCGAAACCGGCCCTCGGCCACAAGGTTTCTCAACGCTGCAGCAATCAGCGCGTCGAGCCTGGCCGCCGTCGGATCTTGTTTGACGAGTTCGAATAGGTCGTCCCACGCATGTTCCGCTTGCAAGTACTCGGTAAGGGCCGCGAGCCCCTCATGACGTTCGCGCTTTGGGTATTCAGTGAATCGCCCCTTGAGGAATTCCCGATGAAGTGGGTGCAGGCGAAGTTCCGCAAGGTCGCGTTCGATGAGACCCTGGCGCTCGGCTTCCTTAATTCGTTCGTCAGTCGCGTCAGCGTCGCCAAGCTGGCGCGCCAGGTCCAACGTTGGTGTCGACACAAACGCAAGTCGGCAAAGCAGAGTTTGTGTTTCCGGTGAGACCCTGTTGAAGACCTCGTCGGCGAGAAACTCGTAGAGCGTGTCAGCGCTCGGCGCAGCGGGAATGACCGAGTTTCCGGCGACTGCGGCGAGACCTGTGACGACCGGCCAGCCCCGTGTCGCCTCCAGCAGCGCACCTAGCGAGTCGTCTCGCTTGACCCCGAGTACCAGGGCCGACTCGGTATCCGTCAACGCGAGCTCGTCAACGCCCAGCACGACGATCTCGCCGTAGGTCGTGTGCTTCGCCGAAACCCAAGAGGGGTGCGCACGGCTCGTCAGCAGGAGGCGGACTCCAGAGACCTGGGCGAAGCGCGCGAAGAACCGCTCTGCCGTTGTCGAGGCGGCGACGTGGTGGTAGTCATCGACCACCAGCCACGCTTTGTCGGGCCACGTTGCGGCGCTGTCGGCCAGGATCTCGGCGACTATCTCAGGCTCCTCCTCCGAGGCCGGTACCGCCAGGAGCCGCTGGCGCATCCGCTCGGTCGGGCCTGCGACGATTGTCTCGAGCACCCGCGCCAGGCCGAGCGCGAGGGCCGAGACGTCGGCCGACGGTGGCGTGGCCGTGTACCACGCGTACTGGTGACGGCATTTCGCGAGCCACTGGCGGGCGAGCGTCGTCTTGCCGTAGCCGGCGGGCGCAACGAGGAGAATCAGAGGCGCGTTCGCCTCGTCCAGCAAGCGCGTCAGACGAGGCCGCTTGATGATGCGGCGGCGCCCTACCGGGATCTGAACTGTGCCCTCCGTCACTTCGCCTGCCTCCCGGGCGCCGCAAGCCCGCGCTCACAGGCTAACGCGAATTGTCACAAACCGCGACTGTCCAAAAAGAATCCCCGCCCGCGGCGGATTGAGCCGCGGGCAGGGTGCCGTCAGTCACTCGAACTGACCGAGGCCAGTCCGAGCTCGCGCGACAGGGGATCCGCTCCTGTCAGGCTGCGGTAGGCCACAGGGATCTGCCTCCGCCGTGCAACTCCCAGCTTGTGGCGCAGTGCATCGCTGTGCGCCTTGGCTGTCCTGGGCGAGATGCCGAGCCGCTCGCCGACTTCCTCGTTCGAGCACCCGGCTGCAATCAACTCGACGACCTGACGCTGTCGCAGAGTGATGCTTGGGCATTGGGTTTCGGACATGAGCCGAGAAAACCATGGTAGCGAGCTGACGCCAATTGACTGGACGGCGTATCCGGCGGCTTACGCCCGTGTCACCGCTCGACCGATGAAGCTTACCTCGTGGCCGCGGCGGTTCGCGTCGGCAAGCTCGTCCTCGTCGAGGGCGCCGATCCGCAGCAGCAGCTCGAGCTCGTCGCGCAGGTGGGTGCGCATCATCTCGGGGCCGTCCGTGGCGATCGTGAACGCGACGCCGTGGTCGATGAAGGCGCGGAAGGTGTCCCGTACCGCCGTCCTCGTCCGCGAGCGCCTTGGTGAGCAGGTTCGAGGTGGGGCAGATCTCGAGCACGATCCCCGCGTCGCGGAGCGCGGCCATCAGCTCGGGGTCCTGGGCGGCGAGGATGCCGTGGCCGATCCGGTCGGGGCGCAGCACCTCGATCACCTCGGCGATCTCCTCGCGGCCGGTGTCGCCGCCCTCCTCGCCGACGTGGATCGTCACGCCGAGGCCGGCCTCGCGCGCGGCCTCGACCATCGGGGCGACCTGCCGGTAGTCGTAGCGCACGCCGCCCGGACGCGGGCCTGCGATGTCGACGCCGACGACGCCGCGCGGCGCCCAGGCGATCGCCTTCTCGACGATGATCGCGTTCTGCTCGGCGGTGAAGGTGCGGTCCATCATCAGGAGCAGGCCGGCGCGCACCTGCGGGTACTCGAGGCTCGCGCGGTCGAGGCCGCGGATCGCGGCCAGGATGATGTGGTCGAGGTCGCGCTCGCCGCCGCGGTTCCGCTTCATCGGGTTGAAGCGCACCTCGAGCGTCGTGATCCGCTGCGAGCGGTAGGCGCCGCCGATCGCGCCGTGCACCGAGCGCTCGACCGCGATCGGGCTCGACTGGATCAGCTCCGTCCAGTGGTAGATCGCGTCGAGCGCGTCGAGGTTCGGGACGCCGCGCGGGTCGGAGACGGTGACGAGCTGCTCGAACTCCCAGTAGTCCTTGACCGGGAGCGCGATTCCCTGCTCGTGCGCGAGGCTCCAGAGGATGTCGGAGGCGACCGAGCCGCCGAGGTGAGTGTGCAGCTCGGCGAGGCCTTCGTCGTACACGGGCCGAGCATACCGGCGCTGACCATTAGGCTCCGCAGGGATGAAGGTGGGGATCGTCGTGCCGTTCTCGTGGACCTTCTGGGGCGCCGTGAACGAGCACGCGGAGCTCCAGGCGGCGGCTCTTCGTGGGCTCGGCGTCGACAGCCGCACGCTGATCGGCAACGACCCGCCGGGCCAGTTCACGCGCGTCCTCCACCCGCGCGTCGCGCGCCAGGGCGACCCGCCGCCGGACGTGATCCCGGTCGGGCGCTCGGTGATCGTGCCGGCGAACGGCTCGCTCCCGAACATCGTGCTGAGCCCGCGCTCCTTCTACCGGATCCGCGCGGCGCTCGAGCGCGAGCGCTTCGACGTGCTGCACCTGCACGAGCCGATGACGCCGGCGATCTGCATCCTCGTGCTCGCGCTCGCGCGCACGACGCCGATCGTGGCGACCCACCACGCGAGCGGCGAGCTCGGCTGGATGCGAGGGGCGGTCCACGTCTGGCGGCCGGTGCTCGACCGGATCGACTACCGCATCGCCGTCTCGCAGATGGCCGCCGACTCGGCTGCGCGCTGGCTCCCGGGCGACTACCACGTGATCCCGAACGGCGTGCTGATCCCGCCGGCCGCAGACCCCGCCGGGCGTGAGCACCGCATCCTCTTCGCCGGCCGGCACGAGACGCGCAAGGGCCTGCGCGTGCTGATCGAGGCCTGGCCCGAGCTCCGGCGGCGCACCGGCGCCCGGCTGCGGATCGCCGGCGCCGACCCCCTCGCCGTCCGGCTCCTGCTCCAGCGCACGCGCGTCTCCGACGAGGGGATCGACATCCTCGGCTTCCTCTCCCAGGAGGACCTCACCGCCGAGCTCCTCTCGGCGAAGGTGCTCGTGGCGCCGTCGCTCGGCGGCGAGAGCTTCGGGATGGTGCTGACGCGCGCCTTCGCGTGCGCGACGCCGGTGGTCTGCTCGGACATCACGGGGTACCGTGACGTGATGACGCCGGAGACGGGGTTGCTGTGCCCGCCGGGCGACCCGGGCGCGCTCGCCGATGCGGTCGAGTCGCTACTCGCGGACGAGCCGCGGCGAGCGGCGTTCGGCGCGGCGGCGCGGCAGGTCGCGATCGCCAACTACTCGTGGAACGACATCGGGCGCCGGCTGGTCTCGGTCTACGAGCAGGTGCTCGCCGCCTGATGCGCGCGCTGCTCGGCCATCCGCTGACGCGGATCGTGCTCGTCGTGCTCGCCGGCGTCGGCGTGATCGCGATGCTCTGGTGGCGCGGGCCCAACACCCACACGATCAGGCACGCCTTCGACAAGGTGGAGTGGCGGTGGGTGCTCGTGGCGATCGGCTTCAACCTGCTCTCGGTGATTGCACGCGCGCTGGCCTGGAAGACCGTGATCGACGTCGCGATGCCGCCGCCGAGGCCCAGGTTCCGGCTCGTCTTCTCGGCGTTCTCCGTCGGGCTGTTCGCGAACGCGGTGCTGCCGGGGCGCGTCGGCGAGCTCGCGCGCGTCGGCGTGCTCACGCGGCGGATGCCCGGGCGGAAGGGGCTCTGGGCGACGCTCGTCGGGACGGTCTTCGCCCACCGCGTCTTCGACCTCGTGCCGGTCGTGATCCTGGTCGTCTACGTCGTCTTCGCCGCCAAGATCCCGGCCTGGGCCGTGACGAGCCTGATCGTCGTCGTCGGCGGCGGGATCGCGCTCTTCACCTTCGCGTTCGCGAGCGCGCGCCTCCACCAGGGAGCGCGCCTCGAGGGGCTCGGGGCCGTGCGCCGCGTGATCACGATGGGCCGTCACGGGCTCGGCGTGATGCGAGCCGGCTGGCCCGCCGTGCGGGCGATCTCGTTCCAGTGCCTCGGCTGGATCTTCCAGCTGCTCGCGGTCTACACGGCGATGCGCGCGTTCGACATCCACTCGCCGCTGCCCGCGGCGGGTCTCGTGCTCGTGCTGATGAACGTGGCGACGATCTTCCCGCTCTGGCCGGGGAACATCGGCCTGATGCAGGCCGCCGTGGCGCTGCCGCTCGTCCCGTACGGCGTGCCGTACTCGCAGGGCTTCGCGTTCGGGATCGGCCTGCAGGCGATCGAGGCGTCGGTCGGGATCGGGATCGGGCTCATCTTCCTGGCCCACGAGGGGATCTCGCTCGCGACGCTGCGCGGGATGCCGGGCGCCGAGCGCGCAGACGAGGCGGTCGACGAGGCAGAGGGGATGGTCGAGGACGATGCCGGACGCCCGCGCGATCGCGTGCCCGGCTAGCCTCAAGGGCGTCCTCGGCGCCGGCGAGGCTGCGGCCGCGCTCGCCGAGGGGCTCTCGAGCTGGGCCGACGTCGAGGAGCGGCCGGTCGCCGACGGCGGCGAGGGAACTGCCGAGGCGCTGTACCGGGCGCGGGGCGGGCGCTGGCACGAGGCGGAGGTGCATGACGCGTTCAGCCGGCCGCGGCGCGCGCGCTGGCTCGAGCTGCCGGACGGGACCGCGGTCGTCGAGGCCGCCGAGGCCGTCCCGCTCGACCCGTCGCGGCTCGATCCGCTCGCGGCGTCGAGCCGGGGCTTCGGGGAGCTGATCCTCGAGGCGGACGGCGCGTCCGCGCTGATCCTCTGCGTCGGCGGCGTGGCGACGGTGGACGGCGGCGTGGGGATGCGCGAGGTGCTCGACCGGCTGCCGGCTCCGGCCCGGGTCGCCTGCGACGTGCGGACCCCGCTCCGCGACGCAGCGCGCCTGTTCGGGCCGCAGAAGGGCGCCGACGCGGCGCAGGTCGAGCTGCTCGAGGCGCGGCTGCTCGCGCTGGCCGAGCTTCGCCCCTACGCGGAGCTTCCGGGCGCCGGCGCCGCGGGCGGGCTCGGGGCCGCGCTCGCGGCGCTCGGCGCCGAGCTCGTGCCCGGCGGCGAGCTGGTGCTCGACGCGATGGGCTTCGACCCTCGCGGCGCCGATCTGGTCGTCACCGGCGAAGGCACCGTCGATCGCACGACCGCGGAGGGGAAGGCTCCCGCGGTGGTCGCGCGCCGCTGCCGCGAGGCGGGTGTGCGCTGCGTCGTCTTCGGCGGCCGCGTCGTCGAGCCGCTGCCGGGGGTGGAGACCGTTGCGCTTTCGGGTGACCCGGCGCGGGCGCGCGAGGACCTAGTCGCCCTCGGGCTCCGGCTTCGCTAGCTCCTCGATCTTCCCGTGCGCCGCGTCGAGCTTCTCGCGGCAGAACCGGTAGAGCAGCTCGCCACGCTCCGAGAGCTCGGTCAGCTGCTCGAGCTCCGCCTCGCCCCGCTCGAGCTTCTCCACGATCGCCTCGAGCTCCTTCTGCGCCGCCTCGAACGTGAGCCCGTCGGTACTCATTCGACCATCGCCCCGAAACCGCCGTCGGCGAGCTCGACCTCGATCCGCTCGCCCGCGGAGACCGCGGTCGCCGACCGCAGGATCGAGTCACGGGCGCGCACGATCGCGTAGCCGCGGCCCAGTGTCGCGCGCGGTGAGAGCGCGCGGAGGCGCCCCGCGGTCGCCTCGAGCCGCGCGTGCTTGCGCTCGACCGCGAGCGCGGGGGCTCGACGCAGCCGGTCGTGGGCGCGGACGAGCCGCTGCTCGCTGCGTCTCGAGCGTGCGCCTCGCGCCGCGCTCGACACCAGCGCGCGCGCGCTCGAGGCGCTGGAGCACCTCGGCGAGGTCGGGCACGACGAGCCGTCCCGCCGCGGTCGGAGTCGAGGCGCGCGCGTCGGCGGCCAGGTCGCAGAGCGGCGCGTCCTGCTCGTGGCCGACCGCGGACACGACCGGGACCGGGCACGAGGCGACGGCGCGCACGACGGCCTCGTCGCTGAACGGGAGCAAGTCCTCGAAGCTGCCGCCGCCGCGCGTGAGGATGATCACGTCGACCTCGGGCAGCCCGGAGACGCGCAGCAGCGCCTCGACGATCCCGGCCGCCGCGCGCGGGCCCTGCACCGGCGTCTCGGCGACCACGATCCGCGCCGGCGGAAACCGTGTCGTCACGGTCGTGAGCACGTCCTGCTTCGCGGCGGCGTCGGTGCCCGTCACGAGCCCGATCCGGCGTGGCAGGAACGGCAGCGGCCGCTTGCGCTCGGGCGCGAACAGGCCCTCGGCCGCGAGCTTCTTCTTCAGCCGCTCGAGCGCCGCGAGGTGCGCGCCGAGGCCGAAGCGCTCGATCGTCAGCGCCTTGAACGAGAGCTCGCCGCGCGCCTCGTACAGCTCGGCGCGCCCGTGGACATGCACTCGCTCGCCGTCGGCGAGCTCCAGCTCGAGCGCGTCGAAACGGTCGCGCCGCATCGTCACGCCGAGCGTCGCGCCGCTCTCCGGATCCTTCAGCGTGAGGAAGACGCGCTGCCAGGCCGGGCTGCGGCGGAGCTCCGTGACCTCGCCCTCGACCCAGACGTCGGGCAGGCGGCCGAGCCACATCGCGATCCCGCGGCTGAACGCGGGAACGGTGTAGACCTTGCGGTCTTCGTAGACGATCGGCTCGACCTTCACGAGGTCGAGACTAACGTCCTAGAGGAGGATCTCCGCGGCCGTCTCGGGCTTGCAGCCCTTGGTGATGAGCTCGACCGCACCGTGGAGGTCGGCCTCGCTGCCGGCGAGGCGCTCGGCGAGCGGCAGGGGATAGCCCGCCTCGATCAACACGTGCAGGCGCCAGCTCTCGACCTTCGCCTGCTCGCCGCCTTCGTGTTCGATGGTGTTGGTCATCTCGCTCATTCGCCTGAGGTTCGCGTTTCCGTAGACGAACCCTGCCGCGAAATGTTGGCGGGGAGCGACCGGTCCTACGAGCGGTTGCGCTCCACGGTTTGGGTCGCCTGCTCGACGCGGCGCTGCAGCTCGTGCATCCGCGCCTCCAGCACGTTGCGCTCGGCCTCGCCGTCGGCGGCGAGCTCGCGGATGTGACGACGGAGCTCCTCCTCGGCCTCCGCGAGCCGGCGCTCGAGTGCGGCGATCGCTTCCTCGCGCTGCCGCTCGAGCCCGGCGGCCATCTGTCCCTGCCGTTTCTCGAGCCGCTGCTCGCCGGCGTCGGCGACCTGGGAGAGGCGGGCGCCGAGCGCCGCCTCGGCCTGTCGGGCGAAGTTCGCGACGGCGCGGTCGAGCTCGCGGGAGAGCCTCTGCGCTGCGCCTTCGCGCGCCGCCTTGACCTCGTCGGCGAACTGGAGGAGTGCCGCCTCCGAGAACCGGGTCGAGGCCCGCTCGATCGCGCGCTCCAGCGCCTCGACCTGGCGGCGCTCGACCTCCGCGAGGCTCGCCTTGAGGCGGGCCGCGACCTCGCCCTCCTCGCGCTCGAGCTGCTCGGAGACCGAGCGCTCGCGCCGCCGCAGCCGCTCCGCGAGCTCGTCGAGGGCCCGGCGTCGCTCGATCGAGTACGTCTCGACCTCGGCCGCGGCCGCTGCGATCGCCTCCTGCGTCGCCTGCACGATCTCCTCGCGCAGGCGCAGGGCTCCGAGGCGCTGCTCCTCGTTCTGGGCGACGAGCTCCTCCGCGTCGCCTGCGATCCGTGCCTCGGCCTCGGCGAGCATCGCGCTCTGGCGCTCGGCGAGGCGGGCGAGCTGGTCGGTGAGCCGCGCCTGCGAGCGGTCGAGATCCTCCGACCACTCGGCGAGCCGCTGCTCGACGCGCTGCTGCACCTCGGCGACGGCGCGGGTCGAGCTCGTTGGCGGCCGACCGCTCGCCCTCCGCGAAGCGGCGGCGATGATCCTCGGCTACACGGCGCTCTTCGTCCGCGAGGAGGGAGGCCGAGTCGGCCCGCGTCCGAGCCAGCATCCGTTCGAGCTCGGCGGCGCGCTCGAGGGATTCCCGCTCGACGATGCGCGTACAGGTGAGCCTCGGCGCGCACGATCTCGGCATCGGTCGCACGACGGTGGGCGACCTCGCGCGCGAGCACGGCGGCGGCGGCGATCGCGGCGGCGCAGACCGTGATCCCGGCGGCGGCGATCCCGCGCTGGGTACCGGGATCGAGCGCGAACGAGGCCCACGCGGCGGCCGCGGCTGCGGCGACGACTCCGGCGAGCAGGGTGAGGGGCCGCGGCCCGACCCGGCCGAGCGCCGCGACGGCGAAGGCGCCGATCGCGAGGACGGCGCTGACGGCGAAGACGATCGCGGCGACGGTGGCGAGGCTCACGCGCTCATCGTACGGCGTGCTGGAGCAGGAGGGCCGCGCCGAGCGCGACGGTCGAGAGCGTGAGCGCACGGAGTGCACCCTCGATGCCTGCCGTGAGCGTCTCCGGGGTCACCGGCTCCTCGCGTCCGTCCCGCCAGACGACGGTTCCCTCGACCGACGCGAGCTGTCGTCGCACCGCGCGCACCGGAGTCGAGAGCCGCCGCTGCGCGAGGCTCAGGAGCGCGGCGAAGACGGCCGCGACGATCGCGTCGGCGCGCAGCGTCCCGACCATCGCGACGTAGGCGGTCAGCGAGCGGGAACGAGCCCCAGGCGACCGCGAACCAGAGGTCCGAGTGGAAGCGGCCGCCGAACAGCTCGAGGTTGTAGGCGACGACGATGAACGAGCCGGCCGCGACGAAGGCGAGCAGCCAGAGGTCGAACGACGATCGCGACGACGACGCCGATCGCGACCGCCGCGCCGATCGAGACCGCGGCGAGCGCGATCAGGGTCGTGTCCGGGATCCGCGTCTGCAGCGGCCGGCCGTTCAGCTCGTCGAGCGCGTGCGCGCCGACGCCCATCGCGAGGAAGAAGGCGGCGAACGTCTCGACGAGGCGCGTGCCGTTGAGCTCGGCGGCGAGCCCCGCGCCGATCGCCACGTAGCTCAGGTGCCAGAGCGTGTACGGCACGTGCAGGAGCGTGACGTAGTCGCGCCAGCCGCCGGGCGAGAGCGCGTAGAACGCGGGCCTCACGTCCTGCGCCCCCAGATCACGACCCCGCCGCCGAGGCTCATCCGCTTCGGCTGGACGTCGCCGATGCCTGCGGCCCGCCAGAGGTCGAGCACGCGGCCGAGCGGATACTCGGCGTAGAAGTCGCGGATCGACGGGCCGAGGAAGCTCCCGACCTCGTGCCAGCCGGGCGAGATCGCGCGGCCCGCGACCGGCAGCCCGACCCGGACGTAGAGCTCCCAGAGCGGCCGCCAGATCCCGCGCGGGACGGCGAACTCGAGCGAGCAGACCGTGCCGCCCGGCTTCACGACGCGCGCCAGCTCGCGCATCGTCGCTGCAGGATCCGGCACGTAGCGCAGCAGGTAGGTGAACGTCAGCGCGTCGAACGATGCGTCGGGGAACGGCAGCGCGTCCGCAGTTCCCTGGATCAGCTCCGCGTCGGGCCGGCGCCGCCGCGCCTCGGCGAGCATCTCCGCGCTCTGGTCGAGGCCGACCACGGTGCAGCCCGTGCGCGGCGATCACCTCGCGCGCGACGGCGCCGGTGCCGGTCGCGACGTCGAGCACGCGGTCGCCGGGGCCGGCCTCGACGTGCGAGACGAGCTCGCGCCGCCAGCGCGGGTCCTGGCCGAACGAGAGCAGCGACGCGTAGCGGTCGTACGTCGGCCCGAGCGGTGCGAAGAGCGTCCGGGCATCCACGGCGGCGAGTCTATGCTGCTCATGTGACCCTGAGCGAGGAGCTGGACGGGATCGCCGCCGCCGCCGAGCGCTACGCGGACGAGGGCGAGGGCGTGACGGGCGTCGTCGCCGCCGAGCCGCAGGAGGGCGTGCGCGTCTACCTCTGCGCGTTCGAGAGCGGCGAGTCGCGCAGCTGGCTCGCGCTCGACGCGGAGGGGCGGCCGGTCGAGGACCGGAGCCTCGTGCGCGAGGCGGCCGAGCTCTCCGCGCTCTGCGAGCTCGCGGAGGAGATCTCGGGCGGGGGCGACCTCGAGGAGCTGCGCTCGGTGCTCGTGCGCCTGCGCCTGACGGAGAGCCCGGTCGGGATCGAGGAGGCCGAGGAGGCGGCGCTCGCGCTGGAGGCGGTCGTCGGCCGGCCGCCGCGGGTCGCCTCGCATGCCTACCTCGACGCGGTCGGCGCGGCGACGCGGCGGCTCGAGCGGGCGCTCGGCGACTCGGCCGACTCGCCGTTCGCACAGGCGATGCAGGCTGCCACCGGCGCCGTGATCGAGCTCGCCGACGAGGTCGAGCGCGAGTACAAGCTCGTCGGGAGCGAGGCGTGATGCTTCCTGAGGGCTCGCTCGCGGGCCGGGTCGCCCTCGTCACGGGCGGCGGCAGCGGGCTCGGGCGCGCGATGGCGCTCGAGCTGAGCCGTCTCGGCGCGACGGTCGCCGTCTGCGGCCGCAGGCCCGAGCCGCTCGCCGAGACGGTGGCGGAGATGGGCGGCGGTGTCGCGGTCCAGTGCGACGTCCGCGATCCCGAGCAGGTCGAGGCCGCGTTCGCCGCGGCGGAGGAGGCGCTCGGGCCGGTCACGACGCTCGTCAACAACGCCGCCGGCAACTTCGTCGTCAAGGCGGAGGACCTCTCGCCGAACGGCTGGCGCGCCGTGCTCGGGATCGTCCTCGACGGCACCTTCTTCTGCTCCCGCGAGCTGGCGCGCCGCCACATCGCGCGCGGCGGCGGCCCGGCTCAGATCGTGAACATCATCGCCACCTACGCCTGGACCGGCGGGCCGGGCACCGTCCACTCCGCGGCGGCGAAGGCGGGCGTGCTCAGCCTGACGCGGACGCTCGCGGTGGAGTGGGCCGGCGCACGGGATCCGCGTCAACGCGATCGCGCCCGGCCCGATCGACACCGAGAAGACGCGAGAGCAGCTCTGGCCCGACCCGGCGGTGCAGCGGGCGATCCTGCGCTCGATCCCGGCCGGACGGTTCGGCCGCGAGGAGGAGGTCGCAAACGCCTGCGCCTTCCTCGTCTCCGACTTCTCCGACTACGTCACCGGCGACTGCATGACCCTCGACGGCGGCGGCTGGCTCAACAAGGGAATCTTCGAGCTGTTCAAACCCGATTCAGAATGATGGCTCGTCGACGGGGTGCGGCCCAGCGCGGCCAGGCGACACAGCGCTTCGTTCTGAATCGGGTTGGCAAAAGGAGGACTGACATGGAAGGTGGATTCGGATTTCCGATGGGCGGCGACCCCGAGGACCTGCTCCGCGGGCTGCGCGAGTTCGCCGAGCAGCAGGCCGAGTCGGTGCAGGAGGCGCAGCGCGAGCAGTTCGCGACGCTGACCCTCAACACCGCGGTCGAGCTGACCGGGGCGGCGCTGAAGCGGATGGCGGTCACGGGCACCGTCGACGAGCAGGCGATCGCGCTCCGCGACGCGATGCGCGTGCTCTTCCCCGAGGCGGTCGCCCTCGTGAGCGCCGCGCGGCAGGGGTTCATGCGCGAGCGCTAGATTCCAGAACGACGGCCCCCGGCGTCGTAGGCCATTGCAATTCCCACCGGAGGAGAGACAGATGAGTGAGCCGTTCAAGGGCGTGATCAACGTCGACATCCGCGACTCGACGCCCGACTGGTCGCCGTTCGAGCCGCCCAAGGCGCCCGACGGCGCGCCCAGCGTCGTCTACATCGTGCTCGACGACGTGGGCTTCAGCGCGATGAGCTGCTACGGCGGGCCGGTCCCGACGCCCAACATCGACAAGCTCGCCTCGGAGGGCGTTCGCTACACCCAGTTCCACACGACTGCGCTCTGCTCGCCGACCCGCGCGTGCCTGCTGACCGGGCGCAACCACACCCGAAACAGCATGGCCTGCATCACCGAGGCGGCGATCGGGTTCCCGAACGCGAGCGGCACGATCCCGCCGGAGAACGGGATGCTGTCCGAGATCCTCGGCGAGCTCGGCTGGAACACCTACATGGTGGGCAAGTGGCACCTCTGCCCCGAGGACGAGATGAACCTCGCCTCGACGCGACGCAACTGGCCGACCGGCAGCGGCTTCGAGCGCTGGTACGGCTTCCTCGGCGCCGAGACGAACCAGTGGTATCCCGATCTCGTCTACGACAACCACCTCGTCGACCAGCCGAAGTCGCCGGAGGAGGGCTACCACCTGAGCGTGGACCTGACCGACAAGGCGCTCGAGTTCATCCGCGACTCGAAGGCGATCGCGCCCGAGAAGCCGTTCTTCCTCTACTACGCGCCCGGCGCCTGCCACGCGCCGCACCACGTGCCGAAGGAGTGGGCCGACCGGTTCAAGGGCCAGTTCGACATGGGCTACGAGGCGATCCGCGAGGAGACGCTCGCCCGGCAGAAGGAGCTCGGGATCGTGCCGAAGGACACCGAGCTGCCGCCGCTCAACCCGATCGGCACGCCCGAGACACGCACCGGCCCGGACGGGCAAGCCCTTCCCGATGATAGACTTCACGCGGCCGTGGGACTCGCTCTCGGACGACGAGAAGGCGCTCTTCTGCAGGATGGCCGAGGTCTACGCGGGCTTCCTCGCCCACGCCGACGATCAGATCGGGCGCCTGCTCGACTTCCTCGAGGAGTGGGGCTGGCGCGAGAACACGCTCGTGTTACTGGTCTCGGACAACGGCGCCTCGGGCGAGGGCGGCCCGAACGGCTCGGTCAACGAGATGAAGATCACGAACGGGATTCCCGACAACATCGAGGACAACCTGCCCGCTGATCGACGAGCTCGGCGGCACGAAGACCTACAACCACTATCCGAACGGCTGGGCGATGGCGTTCAACACGCCGTTCAAGATGTGGAAGCGCTACGAGTACAACGGCGGCACGTGCGACCCGTGCATCGTCTCGTGGCCGGCCGGGATGAAGTCGAGGGGCGAGATCCGCCACCAGTACCACCACGCGATCGACCTCGTGCCGACGGTGCTCGACGTGCTCGGGGTCGAGGCGCCCGAGTCGATCAAGGGCCACGTCCAGAGCCCCTTCGACGGCGTCAGCATGCGCTCGAGCTTCGACCATCCGAGAGTCGCCGTCGACGAGGAGCACGCAGTTCTACTCGATGCTCGGCTCACGGGCGATCTGGCACGAGGGCTGGAAGGCGGTCACGAACCATCCGACGATCGCCGGCTGGAGCCACTTCAACGACGACGAGTGGGAGCTGTACAACACCGAGGTCGATCGGTCGGAGCTGCACAACCTCGCCGCCGAGCAGCCGGAGAAGGTCCGCGAGCTCGTGAACCTCTGGTTCTCCGAGGCGGGCAGCGAACGGCGCCTTCCCGCTCGACGACCGCTCGGCGATGGAGATCCTCACCACGCCGCGGCCGGTGCTCTCGCCGCCGAGGAACCGTTACGTGTACTTCCCGGACACGGCGGAGATCCCGGAGTCGCAGGCGGTCAACATCCGCAACCGCTCCTACGGGATCGGCGCCCTCGTGGACCTTCCGGGCCCCGGTGCGGAGGGCGTGATCTTCGCCCACGGCTCGCTGTTCGGCGGGCACGCGCTCTACGTGAAGGACAACCGGCTCCACTACGTCTACAACTTCGTGGGCATGAACGAGCAGCTGGTGGTGGCGGACGAGGACCTTCCCACCGGCGAGAACCTCATCCTCGCGGCGTCGTTCGACAAGGAGGGCGAGGATCCGCCGGGCATCTCGGTCGGCACGCTCTCGCTGTGGCACGGCGACAAGAAGGTCGGCGAGACGACGATCAAGACTCAGCCGGGCAAGTTCACGATCGGCGGCGAGGGCCTCTGCATCGGGCGCGACGGGGGCTCCGGCGTGACCGAGGACTATCCGGGGATCGAGCCCTGGAGCTTCACGGGCGGCGCGATTCGCCGGGTCGCGGTCGACGTGAGCGGCGAGCCGTACATCGACCTCGAGCGCGAGGCCGCCGCGCTGCTGATGCGCGAGTAGGGAGGGTCAGCCGCCGGTGGCCGCGCGGACGAGCGCGGCCACCGGCGGTAGGAACGCCGGCTCGATCGTGTGGGCCATCGGCGCCTCGCGGTAGAGCACCTCGGCGCCGGCGGCCTCGAGCGCCGTCTTCGCCTCGCGGCCGAACTCGACCGGGATCACGTCGTCGTAGGTGCCGTGCCCGATCGCCACGGGCGGCAGCTTCCGCTCGAGGTCGAGCCGGAAGCCGGGCACCTGCGGGAGGAAGCCGCTGAAGCAGGTGAGCGCGGCGGGGGTTGCGCGGTCTTCGCCGAGCCCGAGCGCGTAGGCCATCACCGAGCCCTGCGAGAAGCCGCCGAGCACGATCCGCTCCGCGGCGAACGGCAGCTCGCCGAGCCAGGTTGCGACCTCCGCGAAGGTGGCGTCGAAGGTCGCCGGGTCGGGAGTCGGGATCCCGCCGAGCCGGTACCAGTGGCAGCCCGGCATGTAGTCGAACGTGAGCGGCCCGCGCGGAGTCAGCCCGAGCAGGCGCCGGTCGGGATCGAGCAGGTCGAGCAGCGGGTAGAGGTCGTGCTCGCTCGCCCCGCGCCCGTGGAGGAGCACGAGCGCGCCCTGCGCCTCGCCCTCCGCCTCGCGCCTGAGCGAGATCACGCCGGCTTCACCGCGTAGAGGAGGAAGTCGCCGGGCACGCGCGCGTCGAGGTGGCGGAACTCGGTCTTGCGGGCCGGGTACTCCTCGAGCGCGCGCACCGTGAGGCCTGCGCGCGCGATCGCGGTCACGACCTGGCCGAGCCGCCAGAAGCGCTCGTGCTTCTCCTCGATCGCCGGCTCGCCCTCGAGCTGGAAGTGGGTCCAGCCGGTGTCGACGAGGATCGAGTCGTCGAAGTAGTCCTCGCGCCAGTGCATCAGCTGGTCGACGCACATCGCGACAGGATGCTCCTCGTAGAGGAGGAGGTCGCCGCCCGGCCGCAGCGCCGCCGCGATCCCGGCCGCCCACGTGTTGAGGTCGTGCAGCCAGACGAGCACGCCGGTCGCCGTGTAGACGAGGTCGAAGCGCCCGCGCCGGAGCTCCGCGGGCAGGGCCTGCACGTCGGCCTGGACCCAGACGATCGACGGGTTGCGCTCGCGCGCGACGTCGAGCGCCTCCTCGGAGATGTCGACGCCGGTCGCGACCGCGCCGAGCTCGGCCAGCTCGGCGGTCGACTCGCCCGTCGCGCACTGGAGATGGAGCACGCGCTTCCCGGTGAGGTTCGCGAGCGAGCGGCGCACCGGGTCGGGCAGGCCGAGCTCGCCGGCCAGCGCGTCGCTGCGGCGGCGGTGCACCTCGTCCCACGCCCTCCGGTTGTGCTCGGTCGGCTCCATCAGGCCAGGAGCGAGTAGCCGCCGTCGACGATCAGCGTCTGGCCGCGGATCATCGCCGCGTCGGGGCCGGCGAGGAAGGTGACCATCCCGGCCACGTCGTCCGGGGTGACGAGGCGGCCCGCGGGCGTGCGCTCGACCATCGAGAGCATCTCGTCCTTGTTCGGGAAGAAGTCGAGCGCCTCGGTGTCGACCACGCCCGCCGAGACGGCGTTGACGCGGATCTCGCGCGCGGCCAGCTCGACCGCGAGGTAGCGGACGATCGACTCGAGCGCGGCCTTCGAGGTGCCGACGAGGATGTAGTTCTCGAGCACGCGCTGGGCGCCGAGCGAGGAGATCGCGACGATCGAGGAGCCCGCGGGCATCTGCGGCGCGGCCGTGCGCGTGAGCGAGAGCAGCGCCCGCGCGTTCGCGTGGAGCGTCCAGTCCCAGTGCTTGTCCTCCGTCTCCAGCGCGGGCCTGATCACCCCCGTGGCGGCGTTGTGGACGAGCACGTCGAGCGGCCCGAGCGCGGCGACCTGCTCGACGACCTTGTCGGAGGCGACGCTGCCGCGGACGAGCACCGGCTCGGCGCCGGCGGCGCGGAGCTCCTCTGCGGTCGCCTCCGCCGCGGCGTCGTTCCGCAGGTAGCCGATCGCGACGCGCGCCGCGCCGAGCTCGGCGAACCGAAGCGAGATCGCCCGCCCGATCCCGCGCGAGCCGCCGGTCACGAAGACCGACTTTCCCTCGAAGCTCATTGCCGTCGCGGCAGCGGATCGTCGGCGGGCGCGGAGCTCGGGATCTCCTCCCAGCCGAGCCGTGTCGCCGGCTCGCGCTCGCCCTCGACGGCCTTCGACGAGGCGTGCCCGAGGCGGTCGAGCAGCTCCATCTTCTCCTCGCCGTGACGGCGCACCGGATCGCCCTCCGGAAGCCCTGCGATCAGCTCGGCCACGCGCGCCCGCAGCTGGTAGGCGAAATGCGGCGTCGCGGGCCCGACGAGCGCGTCGATCTCTTCGATGGTGGGGGCCGGCATCGCAGGAAAACCCTACATCGGGGACCGACCGAGCCGGTAGGGTCGAGCAGATGCGCCGGATCTCCTCCGTCGACCTGATGTTGATGGCGACCGTGGTGCTCTGGAGCTTCAACTTCAGCGTCACGAAGTACGCGCTCTCGCACGGCTTCCAGCCGCTCGCGTACTCGGCGATCCGCTACGGCATGGCCGCGGTGATCTTCACCGTGTTCACGGCGCGGCGCGAGGGCTGGAAGCCGATCGGCCGGCACGACTGGCTGCTGCTCGCGATCGCCGCGTGCGTCGGGATCTGGCTCAACCAGATCGGCTACGTCTACTCGATCAAGCTCACCACCGCCTCGACGACGGCGCTGATCCTGGGGATCACGCCGATCTTCGCCGCGCTCGGCGCGTGGGCGCTCGGCGCCGAGCGGCTCCCCGGCCGGTTCTGGTTCGCGGCCGCTGTCTCGTTCCTCGGCGTCGCGCTCGTCGCGGGAGGCTCCGGCACGAGCATCACCGGCAGCGTCGTCGGCGACCTGCTCGCGGTGGGGACGGCGGCGACCTGGGCCGCGTACAGCCTCATCGTCGCGCCGCTGATGGGACGCCACTCGCCGTACCGGATCAGCGCGATCGTGCTCGTCGTCGGGTGGGTCCCGCTCGGGATCACCGCCTCGCACCAGCTTGCGACCCAGAGCTGGGACCTCTCCTGGCAGGTCTACGCCTGCCTCGTCTATGCGACGCTCGGGCCGCTCGTGATCACGAACGTGCTCTGGTACACGGCGGTCTCGCGCGTCGGCGCATCGCGCGCGACGCTGTTCGCCAACATCCAGCCGTTCTTCGCGGCGATCATCGCCGTCGTCCTCCTCTCCGAGCCGCTCTCGTGGGTGCAGGTGATCGGCGGCGCTGCGATCGGGCTTGCGCTCGTCCTCTCGCGGCTGCAGCAGAAGGTGCCCCAGGAGCCGCTCGCCGACTGATGAGCCTCGCCACGCGACTCCGGCACACGCCGCCCGGCTACCGCTTCTCGATCGGGCGGATCCTCCTCATCTACTCGGGGCTGATGGTGACGCTGCTCCTCGCCGCGCTCGACCAGACGATCGTCGCCACCGCGCTGCCGCGGATCGTCTCCGACCTCGGCGGGATCACGAGCTACACGTGGGTCTTCACCGCGTACATGCTCACGAGCACGGTCACGGTGCCCCTGTGGGGGAAGCTCGGCGACGTCCACGGGCGCCGGCCGCTGATCCTGCTCGCGATCACGATCTTCCTCGTCGGCTCGCTGCTCTGCGGGCTCGCCCATTCGATGACGGAGCTCGTCGTCTTCCGCGGCGTGCAGGGGATCGGCGCCGGCGGCCTGCTTCCGCTCGCGATCGCGACCGTGGGGAACATCGTTCCGCCGGCCGACCGCGGCCGCTACCAGGGGCTGATCGGCGCCGTCTTCGCGGCCGCCTCGATCATCGGGCCGGCGCTCGGCGGGTTCATCGTCGACAACTTCAGCTGGAACTGGATCTTCCTCGTCAACCTGCCGGTCGGCGGAGTCGCGCTCGCGGTCGTCTGGTTCACGATGCCGCGCCGGGGCGAGCGCCACCACCGGCACGCGATCGACTGGACGGGCGCCGGGCTGCTCGCGTTCGGCACTGCGGGGCTCCTGCTCGGGCTCGTCTGGGCGGGCCGTGACTACCCGTGGGTCTCGTGGCCGGTCGGCGGCGCGTTCGCGACCGCGGCGGTGCTGCTGTTCGTGTTCGCGCTGAACGAGCGGCGGGCGGAGGAGCCGATCCTCCCGTTCGACCTGCTCCGGATCCGCAGCGTCTCGTCGAGCGTGACCGCTGCGGGCCTGCTCGGGATGGCGATGTTCGGGACGATCACGTTCGTGCCGCTGTTCGCGCAGGGCGTGATCGGGATCTCGGCGGCCTCCTCCGGCGCGGTGCTCACGCCGTTCATGTTCGGCGCGGTGATCACGAGCATCGCGGCGGGACAGTTCGTCGCGCGCACCGGCCGCTACCGGCCGCTGACGCTGATCGGGCCCGTGATCCTCGGCAGCGGGCTCTTCCTGCTCTCACGGATGGGCATCGACGCGACCACCGGCGAGGCCGCGCGGGACATGGCGATCTGCGGGATCGGGCTCGGGCTGATGATGCAGACCTTCGTCCTGATCGTGCAGAACGCGGTGCCCCCGCGGTCGATCGGCTCCGGCACGGCGCTGACGCAGTTCTCGCGCTCGATCGGCGCCACGCTCGGCGTCGCGATCATGGGGCTGATCGTGAACAAGGGCCTCCCGCCCGCGGCGCGCAAGCAGGGCCAGCTGCTCCACCGCCTGCCCCTGGCGGGCCGCATCGCACTCGCGAACGCGCTCCAGCCCGCGTTCGCCGTCGCGGCGGCGGTGTGCCTCGTCGTGCTGTTGATCGCCTTCTTCGGGATCAGCGAGGTGCCGCTCCGGCGCGGCTTCGAGGAGCGGTCGAGCAGCGTCGACAGTTAGAACCAGGTAGTCAGCGCGTCGCGAAGCCCGCTGTCCGTGCCGTCCCCGACCCACGCGACGTAGCCGTCGGGTCGGATCAGGACGGCGGCGGGGGCTTCCACCCGGCCCAGGACCGGAAGCTCCCACTCGCCGGCGTATGCGGCATCGATCGCCGATACGCGCGGGGTGACGTCGAAGCCCCAGGGCTTGCCGAGGTTCAGCAGGAGCGGGCGGGCGTCGTGGAGCAGCGCGAAGACACGCACCGTCCCACCGGCGGTCTCCAGGTCGAGATCGGGCATGCGGCGCCCGAGCAGCGGGTGTCCCTCGCCGAGGTCGTAATGGATGTCCAGGCCCGACTGCATCCCGGCGAACCGCCTGCGCGGCTCGTCCATGCTCAGCAGCTCGGAGACGACGTCGCGCAGAGCCTCGGTGCGTTCGTCGGGGCGGCGGAGCGCGGTCTGCGCCATCGTGTTGCGCAGCACGCGGGCGGCGACCGGGTGGCGCTCGGCATGGTAGGTGTCCAGGAGGCTTTCCGGCGATCTCTCCTTGACCACCTGGGCCAGCTTCCAGCCCAGGTTCACCGCATCCTGCACGCCGATCTGCAGGCCCTGGCCGCCGTCCGGGGCATGCACGTGTGCGGCGTCGCCGGCCAGCAGGACGCGCCCCTCACGATAGGCCGCGGCCTGCCGGGTCATGTCGGTGAACCTGGTGATCCAGGTGGGACTGTGGATCCCGTAGTCGGTCCCGTACACGCCGATCAGCGCCTCGCTGACGTCCCGCAGAGTGGGCTCGCTCGTGGGCCCGACGTGGGCCTCGGTCACCATCACCCGCACCGGCCCCTCATCCTTGAAGACCACCTCGCCGTCGCGGATCTCGTACTCGACCCTGCCGAGGGCATGGAGGCCGAGGGCGTCGCGGCGGATCCCCAGCTCCGGATCGTCGGTCATCTCGGCCTCGGCGAGCAGGCTGCTGGTCGTCGGATCCCACCCGGGGAACTCGATCCCCGCTGCCTTGCGGACCAGGCTGCGTCCCCCGTCGCACCCGACGAGATACCCGGCTCGCAACGACCGGCCGTCGGACAGCCGGACGTCGACGCCGGTGTCGTCCTGCGCGAGACCGGTCACCTCGCGTCCGCGATGGATCGGCACCCCGAGCTCGTCGACCCAGCCGGCCAGGATGCGCTCGATGTGGTTCTGCCAGAGGCCGAGCCCGTAGTTGTGCCGGGTGGGGAAGTCGCTGATGTCCAGGGGGGTCCCGGCGAATGCCGCGACCTGGGCAATCTGTCCCTTCGCGAGGAACCGGTCGGCGATCCCGCGCTGGTCGAAAACCTCGATCGTGCGCGAGTGGAGACCGCCTGCGCGCGAGCCCGGGAGGTCCTGGCTGTCGCGCCGCTCGACGATGGCGACGTCGACTCCCGCCAGCGCCAGCTCCCCCGCCAGCATCAGTCCCGTGGGGCCGCCTCCGGCGACCACTACCTCATGTTCGGTCACACGCCACCCCTGACGAAGGTCGGCACCCGGTTAGCCTTCCAGATATGAGCCTCCAGCGTCGTACCGCCCTCGTGTCCGTGGCAGCCGCCGCGGCGCTGATGGCGCTCAAGCTCGTGGCCGGCCTCGCCTCGGGCAGCCTCGGGCTCGTCTCGGAGGCGGCCCACTCCGGGGCCGACCTCGTCGCGGCCCTGCTCACGTTCTTCGCGATCGGCGTCGCGGGGCGGCCGGCCGACCGCAGCCACGCCTACGGGCACGGCAAGGCGGAGCATCTCGCCGCGCTCGCGGAGGGCGCGATCGTCGCGCTCGTCGCCGTCTTCATCGGCATCCGCGCGATCGAGCGGCTGACGGGCTCCCGCACCGGCACCGTCAACGCGGCCTGGTGGACCTTCGCGGTGCTCGGGCTCGTGATCGCGATCGACATCTCGCGCACGCTCGTCTCGCTGCGGACGTCGCGCCGCTTCGACAGCGCCGCGCTGCGGTCGAACGCGCTCCACTTCGCCTCCGACCTCGTCGGCTCGGTCGCGGTGCTGGTCGGCCTGCTGCTCGTCCGCGCCGGCTACCAGGGCGCCGACTCGATCGCCGCGCTCTTCGTCGCGGTGCTCGTGCTCTTCGCCGCGGGACGGCTGATGCGGCAGAACGTCGACGTGCTGATGGACCGGGATCCGGTCGACGCGCACGAGGCCGCGCGCCGCGCGATCGCGAGGATCGAGCCGTCGATCGAGCTGCGGCGGCTGCGGATGCGGCAGGCCGGCGGCCGCCATTTCGCCGACGTCGTGATCGAGGTCTCGCCGGAGGCTGCCGTGGGCCAGGGCCACGCCGCGGCGGACGCGGTCGAGTCGGCCGTCCAGCGCGCGCTGCCGGGCGCCGACGTCGTCGTCCACGTCGAGCCGCGAGGCAGCGATGCCGAGATCCGCGAGCGGGCGCACGCGGCGGCGCTCGGAGTCCGCCGCGTGCGGGAGATCCACAACGTCAGCGTGCTCTCCGTGGACGGCGCCACCGAGGTCTCGCTCCACCTCAAGCTGCCGGGTGACCTCTCGCTCGGCGAGGCGCACGCCGTCGCCGAGGAGGTCGAGCGCGCGATCGTCGATGCGGTGCCCGAGGTCGACGTCGTGCAGACGCATCTCGAGCCGCTCGCCGAGGCGGGCGAGGGCACCGCGGCGGCCGCGGCGGACGAGGACGCGGCCGCGGTGACGCGGATCGTGTTCGAGTCGCTCGGCCGGCCGCCGCGCGAGCTCCGCCTGCTCGAGACCACCGAGGGCCTCGTCGCCTTCGTCACCCTCGGCCTCGACGCCGACAGCCCGCTCTCCGACGCGCACGCGCGCGCGAGCGAGATCGAGGAGCGGATCCGCCGCGAGCGCCCCGACATCGCCGACGTGATCGTCCACACCGAGCCATGAGGCTCTGCATGTTCAGCCCGGTCGGCCAGGACCTCGAGCGGGGGTGGCCCGGCCTGATCGAGGGCGACACGCGTGATCCAGCTCGCGGCGCAGACGCTCCAGGCCTTCTTCAGCGGCGGCGGCACCGCGCGCCACCACGCCGAGTATCCGCTGGCCGAGGTCGAGCTGCGCGCGCCCGTCCTCTACCCGCCGTCCGTGCGCGACTTCTACGCGTTCGAGCAGCACGTGAAGACGGCGCGCGAGGCCCGCGGCTCGCAGGTGCCGAAGGAGTGGTACGAGATCCCCGTCTTCTACTTCTCGAACCCGGCCGCGATCTACGGGCCCGAACAGGACGTGCCCTATCCCGAGGGCACGGAGGAGCTCGACTACGAGCTCGAGGTCGCGGCGATCATCGGCGCCGAGGGGAAGATCGGCGGCTTCACGGTGATGAACGACTGGTCGGCCCGCGACCTCCAGCGCGCCGAGATGCGGGTCGGGCTCGGCCCGGCGAAGGGGAAGGACTTCGCGACGAGCCTCGGCCCGGTCGTCGTCACGCCGGACGAGTTCGACGGCACCTCGGCCGAGATGGTCGCGCGGGTGAACGGCGAGGAGCGCTCGCGCGGCAACCTCCGCGACCTCTTCCACTCGTGGGACGCGATCGTCGCCCAGGCGGCGCGGAACACGGTGCTGCGGCCGGGCGACGTGCTCGGCTCGGGCACGGTCGGCACCGGCTGCATCCTCGAGCACGGCGACGGGCGCTGGCTGCAGCGCGGCGACGTGGTCGAGCTCGAGGTCGAGGGGATCGGCGTGCTGCGGAACACCGTCGTCTGATGCGGGTCGCGGTCGTCGGAGCCGGGATCAACGGCGTCGCGGCGGCCTACGCGCTCGCCCGCGGCGGCGACGAGGTGACGCTCTACGAGCAGTTCCGGATCGGGCACGACGCACGGCTCGAGCCACGGCACCTCGCGGATCTTCCGGCTCGCGTACCCCGAGCCCGAGTTCGTGCAGCTCGCGCAGGAGGCCCTGCCTGCGTGGCGCGCGCTCGAGGCCGACAGCGGCGAGGAGCTGCTCGAGCTGAGCGGGCTCGTCGAGCTCGCGCCGCCCGGAGTCGAAGGCTCGCGCGCCGCGCTCGAGGCATGCGGCGCCCGGTTCGAAGACGTGACGGAGCCGGGCTTCGAGGGCACCGCGATCTTCCAGCCGGAGGCCGGGATCGTCCGCGCCGATCTCGCGCACCGCGCGTTCCTCGACGGCGCGCTCCGGCGCGGAGCGCGGCTCGCCGAGGACACTCGCGTCGAACGGCTCGACGACCTGGACGTGGACGTCGTCGTCGTCACCGCCGGCGCCTGGGTGAGGCGCCTGCTTCCCGATCTGCCCGTGCAGCCGACCCGCGAGACGGTCTGCTACTTCGACTGCCGAGCCGCGCACGCTGATCGAGCTCGGCAGCGAGCGCGGCGCCGGCTTCTACGCGCTTCGCGACCCCGGCGGCGGGATCAAGGCCGGCCTGCACCGCTCCGGCCCGCACGCCGATCCCGACGACGGCGGCGGGGCCGACGAGAGCATCGCCGCGCTTCTCTGCGCCTGGGTCGTCGAGCGGTTCCCGGGAGTCGAGCCGGAGCCGACCCGCGTGGACACCTGCTTCTACACGAGCACCGCCGACGAGCGGTTCATCCTCGAGCGCCGCGGCCGGATCGTGGTCGGTTCCGCCTGCAGCGGCCACGGCTTCAAGTTCGCGCCGGTGATCGGCGAGCGCCTCGCCGCGCTGGCGCGCTAGACGATCGCGTTCACGATCAGGGCGAGCACCGCCACCCCGACCGCGGTCATCACGACGCTCAGGACCACGAACCAGCCGACGGCGAGCCGCAGTGCCGGCGGGGTGGCCTTCCACGCGAAGCCGACCACCGTGCGGCGGTCGACCATCACGCGGCCCGGCCAGAGCTTCCCGAGCACCCGTCCGAGCAGCGTCGAGTCGAAGCGGGCGCGCTCGGCGGCGCGGACGCGCTCCTGCCAGCGGGCGATCATCGCGTCCGCCTCGCGCCGGGCCGAGCGCTTGTACAGCGGCAGCGCCTGCTTGCGGCTCCGCCAGAACTCGAGCGAGCGCCTCGCGTCCTCGAGCGGCGGCGGGGCCAGCAGCTCGTCGACGAGGACGAGATCGGGGTCGTACGCGCGCATCGCCACGCCCCCAGTCTAGCCTTGGTCCGCGATGCGCCTCGTGCTCGACTGGGACGGGACCGTGACCGAGCGCGACACGCTCGACCTCGTGCTGCGCGAGTTCGGCGATCCCGAGATCTACCTGCAGGTCGAGCAGGAGCTCGGGCGCGCGGCTCTCGCTGCACGAGGTGATCGCGCTCGAGTTCGAGACGGTGAGCGCGCCGCTCGACGAGGTCGAGGCCTGGCTCGTCGAGAACGTGCAGCGTGCGGCCGGGCTTCCGCGAGCTCGCCGCACGGCGGGCGCCGCTCGTCGTCTCCGCCGGCTTCCACGAGCTGATCGAGCCCGTGCTCCGGCGCGAGGGCGTCGAGGTCGAGCTCCTCGCGAACCGTGTCGAGGCGCGGCCGGACGGGTGGAAGCGTCGTCTTCCGCGACACGGCGCCCTGTCCGGTCTGCGGCGAGCCGTGCAAGCGGGCGTCGCTGCCCGCCGGCGAGCAGGTCGTCTACGCCGGCGACGGCTACTCCGACCGCTGTGCCGCGCTGGCGGCGGATCGCGTCTTCGCGACGGGCCTGCTCGCGAGCTACCTCGAGCGCCAGGGCGTGCCGTTCGAGCCGTTGACGGACTTCCACGAGCTCGAGACGCGTCTTACGTAGGTCTTACGTCCGGGTGCCGAGCGGCTTACGTCCCGCGACAACAGTGCGACCGCAAACCGACCCTCGAAAGGACCCCTCCATGTTCAAGAAGGCATTCATCGTCGTCGCCGCGGTCGCCGCGATGGCACTCCCGGCGGCCGCGCTCGGCGACGGCGGCACCCCGGCCCCGGACCCCGGCGCGAAGATCGCCGCGGCCCAGGCCAAGCTCGAGGCGCTGAAGGCGAAGTGCGACTCCTCGCCGAAGGCATCGGCCAGGTGCGCCAAGGTCGCGGCCAACGTGCTCCAGCGGCTCGACAAGATCTCGGCCCGGATCGACACGGCCGAGGGCAAGATCAACAGCGAAGTGCTCGGTGGCAAGCCCGCCCGCGAAGTGCTCGCAGGCGTCGGCTCTCCTCCAGAAGCTCGATGCGGCCAAGCAGGCCATCTCCCAGCTCGAGTCCTGGATCCAGGCGAACTTCTCCACCTCGGCTCCGGCCCCCGCGCCGGCAGCCCAGTAGGCGATCGCCGCCCGGGAGCGGCACGCCGTCCGCGCTAGCGTGACGGCGTGCCGCTCCTTCGCCTTCCCGAGCCCTACAGCTTCGAGCTCTCGACCGAGCGCTTCCGCGCGTTCGGTATCGACCGGGCGAACCTCTGGCACGACGGCGCGCTCTACCGCGTCGTCGGCGGCCGCGAGGTGCGGCTCGAGGCGGCGCCGGGAGGCGTGCTCGCCGAGCCGGTCGCCGGGCCCGAGATCGAGCATCTGCTCGGGGTGCAGTGGGATCTCGCCGCCTTCACGGAGTTCGCTACGCGGTCTCGGCGATCCGGTGCTGGCGCGCGCTGCGGCCGAGCTCGCCGGCTTCCGCCCGCCGCTCGTCCCCGACCCGTTCGAGGCGCTCGTCACCTCGATCACCGCGCAGCAGGTCTCGCTCCACTCCGCCTTCGCGATCCGCAGCCGCCTGATCGAGCGCTACGGCGAGCCCGCCGAGCACGCGATCGCCTTCCCGACGCAGGAGCGGATCGCCGAGGTCTCCGAGGACGACCTCTTCGCGCTCGGCTTCTCGCACCGCAAGGCCGAGTACGTCGTCGGCCTCGCGCGGGCCGGGGTCGACTACGAGGAGCTCGCCGAGCTGCCGGACGACGAGGTGAAGGAGCGGCTCACGGCCGCTGCGCGGGCTCGGCGAGTGGACGCGCCGACTGGTACCTCGCGCGGCACCTCGGACGCCCGCACGCCTGGCCGGCCGGCGACCTCGGCGTGCGCAAGGCCGTCTCCGACCTCTACGCTGTCGCAGGCGACATCCGCGAGTTCGGCAGTCGCTTCCACCCGTTCGAGAACCTCGCCTGCAACTACCTCCTGCTCCTCCAGCGAACGCCATGACGATCCGCAAAGCCGACAACGCCGACCTCGCCCTTCTGCGGGAGCTCTGGGAAGAGTTCGAGGCCGAGGTGCTCGAGCAGCACACGCGAGCGCTCCGACCCGGAGCCCGACCTCGAGCGCTACGTCAAGGACGATGTCGCGCTCGTCGCCGAGGAGGACGGCCAGCCGATCGGCTTCGCTCTGGCCCGGCGCCGCGACGAGCGCGTCGGCTACCTCGGCTCGTCTACGTGCGGCCGGCGTTCCGGCGCGCCGCGGGTCGCCCGCGAGCTGATGGCGGCCGCGTCGGCGGCGCTCGGCACGGAGGTGCTCTCGCTCCTCGTCGCACGTCGGCAACGAGGAGGCGCGGACGGCGTACCGGCGGCTCGGCTTCCGCGACGAGTCGATCCGCCTGGTGATCGAGGCCGAGCGAGCTCGCAGCCGCGCCGAAGGAGCCCTCGCGCGGCACCGTCTACGTGCAGACCGACGACGAGGCCGCCGTCGAGAAGGCGGTCACCGGCTTCCTCCGCCGCCCGGCCACGGCGGTCTCGCCGCCGCTGAACGGCTGGGTCGCGGTCGACGACGACGCGTGCAACGGCGACAGCGACCTCCAGGGGCGCCTCGCGCGCGAGCTCTCGTACCGGCTCGGCGTCGTGCTCGTGCTCCGGCTCGAGGAGAGCCAGGTCGTCCGGCTGATCACCCTCGACGAGGGGCGCATCGTCGACGAGTACCTCTCGGTGCCTGAGTTCTGGGGGCCGCTGCCGCCCGGCGACGTGATCGCGCTCGGGATCAACCCGACCGTCGTCTCGCGCCTGACCGGCGCCGACGCGGCTCACCTGCGTGCCGTGGCGCTCACCGCCGACTCCCCGGCCGACCTCCAGCCGGCCGCCGAGCTCTTCGCCGAGCTGGCCGCGACGCTTCGGGTGACCGCGTGATCCTGTTCGACGCGGCCCGCTGCCCGTACTGCGCGCGCGCCCGGATCGTCCTCGCCGAGAAGGGCGATCCCCTACGAGACGGTCGAGATCGACCTCTCCGACCGGCCGGCGTGGCTGTACGAGAAGAACCCGCGCGGGAAGGTGCCGGTGATCGAGGAGGACGAGCTTCATCCTGCCGGAGTCGTCGGTGATCATGGAGTACCTCGACGAGCGCTTCCCCGAGCCCGCGCTCCTGCCCGGCGACCCGGCCGACCGCGCGGCCGCCCGGCTCTGGATCTTCGACTTCGACCGGCGGCTCGGCGACGACTACTACGCGGCCCGCCGCGGCGACGACGGCGCGCACGAGCGCCTCACCGCCCGGTTCGCGGCGCTCGACATGTGGCTCGAGGGCCGGCAGTTCCTCGCCGGCGGGGACTACGGCCTCGCCGACATCGCCTACCTGCCCTGGATCCTCCGCGCGCAGCAGCTGCTCGGCTTCGACCTCTCGCCGTTCGAGGCGCTCTCGCGGTGGCGCGACGAGCTCGTCGAGCGCCCCGCCGTCGCGGCCGAGCTCGGCCTCGTCGCGGCGCTGTGAAGCCCGTCGTCGACGCGGCCTGGCTCGAGGGCGAGCTCGGCTCGGGCGATCTGTTCCTCGGTGACGTGCGCGGGCCGAACGCGCACGCGCGCGGGCACCTGCCGGGGTCGAAGCCGCTCGTGCTCGGCTCGCCGCCGCCGATGTCCGACCGGGCCACGGTCGAAGAGCTCGCGGTCGAGGTGGGCCTGCGGCTGCGGCGTCACGGCGTCACCGGCTCGGAGCGGCTCGTCCTCTACGACCGCGGCGACGGGGTCGGCGCGATGCCTGCGGCCCAGCTCGCCGAGCTCGCCGGCCATCCGCAGGTCGCGGTGCTGCTCGGCGGGTTCGCCGGCTGGACAGGCCCCGTCGAGACGGGCCAGGTCGAGCTCGACAAGGTGCGCGTCGAGTGGGCTCCGAACCTCGAGGCTCTGCCGACGCGCGACGAGCTGCTCGCCCGCCTCGAGGATCCCGGAGCTGACGGTGCTCGACGTCCGCCGCCCCGAGGAGTACACGCGGCCGCGCCGGCTCGGCGTGCGACCCGCGCCAGGGCCGGATCCCGGGTGCGCGCCACCTCGAGCTCCAGCGGCTCTACGGCGAGGACGGGCTGCCGCTCGAGCCGGAGACAGGTGCGCGAGCTCGTCGGGCTGCCCGAGGGCGCGGAGATCGTCGCCTACTGCCACTCCGGCTCCCGCTCGGCGGCGCCACCCTCGCGCTCCGCGCCGGCGGGCTACAAGGCCCGCAACTACGCGGGCTCGTGGCACGAGTGGTCGCGCCACCCCGAGCTGCCTGCGGAAAAGGGCTAGGCCGCGACGCGCGAGGAAGTCGCCGCAGAGGCGGCGGCCGAGCGACTGCCACTCGTCGAGGTTGCGCTCGGTGTCCGCCGCCATCGTCGGCGGCGGGACGTCCGGCTCCTCGGCGCTCCACGACTCGATCTGCTCGGCGGTGATCTCCGCGTGGAACTGGATCCCCCAGACCCGCGAGCCGAGCCGGAACGCCTGCGTGCAGACCGGGCTGCGCGCCAGCTCGACCGCGCCCGCCGGCAGGCCGTAGGTGTAGTAGTGCCACTGGAACGCCGTCGAAGGCCGCCGGCAGGCCGCCGAGGACCGGGTCGTCGATCGCTTCCCCGGTCAGTTCGACCGGGAACCAGCCGATCTCGGGCTCGGGCGCGGGCATCACCGGCGCGTGCGCGGCGCGGGCGAGCAGCTGCGCGCCGAGGCAGACGCCGAGCGTCGGCAGGCCGAGGTCGAGCAGCCGCTGGAGGAACAGCGTCTCCTCGCGCAGCCACGGATGGTGCTCGTCCTGGTCGGCGTGCATCGCGCCGCCGAAGACCATCACCGCGCCGTAGGAGTCGAGCGGGCGCGGGATCGGCGTCCCCCAGGCGAGGCTCCACTCGTCGAGCCGGTGCCCGCGCTCGCGCGCGACCTCGCCGAAGATGCCGGAGCGGCAGTCGTCGCCGTGGATCACTCCGAGCACGTCCATCGAGGTGAAGCGTAGTCGGGAGCGGGGCCGCAGCGGGCCCCGCTCCCGCGGCGATACGGACTACCTGACCTTGACCTTGGCGGCCTTGCTCGCGACCGCGAAGGCCGGGATCGTCGAGCTGACGCACGGGCCGAGGCCGGGCGTGCCGGCCGGGATCGCCGCGCAACCCTGCGTGCCGGCGTTGACCTCGGGCGAGCGCCACTGCGGCGAGGAGCGTGTACGAGCCCTTCTTCAGCTTCGCCGTGAAGACGTAGCTGCCGGCGGCCGACGTCTTGGCGACGCCGAGCTTCTTCGTGCCGTCGAAGAGCGTCACCGGGAGCCTGCGGAAGCGGCACGCCCGCGATCGTGAGCTTGCCGGCGATCACGGCCTTGCCCTTTCCGGGCTTGGCCGCGAGCGTGACCACTGGCTTCACGTCCAGGCCGAGCGCGGTGACCGTGCCGGCCGCGTTCGGGGTGGCCGTTCCGGCCGTGTACGGCGTGAACTCGCTGATCCAGGTCGGCGACGAGCCGGCGGCGAAGACGCCGCTGACCGTGAAGTTCACGTCGAGCAGCTTGGCGCAGAGCGTCGCTGCGCACGCGGCCCCGACGTCAGGCGACGCGAGGCAGGTGGCCAGCACCGTCTGCACGCCGAGCGCGGCGAGAGACGCCGGTGCGGGATCGACGTAGACCGGGACGTTGAGCGTCTGTCCGGCCGCGGTGAGGACGAGGTTCCAGACGGCCATGTTGATCGGCGCCTGCGAGCAGGCGACGTCGGTCGGCGAGGTGTACTTCGTCGGGTCGGCGACGACGACGTTGCCGGTCAGCGGGATCACCGCGTCGGGCGAGATCGCCCTGGCGTTGATGCTCGCCGTGACCGTGCCGATCGTCGTGCCCGGCGCCTGGTTCAGCGTCGCGGCGGACGGCGAGAGGATGTGGATCGCCGCGGTCGAGTCGTCGGACTTGGACGAGGTGACGTGAATCGTCGTCTTGGCGCCGTTCTGGCTGCCGGTCAGCGTCGGCGACGTACGAGGCGAGTGCGGAGGCTGCGGTCGCGAGCGAAGATCAGTTCCGGTCGCGACGAGGGCGGCGGTGAGCGAGGGCTTGCGCATGGAGCTCCTTTCGGGATTCGTCAGGTTATGAGTAAAGCACTAGATGGTTGGCGTCATGCCTGGGCGCCTCTGGGGATGGCTCAGACCAAGCAGGGTGTTCGGGTCGTCCGCAGGCCAGGCCGGTGGGCCTGGTCAAGGGCGAGCCGGGCGCCCGGCGCCGTGTCTGCGGCACCGGCCAGAGGTGTATAGGTGTGGCGTCAGCCATCTAGGACTTGGCGGGAACGAGCGGGCCTTGCTGGATCCAGTGGCCCTTCAGGTAGCGGAAGAGCGCGGCCTGGTCCATCGGGAAGTAGTCGGTCGGCGAGGTGCGGAGCACGATCCCGGGAAGCAGGAACGGATTGCCCGCCTCGTTCAGGTGCGTGGCCGCCTTGAGCAGGCTGTCGCGCGTGAGGTTTCGGCCCGCCTTCTTGAGGACGTCGACCATCGTGTAGGCGACCGCCATCCCGTAGAAGTTGTAGACGTCGGTCGGGCGGCCGCTGCGGGTCGTACTTGGCCATGATCTGCCGGTACAGCTTCACCACGGGGTCCTTCGCCCACTTGACCTGGGTCGGATCCTTGACGAAGGCGATCGAGGTCGAGCCGGCGGTCGTCGCGGGGGTCGTGCTCGCGGTCGCGATCTGCATGATCGTCGGCTCGATCGAGACCGAGCTGACGTAGACCTGCGGCTTCCAGCCGAGCTTGTGCCATGTCGATGTACGACTTGATCGCGAAGAGCGGCGTCGCGAAGATCATGAACGTGTCCGCGCCGGCCGCCTTGAGGCGCGAGACCTGCGAGGCGACGTCGGTGTCGGTCGGCTCGTAGCCGAGCGCGGCGACGATCTTCGCCTTGCCGCCGAGCCCCTTCTTCAGCCCCGCGACGAGGTCGTCGCCGAAGTCGCTGTTCTCGTAGAGGACGCCGATCTTCGCCTTCGGCTTCGTGGAGGCGATCTGGCGGCCGTAGATCGCGCCCTCGGCGCTGAAGCTCGGCAGGTAGCCCATCGTCCACGGGTACTGCTTGGCGTCGGCGTACGCGGTCGCGCCCGTGCCGGCGAAGAGGCCCGGCACCTTGGCCTGGTTGAGGTAGCGGCTGGATCGCGAGCGCGTTCGGGGTGCCGATCGTGTTGAAGATCGCGAGCACGTTGTCCTGCTGCACGAGCTGGCGCGTGAGCTGGACGGTCTGCGCCGGGTCGTAGGCGTCGTCGTAGTACTTGTAGGTGATCGTGCGCCCGTTCACGCCGCCGTGGTCGTTGACCCAGGCGAAGTACGCGGCGGCGCCGGGGCCGACGACGCCGAACGCGGCGGCCGGGCCCGTGAGCGGCACGGTGCCGCCGATCAGCACCGACGTCGGCGTCACACCCGGGGCGTCCTGGCTGCCGGCTGTCGCGGACGGGATCCCCACGGCGAGCGCGACGACGAGGAGTGCGAGCGCCCTGGTCATCCCGAGATCGGCTTCAGCGAGCAGCGGCACCGTGAGCGTGACCTTGCCGACGGTGAGCGTCGAGCCGTCGGGCACCGAGGAGAAGTAGACGAGGTTGCCGAGCGACTCCGCGGTCGAGGTCGCTGCGAGGGTCAGGCGCACCTTCGAGCCGGCCGGCAGCGTGTTCGCCCAGAAGGCGAGCCGGATCGTGACCGGCTTCGGCGTCTTCGTCGGCTTCATGGGCACGCCGCCCTCGCCGATCACGTAGTCCGAGCCGTCCGGGAGCCGCGCCGAGAGCACCGCGACGAGATGGGGGAACGCGGTTCGTCGACGAGACGGTGGCCGTGACCGTCGGCGAGCCGAACGTCTCGATGAGCCCCTTCGGCGTCTTGACCGCGCGCACGACGCTGCCCGACGCGGCGATCGTGTTCGAGCCGGGAAGCGTGACCACGAGCCGCTTCGTCGGGGGCAGCGAGGGATACGAGACGGTGCCCGCCTCCTTCCACGGCGACGGCGCGAGCTCGACCGGCTTGCGCTTGTCGATCCCGTTCGGCTCGTCCTTGAGGAAGCGCGCGAACCAGTCGCCGCCCTCGCCGAGCACGACCGAGATGTCCGGCCCCGGGAACGTCGACGGCGGATGGCCGAAGTCGCCGATGTAGAGCCGCTTCGGCCCCTGCAGCAGCTTGTAGCCCTGCCAGGCCTGGTCGATGTCGAACGCGTAGTCGCGGCGGCCCTGGAAGAGGAACATCGGCGTCTTGACCGTGCTCAGCGCCTGGCGGCTCGAGCGCTGCAGCGCGAACGACGTCACGGTCGAGTTGAGGTCGCTCTCGAGCGCCGGGCCCTTGATCGCGAGCACGTCCGGTGAGGTGCGGTCGGTCGGGACGAGCTGGAGGAAGCCGAAGATCAGCCCCGTCTTCGCGAGCCCCTGCGGCGCCAGGGCGGAGATCAGGTCGGTCCAGGTCTCGACCACCTCGCCGGCCGCGAACGGGATCCCGTCCACGATCGAGCGCCAGACGGCGCCGCCGCCGAGCGAGATCCCCCAGGCGCCGACGTGCTTCGCGTCGATCTCGGGCCGCGCCGTGAGCCAGGCGAAGAGCGCCTTGAAGTCGGCGATCTCGCGCGGGCCGTCGAGCGAGAAGAGCCCGCCCGAGGTGCCGTGGCCGCGCGCGTCGAACGTCATCACCACGTAGCCCTCGTTCGCGAACGAGTTCTCGGCCAGCGTGTTCATGTCCTGGCGCGTGCCGCCGAGCCCGTGGAACATCATGATCGCGGGGTAGCCCGCCGCCGGCTTCGGCGTCGTCGGCTCGTAGAGCGTGTAGGTGATCGCGACGCCGTCGTCCATCGTCACCGCGCCGTCGGTCTTCGTGAAGTTCGCCGCGTGCGCTCCCGCCGGAAGCGCGAAGGAGATCGCAATGAGGATCAGGATGCAGCGGCGCATCGGCGCGGAAAGGGTAGACGAAGGTTTTGGCCGCCGATAGAGCCCATATGATCGAGCGATGGATTCCCGCGCGATCGGCGTCTTCGATTCCGGGATGGGGGGCCTCACCGTCCTGCACGAATGCCTCGTGACGCTGCCCCACGAGGACTTCGTCTATCTCGGGGACGGCGCCCGCTTCCCGTACGGGCCGCGCCCGCTCGACGAGCTGCGCCGGTTCGCGGCCGAGATCGGCGGCTTCCTCGAGGCCGAGGGCGTGAAGCTGATCGTGGCCGCATGCAACTCGGTCACCTCGGCGGCGCTGCCGGAGCTGCAGACCGAGCTGAGCGTGCCCGTGATCGGCGTGCTCACTCCCGAGGCGCACGCGGCCGTGCAGGCGACGCGCAACCGCCGCGTCGGCCTGCTCGCGACGCAGGCCACGGTCGAGAGCGGCCGCTACGAGGCGCTCGTCCGCACGCTCGACGCCGGCGTCGAGCTGACCCCGGTCGCCTGCCCGAGGCTCGTGCCGCTGATCGAGAGCGACGACCCGTTCGGGCCCGAGACGACCGAGGCCGTGCGCGAGTACGCCGAGCCGCTCAAGCTCGCGGACGTCGACACGGTGATCCTCGGCTGCACCCACTACCCGCTGATCCGGCCGATCCTCCAGCGCGTGTTCGGCCGCGACGTGACCCTCGTCTTCTCGGCCGAGGAGACCGCCCGCGAGACGGCCGAGACGCTCGCCCGCAAGGGGATCGAGAACGAGGCGGGCCGCGAGGGCGCCTACCGCTTCCTCACCACCGGCGACCCCGACGCGTTCCAGGCGATGGGCCGGCGCTTCCTCCAGCTGCCGATCGACGAGGTCGAGCACGTCACCCTCCAAATGCTCATGAGCACAAGGTGACTCTTGAGAGCTGACGGGAGACGCGCCGACGAGCTGCGCCCGCTCGATCTACAGCCCGACTTCCTCGAGCTGCCGCACGGCTCGGTGCTCTACTCGCAGGGGCGCACCCGCGTGCTCTGCACGGCCTCGGTCCAGGAGGGCGTGCCGCGCTGGCTCTACAACAAGGGCCGCGGCTGGCTCACCGCCGAGTACTCGCTCCTGCCCGCCTCGACCGGCGACCGCACCGACCGCGAGGCCTCGCGCGGGAAGCAGGGCGGGCGCACGATCGAGATCCAGCGGCTGATCGGCCGCTCGCTGCGCGCCGTGATCGACTTCGAGGCGCTCGGCGAGCGCACGCTCTGGCTCGACTGCGACGTGCTCCAGGCAGACGGCGGCACCCGCTGCGCCTCGATCTGCGGCGCCTACATCGCCGCCTATCGCGCGCTCGACCGCTTCGGGCTCGAGCAAGGCGCTCGTCGGCTCGGTCGCGGCCGTCTCGGTCGGGATCGTCGACGGCGTGCCGGTGCTCGACCTCGACTACGCCGAGGACTCGACCGCCGACACGGACATGAACGTCGTGATGACCGGCGACGACCGCCTGATCGAGGTGCAGGCGACCGCCGAGCAGGAGCCGTTCTCCCGGGCTCTGCTCGACGAGCTGCTGGAGCTCGCCGCCGGCGGGATCGAGCTCCTCGCGATCGCCCAGCAGGAGGCTGCGGAGGCGCCGAGGTGATCGCAGTCCTCTGCTCGCGCAACCCGAACAAGGCGCGCGAGCTCGAGCGCCTGCTGCCCGGCTGGCGGATCTCCCCGCTCGACGCCGGCGGCTACCCGGACGAGACCGGGGCGACCTACTACGAGAACGCGCGCGCGAAAGCGCTCTACGGCCGCTCGGCCGGCGACCCGGACGCGTGGATGATCGGCGAGGACTCGGGGATCGAGGTCGACGGCCTCGGCGGCGCGCCCGGCGTCGAGTCGGCCCGGCTCGGCGGCGACGACCCGGTCGGCTGGCTGCTCGCGGCGCTCGAAGGTGCGCGCGGTGAGGCGCGGCACGGGCGCTACGTCTCGGAGCTCGTCGCCGTCTCGTCGTCCGGCGAGGAGGTGCGGGGCACCGGCGTGCTGGACGGGGTGATCGCCGAGGTGCCCCGCGGCAGCGAGGGCTTCGGCTACGACCCGGTCTTCGTCCCCGAGGGCGAGACGCGGACCGTCGCCGAGCTCGGGAACGAGTGGAAGGCGCAGCACTCGCACCGCGCCCGAGCCGCGCGGGCGCTGCTCGCCGCGCTCAACACTGCTTAACGCGGGCCGAGCGAAGCGCTCAACCTGAGCCCGTTACAACATCGGCGTGCGCCGATTCGGGCTGATCGTCCTCGCACTTGCCGTGCTCTCACCGCTCTCTGCGAGCGCCCAACCGGCCGCGCCGCTCGCCGGGTTCAGGCTGTTCAAGGCGGGCACCGGCGGCGGCACGATCTGGCAGGGGCCGATTCCCGGCGGCCCGCAGGACGCGCTCGTCTACCTGCCCCCCGGCTTCACGCCCGCGCGCCGGTACCCCGTCGTCTACCTGCTGCACGGGATGCCGGGCGACTCGAGGGAGTACGCGGACTCGCTCGGCCTCGCGAACCTCGCCGACGGCATGATCGCCGCCGGGACGGTGCCGCCGTTCATCGCGGTGATGCCCACCGCCGGGCCCGATCCCGAATACAACGGCGAGTGGGCGGGCCCCTGGGAGCGGTTCGTCGTCTCGCGGGTCGTCCCGTGGGTGGACTCGCACCTGCCGACGATCGCCACGCGCAACGGTCGCACGCTCGCCGGGCTCTCGGCCGGCGGCTTCGGTGCGATCGACATCGGGCTGCGCAACCCGACGCTGTTCGGGACGCTCGAGTCGTGGAGCGGCTACTTCAAGCCGTTCCGCGACGGCCCATTCGCGCACGCCTCGGCGAGCTGGCTCGAGTCGAACACGCCCACGATCGTGGTGAAGCGCACCGCGCCGCGCCTCGCCGCGTTCGGCACGCGCTTCTTCCTCTCGACCGGTCCCGGCCACGGGCACATCAAGGCGAGCGAGACGCTCGCGTTCGATCGTGAGGTCGCCGGGCTCGGCCTCACGCAGCACTACTGGTCGTTCCCGGGCAAGAAGGGGATGTACGAGTCGCAGCTCGAGGCGGGCCTCGTCTACGCCCTCGGCGCCTCGGTGCCGACCTCGCGCCGCGCCGCCCACCAGTTCACCTCGGCGCCCATCACCATCACGTTCGCCATCACGTAGAGCCAGACGAGCAGGAGCACGCCGCCCGAGAACGCGCGCAGCGTCGGGTTCAGGCTCGAGAAGCGGATGTACAGCGGCAGCACCTGGAACGTCACCTCGAGCAGGAACGTCGCGGCGAGCGCGCCCGGCAGCACCTCGCGCACCGTCATGTCCGTGATGTTCGGGAGCAGCCGGTAGATCGAGACGAGGAAGAGGAAGACGGCGACGCCCGAGATCAGCACCGAGAGCACGTAGGCGGCGACGCCGTTGTCGGTCACCCCGGGCGCGTAGTGCTTCAGGATGCTGTCCCCGAACGAGGCGACGATCAGGCCGAAGAACAGCACCGCGAGCGTGCCGACCATGAACCCGAGCGCGAGCCCTTTCCCTTTCAGGAAGCCGCGGTTCGGCCGGCCGTAGACGATGTTGAGCGCCGACTCGAGCACGCTGAAGAGCGACAGCGACGTCCAGACCAGCACGATCGCACCCACGATCCCGAACGCGGCCGCGTTGTCCTGGAGCGTCTGCACGACCTTGATCAGGGTCGTCACCGAGCTCTCGGGGAACGCGTGGCTGAGCTCGGTCACGAGGTAGCTCGACTCGTTCGCGCGGCCGGCGAAGCCGAGCAGCGACAGCGTCAGGAAGAGGAGCGGCACGAAGGAGAGGAGCGCGAAGTAGGCGATCATCGCCGCGAGGTGCGTGCCCCGGTCGGTGAAGAACTTCGCGACGAGGGTCCGTTTGCGCAGTCGCACGACGGGCAGTATCGCCGGTGTAGGCTTCGCGCTTGATGGAAGCTGCGCAGGCACTCGCCGACCTCACCGAGATCTCGACGCAGATCAAGGCTGCGGCGCTCTTCCGCGCCGACGGCACGATCGACGCGGCCACGCTCGCCGACGGCACGCGCTTCGTCGAGGCGGCGCGCGCGCTCCTCTCCTCCGCCGACGGGGTCCGCAGCGAGCCGCTCGTCCAGCTCGAGGCCGCCGGGGCCGGCGGCAGCGTCTTCGTCGTCCGCGACGGCGAGCGCCTCGTCGCCGCGGTGACCGGCCCGGAGCCGACGGTCGGGCTCGTGTTCTACGACCTCAAGAGCTGTCTCCGCTCGAGCGCCGAGACCGAGGAGCCGGAGAAGCCGAAGCGGGCGCCGAAGCGCAAGGCCAAGGAGGAGGGCGGGAACGGTGAAGCGTAAGCTCCTCGTCCTGATCGCCATGGCCGGCGCGGTGCTCGCGAGCCTCGCGTTCTTCCGGCGCGGCGGCGCGCGGCGCGAGCGGGTCGACCTGTATTTCGCCGACGGCTCGATGGTCTCGCTCGGCGAGGGCCCGGACGCCGAGCGGCTGCTCGCGCTCGGCCGCGCGACGCTCGACGCCGCGCGTTGACCGACGCCGAGCTTCGCGCCGCGATCAAGGAGCACGCCTACCTCGAAGGCGACTTCCTGCTCCGCTCGGGGCGCCGCTCCCAGTACTACCTCGACAAGTACCGCTTCGAGACCCGGCCCGACCTGCTCGCAGCGATCGGCGAGCGCATCGCGGCCGCTGCCCGTGAGCACGAGCCCGATGCGACGCGGCTCGCGGCTCCGGCGCTCGGCGCCGTCGCACTCGCCGCCGCGGCCTCGCTCGCCTCGGGTCGGCCGTTCGTGATCGTGCGCGAGGCGGCGAAGGGCTACGGCACCGCGAATCGGCTCGAGGGCGTGTACGAGGCAGGCGAGCTCGTCTGCCTCGTCGAGGACGTCGTCACCTCCGGCGGGGCCCTGCTGGAGGCGATCGAGGCCGTTCGCGAGGCCGGGCTCGTCGTTCGAACCGCGGTCTGCGTGGTCGACCGCGAGGAGGGCGGCGCCGACGCTCTCGCCCGGCACGCCGTTCGCCTGCGTCCGCTCTTCACTGCCGGCGAGATCGCCGGCGGCTGAAAAAGCGCCGCAAAACGGCTTGGTTGAGCGCATCCGAGGCGCCTGTTAGTCTCAGAAGCTGAATCTCGACCTCAACAGCAGGAGGGACACGTGACAAAGCAGGAGTTCGTCGATCAGGTCGCTTCACGGAGTGGGCTCTCGCGTAGAGACGCGGGAAAGGCCGTCGATGCGTTCCTCGACGCGATCACCGACTCCCTGAAGAAGCGCGAGGACGTCGCGTTCACGGGATTCGGCAAGTTCACGACGCAGGATCGCGCGGCGCGCGAAGGCGTCAACCCGCGCAACCCGTCGCAGAAGGTTCACATCCCCGCGGCAACCGTGCCGAAGTTTTCCGCCGGCAGCCAGCTCAAGGCCGCCGTCAAGGCGGGCTGAGAGAGCCCGTCCCTCCTTCAAGCACGAACTCTCGACGGGGGGCCGATCTGGCCCCCGTCGTCGTTCTCACCGTCTACGCTAGGTGGCCGATGGCCCAGGACGCGCAGAGCACGACCACGGCGGCGACGGCGCTCTTCTCCGACCGGCTCGTCGAGGCGGTCGCGCGCAAGCGCAGCCAGCTGCTCGTCGGCCTCGACCCGAGGGTCGAGCTCCTGCCGCTCGAGCTGCGAGGGGACGTCCACCTCGGGCGGGCGCAGGCGGCCGAGGCGGTCACGCGTTTCTGCCGCGGGGTGATCGACGCGGTCGCGCCGTACGTCGTCGGGGTGAAGCCGCAGGTCGCGTTCTTCGAGGCGCTCGGCGCCGACGGGATGAAGGCGTTCGAGGACGTCTGCGTCTACGCCCGGACCGCGGGGCTGCTCGTGCTCGCCGACGTGAAGCGGGGTGACATCGGCTCCACCGCGCGTGCGTACGCCGCCGCGTACGTCGAGCCGCTCGGCGACGAGCCGCCGCTCGCCGACGCGGTCACGGTCAACCCGTACCTCGGCCGCGACGCGCTCGAGCCGTTCTTCCAGGCCTGCCGCCTGCACGGCGCCGGGGTGTTCGTCATCGTCAAGACCTCGAACGAAGGCGGCGCCGACGTCCAGGACCTGACGCTCTCGGACGGGCAGCCGCTGTGGCAGCACGTCGCCGGGCTCGTCCGCGAGTGGGGCGAGGAGCTCGTCGGCGAGGACGGCCTCTCCAGTGTCGGCGCGGTGATCGGCGCCACGCACCCGCGAGCGGTCGGCGAGGCGCGACGGCTGATGCCGCAGGCGCCGTTCCTGCTGCCGGGCGTCGGCGCCCAGGGGGCGACGCCGGCGGACGTCGCGCGCGCGTTCACGAGCGGCCCCGCGAGCGCGCTCGTCTCCGCCTCGCGCTCGATCATCTACGCCTATCGCAACACCGAGCTCGACTGGCGGGCCGCCGCCGGCGCCGAGGCCGCGCGCACTGCCCGCGAGGTGTGGGCGGTGTCCGGCTGGTGACCCCCGAGACTCGCCGCCTCATCGTCTACTGGGGCGCGCCGGTCGCGTTCCTTGCGCTCGTCACGCTCGTTGTCTTGCTCTTGAGGTGAGCGGCGAGTAGGGGCGGCCCTGGAGGAAGGAGGGCCGACCCCTACCCAACGTCCGCAGTCGGCGTGCCTTCGGTCGCGTCTGCGGCGCGCGCCTCGGGCGATAGGAGCGGAGGGGACGCTCCGTCTGCCGTGCTGACTCGAGTAATCGCACAGGAGCGTTGCCTCGTCATCCCCCGCACGGGTGATCCGCGATGACAAAAGTAGTGGGCGTGGCAGGTACAGTGGCCTCGTGCCGCTCCGGCTCATCGTCGCTTCCGTCGCGATCGCGCTCATCCTTCCCGCCCTGGCGCGTGCCGCGCCGCCGAATCCGGAGGCCCGAGCGTTTCTCGTCGTCAACGCCTCCACCGGTGAGGTGCTGGCTGCGCGCGCCCCGCACGCGAGGGTGCCGATCGCGAGCATCACGAAGCTGATGACGGTGCTGGTCGCGCTCGAGCACGCGAAGCTGAGCGACGTCGTGCGCGTCGACCGCAACGCCGCCGCGGTGGGCGAGTCGACGATCAACCTCCGAGCCGGCGAGCGGCATCACCGTCCACGACCTCGTCGCCGCCGCGCTGATCCAGAGCGCGAACGACGCGGCCGTCGCGCTCGCCCGCTACGTCGGCCACGGCTCGACGCCGGCCTTCGTCGCGCTGATGAACGCCAAGGCGCGGCAGCTCGGGCTCCGCGACACGCACTTCGTCCGGCCGGACGGGCTCGACGAGCCGGGCGAGGTCTCGAGCGCCGCCGACGTCGTCAAGCTCGCCGAGGTCGCGATGCACAACCCGACGATCAGGCGGATCGTCGGCGAGCGCACCGCGATCATCTCCGGCGACCGCCACCTCACGACCTGGGACGACCTGCTCGGCACCTTCCCCGGCCTGATCGGCGTGAAGACCGGCCACACCGACAACGCGGGCTGGTGCCAGGTCGCGGCCGTCCGCGGCGACGGCCTCACCGTCTACACGGCGATCCTCGGCAGCCCGAGCCGCAGCCGCCGCAACGCGGACCTGAGCCTGCTGCTGGACTGGGGGCTCTCCCGCTACCGCGTCACGCCGCTCGTCCAGACCGGCCGCACGTACGCGAGCGCGGGGATCGGCTACGGCCGCAACCCGGTCGCGCTCGTCGCGGAGCGGCCGCTCGTGCGCTCGGTCCGGCTCGGCCGCCCGTTCGTCGAGCGCGTGACCGCGCCGGCCGTGCTCACGATGCCGGTCGCTGCAGGACAGGCGCTCGGCGAGGTCCGCATCTACCAGGACGGGCGCCTCGTCGGCAGCCGCCGGCTCGTGGCCGCGCAGTCGGCCTCGCGGCCGGGGCTCACCGCACGCGTACGCTTCTACGCCGGCAGGACCGTTCATCGTCTCTGGGGGTGGGTCTCTTGATCGTCACGGTGACGCTCAACGCGGCGATCGACCGCACGCTCGCTGTGCCGAGCTTCCAGCTCGGCAATCGCCATCGCGCGAGCCAGGGGCTGACGCTCGCCGGCGGCAAGGGGATCAACATCGCCCGCGCGCTGAAGCGGCTGGGCCTTCCCGTCGTCGCGACCGGGCTCGTCGGCGGCCGCACCGGCACGCGCATCGTCGAGGAGCTCACCGCCGAGGCGATCCTGAACGACTTCGTGCGCATCGCGGACGAGTCGCGCACCTCGACCGCGGTCGTCGACCCGACGAGCTCGACGTACACCGAGATCAACGAGTGGGGCCCGGCCGTGCTCGAGAGCGAGCTCGAGATGCTGCTCGAGAAGATCGCCTACCTCGCGCGCGGCGCCGACTTCGTCGTCTTCGCCGGCACGCTGCCGCGCGGGGTCGGCGACGGCTTCTACGCCGAGGCGATCCACGAGCTGAACCGGACCGGCGTGCGTACCGTGCTGGACTCGGAGGGCGAGCCGCTGCGGCTCGGCGTCGAGGCCGAGCCGTTCCTCGTCTCGCCGAACCAGGCCGAGGCCGAGGACCTCGTCGGGCAGGAGTTCTCCGAGCCGGCCGATTTCCGGATGGCGCTCGAGACGATCGCGGAACAGGGCGCCCGCAACGTGCTGATCAAGGGCGAGACCGGCTGCTTCGCGCTCCTGCGCGAGGAGCGCCGGACCGCGGCTCCTCCACGCGCAGACGCCTCGCCTCGAGGCCGTCTCCGTGGTCGGCGCGGGCGACGTGCTGCTCGCGGGCTTCATCGCGGCCCGGCTCGAGGAACGGCCGCTCGAAGAGGCGCTCCAGGCCGCGGTCGCGACGGGAGCGGCCTCGATCCTCGAGGTCGGCGCCGGCCGCTTCGACCCGCGCGAGGTCGGCGCGTCTCCTGTCGACGGTGCAGGTCGAGGAGCTCGAGCCCGTCGCCGCCGACTAGTCACGTCCTCGGGCGGTGCTAGGATTGCCGTCCAGTTGAGAGTCGGTACCGACAACGGAGAATCGTGAGCCCAGGCGAGAGACACGCGCCTGGGCTTCGTGCATAGAGGGGAGCTTTCGTGGACGTCGAGCGCGAACTGACGATGGAAGAGGGGGCCCAGGGCTGGGCCGACAAGTTCGTCAGGCAGGGCCTCACCTTCGACGACGTCCTGCTGCTGCCGGCCGAGTCCGCGGTCCTGCCGAACGACGTCTCGACGGCGACGCGGCTCACCCGGGCGATCACGCTCCAGCTGCCGATCGTCTCGGCGGCGATGGACACCGTCACCGAGGCCCGGCTCGCGATCGCGCTCGCACGCGAGGGCGGGATCGGGATCGTCCACCGCAACCTCTCGATCGAGGCGCAGGTGGCCGAGGTCGACAAGGTGAAGCGCTCCGAGTCCGGGATGATCGTCGAGCCCGTCACGCTGCGCCCCAGCGACCGCGTCGGCGAGGCGCTCGCGCTGATGGAGCGCTACCACATCTCCGGCGTGCCGATCGTGGACGAGAACGAGATCCTCGTCGGGATCCTCACCAACCGCGACCTGCGCTTCGAGGACGACGTCACCCAGCCGGTCTCGGCGCTGATGACGAGCCGCAACCTCGTCACCGCGCCGGTCGGGACGACGCTCGCCCGAGGCCGAGGAGATCCTCCACCGCAACAAGATCGAGAAGCTGCCGGTGGTCGACGCCGACGGGCGGCTCAAGGGCCTGATCACCGTCAAGGACATCCAGAAGCGGATCCAGTACCCGCTCGCGACGAAGGACGAGCGCGGCCGGCTCCAGGTCGGCGCCGCGGTCGGCGTCGGCGCCGACGCGATCGAGCGCGCGGAGGCTCTCGTCGCGGAGGAGGTCGACGTGCTCGTGGTCGACACCGCGCACGGCCACTCGCGGGCGGTGATCGAGATGGTGCGCGCGGTCAAGTCGCGCTTCGAGATCGAGGTGATCGCCGGCAACATCGCGACGGCCGAGGCGGCCGAGGCGCTGATCGAGGCCGGCGCGGATGCGGTCAAGGTCGGCATCGGGCCCGGCTCGATCTGCACCACGCGCGTCGTCGCGGGTGTCGGCGTCCCGCAGATCACCGCCGTCTACGAGTGCGCGCAGGTCGCGGCCCGCTACGGCGTGCCCGTGATCGCCGACGGCGGGATCACCTCGTCGGGCGACGTCGCCAAGGCGCTCGCAGCCGGCGCCGACTCGGTGATGCTCGGCTCGATCCTCGCCGGCGTCGACGAGACCCCCGGCGACGTCGTCCTCTTCCAGGGCGAGCGCTTCAAGGAGTACCGCGGGATGGGCTCGCTCGGCGCGATGAAGGCGCGCGGGTTCTCGAAGGACCGCTACTTCCAGGGCGACGTCGAGGACGTCGAGAAGCTGGTCCCCGAGGGGATCGAGGCGCGCGTCCCGTACAAGGGCCCGGTCGCGACCACGCTGCACCAGCTCGTCGGCGGCGTCCGCCAGGCGATGGGCTACTGCGGCGCGGCGACGATCGAGGAGCTGAAGCAGGCGCGCTTCGTCCGCATCACCTCGGCAGGCCTCCGCGAGAGCCACCCGCACGACGTCGTGATCACGAAGGACGCCCCGAACTACCGGAGGCCGTGACGGCCGAGGTGCTTCGGCTCCCCGTCCGCGAGCCGCTGCCGGAGGAGCGGCCCGTCCTCGTCGTCGACCTCGGCGGCCAGTACTCGCAGCTGATCGCCCGTCGCGTGCGCGAGGCGCGGGTCTACTCGGAGCTCGTCTCGCACGCGGTCACCCCGGACGAGGTGCGCGCGCGGAACCCGTACGCGCTGATCCTCTCCGGCGGGCCCGCCTCGGTCTACGCCGACGGCGCTCCGCGCGTCGATCCGGCGCTGTTCGAGCTCGGCGTGCCGACGCTCGGGATCTGTTACGGCATGCAGCTGATGGCGCAGGATCTCGGCGGCCGCGTCGACCGCACCGGTGTCTCGGAGTTCGGCAAGACGTCACTCGAGGCCGAGGACGACGGCGCGCTCTTCGCCGGGCTGCCGGCCGAGCAGACGGTGTGGATGAGCCACCGCGACTCGGTCGTCGCGCCGCCCGCCGGCTCGCGAGTCGTCGCGGGATCGCCCTCGACGCCGATCGCCGCCTTCGAGGATCCGGCCCGCCGGCTCTACGGCGTCCAGTTCCATCCCGAGGTCGTCCACACGCCGCTACGGCCAGGACGTGCTGAAGAACTTCCTCTACGGGATCGCCGACGCGCCGCCCGCCTGGACGCCCGCCGCGGTGATCGAGGAGCAGGTCGAGCGGATCCGCGCCCAGGTCGGCTCCGACCGCGTCCTGTGCGGCCTCTCCGGCGGCGTCGACTCGGCCGTCGCGGCGCTGCTCGTCTACAAGGCGGTCGGCGACCAGCTCACCTGCGTCTTCGTCGATCACGGGCTGATGCGCGAGAACGAGGGCGAGCAGGTGGTCGAGACCTTCGGCGGCCACTTCAAGGTCCCGCTCGTCGCGGTGCGACGCCGAGGAGCGCTTCCTCACGCGGCTCGCGGGGGTCGAGGAGCCCGAGGAGAAGCGGATGATCGTCGGCGAGGAGTTCATCCGCGTCTTCGAGGAGGAGGCGGCCAAGCTCGGCGACGTGCGCTGGCTCGTGCAGGGGACGCTCTACTCCGACGTGATCGAGTCGGGCGGCACCGACGGCGTCGCGGCGAAGATCAAGTCGCACCACAACGTCGGCGGGCTGCCCGCGGACATGAAGATGGGTCTCGTCGAGCCGCTGCGTCTCCTGTTCAAGGACGAGGTGCGCCGCGTCGGCGAGGAGCTCGGCCTCCCCGAGCGCTGGGTCTGGCGCCAGCCGTTCCCCGGGCCGGGGCTCTCGATCAGGATCATCGGCGAGGTCACCCGCGAGCGGCTCGACATCCTGCGCGCCGCCGACGCGATCCTCCAGGAGGAGGTGCGCAAGGCCGGCCTCTACCGCGAGCTCTGGCAGTCGTTCGCCGTGCTGCCCGCGATCCGCTCGGTGGGCGTGCAGGGCGACGAGCGCACCTACGCCTACCCGATCGTGATCCGCGCGGTCACGAGCGAGGACGCGATGACCGCCGACTGGGCACGGCTGCCCTACGACCTGCTCGACACGATCTCGAGCCGGATCGTCAACGAGATCCCCGGGATCAACCGCGTCACCCTCGACATCTCGTCGAAGCCGCCCTCCACGATCGAGTGGGAGTAACCGCGCGCGTTTCGCGCGGATCTCGGCACACTCCCGGTTCGGGGGCAATAGCAGGGGGTTTCGAGGACGCGTTTCCAACCATCGGGGTCGGACCCGTCCTCCCAGGGGCCAAACACACCCGGGCGCAGCGCGGGGACATCCTTGTGCTCATGAGCATTAGCGCTTCGGGCCGCGGGTCGGCGTGACCGGTCGCCTCGCGCCGCGCGCGCTCGGCCCCGGGTTCGCGCACCATCGTGCGCACGGCGGTGCGGCTGCGTCTCGCCGCTCCCTGCTACACTTCTGCGCCGGCGGACAGGCGTCCGTCGACCCCTTGCTATGAAGACCTGGAATGCAAAACCGGGCGAGGTCGCCCGAAACTGGTACGTCGTGGATGCCGACGGCAAGACGCTCGGTCGTCTCGCCACGGTCATCGCAACGACCCTGCGCGGCAAGAACAAGCCGCAGTACACGCCGCACATCGACACGGGCGACTTCGTCGTCGTCGTGAACGCGGAGAAGATCGCCGTCACCGGCCAGAAGCTCGACCAGAAGCTCTACCACCGCCACTCGGGCTATCCCGGCGGCCTGCGGACGCGCACCCTGCGCGAGCAGCTCGACCGGCAGCCGACCGAGGTGCTGCGGAAGGCCGTCAAAGGCATGCTCCCGCGCAACCGCATGTCGCGCGCGCAGCTGACCAAGCTCAAGATCTACGCCGGGCCCGTGCATCCGCACGAGGCGCAGGCGCCCAAGCCGCTTCCGTTGGAGGACTGACCCGCATGGCAGACATCGCCCAGTATCTCGGCACCGGCAAGCGGAAGACCTCCGTTGCACGCGTGATCCTGCGCCCCGGTGACGGCAAGACGTGGTTCAACGGCCGCACGATCGAGGAGTACTTCCCGCGCGTCACGCACCGCCACCTCGCGACCGCGCCGCTTCGCACCGCCGGGGCGGAGGGCACCTACGACATCCGCGTGCGCGTCCACGGCGGCGGCCCGTCGGGCCAGGCCGGAGCGGTACGGCACGGCATCGCCCGCGCGCTCGTCGAGGCCGATCCGGAGCTGCGGATCCCGCTGAAGCGCGAGGGCTTCCTCACGCGCGACGCGCGCATCGTCGAGCGCAAGAAGGCCGGCCTCCACAAAGCCCGCAAGGCGCCGCAGTTCTCGAAGCGCTGACAGCGAGCGTGGCTCGCCGCCACTTCGGCACCGACGGCGTCAGGGGCGTCGTCGGAAAGGACTTCACCGTGGAGCTCGTCGAGCGGCTCGGCTGTGCGGCAACGCTCTGGTCCGGCCGCGGCCGCGTCTTCATCGGCCGGGACACGCGCGCCTCGGGCGTCGAGCTCGAGGAGGCGTTCGCGCGCGGCGTCGCCCGGGCGGGCGGCGTCGCGGTGCTCGCGGGCGTCCTGCCGACGCCTGCGGTCGCGCTGCTCGCGCTCGACCTCGGCGTCGTGATCTCCGCCTCGCACAACCCGCCCGAGTACAACGGCGTCAAGTTCTTCGACTCGAAGGGCCGCAAGCTCACCGACGCCGCGGAGGAGGAGATCGAAGCATTGCTCGACGCCGAAGGCCCCGGCGGCGGCGAGATCGACCGCATCGACGTCGCGACCGACAGCTACCTCGAGCACATCGTCGAGCGCTTCGGCGGCGACCTCTCCGGGCTCAGGATCGGCGTCGACTGCGCGAACGGCGCCTACTCGGCGATCGCGCCGAACGCGCTCGAGCAGCTCGGCGCCGAGGTGCGCGCGATCGGGGCCGAGCCCGACGGGATGAACATCAACCTCGGCTGCGGAGCGATGAACCTCCAGGCACTCCAGGCCCTCGTCGTGGCGGAGGGACTCGATCTCGGCGTCGCCTTCGACGGTGACGGCGACCGCGTGCTCGCGGTCGACGAGCGCGGCGAGGTCGTGGACGGGGACCAGATCGTCGCGGTGCTCGCGCTCGAGCTCGGGGTCGACCGCGTCGCCGTCACCTCGATGGCGAACCTCGGCTTCCACGCGCTGATGGCCGAGCGCGGGATCCGCGTGGACACGACCGATGTCGGCGACCGCTACGTGCTCGAGGCGCTGTACCGCGAGGGCGGCGTGCTCGGCGGCGAGCAGTCGGGCCACGTGATCCTGCTCCGCGACCACGTCACCGGCGACGGGCTCGCCGCCGCGCTCCAGCTCTGCCTCGCGCTCCGCGGCCGCTCGCTCTCGGAGCTCGTGGCCGTGATGCCCGTCTATCCGCAGGTGAAGGAGAACATCACCGTCGAGCGCCGCGAGGTCCCCGAGGCCGTGCGCGCCGAGGTGGCGAGGCTGAACGCGGAGCTCGGCGAGCGGGGCCGTGTGCTCGTCCGCCCGTCCGGCACGGAGCCGCTGATTCGGGTGCTCGCCGAGGCGGAGACGGCAGCCGAGGCCGAGGCCCTCTGTGGTAGCATCGCGTCGCTGATCAGGCAAGAGCTCGGCTGACCGCCCCGACGCGGGGGCGGCGACGATAGCCGGGCTTTCCGCGTTTTCGAGAGAGGTCTTGGTGTGTGCGGGATCATCGGATACGTCGGTGAACGTGACTGTAGGCCGCTCCTCATGCAGGGGCTCGAGCGCCTCGAATATCGCGGTTACGACTCGGCCGGCCTGGCTCTGTGGGAAGAGGACGGGCTCGACTACGTCCGTGCCGTCGGCAACCTCCAGTTCCTGAAGGATGCCTCGGCGGGCCACGGCTCGCACTCTCGCCACGGCCTCGGCCACACGCGCTGGGCGACGCACGGCGCCGTCACCGAGCAGAACGCGCACCCGCTCACCGGCTGCGACGACGCGAAGCTCGCGATCGTGCTCAACGGAATCGTCGAGAACTACCGTGAGCTCAAGGCACAGCTGATCGCCGAGGGTCACGCGTTCACCTCCGAGACCGATGCCGAGACGGTCGTGCACCTGATCGAGCGCCACTACCACGGCGACCTCACCGAGGCGGTGCGCAAGACCTACGGCGAGCTCGAGGGCCACTTCTCGTTCGTCGTGATCTCGCACGACCACCCCGACCTCCTCGTCGGCGTGCGCAAGCAGACGCCGCTCGTGGTCGGGATCGGCGAGGGCGAGACGTTCCTCGCCTCGTCGGTGACCGCCTTCATGCGCGAGACGCGCCGGATCAAGTACCTCGACGACGGCGACATCGTCACCGTCACGCCCGCCGGCGCCACGTTCATGCGCCCCGACGGCGAGGTGATCGAGAAGCCGATCGTCGACGTCGACTGGGACGACGAGGGCGCCGAGAAGGGCGGCTTCGAGACCTTCATGCTGAAGGAGATCTACGAGCAGCCGGACGCCGTCGAGGAGACGATCGGCGACCGCGTCCGCCACGGGAAGCTCGAGCTCGACGAGCTCGGCCTCAGCGACAGCGAGATCAAGAACCTGCGCCGGATCGTGATCCTCTCCTGCGGCACCTCGTACCACGCCGGCGTCGTCGGCCGCTACGTGATCGAGGAGTGGGCCCGGATCCCGGTCGAGCCCGACATCGCGAGCGAGTGGAAGTACCGGAACCCGGTGCTGTCGAAGGACACGCTCGTGATCGCGATCTCGCAGTCGGGCGAGACGCGCGACACGATCGAGGCGATCCGGCTTGCGAAGGAGTCGGGCGCGCACACGCTCGCGATCACGAACATGATGGGCACCCAGATCGCGCGCGAGGTCGACTCCGTCCTCTACACGCGCGCCGGCCTCGAGATGGCGGTCGCCTCCTCGAAGACGTTCACGGCGCAGGTCGCGCTGCTCTACCTGATCGCGCTGAAGCTCGCCCAGGTGCGGCGGACGCTGCCCGAGGCCGAGCTCGCCTCGCTGCTCGACGAGGTGCACGGCCTCCCCGACAAGCTCCAGGAGTTCCTCGACGGCGACCATCCGATCGAGGAGATCGCGCAGCGCCACTACGACAAGCCGTTCTTCCTCTACCTCGGCCGCCACATCGGGCTGCCCGTCTGCCTCGAGGGCGCGCTGAAGCTGAAGGAGATCTCGTACATCCCGACCGAGGCCTACTCGGCGGGCGAGATGAAGCACGGGCCGATCGCGCTGCTCGACGAGAACACGCCCGTCGTCGTGATCGCGACCGACTCGCACGTCTACGACAAGGTCGTCTCGAACATCCAGGAGACGCGGGCGCGCGGCGCGCAGGTGATCGCGATCGCGACCGACGGCAACGAGGACATCCAGCACCACGCCGACGACGTGATCTACGTGCCGCGGACGCACCCGTTCCTCCAGGCGCCGCTCGCGGTGATCCCGCTGCAGCTGCTCGCCTACCGGATCGCGCGCCTGCGCGGGCTGAACGTCGACCAGCCGCGCAACCTCGCGAAGACCGTCACTGTCGAATAGGGCACAAGCGCCGGCAGCGTCGCCGGGCTTGTGTCGGTCGGGTCTAGACCTGGAACAAGCCGCGCAGCTGGTTCCAGAGGCCGCCGGACGCACCGGCTGTCCTGTCCTCCGGGGCGGTCGACCGCTTCACCGCCTGGGTGATCTCCGGCTCGGAGTAGCCGGCGCGAACCATCGTCTCGATCATGATCCTGAGGTGCTGCTGTGCCTGGACGCGCTCTGCGCGAACGGCGTCGGGGTGGAGCTCGGCTGTCGTATTGGCCGGCATGGGGGAACCTCCTGTGAGTAGGTACGAAAAAGGCCTCAGAAGTCGTTCCCGAGGCCACCGTCGACCAGCTTGTTGACTGCCCGCGTCGGCTGTCGCAACCCATGGTAGCTGGAGCTGTCGGGGCTGGGTCGGCCCAAACGGGTGACATTTTGGTGAGCGGATTAGACTTCGAGCCATGTGCCGGAACATCAGAACGCTCCACAACTTCGAGCCGCACACGACGCCGGAGGAGATCCACTCCGCCGCACTGCAGTACGTGCGCAAGGTCAGCGGGATGCAGAAGCCGTCGAAGGCGAACGAGGCGGCGTTCGAGCGCGCCGTTCACGACGTCGCCCACGCGACCGAACATCTGCTCGCCGACCTGGTCACCTCGGCGCCGCCGCGTGACCGCGAGGCCGAGGCCGAGCGGCGCCGTGCCCGCTCGGCTCAGCGCTTCGGCCGCGCGGCCTAGCGCTCGCTCTCGCCTCCCGGCTTGACGGCCCGCGCGCCTGCGGTCTATATTAAACCGAAAGGTTAAATAAGCGATGACAGCAGACCAGCTCAGCCGCACCTTCGCGGCCCTCGCCGATCCGACTCGCCGCGCGATCCTCGCCCGGCTCGCTACCGGAGAGGCGACGGTCACCGAGGTGGCCGCCCCGTTCGACGTCAGCCTCCCGGCGATCTCGAAGCACCTCAAGGTGTTGGAGCGCGCCGGCCTGATCACGCGCGGCCGGGAGGCGCAGTGGCGCCCGTCGAGGCTCGAGGCGGCCCCGCTCGAGGGCGCGACCGAGTGGCTCGAGCGCTACCGGCAGTTCTGGGAGGGCAGCTTCGACAGCCTCGACGACCATCTGCGAGAGATCCAGAAAGGAACCGATCGATGACCGACAACCGTGAGCTGACGATCACCCGCGTCTTCGACGCGCCCCGCGAGCTGGTCTTCAAGGCCTGGACCGACCCGGACCAGTTCGCCCGCTGGTGGGGCGGGCGCGGCACGACCGCGCTGCGCATGGACGTCCGCCCCGGAGGCGAGTGGTATGCGGACATGCGGCCCGACCCGGACGGCACCGGGCATCCGTTCGCGGGCGTCTACCGCGAGGTCATCGAGAACGAGCGCCTGGTCCTGACGCTCACCGACGGCGAACGGCCGGATCCCGACCGGCAGCACTTGCTGACGGTCACCTTCACCGACCTGGACGGCAAGACCGAGATGGTGATGACGCAGGCCGGAGACTTCTCGGAGTTCACCGACGAGCAGCTCGAAGGGCTCCGCGGCGGTTGGGGCGGGTTCTTCGACAGCCTTGCCGAGGAAGTGGGGGGCTAGAGCGGCGCCTCCGGGACCGAGGCGGCCAGGAATTCCCGCGCCTCGGCCAGCTGGGCCTCGCTCACCCAGACCTCGACGGGTCCGAAAGGCCCGGCTCCGCCGAACACCGCCGAGCCCACGTCGCTTCGCTTCGTGAACGCCGGGATCTCGTTGGAGCGCAGGAGGGAGACGACCATCTCGGCATCCGGCTCGTTGGGGAGCACGGTCACTCGGACGACGTCGCTGCCCATGGTCGGGATCTTGACATCGGCCACAGCCCTGGACAATCTCCAGGCGCGATGCCGTCGGAGCGTCACGAGGTCGTCGGTCACGAGGCGTGGCTCGCCGCGCGCACGGATCTGCTGGCGAGGGAGAAGGAATTCACGCGGCTTCGCGACGACCTCAGCCGACAGCGCCGTGAGCTGCCGTGGGAGGCCGTCGGCAAGGAGTACGCCTTCGCGACGCCCGCCGGGACGCGGACGCTGGCCGAGCTCTTCGACGGGCGCAGCCAGCTGATCGTCTACCACTTCATGTTCGAGCCGGAGGCAGACGTGGGCTGCCCGCACTGCTCGTTCTGGGCCGACAACTTCGATCTCAACGTCCTGCACCTCAACGCCCGCGACGTCAGCTTCGTCGCCGTCTCGCGTGCGCCGCTCCCGAAGCTCCTCGCCTACCGCGAGCGCATGGGCTGGAGCGTCGACTGGGTCTCGAGCGGCGAGAGCGACTTCAACTACGACTTCGGCGTCTCGTTCAGGCCCGAGGAGCTCGACCGGCCGGTCTTCAACTACGGCACTCTCGTCCCCGGGCTCGAGGACCGGGAGGGAGCCAGCGTCTTCTTCAGGGACGAGAGCGGCGCCGTGTTTCACACGTACTCGACCTACGGGCGCGGGATCGACATGCTGAACGCCGCCTACCACTACCTCGACCTCGTGCCGAAGGGCCGTGACGAGGAGGGGCGCCCGAACCAGTACTGGCTGCGCCGGCGCGACGAGTACGACCGCTGAGGAGCGGCTACGGGGCGGATGCGTTCCGGCGTCGCCGCAGACCGCGGGCGACCGATGCGGCAACCACGACGACGGCCACCAGTGTCAGCACGGCGGCACCGGCCCAGCCACCGATGACGTATCCGACTCCCCCGACGAAGGCGAGGCTCACGGTCATCGATGCGATCAAGCCGGCCAGCATCCTCGGCTTCGGCTGCGGAGGCCGACCCGCAGCGCGGATCGTGTCGGCGGACCGGCGAACCGTGAATGCGGTCCACACACTCATCGCCCCGAGGGCGAGCAGGACGTAGTCGAGGTGCCGGTCGCCGGTGATCGAACCGGTTACGAGATCGACCGCCGCGATCGCCGCCAGCACTGCCGCGAAGAGGGCTGCGAACCGGGAGAGCTTGCCGAACACGCGGGCTGCCTGTTCGCGCTTCAGCGTGAGGTCGTCAGATTCCACTCCGTGACGAGTCTAAGTCGTGGCGAGCCGTTAGCCCGGAGGGCGGCGAAGGCGCTTGGTCTCCGAGCGGCGCTTCTTCGCCTCCTGCCGCCGCTTTCTCGCCGCGGCGCTCGGCTTGGTGGGCACGCGGCGCCGCTCGACCTTGAGCGCCGCGCGGAGCTTCTCGACCAGGCGCTCGACCGCGAGCTCGCGGTTGCGGAGCTGGCTCCGCTCGTCCTGCGCGACGCTCTGCAGGCGCGGGCCGGCCTTCGCGACCACGCGCCGCTTCTGTGCCGGCGTGAGCGCCGACGAGGCCTCGACGTCGAAGATCGCCTCGACGCGCGTCTCGGATTTCTGCGCGTGCTGGCCGCCCGGGCCGCTCGAGCGTGAATAGCGCAGCTCGATCTCGTCCGGCGACAGTGCGACCGATCGCGTGACCCGAATAGACTCGGATTCCATGGCAGCCATTCTGCTCGACGTCGACGGGGTGTTTCACGTTTCGGGTCGTCCGATCCCCGGCGGAGGCGACGCCGTCCGTCGCCTGCGCGACGAGGGGCACCGTCTCCGGTTCGTCACCAACAACACCACGCGCTCCCGCTCGCAGCTCGCCGCGGAGCTGCGCGGGCTCGGGATCGAGCTCGACGACGAGGAGCTCCAGACCGCCGCCTTCGCCGCCGCGCGGGCCCTTGCCGACAAGCGCGTGCTCGCGCTGACGATGGCCGCGGTGACCGAGGATCTCGAGGGGGTCGAGCTCGTGGGCGAAGGTGCCGACGCCGTGCTCCTCGGCGGCTGCGACGAGACCGAGGAGACGAATCGCGTCTTCTCGTACATGAACCTGGCCCGTGCGTTCTCCGAGCTCGAGGCGGGCGCCGACCTCTACTGCCTGCACAACAACCGCTGGTGGCAGACCGAACGGGGGCCGATGCTGGACGCGGGCCTCTTCGTCGCCGGGCTGGAGTACGCGGCGGGAGTCGACGCGATGGTGCTGGGCAAGCCGAGCGCCGCCTACTTCGGCGCTGCGCTCGAGGCGGTCGACAGCGACCCGGAGCTCGCGTGGATGGTCGGCGACGACATCGAGGCGGACATCGCGGGCGCGCAGCGCCACGGCATGAACACCGTGCTCGTCCGCACCGGCAAGTTCCGCCCCGACGAGGCCGAGGCCTCGGGGATCGTGCCGACCGCGATCGTCTCCTCGATCGCGCAGCTGCCCGACTGGCTGGAGGCCTCCGGCGCGTGACGGTCGGCGTCGACCTGATCGAGATCGAGCGGATCCGGCGGGCGCTCGAGCGGCCCGGGTTCCGCGACCGCTGCTTCACCGCCGGCGAGCAGGCCTACTGCGAGTCGAAGCCCAACCCGGCCCAGCACTACGCCGGCCGGTTCGCGGCCAAGGAGGCGGTCGGCAAGGCGCTCGGCTGCGGCGTCTACTTCACGTGGAAGGAGATCGAGGTGCGCGGCCGCCCGAAGCCCGGCGTCCAGCTCACCGGCCGCACGCTGAAGTGGGCCGAGAAGGTCGGCGCCGGCCGGATCGAGCTCTCGATGACGCACTCCAAGGAGCTCGCGGCCGCCGTCTGCGCCGTGCTCCCCGCAGATGCTTGAGCCGCTCTACACCGCGGACGAGATGCGGGCTGCGGAGGCGCTCTATCCGGGCTACCCGGACACGGCGCCGGAGTTGATGGAGCGGGCGGCCGCGGCCGTCGCGGATCAGCTCGTCCGCCGCCACCCGGACGCGCGGCGGGTCACCGCGGTCTGCGGCGGCGGCTCGAACGGCGGGGATGGGCGGATCGCGGCGGAGCTGCTCGCGCGGAGCGGCCTCGAGGTCACCGTCGTCGACGCGGCGGCCGGAGGCGAACTGGGCAGCCCCGACGTGATCGTCGATGCGCTCTTCGGCACCGGGTTCAGGGGCGAGCCTCGGCCCGAGGCGGCGAGCCTGATCGAGGCGATGAACGCCGATGGCGCGCCGATCGTGGCGGTCGACATTCCCTCCGGCGTCGACGCCTCGAGCGGTGAGGTGGCGAGCGTGGCCGTGCGCGCCCAGGTCACCGTCACCTTCCACGGACGGAAGGTCGGCGTCGCCGTCGCGCCCGGCCGCTTCCACGCCGGCGAGGTCGCCGTCGCCGACATCGGCCTCGACCAGGCCGAGACCGAGCACCGGCTCGTGACACGCGACGTGCTCTGGCTCGTGCCGCGCCGCGGCGCGGGCGACAACAAGTACTCGTCCGGCTCGGTGCTCGTCGTCGGAGGCTCGCCCGGGCTCACCGGCGCCGTCTGCCTCGCGGCGGAGGCGGCGTTCCGCGCCGACGCGGGCTACGTCACCGTCGCCGCGCCGCGCGAGTCGCTGCCGGTGCTCGAGGTGCGGCTGCTCGAGGCGGTGAAGCGGCCGCTCGAGGAGGTGGACGAGGCTGCGGAGCGGGCCGGTGCGCTCGCGCTCGGGCCCGGTCTCGGCCGCGCGCCGGAGGCGCAAGCGCTCGTCCGGCGGCTGCTTGCCGACCTCGAGCTGCCCGCGGTCGTCGACGCCGATGCGCTCTTCGGGCTCGAGCCGTCGCCGCGCGAAGCGCCGACGGTGCTGACCCCGCACGCGGGGGAGCTTGGGCGCCTGCTCGGTGAGGGCTCCGCCTGGGTGAGCGCCCACCGGCTCGAGGCGGTGCAGCGGGCCGCGGACCTGTTCGGCTGCGTCGTGCTCCTCAAGGGCGCGGACACGCTAGTCGGAGCGCCCGGCGAGGGCGTGCTCGTCTGTGCGTTCGGCCCGCCGTCGCTCGCGACGGCCGGGACGGGCGACGTGCTCACCGGGGTCGTCGCGGCTTTTCTCGCGAAGGGCCTCGAGCCGCGCCTCGCTGCCGCGGCGGCAGCTGTCGCCCACGGGCTCGCCGCAGCCGCGGTGCCCGAACAGGCGGGCCTGATCGCGAGCGACGTGATCCGCGAGCTGCCGCGGGTGCTCGATGCACCGCTCTGAGCTGACGGTCGACCTCGGCGCGGTGCGGCGCAACGTGCGCACGCTCCTGCGCGCGCTCAACGGCTCGCAGCTCTGGGCGGTGGTGAAGGCCGACGGCTACGGCCACGGCGCGGCCGACTGCGCGGGCGCGGCGCTCGGCGCGGGCGCGAGCGGGCTCTGCGTCGCGACCGTGCCGGAGGGGCTCGCGCTGCGGGAAGAGTTCCCCGTCGCGCGGATCCTCGTGATGAGCCCGGCCGGGGGGAGCCGCGAGATCGCCGCCGCGCGCGACGCCGGCCTCGAGCTGGCCGTCGCGGACGCGGAGATCCCCGACGGCGTGCGCGTCCACCTCAAGCTCGACACCGGCATGGGCCGCTACGGCCTGTCGGAGCTCGTCACCCCGACCCGTAACGTGGTCGGGGCGATGAGCCACCTCGCCACCGCCGACACCGACGCCGCGTTCGTCGAGCGGCAGCTCACGCGCTTCCGCGAGCTCACCGGCGGCCACGCGGAGCTGACCCGCCACATCGCCGCGAGCGCGGGCGCGCTTCGCTACCCGGACTCGCACTTCGACGCCGCCCGCTGCGGGCTCGCCGTCTACGGCCTCTCGCCCTTCGGCGACGACCCGTCCCGCGACGGGCTCGAGCCCGCGCTGCGCTGGGAGAGCTACCTCGCCCAGGTCAGGCAGCTGCAGCCCGGCGAGAGCACGGGCTACGGGCGCCGCTTCGTCGCGGAACGGCCGACGTGGATCGGGATCGTCCCGGTCGGCTACGCCGACGGCTTCCGCCGCGAATCTCACCGGGACGACGGTGCGTGTCGGCGGCGAGCCGCGCCGCGCCGTCGGAACCGTCTCGATGGACTCGTTCGCGGTCGAGCTCGACCGCGAGCTCCCCGTCGGCACGCCGGTCGTCCTGCTCGGCTCGGGCGTGTCGGCCGAGGAGCATGCGCGGGTCGCCGACACGATCACGTACGAGCTCGTGGCCGGGATCGACTCCTCGCCGGAGCGCGCGCGCAGGACGGTGACCGATGCGTGAGCTGGCGCGCCAGGTGCTCGAGGGCGAGGAGGCGTGGGTCGTCGGCGGCGCGGTCCGCGACGAGCTGCTCGGCCGCCCGCTCGTCGATCTCGACATCGCGTGCGCGGAGCCCGAGCGTGCCGCGCGCGAGTATGCGCGGCGCTCCGGCGGCGCGCCGTTCCCGCTCTCCGAGCGCCACGGCGCGTGGCGGGTGGCGCTCGAGGAAGGGCGCACCGTCGACTTCACACCACTCGCGCACGGGATCGAGCGCGACCTCGCGACGCGCGATTTCACGATCAACGCGATCGCGGAGCCGCTCGCGGGAGGCGAGCCGTTCGACCCGGCCGGAGGACGCGAGGATCTCGAGTTCCGCACGATCCGGGCGGTGTCGGACTCGATCTTCGAGGACGACCCGCTGCGCCTGCTACGGGCGGTTCGGCTCGAGGACGAGCTCGGCTTCCACCTCGCGCCGCTCACGCTGGAGCTCGTCCGACGCGACGCGGCGCTCGTCGTGAAGCCGGCGGGGGAGAGGATCCTCGCCGAGCTGACGCCGGCTCTCGCCCGCCGGCTACCGGCGACTCGACGAGCTCGGCCTGCTCGCGCCGCTCGGCGGCCGGATCGACGAGCGGCTCGACCGGCTCGACTCGCCCGAGTACCGCCTCGTCGCGGTCTTCGGCGACGAGCTGCGGACGCTGCCGATCGCGAACGAGACGAAGCGCTACCTCGCAGCGCTGCTTCGCGCGTCCGCGCCCGACGGGCGCTCCGCGCGCGCCGTGCACCGGTTTCGGCGCGCCACCGAGCCGTGGGCGCTCGACGCGCTCGCATTCGTCGACGCCGCCGAGCTGGCCCCACTCGTCGAGGAGGCCCGTGCGACCGAGCCGGCCGAGCCGCTCGTGCGCGGCGACGAGCTCGGGCTTCCGCCGGGGCCTGCGATCGGCGCGATCCTGGCCGAGATCGACGAGGAGCGCGCTGCGGGTACGCTGCGCACCAGAGAGGAGGCACTTGAGCTCGGACGACGTCGTGCGGAGTCGCTTCGGTCAGACGGCTGAGGCGATGGCAGCTCACCAGGACAACCACGCAGCGGAGCTCGCCGAGCGCGTGCGCAGCTTCGTGCAGCCGCGCGGAGACGAGCGCGCTCTCGACGTCGGCGCCGGTGCAGGCGCCCTCGCGCTCGCGCTCGCGCCGCTCGTGCGCGAGGTCACCGCGACCGACATCGTCCCGGAACTGCTCGAGGAGGCCCGTCGCCGCGCGCCCGAGAACATGACCGTGCTCGAGGCCGACGCGACCGACCTTCCCTTTCCCGACAACTCCTTCGACCTCGTCGGCACGCGGGCGACCTTCCACCACATGGCGCGGCCCGAGCTCGTCCTCGCGGAGATGGCGCGCGTCACCATCCCCGGCGGGTCGCTCCTCATCATCGACCAGCTCGCGCCGACCGACTCGCTCTCCGCGATCGAGCTCGACCGCTTCGAGCGCTCGCGCGATCCCTCGCACACCCGCCTGCTCTCCGATGCCGACCTGGCCGGCAACTTCGACATGAACAGCCTCGACCTCCGCCGCAAGGAGGTCTTCCGCGAGCCCCGTGAGCTCGACCCGTACCTGAACCTGGCGGGCTGCCACGGCGAGGCGAGGACGCAGGCGCAGGAGCTCGCGCCGCAGGGCTACACCGCCGAGATCGGCTGGTACCTCTGCGTCAAGCGCGTGTTCTGATCAGAGCCCGGCGATAGCCTCGGTCAGGCGCGCCCGCTCGACCGCGAGCTTCTCGGCCATGTCGGCGAGCCGCCGATCTCCCTCCTTCGTCAGGTGCAGGAAGACGACGCGGCCGTCGCTCGTCGACTGCTCGCGCTCGAGCAGACCGGCGTCCTCGGCGCGGCGCACGAGCTCGGTGACCGTGCTCTGCGCGAGCTGGAGCCGCTCCGAGAGCTCGGTCACGGTCGACCGCTCGCTGCCGTCGGGCGCGCCCTTGATCATCAGCAACAGCATGTAGCGCTGCGGCGTCAGGCCTGAGCGGCGGGCCATCTGCTCGCTCTGTCGCATGAAGACGCGAAGCGCCGCGCGCAGTCCGGCGATCGCCATGAACTCGTGAGTCGTTAGCCCTGTCATCGCGAGAGTGTAGCCCTAGGACTTGTCGGTTCGATACCCGCTCCGCGACGAGATCCTCGTCACGGTGCTCGGCATCACGCCCTGGAGGATCGCGAAGGCGCGGTACCAGAAGGGGACGAACGTCTCGCGCCGGTCGCGGCGCAGGACCATCGCGATGTGGTCTGCGACCTGCTCCGGGCCGATCACGACGCGGCGAAAGAACTGGCTCTTGAGCGTCGTCGCGTTCGGGAAGCCCTCGGTCTCGACGAAGCCGGGGTTGACGGTGTGGACCCGGACGCCGCGCGAGCGGAGCTGCGCGGCCGTCGAGCGGGAGAACGCGATCTGGGCGTGCTTCGACGCGGAGTACGGCCCGGCCGGCCCGAACGCGACGGTCCCGGAGACCGAGACGACGTTGACGACGTCCGCCGGGCCGGCGGCCTCGAGCCCGGGGAGGAAGGCGCGGAGGCACCAGACGCTGCCGAGGTAGTTCGTCCGCATCACCTGCTCGATCCGGTCGACGTCGGCAGTGACGAAGTCGCCGCGGCCGGAGATGCCGGCGTTGTTGACGAGGAGCTTCACGCGCGGGTGGCGCGCGAGCACCTCGGCGGCGACCCGCTCGACCGCCTCGCGGTCCGAGACGTCGCAGACCTCCGCCTCTCCGCCGAGCTCCGCGGCGAGCGCCTCGATCCGGTCGCGCCGGCGGGCGAGCAGCACCGTGAGCCAGCCGTCGCGGGCGAGCCGGCGCGCGAGCGCCTCGCCGATCCCCGACGAGGCACCGGTGATCACCGCGACCTGCCGCTCGGCCACTACTTGCAGGTGCGCACGGTCGTCGTCGCCGAGGCCGGGCGGCCCTTCGTGTCGTTCAGAACCGCCCGCAGCGTGTGCTTGCCCTTCGTGCGGCCCTTCGCCGGCCAGTCCGCCGCATACAGGCCCGCGCTGCCCTTGGTCGTCGTCGCGATCTTCTTCGCGCCGTCGTAGAAGCTCACGGAGCGGATCGGGGCGGTCGAGCTGCCGGCGACGACCATTCGCTCGACGCCGGTGACGCAGGCTGCGGGCGCGAGCCACGTGACCGTCGGGCCCGAGATCACCTTCAGCGTCACCTGCTTGAACGTCGTGTTCGGCATGATGTTGTCGCCGACCGTGTTGACGTTCTTCGTCTCCTCGTAGTCACCCGACTCGACGATCGCCTTCGTCTTCCCGGCCTTGAGCTTCGGCGCCGCGGCCGGCAGCGGGAACACCGCGAGGCCGGTGGCCGGATCGTACGCAGCCGCGCCGATCGTGGTCTTCCCATAGCCGATCGCGAGCGAGAGCGGGTCGACGCCCGAGCCCGCGTCGAGGGTACGGAAGACGAGCGTCGGGCGTCCGGCGGCGACGGTGGTGGTGAGGAGTTGCACGGCGGGCGGCGTCACGTCGTTGACCCACGAGCGGAGGAGGTACTTGCCCGCGTGCGACTGGCCCGTGAACGGGTCACGGCGCGAGTCGACCGAAACGTAGAACGTCTGCTGGCGCGGGAACACGGCCGCGGCCGCGCCGACGTCGAGCGGGTAGCCGTACGTCAGGTTGTTCACGTCGACCGGCGTCCCCGCGTAGCCCTGCACGTCGTTCTCGTCCAGCGAGCCGAGCATGAACGGGTCGATCACCGCGCCCGTGGTCGCGTCGACCACCGAGACGCCGACGTTGGCGACGGGGTTCTGGATCAGGATCGTGTAGACCTGCTCGGCTCCGTCTTCGTTCATCGGCGGGTCGGCCGGGTTGGGCGCGAGGCCGAACGGCGCGCTCGGGTAGCGGTAGGCGCTCACCCGCGAGCCGGTGCCGGCCGTCGAGCCGACCTGGAAGCGCTGGAGCGGGAGCACCTTGTCGCCGGGCAGGCCCGGGCGGGTGACCGAGAAGCCGTATGGGATCCGCCGCGAGACGGCGCCCTGGGTGAGGACGACGAATCCGTAGTCGTCCCCGGCCGCGGCGCCTGCCGAGGCGTCGGCAACCACCGAGAGGTCGGCCTCGCCGCCGGGCGGCACGGCGATCTGGCCCGGGACGTCGATCGTCGTCCCTGCGCTCGCCGACTGCGGGGCGAGCGTGACCTGCCAGACGCCTGCGCCGCCGCCGGCGTCGGTGAGACGAACGAGCTGCCCCTCGCTCTTCGCGCCGGCGTTGACGTTCAGGTCGGGATACGAGAGCGATGCGGGCGAGGTGAAGATCCGCGGGTCGGTCGCGCGGGTGAGCTGGGCGAGCCCGCCGCCCTCTTCCCACACCGGCGCCTCGGTCGTGCGGGCGGTGTTGCCCCAGGCCGGCGCGGCGGTCGACATCAGCGCCGACTTGATCTGGCCCGGCGACCAGCCCGGATGGAGCTGGAGCAGGAGCGCCGCGGCGCCCGCGATGTGCGGCGTCGCCATGCTCGTGCCGTCGAAGACCGCGAACTGCGAGCCGGCGTACTCGGGCAGCGTCGAGGAGAGGATCTGGCCGCCCGGCGCCGAGATGTCCGGCTTGAGCAGGTGTCCCCACTCGGTCGGGCCGGCGGAGGAGAAGCTCGTGATCACGCCGCTGCGGCCGGTCGCGATCTGCTGCGGGTCGCCGCCCGCGCGGATCGTCGCCTTGCCACCGTGCGTCGCCATGAACAGGTGGAGCTGCGCGGCGTCGAGGTCGCTGATCATCCCGGACGGGATCGGGAGCTGAACGGGAATCGGGTTGGCCTCGCCCGGCCGGTTGTCCGCGAGGATGATCCCGACGGCGCCCGCCGCCTGCGCGTTCTCTGCCTTGACGACGAAGGCGCAGACGCCGCGCGAGGCGAGCACGATCTCGCCGGACAGCGAGCCGGCCGGCAGCGTCGTGGACGCCGAGTTGGGGTTGCCCGCCGGACCGCAGAGATGAGGCTCGACCGGGTGGCCGTCCGTGCCCGTGATCGTCGTGACGTCCACGAGCGTCTGGTCGATCGTGGCCCAGTTCGGCGGCGCGTCGTTCGACTGGAACGGGATCGCCTCGAGATTGGCGGGCGCGTCGGCGTTCTGGACGGAGAGCGTGGGGGCGTAGACGACGGCGTTGGAGACGGCCGCGACGGTGATCGCGTCGGGCGCGACGCCCGGCGAGCCGACGGTGCCGGCGCCGAAGTCGTCGCGGTCGTTGCCGGCGGCGATCACCGGGGTGACGCCCGCCGCGACGACGTTCTGGATCGTCTCGATCATCGCGTCGTTGGCGGGATCGGTCTGCGGGCCGCCGCCGGAGAAGTTGATCACGTTCATCCCGTCGGAGACCGCCGCCTCGAACGCCGCCACGATCTCCGGCGTGTTCGCGACGTGGCCGACCGGGGTCGGGACGGTGAAGACGCGGTAGTTGCCGAGCCACGCGCGCGGCGCGACGCCGCTGAGCCCGTTCACGGCGGGGTGGTCACGGCCGGCGGGAGCGTTCGTGCCCGCGTCGCCCGCCGCGATCCCGGAGACGTGCGTGCCGTGGAACGAGGCGTTGCGGTCGAGCGGCAGCGCGCCGGCGGCGCCGGAGTTCGGGCCTGGGAACGACTTCGCCACGATCACCTTCGGCGTCGTGAACTGCGTGTTCCCCTTCGGGAAGCCCGCCGGGTACGAGAAGCCCGCGGGGCTGAGGTACGGGTTGGTCTGGTCGATCCCGTCGTCGACGACGCCGATCTTGATTCCCGCGCCGGTCGCGCCCGTCGCCGCCTGGAGCGCGTCGGCGCCGATCACCGTCGGGCTCGGGTCGCCGGCGAGGGTGTAGCGCAGCGACGAGTAGACGTGGGCGACGCTGGAGAGCCGCACGAGCTGGGGCAGCCGCGTCGCCGGGAGCGTGACGGTGAGCCCGTCGAGCAGGATCTTGAAGCGGCGGCCGACCCGCGCCTCCGGAATCGCCCGGTGGAGCTGCGCCATCGCAACCTGCTGCTCCGCCTCGACCCGGCGGAGGTACGCGCGGGAGGACGCGCTCGCCACGTTCAGGCGGCGGGTCGCGCCGGTCGCCTGCTCCGTTCGTCCCCAGGCCGCCGCGAGCGGCGCCAGTCTCAGGTCGACGATCACGCGCACGCGACCCGAGGCGTGCCCTGCGGGAATCTTGATCGCGCCGGCCCGCACCCGCGGCAGCGTCACGTCGCCGAACGTGCGCCGCACCGGCGTCAAGCCGGCGGCGGCCGAGGCTGCGAGACACAGCGCCGCGGCGAGCGCTAGGAGTGCTGCGAGGCGGCGCAAGAGACGCAATGTAGCGGGAACCGCATAGACTCGCCCCCATGAACGGGCGCTTCGAAGGCAAGCGGGGGCTGGTGCTCGGAGTCGCGAACCGGCGCTCGATCGCGTGGGCGATCGCGCAGCGCCTCGCGGCCGAGGGCGCGCAGCTCGCGTTCACGTTCCAGGGCGAGCGGATCGAGCAGAACGTCCGCGACCTCGCGGCCACCGTCGAGAGCCCGCTCGTGACCGAATGCGACGTCCGTTCGGACGAGGACATCGCCCGCGTCTTCGACGAGGTCGGCTCCGTGTTCGAGGGCGGCCTCGACCTGCTCGTCCACTCCGTCGCCTTCGCAGCGGCCGAGGATCTCGAGGGCCGGTTCACCGACACGCCTCGCGACCGGTTCTGGATGGCGCTCGACATCAGCGCGTACTCGCTGACCGCGACGGCGCGCGCCGCCGAGCCGCTGATGGAGGCGCGCGGGGGCGGCTCGGTCGTGACGATGACCTACCTCGGCGGCGAGCGCGCGGTGCCGCACTACAACGTGATGGGTGTGGCCAAGGCGACGCTCGATGCGTCCGTCCACTACCTCGCCTGGGATCTCGGCCAGAAGCAGATCCGCGTCAATGCGGTCTCGGCGGGGCCCGTGCGAACGCTTGCGGCGCGCTCGATCGCCGGCTTCACCACGATGGAGACGATGTTCGAGGAGCGCGCGCCGCTCCACCGGCAGATCGAGGCCGACGACGTCGGCGCAGCTGCCGCGTACCTCCTCTCCGACGATGCGAAGAACGTGACCGGCACGACGCTGTACGTCGACGCCGGGTACCACGCGATGGGCATGTAGCGCCCGGCGCGATGCGGTTCGCGTTTCCCGCGCTCGTCACGGCCTGCGCGCTTCTCGTTCTGGGGCTCGGCGGCTCGGCAGGCTCGGCGGTCGCGCCGGTGTCGTGCTCCGGGCCGCCGCCCGCGCCCGGCTACGCGGCGAGCGTGCGCCGGGCGCTGCTCTCGAAGCGCGACCTCTGGGGAGAGCGGCTGCTCGCGGCGCCGAACGGGCCGACGTACGAGGCGGCCGCCAGGCTGCTCGAGCCGCTGCTCTACGCCGAGGGCCGCGGCGGGCGGTCGCTGACCGCGTCGGGCGTCTACTACCTTCCGTTCTCGTTCCCGTTCAGCGTCTACGGGACGGTCTCCGCGCTCCACGTCGCCGACGGCAGCCAGATCATCTCCCGGCGCGCCGGCGGGCCGAGCCTGACGGTCTCGGTCGGGAGCTCCGGCCGCGAGCGCTACGGCTCGTGCCTCGGGCGGCTGGCGCCTGCGGAGCTCGCGGACGGCTACCTGCCGGTCCTCGACACGTCGTACGTCGACGCCGGCGGTGTGCGCTACCAGCAGGAGTCGTTCGTGAGCCGGGTGTTCGGCTCGCCCTCGCCGGTGAGCTTCGTCCATCTCACGGTCGACGCGAGCGCCTCGCAATCGAGCGCGACGGTGCGCCTCGTGCCGTCGCTGCGTGGGCTCGGCCTCGACGGCGACAAGCTCCTCGCCCACCGGCGGACGCAGCTGCTCTTCAGCCCGGGCGGCACGTTCACCGGCTCGGCGGTCGTCTACACGGTCGCCGCCGGCTCGGTCGCCGAGATCTATGCCGACTGGCTGACGCCGACCGCGCCGACGCGCGACCTGAGCGCGGACCCGCGGACGTTCGCGAAGGCACGCGCAACGCTCGTCCGCTTCTGGAGCTCGCGGCTCGCCGTCCCCACGCAGTACGTCGTTCCGGAGCAGCGGGTGATGGACGCCGAGCGCGCGGTGCTCGTCCAGCAGCTTGCGCTCGCGTGGCGCTACAGCGCCGGGAACCACTACGAGGAGCTGTCGTTCGCCGAGGCGCTCGACGCGGCCGAGGTGATGGCCGGATACGGGCATCCCGACATCGCAAGGGCGATCCTCCGTGCGGCGTTGCGGGCGCTTCCCGAGCGCTTCACGAACTGGCGCGCCGGCGAGCAGCTCGTCGCCGGCGCTCTCTACTACCGCCTCGACCGCGACCGCCGCTTCGTGGAGGAAGAGACCCCGGCGCTGGCCCGGCTCGTGCGGGTGTTCGGCGGCCAGATCGAGCACGGGGAGGACGGCGGGCTGCTCCAGCGAGAGCGCTACAGCACGGACATTGGCCGGCAGGTCTTCGGCGTCCACGAGGAGGCGGTCGTCCGGGAAGGGCTGCTCGCGATGTCGCGCGTCTGGGCGCAGACCGGCCATCCGCAGCTGGCGGAGCGGAGCCGCGTGCTGGCGCTGCAGCTCGACGCCGGTCTCCGCCGCGCCGTCCATCGCTCGGCGAGACGCCTGCCGGACGGATCGCTGTTCGTGCCCGTCGCCCTGCTCGACAAGCCCGTGCCGTTCGACCGGCTCTCGGCGTCGCGTGAGGGGAGCTACTGGAATCTCGTGATGCCTTACGCGCTCGCGTCGGGGTTCTTCCGGCCGCACGGCGCCGAGGCGAACGGCCTGCTCCGCTACCTGCTCGGCCACGGCTCGCGGCTGCTCGGCGTTGTCCGGGCGAAGGCCGAGTCGCTGTACGGGAATCGCCCGTACCCGGTCTCCGGGCTCGATCAGGTCTACGGGCTCAACGTCTCGCGGTTCCTGGCCGACAACGACCAGTCGGGCCAGCTCGTGCTCTCGCTGTACGGGACGCTCGCCGCGGCGATGACCCCGGACACGTTCGTCGCCGGCGAGAGCAGCACCGTGGCGCCGCTCGGAAAGTCGCCGTATCGAGCGATGTACCTGCCGCCGAACCTGGGTGCCAACGCGACGTTCCTCGAGACCCTGCGGCTGATGCTCGTCCACGAGGCGCGAGGGCCGGACGGTGCGCCACGTGGCCTCGAGCTGGCGTTCTCGACTCCGCGCCCGTGGCTCGCCGACGGGAAGACGATCGCAGTCACGGACGCGCCGACGAGCTTCGGCCCGGTCTCGTACTCGCTCGAGCGGCACGGCAAGCTCGTGCACGCGACGGTCGACGTGCCCGCCTCGCCGGCGGCGCCGTCGCTTCGCCTCAGGCTGCGCCTGCCGGACGGCGACCGGATCGCGACGGTCCGGGAGGACGGGATCGCGATCCCGTTCGACGCGGCGACGGGGACGATCGACCTCTCGGGCTGGGTCGGCCGGCTCGACCTCGACGTCACGATCCGCGGTCTACGATGACCCGGTGTCCGGATCGCCCTTCGTTGCGGCTCCGGGGCAGGACGAGTCGCTCGATCGGATGGCGGAGGCGCGCAACTACAACGACTGGCCGCTCCGGCGCGCTCGCCCGTTCCTCGGCGCCCGGGTGCTCGACTTCGGCGCCTGCGCCAACCCGGTCGGCGCCGCCGGCTGGCTCGTCTCCTCGCGCCTGCTTCGGCGCGACCAGGTTCCAACGGGCCGCCCCGGCTCTCCGACGAGCTGGTGCCGGTGTCACGGCCGCTCGGCTACCGCTGCCGTTCGGCCTGTCGCTCTGGGCCGTCGGGCGCAAGCCGGCGCCCGGCCAAGGTTCACGCGTCTAGATCCGGGAACCCCACCTCCCTCCCCGTTGGCGTCGAGCCTAGCCCGGCCAGGCGCGCGGGTGTGTCACGACTTTGCGCCGAAACCGGGGAGGCGTCCGCGCGGCCCGAGTGCGGAGTCGCCATACGCCGAGGGGACACGGCTACGATGGCCCTGTGTCGACGACAGACCTCCTCGAGACCGCCCTCCGCGAATCGTTTCCCGATGCGACCGAGCTCACGGTGATCGATCGCACGGGCGGGGGCGACCACTTCCAGGTCGTCGTCGCAGACTCGCGCTTCGCGGGGCTCTCGCTCGTCGACCAGCACCGGCTCGTCTACGACGCCCTCGACGGGCCGCTCCAGGACGGGACGATCCACGAGCTTCGAATCAAGACGAAGGGAGCGGCATGAGCGAGCTGCAGGACAGGATCAGGATCGTGGTCGAGAACGAGCCCGTCGCCCTGTTCATGAAGGGCACGCCCCAGTTCATCATGTGCGGCAACTCGGACCGGGCCCTCCGCGCGCTCCGCGACGCCGGCGCGCCCGTGACGGCCGTCGACATCCTCGTCGACCCGGCGATCCGCCAGGAGCTCTCGCAGCTCTCGGGCTGGCCCACGATCCCGCAGGTCTTCATCAAGGGCGAGCTCGTCGGCGGCGCGGACATCGTCGAGGAGCTGGCCGAGACCGGCGAGCTCGAGCAGCGGCTCTCCTCGGCGCTCGGGCCCGAGTACCGCGCTCAGGCCGAAGAGCGCGTCGTCTCCGTCGTCTAGCCGGGGAGCACCGAGAGCAGCCGGACGCCCGTCGCCCGCGGCTCGGTCGGCAGGAGCCGGGGCACGTCCAGCGTGACGAGATGCCAGCCCCGCCTCGGGCCGAGCGGCACCACGATGCGGGCGGGATCGCGCACGACCCGGCGGGCGACCTCGTGCTCGTCGACGCCGAAGGTCGTGCTGAGCGGCTCGGGCGCCGCCACGCGCAGCGCGAGCGGGCCGGAGCCGTAGACCCAGAACGGCGCGTGCTTCTCGCTCATCGGCACGCCGCCGCCGTCGGGGCCGTACCAGCCCTGGCACATGACCGGATGGTCGCGCGGCGGTTCGGGCCCGGCGCGGTAGTCGGTCCCCGGCCCGCGCGTCCAGAGCGTGATCACGCCGCCGCGGGCGACCTCGCGGTAGCCGTGCCGCGCAAGCCCGAGGGACGCGAACCAGGCGCGGTTCGGCACCGCGGCGTTCAGCGTGTACTGGCCCTCGTGCAGCGTCAGGTAGCGGACGCCGAGCCCGGCGAGGTCGACGCCGGTCCAGTCGCCGCAGTTGAGCCGCTCGAGCTGCTGCGCGGTCGCCTCGGCCGCGACCGGGGCGATCGTCGAGTACCCGCCGGGCCGCTGCCTCGGCGCCTGCATCGCGTACGAGTAGTAGATCGAGCCGTAGTGGATGTCGGGGAGGAAGACGGGTAGCTCGAGCAGCCGGCCGGGCCCCGAGCCCCGGAGCGCGGTGTAGGCAGCGTTGCCGCGGTCCGCCGCGGAGGCGCCGTACGCATCGACGTGGAGGTCGGCGGCGAGCAGGACGATCGCCACCGCCGTCACCACTCCCGCGCGGCGGCGCGGCAGGGCGAAGGCGACGAGCGCGGAGAGCGAGAGGCACGCGATCGGCATCAGCCGCTCGGGCACGCGCGGGTAGCGGAAGGGGCCGACGTGCTGCCAGAGCCACGAGTAGCTCGGCAGGTGCGTGCCGAGCGCGAGCAGCGACGGCACGACGACGCCCGCCGCCAGCAGCGCCGCGAGCCCGAAGCGGCGCCCGCGGATCAGCAGCACGAGCCCGGCGAGCGCGAGGAGCGGCGTGAGCCAGCCGAGGAAGACGAAGCTCTCGTTCCCGTGACGGAAGCTTCGGAGCACGAAGTCCGACCACTCCGCCGAGTAGAAGCCGACCGCGGCGAGCGAGCGGCCGCCGGCGCTGATCGAGCCGGCGATCGCCTCCCGCTGCACGAGCAGCCCGCCCACGATCGCCGCGGCGGACGCGACGAGCCCGATCCGCGCCCGGTGCCGCAAGAACGCGTAGGCCGCCACGAACGGGATCGCGCCGAGCGCGAGGTGCACCTGTCCCGAGAGCGGGATCGAGGCGAGCGCGACGACGGCGACCGCCCCCCAGCGGCGGCCTCCCTTCTCGACCCCGAGCAGCGCGAGCGGGATCAGCATCGAGATCGGGCCGAGCAGGTGCCCGACGCTCTGGCCCACTCGATAAGGCGCGATCGCGAACACGAGCCCGCCCACCAGCGCGGGCCCGCGGCCGAGCCCCAGCGCGCGCAGCCAGGCGCAGGTGAAGCCGCCCGCGCCGACGTACGAGAGGAGCACGAAGAGGTTCCAGGTGACGACCGGGCCGACCAGCGCGAAGAGCGGCCACAGGGGCAGCCCGAACGGCCAACCGCCGAGGTTGACGACCCCCCCCGACTCGGGGCGGAAGGTGTACGGGTCGTGCCAGGGCGCCCGCAGGTGCCCGAGCTGGTGCCCGACGAGCCAGAAGTGCCAGTTGGTCTGCAGGTAGTCGCCGGCCGAGGCCTCGCCGTAGCCGGGCGCGCCGCCCGCGAGATACGCGGTGCGCCAGTGCTCGACCGCCGGCCAGGCCGCGAGGATCCCGGCAGCGAGGTAGAGCAGGCAGGCGAGCGCTACAAAGCCCGCGCGGCCTGAAGCAGCTCGTCCAAGTCGGGTAGCTCCGAGGTCTCGTAGAGCCATGCGCCCCGCACCGTACCGTCCGCGTCGACGAGGAAGGCACTGCGCTTCGCGACGCCCTGCAGCCCGCGGTACTCGAACGCGACACCGAACGCCTCGACCGCGTCGCCGTTCCAGTCCGAGAGCAGCGGGAAGGTGAGGTCGAGCACCTGCCGCCACGAGACGTGGGTCCACGGCGAGTCCCGCGAGATCCCGAAGGGACGCACGCCCGCCTCGATCAGCTCGCCGCTCCTGTCACGCAGGAGCTCCATCTCGTTCGTTCAGGTCGAGGACCAGTCGAACAGGTAGAAGAAGAGGAGGAACGGGCCCTCCGCCGCCAGCTCGTCGAGCGAGACGGTCTCGTTCGGCGCCGGCCACACCGTCGCGCGCGGCACGCGGTCCCCCGCCTTCAGCATCGCCTCGACCCTATCCGGCGGCCGGCGCCGCGGCGACCTCGGTCGCGTCGGCGATCTCGGATACGACCTCGTGGATGTCGCGGTTCGCGTTGAAGACGCGAAGCTGCCGGTCGGCGCCGTTGCCCCGCGCCATGATCTCCTCGATCCCCTCCAGCTCGCGCTCGCACCCGAGCTCGCGGGCGTGCGGCTCGAGCCCGCGCAGCGTGCGCCGGATCAGCTGGGCGACCGGGACGCGGTTCCGCCGCCCCGTGGCGAGGTCCATCACCGGCGCCTCGAGCCCGTAGCGCGCGGCGAGCCACTTGTTCTCGCTCGTGAGGATCCGGTGGTAGGACGGGATCGCGACGCCGCTCTCGTACTGCTCGCAGTAGAGCTTGACGAGCGACTGGCAGAACGCCGCGAGCGCGACCGCGTCCTCGACCCGGGTGACGGCGTCGCAGATCCGGATCTCGACCGTGCCGAGCCGCGGGTGCAGGCGCACGTCCCACCAGATGTGCGTGTAGTCGGCGATGCAGCCGGTCTTCTCGAGCTGGCCGATCACCTCGGCGTAGTCGGCGTAGTTGTTGAAGCGCGGCGGCGGGCCGGAGCGCGGGAACGCGGCGAATACCATCTGCCTGCTCGAGGCGAGACCGGTCGCCTCGCCCCGCCAGAACGGGGAGGAGGCCGAGAGCGCGAGCAGCTGGGAGAGGTGGACGAGCAGCCCGTTCACGACCTGGATCGCCTTCTCGGGATCGTCGATCGCGACATGGATGTGCATCCCGAAGATCAGCTCGCGGCGGGCGATGTACTGGAGCTGGTCGACGAGCTGCCGGTACCGGTCGCGCGCCGTGATCTGCTGGCGCTCGAAGAGGCTGAACGGGTGCGTCCCCGCCGACCCGACCCGGAGCCCCTGCTCGCGCGCGAGCTCGCAGACGTAGCCGCGCAGCTTCTTCAGCTCCGCGTCGACCTCGGCCGCCGACCGGCAGACGGGCGTCGCGATCTCGAGCACCGACTGCATCAGCTCGGCGTTCACGCGCGGCTCGTACTCGTGCCCGGCCGTCGCAGCGAGCACCGTGTCGACGTGCTGGACGAGGTCGAACGTGTCGGGGTCGAGCAGCATGTACTCCTCCTCGACCCCGAGCGTGTACGGCTCGCCCTGGCCGAAGCGGTGGTCGAGCACGCTGCCGCCCTCGGCGAACGTCTGGGCGGTGATCGATGACGGGTAGATCTGCTTCATCCCGCCACAAGTGTGACCCGTTTCGGCCGCAGACACTAGGTCCTCAGGCATTTCAGCGTCCCTTCAGCGCCGCTGCGTAGAACTCCCACTGTCACCCGAGGCAGGAGAAGAGAAGATGACAGGAAAGCTCCACATCATCGCCGCCGTCGTCACCACGTCTGCGCTCTTCGCCCCGGCCGCTCTCGCGACGGATGTCCGCTCCGACGTTCGCTCGGATGTCAGGACAGCCCCCCGGGTGGACGTTCGAGTCGACGTTCGCTCTGACGTGCGCGTCGTCCCCCACGTGGATGTGCGCGTCGACGTTCGCTCGGATGTAAGGCGGAGTAGCCACCGGTTCCACCACGGCTACTAGACCGTCTCTCCAAAATGCCGTCAGTCCAGGGCGGGCCCTCCGGGGCCCGTTCCTGATTCTGCGGCCAGGACCGCCTCGACCTCGATCTCGACGAGCCAGCGCGGGTCGAAGAGACCTGCCACGACGATCCCGGTCGCGGCGGGCCGCACGGCGCCGAAGACCTCGCCGTGCGCGCGCATCACCTCGCCGACGACGGCGAGATCGGTGACGAAGATGCGCGATCGCACCACGTCTGCGGGCGTCGCGCCGGCCCCGGCGAGCGCGGAGACGATGATCTCGAGGCAGCGGCGCGCCTGTCCGTACGGGTCGGGCGGCGGGTCGGCGTCGTCCGGCATGATCGGCGCCGTCCCGGAGACGTAGACCCGCCCTTCGGCGACGACCGCGCGGGAGTAGCCCCAGCGCCGCTCGAGGGCAGAGCCGGACGAGATCAAGCGTCGCTTCATGCTGGCTAGTATCGCCCGCCGTGGAGGCTCTCCGTCAGGTGGACGACTGGCCCGCGGCACGTGCGGCCGTGGCGGTCATCGGGCGGGACGGCGTGCTCGCCTCGCGCGGCGAGCGCGAGCTCCCGTTCCGCTGGGCCTCGGTGACGAAGCTACTCACCACGACCGCGGCGCTCGTCGCGCTCGAGGAAGGGATCGTCGATCTCGACGACCCCGCCGGCCCGCCCGGCTCGACGCTCCGCCACCTGCTCTCGCACGCCTCCGGGCTGCCGCTCAACGAAGGTCCGCCGATCGGGCGCCCCGGGCAGCGCCGCATCTACTCGAACAGCGGGATCGAGGCGGCGGCCGACGCGATCGGAGCGGCGGCGGAGATGCCGTTCGCCGAGTACCTGCGGGCGGCGGTCACCGGCCCGCTCGGCCTCTCTGCCCATCTCGCCGGCTCGCCCGCGTGGGCCTACCGCGGCACGCTCGACGATCTCGTCGCCGTCGCCTCCGAGCTCCTCGCCCCGAGGCTCGTCGCGCCGGAGACGCTCGGCGAGGCGACATCGACGCAGTTTCCCGGGCTCACGGGCGTCCTGCCGGGCTTCGGGCGGCTGGAGCCGAACGACTGGGGTCTCGGCTTCGAGCTCCGCCACGAGAAGCGGCCGCACTGGACGGGCGAGCGCAACTCGCCGCGCACCTTCGGCCACTTCGGCGCGGCGGGCACGTTCCTCTGGGTCGATCCGGATGCGGGCGTCGCGCTCGCGTGCCTCACCGACCTCGAGTTCGGCGAGTGGGCGAAGGAGGCGTGGCCGCGCCTGTCGGACTCAGTCCTGGAGGAACTCGAGTAGGAGGCGGTCGAACGCCTCGGGCGTCTCCAGGTTCGGCAAATGGCCGGCGCCGGGAATCGTGACGAGGCGTGCACCGGGGATCTCGCCGGCGAGGCGCGCCCCGATTACGTGGAAGTCCGACACGTCGTTCTCGCCGACGGCGATCGTCGTCGGGCAGCGGATTGCGGCCGGCTCGAGCGCCGGGCCGGGCCGCTCCTGCGGCTCGGGCACGCCGACCTGCAGCTCGAACGCGCGCCGCTGCATCGGGCGCACGACGTCGCGAACGTGGGGTTGGGCCCAGAACTCGACGCACACCTCGGTCGCCGCGTCGAGGTCGCCTCGTTCGACAGCCTCCTCCTCGGCTTTCCAGACGGCGCGAACCTCGGGCGACCAGTCGTGACCCGGCAGCCCGGGCGAGACGAGCAGCAGCCGCTCGACCAGATCCGGTCGTGCGAGCGCCAGCAGGAGCGCAACTCGGGCCCCGAGCGAGTTGCCGACGACCGCCGCGGGCCGGTCGAGCAGGCCGTCCAGGACGGAAAACTCGCCTGTCGGCTCCGGCGTGTTCCCGAACCCCGGCAGATCCGGGGCGATCGCATCCGGCAGCAGCGCGAGCTGCCGCGCCCACTGGCGCGAGTCGCAGACGCCCGCGTGGATCAGGAGCACCGTCATTACGCAGCCACAATAGTTCTTAACCGAGCGTTCCCTCGGGCTGAACGCGGGGTCCGCACACTGGAACGGTGGAGCCGTCCTCGTATCCGAGTGTGCTCGCGTGAGGACTGCACGGTTCGACGCGATGGGCTGCGCGATCGCAGTCGGCGGCGCGACCCCTCGCGAGCTGCAGGCGATCGTCGGGCTCTTCCGCCAGCGCGACAACGTCTTCAGCCGCCTCCGCGACGGCAGCGAGCTGAACGAGGTCAACGAGGCTGCGGGGTCCGTGGTCGGCGTCTCGCCGCTCTTTGCCCGCGCGATCGGCGCGGCGCTCGACGCGGCGCAGGAAACGGGCGGGCTCGTCGATCCCACGCCGGGACGCTGGCACGACGTTCGTCTGCTCGGCCGCCTCGTGCTCGTGCCCGCCGGCGTCCGGCTCGACCTCGATCTCGTCGCCCGGGCCGTCGCCGCGGACGATGCGCTGGAGCTCCTCGCGGGCGACGGCTTCGTCTCTGCCGCCGGCGACGTGGCCGTGCGCGGCGACATCGCCGTCGAGGTGGCGGGCGGCGCTTCCGTGCGATTCGGCCGAGGCGGCGTGGCGACGAGCGCCGAGACGTCGACGGGATCGCCGTGGGTGCAGGTCACCGCTGCCGCCGACAACTGTCTCGCCGCGGTCACCGCCGCCCGAGCCGGGCTCCTGCTCGGCGCCGAAGGGCCTGCCTGGCTCGACGAGCGCGGGCTTCCCGGACGCTTCGTCGGCCCGGACGCGGGCGTGCTCGTGAACCGCACGTGGAACGCACGGCTCGCCCGCGCAGCGGCCTGAGTCAGTCGTCGTCGGCGAAGAGCGGTCGCAGGAACTCGTCGAAGGCGGCGCGATCGCAGCTCGCGACCACCGACGGCGTCACCGCGTGCACGGTCGCCGTCCGCGGCACGTCCATCGCGAGCGCGACCTCGCCGAAGGTGTCGCCCGGACGCAAGACGCCGCGCCGCCCGCGCGATTCCTGGCTCACCGCCAGCATCCCCTGGAGCACGACGTAGAACCGATCGCCGGGCTCGCCCTCGCGGACGACGCTCGTGCCGGCGGGCACGTCCTCGCGCAGCATCTGCCGCGCGAGCCGGCCGAGGGTCTCACCCGGCAGCCCCTTCAGCAGCGCGATCCGGGCGAGCTCGTTGGTGGTTGCTGGCGACTCGCGCGGGCTCACGTCCCTATTCTGCCCGCATGGGGGTTCTGGAAGGCTGGCTGTGGTGCCCGCGCTGCCGCGGCGCGCTCACCGAGGGCACCGGCTGCATGGAGTGCGAGGCGTGCGGCTTCGTCGGCTGGGCCAACTCCGCGCCCTGCGCGTGCGCCCTCGTCGAGGACGACAACGGGCGGCTGTTGCTCGTCCGGCGCGCACACGAGCCGTTCCGCGGCTACTGGGACATCCCGGGCGGATTCCTCGAGGAGGGCGAGCCGCCGCTCGACGGGCTCCGGCGCGAGCTGCTCGAGGAGACGGGCCTCGAGGTCGAGCCGGGCGACTATGTCGGCGCCTGGATCGACCGCTACGGCGATGCGCCCGGGGCGCAGTTCACGCTCAACCTCTACTGGCGCGCGCGCGTCCTCGGCGGCGACGAGCGGCCCGCCGACGACGTCTCCGAGCTCCAGTGGTTCGCCCGCGAGGAGCTGCCTCCACGGGAGGACATCGCCTTCACCAACGTCCCGCTCGTCCTCGACGCGTGGCTCGCGACGGGTCCGGGTTGCAATGTCCGCCCGCAACCCCCATCATCCGCGCGATGACGGAGAGGGGACTCCACTACATCGAGGACGACCTCACGGAAACGTGGGTCGAAGACTGGGCCGGCGCGGGCATCGCGGAGCTCGAGGATTACCTCGCCAAGCGCGCCGCATCGCTCGGCCCCGTCATCGAGCCTGACGAAGACCTGGGCTAGACCAGCCCGAGCGCCTTCTCGAGCATCGGCTTGGGCTGGGCGCCGATCGCCGCAGCCGCCGGCTCGCCTTCCTTGAACAGGATCATCGTCGGGATCGAGGCGACGCCGTAGCGTGCAGCGAGGCCCTGCTCCTCGTCGATGTTGACCTTGACGAGCTTGACGCCGTCGTGCTCCTCGACGATGCGGTCGAGCACCGGGGCGACGGCGTGGCACGGGCCACACCACTCGGCCCAGAAGTCGACGATCACCGGGGTCGTGCTGTCGAGCACCTCACCTTGGAAGGTTGACTCGGTCACAGAAGTTGCCATGAAACGCTGGTCCTTTCGATTAGGGCTTACGGAGTGGTAAACGCGGCCGACCCTACAATCCTTCCCGATGGCCCGGATCTACACCCCCCTGCCGCCGGTCCCCGACCACGTCGCGCTCGAGCTCGAGGTGCTCGAGCGCTGGGAGCGCGACGCCGTGTTCGAGGCGCTGCGCGAGCGCAACCGTAGCGGCCCGATCTGGAGCTTCGTCGACGGTCCCGGTCACCGCGAACAAGTCCCTCGCCGTCCACACGGCCTGGGGCCGGACGCTGAAGGACGTGTTCCAGCGCTACAAGGCGATGCGCGGCTTCCACCAGCGCTACCAGAACGGGTTCGACTGCCAGGGGCTCTGGATCGAGGTCGGCGTCGAGCGCGAGCTCGGGCTCAACTCGAAGCCCGAGATCGAGGAGTACGGCCTCGAGGCGTTCGCGCGCAAGTGCCGCGACGTCGTCGTGAAGTCGTCGGAGGAGCTGACCCGCGGCTCGAAGCGGCTCGGGATGTGGATGGACTGGGGCAACGACTACTTCACCTTCAGCGACACGAACATCGAGTACATCTGGCGCTTCCTCTCGATCGTCCACGAGCGCGGCTGGCTCTACAAGGGACACCGCTCGACGGAGTGGTGCCCGCGCTGCGGCACCTCGATCTCGGCGCACGAGCTCGCGGGCAGCTACGTCGACCGCGCCGACCCGTCGCTCTTCGTCCGGCTGCCGCTCCTCGACCGGCCGGGCGAGTCGCTCGTGATCTGGACGACGACGCCGTGGACGCTGCCCGCGAACGTCGCCGCCGCCGTCAACCCCGGCGCGGACTACGGACGCCGGCTGAACGGCGAGTGGGTCGCCGCGCCGCGCTATCCCGACGAGAGCTTCGACGAGATCCTGCGCGGCTCCGAGCTCGTCGGCTGGCGCTACGAGGGGCCGTTCGACCAGCTCGCGCCGGGCGCCTCGGTCGAGCACCGCGTGATCCCCTGGGACGAGGTCGCGCTCGACGAGGGCACCGGCATCGTCCACATCGCCCCCGGCTGCGGCGGCGAGGACTTCGAGCTCTCGCGGGAGCTCGACCTGCCGGTGCTGATGCCGGTCGACGAGTCGGGCCGCTTCTACGACGACTACGGCTGGCTGCACGGCCTCTCGACCGTCGAGGCCTCCGAGCAGATCATCGGCAACCTCGAGGAGCGAAACAGGCTCGTCGAGGCCGGCCTCTACGAGCACCGCTACCCCGAGTGCTGGCGCTGTCACACGCCGCTGATCTTCCGGATCGCCGACGACTGGTTCATCTCGGTCGCAGACATTCGCGCGCAGATGCGCGAGGCGAACGCCGCGGTCGAGTGGGTGCCCGACTACTTCGGCAAGCGGATGGACGACTGGCTCGTGAACATGGGCGACTGGAACATCTCACGCCGGCGCTACTACGGGCTCCCGCTGCCGTTCTACCCGTGCTCGTGCGGCCACCTGAACGTGATCGGCTCGCGCGCCGAGCTCGAGGAGCGCGCGCTCGGCGGGCTCGACCAGCTCGAGGAGCTGCGCCGCCCGTGGATCGACCGCGTGCCGGTGCGCTGCGAGTCGTGCGGCGAGGAGGTGACCCGGATCCCGGAGGTCGGCGACGTCTGGCTCGACGCGGGCATCGTCCCGTTCTCGACGCTCGGCTGGGAGAACCCGGAGTGGAAGGAGCAGGGCTACGCCACCGGCGCCGCCGCCGGGCTGACGAAGGCGGACCTGCCGGACAACGCCTACTGGGAGGAGTGGTTCCCGGCCGACTGGGTGACCGAGATGCGCGAGCAGATCCGCCTCTGGTTCTACTCGCAGCTCCTGATGTCGGTCGTGCTCACCGGCGGCGCGCCGTTCAAGCGTGTGCTCGGCTACGAGAAGATGCTCGACGAGCGGGGCCGCGAGATGCACGGCTCGTGGGGGAACATGATCGACGCCGAGGACGCGTTCGCGCGCATGGGCGCCGACGTGATGCGCTGGCAGTACTGTGCGCAACCGCCGAACCAGAACCTCCTCTTCGGCTTCGGGCCCGCCGAAGAGATCAAGCGCCGACTCCTCACGATCTGGAACTCGGCCTCGTTCTTCATCCAGTACGCGGAGATCGAGGGCTTCCGGCCGACCTACGCCGACCTCGCGCAGGGCCCGCACTGCGAGCTGCGGCCGCTCGACCGCTGGCTGCTCGCGCGCACCGACAAGCTCGTCGCCGAGGCGACCGAGGCGCTCGAGGCGACGCTCACCTTCCAGCTGATCGGCGCGTTCGAGCGGTTCGTGGACGATCTCTCGAACTGGTACATCCGCCGCTCGCGCCGCCGCTTCTACTCCCTCGACGAGGCCGCGTTCCGCACGCTGTGGGTCGCGCTCGCGCAGGCGCTGCGCGTGATCGCGCCGGTGGTGCCGTTCCTCGCCGAGCACCTGTGGCAGAACCTCGTCGCCGAGGCGTGCGAGGGCGCGCCGGAGTCGGTCTTCCTCGCCTCATGGCCCGAGCCGCGCGAACTCGACGAGGCGCTGCTCGCGGAGATCGCGGCCGTGCGTCGCGTCGATCGGGCTCGGGTACCAGGCACGCGCGCAGTCCGAGCTGAAGCTGCGCCAGCCGCTGCGGCGGCTCGTCGTGCAGGGCGCCCCGGGTGCGGCCGAGGCGCACGAGGGCGAGATCACCGAGGAGCTGCGCGTGAAGGAGGTCGTGTTCGGCCAGGTCGATGCGACCGAGGTGCGCGTGAAGCCGAACCTCCCGGTGCTCGGCCCGAAGCTCGGCAAGGAGCTCGGCCAGGTTCGCGCCGCGCTCGAGACGGGCGAGTGGGAGCCGGAGGGCGACTCGTTCCGCGTCCTCGGGATGCTGCTCGGGCCCGACGAGGTGCTCGTCGAGCGCCGCGCGCGCGACGGCTGGGCGCTCGCCGAGGACGACGTGATCACGGTCGCGCTCGACACGACGCTCGATCCCGAGCTGGAGCTCGAGGGCCGCGTCCTCGACCTGATCCACAAGCTGAACACGATGCGCAAGGAGCAGGGCCTCGCGCTGACAGACCGCATCACCGTGACGCTCCCGGAGAGCGACGCCGACCTCCTCGCGCACGCCGACCGGATCAAGGACGAGGTGCTGGCTCTCGCGATCGAAACGGACGGCGGCACCGAGCCGCGGATCGCGAAGGCCTGAGGATGCGCTCCGCGCTCGCGTGCCTCGGCGTCGCGATCGTGGCGCTCGTCGCTGCGTTCCCCGCCGCCGGCAAGGAGGGCGTGAAGGCGACGCTCATCACGCCCGTCCCGCTCACCGCTTCCGCGGGAACGGCCCTCCGGGTCGCCTGGACGCTGACTTACCGCGACGAGCACGGCCGCCGGCGCCCGTTCGGCGGCGAGGGCATCTTCGTCCGGCTTCTGAGCGCCTCGGGCGGGCCCCCGACGACGGCCTTCGCGCACGGCACGGCAGGCGGCTACGCCGCGACGGTGCGGGTGCCCGAAGGCGGCATCCGCGCGATCCAGATCGGCATCGAGGGCTGGTCGAACGGGCCGAACGGCACGCACCGCGCCGACGAGCTGTTCCCGATCGCGAACGCCCCGAAGCGCCGCTAGGCGGCCGAAGAGCTCTGCGCCCGGCGGAGCTCGATCGGCAGCTTGAACACGACGTCCTCGAGCAGCGCCGCGAACGGGCGGATGTCGGTGACGCCGCTCTCGCGGAACCAGTCGCAGACGCGGCCGACGAGCGACTCCGGCGCGGACGCACCGGATGTGATTCCGACGGTCTCGCAGCCCACGAGCCAGTCCGCGTCGATCCCGGTCTCGTCGTCGATCAGGTGCGCCTCGACGCCGGCGGCCTGGGCGACGTCGACCAGCCGGTTCGAGTTCGAGCTGTTGCGCGAGCCGATCACGAGTAGCAGGTCGACCTGCGGCAGCATCTCCCGCACCACGTGCTGGCGGTTCGTCGTCGCGTAACAGATGTCGCTCTTCGCCGGCTCGCGCAGCTCCGGGAAGCGGCGCCGCAGCACGGCGACGATGTCGGCCGTCTCGTCGACCGAGAGCGTGGTCTGGGTCGAGTAGGCGATCCGCTCGGCGTTCGGCAGCTCGAGCCGCTCGGCGTCCTCGACCGTCTGCACGAGCACGACGTTGTCGGGCGCCTCGCCCATCGTGCCGACCACCTCCTCGTGCCCCGCGTGGCCGACGAGGATCACGGTGAACCCCTCCGCCGCGTACCGGATCACCTGCGCATGCACCTTCGTCACGAGCGGGCAGGTCGCGTCGATCGTCGTCAGGCCCCGGGCGGCCGCACCGGCGTGGACGGACGGCGCGACGCCGTGCGCGGAGAGGACGAGCGTGCTGCCGACGGGAACGTCGTCCTCGCTCTCGACGAAGATCGCGCCGCGCTCCTCGAGCTCGCGCACGACGTGGAGGTTGTGGACGATCTGCTTGCGGACGTAGACGGGTGCCCCGTAGAGATCGAGGGCCTGCTCGACAGTTTCGACGGCGCGCTCGACGCCGGCGCAGAATCCGCGGGGCGAGGCGAGAAGTACTCGCTTGACCAAACCGGGGACGATGGTAGCTGGGCTGCTCCGACGGCGCGTCACCGACTGCTCGCCCGGAAAGGTGTGGGAGAGGCCCGCCGCTCGGGGGGTCGTCGCGATGGGCCTCTCCCGTTGCTCACCGCGGCCTCCTAGGCCAGGAACGCGCGCCGCGGGTCGCATTCGCCCAGTGCGTTGACGCTAACGTCCATGCGGGTCGTGTCCAATAGGCCGACCGGCCCATCTTTGCAAGTGGGAACCGGGCTCAGCGGGCCGTCTCGGCGACCGCGATCGCCGAGATCACGATCAGCCCGCCGACGAGCTGCGACGGGCCGAGTGACTCGCCGAGCCAGGCCCAGCCGACGACCGCGGCCGCCACCGGCTCCGCCATTGCCGCGATCGCGGCACGCGTCGCCGAGATGTGGCGGAGCGAGCCGATCACGAGCAGGAACGGGATCACCGTGCCGGGCACGATCACCCAGAACAGCAGCGCCCAGGCCGGCAGCTCGTGTGCCGAGAGGTGCCCGAGCAGCGAGATCCGTTGTCCGGCGAACGAGAACGGGAAGCTCCACCACGGCTGGATCAGCGCGAACAGGAGCGAGGCGAACAGGAAGCCGTAGCAGGCGAGCGAGACCGGGTCGCGCCGGCCGACCTCGTGCTCGGCCATCAGGATGTAGGCGGCGAAGGAGACGGCGGTGATCGCGCCGAAGGCGAGCCCGACTCCGCTCAGCGTGACGCCGGTCCACACCTGCACGACGAGCGAGAGGCCGAAGAGCGCGAGCCCGAGCGCGAGCCACAGCCGCGGGCGCACCTGCTGGTGCATCACGAAGCGGGCCCAGAGCGCGACGAGGAGCGGCGCCGTGTACTCCAGCAGGAGGGCGATCCCGAGCGGCAGCCGGTGGATCGAGAGGAAGTAGAAGAGCTGCACGGAGGCGAGCCCGATCGCGCCGAACGCGGCGAGGAAGGGCAGCTCGTCGCGGCGCACGCGCAGCAGGCGCGGCGCGGCGACGAGGAGCGCGACGAGGAGGACGAGAAACGCGCCGGTCGAGCGCACCTCGGTCAGGCGCAGCGAGGTGAGCCCCGACGCGAGCACGACCTTCGCGACGGCGCCGTTGAAGCCGAACAGGACGGCGCCCGTGAGCACCATCGCGTAGCCGAGGCCCGGGCGGCGCCTGTGCTCCGGTGTGGTCAGATCGCCGCTGCAGCTTCGAGGATCGCGGCGATCGAGCGCTCGACGTCCTCGTCGCTCGTGGCCCAGTTCGAGACCGAGATCCGCATCGCGCCCACGCCGTGCCAGCTCGTGCCGCCGAGCCAGCACGTGCCCTCGCTCTGCACCGCCTCGATCACCGCCGCCGTGCGCGCGTCGTCGCCGAAGCGCACGAGCACCTGGTTCAGCACGACGTCGTTCAGCACCTCGACGCCCGGCGCGGCGCCGAGCTCCTCGCCGAAGCGTCGCGCGTGCGCGGCAACAGCGCTCGACCAGCTCGGCGATCCCCGCGCGGCCGAGCGAGCGGATCGCCGCGTAGACCGGGAAGCCGCGCGCGCGGCGCGAGAACTCGGGGTTCCAGTCGATCTGGTCGCGCGGGCCGCCCTCCTCGGCGTGGATCAGGTAGCTCGCGCGCACGCTCATCGCGGCGCGGTGCGCGTCAGGGTGCGCGCAGAACACGATTCCGCAGTCGTACGGGACGTTGAGCCACTTGTGCGCGTCGGTCGCCCACGAGTCGGCGCGCTCGGCGCCCGCGACGAGGTGCGCGAGCTGCGGGCTCGCCGCGGCCCAGAGCCCGAACGCGCCGTCGAGGTGGAACCAGGCGCCGGCTGCCTCGGCCGCGTCGGCGACCGCCTCGAGCGGGTCGAAGGAGCCCGTGTTGACGTTGCCGGCCTGCGCGCAGACGATCGTCGGCCCGTCGAGCCCGGCCAGAGTCTCGCGCAGCGCGTCCGGCAGGCATCCGGCCCTGCCCGTCGGCGGCGACCGGGACGATGCACGCGTTGCCGAGGCCGAGGAAGCGCAGCGCGCGGTCGACGGTGGTGTGGCGCTCCTCGCCGACGACGACGTGAATCGGCGGCGCGCCGATCAGGCCGCGCGCGTTCACGTCCCAGCCGACCCGGTCGAGCACGGCGTGGCGCGCGGCGGCGAGCGCGGTCACGTGCGCCATCTGGCAGCCGGTGACGAAGCCGAACGACACACCCGCGGGCAGCCCGAGCAGCTCGGCCGTCCAGGCGCCGGCGATCTCCTCGACCACCGCAGCCGACGGCCCGCCGACGTAGAGCCCTGCGTTCTGGTCCCAGGCCGACGTGAGCCAGTCCGCGGCGACCGCGGCCGGCACCGCGCCGCCGATCACGAAGCCGAAGTAGCGCCGCTCGGAATCGCGACGAGGCCGGGATCGGCAGCCGTCGCGAGGTGCGCGATCACCGCGTGCGGATCCTCGGGCGCCTCGGGCAGCGGCCCGCCGAGGCTCGCGCGCAGCTCGTCGGCGTCGGCCGACCAGGTCACGGGCCGATCCGGGATCCCCTCGAGGAAGTCGGCCGCGTACCCGGCCGTCTCGTCCAGCAGCCTGCGAAGACTCATCACAGAGAATCTACAGAGGCCCGCCTGCGCCCCCTCTACACTTGCACCACGGGACGTGGCGCAGCCTGGTAGCGCACCTGCTTTGGGAGCAGGGGGTCGCGAGTTCGAATCTCGCCGTCCCGACTACGCGAAGACCTCAGTAGGAAGCCGAAACTCGGAGCAGCGCTCGATCCGATGGATTGTGCGGCGCGCCCGGAGGCACCGGGCACGGACGAACGTCAGGCTCGCCGGGAGCCGGCGAGCCTGACGCGCCGCGCAGTTCCGTTCCTAGAATCCGAACGCCACGCACCCGTACGGGCCGTACGGGCCTTCGCCCTTACACACCGTCGAGGTCGACGCCTTGTGCGTCTTCTTGCGATCGAGCCCGTTGGCCGGGATGTGCGTCGCGGGATTGCCGAACGCCACGCAGCCGTACGGGCCGTAGGGGCCTTCGCCCTTGCACACCGTCGAGGTCGGTGCCTTGTGGACGATCGTCGGCTGTGCGAGCGCCGAGGGAGCCGCCATCACGGCTGCGAGTGAAACGAGAACGATGCTCTTCCTGAGGTACATCTCCGCCTCCTCCAGTTGCTTGACACCAACAGGACGGGGCGGTCGCTCGTGTTCTTCCCGTCGGGTCGTCGGCCTAGGCGGCGATGCCGAGTGAGGCGATCGCGTCTCCGTACGCCTGCCAGGCGGCGTCGGTTGTGGTCTCTGCGAGGTAGAGGGAGAACCCGACCGTCCCGGCCGCCTTCAGCATCTGCGCGTAGGCGGCGGCCGACGGAAGCCCGTGTACCGAGGGGTACGTCCCCACGGTCGGGTGAACGTCGCCGGGCGCGAAGAAGCCCGCCGCGCCGGCAACGCACGCGCCCGGGGCCGCCGCGCCGCCGAACTGGTCGACGTAGGCCTGCGGCATGAACGAGAACCCGGCGCCGCGCCAGGCGGCCCAGTCGATGTCGTGCCTGTCGGCGCGGCAGTACGACGAGACCGCGGCGGGGAGCCTGGGCTCGAGCGCCCTGAACGCGCTCACGAACGCGCCCGAGCGCGCCAGGCGCGCAGGGCTCTGGCCGCCCTGGTTGCTGTACTCGTACTCGAGCTCGGCGTCCGCGATGTAGAAGTCGAGCCCGAGCTTCCCGATCTGCGCGCCGGCCAGCTTCGCCTCGGCCGCGGGCTGCTCGCGCAGGACGCCCCAGCCGCCGACCGGCAGGCCGCTCGCGAGACGGAACTGCGCGATCCAGTTCGGGTCGACCTTGTCGGCGGTGCGGCCGTCCTGGACGCGGACTGCGACCCAGCCGAAGCCGTTCGCGCGCATCTCCTGGCCGAGGTGCGTCGGATCGAGCCCGTCGGTGTGCCAGACGAACGCTCCCGCCGAGCGCCACGCGAGCGGTACCGCAGGCGGGGGCGGTGTCGCGCCCGACCAGGGCGAGGAGACGACCGGGATCGTGGTCCCGCGACCCGTCGTGGGCTTCGTGGCCACGGGCGTCGCCGGCGAGGAGGCGCCGCCCGGAGCGGAGCTCCCGGAATGCGGCTTGCTGCCGCCTCCGGCGGCGAGGACGTGCGCCCTGACGGGGACGCAGGAGCTGGCGGCGGTCGGAGGCGTGTCGCCGCCGATCGGGCCGAGCGAGTTGATGCACACCGAGGCTGCGAGGTCGCCCGCCTGGCCCGGCGCGAAGGAGAGCGTGATCTGGCACTGCTGTCCCTGTCCGAGCGGCCCCGACGAGGGACAGCTTCCCGACTCGTGCACGATCCGGAGCGGGCACGTCTTCCCGAACGAGCGGCAGCCGTCGTCGGAGACGGTGATCTTCTTGAAGAGGCGAGGGAGGCCGCCCTGGTTGGAGACCGTGACGTCGACGCTGCGCTGGTCGCCGGCGTGGAACGCGGGCCCGAAGTCGACCGCGCGCGGCGAGAGCACGAGCGGGGCGGCGCTCGTCGGCGAGGCGCTTGCCGCCGGCAGGGCGACGGAGAAGACCGTCACGAGGACAGCCGAGAGGAGCAAGTGCCGCATCACGTCTGCATGTATCGACACATCCGGGCCGGGCCTTCAGCCCGAACTCGCCGCAGAAGCCCGGCTAGGCTTGCGCCGTGGGCTGGGTGACGATCTCTGCGCTCGCGACCGCGGCCGGCACGCTCGTCCTGGCCGTGGCGACGTTCGCCTCGGTCAAGTCGGCGAATCGTGCCGCGCGCGTTGCCGAGCGGGCGCTCTTCGTCGGCCTGCGGCCGCTGCTCGTCCCGTCACGGTTCGAGGATCCCGAGCAGAAGGTCGGGTTCGCTGACCAGAAGTGGCTCAAAGTGCTGGGCGGCGAGGGCGTCGCCGAGGCGACCGACGAGGCGATCCACCTCGCGATCTCGCTCCGCAACCCGAGCTCGGGGATCGCGCTCCTCCACGGCTGGAAGCTGTACGTCGGCCGCGGGTCGGGCTCCGCCGACGTTCCGGATCCGGCGACGTTCTCCCGACAGGCACGCGACATCTACATCGCCGCCGGCGACGTCGGCTTCTGGCAAGGGGTCTACCGCGACCCGAGCGTGCCGGAGTTCGCGCCCACGCGAGCGGCGATCGACGACCGTAGCTCGCTCACGGTCGACCTCCTCTACGGTGACCTCGAAGGCGGCCAGCGCCTCATCAGCCGCTTCGTGCTCGACCCGCGGCAGTCCGACGCGAGCTACGTCGTCTCGGTCGGGAGGCACTGGAACCTCGACCGCCCCGATCCGCGCTAGTGGCCACCGACTCGATCGAGCTGCAGGGCCTGAGCAAGTCGTTCCGCTCGCCGCAGGGGCCGGTGCATGCGGTGCGCGGGATCGACGTCTCGATCGGCCGGGGCGAGACCGTCGCGCTGCTCGGGCCGAACGGCGCCGGCAAGTCGACGACGATCGACATGCTGCTCGGGCTCACGGAGCCCGACGGCGGCACCGTGTCGCTGTTCGGGATGCAGCCGACGCGCGGCGGTCGACGCCGGCGCGATCGGCGCGATGCTGCAGACCGGCTTGCTGATCCGCGACCTCTCGGTGCGCGAGCTCGTCACCGTGATGGCGTCCCTCTATCCGAGCCCGCTCGGTGTCGACGAGGTGATCGACCTGACCGGGATCGGCGAGTTCGCGGAGCGGCGGACGCAGAAGCTCTCCGGCGGCGAGACGCAGCGGGCCCGGTTCGCGATCGCGCTCGTGAGCAATCCCGAGCTGCTCGTGCTCGACGAGCCGACCGTGGCGATGGACGTCGAGGGCCGGCACGCCTTCTGGGGCGTGATGCGCGAGTTCGCGGCCGCGGCAAGACGGTCGTCTTCGCGACGCACTACCTCGAGGAGGCCGACTCCTACGCCGACCGCGTCGTGCTGATGGCGCACGGGCGGATCGTCGCCGACGGGCCGCCGAACGAGATCAAGGCGATGGTCGGCGCGAAGACGATCCGCGCCACGCTCCCCGGAGCCGACCTCGACGAGCTCGCCGAGGCTGCCCGGCGTGACTGCGGCCGACGCACGCGGCGAGTCCGTCGTGCTCGCGTGCTCCGACTCCGACGCGGCGATCCGCGCCCTGCTCGCGCGGTTCCCGAGGCGCGCGACATCGAGATCAGCAGCGCCGGGCTCGAAGAGGCGTTCCTCCAGCTGACCGGCGACGAGGCGGACGCGTGAGCACGACGACCTACATCCGCTACGAGCTGCTGCGCACGTTTCGAAACCGGCGCTTCCTGATCTTCTCGCTCGGCTTCCCGCTCGCATCTACTTCCTGATCGCCGCCCCGAACCGGAACGTCTCCGATCTCAACGGCTCGGGACTGTCGGCGCCCCTCTACCTGATGTGCGGGCTCGCGGCGTTCGGGACGATGAGCGCGATGCTCTCGAGCGGCGCGCGGATCGCGGGGGAGCGCGCCGTCGGCTGGAACCGCCAGCTTCGGATCACGCCGCTCACGACCCGCAACTACTTCCGGGCCAAGATCCTCACGGGCTACGCGCTGGCTCTCACCAGCCTCCTGCTGCTCTACACCGCCGGGCGCGACCCTCGGCGTGTCGATGGCGGCGAACCTCTGGGTCGAGATGACCCTGCTGATCCTCGTCGGCCTGATCCCGTTCGCGGCGCTCGGGATCCTGCTCGGCCACCGGCTCACCGTCGACTCGATCGGCCCGTGATGGGCGGCCTCACCGCGCTCTTGTCGATCCTCGGCGGCGCCTGGTTCCCGATCTCGAGCTCGGGCGTGATGTACGACATCGCGCAGGTGCTGCCCTCGTACTGGCTCGTGCAGGCGAGCCACATCGCCGTCGGCGGGCGGGCGTGGGGCGCCGAGGGCTGGCTCGTGATGGGCGCCTGGGCGGTGGCGATGACGCTGCTCGCCGGCCGGGCCTACCGGCAGGACACGAAGCGGGCGTAGAGAGAGGACGGGGCGCTGGCACGCCCCGCCCTCTCCGTGAGCGGCAGCTACTAGTGCCGCTTGTCCTGGCGGACCTGCGTTGTGGTGGTGATGCTTCTTCGGCGCGGGGCAGCCGGTCGAGCTCGCCATCACGTCGCCGTGGCGCAGGTGCCACGCGGCGCTCTTCTGGCTCACGGTGATCTGCACCCACTGGCGCTTGCCGTTCGTGCGGTGGCAGATCGTGACCTTGGCCGGCGGCGTCGTCGGTGCGCACTGGCGGCTCGACTCGGTCGCGGTCGCGGTGTCCGAGTGCCCGCCGGAGTTCACCGTCCAGGTGAGCTTCGTCCCGGTCGGGATGCCCTTGACCGTGAAGGCGCTCTGCACCTTGCCGGGCTGGAAGGTGCTCGTCTGGCCGCGGTCGACCGGAGGCGGCGAGAAGTAGTTGTCGCTCCCGACCGGCACGGTCTGCGGCGTGGCGTTGTCGTTCTCGTAGCCGAACGTCGCGTCGAAGCTCCCCTGGTTCCTGGTCACGCACTGGACGAAGACCTCGACCCGCTTCACCGTCGGCGTGCACGAGCGGCTGGACGAGCTCGCGGTCGCCGTCCGGGTCGAGCCGCCGAAGGCGACCGTCCACGCGAGCTTCGTGGTGAGCGGGATCCCCGTCACCGTGAAGGCCGCGTGATGCGTGCCGGGCTGGAACGTCGTCGTCTGGCCGCGGTCGCTCGGCGGGGGCGAGAAGAAGTTGTCGCTCCCGACCGGCACCGTCTGTGCGGCCGCGTTGTCGTTGGCGTAGGCGAACGTCGCGTCGTAGGTCGTCGCGTTCCTCGTCACGCAGTCGACGGAGACGTGGATCACGCCGGTCGCCGCGGGCGTGCAGGAGCGGTCCGACGAGCTGGCCGTCGTCGTCCTCGATGAGCCGCCGAAGGCGACCGTCCACGCGAGCTTCGTCGCGTTGGGGATCCCCTTCACCGTGAAGGCGCCGTGGTGCGACCCGGGCTGGAACACGGTGACCTGGCCGCGGTCGATCGGCGGCGGGGAGAAGTAGTTGTCGGTGCCGACGGCGACGGTCTCTGCCGTTGCGTTGTCGTTGGCGTAGGCGAACGTCGCGTCGTAGGTCGTCGCGCCTCGCGTCACGCAGTCGACCGAGACGTGGATCACGCCTGCGGTCGGCGAGCACGACTTGCCGGACGAGCTCGCCGTCGTGCTGTGCGAGAGCACGGTCCAGGTGAGCTTCGTCGCGTTCGGGATCGCCTTCACCGTGAACGCGGCATGGTGCGAGCCGGGCTGAAAGGTCGTCGTCTGGCCGCGGTCGATCGGCGGCGGCGCGAAGTAGTTGTCGGTCCCGGCCGGGACGGTCTGGGCGATCGTGGCGTCGTTCGCATAGGCGAATGTCGCGTCGTAGGTGTTGTCGGCGTTCCTCGTCACGCAGTCGACGGAGACGTGGACCGCCGGCATCGGCGGCGTCGTCGAGCACGAGCGCGAGGACGACGAGCTCACGCTCACCGACTCGGTGTGCCCGTTCAGCGTCACGGTCCAGGTGAGCTTCGTCGCCGTCGGGATCGCCTTTACCGTGAACGCGTTGTGGACGGTGCCCGGCTGGAACGCAGTCGTCTGGCCGCGGTCGATCGGCGGCGGCGTGAAGTAGTTGTCGCTCCCGACGACGACGGTCTGCGGCGTCGAGTTCTGGTTCGTGTAGCCGAACGTCGCGTCGTATGAGCCCGACCCCGGGGTCACACAGTCGACGAACGGATGGACGTAGGTCATCGTGCGCTGGGTTCCTGCGAGCGCGTTCGGAGCGAAGGCGCCGAGCACGAGCAGGAGCCCGGCTACTAGTGCGATTCGATTTCGCATGCTCGGCCTCCTTCGAAGGTTGGGTGCCAGTGGAGGGGCGGCCTTGGCGTGCGGTCGAAGCGCATCCTCGGGGCGAGGCGTAACGCACTCGTCCCTGGCGTGTAAGGAGGCCGTAAAAGCTAAGAGCCGACGGCGCTGAGCTCGGCGTCGGCGAGCTCGTAGCCCCGCGCGATCAGGCTCCGGACGGCGCTCTCCGTCCACGGCTTCTGGGAGCGAAGGCCCGGATCGAGGCTGACCTCGCCGAGCGAGCCGAGCACCGCGATCCGCGGCACGAGGCGGTCGTGCCGGAACGGGAACCGCGCCGCTGCGAACCGGTTCTCGACCTCGCCCAGCGCGGCCGCGCGCTCGACGGGGTCGCGGACGGCGCCCTCGAGCAGCCGGTGGATGTCGGCGCGCAGAGACTCGAGCTCTGCGATCGACTCGTCCTTCTCCCGTGCGGTGCGCTCCTCGAGCACGGTGTTGCGGAGGATCGAGACGCGCCCGAGCCGCGCGAGCATGTCGGCGAGGTGGGCCGGCTCGCCCCGGTCGGCCCGCTCCTCGGCCTCCTTCAGCTCGGCGATGAAGGCGCGCACCGGCGGCACGCGGCCGAGCCGCTCGAGCCGCCGCCGCATCGCCCGCAGCGGGAGCGCGGTGAACTGCGGGTAGCGCGGCAGGTAGCGGAACGAGACGATCAGCTCGACCTCCGGGCGCTCGTAGGCGTAGCCGAGCGGGAAGTTGCGCACCCAGCCGCCGTCGGAGGCGATGCGATCGCCGACGCGCAGCGGTAGCACGAAGGCGCTCACCGCCGCCGACGCCAGCAGCGCCTGGGCCATCTCCTCGGGCGGGGTCGTGCGCGACGAGTACGCGAGCTCGTAGCTCTCGTTCGTGCTGTCCTCGACCTCGACGCTGAGGTCGGTGGCGAGGACGACGAGCTCGATCGGCGAGCTCTCGAGCCCGAGCACGAGGTCGAGCGCCGACTCCATCTGGTCGGCCATCGTCCGCGGGAGGGCGTAGTCGTGCAGCCCGAGCAGGGGCAGCCGCCAGAGCCGGTGCGGGCGGAAGACATCCTCCGGGCGCAGCGTGAGGAGGAACTGCTCGAGGTCGTCGAGCCGGTCGAGGGCGGCCATGATCCCGGTGAGCGCGCCCGCCGAGGTGCCGAAGATCCAGCCGACCCGCGGCCAGAGCGCGCTCTCGCGCACACGGCGCAGGAAGCCGAGCTCCATCACGGTCGCGTTGATGCCCCCGCCGGAGAGGACGAGCGCGACGTCGCGTCTTTCGTTCATCCCTCGTGACGGTACGCCACACGGGTAGTGTCCGCGTCGTGTCGAGCCGGGGGGTCCGTCCGTAATGCGCAGGATCGCGCACGCCGTGCTGGCGCACCGGTGGCTCGTCCTCCTCGCCTGGGTCGTCGTGCTCGTGGTCGGCCTGCCCAACCTCTCGCACGCCACCGGCGCGTTCTCGCAGGAGTTCTCGGTGCCCGGGCGCGAGGGCTTCGAGACGAACGCCGCGATCCTGCGGCTCTACGGGATCGACCAGACGGCCGAGGTGATCGTGCCCGTGGTCACCCTGCCGGAGGGCAAGACCGTCGACTCGCCGGGTGTGAAGGCGCAGCTCGCAGCGGCCGACGCCAAGATCGCCGCCGCGGCGCCCGGCGCGCGCGTCGCCTCCTATGCCTCGACCGGCAACCGCGCGTTCGTCTCGGCCGACGGCCGCACGACCTTCGCGGTCGTCTATCCGCGCCGCGTGCCCGGCCAGGGCTTCAACGGGGGCGTGATCGCGACGAAGGCGATCCGCTCCGCGCTCGCCTCCGCGCCGGTCGAGGGCGCAGGCTTCCACGTGACCGGGATCGGCGCCCTCTCCGACGCGGGCGGCTCGGGCGGCGGCACCGCCGGCGTGCTCGTCGAGGCGCTCGTCGGCGGGCTCGGCGCGCTGCTCGTGCTCGCGTTCGTGTTCGCCTCGTTCGTCGCGCTCGTGCCGATCCTGATGGCCGCATTCGCGATCGTCTCGACCTTCATGCTGCTCTGGCTCGTGACGAGCTTCGCCCAGGTCTCGTTCATCGTCACGTTCCTCGTCGCGCTGATCGGGCTCGGCGTTGCGATCGACTATGCGCTGCTGATCGTGATGCGCTGGCGCGAGGAGCGCGACAAGGGGTACGAGAACAACGAGGCGATCGAGAACGCGATGGCGACCGCCGGCTCCGCGGTGGTCTTCTCGGGCACGACCGTCGCGATCGGCCTGCTCGCTCTCGTCGTGCTGCCGGTGCCGTTCCTGCGCAGCATCGGCTATGCCGGGATGCTGATTCCGCTCGTCAGCGTGATCGTCGCGCTCACGGCGCTGCCCGCGATCCTCTCCTTGCTCGGCCCGAGGCTGGAGTGGCCGCGCGCACGGCGCGAGGACAGGGCGAGCCCGGCCTGGACGAGGTGGGGGCAGCTCGTCGTCCGCCGCCGTTGGCTCGCGGCCGCGGTCGGCCTCACGATCCTGTTCGCGCTCGCCTATGCGGCGACGGGCATCCAGCTCGGGAACGCGAAGGCCGACGCACTCGCGAAGACGGGCGACGCGCGCCAGGGCCTCGTCGCCCTCGAGCGCTCGGGGATCGGCCCCGGCCCGCTCACGCCGTTCACCGTGCTCGTGAAGGACGGTGCGCGCGCGGGAGAGGCGGCCAAGCGGCTCGCACTGGTGAAGGGCGTCCGCGCCGCCGTCGCGCCCGCCGACTGGACGAGTGGCGGCACCGCGCTCGTCAGCGTGTTTCCGTCCCGCGACGCCAACACGTCGTGGGGGCGCAGCCTCAACGGGAGGCTCAAGCAGGCCGCGCACGAGGTCGACGCGACGGTCGGCGGCAGCCCGGCGCAGAGCGCCGACTTCGTCTCCGCCGTGTACGGGAGCTTCCCGCTGATGATCGCGCTCGTCTCCTTGCTGACGTTCCTGCTGCTCGCCCGCGCGTTCCGCTCGCTGCTGCTGCCGCTGAAGGCGGTGGCGCTGAACCTGCTCTCCGTCGCCGCCGCGTGGGGCGTGCTCGTGCTCGTCTGGCAGTACGGCTGGGGCTCGCACCTGATCTGGGGGATCCCCGGGACGGGCGCGATCACGGAGTTCATCCCGCTGATGGTGTTCGCATTCCTGTTCGGCCTCTCGATGGACTACGAGGTGTTCATCCTCGCGCGCATCCGCGAGGCCTACGACGAGAACGGCTCGACCGACGAGTCGATCATCCTCGGGATCGGCCGCACCGGCCGGCTCGTCACGAGCGCGGCGCTGATCCTGTTCCTCGCCTTCGCGGCGCTGGCGTCGGGCCCGCAGGTGATCATCAAGATCTTCGCCACCGGGCTCGCGGCCGGGATCATCCTCGATGCGACCGTGGTGCGCGCGCTGACGGTGCCCGCGCTCGTCTCGCTCTTCGGCCGCTGGAACTGGTGGCTACCGCGAGTCCCCGCACGCTTGCTGCGGGTAAGGCCCTCGGAGGCCGTGCCCGAGCAGTCCTGAGCCGAGCTTGAATTGCCTCTATCGTTCCGCGCGATGAGTCAACTCGACCCAGAGTCTGCCCGGCTTCGCAGTACCGACGCGGAACCGCGGCGTAGTCGTGTCTGAGCCAGCTTTAGCCGGAACGGTCGCCGCTTCCGAAGAGGCGGTGGTGGCGGATTCGCTGACCAAGCGGTTTGGCTCGGTGCTTGCGGTCGACTCGCTCTCGTTTGCGCTCGCACCGGGCACGATCACTGGCTTCCTCGGCCCGAACGGTGCGGGGAAGACTACGACGCTGCGGATGCTGCTCGGACTCGCCGAGCCGAGCAGCGGCAGCGCCCGGATCCTCGGCCGCTCCTACGGCGAGCTCGAGGAGCCTGCCTTGCGAGTCGGTGCGGTGCTCGAAGCAACCGACTTCCATCCGGGCCGCTCCGGGCGCGACCACCTCCGGATGTTGAGCCGGGCCGCCCGCTTGCCCGACTCGCGCGTGGACGAAGTGCTGCGGCTGGTCGAGCTCGACGCGGCGGCGGGCCGGCGCGTCAAGGGGTACTCGCTCGGGATGCGGCAGCGGCTTGGATTGGCCGCCGCGCTGCTCGGCGATCCCGAGCTGTTGATTCTCGACGAGCCGGCGAACGGGCTCGATCCGGAGGGCGTACGTTGGCTGCGAGACTTCCTGCGCGCGTTCGCCGCCGGCAGCCGGACGGTGCTCGTCTCGAGCCATGTGCTCGCCGAGGTCGCGCAGACGGTCGATCAGGTGTTGATCATCAATCGCGGCAGGCTCGTCGTCGAGTCGTCGCTCGAGCAGCTGACCGCCCGCGTCGGTGGATCGATCCGCGTCCGAACTCCGGCGCGGGAGAAGCTCCAGGAAGCATTGCGGGGTGAGGGGATCGAGGCGACGGCTTTGAACGAACAGGCGTTGCTGGTGCACGGGGTGACCAGCGAGAAGCTGGGGGATCTCGCGTTCGCGGCCGGTGTGCCGATCCACGAGCTCGTTGTCGAGGGCTCGTCGCTCGAGGACGTCTTCCTGGAGCTGACGACGGAGCAGGTGGCGCAGCCGTGATCGCGCAAACGCACGCCGAGCTGCTGAAGATTCGCTCGACCCGCACGACGATCGGGATCGTGATCGGCATGATCGCCCTGATCCTGCTCTTCTCGCTGCTCTCCGGGCTGCTGACGAAACCGCCGCAGCTGACCAGCACGGAGGATCAACGCGGGCTGTTGAGCGTCGGCAGCACTGCCGGGGTCTTCTCGGCGCTCGCGGGAATCATGCTCGTGACCAGCGAGTACCGCTTCGGCACGATTCGCCCGACCTTCCTCTTCACTCCGAGGCGCTCGCGGGTGGTGGCCGCCAAGCTCGCCGCCGGCCTGCTCGCCGGCATCGTGTTCGGCGTCGTCGGTGAAGGGATCGGCTTCGCGATCGGGTACGCGACCCTCGCCGGCCGCGGCATCGACTACGCGCTGAACGGGAGCCAGACGACGCTGCTCCTGCTCGGCTCGCTTGCCGGGGTCGCGCTCTTCGGCGCCCTCGGCGTCGGCCTCGGCGTGATCGTTCGCAACCAGGTCGGCGCGATCATCGGCCTGCTCGCATGGGGCTTCATCGCCGAGAACCTCCTGTTCGCCTTCGTCCCATCGGTCGGCCGCTTCGGGCCTGTCCACGCACAAAACGGCCTCATGGGGCTCACCACCGCACATCTCCTTCCCGCCGCAGCGGGCGGCGCCACCCTCCTCGCCTGGACAATCGCGTTCGCACTCATCGGCACCGCGCTCGTCGGCCGCCGCGACGTCACTTAACCGGACGCTTTTCAGGTCACAGAAGGGTGTCTGAGACCTCTTCGCGTCAAGACGCCTCAGGCGTCATTCCGGAATGCCGGCACAGGCGACAGAGCGATAGCGAGGCGCCACCGCCGACTCGTTGCCGTCTGCTGGCGTTGAGCCTGCCTCGCGCAGCTGGTCTTGACGCGTCGCGAACGGGCTGTATTATCCGATTATCTAGATGGCTAGTTATTTGTGGTCAACGCTATGATCGAGTTCCACCTGGACGGCAGGTCCGGGGTGCCGGCGTACCTGCAGCTCGTGCATCAGGTGCGGCAGGCGATCCGGCTGGGGATCCTGCGGCCGGGGGATCAGCTGCCGACGGTGAAGGAGGTCGTCACCCGCTTGACGATCAACCCGAACACGGTCCTACACGCCTACCGACAACTCGACCTCGAGGGATCGATCGAGGGACGGCGAGGCGTGGGCACCTTTGTCTCGGCCCGCCCGGTTCCGCCGCCCCCGGACGATCTCAAGGGACTGCGCTCCTCGCTCGAGCGTTGGGTCGGGCGGGCGCGCGCGGCAGGCCTCGACGACGAGGGGATCGCCGCGTTGGTCGCCGAGGCGATGCGGCCGACGGCGGTGTCGAGGGTCGCGTGAACGACGCCGTCGCGATTCGCACCTCCGGGCTCGGCAAGCGGTACGGCTCGCGGTGGGCGTTGCGCGACTGCACGCTCGAGATCCCGTCGGGATCGGTGACCGCGCTCGTCGGGCCGAACGGCGCCGGCAAGACGACGCTCCTGCGCATGGCGATCGGACTCGTCGAGCCGACGAGCGGCGTCGTCGAGGTGTTCGGGCGCTCGCCGCGGCGCGATGCGAAGGAAGTGCTGCCGCAGCTCGGCTTCGTCGCGCAGGACCATCCACTGCACCGGAACCTGACGATCGCCGAGACCCTCAGGTACGGGCGCAAGCTCAATCCGAGCTGGAACCAGCAGCTGGCCGCCGCGCGAGTCGAGCGTCTCGGCTTGTCCGCGAAGCAGAAGATCGGTCGGCTCTCAGGCGGCCAGCAGGCACAGGTTGCGCTGACGCTGGCGCTTGCCAAGCAGCCGCGGGTGTTGTTGCTCGACGAGCCGGTGGCATCGCTCGACCCGCTCGCGCGCCGCGAGTTCCTCAATGCTGTCATGGAGGTCGTCGTCGACGAGGGGATCACGGTCGTTCTCTCGTCCCACATCGTCGCGGAGCTCGAGCGCGTCTGCGACCACCTGATCACGCTCGCCCAGGGCGCCACGCAGCTCGCCGGACCGATCTCGGAGATCGTCGCGAGCCACCGGCTGCTGACCGGACCGCGCGGCGACACAGCGAGCGTTTCGCGCGTGCACGACGTCATCCGCGAGAGCCACACCGAACGCCAGACGACGCTGCTCGTGCGTGCCAACGGTCACGTCTACGACAGCTGCTGGGAGCAGCACGAGGTCGACCTCGAGGAGATCGTGCTCGCCTACCTCGGCTACCAGCCCGGGAACGGCGCGTCCTCGACGTCGGCCTTCCAGGCGGTGCAGTCGTGACCTGGGTCAGCTGGCGCCTGCAGCGAACCGAGACGCTGATCGCAGTCGGCATCCTCGCCCTGCTGGCCGCGTTGCTCGTCCCGACCGGGATCCAGATGGCGAACGCGTATCACCAGGACGGGCTCGCAGCTTGCCTCTCCGTCAATCCCAGCCCGACCTGCGGGAACGAGCTCGGCGGCTTTCAACAGCGCTTCCAGTCGCTCACGACGCTCGCCAACTGGTTCACGCTCATCCCCGGCCTGATCGGCGTCCTGCTCGCGGCACCGTTCATCTTCGACCTCGAGCACGGCACCTACCGGCTCGCCTGGACGCAGAGCATCACCCGCGGCCGCTGGCTGCTCGGCAAGCTCGGGTTGGCGGTCGTCACCGCAGTCCTCGCTGCCGTCGCGCTGACGCTGCTCTTCACCTGGTGGCGCGCCCCGAATGTGCACATCAACGGACGCCTCGACACCGGCAACTACGACACCACCGGCACCGTTGTCATCGGCTACACCCTCTTCGCGCTCGCCCTGGCGCTAGCCCTCGGGGCGATCTGGCGACGCGCGGCCGCCGCGCTCACCGTTGCCTTCGTCGGCTACTTCGCCGTGCGCATCTTCGTCGACTTCTGGGTACGAAACCATCTTGTCGCACCACTGAAGGCAACCTACAAAGGCGCCCAGGAGCCGAGCTTCCTCTACAACGCGCACATCCTGAGCGTCAACACCACCATCCACGGAAGGCAGATCGGCGGCGGCGGCGGCGGCGGCTTCCTCGGCGGCCACGCGCAGGTCGCGGCGCCAGGGATCGGCAACGCCGTCTTCCACGTCGTCTACCAACCCCAGAGCCACTTCTGGCCGCTCCAACTCATCGAAACCGGCCTCTTCGTCGGCCTCGCCGCCATCCTGATCCTCTTCGCCGCCTGGTGGACACAACAACGCACCTCCTGATCCAATGAGCGCAACGGCCATGAATCAACGAGCCGACCCGACGTCAACTCTCTGACGCTGGCTCTCAGGCGTCAATTCGGGAACGGTGGCGCCTCCACCACCGCCTCCGTGAAAGCCGACCATTCCCGCCACTCCTGCGGCAATGGCAAGCACGACCGCCGTTCCGTTCCGAGTCCGCCGCCGGCGGGCCCGCCTTGACTCGGGCCCAGAGGGAACGCTCCGACGGCGGCTTCGTTTCGCCCGAGACAGCTTCGGCCTTCTCGTCGAAACAGCTCATCTCCACACGAACACCGGCCCAGGCAGCCGGACAGCCCTACCAGTCAACCCCACCAGTCGCGCCGGCCATCGACGTCTTCCCTCGGATCCTCGCCGAGGTTGGGCGCGCCGATGACGAGGAGCTCGAGGCCCGCCGGCCCGGCCTCGTAGCCTCGCCACGTACCCGGCGGGACGCGCACCGCGTCCCATTCCTTCAGTGCGACGATCTCGTCGTCGACCTTCATCCGACCGCTCCCTCGCAGGACCACGTAGACCTCCTCTTGCGTCTCGTGCGTGTGGCCGTACGGAAAGCGACAGCCGGGCGGGACGCGCTGGTAGCTCAGGGCGGATCTCTCGAGCTCGAGCGCCCTGGTCGCCGCGCGGAACTCCAGGTCTGGCGCGCCGTCGAACCTCGAGCCGATGTCCTCCAGATCCGCCTTGATGTTCCTGAGCGTGAACGGCACGGCGCGATCCTACGGCACCGGCGCAGGAGGCCATGGAGCCGCGTGACACATGAGGTCACTGCTCGAAGCCTCCCGGCGAGGAAGCGGGCGGCGGGAATCGAACCCGCATGACTAGCTTGGAAGGCTAGGGCTCTACCATTGAGCTACGCCCGCGTTCGCCTGAAGGGTACTCAGTCCGCGAGCAGCTCGATCCGGTCGGCTGCGGCGGCGAGCGCGGGGCCGTCGAAGAGGTACGGCACCGCATTCGGTATCTCGTGGAATGGATGGTCGAGCTCGTCCGAGCCCGCGTGGGCGTTGAGCGCGTAGCGGATCGGCAGCTCGTGGCAGACGACCAGCACCGACTCGGCCGGGAGCTCGAGCACGCGCCGGAGCGCGGCTGCGTAGCGGCGCGCGGTCTCGCCGAGGCTCTCGCCGCCGGGGAAGCGGTCGGCGCGGGTGTGCGCCTGCTTCCAGACGCGATACGCGTCGACCGTTTCTCCCTCGAGCTCGCCGATCCTGACGTCGTCCAGCCCGGGCTCCTCGAGGAAGGGCACGTCCCGGCCCTCGAGCGCGAGCTCCGCCGTCTGCCGCGTGCGGGGAAACCGCGTGTGCACGCAGAGGTCGACCGTGATCCCGGCGAGCTGCTGCCCGAGCAGGCGTGCCTCCCGTTCGCCGGCCCGCGTGAGCGCCGCCGGCACTGCAGGATCGCCGTTGATCAGACCTTCGACGTTCAGGACCGACTGGCCGTGCCGTGCGAGGACGAGCCGCTTCAGGCCAGCTCGACCCGCTCGATCGTCACCTGTTCGTCCGGGCGGTCCATCCCGTCGCGCGGCACCTGCGAGATCGTGTCGACGACGTCCATCCCGTCGGTGACCTTGCCGAACACGGTGTGCTTCCCGTCGAGCCACGAGGCCGCGTCGGCGGTGACGATGAAGAACTGGCTCCCGTTCGTATTCGGGCCGCCGTTCGCCATCGCGAGCGCGCCGCGGACGACCTTGTGGTCGTTGAACTCGTCCTCGAAGGTGTAGCCGGGGCCGCCGCGGCCGGTGCCGGTCGGGTCGCCGCCCTGGATCATGAAGTCGGGGATCACCCGGTGAAAGATCACGCCGTCGTAGAACCCGTCGGCGGCGAGCTTCGTGAAGTTCTCGACGGTCTTGGGCGCGTCCTCGGGATAGAGCTCGAGCACGATCGCGCCGTGGTTTGTGTGCAGCGTGGCTTGAGTCATGGGCCGCACGCTACCGCACTCGTACACTTGCGATGTCCCGCGCCCGTAGCTCAGTGGACAGAGCGACGGCCTTCTAAGCCGTTCGGCGCGGAGAGTACAGTGCTGGCGCACTTTCTCCGGGTGGGAGCGCTTGTACCCTTGCGAGTGTCGCGCCCGTAGCTCAGTGGACAGAGCGACGGCCTTCTAAGCCGTTGGTCGCAGGTTCGAATCCTGCCGGGCGCATCGAGGGTGGCGGACGGGACTCGAACCCGCGACCACCCGGACCACAACCGGGGGCTCTACCAACTGAGCTACCGCCACCGTGAGCGGGCAAAGGATAGCGAGCCTCGCGCGCGGCCGGGCATACTCCTCCCGGGCCCCGTAGCTCAGCGGATCAGAGCGGCGGACTTCGAATCCGCGTGCGGAGGTTCGACTCCTCCCGGGGCCATAGCCCCGGAAAGTCCGAAGGGACTTTCCGGCGGGACGCGTGGGATCCGAGCCGCAGTGAGCCGCGCCGGCGCATGTCGGTCGCGGCGAGGGATGTCGGAACGCACACCTGGCATGCGTCCAGTTGACGGTCACGGCGTTCCGTAAGATTGGCTCCGTGGTCGAGGGATACCGTTCGGAGCGGGAAGTCCGGCAGGAGGAAGAGCGGCTGGAAAACGCCGCCAGAGACGCCCATGCCCGGTCTGAGATGCTTGAGCGCGAACGCATCGTCGCCGTATGGGCACCTCAAATCGAGCACTTGGGTCGGGAATGTCTGAGCCTTCGACGAAAGGCGGACTGCATCATCGAGACGCCGGATCGGGAATCGCTCGTCTTCCGGCTGTTCGGACCCTCGAGCCGTGGAAAGTACAACTCTGAGAAAGACACCTCTCGGGCGCCGCTCAAGACCTTCCCGGCGTGGCACCTCGGGACGCTCTTTGTGGACGCGGACTTTTGCCCTTCGGTTGCTCTCGACACCAAAGGACGTTTCTGGTTCGGCTATCTCGTGAATGAACGTCGCGCGTTCGTGGTTGAGAACTATCTGAGCTTTGGGGCTCTGAAGAACATGCGGCCGGAGAGCGTCGAGAGCCTCGCGATCCGCGCAGGCCCTGAAACGGTGGCGCTGCTCAGCCGATGGATCGAAACCCCAGCCTGAACGCTTCTCGTCGGTGACTCGCCGTCAGCCTGACCTGAAGAGCCGATAGTGCCCACGACGCTTCACGCGAAGAGTGATTTCGAGCCCTCGGAGCAGAACGAGCAGGCGGCCGCGACTGAGAATCGAGCCCGATACCGCCGAATCGCACGGGCCGCTGGCTCGGTGGTCGGGGCCGATCGGACGACGCGTAGCTAGATTCGCACCTATGCACGCCCCGGACCGCGGCGCGATCGTCGAGCTCTCGCGCGAGGAGATCGATTCGTTCCTCCGGGAGCAGCGGATCGCTCGGCTCGGGTGCCACGCCGGCGGGCTCACGTACGTCGTGCCGGTGATCTACGCCTACGACGGCGAGTGCGTCTACTCGGTGACGACCGAGGGGCAGAAGGTGGCGATGATGCGCGAGAGCCCGCGCGTCTGCGTCGAGGTCGACGAGTACGACGCGGACGGGCGCGGGAGCTGGCGCAGCGTGATCGCCCACGGCGGCTACGAGGAGCTCGGCGGGGAGGACGTCGAACTGGCCGTCGCCGCCCTCCGCGACGCGTTCGGCCGCGCCGCGCCGGCCGAGCCTCGGGGACTCGGTCCCGGGGTCGTTGCGTTCCGGATCCGCCTCGACGAGCTGACAGGCCGCTCGGTCACACGCTGACGTGCTCGCGATCGAGCGGCTCAGGCTGGCGCACGACCTCGTGCTGGTCGGGATCGACGGGCGCGGCGGCGCCGGCAAGAGCACGCTGGCGCGGCAGCTTGGCGCTTCGGCCGTGGTCGAGTTCGACGACTTCTACCGGCCGTCGGCGACGCGGCTCCCGCCGGGCGACCCCGACATCGGCGGCAACTTCGAGTGGCGCCGGCTGCGCGACCAGGTGCTGCTCCCGCTCTCCCGCCGCGAGACGGCGCGCTACCAGCGCTACGACTGGGGCACCGACGCGATGGCGGAGTGGCACGACGTCCCCGCGCTCGGCGTCGTCGTGGTCGAGGGCAACTACTCGACCCGCGAGGAGCTGCGCGAGCTCTACGACTTCCGGATCTGGGTCGACGCGCCGCACGAGGTGCGACTCGCCCGCGGCCTCGAGCGCGGCGGCATCGACACCCGCGAGCGGTGGCTCGAGGAGTGGATGCCCGAGGAGGAGCGCTACCTCGCCGCGCAGGAGCCGTGGCGCTTCGCCGACCTGGTCGTGGACGGAACCGCGCCTATCCCCGCATATCGACCGCGTGGATCTTGACCGGCTCGATCGTGACGACGACGCGCGACTCGCCGGGCTGGTCGTGCGCCCTGAGGTCGGCGCCGCCGTACTTCGCTCCGACCGTGTCGGCGAACGCGTAGTCGTCGTCGGGCTCGAGCCGGGCGCGGCCGCGCACCTCGAGGTAGCGGTACGGGTTGGCGAGGTCGAGCAGGAACAGGCTGCACTGCGGCCGCGCGGACAGGTTCTGCGTCTTCTTCCGCGCGGTGTTCAGCGAGAGCTTGAGCTCTCCGTCCTCGAGGAGGAACCAGACCTCGGTGACCTGCGGGAAGCCGTTGTCGTCGATCGTCGCGAGCGATGCGACCTGGCCCTGGAGCAGGTCGCCGTGGGAGTCCGGGAAGGTAGGCATGGCCACATTCTCCCACTAGAATCCGGCGCGTGAGACGTCGCCTCTCCACGGCGTCCGTCGCTCTTGCGGCTTCAGTGCTCGTCCTCGGGCTCGCGAGCAGCGCGCCCGCGCGCACGTCGGCGCCGGCGAAGTCGCCCCCGCTCACGAACGCGGAGAAGGCCGCGATGACGATCGCCTCGGTCGACGTGAAGGGCGCCGACAACCTCGGCGTCTTCGTCACCGCGACGTTCAAGGGCAACTTCGCCAAGGCGATCGGGACCGGGAACCTCAAGCACGCCGCCGCCGCGCTCGTCCTGATCCCGAAGCCGGGCAAGGCGCTCTCCGCCGGCCTCGCCACCACCGGCGCCGGCCCCGTCGGCAAGCTCTACCGCGAGACGAAGTCGACGAACATCGGCGCGCTGCGCAGCGGCAACAAGCTGACCTTCTTCATCCTCGGCCCCGGGTACGCCAACGTGCAGTCGGTCGAGGTCGAGACGATCCAGTCGGCGACCGGCCTGCCGCTGAGCACGAGCGCCGTGAGCGACGGCGTGCCGAGCTTCGGTCCGCGGACGTGGGACAAGTTCATCTCGCTCCATCCGATCGACCGCCACGTGCAGGTCACCGATCCGACCGGCCTGCCGTGCGCCGACCTGAAGGACCTGCTCCGGAGCATCGACGAGGACTTCAGCGACCCCGGCTTCTACAACGTCTCGGCGGAGGTGCGGTCGGCGCTCTCGAACTTCCGGGGCACGGTTCAGAAGCTGTACGACAAGTGCCCGCCGCCGGCCCCGTCGCCGATCTTCGGGACGCTCGCCTTCCACTTCTTCTCCTCGAACGAGGTCGCCGGCGTGGGCCAGTTCACCGGGCCGGCGTCGACGAGCCTCAGCACGCTGAGGGTCACGCTCCCTTCCGGGTTCGTGATCACCAACGAGATCTGCCCTGGACAGCTGCCGAACGCGGTGATCAGCGGCAGCACGATCTCCTGCGGCGGCGGGTCCCTCCCGACGGGCCAGCCGTTCACGCTCAACCTCCAGACGAGCCCGTTCCCGACACCGGGGATGGGCGGGCAGTTCTTCGGCATCGAGCAGCAACGGCGCGACAGACGGGCCGTTCACGATCACCGGCCCGTAGGCCGCGCCGCGTTCGCTCAGCAGCAGCCGCCGCCGCAGCAGCCGGAGCCGCAGTCGCAGCCGTGGCGCTCGTGCATCGTTCCCTCCTTTCATCGATGATTGTCGATGTCAGACGCTAGCTGGTAGATTGATGATCGTCAATGAAGACGCTTGCCCGTCCTCCAGCCGATCTGCTGCGGCCCCGACACGCCGGTGATGGAGCCCGGCCGCGGCCGAAGCGCTCGCCGCGACGTTCAAGGCGCTCGCCGACCCGACCCGTGTCGCGATCGTCAACCGGCTCGCGGCCGCGCCCGAGGTCTGCGTGTGCGACCTGACCGACGCGTTCGAGCTGTCGCAGCCGACGATCTCGCACCACCTGCGGATCCTGCGCGACGCGGGCCTCGTCGAGGCCGAGCGGCGCGGGACCTGGGGCTACTACCGGCTCGTGCCGGAGGCGATCGACGCGCCTGCGCGCCGCGTTCGCCGGCTAGCCGAGGAGCTCGCGCACCGACTCGAGCTGGCCCGCGGCACGACGCGGTAGTACGCCCAGCTCCCGCGCTGCTCGCGCTCGACGAGCCCCGCCTGGAGCAGGACCTTCAGGTGGTGGCTGACCGTCGGCTGCGTCAGGCCGAGCGGCTCGGTCAGGTGGCACACGCACGCCTCGCCGTCCGGCTGCGCCTGGATCAGGCTGAGCAGCCGAAGGCGGGCGGGGTCGGCGATCGCCTTGAGCGCGCGTCGCGAGGCTCTCGCGCCTGCTCCGCGTCGAGCGGCGCCGGCGAGGAGCGGCGGGCAGGACGACCGCGAGCGTCGCGATCGGCTTCACGAGATAGATATTGACATGCGATCGATGACCGCGCAAGACTCCAGCGCATAGATCGCCGTCGATATGCCGAGGAGCGCAGGAATGAGCCAGGCAGCTCGATCCCGTCACCCAGCATCACGTCGAACAGGCGGCCAAGGCGCTCGCCGACGAGTTCGCGGGCGTCTTCTCGCGTCGAGACGATCGAGCGCTACATCGGCGAGTCGACCGACCTGCTCGGCGGCGTCGAAGGTCAACGTCTTCGTGCCCGTGCTCGCCCACCGCTTCGCCCGCGAGCGGCTTCGGGCGCTCGCCCAGGCGGAGGGAGTGCTCGTGAAGGAGCAACCGGAGGTGCTGTTCGTCTGCGTCCACAACGCGGGCCGCAGCCAGATGGCGGCCGGGCTCGTCAAGCTCCGCTCCGGACGGGCGGATCCACGTGCGGTCGGCCGGCAGCGCGCCCGCCGACGAGATCAACCCGGCCGTCGCTCGAGGCGATGGAGGAGCTCGGCGTCGACATGGCGGAGGAGTTCCCGAAGCCGCTCACCGACGAGGTCGTCCGCGCCGCCGACGTCGTGATCACGATGGGCTGCGGCGACGCGTGCCCGATCTACCCGGGCAAGCGCTACGAGGACTGGGTGCTCGACGACCCGGCCGGCCAGGATCTCGCGACGGTGCGCGGGATCCGCGACGAGCTCGACGCGCGCGTGCAGACGCTGATCGCCGAGCTGCTTGGCTAGGCCGTCGCTCGCGCGGCGCTGTCTCGCCGAGGCGCTCGCGACGTTTGCGCTCGTCTTCGCCGGCTGCGGCGCGATCGTGCTCGATCACGAACGCGGCGGATCGCTCGGCGCGGTCGGGATCGCCGCCGCGTTCGGCCTCGTGATCATGGTGATGGTCTACGCGACGGGGCACCTCTCCGGTGCGCACATCAACCCCGCCGTCACGCTCGCGTTCACCGCGACGCGGCACTTTCCCGCTCCGCGAAGCGCTCGCCTACGTCCCGTCGCAGCTCGCCGGCGCCGTCGCGGCGGCCGGCCTGCTGCGTCTCGTCTGGCACGGCTCGCCGGCCGCAGCTCGGAGCGACGGTGCCGAGCGTCGGCGGCGGCGCGGCACTCGTCTACGAGATCGTGCTCACCGCGTTCCTGATGTTCGTGATCATGGCCGTCGCCACCGACACGCGAGCGGTCGGCGCGGCCGCCGCGATCGCGATCGGCGGCACCGTCGCCCTCGACGCGCTCTTCGGCGGCGGCGTCACCGGCGCGTCGATGAACCCGGCCCGCTCGTTCGGGCCCGCGCTCGTCGCGCCGGAGTGGTCGAGCTTCTGGATCTACGTCGTCGGCCCGGTCGCTCGGCGCGCTGCTCGGCGCCCTGGCTCTACCAGCTGATTCGCGGCCGCGACGCTCCTTCCGAATTTAAGTTGACACTTACGTAAGCAAGTGCTTACATACGCGCCGTGGAGGTTGCGCTGAGAGCGATCGCCGAGCCTCATCGGCGGCAGATCATGCGGCTCGTCTGGGACGCGGAGCTCTCGGCGGGCGAGATCGCGTCGCACTTCGACGTGTCCCGCCCGGCCGTCTCTCAGCATCTGAACGTCCTGAAGGGAGCGGGGCTCGTGAGCGAGCGACGCAACGGTGCCAGGCGCCTGTACCGGGCGCGCCCCGAGGGGATCGAGGAGCTGAAGGCGTTCCTCGAGGACTTCTGGGGCGACAAGCTCGAGGCGCTCAAGCGAGAGGCCGAACGAGAGGAGAGGAAACAGCATGGAAAGCACGACTGAGAGCGTCGCGGTCGTCCGCGAGCTCGTGATCGAGGCGAGCCCGGAGACCGTCTGGGAGTTCCTCGTCGACCCGGAGAAGGCGACGCGGTGGATGGGAATGCGCGCCACCTTCGACGCGCGACCCGGCGGCGAGTTCCGCGTCGAGGTGATCCCGGGTCACACCGCGGCCGGCGAGTTCGTCGAGCTCGACCCGCCGCACCGGCTCGTCTACACGTTCGGCTGGGAGGACGGCGTGAGCGTGGTTCCGCCGGGCGGCTCGACCGTCGAGATCGAGCTCACTCCGAGCGGAGCCGGCACGGCGCTCCGCTTCACTCACCGCGACCTGCCGAGCGCGGCGGCCGCGGAGTCGCACGGGCAGGGCTGGGACCACTACCTCGGCCGGCTCGCGACTGCCGCCGCCGGCGGCGAGCCGGGAGTCGATCCCTGGGTCACGGGAGCGGAGTGATGGCGAACCCGGTGATCCACTTCGAGGTCGTCGGCAAGGACCTGGCGGCGCTTCAGAGCTTCTACGGCGACCTGTTCGGCTGGAAGACACAGGCGATCCCCGAGATGGGGTACGCGATGGTCGAGAAGGAGGGCGACGGGATCGCGGGCGGGCTCGGCCAGTCGCAGGACGGCGGGCCGGGGCACGTCACGTTCTACGTCTCCACCGAGGACCCGCAGGCGATCCTCGACAAGGCCGAGGCGCTCGGCGGCAAGACCGTGATGCCGGTCACCGAGCTCCCGGAGGTCACGCTCGCGATGTTCGCGGACCCCGAGGGCCACGTGATCGGGCTCGTCAAGGGGATGTAGGCAGCGAGTTGCGCTGCGGGCGCACGGACGACACCATCCGTCCGTGCGCCCGCTTCTCGCATCGACCCTGCTCGCTCGTCGGCTCATCGCCGGCTGCGGCAGCGGCGCGAAGGGGCCGCCGCCCGCGCAGATCGTGGCCGCGGCGACGAAGGCGACCTCGGCCCAGAGGAGCTTCCACTTCGTCTACGACGAGCAGCACGGCCCGCCCTCGACCAAGGGCCTCCACCTGATCTACGCCGACGGTGACGTCGTGCTCCCGGGCAAGGTCAAGGCGGACGTGACCGGGACGCTCCTCGGGCTGCCGCTGCGCTCGACGCTGATCGTGGTCGGCGGGCGCTACTACATGCGCAATCCGTTCACGCAGAGCTGGCAGACGGTGAGCGTGGCGACGAACCCGGTCGCGTTCTTCAACCCGGCGAAGGGCGTCCTCGCGGTGATCGCCGGCGCGACGCAGCTGACAGAGCGCGGGCAGCGAGAAGGTCGGCGGGCAGGACGCCTACCGCGTCACGGGCAAGGTGCCGGTGAGCGCGATCTCGCCGATCCTCGGCAACCCGCCGAGCTCGAAGCTCGTCGACGTCGAGCTCTGGATCGACAAGCAGAGCTCGCGCCTGCTGCGCGTCCGCATCTCGGGCCCGGTCGAGTCGGGCGATCCGTCGAACGCCGTGCGCACCGTCGACCTCTCGAACTACGGGAAGGCCGTCCTGATCACGGCCCCGGTCAAGCCCTGACGCCGCCGCTCCTCTCCGCCCGACGGCGTGACCCGGCGGTTCGGGCGGCGGGTCGTGCTCGAGCCGACCGACCTCGAGCTCGGGCGCGGGGGAGGTCGTCGCGCTCGGCGGCCCGAACGGCGCCGGCAAGTCGACCCTGCTCGCAATCCTCGCCGGGGCGCTGCGGCCGAGCGGCGGGAGCGTCGACGGCGGCGCGCGATCGGCTGGATGCCGCAGCGGCCGGCGCTCTACGGCCGGCTCACCCCGCGCGAGAACCTCGAGCTGTTCGCGCGTCTCGCCGGGCTCGCGGACGTCGGCGCCGCGGTCGACCGCGCACTCGCCGAGGTCGGGCTCGCCGTCGAGGACCGGCGCGCGGCCGAGCTCTCGGTCGGGAACCAGCAGCGGCTCAACCTCGCGATCGGCCTGCTCGGCGAGCCGTCGGTGCTGCTGCTCGACGAGCCGACCGCCTCGCTCGACGCGCGCCGCCGCGGCGGGCTCTGGGAGCTCGTCGCGCGCGTGCGCGAGGCGGGCGGCGGCGTCCTCTTCGCGACGCACAACCTCGACGAGGCGCGCCGCGTCGCCGACCGGCTGCTCGTGCTCGAGGAGGGGCGGCTCGTCTACGACGGCGTCGCCCGGGGAGTACCGCGAGTGAGGGCGATCCGGCTCCTGCTCGGGAAGGACCTGCGACTGCTGCGGCGCTCGCCCGCGCTCGCCGGCGCGCTGATCGTCTACCCGCTCGTCGTCGCGCTCCTCGTCGGCCTCGTCGTCCGCTACGCGGGCGAGCGGCCCCGCGTCGCGCTCGTCGCGCCCGCGGGCCTGCCGAGCGTGATCGTCGTCGGCAAGCAGACCTTCGACCTCCAGCAGCTCTTCGACAACGCAAAGGAGGTGAAGCTCGTCCGGATGCCGGCGGCGCAGGCCGAGCACCAGCTCTCGTCGGGCCAGGTGCTCGCGATGCTGACGGTGCCGAAGGACTTCACCTCGGAGCTGCGCGGGCTGAAGCAGAGCCCGAAGCTGATCCTCCGCACGACGAGCGGCGGGCTCTCGACCCGCGTGGTCGAGAAGCTCCGCTCGTTCGTCTACTCGACGAACCTCGACCTGCAGCAGGCCTACATCCAGGCCAACCTGAGCGCGGTCGACCTGCTCCTCCACGGCGGCGGCGGCACGATCGGCCAGCACGAAGTTCAGCCTGCTCGGAGTCCACCGCGCGCGGGCCGAGCTCGCCGTGCTCGCGCGCTCGCCCGATCCCGCGACCGCGGCGCGCGCGAAGAAGCTCGGCGTCTTCATGGCCCAGCTCGGCGGCGCGGTCGGCCAGGTCGGCACCTTCCTCCGGGCGACCGCGAACCCGATCCAGCTCGTCCACGTCTCGCAGGGCGGGCGCTCGTGGCTCCTCTCCGCGCAGGTGCAGGCCTACGCGCTGGCGCTCGCGCTCGCGTTCGTGGCGGTGCTGCTCGGCGCGGGCGCGATCGTCGCCGAGCGGGAGGAGAACGTGCTCGGGCGGCTCGTCGGCGGTCTCGTCGGGTTCGGCCGGCTGGTGGCGGAGAAGATCGCGTTCGTGACGCTGGTCGCGGCCGGGCTCGGGCTGCTGCTCGCGCTCGCGTTCGGTCTCATCGTCGATCTCGGCCACGTCTCGGGCGGCCAGCCGTGGCAGCGCCTGCCGCTCCTCGTGGCCGGGCTCCTGCTCGCGGCGGCGGCGTTCGGCGCCTTCGGAGTCCTCGTCGGCGCGCTCGCGCGCGAGGCCGGGACGGCGACGCTGTTCGCGTTCCTCGTCGCGCTTGCCGCTCACGCTCGTCGCGCTCGTCCCGCACGGGACGGCGCCCGTGGTGAGCTGGCTCGGCGCGCTGTTCCCGTTCGGCCACGCGGTGCACGCGTTCACCGTCGCGCTCTACGACGCGCATCCCGCGGGGCTGTTCCTGCGGGAGTGCGCCTGGCTCGCGGCGCTCGCACTCGCGTACGGGCTCGCCGCCCGCGCGGCTGCGCGCCGGCTGCTCTAATTCCGGCTGACCACGCGGGCGTGGCGGAACTGGTAGACGCGGCGGGTTTAGGTCCCGTTGGGCGAAAGCTCTTGGAGGTTCGAGTCCTCCCGCCCGCATCTCACGGCTTTCAGCCCGCTCTCATCTTCGATCAGGCAGGCTAGTAGGGGTGGAGCCGACACACGATCCCTCGCGGCGGCGCCGGCCGCCTCGCCGCCGACGCCGGGTCGCCTCGTGCTCGTCGTCGTCGCGCTCGCCGTCGTTGCGGTCGGCGGACTGTGGTGGGGCCTCGCACGCGTCGCCACGAAGACGACGCCGCCGGTCGCGCCGCAGGTTGCACCCGCGGAGGTCGTCGTCGCACGGGTGAAGACCGTTCCCGTCCTGTCCGAGCGCGTGACGGGCTCGCTCGGGGCGCCGCTGCAGGATCCCGCCTACGCCCGCGCCGGAGCCGGAGGCCTCCTGCTCGGCGGGCTCACGGCGGCGGATACCTCCTCGAGCTCGATCCTCAGCGTGACGGCGCGCGGCGACCGGCTCCGCGGCACGTTGCCGTCGGCTCGGCACGACACCGCAGCGGTGCAGATCGGCGGCGCCGTCTACCTGTTCGGCGGCGGCGACGGGACGAAGCAGCTCGACGAGATCCTCCGGATCGATCCGGCGACCGGCCGGGTCACCGTCGCCGGGCGTCTGCCCGCCGCCAGCTCGGACGTCGGTGCAGCCGCGGTCGGCGGCACGGCGTACATCGTCGGCGGCTACACGGGGACGCGCTGGCTCGACACCGTCGTCGCCTGGAAGCCGGGCGGCGCAGCTCACGTCGTCGCCCATCTCCCGAGCCCCGTTCGCTACGCGGCTGTCGCCGCGGTCGGGAGCACGGTCGTGATCGCCGGCGGCTCCCTGCCCGCAGGGACGGCGAGCGCCGCCGTGCTCGGGTTCGATCCCGCCTCGGGCGCCGTCCGCCGGCTGGGGACGCTGCCCGCGCCGACGACGCACGCCGCCGCGGCCGCGATCGGCGGGCTCGTCTACGTGATCGGCGGACGCGGTGCCGCCGTCGACACGCCGACGGCACGCATCGTCTCGGTCGACCCGGCGGCCCGGAAGGTCCGCTCTGCCGGCACGCTCGCCGTCGCCCGCTCCGACCTCGCCGCGATCGGGCTCGGCACCCGGATCCTGCTCGCCGGCGGCCGCTCCAGCGCCGGGACCGTCGCGACGATCAGCCGAGCTCGACCCGCGGTCGCGCCGCCGCCGTCGCGGCGGCATTCCGCCGCTCCTTTCCAAGACGAACGTCTACGCCGCCGACGGCGCGAACATGCTGAGCCCGGCCGTCGCCAACGCGCGCCCCGCGATCTACGTGCCGAACAGCGGCTCAGGCGACGGTCGACGTGGTCGATCCGAAGACGTACAAGGTCGTCGCCCACTACGCGGTGGGTCTCCTGCCTCAGCACGTCGTCCCCGCCTGGGACCTCCGCACCCTCTACGTCACCAACGACGTCGGCAACAGCCTGACGCCGATCGACCCGGCGACCGATGAAGCCGCAGGGCCCGCCGATTCCGGTCGCTGACCCGTACAACATGTACTTCACCCCCGACGGCCGCTACGCGATCGTCGTCGCCGAGCGGCTCCACCGGCTCGACTTCCGCGACGCCCACACGTTCAGCCTGCACAAGGCGCTCACGGTGCCGTGCGCCGGCGTCGACCACATGGACTTCACCGCCAACGGCCGCTACGCGCTCGTCAGCTGCGAGTTCTCGAACGAGCTGCTGAAGCTCGACGTGCAGAACGAGCGGATCGTGAAGACGATCGCGCTGCGCCCGGGCGCCGTGCCGCAGGACGTCAAGCTCTCGCCGGACGGCAAGGTCTTCTACGTCGCCGACAGCTCGGCCAACGGGCTCTGGGAGATCGACGGCGGCGCGAATCGCCTGCTCGGCTTCCTGCCGACCGGCCGGGGCGCGCACGGTCTCTACCCGAGCCGCGACGCGCGCTACCTCTACGTCACGGACCGCGGCGAGGGCGCGATCTCGGTGATCAGCTTCCGAACGAGGAAGCAGGTTGCGAAGTGGCGGATCCCCGGCGGCGGCAGCCCCGACATGGGCGGCGTCTCGGCCGACGGGAAGGTGTTCTGGATCTCCGGCCGCTACAACGGCGTGCGTCTACGCGATCTCGACGATCGACGGGAGGCTGCTTGCGAAGATCCCGGTCGGCAACGGCCCGCACGGCGTCTGCGTCTGGCCTCAGCCCGGCCGCTACTCGCTCGGCCACACGGGCATCCTCCGCTGAGAGGCGGGCTCGGCGAGCGCCGACTCGCGCTCGCCGAGCCCGGGGAAGCTCAACAGCTGTCGACGAAGATGAAGTCGAACGTCGTGTTCTGGCCGCCGAAGTCGACCGTCCAGATGTTGCCGTCCCCGCTCGCGAACTGGATGTCGGCCTGGGGGCCGTCGAAGAACGACTGGAAGGTCGCGATCGGGGAGCAGCTCCAGGTGCCCGGCGGGAACGTGATCGTGTAGTTGCCGGGCGAGTTGGTGGTGATGGTGAAGCCGGTCCCCGCGTAGACACCGAGCCCGTCCACGCCGCCGTAGGTGCCGCCGCGGATCACCTTGGCGAGGCCAGCCCCGGCCGGCCCCGTCGCTCCGGTGTCGCCCTTGAGGCCCTGCGGCCCTTGCTGTCCCTGCGGCCCCTGCTGTCCCTGCGGCCCTTGCTGTCCCTGCGGGCCCTGTGGCCCTTGCGGGCCGGTCGCGCCGGTGTCCCCCTTCACGCCCTGCCCGTTCCAGGTGACCTCTTTCTCGAAGCCCGTGCAGTGGCTCAGGAGCGAGCTGCTCGGGAGCGACGAGTCGATCAGCCGCACCGTGCCCACGTTCTTGAGCACGCAGGCGGAGTAGACGTTGTTGCTGTCCGGGATCGTGGCGTACGCGATTCCGGCCGCAGCGCCCAGCAGCACCGTCGAGATGACGGCGAAGCGGATCCAGCGAGTACTCATCCCCTCTCCTTCCTGGATCGAACCGGCTCCCCGGCCGGTTCCGTGCGCGAACCGTAAACCTTCGGCCGACGGCCGCCCACCCTCTCTCTGCTTGAATGGCCGCAGTGTCTTCCCAGGTAGAGGAGCTGGCCGGCAACACCGTTCGACTCACGGTCGACGTGCCGAGCCACGACGTCCAGCACGCGGTCGAGCACGCGGCGAACGATCTCGCCGAGACCGTGAAGATCCCCGGCTTCCGCAAGGGCAAGGTGCCGATGCCGGTGCTGATCCGCGCGTCGGCAAGGACCGCCTCTACACCGAGGCCGTCGAGAGCCACATCGGCGGCTGGTTCTGGAACGCGGCCGCGCGCGCGCGCCTGCGTCCCGTCGCCCAGCCCGAGTACGACTTCGAGCTGCCGGCGAACGACGCCGACCCGTGGCAGTTCACCGCCACGGTCGAGGTGATGCCGAAGCTCGAGCTCCGCCGACTGGTCGAAGCTCGAGGTGCCGTACGCCGAGCCCGAGGTGCCCGAGGGGCTCGTCGACCACGAGCTCGAGGTGCTGCGCTCGTCGGTCGCCGAGCTGACTCCGGTCGAGGGCCGCGGCGCCGCAGGCGGGCGACACCGTCGTGATCGACCTCGATCAGCCCCGGCGGCGAGACCCAGCACGACTACGTCGTCCAGCTCGGCGCCGGCCGCCTCGTCGAGGAGGTCGAGCAGGGCGTGCTCGGGATGTACGCCGGCGAGACGAAGGAGATCGCGCTTCGAGCTCGCCGACGAGTCGACCGCGCGCCGTCGAGGTGCAGGCTCAAGGAGATCAAGGAGCACGTGCTGCCGCCGCTCGACGACGAGCTGGCGCGCAGCGGCGAGCGAGTTCGACACGCTCGACGAGCTGCGCGCCGACCTCGAGTAGCGCCTCACGGAGCAGGTCGAGGCCGAGGCGGACGCCGAGTTCCGCTCCGCGGTCGTCGACGCGCTCGTCGAGGCCGCGAACGTCCAGGCGTCGCGGGCCGCTCGTCGAGTCCCGCGCGCGCGAGCTCCTGAACGGCCTCGTGCGCTCGATCGAGCGCCGCGGCATCCCGTTCGAGGCCTACCTGCAGATGACCGGCGGCTCCGCCGACGACCTCGATGCAGCGCGTCCGCGCCGAGGCGGCGCACTCGGTCGCGCGCGAGCTCGACGCTCGAGGCCGCCGCCGAGAAGCTCGGCGCTCGCGGTCGAGGACGACGAGGTCGACGAGCTCGTGCGCGAGCAGGCCGAGGCCGCGGGCGAGGACGCCGACGAGGTGATCGCCGAGCTCCGCGAGCGCGGCGAGTACGAGCGCCTGCGCGAGGACCTGCGCCTGCGCGACTCGCTCGACCGGATCGCCGCCGAGGTGAAGCGCATCCCGGTCGAGCTGGCGGAGGCGCGCGAGGCGATCTGGACGCCCGAAAAGGAAAAGCCCAGGGCCGAGACGAAGCTGTGGACCCCCGGTAGCAAGGAGTAGCGAATGAGCCCGTTGATTCCGATGGTGATCGAGCAGACCTCGCGCGGCGAGCGCGCGTTCGACATCTACTCCCGTCTGCTCAACGAGCGGATCATCTTCCTCGGCACGCCGATCGACGACCAGATCGCGAACCTGATCGTCGCGCAGCTGCTCCACCTCGAGTCCGAGGATCCGGACAAGGACATCTCGATCTACATCAACTCGCCGGGCGGCTCAGGTGTACTCCGGCCTCGCGATCTACGACACGATGCAGTTCATCAAGCCCGACGTGCAGACGATCTGCGTCGGCATCGCGATGTCGATGGGCGCGGTGCTTCTCGCCGGCGGCGCGAAAGGGAAGCGGATGGCGCTGCCGAACGCCAAGATCCTGATCCACCAGGTGTGCGGCGGCTTCCAGGGGCAGGCGACCGACATCGAGATCCAGGCGCGCGAGACGATCGCGCTGAAGCGCCGCCTGGAGGAGATCCTGGCCGATGCACACCGGCAAGGACGCTCGAGAAGGTCTCGAAGGACATGGAGCGCGACTACTTCATGACGTCCGAGGAAGCGAAGGAGTACGGCATCATCGACAACGTGATCGCGCACCGCTAGCTGGACTAGCTGCGGCAGGCGCGAGTACAAGGAGTAGCGAGACGATGGCCCGAGCGAGCGACGGAAACGAGCAGCTGCTCTGCAGCTTCTGCGGCAAGAGCCAGCGGCAGGTGAAGAAGCTGATCGCCGGCCCCGGCGTCTACATCTGCGACGAGTGCATCGATCTCTGCAACGAGATCATCGACGAGGAGCTCACGACCCCGGCGCAGCTCGACCTCGACAACCTGCCGCGGCCGAAGGAGATCTACGCCGTCCTCAACGACTACGTCGTCTGCCAGGAAGAGGCGAAGCGCACCCTCGCCGTCGCCGTCTACAACCACTACAAGCGCGTCCAGATGGGCACCGAGGAGGGCGACGTCGAGCTGCAGAAGTCGAACATCCTCCTGCTCGGCCCGACGGGCTGCGGCAAGACGCTGCTCGCCCAGACGCTCGCGCGGATCCTCAACGTCCCGTTCGCGATCGCCGACGCGACCGCGCTCACCGAGGCCGGCTACGTCGGCGAGGACGTCGAGAACATCCTGCTGAAGCTGATCCAGGCCGCCGACTTCGACATCAAGAAGGCCGAGACCGGGATCATCTACATCGACGAGGTCGACAAGATCGCGCGCAAGGCGGACAACCCGTCGATCACGCGCGACGTGTCGGGCGAGGGCGTCCAGCAGGCGCTCCTGAAGATCCTCGAGGGGACGGTCGCCTCGGTGCCGCCGCAGGGCGGGCGCAAGCACCCGCACCAGGAGTTCCTCTCGATCGACACCACGAACATCCTCTTCATCTGCGGCGGCGCGTTCGCCGGCCTCGAGAAGATCATCGGCAAGCGGATCGGCCAGAACGCGGTCGGCTTCGGCGCCGACGTCCGCTCGAAGAACTCGGTCGAGGCCTCCGAGCTGCTCGCCGAGGTGATGCCCGAGGACCTGCTCTCCTTCGGGCTGATCCCCGAGTTCATCGGCCGCCTGCCGGTCGTCTCGGCCGTGCACCAGCTGCGCAGGAGGATCTCGTCCAGATCCTCACCGAGCCGAAGAACGCGCTCGTCCGGCAGTACCAGCGCTTCTTCGGCTACGACGACATCGAGCTCGTCTTCACCGAGGACGCGCTGTGGGAGATCGCCCAGAAGGCGCTCGAGCGCGAGACCGGGCGCCCGCGGCCTGCGCTCGATCATCGAGACGGCGCTCCTCGACGTGATGTTCGAGCTGCCGTCGCGCAAGGACGTCTCCAAGTGCGTGATCACGAAGGAGACGATCGTGAAGGGGCTCAAGCCGACGCTCGTCACGAGCGCCGGGCCGGCCACTCGACGAGCCCGAAGAGCTCGCCGAAGAGTCGGCCTGACCCTCGAGCCCGGCCAGGAGCTCGGCCCGAGCGGCTGGCTCGAGCTCACGCAGGAGCGGATCGGCGCGTTCGCCGAGGCGACCGACGACCGGCAGGCGATCCACGTCGATCCCGGAGTTCGCGGCGACCGGGCCGTTCGGGACGACGGTCGCGCACGGCCTGCTCACGCTCTCGCTGATCGTGCCGCTCTGGGCCGAGGTCGCCGAGCCGCACGACGGGACGACGATCAACTACGGGCTCAACCGCGTGCGCTTCCCCGCACCGGTGCCGAGCGGGAGCCGGATCCGCGCGCGCTTCCGGGTCGAGAGCGTCGAGCCGGTCAGCCGGCGGGACGCAGGCGACGATCGCGGCGACGGTCGAGCGCGAGGGCGCAGACAAGCCGGTCTGCGTGGCCGAGCTCGTGCTGCGGTTCCTCGCCTAGCCGCACTACGATTCTCTCCATGGAACCGCTCTACAAGCCCGAGGGCGTCGAGGCGCGCTGGCAGCAGACCTGGGAGGACGAAGGGCTCTACCACGCCGAGCCGGACCCGTCGCGCGAGTCGTATGTGATCGCCGTGCCGCCGCCGAACGTGACCGGCGCGCTGCACATGGGCCACGCGCTCAACGGCTCGATCCAGGACGCGCTGATCCGCTGGCACCGGATGCGCGGCTTCAACGCGCTCTGGCAGCCGGGCTACGACCACGCGGGGATCGCGACGCAGGCCGTGGTCGAGCGGGAGCTCGCGAAGCAGGGGACGACGCGGCAGGAGCTCGGCCGCGAGGCGTTCGTCGAGAAGGTCTGGGAGTGGCTGCACGAGTACGGCGGCGTGATCATGGGCCAGTTCCGCCGCCTCGGCGCCTCGCTCGACTACTCGCGCGAGCGGTTCACGATGGACGACGACTACATCCGCGCCGTGATGCGCTTCTTCGTCCACCTGTACGAGCGCGGCTGGATCTACCGGGCGAACCGGATCATCAACTGGTGCCCGGTCTGCGCGACCGCGATCTCCGACCTCGAGGTCGAGCACGTCGACATGGACGACACGCTCACCTACGTCCGCTACCCGTTCGCCGACGGCGACGGCTTCATCACGATCGCGACCGTGCGCGTGCCGACGATCCTCGCCGACGTCGCCGTCGCCGTGCATCCCGGACGACGAGCGCTACCGCGACGCGATCGGGCGCGAGGTGATCGTGCCCGTGGTCGAGCGGCGCGTTCCGGTGATCGCCGACGCGCGCGTCGAGCCGGGCTTCGGCACGGGCGCGCTCAAGATCACGCCGGGCCACGATCCCACCGACTTCGAGATCGGCCGCGACCACGGCCTGCCCGAGCTGACGGTGATCGGCCTCGACGGCGCTGATGAGCCGACGGCCGCGGCACCCAGGAGGAGGCCGAGAAGGAGATCCTCGCCTGGCTCAAGGAGCACGACCAGCTCGAGAAGCGCGAGCACTACCGCCACTCGGTCGGCACCTGCGAGCGCACGCACAACCGCATCGAGCCGCTCATCTCGCTGCAGTGGTGGTGCGAGATGGCGGGCTCGCGGCGCCGGCGATCGAGGCGCTGCAGGAGCGCGCGCGTCCGCTACCACCCCGAGTCGCAGCACCGCTTCGCGATCGAGTCGCTCGAGACGATCCCCGACTGGTGCCTCTCGCGCCAGCTCTGGTGGGGCCACCAGCTCCCGGTCTGGTACTGCCCGTCGGGGCACGTCACCGTCGCGTGGCCGCCGCCCGAGGCCTGCGCCGAGTGCGGCTCGACGGAGCTCGACCCGCGACGCCGACGTGCTCGACACGTGGTTCTCGTCGGCGCTCTGGCCGTTCGCGACGCTCGGCTGGCCCGACGAGACGCCGACGCTCGCGTCGTTCTACCCGGGCAACGTCAACTCGACCGCGCGCGAGATCATCCGCCTCTGGGAGAACCGGATGATCATGGCCGGGCTCGAGCTGATGGGCGAGATCCCGTTCAGCGACGTGATCATCCACTCGACCGTGCTCGCGCCCGACGGGCGGCGGATGTCGAAGAGCCTCGGCAACGGCGTCGACCCGCTCGACGCGATCGACCGCCACGGCGCCGACGCGACCCGCTACGGCCTGCTCAAGATCTCGTCGACCCAGGACGTGCGCTTCAGCTGGGGCGCGATCGAGGAGGGCCGCAAGCTCGCCAACAAGCTGTGGAACGTGTCGCGGCTGATCCTCGAGAACGCGGGCGACGCGCGGCCGGAGCTTCCGGCCGTCGCAGCTCGAGGAGCGAGTGGATCCTCGCCCGCCTCGACGCGACCCAGTCGCAGGTGGAGGAGTACTTCGGCGCGTTCGACTTCTCGCACGCCGTCGACGCGCTCTACCACCTGACCTTCGACGACTTCTGCGACTGGTACGCGGAGGCGATCAAGCCGCGGCTCTACGACGAGGCGACGCGGACGCGAGCGCGACGGCGCTCGCGGTGTTGGAGCGGCTGCTCAAGCTCCTGCATCCGGTGATGCCGCACGTGACCGAGGAGATCTGGACGCAATCTGCCGGCGCGCGAGTCGCGGCTGATCGTCGCGCCCTGGCCCGAGCTCGACGGGCGCTTCGCGCGAGACCCGGGCGCGGTTCGAGCCGATCCAGAACGCGGCCGAGGCCTTCCGGCGGGCCGGTGTGCTGGCGCAGGCTCGACGACGAGCAGCGGCGGATCTTCGACGCGGTCGTCAAGCCCGAGCGGGTCAAGGCGAACGGCGACGTCGAGGCCGAGCGCGACCGGCTGCGCAAGGAGATCGCCCGCTCGGAGGGGATGCTCGGCGAACGAGCGCTTCGTCGACAACGCGCCGCCCGACGTGGTCGACGCCGAGCGCGAGAAGCTCGCCCGCTACCGGCGGGAGCTCGATGCCCTCGGCGACTGACTGGGTCGCCGGGCTCAGCCCGTGGCCCGACCGACGGCTTCGGGCTCGAGCGGATCCAGGCCGTGCTCGCCGAACTCGGCGAGCCGCAGCGGCGCTACCCGGCGATCCACGTCGTCGGCACGAACGGCAAGTCGACGCTGACCCGCACCGTCGACGCGACGCTCGGCGCGCAAGGGCTGCGCGTCGGCTCGTTCACCTCGCCGCACGTCTCGGGCTGGGGCGAGCGGATCCACATCGACGGCGAGGAGGCCGACTTCGAGGCGGCGGTCGCGCGCGTCCGCGCAGGTCTGCGAAGCGTCTGGGCGCGACCCAGTTCGAGGCGCTGACCGCCGCGGCGCTGCAGGCGTTCGCCGACGCGGAGGTCGACGTCGCCGTCGTCGAGGCCGGGCTCGGCGGCCGGCTCGACGCGACGAACGTGCTCGACGCGCGCGTCGTCGTGCTCACGAACGTCTCGCTCGAGCACACCGACGTGCTCGGCGAGACGCGCGAGGCGATCGCGCGCGAGAAGCTCGCCGTCGTCAGGCCCGGGCGCGACCGTCGTCCTCGGCGAGCCGGAGTGGGCCTACCTCGTCCCGGACAACGTCGGTCGTCGACCGGCGGCGCGCGCGGAGGCGGCCGAGGCGTTTCTCGGCCGCGCGGTCGAGCTCGTCGCCGGCTGCGCTGCCCGGCCGGCTCGAGCGGCTGGACGGCGAGATCCGCGACGGCGCCCACAATCCCGCGGGCGTCGACTGGCTCGTCGAGCGGATCGAGCGTCGCTGTCATTGTCTGCTCGATCCTTGCCGATAAGGACGTCGATGCGATGCTCGCGGCTCTCGCCTCCCGCTCCACCCGCCTCATCGCGACGCGCTCGTCGAGCCCTCGCGCGCTGCCTGCCGACGTGCTCGCAGACGCCGCCTCGCGCCACTTCGCCGTGGTCGAGTGCGTGCCCGACCCGGTCGAGGCGCTCGCGCGTGCACACGAGCTCGGCGAGCCCGTGCTCGTCACCGGCTCGCTCTACCTCCTCGCGGATCTCGCCGCCGTCCGGCCCGGCGGCCTACCATGGCTCAGTTCGGCGACAAGCTGAGCGTGTTCGCGTTCGCCGCCTTCTTCCTGGCGGTGTTCGTGGGACTCGCCTTTGCAGTCGGCTACGTGATCGGCAAACTGCTTCTGTGAGCTGGAGGACGGATGGTCGCTAGCACCTTCGGAGGGATCCACGCTTCTTCAACTCGGGGACGTGGCTCGTCGTCCGCAACCTCGCGCTCTTCTTCCTCTTCGTGTTCTGGATCGCGGTCGGCTACTGGGTCTACAAGGACGCGCGCCGCCGGATCGAGGATCCGTGGCTCGTCGGGATGGCCGTGATCCTCGGGCTCGTGCCGCCGTTCTTCGGCGCCTTCATCTACATGCTGTTCCGGCCGCCGGAGTACCTCGAGGACGTGCGCGAGCGCCAGCTCGAGATCAAGGCGATGGAGCAGCGGCTCGCGCGGCGCGATCTCTTCTGCCCGGTCTGCCGCGCGGAGGTCGACGCGACCTACCTCGTGTGCCCGGTCTGCACCACGAAGCTGAAGCAGTCGTGCGTCTCCTGCAAGGCGCCGCTCGAGGCGCTCTGGCAGATCTGCCCGTACTGCGAGACGCCCGTCGCGGCGCCGCCGCCGCTGCCCTCGTTCGAGTCCGGGCCGACGGCGTTACGCGCTCCACGGCGCGCACAGCGCGGCACTGAATAGACTTCCGCGGCGATGGCCGTGGAGCGAACACTCGTCCTCGCAAAGCCCGACGCGGTCGCGCGCGGCCTCGCGGGCGAGATCGTGTCGCGGCTGGAGCGCCGCGGGCTCGTGCTGCGCGGCGCCAAGCTCGCTGCTTGTCGATCAGCGCGCTCGCCGAGCAGCACTACGCCGAGCACGCCGACAAGCCGTTCTTCGGCGAGCTGATCGCGTTCATCACCTCGGCGCCGACGCTCGCGCTCGTGGTCGAGGGCGAGGGCGCGATCGCGACCGTTCGCACGACGATGGGCGCGACGAATCCCGCGCAGGCCGGTCCCGGGCACGATCCGCGGCGACCTCGCGCTCGCGATGCCGGACAACCTCGTCCACGGCTCCGACTCGCCCGAGTCGGCCGCCCGCGAGATCGCGCTCTGGTTCGCGGACGATGAGCTCGTCTGACGCAGAGCGGAACCGCGCGTTCTGGGATCAGCGGGCGGACGACTACCAGGACGCGCACCGCGAGCACATCGGCCGGCCCGAGCCGCGCTGGGGGATCTGGCAGCTGCCGGAGAGCGAGCTGCAGGTGCTCGGCGACGTGGCCGGGAAGGACGTGCTCGAGCTCGGCTGCGGCGCGGCGCAGTGGTCGATCCTGCTCGCCGCGCAGGGCGCGCGCTGTGTCGGCCTCGACAACTCCGAGCGGCAGCTCGAGCACGCACGCGGCGGCGGGCGCCGAGTTTCCGCTCGTGCACGGGGCGGCCGAGGCGCTGCCGTTTGCGGACGAGAGCTTCGACCTCGTCTTCTGCGACCACGGCGCTCTGACCTTCGCGGACCCGTACCTCGTCGTGCCCGAGGTCGCGCGGGTGCTCCGCGCCGGCGGACTGTTCGCGTTCAGCATCACGAGCTCGTTCGCCTGGATCTGCTGGGACGACGAGGTCGACGGGGTCGTCCCCGCGCTCCGGGCCGACTACTTCGGCCTGCACCGTCACGACGACGCCGACGGCTCGGTCACCTTCCAGCTACCGGACGGCGAGTGGATCCGCCTCTTCCGGCGCAACGGCCTCGCGGTCGAGGACCTGATCGAGCCGCGGCCGCCCGAGGATGCGACGACGACGTACGGGTACGACCTCGCCTGGGCGCGCCGGTGGCCGCTCGAGCAGATCTGGAAGGTGCGGAGGCCGTGAGGCTGCCCGAGCACGCGAGCCGAAACCGCCGGGCCTGGACGGAGTTCGCGGCCGGGTACGCGGAGGCGGCGCCGCGCGGCTGGGCCCGCGAGCAGATCACTTGGGGCGTCTGGGGCGTGCCCGAGTCAGAGCTTCATGCTCTCCCCGACGTCGCCGGCAAGGACGTGATCGAGCTCGGCTGCGGCACGGCCTACCAGTCCGCCGGGCTCACGCGGCTCGGCGCACGGGTCGTCGGCGTCGACGTCACGCCCGCCCAGCTCGAGACCGCCCGCGCGATGCAGGCTCAGTTCGGGCTCGAGTTCCCGCTGCTCGAGGCGAGCGCCGAGGACGTGCCGCTCCCGGACGCGAGCTTCGACCTCGCGGTCTCGGAGTACGGCGCCTCGATCTGGTGCGACCCGTATCGCTGGATCCCCGAGGCAGCGCGGCTGCTGCGGCCGGGCGGCGAGCTCGTCTTCCTCGTCAACAGCACGCTCTCGATGCTCTGCGCGGCGTACGACGAATCCCCGCCTGGCCGCGAGCTCCTGCGCGACTACTTCGGCATGTTCCGCTTCGAGTGGCCGGAGTACGACGACGGCGATCGAGTTCCACCTCGGCCACGGCGAGCTGATCCGGCTCCTGCGCGCGAACGGATTCGAGATCGAGGACCTGATCGAGATCCAGGCGCCGGAGGACGCGCAGCCGACCCGGCACCCGGGGATGCCGACGCCCGAGTGGGGCCGGCGCTGGCCGGCCGAGGAGATCTGGCGGGCGCGCAAGACCGGATGAGGCTCCTGCTCGCTTCCACCTCGCCGCAGCGGCGAGCGATCCTCGAGCAGCTGCGGATCCCGTTCGACGTCGTCGCGCCTCGATACGAGGAGATCGGCGACGACCCGGTCGCCCATGCGGTCGGCAAGGCGCGCTCGGTTGCGGACGAGGCGGACGGACGGCCGGTGCTGGGCGTCGACACGACGGTGGTCTGTGACGGCCGTGTCTTCGGCAAGCCCGCGAATGCGGAGGCGGCGGTGCGGATGCTCGAGGCGCTCGCCGGCCGGACGCACGAGGTCGTCTCCGGCCTCTGTCTCCTCGCGGCCGGGTGGGAGCAGGTCGAGCGCGCCGTGACGCGGGTGACCTTCCGAGCCCTGACGCAGCGAGAGGTCGAGGAGTACGTCGGCTCCGGAGAGTGGGAAGGCCGGGCGGGCGGCTATGCCATCCAAGGCCTCGGCGCGAGCGTGGTGGCCGGGATCGAAGGGGACTACCTGAACGTGGTCGGCCTCCCGGGAGCCGTGCTGGTGCGCGTCCTGGCAGAGCGTTTCCCGGGCGAGTTCGCCTTCGGCTAGCCGAAATCGCCACGCTGACGCCACCCTGGGGTCAGGCACCCGGACATGTTCGATTTGGTCAGGCAGAGAGCGCTTCGCCGACGAAGCGCCGGAACGCGGCTCGTGCGCTCTGCGGGTCGGTGCCGAACTGGGCGAGCAGCCAGTCGACCGTCAGGAACTCGGGGCTCCGCACGAGCGCCATGCACGCCCGATAGTTGCTCCACCTCCAGTCTCCCGGATCGCGGCAGAGTTGGGCGCGGACCGGGTTCAGCACGATGTAGCGCGAGAGCTCCAGAAGGTGCCAGTTGGTCTCGAGCGGCACCGAGTGGAATCGGCTCTGGAAGAGGTGTCCGTCGAAGTGGTGCCTGCGATTGAACCACTGCGCATAACCACCGTTGAGCAGGTGCATTCCCGCCGAGATGTCACCCGCCGGCGTCTCGATCATCAGGTGGAAGTGGTTCGGCATCAGGCAGTAGGAGTGGCAACGCCAGGCGTGCCGAGACGCGGCCGTTCCGAGCAGGTCGAGGAACCGCCGTCGATCTCGGTCGTCGACGAAGATCTCCTGCCGGCGGTTCCCGCGCGCAGTGATGTGGAAGATGCCGCCGGGTGGAGCGATGCGGTGAGGTCTCGCCACTGGGTCAGCGTAGACGGGCGTTGGCGCTCGGCAACACGGTGTTCCTGATTCGACACACTCCGCTCCGCCATTCAGGACACGTCCCAGTGCCTGACCCCCATTCGAAGCTACACTCGGTCGGCGCCATGGGCCTTTTCACCTCCATGACCGGCTTCGGCGGGCGCGACATGGCCGTCGACCTCGGCACCGCCAACACGCTCGTCTACGTCCGCGGGCGCGGGATCGTGCTCTCCGAGCCCTCCGTCGTCGCGATCGACCAGCGCACCGGCGAGGTGCACGCCGTCGGCGTCGAGGCCAAGCGGATGCTCGGCCGCACGCCCGGGACGATCTCCGCGATCCGCCCGCTCAAGGACGGCGTGATCGCCGACTTCGACGTCACCGAGCAGATGCTCCGCCACTTCATCCAGAAGGTCCACCAGCACCGCTTCGCGCACCCGCGCGTCGTCGTCTGCGTTCCGAGCGGCGTCACCGGCGTCGAGAAGCGCGCCGTCGAGGAGGCGACGCTCTCCGCCGGCGCGCGTCAGGCCTACCTGATCGAGGAGCCGATGGCCGCCGCGATCGGCGCCGGCCTTCCCGTCGCCGAGCCGACCGGCAACATGATCGTGGACATCGGCGGCGGCACCACCGAGGTCGCCGTGATCAGCCTCGGCGGCATCGTCGTCAGCCAGTCCCTGCGCGTCGGCGGCGACGAGATGGACGAGGCGATCGTCAACCACATCAAGCGCGAGTACAAGCTCCTCGTCGGCCAGCAGACGGCCGAGGAGATCAAGCTCGAGGTCGGCTCCGCGTTCGACATGCGCGAGGAGGTGCAGGCCGAGGTCAGAGGCCGCGACATGCTCACCGGCCTTCCGAAGACGGTGATCCTCTCCTCGGAGGAGGTCCGCCGCGCGCTCGACGACCCGGTGATCCAGATCATCGACGCGATCAAGTCGACGCTCGACAAGACGCCGCCCGAGCTCGCCGCCGACATCATGGACCGAGGCATCGTCCTCGCCGGCGGCGGCGCGCTGCTGCACCGGGCTCGACGAGCGCCTCCGCCACGAGACGCAGATGCCTGTCCACCTCGCCGAGTCGCCGCTGACCTGCGTCGCGGTCGGCTCGGGCCGCAGCCTGGAGGAGTTCGAGGCGATCCACCGCTCGAACAAGGCCCGCTCCCGCAACGGCCGCCACCGGTACTAAGCGACACCCCGCCGGGTCTCGCGGTACCCTTGGGCGTCCGTGCCTCGCAATCGCTCAGCACGCGTGGCGGTGCTGGGATCGCCCGCTCAGCGCCCCACCGCCCAGAACTCATCCTCCCGCGGGAACGGACCGCTGAAGCGGCGGCTCGTCGTCGGGGTGCTCGTGCTCGCCTCGCTCACGCTGATCACCGTCTACTTCCGCGAGGCGCAGGGCGGCGTGCTCCACGGCGCGCAGAGCGCCGGCGCGACGGTGCTGCGCCCGTTCGAGGTCGGCGCCGAGCGCGTCGCGAGGCCGTTCCGGGACGCCTACAGCTACGGCAAGGGCCTCGTCGACGCCAAGTCCGAGAACGGGAAGCTCCGAGCGGAGGTCGACCAGCTCCGCCAGCAGGTGATCCAGAACCAGACGGCGCTGCAGGAGAACGCGCACCTGCGCGCAGCGCTGCGATACGTCGACAGCCCGCGCTTCCCCGTCGACTACTACCCGGTGAACGCGCGCGTGATCGCGCAGCCGCCGAGCGAGTTCGAGCAGCAGATCGTGATCTCGGCCGGCTCGGCGAACGGCGTGCCCGCGAGCGCGCCCGTCGTCACGAACGACGGCCTCGTCGGCCAGGTCACGCTCAGAGCATCCCGCGCCTCGCTCGTGACGCTGCTCACCGACGCCTCGTTCGCGGTCGCGGCGAAGGATCTCGGCAGCGGCGCGTTCGGGATCCTGCGCCACGGCCAGGGCACCGGCTCGCTGATCCTCGACCGCGTGCCGAAGGACCAGGTCGTGCAGGTCGGCGACACCGTCGTGACCGCGGGCTCGCAGCTCGGCAGCCGGCTGCCGTCCTCCTACCCGGTCGGGATCGCGATCGGCCGCGTGACGAGCGTCGGCCAGAGCGACACCGACCTCTACAAGCAGATCCAGGTGCAGCCGTTCGTCGATCTCGGCGGGCTCGACGCGGTCACCGTCCTCGCAAGCCGCAAGCCGGTCCCGCACCTGCCGTGACGATCGACGCGGTCAAGGCGGGTGTGCTCCTGTTCGTGGCTGCGATCGTGCAGGTCTCGATCATGCAGTCGATCTCGGTCTTCGGCGCCTCGCCGAACCTCCTGCTCGTGACGCTGCTCTCGATCGCGCTCCTCCGCGGCGCCCTCTTCGGCGCGCTCTGCGGCTTCTTCGCCGGGCTCGTGCTCGACACCGCGACCCTCGGGACTCTCGGCCTGACCTCGCTCCTGCTCACCGTCGCCGCCTACTGGATCGGTCGCTACGGCGAGACCACCGGACGCGACCGCGCCCATGCGCCATACGTCTCGGTCGCGGTCGTGACCGTCCTCTACGCCCTGGGTGCGCTCGCGCTCCACTTCATGGTCGGCGACCCAGTCTCGGCGCGGGTCGTGCTCGTCGACGCGCTCGTGCCCGGGCTGATCTTCAACCTCCTGCTCACGGCGCCGGTCTACGCGGTCACCCGCCGGCTCCTGCCGCCGCGCGACTGGAGCGCCGAGCGCTCGGGTGAGGTGTCGCTCCTTGGCTAGCGTCACCCCCGGCCGCTTCCTGCCACCGAGCCCGAACGTCGACGAGCCGTTCCGCGTCACGCCGAAGCTCGCGCTGCGGGTCGCGATCCTCGGGATGCTCGCACTCGGCATCTTCGCGATCCTCTTCCTGCGGCTCTGGGCGCTCCAGGTGCTCTCCGGCTCGCAGTACCTGCGCACAGCACAGAACAACCAGCTCCGCACCGTGCGCGTGCAGGCGCCGCGCGGCCCCATCCTCGACCGCTTCGGGCGGACGCTCGTCACGAACAAGGCCGGGACGGAGATCCAGATCTGGCCGGCCGACCTCCCGAAGCAGGGGCGCTACCGCCTCCTCCACAAGCTCGAGCGGGTCGTGTCGTTCCCGCTCGCGCAGGTCGCCTCCGAGATCGACGCTCGTGGCAGCGACCCGCTCACGCCGGTGATCGTCAAGCAGGGCGTGACCGAGAACGAGGTCGCCTACCTCTACGAGCACCAGGACGACTTCCCCGGAGTGCAGATCTCCCAGACCTACCTGCGCGAGTACCCCTACGGCTCGCTGGCGGCGCAGCTCCTCGGCTACACGGGCGAGATCTCGGCGCCGCAGCTGAAGGGGGACGCGAAGCTCGGCTACCAGGCGGGGGACACGATCGGCCAGGCGGGGGTCGAGGCGAGTTACGACGCGCTCCTGCGCGGAGTCGCAGGGCAGGCGAAGCTCCGGGTCGACTCGCTCGGCCGTCCGCGCAGCGACCTCACGCTCACCCAGCCGCCCCGGCCCGGCAACGTGCTCCGGCTCACCCTCGACGCGAAGCTGCAGTCGGCCGCCGAGCAGGCGATCCTGTACGGGATCAAGGTCTCCGGCCAGTGGGCGGCCGACGGCGGCGCGATCGTCGCGATGGACCCGCGCGACGGCTCGATCCTCGCGATGGCGTCGTACCCGACGTACAACCCGAGCGTCTTCGTCGGCCGGGTCGGCGTGAAGGCGCTCGACAACGCCGGCCTGACCGCGAAGACGGCGGAGGCGAAGAACTTCCCGTCGCTGAACAGGGCCGTCGCGGGCGGCTATCCGCCGGGCTCCGTCTTCAAGCCCGTGACCGCACTCGCCGCGATGCAGGAGCACATTCTCTCGCCCTATTCGTCGCTGCCGTGCACCGCCACCTACAAGTCGCACGGCCAGGTCTTCCACAACTGGGATCCGTACGCGAACTCGCTGATGACGCTCCCGACCGCGCTCGCCGCCTCGTGCGACACCTACTTCTACCGGCTCGGCGAGGACTTCTACAGCCTGCCGCCCGAGCGCGGCCACCCGCTCCAGCTCTGGGCAGAGCGCTTCGGCTTCGGCCAGACGACGGGCGTCGACGTCGGCCCCGAGACGGCCGGGCTGCTGCCGACGCCCGAGTGGCGCCAGCAGACGTTCACGCGCAAGACCGACCCGTGCTGCTGGCAGATCGACCGGCTCTGGAAGCCGGGCGACTCGATCCAGCTCGCGATCGGCCAGAAGGATCTGCTCGTGACGCCGCTGCAGATGGCGCGCTTCTACTCCCTGATCGCGAACGGCGGCCGGCTCGTCACCCCGCACGTGCTGATGGACGTCGAGCAGGGCGGCTCGAGCGCCGGCCCCGGCCGGGTGCTCCGCTCCTACACCGGCGTGACCCAGCCGAGCGGCGTCGATCCGGCGGCGCTCGCGGTCGTGCGCGACGGGCTCTTCGAGGCGACGCACGCGAGCATCGGCACCTCCGCCGCGATCTTCGGCAGCTTCCCCGTTCGCATCGCGGGCAAGACGGGGACGGCGGAGAAGATCGTCCACATCGGCTCCTACACGGGCCTGCAGAACCAGTCGTGGTGGTGCGGCTACGGCTCCGCGGACGGCCAGACCGTGCGCGGCAAGGCGCCGCTCGTCGTGTGCGCGCTGATCGAGAACGGCGGCCACGGCGGCACCGCCGCGGCCCCGGCGGCGCTGAAGGTGTTCGAGCAGTACTTCGGCGTCAAGACCGCCAAGGTCGGAGTGATCAAGAGCGACTAGTCATGGCGGCTCCCCCCACAACATCCTCCAGGTCCCTGGCGCGCGATCACGCGGCGCCGGGCGGCGTCCTCGGGGGCGCCCATGGCGCTGCCATGAGCGCCCCCTGCGTCCTCCCCCGGCTTGGTGGTCGCGCGCCAGGAACGTGGCAATGCCATGGGGGGAGCCGCTGATGGCCGTCGACTACACAAGCACCCAGAGCCGCGCCCGCCGCCGCGCCCGCCGCGTCGAGGTCGAGGCCTCCTCGCTCGTCCGGCGCGTCGACTGGGTGCTCCTCACGGCCGTCGCCGCGATCGTCGCGTACGGCCTCTGGGCGATCGCCGGGATCACGCAGCACGACGTGACCGGGAACCCGAGCTACTACGTCGTGCGCCAGGTGAGCTTCGTCGCGGTCGGCGTGGCGGCGCTGATCGCGGCGGCGCTGATCAACCCGGCCGTCTACCACCGCTACTCGCGCCTGCTCTACGCGGTCACGGTCGGGCTCGTCGCGTTCGTCTTCCTCGCGGGGCCGGTCACGCGCGGCTCCCGCCGCTGGCTCGACCTCGGCCCGTTCCGGTTCCAGCCGTCGGAGTTCGGGAAGCTGCTCCTCGTCCTCTTCCTCGCCGCCTTTCTCGCGGATCGCTACCGGCGCGTGGCGGCGGGCGACCCGCGTGTGACCCTCTCTGCGATCGGGCTCGCGCTCGTCCCGATCGGCCTCGTCTTCCTGCAGCCGGACTTCGGCACTGCGCTCGTCTACGGAGTGGCGCTGCTCGCGGTGCTGTTCATCGGCGGCACGCGCTGGATCCAGCTGGCCGCGATCGGAGCGGTCGTCCTGATCGGCGCCCTCTCGATCCTCTGGTTCCTGCCGTCCGCGGGGATCCACGTGCTCAAGCCGTACCAGCTCGACCGCCTGATCGGGTTCACGAACCCGTCGAAGGACCCGTCCGGCTCGACCTACAACGTGAACCAGTCGATCACCGCCGTCGGCGCCGGCGGCGTGAAGGGCCGCGGCGTCGCGGGCGCGACGCAGACGAACCTCGACTACCTGCCCGAGCACGCGACCGACTTCGCGTTCGCCTCGCTCGCCGAGCAGCGCGGCTTCCTCGGCGCCTCGGTGCTCCTGCTCCTCTACCTGCTCGTCGTGTGGCGAGGGCTGCGGATCGTGACGCTCGCGCGTGACGCGTTCTCCGCGATCGTCGCCGGCGCGATCGTGGCGATGATGCTGTTCGAGGTGTTCGTCAACGTCGGGATGACGATGGGGATCGCGCCGATCACCGGGATCCCGCTGCCGTTCGTGAGCGTCGGCGGCTCGTCGATGATCGCCAACCTCGCCTCGATCGGCATCCTGCTCGCGATCTACGCGCGGGGCAGGGGCGTGCGGCGATGACGAGTCTGAAGCAGTTGCCGCTCAATCCGCGGGCGGTGGCGCGGGAGTTCGGCGCGGTCGCGAAGGTGAACAAGGACCGGCGGCCGCTCGCGGTCGGCGGCGCGCTCGCGGCGCAGCTCCGGAAGGAGCTCGTGGCGGGCGGTGACGAGACGGCGGTGACCCTCGGGGGGCCCGAGGGAGCAGCGGCCTACGTGCACGTGCTCGGCGGCGCGGTCACTCAGGACGACGAGCGGGCGCTGGAGGCCGCGAAGAAGGCAGGCGTCCCGATCGTCGTCCTCGCGCGCGACCGCTCGTACGTTCCGCACGTCCTCGCCCAGGACATCGTCGTCGTCGCGCCCGGCACAGGGGTTCCCGATCGACGAGCTGGCAGACGTGCTCGTCCGGCACGCGGCCGGCGGCATCGCTCTCGCGGCGCGGCTGCCCGCGCTCCGCCCGGCGGTCTGCGCATCGCTCGTCCGCACCGTGTCGCGCCAGAACGGGGTGATCGGCGCCGCCGTCTTCGTGCCGGGCGTCGACCTGCCGGTGCTGACGCTCAACCAGCTTCGGCTCGTGCTTCGGATCGCGGCGGCGCACGGTCAGGAGGTCGGGCCGGCCCGCGTTCCCGAGGCGCTCGGCATCGTCGGCGCCGCGCTCGGCTTCCGCACCGTCGCCCGCACCTTCGCCGGCCTGGTGCCCGGGATCGGGTGGGCGGTGAAGGGCGGCGTCGCCTACAGCGGCACGCGCGCGCTCGGCGAGGCCGCCGTGCGCGTCTACGGCGCGCGAGCTTCGGGATGATCGTCGCGCTGCTGCTCGTCGCGGCGGCGATTCCACTCGGCCCAGCGCCCGCCGCCGTCCGCCACGAGTGCGCTCAGCGGGCCGACTACTCCAGCTATCGCACGAGCTGCCCGACCCGCTGGCCGTTGCGTCACGGCTCCGCCACGGTGCTCGACGCGGCGGTCGTGCGCGGGCCGAGCCAGTGGTTTGCCTCGTTCGACGATCCCGCTTTCGGCCCGCCCGACGGCGGCCACGTGATCGTCGGCGGCCAGAAGCCACCGTTCTCGCTCGTCGGCGACGTCGGCCAGACCTGGCCGCGGCCGGGAGAGCCCGCGCCGCTCCCGCTCGTCGACCTGCCGCGGCTTCGAAAGACGTCCGACGGATTCGTGTCGCAGAAGCCGCCGACGGTCGTCGGTCACGCGTCGGTGAACGGACAGCCGGCTCTGGTCCTCAGGTCGGAGCCGTATCCATTCGGAGGAATCAACGGCGGCCACGTGATCGTCCTCTTCAACGTCGAGGGTCACGGCGCGTTCGTCTCGCTCCACTTCGGCGGCTATACGCAGGCACAGCGGATCGTCGCGGCGCTCGCGGTCGCCCGAAGCTGGCGCTAGTAGCGACGGCGGCGGCGCCGGAACACGCGCGCCCGGCGGAGCATCCGGCTGCCGACGCTCGCGACCCGCACGGGCTCGGGACGCATCGCCCAGCTCGCCATCAGGCGGCCGCCGGACGGAGCTTGGCGCGACGCGCTCTGATCGCCCGCTGGCGCTGCATCAGCCGCGCCCAGGCCCATGGCTCGACCTCGCCGTACCGGGTCGCCGTCTGGCCTCGGGTCGCCTCGAGGTACTCGAACCAGGCGTCCGCTTCCTCGATCAAGAGCAGCTCTTCCGCTTCGCGTTTCGTCGGCATCGCACCCCCAGAAGTCGACGTCGGTCGGATCGTAGGACCGGCGTCGGACGGCACTCCTGCTAGCCTTGGGCAGAGGCCTATGCCCATAGCTTTCACCCACAACCAGCAGCGCGCGCGCCGCCCGGAGCACTCCGGTCTCGGCCGTGCGCGCGCTCATGAAGGAGTTTTCGTTGCCCCTGCCTTGGTTTCGAAGCAAGAAAACGACCCAGGAGCGGCCCTCTGAGCCTGCTCCATCCGCACCGACCCCGCCTGTAGAGGCGGTCACCCAGGCTCCTCCCGCCACAGCAGCGGGGGAGCAGACAGCATCAGCAGCAGCAAAGCGCCGACGCGGTAGCCGCGGCGGCCGCGGGCGCAAGAAGCCCGCCGGCGAGACCGCTGCGACCGAGACGCCCGCCGGCGAGAAGAAGACGCCCGAGCGGAAGTCGTCCGAGCGGCGGACGCAGTCGCAGGCCTCCGAGCGCCGCCAGTCGCAGGGCTCGGCCCGTGCCGCGACCCGTCGCCGCCAGCCGCCCAAGCGCGCCCCGCTCCCCGCGGCCAAGCGCGAGCTCCTCGTCTCTGTCGACGTCGGCGAACAGCGCGTCGCGGTGCTCGAGGACGACCGCGTCGCCGAGGTCTACCTCGAGCGGCCCGAGCGGCGCTCGATCGCCGGGAACATCTACCTCGGCACCGTCGACAACGTCCTGCCCGGGATGGAGGCCGCGTTCGTCGAGATCGGCCTCGAGAAGAACGGCTTCCTCTACGTCGACGAGATCGTCGTGCCCGAGCTCGAGGGCAAGCGGCACGGCAAGAAGATCCAGGACCTGATCGCGCGCGGGCAGACGCTGCTCGTGCAGGCGGTCAAGGACCCGATGAAGACGAAGGGCGCCCGGCTCACCACCGAGATCTCGCTGCCCGGCCGCTTCGTCGTCTTCGTCCCGCAGGGCGAGGGCCTCGGCGTCTCGCGCCGGCTCCCCGACGACGAGCGCATCCGGCTCAAGGAGATCATCAAGAAGCTCGACGTCTCGAAGGGCGGCGTGATCGTCCGCACCGCCGCCGAGGGCGCGTCCGCCGAGGACATCGAGCGCGACCTCGTCTTCCTGCAGCGGCTCTGGAAGACGATCCAGGCCCGCGCAAAGACCGCGAAGTCGCCCGAGCTCGTCTACCAGGAGGCCGAGCTGCCGCTGCGCGTCGTGCGCGACCTCTTCACCGGCGACTTCGAGCGCGCGATGGTCGACGACGACCGCGCCTACAAGCGCATCGTCGGCTACCTGAAGAAGACGTCGCCGCACATGGTCGAGCGCGTGATCCGCTACAAGGACAAGCCGCCGCTGATGGAGGCGTTCGGCGTCGACGCGGAGATCCGCTCCACGCTGAGCCGCCGCGTCGACCTGCCCTCGGGCGGCTACCTGATCTTCGACTACGCCGAGGCGTTCACCGTCGTCGACGTGAACACCGGCCGGTTCGTCGGCTCGCGCTCGAAGACGTCCGGCGCCCGGCTCGAGGACACGATCACGAAGAACAACCTCGAGGCGGTGAAGGAGGTCGTCCGCCAGCTCCGCCTCCGCGACATCGGCGGGATCATCGTGATCGATTTCATCGACATGGCGAGCCCGCAGAACCGCGCTACGGTCGAGCAGGCACTCTCCGCCGAGCTCGAGCGCGACCGGACGAAGACCTACGTCGTCGAGATCTCGCCGCTCGGCCTCGTCGAGATGACGCGGCAGAACGTCACCGACGGGCCGCGCGAGATCCTCACGAAGAAGTGCCCGACCTGCGGCGGCGACGGGATCATCCTCTCGGAGACCTCGGCCGCTGTCGACGCCGAGCGGAAGCTTCGTGCGCTGGCCGCCGGCTCGCGCACGCAGTCGTACCAGGTCGAGCTCAGCGCGAGGGTCGCGAGCATCCTGATCGGGCCGGGCGCGACGCGCCTCGCCGAGATCGAGGCCACGACGAAGCGCCGCTTCTTCATCACGGCGAAGGAGGACACCCACCTCGACCACTTCCTCGTGCTCGCGGAGGGCTCCATCGCACAGCTCCAGCCGAAGCCGCCGCTCGAGGAGGGCGCGGAGATCGAGCTGAAGCTCGTCGAGATCGACCGGTACGACTCGACCGCCGCTGCCGGCAAGGTCGGCGCGTACGAGGTCTGCGTCGCGGACGCTGCGACGCTCGTCGGCAAGAAGGTGAAGGTGCGGATCGCACGCGCCCTCGAGCAGACCGCCTATGCGATCCGGCTCGACCTTCCCGCGCCGCCGCCCGGCCCGCTCACCGCCGAGGCCGAGGCCGAGAAGCCGACCCGCGCCCCTCGGGCCCGCAAGGCTGTCGAAGGCGAACTGGTCGATCTGGGCTCCGAGGGGCCGAGGAGCTCGAGGAGCTCGAGGAGCTCGAGCCCGGTGAGGCCGAGGACGAGGAGACCGAGACCGAGACCGCCGCCGACGGCGAGGTGACGGCGGCAAAGAAGCGAAGCCGCCGCGGCACGCGCGGAGGGCGTGGCCGCAAGCGGCCGGCCCCCGCAGCCGCCGACGGCGCCGAGGCGCCTCGCTGCGGAGGAGCCGGAGGCCCAGGCAGGCCCGCGGATCCACGTGCCCGCGCGCGAGCTCGAGGAGCCGCGCGACGAAGGCCGCCGAGGTGGTGGCCGAGCCGGCCGCCGAGGCCGAGCCCCAGGGCGAGGCAGAGCCCGAGGCCGAGGGCGACGCGTCCGCGGCGCCGCCGAAGAAGAAGACCCGCCGCGGCTCGCGCGGCGGCCGGGGCCGCACGAAGAAGGCTCCCGTCGCTGTGAGCAACGGTGCAGCCGAGCTCGAGGAGGCGGAGTCGCTGCCTGTCGAGCGACGAGCCCGTCGAGGTCGTGGCGGCCGAGCCCAACGGCGAAGTCGATCCCGCGGCGCCGCCGAAGAAGAAGACGCGGCGCGGCTCACGCGGCGGCCGCGGCCGCAAGCGCCCCGCGACGGCGGCTGTCGCCGCGGCCGAGGCGAACGGCGGCCGGGAGCCCGAGCCCGAGCGCGACGAGCCCGTCGAGCCGGGCCGAGCTCCAGCTCGAGCCTGAGCCCGAACCCGTTGTGCTCATGAGCACAAGTGATCCGGAGCCCGAGCCGGTCGCCGAGCCGGCGGGCGACGGCGAGTGGGGCTACGTGCCGATGTCCGAGTGGGGGGATGAGCTGAGGCCTGGTTCGACGGAATAGGGGGCGAATCGCTACACTTCGCCTCCGCCGCGGGCCCACGCCCGCGTTTTCCACGCTTACGACTATGAGCTACGCAATCATCGCACTGGGAGGAAAGCAGCACCGCGTCCGCGAGGGCGAGTGGCTGCTCGTGGACCGGGTTCCCACCGAGCCCGGCAAGACGTTCAATCCCACGATCCTGATGCTCGGCGGCGACGGCAACGCGAACTTCGAGGCGCAGGGCGCGACGGTCACCATGAAGGTGGTCGAGCACGTCCTCGGCGAGAAGATCCGCATCGGCAAGTACCGCCCGAAGAACGGCTACAAGCGCCACAACGGCTACCGCAGCCGCCTCTCGAAGATCCAGGTCGAGTCGATCTCCGTCAAGGCCGCAGCCGCGAAGGCCAAGCCCGAGCCCGTCGAAGCGGCGGTCGTCGAGGAGAAGCCGAAGGCGGTCGCAGTGCCCAGGCCGAAGGCCGCGCCGAAGCCGAAGGCGCCCGCCGTGGCAGCCGAGAAGCCGAAGGCGCCCGCGAAGCCCAAGCCCGCCGCCGCAGCGAAGCCCAAGCCGGCCGCAGCAGCGAAGCCGAAGGCGCCCGCCAAGCCGAAGCCCGCGGCAGCTGCGAAGCCCAAGCCGGCCGCGGCCGCGAAGCCGAAAGCGCCGGCACGCAAGCCGGCGCCGAAGAAGGAGACGGACACCTAATGGCCCACAAGAAGGGTCTTGGCTCCTCGAAGAACGGCCGCGACTCCAAGCCGAAGTTCCTCGGCGTGAAGCGGTTCGACGGCGAGGAAGTCACCGCCGGCTCGATCCTCGTCCGCCAGCGCGGGACGCGGTTCCGCCCGGGCCCCGGCACGGGCCTCGGCCGCGACCACACGATCTTCGCCACGCGCGCCGGCAAGGTCGAGTTCAGCACGAGCGGCGACAAGCGCACCATCTCGATCTCGAGCTAGCCGCGTGTTCCACGACCGGGCGCGCATCCACGTGCAGGCGGGGCGCGGCGGCGACGGCAGCCTTCACTTCCGCCGCGAGAAGCACGTGCCGAAGGGCGGGCCCGACGGCGGCGACGGCGGCAAGGGCGGCGACGTCGTCCTCGTGGCCGACCCCGATCTCCGCGACCTCTCCAACTTCCGCTCGAAGCGGCGCTTCAAGGCCGGCCGCGCCGGCAGCGGCACCGGTGCGCTGCAAGCACGGCGCCGACGGCGAGACCGTCGAGCTGGTCGTGCCCGTCGGGACGCAGGTCTTCGACGAAGACGACCAGCTGGTAGCCGACCTCGCCGCTCCCGGCGCGCGCGTCGTCGTCGCCCGCGGCGGGCTCGGCGGCCGCGGCAACAAGCGCTTCGCGACGCCGACGCGACAGACGCCGCGCTACGCCGAGACCGGGCTTCCCGGCGAGGAGGGCGAGCTCGAGCTCCGGCTCAAGCTGCTCGCCGACGCGGCGCTCGGCGGGCCTCCCGAACGCCGGCAAGTCGTCGCTGCTCGCGCGGATCTCGAACGCGCGGCCGAAGGTCGCCGAGTATCCGTTCACGACGATCCAGCCCGTGCTCGGCACGGTGGACTCGCCCGAGCGGCCGCCAGCTCACCGTCGCCGACGTGCCCGGGCTGATCGAGGGCGCGAGCGAGGGTCTCGGGCTCGGCCACGAGTTCCTCGCCCACCTCGAGCGCGCGCGGCTGATCGTCCACGTCGTCGACTGCTCCGAGGACGACGTCGACGAGCGGGTCGCGACGATCAACGACGAGCTCGCCGCCTACGGCGCGGGCCTCGACGAGCGGCCGCAGGTGATCGTCCTCAACAAGACCGACCTGCTGCCGGAGCCGCCCGCCTGGCAGAGCCGACGACCCGCGCGTCCTGCGGACGTTCAGCGCTCTCGTGCGCGACGGGGGCCGGGGTGGAGGAGTTCAAGCGCGCGCTGTTCGAGCTCTGCCCGGCGGAGCCGGCCGCCGCCGCGGCGCCCGGCGGCGAGCTGCCGGAGTTCCTCGTCTACCGGCCGCAGCCCGCGCGCCGGGCGGGCTACCGCATCCTCCGCACCGACCGCGGCTTCCGGGTCGTCGGCGAGGCGCCCGACGAGGAGGAGCTCGACGCGGCGCTCAAGGCGGCCGGGGCGCGCAAGGGCGACATGGTCGAGGTCGGCGGCGAGGAGCTGGAGCTCGGATGACCGGCGCTGCTCGGCGGCGCGTTCGACCCGCCGCACGTCGGCCACGTCGCGCTCGCACGCGCCGCGATCGAGCGCTTCGACCTCGACGGCTCGTCGTGCTCGTCGTCGCCGAGCCGGGCCACAAGGGCGTCGAGGCGCCGGCCGAGGCCGGCTCGCGCTCGCGCGAGGCCGCCTTCGCCGGGCTCGCGAGGTGCGCCTCGACCCGCACGCGCGCACCGTCGACTCGCTCCGCGCGCGGCGACTGGGACGACCCGCTCTTCGTCGTCGGCGCCGACGAGTTCGCAGGGTTTCTCTCGCTGGACGGAGCCGGACGCGGTGCTCGAGCTCGCCCGTCTCGCCGTCGCCACGCGGCCCGGCTATCCGCCGGAGCGGCTCGACGCGGTGCTCGCGGGCCTGCGCCGCCCGGAGCGCGTGCTGTTCTTCGAGATCGAGCCGATGCAGCGTCTCGTCGACCGAGGTGCGCGAGCGCGTGGCTCGCGGGCGAGCCGATCGACGAGCTCGTCCCGCGCGGGTGTCGAGGCTCTGATCGCCGAGCTCGGTCTCTACGGCCGCCAACCTCGGCTAGACTGGCCGGACCCGACAGAGGATCCTGACCGCTTCTGAACTCGCTCGAACAAGCCCATCGCATCGCCGCTCTCGCCCAGGAGAAGCTGGCGACGGACATCGTGATCCTCGATATGCGCCCGGTGTGCACCTACACCGACTTCTTCGTGATCTGCACGGGCCAGAACCCGCGGCAGACCGACGCGATCTCACGACGAGGTGCACGCGCAGCTCAAGCGCGACGGCCGGATCCTGCCGCGAAGCGTCGACGGCGTGAAGCGAGGGCACCTGGATCGTCGCCGACTACCTCGACGTGGTGCTCCACGTCTTCACGCCGGACGCCCGCGCGTACTACCGGCTCGAGGACCTCTGGGGCGACGTGCCCGCCGAGAAGGTCGAAGCCGTCTCCGCCTAGGCGCGCTACACTTCCTGCGCTCTGGGGCCATAGCTCAGCTGGGAGAGCGTCTGGCTGGCAGCCAGAAGGTCGCCGGTTCGAGCCCGGCTGGCTCCATCGACGAGGCCGCCTTGCGGGGCGGCCTCGGTCTTTTGCGCTGCCCGTCCCCGAAGCCCCCGCCGATCGCCACGGCAGGTCACCATCTCGTTACGACTTCGCAGGGCAACCGGATCGCTTCGACCTCGCCGGCGACAGCGCGACCCCTCTCGAACGGGCACTGCTCGAGCGGAATCGTGACGTGGGGCACCTGGGACGGGCCGCTCGTGATCCAGCCGGACGTGGTCACGGGCACGATCACCGCGTCGTCCGACAGTGTCGGCGATGTGGGCGGCACCTACACCATCCACGCGAAGGTCGACCAGGACGGCACGCCCTACGAGTGCGACACGGGCACGGCCCAGTGGGCCGGCCTGCTGCAGTGAGCATCTAGCCTGTCGGCGATGCTGCTCTCGACAGGCGCCGAGCTCCGAGTCTCGGGCGGCGCGGGGCCGCTCGCGGTCGTCTGCATGAACGGCGGCCAGGGCCGGGAGGTCGAGGGCACCTGGAGCGCCACGATCGAGTGGCTCGTCGTCCGCTTGCGCCCGCGATTTCCAGAGCTGCGCTTCGCGGAGCTCCGCTACCGGATCAAGTCGTGGCAGCGGCTGCCGTGGTGCATGGAGGACGCGCGCGCCGCGATCGAGGCGGCGGGCGGGAGCCGGACGCTCCTGATCGGCTTCTCGATGGGCGGCGCGGTCGCGATCGGGGTCGCGGACGAGCCGTCGGTCGAGACCGTGGTCGGGCTCGCGCCGTGGATTCCCGACCGGCTCGACCTCGGGCCGCTGCTCGGAAAGCGCCTCGCCGTGATCCAGGGCGGGCTCGACCGTGCGCTTCCCGGTGTCCCCGGCGTCGCACCGAGCCACTCCCGCGCAGGGTTCGAGCGTGTGCGCGCGCTCGGCGTCGAGGCCGACTACACGCTGATCCCGGGCGCGGTGCACGGGCTCGCCCTGCGTCCGCGCGGGCGCCGCCTGGTCGCCCTGCCGCGAGCCGCGCGCTGGGCCGATCTCGTCGCGGCCGAGCTGGAGCGGTTCCGGCGCCCCTCGTAAGAGGGGTTCTTATCCACACCCTGTTGAGACTGCGCAAGTTTTCCCCAGCGTGCGGCGTCTCAGTTGCCACGATGGACGTCCGCAGCTCCGCACTCTGGGGAAGCCCAAAACACGGGGAACAGCGCCGCTGAGCGCTCCTTTATCCCCCGGCGTGAGTACCCCGACCGAGGGATTTTCCTCAAGGGTAGACCGTAGCCCCCGTACGGGGGAGGGCGCCTGTGGAGGCCCGCAGTAGGTTCAACGACACGAGGCAGCAAGCGTCGCTACCTCGGACTGTGGCACTGCGGCTTCGCGCTCTGCGGCGCGGAAGAGGATGGAGATGGAAATGGCAGCAAACAGCTCTCGGGACACACGCGGTAGCGCCCTCTGGGGCACCGGCAACCGCGGCGGCGAGCGCAGTTTCGGCTCGCGGCGCGGCCTGGTGGTCGTTCTCGCCGGCGTCTTCGCGCTGAGCGCTCCCTTCGCCGCCTTCGCCGGCGGCGGCACCCCGATCAAGCCCTCCCTCGTTCCGGTGGTGACCAAGGGCGGCCCGAAGGCCGGTGTCCAGCAGGGCACCTACGTTCCCCCGGCCCTGCTCAAGCAGGCTGCGGCGAACGGAAACCAGCGGCTGCGGGTGATCATCCAGGCCTCCGCCGGCACGAACGCGGCCGTCTCGGCCTTCGCCAAGAACGGCGGCGCCGACGGCGGCGCGGTCTCCAAGCGCCTCTCGCTGGTCAACGGCGTCGCGGTTCAGCTCAAGGCGAAGTGGATCGCGCGGCTCGCCAAGATCCCGGGCCTCGTGATCACCGCCGACGCGCCCGTCCAGGCCACCGGCTCGGTGCGGTACAACACCCAGCTCTGGCCCTACGTCTCGGGCGACGCCAGACTGTGGGGCAGCTCGACGAGCCCCGCTCCGGACGCGCCCACGATCGCCGTCGTCGACTCCGGGCTCGATCCGGGCAACGCGGACTTCGACGGGCGGGACTACCCGCAGGTCAACCTCAGCTCGCTGACGCCGAACGCAACGGGCGACGGTGACGGCCACGGCACGTTCGTCGCCGGGATCGCGGCCGACGGAGCCGACAACTACACCGGCGCCTCCCCGACCTCGCACATCCTCCCGATCCGGGTGATGGACGACAACGGGATGGCGAGGACGTCCGACGTGATCGCCGCCGCGCAGTGGATCCTGGCGAACAAGGACCAGTACAACATCAAGGTCGCCAACTTCTCGCTGCACTCCTCGACGGCGACGCACTTCTTCTTCGATCCGCTCGATCGCGCGGTCGAGAAGCTGTGGTTCAACGGGATCGTGGTCGTCACCGCCGCGGGCAACTACGGCACGCCCGGTGCTCCGAGCGGCGTCGTCTACTCGCCCGGCAACGACCCGTTCGTGGTCACCGTCGGCGCCGTGGACATCAACGGCACGGTGGGCGTCGCGGACGACACGGTCGCTCCCTGGTCGGCCTACGGGCGGACCGAGGACGGCTTCGCGAAGCCGGAGATCGGCGCACCGGGCCGCTACATGGTCGGGCCGATCTCGGACGGCACCCTGAAGGTGATCCGGGCCGACCACCTGATCTCGCCCAGCTACATGGAGCTCTCCGGCACCTCGTTCGCGGCCCCGGTGGTCGCGGGAGCGGCTGCGCAGATCCTGGCGCTGCACCCCGACTGGTCGCCGGACCAGGTCAAGGGCGCACTGATGGTCGCGGCCAAGCCCGCTCCGAGCCTCTCCAACTGGGAGATCGGCGTCGGTGAGCTCAGCGCGGCCAAGGCTGCGGCCGTGGTCTCGCCGCCGAACCCGAACGCCGGCCTCGACCAGTTCGTCGGCGCCGACCCGGTCGACGGCCTGACCTTCGACGCGCCGAGCTGGGTCAACACCGTCACCTCGGATGCGTCCTGGTCCGATGCCTCCTGGTCGGATGCTTCCTGGTCTGACGCCTCGTGGTCGGATGCCTCCTGGTCGGATGCCTCCTGGTCGGACGCCTCTTGGTCGGATGCCTCCTCGTCGGATGCTTCCTGGTCGGATGCCTCGTGGTCTGACGCCTCGTGGTCTGACGCCTCCTGGTCGGACGCCTCGTGGGCGGACGTGGCCACGAGCGAGCCGCTCGCCCCGGTGCCGTCGCTCGACCAGGCCGACCTGTCCGAGATCCAGAGCGACCCGGACCTCGCGCTGCCGCTGACCTCGGACACCATCGCCGCGCTCGGCCTGAACCTGAACCCCGCCAGCTAAGACCACACCTGCTTCTCCCGTGCTCGAAACGGCCCCCTCCCCCGGGGGCCGTTTCACGTCTACACTCTCCCCTTCATGGCGTGGTGGGAGTTCGTTTTCATGATGGTCGTGCTCAAGATCCCGATCATCTACCTGTACTTCGTGATCAGGTGGGCGATCAGGGCCGAGCCCGAGCCGGGGGAGGGCACCGCCGGTGACACGGGCTGGTCGAGCGGCCCGCCCGGCTGGTGGCGGCGTTCCACCCTGACGCCCGGGCGAGGGGGCCCGCGCGGAGGCCCGTTGCGCACGCCGCCGCGCGTACGGCGCGGCGCCGTCGCGCACGGTAGAGTCGACCGGTGAGCAGCGAGCCCATCCGCCGCAGCGGCCATGCCGACACCGTCGCCGGCTTCCTCGCCGCCTTCTCGATCTTCTTCGCCGCGATCGGGGTGTTCTACAAGCCGTTTCGCCTGATCATCCCGGCGATCCTGCTCGCGCTGATCGCGACGGGAATCGGCGGCCGCAACGCGCGGCTCGCCCAGATGGCGGTGTTCACCTGCGTGATCTGCTTCGTGCTCGGGATGACGGTCGCCGTCGTCACGAAGCACTCTCTCTGGTAGCCCGGCTGCTACAACACACGGGATGAGCCGACAGGACGTCGACGGCCTGAATGCGGGCTACGCGAGCCTCCTGCTCGAGGAGTACCTGGTCAACCCCGCCGCGGTCCCGGCTGAGTGGCGCGAGCTGTTCGAGAGCGGCGGCTCGGAGCTCGTCGAGGCGCTCCCCGGGCTCGCGCGCCTGCTCGAGAACGGGGGCAACGGCTCTGTCGTCGAGGCGCCTGCGCCGTCGGCTCCGGTCCCGGCCGCCGAGCCCGACGCGGACCTGCTCGGCGGCGTCGCCGCCGCGATGGCGCTCGTCAAGGCCTACCGGATGGTCGGCCACCTCGCAGCGCACCTCGATCCGCTCGGCTCTGAGCCGCCCGGCGACCCGGCGATCGACCCGATGGCGCTGATCCCGAAGCTCACGCCCGAGCTCCAGGCCCGGATCCCCGCCTCGGTGCTGCGGATGTACGTGGAGGCCGAGACGCTCGCCGACGCGCTGCCGCAGCTCCAGGACGTCTACACGGGGACGATCGCCTACGAGATCGAGCACATCTCCGACCACGAGAAGCGCGTCTGGCTTCGCCAGGCGATCGAGTCGGGGCGCTATCGCACGCCGCTGACTCCCGAGGAGCAACGCGCTCTCCTCGGCAGGCTCTCGGAGGTCGAGGGGATGGAGGCCTACCTGCGCCGCTCGTTCCTCGGCCAGAAGCAGTTCTCGCTCGAGGGGCTCGACGTGATGATCCCGATGCTCGACGAGACGGTCGAGCTCGCTGCGCAGGACGGGGCGCACGAGGTCGTGATCGGGATGGCGCACCGCGGCCGGCTCAACGTGCTCGCCCACACCGTCGGGCGCCCGTACGAGACGATCCTGCGCGAGTTCGAGGGCGAGCGCGCGCTCGAGGCGGTCGCGGCCGACCCCGAGGGCGGCACCGGCGACGTCAAGTATCACCTCGGCGCCCGCGCGCAGCGGGTGACCCGGGCCGGCGAGATCGCGGTCACCCTCGCGGCGAACCCGAGTCACCTCGAGGCCGCCGACCCGGTAGTCGAGGGGACCGCGCGCGCCGTCCAGACCGACCGGGCGGGCGGCGCCGGCATCCACGACCCGAGTGTGGCGATGCCGGTGCTGATCCACGGCGACGCCTCCTTCGCCGGGCAGGGCGTCGTCGCCGAGACGCTCAATCTGAGCGCGCTCGCCGCCTACTCGACCGGCGGCACCCTGCATCTGATCGCGAACAACCAGGTCGGCTTCACCACCGATCCCGCTCAGGGCCGCTCGACGCGGTACTCGAGCGATCTCGCGAAGGGCTACGACATCCCGATCGTCCACGTCAACGCCGACGACCCCCAGGCGGCGATCTCGGCGATCCGGCTCGCGATGGCCTTCCGGCGCCGCTTCCACCACGACATCGTGGTCGACCTCGTCGGCTACCGGCGCTTCGGCCACAACGAGCAGGACGAGGCCGCCTACACGCAGCCGCTGATGGTCGAGGCGATCAACGGTCACGAGACCGTGCGGGCTCTCTACGCCGCGCGGCTCGCCGCCGAGGGCGTCGTCTCGGAGGCCGACGCCGGGGAGCTCGAGGCCGAGGTCGTCGCCTCGATGCGTGCGGCACACGATGCCCTGCGCGCCTCGTTCGGCACCGGTCACGCCGAGCACGAGGAGCGCCTGCCGGACTCCTCCGCCGGCTCGCCCGATACCGAGGTTCCCGCCGCGCGCCTGCGCGAGCTCAACGCGGAGCTGCTGCGGGTGCCGGACGGGTTCACCGTCCATCCGAAGCTCGCGCGTCAGCTCGAGCGGCGCGTCGACGCGCTCGACGAGGGCGGGATCGACTGGGGCCAGGCCGAGGCGCTCGCGTTCGGCTCGCTGCTGCTCGAGGGGATCCCGATTCGCCTCACCGGCCAGGACACCGAGCGCGGCACGTTCTCGCACCGCCATCTCGTCCTCCACGACCTGCACACGGGCGCGCCCTACGTGCCGATGCAGCACCTCGACGGCTCCGCCGCCGCGTTCGAGATCGCGAACTCGCCGCTGTCCGAGTTCGCCTGCCTCGGCTTCGAGTACGGCTACTCGGTCGCCGCGCCGGAGGCGCTCGTGCTCTGGGAGGCGCAGTTCGGCGACTTCATCAACGGCGCGCAGATCGTGATCGACCAGTTCGTCGTCTCGGGCCTCTCGAAATGGCGCCAGAGCTGCCGCCTGACGCTGCTGCTCCCGCACGGGTACGAGGGGAACGGGCCCGAGCACTCGAGCGCGCGGCTCGAGCGGTTCCTCCAGCTCGCGGCGCAGGAGAACATCCGGATCACCAACCCGACCACCTCGGCCCAGCACTTCCACCTGCTCCGCAAGCAGGCGCTCGACGCGACCGCGAGGCCGCTGATCGTGATGACGCCGAAGGGGCTCCTGCGGCTGAAGGCGGCCTCGTCGACACTCGAGGATCTCGCGGGAGGATCGTTCAGGCCGCTCCTCGACGATCCCGCCGCCGACCACGAGACGGTACGCCGGCTCGTGCTCTGCTCGGGGAAGATCTACTACGACCTCGTCGGCAGCGAGCGCTACCCGGAGGCCGAGGGGATCGCGATCGCGCGGCTCGAGCAGCTGTATCCGTTCCCGGTCGAGGCCGCCGCCGAGCTGACCGCGCGCTACCCGAGTCTCGACGAGGTGGTCTGGGCGCAGGAGGAGCCGCAGAACATGGGCCCGTGGCGCGCGATCCGGCACCGGCTGGAGGAGGCGAAGCCCGACGGTGTGCCGCTGCGCTTCGTCGGCAGGCCGTGGCGCGCGAGCCCGAGCGAGGGCTATCCGACGGCCCATCAGCGCGAGCAGGACCGAATCGTGCGCGAGGCGCTCGCCCCGGTCTCGTCCTAGCCCGCGAGCAGCCAGACCGAGACGGTTGCACCGGCAGTCGCGACCAGGGCTGCTGGGGCCAGGAGCCGGAGGTAGCGACCCGAGGCGAGCCGCGCGGCCGGGCCGGCGCGGTCGAACGCGATCGTCGTCGCGACCGACCCGCGCGGCGTTGCGAGGGCGCCAATCGACAGGCCGGCGAGGGCGGCATACGCCGTGAGGGCGCGCGGGCCAAGGAGCGCCCCGACCGCGACGCTCGCCGGGAGGTTGTTGGTGATGCCCGCGACGGCCGCAGCTCCGAGCGAGACCGCGACCAGCGCAAACGGCGACGAGGTCATGACGAGAGGCTCGAGTCCCGACGCCGCGAAGACGTCGACGAGGACGAGCAACGCACCGATCCAGGCGCACAGTCGCCACGGCACGGCGACCGGCGGCACGGCGCGTCGTCTCACGCGGGCAAAGACGAACACCGCCGCCGCGACCGCCACCAGCGTCCACCAGGGCGCGACGCCGAGCCAGGGAGCGGCCGCACCCGCGAGTGCCGCGGCGAAGAGGGCCGCGCCGGCGAGCCTCTCGTCGGCCGAGAGCGGTCCGCGGCGTGTCCGGGCCACGACGAACCCGTCGTGGAGCGACGCCCGCTCGCCGAACGCGAGCGCGGCCACGCAGACCAGCGTCGCGAGCAGGGCCGGCACGAACAGGTTCCTGACGAACGCCTCGGGCGAAAGGCCGAGCCGGGTCATGATCACGATATTGGTCGGGTTGCCCTGCGGGACCGCCAGCGAGAAGGCGTTGGCGACCGCGACGACGCCGAGCAGGAGCGGCCGCAACAGCTCCGGCTCCTCGCGCGCGAGTACGAGTACGAGCGGCACCATCAGCACGACCGCGCCGTCGAGGGAGACCGTGGCCGTGAGCAGCGCGCACGCCGTGCAGGTGATCGCGAACAGGCGCATCCGGCTCCCGCGCGCGTATCGGGCGAGAAGGCCGGCGGCACGATCGGCGAGACCAGACTGCGCGGCGTGCGCGGCGAGCCAGATCGCCGCGGTGAGGAAGAGGCCCAGCGTCGCGGTCTGCTCCAGTGCCCTGACTATGATGGGAAGGAGAAGCATCCTTAACAGTCAATATAGCTTAACTATTATCTCACCACGTCCACACCTGGATGGCCGAGGGCAAGCAGCAGACGCGCTCGGCCGGGTCGCTCCGGTCGCAGCCCGCTGGGTCGAGCGCGTGCTCGCATCGCTGCATCCGCCGCTCACGACGGGCCAGTTCCTCGCCCTCGAGGCGGTCGCCGAGGGAGAGATGATCGGCTCCGAGCTCGCCCGTCGCGCCGCCGTCTCGCCCGCGGCGATCTCACAGCTCGTCGCGGCGCTCGAGGCGGCCGGGCTGATCGGACGGTTGCATGCGCCGACAGACCGCCGCCGCCAGCAGCTCGCGCTCACGGCGGCGGGCCAGGAGGCGCTGAGCTCTGCGAGGAACGCGCTCCGCGAGCAGCTCGCGCCGCTGCTCTCAGGCCTCCCGCCGCGAGAGGCGGATGCCCTCGCCCGGTCGCTGCTGCGCCTCGAGGAGCTGCTCAGCGGCAAGGCTCCGCCGGCGAGGCCGCCCCGCCCGCCGCGGCCGCCAGACGGTTCCCCTCATGGAATGCGGCCTCGCGGCCGATCAAGTCCCTAGATCGAGGGATGTCACGGACGTGAAAATGCGGCATGACGAAGGCCTGACGATGGGCAGTTTCCGCCTCAAGCTCGTGGGCTACTTCCTGTTGCTCGCGCTGATCCCGCTCGCGGGGTTCTTCTTCGGCTTCCGCCAGGTCGCCGAGCGCAGCGAAACACGCCTCGTCGACGCCCGGATGCAGGCCGGCCTGCGCGCCTCGAGCGCGGCGTTGCAGGAGCAGATCGCGGTGGCCACCAGGCCCGCGACCGAGCTGGCGGGGAACGCCGAGTTCATCCAGGCGGTCTCCGCGCAGGATCGCGAGACGCTCTCACGGCTTCTCCGCGAGGAGCCCGACCTGCGCGTCGTCGGTGAGCACGGCTTTCGCGTCGGCTCGGCGCCGTCGTTCGCGATCGACCACTCGGTGCCGGTGATCGGGCCCGGAGGCCTCGTCGGGTCGGTGATCGCCTCCGTCAGGCTCGACTCCGCTCTCGCAGCAGGTCTCCAGGCGCGCTCGGGGCTCGAGCCGCAGGACGCGATCGCGATCCTCGACCGGGGCCGGGTCGTGGCCGGCGCGCCGAGCGTTCTCGGCGGGAGCATCAGGACTCCGGCAGGGCTGTCGCGGAGCGTGAAGGTCGACGGCTCCCGGTTCCGCGTCGTCGTCGGCAACGAGATCCCCGAACGGGCAGGGATCGCGCTGGCCTCGCTCACGCCGCAGGGCGCGATCGACGCCGCCAACGCCGCGCGCGAGCGTGAGCTGCTGCTTGCGGTGCTCCTCACCCTGCTGCTGATCGGAGTCGTCGCGTTCCTCCAGGGCCGCTCGATCGTGCGCACCGTGGGTGGGCTCGTCGTCGGCGCGAACGAGCTCGCGCGCGGGAACCTGAAGAGCCGCGTCAAGGTGAAGGGCCGCGACGAGCTCGCGGTGCTCGGCCGCAGCTTCAACACGATGGCGGAGGAGCTCGAAAACAGGCTCGACGAGCTCGAGGCCGAGCGCGCCCGGCTGCGCGAGGCGTTCTCCCGCCTCGGCGCCGCCCTCGCCGCCACCCACGACGCGAATCAGCTGATGCGCGTCGTCGTCGAGACCGTCGTCGACGCGACGCGCGCAGACGGAGCGGTCCTGCTCGGCCGCACGGGCGAGACGATCGAGGCCGGCGACCCGACCGCCGGCGACGACACCTTCGAGCTGGCGCTCGCGGCCTCCGGCACACACAGCTTCGGCACGCTCGTCCTCTACGGGTCGGACTTCGACGACGAGAGCAAGGAGACCGCGCGGTCTCTCGCCGCGCAGGCCGCCGTCGCGCTCGAGAATGCCCGGCTGCACGGCGTCGTCGAGCGGCAGGCGCTCGTCGACGGCCTCACGGGCCTCGCCAACCGCCGTCACTGCGAGGAGGAGCTCGAGGTCGAGCTCGCCCGCGCCGAGCGCCTCGGCGGCCCGACCGCCCTCGTCTTCGCCGACCTCGACGACTTCAAGGCGGTCAACGATCTCCACGGCCATCCCGCCGGCGACGCCGTCATCTGCGCGTTCGCGGAGTTGCTGCGCGAGAGCGTGCGCGAGATCGACACCGCCGGGCGCTTCGGCGGCGAGGAGTTCGTGCTGCTCCTCCCCGGGACCGACGCCGCCGGCGCGACGAACGTCGCCGAGCGCGTGCGGGCGGCGTTGGCGGAGCGCGTGATCGTGACGCCGGGCGGCGCCGCGATCCGCATCACCGCGAGCTTCGGCGTCGCCACTGCACCGCCGCTCGCCGAGGCCGCAGCGCTGATCTCCGCCGCCGACCGGGCCCTCTACGGTGCGAAGAATGCGGGCAAGAACCGGGTCGAGACGGCGCAGTTGCCGCTGACACATCCGTAAACACTGCTAACCTCTTCCACACAATCCCGTCTTGAAGCGGTAGAGTCCGTCTGTCCCCGTTCGCCCCCGAGCCGGAGGTACCGATGCCGGTTGAGACACCGAACATCTTTGCCCAGGTAATCCAGGATCATCTCGACCTGAAGCGACGCAATGCGGAGCTCGAGCGCAACATGCCGCTGAGCAAGTACCAGCCCGAGGATCCGTTCGACAACCACCCGCTCTTCAAGACCGAGGAGCAGGCTCGTCTCGAGGAGACGCTGGACGGGGTCGAGTCCCCGTTCGAGGCCGAGGCAACCGCCGAGACCGTCCTCGCTGCGTGGCCCACCGAAGAGACCGCAGAGCAGGCACTGCCGGAGCTCGAAGAGAGCCTCTGGAGCCGCTCGCGCGACTTCGACTGGGGCGACTGAGCCCCGCCACAAGCGGTCTTCTTTCCCTCTGATGGGGGATTCCAGCGTGCTGTCTTGTGGCGAACCTGAGACGGCAATCCCGAGGAAGGGACTCGTGCGGCCGAACTTCCATCTCCGCTCCGGCGTCCCCGCCGGGGAATCGAGCCTGTGGATCGCGCTCTGAGCGCGCGCGCCGGCGACCAGCCGGCCCAGTCCGTCCACCTCGTACCACCCCCCGCGGCGGCGGATCCCGCGCGCCTCGACGCGCTCGTCGAGTCGTACCGGCGGCTCGCGGACGTCTACCACGACATCCTTGCCGAGCAGAGCCTCGACGCGCTGCTCGAGCGGATCGCGGACACGCTCGAGGAGCTGATCCCGCACGACTCGCTCACGATCTACTCGGCCGACGAGCCGCGGCGGCTGCTGCTGCCGGTGCTCTCGCGCGACCAGTGGGCCGAGAAGCTGCTCGGGCACACGCTGCACTTCGGCGAGGGGATCACGGGCTGGGCCGCCGAGCAGCGCGAGGCGGTGCTCGTCAACCAGGCCCACCTCGACCCGCGCGTGAAGGTCGTCCCGGGCACGCCTGCGGACGAGCCGGAGGCGCTCGTCTCGATCCCGCTCATCGCCCGCGCGCACCTCAAGGGTGCGCTGAACATGTACCGCGCAGGGCGACGCGACGTTCACCGACGAGGAGTTCGAGCTCGCCCGGCGCTTCGGCGACGCGGCCGCGCTCGCGCTCGACAACGCGCACGTGCGCGCGCGGCTCGAGCACCAGGCGCAGACCGACTCGCTCACCGGCCTCTACAACCACCGCTACTTCCACGAGCGCCTGCGCTGCCGAGCTCCGGCGCGCGAGCCGCGTCCACGACGCGGTCTCGGTGCTGATGCTCGACATCGACGACTTCAAGCGCGTCAACGACGTGCACGGGCACGGCACCGGCGACGAGGTGCTCTCGGCGCTCGCGGCCGAGCTCTCGCAGACCGTGCGCGGCTCCGACGTCGTCTGCCGGCTCGGCGGCGAGGAGTTCGCCGTGATCCTGCCCTCGTGCGACGAGGCGGCGGCGCTCGGCCTCGCCCACCGGCTCACCGAGCTGCTGCAGGAGCTCGAGCTCGACCCGGCCGGCAAGGTGACCGTCTCGATCGGGATCGCGCAGGGGCCGAAGCACGCGATGAACCCGCGCGAGCTGATCGCCTGCGCCGAGGCGGCGATGATGACCGCGAAGGCCCGCGGCAAGAACCAGATCGTGTTCTTCGAGGACGAGACGGTCGAGCGGCCGGAGACCTCCGAGGAGGGCGCGCGCACCGTGCGCTCGATCGCGCACATGAAGATGCTCCAGAGCCTGGGCGGGAAGCTCAACCGGCTCAACGACGTGCGCCAGATCGGGCTCACGATCGCGAACGAGCTGCGCTCGCTGATCGATTACCACAACTGCCGCGTATTCGTGGTCGACGGCGAGGACGTGATCCCGGTCGCCTTCCGCGGCGAGCTCGCCGGCCAGGAGCAGACCACGCTCGAGGTGCTCGCGTGCAAGCTCGGCGACGGCATCACCGGCCGGGTCGCGCAGACCGGCGAGTCGGTGCGGCTCGGCCGACGCGGCCCGGTGCGACTTCGCCGCGTTCATTCCGGGCACCGACCCGATCGACGAGTCGTTCCTCGCCGTGCCGCTCCTCTACGGCTCGCGCGTGATCGGCGTCGATCGCGATCTCGAAGCTCGGCCTCGACCAGTTCGACGACGACGACGTCCGCCTGCTCGAGGTGCTCGCCGGCCACGCGTCGGTCGCGCTCGAGAACGCGCGCCTCTACGAGGCCGAGCGGCGCGAGGCGCAGAGTGCGCGCGCACTGCTCGAGTTCAGCCGCGCAGCTCTCGCGCGGCGGCCGGGATGGAGGAGATCCTCGGTCTCGTCGTCGCACGGACGGCGGAGATCCTCTCCTCGCCGAAGGTCTCGGTCTGGCTCCAGGACGGCGACACGGGCGATCTGATCGCCTGCGCGCTGCACGGGTACGACGAGGCGCAGAGCGAGCACGCCTTCGCCGCGCGCTATCCGGCAAAGCTGGCCGACGACGCTCGGCGCGATGTCGGAGCCCGTGATCCTGCCCGAGCAGGATCTCGCCTCGATGGCGGACATTCCGACGGGGCTCGAGCGACGACTTCGCGATCGCGCCGCTTCTCGTCGGCGGCGGCCGGCACGGCTGCATCGCGGCCGCGCGCCCCGACGCGGACGTCGAGTTCGGCGACCGCGAGCTACGGCTGCTGGCCGGCCTCGCGTTTCCAGGCCTCGCTCGCGATCACGAACGCGGGCAACTTCGACAGCCTCGAGGCGACCTTCCTCTCCACCGTCGAGGCGCTGGCGAACGCGCTCGAGGCGAACGACGAGTACACCTCGTCGCACGCGCGCTGGATCACCGACCTCGCGCTGCGGGTCGGCGGCGAGCTCGGGCTCGACGGCCAGTCGCTGAAGCGCCTCGAGCTCGGCGCGCTCTTCCACGACATCGGCAAGCTCGGGATCCCTGCCGCGATCCTCTCGAAGCCGGGCCGGCTCACCGCCGAGGAGCGGGCGATCGTCCAGATGCACCCGGAGCTCGGCGAGCGGATCATCGCGCCGATCGACCGGCTCCAGCAGGTGCGTCCGATCGTGCGCTCCTGCCACGAGCACTGGGACGGCAGCGGCTATCCCGACAAGAAGGTGGCGGACGAGATTCCGCTCGAGTCGAGGATCATCCTCGTCTGCGACGCATACCACGCGATGACCACCGACCGCCCGTATCGCAAGCGGCTCTCCGCGAACGAGGCGTACCGCCGGCTCGAGGCGGCGGCGGGAACGCAGTTCGATCCCGAGGTCGTCGAGGTCTGCCTGCGGATCCTGAAGGACGAGGTCCGCGCGGCCTAGCACGCTGCCGGCGCGGTGGGCGACCGTTATGGTTCCCGCCGTGGAAGCCGACCTGCTCGAGCGCTATGCACAGCTCGCCGTCGAGGTGGGCGTCAACCTGCAGCCGGGTCAGTCGCTCGAGGTGAACGGCCTCGTCGAGCACGCGCCGCTGGTTCGCGCGATCGCGCGCGCCGGGTACGCGGCCGGTGCGGGCTACGTGGACGCGCGCTACACCGACGAGCACGTCAAGCACGCGCTCGTCGCCTCGGGGCCCGACGAGTCGCTCGCCTACACGCCGCCGTGGCTGCTGAGCCGCCTCGAGGCGACCGGCGCAGCGCAGGGCGCGCGCATCAACGTGTCGGGCGATCCCGAGCCGGAGCTGTTCGCCGACCTCGACGGCCGCCGGGTCGGCGCGGCTCGGATGACCGAGCTCGTCCAGGCCTCGCTGCAGCTCGTGACCGAGCGGCGCGTCGCGTGGTCGATCATCGCGTGCCCCACCGAGGGCTGGGCGCGCTCGATCTTCGGCGAGCCGGACGTCGAGCGGCTCTGGGAGCTGGTCGCGCGCTCGGTGCGCCTCGACGAGCCCGACCCGGTCGCTGCGTGGAGGGATCACGCGGCCCGTCTCCTCGCCCGGGCAGAGGAGCTCAACGAGCGCCACTTCGATGCGATCACGTTCCGCGGCCCCGGCACCGACCTCACCGTCGGCCTGCTCGAGCGCTCGCGCTGGGGCGCGGCGGCGACCGAGACCGTGTGGGGCCAGCGCCATGTCCCGAACATGCCGACCGAGGAGGTCTTCACGACTCCGCACAGGCTTCGCACGGAAGGCCACGTCCGCTCGACGCGCCCGCTCGTGCTGCAGGGCGCGATCGTCCGCGACCTCGAGGTGACGTTTGCGGGCGGCCGGATCATCGGCGTCTCCGCGTCGACCGGCGAGGACGTCGTGCGCGCCCAGCTCGAGTCCGACCCGAACGCGCCGTTCCTCGGAGAGATCGCGCTCGTCGACGGCACCTCGCGCGTCGGGCAGACCGGGATCACGTTCATGAACACGCTCTTCGACGAGAACGCGACCTGCCACATCGCCTTCGGCCAGGGCTTCCCGGAGTGCGTGGAGGGTGGCCACGGGCTCGACGCCGCCGAGCTGGAGGCGCTGGGGGTCAACGACGCGAACGTGCACACCGACTTCATGATCGGCGGCCCGGAGGTGGACGTGGACGGGCTGACGCCGGCCGGCGAGGCGGTGCCCCTCCTGCGCGGCGACGAGTGGCTGCCGGGCTGATCACGCTGCGGCCGCTCGAGCCGGCGGACGCACCGTCGATGCTCGAGCTGAGGCTCCGCAACCGCGCGTTCTTCGAGGAGTGGGAGCCCGTCCGCGACGAGTTCTGGTTCACGCTCGAGGCGCAGCGGGCAGACATCGCAGCGGGGATCGAGGCGGCGCGCTCCGACCGCCGCTACTCGTTCGGCATCTTCGCGCCCGAGCTCGTCGGAAGGGTGGCGCTGAGCGAGGTCGTGCGCGGCGTGTTCGGCAACGCGTTCCTCGGCTACTTCGTCGACGAGGCCGCGAACGGGCGCGGCTACGCGACCGAGGCGGTGCGGGACGCCGTTCGCTTCGCGTTCGGCGAGATGGGCCTCCACCGCGTGCAGGCGGCGGTGATGCCGCGCAACGTCGCCTCGGTCCGCGTGGTCGAGAAAGCGGGCTTCCGCGACGAGGGCTACGCCGAGCGGTACCTCTGCATCAACGGCGTCTGGGAGGACCACCGCATCTTCGCGATCACGCGCGAGGAGCTCTAGACCGCGAGCGCCTGCGCGAGGCGGCGGAACGGGCCGTCCTGCGCCAGCAGCTCGGCCTCCGTGCCGCGCTGGAGGATCCGTCCGTGCTCGACCACGACGATCTCGTCGGCGCGGCGGACGGTCGCGAGGCGGTGGGCGATGATCACCGAGGTGCGCCCGTGCAGGAGCCGGTCGAGCGCGCGCTCGATCAGGATCTCCGTCGGCCGGTCGATGTTCGAGGTCGCCTCGTCGAGGATCAGGATGCGCGGGTCGGCGAGCAGGGCGCGCGCGATCGAGATCAGCTGGCGCTCGCCGGCCGAGAGCCCGGCGCCGCCCTCGCGCACATGGTGCTCGAGCCCGCCCTCGAAGCGCGCAGCGACGCGGTCGACGCCGATCGCCGCGGCCGTGCGCGTCGACGTCCTCGTCGCTCGCATCGGGCTTCGCGAAGCGGATGTTGTCGGCGATCGTGCCCGCGAACAGGAACGGATCCTGGAGCACGACCCCGAGCTGGCGCCGGTACGCGCGGAGCCGCACCGTGCGCAGGTCGATCCCGTCGACGAGCACCGCGCCCTCGTCGGGGTCGTAGAAGCGCGCGATCAGCTTCGCGAGCGTCGACTTGCCGCCGCCGGACTCGCCGACGAGCGCGAGGCAGCCGCCGGGCGGCACGTGAAGGTCGATCGCGTGCAGCACCGGCTCCTCGCCGTAGGCGAAGGTGACGCGGTCGATGTCGAGCCGGCCCTCGATCCGCGGCAGCTCGCCTGCGCCGTCCTGGTCGTGGATCTCGGCCTCGGTGTCGAGGACCGAGGTGATCTTCTCCATCGCCGCGCCCGGCCGACTGCACCTGCCCGTAGAGGTCGGAGAGCTCCTGGAGCGGCTGGAAGACGAGCGCGAGCAGGCCGATCGCGGCGATCAGCGTGCCGATCTCGAGCGTGCCGTGCTCGTAGGCCCAGGCGCCGAAGCCGAGCACCGCGACGCTCGCGATCGCGCCGAGGAACTCGATCGCCGGGAAGAAGAACGAGTTGAGCTGCTGCGCGTAGGTGTTCGCGACGAGGTTCTGGCCGTTGAGGTCGTCGAACTCGGCGCGGAAGTAGGCCTCGCGGTTGTACGCCTGGATCACGGCCATCCCGGCCACCGACTCCGCGAGCTGCGCGGTCACCGCCGCGATCCGCTCGCGCACGCGGAGGAACGCGCCGTGCGACTTCACCTGGAACCAGCGAGTGAGCACGAGTGCGGGCGGCAGGATCACGAGCGCGACGAGGCCGAGCCGCCAGTCGAGGATGAAGAGCCCGATCACCGCGCCGAGCAGGGTGAGGCTGTTCGTGACGAGCGTCGTGAGGCCCTGCGAGAGCACGTCCGAGACCGCGTCGATGTCCGAGGTGAGGCGCGCGATGATCCAGCCCGCCTTCTGCTCCGAGAAGTAGCGCAGCGAGAGCGAGGTGAGGTGGCCGAAGAGGTCGCGGCGGACGTCGAGCACGATCCCCTGGCCGACCCGGGCGAAGCCGCGCGTGAGGGTGGAGCCGAGCCCCCAGGCGGTCGCGTTGACGGCGACGTAGGCGATCACGACGATGGTCAGCCGCCGCACGTCGTTCTTCTCGATTCCGTTGTTGACGGCGTCGCCGACCAGCAGCCAGCCGCTGACCTGGCAGCCCGCCGAGACCGCCGCCGCGCCCATCAGCAGCCAGACGCGCCGGTGGCGGCCCTCGAGGTAGCGGCTCAGGCGCGTGAGCCCGGTGCGGGGCCTATGCCGCAACGACTTCGTCTCCGAACAGGCGCGAGAACTGGCCGCCGGCTCCGATCAGGTCACGCGGCGGGCCGGCCTCGACGACCCGTCCGCCGTCGAGCACGACGGCACGGTCGGCCAGCTCGACGGTGGAGAGCCGCTGCGTCGCGACGAGCACCGTCCGGCCCTCGAGCGCCGGGCGCAGTCCGCGCGTGATCATCCGCTCGGTGTGGGTGTCCACCGCAGAGAGTGGGTCGTCGAGGACGAGCACGCGTGCGTTCGCGATCAGCGCCCGCGCGAGCGCGACCCGCTGGCGCTGCCCGCCGGAGAGGTTGATGCCGCGCTCGCCGATCAGGGTGTCGTAGCCGTGGGGGAGGTCATCGAGGAACGCCGTCACCCCGGCCGCCTCGCACGCGGCGATCACGTCGTCCCATGCGGCGTCCGGCCTCGAGGCGAGGAGGTTGTCGCGCAGGAGCGCCGAGAAGAGGACGGGCCGCTGGGTGACGACGGCAACCGAGCGCCGCAGCTCCTCCAGGGTGACCTCGCGTGTGTCGACGCCGCCGACGAGCACGCCGCCGGAGGTGGGGTCGTAGAAGCGGGGCAGCAGGTTGAGCAGCGTCGTCTTCCCGGACCCGGTCGGGCCGCAGACGGCCACGATCTCGCCCGCCTCGACGTGGAGGGCCGCGCCGCGCAGCACCTCCTTGCCGGTCAGATACGAGAAGTGGACGTCCTCGAAGCGCACGTCGAGCGGCCCGGCGGGCAGCGTCCGCGGCGACGCAGGCTCGGGCAGCGGCGCGATCCCCTCGAGCCAGGCGAAGCTCCGTCCCGCCGAGGCGATCGCCCGCTGGCCGAGGTTGACGATCCAGCCGAGCGCCTCGAGCGGCCACGCGAGCTGGAGGAGCAGCGTGTTGAAGAGCACGAACTGGCCGATCGTCAGCGTCCCGTCGATCACCTCGCGGCCGCCGACGTAGAGCACCGCAGCGACGGCGAGCGTCGGCAGGAAGATCAGCGTCGGCAGGAACTTCGCCTCGACGAACGACTGCCGCAGCGTCGTGTCGCGCAGCGCGACCGCGCGCGTCGTGAACCGCTCCTCGACGTCGTCTTCGCGGCCGAAGGCCTGCACCATCTGGATCCCGACCACCGCCTCGTCGGAGGCCTCGGTCACGTCGCCCTTTCGCACCTGCACGAGTCGCGAGATCGGCATCACGATGTGCGCGAACAGCCACGCGAGCCAGGCGATCAGCGGCATCGCGAGGAAGCTGATCAGCGCGAGCTGCCAGTTCACCACGAGCAGCACGATCGCGACGCCGACGATCATCAGCATGCTCTGAACGCCCTGCACCATCCCCCAGCCGATGAAGTAGCGGATCGGGTAGAGGTCGTTCGTCGCGCGCGAGATGAGCTGGCCGGTCGCGTGCTGGTCGTAGAAGGCGCGCGGGTAGCGGAGGTAGGCGCCGTAGAGGAGCTCGCGCATCCGCGCCTCGATCCGGATCCCGACGCGTGAGGTCGCGTAGCGCCGCGTGTAGTTCGTGAACAGCCGCAGGGCCGCGAGGACGAGGATCGCGGCGAGGTACGGGATCAGCGCGCCGGCCTTCTTCGGCACGATCGCGTTGTCGATCGCGCGCGAGATCAGGATCGGGATCGTGAGCGCGAGGATCGTCGTCGCGAGCGCGCAGACGAGCCCGAGCGTGACCAGGCGCCACTGCTCGCGCCAGAGGCCGAGCAGCCGACGGACGGTGGGGAAGAGGTCGAGGTCGGGAGGGTCGACGGCGTTCGGGCGCGGCGAGCCTGCCGCGTCGAGCTGGCTCACCGGCCGGGCGCCCGCCGTCTGCGGCGACTCTCGGCGAATGTCTCGAAGCCTTCGCTGAAGCCGACGAAGCCCGGATCGGGCAATGCGCCCTCGGCCTCGCGCGCTCGCCGCTCGAGCTCCCGCGCGCGCAGGTCGAGCGTGCGGGCGCGGGCCTCGATCGACTCGAGCGCGGCGCGCTCGGCCGCTGCCAGGTCGCGCGCACGCTGAGCGAGCTCCGCCTCCGGCGATCCCGTGGACGCAGGCGTTCTCCCGTCGAGCTCCGCTTCACGCTCGGCGATCCGGCGGGCGCGCTCGCGGAGCTCCTCCTTCAGCGGCTCGAGCTCGGCGAGCGCCTGCTGCCGGGCGCGGTCGAACTCGAGCGCGACCGCGCGGGCGTCGGGGTCCCAGCCGCCGACGGGAACGTCTGTGCGTGGCTCGTTCACACTCTGAGCATAGAGGACGATTCCTCGATCCGGATCGCGGCCCAGCCGACGCCTCGCTCGGTGGCGCCCCGTTGCACGGCCGGGTCGATCTCGAGCCGGTCGAGGTCGTGCGGGACGATGATCGGCGTGTAGGCCGCCGCGGCCTCGCGCATGATCTGGCCGCGCTCGTAGCGGTCGGGGAGATGGGTCAGCGCGAGCGCGCCGACGCGCGCCTCCGCGGCGAGCTCTGCGGCCTCGAGCGCGGTCGAGTGGCCGCTCGTGTGCGCCTTGGCGCGGTCGCGCGTGATGAACGTCGCCTCGTGGACGAGCAGGTCGGCGCCGAGGGCGGCCTTCGCGATTCCCGCGACGGGCCGTGTGTCCCCGCTGAGGACGACTCGCCGGCCGGGCGGGCCTGTCTCGGCGATCTCCCACCCGACCGACGGGATCGAGTGCTCGGTCTCGATCGCTGTGAAGCGGAAGCCGGGGAGCTCGATCACGTCGCCGGGCTCGATCGGGTGCAGGTGCGCGAACAGGCGGGTCCGCGAGGCAGCACGCGCGGCGCGCCACACCCCGCGCGGCGGCGCAGGCCCGTAGACCGGCAGCGACTCGGCCCGCTTCCGCGTCTCGGTGCGCCGCAGGAGCGTCGGCAGGCCCGAGACGTGATCGGGGTGCCAGTGGGTGAGGACGACCGCGGTCAGCTCGGTGAGCTCGCTCGGGCTCAGCGAGAGCTGGCGTGCGGCGTTCGTGCCGCAATCGACGAGCATCCGGCTCCCGCCGCAGCGCACGAGCAGCGCGGAGGTGTTCGAGCTCCGCGAGATCGACGCCGCGGCGGTGCCGAGGAATGTGATCCCGAGCTCCGGCGCAGCCTGCATCTCGCCGTGAACTGTACGCCCCGCCGAGTCTTAGGCCGCTCTTATGCGCACCTGTTTTGATCAGCGGACAGGGCAGGCGTCTCTCCCGTTCGTCGCGCCCGTGACCGCCTTGGTTGCCCTCCTCGGGGGCGGTCGCGGGACGAGGCGATGGCCGGGGGCGCCGCGCGGCTTGCCGACGTCTGTGCCGGTGAGCGCGCGGTGGCCCCCGGCGACCTACGCCCTCAGCGAGTCGATCCACTCCGCGAAGAGCGGGTCGACGATCGTGTACTTGCGGTCGGCGAGCTCGACCTCGGCGCTCGCGGCGAGCCGCTGCACCGCGTTGTGGATCGTGGTCTTCTCGACGTCGAGCTGGCGGAGCACCGCCGCGCGGAGCGGCGACCCCTCTCCGGCGAGCACCGCGCGGAGCGCCTTCTGCTCGGAGGTGCCGAAGCTCCGCCAGTGGGCGTCGAACTCCGGCTCGAGCTCGGCCAGCGCGGTCGCGTGTGCCCGCTGCCAGTGCTCGAAGGTCGCCGTCTCGCCTTCGGGCACCTCCTCCCAGAGCCGGTGGGCGAGGTAGATCGCACGCTGCGGGTGGCCTTTCGCCGTCCGCAGGAGCGGGTTCAGTCCCTCGCCGGCGGCGCGGCCCGAGCCGCGGAAGCGCTCGCTGACGTAGGCGGCGATGTCCTCGTCGCGGAGCGAGTGGAGCCGCATCGGCGCCGCGGAGCCGTACAGCGGCCGCGCCTTGTCCTCGAAGAGCTGCCGCATCATCCCGGGCTCGGAGCCGGAGAAGATGTACGAGGCGACCTCGCCCTGGTGCTGGATGTGGCTGCGCAGCAGGGCGTCCATGCTGCCGACCTTGACGATGTCCTGGAACTCGTCGAAGACGATCAGCGCCCGGTGCCCGCCCTCGCCGAGCCGGAGCGGCAGGTCGAGCAGCGAGTGGAGCGCGGGCAGCGGGTCGACGCGCGGGTCGAGCTGGAGCTTGGCGCTGATCCCGAAGGCGCCGAGCGAGAGGCCGAGCCCCGTGCTCTGGAGGAACTGGTCGATGCGCGTCCGCAGCGCGCCCTTCAGCTCCTTCGCGTAGGCGCGCTCGATCCGCACCGCGATGTCGGCGATCGAGAGCACGCCGTAGAGGTCGACCATGATCGGGACGAGGCCCTCCTCGCGCTCGCCGTCGCGCAGCACCCGCCCGAGCAGGCTCGTCTTGCCGAACTTGCGCGGCGCGTAGAGGCGGACGTAGTGGCCGCCGACCGCCCACTGGAGCAGCTTCGCGGTCTCCTCGTCCCGGTCGATGATCTCGTCGGGGGCGATCGGGCGCGAGTAGACGAAGGGGTTGCTGTCGGTGATCACGGGCCGGGAGCGTACCAACAAGTTCCAATCCGTGGGACTGTTCGGTTCGGCTGGATGGAACCCTTGAGTTCCGGCGCCGCAGGTAGGCTTTCGGCCATGGCTGACGGACGCGTCGAGGGGATCTACGTCGCCGCCGAGAACGGCGAGCTGCCCGCGCCGGTCGAGCGGGTCGCTGCCCTCGCGGGCAAGGGCCTCGAGGGCAATCGCTACTTCTGGCCCGACGGCGAGGCGCCGGCCGGCAACGCGCTCACGCTCGTCGCGGCCGAGGCGCTGATGGAGTCCGGCCTCGAGATCACGGCTGCCGAGACCCGCCGTAACGTGCTCACGAGCGGGATCGACGTCAACGCGCTCGTCGGCAAGCGCTTCCGGATCGGCGGGCTCGAGTGCTACGGCGTCGAGCTCTGCGAGCCGTGCTCGCACCTGCAGAAGCTCACGGGCAAGGACGTGCTGGGCACGCTCGTGCACAAGGCCGGCCTGAACGCGGACATTCTCACCGACGGCGAGATCACCGTCGGTGACGCGGTCGTCGTCCTCTAGTCACCGGGGAAGCGGCGGGACCGGCACCGGCCGTCGCTGGATCGGCGTCGGCGCGGGCGGCGGTGCGGGCGGCGCGGGCGCCGGGGTTCCGACCAGCAGCTCCATCCGCTCGCAGTAGAGCTCGGCGACGACGCGCGAGGCCGTTTCCGCCACTGCGGGCGGGTGCCGCAGCGCGAAGATCCCGACGTTGTGCAGCTCGACCCGGCCGAGCTCCGCCTTCAGGTCGGGGCCGAGGAAGACGATCCGGCCGCTCTTCTCCGCGGCGTCGCCGTTGTTGCCCTTGATCACGAAGTCGTCGAACCAGTCGACCCAGGTCTGGTCGGCCGCCTCGGCCAGCGTGATGCGGAGATTCGGGAAGTCGACCTTCCCGGGCTCCTGCGCCACGGTGAACGAGTCGATCCTGTTCACCTTGGAGCAGTCGAGCCCGTCGAGCTCGAGCCGGAAGTTCGCCGCGAGGAAGCGCTTCTGCAGCGCGGGCTTCGGCATCACGAGCTTGCCGGCCGCCTTGACCTCCCGGATCAGCTCCGGGGAGAACGTCAGCGTGAAGAAGGCCGCGTCCTTCGAGGACGCATCGAGCGCGGGGAACGTCACCTCGGAGATCAGCGCGTGGAAGAACTGCCGCTCGCTCTTCGCCTGCAGCATCGCGTCGGTGACGACGATCGAGCCGTCCTTGCGCGAGTAGTCCAGCTTCCACGTCTCGGCGATCCAGACGTAGACGTTCTGCACCAGCTCGAAGTCGAAGGTGATCGTGACGTCCTCGTACTTCGGCTGGCCGATGTGCTTCTTGACGAAGACGTCGGGCCCGCCCTTCTCCTCGATCACATCGGCACTGATCCCGCCGCCGTCGACCGACTTCAGGAAGCCGCACTTGACCCCTTCGAGGTTGAAGAAGTAGCTGCCTGCGGTGAAGCTGCGCGTGCCTGCCATCTGAATCCCCCCTGACTCGGACATGCCGCAGCTGCTCCGGGAATCGTACGGTATCGTCGTCGAATGTTCGACCTCACGGGCAAGCGGGCGGTCGTGACGGGCGGCTCGAAGGGGATCGGGCTCGCGATCGCCGACGAGCTCGTGCGGCTCGGGGCGGCGGTCGCGATCTGCTCGCGCCACGCCGACGAGCTCGAGGCGGCGGCGGCCGGGCTGCGCGCGGGCGGCGGCACGGTTCATGCGCGCGCCGCGGACGTGACCGATCCGGGCCAGGTCGAGGAGTTCATCGAAGGCGCGGCGGAGGCGCTCGGCGGGATCGACGTGCTCGTCAACAACGCGGGCCGCGCCCATCCGGGCTCGTTCGCGACGCTCACCGACGACGACTGGCAGGCCGATCTCGACGTGAAGCTGTTCGCGATGATCCGCTGCTCCCGCGCGGCCGTCCCGCACCTGCGTGCGGCCGGCGGCGGGCGGATCGTCAACGTGAACGCCGTCTACGGCAGGTATCCCGACCCGGCCTTCTTCGCGACGAGCGTGAACCGCGCCGCGTGCCAGTCGTTCACGAAGACGCTGGCGCTCGAGCTGGCGCCGGACGGGATCCTCGTCAACGGCGTCAACATCGGCTTCGTCGTCACGCCGCAGTGGCAGAGCATCCACGAGCGGCGAGCGCCCGAGCTCCCGGAGGACGAGTTCTTTGCTGGCCTGGCCGCGGCCGAGGTGCCGCTCGGGCGGTTCGGGAGGCCGGACGAGGTGTCGGGCGTCGTCGCCTTCCTCGCGAGCGACCGGGCGAGCTACATCACCGGCGCGTCGATCGACGTCGCGGGCGGGATGGGCCGCTACGTCTAGATGGCGCATAATGCGCGGATGAGCACCGCTGAGACAGTCAGCTTCGCCACCGACGTCAAGCCGCTCTTCCGCGAGAGCGACCGCCAGGCGATGATCCACGCGTTCGACCTCTGGGACTACGACGACGTGACCGAGCACGCGGACGCGATCCTCGAGCGGCTCCAGGACGGCTCGATGCCCTGCGACGCCCCGTGGGCGGAGGAGCAGGTCGAGCTGTTCGAGCGGTGGATCGAATCGGGCCTGAGCGAATAGAGCTCGACGGCGGCGGCGTGATGCCGCTGCTCGGCCTCGGCGTCTGGCAGATTCCGGCCGGGGCGAAGACCGAGCAGGCGGTCGAGTGGGCGCTCGAGGCCGGCTACCGGCACGTCGACACCGCGTCGTACTACCGCAACGAGCGGAGCGTCGGCGCGGCGCTTGCTCGCAGCGGCCTGCCGCGCGAGGAGCTGTTCGTGACGACGAAGCTGATGCCGGCGCACCTGAGTGCGAAGCGCGAGCTCGGGCGAAGCCTGGAGCGCCTCGGCCTCGAGTACGTCGACCTCTACCTGGTTCACTTCCCCTGGCCGGGGATGACGCGGCGCCACTGGCGCGCCCTCGAGCCGCTGTGGGAGCAGGGCCTCGCGCGGGCGATCGGCGTCAGCAACTTCGGCAGCGAGCGGCTCCGCAAGCTCGGCGGCGTGAAGCCGGCCGTGAACCAGGTGCAGCTGAGCCCGTTCCACTACCGGCGCGCGCTGCTGGACTACTGCGCCGAGCAGCGAATCGTGTTCGAGGCGTACAGCCCGCTCGAGCGAGGCAAGGCGCTGGCGGACCCGAGGATCGCCGCGGTCGCCGAGCGCGTGGGCCGCACCCCGGCGCAGGTGATGCTGCGCTGGGGCATCCAGCGGGGCGCCGTCGTGATCCCGAAGTCGAGCAACCGAGACCGGATCCGCGAGAACGCCCAGATCTTCGACTTCGAGCTCGACGCGGAGGCGATGGCGGCCCTCGACGGCTCGACTCGAGCGGCGGAACCGCTAAGGCCCGCGGATGACGGTGACCATCGTCCCGAGCGGCCACTCCATCACGAGCTCCTCGCCGTCCGCGACCCGCAAGGTGGCGGTGACGGTGCTCTCGTTCCGCTCGATGTCGTGAACCACCGTCGCCTCGACCTCGAACTCCTCGCCGGGCCGCCCGAACCGGATCACGTCCCCGATCTGCAGCCGCTGAACCTCGAAGTCGATCGCCATCTCAGGAGAAAGGCTTTGCGGTCATGTCGATCGCGATGAGGACGAGCAGCGCCGTGTCGAAGCGGAAGACCGTGAAGAGCCGCTTCACGCGGCGGCCGACCTCCGGCGAGTCCGGCCCGTGCTTCTCCGCCAGCTCGCCGATACGACCGAGCTCCGGCCCGACGAAGACGACGCCGACGACCGCAGCGATGGCCCAGCCCACGAGCGCGAAGTCGATCCAGAACGCATTCCAGCCCAGGTCGCCCTTCTCGATCAGCGCGACGCCGAACGCGAACGCGGCGAACAGCGCCGGCGTGTAGACGCGCGTCCCGATCCAGCCACCCATCTTTCCGAGCTCGGCGAGCGCGCCGTCGTCGCGTCTGCGCTCGAACACGATCCCGAGGGTCGTCAGGGTCACGTCGCCGCCGACCCAGACGAGGATCGCGACAACATGGAGCGCCTTGTAGATGTTGTACGAGTCCGGCGCGTACCAGAGGAAGACGATCGCGCCGACGATCAGCACGATTCCGGCGAGCATCGTCGAGGTCGCCGTGCGGGACGGGGGCTCGGCGTTTACGGCTTGGGAGGCCTCCATGACCGGACTGTCACCTCCAATCGTCGCGTCTCGTTCCGCTGTACGTGCCCCGGCGCGGCTTGACTCTAACACCGCAATTCGTTAATTCATACTGCACAGTGAGCGAACGTCACGAGCCGCGTCTGGCGGTCGGGTTGATCGGGCTCGGCAACATGGGAACGGCGTTCGCAGAGCGTCTTCTCGACGCCGGCTACGACCTCGTCGTCTACAACCGAAGTCCCGAGCGAGCGGAGTCCCTTGCCGCCCGGGGGGCGACCGTCGCCGAGACCGTCGAGATCCTCGCGGCTGCCGCAGATGTCGTCCTTACCGCGGTCTCCGACGACGACGCGTTCGAGGCCGTGGCCGCGGCGGTCGTCGCGGCTGCCCGCCCGGGGACGGTTCTCGCCGACCTGAGCACGGTCTCGCCGGGTGCCTCGGCCCGGGTCGCCGCGCTGGCCGAGCATGCGTCGCTCCTCTACGTGCGTGCGCCTGTCAGCGGCAATCCGAGCGTCGTGCGCGCCGGGAACCTGACCTTCATCGTCTCGGGGCCCGTCGCTGCTCTCGAGCGCGTCGAGCCGGTGCTGCTCGCGATCGGGCCGACGATCCGCCAGGTCGGCGACGGCGAGCAGGCGCGCATCGTGAAGCTCGCGATCAACCTTGTGATCGCCGGCCTGGCGGAGCTCATGGCGGAGGCGCTCGTGCTGAGTGAGGCGTCCGGTGTCTCCCGCGCCGCGCTGCTCGAGACGATGGGCTCATCGGCGGCAGGCGCGCCGTTCGTCAAGTACAAGACGGAACCGCTCCTGCGCGACGACTACTCCGCGACGTTCACCACCAGCCTCATGGAGAAGGACATGGATCTCGTGCTCGACGCGGCCGAGGCTGCGGGCGTGCGCCTGCCGCTGGCGCGCGAGATCAAGGCGCTCGTGCGCTCCGCGGTCGAGGCAGGCTACGGAGACGACGACTTCATGGCGCTCTTTCCGCATCTGCGGAACGCGTCGGACCAGGAGGTGCTGCAGTGACGATGCAAGGAAGGCTGTCGGGCTCGCCCGACGCGACGCGGGCGGTGGACTGGGAGCAGCGGATCGATTTTCCGCGTCTCCGCAGCGACCGTCTCGAGCGGGCGAAGGCGGCGCTCGAGGCCTCGGACCTGGGCGCAGTCCTCCTCTTCGACCCGAACAACATCCGCTACGTCACGAGCACGCACATCGGCGAATGGGCGCGGGACAAGAACGCGCGCTTCGCGCTGCTCCCGCGCGGCGCCGACCCGATCCTCTGGGACTTCGGCTCGGCGGCCCGTCACCACCAGCTCTTCGCGCCCTGGCTCCCGCCCGAGAACTTCCGTGCCGGCGTCGCGCCGATGCGCGGCGCGATGCCCGTCGAGACCGGCATTCCCGACCGACTCGGCGAGAAGATCGCGCACGAGCTGCGAGAGCACGGAGTCGCCGGCGAGCCGCTCGGCGTCGACATGGCCGACCTCGTCACGCTCGAGGCGCTGAAGCGCGCCGGCATCGAGGTCACCGACGGCTCCCCGGTCATGCTCGAGGCGCGCAAGATCAAGACTCCGCAGGAGATCGCGCTGCTCGACCAGTCGGCGGGGATCGTCGACGGCGTCTACGAGGAGATCTACCGGATGCTGCGGCCCGGCGTGTATGAGCACCAGATCGTCGCGCGCGCGCACCAGCTGCTCTTCGAGATGGGCTCCGAGCAGGTGGAGGCCATCAACGCGGTCTCGGGCGACCGCTGCAACCCGCACCCGCACGTGTTCTCCGACCGGCTCCTCCGCCCGGGCGACCAGGCCTTCTTCGACATCATCCACTCGTTCATGGGCTACCGGACCTGCTACTACCGCACGTTCAACATCGGCGGCGTCAACGCTGCGCAGCTCGACGCGTACCAGCGCTGCCGCGAGTGGCTCGACGCCGCGATCGCGCTCGTCCGGCCGGGGATGACGACCGACCGGATCGCAGCCGTCTGGCCGACCGCGAAGGAGCTCGGCTTCCCCGACGAGGAGACGTGCTTCGGTCTCCAGTTCGGGCACGGCATCGGCGTCGGGCTCTACGAGCCGCCGATGATCTCGCGCGTGCACTCGCTCGACCATCCGGTGGAGATCGAGGAAGGAATGGTCTTCGCGCTCGAGACCTACTGCGCCGCGACCGACGGCCGCTCTGCGGCGCGGATCGAGGAGGAGGTCGTCGTCACGGCCACCGGTTGCGATGTGATCACCCGCTTCCCCGCGGAGGAACTGCTCGTTGCGGGCCGGGTCTACGTGCGTGGCGCCGATCTCCTCGCCGGCGCCGCGGGTCGCGACGGGACGGCGGGCGCGGTCGCCGCGTCGGCCGTGCTCGGGGAAGGCGTCGTCGCGTGAGCACGGACTCGGGCACCCGCCTGCTCCCCGACGGCATGCCGGGCTACCGCCTCGTGCGCCGTGAGGACGTGGAGCTCGGGGACGCGCTGCCGGGCCACTCGAGCGGCCTTCGGAGCTGCCGCGTCGTCGGCGGCTCGCTCGGCTCGACGCACATGGCTCTCACGCTCGTCTCGCTCGCCTCCGGTCACGTCGACACGCACGTCCACTCGTTCGAGACGGGCTTCTACGTGCTCGAAGGGGAGCCGGTCGTCTACCTCGACGGAGCGGGCGTGCAGCTCCAGCCCGGCGCGTGTGGCGTTGTTCCTGTCGGTGCCCCGCACGCGTTTCGGTCCGAGGAGCCCGCACTGTGGATCGAGATGGCGGCGCCGCGGCCGCGGCCCGACGGGAGCGACACGTTCTTCCTCGGCGACGCGCCCGACACGCCGCCGCGGCCGCTCGACGTCCGCGATCCGCGCAACCGCAACCTCTTCCTGCTCTCGGAAGGCCAGATGGATCTCGACGTCCTCAGGCACGGTGCCGCAGTCGGCGCGCCGACCGTGTCCTCGAGCATGGCCACGGCCGTCCTCGCCTACAGCGGGATCGCGGTGAAGATGCTCGTCGACCAGCGGCTCGACGCGCAGCTGCACACGATGTTCATGGTCGACTACCAGCCCGGAGCGGTTGCCCATCCGCACGACCATCCGTTCGAGGAGTCGTACTACATGCTCGAGGGAGAGGTCGACGTCGTCGCCGCCGGCGACCGCTACACGCTTCGGCCCGGCGACGTGTTCTGGACCGCGGCCGGCTGCGTCCACGCCTTCTACGAGACCGCCGGAGGACGCGTGCGCTGGCTCGAGACCTCCGCGCCGGGGCCGCCGGCCCGCCATTCGTATCGCTTCGAGCGCGACTGGGACTACCTCGCGGAGCAAATCGCATGAGCAGCACGAGCGCGCGCGTGCTCGACGACGTCGAGCTGTACACGCGGATCTACCGTCAGATGCTTCTCATCCGCGGCTTCGAGGATCTCGTGCAGTCGCTCTTCCTGAAGGGCGAGGTCTACGGCACGACGCACCTGTACTCGGGCCAGGAGGCGGTGGCGACCGGCGTCGCGAGCCTGCTCGAGGAGCGCGACCGCGTGGCGGCGACGTACCGCGGCCACGGTCACGCGCTCGCGCTGGGAGTCGATCCGCAGGCGCTCCTCGACGAGATGCTCGGCCGCGCCACCGGCATCAACGGCGGACGCGCAGGCTCGATGAACGTGACGTCTCCCGCCGACCGGCTGATCGGCTCGTTCGGGATCGTCGGCGGCAGCATCGCGGCGGCCACCGGCGCCGCGCTCGCGCTCTCGCGGACGACGGGCGGCGTCGCGGTCGCGTACTTCGGCGACGGCGCGATGAACCAGGGCTACGTCTACGAGTGCATGAACTTCGCGCAGGTCCTCAAGCTGCCGCTCGTGCTCGTGTGCGAGAACAACGGCTACGGCGAGTACACGCCGTTCCGCGAGGTCACCGCCGGCGAGATCCGCGCGCGTGCCGAGGTGATGGAGGTGCCGGCCGAGACGATCGACGGGATGAGCGTCCGGGTCGTGCGCGAGGCCGCCGCGCGGGCCATCGCGCACGCGCGTGCGGGCAACGGGCCGGCGTTCATCGAGGCGATCACCTATCGATTCGTCGGGCACTCGCGCAGCGATCCCGGCGCGTACCGTCCCGAGGGCGAGCTCGACGAGTGGAGGAAGCGCGACCCGATCGTCGTCCTGCGCGCGCAGCTCGAGGAAGACGGCGTCGCAGGCGGGGCGCTCGCCGAGGTGGAGCAGAACGTGAGCGACGAGCTCGAGCAGATGCGCGAGCGCGGCCTCGCGGCACCGTTCCCGTCGGGCCTGACCGCGACCGAGTTCAAGGACTGACTGCGGTGGCGGCCGAGCTGACGATGCCGAAGCTGTCCGACTCCGAAGCGGATGCGGTCATCATCAAGTGGCTGAAGTCGCCCGGTGAGGAGTTCCGGCGCGGCGAGGCGCTCATGGAGGTGGAGACGGACAAGGCGACGGTCGTCTACGACGCCGAGGCGGACGGCACGCTGGAATCGATCCTCGTCGCGGAAGGCGAGGCGGCCGCCGTCGGGCAGGCGATCGCCGTGCTCGCCGGAGCCGGCGAGCCTGCCGCGCCGCGGGAACCGGTCGCGTCGAACGGCGCGCCGGCGGTCGCGGACCGGCCGAACGCGTCACCGGTCGCACGGCGAACCGCGCTCGAGCTCGGGCTCTCACTCCACGGCATCGCCGGAACCGGTCCCGGCGGCCGGATCACGCGCGAGGACGTGCAGCGCGCAGCGGGCGCGGACGCCACGGCGGCGCCTGCCGCTCCGGCGGCGGACGGCCGCGGCGACGTCAGCGTCGTCGAGCTGACGCCGACCCAGGCGACGATCGCGCGCCGCATGGCGCAGTCGGCCGCGACGATCCCGGTCTTCACGGTCTCGATCGACGCCGACGTGTCACAGATCGTCGCGCTGCGGAAGTCCGCCGAGGATTCGCCGTCGCTCAACGACTTCGTCGTGAAAGCTGCCGCGCTCACGCTGCGCGAGTTCCCGCGCTTCAACGCGTCGTACACGGACGGCGCAGTTCATTCCTTCTCGCGCGTGAACGTGGGCATCGCCGTCGCCACCGACGACGCCCTGCTCGTTCCGGTCGTCTTCGACGCCGACGAGAAAGCGCTGTCGGAGATCTCCGCCGAGACCCGAAGGCTCGCGGCGGCCGCCCGCAGCCGGTCGCTCCGGCCCGAGGAGCTGCGCGACGGCACGTTCACCGTGTCGAACCTCGGCATGTTCGGCGTGCGCTCGTTCACGGCGATCGTCGATCCGCCGCAGGTCGCGATCCTTGCCGTCGGCGGTGCCGTCGACGGCGCGATGACGCTCACGCTGAGCTGCGACCACCGCGTCGTGTACGGCGCCGACGGCGCACGCTTCCTGTCCCGACTCCGCGAGCTGCTCGAGCAGCCGCTCCTCCTCGCCGTCTGATGCCGCCGATCGCCTTCCGCAACGCGATCCACGACGCGCTCGACGAGGAGTTGGCGGCCGACGAGCGCGTGATCCTCTTCGGCGAGGACGTCGCCGTTGCCGGCGGAGTGTTCGCGACGACTCCCGGCCTCTATGAGAAGTACGGCCCGGAGCGCGTCTTCGACACGCCGATCTCGGAGCTGGCACTCGCCGGCGCCGCGTTCGGGTCGGCGGTCACCGGTCTGCGGCCGGTGATCGAGATCATGTTCGGCGACTTCCTCACGCTCGCGATGGACAGCCTCGTCAACCAGGCGACGAAGTACTGGTTCATGACCGGCGAGCAGGTCAGCGTGCCGCTCGTCATCCGCTCGGTCGTCGGCGCCGGCGGCCGCTTCGGAGGCATCCACTCGCAGATGCCCGCCTCGTGGTTCATGGGCGTCCCCGGCATCAAGATCGTCGCGCCCTCGACACCGGCGGATGCGAAGTCCCTTCTGAAGGCGGCGATCCGGGACGACAACCCGGTGCTCTTCTTCGAGCACAAGCGGCTCTACGGCCTCGAGGGCGAGGTGAACGGAAGCGTCGGGAAGCTCGGCGAGGCGGCGGTCGTGCGCGAGGGAACGGACGTCACGATCGTCACCGCGATGAAGAGCGTCCACGACGCGCTCGAGGCGGCGGAGCGCCTGGACAAGGACGGCGTCTCGGTCGAGGTGATCGACCTGCGCACGCTCCGCCCGATCGACGTCGACACGGTGCTCGCGTCCGTTCGCAAGACGAACCGCGTCGTCGTCGTCGAGGAAGGCCCGCTGACGGGCGGCTGGGCCGGCGAAGTGCTCGCGTGCGTCACCGAGCAGGCGCTCGGTCACCTCGACGACGCCTGGCGGATCGCGACGCCCGACACGCCGATCCCGTACAGCCCGCCGCTCGAGGACGCGTTCCTCCCGGGGCCGGACCGGATCGTCACCGAGATCCTGAGGCGGCTACGGTAAGGACGTGGCGGCCACCGATCGCACCTTCGAGCCCTCCAAGGTCGGAAGCCGGCTCCGCCAGGAGCGGGAGCGGCAGAAGATCAGCCTGCGCGAGCTGGCGCGGCGCGTCGGCGTCTCGCCGAGCCTCGTGTCGCAGATCGAGCTCGACCGCGTCAACCCCTCGGTGAGCACGCTCTACGCACTCGTCACCGAGCTCGGGATGACGATGGGCGACGTCTTCGGCGACACCCGGCAGTCCAGGGGCCTCGTCGACGTGCGGCGGGACGACGGCCTCGTCGCACGCCCGGGCACCCGGCGCGTGATGAACCTCGCCTCCGGCGTGCGTTGGGAGCGCCTGACGCCGCACAGCGATCCCGAGGTCGAGTTCCTCTCCGTCGTGTATCCGGTCGGCGCCGAGTCCTGCCCGGAGGATGCGCTCGTCACGCACTGCGGCCGCGAGTACGGGCACGTCTCCAGCGGCACCCTCGGCGTGCGCGTCGGCTTCGACGAGTACGAGCTCGAGCCGGGCACGTCGATCGCGTTCGACTCCTCGTCACCGCACCGCCTCTGGACGATCGGCGACGAGCCCGTTCACGCGATCTGGGTCGTGATCGGCCGCGCGGCCGATCTGCGTGCAAGGGCCGACTAGCCCGCGGCCGCCTCCGTCGGCTCGGCCGTGCGTCGCGAGCCTCGGAACCGCGCGATCAGCACGGGTGACTGGTAGAGCAGGAGCGCGAGCAGGATCAATGCTCCGATCGTCATGTCCGCGTACTCGGTCGGCTGCTGGAAGAGCGGAAGGACGTTGTTGATCTCGGTGAGGAAGAAGGCCGCAAGGAGCGTCCCGAAGAACGACCCCCGTCCGCCGGCGAGGCTGGCGCCGCCGAGGACGGCGGCTGCGATGCTCTCGAGCGCCTGGTTGCCGATGATCGGGGAGCCGACCTGCACCTCCGCCGCGAGGTAGAAGCCGCCGAGGGTCGCCAGCACCGAGCACGCGACGAACGCGAGGACGATCGTGCGGCCGGTGGACATTCCGAGCCGGCGCGCCGCCGTCTCGTCGAGGCCGACCGCACGGACGGCGAGCCCGGTCCGTGATCGATAGAGGCCGAGGTCCCCGAGCGCGGCGAGAACGACGACGCCGATGAATGCGAGCGGAACGAAGCCGACGGGCGAGGTCAGCGCGCTGGTCACGGAGGTGTTGATCGCGCCGGACGGATAGGAGCGGAGCCACAGTGACCATCCCTCGAGGATGCTGAGCGTCCCGAGCGTCGCCACGATCGAAGGCAGGCCCAGTCCCCGGATCAGGAACGCATTGAAGAGACCGACCGCAATTCCGAGGCCGATGAGCTCGAGCACACCCGGCACGAGAGCGATGCCCGAGGTCGTGGCCGGGATCGTGAACGACGCCACGACGACGACCATCGTCATCAGGGCGGCGACCGAGACGTCGAAGCCGCCGACGAGGAGCGCCACCGCCTGACCCAGCGAGACGAGGATCAACGGCAGCGATTCGAGGAGCAGGCTGTTGAGATTCTCCTTGCTCAGGAACGCAGACTGGTGCGCCGCCGAGTAGGCGCCCAGCGCGACGATCAGCACCGTCATCAGGACGAGCGGCAGCCAGCCCCGTTTCACGTTGGCGTCCCTTCGCTCTCGCCCGGCGCCGCCGTGACGCCCGGGCGGGAGCCGACGATCGCCTCGACGATCCGCCGCTCGCCGAGCTCGTGGCGGGGGATCTCCTCGACGATGAGCCCGCGCGACATGACGATGACGCGGTCGCACAGGCCCGAGAGCTCGAGTGGGTCGCTGGACTTGACGACGGTGGCGACGCCTTCCTCCGCCTTCGCCTGCAACGCCTCGTAGATGTCGAAGCGCGCACCGACGTCGACACCCTGTGTCGGCTCGTCGGCGAGGATGACCTTTACGTCTCCGCGCAGGAACGAGCTGATCAGCGACACCTTCTGCTGGTTGCCGCCCGAGAGCGACTTGACAGGTTGTTCCGGCGACGCCATGCGGACTCGCAGGCGCTCGACGAGGCCCGCCATCGCTCGGCGCTCGCGGCCGCGCAGGACGATGCCGGCGCGTGCGAGTCGCCGGAGGATCTGGATGGTCGCGTTCGCACGCACGCTCAGCACGGGGAACAGAGCCTCGCCGCGACGGTCGCCGCTCAGGAAGACGACGCCGGCGCGGAGCGATCCCGCCGGCGAGCGCATGTCGATCTTCGCGCCGTCGCACGACGCGGCGCCGACCGCGGGCTCGGCGCCGGCGAGCGCCCGCAGGAAGGGCACCTGGCCGTTGCCCTCCGCTCCCGCGATTCCGAGGATCTCGCCTTTGCGGACATCGAGATCGATCGGGCCGAATCGCTCGCCCTTCAGACCGGACACGGCGAGCATGACCTCCGCGTGCTCGGGCAGCACGCGCCGTTCCGGGAACGCGACCTCGAGCGGCCGGCCGATCATCAGGGCGACAAGCGCGTCTTCGGAGACGGAGGCGGCCTCGAACGTCCCCTGCCAGACGCCGTCGCGAAGCACCGTGACGCGATCGGCGACGGCGAGCACCTCGGGAAGACGGTGGCTGACGTACAGGATGCCGACGCCCGCTTGCGCCTGTTCGTGCACGAGGTTGTGGAAGCGCCCGACGGCCTCGGGCCCGAGCGCCGTGGTGGGCTCGTCGAGGAGCAGCACCTTCGGCCGGGTGAGGAGCGCTTTGGCGACCTCGAGGAGCTGCCGGTCGGCGAGCGAGAGCGAGCCGGTGAGCGCCGTGACGGGGACGTCGAGCTTGTACGCCGCGAGTGTCTCCTCCGCCCAGCCCCGCATGTGCCCGTACGCCGGACGCGCGTCGGTCGGTGCCGCGAGGTAGACGTTCTCGGCCACCGAGAGGCCGAGGACCTGCGAGTAGTCCTGGTAGGCGATCCCGAGCCCGAGCCGCCGTGCCGCGACGGGGGAGTGGTGGACGAGGCGGCTCCCGCCGATCTCGACGGTTCCCTCGTCGGGCGTGAGGGAACCGCTGGCGATTCCGAGCAATGTCGACTTCCCGGACCCGTTCTCCCCGACGAGGGCGTGGATCTCGCCGGCACGGCAGTCGAGGCTGACGTCGCGGAGCGCTCTCACCGCTCCGAACGTCTTCGACAGCCCGCGAGCACACAGGACGTCGGGGTTCACGGGCCCGGGATTCGACATTGTCTTCTCAGATTCTCGTGGCGGCTCCTACGGGTACATCTTGTGGAGAAGGCTGACCGGGATGAGCGAGGTCCCCGAGGCTGTCTCCGGATACCCCTTGAGGCACATGTCCCGCTTGGACTGCTGCTGGAGCTGGATCGGGAACACGATCGTCGGCGGGATCTTCGCCCCCTGCAGCTTCATCATGTCCGCGGTCAGAGCGACGCGGATCTGCGCGTTGCCCGCGGAGAAGTAGTAGATCTTGAGCTTCGGGTCCTTCAGCTTGTCGGCGAGGCAGCCCATCCCGGCCTCGTCGGTGCGGTACGTGAAGACGCCTTGGTAGGGGATGCCGGCGGCCTGATACGCCGCGTAGCCGCCCTGCGACATGAAGAGCGCGTCCTCGTAGCTGAGGCCCGCGAGATCAGGCGTCTTCGCGAGGATGCCGGAGACGATGCCCTGGACCTTCGAGGGGTCCCAGTTCGTCGGCTCGTTCGCGACGACCTTGATGCTGGAGTTGAGCGCGGCCTGTTCGCACTTCTGCCAGCCGAGCGACAGCGGGTTGCCCGGGAAGCCGCCGAGGAACGCGATGTTGCCCGACTTGACGATCCCGTTCATCACACCCGCGAACGCCTGGCCGAGCTTGCACGTGTCCTCGCCCACCACGGTCGTGTAGTTCGTGCCCGGCCCGGTGACGTAGCCCCAGGCGTAGGTCGAGACGGGAATCCCTGCCTTCGTCGCCTGCTGGAACACGGGCAGCATGGCGTCGCCGAAGTCGGGATAGGTGACGATCGCACTCACGTGCTGCGCGATCATCGACTTGAAGTCGGCGATCGCCTGATTGAGGTCCGAGTGGGCGCTCCGATAGATGATCTTGCCGATCGAGGGATACGTGAGCGCGTCGAGGATGAACTCCATCTTCGACATCTGGCGATAGGTGTTCTCACCGAAGCCCTCGACGTACGCGACGGTGTACTTGCCGCCCGTTCCCGTGCTGCAACCGTTGTTCTTCCAGCACTTCAGCGCGAGCGTGTAGTTGACGGTCTTCGTCGAGCGTCCGTACGCGGCCAGCGAGATGTTGCGTCCCGTCTTGTTCGCAGGCAGCAAGGTCGGCTGGAACAGTGCATGCGTGAGGGTGGGCGACGGAGCCGAATAGCTCTCGCCGTACCCGCCGCCTTTTCCGATCGTCGTGCCGCCGGACCCCACCCAGCCCGAAGGCCCGGTGACCCCTGCTACCAAGTGCCTACCGACTGCGCTGCCGGTTGCGGCCGCAATGAGCGCAACCGATACCGCAGCCGCGAAGATCAGCACCACAGCGAACTGGCGTTTCCGTCTCATCTGTGCCTCCTCCTTCGGTTGGTGCATCGTTGACTCTTCTTTGACGCTGACGTGGTTCTGTTTGTTTAGCCGGCTCCCGCCTCGTGGGCAGGCGGCGTGACGAGCCGCAGGACCCAGGTGAGCATGTTGGCGACGCGGTCGCCCGAGACGACCATTCCCGCGATGATCGCGATGCCGAACACGATGTACTGCATCGCCGTCGAAAGCCCCATGATCAGCAGCATCTGCGTCAGCAGCGTGAGCGCGATCGCCGCGACCCATGTCGAGGTCGCGCTCGCGAGCCCGCCGGAGAGCGACGCGCCGGCGATCACGACCGCGGCGATCGGCGCGAGCAGATACGCCGAGCCGAAGGCGGGATCGATGCTTTGGCGCACGCCTGCGAGCAGGACGCCGGCGACCGCGTAGAGCGTGCCCGCCGCGACGTACGCGAAGACGGTGTACGTGCGGACGTTCAGACCTGCGATCCACGCGCCCTTCGGGTTCGCACCGACGGCCAGGAACCGGCTGCCGACCACCGTGTAGCGGAGGACGAGCGCGAGCGCGATCGTGATCGCGACGCCCACCCAGAAGACGCTGCTGACGCCGAGCGGCTTGGCGGTCGCCCAGTGCGACCACCCTGCCGGAACCTCGGGTCGGTTCGTCACGACGTCGCGCGAGTACTTGCTGGCCCACGCGAGGACGATCTGCCCCACCGCCAGCGTGACGATCAGCGGGTTGAGCTTCAGCACGCCGACGAGGACGCCGTTGACGAGCCCCACGAGCACGCCGACGCCGAGCGCGGCGAGGATCGCGACGGGAAGGTTGTGATTCGCGCCGGCGCCGACCCCCGCGACCAGGTTTCCGGCTGCGGCGATGACGCCGGGCGTGGACAGGTCGATTCCGCCCTGAATGACGACGAGCATCTGCCCCAGCGACGCGATCGCGAGAACGGTCGCGTAGGGCAGGACGTAGGACATCGAGGTGTGTCCGAGTGCGTCCGGCGCCGCGAACGCGGCAACAATGAGAAGGACGGCGGTTGCGAACCAGACCGGGAGAAATCGGGCGGCGAGTGCGGCGCTCGTCGCGAGCCGTCTGGCGGGGCCGCCCGCATACCGTCCCGTCGGGGGCGGCGATGAAGGGCTGGCCGCGACCACGGGACATTCTGACCACGTTGGGCGAACAGTGTCAATGAGGACTTAACGATTCGCGGTCGTCGTTGACCACATGGGCGGCAAGCGTTTATGGTCGCTGTACCATGCGGCCGCTCGATCCACCGCATCGGATTCCTGTCTGAAGAGACCAAGGAGTTGGCATGAGCTCGCAGCGGCTTCTGATTCGCAACGGTTTTGTGGTGTCGATGGACCCCACCGTCGGAGACATTCCGTACGCCGACGTGCTCGTCGAGGACGGCAAGATCGTCGATATCGGCCGCGGCCTCGGGGTCTCGGACGCGGAGCAGGTCGACGCGTCCGGGATGATCGTGATGCCCGGCTTCATCGACACGCACCGGCACACATGGCAGACGCCTGTCCGCGGCGTTCTTCCCTCCTGCACGCTCGACCACTACTTCGCCGTGATGCTCGGCCAGGTCGGCGGCTTCTACCGCCCCGAGGACGTGCACATCGGCGACTACGCGGGCTCGCTCGAGGCGCTGAACGCGGGCGTCACGACACTGCTCGACTGGTCGCACATCAGCAACACGCCCGACCACTCGGACGCGGCGATCCAGGGGCTGAAGGACGCCGGCATCCGCGCCGTGTACGCGCACGGCATGCCGACCGGCGGCGAGTGGTGGTCGTACAGCGAGCTCGAGCACCCGGCCGACATCCGCCGGATCCGCGACACGTACTTCTCGTCCGACGACGGCCTGATCACGCTCGCGATGGCGGCGCGCCAGCCCGGCAACGTGACGCCCGACGTCGCGAAGCACGACTGGGCGCTCGCGCGCGAGCTGGGGATCCTGATCAGCGTGCACGTCGGCATGCGGCTGCACACGCTGCACTACACGCCGGTGAAGGACATGCACGACCTCGGGCTGATGGGCCCGGACGTCTGTTACATCCATATGACCGACCTCACCGACGAGGAGCTCGACTTCATCGCCGAGACGGGCGGCAAGGCGTCGATCGCGCCGTACGTCGAGATGCTGATGGGCCACGGGCCGCCGCCGATCGGGAAGATGCTCGCCCGCGGCGTTCGCTCCTCGCTCAGCGTCGACGTCGTCTCGAGCGTTCCCGGCGAGATGTTCACGCAGATGCGGACGGCGCTCGCGTACGACCGCATCCTCGAGTTCACCGACACGCCGGACATCGCGTTCGCGCCGAAGCTCACGCACACGGACGTGCTCGAGTTCGCGACCATCGACGGCGCCCGGTCGATTGGGCTCGAGGACAAGGTCGGCTCGCTCACGCCCGGCAAGCAGGCCGACATCGTCCTGCTCCAGACCAACGCGATCAACACGGCGCCGGTGATCGACCCGAAGGGGACGATCGTGGCGTTCTCCGACACGTCGAACGTCGACACGGTGTTCGTCGCCGGCAACGCGGTCAAGCGCAACGGGCAGCTTGTCGGCGTGGACATGAAGTCGGTCGTGCAGAGGCTCGAGGAGTCGCGCAACTCCATCCTCGGACAGGGTGGTCTGCTGCCCGACTGGTGCTCCGAGCCGGTCGCGTCCGTCTAGCCCGTGTCGAAGAGGAGCATCGTCGTCGTCGGCGGGACGAAGGGCCTCGGCCGCGAGCTCGCGCAGTCCTACGCCGACCAGGGTCGCGACGTCGTGATCACCGGCCGCGACGCGGCCGGTGCCGAGGCGGTCGCCGCGGAGATCGGCGGTGCGACCCGCGGCCTCGGCCTCGACCTGGCGGAGCCGCAGACGATCGCGGAGAGGCTCGCCGACGTCGGCGACGTCGAGTACCTCGTCCTCGCGGCGATCGAGCGCGACAGCAACTCGGTGAAGGACTACGACCTGGCGTCGGCGCTGCGACTCGTGACCCTCAAGCTGGTCGGGTACACCGAGGTCATTCACGCGCTCCTGCCGAGGCTCGGGGACGATGCGGCGATCCTGATGTTCGGCGGCCTCGCCCGCGACCGCCCCTATCCGGGCTCGACGACGGTCACGACGGTCAACGGCGCAGTCACGAGCCTCGTCCGGACGCTCGTGATCGAGCTCGCCCCGCGGCGCGTGAACGCGCTTCACCCCGCCATCGTCGGGGACAGCCCGCAGTGGCGCGACATGCCGGAGGAGCGATTCAACGCACTCGTCCAGCGCACGCCGATCGGACGGCTCGTGACGATGGCGGAGATGGTGGATGCGTCCCGCTTCCTGCTCGAGAACGGCGCGATCAACGGCATCAACCTCACGGCCGACGGCGGCTGGCTCTGTATGTGAGCCGCGTTACGAAGGAGAAGACAGACATGCCAGATACCAAAGTCATCGCAGTCCTCGGAGCGACAGGTGCCCAGGGAGGCGGGCTCGTTCGCGCGATCTCGGCCGACCCCGGCAGCGGCTTCACCGCGCGTGCGATCACGCGCGACGCGAGCTCGGACGCGGCGAAGGTGCTCGCCGCGCTGCCCAACGTCGAGGTCGTGCAGGCCGATCTCGAGGATCCGGCCAGCATCGAAGCCGCGTTTGCCGGCGCATACGGCGCTTTCTGCGTCACGTTCTTCTGGGTCGACTTCTCGCCGGCGACGGAGATGCGCCACGCCGAAACGATGGCGCACGCCGCGAAGGTCGCGGACGTTCAGCACGTGATCTGGTCGACGCTCGAGGACACGCGGAAGTTCATTCCTCTCGACGACGATCGCATGCCGACGCTCCAGGACAGCTACAAGGTGCCGCACTTCGACGGCAAGGAGGACGCGGACGCAGCTTTCCGCAACGAAGGTGTGCCGACGACGTTCCTCCGGACTGCGTTCTACTGGGAGAACCTCATCTACTTCGGGCTCGGTCCGCAGCGCGGCGAGGACGGCGTCCTTGCGATCACGTATCCGATGGGCTCCAGCAAGCTCCCCGGGATCGGCGTGGAGGACATCGGCAAGATCGCCCTCGGCGTGTTCAAGCGCGGTTCCGAGTTCATCGGGCAGACCATCGCCGTGTCGGGCGAGAACCTCACGGGTACGCAGATGGCCGAGAAGCTGGGCAACGCGCTCGGCGAGGAGGTGCGCTACAACGACGTCGATCCGGACGTGTTCCGCAGCTTCGGCTTCCCCGGCGCCGACGAGGTCGGGAACATGTTCCAGTTCAAGCGCGACTTCGAGGCGCAGTACGCCGGGGCGCGGGACCGGGGCTTCGCCTTGTCGCTCGACCCGGACCTACAGGACTTCGACGCCTGGCTCGCGGCGAACGCAGCGCGGATCCCGCTCGGTCAGTGACCAACGCCTCTTGGGCGAATGAGTGGAGCGTACCGGGATCGAACCGGTGACCTCCGGCTTGCAAAGCCGGCGCTCTCCCAGCTGAGCTAACGCCCCGAGCGTCGCAAGTGTAGACAAGCCGCGGGGCAGACGATCGAGCGCCGGACCTACATGCGCGGCGCCTGGATCAAAGAAGAACGACGCCGGAAAGTCGTCATGGCGCCGAAGGCGCCGGACTTTCCGGCGAGAAACGCCCCGTAGGGCTCCTCAGTGTAGAGGAGCCCCACGCCGGCGTTCCCTCCTTACGCTGCTGCTGCCGTCTTGTCGTTGGTGAGAGGCTGGCCCAGGCGGTGCTCCCACCAGGACTCTTCCCACGAGCCCGATGGCTTCTCGACGGGGCCCTTGAGCGGTGGCGACAGTGGCGGCTCTACCAGTGGCTCTTGCGGTGACTCTTGCAGCGGCTCCGGCTCGGGCGCTCGGACGTGTGTCCGTGCGGCAAGCGATGCCTCCCGCATGTCGAGCTGCGCCGCCACGCGCAGCATCTCCACACGGAGCGCCTCGAGCCGGGCCACCTCTTGTTCGATGCGGCGCAACTCCGCCTCGCGGCGGTTCAACTCGGCCTCGCGCTCGGCGAGGACGGTCGTCAGGTCAGATCCCTCGTATTGCATAGCGGCACTCCTCCTCCTCCAAGAACGAACGGTGCCGCAGGGCAAGCTAGGTATCGGCTTCCGCGCGCACACCGCCGATCCCTCGTTCGAGGTACGGCGGCGGGCGGAATCTCGTAGAGAAGCTGTCTAGGCGGCGCGCTCGAGCCGCTCTTCCTGGCGGGCTCGAACGATGATCGCGTCGCGGGCGCCGAAACGCATCGTGGCGCGGGTTTGCCGGTGCTCGTGCCAGAGGTCGTCGAGTCGTGCGTCGACGGCCTTGAGCTCGGCCGAGACGGCCGGGTCGTGGGCCTGCGAGAGGGCCTGCCACAGCTCGGCTCGGCGGGCGCTCTCCACATCGATCTCGTTATGGATCTCCTGTAGCGGTCTCATGCACTAGAAAACGCGCGACTAGTGCTCGTCATTCCCGCGGCCACCGGCCCAGGAAGAAGTAGGCGATCACGGCCAATCCGACGAGCCCGGCGACCGCGGCGACGACGTTCACGCGTAGCCGAGCTCGTCGAGGCGGTCCTCGTCGATCCCGAAGTAGTGGGCGAGCTCGTGGAGGACGGTGATCCGGATCTCCGCCTCGAGCTCGGCCGGGTCCGGGAACTCCTCCTGCAGCGGCAGCCGGAAGATCGTGATCCGGTCGGGCAGCGCGCCGGCCCAGTCGCCGCGCTCGGGCAGCGGCACGCCCTCGTAGAGGCCGAAGAGGTCGGGATCCTCGGGATGCTCGTCCTCGATCACGATCTCGATGTTGCGAACCGCCGCCGCGAGGTCGGGCGGGAGCGAGGCGATCGCGCTCTGCACCTGGCGTTCGAAGGCGTCCACCGATTCGTAGAATAGGGAGATGGCGCAGACGCTGTTCGAGCGGATCTGGGAGGCGCACGTCGTGCGCGGCGAAGCGGGCGAGCCTGCGCTCGTCTTCGTCGACCTGCACCTCGTGCACGAGGTCACCTCGCCGCAGGCGTTCGAGGGGCTTCGGCTCGCGGGGCGCGGCGTGCGCCGGCCGGACCTGACGGTCGCGACGATGGATCATTCCGTGCCGACGCTGCCAGGACCGATCGAGGACGAGCTCGCGCGCGCCCAGCTCGAGGCGCTGCGCGCGAACTGCGAGGAGTTCGGGATCCCGCTCTTCGCCACCGGCTCCGGCCGCGAGGGGATCGTGCACGTGATCGGCCCCGAGCTCGGGCTCACACAGCCCGGGATGACCGTCGTCTGCGGCGACAGCCACACCTCGACCCACGGCGCGTTCGGCGCGCTCGCGATCGGGATCGGCACCTCCGAGGTCGAGCACGTGCTCGCGACGCAGACCTTGCCGCAACGGCGGCCGAAGACCTTGCGCCTCCACTTCGCCGGCGCGCTGCCGCTCGGGCTGACCGCGAAGGACATGATCCTCGGCGCGATCGGGCAGCTCGGCGTCGACGGCGGGGTCGGCCACGCGATCGAGTACACGGGCGAGGCGATCGAGGGCCTCTCGATGGAGGGCCGGATGACCGTCTGCAACATGTCGATCGAGGCCGGGGCCCGCGCGGGGATGATCGCGCCCGACGACACGACCTTCGCGTACCTCGAGGGCCGCCGAGGCGCGCCGAAGGGCGCCGCATGGGAGCAGGCCCTCGACCGCTGGCGCGCGCTTCCGTCCGATCCGGACGCGTCCTACGACGATACGTTCGAGGTCGACGTCTCCGCGCTCAAGCCGCAGGTGACCTGGGGCACGAACCCGGGGATGGTCGCGCCGGTGGACGGCGCCGTTCCCGACCCGGCCGGCTACGACGATCCCGAGGAGCGCGCCGCCGTCGAGCGTGCGCTCGAGTACATGGCGCTCGAGCCGGGCACCGCGATCGAGGACATCCACGTCGACCGCGTGTTCATCGGCTCGTGCACGAACTCGCGGCTCGAGGACCTGCGCGCGGTCGCCGAGGTCGTGCGCGGGAAGCAGGTGCACTCCTCGGTGCGCGCGATGGTCGTCCCGGGCTCCGCGGTGATCAAGGCGCAGGCCGAGCAGGAGGGCCTCGACCGGATCTTCGTCGACGCGGGCTTCGAGTGGCGCCAGGCCGGCTGCTCGATGTGCCTCGGCATGAACCCCGACATCCTCGCCCCGGGCGAGCGCTGCGCCTCGACCTCGAACCGCAACTTCGAGGGCCGGCAGGGGAGCGGCGGGCGCACGCACCTCGTCAGCCCGGTCACCGCGGCTGCGACGGCGCTCGCGGGCCACTTCGTCGACGTCCGCGACCTGGTGCCGGCGTGAAGGCGCTGCGGACGGTCACAGGGGTCACGGCCGTGATCGACCGGCCCGACGTCGACACCGACCAGATCATCCCCAAGCAGTTCCTGAAGCGCATCGAGCGCACCGGCTACGGCGAGTTCCTCTTCTTCGACTGGGCGAAGGACCCCGCCTTCGAGCTGCACCGGCCGGAGTACGCGGGCGCGAAGATCCTCGTCGCCGGGCGCAACTTCGGCTGCGGCTCGTCGCGCGAGCACGCGGCGTGGGCGCTGCAGCAGGCCGGCTTCGACGTCGTGATCGCGCCGTCGTTCGGCGACATCTTCCGCCAGAACAGCCTCAACATCGGCCTCGTCCCGGTCAGGATCGACGAGGCGCGCGAGCTCGCCGCCTACGGCGGGCAGGAGCTGACGGTCGACCTCGAGACGATGGAGATCCGCACCCCCGACGGCCGCGCGATTCCCTTCCAGCTCGGCGACCACGAGCGCCACTGCATCATGGAGGGCCTCGACGAGATCGCGCTGACGCATGCGCCACGAGGACGAGATCGCGGCGTACGAAGCGCGCACCGTGGCGCCGATCGACACGCTCGCGCTGCGCGCCTAGCGGATCCGGTACGAGAACCGCCTGCTGAGCTTCGCGCTCCGCGCTGCGGCGGTGACCGTGCCGGTCATGAGCTTGCCGCTGGCGCGCGCCGGGATCGCCCACGCGCACACCGCCGTGCGGCCAGCGAAGGAGCGGGCGCGCGCTTTGACCGGGATCCCGGAGATGCTGGCGGAGCAGGTCGTCGTCGCGTCGACGAGTGCGGCCGGGTTCGTGGCCGCGACGGCAAGCGTTGCCGTGAACGGGTGACCGGCCCGCGGGAGCCGCGGCGTTGCGACGAAGCCGAGCGGCAGGAGCCTGAGCGCGGCGCCCGTCGACTGCCACGCGACGCTGAACGACGAGCCGTCCGGGGCCAGGTCGGAGGCGTCGGCGACAGGCTCGCCGGTCGCGGCGACGAGCTGGATGCTGTCGGCGCTCCAGGCGGGATCGGCGATCGGGCCACTGTGCCCGGCGACGGTCGCCGAGCCCGCGGTGAAGGCCGCGGTGCCGAAGTTGGAGAGCGGCAAGACGGTGCAGCCGTTCGGGTTGAACATGCTGCAGACCGACGGCGCCTCGGCGATCCAGTCGGCCGAGCTCAGATCGGGACGGTCGACGGTCGCCTGGGTCGAGAAGGTCTGCCCATTCGTCACGTTGTCGAGCCGAAGGGTGATGGTCGCGCCGACCGCGCTGACCTCCGCGCTGATCGTGTCGCCGGGGGCGACTGCGAGCGCGACCGGGATTGCCGGCGCCGGCACGAGCTCGTACCAGGCGTAGTAGGAGGGCGAGCCCAGCTCGTCGCAGTCGGCCGAGGTGCCGATCTGCTCGAGCAGGCTCGAGGCCGCCATGCCGCCGAGGCCGACCCAGAACGCGGATGCGCTCAGCCCGGTGCTGCAGTCGACCCCGGGCTCGATCCAGGTGCCCTTCACGTCGCTGAACGACGCCCCCGGCGCGGTCGCGGCATAGCCGGCCCAGTTCACGCTGGTCGAGGCGTCGCGCAGCGCCGTGGCGGGCGCCATCGTCAGATCGGCCCGGCGCTCGTGGGGGAGCTGCGCCGCGGCGAGGATGATCGCCGCGGCGCAGCCGGCGACGAGTACCAGGCGTCTCGCCGCTTTCGGTCGGCGGGGAGAGAGGGCCGAGCCCGCCCTCCCCACCGAGGCCTGCGTGGTCGGGTCAGCGGACCGTCGCACTGAACTGCTTGCTTGCCTGGAGGTTCTGCACCGACACGGCCACGCTGCCGCTGATCTTCTTGTGCCTGGCGGTCTTCGGAATCTGCCAGCTGCAGGTTGCGGTGCCGTTGGCGAAGCTCCTCGCCTTGACGGCCAGCGCCTTGCCGCCGACCTTGGCCGAGCACGTGACGGTTGCGCCGCTCGTGAGCGCATCGGCGCGCGTGGAGCTGACTGCCATCGACGCCGTCAGCGTCTTCCCCGCCACGGCCGCCGACGTCTTGAAGCTCGCCACCGAGATCTGGAGCGGTGTGACCTTGATCGGGTAGTTGAACATCCCGTGATTCGCGGCCGGCGCGAAGTCGACGTGGGCAGTGGAGTAGTCCGGATTGTCAGCCGTGCCGCCGATTCCCGAGGCCGCGACGACGAAGAAGTTGAAGCCGGTCAGCCCGGGTGCGATGTCGGCGGCGTCGACGGAGATCGTCGGGCCGTTCGAATACGTGTAGACGAGCGACGCCGGCGACGGGTTCATGTACATCAGCCCCGATCCGTTCCACTTCGCGAGGTCGACGGAGTTACCGGACAGGTCGATCCCGAAGTCGGCGCCGCCGACGTTGGGATCCCCGGTCGACGGGTTCTGGTCCGTGTCGAGGAAGATCGAGATGTCCATGTCGCCGGTCAGCGCCGGCCGGTTCGAGATGCTGATCGCGAAGGTCACCTTCCCGTTGTCGTCGTTCGACACGGTGACGCCCGTGATCGCGGGCGCGTTCGGGTCCGTCGGCGGCGAGATCGGGAACGGGACGGAGTTGGCCACGACGTGCCGTGGGGCGTCGACGACCGCGGGCGCGCTCTTGGCGGTCGACGCCTGCGCGGCACACGCCGACGCGGCGACCGCCAGGAGAGCGCCGAACGCTGCGACGGGCGCGCGGCCCCGGTGCGGAATCCGATCAAACATTGCTGCCTCCCTGGTTTGGCGCTCTCGTGAGCGCGATTGCAGGGAGACCCTCGCGCGGGTCGCTCAAGGATCGCTCAAAGCGTCGCGCGAACCGCGGTTAGCACGCGCTTAGCGCGCGGTGACCTACCCGTTTGGGCTCGATCGGACGCTGCCGGCGTAGTCGATCGCTCGAAGGGAGGGAACGATGCGCCGGAACATCCACTCCGTGCGAACCGTCGTCGCGCTGGCGACGATGCTCGCGACGTCATTGCTGGCGGTTGCACTGCCGCTGGTCGCGATGGCGAGCAACGGCGGCGGCAGCGGGGGGCCCTAGGCCTCTCGACGTCCGGCGCGCGGAACGGCCGACCCGGGCCTTTCCGCGCGCCGGACCGCCACGAGGTTTCGCTTGAGCGCGTACAGGCGGAATGCCTCGTCCGTCGCGGCGGAGGCCTCCTCGTTGCGGCCGCCGAGGGCGAGCACCTCGGCAAGGTCGAGCAGAGCCTTCGCGTGCTGGTTGAGGGCATCGGTCGACTCGGCAAGCCCGACGGCCTGCCGCGCGAGCCTGGTCGCCCGCTCGATCTTCCCTGCCCGCGCGAGAAGCCTGGCCTCGATCGCACACCGGCCCACCTGCGCGATCACGTCGTCGGCTGCCGCGTTCTTCGCCGCGCGCTTCAGCCAGGCCGCTGCGTCCTCGAACTGTCCCCGGTCGAAGAGGATCTGCGCGAGATCGGCCGCCTGGCTCGCGAGATGGCTCCAGTCGCGAATCTGCTCGAGCTGCGCACACGCCGCGCGCAACTCACGTTCGGCCTCGTCGAGGTCGCCGGCGAGCAGGGCGACGGCAGCCGCCACCGGTCCGCAGTTCATTGCGAGCGCCGGGAGGCGACCGAACTCCTCATAGGTCGCACGCGCCTGGCCGACTGCGAGACGTGCCTTCTTGAAGTGGCCACGCTGTGCCTCGAGGCCGCCGGCGAAGACGAGAAGATGAGCGCGTCCGGCGCGGTCGGTCGACGGCTCCTCCATCAGCACGGCGAGCTGCGCGAGGGCGTCGGGGGCGGGCGTCGGCCCGTAGTAGAGCGCGGCCGCCAGGGCTTCGAGGCAGGTGGACGTCGGCCAGTTGGACTGCTCGTAGTGGGCACGCGCCCGCCCGGCCGCCCACTGCCAGTAGCCGTTGCGGCCGTGCACCGCACCCTGGACGAATCCGTCGATGAGGAATGCCCGGCCGAGCGCGCGGTCGTCGCCGATCGATTCGAGTACCGGGATGGCGCGCTCGATCGACTCGAGGAGGCCGTCGGCTGCTGTCCCCGGGCTGCTGAGCAGGCGTAGCGTGCCGAGCTCGATCTCTGCGCGGAGCGTGATGCGGCGGTCGGCGGCGCCCTCCGAGGACGCGAGCGCCTCCGTCAGGATCGCATCGGCGTGGGCCGGCTCGCCCGCGGTGCGGAGCGCAAGCCCGAGCTCGCAGAGCAGCTCGCGCCGGGTCGGGTCGTCGTGCGGAAGGAGCGAGGTGGCGCGGCCGAGCAGGTTCGTCGCCGCACCCGCATCGCCTCGTTTCCACGCCCGGATGCCTGCTCGGCCGAGGCGAGCTCCGGCGTCCGCCGCGAGCCCGCGCATCCGCGCGTCGACGGGCCCGAGCTCGGCTCGCTGGCGGAAGGCCTGTTCCAGGTGGTAGCCCAGCAGCGCGTCCCGGTCGCCGGTCGACACGGGACGCCGCTCGAGCCAGGCGGCATGCTGCTCGTGGAGCTCGGCCCGGTCGGCTTTCGGCGTGGCGCCGTAGACGGCGGCGTGGACGAGGCCGTGGCTGAAGCGGAAGCCCTCCTCGTATGCCTCGACCTGCTGCGTCGCGCACACGAATCCCCGCGAGACGAGCCCCTCCAGATGACGGTCGACGGTCGCGGCCAGGGGCGGCTCGAGGAGCGCCGAGACCGCGCTGCGCGAGAACTCCATGCCGACCACCGCTCCGCGCTCGAGCACCGTTCGCTCGGCCGGCCCCGTCCGGTCGAGGCGGGCGTGCAGGAGCGCCTGGATCGTGGTCGGCAGCAGCCTTCCGGCTGCGATGGAGCCGTCCTCCGCGGCAAGCGCGACGAGCTGCTCGAGAAAGAGCGGATTCCCCTCGGCGGTCCGGGCGATCAGGCGGAGCGCCTCGTCGGGTAGCAGCGTGGTCTCGCCGAGCGACTCGACCAGCGCCTGGGTGTCGTCGGCAGGAAGGGCCGCGAGCTCGAGACGCTCGTGACCCGCAAGGAAGTCGCGTCGCTCGTCGAGAAGGTCCGCCCGCGCGAGGCCGAGCACGAGAATCGGCGCGCCCGCGCTCTGCGCGACGAGGTAGTCGACGAGATCGAGGAGCGCCGGCTCGGCCCAGTGCAAGTCGTCGAGGACGAGCACGAGCGGGCGCTTTCGGGCGAGCTCTTCGCAGAACCCACGAAAGGCCCACGCGATCTCGTCTGTGGACGGCAACGCCCCGGCACGGTCCTCGAGGAGCGCTTCGATCGCCGCGCCCTCGTCGCTCGGTGTTGCGGCCCGAACCGCCGTCAGCACGGGCCAGAACGTGATCCCGGTCCCGTACGGGAGGCACCGACCGCCGAGCACTGTCGCGCGATCGCCGAGCTCGTGTGCGAGCTCGCTCGCGAGCCGCGACTTCCCGATTCCGGGCTCGCCGACGACGAGGATCGCGCGGAGCTCGCGCCGGCGCGACGCCTCGGCGAACGCCGTCCGCAGCCGTGCGAGCTCGTGGTGGCGGTCCGTGAACGGAGTGTCGGTCCGCCGCACGACGGACGGCGCGTCGTCGTCGGCGGCGAGCAGGCGGAACGCCGGGGCCGGCTCGCGACCGCGGAGCTCCAGCTCGCCGAGCGGCTCGAGGCGCGCCGCATGCCCGATCAGCCGGCGGGTGAGGTCGTCGACCACGATCTCGCCCGGTGTGCCGGCCTCCTGAAGCCGCGTCGCGAGGTTGACCGCGTCCCCCGTCGCCGAGCTCGCCTGCCCGACAAGTTCGGCCACGACGGCCTCACCCGTCGCGAGACCGACCGGAACGCCGAGGCGAAAGCCGACGTCGGCTTCGAGGCGGTCGTTGAGCTCACCCATCGCGGCGCGGAGCGCCAGCGCCGCCCGTGCGGCGCGAAGCGCGTCGTCTTCGTGCGCGGCGGGGACGCCGAACACGGCAATGAACGCGTCGCCGCTCGACCTCTCCACGAAGCCGCCGTGCGCGGCTGCGACGTCGGCCGCCAGCGCCTGCGCATGTGCAACCGCGGCGCCGAGAGCCTCCGGATCGAACGCGCCCGTGAGGATGTTCGCGGAGAGGACGGTCACGAGCTTCCGCTGCTTCCGCGCCGTCCTGGCCGGGCCGGCGGGCGCCGGCCCGAGCAGCGCGTCGTCCTGGCGGATGATCGCCGTTTCGAGCGCCCGTAGCTGCTGGCCCGGCTCGATCCCGAGCTCGTCGACCATCCGCCCGCGCGTCGAGCGGTACGCCGCAAGTGCATCGGCCTGGCGCCCCGATCGGTAGAGCGCCAGCATCAGCTGTCCCGTGACCCGCTCGCGCCACGGGTGGGCGACGACGAGGCCCTCGAGCTCGCCCACGAGCTCGGAGTGCCGGCCGAGCGCCAGATCGGCGTCGATCCGAGCTTCGACCGCCTGCGCGCGCAGCTCCGTGAGCCGGGCGATCTCCTCCTGGGCGAACGGCGCATACGCGAAGTCGGTGAGCGCCTCGCCGCGCCACAGCGCGATCGCCTCACGCAGCCGCTCGGCGGCACGGCTTGCGTCCTCCTCGGCCAGCGCGAGGCGGCCCTCGTCAAGCAGTCGCTCGAACCGGCGCGCATCGACGGACTCCGGGTCGACTCGGGCCGTATAGCCCGCCGGGCCGCCCGGAAGGAGACCGCGGCGCTCGGGATCGAGCTGCTTCCGCAACTGCGAGACGTAGACCTCGACCGCATGCGTCGCGCTCGCGGGCGGCTGGTCCGGCCAGACCGCATCGACGAGGCGATCGACCGAGACGACCTCGCCGAGGTTGACGAGCAGTCCGGCGAGCACGGCGCGCTGCTTCGCGCCGCCGAGCCTGAGCGGCTCGCCGCCGCGACGCGCCTCGAGCGGGCCGAGGAGCCTCAGCTCCAGCCTGGCGTCCTGCGCGTTCGCCGTCATCAGCCTCCCATCCCGCGGAAGCTTCGCAGGCGCGCCGCACGCTGCCTAGAGTCAGGCCGGGTAGGAGCCGAAGACCTCGAAGCCGCTGGGTCGCGCGGCCCATCTCTCCCAGGGCGTCGTTGATGTCCGGGTCGAGCGGGTGGCCCGAAAAGACCGCGTCGAAGCGGTAGCGGAACGGCGAGTTCGGGATCGGGCGCGAGACGAGCTGGACGAGGTCGATCCCGTGGCGGCCGAACGGGCCGAGCGCGCGGTGGAGCGCCCCCGGCGCGTGGTCGGTCACGAACGAGAACGCGGTTCGGAACTCGCCGTTGCCGCCGTTTCGGTCGAGCCGCGTCCAGGTCGCGAGCAGCGCGAAGCGCGTGTACGCCTCGGGATGGTCGCCGACGCCGTCCGCGAGCACGTCGAGGCCGTAGGTGACGGCCGCGCGCTCGCTCGCGATCGCCGCCTGGTGCGGGTCGCCGCTCTCGGCGACGTGCTTCGCCGCATCCGCGGTCGTCGCGGCCGCGACCGCCTGCGCGTCCGGCATCGAGGCGAGCAGGACACGGCACTGGTCGAGCGCGACCGGGTGCGAGTGGACGACCCGGATCTCCTCGAGCGGCGTCCCGGCCCGGCCGACGAGCTGGTGGTGGATCGGCAGCACCGTCTGGCCGATGATCGAGAGCGGCGAGTCGTAGAGCAGGTCGTGCGTCTCCGCGACCGGACCGGCGAGCGAGCTCTCGATCGGGAGCACGCCGTACTCGACCTCGCGCGCGGCGACCGCCTCCGCGACGGCGCGGAAGCTCGGCAGCGGCAGCGGCTCGGCGCCCTCGGGGAGGAAGCGCTCGCACGCGGCGGCGCTGTGGGCTCCTTCGCGGCCGGGATAGGCGACCTTGATCTCGTTCATCACGCCTTTCTGAAAATGGGTGGACGGTTCCCGCCTCGGGTGCGTATCTGTCTAGCCGGCGAAGGCGGGAGAGCGGTACGCCGGCTAGCGCGTAAAGGAGCGCGCGCCGAAAAACTCGAACGAGAAGAAGAAGCGGGTCTCGTGCGGGCGCGTCATCAGGCCCTCAGGGTAGGGGCCGCGCGCGGCTAGGTCAAATGGGACAGGACGGCGTCGCCGAGGCCTGAAGTCGTGGCGGTGCCGCCGAGATCGGGGGTCGGCGCCTCGAGGAGCGCCAGGGCGACCGCCTCGCGCAGCTTTGCGGCGTCTTCGGGCCGGCCGAGCCCGTGCTCGAGCAGGAGCGCAGTCGAGAGCAGCATCGCCGCGGGATTCGCGACGCCCCGGCCAGTGATGTCGGGCGCCGAGCCGTGCACCGGCTCGAACAGCCCGGGCGCGTGCTCCCCGAGGCTCGCCGAGGGCGCGAGCCCGAGCCCGCCCGTCACCGCCGCGGCGAGGTCGGAGAGGATGTCGCCGAACATGTTCTCGGTCACGAGCACGTCGAAGCGGGTCGGGTGCGAGTGGAGCTGCATCGCCGCGTTGTCGACGAGCATGTGCTCGACCTCGACCCCGGGATAGTCCGCGGCGACCTCGTTCACCACACGGCGCCACATCCGCGAGGTCTCGAGCACGTTCGCCTTGTCCACGGAGGTCAGGTGCCCGCGCCGCGCCGCCGCGAGCTCGAACGCTCGCCTCGCAACCCGCTCGACCTGGCTCGGGTGATACTCGAGCGTGTCGAAGACCGTTCCGTCGTCGCGCGTCCCGCGCGCCCCGTAGTAGAGGCCGCCGACGAGCTCGCGCACGATCAGGATGTCGATCTCGCCCTGCTGCGCCGGGCGCAGGTTCGCGAACACGTCGAGCTCCGAGCGCAACCGCATCAGCCCCTGCTCGGGGCGGACGTCGGCGGCGTCGAACTCCGGGTCGCCGACCGGCGCCTTCAGCACCGCCTCGGCGCGCTTGCACGCCTCGAGCGTCTCGTCGGGGAGCGGCGAGCCGGTCGCCCGGATCGCCGCTCCGCCGAAGACGTATTCCTCCCAGCCGAGGCCGAGCAGGTCGAGCACGCGGGTCGCCTCGCGGGCGACCTCGGGCCCGATCCCGTCGCCCGGGAGGACGGCGATCATGCGGTTTCGCGCTTCGAGAGGTCGAGCAGCTCCCGCAGGATGTGCTCGAGCCCCTCGTCGGAGAGCGGGCCGCGGTTCGACCGGCGCAGGTCCTCGAGCAGCCACGCCTCGCGGTCGGGATCGACGAACTCGATCCCGTTCTCCTCCTTGTAGCGCTTGATCTCGGCCACCAGCTCGAGCCGCTTGTTGACCGCCTCGACGATCTCGCGATCGTTGGCGGAAACCTGCTCGCGCAGCTCGTCCAGGCTCACGCAGCGATCCCCAGGCGCTCGAGCACGGCGTCGGCATCGGCCTCGATGTGGATCGGCCGCAGCGACTCCGCCACCGGGCCGGGCGTCTTCAGGCCGTCGCCGGTGACCAGCAGGACGACGCGATCGGTCGAGCCGATCTCGCCGAGCCGCACCGCCTCGCGCAGCGCGCCGAGCGTGACGCCCGCCGCCGTCTCGCCGAACACGCCGGCGGTCTCGGCCAGGAGCTGCATGTTCGCGCCGATCTCCTGCTCGAGCGTGACGTGGATCGCGCCGCCGGACTCGCGTGCGGCCACGACCGCCTCGTTGCCGTCGGCGGGATTCCCGATCGCGAGCGAGCGGGCCACCGTGTTCGGGCGGAGCGGCGTCACCGGGCGCTCCTCGAGGAAGGCCGCCGCGACCGGCGAGCAGCCCTCGGCCTGGCCGCCGTAGAGCCGGGGCGCGGGCCCGTCGACGATCCCCAGCGAACGGAGCTCGCCGAAGCCCTGGTGCACCTTGGAGAAGAGAGCGCCGGAAGCGATCGGGCAGATTACCGCGTCGGGCTGCTCCCAGCCCAGCTGCTCGGCGACCTCGAAGGCGAGCGTCTTCGAGCCCTCCGCGTAGAACGAGCGCAGGTTGACGTTGACGAAGCCCCACGGCAGCTCCCACGAGAGCTCGACCGAGAGGCGCGAGCAGTCGTCGTAGGTGCCGTTCACGGCGTAGATCGTCGCGCCGTAGACCCCGGTCGCGAGCAGCTTCTCCGGCTCGAGGTCGGCCGGGCAGAAGACGGCCGCCTCGAGCCCCTCGGCGGCGGCGCGCGCGGCGACGGCGTTGGCGAGGTTCCCCGTCGAGGAGCACGCGAGCGTGGTGAAGCCGAGCTCCTGCGCCTTGCGGCACGCGACCGCGACCACGCGATCCTTGAACGAGTGGGTCGGATTGGCCGTGTCCAGCTTGAGCCAGAGCTCGCCGATCCCGAGCTGGTCCGCGAGCCGCGGGGCCGCGACGAGCGGCGTCAGGCCGGGGGCGAGGCGCGGCTCGGCCGGCGCGGTGACCGGGCAGCAGCTCGGCGTAACGCCAGATCGAAGGCGGGCCGGCCTCGATCGAGCGCGCGGGTCGGTCGCTTGCCCCAGTCGTAGACCGGGTCGAGCGGGCCGAAACAGCGCGTGCAAGGGCCGAGCGTGTCGGCCGTGTGGGCGGTGCCGCATGCGCGGCAGCTGAAGTGTTGAAGCGGGCATTCTCGAAACCTCCTTGTCGACGCTCGACATCCGTCCGGGTTTGGCACCTTGCTCGGGTGAGCAGGTTGCCGAGGCTTCACAGGGCCGGTCCCTCTGCCTCTCTTGATGCGGAGCGGACGTGAGCCCGCTTCCGTTTCTGTAGCGCGAATGCTTAGCCGATCGGACGCGTGATCGCACCCTCCGATGCCGACGAGACCAGCGCCGCGTACTTCGCGAACACGCCCGGTCGTGTAGCGAGGCGCGGGCGGCTGCCAGTCGGCGAGCCGCGCGGCGAGCTCGTCGTCGGAGAGCTCGACGCGCAGCTCCGTCGACTCGACGTCGAGCACGACCATGTCGCCCTCGCGCAGCGCCGCGATCGGGCCGCCCCTGAACGCCTCGGGCGCGACGTGGCCGACCATGAAGCCGTGCGTGGCGCCCGAGAAGCGGCCGTCGGTGACGAGCGCGACCTCCTCCGAGAGGCCCTCGCCGACGATCGCGGCGGTGACGTGCAGCATCTCGCGCATCCCGGGGCCGCCGGCCGGGCCCTCGTAGCGGATCACGACGACGTCGCCCGGCGTTGATCGAGCGCGCCTTGACGGCGGCGAAGCAGTCCTCCTCCGACTCGAACACGCGCGCGGGGCCGCGGTGGAGCAGGCGCTCGTGGCCGGCGAGCTTGACGACGCAGCCCTCCGGGGCGAGGTTGCCGCGGAGGATCGCGGAGGCCGCCCGATCGGCTTGATCGGCGTCTCGATCGGGACGACGACCTCCTGGCCCGGGCGTCTCGACGACCGCGGTCGCGATCTCGCCGAGCGTGCGGCCGTCGACGTTGGGCGCGTCCGCGTGGATCAGGCCCTGCTTCGCCAGCTCGCGCGCGACGAGCGCGACGCCGCCGGCGCGGTAGATGTCGGTCGCGACGTAGCGGCCGCCGGGCTTCAGGCTCGCGAGGATCGGCGTGCGCGCCGAGACCTCGTCGAAGTCGTCGAGCTCGTGAACGGGATCCCGAGCTCGCGCGCGATCGCGAGCAGGTGGAGGACGCCGTTCGTCGAGCCGCCGGTCGCGGCGACCGAGGCGGCCGCGTTCTCGAGCGCCTCGCGCGTGACGATCTGGCGCGGGCGCAGGTCGTTCCGCAGCGACCTCCATCGCGAGCCGGCCGGCCTCGTAGGCGGCCTCGTCCTTGCGTCTGCTCGAGCGCCGGGATCCCGTTCAGGCCGGCGGGCGAGATGCCGAGGAAGTCGAGCGCGCGTCGACATCGTGTTCGCCGTGAACTGGCCGCCGCAGGCGCCGGCGCCCGGGCAGGCGACCGACTCGAGCTCGTGCAGCGTCCTCGGCGCTCATCGTCCCGGCCGCGTAGGCGCCGATCGCCTCGAACACGTCCTGGATCGTCACGTCCTTGCCGCGGAAGCGCCCGGGCGCGATCGAGCCGTTGTAGAGCACGAGCGCCGGGGATGTCGAGCCGCGCGAGCGCCATCACCGCGGCCGGGATCGTCTTGTCGCAGCCGACCAGGCAGACGAGCCCGTCGAAGAGGTGGCCGCGCGCGACGAGCTCGATCGAGTCGGCGATCACCTCGCGCGAGACGAGCGACGCGCGCATGCCCGTCGGTGCCCATCGAGACGCCGTCCGAGACCGAGATCGTGTTGAACTCCATCGGCGTGCCGCCGGCCTCGCGGATGCCGCGCTTCACGTGCTGGGCGAGCTCGCGCTGGTTGAGGTTGCACGGCATCGTCTCGATCCACGTCGTCGCGACGCCGATGATCGGGCGCGCGAGATCCTCGTCGGTGAAGCCGATGCCCTTCAGCATCGCGCGCGCGGCGGCGCGGTCGGGGCCGTCGGTGAGCGCGGCGGAGTGGCGCTTGGCGGGATCGGACGGGCGGTCGTACGGGTTCGGCACTGTCATCCCTTCTCGGTGGGCAGGTCGTCGGGTGATCCAGTCGCTCCAGGAGCCGGCGTAGAGGCGGGCGTCGGCGCGGTCGGCCGGTCGAGGCACGAGCTCGCACGCGGCGACGCCGGAGCCGCAGTAGGCGACGAGCTCGCCGCTCGGGGAGCGGCGGCTGCTCGGTGCCGGCCGGCCAGTTGAGCGCGCCGGGGATGCGGCCGGCGACCGGGTCGATCGGCTCGCGCTCGCCGCGCCAGCGCTCGGGCGCGCGCGCGTCGACGACGACGAGGCTCGGGCAGGCGCGCGCGCGAGCTCCGTCGGCGCCGATCAGGTCGTCGGTGCGCTCGTGCGGGACGAAGGCCGTGCCGGCTCGGGCTGCTCCTCGCCGGCGCGCGCGCGGGCCGAGCCAGGTCGCCGATCACCGCGGCGTCGTCGTGGCCGAAGTGGCGCAGCAGCCACCAGAGCCGCGCGGCCGCCGTTCCCGTCGTAGGCGACCACGAGCACGTCTCCGGGCCGATCCCGGCGCGCGAGGCGGTCGCGCGAACTCGCTCGGCGGTCGGCAGCGGGTGGCGGCCCGCCGCTCCCGCTCGAGCCGGAGAGGTCGGTCTCGAGGTCGAGGAAGGCCGCGCCGGGGACGTGCGCCTCGAGGTAGAGCGCGGCGCCCGGCGCCGGGTCGGCGAGGTCGTAGCGGCAGTCGACGAACTGGACGCTCATCCGGCGCCCTGCGCGCGCGACCGCGAGCGGGAGCACCTCGATCGTCGGGGTGGAGCGCTCGCGAGCGCGGCGGCGCACGCCTCGGACTCGCCCTCGCGGGCCCAGACGATCACCGTCGGGCCGGAGCCGGAGAGCGTCGCACCGAGCGCGCTCGCGGGCAGGCTCGCGCGCACGTCCTCGAGGAACGGCGGAGCGGTACGGCTCGTGCAGCCGGTCGTCGAGCGCGGCGGCGAAGAGCTCGGCCGAGCCGGACGCGAGCGCGGCGCCGAGCAGCGCGGCGCGGCCGGCGGTGAACGCCGCGTCGGCGTGCGGGACGGTCTCCGGCAGCGAGCGCGCGCGAGGCCGTCGGTGTTCGTCCGGCCGCGCGGCACGAGCGCGATCGGCGCAGCCGGCACGTCGTCGGCGATCCGCGCGATCCGCGTCGTCCCAGGTCAGGCACGACGCCGCCGGCGAGCGCGGCCGCGAGATTGTCGGCGTGGCCCTCGAGCGGCGAGGCCCAGCGCGAGCAGCTCCTCGGCGTCCGGCTCGCGCCCGCGGCGCGCGCGCCCGCGACGAGCCCGAGCGCGATCACCGACGCGCTCGAGCCGAGGCCGCGCTCGCGCGGGATCCGGCTCGTGAAGGTGAACGCGCAGCCCGTCGGGCGAGCGCGAGCAGCGCGAAGGCCGCGGATCGCCGAGGTGGTCGCGCGTCGGGCTCGCCGCCCTCGCTCCGACCTCGAGCTCGTTCCAGAGGTCGAGCGCGACGGCGGCGCAGTCGAAGCCGGGCCCGAGGTTGGCGGTCGTCGCCGGGCGCCCGGACCGCGGATCGTCACCGCGCGGCCTCGGCGATCGCGTCCGGGTCGGCGTCGACGGTGACCGGCGGCGGCGCGGTGCGCGTCGACCGCCTCGGTGTCCTTGAGGCCGTGGCCGGTGATCGACGCAGACGACCGGCGTCCCGGGCGCGAGCCCGGCGGTGCGCAGCCCGGCGAGCCGGCGCGGCGGAGGACGGCTCGCAGAAGATGCCCTCCTCGTGCGCGAGCTCGCTGCCACGCCGCGACGATCTGCTCGTCGGTGACGGTGAGCGATCGTCCCGTCCGACGCGCGCGAGCGCCTCGGCGACCTCGTCGGCGTGCGCGGGCTCGGCGATGCGGATCGCGCGAGGCGAGCGTCGTGCGCTCGCTCGGCCGACTGGCACGGCAGGAGCGCGGCAGCCGTGCCGAGCTCCGCGAAGCCCTTGAAGTACGCGCGCGTGTTGCCGCCGCCGCCGTACGGGAGCGCGAGCACGTCCGGCGCGCGGCCGAGCTCCTCGACGATCTCGAACGCCGCCGTCTTCTGGCCCTCGATCCGGATACGGGTTGACCGAGTTGACGAGGACGTGGGTCGCCGCGCGTCGCCGAGCTCGCGCGCCGCGGCGAGCGCCTGGTCGAAGCTGCCGCGCACCGCGAGCACCGTCGCGCCCGACCGCGCGCGCCTGGGCGAGCTTGCCGAGCGCGACCGCGCCCTCCGGCTCGAGCACGATCGCCCGCAGGCCGGCCCGCGCCGCGTAGGCGGCGGCCGAGGCGGCCGTGTTCCCGGTCGACGCGCAGATCACCGCGTCGGCGCCCTCCGCGAGCGCCTGCGAGACCGCGACGCGTCATCCCGCGGTCCTTGAAGCTCCCGGTCGGGTTCGCGCCCTCCCACTTGAGCCAGAGCTCGATCCCGAGCCGCGCCGAGAGCCGCGGCAGCGTGGAGGAGCGGCGTCGAGCCCTCGCCGAGCGAGACGACCGGCGTCCCGGCGCGAGCGCGAGCCGGTCGCGATAGCGCTCGATCAGGCCTACGCCCATCCGAGCTCCGCGACGCCGCGGTCGGAGATGACGGGGAGCGCGACGGGTGCCGCGCGCGTCTCGGGCAGCGCGGCGATCTCGGCGAGCGCCGCCTCGATCGTCCCCACGCGGCGCCTCGTGGAGCGACGATGTGGAGCGAGGCGCCGTCGGCGTGCGGCTGCTGGACGAGTCGCGCGACCGAGACCTCGTGGCCGGCGAGCCGCTGCGCGACGTGCGCGAGCACGCCGGGCCGGTCGGCGACCTCGAGGTGGACGTAGAACGGCGAGCGCAGCTCCCCGGGCGGCAGCCGCTCGAGCGTCGCGCCAGCACGGGTCGTTCTGGAGGAAGCCGGTGCCCGTCGTGCCGATCGACGCTGACCATGTCGGCCACGACCGCCGAGGCCGTCTCGATGCCGCCGGCGCCCGGGCCCTCGAGCGTGATCTCGCGGATCGCGTCGCCCTGCAGCATCACCGCGTTGAACGCGCCCTCGACCGCAGCGAGCGGATGGTGGCGGTCGACGAAGGCCGGCTGGACGCGGACGTCGAGCGGCCGTCGACGAGCGTCGCCGCGCCGACGAGCCGGACGACCATCTCGAGCTCGCGCGCCGCGCGCGACGTGGAGCGGCGTGATCGCCGTCGATCCCGGAGTACGCGACGTCGTCGATCGGCGACGCGCGAGCCGAAGGCGACCGTCGCGAGGATCGCCATCTTGGCCGCCGCGTCGGCGCCGCTGCACGTCGTCGGTCGGATCGGCCTCGGCGTAGCCGAGCCGCTGCGCCTCGGCGAGCGCCTCGCGCGTAGTCGGCGCCGGCCTCCATCCGGGTGAGGATGAAGTTCGTCGTCCCGTTCACGATCCCGAGCACGCGGTGCACGTTCGCGACGACGAGCGCCTCGCGCAGCACCTTGATCACCGGGATCGCCGCGCAGACGCGACGCCTCGAAGCGGAGCTGGACCCCGTCCGCCGACGCCGCCGCGAAGAGCTCGTCGCCGCGCCGCGCGACGAGCTGCTTGTTCGCCGAGACGACCGGCTTGCCCGGCGCGCGAGCAGGTCGAGCACGTAGTCGCCGCGCCGGCTCGATCCCGCCCATCACCTCGGCGACGAGCGGCGATCGACGGGTCGTCGCGGATCGCCGCGGAAGTCGGTCGTCAGGACGCCCGGCGTCGGGCGCGAACGCCGCGCTCCTTGTCCGGGTCGCGGACGAGCGCGCGCACGACGCGCAGCCGGTGCCCGGTCGCCCGCTCGATGTCGTCGGCGTTCTCGCGCAGCAGCCGGTTGACCGCCGCGCCGACCGTCCCGTAGCCGAGAAGCGCTACGGGAACGTCAACTGACGCCATGCGCTCTCCGGTCGGCTGCTCCGTCGCATCAGCCCGCGCAGCTCGTGCGCCGACCTCCTCGATCCGCTCCTCGCCGCCTTCTCGCGCAGCTCGTCGAGGTGCGGCTCGCCCGTCGTCCATCTCCGCGATCCACTCCTGCGCGAACGTGCCCTCGCGGATGTCGGCGAGAACCTTGCGCATGTTCTCGCGCACGTGCTCGTCGATCACGCGGGCCCGCGCGTCAGGTCGCCGTACTCGGCCGTGTCCGAGATCGAGTAGCGCATGCCCGGCGAGGCCGCCCTCGTAGATCAGGTCGACGATCAGCTTCAGCTCGTGCAGGCACTCGTAGTAGGCGATCTCCGGCTGGTAGCCGGCCTCGACGAGCGTCTCGAAGCCGAGCCGCGATCAGCTCGGTGACGCCGCCGCAGAGCACGGCCTGCTCGCCGAAGAGATCGGTCTCGGTCTCCTCGATGAACGTCGTCTCGAGCATCCCGGCGCGGCCGGCGCCGATGCCCTGCGCCGTACGCGAGCGCGAGCTCGCGCGCGCCTGCCGCTCGCGTCCTGCGCGACGGCGAACAGCGCCGGGCGTCCCGAAGCCCTCGGTGAAGATCCGCCGGACGATGTGGCCCGGGCCCTTCGGCGCGACCATGATCACGTCGTGGCCCGCGCGGCGGCGACGATCCGGCCGTAGTGGATGTTGAAGCCGTGCGCGAAGAGGAGCGCGGCGCCGGGCTCGAGGTTCGGCGCGACGTCGTCCTCGTAGACCGTCGGCTGCACCTGGTCGGGGAGCAGCATCGCGACGAGCTGCGCGCCCTGCACCGCCTCCGCGAGCGTGCCGACCGCGAGGCCGGCCTCCTCGGCGGCCGCCCGCGAGGGGCTGCCGTCGCGGAGGCCGACCGCGACGTCGACGCCGGAGTCGTGCAGGTTGAGGGCGTGGGCGTGGCCCTGGCTGCCGTAGCCGATCACGGCCACCTTGCCGGAGAGCAGGTCGAGGTTGCCGTCGCGGTAGAATCGTCGCCATGCGTTGGGCTCCTCTCTTGTCGGAACGGAGGACGTGTTGGCGGCGCGGCGATGCGCTTGCCGGTCGGAGGCGCGCGTGCAGGCCGATTCGGCCGGTCCGGACGAGCTCCTTGATCCCGTGCGGGCGGACGAGCTCCTCGAACGACTCGATCTCCTCGGCCGAGCCGACGATCTCGAAGACGAGCGCGTCGGGGCCGAGGTCGACGACGCGCGCGTTGAAGACGTCGGCGAGCGCGATCAGCTCGGCGCGCCGCTCGGGCGGCGCGGCCACCTTGATCAGCGCGCAGCTCGCGCTCGATCGACTCGTCCGGGCTCGAGCTCCGTCGACCCGGAGGACGTTGACGAGCTTGTGCATCTGCTTCTCGATCTGCTCGAGCGTGTGCTGCTCGCAGTCGACGCGCAGCGTGATCGCGCGAGACGTCCTGGCGCTCGGTCGGGCCGACGGCGAGGCTCTCGATGTTGTAGCCGCGCCGCGCGAACATGCTCGTGATCCGCATCAGCGCACCCGGCTTGTTCTCGACGAGGACGGACAGCGTGTGGATCATCGACGACCTCCACCGTCTCCTCCTCGGGGAACTCGACCAGATCGAGCGCGGCCGCGCCGGCGGGGATCATCGGGAAGCAGTGCTCGCGCGGGTCGACCCGGCAGTCGACGACCGCGGTGCGGCCGCAGCGCGAGCGCCTCGGCGAGCGACGGTCTCGAGCTCGTCCTCCGTCGTCGACCGTGAAGCCGGCCGCGCCGTACGCCTCGGCGAGCCTCGCGTAGTCGGGCACCTGGTGCGTCAGGTGGACCTGGGAGAAGCCGCTCGTCGAAGAACATGTCCTGCCACTGCTGCACCATGCCGAGGTAGCCGTTGTTGACGATCACGACCACGATCGGCAGGTCCTCGAGCACGGACGTCGCGAGCTCCTGGCAGGTCATCTGGAAGCAGCCGTCGCCGTCGACGCAGACGACCGTCGCGTCCGGCCGCGCCGCCTTCGCGCCGACGGCAGCCGGGAGCCCGTAGCCCATCGTGCCGAGGCCGCCCGAGGTGATGAACGTGCGCGGCCGGTCGCAGAGGAGGTACTGCATCGCCCACATCTGGTGCTGGCCGACGCCGGTCGTCCAGATCGACGTCGTCGCGGCCGGCGGTCGAGCGCCTGCGAGCGTCTCGACGCACGGTCTGCGGCTTCAGCATGTCGCCGCTTCGTTCGCCGTACCGGAGCGGGAACTCGCTCGCGCCACTCGGCGAGCTGGCGCAGCCACGGCTCGGTGCGCGAGCCCTGCCGTCGCCTGGAGCTCGCGCAGCTCGTCGGCGAGGTCGCGCGAGCACCTGCTTGCAGCGGGCCGACGACGGGGATGTCCGCGCGGCGGAGCTTCGCCGATCTCGGCCGAGTCGATGTCGAGGTGGATCACCGTGGCGCCCGGCGCGAAGGCCGAGAGCTTGCCCGGTCACGCGGTCGTCGAAGCGCGCGCCGACGGCGACCAGGAGGTCGCACTTGTTCATCGCCCAGTTCGACCACTTCGGCCCGTGCATGCCGGGCCAGCCGAAGAAGAGCTCGTGCGTCTCGGGGAACGCGCTCTTCCCCATCAGCGTCGTGACGACGGGAAGCCCGGCCGATCTCGGCGAGCTCGCTGCAGCTCGGCGCAGGCGTCGGCGTTGAGCGTGCCGCCGCCGACGTAGAGCACGGGCTTCTCGGCGGCGGCGAGCGCCTGCGCCGCCTCCTTGATCTGCCGCGGATGGCCGCGCTTCGGCGGCTTCCAGCCGGGCAGATCGACGCTCGTCCGGGTAGCTGGAAGTCGATCTCCGCCTCCTGGATGTCGCGCGGGACGTCGACGAGGACCGGGCCGCAGCGGCCGGTGCGGGCGACGTGGAACGCGGCCTTCATCACGTGCGGGATCTCCTCGACGTCCTGGACGAGCCACGAGTGCTTGACGATCGGGATCGTGATGCCGGTGATGTCGCACTCCTGGAAGGCATCGGTGCCGATCAGGTGCGAGCGCACCTGGCCGGTGACGCAGACGAGCGGCGTCGAGTCCATCCAGGCGTCGGCGATCGGCGTGACGAGGTTCGTCGCGCCCGGGCCCGACGTCGCGATCGCGACGCCGACGCGGCCGGACGCGCGCGCGTAGCCCTCGGCCATGTGGCCGGCGCCCTGCTCGTGGCGGGCGAGCACGTGGCGGACCGTCGTCCCGCGCGCGATCGCGTCGTAGATCGGCAGGATCGCGCCGCCGGGGATGCCGAACATGACCTCGACGCCCTCGGCCTCGAGGCGAGCGCAGGATCGCGTCGGCGCCGTTCATCCGCTGTCCGCTCATGCCACCACCTCCCGCCCGAACTCGGTGTCGGTGCGCGTGCGCGGCAGCCGCGCGAGCACCGCGTCCATGAACCCGCGCGTGTCGTGCGCGCCCGTGCCCGACCATGTCGGGGGTGCGGGCGCCGTCGCGCAGCGCGCTCGCGACGCTCTCCGAAAGCGTACGTCCTGCGGCCCGCTCGCCGAGGCCCTCCTCCAGCAGGAGCGAGGCGGCGAGCAGCATCCCGCTCGGGTTCGCGACGCCGAAGCCGGCGATCGCGGCTGCGGGGCCGTGGACGGAGCGGAACACGCCCGGCCCGCGCTCGGCGATCTCGCCGACCGCGACCGCGCGGGTGTCGTCGCGCTCGAAGCTCGCCATCGCGTGGACGGCCTCCGCGAAGATCTGCTCGGTCAGCACCACGTCGAAGCCGCCGGTGCCGGCCGTGAGATGCGGCAGCGCCTCGGCCAGCGTCAGGTGCGAGACCTCCATCCCGGGATGCAGCTCGGCGATCTCTTCGACGAGGAACTGCCAGGCGTGGCCCGAGCCGATCGAGGTGACGTGCGCGCGCCTGCTGCGGGCGAGCGCGAACGCGCGCTCCACTGTCCAGCGGGAGAAATGCTCGTCGAGCGGGCTCACCACGGCGAGGTCGCCGCGCTGCGAGCGGATCCGCATCACCGTCGCGGAGAGCTCGAGCTCGGCCCGGACGCCCTGCAGGGCGGGCTCTTTCCCGCCCGCGACGAGCACGGCGTCGGCGCTGCGGCACGCCTCGCGCGTGGCCGGCGGGAGCGGATGCCCCGAGGCCGAGAGCGCCTGGCTGCCGAAGGGCACGTGCACCTCGACGAGCCGGATCGTGTGGAGCCGCGAGACCTCGGCGAGCGCACGGCTCGTCTCGGCCATCAGCTCGGGGCCGACCCCACCGCCTGCCAGGCAGGCGACCGTGTGCTCGTGACCGGTCATTGGTTCCTCACGTTCGTCGATTCCACAGTGTGACTCCTGTTCGTGTGCCTTCGGTACGGAGACGCACTGCTCCTGCGTCTCGGTCGGCGTATGTGCCCTTACGGCACGTGGTCGCATGCTCCCCCTAGTGGGGGAGAATGACGACAATCAGGAGCCCGATTACCGCAGCCGCGAGCGCGCCGGGAAGCGAAAGGGCGCGCGCGGTTGAGGTTGCAGCGGTCATCGGTGGACTCTGACTGTGCCTGTGACCAGGATTTCTGTCAAGTTCCGTCGAGTCCGGCGAGGAGCGGGGAGGAGTCGATGCGCCTGTTGACCCCGCGGAGCCCCTCGCCGAGGCGCGCGACCGGGATTCCGGGCCCGAGCACGACGATCGCCCCTGTGTCGAGCAGCGCTGCGATCTCGCCCTGCTCCACGAGCTCGACCGGCACCCCGTCGGGGTCGACGCGGACGTGCAGCTGGAGACAGACGATCGGCCGCTCGGTCACCGGTCGCAGCTCGGTCACGACGAGCTCGGCGAGCTCGGCCTGCGCCTTCGCGATCCCGACGTAGAGCGGAAGCTGCGGCGCCTCGGTGACGGCGTGGGCCTGGCGGCGGAGCTCGGTCTCGAGCTGCGGGCCGATCCCGAAGGTCACCACCACACGCTCGCCGGCGAGGGTGTCCGCGAGCTCGGCGATCCGCTCCCGCAGGTCGGCGAGCTGGTCGGCGGCAGTGCCGTCGATCGTCTCGCCGAGGGCGACGACCGTCGTCATGTTCAGAGGCCTGCCGTGGAATTCGGCCGGGCCGGATGACGCCCCAGACACGGCGCCGGATCAGCACGTTCGGCCGCGTCGCGTAGCGCTGCTACGCGCCACGACCGCTCGCACTGCCCGGCTTGGTCTGGAGCGCCCCCGACGTCGGCCAAATTCCCCATCAGGCCTCTACTACGGCGAGCGGCTCGCGGGCGCGCGCGTCGACCGAGCCCATGTCGAGCGTCTCGCCCGTGACGTCCTTCAACAGCTCCTCGGCGTTGAGGCTCTGGCCGAGCGACCACAGCTCGCGCAGGAGCCCGCCCGCCTCGCGCTTCGAGAACCACTCGTCGCCGTAGCGCTCGCGCAGGTGGTCGCGGAGCTGGGCCTCGAACGCCCACGAGCGCAGGTAGGACGAGACGTAGAAGCCGGAGTCGATGTCGGAGAGGTAATCGGTCGGGCTCGGCTCGATCCGGAGCGCGCCGCCGAGGATCTCGACGTAGCGCGAGCGCAGCTCGGTGACGTCGGCCGCGGCGTGGAACTCGAGCTCGTAGAGGAGCTTCGCCGCGTAGCGGCGCGCGATCCAGAGCAGCTGCACGGCCGAGTCGGCTGCGAGCCCGGGCGCGTCCGAGAAGTCGAGGCGGCGGTTGAGCCAGGCCGGCTCCGAGGTGAGGTGCTCGAAGAGGGCGGCCCAGCCCTCGGTGACCGCGTTGTCGCCGAGGCGCCGCTGCTCGACGGTCAGGTCGGCGGAGGTGTGGGCGAAGTGCTCTGTGTGGCCTGCCTCGTGGAAGAGCGCGCGCCAGTCGTCGAAGCCGCCCATCGGCTTGATCACGAGCATCACCTTGCCGGGCACCTCGATCGGCGAGCAGAAGGCCCGCGGCGACTTCAGCTTCCGGTCCTCGAGGTCGAGATGGACGTTCGCCTGCGAGCCGAGATCGATCCCGAGCCCCGACAGCGTCGCTTCGAGGGCGGGCAGCATCCTGTCGCCGGGGAAGCTGGAATCCCATGCGGTGGCGCGGAGCACGCGCGCGACGTCCCAGCGCTCCGCCTCCGCGAGGCCCACTCCGGCGGCCTTGCGGAAGACCTTGTCGGCGGCGGTCTCGAACAGGTCCTGCGTCTCGGCGAGCAGCGTGCGGCACTGCGCGGCGAGCCCGTCGAGGTCGAGCCCGAAGCGGCGGTAGAGGTCGAGGTAGCTGTCGGCTCCGAGCGCGCGCACGCCCTCCTGGGTGCGCGTGAAGCCTTCGAGGTAGATCGGGGTCAGCTGCTCCTCGCTCACCTCGTTCCGCGCGAGCTCGAGCCGCTCCCGCTTTGCGCGGTCGGGCTCGTTCGCGATCCGGGCGCGCAGGTCGCGGAAGCCGATCGTCTCGCCGTCGACCTCGACCTGGAGCGTCGCCTCGAGCCCGCCGATCTGCTCCTCCTGCGACTTGGTGAGGTTGCCGAGGTAGCCCTCGCACGCGAAACGCCAGAGCTCGCGGACGCCGTGGTCGCCGTCGACGGACTCGCCGATCGCCTGGGCCTGCTCGAGCGTCGTCAGGTCGGCGAACTCGTCGTAGATCGGCGCGAGGTCGAACGACTCCTTCAGACCCGCGTAGTGGTCGTAGAACTCCTGGTCGAGCGTGGCGATGAACCGGTCGGAGCGATCGCGGAAGGCGTCGAGCTCCTGCTGGCTGAGCGTCGTCGTCGGCACGCGCCTAGGATAGTCGGATGCGCGACTTCACCGTCACCACGGAGCGCCGGACGCAGCTCGTCGACGTCACCGGCGCAGTGCGAGGCGCCGTCGAGGGGGAGCTCGAAGGCGCCTCGGCGGTGCTCGTCTACGTGCCTCACACCACGGCCGGCGTCACGATCAACGAGCACGCCGACCCGATGGTGGCGCGCGACTTCGAGGCCGCGATGGAACGGATGGTGGGCGACGACTGGGGCTGGCTGCACATCGAGGAGGGCGAGGAGAACGCGCCCTCGCATATCCGGGCCTCGCTGATGAGCCCGCAGGTGCTCGTCCCGGTCCGCGACGGCAAGCTCGCGCTCGGCACCTGGCAGGGCATCTTCTTCTGCGAGTTCGACGGGCCGCGCACGCGCACGGTGCTGGTGACACCTCTCGCGTAGCTAGTGTGGCCTGATGGCCGCGCCGGTAACCCGGGACCAGGAGCTCGACCTCCGCATCGACTCGCTCGCCTTCGGCGGCAACGGCGTCGCGCGCCTCGACGGCTACGTCGTCTTCGTCCGCCGCGGCCTGCCCGGCGACCGCGTGCGCGCCGTGGTGACCAAGGTGAAGCGCAGTCACGCCGAGGCGCTCGCGGTCGAGGTGCTCGAGCCCGGCCCGCAGCGGGTCGAGGCGCCGTGCCCGCACTTCGGCCACTGCGGCGGCTGCCGCTTCCAGGACTTCGCCTACGAGGCGCAGCTCGAGTCGAAGCAGGCGCAGATCGTCGACTCGCTCCGCCGCCTCGGCGGGATCGCTGAGCCGCCCGTCGGCCCGATCGTCCCGGCCGCCTCGATCTACCACTACCGGAACAAGCTCGAGTACTCGTTCACGCCAGACCGAGGACGGGCCCGCGCTCGGCTTCCACGCCGCCGGTCGCTGGGACGAGGTGCTCGCGATCGACGTCTGCCTGCTCACGACCGACACCGGCAACGCGATCCGCGAGGCGGTGCAGGCCTGGGCGCGCGAGGAGGGGCTCGTTGCCTACGACCAGGCCGACGGGAAGGGCTACCTGCGCCACCTCGTCGTCCGCGAGGGCCGCAACACCGGGCAGGCGCTCGTCCAGCTCGTCACCGCCGAGGGCGAGCTGTTCGACCGCGACTACCTGATCGAGACGCTCCGCAAGATCCCCGAGGTCAGGTCGATCCACTGGGCCGTCAACGACACGCCCGCCGAGGTCACGAACCTGCCCTCGCTGCTGCTCTGGGGCGAGGAGGCGATCGAGGAGGAGATCCTCGGGCTCCGCTTCCGCGTGCGGCCGAACGCGTTCCTGCAGACGAACACCGAGATGGCCGAGGTGCTCTACCGGCTTGCGATCGAGGCGGCAGGGCTGACCGGCGCGGAGACCGTGTTCGACCTCTACTGCGGCACCGGCACGGTCGGCCTCGCGATGGCGGGGCACGCGCTCTCGGTGTGGGGGGTCGAGATCTCGGAGGAGTCGGTTGCCTGCGCGCTCGAGAACGCCGAGCTGAACGGGATCTCGAACGCTGCGTTCTTCGCCGGCAACGTCGGCCAGTCGCTCGAGGAGCTGCGCGACCGCGCGGGGGAGCCCGACGTCGTCGTCGTCGACCCGCCTCGGGCCGGGCTCGCGGGCAAGGCGCTCAAGCGCGTGGGGGAGACCGGCGCGCCGCGGCTCGTCTACGTCTCCTGCAACCCGACGACGCTCGCCGGCGACCTCAAGGTGCTGATCGGGGAGTACGGCTACACGCTCCAGCACGTGACCCCGGTGGACATGTTCCCGCACACGCCGCACGTCGAGAGCGTCTCGCTCCTCACGCGTTGAGGATCCTCGACGGTCACAACGACGCGCTGCTCGCGCTCTGGCGCGCGGGCGCCGGGCCCGAGGGGTTCCTCGACGGCGGCGTCACGAAGCATCTCGACCTGCCGCGGGCGCGCGCCGGCGGCTTCGCGGGCGGGTTCTTCGCGGTCTACGTCCCCGGTGACGCCGAGCTGGCCGACCTCGTCGTCGAGACACCCGACGGCTGGGAGATCCCGCCGATGGCTGCGCTCGACCCGCTCTACGCGGCGCTCGTCGCGGCCGACCTGATCGACCTGCTCTTTGCGATCGAGGCGGAGTCGGACGGCGCCGTGCGGGTCGTGCGCACCGCGGCCGAGCTCACCGCGTGCGTCGAGGGCGACGGGCTCGGCGCGATCCTCCACCTCGAGGGCGCCGAGCCGCTCGACCCCGAGCTGCGCCGGCTCGAGCCGCTCCACGAGCGCGGCCTGCGCTCGGTCGGGCCCGTCTGGAGCCGCCCGAACGCGTTCGGCGAGGGCGTCCCGTTCCGGATCCCCTCCTCGCCGGACACCGGACCGGGGCTCACCGCGGCGGGCCGGGAGCTCGTGCGCGAGTGCAATCGCCTGCAGATCGTGCTCGACCTCTCGCACCTGAACGAGCGCGGCTTCCGCGACGTCGCCGCGCTCAGCGCCGCGCCGCTCGTCGTCACCCACGCGGGCGCGCACGCCGTCTGCCCGCACTCGCGCAATCTCGTCGACGGCCAGCTCGACCTGATCCGCGAGTCGGGCGGCGTGGTCGGCGTCGTCTTCGACGTGCCGATGACGAGCCCGGACGGCAGCATCGACCCGGCGAGCCCGCTCGAGGTGCTCGTCCGCCACGTCGACCACCTGGCGGAGCGGATGGGGATCGAGCACGTTGCGCTCGGCTCCGATTTCGACGGCGCGATGATGCCGACCGACCTGGGCGACGCCGCCGGGCTCCCGCGCCTGCTCGACGCGCTCCGGGCGGGCGGCTACGGCGAGGACGATCTCGCGGCGATCGCCCACGGCAACTGGCTGCGCGTGCTGCGCGCGACCTGGGGCGCGTGAGATGATGGCCGCCGGAATGGCGACGGTGACGAAGAAGAGCTGGGGGACAGCGCCGTTCTGGGTCGACCTCGTGGCCGTGATCACGCTCTGCAAGGCCTCGTTCCTGCTGTTCTTCGGCCTGATCGGGATCTTCGCCCAGAACTCCGTGAGCGACCCGTGGGGCGAGGGCCTGATCGCGATCGGCGTCGTCTTCGCGGTGCTCGGCTGGCTTCTCCCGCGCGGCATCGGGATCGTCCGCCTCCTGCTCGGGCTCGTCGCGGTCGTCTCCGGGGTCCTTGCGATCGTCTGGGCGTTCAACGCCCCGCGGTCGGCTCTGATCGAGGCCCTCGTGATGCTCGGCTTCGCGGTGGTCGTGCTCGTGCTGCTCTACGTGCCCGAGCGCGTCAAGGCGTACTTCCGGAAGACCTAGCCTTCCGGATCGCCTGCCAGAGCAGGTCGGCGTTCGGCGCGAGGAAGGCGAGTGCGAGCAGCGGCAGTGCAGGCAGGCCGCCGAGCTTGAACGCCGCCGGCAGGAACGAGAGGCCGCCGCGGCTCAGCCACTCCGCCAGCGCGATCGTGGCGCCGAACGAGAGCACCATCGTCAGCCACGTCAGCCGCGTCCGCAGCCCGAAGCGCGGGCACGAGGCGAGGAAGAGCGCGAAGAAGAACACGTCCGGCAGCCCCAGGCGCGCCGCGCCGGGAAGCCCGGGCACCGGGAACGCGATCGAGAGGCTCGTGAAGACGTGCGGGTTCTTGCTCACGATCTGGTGCGTGGGGCCGCGCCAGACCGAGTAGGCGTCCACGAGCGCGATCGCCGAGCCGATCAGGACGAGCCACCAGACCTCCTCGATGAACGTCGCCCCGAAGAAGCCGAGCGCGCTCATCGCCGCGAGCTTGGCGAAGTTCCCCTCGAGCCCGCCGCCGGCCCACTGGAGCAGGAACGCGGCGACGAGCAGCGCCACACCGGCGCCGAGCAGCCGCCACCAGGCCGCGTTCCAGAACGGGAGCGCGAAGTAGACGAGCCCGAAGACGGCGGGGAAGACGAGGAACGAGAGCCAGGCGACGTTCCACCAGAGCGAGAACGCCGGCAGCGACTCGTGCCAGGTGTAGTAGGCGAGGACGACGGCGAGCAGCGCGGCGGGCGCTGCGAGCCGCCTCAGTACGGGGGAAGCTCCGCCCACCACGGGCCGAGCTCCTTGAAGGCGTTCCAGAACGCCGTCTTCGCGGGCGCCTCGTCGAGGGACGCGTCGATGTCGGGCGTCGCGAGCGCCGCGATCGTCGGCGTGAAGCGCTGGAGCTCGCCGGGCGTCCAGGTCGAGCGGGTCGGCGAGCGGGAACTCGAGCTCGTTCAGGAACGCGAGCGCGGGCTCGCCCATCACGACGATCAGCTTCGGCCCGACGATGTGCAGCTCCTGGGTCAGGAACGGCCGCGCCTCCTCGACGTCCTCGCCGACGAACTTGAGGCAGTTCGTGCCGTAGATCGCCATCGGGTCGACGTGCAGCCGCTGCAGCGACTTCAGCACCGCCTGGCCCGACGCGCCCGAAGAACGCGACGCCTTCCTGCACCTCCTGCGGCTGCGGCGCGTGCTTCAGCAGCATGATGTCGGCGAGCGGATGGCCCGAGCCGAGCACGGGCACGCGCACGCCGCCGGAGACCTGCGCGATCTCGTCTCCGAGACCGTTGATCTCGGCGATCGCCTTCTGCAGGTACTTGTCGTAGATCTCGTCGGTCGGCACGGCGCTCACGGGGCGGGACCTGAGTTCTCGCCTAGCGCACCTTTTCCTTGACCTGCGCCACCCACTTCAGCGACTGCAGGTACGCGAGCGACTTCGGGCGGCGCAGCACCTCGGCGGTGCGCAGGCTCAGCATGAACTCCTCGGGCCCGTGGAACGCGCGCATCCGCAGCGCGCCGGTGCCGACGCCCTGCAGCACGTGCGCGTCCGAGCCGGCGCCCGCGGTGAGGTTGTACTTGCGCGCGAAGCGCACCGCCTCGTCGTTGTAGGCCTCGAAGAGCAGGCGCGCGTTGTAGACCTCGAACACGTCGATCTCGGCCAGGTGGCGGTGGAGCGTGGCGGGCTCGGGGATCGCGTGCATGCGGTCGAACGGGTGGGGGACGTAGACGAGGCCGCCCTGCTCGCGGATCGCGGCGATCGTGTCTCCGAAGGACATGCCCGCGGGGGATCTCCTCGGTGAGGAAGAGGCCGATCACCTCGCCCTGGCCGTCGGTCTTGACCTCCTCGCCGGGGATCACGATCAGCTTGCGTCGACGCGCGAGCTCGACCGCCTCGCGCGCGCCGCCGAAGACGTTGTGGTCGGTGACGGCGATCGCGCCGAGCCCGATCTCCTCCGCGTGGTCGAGCAGGTCGGGGACGGCGATCGAGCAGTCGTGCGACCAGTGCGTGTGCATGTGCAGGTCGCACGCGATCCACTCGCGGTCGGAGAGCGGATCCTCGGGCGCCGCGCGGCGGCGCTTGCGCCGCGCCAGGCCCGCGTACACCTCGTCGAGCTCCGCGGCGACCTCGGCGAAGCTCTTCGGCGCGCGGCATCTCTGCGACGGGCTCGAGCCGCTCGTCGGCAAGCGCGGCGCCCGAGGCGGCCGCCTCGAGGCCGAGACGAGCCGCAGCCGTCCGGTGCCGGCACGAACAGCGAAGCCTCGTTGAGGACGGCGGCGCGCGCCGCAGGAGTCGGCGCCGTCTTCGCCGTGACCCGGCCCTTGCAGGCGGCGGGGCACCACGGGCCGCGCGCCCGGAGCGACGCGGAGCAGCACCAGCTCCCAGCCGGGCCTGTCCGCGAGCCCGCGCTCGACCGCGCGCAGGTGCGGCCGTTCGCCGGGTCGCCACTCGAGCACCACGAGGTCGCGCTTCGGGCCGGGTACGAAGAGCCCGGTGTCGACGCCCTCGGCGACGACGCGGTAGCTCGCCGGGAAAGCGCTCGCGCGCGGCCGCGGCGGTCTCGGGCGAGGTGGCGAGCAGCGCGTCGACGCGGGCGAGCAGCTTCTCGCGCTGCGCGCGGCGCGGTGGGTATGCGAGCCGGTCGGGGGAGAGGAAGGTCGCGACGCGAACGTGACTCGGCGTGGAGCAGCGCGAGGTAGGAGAGGCTCGGCAGCCCCGGCTCGAAGCCGTGGACGATGTCGTAGCGGCCGTTCGCGAGCGCGTGCGTCAGGCTCGCGCGCACGCCGACAGGGACGCCCATGTGCGTATGGCGGCGCGACGGGCAGCGACGGGCAGAGCGCGATCACGTCCGGCTGCGCGCCCCGCTGGAGCGCCCGCCGCCCCGCGGCGAGGTCGGCGGCGCGCGTCGACGGCGCAAGCACCGTCACCTCGTGCCCGATCGCCCGCAGCGCCGCCGCGACCCCGGCGACGTGCTCGTTCACGTCGTGGGGCAGCGACCAGGCGAACGGCGAGACGAGGCAGACGCGGAGCGGCACATGGCAATCGTACGAGAGCTAGGGTTGTCGCATGAGCGACGTCGAGATCAAGGTGAAGGAGAACGGCCCGCTGGTCGTCTCCGGTCCGATCACGATCGTCGACGTCGAGGGGAACGAGTACGAGCTCCCGCCGGGCACCTCGTACGCCCTGTGCCGCTGCGGCGCCTCCGAGAACAAGCCGTTCTGCGACAAGTCGCACCAGCGGATCGGCTTCGTGGCGCCGTCGGCGGCGACGGGCTGACCCGCCGCCGCCTCGACAGCCCGGCCGCTAGGCCTTGGCCGCGGGAGCCTTGGCGGGCTTCCGCGTGTACTGCTTGATGAACTTCTCGGTTGCCTCGTAGGCCTCGTCGTCGACGATCTGCTTCGGCGGCGACTTCATCAGGTACGAGCTCGGCGCCTCGAGCGCGCCGGCGACGCCGTTGTTCAGGGCCAGCTTGGCGAGCCGGACGGCGTCGATCACGATCCCGGCCGAGTTCGGCGAGTCCCACACCTCGAGCTTCAGCTCGAGATTGAGCGGCACGTCGCCGAAGGCCGAGCCCTCCATGCGGATGTACGCCCACTTGCGGTCGGTCAGCCAGGGCACGTGGTCCGACGGGCCGACGTGGACGTTGCCGGCGCCGAGGTCGTAGTCGAGCATCGAGGTGACGGCGTTCGTCTTCGAGATCTTCTTCGACTCGAGCCGCTCGCGCTCCAGCATGTTGAGGAAGTCGGAGTTGCCGCCGACGTTCAGCTGCATCGTCCGGTCGAGGTGGATGCCACGCTCGCGGAAGAGGCTCGTGAGCACGCGGTGCGTGATCGTCGCGCCGACCTGCGACTTGATGTCGTCGCCGATGATCGGCACGCCGGCGTCCTCGAACCGCTTCTGCCAGTAGCCCTCGCGCGCGGTGAAGACGGGCATGCAGTTCACCATCGCGCAGCCGGCGTTGAGGATCTGCTCCGTGTACCACTTGGTCGCCTCCTCCGAGCCGACCGGGAGGTAGTTGACGACGACGTCGGTCCCCGTCTCCTTGAGGATCCCGACCACGTCGTCGGTGGGCCCGTCCGCCTTCTCGACGATCTCGGAGAGGTACTTGCCGAGCCCGTCGTGCGTCATCCCGCGCGAGACCTTGATCCCGGTCTTCGGCACGTCGGCGAACTTGATCGTGTCGTTCGGGTGCGCCCACATCGCCTCCGAGAGGTCGGCGCCGACCTTGCCCTTGACCACGTCGAACGCGGCGGTGAACTCGATGTCCGAGATGTGGTACCCGCCGAGGTTCACGTGCATGAGGCCGGGCACGAACTGGTCGTCCGGCGCGTCCTTGTAGTACTCGACGCCCTGGAGCAGGGAGTTGGCGCAGTTGCCGACGCCGATGATCGCGACGCGGACCTTGTCCTCGCTGCGTGGCCTGTGGCCGTTGGTGGAAGCCATTGGTTCCTTTCTGCGGCCGCCCCCGAACGGGACCGACCGTCGACGGTTCGATGCGTACGGGACCCCGAGCTGCTCGCTGAGCACGCGCAGGATCACGTCGTTCGTGTTGCTCTCCGACCCGAAGGCGTCGAGCTGGATCTTCCGCTTCAGTTCCGGCGGTACGCGCAGCAGCACGACGCCGCTCGCTCCCGCCGCGGGGCTGCGCCGTCCCGTTGGCTCGAAGGGAACCTGATAGCGGTTCGCCAGGATCCCGACCGCGACGTCGTTGAGATTTCCGCCGCGGGTCGCGGTCTCGTGGACGAGGCGCCGCTTGAGCTGGGCGGGCATCCGGACGAGGACGCTCGTGCGATCAGACTTTGCAGCCAAACTGCTATCAGTATAGCGTTATGTCGATGGAGGATCTCGAGAGACTCGCCGCCGAGGAGCAGGCGCTCCAGTTCACGACCTTCACGAACGACGACGCGTGGGAGCTCGGCACGCGGCTCGTCGCCGCGGCACGGGCGGCCGCGCTCCCGCTCACCATCGACATCCGTCGCGGCGACCAGCAGCTCTTCCATGTCGCGCTAGCGGCGACCTCGCCCGACAACGACGCGTGGATCGAGCGGAAGATCCGCGTCGTCCGCCGCTTCGGGCGCAGCTCGTACGCGGTCGGTTGCTCGCTTCGGGCCGAGGGCCGCACGATCGAGCAGGCATACCTGCTCGACGAGTCGGAGTACGCGCCGCACGGCGGGGCGTTCCCGGTGCGGGTGAAAGGCGTCGGCGTGATCGGCACGGTCGCGGTGTCGGGCCTGCCGCAGGCCGAGGACCACGCCTTCGTGGTCAAGATCATCTCGCAGTTCCTCGACGCGGAGGAGTAGGGAACCGTAGAGGTGAGGTGGAGCCACACGTGGCCCATCCAGACGAGCCTCGAAGGTGTCGAACCTACTCGAACCGACCAACCCTCAGAAAGGTGCCTGGCACTTTTAGGAGAGTTGAGGGTTGCTAGCCGCCGCGGAGTTGCTGGCGCACGCTCCACACGCGCTGCCCGACCGTGACCCACGCGGTCACGCACAGAAGTGCCAGTGCGTATGGCAGTGCGCCCCACGGCGCGAGCACGAGCCCGGCGGTGATCACGACGACACGCTCGGCGCGCGAGCCGATCCCGACCGCGCCCTTCAGCCCGAGCGCCTCGGCGCGGGCGCGCGTGTAGCTGACGAGCAGCGAGCCGAGCAGCGCGAAGAACGCAAGCCCGACCGAGAGCAGCCGCGCGTCGCGGGCGGCGAGCAGCGCGATCGCGCCGAGCATCAGGCCCTCGCCGATCCTGTCGGTGGTCGAGTCGAGGAAGGCGCCGAACGGGGTGCCCTTGCCGCTCGTGCGCGCGAGCGCGCCGTCGAGGATGTCGAGCAACGATCCGACCACGAAGAGCAGCGCGCCCGCCCAGTAGAGCACGTCGCTCTCGTAGGCGAAGTACACGAGCACGGCCGCGACCGTGCAGAGCGTGACTCCCATCGCGGTGAGCGCGTTCGGCGTCACGCGCGTGCGACCGAGCGAGATCACCGAGCGAGAGGCGAGTCGGCGGGCGCCGTCCGTGTAGGTCTGTTTGATCGCCTCGCCGCGGCTCACGCGCGGGCGAGGATGCGGCGGCGCAGCGGCACGCGGTAGATCACGACGCCCGCGAGGATCGCGACGAGGAAGCCGGCGAGGACGTCGAGCCAGAAGTGGTTCCCCGTCGCCATCACCGAGAACCAGACCCAGACCGGCCAGATCGCCCAGAACACCTTGAAGATCCGCCGCCTGCAGATCACTGCGAGAGTGATCCCGACGATGAGCGCGTCCGCGGCGTGCAGGCTCGGCATCGCCGCGTACGGGTTCGCCGCAAGCTGGACGACCCCGTCGCGATGGGAGTCGATGAAGCCGAACGACGGGAACATCCGCGGCGGCGCGGTGGGGAGGAAGACGTAGCCGACGAGCCCGAACACGTTCGCGAGCAGGATCCAGTTGCGGAAACGGTAGAAGTAGTCGTGACGGCGGATGTAGATCCAGAGCAGGGTGAGCCCGACGACCGTGAACTCCGAGTTCCAGTACGTCCAGCTCACCGCTTCCGAGAGCCAGTGCGACTGGCTCGCGAGGCGCTGGAAGGTGAGCTCGTAGAGCGCGTTGACGTTCGTCTCGAAGCTGATCACCCGCAGCCCGTTGTGGAACGCCGCGGCCGGCGAGCGGTCCGCGAGGCCGCGCACGAGCTGGTAGACCAGCAGGAAGCCGAACCAGATCAGCAGCTGGCGACCGAGGTCGGCCCAGCCGCGCGGCAGGTAGCGCCTGCCTGCGCGAACGACGGCGTCCGTCATCGGTGCTCTCCCGGGGCCCGCATAACGCCCTCATTCTACCGCTAGGGCCGACAGGCCCGGAAGCGACGTCCGGATCAGCCGCCGATGAAGGACATCTCGACCTTCGGCAGCTCCGCCGTCTCGGCAGAGCGGAGCTCCGAGTAGCGGTCGCTGCGCGCGAGCCAGACGGCGCCGATCGCGCCCTCGAGCTCGGCGTCCGAGGCTCCCTCGCGCATGAGCGCGCGGAGGTCGTGACCCTTCGTCGCGAAGAGGCAGGTGTAGAGCGAGCCGTCTGCCGAGAGCCGCGCGCGGGTGCAGTCGCCGCAGAAGGGCTGCGTGACCGACGCGATCACGCCGATCTCGCCGCTGCCGTCGCGGTAGCGGTAGCGGCGCGCGACCTCGCCGCGGTAGTTGGCCTCGGCGGGCTCGAGCGGAAGCTCGGCGTCGATCATCGACACGAGCTCCGAGGCCGGGACGACGTCGTCGAGCCGCCAGCCGTTCGTGTGGCCGACGTCCATGTACTCGATCAGCCGGAGGATGTGGCCGCGCTCGCGAAACTCCCGTGCCATCGGCAGCACGCTGTGCTCGTTGAGCCCGCGGCGCACGACCATGTTCACCTTCACCGGAAGCCCCGCGGCGGCGGCGGCGTCGATCCCGTCGAGCACGCGCGCGACCGGGAAGTCGACGTCGTTCATCAGCTGGAAGGTCTCGTCGTCGAGCGAGTCGAGGCTGACCGTGATCCGCTGCAGCCCTGCGTCGCGGAGCGCCTGCGCCTTCGCCGGGAGGAGGGCGCCGTTCGTCGTCAGCGTGAGGTCGAGGCCCGGAATCGCCGCCAGCATCGCGACGAGGCGCTCGAGGTCGCGGCGGAGCAGCGGCTCGCCTCCGGTGAGGCGCACCTTCTCGGCTCCGTGCGCGACGAAGGCGCGCGCGACGCGCTCGATCTCCTCGAAGGTGAGCAGCTTGTCGCGGCCGAGGAACTGGAAGTCGCGCCCGAACACCTCTTTCGGCATGCAGTAGACGCAGCGGAAGTTGCAGCGGTCGGTGACCGAGATCCGCACGTCGCGGAGCGGCCGGCCGAGCGTGTCGGTGACAGAGCTCATCCGGAAAGCGTACTCAAGGCCCGACGCGAAACTCGGCCGGGCCGGATGACGCCCCGGACACGGCGCCGGATCAGCACGTTCGGCACCGTCGCGTAGCGCTGCTATGCGCCACGACCGCCCGCACTGCCCGGCTTGGTCTGGAGCGCCCCCGACGGCGGCCGACTTTCACGTCAAGCCTCTAACTCGCCTGCTCGGCCCAGATCTGGGCGAGGTGCACGACCGTCGCGCAGGCGGCGCCCATGTCCTGGACGCAGATCCACTCCCGCTCGGAGTGGTACTCGTGGCCGCCGTCGAAGAGGTTCGGGGTCGGCAGGCCGAGCTCGGTGAGACGCGAGCCGTCGGTGCCGCCGCGGATCAGCGTCCGGTGCGGCTCGAGGCCGGCGCGGCGGATCGCCTCCTCGGCGGCCGCGATCAGCTCGGGGTGGTCGTCGAGCACGCGCTTCATGTTCGTGTACTGGCGCCGCACGGTCACCTCGACGCGCGCCCGCGGGTCGGTCGCCGCGACCTCGGCCGCGAGCCGGCGGATCAGCGCCTCGTGGCCGGCGAGCTCGTCCTCGTCGAAGTCGCGCACGATCATCACGAGCCGGGTCTCGCCGCCGTGGCCGTCGATGACGTACGGGTGGACGAAGCCGTCGCGCCCGTCGGTGGTCTCGGGCGAGAGCGTGTCGCGCGGCAGCGCGGCGATGAAGTCGGCGGCGAGCTTGACCGCGTTCACCGCCTGCCCCTTCGAGAAGCCCGGGTGCATGCTCACGCCCGTGAAGACGACGACTGCCTCGAGCGCCGAGAAGGTCTCGTCCTGGATCTCGCCCGCGGTCGAGCCGTCGAGCGTGAACGCGGCGGCGGCGCCGAACGCCTCGAGGTCGAAGAAGTCGGTGCCGGCCCCGACCTCCTCGTCGGGCGTGAACGCGATCCGCAGCGTGCCGTGGGGGAGCTCGGGGTGCGCGACGAGGTACCCGGCCGCGACCATGATCTCGGCCACGCCGGCCTTGTCGTCGGCGCCGAGCAGCGTCGTCCCGTCGGTCGTGACGAGGTCGTGGCCGACGTGGTTCGAGAGCTCCGGCAGCTCACCGGGATCGAGCGCGAGGTGCGGATTCGCCGGCAGCGCGAGCCGCCCGCCGTCGTAGCTTCGGACGAGCTGCGGCTTCACGTTCGCGCCGCTGACCGCCGGGCTCGTGTCGACGTGCGCGATCAGCCCGAGCACCGGCACCTCGTGCTGCACCGTCGCGGGCACCGTCGCGGTCACGTAGCCGTGCTCGTCGAGGCGTGCATCGCCGAGCCCGATCTCCTTCAGCTCCTCGACGAGGAGCCGCGAGAGGTCGAGCTGCTTCGCCGTCGAGGGGTAGGTGTCGGAGCTCTCCGAGGCCTGCGTGTCGATCACGACGTAGCGCAGGAACCGCTCGAGCGCGGGCTCGCCCAGCTCGGCCGCGAGCGGCGAGGAGTACCTCGGATCGGACGCCACAGTACGGCGAGTTCTACCGCTTCCTAGAATCCCGCGATGTCTTCCCGCACTGCGCCCTTCCTTTCGCTCGTCCTCGTGACGGCGATCTGGGGCGTGACCTTCGTTCAGGTCAAGGACGCGGTGGCGATCTACCCGCTGTTCGCGTTCCTCGCGGTGCGGTTCATGATCGCGACCGCCACGCTCTCGATCCCGGCGGCGCGGCGCCTCGGCGGGCTCGGGCGGCGCGGCTGGATCTCGGGCGCTGCGGTCGGCGGGCTGCTCGCGAGCGGCTACGCGCTGCAGACGGCCGGCCTCGAGCGGACGACTGTCTCGAGCACCGGCTTCATCACGGGGATGTACGTCGTCTTGACTCCGCTGCTCGGGCTCCTGCTGTTTCGCAGCCCGGTCGCGCGGGTCACCTGGCTCGGCGTCGCGCTCGCGACGGCCGGGCTCGCGCTGCTCTCCGGCGTCCACACCGGTGGCTCGACGCTCGGCGACCTGCTCGTGCTCGCCGGCGCCGCGGTCTATGCGCTGCAGATCGTGGTGATGGAGCGCTTCGCGCCGCGCTACGACCCGCTCGCGCTCACGTTCGTCGAGATGGCAGCCGCCGCGGCCGGGCTCACGGTCGTCGCGGTCGCGCTCGGCGAGCTCACGGTGCCGCACGGCTGGACGGTCTGGGGCGCGCTCCTCGTGACCGGCGTCTTCGCGAGCGCGCTCGCGTTCCTGTTCCAGACCTGGGCGCAGCGGCGCCTCGACGCGACGCGGACGGCGCTCGCGTTCGCGCTCGAGCCGGTCTTCACCGGGATCTTCGGCTTCGCGCTCGCGGGTGACCGGCTCGGCGTCGCCGGCTGGGCCGGGTGCGCGGTGATCCTGGCCGGGATCGCGGTCGCCGAGCCGGCGGCCGCCGACCTGCTGAGCCGGCTCGTGCGGGTGAGGACGGCGTAGTTGGCGGTCGGGCTCGCCTTCTGCTCGGCGTTCCTGTTCGGCGCGATGACCGTCGTCCTGCGCTTCGCGCTGCGACGCTCGCCGGGCGCGGAGGTCGGGGCCTTCGCGACGACGGTGACCGCGCTTCTCGTCGCGCTGGTCGCGCTCGCGATCGATCCGCCCGGCTCCGGGCAGTCGGGCGGGCTCGTCCTCTTCTTCCTCGTCGGGATGCTGGCTCCCGGCGGCTCGCAGCTCCTGTTCACGATGGCGGTGCGCGACGCGGGGCCGTCGCGCACCTCCGTCGTGGTCGGCGCGGCCCCGCTGATCTCGGTCGTGATCGCGATCCTGATCCTCGGCGAGCCGGCGCAGGCGGCGCTGATCGTCGGCGCGCTGCTCGTCGTCGGCGGCGGCGTCCTGCTCGTTTTCGAGCGCTCGCGCCCTGCGCACTACCGGGTGATCGGCCTCGTCTTCGCGCTCGGCGGCGCGACCCTCTTCGCGATCCGCGACAACGTCGTCCGCTGGGCCTCGAGCGGCACGGCTGTCCAGCCGATCCCCGGCGCGACGGCCGCGCTGCTCGGCGGCACGGTGGTGATTCTCGTGTACCTGTTCGTGCTCGGGCGGCCGCCGACGCTCAAGCGCTCGCTGCCGTTCGTGCCGGCCGGGGTGCTGTTCGGGCTCTCGTACCTCTCACTGTTCGAGGCCTACTACCGCGGCCGCGTCACCGTCGTCTCGCCGATCGTGGCGACCGAGTCGCTCTGGGGCGTCCTGCTGGCGGCGATCTTCATCGGCCGCAGCGAGAAGATCGGCCCGCGGCTCGTCGCCGGCGCGATCTGCATCGTCGCCGGCGGCGCCCTGATCGCCGTCGTTCACTAGCGGGCCTGCCCGGAGGCAGGCCCGCTGGCGTTCTTCCTAGCGGCGGTGGTGCTTGTCGCCGTCGTCCCAGAAGCCGAACGAGTTGACCGAGACGCTCGTCGTGTCGATCGCGGTGCCGTTCCTGTCGTGCGGCACCCCGACCTTCACGACGCCGGTGCACGAGCCGCCCTTGCCGTCGCTCGCCCTGAACGAGATCCGGTAGACACGGCCGTTGCCGTAGTCGCTGCGCTCGGCGCGCACCCAGACCTGCGAGTTGTTCCAGGCCCACCACGCGTCGTGGTCGGTGTCGCCGTCGCCGCGGCCGTTGATCGACTCGTCCTGCCGCACGCCGGTGATGTCGATGTCGATCGGGTTGCCGTCCGCGTCGGTCACGCCCTTCACGGAGATCAGCACCCACCGGTGGTCCGGCGGCCACAGCACCGACGGCGAGGCCGTCGCGTGCGTGCAGTCGGGCGGCTGGTTCAGCTTGATCTTCACGGAGGCCGTCCCGATCCCGCCGTTGTCGTCGGTCACGGCGACCTTGATCGTCGGCGAGCCGCCGCCCGAGTACGCGTGCGTCGCGTCGCAGGCGTTGCCCGAGACGGTTCCGGTCGTGACCGAGCCGTCGCCCCAGTCGACCGAGCACGTCTGCGTGTCGTTCGAGCCCGGGTCGGTGAACGGCGCGTGCAGCACCACCGAGCCGGTCTTGATACTCTAACGCTTAGATTTTCTCAGCATCAACGCAAAGGAGCAGTTTCGAGATGGCGAAAACGATTGGAATCGACCTCGGCACGACGAACAGCTGCATGGCCGTGCTCGAGGGCGGCGAGCCCACCGTGATCCCGAACGCGGAAGGCGGGCGCACGACGCCGTCCGTCGTCGCGTTCGCGAGGGACGGCCAGCGGCTCGTCGGGGCGCCCGCGCGGCGCCAGCAGGTGACGAACCCCGAGAACACGATCTTCTCGATCAAGCGGTTCATGGGGCGCAAGTGGGACGAGGTCTCCGAGGAGATGACGATCGTCCCGTACACGGTGGAGAAGGGCCCGAACGGCGACGCGCTCGTCAAGGTCGACGACAAGTCGTTCTCGCCGCCCGAGATCAGCGCGATGATCCTCCAGAAGCTGAAGGCGGACGCCGAGGCCTACCTCGGAGAAACCGTCAGTGACGCAGTGGTGACCGTGCCTGCGTACTTCAACAACGCACAGCGTGAGGCGACCAAGGACGCCGGCAAGATCGCCGGGCTCAACGTCGTCCGCATCATCAACGAGCCGACCGCGGCCTCGCTCGCGTACGGGCTCGACAAGGAGGCCGACCAGGTGATCCTCGTCTTCGACCTCGGCGGCGGCACGTTCGACGTGTCGGTGCTCGAGCTCGGCGACGGCGTGTTCGAGGTCAAGTCGACGAACGGCGACAACCACCTCGGCGGCGACAACTTCGACAAGGCGGTCGTCGACTGGATGATCGCGGAGTTCAAGAAGGACCAGGGGATCGACCTCGGCGCCGACAAGATGGCGCTGCAGCGGCTCTACGAGGCCGCCGAGAAGGCGAAGATCGAGCTCTCCTCGACGATGACGACGCAGATCAACCTGCCGTTCGTCACGGCGACGCCGGAGGGCCCGAAGCACCTCGACCTCACGCTCACCCGCGCGAAGCTCGACGAGCTGAGCCACGACCTGATCGAGCGCACCGTCGCTCCGACCAAGGCCGCGCTCAAGGATGCCGGCCTCGAGGCGTCGGGAATCGACCACGTCGTGCTCGTCGGCGGGATGACCCGCATGCCGGCGGTGCAGGACAAGGTCAAGGAGCTGATCGGCAAGGACCCGCACAAGGGCGTCAACCCGGACGAGGTCGTCGCCGTCGGCGCCGCGATCCAGGGCGGCGTGCTCTCGGGCGAGGTCAAGGACATCCTGCTCCTCGACGTGACCCCGCTCTCGCTCGGGATCGAGACGAAGGGCGGCGTGTTCACGCGGCTGATCGAGCGCAACACCACGATCCCGACGAAGAAGTCGGAGACGTTCACGACCGCCGAGGACAACCAGCCCTCGGTCGAGGTGCACGTGCTCCAGGGCGAGTCGGAGATGGCGGCCTACAACAAGACCCTCGGCAAGTTCCAGCTCGTCGGCATCCCGCCGGCGCCGCGGGGGATGCCGCAGGTCGAGGTCGGCTTCGACATCGACGCGAACGGGATCATCCACGTCCAGGCCAAGGACCTCGGCACCGGGAACCAGCAGCAGATCCGGATCGAGGGTGGCTCTGGGTTGTCCGAGGACGACGTGGCCCGGATGGTCAAGGAGGCGGAGGCGCACGCCGACGAGGCGCACGGCCTGCGCGAGCTCGCCGACGCGAAGAACCACGCCGAGTCGCTCGCCTACCAGACCGAGAAGAGCCTGAAGGAGCACCGCGACGCCCTCGACGAGGCCACCGCCTCGACGATCGAGGGCCGCGTGATGGAGCTCCGCCAGTCGCTCGACGGCTCGGACCTCGGTGAGATCAAGGCGAAGACGGACGCGCTGCAGGAGGCCTCCCACAAGCTGGCCGAGGCCGTATACGCCGCCGCCAGCGCGCCGAGCTCGGCACCCGCCGGCGACGGCGAGGCCGCTCACGACGACGAGGTCGTCGAGGAGGCCGACTACGAGGTGATCGACGAGGACGAAACGGCGAAGAAGTCGTGACCGACGAGACGCTGAACGACCAGTCGCTCGAGGAGCGGCTCGTCGAGGCCGAGGCCAAGCGGGACGAGTACCTCGCCGACCTGCAGCGGGTCGCGGCCGACTTCGACAACTACCGCAAGCGGACCGCGCGCGACCAGGCGTCCCTGGTCGCGCGGGCCGCCGAGCGGCTCGTGGCCGGGCTCCTGCCCGTGCTCGACGACCTCGAGCGCGCGCTCCAGGCGGCCGACGAGCACGAGGAGGCGAAGCTCGAGGAGGGCGTCGCGCTCGTGCACCGTGAGCTGACCGACCTGCTCCGCAAGGAGGGCCTCGTCGAGGTCGAGACCGACGGCCCGTTCGATCCGCACGTCCACGAGGCGCTGCTCGCGCAGCCCGCGGCCGACGCCGCTCAGGGCCAGGTGATCCAGGTGCTGCAGAAGGGCTACCGCCTCGGCGACAGGGTGCTGCGGCCGGCGCGGGTGATCGTCGCCGAGTGAAGACTCCGTACGAGATCCTCGGCGTCCCGAAGACCGCCTCGCAGGACGAGATCAAGAAGGCGTACCGCAAGCTGGCGCGCGAGTTCCACCCGGACCGAAACCCGGGCGACGCGGGCGGCCGAGGAGCGCTTCAAGGAGATCCAGGGCGCCTACGACACGCGTCGGCGACGACGAGAAGCGGAAGGCCTACGACGCGGGCGGCGGGAACGGCTTCGCCGGGTTCGGCCCGCGGCGGCTTCAACCCGGCCGACGTCGACCTCGGCGACTTCGGCGACCTGCTCGGCGGCCTCTTCGGCGGCCGGCGGCGCGCCGTCGCAGCCGCGCCAGCGGCCACAGCGCGGCGCCGACTTCGAGGTGCCGGTCAAGCTCTCGTTCGAGGACGCGCTGCGCGGGATCGAGACGAAGGTCGCGGTCGAGGTCGACGCGACCTGCCGCACCTGTCACGGCTCCGGCGCCGAGCCCGGCACCGCGCCGACGCTCTGCCCGGTCTGCCACGGCCGCGGCGTGCTCGCCGAGAGCCAGGGCCTGTTCGCGATCTCGCAGCCGTGCCCGCGCTGCCGCGGCAACGGCACCGTGATCGAGAAGCCGTGTCACACGTGCCACGGCGCGGGCGTCGAGCGGCGCACGCGGCGCTACTCGGTGAAGATCCCGGCCGGCGCGAAGACCGGGACGAAGATCAGGCTCAAGGGCAAGGGCGAGCCGGGCGAGTCCGGCGGCCCGGCCGGCGACCTCTACGTCGTGACCGAGGTCGAGCCGTCGAAGCGCTTCCACCGCCGCGGCAACGACCTCGTGGTGGACGTGCCCGTCACGTATCCGGAGGCGGCGCTCGGCGCCACCGTCGAGGTGCCGACGCCCGAGGGCGGGCGCGTCTCGCTGAAGGTGCCGGCCGGCGCGCACGACGGCAAGCTCCTGCGCCTGCGCGGCCAGGGCGCGCCGAAGCTGAAGGGCGACGGCAAGGGCGACCTGCTCGCCCGCGTCAAGGTCGCCGTGCCGGCGAAGCTGAGCAAGAAGGAGCGCGAGGCGCTCGAGGAGCTGCAGAAGGCACCGCATGCCGACCCGCGCGAGGAGCTGTTCGACTGCCGCCCGACGCATTCGTGCCATGAGCTGACGTGGACGACCGGCCTCGCTACATGATCTCCGTCGCCGCCGACCTCGTCGGCATGCATCCGCAGACGCTGCGGATCTACGAGGCGCGCGGCCTCGTCCGGCCGAAGCGCACCGCCGGGAACACGCGGCTCTACTCCGAGCTCGACCTCGAGCGGCTGCGGCTGATCCAGCGGCTCACGACCGAGCTCGGGCTCAACCTCGCCGGCGTCGAGCACGTGCTCGCGCTCCAGGACGAGCTGCAGCGCCTCCAGGCGCACATCGACCGGCTCGAGCGCGGCGCGCGCGAGCAGGTCGACCAGGTCCACCGCCAGTACCGGCGCGAGCTCGTGCTCTACAAGCCCGCGCAGGATCTCGAACCGAGGAGACGCTGATGGATTTCAACAAGCTGACGATCAAGTCCCAGGAGGCCGTCGCCGCAGCGCAGGAGCTCGCGCGCCGCAACGGCAACCCGGAGCTCTACCCCGAGCACCTGCTGCTCGCGCTGCTCGACCAGGAGCTGCCCCGGCAGCTCGTGCCCGGATCCCGCCGCGCTCCGGGCCCAGGCCGAGGCCGAGCTCGCGCAGCGGCCGCGGATCCAGGGCGCCGCGCAGCAGCCGCAGGTCTCCGCGGCCTTCTCGGCCGTGCTCGACAAGGCGTTCGACGAGGCGAAGCGGATGGACGACGAGTACGTCTCGGTCGACCACCTCCTGCTCGCGCTCGACGTCGTCCCGCGCGACGAGCTGCTCGCGCGGATCAAGGAGGTGCGCGGCGGCCAGCGCGTCACCTCGCAGGATCCCGAGGGGACCTTCGACGCGCTCAACAAGTACGGCAAGGACCTGACCGAGCTCGCCGAGAGCGGCCGGCTCGATCCCGTGATCGGACGCGACGAGGAGATCCGGCGCGTGATCCAGGTGCTCTCCCGCCGCACGAAGAACAACCCGGTCCTGATCGGCGAGCCGGGGGTCGGCAAGACCGCGATCGTCGAGGGGCTGGCGCAGCGCATCGTCGCGGGCGACGTCCCCGAGGGCTTGAAGGGCCGCCGCGTCTGGGCGCTCGACATCGGCTCGCTGCTCGCCGGCTCGAAGTACCGCGGCGAGTTCGAGGAGCGGCTGAAGGCCGTGCTCGGCGAGATCCAGAGCGCCGAGGGCCGGATCATCCTCTTCATCGACGAGCTGCACACGATCGTCGGCGCGGGCGCGGCCGAAGGGGCCGTTTCCGCCGGGAACCTGCTCAAGCCGATGCTCGCGCGCGGCGAGCTGCGCTGCATCGGCGCGACCACGCTCGACGAGTACCGCAAGCACATCGAGAAGGACGCCGCGCTCGAGCGCCGCTTCCAGCCGATCCTGGTCGGCGAGCCGACCGTCGCCGACACGATCGCGATCCTGCGCGGGCTGAAGGAGCGCTACGAGGCGCACCACGGCGTCCGGATCCGCGACGCGGCGCTCGTCGCCGCCGCCGTGCTCTCCGACCGCTACATCGCGGACCGCTTCCTGCCCGACAAGGCGATCGACCTCGTCGACGAGGCCGCCTCGCGGCTGCGGATGGAGATCGACTCCTCGCCGCTCGAGCTCGACGAGGCGAACCGCCGCGTCACGCCAGCTCGAGATCGAGCTCGTCTCGATGGCGGGCGAGAGCGACGACGTGCGCGAGCCCGTCGAGCGCGGGCTCGCCGACGCGCGGGAGGCGCGCGACGAGCTCGCCGCCCGCTGGGCGCAGGAGAAGGGCCAGCTCGACCGCGTCTCGGAGATCACGCGCCGGATCGACGACCTGCGGATGGAGGCCGAGCGCGCCGAGCGCGCGGGTGACCTGCAGCGCGTCGCGGAGATCCGCTACGGCGAGCTGCCGGCGCTGGAGCGCGAGCTCGAGGAGCGCCGCGAGCCGGCCGGCGAGCCGATGGTGAAGGAGGAGGTCGACGAGGACGACGTCGCCTCGGTGGTGGCGCGCTGGACGGGCATCCCCGTCGACCGGCTGCTCGAGGGCGAGACGCGCAAGCTCGTCTACATGGAGGAGCGGCTGCACCAGCGCGTCGTCGGCCAGGACGCGGCGATCGAAGCCGTCTCCAACGCGCTGCGGCGCGCCCGCTCGGGGCTCCAGGACCCGAACCGCCCGATCGGCTCGTTCGTCTTCCTCGGCCCGACCGGCGTCGGCAAGACCGAGCTCGCGAAGGCGCTCGCCGAGTTCATGTTCGACGACGAGCGTGCCCTGATCCGGCTCGACATGTCCGAGTACATGGAGCGCCACGCCGTCTCACGGCTCGTCGGCGCCCCGCCCGGCTACGTCGGCTACGACGAGGGCGGCCAGCTCACCGAGGCGGTGCGGCGGCGGCCCTACTCGGTGATCCTGCTCGACGAGATCGAGAAGGCGCACCCGGACGTCTTCAACCTGCTGCTGCAGATCCTCGACGACGGGCGGCTCACGGACGGCCAGGGCCGCACGGTCGACTTCCGCAACACGGTCCTGATCATGACCTCGAACCTCCGCGGGCTCGAGGCGATGCGCGAGCACTTCCGGCCCGAGTTCCTGAACAGGCTCGACGAGATCGTCGAGTTCGAGCCGCTCACCCGCGAGCAGATCGGCGAGATCGTCGAGCTCCAGCTCGAGCGGCTGCGGGAGCGGCTGGCCGAGCGCGGGCTCCAGCTCGCCATGACAGGCGAGGCGACGGAGCTGCTCGCCGAGGAGGGCTGGGACCCGACCTACGGCGCGCGGCCGCTCAAGCGGGCGATCCAGCGCTCGCTCGAGAATCCGCTCGCGCTGCGGCTGCTCGAGGGCGAATTCGCCGAGGGCGACACGATCCGCGTGGACGTGGCCGACGGCGGACTGGTCTTCGCGAAGGCGACGGAAGCCGTTTCGGCGCCCGCTTCGAACTAGGTGCGTCGACCGCCGCGGGCGAGATCCGGGGTCAGATCAAGGCCTCCGGCTAGAACGGCGGGGGCATGCCCCGGGCCGGCTCCTACACCGCGGAGTCGAGGAACTCGCCCTGGCCGTGCTCGGGCGGGGCGCCGTAGATGTAGAGCGTCAGGTCGTCGTCGGCATGGTTCGCGATCTGGAGGACGGTGCCCGACTCGACGTGGACGAGCCCGCCGGCCTCGATCTCGTGCTGCTCGGGCGGATCGCCGAGGTACATCGTGAGCGTCCCGGAGAGCACGACGAAGGTCTCCTCCTGCACGAGGTCACGGTGGCGGCGTCCTAGCGCGCCGGGCGGGTAGCGGAAGAGGTTGGCGCGCGAGTGCTTGAAGCCGGCTGCGTCGGTCAGCGGCGCGACCTCCCGGTCGGGGAGGTCGGGATTGCTCGACGGACGCGTCGTCCATTCGAGCTCGTCCGGCCTGAGCACCTTGAAGCCCACGGTGCCAGTCTTGCATAGGATCGCGCCGTGACGCTCCTCGTCGCCGCCACCGAGCGGGAGCTCTGCGGGCTCGACGGGCTCGTCTGCGGGATCGGTCCCGTCGAGGCGGCGGCCGCGACTGCGAGGGCGCTCGCGGAGGTCCGTCCGAGCGCCGTTCTCCACGTCGGGATCGCGGGCGCCCGCGGGATCGCGCCGCCGACGCTCGTGCTCGGCTCCGAGGCGATCTACGAAGACCTTTCCGGAGACGACAACGCGACGATGGGTCGGACGGAGCGCCTGGAGCCGGATGCGCGGCTGCTTGCGGCGGCGCGCCGGGCGCTGCCCGAGGCGCTCGTGCTCCCGATCGGAACGACCGCGAAGGTGGGTGCCGGCGAGCTCTGCCCGGTCGAGGCGATGGAGGGCTTCGCCGTCCTGCGGGCTGCACAGCTCGCAGGGATTCCGGCGCTCGAGCTTCGCGCCATTTCGAACGATCCCGCGGAGCGCGACCGCGCCCGCTGGGACTTCGACGATGCGCTGGCGGCACTCGATGCCGCGATACCCGGGCTCCTCGCGGCGCTCGCATGAGCACGCGCCCGCTGCCGCCGCCGCTCCCGCCCGGGACACGGACGGTCGGCCAGCTCGTCGCCGAGTCGATCCGCCTCTACGGGAACCACTTCTGGCGCGTGCTCCCGCTCGGGCTCGCGCTCGCCCTCGTCGACCAGATCAGCGCCGGCCGGCCGACCGGCACGCAGGCGCTGATCCTCCTCGCGTGCGCGCCGGTGCTCAGCCTCGCGTATGTGCTCGCGTGCCTGATCGCGCACGAGACTGCGTGGACCGGCGTGACCTTCCGGCGGGCGCTCGGCGCCGGGACGGTCGCCTTCCTGCCCGTACCGTTCCTCGCGCTCGTCTACGCGCTCCCGGCGGTTGCGTGGCTCGCGCTCGTCGGGCTGGTGGTGCCGGCGATCCTGTACGAGAACCTCTCCGTCCGCGCCGGGTTCGGGCGTGCGCTCCAGCTCGCGCGGGCCGACTACATCCACGCGCTCGGCTCGCTCGCGACCCTCGTGATCGTGTTCGTGCTCACGCGCCTCGTGCTCGTCGTGCTCCTCCACGGCCAGGCGAACGCGACCGCCCGGATCGCCGCCTTCCTCGCCGACCTCGTGATCTCGCCCGTGATCCTCGTCGGTGCGGCCCTGCTCTACTTCGACCAGGCTGCACGGGTGCGATACTCGGGCGATGAGCAGCCTGTACAACGAGGGTAGTCGCAGGCTCCAGGAGCGTTCGACACGACGCGGCTCGCCGACCGGATCGACGAGCGGCTCGTCTCGCGCGCTGATCGACGAGGACGACCGCGCGTTCATCGAGGCGCGGGACATGTTCTTCCTCGCCACGGCCGACGAGGAGGGGCGCCCGCAGTGCTCGTACAAGGGCGGCGAGCCCGGCTTCGTGCGCGTGCTCGACGAGCGCACGATCGCGTTCCCGAGCTACGACGGCAACGGCATGTACCTCTCGGCGGGGAACGTGCTCGTGAACCCGCACGTCGGCCTGCTCTTCATCGACTTCGAGGGGCGAAAGCGGATGCGGCTGAACGGGGTCGCGACGATCGATCCCGACGACCCGCTCGGCTCGGAGTGGCCGGAGGCGCAGCTCGTCGTCCGCGTCCGCGCGACGCAGGTCTTCCCGAACTGCCCGCGCTACATCCACGAGTACCGGCTCGTGCGAGCGCTCCCGCTTCGTGCCGAGGAGCGACTGCGAGACGCCCGCGCCCGCGTGGAAGCGGAACGAGTGGGCCCACGACGTGCTCGCCGCGGGCGACCGGGCCAACGATCCGGACGTCGAGATCATCTAGCATCGAGGCGCGGTGCCGGTCTTCATCCTCCTCTCGAAGCTGACCCAGCAGGGGATGCAGACGCTCGTCTCGCACCCCGACCGGCTCAAAGAGGTGAACAAGGACGTCGAGGAGCTCGGCGCCAAGGTGCTGCACCAGTGGTTCACGCTCGGGCCGTTCGACTTCCTCAACATCGTGGAGGCGCCGGACGCGAACACGATCGCCCGCGTCTCGGTCGCGCTCAGCGCGCGCGGCAGCGTCGAGGTCGAGACGCTGACGGCGCTGGAGGTAGACGAGTTCTTGCGCTCGCTCGCCTAGGCGCGACCCAGGGCCTCGTCGCGATCGTGCTCGCGGGGCTGATCTCGGCGGCGGTCTTCCTGCACGCCGAGCGGCACGGGTCGAAGCACGCGACCGCGTGGGGGATCTGCACGTTCCTCCTCGCCGCGGTCACCGTGCCCGTGTACCTCCTGCACTACCTGTCGACGCGGCGGGCGAGCTGAGCTAGCGCGCGAGGATGATGCGCGTCCACGGCGTCGCGATCCGCTCGCTGCGGGACCGTCCATCGGTGCGGAAGGTCAGCGTGAGCTCCCGGTTCGCGACAAGCGCGTGCGTTCGCGAGGCTCGAGCAGCCGCTCAGCACGAAGTTCGACTGGACCCATGCTTCACGGCCGGGCGCGACCGTGAGCGGCGCCGAGCTCGCCGCGCTCCACGGGCGGATGCCGACGACGAGGGCGCGGCCCTTCGGCGGCCTGGGCGCGGGCCGGAACTGGACGGCGACCCTGCGCGCGACCCGGGCCGACGTGCGGGTCGAGCGCCGCGCCCGTGAGCGTCACCGGAAGCCGGGAGAGGTTCCGGATCGGCTGCACGATCACGACGTGCCGGCCGGAGACGCACGCAATGTGGAATCCGGTCGGGGTCGAGGGCCCGTCGCCGGCCCGAGTGCCTCCCATGTCGCCCGCGAGGTCGGTCGAGGGCGCGAGCGGTCCGACCGGGGCGGCGCTCGAGGCGCCGGCGGCGCCAAACGCGGCGAGGGCGACGAGGGCGACGAGGAGCCGTCTCATGCTCTCTTGGACGACGCGCCGGAGGCGAGGTTGGCGCGACTTACAGCGCCGCGTAGGCGACCGCGACCTCGGCCGCGAGGCCTGCGTTCGCGGCGACGAGCTCCTTGTTCGCGGCGGCGGTGCGGCCGTCGGAGTGCTCGTGCAGGTAGCCGAGGACGAACGGCGTGACGGCCTGGCCGGAGACGCGCTCGTGGTCGGCGGCGGCGAGCGCCTCCTGGATCAGCGGCTCGACGTCGAGGCTCTCGTCCGGCGGGCCGCGCGAGCACGAGCGCGGTGTGGCGGCCGAGCCGCCAGTGCGCGTCGGCGATCCGTGCCGCCTCCTCGGCCGTCTCGACCCGCGCCGAGACCGGCGGGCCCGCCCTCGGCGGCGTAGAAGAGCGGCATCGTGTCGGTGCGCCAGCCGAGCACGGGCACGCCGAGTGTCTCGAGCACCTCGGCCGTCGCGGGGACGTCCAGCAGCGACTTCACGCCCGCCGAGACGACGAGCGCCTGCGCGCGGGCCAGCTCGCCGAGGTCGGCCGAGACGTCGGGCGGCGCGGGGAAGCCGCGGTGGACGCCGCCGAGCCCGCCGGTGCCCATGAACCCGATTCCCGCGACGCGCATCGCGGCGAGCGTGCCGCCGACGGTGGTCGCGCCGAGCGCGCCCTGCGCGATGCAGGCGCCGAGGTCGCGCGGCCCGACCTTCCGTGCCTCGGCTCCCGCCTCGTCGAAGCGCTGCGAGCTCGTCGTCGGAGAGGCCGATCCGCAGCCTGCCGTCGACGATCCCGATCGTGGCCGGGATCGCGCCGGCCGCCCGGACGCGCCGCTCGCGACTCGCGCCCGACCGCTGCGCCCTCGCCCGCCGGGAATCCGTGCGAGATCAGCGTCGTCTCGAGCGCGACGACTGCCTGCGCGGGCGCGCAGCGCTTCCTCGACCTCGGGCTGGAAGGTGGTGAGGCTCCTCATGGCGTCGCTCCCATCCTGCCGACGCAGCGGGCGGCCGCGTCGAGTGCGGCCTCGGGCCCGGCGACGAGGTAGCCGGCCGCGAGCGCGTCGCCGGCGCCGGTCGTGTCGACGACCTCGGCCGGGTGCGCGGCCAGCTCCTCGCCCGAGGAGAGCAGGATCCCGCGCTCGCCGAGCTTGAGCACCCACTCCGGCGCGGGCAGCCCGCCGAGCACGACGCGCTCGTCGTCGTTCGCGAACACGATGTCCGGCGCGAGCTGCTCGACGAGCTCGCGGAAGCGCCGCGGCCCGTAGGCGGCGATGTCGGCGGCCGAGGAGAGGTCGAGGCTGACGCGCCCCGGGCGTGAGCTCGCGCGCGCGGAGCGCCGCCTGGGCGATCGGCTCGCGCAGCAGCGCGTAGCCCGAGACGTGGAGGACGTCGCAGCCCTCGAGCCAGGCCGGGTCGATCTCCTCGGGCGCGAGCTCGGGCGCGACGCCGCGGTCGGAGGCCATCGTCCGTCGCCGGCCCGGGCCCGACGAGCGAGACGACGACGCCCGTGCGCCCGGCGCCGACCGGGCCGAGCACCTCGACGCCGCGTTCCTCGGCGTCGGCGCGCGACGAGCGCCGCCGCCGGCGTCGTCGCCGAGCTTGCAGAGGACGCGCGCCTGCGCGCCGAGCGCCACCGCCCAGGCGGCGACGTTCGCCGCCTGGCCGCCGGCGCCGGTGCGCGTGCGTCGGTCGGCACGTCGCCGTCGGCGACGAGCGGCGACTCGAGCCGGACGATCACGTCGAGGAGCAGGTCGCCGAGCGTGCAGATCAGCATCCGCGCATCTTCCCAGGCCCGGGAATACACTCGCGGGATGGACGGGCAGGGACGCCGGGACAAGCTGCGCTCGTTCGCGCTCGGCGGGCTCGTCGGCGCCTCGGCCGTGATCGCCGCGGCGCGGCGCCGGCGGCGAGCCGGCGACGAGGCGGACGACCCCGGCCGGGCTCGCCGCGTTCGAGGAGGCGCCGTGCTACCGCGAGCTCGTCGACCGCGAGGAACGCGGCGGCGGCGTGTAGCCGAGCTGTCCCAGCGCGACGAGCGCCGTGTGGAGGTTCACGTCGGCGGAGCCGAGGTCGAGCGTCCGGCCGAGCTCCATCACCGCGCGGGTCTGCTCGAGGAAGCGGAGCGGCGTGCCGCGTCGGCGCGCGGCTGCGGATCACGAGGAACGGCCCGAACACGCGGGCCTCGAACGTGCCGGCGGGGCTCGGCAGGCGAAGCGGGATCGTCGTGCGGCGGACGGCGTTGTTCGTGTCGCTCGCGTCGAGCACCCAGACGCCGCGCCCGAGCGGCTGCTGCTTCGTCCGCAGCGCGGCGAGCGCGAGGCCGGGTCGGCGCGCGGGACGATCGTGCGCGTGACGGCACCGCCGCGCTCCCACGCGCCGAGGTAGAGCGGGTCGTAGCCGAACAGCACGTCGCGTGCGCGGCCGCTCTGCGGCGAGCCAGGACGACGCGGCGTGCCGGGCGGCGACGCGCGCGCTCGGCTCGCCCGTGAAGAGGAGCGGCGTCTTGTGCCACGCCCAGCCGACCTCGGTGGCGAAGAGCGCGGCCAGCCGCGACTGCGGCGACGGGCACGAGCGCTCTCCGCGAGCGGGCGACCGCGACGAACGGCACCGCGACGAGCGTGCTGAAGAACGGCAGCGCGAAGATCAGATGCCGTGTCTGCGGGGAGGTCGAGCTGCCGAGGTGCGCCAGGACAAGCGCGAGCGCGGGCGTCCCGAGCGCGCATCGCGACGAGCAGCGCGCTCGCGCGGCGCCGGCGGACGAGCAGGAAGAGCCCGGCCGCGGCGAGCGCGAGCGACGCCCAGACCGTGACCGTCCAGCCGGCGGAGAAGTCGCCTGCGGCCGCGCGGAGGTAGCGGAGCACGCCGAGCGGTCCCTGCAGGGTGCCGCCGCCGCCGACGCCGACGTCGAACCGGTCGGCGAGCACGAGGCTCGCGCGCCAGAACGGAATCCCGAGGACGAGCGACGGCCCCGAACGCCCACGCCGCCTCGCGGAGCCGCGCGCGCCGGATCAGGACGTAGAGCCCCTGCGAGGCGACGCACGAGCACGCCGTACGGGTGGGTCGCGCACGACGGCGAGCGCCGCCAGCACCCAGAGCGCCCATGCTCGCCGCCCGCCTCGCTCGAGCGCCCGCAGCAGCGCGAGGTACGAGAGGGCGCTCGTGAACAGGAACGCGCTGTACATCCGTCCGTAGATCCCGTGGAAGAGGAGCACCCAGGATCCCGAGGCGAGCACCGTCGCGACGAGCGCGGTCGTCCGGTCGGTGAGGCGAGCCGAGAGCGCGGCCAGGGTGGGGAGGCTCGCGACGGCGAAGACGGCCGAGACGAGGCGAAGCGCAGTCAGGCCGCCGCCGGTATGAGCGATCGCCCAGGCGAGCACGTAGTGCAGGGGCGCCCCGCCGCGGACGCCGAGCACCGTGTGGAGCAGCCCGCCGAACGAGCTGCGCCCGACGAAGAGCGCGAGCGTCTCGTCCTCGTGCGGCGGCCACGCGTGCAGGCGGAGCAAGAGGAACGCTCCGACGCCGACGACGCACGCCGCGACCCCGAGCGGCGAACGCGCGCGGCGAGATCTCCGGTGAGGGCGCGTCTGCGGGGGCGGGGTCCGGCACGGTCACGGCGTTCTACCACCTCCCGCCGCGCTGGTACGGTTTGCCGGCCCATGCCGATCTACGAGTACAAGTGTCCGAACGGGCATCTGTTCGAGCTCTTTCAACGGATGAGCGACGAGCCGGCGAGCGTGTGCGAGGTGTGCGGCGCGGGGCCGGTCGAGCGCGTGCTGCATCCGGTCGCCGTGCACTACAAGGGCTCGGGCTTCTACTCGACCGACTACGGCAAGGGCGGCACGGGCAAGCGGGCCGCGGCGGCGAAGGAATCGTCCGATTCGTCGTCGTCGCGCGTCGTCGTCGTCCTCCTCGGACGGCGGCTCCGCCGCGGACACGAAGAAGCCGAAGGCCGCCGAGAAGTAACGCTTCCGGCACGCTCCCGTGCGCCACGGGTCACGGTTTCCGGATTAGGCTCAGCTGCAGGGCGGGGGCTCGGGGCCTTGCCCCTTCTGGGTAGAGACGACACTACGCGTGGGCGCGCGCGTCTAACGGAACGTCTGGCTGCCGACGACGCAGCCCGGCCCGTACGGCCCCGAGCCCGGAGGCGGCGGCTGCGGGGCCGAGTCGCCGGTGACCATCCGCACGACGGCGAAGTTCTCCTCGGTCGACACGATCACCGACTGCCCGCCGATGCTCGACGCGCTCGCCGCCGAGCCGGCAGTGAAGCACCCGCCCGCTCGGCGCCCGGAACTTGACCCACCCGAGCTGGAGGAACTGGCCCGCCGAAAGGTCGGTCGCGAGCGGCTTCAGCAGATCGCCGCCGATGAACGGGAGCCGCAGGGCCGTGCCGACGCTCGCCAGCTTGGTCGCCACCGCCTGCAGCACCGCCTGCTGCCGGCCGCCGCGGGTGATGTCCGAGTCGGCCGGGTTGAGCTGGTTCTCGCGCACCCGTGAGTAGATGAGCGCCCGCTCGCCGTTCATGTGCTGCGGCCCCTTCTCGAAGCTCCAGCCGTGCCACTGGTCGCACCGCGCCTGTGTCTTGTACGGACAGTCGAAGCGGTTGGACAGGATCCGCTCGGGGACGTTCACGGTGACCCCGCCGATCGCATCGATCAGATCCTTGAACGAGGCGAGGTCGACCACGGCGACGTGGTTGATCGGCGAGGCCGGTGAACTCCGAGACGGTCTTCACGGCGAGCGCCGGCCCGCCGACCTGCATCGCCGTGTTGATCTTCGCGTTCCCGTAGCCGGGGATCTCGACCCGCAGGTCGCGCGGGATCGACAGATAGGCGATCCGGTGCCTGACCGGGGTCGGTGTGGACGAGCATGATCGAGTCCGAGTGGTGATCGGCCGCGCGCGCCGAGGTGCCGTTGTGGTCGGTGCCGAGCAGCAGGATCGTCGTCGGCTGCGACACGAGCAGGCCGCCCTGCTTCGCGAGCGCGGCCTTCGCCGACTTCGGAAGCCGGCGGTTCGCAGCCGCGATCCCGCTCCGGAACGAGACAGATAGCTTGCGGCGCCCCAGACCACGAACAGGACGAGGAGCACGCCGAGCGTGAGCAGCACGACGCGCTTCCAGCCGATCCGGCGCCGCGGGCCCTGCCTCCGTCCGCGGCTCGCGCCGTCCTTGCGAGCCGGCGGCGCCTCGTCGAGACCGGGCCGCGACGGCAGCGGCACCTTTCCCCTGGCTCGGCCGCCCTTGTAGACGCGGTAGGGCTTGTCTCCGGCGGCCATCCGGCGGGCTATGGTACCCGCGACCATGGCGGGCGAGCGGGTCATAGGCGTCGACCTCGGCGGCACGAAGATCCTCAGCGGCTTGATCGGCCGCGACGGACAGATCGAGCGCCGTTACGAGATCCCGACCCCGCTCGAATCCCAGGAGGCCGTGCTCGGCGGCCTCGTCGCCGCGGTCGAGGAGCTGCTCGACGACGACGTCGCCGCGGTCGGCTTCGGCATCCCGTCGACGATCGACCAGCGCGCCGGCCGGGCGGTCGCCTCCGTCAACGTCCCGCTCAAGGACCTCGACTTCCGCGACCGCATGCACGATCGCTTCGCGCTCCCGATCGGGATCGACAACGACGGGAATGCGGCGGCGATCGCGGAGTGGAAGGTGGGCGCGGGCAAGGGCACCGACGACATGGTGATGCTCACCCTCGGCACCGGCGTCGGCGGCGGCGTGATCGCCGGCGGGCGACCGCTGCGCGGCTCCGTCGGAGCGGCGGGCGAGCTCGGGCACATGGTGATCGAGTTCGACGGGCCGCCCTGCCAGGGCGTCTGCACCGGCCGCGGGCACCTCGAGGCGCTCGCCTCCGGCTCGGCCGCCACGCTCCGGGCGCAGGAGGCGTTCGGCCCGGCCGTGGACGCCCATCGCCTGATCCGGCTCGCGCACGACGGCGACGAGACCGCGCTCGAGATCCTCACCGACATCGGGCGCAAGCTCGGCGCCGCGATCGGCTCGCTGATCAACATCTTCGACCCGGAGCTGATCGTCGATCGGCGGCGGCTTCGGTGCCGCGGCGGAGGACTTCCTGCTCGGGCCCGCGCGCGAGGTGGCGACGCGCGAGGCGCTCGAGCCGGGCCGGGACACGACGCGCATCGTCCCGGCCGAGCTCGGCTCGAGCGCCGGCCTGATCGGCGCCGGCTTCGTCGCCTTCGAAGCGCTCTACGCCTTGTAGTGCCCCTCCAGGCAATGTCCTCCGAGCCTCTGGCCCGCGATCACGCGGCGCGATGCGGCGTCCTCGGTCGCGCCCATAGCCTCCGGCTATGAGCGCGACCTGCGTCCTTGCCTCGCTTGGTGCTCGCGACCCAGAGGCGCGGCGACATCACCTGAAGGGGCACTAGTAGTGCCCCTCGCCGTCTGCGCCACGCCGATCGGCAACCTCGACGACGTCACGCTGCGGGTGCTCGAGGAGCTGCGCGCCGCCGATCTCGTCCTCTGCGAGGACACGCGCCACACGCGCGGTCCTGCTCCAGCGGCACGGGATCGAGGCCCGGCTCCTCAGCTACCACGAGCACAACGAGGCGGCGCGGACGGCGGAGCTCCTGCCGCGGCTCGGCGCGGGCGAGCGCGTCGCGCTCGTCAGCGACGCGGGCCTGCCGGGGATCAACGATCCCGGGCGCACGGCTCGTCGCGGCTGCGCTCGACGCGGGCGTCGCGGTGACCGTGCTCCCCGGCGCCTCCGCGGTCGAGACGGCGCTCGTCGCGAGCGGCCTCGTCGGCGAGCGCTACCAGTTCCTCGGCTACCTGCCGCGCGCCGAGAAGGCGCTGACGGAGCTGTGGGCCGAGCTCGCCGCCTGGCCGCACCCGGCGGTCGCGTTCGAGTCGCCGAAGCGGCTGCCGAAGAGCCTCCGGAGCCTCGCCGCGGCGCTGCCGGAACGGCGCGTCGCGGTGTGCCGCGAGCTGACGAAACGCTTCGAGGAGGTCGTCCGCGGCAGCGCCGCCGAGCTCGCGGCGCGGTTCCGCCGAGCCGCCGAAGGGCGAGATCACGCTCGTCGTCGGCGGAGCCGAGACGGCCGTCGCCGACGACGCCGGTGCGGTCGGCGGCCGTCTCCGAGCTCGTCGCAGGCGGGCTTGCCCCGGCGGCAGGCGGCCGATCTCGTCGCCCGGCTCACCGGGCAGCCCGCGAAATCGTCTCTACCGCGACTCTCTGTAGCCAGAATTGACAACGGCCGAGCCGGCTGCTACCGTGCTCAATTCGTTTACCAATCTGACAACAAGGAGGCCGTCTTGCGCCGCATCGTCCTGCTCGCAGCGTCGTTCCTGCTCCTCGCGGTGCCGGGAGCGCGGGCGTGGACGTGGCCCGCCGGCGGTGACGTGGTGGGCCCGTTTCTCTTCGACCGGGCGCATCCGTACGCCGGCGGACAGCACCGGGGCATCGACATCGGCGCAGCGCCCGGCGAGCCGATCCTCGCCCCCGCCGCGGGGACGGTCTCGTTCGCCGGAACCGTGCCCGGCGGCGGCCCGACGCTGACGATCCTCACGCCGGACGGCTATGCGGTGACGCTGCTCCACCTCGGCTCGCTCGCGGTCGGGCGCGGCGCCGCGGTCGCGGAAGGCCAAGCGGTCGCGGCGGCAGGCAGTCGGCGGCTCGGTGTACCTCGGGGTGCGGCTCGCCTCCGATCCGCAGGGCTATCTCGACCCGCTCGGGTTCCTGCCGGTCCGCGCGGCGCCGGCCGCCCCTCCGCCTGATCCGGCGCCCGCTCCTGCGCCCGCCCCGGCGCCGGTTGCGGTGGTGCGCCGACGCCGGAGCCGGCGCCGGCCGCGGATCCGACTTCGCAGCCGAGCCCGGATGCTTCGTCGCCCACGGTGGCGGATCCACCGGTCCCGGGGCCGCCGGCCGAAGCCCCGGCACCGTCGGTGGAGGCACCGGCAGTCGATCCTCCCGACCCGGCTCCGGCACCCGATGACCCCGCGCCGGCGGCGGCGACCCCGTCGGCGCCTGCCGACCCCGCGCCCGCTGCACCCGACCCTGCGCCGGCGCCTGCCGCTGCGGCGCCGCCCGCGGTGCCGGCACCCGTCGTTCCTGCGCCGTCCGAGCCGGATCCGCTGCTCGCCGTGCCGGGCGACCCGGCCCCGGCTTCCACGCCTGAGCCGGCGCCGCCGGCCGCAGAGCCCGCGGCGCCGCCGGCCCAGGCAACTCCGGCCGCGCCGACCGCTGTGCCGCCGACACCGGGAGACGTCGCGCCGGGCGCCGCGCCGGCCACGGTGACGAGCCCATCTCCGTCGACGCCCGTGCGCGTCGTGCATGCAGTGCGCTTCACGCGATCCAGCCCTGCCTCACCGCCCCGAGTCGTGGACGAGGGCGCCCACCGTTCGAACGGCAGCGCCCGCACCCGCTCGGGCCCGAAGCCGGCCGCTCGTGGTCGTTCCATCCCACGTGCCCGCACGGGCGCCTGCGAGCCGCATCGAGCGGCGGCACGTCGCCCCGCACCGGCCGCGAGCCCGTCCGGCCCCGAAGCACGGCCGGTCGAGGCCCTGGGCGCCGCTCGGCGCCGCACTCGGCCTCCTCGCAGCCGGTTGCCTGGCTCTGGCCCGCCGGACGGGAGCGCTTGTGGCGCCGCCTATCATTGATTCCGATGCGCTTCTACCTGACGACGCCGATCTACTACGTGAACTGACGCCCCACATCGGGCACGCGTACACGACGATCGCGGCCGACATCCTCGTCGCGGCACCACCGGCAGCGCGGCGACGAGACGTTCTTCCTGACGGGCGTCGACGAGCACGCGTCGAAGGTGGCGCGGGTCGCGGCGGAGCAGGGCCTCGACGCCGCAGGAGTACGCCGACCGGATCGTCGTCGCCTGGCGCGAGCTGCCGCGCAGGCTCGACGCCTCGAACGACTTCTTCATCCGCACGAGCGACGAGGGCCACAAGGCGCTTCGTCCAGGACTTCCTGCAGCGCATCTACGACAACGGCGACATCTACGAGGACGTCTACGCGGGCCTCTACTGCGTCGGCTGCGAGGCGTTCAAGACCGAGACGGAGCTCGTCGACGGCAAGTGCCCCGAGCACGGCACCGAGCCCGAGTGGATCGAGGAGAAGAACTAGTTCTTCCGGCTCTCCGCCTACCAGGACCGGCTGCTCGAGCTCTACGACGAGCGCCCGGACTTCGTCCTGCCCGACTTCCGCTACAACGAGGCGCGGAGCTTCATCGCCGGCGGGCTGCAGGACTTCTCGCATCAGCCGGGCCGGCCAGCCCTGGGGGGTCCCGATGCCGTGGGACCCGGATCAGGTCGCCTACGTCTGGGCCGACGCGCTCGTCAACTACCTGAGCGCGCTCACGTACGCGCGGCCGGGCGAGGATCTCGCGAGCGAGTTCTGGCCGGCCGTGCGGCACCTGCTCGGCGAAGGACATCCTCCGCTTCCACTGCGTCTACTGGCCGGCGATGCTGCTCGTCGGCCGGATACGAGGTGCCGCAACAGCTGTTCGTGCACGGCTACCTCCTGCTCGACGACCGCAAGATCTCGAAGTCGCTCGGCAACGTCGATCGACCCGCTCGACCTCATCGACGTCTACGGCGCCGACGCCGTCCGGTTCTGGTGCGCCCGCGCCGTCTCGTTCGGCCAGGACGGCGCCGCCTCGATCGACGGCGTCCACGAGCGCTACGAGCGCGAGCTCGGCAACGACCTCGGCAACCTCCTCTCGCGGACGACGGCGATGATCGCGCGCTATCGCGGCGGCCACCTGCGACGCGTCGCCGTCAGACTCGTCGCCGATCAAGGCGGCGCTCGATCCGCTCGCCGCGGAGGTCGCCGCGCGGCTCGACGCCTTCGACCTGACCGGGGCGCTCGAGCGGATCTGGGAGGTCGTGCGCGCGCTCAACCGGTACGTCGAGACGCACGGCGCCGTGGCAGCTCGCGAAGGACGAGGCGCAGCGCGGACGAGCTCGACGCGGATGCTCTACGACCTCGTCGACGGGCTCCGCGTCGTCGCGGTCGCCCTCGCCGCGTACATCCCGGACGACGGCGGCGCGGATCCTCGAGGCGCTCGGACAGCCGCTCGACCTCTCGCTGGGAGCGCGTCGCCTACGGCCTCACGGGCGACGCTCGACGGGATCGTGCCGCGCCGAGCCGCTCTTCCCCCGGATCGACGCGCCCGAGCGCCGCGGCGTGATCGACACGCACGCGCACCTCGACGCGTGCGACGAGCCCGCCCGAGGCGCTCGTCGAGCGCGCGCGGGAGGCGGGCGTGACGCCGGATCGTCACGGTCGGCGACGGGCATCGACGTCGTGCCGCAGCGCGCTCGCGCTCGCCGACGCCCACGACGGCGTCGTACGCGGCGCTCGGCATCCACCCGCACGAGGCGGGCGGCGCCGAGGCCGACCGACGTCGCCGAGCTCGCGGCGCTGCTCGCCCACCCGAAGGCGGTCGCCGTCGGCGAGACCGGGCTCGACTACTATCCGCGACTACGCGCCGCACGACGCCCAGCGCCGGCTCTTCGAAGCGCAGCTCGCGCTCGCCGACGACGCTCGGCAAGCCGGTCGTGATCCACACCCGCGCGGCCGACGACGAGACCGCCGCCGCCCTCGCCGGCGTTCCGCGGCGACGGTGATCCTCCACTGCTTCTCGTCGCCCGCGCTGCTCCCGCTCGCGCTCGAGCGCGCGCTACTACGTCTCGTTCGCCGGCAACGTCACCTACCCGAAGGCGCCGGAGCTGCGCGAGGCGGCGGCGCAGGTGCCGGCCGACCGGATCCTCGCCGAGACCGACTGCCCGTACCTCGCGCCGCAGCCGCGTCCGCGGCCGGCCGAACGAGCCGGCCAACGTCGTCCACACGCTCGCCGCGCTCGCCGAGGCGCGGGCGAGGACGCCGGACGAGCTCGGCGGCGCAGATCGACGAGAACGCGCGCCGCCGTCTTCGCGGCTGCCGTGACGCGTCGCGCCCGAAGAAGACGCTCGGCCAGCACTTCCTCGTCGACGAGAACATCCTCGGCGTGATCGGCCGCCTCGCCGAGCTCGAGCCCGGCGACGTCGTGCTCGAGATCGGCCCGGGCCTCGGCGTGCTCACCGCGCTACCTCGCCGACCGCGTCGCGCACGTCCACGCGGTCGAGATCGACCGCTCGCTCGAGGCGCCGCTCCGCGAGCGCGCTCGCCGCGCGGACGAACGTCGACCTTCATCTTCGGCGACGCGCTCGCGCTCGACCTCGCCGCGCTCGACCCGCGCCGGCGAAGCTCGTCGCGAACCTGCCCTACAACGTCGCCACGCCCCTGATCGTCGAGAGCCTCGACGGGCTGCCGACGGTGCGAGCTCTGGTGCGTGATGGTGCAGCGCGAGGTCGCCGACCGGCTCTTCGCCGTCGCCGTCGACGAAGGCCTACGGCGCCGTCTCGGTGCTCGTCCAGCTCGCGGCGGAGCGGACCGGCTTCCACCCTGTCTCGCGGGACGGTGTTCCGGCCGCGGCCGAACGTCGACTCGGCACTCGTCGCCTTCCGGCGCGACGGGCCTGCCGGACCGCTACCGCGAGCGTGAAGCGCGTCGTCGAGGCCGCGTTCGCCCACCGCCGCAAGACGCTGCCGAACTCGCTGCAGCTCGCCGGCGTCGCGACGCGGACGCGCGGCGGAGGAGGCGCTCGCCGCGCTCGGCCGCCTCGCCGACCGCCCGCGCGGAGGAGCTCGAGCCCGGCCGAGTTCGTCGTGCTCGCCGAGGCGCTCCGTGTGAACCGCGCCACGCGCCACCGCGAAGATCAACCTCGCGCTCGTCGTCGGCCCGCCGCGACCCGACGGGAAGCACGAGGTCGGCAACGGTGCTCCAGCGGGTCGAGCTCTGCGACCGCGTCAGGGTCGAGCCGGCCGACGGGCCTCGTCCGTGCGCGGCTTCGCGGAGGACACGATCGTGGCGCGACGCGCTGCGCGAGCCTCGCCGCGGAGGCGGGCGTCGCGCCGAACTGGGCGTGCGACGATCGACAAGCAGCTCCCGGTCGCGGCCGGGCTCGGCGGCGGCAGCTCCGACGCCGCGACCGCGCTCCGGCTCGCGAACGCCACGCTCGCCGAGCCGCTCCCGCCCGAGCGCCTGCACGCGCTCGCCGCCGGGCTCGGGGCCGACGTCCCGTTCTTCCTCGCGCAGGGCCCGCAGCTCGGCACGGGCGACGGCAGCGAGCTGGCCCCGCTCGACCTCCCGCAGGACTACTGGGTGCTCCTCGTTCTGCCGGACGGGGCCCGGCAAGCCGTCGACCGCCGCGTCTACGAGGCGTTCGACGCCCGCGACGGCGCCGACGGCTTCGCAGGACGCCGCGACGCGCTCGCCTCCGCGCTCGCAGGCGACGCGGCGCCCGCGCGATCTCGCGGCGCTGCCGCCGCAACGACCTCGCCGCCTCGCCGCTCGCCGCCGAGCTCGAGGAGCGCGGTGCCTTCCGCGCCGACGTCACGGGCGCCGGCCCGGTCGTCTACGGCCTCTTCCTCCACCGCGCCGCCGCCGCCGCCGCCCGCCGCGCCCTGCGGGGCCGGGGCCGCACCTGGCTGACCGTTCCGGCTTGGTACGGTTGAGGCGATGAGCGACTATCCGCCGCTCCCCGTGATCGAGCACGACACGACCCAGCACGGCCGCTGGCTGCGGGGCCACCGGGTGCGGATCGCGATCTGGATCGCGGTGATCGAGGGGATCCTCGTCGTCCTCCACGTGATCCCGTGGTGGCTCGCCGTGATCGTCGGCGCGATCGCCGTGATCTTCTACTACGAGGTCGGGCGCAAGACGCGCTCGGACGCCGTGCGGCAGACGAGCTGGATCGTCGCCGCCTCGCAGGTGATGGTCGCGCTCGTGCCGATCCTCGTCCTGATCGCTCGGGACGCTCGCGATCGTCGCCGTCGCGCTCCTGGCCGTCCTGGCGCTGATCGCGTTGTTCACGGAGCGCCGCTGACACAATGCGCTGCAGTGGGGCGTAGCCAAGCGGTAAGGCAGCGGGTTTTGGTCCCGCGATCCCAGGTTCGAATCCTGGCGCCCCAGCCATCCGTGTCTCGACGCTCGAACCTCGCAGCCGTCGTCATGGCCGGCGGCCTCGGCACGCGGATGAGGTCGGCGACGCCGAAGCACCTGCACCCGCTGCTCGGCCGCCGGATGGTCGACTGGGTGATCGAGGCCGCGCGCCCGCTCGGGCCCGACCCGCTCGTCGTCGTCACGTCGCCGGAGACCGCGGACGCCTTCGACGGGCTCGCGGTCGCGGTGCAGGAGCGCGCCGCGCGGCACGGGCGACGCCGTCGCCTCCGCGCGAGCCGCGCTCGAGGGCCACGCCGGCGACGTGCTCGTCCTCTCCGGCGACACGCCGCTCCTCACGACCGAGCTGCTCGCGGGGCTGCTCGCGGCACGCACCGCGATGCGGACGCGGCGGCGACCGTGCTCTCGTTCGCGCCCGCCGACGTGCGCAGCTACGGCCGCATCGTCCGCGACGCCGACGGCCGGCTCCGCGCGATCGTCGAGGCGGTCGACGCGTCGCCCGAGGAGCTCGCGATCGGCGAGGTCAACTCCTCGATCTACGTCTTCCGCGCCGAGCTGCTCTGGCCGGCGCTCGAGCGGCTCGAGCCGCACAACGCCCAGGGCGAGCTCTACCTCACCGACGCCGTCCGCGCACCTCGTCGAGGACGGCGAGCCACGTCGCGGTGCACGCGGCGCCCGACCCGGCCGAGACCGAGGGCGTCAACACGCGGGTCGAGCTCGCCGCCGCGGCCGCGGCGCTCCTGCGCGACCGCATCAACGAGGCGCACATGCTCGCGGGCGTCGGGATCGTCGATCCCGCGTCGACGTGGATCGAGCCGACGGTCGAGCTCGAGGCGGACGCCGTCGTGCACCCGTTCACCGTGCTCCGCGGCGCCACGAAGGTCGCCGCCGGCGCCGAGGTCGGCCCGCACGTCGTCGCCGTCGACGCGGAGATCGGCCCGGGCGTCACGGTGGGCCCGTTCTGCTACCTGCGGCCCGGCACCGTGCTCGAGGAGGGCGCGAAGGCAGGCACGTTCGTCGAGCTGAAGAACTCGCGGATCGGCGAAGCGCACGAAGGTGCCGCACCTCTCGTACCTCGGCGACGCGGAGATCGGCGACGACACGAACATCGCCGCCGGCAACGTCACGGTGAACTTCGCGCACGTGCCCGGCACGCCGAAGGGCAAGACGAAGATCGGCAGCAACGTCAGGACCGGTGTCGACAATGCGTTCGTCGCACCGGTCGACGATCGGCGACGATGCTTGGATTGCGGCGGGGTCCGTCATCACGGATGATGTGCCTGCAGGAGCGCTCGCGATCGCCCGATCCCGACAGGTCAACAAAGAGGGGCATGGTCGACAAGAAGCGGAACGACTGAGCTGGCCCGCCTGCCTGGGCTCGAGGTGAAGGAGATCGGTCCCGCCTTGGAGCCGTCGCACTGGATCGAGCGCGCGCCGCAGAAGCGGCTGATGGTCGTCGCCGGGCGCTCGCACCCCGAGCTGGCGCAGAAGATCGCCGGCCTGCTCGGCGTCGAGCTCGGCGGCGTGACGCTCAAGACGTTCGCCGACGGCGAGACCTACTGCCGCTTCGAGGAGTCGATGCGCGGCGCGGACATGTTCATCGTCCAGACCGCCGCGAAGCCCGTCGACCAGAACCTCTGGAGCTCCTGATCATGGTCAACGCGGCCAAGCTCGCCTCCGCGAAGCGGATCACCGCGGTCGATCCCGTGGTTCTTCTACTCGCGCCAGGACAAGAAGTCGCGTCCGCGCGAGCCGATCACCGCGAAGCTCGTCGCCGACATGCTCCAGACCGCCGGCGTCGACCGCGTGCTGACGATGGACCTCCACGCCGGCCAGGTGCAGGGCTTCTTCAACGTCCCCGTCGACCACATGACCGCGGTGCCGATGTTCGCGCAGCACTTCCGCGACCTCGGCCTCGGCGAGGAGCGTCGTCGCCGTCTCGCCCGACACCGGCCGCACGAAGCTCGCGGGCAAGTTCGCCGAGATGATCGGCGGCGACCTCGTCGTCCTGAACAAGGAGCGGCCCGAGCACAACGTCGCCGAGGTCACGAGCGTGATCGGCGAGGTCGAGGGCAAGGTCGCCGTGATGACCGACGACATCATCGACACCGCCGGCACGCTCGTGCGCCGGCGCCGAGGCGCTGAAGGAGGCGGGCGCGACGCGCGTGATCGCCTGCGCCACGCACGCCCTCTTCAACGGCCCCGCGCTCGAGCGGATCGCAGAACAGCGCACTTCGACCGCGTGATCGTCACCGACACCGTCCCGGTCGACCTGCTCGAGAAGCCGGACAACGTCGAGGTGCTGTCCACCTCGGAGATCCTGGCCGAGACGATCCAGAACGTCTTCTCGGACGACTCGGTCTCGGCGATCTTCGCCGGCGAGAACCAGCTCTTCTAGTTCGGGCTCTCAGGGATCGAGCACGCGTGGTGCATGGCCCGACGAGTAGACGGCGTTGCGGACGATCAGGCCGTCTCGACAGTTGATCACGTCGATCCCGTCCCACTCGAGACGCCGTCCGTCTGCAGCTGTCGCCCGAGCCGTCCATTCCGCCACGCCCGTATCCGTCGCGACATAGAGCGCGTGCTCCTCGAAGCCGAGATCGGGCCAGCGCTCGTGGATCCCGGCCACGTGTGCCCGAAAAGCGGCGGAGCCCTCCACGCGCTCGGCGGTCGTCACGTTGTCGAACACGACGTCGTCGCCGACGACGGCCATGATCGCATCCACGTCGTGGCCGAACCAGCCCGCTCGGTAGCGTTCGACGAGGCGCTTGACGTCGGTCTGGGACATGACAGAGGTGGATTGTGCGTGCTCCCGCCGCCGGAGTCCAGGCTTTTTCGTTCCGATGACATTCGCGTGACAGCCGGCTGACCTGCGTGCCGATGATGGGCTGGAGACAGCGATGTTCCCTCCCGAAAGGACGATATGTACCTCTCCTCGAAGAAGCTCATCTCACTTGCGACAGTCGTGCTCGCGGCGGCGCTGATCCCGGCCGCGTCGCTCGCCGACAGCAGCGTGCCGGCGAACGTTCAGGCCGACATCGCGAAGACGGCCGCCGACGTGCAGACGCTGCACGACACGATCGTGGCCGACGCCGCGCAGATCCAGACCGACGTCGCCGCGGTCGCGGGCAGCACCGACAAGAAGGCCGCCCTCGCGACGGTGAAGGCCGACTGGCAGAAGCTGAGCTCGGATCGCAAGAGCGAGAACGCGACGATCAAGGCAGACTGGGCGCAGCTCAAGGCCGACGCGAAGGCCGCGCGCGACGCCAAGCAGGGTAACGGGCAGATCAAGCCGCTCGTCCAGGCGATGCACACCGCGAACCAGGCGCTCCGCGCCGACCTCCAGCAGGCCGCCAAGGCTGCACGCCAGGCGACCCAGGCTCTCAAGGGCACCCTGAAGGGCGCCGGCAAGGGCGCGGCGACCCCGCCGACCGCTCCTGCCCCCACGCAGTAGAGCCGGCTCCAGGACGAACGAGGGGCGCGGTCTCCCGCGCCCCTCGTCTCGGTCCCGGTCAGTCCGCGCTCAGCAGATGCCCTGGACGATGTCGCCGGACGGGCCGCCCTTGTGGAAGGTGGCCGTGCCGGGCGTCGTGTTCTGGATGCAGTAGCTCGTCGTGTTGGCGCGGACGATCTTGATGTTCTTGATCCCCGCGTCGTAGCTCTGCTGGAGCTTGGTCAGCGTCACGCCCGTATACCCGGTCGAATGGTCGGCGTTGAAGCCCTCCATCCCGGGCACGGCTGCGCGGACGTTGGCCTTCGCGGCCGAGATGTTCGCCCGGGTGCGGAAGCTGATGTACGACGGCACCGCGATCGCCATCAGGATGCCGAGGATGATGATCACGACGAGCAGCTCGATCAGCGTGAAGCCGCTCTCCTCGCGCGCGAGACGGCGCCTGAGCGTGGCATACATGGTGGTCCCCTCCTGGGTCGGCGTGCAGTGGCATGGGTCGTATCGGGCGTCACAAGCCCGTGCGGGAGCCTCGATGGAGGGATCGGCGCCCTTTGCCGTCCGTGCGGCGGGGTAGCGTCACCCGGGGTTCGCGTCTTCCCTACAGAAAGGGAGCCATGAGCGGCATTACCTGGATCATCTACCTCGGCATCTACGTTCTGGTCGTCGCCGGGTGGTGGATGATGTTCGTCAAGGCCGGAGAGGACGGCTGGAAGGCCATCATCCCGATCTGGAACTTCCTCATCGTGCTCAAGATCGTCGGGCGCGAATGGTGGTGGATCATCCTGGCCATCATCCCGATCGTCGGGATCGTGATCTGGTTCATCATCTCGCTCGATCTCGCGAAGAGCTACGGCCGCGGCACGGGCTTCGGCGTCGGCCTGTTCTTCCTCTCGTTCATCTTCGCGCCGATCCTGGGATTCGGGAGCGACACCTACAAGGGGCCGGCGGTCAGCTCGGCGTAGCGGGCTCAGTGGTCGCCGGGAACGACCTTGCCGTTCTGGGCGGCGCGCGCCCGTAGCTCGCGTTCGTTCTCGAGCGCTTCGGTGGCCCGTTCCAGCAGCTCGCACACGAGGGTCAGCCGCTCGTCCTCGGAGCGCAGCTCGAGCAGCTGCTGCTTCGGCTCGGAGCCGAAGTCGACCCGCGCACCGATCTCGAACGAGAGGAGAGGCGCGTCGGGATCCGGATCGTCCGGCGGCGCCGGCACGAGCGCAGCGAGGCGGCGGTAGAGCGCGAAGGCGCGTTCCGCCGCCTCGTCGTCGCGGTCGTCGCTCTCGTCCTCGTACGGCTCGACCTCGCCGGTCTGGAACGAGCTGCCCTCGGTCAGCCGCGCCAGGTGGAAGCGCGCGCCGCCCTCGACTGCGATGTTCATCCGCCCGTCCGGCAGCCGCTCGAGCACCTCGATCACCGAGACGCGGGTGCCGATCTCGCGCATCTCCCCGATGTCGTCGGCGAGGAGGACGCCGAACTCGCTCTCCTCCGCGATGCAGGCTTCGATCAGCTCCAGGTACCGGGGCTCGAAGATGTGCAGCGGCGCCTGCTCGGTCGGGAGCAGCACGAGGCCGAGCGGAAAGAGGCCGATTTCGGGCACGTCTCCAAGGGTACGCGGTCGCCGTGGGCGCGTGACCGCTACAATCCGCCGCCGTGGCTGGTGAGAGAGTCAAATTGTCGGTGCTCGCGCGCGAGACGCGCGGCGACGGCCCTGCTCGCAGGATGCGGGCCGAGGGCCTGATCCCGGGTGTCCTCTACGGCCGCTCGGCGCCGCACGCGATCGCGGTCGAGGAGCGCGAGCTGCGCCGCGCCCTGCACGGGCCCGGCGGCATGCACACGATCCTCGACGTCACCGTCGGCGACCAGGCCACGCCGCATCCTTCGGTGCTGAAGGAGTTCCAGCAGCACCCGGTCAGCGGCCGCATCCTCCACATCGACCTGCAGGAGGTGCGCCTCGACCAGCCGATCACCGTCGCCGTGTCGGTGCACCTGATCGGCGAGTCGCCGGGCGCCAAGGAGGGCGGCATCCTCTCGCAGCAGATCCGCGAGGTGAGCGTCGAGGCGCTGCCGATGGAGGTGCCCGAGCACCTCGAGCTGGACATCAGCTCGCTCGCGATGGGCGACGCGCTCCGCCTCACCGACATCCCTCCGATCGAGGGCGTCACCTACCTCGACGATCCCGACACGGTGCTCGTGACCGTCAGCGCGCCGCGCGCGCTCGAGGTCGAGGAGGCCGTCGGCCGAGGGCGAGGAGGGCGAGGAGGCTCCCGAGGGAGAGGCTGCGCCCGAGGCCGAGGCCGACTCCTCCGAGGAGTAATGCGGCTCCTCCGTCGGGGCGAGCACGCCTCGACACTCGACCTGCTCGTCGCGGGGCTCGGCAACCCGGGCCGGGAGTACGAGCGCACGCGGCACAACGCGGGCTGGCTGGTCGTGGACGAGCTCGCGCGGCGTCACGGAGCCTCGTTCCGCGGCAAGTTCTCGGGCCGGCTCGCCGAGACGCGCGTCGCCGAGCGGCGGATCGCGCTGCTCAAGCCGGAGACCTACATGAACGAGTCGGGCCGGTCGATCGCGCCCGCGGCGCGCTTCTTCAAGCTCGAGCCCGGGTCGGTGCTCGTCGTCCACGACGACGTCGACCTCGAGCTCGGCCGCGTGCAGGTGCGCCTCGGCGGCGGCCTCGCGGGCCACAACGGCCTGCGCTCCGTCGCGCAGTCGCTCGGCACCCCGGAGTTCCTGCGGCTGCGGCTCGGCGTCGGCCGGCCCGGCCGAGGCGACCGGCGGCCGGTGGCCGACTACGTCCTCTCGCCGTTCGCCCCGGACGAGGATGCCGAGGCGCTGATCACGCTCGGCGCCGATGCGGTCGAGGCGCTCCTCGCCGACGGCCTCGACGCGGCGCAGGCGCGCTTCAACTAGTGGCGGAGGCGCCGCTGCTCATCGTGGTGACCGGCCCCCCGGGCGCTGGCAAGACAACGATCGCCCGAGGGGTCGCGGATCGCCTCGAGCTGCCCCTCGTCGCGAAGGATCAGATCAAGGAGACGCTCTTCGACACGCTGGGCATCGGCGATCCCGAATGGTCACGGCGCCTCGGAGCAGCGACGTTCGCTCTCCAGGCCTCCGCGTTGCGCGAGTTGCTCCAGGCTGGAGTTTCCGCGGTTGCCGAGGCGAACTTCACGCGCGGGCAGGCGGAGCCGGCGCTGCGATCGCTCCCAAAACACCGACTCGTGCAGATCCTCTGCACCGCTCCGGCCGAGGTGCTGCTCGCCCGCTACGCAGACCGAGCAGGCCGACACGAAGGCCACTTCGACAAGCTCAGGTCTACGGAACTCGAGGCCCGCCTCGAATCCGGAGCTCATGGTCCGCTGGACCTCCTCGGAGAGCTGATCGAGGCCGACGCGAGTTGCCAACTCGACCTCGAGCCTCTGTTCGAACATCTTCGCCGGACTCTTCGGGGGTCAGGCTCTGGGCCATGGCCGAAAGAGTCAGGAATTGGCCAGAGCACTGGGATCTGACGCGCACTCGGGACGAGGCTCTTGGACCAGTGGAGACATGGCCCGGGGTCAGGCACTCGGACCTGGCGGCTCAGGGCATGAGCCGTTGAGCCCCGGCTAGACTCGACCTGGGCGAGACGCGTGTCTCGTCCCGTCGTCATGGACCGTCCGATCCTTCACGCCTTCGTCCGCGAGCTCGTCGCGCACGAGCGCCTGCAGGCGTTCGCGCAGGCGCTTCCTGCCCGTGCGCGCGTCTCCGAGCCCGCGCTGCCGCTCGTGCTCGCGGCGCTCTGGGAGACGCTCGAGCGCCCGCTCGTCTGCCTGCTCGCCGACGACGCCGACGCGCGCGACGCGGCCGAGGCCGCCGGCTGGTTCCTCGGCGAGGAGCGCGTCGCGCTGCTGCCCGGCCGCGGCGTGCGCTGGGAGACCGGCCTCGAGCCGCCGCCGCACCTCGTCGGCGAGCGCGCGCGCGCCCTCGACGTGCTGGCCGCGGGCGGGCTCGTCTGCGCCTCGGCGGCCGCGCTCGCCGAGCCCGCGCCGCCGGTCGCGTCCCGTCCGGCGCCGCTGCGGCTCGCGATCGGCGACGAGCCGGGGATCGACGGGATCGCCGAGCAGCTCGCGCTCGCCGGCTACGAGCGGGTCGAGCGCGCCGACGAGCGCGGTCAGTTCGCCGTCCGCGGCGGGATCCTCGACGTCTTCCCGACCACCGGCCGCGAGCCGCTGCGCGTCGAGCTCTTCGGCGACGAGATCGAGGCGATCCGCGCGTTCTCGCCGTTCACGCAGCGGGCACTGCACCCGCTCGCCGAGGCCGTGATCTACCCGGCGGCCGAGCGGCGGCTCGACCTGCTCGACGACTGGCACGGGGAGGAGGGCGAGCTCCGGCCGGTGCCGCGCGACCTCGTGCCGCTTCTGCCGGACGGTCCCGATCTCGTCTGGCAGGCCGACGAGGTGCGCGCGATCTGGGAGGAGGAGGGCACCGGCCCGTGTCGCTCAAGGACGCGTCCGAGCTCGACCCGCTGCCGATGAACCAGCCGTTCGCCTTCGAGGCGCAGCGGCCCGCGATCGCCGCGCGCGGGCTCGCCGAGGCCGAGAACGAGCTCGCCGCGTTCGTCCGCGCCGGCCTCCGCGTCGTCGTCGCGTTCCCGCACCGGGGCGAGGCGGCCCGCACCGAGCGGCTGCTGCGCAAGGTCGAGGCGGGCACGCTCGAGGGCGACCTGCCCGCCGAGGCCGAGCTGCTCTTCGCCGTCTCGCCGGCGCGGCGCGGCTTCGTCTGGCGCGAGCTCGGCTTCGTCCTCCTCCCCGACGCGCCAGGTCTTCCGCCGCCGCGCGCGCCGCGTCGACGCGCGCCTCGGGCGCGCGCTGCAGTCGTTCGCCGACCTGCGCACCGGCGACTACGTCGTCCACGAGGACCACGGCGATCGGGCAGCTGCTCGGCTTCGAGACGAAGGAGGTCGCGGGCGTCACGCGCGACTACCTCTTCATCGCGTTCCGGGGCGAGGACCGGCTCTACGTCCCGCACGAGCAGCTCGGCAAGGTCTCGCGCTACATCGGCGCCGACGCGAAGGCGCCCGCGCTCTCGAAGCTCGGCGGCAAGGCCTGGCAGAACCTGCGCAGCCGCGCGCGCGAGTCGGTGCAGGAGCTCGCCGGCGAGCTGATCGCGCTCTACGCGCAGCGGCAGCAGGCGCCAGGCGTCGCGTTCGACCTCGACGAACGAGTGGCTCGAGCAGCTCGAGGCCGCCTTCCCGTACCGGGAGACCGACGACCAGCAGCGCGCGATCGAGGCCGTGAAGGAGGACCTCGAGGCGCCGCACCCGATGGACCGGCTCGTCTGCGGCGACGTCGGCTTCGGCAAGACCGAGGTCGCGCTGCGGGCGGCGTTCGCCGTCGCGGTGAACGGGAAGCAGGTGCTGATGCTCGTGCCGACGACGATCCTCGCCGAGCAGCACTGGCACACCTTCCGCGACCGGTTCCGCGACTTCCCGGTCCGCGTCGAGATGGTCTCGCGCTTCCGGCCGGCCGAAGGAGGTCAAGCAGGTGCTCGCCGACTACCCGGCGGGCAAGGTCGAGATCCTCGTCGGCACGCACCGCCTGCTCTCGCGCGACGTGATCGCGAAGGACCTCGGCCTCGTGATCGTCGACGAGGAGCAGCGCTTCGGCGTCGCGCAGAAGGAGCTGCTGCGCTCGCTGCGGCTCGAGGTCGACGTGCTCGCGCTGTCGGCGACGCCGATCCCGCGCACGCTGCACATGTCGCTCTCCGGCCTGCGCGACATCTCGATCATCGAGACGCCGCCGGAGGGCCGGCGGCCGATCCGGACGCACGTCGGCGAGTACGACGAGGAGCTCGTGAAGGTCGCGCTCGAGCGCGAGCACGAGCGCGGCGGCCAGAGCTTCTACCTGCACAACCGCGTCGAGTCGATCGAGGCGGCGGCCGAGAAGCTGCGGCAGCTCTGCGCCGGGGCTCCGCTTCATCGTCGCGCACGGCAAGATGCCGGAGCGCGAGCTCGAGGAGCAGATGCACGCGTTCCTCGCGCGGCGACGCCGACGTGCTCGTCTCGACGACGATCATCGAGTCGGGGCTCGACATCCCGCAGGCGAACACGCTCATCGTCGAGCGCGCCGACATGCTCGGCCTCGCGCAGCTCTACCAGATCCGCGGGCGCGTCGGCCGCTCCGACCGGGCCGCGCCACGCCTACCTCTTCTACCCCGAGTCGTCGGAGCTGACGCCCGAGGCGCGGGCGCGGCTCTCGACGCTCGCCGACCACACCGAGCTCGGCGCCGGCTTCGCGATCGCGATGCGCGACCTCGAGATCCGCGGCGCGGGCGACCTGCTCGGCGCCGAGCAGTCGGGCCACGTCGCCGCGGTCGGCTTCGAGCTCTACGTCGAGCTCCTCAACGAGGCGGTCGCCGAGCTCTCCGGGCCAGCGGCGCGTCGCCGCGCGGCCGGTGCGCGTCGACGCCCGCGTCGACGCGTACGTGCCGGCCGACTACATCGGCGCGGAGGCGCTCAAGATCGACCTCCACCGGCGGCTCGCGCTCGCCGAGTCGGAGGACGAGCTGCGCGAGCTGCGCGCCGCCATCGAGGACCGCTACGGCCCGCTGCCCGAGCCGGTCGAGAACCTCTTCGCGATCCAGGAGGCGAAGCAGAAGCTCGCCCAGATCGGCGCCGACTACCTCGTCTTCCGCGGCGGCAAGGCGACGATCGGGCAGCTCGTGCTCGGCTCGGGAGAGCTCCGCGAGCTCCGCGGGCTGCTCGAGACCGCGGTCTACTCGACCTCCAGCACGTGAGGTGTCGCTCCGGACCGAACGGTTCAAGGGAGGCGCTCGAGCTTGCCGATGCTATATTGGCGCTCCGCGCCGGGCCAACTTAAGTCCCCCAGAGAATCGGCCCCGGACATCCCCCACATGAGACACCTTCGCCCACTTCTGATCGTCGCCGCTGCGCTTGCGCTCGTCGCCGTCGGGCTGCGGCGGGAGCTCGGAGCAGCGTCCCGAGCGACGCGGTCGCGGTCGTCAACGGCCAGCCCGATCTCGAAGGCCCAGCTCGACCAGCTGCTGACGCAGGCGCAGGTCACCTACAAGAACCAGAAGCGCGCGTTCCCGAAGGCCGGCTCGGCCGAGTACGCGGCGCTGCAGACCCAGGCGATCACCTTCCTCGTCCAGCGCGCCGAGTTCGCGCAGGAGGCGAACAAGCTGGGGATCAAGGTCACCGACCAGCAGGTCGAGGCCCGGCTCGCGCAGATCAAGAAGCAGTACTTCAAGAGCGACCGCGAAGGCCTACGCCAAGCAGCTCGCGTCAGCAGGGCCTCACCGACTCGCAGGTGCGCGACGACCTGCGTGCGCAGCTCATCTCCGAGGCGATCTTCGCCAAGGTCTCCGGGAACGTGAAGGTCACCGACGCAGCAGATCGCCGACTACTACGCGAAGAACAAGAGCCAGTACAGCCAGCCGGAGTCGCGTGACGTGCGCCACATCCTGGTCAAGAACAAGGCGCTCGCGGAGAAGCTCGACGCGGAGATCCGCGCGAACAAGGGCGCCACTTCGCAGCGCTCGCGAAGAAGTACTCGCAGGATCCCGGCTCGAAGAACCTCGGCGGGAAGCTCACCGTCTCGAAGGGCCAGACCGTGCCGCCGTTCGACCAGGTCGCGTTCACGCTGCCGACCAAGGCGATCTCGACGCCGATCCACACCCAGTACGGCTGGCACATCATCCAGCCGCTGTCCGACATCCGCCCTGCCAGGACCACGCCGCTTCGCGACGGTCAAGGAGTCGATCCGCCAGCAGCTGCTCCAGACGCAGAAGAACGCGGCGATGACGACCTGGGTGGCCAACGCCAAGAAGAAGTACGACAAGAAGACGCGCTACCAGGTCGGCTACGGGCCGGCGACGACGGCGACCGACGACTACGTGAGCCTCGCTCAAGCGCTCGTCGACCTCCAGCAGCTGACGGAGCGGCTGCGTCGCGAGTGCCCGTGGGACCGCGAGCAGACGGCGCGCACGATCGTGCCGCACACCGTCGAGGAGGCCTACGAGGTCGCCGATGCGGCGCTCGCGGGTGACGACGAGAAGCTGCTCGACGAGCTCGGCGACCTCCTCTTCCAGGTCTACTTCCTCGCGCTGCTGCTCGAGGAGCGCGGCGCGGGCGACCTCGAGCAGGTCGCGCGGCCAGGTGCACGAGAAGCTCGTCCGCCGCCACCCGCACGTGTTCGGCGAGGCCGACGCGGACACCGCGGGACGCGTGCGCGAGAACTGGGAGAAGATCAAGACGACGCAGGAGGGCCGCGAGGGCGTCTTCCACGACGTGCCCGAGACGCTCCCGGCCACGCTCCTCGCCCGCAAGGTGCAGCGGCGCGCCGCGGCGGTCGGCTTCGACTACCCGGACCTCGCAGGCCCGCTCGAGCACGTGCGCCGGGAGCTGGCCGAGCTCGAGCACGAGCTCGCGCGGAGCGGTGAGCCGGCGCCCGAGACCGAAGCCGACCCGAAGCGTCGCGGACGAGCTCGGCGACCTCCTCTTCACCGCGGTGAACGTCGCGCGTCACGTCAACGTCGACCCGGAGCTCGCGCTGCGCCAGACGACGGCGAAGTTCGTCGCGCGCGTCGAGCGCGCGGAGGAGCTCGCCGGCGAGCGCGGGCGAGGAGTGGAGCGCTCTCGGGCTCGAGGCGCAGGACCGCTACTACGACCAGGCCAAGGAGGCACTCCGATGAGCAGCTCGATCGCCAAGGTGCACGCGCGCCAGATCCTCGACTCGCGCGGAAACCCGACCGTCGAGGTCGATCGTCACGCTCGCGTCGGGGGCGTCCGGCCGCGCCGTCGTCCCGTCGGGCGCCTCGACGGGGCAGTTCGAGGCGGTCGAGCTGCGCGACGGCGGCCGCGGACTACGGCGGCAAGGGGGTCATGCAGGCCGTCGCGAACGTCGACGGCGAGATCGCGGACGCGGTCCGCGGCACGGACGCGCCGACCAGCGCGCGCTCGACGACGCGCTGATCGCGCTCGACGGCACGCCGAACAAGGGCCGGCTCGGGCGCGAACGCGATCCTCGGCGTCTCGCTCGCCGCGGCGAAGGCCGCGGCCGCGCACGAGGGCTTCTCGCTCTACCGCTACCTCGGCGGCGAGGAGGGCCGGACGCTGCCCGTGCCGATGCTGAACGTGATCAACGGCGGCGTCCACGCGCAGAACTCGATCGACTTCCAGGAGTTCATGGTCGTTCCCGCCGGCGCCTCGTCGTTCGCGGAGGCGCTGCGGATCGGCGCCGAGACCTACCACGCGCTGAAGGCGCTCCTGCACGAGCGCGGGCTCGCGACGGCGGTCGGCGACGAGGGCGGCTTCGCGCCCGACCTGCCCGTCCGCCGAGGTCGCGATCGAGGCGATCCTCGAGGCGGCCGAGCGGCGGGGCACGCGGACCGGGTCGCGATCGCGCTCGACCCCGCCTCCAGCGAGTTCTTCCGCGACGGCGCCTACCACGTCGAGGGCCGCGAGCTCGACACCGGCGAGCTGGTCGACCTCTACGACTCGCTCGCCGAGCGCTTCCCGCTCGTCTCGATCGAGGACGGGCTCGCCGAGGACGAGTGGGGACGGCTGGAAGACGCTGACCGAGACGACTCGGCGACCGGCTCCAGCTCGTCGGCGACGACATCTTCGTCACCAACGTCGAGCGGCTGCGCCGCGGCATCGACGAGGGCGTCGCCAACTCGATCCTGATCAAGGTCAACCAGATCGGCACGCTCACGCGAGACGCTCGACGCGATCGAGCTGGCGCGGGTCGAACGGCTACGCGACGGTGATCTCCCACCGCTCGGGCGAGACCGAGGACACGACGATCGCCGACCTCGCCGTCGCGACCAACGCGGGCCAGATCAAGACCGGCGCGCCGGCGCGCACCGACCGCGTCGCGAAGTACAACCAGCTCCTGCGGATCGAGGAGGAGCTCGGCGAGGACGCCGTCTATCCGGGCTGGGCTGCCTTCCCGCGCTTCCACCGGTAGCTTTCGACCCGTGACCCTCGTCCCTCGCCGCACCAAGATCGTCGCCACGATCGGGCCCGCCAGCTCGACGCCCGAGGCGCTGGCCGCGCTCGTCGAGGCGGGCATGGACGGTGCGCGCCTCAACTTCTCGCACGGCACGCACGAGACCCACGCCGAGCGCGCCCGCCTCGTCCGCGACGTGCAGCAGGAGGTGGGCCGCCCGCTGGCGCTGATCGCCGACCTGCAGGGGCCGAAGCTCCGCGTCGGCGACCTCGACGAGGCGTTCGTCCTCGCGAACGGCGACGAGATCGTCGTCGCGCCCGGAGGAGAAGGCGAAGGACGGCGACCTGCCGGTCAGCCCGGCCGTGATCGGCGAGGTGCTCCAGCCGGGGAACGACGTCCTGATCGACGACGGGCTCGTCCGCCTGCGCGTCGAGCGGATGGACTCGGCCGCGCGATCTGCCGGCGTGATCGTCGGCGGCGCGGTCACCTCGCACAAGGGCGTCAACCTGCCGGGCGTGCCGCTGCCGATCCCGTCGCTGACGCGGAAGGATCTCGCCGACCTCGACGTCGCGCTCGAGCTCGGCGTCGACTTCGTCGCGCTCTCGTTCGTCCGCTCCGCCGCCGACGTGCGCGACCTCCGCTACCGGATCGAGGAGGCGGGCTCGACCGCGCAGGTGATCGCGAAGATCGAGAAGGCCGACGCGGTGCAGGCGCTCGACGAGATCCTCGCCGAGTCGGACGCGGTGATGGTCGCGCGCGGCGACCTCGGCGTCGAGATCGGGCCGACCTCGGTGCCGCTGCTGCAGAAGCTGATCATCACCAAGGCGCTCGAGCGCGGGAAGCCGGTGATCACGGCGACGCAGATGCTCGAGTCGATGATCGTCCACGCGGAGCCGACCCGGGCCGAGGCCAGCGACGTCGCGAACGCGATCCTCGACGGCACCTCGGCGGTGATGCTCTCCGGCGAGACCGCGATGGGCGAGTACCCGGTCGAGGCGGTCGCGTTCATGGACCGGATCGCGCGCGAGGTCGAGCCGAGCCTCGGCTACCGGCACGAGACTGCCGGAGGCGAGCGAGAGCCCGTCGATCTCGAACGCGATGTCGAACGTCGCCTGCGACCTCGCCGAGGCGCTGGCGGCGAAGGCGATCCTCGTCCCGACCTTCAGCGGCCGCACCGCATCGGTGGTCGCGCGGCTGCGCCCGCGGCGGCCGATCGTCGGCCTCTCGCACCTCCAGCACTCGCTGCAGCAGATGGCGCTCGAGTGGGGCGTGACGCCGCTCGTGATCGACGAGGCCGTCGACGTCGAGGAGCTCTGGAGAACCTCGATCGACGCCGCCCGGGCCGCCGGGCTCGTCGAGAAGGCCGACCGGTCGTGATCACGGCCGGGACGTCGGTGAACATGCCGGGCACCACCAACGTGATCAAGGTCGAGGTCGCGTAGCAGGACGCCGGGCGCCCGTCTCGAAAGAGGCGCCCTCATGGGGAAGAGGAAACGAAGTCGCAGACCGGCGCGGCGAAGCATCGTGCTGCGCTGGGCCGCCGTCGGCGCGCTCGCGCTCGTCGCCTTCCTCTACTACCGGCCGATGCGCACCTACATCGCGACGCGGCACGAGGTCGCGCAGCAGCGGCACGAGGTGCAGGTCCTCGCGGCGCAGAAGGCGGCTCTCGAGACGCGCCTCGCCGCCTCGACGAGCACCGCCGCGCTCGCGCGCGAGGCGCGCAGGCTCGGGCTCACGCTGCCGGGTGAGCACCTCTACATCGTCAAGGGGATCCCGGCCTGGCGGAAGGCGCAGCGGGCTACGATCGGAGGCCATGGACGATGACCGCGCTCTGGTCGAGCAACAGCTCGGGCGCCCCCCGCGGGCGTTTCTCCGCGTGGCTCGCCGCTGCCCGTTCGACCGCCCTGCGGTCACGGAACAGGCTCCGTACGACCTTGCCGGCGAGCCGTTCCCGACCACCTACTACCTGACCTGCCCGCACCTCGTCGCGGCGGTCGCGCGGCTCGAGGCGGCCGGAGGGGTCGAGCGCTGGAGCGGGGCCGTGGCCGGCGATCCCGTCCTGCGCGAGAGCCTCGAGCGGGCGAGCGAGGAGCAGCGCGCGATCAGGCGGCGCCTCGCGGCGGGCGAGGCGGGGCGGGACGACGGCGCGTCGCTCGAGCTCGGGATCGGCGGCTCGCGCAACCCGGCGCAGCTCAAGTGCCTCCACGCGCACGTCGCCTACGCGCTCGCCCGCCCCGGCTACGAGCTCGGCGAGCGGATCCTGGCCGAGGTCGAGCCGCGCTGGCCCGCCGACCGCTGCTGTTGCGATTAGCATCGCCACCATGTCGACCTCGGTCGAGAGCGCGCGCCACGAGTGGGAGCACGGCTACCGCCGGCTCGAGGCGAGCCGCGGCGACGCCGAGGCCTACGCCCGCCTCCTCACCCAGGTCGAGGCGATCGGCGACGAGCTTCGCCGGCGCCTCGGCGGCCGGTTCACGCTCGCCGAGCTCGTGGACACCTACGCCGGTGCCGAGCGGTGGGTACGCGATGTCGTCTCCGAGCGGGCACCGGTGAAGGACTGGCCGCGCACGTTGGCGACGGCCGAGGACGCCGCCTTCCACCTCTATCAGCGCGGCGCGGTCGACTACGAGCCGTGAGCGCCGCGGCCCGACCCAGGCGCCGTCGTCGCCGCTGGCTCACGTGGCTGCTCGTGGCCGTGCTCGTGCTCGTCGCGTTCGCGATCGGGATCGCGCTTGGCCAGTCGCTCAAGGAAGGCCCGTCGCCCGCCGGCACACAGAGCCTCGTGCGGACGCTCAGGCCGCTGCCGCTCGCGCCCGCCGCGCGCAGCACGGTGACGTTCACCGTGACCGGGCCGTGAGCGCGTCGGAGTGGCTGACGCTCGGCGGCGCGGCCACCTATCTCGGCGTCGCCCAGGGCACGCTCCGTCGCTGGGCCGACCAGGGCCGCCTGCCGGCCTTCTACACGCCAGGTGGCCATCGCCGCTTCCGGCAGCCCGATCTCGACGCCTTCCTCGAGCGCTTCGGGCCGGCGGGCCGGCCGCGAAGCGGCGCCTCGGTGCTCGTCGTCTCGCCGGACCCCGCCGCGCGCGCCCAGCTGCGCGGCGCGCTCCAGGCCGAGGGCTACTGGGTGCAGGGAGGCCGCCGATCCGGCCGAGGGCCTGGCGCTGCTCGAGGTCGACGCGCCCGACCTGATCCTGCTCGACGAGCAGCTCTCGACCGACGAGGGCGAGGCGCTCCTGCGCGCTGCTCCCGTGATCCCGTTCAACGCTGCGGCGGCCGCAGCGGGCACGCTGCCGTCGATCTAGAGCTCGTCGGCGGCCTGGAGCAGGCCTGCGCCGATCACGGCGAATGCCGAGAGCAGCGCGATCCAGATCCCGATCGCACGGCCGTCGGCAGGCAGGAACGTGTCCGGGATCGAGATCAGCCGGATCAGCACGAACACGGTCGCGAGCGAGCCGAGCGCGACCACGATCAGGCTCTCGGGCACCGACGGAGGCGTCTCGATCCCCGCGCGGCGCAGCCAGAAGAGCGCGAGCACGATCAGCCCGATGAAGAACACGAGCTTGCCGAGGATGCCCGTGTTCCAGCCGGTGACCGCGATCGTGAGGCCGTCGCCGGAGCCGCTGTACCAGCCCATGAACGCCGACAGCATCAGCACCATCGCCGCGATCCACTGCACCCGCTCGCCGAGGAGCCAGTAGCCGCCGCCCGTTGTCGGCAGCGGCCCCATCCGCCGCTCCGCCGTGGGCTCCGACTCGGGAAACTCCTCCAGTTCCGGTTCCATCAGCGCAGAGTATGACTCGGTTAGATGCCGAACGCCTTGCGCACCTGACTCCAGATCGTCACGGCGATCACGAGCGTCCCGACCAGGAGCAGAAGGAGGATGCCGTAATAGCGGAGCCCCGCCTTGCGGCGTTCGATCCGGTGCCTGACGTGGGCCCGGCGCCGCGCGCGGTGGAAGCGGTACGCCTCGCCGACCGCGTTCGGATCGGTGGGCGGGTCTTCGTCCAGCGGCTGGCGGCTCGGAGCAGTCTCGGCCATGCGGGGAGTTTAGGTCGTTTCGGCACGTTTTGCCTGCATAGGAGAGTATCTGTGTGTGATTGCGCTCGAGCGGCCGGGCGGCCGCGCACTCAGGATCGGCCACCGCGGCGCGCCCGCCCTTGCGCCGGAGAACACGCTGCCGTCGTTCGCCGCGGCGCTCGACCACGGCATGGACATGGTCGAGCTCGACGTGATCGCGCTGGCTGACGGGCGGGTCGCCGTCTCGCACGATCGGCCCGCTCCGGGCGTCGAGCCGCTGCTTCTCGACGAGACGCTCCAGTTCCTCGCCGCACGCGGCGCCGCCGTCCAGGTCGACCTCAAGCTCCGTGACCCCGGCAGGGTCGTCGAGGCGGTGCGCCGCCATGGGCTTGTCGAGCGCGCCTTTGTGAGCGGTGCCGACGCCGCCGCCCTGAGGCGTGTGCGCGAGCTGGAGCCGGAGCTCCGCACCTCGTTCACCTATCCCGAGGACAGGTTCGGGCTGACCAAGCGCGGCGGCCTGAACGCCGTCACGACTCCGGGGCTGGCGCTGATGCAGCGCGCGCTGCCGGCACGGGTCGGCGGCATGCTGGCCCGCAGCGGCGCGACCGCGGTCACGCTCCACCACGCTGTCGTGACCGCGGCCGTGGTCGAGCGCTGCGCCGTCCACGGTGCGCCGGTGCTCGTCTGGACGGTCGACGATCCGGCCGTCTGCACCCGCCTGGAGGCGCTCGGCGTCGCGGGTATCATCACGAACGACCCGCGGGTCTTCCCTGCAGAGACGTGAAGCGCCTTGGCCTGATACTCGTCGCCGTCGCGACCGCGGCGTTCCTCGCCGCCGCGGCTGACGCACACGGCCCGGCCGCCCGTTCCGCCTCGCCCTCGGCGCTTCCGGCCGGGGTGACGATCGCCGGCGTCCCGGTCGGCGGGCTGCCGCCCGCCCGCGCCTACGCGGCCGTGCGCGCCGCCTTCGAGGTCCCGGTCTCCCTCGTCGCCGGCGAACGGCTGGTGCTCGCCGACCCCGCGACGCTCGGCGCCGTCGGTTACGCGAAGCGCGCCGTCTGGGCTGCCGCAGCCGCCCGGCCGGGCTCGAGCCTGAAGGTGCCCGTCGCGGTCCGCGCGGGGACGCTGCGCCGGTACATCGCCGCGCTCTCCGCCGGGATCGACCGGAAGCCGGTCGACGCTCAGGTCTCGCTGCGGAACCTTCACCCCTTCGTCCGTCCGGACCGGCCGGGACTTCGCGTCGACCGCGCCGCGCTCGCCAGGGCGATCACCTCGGCATTCCTCACCGGCAGCCGCGACCCGATCTTCGTCCCGACGAAGGCGGTGGCGGCGGCGGTCACCCTGAAGCAGGCCTCCGGCCCGGTGATCGTGATCCATCGCGGCCGGAACAAGCTGCAGCTCTACGCCGGCGAGCGCCTCGTGCGGACGTTCCCCGTCGCGACCGGGCAGGCGATCTACCCGACCCCGCTCGGCCGCTTCGCGATCGTCGTGCGCTGGAAGAACCCGTGGTGGTACCCGCCGACGAACGATGCGTGGGCAGCCGGCCTGAAGCCGACGCCGCCCGGCCCGGGCAACCCGCTCGGGACGCGGTGGATGGGGCTCTCCGCGCCGGGCGTCGGGATCCACGGCACGAACGAGGACAGCTCGATCGGCTACTCGGAGTCGCACGGCTGCATCCGCATGCACGTTCCCGATTCGGAATGGCTGTTCGACCACGTCGAGGTGGGCACGCCCGTGTTCATCGTCGCGGACTGATGGCCTCTGCGGCGAAGCTCGGGGCCCAGGCGCTCGCCGTCGCCGCGGTCGTCGGCCTGCTCGCGCTCCTCGTCTGGAAGGTGACCCACCAGCCCGGCAGCGGCGTCGAGAGCGCCCTCTCGGCCGGCAAGCACCCGCCCGCGCCGGCATTCACGCTCGCGCGGCTCGACGGGCCGGGCAAGCTCTCGCTCGCATCGCTCCGCGGCAAGGCGGTCGTCGTCAACTTCTGGGCCTCCTGGTGCCTCCCCTGCAAGGAGGAGCTGCCGGCGCTCGAGCAGACCTGGCAGCGGTACCGGAAGCAGGGGCTCGTCGTCGTCGGCGTCGACGCAGAGGACTTCACGAGCGACGCGAAGCGCTTCGCGCACAAGTACGGGATCACCTACCCGATCGTCCACGACGCACCGAGCGCCACCGTCGACCGCTACGGGGTGACCGGCTTCCCGGAGACGTTCTTCGTGGATCGGAAGGGCCGGCTCGTGGGCGACCACATCTCGGGCTCGATCCTCTCCACGAACGAGATCAAGGCGGAGTTCGCCGCGTCGATCCGTCGCGCGCTCCAGTCGTGAGGCGCCTGCTCGTCGTCCTTGTCCTGCCGCTCGCGCTCGCGATCGCGCCCGCCGCGCTCGCCAGCGACCAGCATCCGACCCTCGGCGAGCTCGAGGGCCAGGTGATGTGCCCGACCTGCCACACGACGCTCGACCAGTCGAGCTCGCCGGTCGCGGAGCGGATCCGCGCCTACATCCGCGCCCGGATCGCGGCCGGTGACACGGCGAGCGGGATCAAGAAGGAGCTCGTCGCCCAGTTCGGGCCGGGGATCCTCGCCGCGCCGCCGCACAAGGGATTCGGACTGCTCGCGTGGTGGCTGCCGATCGCAGGCCTGCTTGCCGGCCTCGCAGCGATCACCTTCGGCGTCTGGCACTGGAGCCGCTCACGCGGGCCGGACGGGCCTGCCCGCCGCCGGCCCGGCTCGAGCCCGACCTCGAGCGGCGGGTCGACGAAGAGCTCGCCCGCCTGGACGCATGACCGGCCGGATCCCGATCGCCTTCGCCGCGGGGTTCGTCTCGTTCCTCGCCCCCTGCGTGCTGCCGCTCGTGCCGGGCTACCTCTCCGCGGTCTCCGCGGTCGATCCGGCGCAGCTCGGCCGCCGCGGCACGGCGCGGCGCGTCACCGTCGCGAGCCTGCCGTTCATCGCGGGGTTCACGGCTGCTCTTCGTCCTGCTCGGCGCCGCGGCGGGCGCCGCGGGCGGGTCGGTCGCGCACAACCAGCGCGTGCTGCAGGAGATCTCCGGCTTCGTCGTGATCGTGTTCGGCCTCGCGCTGCTCGGGGCGCTGCCACTGCCCGAGCGCCTGGTCGCGCCGGGTCTCGTCGGCGGCGCGCAGCGGCGCGGCTCCGGGGTGCTGCTCGGCGCCGCGTTCGCGGTGTGCGCCGCGCCGTGCGTCGGCCCGGTGCTCGCGTCGATCCTGCTCCTCGCGGGCGACTCGAGCACCGCGTGCGCAGGGCTCACTGCTCCTGTTCGCGTACTCGCTCGGGCTCGCCGTGCCGTTCCTGCTCGCGGGGATCGCGTTCACCCGCGCGATGGGCGCGTTCCGCTGGCTGCGCGACCACTACACCGTGATCCGCGTCGTGAGCGGAGCGATCCTGATCGCGCTGGGCCTCCTCCTCTTCTTCGACCGCTACTGGTGGCTGCGCGTCGGCGTCAACCGCGCGCTGAACGTCTTCGGCCTCGGCGTCTAGATCCGGACCGGCGGCAGGTCGAGGGAGCCGAGCGCCTGCGCCGCCTCGACCTGGGCGAGCACGGAGGCGACGTCGACACCCCGGTGCTCCGGCGCGTACGGGCCGAGCCGCCGTGCCGCCTTCTCGAGCTGCCGCTCACACCCGACGTGCCGCCCGCGCCCGGCCTGGTACCAGGCGACAGCGACGTGGACGAGGCCCTGGCAGAAGTCGCGCTCCTCCGGGGGCGCCGCCCGCCAGGCCAGCTCGAGCTCCTCGTGCGCCTCGAACCAGCCTCCCGCGCGGAGCAGCTCGAGCCCGCGCTCCAGCTCCTCGCTCATGCGGTCACGACCGAGTCGTTTGGTAGCGTCACGTCATGGCGACGATCCTGTTGGCAGGGGTCGACCTCTTCTTCCGTTCGAAGCTCGAGGTGCTCCTTCCGGGCCATCGCCTGATCACGGTCGACAGCGTCGAGCCGCCGGACCTCGTGATCTGCGACATCTCGCGGATCGACGCGCAGGAGGTCGCCGACGCCTATCCGGAGATCCCGATTCTCGGTTTCACGAATCACACCGACACGGCCGGGCTGCGCGGCGCGCACGAGGCAGGATTCGACCAGGTGATCGTGAAGTCGGCGCTCGTGGAGCGTGCGCCTGAACTGGTCGACCAGCTGGTCGCATCGGTAGAGTAGGACTCGAAGATGACCTACATCATCGCCGAGCCCTGCATCGACGTGAAGGACCGTTCCTGCGTCGACGTCTGCCCCGTGGACTGCATCCACGAGGCCGACCGGATCCTCGTGATCGACCCCGAGGAGTGCATCGACTGCGGGGCCTGCGAGCCGGAGTGCCCGGTCGAGGCGATCTTCCCCGAGGACGCCCTCCCGGACAAGTGGGAGGCCTTCGTGAAGATCAACTACGCCTATCCCGACGGGATGGACGTGGTCAACAACCTCACTGCGGCCTACGCGACCGAGTTCAACGTCCAGAACGCCCCGCTCGAGTAGCTACACGGTGTAGGCGGGAAGGTCGACGCGGACGGTCGTGCCGCCGTCCTCGCCCTGCTCGACGCTGAAGCGGCCGTCGATCGTGCGCGCTCGCTCGGCGATCGCGTCGAAGCTCGCCCGCCGCCGCTCGCCCGGGGCGTCGTCCGCGATCACGGTCGCGATCGCGCCGTCCTCGCCGCGCTCGACCCGGACCGAGACCTGGGTCGGCGGGCCGCGTCGGATCGCGCCGTTCAGGGCCTCGCGGATGATCTGGTAGAGCGCGGCCTGCGTGTTCTCGGCCAGCTCGTCGGCCGGCTCGACGTCCACGTCGATCTGGATCTCGTTCGCCATCCCGAGCATCTCGGCGAGGGCGCGCACCGCCGTGCCGAACCCCTGGTCGCGGAGCACGACCGGCTCGAGGTTGAACGAGAGGTCGCGCAGCTCGCGGATCGTCTGCCGGTGGCGGTCGAGTGCGGAGGCGATCACGTCCTTCGCCTGCTCGAGCTGGTCGGTGTCGATCGCATGCTGCGCGCCGTCGAGCATCAGCGCGATCCCCGCCATCGACTGCACGGGCCCGTCGTGGAGGAAGAGCGCGAGCCGGCGGCGCTCGTCCTGCTCGGCGGTGACGAGCTGGTCGGACAGCTGCGCCCGCGCCGCCTCGCGCACCTTCGCCTCCTCGAGCAGGCGCGCGTTCTCGACCGCGCGGCCGGCGACGTCGGTGAGGACCGCGGCGCGCGCGAGGTCGCCGCGGGAGAGCTTCTGCTCGGTCTGGAGGCGCAGTGAGGCGATCTCCTTGTCGCGGACGCGGATCGGCAGCGTGACGCCGCCGCGCTCGCCGGGCGGCAAGAGGCTCGCGCGCGCGTTGAACAACCGTTCCGCCTCGTGGACCGTCTGCTCGAGCACGTGCGCCTCCTCGATGCTCGCCGCGATCGCCGCCGTCGACTCGACGAGCTGCTCGAGGTGGCTCGCCTGCGCCGAGAGCTCCTCCTCGGCCTCGCCGTGGCGGCGCCGCTCGCTGGAGACGAGATAGACGGCGACGCCGACCGCCACGAGCGCGAGCGCGGCGAGGACGGCGATCGCGACGACGGCCGGAGTCCCCATCAGCTCTCCTAGTCGATGATCGCGTCACGCAGGGCGATCGCGACCGCGTGCGTGCGTGTGTCCGCCTCGAGCTTCGAGAGGATGTGGCGGACATGGCTCTTGACCGTCTCCTGGCTGATGAAGAGCCGGGCGGCGACGTCGGCGTTCGACATCCCGTCGGCGAGCAGCTGCAGGATCTCGCGCTCGCGGCCGGTCAGCATGTCGGTCTGGTCCTTGCCCGGCAGGAACGACGGCATCAGCGCCGGGTCGACGTAGCCCTCGCCGCCTGCGACCTTCTCGATCGCGCGCAGCAGCGTCGCGTGCGGCGCCTCTTTGAGGATGTAGCCCTTCGCGCCGGACTCGAGCCCCCGCCCGAGCAGAGAGCGCTCGCTGTAGGCCGTGAAGATCAGCACGGCGGTCTCGGGCAGCCGCTCGCTGAGGATCTTCGTCGCCTCGAGCCCGTCCATCCCGGGCATGCGGACGTCCATGATCACGACGTCGGGGCGGCGCCGCTCGGCCAGCGCGACCGCGCTCTCGCCGTCGGCCGCCTCGCCCACGACGCGGATGTGCGGCGCGCGCGAGAGCGACAGGCGCAGGCCCTCACGGACGACCTCGTGGTCGTCCACGATCAGGCACGTGATTTCGTTGCCCTCGGCCACGGTCCTGCGCAGTCTAATCGCCGCTGCGGCCGCGCTCCGTACGGGCGCTCCGCGATACTCGGTTCATGCCCCCTTCCGCGGAGCCGATTCGCGACGGAATCCTGCGCGTCACCTTGCCCCTGCCGAGCCGGCCGGGACACGTCCACACCTACCTGCTCGAGGGCGACGACGGCTGGACGCTCGTCGACACGGGGCTCGGCCTCCCGGGCGCGAAGGAGCGCTGGGCCGAGGAGCTCACCGGGCTGCGAGGTGCGCCGGATCGTCGTCACGCACATGCACCCGGATCACGTGGGCGCGGCCGCGGACGTGCGCGAGCTCACCGGCGCCGAGGTGCTCGAGGGTGAGCTCGACTACCAGCAGTGTCTCCTCGTCTGGGGGAGCCAGGACTGGCCGAACCGGATCGCCGAGTGGTTCCTCGCGAACGGGGTGCCGTCGGCCGTCGCGAACGAGCTGCTCGAGGTCGGCTTCCTCTACGGCGCGTTCATCCGTTACGCCGAGGAGCCGACGCCGCTGCAGCCGGGCGCGCTCGTCGACGGTTGGGAGGCGGTGCCGATGCCGGGCCACGCCGACGGGCAGCTCTGCCTGTTCAAGGACGGCGTCCTGATCGCCGCCGACCACCTGCTGACACCGATCTCGCCGGCCGTCGGCCTCTACCCGGAGAGCCGGCCCGACCCGCTCGGCGACTACCTCGACTCGCTGGAGCGGACGATCGCCCTCGACGCGCGGCTCGCGCTCGGCGGTCACGGCGCGATGATCGAGGATCCGAGCGGCCGCGCCCGCGAGCTGATCGAGCACCACCGGGTGCGGCTCGCCCGGACGGCGGCGTCGCTCTCCGACGAGCCCCGCTCCGGCTACCAGGTCTCGCTGAGCCTGTTCGGCCGCGACCTCAAGCCGGCGGCGCGCCGCTTCGCCGTCGCGGAGGCGCTCGCGCACCTGGAGCGGCTCGTGCTCGAGGGCGGAGCCGTGCGGGCCGATGCCGACAGCCTCGTTACCTATACTGCCGCGTAGATCTTCTTGGCAGACGATCTCCCTGGTACAAGCGCCCCGCGGGGCGGGGCATGACCCTTACGCTCGAGCTGGTCGCCGTCGCGGTGATCATCCTGCTCAACGCGTTTTTCGTCGCGGCCGAATACGGCCTCGTCACGGTCCGCCGCACGCGCCTCGCCGAGCTCGAGCAGCAGGGGAACCGCCGCGCGCGCGCCGTGATGCGGATCACCGCGAACCCGCCGCGTTTCATCGCCGCGATGCAGCTCGGCGTCACCCTCACCAGCCTGGCGATCGGCGCCCTCGGCGAGCACGCGCTCGTGAAGGTGTTCGACCCGATCGTCGCGACGTTCTTCGCGGTCGTGCTCGCGTTCCTCGTGATCACGTTCTTCCACGTCGTGATCGGCGAGCTCGTGCCGAAGGGCGTCGCGCTCAGCTATCCGGAGCGGACGGCCCTCGCCGTCTCCACTCCGGTGCGCGGCTTCTTCGTGGTCATGAAGCCGGTGATCTGGGTGTTGCAGCGCTCGACCGCGCTCGTCCTCAAGGGCCTCGGGCTCGAGGAGGACTCGGAGGGGCGCGTCCACTCCGAGGCCGAGCTGCGGATGCTGCTCGGCGACGCGACGAGGCGCGGCGAGATCGAGCCGCAGGAGCAGGAGATGCTCTACAAGGTCTTCGACTTCGCCGACAAGGAGGCCTCGGACGTGATGGTGCCGCGGCCCGAGGTGGTCGCGCTCTCGATCGATCTCCCGCCCGAGGAGATGCTCGCGGCGGTGATCGACTCGCCGTACACCCGCTATCCCGTCTATCGCGGCTCACTCGACGAGATCGTCGGCATCCTCCACGTGCGCGACCTCTTCTCGGCGATGCACGATGTCGGGCTCGCGAGCGCGCGGGTCGAGAACATCCTCCGGCCCGCCTACATCGTCCCCGAGACCAAGGATCTCGCCGCGCTGCTAGCGGAGTTCCGGCGCACGAAGCAGCACATGGCGGTCGTCGTCGACGAGTACGGCGCGATGGAGGGGATCGTCACGCTCGAAGACCTGCTCGAGGAGATCGTGGGCGAGATCGCCGACGAGTACGACCTCCCCGACGAGACGGTCGAGCAGCTCGACGAGCACACGATCCGCATCGACGGCACCTTCACGATCGACGACTTCAACGAGCAGTTTCACGTCGCGCTGCCGGACGAGGACTACCACACGGTCGCGGGCTTCGTCTTCGGCGAGCTCGGCCGCGCCGCCGAGCCGCGCGACGAGGTGAGCTGGGACGGAATGCGCTTCACCGTGGTGGACGTCGAAGGCTCGCGGATCGAGCGGCTCGAGGTCCATTTCGAGAAACGGCGTGAGGACGAGGAGGCGGCGGCGCCCGCCGAGGACGGAGAGTAGGTCCGGCTAGCATCACCGTTGAGAATCGGGCCGCCATCCACAAGGAGCTTCACGTGAATCGCTTCCGCATCGTTCTCCTCGCGGTGCTCGCGTCTCTCGTCGTGGCCGTCGCCGCCCAGGCGACGACGAAGTCGTCCACGCTCACCGGCACGGTCGGCCCCGGCTTCACGATCACGCTCACCCAGGGTGGCAAGAAGGTGACCGCGCTCAGGGCCGGCACCTACACGTTCAGGATCGTCGACAAGGCGAACATCCACGACTTCCACCTGACCGGCCCCGGCGTGAACAAGAAGACCGCCGTCCCGTTCGTCGGCAGCGAGTCGTGGATGCTGCCGCTCGAGAAGGGCACCTACAAGTACGTCTGCGACCTGCACGCCTCGATCATGAAGGGCAGCTTCGTCGTCAAGTAAGCGGTAGCTCGTCGATGCGGCGGCCTTCGATCCGGAAGGCCGCCAGCTCGTCGCGGGCGAGCGAGTAGATCACGTACGGCTTCCCGTCCCAGAGACCGATGTTCTCGACATCGGTCCGGGACGGGCGGGCCGGCGACGAGAGGTGCGAGTGGAAGACGGCGAGCTCGTAGCCCTCGTCCTCGAGGAACCAGACCTCGGGATCGTCGAACGCGAGCTCGAACCGGTACGGCGAGGCCGCAACGTTTCGGCCGGGCACGTAGCGCTCGGCGGTGCCGTCGCGGAGCAGCAGGAGCCCGCAGGCTTCGTTCGGCGCTTCGGAGGAGGAGTGCGCACGGAGGGCCTCGCGGACCTCCGCAGGGATCACCACCAGAGCGTGCTCTCCATCGACCCCGCCACGTCGTCCGTCTCCCAGAAGTCGGCCGAGAGGTACTTCCAGCCGGCGTCGGCGAGGATGCAGACGACGACGCCCTCGTCGAGCTCCTCGGCGAGCTTCCGCGCGACGTGCACGGCCGCGCCCGAGGAGACGCCCGCGAAGATCCCCTCGCGGTCGAGCAGCGCGCGCACGGCAGCGACGGCCTCGGCGTTCGAGACGAGCAGCTTGCGGTCGAGCTTCGAGATGTCGAGGATCGGCGGCACGTAGCCGTCTTCGAGCGAGCGGAGCCCCATCACCGGGTCGCCGGGAAGCGGCTCGGCCGCCGCGACGACGAGGTTCGGGAAGCTCTCGCGCAGCCGCTCGCCCGTGCCCATCAGCGTGCCGCCGGTGCCGAGGCCGGCGACGAGCACGTCGACGCGGTCGAGCGCGGCGGCGATCTCGGCGCCGGTGCCCTCGTAGTGGGCGCGCGGGTTCGCCTCGTTCCCGTACTGGAACGGCATGAAGTAGCGCGGGTCGCTCTCCGCCAGCTCGAGCGCCATGCGGACGGCGCCGTTCGAGCCCTCGGCGGCGGGAGAGAGGATGATCTCCGCGCCGTAGAGGCGGAGCAGGCGCTTCCGCTCCTCGGTCGCGTTCTCGGGCATCACGCACGTGAGCGGATAGCCCTTCAGCTTCGCGATCAGCGCGAGCGAGATCCCCGTGTTGCCGCTCGTCGGCTCCAGGAGGTGCCGGCCGGGCTCGAGCTCGCCCGAGGTCTCGGCCGCGTCGATCATCGACTTCGCGACGCGGTCCTTGATCGAGCCGGTCGGGTTCTGCCCCTCCAGCTTGGCGTACATCCGGACCGACGTCTTGGGCGTCAGCCGCGCCAGCTCCACGAGCGGCGTGTCGCCGACGAGGTCGAGCAGCGAGGGTGTGACGACCCTATGCACCGCCGGCCATCGCCGGGAGCAGGATCACGGTGGAGCCTTCCTTGACCGCCGTCTCGAGCCCGTCGAGGGTGCGGACGTCCTCGCCCTCGAGGTACACGTTGACGAACGGGGCGAGATCGCCCTGCTCGAAGAGCTGGGAGCCGAGGCTCGGGTAGCGGGCGCTGAGATCGTCGAGCAGCTCGCGCACGGTTGCGCCGCTCGCCTCGACCTGGCGCGCGCCGCCGACCTCCGGGCGCAGCGTCGGCGGGATGCGCACCGCGGTCACGGCGCGCACCCCGCGCCCGCCGGCGCAGAACTCGACGTAGTCGATGTAGTCGGTGATCGTCGGGTGCTCGCCGCAGACCGGGCAGTTCGGGTCGCGCTTCAGCGAGACCTCGTCGATCGTCGAGTGGAGGGCGTCCACGAGCTGGAGCCGGCCGATCAGCGGGTCGCCGATCCCGAGCAGGAGCTTGAGCGCCTCGTTCGCCTGCAGGGAGCCGATGATCCCGGGGAGCACGCCGAGGACGCCGCCCTCGGCGCAGCTCGGCGCGAGCTCCGGCGGCGGCGGGGCCGGGAAGAGGCAGCGGTAGCACGGGCCGACGTGCGGCTTGAACACCGTCACCTGGCCCTCGAAGCGGTAGATCGAGCCGTGCACGACCGGGATGTCGTGCCAGACCGAGGCGTCGTTGACGAGGTAGCGCGTCGGGAAGTTGTCGGCGCCGTCCACGATCACGTCCCAGCCGTCGCCGAGGATCTGCTCGACGTTCTCGGAGGTCAGCCGCTCGCGGTAGGCGACCACGTTGACGTCGGGGTTCAGCGCCTCGATCGTCTCCTTTGCCGAGTCGACCTTGTAGTGGCCGAGCGTGTTCGTCGAGTGGACGATCTGGCGCTGCAGGTTCGACTCGTCGACGACGTCGGCGTCGACGATCCCGAGCGTGCCGACGCCCGCGGCTGCGAGATAGAGCGACGCGGGTGAGCCGAGCCCGCCCGCGCCGATCAGGAGGACGCGCGAGTCGAGCAGCTTGAGCTGGCCCGCCTCCCCGACCTCCGGAATCAGCAGGTGCCGGCTGTAGCGGGCGCGCTTGGCGGCGTCGAGCGTCTGCGGCAGCTGCGTCGCGAAGCCGTTCCGCTTCCAGTCGGTGTAACCGCCCGCGAGCGAGACGACGTGGTTGTAGCCCATCTCCTCGAGCGCCTTGGCGGCGAACGCCGAGCGCGCGCCGCCGGCGCAGTAGAGGACGATCGAACGGTCGCGGTCCGGGACCACGGTCTCGATCCGCGACTCGAGATGGCCCCGCGGTACGTGCACCGCGCCGGGGATGTGCCCCTCGTCCCACTCCTCGTGCTCGCGCACGTCGACGAAGAGCGGCGCGTCGTCGCCGTCGTGCTGCTCGAGCGCGGTCGCGGCGTCGATCTCGTGGATCTCGGCCTTCACCTGGTTGAGGAGTTCGCGGTAGGAAGCCATTGCTATTAGAAATATAGCGTGGTCGGTGCCGATCGGGTCGGCGCGCAAGGTTTGTAACTACGGCAGCCGCCGCGGCATTCCCGCTACGGTCGCGCCGGTGAGCCCTCGAACGCGTGTCTCGGTGGTCGTCGTGGCGGTGGCCGTCGTCGTCGCCGGCGCCGCGGTCGGAGTCAGCGTCCTGCAGTCCTCCGGCGGCAAGACTGCGACGGCGCTGCGGAAGGGCCTGCCGCCGCTCGAGCTCGACCTCGGCGTCCGCACTGACCCGGAGGCCGTCGCGCTGCGCCGGGCATCGAGGCTCTTCACCGGCGGCAGCCCTGCTGCGGCCGCGCAGATCTTCGTCCGCTACAGCTCGGTCGAGGCGCAGCTCGGAGCGGCTTTCGCCGCCTGGCCGAAAGGCACGCTCGCTCGGCTCGACCGCCTCGCGGCCTTGCACCCGCGTGACGCGGAGGTGTTGCTCAACCTCGGCCTGGCCCGGTACTGGGCGGGTCGTGACACCGACGCCGAGGCCTCCTGGCGGCTCGCGGCGGCGACCGGGCCGGACACCGCGTCGGGCGTCCGCGCCGACGATCTGCTCCATCCGAGCTTCCCCCGCGGCCTGCCCTACGTCGTCTCGAGCTACGCGCCGCCGGTGTCGATCGCCCGGCTCGCGCCCCCGCAGCAGCTCGCCGCGCTCGCGCGCCGCGCGCGGACCGGCACCTACGAGGACAAGCTGATCTACGGGATCGCGCTCCAGCGCATCGGGCACCCGCTCTCGGCCGAGCGGCAGTTCGCCGCCGCGGCCGCGCTCGCACCCAACGACCCCGAGGCGCAGGTCGCCGCCGCCGTCGGCCTGTTCAGCAAGGCGAAGCCGTCGCTCGCGTTCTCGAAGCTCGGCCCGCTCTCGCAGCGGTTCCCGCACTCGCCGGCGGTCCGCTTCCATCTCGGCCTGCTCCTGCTCTGGCTCGGCCAGCTCAACCAGGCCCGCGCGCAGCTCCGGCTCGCGGTCGCGGACGGCCCGCACACGGCGCTCGGCGTCGAGGCGGCGCACTTCCTGCAGAGCCTGAAGGGGATCAAACAGCGCTGAGCGGCAATGGGCCGGTCGGCCTATGGCGAAACCGCTCGGGTCCTGCAACAGTTCCGCTCCCGCGCAAAAGTGCGCGGTTGCATCTAAAGTGAGCGCGCACGAGTTGGAGTCCGCGAGCGAGGGGGATTCGATGAGCGGAGCTGAGGGGGTCGAGGCGCCGGTAGCGAGCGTGGCCGTGGTCGACGTGCTCGAGACCGACGAGGCCAAGCTCCTGCTCGAGGCCGCCCGCGAGTCGGGCTCGCTCAGTGCCGACGAGATCGCGCTCGCATTCGACGAGCTCGACCTCGAAGCCGGCCAGATCGACGACTTCTACCACGCTCTCGAGGAGCTCCATATCGAGGTCGTCGACGGCGCCGAGCCGGTGGTCGAGGAGGAGATCGTCCCCGAGCACGAGCCGCGCGAGGTCTCGACCGACTCGCTGCAGCTCTTCCTCAAGGACATCGGCCGCGTCAACCTGCTCACCGCCCCGCAGGAGGTCGAGCTCGCGAAGCGGATCGAGCGCGGCGACCATCGTGCGAAGCAGCAGATGGTCGAGGCGAACCTCCGCCTCGTCGTCTCGATCGCGAAGAAGTACCGGAACCAGGGGCTGCCGTTCCTCGACCTGATTCAGGAGGGCACGATCGGGCTCGTCCGCGCCGCGGAGAAGTTCGACTACCGCAAGGGCTTCAAGTTCTCGACGTACGCGACCTGGTGGATCCGCCAGGCCGTCGCGCGCGCGCTCGCCGACAAGGCGCGCACGATCCGGATGCCCGTGCACGTGGTCGAGAAGCTGAACAAGATCGTCCGCTCGGAGCGGAAGCTGCGGGCCGAGCTCGGGCGCGAGCCGACCGCCGCCGAGATCGGCTTCGACCTCGATCTCTCGCCCGAGGAGGTCGAGCAGATCCGGCGCAGCGCGCAGACCCCGGTCTCGCTCGAGAAGCCGGTCGGCGACGAGGAAGAGTCGGAGTTCGGCCACTTCCTCACGGACGAGTCGATGCCGCTCCCCGACGAGGCGGCCGAGGTGACGCTCCGCAAGGAGGCGCTCGAGAAGATCCTCGGGACACTCTCCCACCGCGAACGGCGCGTGCTCGAGCTTCGCTACGGGCTCGACGGCCAGCATCCGCGCACGCTCGACGAGGTGGGGCGGACGTTCAACGTCACCCGGGAGCGGATCCGCCAGATCGAGAACCAGAGCCTGAAGAAGCTCCGGGCCCTGGCCGAGAGCCAGAAGCTCCGCGAAGTCGCCTGACGACCGCGTAGACTCCGCGCGGATGGATGCGGCCCTGCTCGACGAGCTCTCGGAGCTCCTCCGGATCCCGTCGATTAGCGCGGACTCGGCGTACCGTGCCGACGTTGTCGCCGCGGCCGAGTGGGTCTGCGCGTTCCTGCGCCGCGCCGGGGGCGATTGCGAGCTCGTCGACTGGAGCGGCCAGCCGCTCGTGATCGGCGAGCTGCGGGCCTCCGTGAGCCCCGAGTCCGCGCCGACGGTGCTCTGCTACGGGCACTTCGACGTGCAGCCACCCGCGCCGCTCGACGAGTGGGACTCACCGCCGTTCGAGCCGACGGTGCGCGACGGCTGGCTCTATGCGCGCGGCGTCGCCGACGACAAGGGCCAGCTCTGGATGCTGCTCCGGGCGGCGGCCGGGCTCGCGACCGACGGCAGCCTGCCGGTCAACGTCCGCTTCGCCTGCGACGGCGAGGAGGAGACCGGTGGCCACTCGATCGTGGAGTTTCTCGAGCGCGACGAGCGGGGCGCCGACGCGTGCGTGATCTTCGACAGCGGCATGCTCGCCCGCGGCGTGCCGTGCTTCAACCTCTCGGCGCGCGGGATCGCATACTTCCACGTCAAGCTTCGGACCGGTGCCCGCGACCTGCACTCCGGGATGTTCGGCGGCACCGCGCTCAACGCGATGCACGCGTTGATGCAGACGCTGCAGGCCGTCGTGGCCGGGCCGGACGGGCTGCTTCCCGAGCCGTTGCGGGTCGGGATCACGCCGCCGACCGAAGAAGAGCTCGCGGCCTGGCGGACCCTGCAACCCGGAGCGGAGGTGCTCGCCGACCAGGGCGCGCACCTTTCCGATCCGGCGGCGGCGGAGGAGTTCTACCTGCGCACCTGGGCCGGCCCTTCCGTGGACGTGCACGGGATCGAGGGCGGCTCGCCGATCCTCCAGAAGACCGTGTTGCCGGTCGTTGCCGAGGCGAACCTGTCGATCCGGCTCGCTCCCGGCCAGGACGTCGATGCGATCTCCGCGGCGATGGAGCGGCTCCTGCGCGACGCGTTGCCCGCCGGTGCCGACCTCGAGCTGGAGCGCTGGGCCTACAGTCCGCCCGGTCTCGTCCGGCCGGACGAGCGGGCCATCCAGCTTGGCCTAGACGCCTTCGAGCGCGTGCTCGGGGTCAGGCCGCTGCTCGTCCGCTCTGGCGGCTCGCTTCCGATCGTCCCGGCTCTCGCCGCGAGGGGCATCCCGACGGTGATCACCGGGTTCGACCTCCCGGAAGGGAACATCCACTCGCCGAACGAGCGCCTCTTGCTCGAGTACCTGCCGCTCGGCGTCGCCGCCGCGCGGGAGCTCTTCCTCAGCTACGCCGCGCTGTAGCGCTCAGTGAGGGTGGGCGTGGGCGTGCGGGTCGTCGCCCATCCACTCGTGCCCGAACTCGCGCATCGCCTCGATGATCGGCAGCAGCGCCGCGCCCTTCTCGGTCAGCTCGTACTCGACGCGAGGGGGCGACTCCGGGTAGCTGTGGCGCTCGACGATCTCCTCGTGCTCGAGCGCTCGCAGGCGCTCGGACAGCGTGCGAGGGCTGATCCCCGGGCACGAGTGCTCGAGCTCGGAGAAGCGACGTGGGCCCTCGGAGAGGTCGTGGACGAGGAGCGCAGTCCACTTCGAGCCGATGATCTCGGCGCACGCGGCGACCGAGCAGCCCGGCTTGGTATGGACGGGATTCATCGTTCTCATTGCATCCATTGTAGCGATGTCCCTGGTCGGCGCCCCAGTACTGGTTGACGCGTGAGACTCCGGGACACCCACCTCCCTCCCCACGTGCCGTCGAGGCTACCGAGTCGCGGCGCGCGCATGGGTGACGAAACCGCTGCCGAATCCGTGACTTTCAGTCCCAGGGCGGTGGGTTGTGCAGCCAGCGGCCGCCGACCATCGTTGCAACGACCTGCGCGTCGAGATCCTCGACCGGGTCGCGGTCGAGCACGACGAGGTCGGCGAGGAAGCCGGGCAAGAGCCTGCCGCGCCGGTGCTCGTCTCGCGCGAGCCACGCCGGATTGACCGTCGTCGCCTGCAACGCCTGCTCCACCGTGAGCGCCTGCTCCGGGTGCCATGCGGGGCGCTCGTCGATCGTCCGGCGGACGCCCGCCCGGATCCCGGCGAGCGGGTCGAGCTCCTCGATCGGAGCGTCCGAGCCGTTCGCGACGAGTGCCCCGGACTCCCAGAGCGAGCGGTAGGCGTAGGCGCCGTCCGTCCTTCCGGCCCAGTGACGGTCGGCCAGGTCGCGATCTGACGGGGCGTGGGAGAACTGCACCGAGCAGGCGATCCCGAGCGCCGCGAAGCGGGGCAAGTCCTCCGGCGCGAGGCACTGGGCGTGCTCGATTCGGTGCCGCAGGCCGAGCGGCCGCCAGACGTCGTGCGTGGCCTCGAAGGCATCGAGCGCCTCGCGGTTCGCCCGGTCTCCGATCGCGTGGACAGCGACCGGGAAGCCGGCCACGGCGCCTCGCCGGACGATCTCGGCGAGCTGCTCGCCGCCCGTGATCTGGATCCCCGAGCCGTCCAGCATCCACGCCGTCTCCGAGCCGAGGGTGCCGTCCATGAAGACCTTGAGGTGGCCGAGCTTCAGCATCGGGTTGCCGAAGGAGCTTCGGATCCCGAGCGTACGGAGCTCGTCGATGTGGTCGTACGGGAGTGACTGCAGGACGCGGAGGCCAAGCGGCGCTTCGGCCTCGAGCCGCTGCCAGAGCCGCAGCGCGCCGAGCCAGCCGTCCTTGTCGTGGACCGCGGTGACGCCGCGGGTATGCGCGAGCTTGATGCCGGCTCTCATCGCGTCGAGGTACTCCTCGTCGCCCGTCAGCATGTGTCGATCCTTGAAGCGCCAGGCCGACTCCTCGCGCAGGACGCCGGTGGGCTCGCCCTTCGCGTCCCGTTCGACGACGCCGCCCGCGACCTCGAGGTCGCCGTCGGCCAGGGCGAGCGCGGCGGTGTTGAGCCAGAGCGAGTGGTAGTCCTTCGCGATCAGTGCCGCGGGCCGTTCGCCGGTTACCGCGTCCAGTGCGGCGCGTGTCGGATCGACGGCCGGCGACCAGTCGCCGCTGCGCCAGCCGTGGCCGCGGAGCCAGCGTCCGGGCGGGAGCGCCGCCGCGGCCGCCTTCGTGCGGGTGAGCGCTTCCTCGAGGCTGCGGGCGCCGTCGAGCGAAACCTGGCTCTGGGCGAGCGCCCACGTAGGGAAGTGGACGTGCGCATCGTTCAGGCCCGGGAGGACGCATCGGCCGCCGAGGTTGATCGTCTCGGGGCTCGCGAGCGCGGACTCATGAGTACCGACCCCGCCCGCGATCCGATCGCCCGCGATCGCGAGTGCCCGTGCGACGGGAAGCGAGGGGTCGAGCGTGCGGATCGTCCCGTTCTCGAGGATCACAGGGACGGATCCTAGGCTGCGCGTGAAGTCGGCACGAAGTCGACACAAACAGGTGCGCCTGCACGCGCTATTTTGGTCTTCCCCGTGGGCGGGCGGGGGTTAGGGATGGTGCAGCGTTGTCGTGTCCACGACCTCGAAGTCGGACCCGTGCACCCGCCCGAGCGTGTGGAGGTCGTCGTTCGACCAGCGCGGGTCGGGGGCGCCGCTCACGTACCAGCTCGAACCGTTGTCGGCGACGATCATCCCGTACCGCTTCAGCGCCTCGAGCACGGCGCGCGCCTGGGGTGGGAAGCCGCTCGTGTCGAAGCTCGCCTTGAGGCGGAGGCGCAGGCCCATCGGGGGCAGGCTCGGGTCGGTGTCCGAGCTCGCGTAGTGGCGCGCGGGCCAGACGTACGCTCGCCGGCTGCGCGCGACCGTGAAGCGCAGCGCGTGCCTGATCCCGCCGGCCGCGAGGTCGTCGTAGCGAGCGAGACCGGGCAGAATCGGAAGCCCGGCCGCGTCGGCCGACGTCCAGCCTGCCGGTCGCAACCGATTCGAGCCGAGGCTCCAGATCGCCCCGGAGCCCGCGCTCCAACCCGTCGCGCCGTGCTGCAGCGCGTACAGCTCGTAGAGCTTGCAGCTGTCCCGGTCGACGATGATCGCGTGCCGGTCGCCGCCGCCCTCGATCTTCACGGTTCGCCGGGATCGGGTACGGGCCCTTGTCGCTCTCGTCGGCGTAGCCGAACGCGACCCTGACCTTCGGCTGGCTCTTCGAGACCACCGTGACCGGGATCCCGATCGGCGCGCCGTCCCAGAGCCCGGAGCCGAAGTCTGCGTGGACGCTCCCGCTCGCGCCGATCGCCGCGACGACCGCGGCCGAGTCGCTCGCCACCGGCAGCGAGTCGACGCGCTCGTTCCACGGGTTGCGACGCGGGGAAGATCCCGCACTTCGGCGCGGCGGCGAGGTGCGGCGAGGCCGCGGCCGCACCACCGAATACGAGGGCGGCCGCGAGGGCGGCGGCGGCGGTCTTCACAGCGAGACGGCAGGGTACCTGGAGCGCACCTCGTCCACGAACGCCGCCAGGCGATCGGCGAGCGCCGCGTCCTCGAGCTCCAGCACGTTCTCGGCGTTTCGCTCACCGGAGTGGGAGAGGTTGAAGCTGCCGACGAAGACCGTGTCGTCGCAGACGGTCAGCTTCGCGTGCATGTAGTCGTGGATGCTCGTCGGCGTGTACGGGGTCGAGCGCTTGCCGGAGAACGGCGCGGTCCGCAGCACGGCCTTCAGCGCCTCGCGCCTTCCACGCGGTGGTCTCTGCGTGCTCGCCCCACTGGGAGAAGACCTCCTCGATCTGGGTGATGTCCACGACTCCGGCGACGTCGACGCGACCGTCGGCGGCCACCTCGCAGAGCGAGCCGAGAATCGGGCCTGAGGTGATGACCGGCGAGGCGATCCGGATCCGGCGCTCGGCGCGCCCGACCGCGCCTGCGATCCGGTGCGCGAGCTTGAGCCCGCGCCGTGGGCAGAACCACGCGCGAACCGGCGTCGAGCCGACCTGCACCTCCGCCGGCGCCACCGCGCCGCTCGCCTCGACCGAGCCCGTCTCCCAGAGCTGCTCGAAGTCCGTGGTGTACGACGCGGCGAGCGCCTCGGAGGCGATGCGCACGATCACGTTCTCCTCCCGCGTCCACGAGTCGAGCGTCCAGTTCGTCGAGCCGGTCCACACGGCACTCCCGTCCCGCACGATGTACTTGTGGTGCATCAGGTCGGGGATCCCGGGAATCGCGCGCGTCTCGACCGGCAGCGCTGCGAGCAGCTCCGGGTCGGTCGCCGGCGGCGGCGGCCCGTGCATGTGCCCGGGATGATCGGCGTTGAACGCGAGCCGGACCGTGACCCCGCGCTCGCGGGCGGCGACGAGCGAGCCGAGCACCGTCTGCTCGCGCCGGCCCGGACAGCTTCACGTCGTAGATCGCGATGTCGAGCGAGCGCTCGGCGCCGTCGAGGAACGACGCGAGCTCGGCCGCGATCGAGTCGGGTGTCTGTCCGCCGTCGGTGAGCGTCCGCAGCTCGATCAAGCCGAGGCGGCCCGCTGGGCGGCCTTGTAGGCGCGCTTCGCGGCCTGATAGCTCTCGAGCGCCTCGGGCGAATCGACGTCGCCCAGGGTCGGGTGCCCGGGCAGCACCGCCGTCGATTCCCGGCGGGCGTACGTCGAGCCGCTTCGCCAGCACCGCGAGCATCGAGCGCACCTTCATGTCGCCGAACCCCGGCAGCGCGCCGAGCCGGCGCTTCAGGTCGGGCCCGTCGGTCGCCTCGGTCCACACGCGCTCCGCGCGACCGTCGTACTCCTCGACGATCACGGCGCAGAGATCGCGCGTCCGCGTCGCCATCGCGCCGGGAAAGCGGTGGATCGCGGGCTTCTCGCGGAAGACGCGCTCGAGCTCGGCCGGGTCGGTGGTTGCGATTCGCCCCGGGTCGAGCGTGCCGAGCCGCCGCTCCAGCTCGAGCGGCCCGGAGAACGCCTTCGGCACCGTGCACCTGCTGGTCGAGCGCGAACCCGATCAGGAGCGCGACGGGATCGCGGGCGAGCAGCGCATTCGCCTCGTCGTCAGGCGTGAAGTAGAGGCGGTCGTCGGCCATCGCCTGATGCTACTCCGAGGCGTACGCGAAGTCGGTCGCGAACGCGCAGTTCCCGGCGAGCTCCCACGCGAACGGCCCGTCGGCCACGGCGAGCTCGTCCGCGTAGAGCTCCGTGCCGACCCGCTCGTAGCCCGAGATCCCGCAGGAGACGGGCTGGTCGGTCTCGACCGGCGTCGTCGCGCGGAGCTCGACCGCATCGGCGACCGACAGTCGGTAACCGCGCCCGTCCCGCTCCAGCTCGATCCGGCTCGGCCGCACCGCGACGAGCTTGCTCTCCTTCCGGATCCACGGCAGCAACCGCACGTGCGGGCCGCCGAGCCGGCCGAGGAACAGATCCTCGAGCGCCCGCCGCTGCAGCTCGTCGCCGCGCTCGTCGACGTGCAGGAGGACGGTCCACGGCGAGCCCGGCTCGTCATCGTCGTACGAGATCACGAGCGCGGCGAGCAGCCCGTCCACGCCGACCTCGCCGATCCGGCCCTCGTCGATCCGCCAGCTCAGCACCCCGAAGCAGACGCCGTAGGTGGAGCGGCCGCCGGGAACGCCGCCGACCATCCGGCACGGGCAGATCGCCTCGCAGTTGCAGGACTCGAAGTACTCGCCGCGGACGGCGAAGCCGGCCATGCCCGGGACTGTACGCTGGGCGGATGGACCCGCTCAAGCCGTTCAGTCCAGGGACACGGGCCTGGTTCGAGCGGACGTTCGACGGCCCGACCCCCGCCCAGACGCTCGGCTGGCCCGCGATCGCGGCCGGCGGGCACACACTGATCCAGGCGCCGACCGGCTCGGGCAAGACACTCGCAGCGTTCCTCTACGGGCTCGACAGGCTGAACGCGACGCCCGGCGCCGGGCTCCGTCTCCTCTACGTCTCACCGCTGAAGGCGCTCAACTACGACGTCGAGCGCAACCTCCGAGGGCCACTCGCGGGAATCGAGTCGAAGCTGACCGTCGGCGTGCGCACGGGCGACACCCCGCAGCGCGAGCGGCAGGCGATGCTGCGCACGCCGCCGGACATCCTCATCACCACGCCGGAGTCGCTCTACCTCCTGCTCACCTCGCAGGCGCGCGAGCAGCTGCGCTCGGTCGAGACGCTCATCCTCGACGAGGTGCACGCGGTCGCGGGCACGAAGCGGGGCGCCCACCTCGCGCTCTCGGTCGAGCGGCTGGAGCGCCTCGTCGCAGGGCCGCTGCAACGGATCGGGCTCTCGGCGACGCAGCGCCCGCTCGAGGAGATCGGCCGCTTCGTCTCGGGCGGTCGCCCCATCGAGCTCGTCGACGCGGGCTCGCGCAAGGAGCTCGACCTCGAGGTCGTCGTCCCGCTCGACGACATGCGCGAGCCGGGCGAGGGCAACTCGATCTGGCCCTCGATCTACCCCGAGATCCTCGCCCTCGTCGAGGCGCACCGCTCGACGATCGTCTTCGTCAACAACCGCCGCCTCGCCGAGCGGCTCGCGCTGCGGCTCAACGAGCTCGCAGGGCGCGACCTCGCCCGCGCCCATCACGGCTCCCTCGCGCGCGAGCAGCGGGTCGAGATCGAGGAGCTCCTGAAGCGCGGCGGGATCCCGTGCCTCGTCGCCACCTCGTCGCTCGAGCTCGGGATCGACATGGGCGCCGTCGACCTCGTGATCCAGGTCGAGAGCCCGAAGTCGGTCGCGCGCGGGCTGCAGCGGATCGGGCGCGCCGGTCACGAGCTCGGCGCCGTCTCGCGCGGGCGCATCTTCCCGAAGTTCAGAGCCGACCTGCTCGAGTCGGCCGTCGTCGCCGAGCGGATGGCCGAAGGCCAGATCGAGGAGACGGTGATCCCGCGCAACCCGCTCGACGTGCTCGCCCAGCAGGTCGTCGCGATCTGCGCGGACGAAGAGATCTCGGTCGACGAGCTGTTCGACCTCGTCCGCCGCGCGTACCCGTTCGCCGGCCTCTCGCGCGTCCAGCTCGAGAACGTGCTCGACATGCTCGCGGGCCGCTACCCGTCCGACGAGTTCGCCGAGCTCCGGCCGCGGATCGTCTGGGACCGCACCGCGGGCGTCGTCCGGGGTCGCCCGGGCGTCCGCCGGCTCGCGGTCACGAACGCAGGCACGATCCCCGACCGCGGGCTCTTCGGCGTCTTCCTCGTCGAGGGCGGCGGCCGGGTCGGCGAGCTGGACGAGGAGATGGTCTACGAGGCCCGCGCGGGCCAGGTGTTCCTGCTCGGCGCGTCGAGCTGGCGGATCGAGGAGATCACGCGCGACCGCGTGCTCGTCTCGCCCGCGCCCGGGGTGCCCGGGGCCGTGCCGTTCTGGAAGGGCGAGGGGATCGGGCGGCCCTACGAGCTGGGCGAGGCGATCGGCCGCGCGTCGCGCGAGCTCGTCGCGCTGTCCGACGCGCAGGCGCTCGAACGCCTGACCGCGCGCCACTTCCTCGACGAGCGCGCCGCCGGCAACCTGATCACCTTCCTCCGCGAGCAGGCCGCCGCGACCGGCGCCGTCCCCTCCGACCGCACGGTCGTGGTCGAGCGCTTCCGCGACGAGATCGGCGACTGGCGCGTCTGCATCCTCACCCCGTTTGGCGCACGGGTGCACGCGCCGTGGGCGCTCGCACTCGCCGCAAGGCTGCGCGACTCGCTCGGCGTCGAGGTTCAGTCGCTCTGGTCGGACGACGGGATCGCGCTCCATCTCCCCGACTCCGACGCACCGCCGGCCGTCGCCGAGCTGGCGATCGGCGCCGACGAGATCGAGGAGCTCGTGGTGCAGGAGGTGGGGCAGACCGCGCTCTTCGGCGCCCGCTTCCGCGAGAACGCCGCACGTGCGCTGCTGATCCCGCGCCGCCGCCCCGGGCAACGCACGCCGCTCTGGCAGCAGCGCCTCAAGGCGCAGAGCCTGCTCCAGGTCGCGCGCCGCTACGGCTCCTTCCCCGTCGTGCTGGAGACCTACCGCGAGTGCCTCCAGGACGTGTTCGACCTGCCCGCGCTGAAGCGGCTCCTGCACGGGCTACAGACCCGCGCGGTCGACCTCGTCGACGTCGAGACCGCCTCCGCCTCGCCCTACGCAACCTCGCTCCTCTTCGACTACATCGCGACCTACATGTACGAGGACGACACGCCTCCGGCGGAGCGGCGCGCCCAGGCGCTCTCGCTCGACCGCGACCTGCTGCGCGAGCTGCTCGGCCAGGAGGAGCTGCGCGACCTGCTCGATGCGGACGCGCTCGCCGAGGTCGAGGCGCAGCTGCGCGGGGCGCCCCGCAGCCCGGACGAGCTCCACGACCTGTTGCGGCTGCGCGGAGACCTGCGCGCGGACGAGCTCGACCCGGCCCTCGCGGAGCCGCTCGTCCGCGAGCGCCGAGCGGTCTGGATCCGCGTTGCGGGCGAGGAGCGCCTGATCGCCGCGGAGGACGCCGGCCGCTACCGCGACGCGCTCGGCGCGATGCCGCCGAGCGGGCTGCCCGACGTCTTCCTCGAGGGCGGCCCCGAGTCCCTGGCCCAGCTCGTGCTTCGCTTCGCGCGCGGGCGCGGCCCGTTCACGACCGCCGAGGCGAACGCGCGCTTCGGCCGGGACGTCGAGCAGGAGTTGCTCGAGCTCGAGCGAGACGAGAAGCTCGTCCGCGGCGAGCTGCGCCCGGGCGGCACCGAGCGGGAGTGGTGCGAGCCGGACGTCCTGCGCCGCCTCCGCCGCGCCTCGCTCGCCGCGCTGCGACGCGAGGTCGAGCCGGCGGAGCAGGCCGCGCTCGGCCGCTTCCTCCCGCACTGGCACGGGATCGGCCGGCGTGCGACCCTGCGCGAGGCCCTCGTGCCGCTGCAGGGGCTGCCGCTCCCGGTCTCGCTCTGGGAGTCGGATGTGCTGCCGCGTCGCGTCCCTCAATACCGGCCCGAGCGGCTCGACGCGCTCTGCGCCTCGGGCGAGCTCGTCTGGGTCGGCGCGGGGCTCGATCGCGTCGCCGTCTACTTCCGGGACGACGCGCCCGTGCTCGGCCGACCCGGCGCCGCGCCCCCGCCCGACGGCGAGGCGCACGAGCGGCTGCGCGGCGCGCTCGGGCGCAGCGCCGAGTTCTGGTACGACCTCCTCGCCGCGGCGGGGCTCGACGCCGAGGCTGCGCTCCCCGCGCTCTGGGATCTCGTCTGGGCGGGCGAGGTGACGAACGACGCGTGGACGCCGCTGCGCGCCGGCCGCCGCTACGAGGCGCCGCGACCGTCCGAGCGGCCACGCCGGTTTTCTCGTTCCCGGGCCGCCGCGATCACCTCGACCCAGGGCCGCTGGTCGCCGACCGCTCGCCTGTTCGACGGCCGCCCGGACCGCCGCGCGCTCGCCGAGCTCCTGCTCGAGCGCCAGGGGATCGTGATGCGCGACGGCGTGCGCGGCGAGGGGATCGCCGGGGGCTACGGCGCCGTCTACGGCGAGCTGCGCGCGCTCGAGACGCTCGGATCCTGTCGCCGCGGCTACTTCGTCGAGGGGCTCGGCGGCGCCCAGTTCGCGCTGCCCGGAGCGGTCGAGCGACTGCGGGAGCTGCGGCCGCGCGACGGCGAGGAGCCCGAGGCGCTCGTGCTCGCCGCCGCGGACCCGGCCCAGCCCTACGGCGCGGCGCTGCCGTGGCCGAAGCGCTCGCAGGGAAGGGCGGCGCGCGTCGCCGGCGCGCAGGTCGTCCTCCTCGGCGGCGAGGCCGCGCTCTTCGTCGAGCGCGGCGGCCGCACCCTCGTGCCGTTGCGCGATCCCGACGAGGCCTGGCTCCGCCCGGTGCTCGCCGCGCTCGTCGCCCACGTGCGCGCGGGCGGCGCGAAGCGGCTCGCGGTCGAGCGGTTCGACGGCAAGCCCGTGACCGAGAGCGACGTGATGCCGCTCCTCGTCGAGGCCGGCTTCCTCGCCGGGCCGCGGCGCGCAGTGCTCCGGCCCTAGAGGAGCTCGACGAGCGGGAACGAGCGATGCCGTCGCGGCGGCACGAGGAAGTTCTGCCGGTGCGTCGTCTGCAGCACGGCGTTGAAGCCCATCCGGGCGGAGCGCGGACTGTCCGAGAGCACGGTGCCGTCCGCATAGTGGCCGTCCATCGCGAGGCGGGCGCGGTGGAACGTGTCGCTCGTCGGCGCATAGCCGATGAAGTGGAGCCCGGCGGAAGGATGCGGCAGCCGGCGGTCGCGCACGGGATTCGACGTCCAGGCGAACGGGCTGTCGAGCGTGTTGAAGTCGGGCCGCTGGATCACGGGCGTCCCCGCGGCGTAGGTCGTGCCGTCGTTGCCGACCGTGTCGAGGGGAAGCCGGGTCGCCGGCTGCATCGTCGAGCTGTGCCCGGTCAGCCCGTCGGTGTGGAAGTCGGAGACGACGTCTGCAACGCCGGTCACCTCGGCCAGCCCCTCCGGCAGGGTGCGCGTCGTCGCAGGAACCTTCAGCCCGGGCCGGAACGCGGCCCATGTCCGCTCGTCGAAGTCGAACTCCCGGTACCACTGCTCGAGGTCGAGGTACAGGTGCGAGACGTGCATCGTCGTCCCGTTGCGGAAGTAGCCGCTGGGCCACTGGTCGGTGAGGCCCGGCAGCGTCTCGAGGTTCGCGATCGCGTCGGGCCCGAGCGCGCTCTGCTGGGTCGAGGTGAAGCCGAGGAAGAGCTGCGCGTCGTCCGGGATGCGGAGCGCTCCGGGGACCCCGGCCTTCAGCGCCATCTGCTTCGGGAGGCTCTGCTTGCCGCCGAGGCCGCCGCCGACGAAGCCCTTGCGGATGCTCGTGACCTCGAACAGACCGGCCAGCCGGTCGAAGATCGCGTGTGCGCCCTGCGCGATGTGCGCGAGGCTGTCGCTCCGGAGCTGGACGGCGACGTCGTTTCGCTCGAGGAGGGCGGTGGCCGGGTCGCTCGGGAAACGGATCGCGTCGAGCAGCGCCGGCCCGTTCGCGCGCAGATCCTGCGGCGCGTAGCTCACCCACGGTCCGGCGACGTAGCGGCGGAAGTACGGCAGGCCCCACGCGACGACGACGCCGAGCCCGGCCGGCGTCGGCGCGAAGCTCCTGTCGAGCGCCTGCAGCGCCTGCTCGAGCTCGCGCTTCGCCTCCTGTAGAGCCGCCTTTGTCTTCCCGACTCGCAACTTCGCGGTCACGAGCTGGTGGTGGAGCGGCGGCACGAGCACCTGGACGCCGTTGTCCGTGATCACCGGCACGTTCACGAGGAGGTGCTGCTCGGGCGGGACCGCGGCCGTGGCGGCGGCGGCGCGGGTCGGCGCCGCGATGCCGTCGACCAGCTCGTACAGGCCGCCGGCTGCGAGGACCGCCGCGGCGCTTCGGGCCAGGAAGTCCCTGCGTGTCACGTCCCCGGGCACCCCGGAATGGTAGACGGCGGGGGCCGGCCGTCCAGCCACGCCCCCGCCGCTCTACCGGCGCCCGCTACGAGACCGGCGCCTCCCAGTCGTCCGAGGCCGTGGCGCCCGTGTCGATCCACGTCCACTCGATCTTCTGGTAGGTCAGCGAGAAGGTCTCGCAGGCCGGATAGACCTTGTCGCACCCGTTGCTGAAGTCCGACAGGCTGGCGTTCGTGAGCTTGATGGTCGTGCCCACGGTGGTCGTGCCCGACTTGTAGAGGCTGAGCGTCACCGTCGGCAGGTTCTCGTTAGTGACGAGCTCCTGCATCAGCAGCGGCGACGCCGCTCCCACCTCCGCCGTGATCGTGAGCGGCTTGTGCTGCCGCTTCCCGGTCGGGAGCCCCGAGGCCGGGTCGCGCGGCGAGACGATCTCGTGCGTGAACCCGTCGACGTCGACCGAGAACTGCGGGGTCTTCGCGCCCGTGATCGAGATCGTGCCGATCACCGAGCCGCCCCCTCCGCCGCCGCTTCCGCCGGCCGGGCCCTGCGGCCCTGCCGGGCCCTGTGCGCCTGCCGGGCCTGCAGGCCCCGCGGGACCGGTCGGGCCGGTGGTGTTCCAGCTCGTCGCGGTCTCGTCGCGGCGGCAGTTCACACCGGCCTTCACGATCCGGACGCCGCCGTTGTCCTTCGCGACGCACGCGTTGATCGTCGTCGCATCGTTCGTCTGCGCCCACGCGAACGTGGCCGCGCCTCCCGCCGCAAGCACGAGCACGGCGATGAGGCCGAGCAACCTCGACTTCTTCATGCCTCTCCCCTCCTTGGATCGGTCCGTCAGTCGGCCGACCGTACCGCGGCGGAGGCGAGTGGTCTAGCTGGCGAGCTGGTGGAGCGCGCGCACGGCCTTCGGCAGGTCGTTGCCTGCGAAGTGGGCGCCGAGGTCGCCCGCGAGCACCGGGCACGCGGCGGCGCCGCAGACCACGACACGGAAGTCCGGCGGCAGCTCGACCTCCGCGAAGGCACGGCGAAGAGCGTCCGCGTGCTCCTCCAGGCCGACGCTGACTGCGACGAGCCTCGCCGAGAGGCGGCCGGCCAGCGCAACAGCGTCGGACCACGGCGTGTCCGGGCCGAGATAGGCGATCTCCCAGCCGTCCCGGCCGAGCAGGACTCCAAACATGAGCAGGCCGAGCTCGTGGCGATCGCCGGGGCCGCAGAGAAGGACACCGACCCCGTGCACGCCTCCGTGCGTGTCGGTGAGCAGCCGCAGCAGGCGGCCGCGCACCTCCTGTTTCACGAGATGCGCGTCGGCGATCGACAGCTCGCCGGCGGCGGAGCCCGCGCGGACGAAGCACAAGAGCGGCTGGACCACCTCGACGAGTGTCGTCTCGATGTCGTGGAGGGCGAACGCCTGCTCGAACAGGCGCGCGATCGCCGAGTGGTCGCGCGCCGTGACGGCTGCCTGGAGGCCATCGAGCACCTCGTCCGTACCGGTGGGCGGCGGCGAGGCTCCGTCGCCGAGGAGCGCGGCGGCCTCGCCGATCCGGTAGCCCTCGGCGAGCCGGGCGAGCAGCCAGCCGACGCGCGCGACGTCCAGCTCGGAGTAACGCCGCTGCCCGCCGTCGGTCCGGCAGGGCTTGAGCACGCCGTAGCGCTGCTCCCATTTCCGCAGTGTGTCGGGCGCAACACCAGTGCGCCGTGAGAGTGCCGCAATGTTCACTTCTTAGACCCCTATCCGAGTTGCTCTCACCTTAGACGACAAAACGACGGATTTGATAACACCGGTTTCCGCGGGGCAGGATAGGGGCTGCGCGAGCCGAAGGGCGAGCTGTGCCGGTACGCGCTCCGCACATCCATCGCTCCCTCCGCGGGTTCTGCCTCGGCGCCTTCCGCTTCCTCCACGACGAGGTCGCGCGAGGGGCCGAGCTGCCGTTCTCGTTCGAGGAGCATCCGTCGCTCGGGCGTCCCGCCCTGTACGAGTACCGCCCGCTCGTGCGGGGGTACGTCGAGAGCAGGGCCGACCGCCTCATGGTTCGCGAGGACGCGCGCCTCGCGCTCGAGGACCTGCGGCGCGAGCCGTCGGCGGCGATCTTCGCGCGGGCGCACGCGGGACCTGCGCCGAGCGAGGATTCGGCGCTCTTCCACAGCGTGCTGCTGCCGCTCCTCGTCTCGACCGCCGAGGGTTGCGGCGGGTTCGACTGGGAGGACTCGGCGTTCGAGCGCGCCTATGCCGAGCTCGAGGTCTCGCTCTTCCGCGGCGAGCACGCCTACGCTGCGGTCGCGCCGCTCGTCGGCCTCTCGCTCGGTGCGGCGGTCGAGCTCGGGAACGGGATCCGCGTCCGCGCAGCCGCCTCGGGCGAGCTCGCGTCGTACTGGCCGGAGGCGGGCGGCCTGTTGCCGCAGCACTTCGGCCGCGAGCCCGACCGCGTGTGCGTGCTCGAGCTCGAGCGGGCGCTGCCGCCCGGGAGCGGGGAGGCGCCCGACGCGCCGGGAGAGCTCGCCGACGCGGTGACCGCGCTCCGGCTCGCCACCGCAGGCGCGATCGCGGCCGGGCCGGTGCTGTTCGAGCGGCTCGACTGGCGCCCGTACGGGATCCGCCCGGTGCTGCCGATCGCCGCGACGATCCCGGCCGGGGAGCCGACCCGGCTCGATCAGTTCCGCGGCCGGCTCGCGAGCGACCTGCTCGAGCGGCTGCCGGCCGCCGACGACGACCCCGACCTCGGCGAGGCGCTCGACCGCTGGGAGCTCTCCGTGTTCCAGGAGGGCGCGGCCGGAGCCGAGCAGCTGCGCGAGGCGCTCACCGCCCTGCTCGGTGGCTCCGACGGGCTCTTCGCCGCCTCGCTGCGCGCCTCGATCCTGCTCGGCGAGTCGGGCCGGGAGCGGGCGGAGCTCCACGCGGCGCTTCAGGGCGACGAGCCGCCGGCCGAGCTCGTCCGGCGCGCGCTCGTCGAGACGCTGATGCACGGCGATCGGGCCGCGCTCGTGACGACCCTCGACGAGGCGGCGCTCGGGATGCGGCCCCGGCCCACGGGCTACTTCGCGCTGCGCGCCGCCGCGGTCTGAGACGTCACAGAGCCGGCACAGTGCGGCCACACCTTCCCGGCTAGCCTCGGAGCATGGACGAGGCGCGTGCAGTGCTGGCCAGGCTCGAGCGGGTCGAGGCGCTCGGGCGGGCGTCTGCCCCCGCTTCCGTGCTCCTCGCCGAGCTGCGGCTGCTCGTGGGCGAGGCCGAGGCGTGGGTCCGGGCCGACCGGCCGGGAGTCGGCGCTGAGGATGCCGTGGCCCGCTGCGCCGCTGCCATCGAGGGGAGGAGGCTGATGACCACGCGCGCATAAAATAGGGAGCGTCGTGACGGATGACGAGTTCCTCGCCGGTGTCGAGCGCGCGGCCGCAGGCACCCCGCCGGACGCGTTCCGGTTCGGGCACCCCGAGCACCTGCGGCTCGCCTGGCTGCAGCACGCCCGGCTCGGGCCCGAGGCCGGAGGCGACGCGACCGCGGCGACGCTGAAGCGGCTCGACGCCGCCGACGGCGGCGGCAAGTACCACGAGACGATCACGCGCTTCTGGCTCGGGCTCGTCCGGCACGCGCGCCAGCGCTTCGCAGGAAGGAGCTTCGAGGCCGTGCTCGCCGAGCATCCGCAGCTCCTCGACGGCGCGATGCTCAGTCGTCACTACTCGCCCCAGCTCCTCGCCTCGGGCGAGGCGCGCCGGAGCACGGTCCCGCCCGATCTCGCGCCCGTGCCCTGGGCCGTCGGCGCCGTATAGTCCGAGACGATGGGGATCGCGCACTGGGACGAGGCGAAGCGGCGCCCCCGCGCGCTCGGCCACCTGCAGGGAACCTGGACGTTCCTCGGCGAGGCGGCAGGCTGCAGCGGCGTGGGCGTGAGGCGGATCGAAGTGCCCGCCGGCGGCTGGTCGACTCCCGCGCACGAGCACGGCCGCGAGGAGGAGATCTTCTTCGTCCTCGCGGGCCGCGGCCTCTCGTGGGAGGACGGCGTGACCTTCGAGGTCGGCCCCGGCGACTGCATCGTCTACCCGGGCGGGCGGGTCGCGCACACCCTGCACGCGCTCGAAGACCTCGACGTGCTCGCGTTCGGGCCACGGCTCGATGACGAGAGCGTCGGGTTCCCGCGCACCGGGCTCTCGATCGTCGGTGCCCGCATGGTCGAGAGCACGCCCGGCTTCTACGACGGGTTCCCGGCGCAGTTCCACGCCGAGGCAGCGGTCGGGCCGCCCGAGCTCCCTGCACAGCCGTCCCCGCGCCCGGGCACGATCGTCAACCTCGCCGACGTCGAGCCGGATCCCGACGAGACCCCGAGCGCCTTCGAGAGCGAGTGGCGCAATCTCGGCGTCGCCGCCGGGTCGATCACGACCGGCCTCCAGCACATCCACGTCCCCGCCGGCAAGCTCTCGTGTCCGCAGCACTGCCACTCCGCCGAGGAGGAGATCTTCGTGATCCTCGGCGGCGAGGGCGTCCTCTGGCTCGGCGACGACGAGATCCCGGTCCGGCCGGGCCACATCGTCTCCAGGCCTGCCGGAACGCGCGTCGCGCACGCCTTTCGCGGCGGCGAGGCGGGCCTCACCTTCCTCGCGTACGGCACCCGCGACCCGAACGACATCGTCTGGTACCCGCGCTCGAAGAAGATCTTCTGGTGCGGAGTGGGCGTGATCGCCCGTGTGGAGCCGCTCGACTACTGGGACGGCGAGGGCTGACCTCAGCAGGACTCCGCTACAGTGAGCCGAAGAATGACGCCCTATGGGGCTCACACGCCTATTACCGCGCCCGAATACCGCGCGCGCCAAGACGACTGCTAAAGGAGTCAGCTTGCCGAGGGTGATCGCGTTCGCCAACCAGAAGGGTGGCGTGGCGAAGACGACGACCACGCTCAACCTGGGCGTCGCCTTCAAGGAGAAGGGGCTGCGCGTGCTGCTCGTCGACCTGGACCCGCAGGGCAACCTGACGATGAGCCAGGGGATGAACCCCGACCTGATCGAGCGCTCGATGTTCGACGTGCTCGTCCACAAGCTCCCGATCGAGGAGATCATCCACGAGGCCGAGGTGGACGTCGCAGTCTCCTCGATCGACCTCGCGGGCGCGGAGCTCGCGCTCTCCTCGATGATCGGCCGCGAGCGCGCGCTCGAGAAGGCGCTCATCTCGGTCAAGGACAAGTACGACTACATCCTGATCGACACGCCGCCGTCGCTCGGCCTGCTGACGATCAACGCGTTTGTCGCCTCCGACGGCGTGATCGTGCCCGTCCAGTGCGAGTACCTCTCGCTGCGCGGCCTCGTCCAGCTCGAGAACACGCTGACGATGATCCGTGAGAACCTGAATCCCGGCGTCGAGATCCAGGGGATCCTGCCCACGATGTTCGACAAGCGGCTCCTGCACTCGAAGGAGGCGGTCGAGATCCTCCAGGAGAACTTCGGCGACCTCGTGTTCAAGACCCGGATTCGCAAGACGATCCGCTACGCGGAGGCGCCCGTGAAGGGCCAGTCCGTCATGGCCTACGACCCGACGGGCGACGCGGCCAAGCTGTACCGCGACCTCGCGAAGGAGGTGCTCAATGGCACGCAAGCGCGCGAGCATGCGTGAGGGCCCGCTGGCCGAGCTCTTCAAGGCGACCGAGGCCGCCCAGCGCCAGGCAGAGGAGGCCGCCCGCCAGGGCCAGCCCGCGCCGGGTGAGCCGCAGGAGGCGACCGTCGAGCACGTCCCGACGTGGGAGGACACCTCCCACCGAGAGCCGCCTGCCGTGACGCCGGAGCCCGTCGTCGCGCCGCCGCCGCCACCGGTGACGCCTTCGCCCCCGCCCGCGCCCGTCCAGGCCGAGATCCCGGTCTCACAGCCCCCGCCCCCGCCGCCGCCGGCTCCGGCCGTCCCGGAGCCGCGGTATATCCCGGAGCTCGAGCCTTCGCCCGAGGCCGAGCACGCGCCGGTGAGCCGCTACATCGAGCCGATGCCCGAGCCCGCACCGCGGCTCCACCGCGTGCCGCGCGGCGACTCGTCCGCCTACCTCGCCGTGATCCGCGTCGTCGGCGTCGGCGGTGCCGGCCTCAACGCGATCGACCGGATGATGGACGCGGGAATCGGCCAGGTCGAGTTCGTCGCGATCAACACCGACCTCCAGCAGCTGCAGACCTCAGACGCGCCCGTGAAGATCCACATCGGCCGCGAGCTGACCCAGGGGCTCGGCTCCGGGGCCGACCCGGAGGTGGGTCGCAAGGCGGCCGAGGAGAGCTACGACCAGGTCAAGCACGCCCTCCGCGGCTCGGACATGGTCTTCGTGACCGCGGGCGAGGGCGGCGGCACCGGCTCCGGCGGCGCGCCCGTCGTCGCGCGGATCGCCAGGGAGCTCGGCGCGCTCACCGTCGGCATCGTGACGACGCCGTTCAAGTTCGAGGGCACGCGCCGCGCCCGTCAGGCAGAGGAAGGCGTCGTCGGCCTGCGCGAGGCGTGCGACGCGACGATCGTGATCCCGAACAACCGCCTCCTCGACGTGCTCGACAAGTCCACCCCGATGCTCGAGGCGTTCCGGATCGCGGACGACGTGCTGCGCCAGGGTGTCCAGGGGATCTGCGACCTGATCACGATGCCCGGCCTGATCAACCTCGACTTCGCGGACGTGCGCACGGTGATGAAGGACTCCGGCTCGGCGCTGATGGGGATCGGCTTCTCGTCCGCGACGGGCGACATCCGCGCCCGCGAGGCGGCCGAGCGGGCGCTGCGCTCGCCGCTGATCGACGAGGAGATCACCGGTGCGCGCGGGATCCTGCTCTCGATCGCCGGCGGCGACGACCTCTCGCTGCTCGAGGTGAACGAGGCGGCCGAGGCCGTACGGGCCGCGGCGAGCGAGGACACGAACATCATCTTCGGCGCGACGCTCGACGAGCGGCTGACCGGCCAGATCTGGGTCACGGTGGTCGCGACGGGCCTCGGCGGCGGCCGCCGCCGGCGTGCCCTCGTGGGCGGCTCGAGTGAGGAGCTCGACACCCCGAGCTTCCTCAAGGACCTGCTCTAACAAGCCGGGTCCCGGGGTCAGGCACTCGGACCTGTCCGAGCGCTGGGAACCCGCTCTACCAAGCCAAACCGGTGCGTCCCTTGTGCTCATGAGCACTTGGATTGGGGTCAGGCACTCGGACCTGTCCGGAGCTGCCGCCTAGGGGCAGTCGGGCGTCTGGCCGGCGAGCGTCGTCAGCGCCCGCTGCGCGTCGACGTCGAAGCCGAGCGTGACCGTCCCTGCCCGGGGCGCGACGAGCCTCATCATCCCGTCGGCGCCGTTCGCGACGCAGCCGGACGACGCCTTCCAGTAGGGCGAGTAGCGGATCGCGACGCGGTAGGTGCCAGGCCTGCCGAGCTGCAGCAGGACGTGCGCCTGCGTCAGCCGCAGCACGCGCGCGGCGCCCGGCCCGGTCACGATCGGCCGTGCGCCCCCGAGCTCATACACCGTCAGGTCGGAGGTCGCGAACACGGCCCGCAACGGCGTCTGGCCGCTTCGGACGACCGCGTCCTCGCCGCGAGCGGAGTAGTCCACCGGCGCGCTCGTGAGGACGACGTAGCGGACGCCGAGCGAGCGGAGCCAGCGCGTGTAGGCGCGCGGGCCGAGCGCGCTGTAGAGGAGCTGGTTCTCGGGGAAGTCGTCCTGCCGGAACCAGCCCCGCGCGAGCGGGATTCCGGCCTTCGGCAGGTACACCGCGCCCCAGTGACCCGTCGTGTCGACGACCTCGACCCGGTACGACGGAGTCAGGTTCTGCTCGAGGTACCGCACCGCCGGCGCCCAGTACGCCGCGGTCGAGGCGGGATCTGCGCTCCCCTTCGCGTAGCTCGCCGCGAGCGGGGTCACGTTCCACGCGACCGCGAGCGCCAGGCACACGACGGCGACGAACCGCGGCCGCCACTCCCGCAGCGAGAGCGCGAGCACGGCGACCGGAATCGCCGCGAAGCGCAGCCGCGCGATGTTCTCTCCGATCGCCGAGGGCACGAGATAGGCGACCACGCACGCGACGAGGTAGACGAGGAAGATCGCGCGGAGGATCCGTGCCCGCTCGACGCGCCACGTCACGGCGGCGCCGATCAGGCAGAAGGTGACCGCGGCCGCGAGCTCGGCGAACGAGAACGGGAAGCGCCCGCCGCCGGGAAAGAGCCGCCAGAGCACGACCTCGAACCCTCCGATCGCCACGACCGCGAGCCCGGGCCTCACGAGCCGGCTCGGCTCGACGCGGCGGCCGAGCGCGACCCCGCCGAGCAACAGCACGAGCAGGAGGAAGGCGAGCGGGCTGGCCGCCGAGCGTGAGTGCGCAGAGGAGCGCGAAGCGCCAGAGCCGTCGCGCCTGCAGCGCCCACAGCGCGAGCAGTGCGAGGGCGATCCCGAGCGCGAACGGGAACGCCGCGGAGAGCACGATCCCGGCCCAGACGACGGCGAAGGTCCGGCTCGACCAGCGCGCCGTCGGCCCCCACTCGCGTCCCAGCACGACCGCGAAGGCGAGCGCCGCGGTCGCGATCGTCGCCACCGCGAGCAGGCGGATCCCGAGCAGCCCGGCGAGCGGGTAGTAGAGGAGGCTGTAGGTGACGAAGCTGTAGCGCCCGGCGTACCAGAAGTTGTTCCAGAGCGAGAACCCGTGCTGGAGGAAGACCGCCCGCTGATAGGCGTGGGCGGCGAAGTCGGAGCCGGGCGGGCCGTACCAGGCGAGCAGCGCCGCGACCGATGCGGCCGCGAGCGCCGAGGCTACGGCTTCCCGTGCAAGGGCACCGGCGCGGTACATCGCCCTCTAGCCTAGTGGCTCGGGCGGCACCTCCGCGTCGGTAGAACCTCTCTAGACGAGCGGGATCACGACGGTGGCCGCGATCCCGGCCGCCAGCGCGGCCGCGGCGAGCCCGCCGGCCGAGGCGATCGCGATGCGGCGCGAGCCCGGGCTCGGGAACCGCGCGAGCAGCAATGCACCGGTGAGCCCGAACACGAGCCCGGCCGCGGTCTCGACGGCGTGAAGTGCGATCCCGGCACCGAGCGCGTCCGGCAGCGCGACTCCGTGGGCCTGGAGCGCCATCGCGACGGCGCCGCTCGTGACGCCGATGTTCCCGGGCGTGAGCGGCATCGTGCCGGCGAGGTCGATCACGGGGACGATCAGCAGCGCGGCCAGCACGGGGGAGTGGACGCCGAGCGCGGTCGCGATCGCGCCGGCGGCGGCGAGGCGGGACAGCGTGGCGAGCGCGACCCAGCCCACGATCCGGGCTCCGCGCCGAGGCTCGCGCCCGAGCGCGCGAAAGGCGTCGAGCAGGTGGGCGACGTGCGAGTGGGGCGTCCGGCGGCGCGTGAGGAACGCGAGCGCGACGGCGAGACCGCCGAGCCCGACGAGCGCCGCCACGGGCCAGAGCGGGAGGGCGCCGAGCGAGAAGCCGACGATGAGCATCGCGGCGAGGACGAGTGCCCGCGCGGCGCCGATCGCAGCGAACGCGCCGCTCGTCCGCAGCACGCGGTCGTCGCCGGGGAGCGTCCGCGAGAACAGCCCGACGCGCACGACGTCGCCGAGCCGCGCGGGCGCGACCGAGTTGACGAGCGAGCCGACCCCGTAGCGCGCGCCTGCGTCGATCGGGCCGGACTGGCCGCCGATCGCCGCGAGCGCCGTGCGCCATGCGAGCGACGAGCCCGCGAGCGAGCCGACGAAGCCGAGCGCAGCGGCCCAGAGCCAGATCGGCTGCGCCTCCTCGAGCTGGTGGAGCGCGGCCGTGACGTCCGGGCCGAGCAGCCCGGGAAGCGTGGCGACGAGGATGAGCGCGACGGTGAGCGCACCGGCCACGACGATCGTCCGTCTGCCGACATGTGCGAGGAGATCGAGGGGCGATGTGTTCACGTGCTCAGTTCGACGGTAGCTGAGTCCGCTGGTTAGCGCTTCCCACACCCTCCATTCCTCGGCGTTTACGCTCTCCGGCATGAGAGGTGCGATCGCAGCAGGGCATCCGCTGACCGCCGAGGTGGGCGCGCAGGTGCTCGCCGAGGGCGGCAACGCCGTCGACGCCTGCATCGCCGCGGGGTTCGCCTCGTGGGTCGCCGAGAGCCCGCTCACCGGGGCCGGCGGCGGCGGCTTCATGCTGATCCACCGTGAGCGCGACCGCTCGACCCGCGTGCTCGACTTCTTCACCGCGATGCCCGGGCGCGGCCTCGCGTGTGCGCGCCCGGAGCCGAGATGGACGAGGTGGACATCGACTTCTCGGGCGGCTCGCACCAGGTGTTCAAGATCGGCCCGGCCTCGGTCGCCGTGCCCGGGACGACGCTCGGGCTCGAGCTCGCGCACCGCTCCTTCGGGACGCTGCCGTGGGCCGAGCTCGTCGCGCCCGCCGCCGAGCTGGCGCGACGCGGCTTCGAGCTGACCCGGCCGCAGGCCTACCTGCACGCGATCCTCGACCTGATCCTTCGTCACTCGTACGAGGGACGCCGGATCTACGGCAACGGCGGCGAGCGGCTCGTCGCCGGACGACACGCTGCGCCTGCCCGACCTCGCGGCCTCGCTCGACCTGATCGCGGCGGAGGGCGCTGCGGCGGTCTACGGCGGCGAGCTCGGGCGCGCGCTCGTCCGGGTCGTGCGCGAGGGCGGCGGCACCCTCACCGAGGACGACCTCGCCGCCTACCGCGTGATCCGGCGGCGCCCGGTGCGCTCGCCGTACGCGGGCCACGAGTTCCTCTCGAACCCGCCGCCGTCGTCCGGCGGGACGCTGATCGCACTCGGGCTCGGCGTCCTCGACCGGCTGCCCGCGGGCGGGCCGGGCTCCGCGGAGGCGCTCGACGCGCTCGCGACCGCGATGCGCGAGCAGCAGCTCGCCGCCGCCGGCCGGCCCCACCGTCACGGCCGGCACGACGCACATCTCCGTCGTCGATGCGGCCGGGAACGCGGCCGCGATGACCGTCTCCACCGGCTCCGGCTCGGGCGTGATCGCGCCGGGTACGGGGGTCTTCCTCAACAACATGCTCGGCGAGTTCCACGTCGCGCGCCCGGTGCCGGTGGGCGCGCGCCAGTCGAGCGCGATGTCGCCCTCGCTCGTCACCGAGGAGGATGGCCGGACTCGGCTCGTGGCCGGGAGCGCAGGCTCGCTGCGGCTTCGCGGCGCGGTGATGCAGGTCGTCGTGAACGTGATCGGCCACGGCCTCGGGGTCGAGGAGGCGATCGAGCGGCCGCGTGTCCACCTCGAAGGCGGCGAGCTCCACTGCGAGGGCGGCCAGGACGCGGCCGAGCTCGACCGGCTCGAGGCGATGGGCTGGGATCTCGTCCGCTGGCGGCGGCGCAACCTCTTCTTCGGCGGTGCCGCGGCGGTCGAGGTGCGGCCCGACGGGAGCCTGCACGCGGCCGGCGACGCGAGACGGGGCGGCGCGGGGATCGTGGTCGAATGACGGTGATCGTGCGGCAGGCGGAGCCCGCGGACGCCGACGCGCTCGTCCGGCTCGGGCGCGCCGTCGGCTCCGAGCCGGAGGGCTGGCTGATCTCGGTCGACGGCTGGCGCGGCGCGGCCGAGGAGCGCCGCTACCTCCGCGCGATCCGCCGCTACCCGCACGCGGCGGTCTTCGTCGCCGAGGACGACGAGGACGGCCAGCTCGTGGGCCGCATCTCGCTCGCGCGGGACCAGCATCCCGCGAGCCACCACGTCGCCGACCTCGGGCTGATGGTCTCCGCCTCCTACCGGCGTCAGGGGATCGGCCGCGCGCTGCTCGAGGCGGCCGTCGGCTGGGCGCGCGAGGCCGGCGTGACGAAGCTCGAGCTCCACGTCTTCCCGTGGAACGAGCCCGGGATCAAGCTGTACGAGCAGTTCGGCTTCGAGCGCGAGGGGTACCGGAAGCAGCACTACCGGCGGGGCGACGGGCAGTACGCCGACGCGATCCTGATGGCCTACCCGGTCGAATAGTGCGCGCGCTCCTCACGGCGTTCTCTGCGGCGCTCGTCCTCCTCGCGCTTCCCGGGCTCGCCCGCGCGGCGCCGTCGATCGCCGCCTACCGCGGGCTCGGGACCTGGGTCTCGATCTTCGGCGCGCAGGCCTACTCGAGCCCGGACACCGTCGCCGCGGAGATCGCAGCTCGCGGCGTCAAGACGGTCTACGTGCAGACCGGCAACTACTCGCAGACGGAGGACGTCGTGAACCCGGTCGAGCTCGGGATCTTCGTCGACCAGCTCCACGCGAGAGGGATGCGCGTGGTCGCCTGGTACCTGCCCGGCCTCCGCACGCCTGCCGTCGACCTGCGCCGCTCGCTCGCCGCGGTCCGGTTCCAGACGCCGGCCGGCGGCCGGTTCGACGGCTTCGCACTCGACATCGAGTCGTCGGCGGTCAAGTCTCCGGCGCTCCGCACCCGGCGCGTGCTCTCGCTGTCGCGGCAGCTGCGCGCCGCCGTCGGCCCGGGGTACGCGCTCGGCGCGATCATCCCGGCCCCGCGCGGGATGGAGCAGGCGTCGAAGTACTGGCCCGGCTTCCCGTACGCGCAGCTCGCCGGGATCTACGACGTGTTCCTGCCGATGGTGTACTGGACGTTCCACCTTGAGGGGTCGAACGCGACGTACGGCTACCTCGCGTGGTCGCTCGCGATCCTGCGCGAGGCCACCGGCGATCCCCGGCTGCCGATCCACCTGATCGGCGGGACGACGGACCACGCGAGGCTGGCCGAGGTGGAGGCGTTCGCGCAGGTGGTCCACGACGACGGCCGGCTCGTGGGCTGGAGCCTCTACGACTGGTTCGCGACGAAGCCCGCCGCCTGGCCGGTTCTCGACTCGATTTAGATGGTTGACGCCACGCCTGCCCGCGTCTGGCTGGTGGCCCAGACACGGCGCAGGATCGTCCGGCTCGCCCTTGTCCAGGCCCAGCCGGCCTGGCCTGCGGTCGATCCGAACGCCCTGCTTGGTCTGAGCCATCCCCAGACGCACCCGGGCATGGCATCAACCATCTAGCTCCAGTCGAGGACGAGCCGCAGCTGCTCCGGTGTCTCGGGCGGCGCCCCTCGGAGCCGTTCGACGGTGTCGAGCGCGTCCTGCCCGCTCGTCCCGTGGCGAACGAGGTAGCAGCCGACGACGGTGCCGGTCCGCCCGATCCCCGCGAGGCAGTGGACGTAGACGACCTCGCCGGCGGCGAGCAGCTCGTCGAGCCGGTCGAGGATCCGGGTCATCGTCGCCGGGCTCGGACAGGTGCGGTCCGGGATCGCGTACTCGCCTTCGGTCAGGTCGACGAAGGCCGTGATCCCCGCGTCGCGGAACGGCGCGAGTTCGCGCGGGTAGGCGCCGGCGAGGAGCCGGCCCGGCTCGACCCAGTACGAATCGGGAGTTGGTGTCCAGGCGCTCACGGGCGTACCCTCGGGAGTATCAGCAATCGAGGGAGGCCGTCATGCCCGTAGTTCACTGCCCGTGTGGCCAGGACGTCGAAGGCGAGACCGACGACCAGCTTGTCGCCAACGTCGAGGAGCACATCGAGTCCGACCATCCGGACATGGTCGGCAACTACTCCCGGGATCAGATCCTGGGGATGGCTCAGGCGAGCTGAGCGCTCGCCGCGGCCCTGGGCCGCGAGAGCGCGGCGTCGAACGCGGCGAGGACGTCGTCCTGCGTCCGCTCCTCCGCGTCGTTCCAGACGGGGATGAAGACGAGCGGCGCCGCGCGGGTGGCCGCCGGGTCGATCGTCTCGCAGAGCCGCTGCATCGCCGAGTGGTAGGTGTAGGCGTCGGCGTGGAGCGCGTGCGAGGCGTGGGCGAAGGCGCCGAGGACGCAGAACCGGGCTGCCTCGGCCGGGTCAGAGGTCGGCTCGCCCTCGAGCGTCTGGAGCGTCGTCCCCTGCGTCCAGCCGAACGCGAGGCGCTCGCGTGTCGCGAGCAGGAGCTCGTCGACCTGTGTCTCGTCGGTCACGTCCGCCCAGAATAGCCGTCCCGGGGCTGCTGGTAGCATTCCGGTCCTGCGCTTTGCCGAGTGATAGGCGCGTCAGTGACGCGAATCCACTTGCCGGCGAGGCCGACCCGACCGGGAGGCCGTCATGGCCGAGGCGCGTGGGACCATCAAATCGTTCGACGAGGCCGGCGGCCACGGCTACATCCTCGGCGAGGACGGCGAGACGCTCTGGGTCCACAGGGGCAGCATCAGCGGCGCGGGCCTGCAGCTCGTTCCGGGCGAGCCGGTCGTGTTCGAGCGCCAGGTGGGCGGGATGGGCGCACAGGCGATCGACGTCGCGCCGGCCGGTCCTGTCGGGCTCGGTCTCGAGCAGCGCCGCGATGCGCTGGCCGAGCTGATCGAGAGCAAGGAGCGGCAGGGCTACTGGGTCGAGTCGCAGACCGACACCGAGGCGAGGCTCATCGCCCGCAGCCGCAAGAGCTGGTTCTGGGTCGGGCCGCGCCTGCCGGAGAAGCGTGAGCTCGCGAAGGTCGACGAGCAGGGCAAGACGAGCATCGAGCGTCTGCCTGCGCGCCGCTACTGAAGGAGGTGACCATGAAAGGTTCCGAGAAGCCGAAGAAGCTGGCGAAGAAGGCTCCGCAGATGACGCTCAAGCAGCGCCGCAGCGAGAAGCGGGCCCAGCCGAAGAAGTACGGGGCGCTCTAGGGCGAGTCGCCGCTAGCGCCGCTGGAGCTCTGCGGCGAGCGCGCCCGAGGCGGTGCGGAGCTCGAGCCTCGAGCCCTCGATCCTGTACGTCGCGGCCGTGTGCAAGGCGGTGAGGTACTCGAGCTCCTGCGTCATTACGCCCTTTGGCGTAGCGCACTCCTTGCGTGTCGAGGCGACGGTGCCGATCGAGAGCTTCGGCGGCGTCGCCTTGTAGGGCGCGTCGTAGTTGTTGCAGCCGGCGAATCCCGTCAGGTTGCCGTCCTTGCCGAAGAGCGCGGTGAGCTTCGAGCCGGCGGCGACGCTTTCGACTCCCTGCTTGCCGTTGTTGTAGGCCGTCACGTTCCAGGAGGTTCCCGCGAGCGCCTGGGACTCCACCGTGTAGGTGAGGACGGCCCGGCCGGCGGCGTTTCGGAGCGTGAGCCTGGCGCCGCTGACGGCGTAGCTGCGCGATCCGGCCAGCGCCTTCAGGTACGCCGTCTCCTGGGCCATGATCTTGGGCGGGCATGCCATCTGGGTCGTGGAGAGCGCCGAGACCCGGAGGCTCTTGCCGAACGTGGTGAACGTGCCGCCGAAGCGGTTGCAGCCCGCTGATCCGGTCAGGTTTCCGGCGGCCGTGAACTCGGCCGTGAGCTGGGTTCCCGTCAGCGGCGCCTTCCCGAGCACGGTCGTGGCCACCCAGACCTTTCCCGTCAGGGGGCTCGACGGGGCCGAGCCGGCGCCGGCGGCGGAAGCCGTCACGAGGGCCGCGACGAGGATCAGCAAGGCCCTGGTCATCTCCTCACCGTACCGGAGCTCATGGCCCGGTCGCCGCTCCCGGCACGGCGGGCCCGTTGATCCCGAGCTCGCGGCTGAGCCACGTGAGCTGGTCGCGGAAGGCCTGCGCGTCGAGCGCGTGGTCGGCGCGGTACCAGCTGACGCTCTTCGGCCGGCTCCCGGCGGCGGCGAGGGCGACGAGTTGCGCGTGGGGGACGACCGTGTCGTCGAGCCCGTCCTGGAAGAAGAGCGCCGCGGGCCGCGCACGGCCGACGTAGCGGAGCGGGTCGACCTCGCCGAGCACGCGCCGAACCGGCGCGCGCAGGCTCGGGGGAGCCGCCGCGACGAAGGTCGAGACCCGGGCCGCCCCGCCCGACATCAGGTCGAAGGCATGGATGCGCGGCTCGACGCCCGCGAGGATCGCGCCGATCTTCGCGCCGCCGCTGTAGCCGACGAACCCGATTCGCCCGGCGTCGACCTGGGGGAGCGAAGCGAGCACGTCGATCCCCCGCCGGAGGTCGACCACGGTCTGGGCGGTCAGGTCGCGCTCGCGCTCGAGCCGCTTCACGGGATCGGTGGGCTCGGGCCCGGAGGCGTGCACGAAGGCGGAGTCGATCGCGAGCCCGATCGCGCCGCGGGCGGCGAGCCAGGCGGCCGGGACGACGAGCCTCGTCCTGTCCTCGCCCGAGCCGTGGAGGTAGAGCACGGCCGGGAACGGGCCCTTTCCCGGCGGGACGACGAGGTAGGCCGTGACGCGGCCCCCGCGCGGGCTCGCGTAGGAGACGTCGCGAACCTGGATCGGGTAGCCGTGGTTCACCGTGCCGCGGTCACGGAACCCGAGCGGCGCCGTACGGTCGTAGCCGTAGAGGGAGGGCTGGCGTGCGGCGGACTTGCCTCCGCCGCCGCAGCCGGCGGCGAGCAGCACGACGCCGAGCACCAGGCCGGTCCTGAGCATCGATCGAGAGTAGTGATGTCTAGGTGAGGATGCGCATCGCCAGGTGATGCGAGCAGCCGACGCCGATCAGGGTGCGGCTTGCGTGGAGGTCGGCGTCGGAGCCGGCCAGCGCCCACGCCTGCTCTCCGTCGAAGCCGAGCGCGAGGAACTGCTGGTAGCGCCACTCGGAGACCCGGTCGGCCTCGACATCGGAGCGAGACGGTTGGTGAACGGTGTACGTGGACATCTGACCTGCCTTTCGAGAGTGGATGCCTATGCCCACTGAAACGACGGAACCGACGCCGAGGCTGTTGATTTGCGTTAGCGGTTGATTGCGCCCGCGTTAAGACGAAAGTCGGCACAGTCCCGGCACAGACACGTGCGCGTTTCCCTGCTGGACTGGAGACGTGCGAGAGCCGCGAGCCACACCCCGCCCGTCGCCTACCGCGCCGCCGAGCGTGAAGCAGATCTACGCGATCGCGCACGGCCTCTGCGAGCGCTACGGCGAGCGCTGGCCGGAGTCGAAGGCGGAGGCGTCCGAGCTGATCCGCGTCCTGCGAGGGGAGGACGAGCCCCGGTGAGGTGGTTGCTCGGACGGCTCCTCGGTGCGGTCCTGAGCCGGTCGTATGATGGCCGAGCCGATGGCAGAAGCCTCCTTCGTCCACCTTCACGTCCACTCCGAGTACTCGATCCTCGACGGGGCCTGCCGGATCCCGGCGCTGGCGGCGAGGGCGGCGGAGCTCGAGATGCCGGCGGTCGCGCTCACCGACCACGGCTCGCTCGCGGGCGCGGTCGAGCTCTACAAGGCGGCCCGCGAACAGGGCGTCAAGCCGATCGTCGGCTGCGAGGTCTACGTCGCCGACGACCGCCGCGCGCAGAAGAAGGGCTACGCGCACCTGACCCTCCTCGCCGAGTCGAACGAGGGCTACGCGAACCTGATCAAGCTCTCGTCGCTCGGCTACCTCGAGGGCTACTACTACAAGCCGCGCGTCGACTGGGAGCTGCTCGAGTCACGCCACCGGGCTGATCGCGCTCTCGGGCTGCCTCTCCGGGCGCGTCTGCAAGGCGCTCGAGGAGAGCCGCCCCGCCGACGCGGCGGCCGAGCTCGACCGGCTCGCGCAGATCTTCGGCCGCGACTCGACCTACGTCGAGCTCCAGAACGCGCACCTCGAGGTGCAGCAGCGGCTCGTCCCGCAGCTCGTCGCGCTCGCCGCGACGTCGGGGCTGCCGACGCGTCGCGACCGGCGACGTCCACTACCTCCGGCACGACGACGCGCGCGCACACGAGGCGCTGCTCTGCATCCAGTCCGGCGACTCGCTCAAGAACCCGAACCACTGGAGGTTCGACACCGACCACTTCTACTTCAAGACGCCCGAGGAGATGGCCCTCGACTTCCCGGGCCACGAGGACGCGCTGCGCGCGCACGCTCGAGATCGCCGAGCGCTGCAACGTCGAGATCGAGCTCGGCCGGATCCTGCTGCCGAAGTTCCCGACCCCGACGGCCGCGACGCGTTCGACTACCTCGTCGAGCTCTGCGAGAAGGGGCTCGAGCGCCGCTACGGCACGGTCACCCCCGAGCTCCAGCGAACGGCTCCGCTTCGAGCTGAAGACGATCAGCGAGATGGGGTTCGCCGACTACTTCCTGATCGTCTGGGACTTCATCCACTTCGCGAAGCAGAACGGCATCAGCGTCGGGCCCGGGCCGCGGCTCGGCCGCGGGCTCGCTCGTCGCCTACTGCCTCGAGATCACCGACATCGACCCGATCCGCTACGGCCTGCTGTTCGAGCGCTTCCTCAACCCGGGCCGCAAGGACATGCCCGACATGGACATCGACTTCGCCGTGGCCGGCCGCGAGCGCGTGATCAACTACGTCACCGAGAAGTACGGCCGCGACCGCGTCGCCCAGATCATCACCTTCTCGACGATGGCCGCCCGCGCCGCCGTCCGCGACGCCGGGCGCGTGCTCGAGATCCCGTACGGCTCGGTCGACAAGATCGCGAAGCTGATCCCGGAAGGGCCCGGGCCAGACGCTCGAGGAGTGCCTGAAGCCCGGCGCGGAGCTGCGCCAGGCCGACGACACCGATCCCGTCGCGAAGGAGATCGTCGACCTCGCGCGCCCGCTCGAGGGGCTCGTCGCGCCAGGACTCGATCCACGCCGCCGGCGTCGTGATCGGCGCCCAGCCGCTCACCGAGATCGTCCCGCTCCAGCAGAAGGGCGCCGACCAGGAGGTCGTCACGCAGTTCGCGATGGGCACCGTCGGCGCTCGGCCTGCTGAAGATGGACTTCCTCGGCCTGCGCAACCTCGACGTGATCGACGAGGCGGTCGAGCTCGTCGGCGGGCTCGACATCGCGACGATCCCGCTCGACGACCGCAAGACCTACGAGATGCTCGCAGCGCGGCGAGGCGACCGGCGTCTTCCAGTTCGAGTCGTCGGGCATGCGCGACGCGCTGCGGCAGGTGAAGCCGACCGAGTTCGAGGACCTGATCGCGCTCGTCGCCCTCTACCGGCCGGGCCCGATGGAGTACATCCCGGTCTACGCGCGCCGCAAGAACGGCCAGGAGCCGGTCACCTACCTCGACCCGCGGCTGAAGCCGATCACCTCCGACACGTACGGGATCTGCATCTACCAGGAGCAGTACATGGAGATCGCCAAGCAGATCGCCGGCTTCTCGCCCGCCGAGGCCGAGACGCTGCGCAAGGCGATCGGCAAGAAGATCCACGCGCTGATGGCGTCGCTCAAGGACAAGTTCCTCGAGGGCTGCGCCGCAGAACGGCGTCACCCCGTCCGTCGCCCAGCAGCTCTGGAAGGACATGGAGAAGGCGCAGGACTACTCGTTCAACAAGGCGCACGCCGCCTGCTACGCGCTGATCGCCTACCGCACCGCCTGGCTGCGCGCGCAACCACCCGTGCGAGTACATGGCGGCGCTGATCTCCTCCGTGATGAACACGAAGGACCGCGTGCCGTTCTACGTCAACGCCTGCGACGAGCTCGGGATCGAGGTGCTGCCGCCCGACGTGAACGAGTCGCAGACCGACTTCGCCGTCGTCGACGGCAAGATCCGCTTCGGCCTCAACGCCGTGAAGAACGTCGGCGAGCTCGGCCGCGCAGCGATCGTCCGCGCGCGCGAGGAGGGCGGCCCGTTCGACTCGATCTGGGACTTCACCGAGCGCGTCGACCCGCCGGTCGTCAACAAGCGCGCGCTCGAGTCGCTCGTCAAGTGCGGCGGCTTCGACTCGACGGGCGCTCGCGCAAGGGGATGCTCGCCGTCGCTCGAGCAGGCGCTCGCCTACGGGCAGAAGCGCAGGCCAGGACCGGCTCGCCGGGCCAGGGCTCGATCTTCGACGGCGTCGACGAGCCGAGCGGCGCGAAGCCGGCAGCACCCGCCGATTCCCGTCCGGCGAGTTCGAGAAGCCCGAGCTGCTGCGGCTCGAGAAGGAGACGCTCGGCCTCTACGTCTCCGAGCACCCGCTGCTCGCGCTGCGCGACCAGCTGCGGCGCAAGACCGACGCGCGATCGCCGAGCTCGAGCGCCGCCGCGACGGCGAGATCGTCGCGTCGGCGGGATCGTCAGCGAGGTCAAGCAGCTGACGACCAAGCGCGGCGAGCAGATGGTCTTCCTGCGCCTCGACGACGTCACCGGCGGCGTCGAGTGCGTCGTCTTCGCCGCCGCCTACGCGCCGGCGCGCGAGCTCTGCGTCGACCGACCGGATCCTCGTCGTCAAGGGCCGCGTCGACCACAAGGAGGGCGAGACGAAGCTGATCGCGAGGAGATCTCCGGCGTTCGAGGCGGTCGTCCGAGCGCGCGAGGTGCGCCTCCGGATCGACGCGACGAAGGCGCGGGCCGGGCTGATCGGCGAGCTCGCCGTCGCTGCTGCGCGACTTTCCCGGGCGAGGCGCCGGTCCTCGTCGACTCGTGACCTCGCACGGGCGCGCGCGCGCTCCGGCTCGGGCCCGGGTTCCGCGTCCAGCCGGATCCCGACTTCTTCGCCGAGGTGAAGGCGCTGCTCGGCGAGTCGGCGCTCGCCTGACTGAATGCCGTAAGCGGATCCGCCCGGTATGGGGACACGCAGGCTCCGGCGTTTGACCGAAATGTATCGGTGTCGAACAGGACGAAAGGACTGAGATGGCCGCGGCACCGAGCTAGAGACCGACCGAGATCACGGAGCTGAGAGCGGTCGAGCGCTGGCGCGCCGAGGCGCTCGAGCGGGTCGGATACGACACCGTGTCCGCCGCGCTGCTCGCGGTGCGCCACGACGTCGACCTGCACCGTGCGATCGAGCTGGTCGGCGCCGGCTGCTCGCCGGAGCTCGCGCTGCGGATCCTCCTCTAGCGAACCCGTCCCAGAACGAAGCGCTGTGCCGTCGGCGAGCCGTCATTCTGGAACGGGTTCAGTAGGCACGCGAGCGCTCATACCGGCAGAATCAGCGCCGGTGCTCGCCTTCATCCCTCGCCCGTCGAGCGGCGTCGTCCACGCGGGCCCGCTCACGATCCACCTGTACGGGCTGACGCTGCTCGTCGCGATCCTGCGTGCGTCTGGCTGACCGGCGCCGCTGGGCGCGCGCGGCGGCGACTGCGACCTCGTCTTCCGCGTGCACCGTCTGGGGCGTCGCCTTCGGGGATCGTCGGCGCGCGCCTCTACCACGACATCACGTCCTGGAACGAGGTGCCGAACCGAGTGGTGGGGCCCGTTCGAGGTCTGGCACGGCGGCCTCGGCGTCTGGGGCGGGATCCTGCTCGGCGTCGTCGTCGGCGTGATCGTCGTCCGCCGCGCCGGCGTCGAGCGTCACGGCGTGTCGATGGACGCCGTCGCGCCGGGCCTCCTGCTCGCGCAGGGGATCGGCCGGATCGGCAACTGGTGGAACCAGGAGCTCTTCGGCAAGCCGACCGACGCTGCCCGTGGGGCCTCGAAGATCGACGGCGTCCACCGGCCGCCTCGGCGTACGTAGAGCGACGCGACCTTCCACCCGACGTTCCTCTACGAGCTGATCTGGGACTTCGCCGGCGTCGCGGTGCTGCTGCTCGGCTCGACCGGCGCTTCAAGATCAGGCCGCCCGGCGCTCTTCGCCGCTCTACGTCTCGCTACTACTGCTTCGGCCGCTTCTTCGAGGAGCTCCTCCGGATCGACCCGTCGCACCACTTCGCTCGGGCTGCGGATCAACGCCTGGGTCTCGCTCGTCCTGTTCGTCGGCTCGACGGCGTTCTTCGTCTGGTGGCAGTTCCTGCGCGGCCGGCCGGCCGCCGACGGCGCCGCGCCGGCCCGAAGCAGCCGGCGATGGCGGTCCCCAAGGGACGCGTCCGGTAGCAGGCGCTAGCGTGCGCGCGATGGCATGCGTGCGGGAGCTCGAGCTCGACCTCGACGCCTTCGAGGGCCCGTTCGACCTCCTCCTGACGCTCGTCCTCCAGGAGGAGCTCGACCTCGCGCGAGGTCGACCTCGCCGAGATCGTGATCGCGTTCGTCGAGCGCCTCGCCGAGCGCGACGAGCTCGATCTCGACGCCTGCGGCGAGTTCCTCGTCCTCATCTCGGCGCTGCTCGAGCTCAAGGCGCGCGGGCTCTTCCCCGACGAGGACGCCGAGCTCGCCGAGCTCGAGCCCGAGGAGGCGGCCGAGGAGCTCGCGCGCCGCCTCGCCGAGTACCGCCGCGCGAAGGAGGCGGCCGCGTGGCTCGCCGAGCGGCTCGAGGCCGAGCGCGACCGCTTCTTCCGGCTCGGCCCGGCGCCGCTCGCGCCGCGGCCCGAGCGCCGGCTCGCGCCGCAGGAGCCGCTGCAGCTCGCCGACGCGTTGCGCGCGCTCGCCGTCGAGCCGCCGCCGGCTCTCGACCGCACATGGCGCTCCGCTTCCCGCCGGTCTCGCAGTTCCTCGAGCGGTGCCGCGCCGCTGCTGCGGCGGCGGCGCCGGTTCGACTTCGACGACGAGGTCGCCGGGCTCTCGCGCGTCGAGATCGCCGTCGCGTTCCTCGCGCTGCTCGAGCTCGCGCAAGGCGGGCGAGATCTCGCTCGCGCCAGGCCGCCCCGTTCGCGCCGATCAGGATTGCCCGCGCCGAGGATTCCGCAGCGACGACGAAAGGACCACCGCGTGGACCGCCCACTCCGCCTGATCTCACCCAGTCCCGTCGACGAGCTCGCCCGCACGATCGAGGCGCTGCTCGTCGTCGCCTCGCAGCCGCTCTCGATCGAGGAGCTCGCGGAGGCCGCGGACGACGACGCCGAGCGGGTCGAGGAGGCGCTCGAGCTGCTCGCCGAGCGCTACCGCGAAGGGCCGAGCGGCATCGTGCTCGAGCACGTCGCCGGCGGCTACGCCTTCCGCGCCTCGCGCGACGCGGCCGAGGCCTGCGCGCGCCTGTTCGAGCGGCCCGTCGAGCGCGGGCTCTCGCAGGCGGCGCTCGAGACGCTCGCGATCGTCGCCTACCTCGGCCCCTGCACGCGTCCGGAGATCGCGCGCATCCGCGGCGTCACCGCCGACTCGGCGCGTCGCCGGGCTCGTCGAGCGCGGGCTGGTCGCCGAGGCCGGCCGCGAGACGGCCCCGGCGGCGCCGTCCGCTACCGCGACGACGCCGCTCTTCGAGCGCGTCTTCGGGCTCGAGTCGCTCGCGGAGCTGCCGCGGCTCGACGATCTCGGAGACGACGTCGAGGCGATCCGCGAGCGGCTCGAAGAGGTCGCCGAGAAGCGCCCCGCCTAGCTTTCGGCACAGATTCGGCACACTCCGGTGCGCCGCAAGGCGCTACCGTTCTCAGCCCCGTGGGTGGGTGGGGGTTAGGGATGGGACCTGTGGCCCGCGCCGCCCGCTCTACCAGCCGGGCTGCCCGTTCGTCACGCCGGCCACCGCGTGTGTCACGTAGCGGCGTCCACCGCCGGTCGCGTTCATCACGAGCACCTGGTAGTTCCGTGAGAACGCGAGCTGCCGGCCGTTCGGAGACCAGCTCGGCGACTCGGCGCTCGCAGGAAGCCCGCTCCGCGATCGGGCGGGCGCTGCCGCCGTCCGAGCCCATCACCCAGATCCCGCCCCGGCGGACGAAAGCGAGCTGGCGGCCGCTCGGCGAGAAGTCCGGCATCTGGCTCGGCGACGCCGCGCGTGAGCTGGCGCTGGCGCCGGCTGCTCAGCGTCAGCGTCCAGATCTGGATTCCCGCCGCTGCGGTCGCTCTGGTAGGCGATCGTACGACCGTCGCGCGACCAGCTCGGGTAGAGCTCGTTGGCGCGCGTCGCGAGCAGCCGGGTGCGGGCCGTTCCGGTCACGGCGATCGCGTACAGGTCGAAGCTGCGGGCGAGCCCGAAGCCACGGACGACGAGCCGTCGCCCATCCGGAGACCACGAAGGCGTCGTGTCGCCCGGCCGTGAGGAAGCCAGCAAGCGCAGGCCGGTGCCGTTCGGCGCGCATCACGTAGATCCGCGTCCCCGCCGGGCAGGATCCGGGCGAACGCGATGAAGCGGCGGTCGGGCGACCAGGCCGGCGAGTACTCGTCGAAGCGGTTGTGCGTGAGGACGCGAAGGCCGGTGCCGTCAGGGCGGATCGTTGCGATCTCCGAGCGGCCGCACTCGTTGAAATGGCACGGGCGATCGTGTCCGGAACGCGATCAGCGCGACCGGCGGCGCGGCGCCGGCTCCGCCCGCGGAGGCTGCGACGGCGAGCACGATCGAGCAGCAGACGTCTTCACGCCGTGAAGATAGATGCAGGATGCGACTCAACGCCTACCTCGCCCGCGCCGGGATCGCCTCGCGCCGCGGCGCCGACGAGCTGATCAAGGCGGGCCGGGTCACCGTCAACGGCGAGCCCGGCCAGCTGAACACCTTCGTCGAGTCGCGCGACCGGGTCGAGGTCGACGGCGAGCCGGTCGAGCGGCAGAAGCTCGCCTACGTCCTCCTCCACAAGCCGGCCGGCGTCGTCACGACCGCGCGCGACCCGCAGGGCCGCCCGACCGTGGTCGACCTCGTCGAGCACCCGGCCCGGGTCGTCCCGGTCGGCCGCCTCGACGCCGACACGACCGGCGTGCTGCTGCTCACGAACGACGGCGCGCTCGCCCACCGGCTCGCCCACCCGCGCTACGAGGTCGAGAAGGTCTACGAGGCCGAGGTCGAGGGCGACCCGTCCGACGAGGCGCTGGCGGCGCTCGGCGGAGGGCGTCGAGCTCGACGACGGCCGCACCGCGCCGGCCCGGGCCCGCCGCCTCCGCCGCGCGCGCGTCGAGCTCGTCCTCCACGAGGGCCGCAAGCACCAGGTGAAGCGGATGCTCGACGCGGTCGGTCACCCGGTCCGTCTGGCTCCGCAGCCGCACGCCGCTACGCGGGGCTCGGCCTGTCGAAGGGCTCGAGCGCCGGGCGAGTGGCGGCGAGCTGACCGCGCGACGCGGAGGTCGCAGGCCCGCGGCTGTCTTAGCGACGAGCCGGACGAAGCCCATCCGCTCGTACATCGCCTCGAGCGTCGGCGCCGAGGCGGCGCGCGGCCTTCTCGGCGCCGAGCGGCGAGCAGCCGCGCGCAGCTCGGCCGGGTCGCCGCGCAGCTCCTCGTAGCGCGACTGGATCGGCTCGAGCAGCTCGACGACCGCCTCGGCGACATCCGCCTTGAACTGGCCGTAGCCGCCGCCGTCGTAGCGCGCCTCGATCGCCTCGGCGGCTCGCCCGTGGCGACGGTCATGATCGTCGATCAGGTTCGTGACCCCGGGCTTCTCCGGGTCGCGGCGCACCTCGCGTCCCGAGTCGGTGACGGCGCTCTTGACCTTCTTGCGGATCGACCTCGGGCGGGTCGAGCATCAGCACCGTCCCCTGCGGCGTGCCGCCCGTCGTCGACATCTTCTTCGTCGGCTCCTGCAGGTCCATGATCCGCGCGCCGATCTCGGGGTAGACGCCCTTCGGGCACGACGAACGTCTCGCCGAAGCGCGTGTTGAACCGCTCGGCGATGTCGCGCGCGAGCTCGAGGTGCTGGCGCTGGTCGTCGCCGATCGGGACGATGTCGGTCTGGTAGAGCAGGATGTCGCCGGCCATCAGGACCGGGTAGGTGAAGAGGCCCGGCGCGTGACGAACTCCTGCTGGTCGCCCTTCTCCTTGAACTGCGTCATCCGGCCGAGCTGGCCGTAGCTCGTCACGGCCGAGAGCAGCCAGGCCGCCTCGGCGTGCGCGGTCACGTGGCTCTGCGCGAACACGGTCGAGCGCTCCGGGTCGAGCCCGGTCGCGAAGAGCAGCGCCGCACAGGTCGAGCGTCGCGCTCGCGCAGATCGGTCGGGTCGTACGTCGACCGTGATCGAGTGCAGGTCGACGATGCAGAAGAAGCGCCGTCGCCGACGCTCCTGCGTCGCGGCGTACTGGCGGAAGCCGCCGCGAGTAGTTGCCGAAGTGCTTCGCGCCCGTGGGCTGGATGCCGGAGAAGATCCGCATGGCATTCGACTTAGCCGCTGACCTACACTTGACTGCCGATGGCAGTCGACGACTTCGCACCTGGTCCCCGTCCTCCTGGCGGGAGCTTCGAGGCGCTCCAGCAGCCCGAGTGGCCCGACGAGGCGCGCCTCGAGGCGGTCTCGGCGCGCCTGAAGACGCTGCCGCCGCTCGTCTTCGCCGGCGAGGCGCGCGCAGCTGCGCGACGCGCTCGGCGAGGTCGCCGCGGGCCGCGCGTTCCTGCTCCAGGCCGGCGACTGCGCCGAGTCGTTCCACGAGTTCACGGCGCGTCGGCGATCCGGCGAGAAGCTGAAGATCCTGCTGCAGATGGCCGCCGTGCTGACCTACGGCGCCGCGCTGCCGGTGCTGAAGATCGGCCGGATCGCCGGGCAGTTCGTGAAGCCGCGCTCGTCGCCGATCGAGCAGGTCGGCGACGTCGAGATCCCGTCGTTCCGCGGCCACATGATCCACGACGACGCGCCGACGGCCGAGGCGCGCGTGCCCGATCCCGAGCGGATGCTCGCAGGGCTACCACCACTCCGCCGCGACGCTCAACCTGCTGCGGGCGTTCACGAAGGGCGGCTTCGCCGACCTGACGCAGGTGCACGCCTGGAACCAGGACTTCGTCGCGAGCTCGCCCGCAGGGCCGCCGCTACGAGACGCTCGCCTCCGAGATCGAGCGCGCGCTCACGTTCATGGCCGCGTGCGGGATCGACCTCGCGCGCGACGCCGCAGCTCCACCAGGTCGACGTCTGGACGAGCCACGAGGGCCTGCTGCTCGACTACGAGGAGGGCGCTGACGCGCCGCGACTCGCTCACCGGCGACTGGTACGACTGCTCGGCCCACATGCTCTGGATCGGCGAGCGGACGCGCGCAGGTCGACGGCGCGCACGTCGAGTTCTTCTCCGGCGTCCACAACCCGCTCGGCGTCAAGCTCGGGCCGACCGCGACGCCCGACGAGGTCGCTCGAGCTCTGCGAGCGGCTGAACCCCGAGCGCATCCCGGGCCGGCTGACGCTTATCGCGCGCATGGGCGCCGGCCGCGTCGAGGAGCTGCTGCCGCCGCTCCTGCGCGCCGTCGCGCGAGGCCGAGCACCCGGTCGTCTGGGCCTGCGACCCGATGCACGCGAACAGGTTCGCACCGCCGGCGGCCGCAAGACGCGCCACTTCGACGCGATCATGGCCGAGATCGAGGGCTTCTTCGCGCGCCTGCCGCGCCGAGGGCGCGTGGCCCGGCGGCGTCCACCTCGAGTTCACGGGCGAGGACGTGACCGAGTGCCTCGGCGGCTCCGAGGCGCTCGCCGAGGAGCAGCTCGACGCACGCGCTACGAGACGCTCTGCGACCCGCGGCTGAACGCGCCGCCAGTCGCTCGACCTCGCGTTCCGGCTCGCCGAGCTGATGCGCGGCGCCTGAGCGTTTCGTGGCTCAGCCGGCTCGCGATCGTCGGCACCGGGCTGATCGGCGCCTCGGTCGGCCTCGCCGCGCGCGCGCGCGGGCGCCGAGCGCGTCGCCGGCTGGGACCCGGACGCCGAGGCGCTCGCGCTCGCGGTCGAGCGCGGCGCGGTCGAGGCCGCCGGGAGCGCTCGAGGAGGCGGTCGCCGGCGCCGACCTCGCCGTCGTCGCGGCGCCGGTCGCGGCGCTCCCCGCGCTGGTCGCGAGCGGTGCTCGCGGCGGCCGCCGAGCTGCACGGTCACCGACGTCGGCTCGACGAAGGCGGCCGTCGTGCGCCGCGGTGCAGAGCCCGCGCTTCGTCGGCGGCCACCCGATCGCCGGCTCGGAGGCGCACGGCCCGCAGCACGCGCGCGCCGAGCTCTTCGAGGGCGCGACCTGGTTCCTGACCCCGACCGCGGCGAGCGACCCGGAGCGCTACCGGCTCCTGCACGGCTTCGTCGCCGTCGCTCGGCGCGTTCCCGGTCGCGATCGACCCGGGCGCGCACGACCGGCTGCGTCGCGCTCACGAGCCACCTGCCGCACGTGCTCGCGAACCTGCTCGCTGAACCAGGCCGGCGCCTCGCCGCGTCGACGGCCACGAGCCGCTCGCGAGCGGCGGGCGGCTCGCTCCGCGACATGACGCGCATCGCCGGCGCGAACCCGCGGATCTGGGTCGACATCTTCCTCGACAACGCCGACGCGCTCGCCGCCGCGCTCGCCGAGCACCGCCGCCGGATCGAGCAGGTCGAGGCCGCGCTCGAGGCGCGCGACGCGGGCTTCCTCGCGCGCTGGATCGGCGAGGCGGCGTCAACAAGCGCGGCCTGCTCCAGGGCGCGTTCCCGGACCCCGGCGCGCTGCAGCGCGTGCTCGTCCACGTGCCCGACCGGCCGGGCGTGCTCGCGGGGATCACCCAGGCGCTCGGCGTCGAGCGGATCAACATCGAGGACTTCGAGCTCCACCACGTCTCGCCCGAGCGCGGCGGCCGCTCTCCGTGCTCGTCCAGGGCGAGGCCGAGGCGGCGCGGGCCGCGGCGCTGCTCGAGAGCCAGGGCTACGCGCGTCGACATCGTGCCGGTGCTCGGAGTGAGGATCGAGCCCGCGGGGATGCTCGTCGGGCGCCGTCGCGGTTCCCGGCGACAAGTCGATCTCGCACCGCGCGCTGCTCGTCGGCGCGCTCTGCGAGGACGAGACCGTCGTCGAGGAACTGGGGCCGCTCGGCCGACACCGAGTCGACGCTCGGCGCCGTGCGCGCGCTCGGCGTCGCAGGTCGACGAGCGGCTCGACGACGACGCTGCGTGATCCACGGCGTCGGGCCTGCGCGGCCTGCGCGCGCCCGAGGGCGCCGATCGACTGCGGCAACGCGGGCACGCTCGTCCGGCTCCTTGCCGGGCATCCTCGCCGGGCCAGGAAGGGCGCGTTCGAGCTGAGCGGCGACGAGTCGCTGTCGACGCGGCCGATGGGCCGGATCGCCGAGCCGCTCCAGCGCAGATGGGCGCGGCGGTCGAGCCCGCGGCCGGCCGCTGCCGTGGCGATCGAGGGCCGGCCGCTGCACGGGATCGAGTACGAGCTGCCGGTCGCGAGCGCGCAGGTGAAGTCGGCCGTCCTGCTCGCCGGCCTGGACGCCGAGGGGAAGACGACGGTGCTCGAGCCGGCGCCGACGCGCGACCACACCGAGCTGATGCTCGCAGGCGGCGGGCGCCACGGTGCGTGCGGCGGCCGCGCTCGGTGTCGCTCGACCCGGCGGAGCGGCTCTCGCTCGGCGAGATCGACGTCCCGGGCGACTTCTCGTCGGCCGCGCCGTTCATCGTCGCCGCGACGCTTCTGCCCGGGCTCGGAGCTCTTCGTCGCGGGCGTCGGCCTCAACCCGCGCCGCACCGGCCTGCTCGACGTGCTCGAGCGGATGGGCGCACGGATCGGCGTCTTCAACCGCCGCCGCTCGGGCGGCGAGCTCGTCGGCGACCTCGAGGTGCGCTCGGCCGAGCTCACCGCGACGACGGTCACGCCGGAGGAGGTGCCGACCCTCGTCGACGAGCTGCCGCTCTTCGCGCTGGTCGCGTCGGTCGCCCACGGCAACAGCTCGGTCCGCGGCGCGCAGGAGCTGCGCGTGAAGGAGTCCGACCGGATCGAAACAGTGACAACTTCTCTACGGACACTCGGCGTGCGCATCGAGGAGCGCGATGATGGTTTCAGGGTGAGAGGGGTCCCAACCCGCCCTAAGGGTGGGGGTATGCACGTCCGCGGGCGACCACAGGATCGCGATGCTCGGCGCGGTCGCGGGCCTGATCTCGGCCGACGGGGTCGAGCTCGAGGGCCCGGAGGCGGTCGCTGTAAGCTTCCCCGGGTTTTTCGACGCATTGGAGTCGGTGACGCAGCGATGATCGTCGCAATCGACGGCCCGGCAGGCGCCGGCAAGAGCACCGTGGCGCGCCTGCTGGCCGACAGGCTCGGCTTTCGCTACCTCGACACGGGGGCGATGTACCGCGCCGTCACCTGGCTCGCGATGAACCGGGGCGTGCCGCTCGCCGAGGCCGCGCAGCTGGCCGAGCTGGCCGACGCCAATCCGGTCAGCTTCGACGAAGGCGGGCCGCGTCTCGATCGCCGGCACCGACGTCACCTCCTCGATCCGCGACACCGCGGATCGACCGGATGGTGCCGGTCGTCGCGCGGCACCAGCAGGTGCGCGCGGTGATGCGCGAGCGCCAGCGCGAGCTCGGCGAGAAGGGCGACGTCGTGATCGAGGGCCGCGACATCGGCACCGTCGTCGCCCCGGGCGCGGCGGTGAAGGTCTACCTCGATCGCCGACGAGACCGAGCGCGCCCGCCGCCGCGCCGCCGAGCGGCCCGAGATCGGCGCCGACGCGCTCGCGACCGACCTGCGGCTGCGCGACGAGAGCGACGCCGCGCAGATGGAGCCCGCCGCGGACGCCGAGCGGATCGACACGACCGGCCTGACCGTCGAGGACGTCGTCGGCCGGATCGAGCAGCTCGTCGAGCACGCGCGCGCCGCGGCGTGAACCGCGTCGACTTCGCCTGGGCGATCGGTCGCCCCGTGATCGGCGGGCTCGCCCGCGCTGCTCACCCCGAACCGCAACTACGGCGTCGAGCGGGTCCCGCTCACCGGCGGCGTCGTGCTCGCGTTCAACCACTTCTCCTGGATCGACCCGCCGCTCTTCGGCGCCGCGTGCCCGCGCACGATCCACTACGTCGCCAAGATCGAGGCGCACCGCGCCCCCGGGCTCGGCCAGCTGATCCGGGCCTTCGGCACGATCGCGGTGCGCCGCGGCGAGTCCGACCGCGAGGCGGTCCGGCTGATGCGCGAGGCGGCGCGGGAAGGGCACGCGCTCGGCCTCTTCGTCGAGGGAACCCGCCAGCTGAGCGGCGTCCCGGGCCACGTGCATCCGGGCGCCGCGATGGTCGCGCTGCAGGAGGGCGTCCCGGTGCAGGCCGGCCGCGATCCACGGCACGCACACCTGGCGACCGGGCAACTTCCACCCGGCCTCGATCGCCTGGGGCGAGCCGATCGACTTCTCCGGTCTGCCGCGGAACGCGAAGGGCTACCGCGAGGCGTCCGCCGAGATCGAGCGCGAGCTGCGCCGGCTCTGGGACTGGCTCGTCCTGATGCACGAGCTCGGCCGGCCCAGGGACGCCGTGCCCTCCCGCGCGATGACGAGCCTGCACGGAACCGTCGCGATCGTCGGCTTTCCGAACGTCGGCAAGTCGACCCTCGTCAACCGGCTCACCGGCACCCGCGCCGCCGTCGTCCACGAGACCCCCGGCGTGACGCGCGACCGCAAGGAGCTGATCTGCGAGTGGAACGGCAAGGAGTTCCTCCTGATCGACACCGGCGGCGTCGACATCGCCGACGAGACGCCGATCACCCGCTCGATCGCCGAGCAGGCGCGGGCCGGGATCGAGGAGGCCGACCTCGTGCTCTTCGTCGTCGACGCGCGCAACGGGATCACGCCCGGCGACGAGGAGATCGCCGCGATCCTCCGCGCCGCGAAGAAGCCGGTGCTCCTGCTCGTCAACAAGATCGACGACCCGCGCCGCGACACCGACGCGCTCGAGTTCCACCGGCTCGGGCTCGGCGACCCGATCCCGATCTCGGCGCTGCACGGCCACGGCACCGGCGACCTGCTCGACGAGATCGTCGCGCGCCTCCCCGGCGCGGGCCGTGAGGCGGTGGGGGAGGAGGCGATCCGCGTCGCGATCCTCGGGCGCCCGAACGTCGGCAAGTCGAGCCTGCTGAACGCGATCCTCGGGCGCGAGCGCGTGATCGTCTCCGAGGTGCCCGGGACGACCCGCGACGCGATCGACACGATCTTCGAGCGTGACGGCAAGACGTTCGTGCTCGTCGACACCGCCGGGATGCGGCGCAAGCGCAAGCATCGCCAGGGAATCGAGTACTGGTCGGAGCTGCGCGCGCTCGAGGCGGCCGAGCGCGCCGACGTCGCTCTCGTCCTGATCGACGCGAGCGAGGGGATCGTCGACCAGGACATCAACGTCGCAGACGTGGCCCGAAAGGCCCAGTGCGCGACGCTCGTCGTCCTCTCGAAGTGGGACATCGGCACGATCGGGATCGAGGACGTCGCCGGACACGCTCGCCCGCCGCCTGCGCCAGCGCCCGCCGCACGTGGCGGTCTCGGCCACGACCGGCCGCGGCCTCGACCGGCTGCTCGACAAGGTCGAGGTGCTCTTCGAGCGGTACACCGCCAGCGTCCCGACCCCGAGCTGAACCGGTTCCTCAAGGAGCTGCGCGAGAAGCGGCAGGCGCCGTCGAAGGGCAACCGCCGGCTCAACCTCCTCTACGGCACGCAGGTGACGGCGCGCCCGCCGCGCTTCCGCATCCACGTCAACGACCCGGGCCTCGTCACGCGCGACTACGGCTACTGGGTCGAGAACGAGCTCCGCGAGCGGTTCGACCTCGAGGGGGTGCCGGTCTCGATCGACTTCGTGCGGCGGACCTGATCGACGTCGTCGTGGTCGGCGGCGGCTCGTGGGGCATGCGCCTTCGCGCTCCTGCTGCGCGAGCGCGGGCACGCGGTCACGCTCGCCTGCCGCGACGCCGGAGCAGGCGCGAGCGATCGCGGAGACGGGACGGAACCCGCGCTACCTGACCTTCGCCGACCTCTCCGGGATCGCCGCGACGACGATCGCCGAGGCGCCGGTCGAGGCGGCCGAGCTCGTCGTGCTCGCGGTGCCGAGCCGCGCGTTCGGCGAGGTCGCTCGCGGCGCTGCCCGGGCACGGCGCCCGTGCTGAGCCTGACGAAGGGGCTCGACCCGGCGACCGGCGAGCGCCTCTCGACGCTCGTGCGTGGCCGCTCGGTCGCCGTCCTCTCGGGCCCGAACTTCGCCGAGGAGATCGCCCGGGGCCTGCCCGCCGCGGCGGTGATCGCGAGCGAGGACGGCTTCCTCGCCGGCCAGCTCCAGCACGCGGTCAACTCGCCGCTCTTCCGCGTCTACGTGAATCCGGACCTGATCGGCGTCGAGCTCTGCGCCGCCGCGAAGAACGTGATCGCGCTCGCCGCCGGCGCCGTCGACGGGCTCGCGCTCGGCGACAACGCGAAGGCGGCGCTGATCACGCGCGGGCTCGCGGAGATGGCGCGCCTCGGCGAGGCGTGCGGCGGCCGCAGCGAGACGTTCTCGGGCCTCGCCGGGATGGGCGACCTGATCGTCACCTGCTGGAGCAAGCTCGGCCGCAACCGGCATGCCGGCGAGCTGATCGCGCAGCGGCGCGACCGCCGAGGAGGCGATCGCCGAGATCGGCCAGGTCGTCGAGGGGCTGACGACCGCGCCGGTCCTGCGCGACCTCTCGCACCGGGTCGGCGTCGAGCTGCCGATCACCGAAGGGCGTCTGCCGCGTCCTCGGCGGCGAGAGCCTGGGCGAGCTGGCCGCGAGCTTGATGGGGCGCCGCCCGACCGAGGAATAGGAACTCGTCCCAGAATGAAGCGCTGTGCCGCCGGGTCGCGCTGGGCGGCGCGATGCGTCGTCCTCAGTCGCCCCAATAGCGCTGCTATTGAGGCTCCCTGCGTCCCAGCCTCGCACTCACCCATCGCACCCCGTCGGCGAGCCGTCACTCTGGAACGAGTTCTGTAGGCTTCCGGCCATGCCAACCAACACCTTCCCGTTCACGTCCGAGTCGGTCACCGAAGGCCACCCGGACAAGATCGCCGACCAGATCTCGGACTCCGTCCTCGACGCGGTGCTGACCGACGACCCGACGGGTCGCGTCGCCTGCGAGACGCTGATCACGACCGGCCTCGTCGTCGTCGCCGGCGAGATCACGACCGACACCTACGTCGACATCCCGCGGCTCGTCCGCAACAAGATCCGCGAGATCGGCTACGACCGCGCCAAGTACGGCTTCGACGCCGACACCTGCGGCGTGATCGTCGCGCTCGACGAGCAGTCGCCCGACATCGCGCAGGGCGTCGACAACTCGTACGAGCTCCAGCACGACTCGAGCGACGACGATGCGCTCGACCAGACCGGCGCCGGCGACCAGGGGATGATGTTCGGGTACGCGTGCCGCGAGACCGACGAGCTGATGCCGCTGCCGATCACGCTCGCGCACAAGATCACCCACCGCCTCGCCGAGGTGCGGCGCGCCGAGCTCGCTGCCCTACCTCCGCCCGGACGGCAAGGCGCAGGTGACCGTCCGCTACGAGCGCGACGAGAACGGCCACCAGCGGCGCGGTCGAGATCGAGCGCGTGCTCGTCTCCACCCAGCACCGCGAGGGTGTCGAGAGCCACATCAAGCAGGACGTGATCGACCATGTCCTGCGCCCGGTCCTGCCGCCCGAGCTGTACGAGGCGAGCAAGCTCGACGCCGCCGGCGACTTCGTGCTCGTGAACCCGACGGGGCGCTTCGTCCAGGGCGGCCCGCTCTCGGACACGGGCCTCACCGGCCGCAAGATCATCGTCGACACCTACGGCGGCTCGGCCCGTCACGGCGGCGGCGCCTTCTCGGGCAAGGATCCGACGAAGGTCGACCGCTCGGCCGCCTACGCGGCCCGCTACGTGGCGAAGAACCTCGTCGCCGCCGGCCTCGCCGACCGGCTCGAGGTGCAGGTCGCCTATGCGATCGGCGTCGCGCACCCGATCTCGATCGAGATCGAGTGCTTCGGCACCGAGGAGATCGACGTCGCCCGGATCGAGGAGCTCGTCCGCGAGCACTTCGACCTCCGTCCCGCCGCGATCCTCCGCGACCTCGACCTGCGCCGGCCGATCTACGCGAAGACCGCTGCGTACGGCCACTTCGGCCGCGAGGACAGCGACTTCACGTGGGAGCGGACGGACAAGGCCGACGCGCTGCGCGCCGCGGCGGGGCTCGGCTCGAGCGTTCCGGCCTAGCAGCTCGAGCGCGACCGGCATGGCCAGGTCGGGAATGCGAGCCGGTGGTCGCGCTCGACCGAGTGCAGCGTCAGGTGCGCTCGGTCGACTGCTGCTACGATCGACGCCGATCTCGGCGAGCCGCTTGGCCGGGAATCGTCGGTCCGTGGGGTCGCCAGCAGCGGCGGCTTCCGACGCAGCCTGTGCTTGCCCAAGCTCGTTCGCGGAGTCGGCGCGCTGCGCCCGCACCAGGTCGAGCGGCGAGATCGACGTGCGACTCGCCGAGTCGATCAGCGCTCGCGATGCGGCGCGGTCGTGCGGATCTCGCCCGGGATGCACTCGCACGTCGGACCGGACGACATCGCTCGCGTCGCGGAGCTCGGGCCACGTTGCTCGGCGAGACACGCTCGCGGCGGCTCGCGCCGACGGTGCCTCGACCACGACGCGGCAGGAGGTCGGTCGACGCTCGCAGTCCGGGCGCGGCCACCGTGCCGCGGAGGCGGTGCGTCGCGAGCACGCCGAGCAGCCTCCGTCGAGCGGTTCGCCGACGTGATCACGTCCGACCGCCGTCGCAGATGCTCTGGTCGAATCGGACGGCACTTCCTTCACGGTCGAGGTGCCGCATCGCGGCTGCTCCGCGCGAGTCGCCGTCGCGCGCTTGCCGAGACGACCGACGGCGAGCTGCCCGTCTGACGCGCACGCTCCACAGTTGCGTCGGCGCCGGCTGCGCCGGTGAGCGGTTCGATCGGGCGGCGCCGTCACCCTACTGATCGAGTGCGCTCGCACGCACGGCGACATCGTCCGGAGCGTCGTGCGACTGCGCGAGCGCCGCCGGATCGAGACGGCCGCTGCCCAGTGTCAGGAATGTCACCTGACGCGCCGGCGACCTGGCTCGGCGCGAGCGGTCGCGCCTTCGTCGCCGAGTGGATCGGTGCTGGCCGATCGTCTCCGTCCGCACTTGCGAGCGATAGCGCGCGACCTCGGCCGCGGCTGCCCGAAGCAGGAGCGACGCACGTAGGGTCGTCTCGCGGCGCCTCGGGAACGGCTACGCCGAGGGATCCCGCGATTCGACGAAGCTGTCGAGACCGTCTCCTGCGCCGCCAAGCCGCCATTCGGCCCACGGCGATATCCACGCATGCGACGGCGTCCGGCCATGCGCCGGCGAGGCGAGCGTGAGCATCGCCCGGCCGCTCACGCGGCGGGCCGGACGTAGAGGCCCGCCGCGGCCTTCTCGCCGATCTCGCGCTCGGCGCCGTCGAGGCGCACGCTGAAGTCCGGCGCCCGCGGTCCGACCTCGACCTCCGCGCCGGGGACTAGACCCTCGTCGTAGAACCAGTGGAGGAGCTCGCCGTCGTGCTCGGCGAGGCGGACGATCGTCGCGCGGTCGCCCGGCTCGAGCTCGGCGAGCGGGAGCAGCTCGCGGTTCTCGGCCTGCTCGGCCTCGGTGTCGAGCGGCCAGCCGTGCGGGCAGCGGTCGGGGTGGCCGAGCCGCTCGTCCATCCGGTCGATCATGTCGTCGGTGAACGTGTCGCCGAGCAGATCGGCCTGCACGTGCGACTCGGAGGCCGTGTAGCCGAGGAAGTCGGTGAGCCAGCGCTCGATCAGGCGGTGGCGGCGGACGACCTGCTCCGCCCGCTCGCGCCCCGCGGCCGTGAGGATCGCCTCCTTGTGCTCGCCCCGCTCGATCAGCCCCTCCGCCTCGAGCCGCTTCAGCATCTCGCCCGCCGAGGCCCGCGAGACGCCGAGCATCTCCGCCACGCGTGCCGACGAGCGTCGGCGAGCCGGTCACGGCCGGGCGGTACTCGCCGATCGGGAACGCGAGGAAGTAGATCGTCTCGAGGTACTCGTCGGTGGAGTGACCGTGCGCCATCGCGCTTCCAATCTATCGCGCGTCTTTCGGTAAGGTGGCCCTTACATGTCGACCGGGAACATCCTCATCCTCGGCGCTTTCGCGGGCGCGACGATCCTGCTCGGCCTGCCGATCGCCCGGATCAAGAACCCGAGCATCGGGCTGAAGGCGTTCCTCACGTCGATGGCGACCGGCATCCTGCGTCTTCCTGTTCTGGGACGTGCTGTCGAACGGGGTCGAGCCGGTCGAGAGCGCGATCCGGTCGGGCGCCGTACGGCGACGTCTCGAGCTACAGCGCGCTGCTCCTCGGCGGCTTCGGGCTCGGGTTCATGGGGCTGATCGGCTACGAGCGGTGGATGCACGGCTACCGGCGCCGGTCGCTGCTCGGCCCGGGCGCGGCCTCGGCGGCCGAGTTCGAGACGCCGTATCCGTGGGGCCTCACGCCCGCGCGGTTCCTCGCCGTGCTGATCGCGACCGGGATCGGCCTGCACAACTTCGCGGAGGGCCTCGCGATCGGGCAGTCGGCGGCGAGCGGGAAGCTCGAGCTCGCGATCGCGCTGATCGTCGGCTTCGGCCTCCACAACGCGACCGAGGGCTTCGGCATCGTCGCGCCGCTCACGGGCGAGCGGAAGGTCCCGAGCTGGCGCTTCCTGCTCCTGCTCGGCCTGATCGGCGGCGGCCCGACGTTCGTCGGCACCGTCGTCGGGCAGGCGTGGGTGAGCACCGGTCTCGCCGTGCTGTTCCTCGGCGCTCGCCGCCGGCTCGATCCTCTACGTCGTGATGCAGCTGCTCACGCTCTGCCGCAACTTCGGGCACGCCACGCTCACCGCATGGGGCATCACCGTCGGGCTCGTGCTCGGCTTCGCGACCGACTTCATCCTCGTCGGCCTCGGCGTCTAGACGCCGAGAGCTAGCGCTGGGCCGCCGTGGCCCGCTTCGCCTCCGTCTTCCCGCTCGTCACCGCCCGCGCGCTCGACCGGCCGTTCACCTACGCGGTCGAGGACGACGTGGAGAAGGGCGCCGTCGTGCGCGTCCGCTTCGGCGGCCGTCGCGTGCGAGGCGTCGTCGTCGAGGTCTCGGACGAGGCGCCCGAGGGGATCGACGCCAAGCCGGTCGAGGCGGTCGTCGACAGCGGCTGCCGCCGGCGCTCGTCGACCTCGCGCTCTGGCTCGCCGACTACTACGGCTCGACGCACGGCGCGCGCGCTCGCGCTCGTCGCGCCGCGAGTCGGCGAAGCGGCGCGTCGAGCGGCCGCAGCCCGCGCGAGCGGGAGGCGCTCGGCGGCGAGCCCGCGCCGGCGGAGCTGACCGCCGAGCAGGAAGCCGCGGTGGAGCGGATCGTCGCCGCGATGGACGGCGGCGAGGGCGCGAACCTCCTCCTCTACGGCGCGACGGGCAGCGGCAAGACCGAGGTGTACCTCCAGGCCTGCGCCGCCGCGCTCGAGCGGGGGCTCGGCTCGATCGTGCTCGTGCCGGAGATCGCGCTCACGCCGCAGACGCTCGGCCGCTTTCGCGCGCGCTTCGGCGAGCGCGTCGCGCTGCTCCACTCGGGGCTCTCCGACGCCGAGCGGCGCGACGAGCGCGAGCGGATCGCGACGCGGCGAGGCGCGGGTCGTCGTCGGCGCGCGCTCGGCGGTGTTCGCGCCGGTGCGCGGGCTCGGGCTGATCGTGCGTCGACGAGGAGCACGACGCCTCGTACAAGCAGGACTCGGATCCGCGCTACGACGCCCGCACCGTCGCCGCGAAGCGCGCGGCGCTCGAGGGCGCGGTCGCCGTCTACGGCAGCGCGACGCCGCGGCCCGAGAGCTGGGCCGCGGCTCGAGCGGCTCGCCCTCGGGGGCCGCCTCGGCGCCGCGCTGCCGCCGGTGCGGGTCGTCGACCTGCGGCGCGAGGCCGGCTACCCGCTCTCGGCGCCGCTCCTGCGCGAGCTCGGCCGCGTCGCCGAGCACGGCGGCAAGGCGATCCTGCTCCTCAACCGCCGCGGGATCGCGCCCGCGCTCCACTGCCGCGCGTGCGGGACGACGCCGCCGCTGCGACCAGCTGCGACGTCTCGCTCGTCCTCCATGCCGACGGCGCGGCTCCACTGCCACCACTGCGGCTTCGCCGAGCCCGCGCCGGAGACGTGCCCGGAGTGCGGCTCGTCCGAGCTCGCCCGGCTCGGCGCCGGCACGCAGCGGCTCGAGCGCGAGCTCGCGGCGGCGCTGCCGGAGCTCGTGCCGATCCGGCTCGACGCGGACACCGCGGCGCGTCCCCGGCGCGCTCGCCGAGGCGCTCGCGCGGTTCGACGCGACCGACCGCGCCGTGCTGGTCGGCACGCAGATGGTCGCGAAGGGCCACCACTTCAGCGGCGTCGCGCTCGCCGCGGTCGTCGACGCCGACACGGGCCTCGGCGCTCCCGGACTTCCGCGCCGAGGAGCGCACCTTCCAGCTCCTGACCCAGCTCGCCGGTCGCAGCGGCCGCGACGCGCCGGGCCGGGTGCTGATCCAGACCTTCCAGCCCGACGCGCGCGCCGATCGAGCTCGCCGCGCGCCACGACGTCGCCCGGCTTCCTGGCCGGCGAGCTCGACCGGCGGCGCGAGCTCGGCTACCCGCCGTTCAGGCACCTCGTCCGCATCGTCGTCTCCGGGCCTGACGCGGTCGCGGTCGAGCGAGCGCTCGTCGAGCTGCGAGGCGGCCTCGACGGCGCGCGAGCTGCTCGGCCCGGCGCCGCTGCTGCGCCTGCGCGGCCGCCACCGCGCCCAGCTCGTCGCCAAGACGGAGAGCCCGCGTGCCCTCGCCGCGCGCGCCGGCCGCCTCCTCGCCGCGGCGGCCCCGGCGATGCGCCGCGCCGGGCTCACGGCGGTCGTCGACGTCGATCCGCAGAGCCTCTGAGCCGTCCGTAGACTTACGCCGATGTCCGAGGAAGCAGGGCCAGGTCCGCAAGGAAGAGCTCGATCGCCGGCGCGAGCGCGGCGGCGGCTCGCGCTCGCCCAGATCCGCCAGTACGGCGACCCCGCGCTGCGCCTGACCGCGCGCGAGGTCGACGACCTTCGACGACGGACCTCGAGCGGCTGGTCGAGCGGATGATCGTGCTCATGCACGACGCGAGCGGCGTCGGCCTCGCAGCGACCCAGGTCGGCGTCCTCCAGCGCCTGTTCGTGGTCGAGCCCGCCGACGAGGAGCCGCGCGCGCTCGTCAACCCGCGCATCGTCGAGCGCAGCGACGAGACGGCCGTCGACGACGAGGGCTGCCTCTCGCTGCAGGGCGTGCTCGTCCCGGTCGAGCGCACACGTGAGCGTCACCGTCGAGGCGCTGGACGTCCACGGCGCGCCGCTCCGGCTCGAGTTCGCCGAGCCTCGGCGCGCGCGTCGTCCAGCACGAGCTCGACCACCTCGACGGGACGCTGATCATCGACCGGACCGATCCGGAGAGCCGCCGCGGCGCCCTCGCGACGCTGCGGCCGAAGCCCGTCCTGTACGGCTAGGCGCATGGCGCGCATCGCCGTGGCGGCGACGGCCCCGTTCGGCGCGGACGTGCTCGAGCGGCTCGCGGCGACGCCACGAGATCGCCTTCCTGCCTGACCCGGCCCGACAAGCCCGCCGGCCGCGGCCGCCACGAGACGGCGCCGCCGGCGAAGCTCGTCGCCGAGCGGCTCGGGATCCCGGTCGCTCCAGCCGAGCGCCTCGAGCCGTCACTCGAGCTCGACGCGCCCACCGTCGTCGTCGCGGCCTACGGCGTCCTGATCCCGCCGGCCGTGCTCGAAGCGGCGCCTCTGGCTCAACGTCCATCCGTCGCTGCTGCCGCGCTGGCGCGGCGCCGCGCCGGTCGAGCGCGCGATCATGGCCGGCGACGCGAGACCGGCGTCACGATCCACGAGACGGTGGAGGAGCTCGACGCCGGGCCGATCGCCGCGCAGCGCGCGTTCCCGATCGGTCCCGAAGACGACGCGGGTGCGGTCTACGCGCGCGCCGCCGAGGTCGCCGCCGACCTGCTCGACGGCGTGCTCGCCGGCGAGCCGAGCTTCACGCCGCAGACCGAGCGAGGGCGTCACCTACGCGGAGAAGATCACCGCCGCCGACCGGGAGCTCGACTGGAGCCGGCCGCCGCAGGAGCTGCTCGACCGGATCCGGCGCTCTCTCGCCGCACATCGGCGCACGCGCGGAGCTGGACGGCCGCACGCGTCACGATCTGGCGCGCGCGGCTCGAGGACGGCAAGCTCGTCCCGGTCGAGGTGCAGCCCGAGGGCAGGCGCCGCATGACGCTACGACGAGTTCCGCCGCGGGCTGCGGTGAGCGTCGCCCCCGCCCGGGTCGCGGCCTACGAGGTCGTGCGCCGCGTGTTCGAGGAGGACGCCTACGCCGACCGCGTGCTCCGCAGCGCCGCGGACGAAGCTCGACGCGCGCGACCGCGCGCTCGCCCAGCGGCTCGCGTACGGCACCGTGCAGCGCGTCCGCACGCTCGACCACGCGCTCGAGGCGATCGGCCGCCGGCCCGTGCGCAAGCTCGACCCGCCCGTCCGGACGGCGCTTCGGCTCGGCGCCTACCAGCTCGGCTACCTCGACTCGGTGCCGCCGGCACGCGGCCGTCAACGAGTCGGTCGAGCTCGTCCGCCGCGCCGGCCTCGAGCGCGCCGTGCCGTTCGCGAACGCCGTGATGCGGCGGCTCGCGCTCGAGCTCGGCGACCTGATCGCGGCCCTGCCCGAGGCGCACGGCCGGACGAGGCCGCGCTCAAGCACTCCTACCCCGACTGGGTCGCCGAGACCTGGTGGCGCGAGCTCGGCGCGGACGAGGCGCTGCGCGCTGATGCGTCGCCCAGAACGAGTCGCCGGAGACCGTCGTGCGGCTCGTGCGCGGCGCAGATCGAGCGGCGAGGCGACGGACATCCCCGGCGCCTACCGCGTCGCCGAGGGTCGACGAGCAGGCGCTCGCCGAGGGGCGGATCTGGCCGCAGAGCCGCGGCTCGCAGCTCGCCGGGCTCTGCGTCGGCTCGCGGGAGGGCGAGCGGACGCTCGACCTCTGCGCTGCGCCGGGCGGGAAGGCGACGATGCTCGCCGGCGAGGTGACGGCGGTCGAGCTCCATCCGGGCCGCGCGCGCGAGCTGGAGGAGAACGCGCGCCGCCTCGGCGCGCGAACGTGACGGTCGTCTGCGCCGACGGGCTCGCGCTGCCGCCGGAGCTCGACGGCTTCGACCGGGCTCTCGTCGACGCGCCCGTGCTCCGGGCTCGGCATGCTCGCGTCCCGCCCCGACCTGCGCTGGCGCGCGGAGCCGCTGCCGGAGCTCCAGCTCGCGCTCCTGCGCGCGGCGGCCGAGCGGGTCAAGCCGGGGGGCAGCGTCCTCTACTCGGTCTGCACGATCGACGCGGCCGAGAACGAGGCCGTCGTCGACGCGTCCGGGCTCGCCGTCGAGCCGCTCGGCGAGGAGTGGCCCGCGTTCCGGCATCCGCGCCGGCCGGAGTTCCTGCTCACCCTGCCGCATCGCGACCGGACCTCGGGCTTCTTTGTCGCCCGACTCAGGGTCTAGATGGCTGATGCCACACGTGCGCACGCCTGGCTGGTGGCTCAGACGCGGCGCAGATCGTCCGGTTCGTCCTTGTCCAGGCCCACCGGCCTGGCCTGCGGACGACCCGGCCGCTCTGCTTGGTCTGAGCCATCCCCAGGCGCACGCGCGCATGGCACCAACCATCTAGGATCGCCCTCGTGCCCTGGGACGACTGGATCAGGACGGTGGAGATCGAGCCGTCGATCTACGCGGCCGACTTCTCGCGCCTGGGCGAGCAGCTCGAAGTGCTTCTGCGCACCGGCGCGCGGGTCTTCCATTTCGACGTCGGAGACGGCCACTTCGTCCCGCCGGTCACGATCGGCCCGATCGTGCTCGAGTCGATCTCGCCGCACGTGCACGGGTTCGGCGGCGTGCTCGACTGCCACCTGATGGTCGAGCAGCCGGAGAAGCATTTCGCCGCGATCGCGGCGGCGGGCGGCGACAGCGTCACGTTCCACTTCGAGGCCGCCGCCGACGTCGCCGGCACGATCCGTGCGGCGCGCGAGCAGGAGCTCCAGGTCGGGATCGCGTTCAACCCGGAGACCGAGCCGGAAGCGGTCGCCGCGGTCGCGGCCGGCGTCGACCTCGTCCTCTGCATGAGCATCCACCCGGGCTACTCCGGCCAGGAGTTCATGCCGGAGTCGCTCGAGCGGATCGCGCGCCTGCGTGCGGCGCTGCCGCCGGAGGTGCACGTCCAGGTGGACGGCGGAATCGATCCCGACAACGTGCTCTCGGTGTACGAGGCGGGGGCCGACCTGATCGTCTCCGGCTCGTCGATCTTCTCGCGCGAGGATCTGCCGCGCGCCTACCGGCGGCTCGTCCACGCCCTGGCGGGGCCAGCCGAGTGAGCCTCGAGCGGGCCCTCGAGCTCGCCGAGCGGGGGCGCGGCACGACCCATCCGAACCCCGTCGTTGGCGCGGTGGTCGTCTCGGGCGGCGAGGTGGTCGGCGAAGGCTGGCACGAGCGGAAGGGCGGGCCGCACGCCGAGGTCGTCGCGCTCGAGGCCGCGGGCGAGCGTGCCCGCGGCGCGACGCTCTACGTCACCCTCGAGCCGTGCTCCCACCACGGCGCGACGCCGCCGTGCAGCGACGCGCTGATCGCGGCGGGAGTCGCGCGGGTCGTCGTCGGCGCGGAGGACCCGAACCCCGAAGTGGACGGGATCGGTGCGCTCCGCGCGGCCGGGATCGAGGTCGAGGTGGTGGACTCCTTCGAGGCGCGCGCCCAGAACGAGGCGTGGCGCACCTGGATCGCGAAGGCGCGTCCGTTCGTGACCTACAAGGTCGCGGTCACCTTCGACGGGCGGACGACGCTGCCGGGGTCGCGGTGGATCACCGGCGAGGCGTCACGGCGGCTCGTGCACGAGCTGCGAGCCGCGTCCGACGCGGTCGCGGTCGGGATGGGGACGGTGCGGGCCGACGAGCCGCGTCTCGACGCGCGCGACGTGCCGGTGGTGCGACAGCCGCGGCGGCTCGCGTTCGGGCGCGGGCCGTTGCCCGTCGGCTCGGAGCTCGAGCTGCGGAGCGGTCCGCTCGACGAGGAGCTGGCGGCGCTGGCGGCGGAGGGAGTCCAGTCGCTCCTGCTCGAGGGAGGGCCGACGCTTGCCTCGTCGTTTCTCGAGGCCGGCCTCGTGGACAAGCTGCTGCTCTTCGTCGCGCCGGTGCTCGCCGGGGCGGGGGACGGGCCCTTGACGGCGCTGCCCGGCGCGCTCGAGCTCTCGCGCTTGTCGGTGCAGCAGGTCGGGGAAGACGCTTTACTCAGGGCATATGTCCACGAGCCCTGACGGCCAGCTCGTCAACCTCCTCTCGCACTGGCTCGCGCGGCATCGTACGGACGCCGAGCTGCAGGAAGGAATCGCCGCGATCGGCACCGACGGCCTCGCCGCCGACCAGGCGGAGCTCGTCGAGGAGCTGGCGCGCGAGCTCGCCGAGGGCCAGAGCCGGGGCGACCTGGAGATGGTCGCCCGCGAGACGCTCGAAGTCCTCGCCCTCGGCTAGCCGCCCCTGAGCAGCACCCGGGGACGCCCCGAGCCCCCGCCCGTCGCCTACCAGCGTATTCACGAGCTCCGCACCCGTGGGTGACGGATCTGTGCCGGATTCGTCACGCCGCGAGTAGCCTTCGTCCCGTGTTCACCGGGATCGTCAGGGAGCGTGGCCGGGTCACCGCGATCGAGGGCGGCGCCGACGGCGTCCGGCTCCGGATCGCGGCTCCGCAGACCGCCGCGCAAACCGCCGTCGGCGACTCGGTCGCGATCAACGGCGTCTGCCTCACCGCGACGGCCGTCGCCGACGGCGAGCTCGCCTTCGACGCCGTCGCGGAGACACTCCGGCGCACCTCGCTCGGCCGGCTCGAGCCCGAGCGGTGAGGTCAACCTCGAGCCGGCGCTCCGCGCCGGCGAGCCGCTCGGCGGCCACATCGTCCAGGGTCACGTCGACGGGGTCGGGCGCGTCCGCTCGCTCGAGCCCGCGGGCGACGGCGCCGAGCTCACCGTCGAGGCGCCGGCCGACCTCCTGCGCTACTGCGTCGAGAAGGGCTCGATCACCGTCGACGGAGTCTCGCTCACCGTCGCCTCGCTCACGGCGGCTGCCTTCGCGATCGCGCTGATCCCGCACACGCTCACCGAGACGACGCTCTCCGCGCTTGCCCCCGGGGACGAGGTCAACCTCGAAGTGGACGTGCTCGCGAAGTACGTAGAGCGGCTCGTCACGCGGTGAGGCCGGGGTACGATGACGACGTGAAATCCGAGCTCGCATCCGTCCCGGACACCGCGTTCTCGACGATCGAGGAGGCGATCGAGGACATCCGCGCGGGCAAGATCGTCGTCGTCGTCGACGCGCCGGACCGCGAGAACGAAGGCGACCTCACGATCGCGGCGCAGTTCGCGACCCCGGAGGCGATCAACTTCATGGCCGTCCACGCGCGGGGCCTGATCTGCCTCTGCCTGACCGAGGAGCGCTGCGACGAGCTCGGCCTGCGCCCGATGACCGAGCACAACGAGACGCCGTACGGGACCGCGTTCACCGTCTCGATCGAGGCGAGAGACGGCATCACGACCGGGATCTCGGCCGCACGACCGCTCGCGCACGATCCAGGTCGCGGTCGACCCGTCGAAGGGCGCCCACGATCTCGTCCAGCCGGGTCACGTCTTCCCGCTGCGGGCGCGCAGCGGCGGCGTGCTCGAGCGCACCGGCCAGACCGAGGCCGCGGTCGACCTCGCCCGCCTCGCCGGCCTGATCCCGGCCGGCGTCGTCTGCGAGGTGATGAAGGAGGACGGGACGATGGCCCGCGTCCCGGACCTGATCCCGTTCTGCCTCGAGCACGGGCTGAAGCTCGTCACGGTCGCCGACCTGATCGAGTACCGCCGCCGCCACGAGAAGCTCGTCGAGCGGATGACCAGCGTGCGGCTGCCGACGGCCTACGGCGAGTTCACCGCGGTCGCGTTCCGCGAGAAGCTGACCGGCAAGATCCACGTCGCGCTCGTCCACGGCGAGGTCGACGGCGCCGAGGACGTGCTCGTGCGCGTCCACTCGGAGTGCCTCACCGGCGACGTCTTCCACTCCCAGCGCTGCGACTGCGGCGACCAGCTCGACCGCGCGCTGCGCCGGATCGCCGCCGAGCCGCGCGGCGTCCTGCTCTACCTCGCGCAGGAGGGCCGCGGCGTCGGGCTGCTCAACAAGCTGAAGGCCTACGAGCTGCAGGAGCAGGGCCTCGACACCGTCGAGGCGAACCTCGAGCTCGGCCTCCCCGCCGACGCGCGCGACTACGGGATCGGCAACCAGATCCTCGCCGACCTCGGGCTCACGACGATCCGCATCCTCACGAACAACCCGAAGAAGATCATCGGGATCGAGGGCTTCGGGCTCCACGTGGTCGAGCAGGTGCCGATCGAGGTGCCGGCCGAGCGAGGAGAACCGCGCGTACCTCGAGGCGAAGCGCGACAAGCTGGGCCATATGCTGCGTCTGCACCATCAGGATCTCCGGTTCGATCCCACCGACTTCGAAGGAGCAGAGGCGTGAGCGACACGTGGCCCGAGGACGTCGCCGAGCTGCCCGCCGCCGAGGCGGCCCAGCCGGTCGAGGACGAGGCGGCGGCCGAGCCGGCCGAGGACGAGATTGCGGCCCCGCCGCCGGTGACCCCCGAGCCGGAGCCGCTCCTGCGCACCCCCGACGAGCACGCGGCCGGCGGGCTCCAGGTTCCGGACGGCTTCGCGGTGCTCGAAGGGACCGCCGAGGGCGCCAGGCGGGGCGTTGCGGTCGTCGTCTCGCGCTTCAACGGCGAGATCTCGACGGCGCTGCTCGCGTCGGCGCTGGAAGAGCTCGAGCGCGCAGGAGTGCTCCGCGAGGCGATCACCGTCGTGCCCGTCCCGGGCGCTTTCGAGCTGCCGCTCGCGGCGATGGCGTTTGCGAAGACACGCCGCTACGCCTGCGTCGTCGCGCTCGGCTGCGTGATCCGCGGCGAGACGCCGCACTTCGACCTCGTCGCCGGCGAGGCCGCGAGCGGGCTCCAGCTCGCCGCGCTCGAGACGGGGGTGCCGGTCGCCTTCGGGGTGCTCACGACCGAGACGGTCGAGCAGGCGCAGGCCCGCGCGGACAAGGGCGCCGAGGCCGCCCGCTGTGCGCTCGAGATGGCCGACCTCTTCGCCCAGCTCCGCGTCGCCGCGGCCGCGACCTAGGCCCTTTCGCTACACTCCGCCGGCCATGTCGAAGGTATGCGCAATCTGCAATAAGGGCCCCGCGTTCGGGAACTCCCGCAGCCACTCGATGGTCGCGACGAAGCGCCGCTTCAACCCGAACCTCCAGCGGGTGCGGATCATGGTCGGCGCCACGCCGACGCGCGCCTACGTCTGCACGCGCTGCCTCAAGGCCGGCAAGGTCACCAAAGCGCTCTAGCAACCGGCTTGGCGCAGATGGGGTCTAATCCCCACATGGAGGCAGCAGAACCGCTCTCCTCGCCGCTCGGCAGGATCACGATCACGAACGACGCGGTCGCGCAGGTCGTCGGCCACACGGCCGCCGAGTGCTACGGCGTGGTCGGGATGGCGCCGAAGCGGCGCGGCCTGAAGAAGCGGGAGAAGCCGACGACCGGCGTCTCGGTGCGCGGCGACGCCGAGTCGGGAATCACGATCGACCTCTATGTCGTGGTCGAGTACGGCCTCAACCTGGCCGAGGTCGCTGCGACGATCCGCTCCCGCGTCGCCTACGAGGTCGAGCGGATCACGGGACTGCCCGTCCGCGCGCTCGAGGTCCACATCGAGGACGTCAGGCGGTCGGAGGCGTGAGCTCGCTCGAGGAGACCCGCGCGCTCGCCCGGTTCGGGCTCGCCGCGATCGAGCAGAGCCGGCAGCGGATCGACGACCTCAACGTCTACCCGGTCCCCGACGGCGACACCGGCACGAACCTCACCCTCACCGCGCGCGCCGTGGTCGAGAGCCTCGATGCCTCGTCCGCGGCCGACCGCGCCGCGGTGGCGCACGAGCTCACCCGCGCCGCGCTGATGGGCGCGCGCGGCAACTCCGGCGTGATCTTCTCCCAGATCGTCCGCGGCGCCGCCGAGGTGCTCGGCGGGCCTGCGCCTGCGGACGTCCTCACCTGCAAGCGCGCGCTGCGCGGAGCGAGCGACGCCGCGTACCGCGCGGTGCGCCGGCCCGTCGAGGGGACGATGCTGACGGTGATCCGCGAGATGGCGGAGGAGGCCGAGGCGACCGAGGCCGCCTCGGTGAGCGACCTCATGCACGCCGTCGTGCGCCGCGGCGAGGACGCGCTCGCGCGGACGCCCGAGCTGCTCGACGTCCTGCGCGAGGCGGGCGTCGTCGATGCGGGCGGCGCGGGCTTGCTCGAGATCGTGCGCGGGATCACGGCCGGGCTCGCGGGCGAGCCGCTGCCGGAGGCGCTCCCGCGCGAGGAGCTCGGCTACGACGCGGTCCACCAGGAGCTCTCGCGCTACACGTACTGCACCGTCTTCGTGATCGAGGGCGACGACCTCGACGCCGACGCGCTCGAGACCGAGCTGGAGCGGCTCGGCGACTCGCTGCTCGTCGTCGGCGACTCGAGCGCGCTCAAGGTGCACGTCCACACCGACGAGCCGGGCGCCGCGCTCTCGCTCGGCACCGCGGCCGGCTCGATCGCCCAGGTCGAGATCGCGAACATGCACGACCAGACCGTCGCCCGCGAGGAGCGCCTCGTCGCGCTGCCCGCCTCGACGGCGCTCACGGACGTCGTCGCGGTCGTCGCGGGTGAGGGAAACCGGCGCCTCTTCGCCTCGCTCGGTGCGACGTGGATCATCGAGGGCGGCCAGACCATGAACCCCGCGACGGCAGAGCTCCACGAGGCGATCGAAGAGGCGCGCGCGCCCGAGGTGATCGTGCTGCCGAACAACGGCAACGTGATCCTCTCGGCCGAGCAGGCGGCCTCGCTCTCGACCAAGCCGGTGCACGTGATCCACGCCGACTCGATTCCCGCCGGGCTCGCGGCGATGGTCGCCTTCGACGCCGACGCGTCGGGTGAAGAGAACGCCGCGCTGATGCGCGAGGCGCTCGCGAGCGTCGCGACCGGCGAGGTCACAGTCGCCTCGCGCGACGCGGAGCTGAACGGCTTCGCTGTCCGCAAGGGCCACTACCTCGGCCTCGCGGGCGGCGCGCCCGTCGCGGAGGGCGAGAGCTTCGACGAGGTCGCCGGCGAGGTGGTCGAGCGCCTGCTGGCCGAGCCCCGCGGCGTGCTCACGCTGCTGACCGGCTCGGAGCCGCCAGCCGCTCGAGCAGCTCCTCGCCCGGGTCGCCGAGCTGCATCCGGACGTCGAGCTCGACGTGCAGGAGGGCGGGCAGCCGCACTATCCGCTCCTGCTCTCGGCCGAGTGAGCGAGCCCGCACAGGTCCGAGTCCTCCTCGTCGAGGACAACCAGGTCTTCCGCGAGGCGCTCGAGCTGCTGCTCGGGCTGCGGGGAGACGTCGTCGTCGTCGGCTCGGTCGGGGACGGCGGCGAGGCGGTGCCGGCCGCGCACGAGCATCGGCCCGACGTCGTGCTCGTCGACTACCGCCTGCCGGGCCTCGACGGCGTGGAGGCGACGAGAGCGCTGCGCGAGGCGCTCCCGGAGGTCGCCGTCGTCTGCCTGACCGCGTCGGCGACCCCGCGCGAGCGCGAGGCGCTGCTCGAGGCGGGCGCGGTCGTCTGCCTCTCGAAGGACCAGGAGCTCGACGAGATCGTCGCCGCGATCCATCGCGCGGCGGGTAGTGTCGCCGCATGAATCTTGACCGCCGAGAACACGGCGATCGTGCTCGACTCGACCGGTGACTTCCCCGACGCGCCGCAGCGGTTTCCGAAACTGGCGGATCGTCCCGCTCTACGTCCGCTTCGGCGAGGAGAGCTACAGGGACTACGTCGAGCTCTCGCCCGACGAGTTCTACGCGAAGCTCCGCACCGCCGAGACGCTGCCGACCACGTCACAGCCGACTCCCGGCGACTTCCTCGCCTGCTACGAGGAGCTCGCCGGCTACGAGCGCGTCTACTCGCTCCACATCGCAGGCACGCTCTCCGGCACGGTCGAGAGCGCCCGCACCGCCGCCGAGATGCTCGAGGGCGACCGGGTGCGCGTGATCGACAGCGAGTCGGCCTCGGCTGCGGTCGCGATCCTCGGGCTCGCGATCCAGCGACGCCTCGAGGCCGGGACGACCGACGAGGAGATCGACGCGCTGGTCGCGCGCTTCCAGGGGAGCGCGCACCTGATCTTCACGGTCGAGACGCTCGAGTACCTCGCCAAGGGCGGCCGCATCGGCCGGGCGCGCGCCTGGGCCGGCCAGCTCCTCAACGTGAAGCCGATCCTCGCCCTCGAGAACGGCGCGGTGGTGCCGGTGAAGCGGGTGCGCGGCAACCACAAGGCGATGCAGGAGTTCGTGGACGCGTTCACGGAGGGGAGCGAGGACGTGCCCGAGCTGCACGTGGCCGTCGCCCACGCCGACGCGCCGGCCAAGGCCGAGGCGCTCGTCGCGATGGTCCACGACGTCCGGCCGCGGGCGCAGATCGACCTCGTCTCGAACCTCGGCTCGGTCGTCGGCACCCACGCCGGCCCGGGCGCGGTCGGCTTCTTCTGGTTCACCGACGGCAGCTAGTCGTCCTGGCCCTCACCGACGGTCGTGGCAGGGGCGGGCACCGTCGTCGTGCCGGACGGCAGCGTCGCGACCGGGCTCAGCTTCCCGACCGGGTCGTTGCGGTGGGTGGCGAAGCCGAGCAGCGTGTAGTTCGCGCCGATCGCCAGCGCGGCGACGGCGAGCACGAGCGCGGCTGCGAGCGCGACTCTCATGCCGCTAACGCTAGCTCGCGGCGCAGCTCCGCGACCTCCCGTGGACGGTTGGCGAGGAGCGCCGCACGCAGTCGCCCCTCACCGTCGAGGTATCGGGCCCGGAACGAGTCGTCGCCGCCCTCGAGCTCGACCCGGACGGCGGCGCGCGGCTCGCCCACGAGCTGGAGCCGCAGGCCGAACTGGTCAGACCAGACGTAGGGCGGCTCGCTGTAGGGCCGCTCCTCGCCGAGGATCGCGCGGGCGACGGCTGCGGCCTGGCCCGCCGCGGCCGTCCAGTGGCCGGTGCCGGTGACGTCGCCGCAGGCGTAGACATCCGGGTGGACGGTGCGCCCGCACGCGTCCGAGCCGAGCCAGGGGACGAGCTCGCGCACCGGATCGACGCCGATCGCGTAGAGAACGACGTCGTGCGGCGGCAGCTCGGTCGTGCCGGTGCGCACGTCGATCCCGTGGGCGCGGTAGCGGGCCGTGAGCGTCTCGCCGACCTCGCGTCCGAGGATGGCCTCGAACGGCACCTCGGCCGCCTCGACGAGCGTCACCTCCGCCCCGAGTGCGAGCGCGGTCGACGCGACCTCGGTGCCGACGAACCCGCCGCCGGCGATCGCCAGCCTGACGCCCGGGCCGAGCCGCTCCCGCAGCTCGAGCGCGTCGGCGAGCGTCCGCAGCCCCTGCGGCCGGCGCGGCCGCGCGCCCGTGGCGAGCACGAAGGAGTCCCACGCGACCGGCTCGCCGCCGACGAGCGCGGTCCGGGCGGCCGGGTCGACGCCTTCGACGCGGGTCCCGAGCCGCAGCTCGATCCCGTGGTCGGCCCAGTGCGACCCGGGCCGGAGGGAGACGTCGCTCCGCGTCCCTGCGAGCAGCTCCTTCGAGAGCGCGGGCCGCTCGTACGGCGGGTGCGGCTCGTCGCCGGCGAGGACGATCCGTCCGGCGAATCCCTCGGAGCGCAGGGTCTCGGCGCAGCGGGAGCCGGCCAGGCCGGCCCCCGCGATCAGGACGGTCTCCATCTCAGGCCGCTTCCACGAGCTGGACGGAGATCGCGCCCATCGGGCACGAGTCGGCCGCGTCGAGGACGCGCTCGTCGTCGCTCGAGCCGACGCGCAGCCTCGCGGTACCGCCTTCGAGCTCGAAGATCTCGGGCGCGAGCTCGGCGCAGCTGCCGAAGCCGCTGCAGAGGGACTGGTCGATCACGATGCGGTAGGTCATGGTGTTGCTCCTTTCGGGACGGGACGGTTGGAGACGGGCCGGGCGAGCGCCCGGTAGGCGGTGGCGGCCGCGACCGAGGCGACCGCGCCGAGGTAGAGCGCGAAGGCCCACGGCCGGGTCGTGTCCGTTCCGGACATGAGGCCGTGGACGGTCGCGCCGGCGAAGATCGCGTAGGTCGCCCAGTGGAGCCGGCGCCAGTTCTTCGCGCCGATCCGCTTCCGCATCGAGAACGACGCGTAGACGAGGATCATCAGCTCGGCCGTGAGCACGCCGATCGCGGTCGCGACGGGCCGGTAGGACGAGGTGAACGGGCACGACGAGCGCCCAGACCGGCATCCGCACGGTCTGATCGAGCACGAGCGCAGTGCCGTGGAGCGCGAGCGCGCCGAGCCCGAGCAGTGCGAGCGTCCGGTGCGTGTCGACGACCGCAGCCGGCTTGAGCGCCGCGGAACGGCCGTGACTTGACCACGAGCCCCGCGAGCACCGACAGCGTCAGCAGCACGTAGGCGGTGAACCCGGCCGAGCGCGCGAGCAGCCAGAAGGTCGGGTCGTGCGTCATGCGAGACCGCCCGCGAGGGTCGCGCGGCCGTCCGGCGGTGACGAGCACGCGGGGCACGTCGACCTCGCCGCCGAGGAACGCGACCTTCGCCAGCACCTCGGCCTCGACCGCGCTCGGCGCGACGACCGTCACGCGCAGCAGGTCGCTCTCGGCCGGGCGGCCGGTGGCGGGATCGATCAGGTGGTGGAGCTCCTCGCCGCCGCGGCTCCAGCGCCGCCGGTCGCGGCCCGACGTGGCGATCGCGCCGCGCGAGAGCTCGAGCGTGACCGAGCCGTCGACGCCGACCGGCCAGGCGCCGCCGCGCACGGCGAGGTCGCCGCCCGCGTTGACGAGGCACGGGCCGTAGGCCGCGAGCAGCTCGACGGCGCGGTCGACGGCGTAGCCCTTGGCGATCCCGCCGAGGTCGAGGTGGGTCCCCGGCTCGAGCTCGATCCGGTCGCCCGCGATACGGATGCCGCCGCCGCAGCGGGCGCCGCCGCTCGCCGCGGGCCCGTCCGCGGGGACGAGCTCGAACGAGCGGTCGTAGCCCGCCGCGACGACGGCGTCGAGCACGGTCGGGTCGAAGAGGCCGCCGCTCCGCTCCCGGGCCTCGAGGGCCAGGGCCGTGACGCGGAGCAGGTCGGGGCCGGCCTCGACGCAGCCGTCGCGGTTCAGCCGCGAGAGCTCCGAGTCGGGCCGGAAGCGGGACAGCAGTGCCTCGAGCCGCTCGAACTCGGCCTCGACCCGCGTCGAACCCGTCGCGGGGATCGCCGTCGAGCAGGCACTCGACCGTCGTCCCCATCGCGTGGAACTCGTGGCGCTCGATCACGACGTCTTCGTGATCGTCAGGGGCGGCAGCGTGACCACCTTGCACGTTCTGCTGTGCAGACCGGGCGTGGTGGCCGCGGATCGCTGCTGCGTCGTGCGTGCGCTTCGCCGCCGCGGCCCGCTGGCGCAGGATCGTGTTGACGAGCGCGGTCTCCCGCTTCAGCGCCTGCTCCCGCAGTGCGATCAGCTGGAGCTGCGGGCTCGCTTTCGGCGTCGCCCAGGGATGGGCGGCGACGGCGGCCCAGGAGAGGAAGAGGACGAGCACGCCGATCGCGGCCGCGTAGAGGCGGCCCACGTGGTTAGTCATCGAGGCCACCTCCGTCGCTCGTCGCCGTCGTACTCGCTCGCCGCCGGCGCGGTGCTTGTGGATCACGATCGGGGCGGGGCGGACGTAGACGACGCGCTGCGCCGCCGGGGCAGCGGCCGCGGCAGTCTTGGCCGGAGCCGGGGAGGTGGCGAGCGCCTTGCGGAGCGCGGCCTCGCCCGCGGCGAGCTGCCGCTGCTTCTGGGCGATCACCGCCGCGTTCTGCTTCTGGGCGGCGGCGCCGAGGTGGGTCGTCCGCGTCACCGCGAAGGTGCCCGCCAGCGCCGCGAGTCCGATCATCAGGGCGATCAGCAGGGCATTGATGCGTGTCATGAAGCTCACCTCCGAGTTCGACTTCCCCGACCGTAGGGCCGGCCCGGCCAGAGGTGGGCAAGCGCCGGGTAAGGCTTCGCGAGGATTCGGTAAGAGTTCGGGAAAGTGCCGATCCTCACGCCGGCGATTTCCGCGAGGATGCGGACATGAAGGTCCTGCTCGTCGAGGACGAGGACTCGATCGCCGAGCCGCTCGCGGAGGGGCTGCGCCGCGAGGGGTTCACGGTCGAGCGCGCCGCCACCGGCGCCGAGGCGCTCGCCGCGGGCCCGCCGACGTCGTCCTCCTCGACCTGCGCCTGCCCGACACGGACGGCTACGCGGTCTGCCGCGGGCTGCGCGAGCGCTCGGACGTGCCGATCATCATGGTCACGGCGCGCGGGGAGGAGGTCGACCAGGTGATCGGCCTCGAGCTCGGCGCCGACGACTACGTGGTCAAGCCGTTCGGCCTCCGCGAGCTGATCGCCCGGATCCACGCCGTCACGCGCCGCAACCAGCCGGCGCCTCGCCACGCGCCCGCTGAACGTCGGCGCGCTCGAGGTCGACGTCCGCGCGCGACGCGCGAGCCTGGACGGCGTCGAGCTCGCGCTGACCGCGAAGGAGTTCGACCTGCTCGCGCCGCTCGCCGCCGAGCCGGGCGCAGTCGTCACGCGGCAGCAGCTGCTCCACCAGGTCTGGGACACCGACTGGTACGGGCAGACGAAGACGATCGACGTCCACGTCGGCTCGCTGCGCCGCAAGCTCGGCGACCCGGGCTGGATCGAGACCGTGCGCGGCGTCGGCTTCCGCCTGCGGCCCGCGCCGTGAGCCGTCGCCTGCTCCTGACCTACGTCGGGCTCGCGCTGCTGATCCTGCTCGTGCTCGAGGTGCCGCTCGGGATCGCCTACGGCCGGAACGAGCGCGGCGACCTCACCGGGAAGGTCGAGCGGGACGCGGTCGCGATCGCCTCGCTCTCGGAGGACGCCCTGCAGGGGCACGGCGAGCCTCGGCCCGCTCGGCGCCCTGGCGGCCCGCTACCAGCGGGACACGGGCGGGCGCGTCGTGGTCGTCGACCGGCAGGGAGTCTCGGTCGTCGACTCGGGCGCCGCGGTGCCGCGGGACTTCGCCACGCGCCCGGAGATCGCGGCGGCGCTGAGGGGCAAGGTCGCCACCGGCGTCCGCTACTCGCGCACGCTGCACACGAACCTCCTCTACGTCGCCGTGCCCGTCGCCTCGGGCGGTGTGGTGCACGGCGCCGTGCGGATCACGTACCCGACCTCGGCGGTCGACGCGCGGGTGACCCGCTACTGGCTGATGCTCGCCGCGATCGCCGGGCTCGTGCTCGCGCTCGCGGCGGTGGTCGGGCTCGTGCTCGCGCGCTCGGTCACGCGGCCCCTCCACGCGCTCGAGCAGGCGGCGGGCGAGGCCGGCGGAGGCGACCTCGTCGGTGCGCGCGCCCGAGGAGGGCCGCCGGAGGTGCGCTCGCTCGCGGCGTCCTTCAACGAGATGGTGAGGCGGCTCGAGGAGCTCGTCGGCGCCCAGGAGGTCTTCGTCGCCGACGCCTCGCACCAGCTGCGGACGCCGCTCACGGCGCTCCGGCTCCGGCTCGAGAACGGCGACGTGGCAGGAGCGCTGCCCGAGGTCGAGCGGCTGTCGCGGCTCGTCGACGGGCTGCTCGCGCTCGCCCGCGCCGAGGCCGCGCCCGCCGAGATCGTCGAGCTCGCCGCCGCGGTCGCCGACCGGCTCGACGCGTTCGCTCCGCTCGCCGCAGGAGCGCGGCGTCCACCTCGAGTCGCGCGTCGCGGGGCGCGGCGCTCGTCGGGCCGGACCGGCTCGGCCAGGTGCTCGACAACCTGGTCGCGAACGCGCTCGCGGTCGCCCCGGAAGGCTCGGCGGTGACGGTCTCCGGCGGGCCCGAGGCGCTGCACGTCGAGGACCACGGCCCCGGGATGAGCGCGGACGAGCGGGCGCGCGCGTTCGACCGCTTCTGGCGAAGGGCAGCGGCTCCGGGCTCGGTCTCGCCGATCGTGAAGCGCCTGATCGAGCTCGACGGCGGCTCCGTCGAGCTGCGCGAGGCCCCCGGCGGCGGGCTCGACGTCGTCCTGCGGCTGCGCCCTGTGCTGTGAGGGTCCGTCCGGACCGGGTTCCTATACTCCGCCGCGACCTGCCCGGAACCATGACAGCGACCCGCCTGCCGACGGGCTTCGGCAGCCTGGACCAGCCCGCGTCCTGGCCGCCGCCGCGTGCCCGGCCGCGGCCGGAGCTGCTCGCCGCGGCGCTCGACACGCTGCCCGGGAGTCGGGGTCACGATCCGCCGGCGGCTGCAGAAGCTCGGGCTCGAGACGATCGGCGACCTGCTCTCGCACCGGCCCGTTCCGCTACGAGCAGCCCGTCGAGCAGCGGCGGATCGCCGATCTCTTCGGCGACGAGGAGGTCGCGATCGAGGGCACGGTGCGCTCGGCCAGCCTGCGGAGGCCGCGGCCGCGGGCTGCACGATCCTCGAGGCGGTCGTCGCCGACGAGACGGGCGCGATCCGGGCGACCTGGTTCAACCAGGCGCTGGCTCGAGCCGAGCGGCTCCAGCCGGGCACGTGCGTGCGCCTGCGCGGCCAGACGACCCGCTACGGGTTCGCCGTCAAGTGCTACGACATCGGCGAGGAGGCGCACGCCACCGCCGACTTCGCGCCCGTCTATCCCGCGAGCGAGGAGATCGCGCCGAAGAAGCTGCGCGAGCTGGTCGAGCCGGCGCTGCCGCTCGCCGCGCTCGCTGCCCGACCCGCTGCCGGCCGCGCTGGAGGCGCGGGAAGGGCTGCCGCTCCGCGACGACGCGCTCGTACGCGCTCCACCGGCCGCGGTCGCTCGACGAGGCGGAGGACGGGCGGCGCCGGCTCGCGTTCGACGAGCTGCTCGTGCTCCAGCTCGGCGCTCGCGCGGCGCGCGCCGCGAGCGCGAGGCGACGTCGCCGCCGGCGCTCGGCGAGCCGGGCGAGCTGCATCGCGCGCTACCGCGACGGCGCTCCCGTTCACGCTCACCGACGCACCAGGAGCAGGCGATCGCCGAGATCGACGCCGACCTCGCCCGCGGCGTCGCCGATGCAGCGGCTGCTGCAGGGCGACGTCGGCTCCGGCAAGACCGTCGTCGCGCTCTACGCGCTGCTGCGCGCGGTCGAGCGCGGGCCGCCAGGGCGCGCTGATGGCGCCGACGGAGACGCTCGCCGAGCAGCACTTCCTCACGCTCGAGCCGATCTGTGCGCCGAGCTCGGCGTCCCGCGTCGTCGCTGCTCACGAGCTCGCTGCCCGCGAAGGAGCACGCCGCCGCCCGCGCACGGCTCGCCTCCGGCGAGGCGGCGATCGTCGTCGGCACGCACGCGCTGATCCAGAGCGGGGTCGACTTCGCCGATCTCGCGGTCGCCGTCGTCGACGAGCAGCACCGCTTCGGCGTCGAGCAGCGCGCGCGCGCTCGCCGGAGGGCCGTGGCCCGCACGTGCTGCACATGACCGCGACGCCGATCCCGCGCACGCTCGCGCTGACCGTCTACGGCGACCTCGCAGGTCAGCGAGATCGCGAAGCCGCCGGCCGAGCCGCAAGCCGATCGTCACCGCGTGGGTCGACGCGAGGAGCGCGCTCGGAGGCGTACACGCGCCTGCGCCGGCACCTCGACGACGGGCCGCCAGGCGTACGTCGTCTGCCCGCTGATCGAGGCGTCGGAGACGATCGCGTCGCGCGCGCCGCCGAGGACGAGGCCGAGCGGCTGCGCGCGGGCCGAGCTCGCGGGCTACCGCGTCGGCTGCCTGCACGGGCGGCTGAAGCCGCGCCGAGCGGCGCGAGCTGATGGCGCAGTTCAAGGCGCGCGAGCTCGACGTGCTCGTCGCGACGACGGTGATCGAGGTCGGCGTCGACGTCCCGAACGCGACGATCATGATCGTCCAGGAGGCCGACCGCTTCGGCCTCGCGCAGCTCCACCAGCTCCGCGGCCGCGTCGGCCGCGGCGCCGAGCAGTCGTACTGCCTGCTCGTCTCGCGCCCGAAGGAGGAGCTGACCGAGACGCGCGGCGCGCGCGGCTCGAGGCGCTCGTGGCGACGACCGACGGCTTCGAGCTCGCCGAGGTCGACCTCGAGCTGCGCGGCGAGGGCCAGCTCCTCGGCACGCGGCAGTCCGGCCTCTCCGACCTCCGCTTCGCGCGGCTGCGCGCCGACCGGCCGCTGCTCGAGCGGGCGCGCGCGGCCGCGGCGCGGCGCTCGTCGACGGCGAGGGCCCGCTCGACGACGAGGTCGCAGCGGCGTGTTCGGCGACGCGCCGGCTCGCGCGCGTAGCGTCTGGCCGATGAGGATCATCGCCGGCATCGCGGAAGGGCCACCGGCTCGTCGCGCCGAAGGGCGCTCGACACGCGCCCGACCGCCGACCGCGTCCGCGAGGCGCGCCTTCAACCTGATCGGGCCGGTCGACGGCGCCGCGCGTGCTCGACCTCTTCGCCGGCTCGGGCGCGATGGGGCTCGAGGCGCTCTCGCGCGGCGCCGCGAGCGGCGTCTTCGTCGAGTCCGACCGCGACGCGTGCGCGCGATCGAGGCGAACCTCGACAAGCTCGGCCTGACCGGCGCCGGTCGTCGCAGCGACGCCGTCCGGTGCGCTCGCGCGAGGAGGCGGCGGCGGGCGGCGCTACGACCTGGTGCTCGTCGACCCGCCGTACGGGATGCTTGCCGACGCTCGATGCCCCGACTCGCGCGCCACCTCGCCGGCGTGCTCGCCGCCGACGGCCTCGTCGTCGTCGAGTCGGACGCGCGCGATCGAGCCGCAGCTTCGAGCGCTCGACCGTCGCGCACGAGCCGCCGCTACGGCTCCGCGCGGCTGACGCTCTTCGAGCACGACGATGATCACCGCGATCTGCCCCGGCACGTACGACCCGGTCACGATCGGCCACGTCGACGTGATCACGCGCGCCGCCGCGATCTTCGACCGCGTCGTCGTCGGCGTCGTCCGCGACCCGCACCACAAGGAGACGATGTTCACGCGTCGAGGAGCGCGTCGCGTTCCTCGAGGACGCGCTCGACGCGGGCTCGAGAACGTCGAGGTCGACGTCTTCGCCGAGCTCGTCGTCGACTTCGCCCGCCGCTGGGGCGCGCACGACGATGGTCAAGGGGCTGCGCGTGATCTCCGACTTCGAGTGGGAGTTCCAGATGAACCACCTGAACCGGCGCTCGCCCCCGACATCGAGACGATGTACGTGATGTCGAGCCCGCAGTACAGCTTCGTCTCCTCGAGCGGCGTGAAGGAGATCGCCTCGTTCGGCGGAAAGGTCGACGAGCTCGTCCCCGGAGCGGTCGCCCGTCGCTTCCGCGGAGCTGTTCCCCGACGGCCGCCCCGGCGCCCCGCTCAGTCCCGCAGGAGTAGACATCAGGAGACCCATGGACGTCCTCGTACTCATCGACAAGCTCGACGACCTCGTGCACAACGCGAAGGCCGTGCCGCTCACCGACCAGGTGCGCATCGACCGCGAGGAGATCTACGACATCCTCGACCAGATGCGCGCGACGATCCCCGAGGAGATCAAGCAGGCGCGCTGGATCGTCAAGGAGCGCCAGGAGATGCTCGCCGAGGCGAAGCGCGAGTGCGACCGGATCCTCGGCGAGGCGCGCGAGCAGGCCGTCCGCGAGGCCTCGCAGACGGAGATCGTCAAGCTCGCCGAGCGCCAGGCGCAGGACATCGTCGACGACGCCCGCCGGCAGGCGCGCGAGACGCGGCTCGAGATGGAGGACTGGGCCGACGGCATCCTCTCGACGCTCGAGGTCAACCTCGACAAGTTCCTCGCCGCCGTGCAGCGCGGCCGCGAGCGGCTCCACGAGCGCTCGCAGGAGATCGGTCGTCGCCGGCGTCGGCCCGGCCGACGACGGCGACGAGCCGTACTAACTGCTCCGAGCGGGGCGCGTCAACAGCTAGGGACATGCGCCTCCTCCTCGTCGTCTGCCTGATCGGGGCCGCCTTCTTCACGGGTGTCGCGGCGGCCGGCAGCTCACAGGTCAGCACGATCGCCGTCGGCGCAGGCCCGTCCGTCGTCGCCGTCGACTCGACCCGGAACCTCGTCTTCGTCACGAGCGTGCGCTCGAACACGATCGCGGTGCTCAACGGCTCGACCCGCGGCGTGATCGCGACGATCACGCGGCCGCCCGGCGGCAAGGGCGTCGCGCTGGCGGTCGATCCGGCGGCCGGGCGCCTGTACGACCTCGACGGTGCGCTCGACGAGGTGCTCGTCTGGAGCGAGACGACCCACGCGCTCCTCACCCGCTGGCAGGCGCCGCCGGCGCCGCGCGGGATCGCGGTCGATCCCACAGCGGGCCGCGTCTACGTCACGAGCTCCTCCGGAGGGGTCGGCTACTTCACCTCACTCGACTCCTCGACGGGTGCGAAGGTGACCTCTCGCCAGGTCGGCACGGATCCGCGCGGGGTCGCGCTCGACCCGGCGACCGGGCAGGCGTGGGTCGCCGACGCCGCGACGCAGGTCGTCTACGTCGTCGACCCGAAATCGGCCCTCGAGGCGAACTTCTTCCCGATCGCGGACGGCGCCTTCGCCGTCGCGATCGACTCGCGGCTCGGCGGGACGAGGGTGTGGGTCGCGGGCGGCCGCGGCGTCACGGTCGTCCTGCCCGACCGCAACGTGATCGCCGGCACCGCGGCGACCGGCGGCGCGGTCAGCTCGGTCGCGGTCGACGCCGCGACCGGCCTCGCCTACGCGGTCACACCCGCCGCCGCCACGACCGCGAAGGGGAGCCTGGCCGTGCTGCAGCAGACGCTGCAGGCGCCGCCCGCGGTCGACGAGCGCGTGCCCGTGGGCGTCTCGCCGCAGGGGGTCGCCGTCGACGCCTACAACGCGCGGGTGTTCGTCGCGAACGCGAGCGCCGACCCCGACGCCGGCTCGGTCTCGGCCGTCTCGGAGTTCCAGCCGCTCACCCACGGCTTCCACTTCGCGAACAACTTCAAGGGGCGAGTGGGCGGGTTCGACCTCGCGGCGACGCCGTTCGGGCTCTCCGGCGGGATGGTCTACGCCGCGCTCGACACCTTCGGCCTCGGCTGGGGCGCACCGCCCGACACGAAGCCGCCCGCCACGGGGTCGGTGCGGGAGTACCTCTCGAAGCGCGAGGTCGACGGCCTCGGCGCGAGCAACTCGGCCGTGGTGAAGAAGTTCCACCTCTGGCAGAGCTATCCGTCGAAGGGGCCGACGGGCCTGCCGCAGCGGTCGCTCCGTGAGTTCCAGCAGGTGCTCCGCCCGAGCCTTGACAAGGGGGTGCCGGTGCCGGTCGGCGTCGTCCGCGCCCAGGCGAGCCGCCCGGTGTGGGAGAACCGCGAGGTGCTGGCGACCGGATACTTCCGCAAGGGGAGCCATTGGGTGCTCGAGCTGTACGACCCGGCCGCGCCCGACCGCACCGTCTATCTCGACACGAGCACGCTCCGCGAGACCCTGCGAGCGAACGGCACCGGCTCCGTCGGTACCGCGTGGCGCGGCTTCTTCGCGATCACGAACTACACGCGTGCGACCCCGCCCTGGGCGCCGCCCGCGGCCTAGCCTAGAGCTCGGCCGCGAGCCGCTGCGCCGCCTCGACGAAACCGAGCGCGGCGGGTGAGCGGTAGCGGTCGGCGTGCCACGCGAGCGCGAGCAGGCGGGGCGGGACGCGCGAGCCGAGCGGGAGCGCGACGACGTCCTCCTGGTCGGGGTCGAACACGAGGCGCGGCACTGCCGCGACGCCCATTCCCGCGGCGACGAGGCCGAGCACGGTGCCGTTGTCGTCCGAGCGGAACGCGTATTCGACTCCGGGTAGGTCGTGCTTGCGATCCGTCCGCCAGCCGATCAGCGGCAGCTGCTCGAGCTCGCGCAGCGACGGCGCCGTCTCGCGCTCGGCGAACGGCGAGTCGGCCGCGACGAGCAGCACGTAGGGGTCCCGGAGCAGCTCGACCCAGTCGAACGGGCCTTCCTCCATGGGGAGCTCGCAGAACGTGAGGTCGAGCTCGCCGCGCTCGACGGCCTCGACGAGCTCCGCGTGGTGGACCGACTCCATCAGCCGGACGCCGACGAGCGGGAAGCTCTCCTTGAAGTAGCGGAGCAGGCCGGGGAGGAGCCGGGCGCCGACGCTCTGGAAGATCCCGACGCGAAGCGGCCCCGCCTCGCCGGCGAGCAGCGCGGCCATGTCCGCCTGGGCTGCGGCGAGCCGGGCCACGATCGCGTCCGCGTGGCGGCTGAGCAGGCGCCCTGCATCGGTAAGCGAGACCGCGCGCGGCCCGCCCGGCCGCTCGACGAGCCTCGCGCCGACGACCTGCTCGAGCCGGGCGATCTGCTGGCTGACGGCCGACTGGGTGTAGCCGAGCTTGATCGCCGCGCGTCCGAACGAGCCCTCGCGCTCGACGGCCTGCAGCGCGGCCAGATGGCGCAGCTCGACCCCCAGCCAATTATCAGGTTCAGTGATCATATTGAACGAAAACTCGGTTTGTCCTAATAGCGTAGCACTGGCACAGTGAGTGCATGGCAGCGCTCCTCATCATCATCTTCGTCGTCGTGGCAGCCGGGCTCGCCTCGGTCCTGCGAGACACGCCCGAGCGGCGCGTCGAGCAGCACCCGCGCGGCTGGTGGCCGGCCTCTCCGAGGCGGTAGCCGACGTGACAGCCCGTTTCCCACGCGGCGGTCGCGCAGCGGCCGTCGGCCTCGGCCTGGGCGCGATCTACCTGATCTGGGGGTCGACCTACCTCGCGGTGATGGTCGCGATCCGCACCATGCCGCCCCTTCTGATGTGCTCGGTCCGCTTCCTCGTCGCGGGCGCGGTGCTGTACGTCCTGGCGCGGCGGCGCGAGGCACCCGCCTCCGCGGCGCCGGACGGGCGCCAGTGGCTCGCCGCCGGCACCACCGGCTTCGCGCTGCTCGTGGTCGGGAGCGGCGGGATCGCCTGGGCCGAGCAGCGGCTCGACTCCGGCATCGCCGCATTGCTGGGCGCTTCGATTCCGCTCTGGATCGCGCTGCTCGACCGCGCCGTGTTCGGCTCCCGCCTCAGCCGCACCGCGATGTTCGGGATGGCAGTCGGTCTTGCCGGGGTCTTCGTGCTCGTCGGCCCGGCCTCGCACGGCGTCAACCTCGTCGGCGCGGCAGCGATCCTCGTCTCGTCGCTCGGCTGGGCGGCGGGCTCACTTCACGCGCGCTCGTCAACCCGCAGTCAGGCCCCGCTCACCGCCGCCGGGATGCAGATGATCGTCGGCGGCGCGCTGCTCGGCATCGCCGGGATCGCCGCCGGCGAGGTGCGGCAGGTTCGCCCCGAGGCGTTCTCGACCTGGTCGCTCGCGGCGTTCGCCTACCTCGTCGTGTTCGGCTCGCTGCTCGCCTATCCGCTCTACCAGTGGCTGCTGCGGAACGCGCCGACCCGAGTCGTCACGACCCACGCATACGTGAACCCCGCCGTCGCGGTCCTGCTCGGCTGGGCGGTGCTCGCCGAGCCGCTGACGCGTTCGACGCTCGTCGCCGCGAGCGCGATCGTCGCCTCCGTGCTGCTGATCGTCGGCTCGCGGGCGGTGCCCACCCGCGGCAAGGTGATTCCGTTCCCGGGCGTGAGCCGCGCTCAGCTCGACCGCGCGGCGTAAACTCAGGAGATGACCAGCTTCGACCTGCGTGCGGTCAAGCTCCGGTCGGGAGAGGAGTTCCGCGACGAGGTCCTCGTGACGATCGCGCCGCTCGAGCTCGGCGGCCAGCGCTACATCGCCGTTCCCGAGGAGGTGCCCGCCGAGCTCGTGATCCAGCGCGCCAGCACCGGCACGGTGTTCGAGCTACGCCTCACCGTGCGCCTGCACGGGCCCTGCGTCCGCTGCCTCACCGACGCGGTGCTCGAGCTGCCGATCCACGGCACCGAGTACCAGGCGAACAACCCCGAGGGCGCCGAGGAGCTCGTCAACGCCTACCTGACCGACGACCGGCTCGACCTCACCGCCTGGGCGCGCGACCTCGTCGCCGTCGCCCTGCCGGAGAAGATCCTCTGCCGCCCCGACTGCGCCGGGCTCTGCCCGACCTGCGGCCGCGACCTCAACCTCGAGCCGCACCAGCACGAGGAAGAGGTCGTCGACTCGCGCTGGTCGGCCCTGGCGGAGCTGCGGGACGAGCTCTAGGTATACTCCGCACCCGCTCATGGCAGTCCCCAAGAAAAAGACCTCGAAATCGCGTCGCGACAAGCGCCGGGCGCAGCACGGGATCGAGTCGCCGCGCGTGAACGAGTGCCCGGTCTGCCACCAGCCCAAGCTGCCGCACCGCGTCTGCCCGAACTGCAAGACCTACCGCGGGCGCGAGGTCGAGCCGCTGCGCCTTCCGACGCCGTAGCACGGTGATCCGCGTCGCGGTCGACGCGATGGGCGCTGATCTCGGGCCGGAGGAGATCGTCGCCGGGGCACGCGAGGCTGCATCCGAGTCGATTGCGCCGATCCTGTTCGGGGCGGCCGATCTCGACGCGCGCGGGCTCGAGCTCGTCGCGACCGCCGACGTGATCGAGATGGGCGAGTCGCCCGCCGAGGCCGTGCGGGCCAAGCCCGACTCGTCGCTCGTCGCCGCCTGCCGCGCCGTCGCCGAGGGCCGGGCCGACGCGGTCGTCTCCGCCGGGAACACCGGCGCGATGCTCGCGGCCGGCCTGTTCGAGCTGCGGCGGATCCCGGGCGTGTTCCGGCCCGCGATCGCCGTCGTGATCCCGTCGCCGCCGCGGCCCTTCGGTGCTGATCGACGCCGGCGCCAGCGCCGACGCCAGGCCCGAGCACCTGCTCCAGTTCGCGACGATGGGCTCGGTGTTCGCGCAGGAGATCCTCGAGCTGCCCGACCCCGACGGTGCGGCTGCTCTCGATCGGCGAGGAGCCGGAGAAGGGCAACACGCTCACGCTCGAGGCGCACGCGCTGCTCGTCGAGAGCGGGCTCAACTTCGCGCGGCAACATCGAGAGCCGCGAGCTGCTCGAGGGCGCCGCAGACGTCGTCGTCTGCGACGGCTTCACCGGCAACGTCTGCCTCAAGCTGATCGAGGGCACGAGCGCGACGCTGCTCGACGCGTTTCGCGAGGAGATCGTCTCGACCGCGCGCGGCCGGCTCGGCGGCCTGCTGATCCGCCCGGCGGCGCGCCGGCTGCGCGAGCAGCTCGACCCGGACGCCTACGGCGGCGCCTACCTCCTCGGGCTCAAAGGCGTCGCGGTGGTCGCCCACGGAAACTCGAACCGGCGGGCGATCGCGAGCGCGATCGGGCTCGCCGCGAGGGGCGTCGAGCACCGCGTCGTCGAGCGCCTTGCGGAGCGACTGCCGGGAGGCGTGGTAGCATCGGCGCGCTCTACGACCCCGACCCCAAGATGAGGTGACATGGCAGCCTCCCGTGAAGAAGTATCCGAGCGTGTGAAGGAAGTGCTGGTCGAGCAGCTCGGCATCGAAGAAAGCGAGATCACCGAAGAGGCGTCGTTCCAGGACGACCTCGACGCCGACTCGCTCGACCTGGTCGAGCTGATCATGGAGCTCGAGGATCAGTTCGGGATCAAGATCTCGGACGAGGACGCCCAGAAGATCACGACGGTCGGACAGGCGATCGACTACGTCACCACGCACCAGTAGGTCTGCCTCCGGAGGCGAGCTCGAGCGGCTGATCGACGCGCTCCCCCCGGGTGCGGGCGAGCTCGTCTTCACACACCCGAACTGGGCGCCGGACCGCGCCTCCTCGTACGAGCGGCTCGAGTTCCTGGGTGACAGCGTGCTCGAGCTCGCCGTGGCGGCGGCGCTGTACGAGCGGCATCCCGGACTTCTCGGAGGGCCGCCTGACCAAGGTGCGGGCGCAGGTGGTGTCGCGCGCGAGCTGCGCGGTCGTCGCCTCGGAGCTCGAGCTCGGCCGGCGGCTGCGCGAGCGCGGCGAGCTGCTCGAAGGGCGACGACGCGTCCAGCCTCTCGCGCAACCGCCGCATCCTCGGCGCGGTGCTCGAGGCCGCGCTCGGCGCGCTCTATCTCGAGCACGGCTTCGAGGCGATCCGTCCCGCAGTCGTCGGCGCATTCGACGGCCGGATCGAGGAGGCGCTCACCAGCCCGCTCGACCACAAGACGGCGCTGCAGGAGGCGCTCGGCAAGCTCGGCCGGCGCGCCGTCTACACCGTGCTGGACGTCGACGGGCCGCCGCACGAGCGCTTCTTCGTCTGCGCCGTGCTGATCGACGGCGAGCAGGCGGGCACGGGCCGCGGCCGCTCGAAGAAGGAGGCCGAGCAGGAGGCCGCGCTGGAGGCGCTCCGCAGCCTGGGCTAGGCGGGGACCGCGCTCGACCTCATCCGGGCCGCCCGCGATACTGCGACCTCGTGCACCTGCATGCGATCAAGCTGCGCGGCTTCAAGTCGTTCCCGGACCCGGTCGAGGTGCGCCTCGAGCCGGGCGTCGCCGTGGTCGTCGGGCCGAACGGCTCGGGCAAGTCGAACGTCGCCGACGGGATCGTCTGGGCCGCGGGCAGCCTGACCCCGAGCGAGCTGCGCGCCGAGAAGGCCGACGACGTCCTCTTCGCCGGCGGCGGCGGGCGCGGCCAGTCCGACTACTGCGAGGTCGAGCTCCTGTTCGACAACACGGACGGCGACGGCCCGCTGGACTACGCGGAGCTCGTCGATCACGCGGCGCCTCCACCGCGGCGGCGAGGGCCAGTACCTCGTCAACCGGGCCCCCGTGCGCCGGATCGACCTCGTCGAGCTCCTCTCCGACCTCGGGCTCGGCGGCGGGATGCACTCGATCATCGGCCAGGGCAAGGTCGAGGCGATCCTCGGCTCGAAGCCGGAGGAGCGCCGCGCGATGATCGAGGAGGCCGCAGGGCTCGGACGGTTCAAGCGCCGCCGCCACCGCGCGGAGCTGAAGCTCGCGCGCGTCGCCGACTCAGGTCGAGCGCGCCCGCGATCTCGAGGCGGAGGTGCGCGGCCGGCTGCGGCCGCTCGCGCTGCAGGCGACCGCGGCGGAGCGGGCCGAGAAGCTCGCCGCCGAGCTCGCCGCGATCCGCGTCCGGATCGCGCTGCTCGACCTCGAATCGATCGACGACCGGATCGCCGAGGCGACCGGGCGCTCCGTCGACGCGGCGCTCGTGCGCCGCTCGGCCGAGGAGAAGCTCGAGGCGCTGCTCGTCGAGCGCGGCCGCGCCGAGCAGGAGCTGGCCGACGCCGCCGGCGGGCGCGAGTCGGCTTCCGCGGCGCTCTACCGGCTTCGCACGGCCGGCGAGCGCGTCGCGATGCGGCGAGAGTCGGCGGGCGAGCTCGTCGAGTCGCTGCGAGCCGAGTCGGTGCCGGTCGAGGCGGTCGACGGCCCGTCGCCGGCGGAGGTCGAGCGCGAGGCGCGCGTCGCGGCCGAGGCGGCGCGGGCGGCCGCATCGGCGCACGAGACGCTGGCCGAGCGGTCGCGCCTCGCCGGCGAGCGGCTCGCCGTGATCGAGCGGTCGCTCGCCGAGCGCGAAGGGATTCCTCCCGCCGCGCGTGCGTTCGCCGAGGAGGGCTCGCGCCTGGCTCTCGGCGAGCTCGACGTCGAGCCGGGCCTGGAGCGCGCGGTCGCCGCCGCGCTCGGCCGCCGTGCCTCGGCGCTCCTCGCCAGGGATCCCGCCGCCGGCCTCGAGCTGATCGAGCGCGCCCGCGCCGCCGGCCTCGGCAGCCTCGTCGTCGTGACCTCGCCGGGCGAGCCGCTCGCCGGCTTCACGCTCGTCGAGCCCGAGGAGCTGTTGAGCGCAACCTCGCCGGTGGTGACCCGCGACGGGATCGGCTACGACCCCGAGCGCGGCGAGCTGTGGTTCGCGGGCGAGACCGCGGAGGCGGTGCAGCTCGAGCTCGCTGCGCGCCGCGACGCGCTCGTGAAGGAGACCGCCGAGCTCGCCGCGCAGGCGGGCCTCGCCGAAGCGGAAGCCACCGGGGCCCGGGCGCGCGCCGACGCCTCGGCTGCCGCGCTCGAGCGGCTCGGCCCCCGTCGCGCACGGCGCGCCGACCCGATCGTCCTCGCGCGCCTCCTCGCGCTCGCCGAGCGACTCGAGACCGGGCTCGGCGTCGTGACCGCCGGCTTCGAGAAGCCGCTCCAGACGCGTGTCGACGCGGGCGCCTCGCGCGCGGGCGAGCTCGGCTCGGAGCTGCGCCGCCTCGGCGCCGCCGAGGTCGAGCTTCGTCGCGCCTCGACCGAGGCGGCCGAGGCCGCGAGCGCGATCGACGTCGAGCTGGCCCGCTTCGGCGCGGAGGCCGACGAGGCGCGCCGCCGGGTCGAGTCCGAGCCGAATGCTCATGAGCACAGGATCAGATCGGAGACGAGAGTCGCGACGAGCTCGCCGCGAAGCTCGAGCGGCTGGAGCGTCGCCACGAGGCGCTCGGCCGCGTGAACCCGCTCGCCAAGGAGGAGTACGACGCCGAGAAGGCGCGCGTCGAGGAGCTCGCCGTCCAGCGTGAGGATCTCGAGGCCAGCCTCAAGGAGCTCGAGGAGCTCCGCGCCGACCTCACCCGCACGGTCGAGACGCGCTTCGCGGAGACCTTCGCCGCCGTCCAGGCCCACTTCGAGGAGGTCGCCTCGACGCTCTTCCCCGGCGGCGAGGGCCACCTGCGCGCGACCGAGCCCGCCGAGGGCGACGACGGGACCGCCGAGCCCGGGATCGAGATCGAGCTGCGCCCGGCCGGCAAGAAGGTGACGCGCCTCTCGCTCCTCTCCGGCGGCGAGAAGTCGCTCGGCGCGATCTCGTTCCTGTTCGCGCTCTTCCTCGCGCGCCCGTGCCCGTTCTACCTCCTCGACGAGGTCGAGGCCGCGCTCGACGACACGAACATCGGCCGCTTCGTCGAGCTGCTGCGCCGCTACGCCGACCGGGCCCAGTTCATCGTGATCACGCACCAGAAGCGGACGATGGAGGCGGCCGACGTGCTCTACGGCGTCACGATGGGCGCCGACGGGATCTCGCAGGTCGTCTCGCGCCGGCTTCCGCGCGAAGAGGCCGAGGCGGTGTCGGCCGCCTGATGGCCGCGTTCGTGCTCGTCCACGGCGCCTGGAGCGGCAGCTGGGTCTGGGAGCGGGTCGCGCCGCTGCTCGAGGAGGCGGGCCACCGGGTCGATGCGGTCGACCTGCCCGGCCGGGGCTCCAATCCGGCTCGCGCCGGCGGAGATGACGCTGGACGCGTACGCCGCCACGTCGCGGATCGGGTCGAGGCCGCCGGCGAGCCGGTCGTGCTCGTCGGGCACAGCATGGGCGGGATGTCGATCACCGGCGCAGCCGAGCTCGTGCCCGACCGGATCGCGAAGCTCGTCTACGTGACGGCGTTCCTCCCCGGCGACGGGCAGACCCTGCCCGAGCTCGCGGAGGGAAACCCCGACGAGCTCGTCCAGTCGAACATCGTCATCGACGAGACAACGGGTCTCTGCACGATTCGCGACGAGGTCCAGCGCGACGCCTTCTACGGCGAGTGCAGCGCCGAGGACGCGGCCTGGGCCACGGCCCACCGGCGTTCCCGAGAGCCTCGCGGCGATCGGCGCACCCGTCCACCTCACCGAGGAGCGGGCGGGCTCCGTGCCGCGGGTCTACATCGAATGCACCGAGGATCGCGCGATCACGATCGCCCAGCAGCGTCGCATGTGGGCCGCGAGGCCGTGCGAGCAGGTGATCACGATGAAGGCCGACCACGCGCCGATCCTCTGCGCGCCGCAGGAGCTCGCCGGGCACCTGCTAGCGATCGCGGGTTAGCGCCGTGGCCCGGAGCTGGTCAGAGCTCCTCGGCGAGGAGAACGCGGCGCCCGAGCCGGACGAGGAGCGGGCCGGGCTGTTCTCGCGGCTGCGCGACTCGCTCGGCAAGTCGCGCCGCGCGCTCACCGAGCAGCTCGCCGCCGCGGCGTTCGACCCCGGTGACGCCGAGGCGTGGGAGCGGCTCGAGGAGGCGCTGATCGCCGCCGACGTCGGCGTCCCGGCCACCGCCGAGCTCGTGCGGCGGCTCGAGGCGCGCCCCGATCTCGGCGAGCTCGGCGCCGCGCTCGCCGAGGAGATCGAGGCGCTGCTCGGCGAGCCCGGAGTCCTCGAACGTCCAGGCCCGCCCGAGCGTGATCCTCGTCGTCGGCGTCAACGGCACCGGCAAGACGACGACGATCGGCAAGCTCGCAAGGCGCCTCACCGAGCACGGCCACTCCGTCCTCGTCGCCGCCGCCGACACCTTCCGCGCGGCCGCCGAGGAGCAGCTCGAGATCTGGGCGAAGCGCGCCGATGCGGACTTCGTCGGCTCGGCCCGCGGCGGCGACCCGGCCGCGGTCGCCTTCGACGCGATCGAGGCCGCGCAGGCGCGCGGGCGCGACATCGTGATCGTCGACACCGCGGGCCGCCTCCACACCCAGTCGAACCTGATGGAGGAGCTCGCGAAGGTGCGCCGCGTGATCGAGGGCCGCCTCCCGGGCGCGCCGCACGAGACGCTGCTCGTCGTCGACGCGACGACGGGCCAGAACGGGCTCCAGCAGGCGCGCCTGTTCGGCGAGACCGCAGGCGTGACCGGCGTCGTGCTGACGAAGCTCGACGGCTCGGCGAAGGGCGGCGTCGCGATCCCGATCGCGTTCGAGCTCGGCCTGCCGGTGAAGCTGATCGGCGTGGGGGAGACGCTCGACGACCTCCGCCCGTTCGACCCGCACGACTTCGCGCGCGCCCTCGTCGAGGGCTAGAGCCGTCCCCCGACCTGGGGTCGAGGACGCCGCTGCGCGCGTCGATAGGTACGGTGATGGAGCGAATGGTCAGGATCGTGCGCTCGCGCGCCGCCCGGCTCATCGTGCAGGTCGGCGTCGCCGCCGTGGCCCTCACCGTGACCGCTCTCGCCGTGCGCCATTTCCTGCGCGCCGGCTGGCCGCTGCACGGAGCGAATGTCTGGCTCGTGCTCGTCGCCGCGGCGCTCTTCGTCGCCTCCTTTGCCTTCAAGGCCTGGGGCTGGCGGCGCCTGTTCACGGTGCTCGAGCGGCCGTCGCGGCTTGCGCTCGTCACGGCCGGGGCGCGGCAGCCGTGACCGGTCTCGCGCTGCCCGGCCGCTTCGACGAGGCGGTGCGGATCTCGGTCGTCCGGCGCTTTCCGGGAAAGACGGCGGGGGTGGGTGCGATCGGGCTCTCGATCGTCCTGCTCGGCCTCGTCGACACGGCCGCGCTGACGCCGCTCTCGGCGGTCGCCGCCGGGATCTCCGGCGCCTCCGGCTGGTTCCTCGCGGGGCTGATCCTCGTCGCCGCGGCAGGCGTCGCAGCCGCGGCGCTCGTGCTCGCGCTGCCGCGAATCGCGCGCGCGGGCCGCCTCGTCCGCTTTCGCCTCGCGCGCTGGGTGCAGGAGCACTGCGCGTGCCCGCGCGAGGCGACGATGGCCTGGGTGTTCGTCTCGGTCTCCTGGGTGCTGCGCGGCGCCGCCCTCTTCGTGCTCCTGCACGCGCTCGGGCTCGGCTCGCCCGCCTCGGCCTCGTTCGCGCTCGTCTTTCTCTGCGCCTCCGCCGCTTCGGCGGCACTGCCGATCGCCCCGGCCGGCGCGGCGACCCAGATGGGAGCGGGAGCCGCGATCCTCGTCCTGAGCGGCATGCGCTCCGACGACGCCGTCGCGTTCGCGCTCAGCGCGCAGGCGCTCGTGATCCTCGCCGGCGCCGCGATCGTCGTCGCCGTCGCGCTCTGGCACGCAGGCAGCCGCCTCGTTCCCGCGCGCTAGCCGTACACTTCCCGGCTGTGTTCGACACCCTGTCAGACAGGCTCCAGGCCGCGCTCGGCGATCTCCGCGGGCGCGGGCGGCTGGACGAGGAGGCGATCTCGCCGCGCGATGCGCGAGATCCGCCTCGCGCTGCTCGAGGCCGACGTCAACTTCGAGGTCGTCAAGGACTTCGTCGCCACGGTCAGGGAGCGCGCGCTCGGCCAGGAGGTGCTGAAGAGCCTCACCGCCGGGCCAGCAGGTCGTGAAGATCGTCGCACGACGAGCTGACCGAGCTGATGGGCACGGGCGACTCGAAGCTCGCGTTCGGCAGGCCGCCGACGGTGATCCTGCTCGCCGGCCTCCAGGGCTCGGGCAAGACGACCGCGTCGGCGAAGCTCGCGCTGCTCCTGCGCAAGGACGAAGCACGCGCCCTGCCTCGTCGCCGCCGACCTCCAGCGCCCGGCCGCGATCGACCAGCTCGAGCAGCTCGGGAAGCAGATCCAGATCCCGGTGTTCCGCGGCGAAGGCACCGATCCGGTCAAGGTCGTCCGCGACGGGCATCGCCGCCGCGCAAGCGGCCGAGCGCCGACGTCGTGATCCTCGACACCGCGGGCCGGCTGCACGTCGACGAGGCGCTGATGGACGAGCTCGCCGCCGTCCGCGCCGAGGCGAAGCCGACGAACGTGCTGCTCGTGCTCGACTCGATGACGGGCCAGGAGGCGGTCAACGTCGCCCAGGCGTTCCAGGAGCGGGTCGCCTTCGACGGCGTGATCATGACCAAGCTCGACGGCGACGCACGCGGCGGCGCGGCGCTCTCGGTCAAGGCCGTCACCGGCAAGCCGATCAAGTTCATCTCGGTCGGCGAGAAGCTCGACCAGCTCGAGGTCTTCCATCCCGACCGGATGGCCTCGCGGATCCTCGGCATGGGCGACGTCCTCTCCCTGATCGAGAAGGCCGAGGAGGCCGCCTCCGACGAGGACGCAGGCGGCGATGGAGGCGCGAATGCGCGCCGGCGAGTTCACCTTCGACGACTTCCTCACGAGCTACAAGATGCTGCGGAAGATGGGCCCGCTGAAGGGCGTGATGTCGCTGATCCCGGGCGTCGGCAAGCAGCTGAAGGACGTCGACGTGAACGAGAAGGACATGTCCCGCGTCGAGGCGATCGTGCTCTCGATGACCCCGCAGGAGCGCGGGATGCCGCACCTGATCAACGGGCCGCGGCGCCAGCGGATCGCGAACGGCAGCGGCACGAGCATCCAGCAGGTCAACCAGCTGCTGCAGGCACGAAAGCAGATGGCGAAGATGATGAAGCAGATGGGGAAGGGCAAGATGCCCGGGCTCCCACCTGAGTTGACTCAGCGGGCGGGGCGCCGTTGACGGAGCGTCTTGTCATACGGCCGGAGCCGGGCTTCGCCCGGCGGGAGGCCAAGAGTCGCTCTGGCGTGTGTAATTGGGAAGGAGGGGGCTCATGGGGGAACCATGGGTTCCCCCATGTTGAGAAATCCGGACGGAGGTAGTTCTATGGCAGTTCGTATCAGGCTGGCGCGGGTGGGCTCGAAGAAGAACCCGATCTACCGCGTCGTCGTGGCCGACTAGCGCTCGCCGCGGGACGGCAGGTTCATCGAGATCGTCGGCCGCTACAACCCGCAGACCGACCCCTCGACGATCGAGCTCGACGAGGCGAAGGTGAAGGACTGGCTCGGCAAGGGCGCGCAGCCCTCGGACGCGGTCTCTCGCCTGCTCAGGGTCAAGAACATCGGTGTCGGTGGCTGAGCTCCTCGCGTACATCGCCCGGCTGCTCGTCGACACGCCCGAGGCGGTGCGCGTCGAGGAGGAGGAGCGCGCGGACGGGCTCGTGCTCGTCCTGCACGTCGCGCCCGAGGACGTCGGCAAGGTGATCGGCCGCCAGGGCCGGATCGTCCGCGCGCTGCGCACGGTCGTCCGCGCGGCCGCGGCGCACGAGGGCCGGCGTGTTCTCGTCGAGGTCGTTGACTGAGCCGCGTGGTCGTTCGGCCGGGTCGGGCGGCCGCACGGGCTCGACGGCTCGTTCGTGGTCGAGCGGCCGAGCGAGCGCCGGAGCGGTTCGCGGTCGGCGCGAAGCTGTGGGCGGGCGACGAGGAGGCCGAGGTGGTCTCGGCGAAGCGCGCCGGTGGGAGCCGGCTCGTGATCCGGCTCGACCGCGCGGTGCCGCGCGGCGTCGAGCTCGAGGTCGACCGCGCCGCGCTGCCGCCGCCCGAGCCCGACGCGTACTACGTCTTCCAGCTCGTCGGCCTCGCGGGTCGAGGAGGAGGGCGGACGGGAGCTCGGCCCCGTCGCCGACGTCGAGCCCGGAATCGCGAACGACGCGCTCGTGCTCGACTCGGGCGCGCGCCTCCCGCTCGTCGGCGACTGCGTGCTCGCAGTCGAGCTCGTGGCGGGGAAGATCGTCGTCGCACGCGGGTTCGCCGACGAGGAAAGCTGACGGCCGGTACTCTCACGCGGCTTCCTTTGCAGCTCGACGTCTTCACTCTGGTTCCCCACGCGTTCGCGTGGATGACGGAGCAGCGGCCCCTCGCGGCCGTGCTCGGCGCAGAGCTGGACCTGCGGCTGCTCGGCTACCGCGACTACACGCCGCTCAGCGAACGGCCAGGTCGACGACGAGCCCTACGGCGGCGGCGCGGGGATGGTGCTGCGGGTCGACGTCGTCGCGGCCGCGCTCGACGCGGTGTACGGCGGCATCGCCGGAGCACCGGGTGATCGCGCTGACCCCGCAGGGCCGCCAGCTCGACCCAGGAGCTCGTCGAGGAGCTCGCGCAGGAGGAGCGGCTGACGCCTGCTCTCGTCGCGCTTCGAGGGCTTCGACGAGCGTATCGTCGAGCACCTCTGCACCGACGCGATCTCGATCGGCCCGTACGTCCTCTCCGGCGGCGAGCTGCCCGCGATGGTGCTCGTCGACGCGGTCGCCCGGCGGCTGCCCGGTGCGCTCGCAGACGGGTCCGGCGAGCGCGAGAGCTTCTCCGACGAGCTCGGCGGCGGGCTCGAGCACCCGCACTTCACCCGCCCGCCCGAGTTCCGCGGCTGGACGGTCCCCGACGTGCTGCTCTCGGGCGACCACGGGCGGATCGAATCGTGGCGGCAGGAGCACGTGCGATGAGAGACCCGCTCGGCCGCCTCTTCCCGAACATGCCGCACGGCTGGCGCGTCGCGCTCGACTGGATCTTCACGATCGTCGGCGCGATCGCGGTCGTGCTGGTGATCAAGGCATACGTCGTCAATCCGTACCGGATCCCGTCCTCGTCGATGGAGCCGACCCTTCACTGCGCCCGCCCCGGCCCGGGCTGCGAGGCGCGCTTCTCCGACCGCGTGCTCGCGAACCGCTTCATCTACCGCTTCCGGAACCCGAAGCGGGGCGACATCATCGTCTTCAAGACGCCGCCGCTCGGCGAAGGAGCGCTGCGGCGCCGGCGGCACGTTCGTGAAGCGTGTGATCGGGCTGCCCGGCGAGCGTCTGGAGCGAGAAGGCCGGCTTCGTCTACATCAACGGCAAGAAGCTGAACGAGCCGTACATCAAGAACGCGCGCCGCGACTTCCAGTCGCACGAGATGACCGACATCCCGCCGGGCGGGCTCACGAGGATCCCGAAGGGCTACTACCTCATGATGGGCGACAACCGCGCGCAGTCGTGCGACTCGCGCGTCTGGGGGCTCGTGCCGCGCGAGAACCTGATCGGCGAGGTCTTCTTGACCTACTGGCCGCCGAACCGCATCTCGTTCCACTGATTTCGCTACCATTGACCCCCGGCCCGTCGGGCCTTCCTCCTCATGAGCACCGTCATCGAGAACCTCGAGCGCGCCCAGCTGCGCAAGGGCATTCCGCAGTTCAAGGCGGGGGACACCGTGCGCGTGCACTTCAAGGTGATCGAGGGCACGCGCCAGCGGATCCAGGTCTTCGAGGGGATCGTGCATCAAGCGCCAGGGCGCCGGCTCCCGCGAGACGTTCACCGTGCGCAAGCAGTCGTTCGGCGTCGGCGTCGAGCGGACGTTCCCGCTCCACTCGCCGAAGATCGACAAGATCGAGGTCGCCGCGATCGGCGACGTCAAGCGCGCGAAGCTCTACTACCTGCGCGAGAAGGTCGGCAAGAAGGCGCGCGTGCGCGAGCTGCGCCAGCACGAGGGCAAGGCGGGCCGCCAGGCCGCCGAGCACGCCGAGGCGCTGGCCGCCGAGCAGGCCGCCGCGGCGCTCGAGGCCGAGCAGGTCGAGGCCGCCGCACAGCTCGCCGCCGAGCAGGCCGAGGCTGCCGAGGCAGAGGCCGCCGCGGAGGCGACGGAGGCCGAGGCGACCGAGACCGAAACGCCCGCCGAGCCCGAGCCAAGTGCTCATGAGCACAAGGAGAGCCGGAGCCGGAGCCGGAGCCGGACGCCGTGGCCGAGCCGGAAGCCGAAGCACCCGTCGAGCCCGAGGCCGAAGCGGCCGAGCTCGAGCCCGAGCCGGCACAGAGCTGACACAGAGTCCGGCCGCGCGTCGCGGTAAGCTCGCCGGGTGGCGCGCCGCACCGGTCAGAGACTCCTCCAGTTCGACCGCAAGCTCGGCGTGCGCTTCGTCGCGGGCACCGACGAGGCGGGGCGTGGATCGCTCGCAGGCCCGCTCGTCGTCGCCGGGGTGCTGCTCGACTACGCGTCGCTGCGCGAGCACTCGCGTCCGCCCGCTCGCGTACCTGAACGACTCGAAGCAGTGCTCGCCGGAGCGGCGCGAGGAGCTCTTCCGCGCCGTGCTCGAGCGTGCGCTCGAAGGTCGCGGTGCGGGTCGATCCCGCCCGGCGACATCGACCGCAACGGGCTGCACCGGTCGAACCTCGAGGGCCTGCGCGCGATGCTCCGCGCGCTCGCACCGCCGGCCGAGGCCTGCCTCGTCGACGGCTTCCGCCTCGGCCCGACCGCGCCCGAGCACCGCGCCGTCGTCGACGGCGACACGAAGAGCGCCGCGATCGCCGCCGCCTCGATCGTCGCCAAGGTCGTCCGTGACCGGGCGATGCGCCGCTTCGACGCCGTCTACCCGCAGTACGGCTTCGCCTCGCACGTCGGCTACATCACGCCGGGCCACTCCGCGGCCGTGCGCGCACGCGGCCCGAGCGAGATCCACCGGCGCTCGTTCCAGGCGCTCTGCTACGAAGAGGCGCCCGCGGCGTGAACGCCGCCGAGCGGCGGGCGGTCGGCACTACCGCCTCCGCGGCTACCGCATCCTCGGCACCAACGTCTGGGCGGGCGGAACGAGGTCGACGTGATCGCGCGCCGCGGCCGTACGCTCGTCTTCTGCGAGGTGAAGGGGAAGTCAGGGTGCCGGATTCGGCGACCCGCTCGAGATGATCGGGCCGGAGAAGGCGCGGCGCGTGCGGCACGCCGCCGAGGCGTGGCTCGCATCGCATCCCGAGCTCGCCGGGCTCGAGGTGCGCTTCGACGCCGTCGCCGAGCGGGCGGGGCGCCTCGAGCGCGTCAGCAACGCGTTCTAGCGAGGAACCGGTCCCGCGCCGTCGAACCCCGTCAGGGCCGTGGCCCCGACGCAGGAAGCCCTCTACGCCGAGATCGACCTCGAGCTCTCGTGGTCCGAGCGCGAGCTGCCCGAGCGCGTCCGCACGAAGCACGTCCACCGGCTGCACCCGTATCTCGGCAAGTACGTGCCGCAGCTCGTCGAGGCGCTGCTCGAGCGCCACGTGCGCCCCGGCGGGCGCGTCCTCGACCCGTTCGCCGGCTCGGGCACGACGCTCGTGCAGGCGCTCGAGTCGGGTCACGACGCCGTCGGCGTCGACGTCGCCGCCTTCAACTGCCTGCTGATGCGGGTCAAGACCGCGGAGTACAACCTGTTCGCGCTCGAGCACGACGTCCGCGACGCGCTCTCGCGCACCGGCGACGCGCGGGCAAGCCGTCCGCCTACGTGCGCGCCTGGTACGAGCCCCGCGCCGCCGAGGAGCTGCTCGCGTTCCGCTCGCTGATCCCGGACTACGAGCACGCCGACGTGCTGCGCGTCGTGCTCGCCCGCGCCGCGCGCTCGGCCCGGCGGACGACGCACTTCGACCTCGACTTCCCGCGTGCCCCGCAGGTCGGCGAGTACTGGTGCCACAAGCACCAGCGCACGTGCCGGCCCGTCGAGGACGCCGACCGCTTCCTGCGTCGCTACGCGCTCGACACCCTCGCGCGGATCAAGGAGTTCGCGCGGCTGCGCGCCCGAGGCCGTGCGGCGGAGGTCGTTCACGGCGACGCACGCGACGTCGAGCTCGGCGGCCCGTTCGACGGGATCGTCACCTCGCCGCCGTACCCCGGCCTGATCGACTACCACGAGCAGCACCGGTGCGCCTACGAGATCCTCGGCCTCGAGGACCGGCGCGCCCTCGAGCTCGGCGCCGCTGCGTCCGGGACGAGCCGCGCCTCGATCGCCGCCTACTCGGACGGGATCGTCGACGTGCTGGCCCGGTCGGCAAAGGTGCTGAGCCCCGGCACGCGTGTGGTGATCGTCGTCCACGACCGCCGCGAGCTCTATGACGAGATTCTCGCGCGGGCCGGGCTGCAGCTCGAGCTGCGCTACCGCCGCCACGTGAACCGGCGCACCGGCCGCCGCGCGGGCGAGTTCTACGAGGACGTGCTCGTCGCTCGGGCCGGCTGAGGCGTACGCTGTGCGCGTGGACCTGAAGCTTCCGGACACGCTGCGCCGCCTCTTCTCACGGCCCCCGGCCGATCCGCAGGAGCGGGAGGCGGAGGTCGAGCGCGAGGCTGCCGAGGCGCAGAGCCGGCTCGCCGCCGGCGGGCTCGACGCTCACATCAGGCCCGGCCGCTCGATCTGAGACGGGTCTTACACGGCTCTTAGGGAGCTTCTGCTTCACTGTCTCGCGGCATGAAGCGTCCGGCCATGATCCTCGTCCTCACGCTGGCCTTCCTGGGCGTCGCCGCGGCTCCTGCGACCGCCGCGCGCACCAACGGGACGCGCGACACGGCGACGAGCAGCAACTGGGCGGGCTACGCGGTCACGGCGCCGAACAGCTCGTTCACCGACGTGAAGGGCAGCTGGGTGCAGCCGTCCAGCACCTGCGCGCCGAGGCAGCCGAGCTACTCGAGCTTCTGGATCGGCCTGGGCGGCTCCAACCCGGGCTCGCAGGGGCTCGAGCAGGCCGGCACGTCGGCCGACTGCCAGCCGGGCGGGCACGCGGCCTACTACGCGTGGTACGAGATCATCCCGGCGCCGCCGGTGATCGTGCCGCTCACGGTCTCACCCGGCGACACGATCACCGCCGACGTGAGCGTCACCGGAGCGATTGCCTCCTTCCAGCTCACGAACGCGACGACGGGCCAGGTCTACTCCGGGCAGGACACCGTGAACGCGATCGACCTCAGCTCGGCCGAGTGGATCGCCGAGGCGCCGGCGCAGTGCGGCAGCCGCATCGGCGCCCAGTGCTCCGTGCTCCCGCTCGCCGACTTCGGGAGCGTCCTCTTCTCGTCCGCTGCGACCACGGCCACGACGCCGACCGTTCCCTCCTACACCGGCACGATCTCCGACCCGGCCTGGAGCTTCACCTCGATCACCCTGGGCGGCGGCCCCAACTCGTCTGCTGCCAATCCGTCCGACCTCTCACCCGACGGCACGTCGTTCTCGGTCTCCTGGGCGGCGACGGGCGGCCTCGCCGACAACACGCCGACGGCGAAGCCGAAGGTCAAGGCGAAGCCCAAGCCGAAGGCGAAGGCGAAGCCCAAGCCGAAGCTCAAGGCCAAGCCGAAGCCCAAGCCCTCCAAGGCCGCCTAGCGCGCCTTCCGGCGCGAAGCCGGCACAGTTCCGTATGGAGTGAGGCCGTAGCGTGGGTGCGTGCTCGCACGCGCGCTGACCCACGCTCTCGTCGGCCTCGAGCCTCGCCGCGTCGAGGTCGAGGCTCATCTCCAGCTCGGCGTGCCGGCGTTCGCGATCGTCGGGCTCGCGGACCGCGCGTGCCAGGAGGCGAAAGAGCGTGTGCGCAGCGGGATAGCCTCCGCCGAGCTCGACTGGCCGCAACGGCGCATCACGGTCAATCTCGCGCCGGCGGCGCTCCGCAAGGAGGGCTCGGGCTTCGACTTGCCGATCGCCCTCGCGGTGCTCGCCGCGTCGCGTCAGCTTCCGGCGGAGGCGCTCGACCGTCACGCGGCGATCGGCGAGCTGGCTCTCGATGGGCGGATCCGGCCGGTCGGAGGCGTGCTCGCGGTGGCGGAGGGCGCCCGCGCGGCCGGGCTGACCCGGATCCTCTGTGCCGCCGAGTCGACGCCGGAGGCCGCGCTCGCGGGAATCGAGGCAGTGCCGGTCAGGCACCTCGCCGAGGTGGCCGCCTACCTGCGCGGCGAGCGCGATCCGCCGCCCTACGACCCGCCGCCGAACGGGAGAGCGGCGCCGGAGCCTCCCGATCTGGCCGACGTCCGCGGTCAGGAGCGCGCGCGCCGCGCGCTCGAGCTCGCTGCAGCCGGAGGCCACAACCTCTTGCTCGCCGGGCCGCCCGGGACGGGGAAGACGATGCTCGCGCGGCGGCTCCCGGGGATCCTGCCGCCGCTTCACGAGTCCGAGGCGATCGAGGTCACCAGGATCCACTCCGTCGCCGGACTGCTGCGTCCGGAGTCGCCTCTCGTGACCGCGCCGCCGTTCCGCTCTCCACACCACACCGCGTCGGCGCCCGCGATCGTCGGCGGCGGCCCTGGGCCGCGACCGGGTGAGGCGAGCCTCGCGCATCACGGCGTCCTGCTGCTGGACGAGCTCGCCGAGTTCGCGCGACCCGCGCTCGAGGCGCTCCGCCAGCCGCTCGAGGACGGCGTGATCAGCATCGCCCGCGCCGGCGGCCAGGCGCAGTTCCCGGCACGGTTCCAGCTGATCGGGACGATGAACCTCTGCCCGTGCGGGGCGCGCGGCGACCCGGCGGCCGAGTGCTCCTGCTCCGCCCAGCGGCTCGCCCGCTTCCGCGACAAGCTCTCGCGGGCGCTGCTCGACCGCTTCGATCTCGTCGTGGCGGTGCCGCGTCCTCGCGCGCTGGAGCTCGGAGGCGCGCCGGGCGAGCCGTCGGCGGCGGTCCGGCCCCGCGTCGAGGCGGCGCGGGGCCGCCTGCGGCGCGAGCCGGTTCGTCTCACCCGTGAGGCCGACGAGCTGCTCGCGCGAGCGGTCGAGCGCCTGCCGTTGTCGGGGCGCGGGAGGGCCCGAGTCGCCCGGGTCGCGCAGACCGCGGCCGCGCTCGCGGGGGCCGAGCGCGCGGGCGCCGAGCACGTCGCCGAGGCACTCTCGTACCGCGGGCCGGCGGAGCTCGTCACCCGGTGAGCGAGCTCGCCGTCGCAGCGTTCGCCGCCGAGACCGGCACGCACACGCTGGCAGCTCCGAGGACGGCCCGCTTCGAGGCGTTCCGCCGCCGCTTCGACGAGCGGGACTACCGCTCGCGGCTCGAGGCCCGCGGCCTGCGGTTCGTCGGCCGCTCGGAGCGGACCTTCCCGCCGCTCCTGCGCGTCGTCCACGACCCGCCGCCGGGCCTCTTCCTGCGAGGAGCCGGCGAGGTGGCGTTGCTCTCCGGAGCGGCGGTGGCAGTTGTCGGCGCCCGCGCCTGCTCGGGCTACGGCGCCGACGTGGCGCGGATGCTCGGCCGCGAGCTCACTGCGGCGGGGCTCGTCGTCGTGAGCGGCCTCGCCCGGGGAGTCGACGGTGCCGCGCACCGCGGCGCGCTCGAGTCGGGAGGCCCGACGGTCGCCGTCCTCGGCTGCGGGATCGACCGCGACTACCCTGCCGCCCACGCGGGGCTGGCGCGTGAGATCGGCGAGCGCGGGCTGGTCGTCTCCGAGTACGCGCCCGGTGTCGAGCCTGCGCCCTGGCGCTTCCCTGCCCGAAACCGGATCATCGCCGGCCTCGCCCGCGCGACCGTCGTCGTCGAGGCGCGTGAGCGGAGCGGTGCGCTGATCACCGCCGATCTCGCGCTCGAGGAGGGGCGCGAGGTGCTTGCCTGTCCCGGCGAGATCACCTCGGCCCTCTCCGCGGGCACGAATGCCCTGCTCAGGCTCGGCGCGACGCCGTTGACCAGGCTGGAGGACGTGCTCGAAGCGTTCGGCCTCGAGCCCGCCGCCTCGACCCCGCCCGAGGTCGGCGCAACCGCGCGACTCGTGCTCGACCGCCTCGCGGACGCTTCGGCCGGGATCGACGAGCTCGCCCGGGCGACCGGCCTTCCCGCCGCGGAGCTGGCCGTCGCGCTCACAGAGCTCGAGCTGGCCGGGCTGGCAGCCGGCACCGACGGGATCTATCGCGCGCGGCCGACCCTCGGTTGAGCGATGTGACTCGAACGAGCCCGAGCCGATGAGTCTGAGGATCAGAACGGCTCTGCGGATGCGGCAATCGACTCGGAGACACGTGTGACCCGGCTGCGCCGATACGAGGTGCAGGTTCGACTGTGCCTGCGTGTGCTCGCCGAGGACGAGGCGCAGGCCGCGCAGATCGTGGCCGAGGACATCGCCGACCCGATCGCCGCGACGGTGCAGGAGCTGCACGCGACGAACGCCCGCCTCTCGGGCTGGAGCCTGCACGCGGACGACGTCGTCGAGGAGCTCGGAACCTAGGCCGGGCTCAGCGCGGAGTACGGGTGCGGTGGTGGAAGACCGCACCGGTCGCGATCCCGAGCAGCCAGCCGAGGACGGCGGCGGCGAGGATGATCCAGACGAGCGACGCGTGCGTCGAGCCGAACACCCAGTCGAGCTTCGCGGGGCGATTGTTCCGTGAGATCAGGATCACGAGGACGGCAAGCACTCCGATGACGAGGATCGCCGAGGCGTAGAGGCGCACGCGACGCCCGCGCCGGAGAGCTCGCTCGCGGTGAGATTCGAGCGGCTTCGCTTCGGGCGGCGGCGAGGATGGATCTACGGAGGTCATGGCTTCCTCCCTGGCGAATTCAGGTTACGGAGACGGGCACGCCTGTACCGATGTGCCAGGCGAGCCAGGTGATCGCGGCCGTGCCGAGCCGGATGCAGCCATGAGAGACGGCCGTCCCGAGCGCTCCGCCGAGGTTCGCGACGCCGTGGAGCGCGATCTGCCCGGGGCCGCCATCGAACTCCCGGTAGACGTCAGAGCGTGCGCTCAGGGCGAGCGCGAACGGTGCGCCGGGGGCCGTGCTCGGCAGTTGGACGATCTCCTCGACGAAGAACTCGCCTCTCGGAGTGGGCGCTGTCGGCCTGCCGACGACTGCGGGAAATGTCCGGACGACGCGGCCCGCTCGATAGACGGTGACGCGCCGAGCCGCGCGATTCACGACGAGGTGCCAGGCTGTCGTCAGCCGCGTCGTCGCGCGTTGCGCGATCCATCCGGTGAGGCCGTTCGGCCGCCCGGGGAGTCGAACCCGCAGCCAGGGAAGGCCGTCCGCGCCTGTGCGCTCGCCGATCACCGGCAGCACGGTCCGCTCGTCCGTGATCGGCCGTGCCGCCTGGACGAGCGCGATCCGAGCCGAGCCGACACCCGGACCCGCATAGGCCTCGTGCGAGGCGCTCAGAGCGACGAGCGGCGCGGTCGGCGCGACGGGCGCGTACGCCGCCTGGGCACTTGCGGCCCAGGCGGCGAGGACGAGCACGAGCGTCGTGAGGTAGCGGGTCGAGCGCATCCGGTCAGCCGGTGAAGCCGCCGGCAGCGGCCTTCGGCGGCGCTCCCGGTGCGGCTTTCTTCGCCGCGGTCCTGTTGGCTGCACGCTTCGCCTTGGCCGCGGCCGCCTTCTTCTTCGCAGCCTTGGCCTTCGCCGCCGCGAGCTTCTTGGCGACCTCGACCCGCCTCGCGGCTGCAGCCGCAGTCTGGGCCGGGGTCGGCGTGGTCACGACCGGCGGTGGCACGACCGGCGTCGGCACGGGAGTCGGCGCGACAGGCGTGGGGGCGGCCGCCGGGAACGTGCAGGACTTCGAGCCGGTGACCGGGTCGACGTAGGCCGGGATCAGGTTGAGCGCGAGGTAGGGAGGAAGCTTGTCCTGACCCGCGACGAGGTCGATATGCGACGCCGGCGGGGCTGCAGTAGATCTCGCGGGGCGGGGGCTGCGGTGCTCCCGGCCCGGTTGCGGTCGCACACGACGGTGTGTTGACGGTGTCGCCGATGAAGGTCACGTCGGCGTTGCGGGCCAAGACCCTTCCGTTGACCGTGATGCCGTTGGTCAGCGTGATCTGGGTCAGGGCGAGGATCGTGCCGACGAACGTGTTGCCGGAGTTCTTCAGGAATGCCGAGCTCCCGACCTGCCAGAAGACGTTGCACGCCTGGGCACCGTTCGTGAGGGTGACCGACGAGGTGGGGTCGACGGTCAGGTCGCTACCGGCCTGGAAGATGAAGACAGAGTTCGGGTTGCCGTTTCCGTCGAGTGTCAGCGGGACGGGGCCGCTGACCAGAATGCTCGAGGTCGAGTTGTAGACACCGGGGAGCAACGTCTGGCCGGCGAGGTTGGCGCCGGTGATCGTCGGTTGATCCGGCGTCGCCGCTGCGGCGTCGCCGTAGGCCTGCAGGAGACTCGCCTGGGCGTTCGTCAGCTCAGGCGAACCTGCGAGGTACTTGCTGCCACTTCCGTTGGTCACTCCGGGGTCGATCGAGGTCGACGAGCCGATGTCGCCGTTCACCACGGTCGGAGTCCGGCGCGGAACTTCGTCGAATCGCGGCAGCGGAACAGCGTATAGTGAGAGCAAGAGCAGCCCGGAGAGCTTGCGGGCGCGCGAGACGGCGCCAAAGCGGTTTCTGAAGAGCGGCATGTCGTTCCTTCCTCAAAGCATTCGAGGCGACCGGATTGGCCGGATCGGCTTACTCCGACCTGATTGCTTGAGGGGCGGACGTGAGATCGCTGCCGTTTTTCTTAAGGCAACGATTGGGATGATTGTAGCAGCAATTATCGCAATAAAGGTTCGGGCAAAGATTTAGAGCAAAAGACTTACAAATAGCCTTTGCGATATTGATCACCTAAAACACGGCGAAATTTGCACGTCTTTTCGCGTGATGTCGTCTCGAGCTTGAAATCCCGCCCGGCCGGTGCCAGCATCGAGAGCAACCGGGTGTCCCGCCTGCTTTGCGGCGGCGGACGAGTGTCGCCCCTCTCGAATCGACGAGGAGGTAGCCGATGCCCGCACCCGCGCTCACGACACCCTCGACCGAGCAGCGCGCTGTGGGCCTCGCCGGCGCGGTCGGCTGCTCCTACCGGCGGGCGCACAACGACCTGATCTTCGTCGAGTTCGCCGGCAGGGTCTCGAGGCTGAGCCTGGTGCGCCCGGTCGCGGCGACGGTCTCCTCGGGCACCGCCACCCTGCAGGGGACGTGGATGTTCGACTTCGACGCGGGCCACGAGGGGACGAGCGGGGATGTCTGGTGGGAGCAGCACACCGCGACGAAGCGCAGCCTCCAGGCGAACGGCGGCGCACAGATCGTCAATCTCGGCCACGTCAACCTCGCCAACGTCACGCCTGCGCTGCTGCAGACGCTCACCTACGGGACGGCGGGGATCAACGGCTCGAACGACGCGACCAACCTGCTCACCCCGGGCGACGTCTTCGCCGTCCGCACGAACCTCGGCAACTACGCGAAGGTGCAGGTCGTCGCGTACGGCTACGACCTCCACCTCACCTGGACGACGTACCGGCTCGCGTCCGCCTACCAGGTGATCGGCACCGGCTACAACCAGCCTGAGGACGTGGTCGTGACCGCCGACGAAACGCACGCCTACGTGACCGAGCGCAGCGGCGATCTCGTCCGCGTCGACCTCTCGAACGCGAACCGAGGCGCAGCGACGGTCGTCCACAGCGGAATCACCGCTCCGCAGCAGCTCTCACTCGACGAGGCGCGGAACGTCGCCCACGTCGTCGAGTTCGCGAGCCCCGGCCGCCTGCTCCGCATCGATCTCGGGAGCGGGGCGGCGACGACGGTGATCCCCGATCTCACGAATCCGGTCGGGCTTCTCGTCACGAGCGACGCTGCGTTCGCCTACGTGACCGAGCAGCTTCCGGGAGGCCACGGGCGGCTGAGCCGGATCGAGCTCTCGACCGGGAGGCGCGAGGTTCTTGCGACCAGCTCCGACGCGCCGCTCTTCTTCCTGCGCTGGTCCGACCCGGGCGAGGGGTCGTTCCTCGTCGCCGCGCGCGATCCGAGTGACGAGATCTGGCTCGTCGACCTCACGCACGCGCCCGCGCAGATCTCGAAGCTCGTCGTCGGCACGCCGTTCCGGCCTTCGAGTGTCGCCGTGCTCGCCGCGAGCGACCTCCTTGTCGTCTGCGACAGCGAGATCGACGAGATCGGTCTCGGAGCGAGCTCGATCTACCGCGCCTCGGGCGACATCATGCTCGGGATCGGCCACGTGCCCGCCACCAGCATCACCGGCGGCTACGCGACGACAGACCCCGGCTACTTCTTCCAGGTCAAGGACTCGCCGTTCGGCGGGAGCCTGCCGGCGATGGTCAACCACGACCGCGCCTACGCCGACGGAGCTCGCTATTACAAGGTCTTCATCGACGGCGTCGAGCAGCGCCAGCCGTTCAGCGACTATCGCTGGGACAACCCGACGAGCAAGTTCGTGCTCCGCACGGTCTCGGCGAGCGCGACCGGCTTCTTCGCGGTCAGGAGCCCGGCGGAGCTCTGGTACAACCACTTTCTCGGCTACTACGCGGATACCTCGGCGTTGACGAACGCGCTCCACACGATCGGGATCCGGCTCTACTCCGCGGCGAGCCCGGCGGCGGAGCTCGGCGACCTGACCGATCCGGGGCGGACGGTCGAGCTCCGGATCGACAACCGCTGGCCGACCGCGGCGATCAACTCGATCATCCACGACGGCGCGCCGGTGGGGACGTGCGCCGTCGTCACCTCCGGCAGCTCGAAGTTCGAGTTCGACGTCACCGCGAGCGATCCGGACGGGCACCTGAAGAGCTGGTACCTCGGCGCGCTCTGGGGCGACAACGCCTCGGGCGCCGTCGCCTCGGACACGTACGAGAACCACCTCGGCACCGCGCCGATCTGGGCCGGGATCGCCGGGGTCGTGACGCCGCCGGCTCCCGGCTGGGAGGCGAACGACGGCACCTGGCCTTCGACCCACTGCGCCCACACGTTCTACCTCGACGTCTGGGACCGCGTGATCGACGGCTGGTCGTACATCCACGAGGCCGGCTACCACAAGTCGATCACGATCCTGCTGCCGTAGGATCGACCGGATGGCGCCCTACTGGCTCGAAGATGTTGCGGCAGTTCGGCCGGGGCCGCGCCATGACGGCCGCGTCGACGTCGCGATCGTCGGCGGCGGTATCACCGGCTGTTCGTGCGCGCTTGCGCTGGCCTCGGCCGGGCTGCGCGTGCGGGTACACGATGCGCGCGGGATCGCGGAGGGCGCCAGCGGGCGAAACGGCGGCTTCGCGCTCCGGGGCGGCGCGGCTCGGTACGACGTGGCGCGCGAGTCGTACGGCGCGGCCGCCTCGGCGAGCCTCTGGCGCTGGACCGAGGAGTGTCTCGACCGGATGGTGGAGCTCGGCGAGGGCGCGCTTCGCCGCACGGGCAGCCTCCGCCTCGCCGCGGACGAGGAGGAGCGCGGGCAGATCCTGGCCGAGTACGAGGCGCTGCGGGAGGACGGCTTCGAGGCGGAGTGGCGCGACGACCTGCCGCCGCAGCTCGAGCGCTTCCACGGCGCGATCCTCCATCCCGGCGACGCCTCGATCCAGCCTGCGCAGTTCGTGCGCCGGCTCGCCGGTCTCGCGGCGGACGCGGGCGCAGAGCTGCGCGAGGGCGAGCGGGTCGAGAGCCTCGACGAGCTCGACGCCGACCGCGTCGTGGTCGCGACCGACGGCTACTCGCGCGGGCTCCTGCCGGAGCTCGACGAGGCGATCTGGCCCGCTCGCGGCCAGGTCGTCGCGACCGAGCCGCTGCCCGAGCTGCTCTACGACCGGCCGCACTACTCCAGAGGCGGCTTCGATTACTGGCAGCAGCTGCCCGACGGGCGCCTCGTGCTCGGCGGCTTCCGCGACTTCTCGATCATGTCGGAGCTGACCGACGAGGAGGTGACGACGCCGGTGATCCAGGAGGCGCTCGATGCCTTCCTGCGCGAGCTCGTCGGCTACGACCCGCCGGTCAGCAACCGCTGGGCCGGGATCTTCGGGCTGACCCAGGACATGCTCCCGCTCGTCGGCCCGATCCCGGGTCGCGACGGGCTCTGGGTCGCGGCCGGGTACAGCGGCCACGGCAACGTGCTCGGGTTCGGCTGCGGCGCCCTCGTCGCGAGCGCGATCCTGGGCGGGAGCGCGCCTGAGCTCGAGCTCTTCGATCCGGCACGGCTGCTCGGCGGACACGTCCACTAAGGGGGGAACGACGATGTTGGCACGGGAACGAGCACTTCAGCTGGCGCTCGCGGAGGCGGCGAAGCACGTGCACGAGCAGGGCGGTGACAACACCGGCCCGCGCGTGCGGCAGTACCAGGCGGCGACGGGGCTCGGCGGCACGGGCTGGGCCTGGTGCGACGCGTTCTGCGACTTCTGCTTCGCCGAGGCCGGCAGGCCGCTCGTCGAGCTCAAGCGGTCTGCGCTCGTGGAGACGAGCTACGACCTCGCCAAGCCGCTCGGCTGGGTCGTGTCCACGCCGGCGCGCGGTGACCTCGTGTGCTTCCAGTGGGACAGCGGGCCGCTCGATCACATCGGCTTCGTGATCGCGCCCCAGCCCGGATGGCACGATCCAGACGGTGGAGGGGAACACGAGCCCGAATCCCGGCACCGGGCAGGCGCAGGGAGAAGGGGACGGCGTCTACGTGAAGACGAGGCCCGCGGAGTGTGTGCGCCGCGTTCATCCGCGTGCCCGGCGACGTCGCCGATCCGCAGCCGGCCGCGGGCTTCGACGACTGGGCGGCCTGGGTGAAGGGCGGCCGCACGGGACCGCGGCCCGACGTGCCGGAGAAGGTCCCGGCCGACTGGTGGGCGAAGATCGGCGCGGAGCTGAAGGGAAACCACGACCCGATCGCGCCGCATCCGGCGCACCCGCCGGCGGCGTAACTACACCGGGATCTTCGGCAGGTCGCCGAGCTCGTCGATGCGCTCGAGCGCTGCAAGGGCGATCGCGAGGTCCTGGATCGCGAGCCCGGTCGAGTCGAATGCCGTCGATCTCGTCGGCGCTGCGGCGACCCTCCGCGTCGCCCGCGAGCACCGCCCCGAGCTCGGCTACGTCGGCGCGGGTGACCACGCCTGCCTCGACCGCAGCGGCGAGCTCGCCGCCGTGGCTCGCCTGCTCCCAGCTGTCGCAGAAGACCCGCACTCGGGCCAGCTCGCCGACTGCGATCTCGGCCTTGCCCGGGCCGTCGGCGCCCATCAGGCTCACGTGCTGGCCGGGCCTGAGCGAGCCCTCGCCGAGCAGGATCTCGCGTCCGGGGGTGACGGTGGCGACGAGGTCCGCGGCCAGTGCCGCGCCGCTGCTTGCCGCGACCTCCGCGCCGACGAGCGCCGCCGCCGCGTCGCGCACGGGCGGTGTCGACGTCCCAGACGAGCACGGGCCTCCCGGTCGCGCGGAACGTGCGAGCGGTGGCCAGGCCGTTGACGCCGCAGCCGACGACCGCCGCGCTCTCCGCGTCGGCGCGGCCGAGCGTCTCGGCGGCGAGCACCGCGGCCGCGCCCGTCCGGACCGCGGTCACGGCGCCTGCGTCGAATGCCGCCACGAGCACGCCGTTCGACGCGTCGGAGAGCAGCACGATCCCCGACACCGTCGGCAGCCCTCGCTCCGGGTTTCCCGGGAAAGGACGTCACCCACTTCAGCAGCGCGTGGCCGCCGCCGAGCGCGGGCATCGCGCGGAAGTCCCCGGCCGGGTAGGCGGGCACGTAGACCTTCGGCGGCATCGTCCACTCGCCGCGGGCGTAGGCGACGAACGCGTCGCGGACCGCCGCGAGCGCCCGCTCGGGCGTGACCGCCCGCTCGACGTGCGCCGCGGTGAAGTACGGGATCACGGCGGGACCCTAGATGGTTGACTAGCACAGTGAGCGAGCCGTCGATCCGCGTCGAAGACCTCCGCGTCGTCAGGGGCGGGAAGCCGGCGCTCGACGGGATCTCGCTGGAGGTCGCGCCCGGGGTCGTCACCGGCCTGCTCGGGCCGAGCGGCGGCGGCAAGTCGACGCTCATGCGCGCCGTCGTCGGCGTGCAGAAGGTCGCTGCGGGGCGGATCACGGTGCTCGGGCGCCCGGCCGGATCACCGGAGCTGCGCTCGCGGGTCGGCTATCGCACGCAGGCGCCGTCCGTCTACAACGACCTGACCGTCCGCGAGAACGTCCACTACTTCGGGCGGGTGCTCGGCGTGACGGACGGCCGGCGTCGACGAGGCGATCGAGACGGTCGGCCTCGGCGGGGAGACGAGCCAGATCGCCGGCCGCCTCTCGGGTGGCCAGCTCGCGCGTGTCGCGCTCGCGATGGCGCTGCTCGGCGAGCCGGAGGTGCTCGTGCTCGACGAGCCGACCGTCGGCCTCGATCCCGCTGCTGCGCCGCGACCTCTGGGACATGTTCCACGCCGTCGCCGATCGCGGCGCCACGATCCTCGTCTCGAGCCACGTGATGGACGAGGCCGACCGCTGCGACGAGCTCCTGCTCCTGCGCGAGGGGCGCATCATCGCGACGGGGACACCGGACGCGCTGCGGCGCCGCACGGGCGCCGACGACCTCGACTCGGTGTTCCTGCGGCTCGTCGAAGGGGACGCATGAGCCCGCGCGTCACCTTCGCGACCGCCGCCCGGGTGCTGACCCAGCTCCGCCGCGACCCGCGCACCGTCGCGCTGCTGCTTGCTCGTGCCGTGCGTCCTCGTCGTCCTGCTGAAGGAGATCTTCGCCGACGAGCCGCAGGTCTTCCAGTCGCATCGGCGGCCCGCTGCTCGGCCTCTTCCCGTTCATCTCGATGTTCCTCGTCACCTCGATCACGATGCTGCGCGAGCGCGTGTCGGGGACGCTCGAGCGGCTGATGACGCTGCCGCTCCACAAGCTCGACATCCTGCTCGGCTACGCGATCGCGTTCGCGCTGTTCGCCGCCGTCCAGGTGACGCTCGTCTCGGTGGTCGCCTTCGGCCTGCTCGACCTCCAGGTCGCAGGCCCGAAGTGGGCGGTCGTCGCTGCTCGCGATCGGCAACGCGCTGCTCGGGATGTCGCTCGGCCTCTTCGTCAGCGCCTTCGCCACGACCGAGTTCCAGGCGGTGCAGTTCATGCCCGCACTCGTCTTCCCGCAGCTCCTCCTGTGTGGCCTCTTCGTCGCCCGCGCCGAGCATGGCGGAATGGCTCCAGGTGATCTCCGCGCTGCTGCCGCTCACCTACGCGTACGACGCGCTCGCGAAGGTCGCGGCGGGCGGCCCGTACGGCGCGCGCTTTGCCGCGGACGTGGCGGTGACGGTCGGCGCGACGTTGGCCCTGCTCGCACTCGCCGCGGGCACGCTGAAACGGCGGACGCCCTAGAGCGCCTTGACGGCCTGGATCAGGTGCAGCACCGAGTCCTTCGCGTCGCCGAAGAGCATCACGGTCTGCGGTTCGGTGTACAGCTCGTTGTCGATCCCGGCGAAGCCCGGGTTCATCGAGCGCTTCAGCACGACGATCGCCTTTGCCTTGTCGACGTCGAGAATCGGCATCCCGTAGATCGGGCTCGCGGGGTTCGAGCGCGCGGCGGGGTTCGTGACGTCGTTCGCGCCGATCACGAGCGCGACGTCGGTCTGCGGGAAGCTCGGGTTGATCTCGTCCATCTCCTTCAGTGCCGTGTAGGGCACGTTCGCCTCGGCGAGGAGGACGTTCATGTGCCCCGGCATGCGCCCGGCGACGGGGTGGATCGCGTAGTCGACCTTGACGCCGCGCGCCTCGAGCAGGTCGGCGAGCTGGCGCACGTCGTGCTGCGCCTGCGCGACTGCCATCCCGTAGCCCGGGACGATGATCACGCGTTGCGCGTAGGCGAGCATGATCGCGACGTCGTCGGCGCTCGCCGAGCGCACGGTGCCCGTGCCGGTGGCCGCCGTCACCGCGGCCTGCGCCGTCACCTGCCCGAACGCGCCGAAGAGCACGTTCGCGATCGAGCGGTTCATCGCCTTGCCCATCATCATCGTGAGGAAGGTGCCCGACGCGCCGACGAGCATGCCGCTCACGATCAGGACGTTGTTCTGGAGCTCGAAGCCCGTCGCCGCGACCGCAAGGCCCGTGAAGGCGTTCAGCAGCGAGATCACGACCGGCATGTCGGCGCCGCCGATCGGGAGCACGAAGAGGACGCCGAAGAGGAGCGAGAGGCCGATCACCGCGACGAGGGCCCACTGCGCTTCCCAGCCGGCGCAGATCGCGATCCCGAAGCCGGCGGCGGCGGCGAGCAGGACGAGGTTCCCGACCTTCTGGCCCGGATAGGTGATCGGGCGGCCCTGGATCAGCTCCTGCAGCTTGGCGAAGGCGATCATGCTGCCCGAGAAGGAGACGCTCCCGATCAGCGCGGAGAGCACGATCGCGAGGCTCGTGTCGACGTGCAGGTGGCCGGGCGCGGGGATGCGAGTGTGGAACTCGGCCATCGAGATCAGCGCCGCTGCGCCGCCGCCGACGCCGTTGAACAGCGCCACCATCTGCGGCATCGCAGTCATCTTCACGCGCCGCGCCGCGACCGCTCCGAAGCCGCCGCCGATCACCATCCCGACGCCGATCAGCCAGAAGTTGCCCATCCCCTTCTGGGCGAACGTGACGACGATCGCGAGCACCATGCCCGCGGCCCCGACCTGGTTTCCGCGTCTCGCCGTCGCCGGTGACGACAGGTAGCGCAGCGCGAGGATGAAGGTCACGATCGTGACCAGGTAGAGCACGTCGGTCAGGTTCTTGCTCACGCGTCGTCCGACTTCGGCGGCTCGCGCTTCTTGAACATCTCCAGCATGCGGTCGGTCACGACGAAGCCGCCGACAACGTTCGCCGACGCGAGCACGACCGCGGCGAAGCCGATCACCTTCGTCGTCGTGTCGGGCGCCGTGCCCGCGACGAGCATCGCGCCGACGATCACGATCCCGTGGATCGCGTTGGTGCCCGACATCAGCGGCGTGTGGAGCAGCGTCGGCACCTTCGAGATCACCTCGAAGCCGAGGAAGATCGCGAGCACGAGGATCGTCACCTCGAACACGAGCAGTGCGCCGTGGCTCACGCTGTTCCCTCCTTTCTGGTCACGCAAGCGCCGCCGGTGATCTCGTCCTCGAAGTCGAGCGCGAGCGTGCCCTCCGGCGCGAGGTGGGTGAGCAGTGCGAAGACGTTGCGCGAGTAGAGCTGGCTCGCGTCGAGGGCCATCCGGCTCGGGAGGTCGGTGAAGCCGACGATCGTCACGTTCTCCCTGACGACCTCCTCGCCCGGCGAGGTCAGCTCGCAGTTGCCGCCGGCCTCGGCGGCGAGATCGACGATCACCGAGCCGGGCCGCATCGCGGCGACCGACGAGGCCGGAATCAGCTTCGGGGCGGGGCGGCCGGGAATGAGCGCGGTCGTGATCACCACGTCGAAGTCGGCCATTCGTGCCGCAAGTGCCTCCTGCTGCTGGGTCTGCTGCTCCGGGGTCAGCTCGGTCGCGTAACCGCCCTCGGTCTCCTCGCCGTGGACGCCGAGATCGAGGAAGCTGGCGCCGAGGCTCTCGACCTGTTCCTTCACGGCTGGGCGCACGTCGAACCCCGAGACGACGGCGCCGAGCCGGCGAGCGGTCGCGATCGCCTGCAGACCTGCAACCCCGGCGCCGAGCACGAGCACCTTGGCCGGCGCGATCGTGCCTGCTGCCGTCATCAGCATCGGGAAGAACTTCGGCAGCCTGTCGGCCGCGATCAGCACCGCCTTGTAGCCGCCGACGTTCGCCTGCGACGAGAGCGCGTCCATCGTCTGGGCGCGCGAGATTCGCGGGATCGACTCCATCGCGAAGCCGATCACGCCGCGCGAGGCCAGGGCGGCGATCCCTTCGGCGTCGGTCAACGGCTGGAGGAACGAGATCAGTACGGTGCCGTCGCGCATGTGCGCGATCTCGTCCGCCGACGGCTTGCGCACCTTGACGACGACGTCCGCGGCGAGCGCGTCGTCGACGAGCGTCGCGCCGGCGTCGGCGTAGGCCGCGTCGGGGAGCGAGGACTCGAGCCCGGCGCCCTTCTCGACCTCGACCTCGAAGCCGGCTGCCACCAGCTTCGCGACGGAGTCGGGAACGAGCGCCACGCGCCGTTCCCCCGGCTCTCGCTCCTTGGTGACCCCCACTCGCATTCCGCGGTGGACTATCTCACACGGTTGCGGCGGCCGGCGTCAGTCTTTTCCCGAAGGTATTGACGTAGCTCTCCAGCGTGAAATCGGCCAGGAACGCGGTCGCCGCCTTCTTGCCGGAGTTGAGCAGCCAGTCCTGCTGCTCCTTCGTGAGGTCGAAGTCGGTCGACGCCGACGGTGCCCGCGTCGACCGGGCACGTGCGCACCGCGGTCGAGTGCGACATGAACCGCTTGTCCCACGCCTCCATCGCCGTGTGGAACATCTCGGAGCCGAGCTGGACCGGCCAGCCGAGCCCGTTCACGATGTTCTGGATCCCGCCGCCGACGCCCTTGCCCCCCGTGAGGCGGAAGCCGAAGGTGGGGCGGGCCGGCGTCGAGTCCTGCACGTCGAAGAGCCAGACGGGGAAGTTCGAGAGCATCCCGCCGTCGACGATCGTCCCCGGCAGCTTGCTCTCGATGTTGACGAGCTCGACCGGCTGGAAGAAGTACGGGATCGACATGCTCATCCGGGCCGCGTCCGCGATCCGGTAGGACTCCGGGTCGATCGGGTCGGTGCCGCCCGGCTGCCGGTAGTTGACGAGGTCGTCGGGGAGGACGAGGAGGTTCTTGTTGGCGACGTCGGAGGCGATCAGCTTCAGCGTCCGGCCGCTCTTCTTCACGTCGCCGAAGGTCTTCTCCTCGGTCACCTCGAGGAACCACTTGTGGAAGTACTCGCCGTGGGCGAGGCCGTGATGGCGGATGAGGTTCAGCCCGCCGCCGATCACCTTCCCGCCGGCACCCCAGTCCTGAAACTTCTCGTACGGGGTGGTGCGAAGCAGCTTCTCGAGGTCGTCCGGCCCGTGGCCGCAGGCGAGGTACGCGGCGATGATCGAGCCGGCGCTCGTGCCCGCGACGCTGATCCAGTCCGTCCAGCCGTGCTCACCGAACTCGAGCAGCGCGCCGACCAGGGCGATTCCCTTCACGCCGCCGCCCTGGAAGACGGCATCCGCCTGATGCAGCTCTGCCATTGCTTCTAGCTCCCTTCGTCGTTTCGGGACACCACCGGCCGCAGGCGGAGGCCCCACCGTAGCGCCGCCCGCACGCATGGGCAAGATGTGCCCGTGAACCAGTACCTGGCGAGCTACGGGCTCTGGGCGCTCTTCTTCCTGGTCGCTGCGGAGTCGAGTGGAATCCCCGTTCCGGGCGAGACGGCGCTCATCGCCGCGGCCGTGCTCGCCTCGCAGGGCGTGATGGTGCTCTGGGAGGTGCTGGTGGTCGCCGCCCTCGGGGCGATCGTCGGCGACAACATCGGCTACTGGATCGGCCGCAAGGGCGGCCGGACGCTTCTCCTCCGCTGGCGGGTCACGAGGTCCACCGCCGAGCGCCTGCTACCGCCGGGCGAGCGCTTCTTCAAGCGCCACGGCCCGAAGACGGTGTTCTTCGCACGCTTCATCGCCGGACTGCGTGTCGTCGCGGCGTGGATCGCGGGGATCACCCACATGCACTGGGCGACGTTCCTGAAGTGGAACGCGCTCGGCGGGATCGTGTGGGCCTTCGGCTACGGCCTGCTCGCCTACTTCTTCGGCAAGGCGCTCGTCGACGCGATCACCACCTACGGCCTGTACGCCGCGATCGTGATCGCCGTCCTCGCAGTCGCCGGCTTCCTCGGCTACCGGTACTGGAAGCGCCGCCGTTCCCGTGGCGAGGCCGGCGGCGTAAAGATTGACGCGTCTGACTCCGGGAACCCCCCACCTCCCGCCCCGATGCCGTGAGGCTATCCAGCCGCGGCGCACGTGTCTGTGACGTGTCCGTGACGCGAGAGTCGCGAACGCTCCACCGGCCGAGAAGGGAAACGCAGCGCCGCGGGGAATCCCGCCTGGCATGCTCACGTCCCTCACCTCTGCGATCGAGGCGCGCGACCCGTACACGCGCGGGCATTCACTTCGCGTCACGACTCTCGCGGAGGCCGTCGCGCGGTGGCTGGGGTGGACGGAGAGCCGCCTCGAGACGCTGCGGATCGGCGGCGCGCTCCACGACGTCGGCAAGCTGACCGTGCCGTCTCGGATCCTCTCCAAGCCGGGGCCGCTCACGCTCGAGGAGCGGGACACGATCCGGACGCATCCTGCGGCGGGAGCCCGATTGATCGAGCCGATCCACTCGGTGCGGGAGGCGCTGCCGTACGTGCTCCACCACCACGAGCGCTGGGACGGGGACGGCTATCCGCACCGCCTGGGCGGTGTCGCGATTCCGGTCGAGGCGCGGGTGCTCGCCGTCGCGGACGCCTTCGACGCGATGACCTCCGGGCGCCCGTACCGGCAGGCGATGTCGGAGCTCGACGCCCTGCGTGAGGTCGAGCGCTGCGCCGGCTGCCAGTTCGATCCTGAGATCGCGCACGCCTTCCTCACGGTATGGAGCGACGGCTTCCGCTCGACGCTTCGCAGCCGCAGCCTCTCTCTAGAGCGTGGCCCAGACCTCGAGCTTCGTCCGGGTCCGCCGGATCACCTCGTCGGTGAACTCGCTCGTCCCGTGGCTCCCCGCCAGGTCGGCGGTGCGGATGCCGTCGGCGACGGTCTCGAGGCAGGCCTCGCGGATCGCGCGGCCCGCGTCCTGGGACTCTTCGCCGCCGAACCCGAGCAGGGCGGCGCCGGCGAGGATCATCGCCATCGGGTTGGCGACGTTCTTGCCCTTGAGCGACGGCGCGGTGCCATGCGCGGCCTCGGCCATCACCGCCCGCGGCACGTAGTCGTCGTCGAAGGCGACGAGCAAGGACTCCGACCCGGCGATCGAGCCGAAGAGCGGCAGCACGAGATCGGAGAGGATGTCGCCGTCGCGGTTGAGCGCTGGGATCACGAGCGGCGCTCCGCTCGAGGCGATCAGCAAGGCGAAGGTTGCGTCGATCAGTTGCGGTTCGTAGGGAACCTCGGGATGGCGGGCCGCCGCGGCGTCCATCTCCTCTTTCAGCATCCCCTCGTAGGTCGGGCTCACGGTGTACTTCGGGCCGCCGAAGACCCGCGCTCCCGAGCGCTCGGCCTGGCGGAACGCGAACTCGGCGACCGCCTTGCAGATCCGGCGCTCGATCCGCTCGGTGCGGAACGCGACCTCGTCGTCGCCCTCGCCCTCACGCCACTCCTCGGCGCCGTACGCGTCGCCGACGGCCATGCGCACGATCGAGATCGGTGCGTGGACGCCGCCGACCGGGATCACGCCGGGAATCCGCCGGCCGGTGCGGACGATCACGCGCCCGCCGATCTCCTCGCGCAGGATCCGGTTCGGCGAGCCGATGTCGCCGCGGCCCTCGGGAGTCACCGTCGCCGCCTTCAGCCCGAGCCCGTGCTCGCGGATCGCCGCTGCAGCCTCGTGCACGACGGCGTTCTCGGTCGCGCGGCGATGGGCGAGCGAGAGGTCGAAGCGGGGCGTGGCGAGCTCGAGCCCGATCACTCCGGGCTGCAGCACTCGCAGCGACTCCTCGAGCAGCTCCTGCCCGGTGTCGTCCCCTTCCAGCACCACGATCGTGTTCTCGTCCACGGTGGCGTATTGTATAGTCAAATTACGCCGGTTCATTTATCATCGCATTACGGCAAACATCGCTGACTCACTAGGAGGATTCGTGGCGCGAAAGACAGTTCTCGTTTGCGATAAGTGCGACAAGGAAGTCGAAGAGGGAAAGGGCGCGACGATGCGCCTCACCTATACCGACGCCCGCCGCGGAGCGAAGCAGGCGGATCTCTGCGACTCGTGTGCCAGCGGGATGCCAGGCCACGCAGCTGCGCGGCGCGGCCGCCGGCCGAAGACCGCTGTTTAGACGGTCGATGCCACACCCAGGCACGTCTGGCTGGTGGCTCAAACGCGGCGCAGGATCGTCCGGTTAGCCCTTGACCAGGCCCACCGGCCTGGCCTGCGGACTATCCGAACGTCCTGCTTGGTCTGAGCCATCCCCAGACGCACCCGGGCATGGCATCGACCATCTAGCGCGAGAGGCGGGCTCGGCCCGCCTCTCGGATTTCTCCGCTCTTTCCTCGCTTTCGGCACAGCCGTAAGCGGAGCCGTCGGGCACCGGGACTAGCATGGGTTAGATGCCGCTGACGCTGCTTGCTGGACCGGCAAATGCCGGCAAGGTCGAGCTCCTGCTCGAGCGCTATCTCCACTCGCTCGAGCGCGAGCCGGTACTGATCGTGCCGAACCGGTCGGACGTCGAGCGGGTCGAGCGCGACCTCCTGCGCCGCACGCCGGTCCTGCTCGCCGGCTCGATCGGCACCTTCGACGACCTCTTCGAGCGCCTCGTCCGCGAGGACCCGGACCTCCGTCCGGTCGCCACCGACGCGCAGCGGGTGCTGATCGCGAGGCGTGCGATCGCGCGGGCGGAGCTGAACGGCCTCGGCCGCTCGGCCCGGTTCGGAGGCTTCGCCGACGCGCTGCTCGCGGCCGTCTCCGAGCTCGAGTCGGGCCTGCTCGACCCGGACGAGCTGGAGGGCGACCTGGCCCGCCTCTACGCCGGCTACCGGGCGGAGCTCGACGCGCTCGGGCTCTGGGACCGCGACCTGCAGCGCCGCCGGGGCGCCGAGCGGCTCGCCGGCGACCTCGGCGCCTGGCACGGCGAGCCCGTGTTCGCGTACGGGTTCGAGGACCTGACGGGCGCTGAGTGGGCGCTCCTCGAGGCTCTCGCGGGCCGGACGGAGGTGACGGTTTCGCTGCCGTACGAGCCGGGCCGGGCCGCATTCTCGTCGCTCGCCGGGACGGCGGAGGATCTCGCCGCCCTCGCGGCGGGCCGCATCGAGGAGCTGCCTCCGCGCTCCGGCGAGGTCGCGCGACCCGCGCTCGCGCACCTCGAGCGCGACGCTCTTCGGCCCTGCGGCACCGGGTGATGCCCCGCCGCTCGAGGGCGCGATCCGGTTCTTCGAGGGCGCGGGGCCGCGGGGCGCGCTCGAGCTCGTCGGCGAGGAGATCCTCGCGCTGCTCGGCGCAGGGATGCCGCCGGAGCGGATCGGCGTCGTCTGCCCGTCGCTCGAGCGGATTCGCGCGCCGCTCGAGACGGCCTTCGGCTCGCTCGGGATCCCGCACGGCTTCGAGGGCCGGATCCGGCTCGCGCAGACGCCGTTCGGTCAGGCCCTCGTAGCGCTGCTTCGCTTCGCCTGGCTCGGCGGCGGCCGGCGCGAGCTCTTCGCGTTCCTGCGCACCCCGTACTCCGGCCTCCAACGCACCCGTGTCGACTTCGTCGAGGGGCGGCTGCGCGGCCGCGCGATCCACACCCCGGAGCGGGTGCTCGAGGAGACCGAGAGCCTCAACGAAGGCCCCGTGGCGGCGCTCGAGCTCGTGCGGGCGGCCGCGGCGCCGCTCGAGGCGCTGCGCGGCCTCTCCGCCTCGATGCTCCGCGCCGCCTACGGGCTCGACGCGTCGGGGGCGGGGGAGACCTCCCGGCAGGACCTGCGCGCGTACGACGCGGTCGCGCGGCTCGCCGCCGAGCTCGAGGACTGGGTCGGGCTCGGCGGGACGCTCGAGCGGGACGACGTCGTCGCCGCGCTCGAACGGGCGACCGTGCTCCTCGCGACACCGGCCGAGCCGGGACGCGTCGCAGTCCTCGACCTGCTGCGCGCCCGCACCCGCCGCTTCGACGCCGTCTTCGTGCTCGGGCTCGAGGAGGGCAGCCTGCCGCGGCGCGAGCCCGCCTCACCGTTCCTCGACGAGGAGCAGCGCCGCGCGCTCGCCTCGGCGCGGCTGCAGCGGCCCGACCAGGTCTCGCGCGAGCGCTATCTCTTCTACACCGCCTGCACGCGGGCGCTCGAGCGGCTCTACCTCGTGCGCGAGGCCGCCACCGACGAGGGCAGCCCGCGCGAGCCGAGTCCGTTCTGGGAGGAGGTGCGCGGCGTCTTTCCGGCCGACGACATCGCCCGCTGGACGCGCCGCCGCGCCCTGTCGGCGCTGACCTGGCCGCTCGAGGACGCGCCGAGCGAGCGCGAGCGGCTCCGCGCGGTCGCGGCGCTCTGGCCGCTCGGGCCCGAGACCGCCGCCGCGCTCGGCGGCCGGCAACGGCTGGGAGCGGCGGCTCGAGCGCGCTCGTCGCGCGTTCGAGCGGCCGACGCGGCTCGTCAGCCCCGGAGCGCTGTCGTGGCTCGGGCTCGCGCACGACCTTCGGCGTCACCGAGCTCGAGCGCTTCGCGGACTGCTCGTCGGCCTGGCTCTTCGAACGGGTCGTCGACCCGAAGACGATCGACGCAGAGGTCGACGCGATGCTGCGCGGGCAGGTCGCACACCAGGTGCTGTTCAAGTTCTACTCCGGCCTGCCGAAGGAGCTCGGCTGCGAGCAGGTGAGCGAGCCGGTACTGGACGACGCGCTGCGCTTTCTTCGCGGCTGCTTCGAGGACGCGCTCCGCGGCGGCGTTCGCCTCGAGCTGACGGAGCTGCAGCGGCTCGAGCTCGAGGGCTCGCTCTGGCGCGACCTCGAGCAGTTCGTCCGCGCCGAGGCCCGCTCGGAGCTGCCGCTCGTGCCGCGCCGCTTCGAGGTCTCGTTCGGGAGCGAGCGCTCGGCGCCGGAGCTGCAGCGAGGCCTCGACCTCGGCGGCGGGCTCAGCCTCTCCGGGAAGATCGACCGCATCGACCTCGACCCGCACTCGGCGAGCGGGATCGTGCAGGACTACAAGTCCGGCAAGAGCGTCCACTCGGCGGCGCAGATCGAGTCCGAGCTCCGGCTCCAGATCCCGCTCTACATGCTGGTCCTGCGCGACCTCGTCGGGATCGAGCCGCTCGGCGGCCTCTACCGCGCCCTCGCGGGCGAGCGCAAGGCGCGCGGCGTGCTGCGGGCCGGGGAGGAGACGGTCGCCGGGCTCAACCGGAACGACTACCTCGACGACGAGGCGTTCTGGGCGCTGACCGAGCGGGCGCGCGACCACGCGCGCCGCTTCGGGGAGCGGATCCGCGCCGGCGACATCCATCACGATCCGAAGGGCGGCGAGTGCCCGTCGTGGTGCGACCTCTGGCCGATGTGCCGGGTGAGGCGCGCGTGAGCGTCGACCAGCTCGCCGGGTTGAATCCCGAGCAGCTCGCCGCGGTCGACGCGGACGGGCTCGTGTTCGTCTCGGCGGGAGCGGGCACCGGGAAGACGAGCGTCCTCGTCGAGCGGTTCGTGCGCGCGGTCTGCGAGCGCGGGCTCGACGTCGAGTCGATTCTCGTGATCACCTACACCGAGCGGGCGGCCGGCGAGCTGCGCTCGCGGATCCGCGCCGCGCTGGCCGAGCGCGGCCGCCACGATCTCGCGCGCGAGCTCGACGGCGCCTGGATCTCGACGATCCACGGCTTCTGCATGCGGCTGCTGAAGGCGCACCCGTTCGCGGCGGGGCTCGACCCGCGCTTCCGCGTCCTCGACGAGAGCCAGGGACGCGTGATCCGCGGCGAGGCGTTCGCGGCGGCGCTCGCGGCGTTCTGCGAGAGCGGCGAGCCCGAGCGGCTCCAGCTGCTCGCGACCTACGGCGCCGCGCGGCCTGCGCCGGATGCTCACGGGCGTCTACGAGACGCTCCGCTCGGCCGGGCGGCCGCTCGAGCTCGCCCTCGACGACGCGCGGCCACGGCTCGAGGAGCGGCTCGCCGAGCTGCAGGAGGCCGCGCGCGGCCTCGCCGCCGATCCCGCTGCGACCGAGCTCCAGCGCACGAACGCGGACGAGGCGCTGCGCGTCGTCGCCGACACGACGCTGCCCGAGCGGCTGCTCGACCTCGCCCCGCTGCGAGCGCACGGCGAGCGGGCGGCGGCCTACGAGGAGGCCCGCAAGGCGGTCGAGCGGGCCGCGCTCGACGCGCTCGCGGCGCGCGACCACGAGCTGCTCCAGGAGCTGCTCGAGCGCTTCGCGGAGGCGTACGCCGCGGCGAAGGAGCGCGAGTCGGCGCTCGACTTCGAGGATCTCCAGCTCGCCGCGCGCGACCTGCTTCGCGACCATGACGAGCTGCGCGAGCGCGCGAGCAGCTGCGCTTCCGCACGATCTCGGTCGACGAGTTCCAGGACACGAACCGGCTCCAGTGCGAGCTGATCGACCTGATCGCCTCCGCGCCGGGCGAGCGCGAGCTCTTCTTCGTCGGCGACGAGTTCCAGTCGATCTACGGCTTCCGCCACGCGGACGTGCGACGTCTTCCGCGAGCGCCGCGCCCAGGCCGGCGAGGTGCTGCCGCTGACGCGCAACTACCGCTCGCGGCCCGAGGTGCTCGCGGCGGTCAACTACCTGTTCGGCCCGGACTTCGGCGACGAGTTCCAGCCGCTCGCCGCGTCCGGGCGAGTTCCCCGATCCGGTCTTCGGCAGCCCGGTCGAGCTGCTCGTCACCGACAAGGCAGAGCTACCGGGCACCGGCGTCCACTGGCGGCGCGCCGAGGCGCGTCACGTCGCGACGCCGGGTCCGCGAGCTCGTCGACTCGGGCGCGGCGACGCCCGGCGAGATCGTGCTCCTCTTCGCGGCCGGCACGGACGCGGAGTGGTACGAGGAGGAGCTCCGCGCCGCCGGCCTGCCGACCTACCGGGCCACCGGGCGCGGCTACTTCGGCCAGCAGCAGGTGGTCGACCTGCTCGCGTACCTGCGGCTCCTGCAGCAACCGCTACGACGACGAGGCGCTCGTGACCGTGCTCGCCTCGCCGTTCGTCGGCGTCTCGCAACGACGCGCTCGTCCTGCTGCGCCGCCACGCCGGCCGGCGGCCGCTCTTCGTCGGGCTCGAGCGCGGCCCGGTCGCCGGAGATCGGCGCGGAGGACGAGCGGCTGCTGCGCGCCTTCCGCCAGCGCTACGAGCGGCTCGTCGGCGGCCTCGGCCGGCTCTCGCTCGAGCGGCTCTGCGAGCAGGTGATCGCCGAGCACGACTACGACCTCGCGGTGCTCGCGCAGTGGGACGGCCGGCGCCGCTACGCGAACCTGCGCAAGCTCGGGCGGCTCGCCCGCTCGTACGAGGAGCTGCGCGGCCCCGACGTCGAGGGGTTCGTGCGGTTCGTGCGCGAGCAGGAGGCGGTCGGCGCGAAGGAGCTCGAGGCGGTCGCCGAGGAGGAGGGCGCGGACGCGGTGCGGCTGCTCACGATCCACGCGGCGAAGGGACTCGAGTTCAAGGTCGTCGTCGTCGCCGACGCGGGCCGCGAGCGTGCGGCGCCGGCGGCGGACGAGATCATCGCGCTCTCGGACGGCCGCTTCGGGTTCCGGATGGTCGACCCCGTCTCGAGCGGACGCCGGTCGGTCTTCGACTACGAGGAGGTGCGCGTTGCGCGGGAGGCGCGAGGAGCGCGGCGGAGCGCCTGCGCCTCTACTACGTGGCGATGACACGCGCGATCGACCGGCTGATCGTCTCCGGCGCCGCCGACCTCGAGCAGCCGGGCGAGACGACGCCGATCGGCTGGGTGCTCGGCCGGATCGACGCCTCCGAGGAGCTCGCCGCGGCGGGTGAGGCGCCGGTCGAGCTGACGCGCGACGACGCGCACCTGCTCGTCCGTCGTCGACCGCTACCGCCCCGAAGCCGAGCCCCGAATGCTCGTGAGCACGAGCGATCCGGACGAGCCGAGGAGACGGGCAGCTCGCGCTCTTCGCCGAGCTGCCGGAGGCGCCGGTCGAGACGCCGCTGCCGTTGCCGCCGCTTCCGGTGATCCCGGCGCCGCCGCTCCACGGGTGCGGCGGCTCTCGTACAGCGCGCTCGCGCTCTTCGAGCGCTGCTCGTTCCGCTACTACGCCGAGCGCGTCGCGGGGATGCAGCCGGCCGACGCGCGCCTCGCGCTTCCCGGCGAGTCGGGGCTCGCCGCGACCGAGATCGGCGACGCCGTCCACCGGCTGCTCGAGCTCGTCGACCTCGGCGCGCCCTCGCCGCCCGACCTCGAGCAGGTGCGCACCTGGTACCCGGGCGTGACCGACGAGGAGCTCGGCGCGGATCGCGGGCTTCGTCGAGTCGTACTGCGCTTCGCCGCTGGCGGCGCGGATCGCGTCGCTCGAGGGAGTCGCGCCCGAGCGCCCGTTCGCGTTCGAGCACGACGGCGTCCTCCTTCACGGCCGCCTCGACGTCCTCCACCGCGACGGGTCGCGCGCGCTCGTCGCTCGACTACAAGACGAACGTGCTCGGCGACGCGCTCGCCGGAGGAGCTGATCGAGCACGACTACCGGCTGCAGCGGCTCGTCTACGCGCTCGTCTGCTTCCGCGCCGGCGCGGAGGAGGTCGAGGTCGTCTACGCGTTCCTCGAGCGCCCGGACGAGGTCGTCTCGACGACGTTCACGCGCGCCGACCTGCCCGCGCTCGAGGCGGACCTGTCCGAGGCGATCGCCGCGATCCAGGCGGGCGACTTCCGGCCGACCCCGAGCGAGTTCACCTGCGCCGGCTGCCCGGCGCTCGACGTCGTCTGCGCCGGCCCGCGGCTCCTCGACGACTGATGGCGCGCTCGTTCGTCGCCGAGGCGCGCCGCCGCGTCGGCCGCAGGCGCGACCGTATCGGCCCGATCGTCGAGCGGCTCGCCGCCGAGCACGCCGATGCCGAGATCGCGCTCCGCTTCCACAGCGACCTCGAGCTGCTCGTCTCGGTGATGCTCTCGGCCCAGACGACCGACGTGAACGTGAACCGGGTCACCGCGACGCTGTTCCGGAAGTACCGCCGGCCCGAGGACTACCTCGCCGTACCGCAGGAGGAGCTCGAGCGCGACATCTTCCAGACCGGCTTCTACCGCCAGAAGGCGAAGTCGATCCGCGGCACGATGCGGCTCCTGCTCGAGGACTACGACGGCGAGGTGCCGCGCCGGATGCGAGGAGCTGCTGCGCCTGCCGGGGGTCGCGCGCAAGACGGCGAACGTCGTCGCGGCCGAGCTCGGCGAGGCGCAGGGAATCGTCGTCGACACGCACGTGCGGCGGCTCTCGCAGCGGCTCGGGCTGACCCGTCACGACGATCCGGTCAAGATCGAGCGCGACCTCGTCCGGCTCGTGCCGCGAGCCGACTGGGCACCGCTTCCCGCACCTGCTGATCTGGCACGGTCGCCGCGTCTGTCAGGCGCGCCGGCCCCGCTGCGAGGAATGCGTGCTCGCGGACCTCTGCCCGTCGTTCCGGAGCTAGGCGGTCGTCGGCGTGAGCGCGACGAGCAGCCCGCCGTCGTCGTCGTAGGCGGGGAAGACGTCGACGATGACGTGCTTGCGCTGCCCGCCGTGCGTCGTCAGCTCGAGCTTCTCGCCGAGCTGGCGCACGCCCCACTCGAGCGCGAGCGCGACCGGATTGCGGTCGGCCTCGAAGCCGCCGAGCTTGAAGGCCTCGACGACGTCCGGCCGATCAGCTCCTCCTCGGGGAAGCCGCTCAGCTCGAAGAGGCCGCGGCCGCAGGCGATGACGCGCCCCTGGTGGTCGCAGACGACGAAGCCCGCGTTCGGCGCCGGGTAGTAGTCGTCCATCAGCTCGAACAGGAAGCCGAAGCCGCAGCGGTCGCAGGCGACCGCCTCGCGGGTCATCCCCTGGTAGCCGTCGTAGTCGACGGAGCGGTTCTTGCAGTTCGGGCAGATGAAGAACGGCATGCCACTGATGGTAGACGCCGCTTCGGCGCTGCCGTTAGCGAGCCGTCGCGTGCTGCTTCGCGGTGAGGTACCGCTCCGCGTCGAGCGCGCCCATACAACCCGAGCCGGCGGCCGTGATGGCCTGGCGGTAGATGTGGTCCTGGACGTCGCCGACGGCGAACACGCCGGGGATGTTCGTCTCGCTCGAGCCCGGGCTTCGTGACCAGGTAGCCCTGCTCGTCGTGGTCGAGCTGGTCGAGGAAGAGCGCCGTCGTCGGGTCGTGGCCGATCGCGACGAAGATGCCGTCGGCCGGCAGCTCGCGACGTCTCGCCGGTGCGGGTGTCGCGCAGGAGCACGCCCGTCACCGCTCGTGTCGCCGAGCACCTCCTCGACGACGTGCGTTCGTGACGAAGGAGATCTTCTCGTTCGCCTCGCGCGCGGTCGAGCATGATCGGCGAGGCGCGGAACTCGTCGCGCCGGTGCACGAGCGTCACCTTCGTGCCGAACTTGGCGAGGAACGAGGCCTCCTCCATCGCCGAGTCGCCGCCGCCGACGACGACGATCTCCTTCTCGCGGAAGAAGGCCGCGTCGCAGACCGCGCAGTACGAGACGCCGCGGCCCTGGAGGCGCTGCTCCGACTCGAGCCCGAGTCTGCCGCGCGGTCGCGCCGGTGGCGACGATCACGGTCTCGGCGCGGTACTCGTCGTCGTCGACGAAGACGCGGAACGGGCCGCTCCGAGAAGTCGACCCGCGTCACGTCGTCGGTGACGAACTCGGCGCCGAAGCGCTCGGCCTGGCGCCGGAAGTCGGCCATCATCTCGGGGCCGAGCACGCCGTCGGCGTAGCCGGGGTAGTTCTCGACGTCGGACGTGATCATCAGCTGGCCGCCCCACTGGAAGCCCTCGATCACGAGCGGCCTCAGGTTGGCGCGCGCGGCGTACAGCGCAGCCGTGTACCCGGCCGGCCCGCCGCCGATGATGATCAGCTCACGTACTTCCTCGCTCATTGCTCCTCGTTCCATTCAGGTTTCGACAGACACCTATTTAAACGAAACGAGGCGGACGAACGTTCCCCTGGGTCAGGCCGCGTCGGCGGCGCGCGGTAGCTCGGGCTGGATCGGCGTCGGCGCGACCGGATCGAGCTCGATGTTGCCCGCGCGCTCGAGCTTGCCGTCGACCCGGTCGAGCCGCTTCTCGGCCTCGGCGTACTTGCCGTGCGCATGGCCGAGGTGCTTGCCGACGAGCTCGAAGTCGTCGCGGAACTTGTCGAAGTCGCCGCGGAGCTCGGCGCAGTAGGCCATCACCTCGTGGGCGTTCTGCTCGAACTCCATCCCCTTGAGCCCGATCGCGACGACCTGGAGATAGGCCGCGAACGTCGTGGGGGAGACCGGGAACACGCGGCGGTCGTGCGCATGCTCGAGCAGCGCGCCGGTCTTGCCGGCGACGAGCTCGTAGTAGATCCCCTCCACAGGCAGGTACATGAAGGCGAAGTCGTAGGTGCCCTCGCCGGGCTTGATGTACTTCGCCGCGATCGCGTCGATGTGGATCTTCACGTCGCGGGCGAACAGCTTCTGGAACTGCTGGCGCTCGACATCGTCCTGTGCGTCGACCATCGCCTCGAAGTTGGGCAGCGGGAACTTGGAGTCGACGGGCACCAGCTTCTCGACCTTGATCACCGCGTCGACCCGCTCGCCGCTCTTGAACGCGTACTGCATCACGTATGCCGACGGCGGCAGCCGGTCGCGGAGCAGGTTCTCGAGCCAGAGCTCGCCGAAGCCGCCGCGGGCCTTGGGCGGCCGGAGCACCTGCTCGAGCCGGGCCAGGTCGTTGGCGCGCGCGAGCATCTGCGCGGCGGCGCCGTCGATGTTCGTGAGCCGCTCGACGATCTGGTTCGACTGCTGGACCGCGCTCTGCTGGCTCGAGAGCAACTTGGCGTCGAGCCCTTGCAGCCGGCGGTCGACCTTCTCGTCGAGCCCTTCGAGCCGGTGATCGAGCTTCTCTTCGACCCCGCCGAGGCGGCGGTCGAGCAGCTCTCGCAACGAGCGCGCGAGCAACAGGCCACCCGCCACGAGGGCGACGAAGACGACAAGGAGAACGGCGAGGGTCATGGGGCGGAGAAGCTTAGAGACCGCGTCAGACGGCACTCGCCCAATGTCTTGGACCACGAAAATGCCGGATCCGACAAACCCGAGGGTTCACTGGATCCGGCAGGGAGACTCTAAGGGCGGGCCGAGACCCCGGTCAAGGGGTCGCCCGAGAGAAAAACACCGCACGTTGCGGAGATTTCTGCCGCCGCCGACAGGGGCGGTCGCCAGGTAGCATCACGCCCCGCCGTGGCGAAGAAGAGCCGCACCCCACCTCCACCGAAAACCGTCCAGGCGCCGAAGGCGCGTGGGAACGAGCGCTCCCGCCCGTCGCTCGGCGGCAATGCCCGCTGGATCGCGATCGCTCTCGTCGTCGTCCTCGTGATCGCCGGGCTCACAGTCGGCGGAGTGCTCAAGCTCGGCGGCAGCAGCCCGAAGCCCAAGGCGAGCTCGGCCACCGTGGCCAAGGCGATGGCCGCCGCCGGCTGCACCTTGCACACCTATCCGAGCATCGGCCGACGCCACATCACGACGCTCAATCCGAGCCCGCCGATCAAGTACAACTCGTTCCCGCCGACGAGCGGCCCCCACTACTACGTCCCGGCGGTGTGGGGCTCGTACACCTCGCCGGTGAGCGAGTACCAGGCGGTGCACAACCTCGAGCACGGCGGGATCGTGATCCAGTACGGCCCGGGCGCCTCGAAGGACTCGATCGCGAAGATCGGCGACTTCTACCAGTCGGACCCGGTCGCGCTGCTCGTAGCGCCGTTCCCGAAGCTCGGCAACAAGATCTCGGTGACCGCGTGGACGCACCTCGCGCTCTGCCCGTCCTTCGACCAGAAGGCGTTCACGGCGTTCCGCGACGCGTTCCGCTACCAGGGGCCGGAGAAGTTCCCGCCGGCCGATCTCCAGCCCGGGATGTAAGGTCGCGCCATCCGGCCGGGGTGGCGAAACTGGTCATACGCGCCCGACTTAAAATCGGGTGTCCCCGTTGTGGGGCATGAGGGTTCGACTCCCTCCCCCGGCACTCGAGCTACCGGTCGCTCGCGCGGTCGGCTGCGAGCTGTGCCTCGACGGCGCGGTGGACGTTGCCGTGGACGTGGTCCTCGCCGAGGCGGTCGAGGACGCCGTCCGTCTCGAGCACGCCCGCGACGGACGGCTTGACGCGGGCGAGGCGCAGCTGGATGCCGGCGCTCTCGGCGAAGTCGAGGATCTCCGCGAGCTTCGCCGCGCCCTGCGAGTCGACGAAGTCGACCCCCTCCAGGTCGAGCACGACGGCGCGCAGCGGCGGGTCGGCGTCCTGCGCGAGCCCGCGGATGCGCTCCTCGAGCGCCTCGGCGGTGGCGAAGAACAGCCCACCGTCCAGTCGCACGACCGCGTATGCCGGGGAACGTCTCGTCGTCGGGGTTCTCGCGCACGTCGCGGAACACCTGTGTCCCGGGCTCGCGGCCGAGGAGCGGCATCCCCGGGGAGGTGGCGACGTAGACGAGCCAGACGAGCGAGAGCGCGATGCCGATCACGACGCCGGCCAGCACGCCGGCCGAGAGCACGCCGACGATCGCGGCGGCCGCGACCCAGAAGTCGAAGCGCTTGACGCGGTAGAGGCGCCGAAACTCGGGGATGTCGATCATCCCGAAGACGACCGCGTCGATGATGATCGCGGCGAGGACCGCCTTCGGCAGCTGCGAGAAGAGCGGCGCGAGCGCGATCAGCGTCAGCAGCACGAGCCCGCCGGTCACGAGCGACGCGACCGGGCGTGCTCGCGCCGGCCGACTCGTTGAGCGAGCTCGCCGACAGGCTCGTCGAGACCGGCATCCCCTGGAACACCCCCGAGGCCGCGTTGGCCATCCCCTGCGCGACCGACTCCTGGTTGACGTCGATGCGGTAGCGGTGCCGGACCGCGAACGCGCGCGCGTCGCCGGCGGTCTGCGAGAAGCCGATCAGGAGCAACCCGGTCGCCGCCACGAGGATGGTCGAGTAGTGCTGCTGGAAGACGTCGAGGCCCGGGAGCGCCGGCGCCGGCAGCCCGCGCGGCACCGGCCCGACGAGCGCGACACCGTGCGCGCCGAGGTCGAAGAGCTACGTCGCGAGGAGCCCGCCGACGACGAGCACGAGCGCTCCCGGCACGCGGGGGGCGAGGAAGCGCAGGCCGAAGATGACCGCCAGCGCCACCACTCCCACGAGCACGGTCGTCCAGCTCACGTCTCCGAGCGACCGGATCCACGACGCGAGCTCTGCCCAGGCGGTGTCCCCGGACGTCGACGTTCCGGTCAGCTTCGGCAGCTCGCCGATCACGACGTCGACCGCGGCGCCGGCGAGGAAGCCCGTGACGACCGCCCGGGAGAGGAACCGCGCGATCCAGCCGAGGCGAAAGCGCGGCCAGCAGGAGGAAGAGCGCGCCCGTCACCAGCGTGATCGCCGCCACGAGCTCGGCGGCCTGCGCGCCGCCGACGCCCGTGAAGAGCACGGCACCGCCTGCGACGGCGGCCAGCGACGAGCTCGGCCCCGTCGAGATGTGGCGCGACGTGCAGAACAGCGCGTAGACGATCGCGCCGGCCGCCGCGGCGTAGAGCCCGTTCTGCACCGGCACGCCCGCGATCCCGGCGTAGCCGAGATCCTTCGGCACGATCATCGCCGTCACCGCGATCCCCGCGAGCACGTCGCCGCGGAGCATGCTGCGGTCGTACCGCGGCAGCCAGTCCACGATCGGCATGAGCCGGCCCAACCCATGGAGCCGAGTGTGGTCGGCGCTCTCCACCTGGGCCATCCTCCCAGACGCACGCCGTCGACTCGACGGCTTGCGCTAGGCGATCGCCGCGCGGATCGTGAGCTCGGGGCCTTCGAAGCTGATCGCGATCACCTTTGCGAGGCGCCGGATCAGGGCGAGCGCGGCGGGGTTGCCGCTCGAGACTTGGGCGGTGATCTCCGTGATCCCGGCGGCGCGGGCGTCGGCGAGCAGCTCCGCCGTGAGCGCCGAGCCGATGCCGCGGTGCTGCTGCTCGTCGGCGACGGCGAAGGCGATCTCGGCGCTGCGGCCGTCGCGGACCAGGCGGGCGATCGCGACCGGAAGACGGCCATCACGGTGCGGAGGTCACCGTGGCGCAGCGGCCTCACGAACAGCGTCGGGCCGCGCCTCGGCTCGAGCACACGGGTGCGGCTCACAGCAGCGCGGCTCCCGGCGGCTCGTCGTCGTCATCGTCCTCCCGCGGCTCGAGCCAGGCGGCGATCGGTTCCAGCTCGGCTCCCTCTCGCTCGTTCACGCTTCTCCTCCAAACGTCGCTTCTCGCAATTCCCTCCCGTCGTCCTACGAAGAGGGTGCGCAGCCCGGTCTTGGCCTTGCGCTCGGTCACAGAGAATTCTCATCTCCCGCTGGTTTACTCCCAAGATGTCCGAAGCCGTCGCGCTGGAAGGAAGGTCGACGCCCGGGCGCGTCCGGCCGCAGAGCCCCGCCCGGCGCGCGCTCGTCGCGGGCGTCCTCGTGACGATCGTGGCCGCGAACGCGGTCCTGATCGTCTGGCTCTGGGTACACGGCGGCAATCTCAAGGCGGGGCAGTCGACAGGCGAGTGGCTGACCTCGATCGCCCGGATCACGGGCCTGCTCGGCGCGTATCTCGCCCTGCTCGAGGTGCTGCTGCTGGCGCGGCTGCCCTGGCTCGAACGGCTGATCGGCTTCGACCGGCTCACCGTCTGGCACCGCTGGAACGGCCACGCCTGCCTCGACCTCGTCCTGGCGCACGTCGTGTTCTCGGTCTGGGGTTACGCGCTGATGGACAAGGTGTCGATCCCGAAGGAGATCTCGACGATGCTCGGCGGCGGCGTCTATCCCGGGATGATCACCGCCACGGTCGGCACCGTCCTCTTCGTCGCGGTTGTCGTCTCATCTGTGGTGATCGTCAAGCGTCGGCTCCGCTACGAGACCTGGTACGTCGTGCACATCACGGCCTACGCGGCGATCGCGCTCGCGTGGTTCCACCAGATCCCGACCGGGAACGAGCTCGTGCTCGACCGGGTCGCCGCCGACTACTGGCGCGCCCTCTACCTCGTGACGCTCGGCCTGGTGCTCGGCTTCCGGCTCGTCGTGCCCGTCGTGAAGGCGCTCCGCTTCCGCCTGCGCGTGGCGGAAGTCTCGGTGGAGGGCGACGGCGTCGTCTCGGTGATGATCACCGGCCGCCGGCTCGACCGGCTCGACGCCCGGGCAGGCCAGTTCTTCCTGTGGCGCTTCCTCGATCGCCGGCGCTGGTGGTCAGCGCACCCTTTTTCACTCTCGGCGGCTCCGGACGGGCGCTCGCTGCGCATCACCGCCAAGGCGCTCGGCGACTTCACGGGCCGGATGGCCGACCTCCGGCCCGGCACGCGCGTCGTCGCCGAGGGCCCGTTCGGGGTGTTCACCGAGGCGGCTCGGCGGCGCGAGAAGGTGATCCTCATCGCGGGCGGGATCGGGATCACGCCGATCCGCGCGCTGATGGAGGAGATGCCCGGCGACGTGGTCGTGGTCTACCGCGTCGTCAGCGAGGACGACGTCATCTTCCGCGACGAGCTCGACCAGCTCGCGCGCGACCGCGGGATCCGCCTCCTCTTTGTCGCCGGCGACCATGCGACGGAGGAGGGCAGCCGCCTGCTCTCGCCCGAGCACCTCCACGAGCTCGTTCCCGACATCGCCGAGCGGCAGGCCTACGTCTGCGGCCCGCCTGCGATGACCGACGTCCTCGAGCGGAACGCGCGCGGGGCCGGCGTGCCCGCCCGATTCATCCACACCGAGAAGTTCGCTTTCTGACGAAAGGAGTCCCTGTGCGTCGCACAATCACGACCGCGCTCACCGTCCTCGCCCTCGCGCTGCCGACCGCGCAACTGGCAACGGCTGCGACCAAGCCGCCGAAGAAGAAGGTCATCATCACGACCCAGAAGTTCACCGGGCCGGCCGCCCAGGCCGATCGCTGGGGAAATCTCATCGTGTCGATCGCCGTTCGCAAGACGACCACCATCAGCGGCACGAAGAAGACCGTGTCCCGGCGGATGACCGCGATCTACATCCCGACCTACCCCGATCACACCGACCGCTCCGTGTACATCAACCAGACCGCTCTGCCGATCCTGAAGAACGAGGCCCTCCAGGCCCAGAGCGCGAACATCGACGTCGTCTCGGGTGCGACGTACACGAGCGACGCCTTCGCGCAGTCGCTCCAGGCCGCGATCCTGATGGCAAAGAGCGCGTGAGCACCGTCGCCGACACGCTGCCCGGCATGCGCCGGGTGGAGCACATCATGGGGATGCCGATCGTCGTGGACGTCCGCGACGAGAGCGCCGGTGAGGTCGCGCTCGACGAGGTGTTCGCCTGGTTCCGGTGGGTCGACGAGACGTTCAGCACCTACAAGCAAGACAGCGAGGTCAACCAGCTCGCCCGCGGCCAGCTCGTCCTCGCGGACGCGCATCCGGACCTGCGCTGGGTGCTGGCGCGGTGCGACGAGCTCCGCGAGGAGACGGACGGCTACTTCGACGCGCGCGCCGGCGGTGTGCTCGATCCGTCCGGGCTCGTGAAGGGCTGGTCGGTCGACCGCGCAGCCGAGCTCCTCCACCGCGCGGAGCTCCGGAACTTCGCGGTCAACGCCGGCGGAGACATGGTCGTCTCGGGCCGGGCGATCCCGGAGCCGGTCTGGCGGATCGGGATCGAGCATCCGCGCGAGCCGCTCCGGGTCGCAGCCGTGGTCGAGGCCAACGAGCTCGCGGTCGCGACCTCGGGCGCCTACGCGCGCGGCGACCACATCGTCGACCCGCACTCCGGCGCGCCCTCGGCGGGCGTCCTCTCGGTGACTGTCACCGGACACGACCTCGCGACCGCCGACGCCTATGCGACGGCTGCGTTCGCGATGGGGCCCGTGCGCGGCCCGCGCTGGACGGCGCGCCTGCGCGGCTATGAGGCGATGACGATCCTCGCCGACGGGAACGTTCTGACGACGGCCGGGTTCCCGGCCGCGTCACCTGCTTGAGTAGCGGCATGACCGTCGTCCTCACGGGCCGCGACCTGACGCTCGGCGAGCTCGTGCGCGCGGCGCGGGGCGGGGAGGCGGTGGAGCTCTCGCCGGAGGTCGGCGAGCGGATGCAGGCGGCGCGCGCCGTCGTCGAGGCGGCCGCCGCGGGCGGGGAGGAGGTGTACGGCCTGACGACGGGCGTCGGGGCGAAGAAGAAGGCGCCGGTCGCTCCCGGCGAGGTCGCGGAGTTCAACCGGCTGCTGATCCTGAACCACCGTGTCGGGCAGGGGCCTGCGCTTCCGGACGACGTTGTGCGCGCGGCGCTCTGCGTGCTCGCGAACGGGCTCGCCTCGGGCGCGCCCGGTGTCCGGCCGGAGCTGGCGCAGGCGGTCGTGGACGCTCTCGACGCGGGCGCATCGCCCCTGGTGCGCCGCTACGGGTCGATCGGGGTCGCCGACCTCTCCGCGAACGCCGACCTCGCCCACGGCGCGCTTCCCGGGTTCGTGCTCGCTGCGGGCGAAGGGCTCGCGCTCCTCTGCCACAACGCCGTCTCGACCGGCCATGCGGCGCTCGCGCTGGCGGACGCGGAGGCGCTGCTCGACGCGCTCGACGTCGCCGGCGCGCTCGACCTCGAGGCGTTCGCCGCCAACGTCGGCGCGCTCGACCCGGCGGTCGCCGACGCTCGGCCCTACCCCGGCCTGCGCGCCTCGCTGGAGCGCGTTCGCGCACTGCTCGACGGCAGCCACCTGTGGGACGAGCCCGCCCGGAACCTCCAGGACCCGCTCTGCTTCCGCTGCCTCCCGCAGGTCCACGGCGCCGCGCGCGACGCGCTCGGCTTCGCCCTCGCCCAGCTCGCGGTGGAGCTGAACGCCGCGCAGGGCAACCCTCTCGTCGCCGGCGGGCGGATCCTCGCGGTCGGCAACTTCGACGCGCTGCCGCTCGCCGCCGCGCTCGACCTCGCCCGGATCGCGCTCGCGCCCGTCCTCGCGAGCGCCTGCGAGCGCACGCTCAAGCTCCTCCAGCGGCCGCTCTCCGGCCTGCCCGAGGGCCTCGCGGTGCGAGAGGGCATCGCCGAGGACGGCCTCGCGGAGTTCGGGATCGCGATGCAGGCGATCGTCGCCGAGGCGCGGCTCCTCGCGCAGCCGGTCTCGTTCGAGCTGATCAGCTCGACCCAGGCCGAGGGGATCGAGGACCGGATGACGCTCGCGCCGCTCGCCGCGAGGCGGGTCGCCGAGCTCGTCGAGCTGGGCGCGCGCGCCGTCGCGATCGAGCTCGTGATCGCGGCGCAGGCGCTCGACCTGCGCGGCTCGCGACCGCTCGGCGCCGGGACCGCCCGCGCCTACGAGGCGGTGCGTGCGCTCGTGCCGCCGCTCCGGGCCGGCGAGCCGATCCCGCAGGACCTCGAACCGGTCGCCGCGCTCGTGCTCGGCCTGGGAACCTGATGCCCACCGTCGACCTCCACCAGCATCTCTGGCCCGAGGCGTTCATCTCGGCGCTCTCCGCCAGGACGGCCGCACCCTTCCTCCGCGGCTCGACGGTGGTGCTCGGCGAGGGCGAGTTCGAGCTCGACCTGCGCGAGCACGAGCTCGACCGCCGCCTCGCCGCGCTCGACCGCGACGGAACGGAGCTCGCCGTCGTCTCGCTGCAGACGACGATCGGCCTCGACCGCCTGGCGCCCAGCGAGCGGGCGGAGCTCGTCAGGATCTGGGAGGACGGGGCACGCGAGCTCGTCGCGGCGGCGGGCGGGCGGCTCGCGGCGCTCTCCGCCGGCGGGACCCTCGACGGCTTCGTCGGCGCCAGGGTCGGCTCGCAGGCGCTCGCCGACCTCGACGCGCTCGCGCCGCTCCTCGACGAGCTCGACCGTCGCGGCGCCTTCCTCTTCGTCCACCCCTCCGGTGGGCCGGTCGAGGCCCGGCCGCCGTGGTGGTCAGCCGTCGCCGTCTACCCGGCGCAGATGCAGGCGGCCTACATGAACTGGCTCGCGGACGGGCAGGCGCGGTGGGAGTCGCTGCCGGTCGTGTTCGCGATCCTCGCCGGCGGCGCGCCGTTCCAGCTCGAGCGGCTCGCGACGCGCGGAGTCGATGTCCGCTCGACCCTCCATGGCAATTTGTACCTCGACACCGCGTCGTACGGCCGGCGGGCGCTCGAGCTCTGCATCGAGACCTTCGGCGTCGCGCAGCTCGTCTACGGGAGCGACATCCCCGTCGCAGACCACGCGCCGACCTTGCGGGCCGTGCTCGGCTTCGGCGAGAGTGTGGCCCACATGATCAGGGACGTGAATCCGACGAGCCTGCTGCCTTGAGCCCGCTCGCTCCCTGGCTCACCGGCCGCCTCCCGGCCGACCTCGACCTCGACCGGCCCGCGCTTCGGGCACTCGCCGTGGAGATCGGCGCCGAGGAGTCCCTCTGGCGCGACCTCGTCTTCCACGACACGACGGTGCGGCAGTACCAGCAGCTCTACCGGGACCCCAACATCGACGTCTGGCTGATCTGCTGGGCGGCCGGGCAGGGCACCGGCTACCACGACCACGATCGCTCCAGCGGCGCGGTGTACGTGTGCGAGGGCGCGCTGCTCGAGGACTCCTTCCGGCGAGAGCCGGACGGCTGGATCCGCGAGCACTCGACGCGCCACGAGACGGGCGGGTCGTTCGACTTCGACGCGTCGTACATCCACGGCGTGCGCCACACGGGCGAGGAGCCGGCGACCTCGATCCACGTCTACTCGCCGGCGCTCTGGCGGATGGGCCACTACGAGCCGAACGAGCAGGGCGTGATGGGCCGCGTCGCGATGACCTACGCCGACGAGCTGCTCGAGGGTTAGATGGTTGATGCCTGGTCTGCGGGCGATCCGAACGCCCTCATCTAGCCGGCGACGGTGAAGGCCGGCAGCCAGCCGACGAGCGCGGAGAAGCGCTCACCGGCGGCGAGAAGGTCGGCGAGGATCCGCTCCTTCCGCGCCGGCGACATGCGCGAGGTCGGAACGCACATCGTCAGCGCCGCCAGCGTCGTCCCGGCGGTGTTGCGCACCGGCACCGAGACGGCGTAGAGCCCGATCGCGGTCTCCTCGTCGTTCTCTGCGAAGCCCTCCTCGCGGACGCGCGCGAGGATCTCGTTCAGCTCGGCGAGGCCGTTGAGACGCCGCCCGGTCGGCGTCACGAGCGGCCGGCCGCCGTACTCGCCGGCGACGTGCTCGGAGGGCCGGGCCGCGAGGATCACGCGCCCGCTCGACGAGGCAAAGGCGGGCGTCCGGCTGCCGACGTGGGTCACGAGGCGGACCGGATGGGAGGTCTCCTCGATCGCGACGTAGACCGAGTCGTCGCCGTCGAGCGCGCCGAGGCAGACCGTCTCGTCGTGCCGGGTGAGGAGGTCGGCGGCGATGCTGCGGAACGCGACCACGATCGGGAGCTGCGCCGCGCTCGAGCCGGTCGCGAGCGCCTGGATCCCGAGCGAGTAGAGGCCGTCCTCGTCGCGAATCACCCACGCGCGCTGCACGAGCACCGAGCAGACGCGATGCAGCGTGCTCTTCGCGAGGCCGAGCTCGCGCGCCAGCTCCGCGAGGGTCAGCGGGCCCCGTGCGACGAGCAGCTCCAGCACGCCCAGCGCGGCGTTGACGCCCGCAGAGCTCGACGGGCGCGGCGTTGCCGTGGGGACGACGACGTCGCTCATCGTCCCTCACTGTACAACGAGGAAGAACGGTGATCCATATGGGGAACAGATTTTCTTGACCAGCCCCCTTCGCTTGTGCAATAACGGCTGGAACCTGGAACGCGCGTCCATTTAAAGGAGGAGGGGGATGGACCGGGAGACCCGGAGGATGATCGAGGAGTTCCGCCGAGAGCAGGCGAACCCGATCGAGAACAACCTCATCGACGAGTGGCACGCGGGCATGCTCGACCGCGGAGAGCTGCTCCGGCGCGGGGCGATGTTCGGCCTGTCGGCCAGCGTGATCGGCGGCCTCCTCGGCGCCTCGCCCGCCGCGGGCGCCGTCCGCCACCGCGAGGCGGTGAAGGCCGGCGGCACGCTTCGCGTCGCGATCCTCGCTCCGACGAAGCCGCCGGAGCCGAGCCAGGTCGCCGACGAGGGCGGCCTCGCCGTGATCAGCATCGTCGGCGAGTTCCTGACCTTCTCCGACGCGCAGCTCAACCTGAAGCCGTGGCTCGCCACGAGCTGGAAGCCGAACGCGGCCGCGACCGTGTGGACGTTCCAGATCCGCAAGGGCGTCAAGTTCCACAACGGCCAGACGATGACCGCCGACGACGTCGTGAAGACGTTCAAGGTGCTCACGCGGCCCGAACTCCGCGGCGGCGTCCGTCTACAAGGGGATCCTCTCGCCGAGCGGCGTCGTCAAGACGGGCCCGTACACGGTGCAGTTCCACCTCGACCAGCCGACCGGCGGCTTCCCGTACCTCGTCAGCCAGACGACCTACCAGGCGACGATCCTCCCGAAGAACTACACGCCCGGGACATACGTGGCCTCGAAGATGCCCGGCACCGGCCCGTACAAGTTCGTCAGCTACAACCAGCAGAGCGGGGCGCAGTTCGTCCGCAACACCGCCTACTGGGGCGGCGCGCCGCCGCTCGACGGCGTCAAGCTGTCCTTCTACCAGGACACCGCGACCGCAGGTGCTCGCGCTCCGCGGCGGCCAGATCGACCTCGTGCAGCAGCTCTCGGCCCAGGAGGCGACGCCGTTCCGGAACAACTCGAAGTACCAGACCTGGGACGCGAAGACCTCGAACCACCGCGAGTTCGGCCTGCGCACCGACATCGCGCCGTTCAACGACGCCCGGGTGCGCCGGGCGGTCGCGCTCACTCTGAACCGGCCGCAGCATCATCCAGACGCTGTTCAACGGCCATGCGACCGTCGGCAACGACTCGCCGTTCTGGACGGGCTTCCCGTCGCACGACCCGTCGGTGCACCAGCGGATGCAGAACATCCCGCTCGCGAAGGCGCTGCTCGCGGCGGCCGGCAAGTCGGACCTGAAGTTCACGATCACGACCTACCGGACGCAGGAGATCCCGGACTACGCCGCAGATCATCCAGTCGTCCGCCGCGCAGGCGGGGATGAACGTCGAGCCTCGAGTTCCTGTCCGCCGACGACTACTACGGCGGCGCCGGCGGGGACGGACTACAACACGAACACGCCGTGGCTGAACCGGCCCGCGGTGATCACCGACTACGGGTCCCGCGCGATCCCGAACGTGTTCCTCAACGCGCCGCTCGAGACGGGCGGCGCCTGGAACCGTCGCACTACGAGAACCCGAAGTACGACGCGGCGGCGAAGACGTTCGTCGCGGCGCCGGACCTCGCGACGCAGCGGAAGTACGCGAAGCAGATCGAGGGGATCCTGCTCTCGGACACCCCGATCGTGTTCGCCTACTTCTACAACTACGTCGCGGCGGGCACCTCGAAGGTGAAGAGCTACCAGCCCGAAGGCCTCGGAGCGATCGAGCTCCGTGGTGTCTCGCTCGGCTAGCGGATCGCGTGATCGCGGCCGGCGCCCCGCGCGGGCGCCGGCCGCACGCTCCATGACCCGCTACATCGTCAAGCGCCTCGGCCTCGCGCTGATCACGCTCGTGCTGCTGAGCATGATCGTGTTCGCGACGGCGCAGCTCCTGCCGGGCGACGTCGGCCGCAACATCCTCGGGCCGTTCGCGCCGCAGAGCGCCGTCGACGCGATCAACAAGCAGCTCGGCGCCGACCGGCCGGTCGTCGTCCAGTACTGGGACTGGATCGTCCGGCGTCGCTGCAGGGCGACCTCGGCAAGTCGCTCGCGTTCCAGGTGCCGGTCCGGGCGCTCCTCGGCACCGCGCTCGGCAACTCGCTCAAGCTCGCGCTCGTCGCGTTCCTGATCGTGCGTCCCGCTCGGGATCCTCGGCGGGGTCGTCGCCGGGCTGCGGGCCGGCCGCGCGACCGACCGGGCGATCACCGTCGGCGGGCTCTCGCTCGCCGTCGGTGCCGGAGTTCGTGACCGGGATCGTCCTGATCATCGTCTTCGGGATCTGGCTCGGCTGGCTGCCGGTCACGGCGCAGGCGCCCGACGGCGCGGGCGTGCTCGACCCAGGTGCAAGTACCTGCTGCTGCCGGCGATCTGCCTCGCGGTCGTGCTCTTCGGGTACATCGCGCGGATCACGCGCGCCGGGCATCGTCGAGGCGCTCGACTCCGACTACACGCGCACCGCGTACCTGAAGGGCCTCCCGACGCACGGTCGTCGTGCGCCGGCACGTGCTGCGGAACGCGCTGCTGCCGACGATCGCGGTCGTCGCGACGCAGATCGGCTACCTCGTCGGCGGCCTCGTCGTCGTCGAGATCCTCTTCAACTACCAGGGCATCGGGCAGCTCGATCTTCAACGCGGCGCAAGACGAAGGACTTCCCGATGCTCGCGGCCGGGGTGCTCGTGATCGGGATCATCTACCTCGTCGTCGACGCTCGCTCGCCGACATCCTCTATCGCGGCTGCTCAACCCGCGGATCCGCTTCGGCGAGGCCGCCGAATGAGCGTCGCCGCCGCGACGCCGGCGCGACGCTCCGAGGCGCGGTCGGCGCGGCGCGAGCGGCTGCGCCTGCTCCTGCGCAGCCCGACGCGTCCTGATCGGCGCCGGCGTCGTCCTGCTTCTGGGTCGTCTGCGCGCTCCTCGGCGACCACATCACGCCGTACGACCCGATCTTCCACCAGTCGCCAGACGTGTTCGCGCACCCGTCGAGCGCGCACTGGTTCGGCACCGACCGGCTCGGCCGTGACGTCTTCTCGCGCGTGCTCGCGGGCTCGCGGGACATCCTCCTCGTCGCGCCGCGCGGCGACGCTCCTCGGCACGGTGCTCGGCACCGCGCTCGGGCTGATCACGGGCTACATGCGCGGGATCGTCGACGACGTCGTCAGCCGCCTCATCGACGCGGTGCTGGCGCTGCCGCTGATCATCATCGCCGTGACCGCGATCGCCGCGCTCGGCAGCCCGCTCGGAGTGGACGGTCGCGCTCGTGATCGGCCTCGTCTTCACGCCGATCATCGCGCGCACCGTGCGCGCCGCCGTGCTCGCCGAGCGCGAGCTCGACTACGTCCAGGCGGCGCAGCTCCGCGGCGAGCGCGCGCCCTACATCATGTTCGTCGGAGATCCTGCCGAACGTGATGCCGCCGATCGCTCGTCGAGGTGACCGTGCGGCTCGGCTACGCGATCTTCGCCGTCGCGTCGCTGACGTTCATCGGCTTCGGCGATCCAGCTGCCCGTCGCCCGACTGGGCGGTGCAGATCACCGACAACTACACCTCGTCGACCCGGACTGGTGGACGATGCTGTTCCCGGCGCTCGCGATCGCCGTCGCTCGTCGTCGCGGTGAACCTCGTCTCCGACGGCGATCCAGCAGGTGTACGAGCGATGAGCGCAGCCGCGCGCCGGCGCTCGAGCGTCGACGACCTCGACGTCGTCTACCGCGTGCGCGGCATCGACCGCCGGGTGCTGCGCGGCGTCTCGTTCCACGATCGAGCCGGGCAGGTCCTACGGGCTCGTCGGCGAGTCCGGCTGCGGCAAGTCGACGGCCGCGCTCGCGGTCGTGCGCTACCTGCCGCGCAACGGGCGAGATCACCGGCGGCGCGGTCACGGTCGCCGGGCAGGACGTGCTCGCGCTCGAGCGGCGGCGAGCTGCGCGAGCTGCCGCGCGCGACAGCGTCTCGATGGTCTACCAGAACCCCGGCGCGGCGCTGAACCCGTCGATCACGCGTCGGCTCGCAGGTCGCCGAGGCGTTCACCGTGCGCGGCGTCCCGCGCGGCGAGGCGCCGACCGCGCCCGCGAGGCGCTCGCGCGGGTGCAGATCGCCGATCCCGGCTCGGTGATGGGCCGCTACCCGCACCAGCTCTCCGGCGGGATGCAGCAGCGCGTCGTGATCGCGATGGCGCTCGCGAAGGACCCGGCGCTGCTGATCCTCGACGAGCCGACGACGGGGCTCGACGCGACGGTCGAGGCCGAGGTGCTCGACCTCGTCGCGCAGCTGCAGGCCGAGCTCCAGACGTCGGTCCTGTTCATCAGCCACAACCTCGGCGTGATCGCGAAGATGTGCGACCGCGTCGGCGTGCTCTACGCGGGCCGGCTCGTCGAGGAGGGGCCGGTCGAGACGGTGCTCCAGGATCCGCGGCACCCGTACACGGTCGGGCCTCCTGCGCTGCATCCCGCGCGGCGGCGTGCGGAAGGACCACGGCCGGCTCGACACGATCCCCGGCTTCCTGCCGAGCCTCGGCGCCGAGCTTCCCGGGCTGCGTCTTCGCCGACCGCTGCGCGCTCGCCGACGAGCGCTGCCACGCGGAGGAGCCGCCGCTGACGGCGGTCGGGGCGGATCACCAGACGCCGCTGCTGGCACCACGAGCGCGCCGCGGAGCTCCCGCGCGCCGAGGCCGCCGAGATCGAGCTCGCCGCCGGTCGACCGACGCGCCGCGCCGCGTCGTGCGCTTCGACGACCTCGGCAAGGTCTTCAAGCAGCACGGCCACGACGTGCACGCGCTCGCCGGCGTCAGCGCGGCGAGATCTGGCCGGGCGAGACGCTCGGGCTCGTCGGCGAGTCGGGCAGCGGCAAGACGACGCTCGCGCGGACGCTGCTCGGGATCGTCGCGCCGACGAGCGGCGACGGTCGAGCTCGACGGGCACGGCGCTCGCGCCGCGCTTCCAGAAGCGCTCGGCGGACGACCTGCGCGCGCTCCAGATCGTCTTCCAGAACCCGGACTCGGCGCTGAACCGGCGCCACTCGGTGCGCCGCATCCTGCTGCGCTCGCTGAAGAAGCTCGCCGGCCTCACGGGCGCCGCGGCCGAGCAGCGGATGCTCGAGCTGACCGACAGCGTGCGGCTCTCGGAGCGGACGCTCACCCAGAAGCCCGTCGCAGCTCTCGGGCGGGCTGAAGCAGCGCGTCGCGATCGCGCGCGCGTTCGCCGGCGAGCCGCAGCTCGTCGTCTGCGACGAGCCGACCTCGCGCGCTCGACGTCTCGGTGCAGGCGGCGATCCTCAACCTGCTCGTCGAGCTGCAGGCCGAGCGGCGGCGTCGTCGTACCTCTTCATCTCGCCACGACCTCGGCGTCGTGCGCTACATCTCCGACCGCATCGCCGTGCTCTACCTCGGCCGGCTGATGGAGCTCGGGCCGGCCGAGGTCGTGTTCGACGGGCCGCACCATCCGTACACCGAGGCGCTGCTCTCGGCGGTGCCGACGATCGACGGCGGCGGGCGCGAGCGGATCCAGCTCGAGGGCGACATCCCGAGCGCCGCCGAGCCGCCGTCCGGCTGCGTCTTCCACACGCGCTGCCCGCGCAAGCTCGGCGCGATCTGCGAGGAGACCGAGCCGCCGCTGGTCGAGGTCGAGGCCGGCCACCTGCATGCGCTGCCACATCCCGATCGACGAGCTCCGCAGCTGCAGCGGAAGGTGACGGCGAGGCGTGAGGATCCGCGCCGCGGTGCTCGAGCAGACCGGCGGGCCGCTGACGTGTCAGCGAGCTCGAGCTCGCGCCGCCCGGGCCGGGCGAGGTGCTCGTGCGCCTCGACGCGAGCGGCGTCTGCCACTCCGACCTGAACGCGATCGACGGGACGGCCGAGACGCGCTGCCCCGCCGTGCTCGGGCACGAGGGCGCGGGCGTCGTCGAGGCGGTCGGCGCGGGCGTCGACGCGCGTCGCGGTCGGGCGATCACGTCGCGCTCTCGTGGGCGCCGTCGTGCGGCGAGTGCGACGGAGTGCCGCGCGCGACCTGCCGCAGCTCTGCTCGACGGCCTGGCCGGCGATGGGCACCGGCGGGCTGATGGACGGGACGACGCGCCTCTCGCGCGACGGCGAGCCCGTCTACCACTACTCGTTCCTCTCGACCTTCGCCGAGGCGTGCGTCGTGCCGGAGCGCTCGTGCGTGCCGATCCCGCGCGACGTGCCGTTCGACGTCGCCGGGCTCGTCGGCTGCGCGGTCACGACCGGCGTCGGGCGCCGTCTGGCGGACGGCGGGCGTGCGGCCGGGCGACCGCGTCGCGGTGATCGGCTGCGGCGGCGTCGGGCTCTCGGCGGTGATGGCCGCGGTCGCGGTCGGGCGCGGAGCCGGTCGTCGCGGTCGACGCGGCGCAGGCGCAAGCTCGACGTCGCGCGCGAGCTCGGCGCGACCGCAGGCGTGCTCTGGGCCGGGAGCGCCGAGGCGACGGCCGAGGCCGTGCGCGAGGCCTCGGGCGGCGGCGTCGACTACGCGATCGAGGCGACCGGCCGGCCCGAGGCGATGCTGGCCGCGTTCCTCTCGACCCGGGCGCGCGGCGCCGCCGTCCTGATCGGGATCCCGCGCGAGGACGCCGTCCTGCCGCTGCCCGCGCTCACGATCCCGCGCATGGAGCGGCGCGTGCTCGGCTCGATCTACGGCTCGTCGTGGCCGGAGCGCGACTTCCCGCGCACGCTCGACCTCTACCGCGCGCGGCCGGCTGCCGCTCGACCGGCTCGTCTCGCACCGGCTCCCGCTCGACGAGGTCGAGCGACGGCTTCGAGCTGATGCGCTCGGGCGAGGCGCTGCGCGTCGTCCTCGACCTGGAAGGAGCCGCATGAACTGAGAGCTGGACGGACGGATCGGCGAGGGCTGGGGCGGCGTGACGCCGAACGGCAGCCACGTCAACGTCGTGCTCGCCCGGCGCGGCAGCCCGACCGCCGCGGCCGCGATCTCGATGCTCGCGCACCCGTCGCCGGGCCACACGCCGGTGCTCGTCTGCGTCGGCCCGACGCGAGGCCGAGTACGAGCCGGTCTGGCCGCCGACGCTGATGATGAACAAGGCGACCGCGCTCGAGGACGCGCATCAGACGATGACGTGGGGCGCGGCGCAGCTCGGGATCGGCCAGGGCGTGCTCGACGCGGTCGCCGACGGGCTGATCGAGGCGAGCGGCGACCTGCTCGTGCTCGTCGCGGTCTGGGTCGACCCGGGCGCCGACGACGAGACGGCGGTGCGCGCTCGCGAACCGCGCGGCGGTGCGCAAGGCGATCGGCACCTGCGTCGAGGGGCGCGATCCCGAGGCGGCGGCGCGACTCGTGGCCGAGCGCGGACACGCTCCGAAACCCGTTCTACGGCGGCGACTGATGCGGATCTCGGCCGTCGAGACGCTGCGCTACCGCTTCCCGCTCGACCCGCCGTTCCACGCCGCCTGGGATCCGGTGCCGCGGACGCGCGCAGGACGCGACCGTCGTCGCCGTCCACACCGACGAGGGCGTGACGGGCTACGCGAGCGGCGACGACCTGCCCGACCGCGACCTCCTCGAACGCCTTCTCGTCGGCGTCGATCCGCTGCGCACCGAGGTCGTGCGCGAGATCGTGCGAGACGGTCGACTTCCACGGCGGCCGGCCGTGGACGGTCGAGGTGGCGGTCTGGGATCTCGTCGGTCGCGCGCTCGGACACGCCGCTCTGGAAGCTCCTCGGCGGCCGCTCCGAGCGGATCCTCGCCTACGCCTCGAGCGGCGAGCTGGTCGAGCCGGACGAGCGCGCGCGCCGCTGCGTCGCGCTCCGCGACGGCGGGCGTCCGGGCGGTCAAGCTCCGCTTCCACCACGCCGACTGGCGCGACGACGTCGCCGTCGTCGAGCGCGTGCGCGAGGCGGTCGGCCCGATCTCGAGATCATGGTCGACGCGAACCAGGGCTGGCGGATGCCCGGCGACCGCGAGCCGCGCTGGGACGTCGCCACCGCCGCGCAGTGCGCCCGCGCGCTCGAGCCGCTCGGCGTCTACTGGCTCGAGGAGCCGCTGCGCACCGACGACCTCGACGGCTACGCGGCGCTGCGGCGAGCTGACGTCGCTCCGGCTCGCAGCGGGCGAGATGGTGCGCTCGGCGCAGGAGGCGCGCGACCTCGTCCTCCGCGGCAGCGTCGACGTCGTCCAGACCGACGTGGTGCTCGCGCTCGGGATCGGCGGCTGCCGTCGGATCGCCGCGCTGGCCGATCTCGCGCGGGCGCGCGTGGTCGCCGCACACGTGGTCGAACGGCTACGGGCTCGTGGTGAACCTCCACGCTCGCGCTCGCCGTCTCGACGGTGCCCGTTCCTCGAGGTGCCGTTCGACCCGCCCGCCTGGACGGCCGACGCGGCGCGACTGGCTGCTGCCCGCGCCGCTGGAGATCGCCGCCGACGGCACGATCGCGCCGCCCCCCGGGCCGGGGCTCGGAGTCACGCCGGACTTCGACGCGCTCGAGCGCTGGCGCGTCGGCTGAGCGCTACCTGCGGTAGAGCAGGTTCCACGTCGCCAGGAAGCTAATGCTCATGAGCACAAGGAGCAGGAGCCGCGTCGGCGACTCGACGGTGAAGGGGAGGCCCGGGGCCCCGTGGTGGTGGTGGAGAAGCCCGACGGCGCGGAGCCCCGCCACGGAGAACACGACGTTCACGACCCTGCGAGGATAATGGAGCCATGCCTACGACGCCGACCGACACCCAGATCGCCAGGCTCCGCTCGCGGGCCTGGTTCGACAACCCGGCCAACGTGGACATGACCGCGCTCTACCTCGAGCGCACGATGAACTACGGGCTCTCGCTCGACGAGCTGCAGTCCGGCCGCCCGATCATCGGGATCGCGCAGACCGGCTCCGACATCACGCCCTGCAACCGGCACCACCTCCAGCTCGCGACGCGCATGCGCGACGGGCATCCGCGAGGCCGGCGGCGTCGCCGTTCGAGTTCCCGATCCACCCGATCCAGGAGACCTGCAAGCGCCCGACCGCGATGCTCGACCGCAACCTCCAGTACCTCTCGCTCGTCGAGATCCTCTACGGCTACCCGATCGACGGCGTCGTGCTGACGACCGGCTGCGACAAGACGACGCCGGCGCAGATCATGGCCGCGGCGACCGTGGACATCCCGGCGATCGTCGCTCTCCGGCGGGCCGATGCTGAACGGCTGGCACAACGGCGAGCGCACGGGCTCCGGCACGATCGTCTGGAAGGCGCGCGAGCTGATGGCGCGCGGCGAGATCGACGCGCGCGGCTTCACCGAGCTGATCGCCTCCTCGGCGCCGTCGGCCGGCCACTGCAACACGATGGGCACCGCCTCGACGATGAACTCGCTGGCCGAGGCGCTCGGGATGAGCCTGCCCGGGCTGCGCCGCGATCCCCGCGCCGCACCGCGACCGCCAGGAGATGGCGTACCTGACGGGCAAGCGCATCGTCGACATGGTGCTGGGAGGACCTGAAGCCCTCGGACATCCTGACGCGGCCGCATTCGAGAACGCGATCGCGGTCTGCTCGGCGATCGGCGGCTCGACCAACGCGCCGATCCAGCTCAACGCGATCGCGCGCCACGTCGGCGTCGAGCTCGACAACGACGACTGGGAGCGCGTCGGCTACGACGTGCCGCTGCTCGTCAACCTGCAGCCCGCCGGCGAGTACCTCGGCGAGGAGTACTACCGCGCCGGCGGCGTGCCGGCGGTCGTCGCCGAGCTGATCGCGATGGGCAGGATCAACCGCGAGGCGATCACGGTCAACGGCCGCTCGCTGCTACGAGAACGACGAGGGGCGCTTCTCGAGCGACCGCGACGTGATCAAGGCCCACGACGCGCCGATGCAAGCGCACGCCGGCTTCCTCAACCTCAAGGGCAACCTCTTCGACAGCGCGATCATGAAGACGTCGGTGATCTCGGACGAGTTCCGCGAGCGCTACCTCGAGAACCCGGACGATCCGAACGCCTTCGAGGGCCGCGCCGTGGTCTTCGACGGGCCCGAGGACTACCACGCGCGCATCGACGACCCGGCGCTCGCGATCGACGAGCACACCGTGCTCGTGATCCGCGGTGTCGGGCCGATCGGCTATCCGGGCGCGGCCGAGGTCGTCAACATGCGCGCGCCGGACTACCTGCTGAAGCGGGCATCCACCGAGCTGCCCTGCATCGGCGACGGGCGCCAGTCGGGCACCTCGCGGCAGCCCGTCGATCCTCAACGCCTCGCCCGAGGCGGCGACCGGCGGCGGGCTCGCGCTGCTGCAGACCGGCGACCGGGTCCGCGTCGACCTCGGCGAGCGCACCGCGAACATCCTGATCTCCGACGAGGAGCTCGCGGAGCGGCGCGCGGCGTTCGAGGCGGGCGGCGGCTACACGTATCCGGAGAGCCAGACGCCGTGGCAGGAGATCCAGCGTGGCATGGTCGACGAGCTCTCGAACGGGATGGTGCTGAAGCCGGCGGTCAAGTACCAGCGGATCGCCGAGACCAAGGGGATCCCGCGGGACAACCACTGATGGGGCGCTTCCGGTACGCGTACAACTCGTTCTCGTACTACGGCGAGGAGATCGGGCCCTCGATCGAGCGTGTCGCGAAGTTCGGCTACGACGCGATCGAGCTCGTCGGCGAGCCCGCGCAGTACGACGCGGCGCGGGTCAGGCAGCTCGCCGCGGACGCGGGGATCGCGGTCAGCTCGATCTCGTCGATGTACACGGCCGAGCGGGACCTCTGCAATCCGGACGCCGCGGTGCGGCAGGGCCGCGGTCGACTACGTGCGCTCCGTCGCGACCTCGCCGCCGAGACCGGCGCGGGCGTCGTCATCATCGGGCCCTCGGCGGTGATGAAGACGACGCGGCTCGCGCCGCCCGCGGACGAGCGGCGCTGGGCGATCGAGAGCATCCGCGAGGGCGGCGAGTACGCGGCGACGGTCGGCGTCGACGTCGCGCTCGAGCCGTGGAACCGGTACGAGACCTACTTCCTGAACCGGCTCGACCAGGCCGTCGAGCTGTGGCACGACGTCGGCCTCAAGAACGGCGGCGTGATGGGGGACACGTTCCACATGAACATCGAGGAGGCCTCGATCCCGACGCGCTGCGCGCGGCGAAGGGCCTGCTCGCGCACGTCCACCTCGCCGACTCGAATCGCGCCGTCGCGGGCCGAGGCCACACCGACTTCCGGCCGATCCTGCCGCGCCCTGCTCGACATCGACTACCGCGGGTACCTCAGCTTCGAGGTGATGGCGCCCTCGGGCGACCCGATGGGAATCCCCGCCGGCGCCGGCCCGGAGTCGTTCGACGCCGACACGAAGCAGGCGATCGACCACCTGAAGCAGATCGAGCGAGAGCTCTAGCCGAGCCAAATGCTCATGAGCACAAGTGCTTCTTCTGGCTTCGTGAAGGAGCGCGATCTCTCGAGGCTTGCCTCGAATCCTCAGAGCCCGAAGCGCAAATGCTCATGAGCACAAGGTGTTGTTCGAGCCCGCGCGCTAGCTCGGCGCGCCGAGTGCCTCGACTCGCCGCTCCGCCTCCCGCGTCGCCTCCGTCGCGGTCAGCTCGCCCGTGAGGACGCGCACGATCTCGTCGCCGATGATGTTGCCGACCTCCATCCCGTGGTCTCGTGACCGGGCGCTCGCCGCGCGCGAACTCGCGCGTCGCGACCGTCGTCTCGATCGAGGTCGGGCCGGAAGCGTGCTCGCGAAGACCGGGTCGTTGATCACCGAGTTGCGCGAGACCTCGACGAAGCCGCTCTCCTGCGCGTCGGCCAGCACCTGCTCGGGCGCGCAGAGGAACTTGGCGAGCTCCCACGCCTCGTGCTTCGACGGTCGAGAGCGACGGGATCGCGTACGGCGGGCAGTAGAGCCCGACGTGACGGGTCCCGAGCGGCCCCGCCGGCATCAGCGCCGTCCTCGTGCCCTCGGCGACGGCGCCGCCGTGCTCGTAGATCAGCGACGCCTCGTTCGCCGGCTCGATCGTCATCGCCGCGCGGCCCGAGGCGTAGCAGGCGACGCAGTCCATGAAGTCCATCTGCGCCGACTCGGGCGGGCCGGCGCGGCGGAGCAGGGCGACGTAGTCGTCGATCGCCGCGCACAGCTCCGGGGTGTCGAGCGTCGGGCGGCCGTCGTCGTCGTACCAGCGGGCGCCGAAGGACGGCCCCCAGGTCGAGCCGACCATCCAGAAGTTGAGGCCGCAGTTCGGCGCGCCGCGGATCGTGATCCCGTAGAAGTCCTCGGTGCCGTCGGCGCGGACCGCGCCCTGCACCTCGGCGGCGATCGCTGACAGGTCGTTGAGCGTCTGCGGCACGTCGATGGCGTAGCGTCTCGAACAGATCGGCGCGGTAGATGAGGACGTTGGAGACGTCGCAGTAGGGCAGCCCCCAGATCTTCCCGCGGTCGCTCACGGCGGCGAGCGCCTGCGGCGTGAAGTCGTCGAGCGGGTAGCCGTCGGCGGCGATCAGGTCGTCGAGCGGCTCGACGTGACCCGCGCGCGCGGCCTGGACGAGCAGCAGGTCGTCGACGCCGACGAGGTCGAACGGCGGATCCTCGCCCGAGAAGCTGCGCTCCATCAGCTCCCACATCTCCGGGATCACGGTCAGCGTCACCTCGACCTCGATCCCGGTCTGCTCGGTGAAGCGCGCCGCCGTCGCCGGCAGGTTCTCGAACACGCCCCAGCCCTCCTGCATCACTCTCACCTTCGCCATCTCGTTCCTCCTTCTCAGTCGAGGACGCTGCGAGCGGACGTGCGCATCCGCTCGCTCGAACACCTCCGGGCGGAGCGCCGTGCCGAGCCCCGGCCCGGCCGGCGGCGACACCATCCCGTTCTCGACCACCGGCAGCGCGGTCACGAGCTCGCGCGTACCAGCCGCTCCAGAACGCGCGGACGCTCTCCTGGATCATCGCGTTCGGCAGGTGCATCGAGAGGTGCGTCGCGGCCGTGTAGACGACCGGGCCCGTGCAGTCGTGCGGCGCGACCGGGCGCTCGAAGGCCTCGGCGAGCGCGGCGACCTTGCGCGCCTCGGTGATGCCCGCCGACCCAGCCGACGTCGAAGATCACGATCTGGGCGCCGCCGCGGACGATCAGGTCGCGGAACGCGGGGAGGCCGGTCAGCGTCTCGCCGGCGGCGATCGGCGCGCGCGTCGCGCGCTGCACCTCGGCGAGCGCGTCGGGGCTCGAGACGCGCACCGGATCCTCGATCCAGGCGAGGTCGAACTCGTCGAGCGCGCGCGGCGATCCGGCACGCGGCCGGGACGTCCCAGAGCGAGTGCAGCTCGGCCATCACGTCCATCGCCGGGCCGACCGCCGCTCGGATCTTCCGGAACGGCTCGAGCGCGAGGTCGAGGTCGGCATTGGAGATGTCGTGGCCGAGGCTCGCCTCGGCGTACGGGATCGAACGGCCAGATCTTCATCCCGGTGATGCCCTGGAAGAGCAGGTCGCGGGCCAGCTCGTCGGCGTGGTCGAGGAACGCATCGAGGTCCTCGTACGGCCCCTCGTCCCGGCCGAGGCCCCAGTTCATCACGGCCTGGCCGCTCTCGTCGCGGACGTAGCGGTAGCCCGCGCACGTGTTGTACGTGCGGATCGAGTCGCGGCGAGGCGCCGCCGAGGACCTGGTGGAGCGGCTGGCCCGGCGGCCTGGCCGGCGAGATCCCAGAGGGCGATGTCGATCGCCGAGGCGGCGCGCATCTCGGCGCCGCTCGCGGCCGTGCCGACGTAGCCGCGCAGCGTGTGGGCGTGCCGCTCGATCCGGCTCGGGTCCTCGCCCAGCAGGTAGCGGGCGATCGTGTGCACGTGCGCCTCCGACCGCGGTCGGCGAAGAAGAACGTCTCGCCGAGCCCGACGAGGCCCTCGTCGGTGTGCACGAGCACGTGGACGAGGCTCGGGAACTCGTCCAGGCGCAGCGTGTCGATGCGCGGTGATCTTCAGCGGTCGGCCCTCGCGCGGTAGACGACGTGGCCGTCCGCGTCCCGTCCCGCGTGCTCGGCGATCTGCTCGGCGTGGCCGTGCAGGCTGTAGACCAGCTCCTGCGCGACCCCGGGCTCCCACGGCTCGTCGAGCCGCGCGTTGACCTGCTCGATCAGCTCGCGGAGGGTGAGGCCGCCGTCGGGCGCCTCGGCGAAGCACGCGCGGGCCAGCTCGTCGATCCGCTCGACGTAGGCGCGGCTCTCGTCCACGAAGGCCTGGACGCCGCCGCCGCGGGCCGCGGGCCAGTGGCAGCCGTGCAGCTCCGCGGGCGCAAGCGACTCGATCAGGTCGAGCGTGGCGAGGTACGGCTCGACGTCGGTGTAGGTCGGGCAGAGCTTCCGCGTCCCGTCGAGGCCGAGGTAGACCGAGCCCTGGACGCAGTCGCCGCTGAGGAGGAAGCCGCTGCGGCCGTCGAGCAATGCGATGTGCCCCGGCGAGTGGCCGGGGACGTGGAGCACCCGCAGCTCGCCGAGCTCCTCGCCGCCGGAGAAGACCTCGTCGACCGGCCACGCCGAGCCGCTCATCTCCCGCATCCACGCCGTCGTCTCGTCGTCGTAGCCGATCCCGTGGTCGGCGCGAAAGCCGCCGTAGCGCTCCGCCACGAGCACGTCCGGATCCGAGACGAGCTCGCGGTCGAGCGCGCCGCAGGCGACCGTGAGCCCCGGATTCGCGCTCGCGAGCCCGCGAACGCCACCCTGGTGGTCCAGGTCGGGATGCGTGATCACGAGCAGGTCGAGATCCTCCGGGCCCAGGCCCAGCGTCGCGAGATAAGGGAGCACGAACTCCGCGACGGTCGGCGCGCAGCCGGCGTCCACGAGCACGTTGCGCTCGCCGAGGACGAGGAAGAGGTAGAGCGGGCGGCCGCCGACCTCGGCGTCGATGCGATGGATGCCATCGGCCAGCTCCACTACTCGGCGAACTGGAAGAGGGAGGCGCCGCCGTCCACGAGCAGGACGGAGCCGGTCATGTAGTCGGCGTCCGGGCGAGCAGAGGAACGCGACTGCCTTCGCGACCTGCTCGGCCGTGCCGAACTCGCCGAGCGGGATCACGACCGAGGCGCGGCGCGCGTAGTCCGGATCGGTCTCGTACTGCTTGCGCGCCATCCCGGCCATCACGATCCCGGGGGCGACGACGTTGACCCGGATCCCGGCGCCGGCGAGCTCGCGCGCCATCGCGCGGGCGAGCATCCGGACGCCCGCCTTCGAGACGGAGTAGGCCGAGATCTCGGGCCACGGGATCTCGCCGACCCACGACCCGGTGAAGATCACCTGGCCGCGCGTGCCCCGCGCGGCCATCAGCCGTGCCGCCGACTGGCCGACGTTGAAGCAGCCGGTCAGGTTGACGTCGAGGTGGGCCTGCCACTGCGCCGCCGAGACGTCGAGGAACGGTGCCGCCTCCACGATCCCGGCGTTGCCGATCGCGACGTCGAGCGGGTCGATCGCCGCCAGCGCCTCGTCGACGGCGGCGCGGTCGGTCACGTCGACCCGGACGTACGAGCCGGCACCGTCCGGCTCCGGAGCGAGGTCGAGCATCGTCACGGCGGCGCCCCGCGCCGCCAGCTCGCGCGCCATCGCGCCGCCGAGGTCTCCGGCGGCGCCTGTGACGGCGATCCCGAGCCCGGCGAGGTCTGTGCGTTGTGTCCCCGTCGTCATGTGTCGTTCGCCGCCGGAGGCCCCGCGTGGAGCCCCCGGCGGCGCGTCGAGTCTCCGCCTACAGGGCCGGCCGGTGGGCGAGCTCTGCGGGCGTCTCCGCCCGGAGGTGGGCCGACTCGCCTGCCTTCTTGAGCCATGCCTCCTTGCCGGTGCGGCTTGCGTACAGCACGATCGCCAGGCCGATGACCGTCCAGATGATCACGATCAGCGGGCTGTAGTCGAACGCGTTCTTCGGGTTGAACGGATGCAGCGTCTTCACGCTCTCGTAGAAGACCGCGCCGAGCGCGATCGTGGTCAGGACCGGGACGACGCCGTGCAGGAACCAGTTGAACTCGTCCCGCTTCTCGCGGCCGTAGAAGAGCATCGCGCCGATGTTGCCCATCGCGTAGACGATGATCAGGCCGAGCGTCTGCATGATCCCGATCATCCCGAACGTCTTCACCGGCCCGAGCCAGGAGCCGAGCCCGAGCCCGATCAGGAGCGTGACCGACGTCAGGAACCAGATCGCGTTCCACGGCGTCTTGTACTTCGGGTTCACCTGCCGCGAGGAACTTCGGCAGTGCTCCGACCCTGCCCATGTCGAAGAGCACGCGCGTGGTCGCGTTCTGGATCGCGATGCAGACCGCGAGCGCCGAGTTGACCGCGGCGATCAGGATGATCACCCATGCCCCTCCCCAGAGCCGGCGGCCGAGCTCGAAGATCTGGTCGGCGCTGGTGAAGTTCTTGACGTTGTTGGTTCCCTCGCCGATCAGGATGCCCCAGTTGACGAACATGTAGAACAGCGCCACCACGATCGTCGAGCCGATGATCGCGAGCGGCAGGTTGCGCTTCGGGTTCTCCGTCTCCTCGCCGAGCGGCGCGACCGATTCGAAGCCGGAGAGCGCGAGGATCGTGAACACCACCCCGAGGTACAGCGCGTGCGTGTTCGGGATGTTGTTCGGGTTGAAGGACGAGAAGTTGAAGCCGCCCGAGCCCGGCGAGACCATCCCGGAGACCATCAGCGCGACGAAGATCGCGACCTCGAGCACCGCGAGCGTCAGCATCACCTTCACCGACAGAGCGATCCCGAACAGCGTGAACGCCGTCACGCAGAGCACGAGGATCGCGAAGATGATCCACCAGGGGACGTTCCAGCCGTACTGCGCCTTCAGCGTGTCGTGCACCAGCGAGCCGGTGAACGCGCAGACGACGCCGATCGCGACCGGGTCGTACAGGAAGTAGAGCCACGTCGTGAGCCAGCCCACGCGCGGGCCGATCGTGCGGCTGATGTAGAGGAAGTAGCCGCCGGCGCCGGTGAACTGCTTGGCGAGCTGCGTCAGCACGATCGCGACGCCGAGGCAGATGAGGCCGCCGAGCAGGTAGGCGAGCGGCGCCGTCACGAACATGAAGCTGACGATGAACGTGAGGCCGAGCAGGACGTTCAGGCCCGGGCGCGATGTGCGTGACCGCCTGGACCATGTTGCCCCAGAAGCCGATCGCGCCGGCCCTGAGTTCGGTCTCGGCGACCTCCGTGCCCGCCGGTGGCCCGGCGACCGGGGGAACTGCTGCATCAGAGCTCATAGACCTGTCCCTCCCTTGCCTCGATGTCCGCCTCGCTCCGCAGCGCGACGGTGGGTCGTGTTCCGTCTCAGCCGATCCGGCGAGCTCCTTTCGGCGGCCGTCGTGGATGACGGCCTCGATCGCCGCATCGGAGCCGCCGGGTGTCCACGACCTCCGTCACCGTGAGCAGGTGCGCCCGCATCGCCTGCCGCGCGCTCTCCGGCTCGCGCGCACGCAGCGCCTCGTAGATGCGCCGGTGGGCGAGCGTCGTCTCCGGCATCGCGTTGATCAGGTTCGTGACGCGTCGGCTGACTCGCAGGAGCTCGCGCACCGAGTCGAGCACGAACGCGAGCACGACGTTGCCCGTCGCCGCCGCGATCTCGCTGTGGAAGTCGACGTCGATCTCGAGATAGGCGTCGGTGTCGTGCTCGAGCTCCTCCATCCGCTCGACCGCGTCGCGCATCCGCTCGAGCTGCTCGTCGCTGGCCATCAGTGCGGCGCGGGCGGCGATCTCGGGCTCGATCAGCATGCGCAGGTCGTGGAGGTCGCCGAGCGTCCGGCGCACGCCCTCGGCGTCGTGGTTCAGCTCGAGGAGCAGCGGGTCGAGGTGGTTCCACTCCGAGACGGGGCGCACCTCCATCCGGCGCCCGTGGCGCACGGTGACGAGCCCGCGGCCGGCGAGCGCGCGGATCACCTCACGCGCGGTCGTCTTGGAGACGTCGAACTCCGCGCAGATGTCCTGCTCGGTCGGCGGCAGGCCCAGATCGCCGTTCACGATCCGGCCCGCGAGGATGCGCGTGACCTGGTCGCTGAGTTTCAGGGGGCGTTGTATGGTCATCAGCTGACTGACGGTCGACCGTACGCCGTCGGCTCGATGGGTGTCAAGATCCGCCATCAGCGAAGGAGAGACCACCGTGACGCGACCGATCCAGCTGGCAGAGGTGGCGATGCCGCCGCTCGACGTGCCGGAGGAGCTGCCGGCGATCACCGCCGCCGAGTTCGAGGCGCGGATCGCAGCCCTGCTCGCCGCCGTCGACGTCGACCACGTCGTCGTCTACGGCGACCGCGAGCACGCCGCGAACCTGATCTTCCTCACCAACCTCGACCCGCGCTTCGAGGAGGTCGTGCTCGTGCTCGGCCGCGGCCGGCGCACGATGCTGCTCGGGCGCGAGGACATCGGCTACACGCCAATCGTCCCGATCCCGGTCGACACGATCCTCGTCCCGTCGCTGAGCCTGATGGGGATCGACCGCAGCGGGACGACGGTGGAGGAGGGCCTCCGCGAGGCCGGGATCGGCGCGGGCGACCGCGTCGGCGTGGTCGGCTGGAAGGCGCTGATCCCGGGCGAGTCGAGCCTTTCGGTCCCATCGATCTTCGCGCCTGCGTTCTTCGTCGACACGCTTCGAGCGATCACCGGCTCGCCGGAGCTCGTCGGCGACGTGACTGCAGTGCTGACCTCGCCGCGCGACGGCCTGCGCACGTTCAACTCCGCAGACCAGATCGCGGTGTTCGAGTGGGGCGCCTCCCGCTGCTCGGCCTACGTGATGGCGGTGCTCGGCGCGGCGCGCCCGGGCGTGAGCGAGCGCGAGACCTTCCAAGCGGTGCCCTGGGGCGGCGAGCCGCTCGGCTACCACCCGGTGCTCTCGGCGGGAGCCGATGTCGCCGTCGGCCTCCGCAGCCCGTCGTCGCGGCGATTCGAGCTCGGCGACGCGGGCATCGTCGGGATCGGCCTGTGGGGCGGGAACTGTGCCCGCGGCGGGATTCTCGCCGCCTCCGAAGCGGACCTCCGGCCGGAGAGCGACGGCTACCTCGATCGGCTGGCGGTTCCGTACTGGCGCGCGATGGCGACGTGGTACGAGTCGCTCGAGCTCGGCAAAGCGGGCGGCGACGTCTTCGCGGAGATCACCGGGCTGCTCGAGGGCGAGTCGTTCGCCTCCTCGCTGAACCCGGGCCACCTGATCCACTACGACGAGTGGCTCGACTCGCCGATCCGCGCCGGCTCGAGCGACCCGGTTGCGAGCGGGATGATCTTCCAGAGCGACATCATCCCGACGGGGATCCGCGCCGGGTGGACGGCGAACTGCGAGGACACGGTCGCGATCGGCGACGCGGCGCTCCGCGCGGAGCTCGAGTCGCGACATCCCGCGCTGTGGGCGCGGATCGCGGCCCGGCGCGCGTTCATGCGCGACACGCTCGGCGTGAACGTGCGCGACGAGGTGCTGCCGCTCTCGTGCACCCCCGCGTACTACACCCCGTTCTGGCTCGACCTCGGCAAGGCGCTGGTCTTCGCGTGACCAAGAAGCCAAATGCTCATGAGCACAAAGTGATTCTCGGCCGGCCGCGCCGCAGCCGCGCGAACCCAAGGGCCGGCGAGCTCTCGTGACCGAAACCCCAAATGCTCATGAGCACAAGGGGCTTTCGTGAGCGTGCTCGCGGGCAAGTCCGTGCTGGTCACGGGCGCGGCGCGCGGGATCGGGGCCGGGATCGCGGAGGCCGTCGTCGACGAGGGCGGCTCGGTCGCGCTGCTCGACTTCGACCCGGCGGGAGCCGAGACCGCCGCGGGCCTGGGCGAGGCCGCTCACTTCTTCCCGTGCGACGTGCGCTCGCTCGCGGAGGTCGAGCGGGCCGTGGCCGAGGCGGAGCAGACGCTCGGCGGGCTCGACGGGCTCGTCAACAACGCGGGCATCAACGCGTACTTCGACGCGGTCGAGATGACCGAGGACGACTGGGACACCGTGTTCGCGGTCGACCTCAAATCGGCCTGGATGCTCGCGAAGGCGACGCTGCCGGGGCTGATCGAACGGCGGGGGGCGATCGTCAACATCAGCTCGATCCAGGCGACGCTCACGATCGAGGGGTTCTTCCCGTACGCGGCGGCGAAGGCCGGGCTCGAGGGCCTGACGCGCTCGCTCGCGCTCGACTACGCGGCGGCGGGCGTGCGCGTGAACGCGGTCGCGCCCGGCTACACGGAGACGCGGCTCGTGCGCGAGTGGCTCGACCTCCAGCCCGATCCGCAGGCGGCGCTCGAGAGCGTGCTGACCAAGATCCCGATGCGGCGGATCGCGACGCCGCGCGAGATCGGCAACGTCGTCGCGTTCCTCCTCAGCGAGCAGGCCTCGGCGATCACGGGCGCGACGATCGCGGTCGACTGCGGGCTGGGCGTGCGGTACGCGAGCTAGAGGCCGGCGAGCCAGGCGACGGCCTGCGTCCAGAGCCGCCCGTAGCCGTCCCAGGCGGCGAACTCCTCCGGGCACCAGTGCGGGCCGATGTCGGAGGCCCACGCGAGCGTCCGCCCGGCGCCCGCCTCGCGGACGGCGAGGATCGGATCGTCGCCGCAGCGGGCGAGCAGCGTCGCGTCGGGCTTGAGGCGGAAGCGGTTGTACCCGAGCAGCGGCGGCCACTCGCCGTCGATCCCGGCCAGGATCGGGTGGTCGGGCGCGACGGCCTCGGGTGTGAAACCCTCGGGCCGCTCGACCCGGTCGTCCCAGGGGTCGATCTCGGCCGGGAGCACCGCCTCGACGTCGGTGCCGCGGAAGCGCGCGCGGCCGTCGAGCCCCTGGAAGCTGAGGTAGCCGCCCGCCATCGCGAGGCCGCCGCCGGCCTCGACCCAGGAGCGGATCGTCGCGAGCCGGTTCGGCGTCCGGCGCCCGTGGAGCCAGGTGTCGGGATGGAGGAGCAGGGTGTTCGAGCCGATGTCGGAGAGGATCACGACGTCGTAGGCGGCGAGGCCCTCGACCTCGAACGGGAAGCTCTCCGCCGCCTCGTGCGCAGGCATGTGCTCGACCTCGATCCCGCCCGCCTCGAGCGCGGCGCGCAGGTAGCCGAGGCCCGAGTGGTAGGTCACGCTCGCGAACGAGTCCCACCCCTTGTAGTGCGTCGCGGCGCTGACCCACGACTCGCCGACGACGAGGACCTTCAGCTCCGGCCCCGTTGCGCGTAGGGCTCGAGCCCTTCCTTGGCGCGCTCGATCGCCCAGTTGTGGTTCCAGCGGAAGAGCGGCCGGAGCACGGGCGTGAGCGCCTTCAGCAGCGGCTTGTCCGCGAAGACCGTCCAGTCGAAGCGGACGTGCGTCGTGCCGTCGCCGTTTCGCGTCACGGTCCAGACGCCGTTGCCGCGGAGGTCGCCCTCGACGTCGCCCGCGACCACGGTGGGCGGCTCGAGCCGGACGACCTTCGAGGTCGTGTCCAGGTGGTAGGGGAGGCGCCCCTTGAAGTGCTGGTGCGAGACGTGGCCGACCGCGGGCGGCCCGTCGGCTTCGACCCTCTCGTAGACCGGCTTCCACCACTCCGGATAGGTGCGGGCGTCCGCGAGCGCGTCGAACACGGACTCGGCCGGCGCAGCCACGTCCCACTCGTCCACGAAGACGTACTCGCCGCGGCTCTGGTCGGCGACCGCGACGACCGCCCGCGCGACGGCGCGCTGGACGGCGGCGGGAGGCTGCGCCGCGTGGCCCTCGTCGGGGAAGTCGGTCACGAGCCGGGCGGCGGCGAGCGGCCTGAGGTACCCGCGCTCGGTGATCTGCCCTGCGGCGTCGAGCTCGGCGAGCCGCTCCAGCAGCTCGGCGGTCCTGAGCGCGGGACGCAGCTCGACGCGCACGTGGCCTTCCGCCTCGCCGGCGGCGTAGTGGCGGTGGGCCGTGCCGGCGCGGGATCAGGATCGACTCGCCGGGGCCGAGCACGCGCGAGGAGCCGTCCATGGTGACCGTCAGCGCGCCGGAGACGACCTCGTGGCGCTCGGTCTGGCTCGGATGGACATGGCTCTGCGCCGGGAAGCCGCGCGGCCGTCCGATCACGTCGTACTCGAGCAGCCCGCCGCCGGTCTCGGCCGCGGTCCGGCGGAACTCGAGCCTCATGCCGAGGGTCGGGGCCTCGAGGGTGTCGCCCTGCTTCACCACCTCGGCGAAACGGTAGCGTCTTGCCATGGCGATGACGAGCACGGAGGCTCCGCGCGCCTTTCACCTGCTCTCGAAGCCGACCGGCGCGGTCTGCAACCTCGACTGCTCGTACTGCTTCTTCCTCTCGAAGGAGATGCTCTATCCGGGCAGCCGCTTCCGGATGGCCGACGACCTCCTCGAGGCCTACATCCGCCAGCTGCTCGAGTCGCACCCCGACGGCCAGGAGGTCGCGGTCGCGTGGCAGGGCGGCGAGCCGACGCTGATGGGCGTCGACTTCTTCCGGCGCTCGGTCGAGCTCGTCGAGCAGTACCGCCGGCCGGGCCAGACGGTCGCCTACACGATCCAGACGAACGGGACGCAGCTCGACGACGAGTGGTGCGAGCTTCCTGGCCGAGCACGACTTCCTCGTCGGGCTCTCGGTCGACGGGCCGCGCGAGATCCACGACGCCTACCGGGTCGACAAGGGCGGCAAGGGCAGCTTCGACGAGGTGATGCGCGGCTGGGGCAAGCTCGTCGAGCACGGTGTCGAGTTCAACATCCTCTGCACCGTCCACGACCGCAACGCCGACCGCGGCGCCGAGGTCTATCGCTTCTTCCGCGACGAGCTCGGGACGAGCTTCGTCCAGTTCATCCCGATCATCGAGCGCGTCGCCGACCCCTCGCTCGGCACCGAGCCGCTGGTCGTCGTGGCGCGACCGGCCGCTCTACCAGCAGGAGGGCGAGGTCGTCACGACCCGCTCGGTCGGGCAGCAGCAGTGGGGCGACTTCCTCGTCGACGTGTTCGAGGAGTGGGTGCGCCGCGACGTCGGCACGGTCTACGTGCAGATGTTCGACGTCGCGCTCGGGAACTGGGTGGGCGCGCCGCCGAGCCTCTGCATCCACAGCGAGACGTGCGGCGGCGCGCTCGCGCTCGAGCACACCGGCGACCTCTACTCGTGCGACCACTTCGTCGAGCCGCGCCACCTGCTCGGGAACATCAAGGAGCACGCACATGCTCGAGCTCGTCGCCTCGCCGAAGCAGGTCGAGTTCGGGCTCGCGAAGCGCGACACGCTGCCGCGCTACTGCCTGGACTGCGACGTGCGCTTCGCCTGCCACGGCGGCTGCCCCAAGGACCGGTTCATCGCGACGCCCGACGGCGAGCCGGGGCTGAACTACCTCTGCGCCGGCTACAAGGCGCTTCTTCCACCACGTCGACCGGCCGATGCGGCATCATGGGCCAGCTCCTGGCGCGAGGGCCGCGCGCCCGTCGGAGATCATGCGGCTCTACGCCGCCGAGGACGCCGCGCGCGGCCGCAACGATCCGTGCAGCTGCGGGAACGGCAAGAAGTGGAAGCACTGCCACGGCGCCTCCTAGCACTGGTCAGGGCCGTCGCCGGCGACTACGGGCGGACGAGCACCGCCCAGTTCGCGGCGGCGATCTCCTACCGCGCGCTGTTCTCGCTCGTCCCGCTCGCCACGTTCGTCGTCACCGTCGCCGGGCTCTTCCTGCGTGACGAATCGCAGCGGCAGCGGTTCGTCGAGGCGGTCTCCCAGCGGTTCGACCTGAGCGCGAGCGGGCTGGCGACCGTCGACCGGATCGTCTCCGGCATCCCGTCGCCGTGGAGCCTCCTCGGGCTGATCGCGCTCGTCGTCGCGCTCTGGGGCGCGACCGGGGTGATGACCTCGGTGCGCAAGGCGCTCGCGGTGATCTTCGACGACGGCGTCAACTACGGCTTCGCGCACGGGAAGCTCGTGGACGCGGCGCTCGTCGTCGGCGTCCTGCTCGCGATGCTCGTCGCGGTCGCGCTCTCGGTGCTCGAGCAGGTCGCCGCCCGCGCGAGCCGCCACGTCGAGCGGACGCTCGACTGGCAGCCGGGCGGGGTCGGCTTCGTGCTCGGCACGCTCGTGCCGGCCCTCCTCATCGCAGCGGTGTTCGCGCTGCTCTACCGCTACCTGCCGCGGCACGGGCCAACCTGGCGCGCCGCCGTGATCGCGGCCGCGGGCGCGGCGGTCGCGTGCCAGGCGATCCAGTACGGGCTCAGCTGGTACCTCGCCGGGCCGGCCGACTTCACGCAGCTGTACGGCTCGGCGGGCGCCGTGCTCGCGTTCCTGCTCTTCGTCTATCTCAGCGCCGTCGCCTTCCTGGTCGGAGCGCTCACGGCGAGTAGGATCGGCCGGTGGGAACCGCAGTGACCTACGGCGAGCTGCCGGCCTGGAAGCCGGAGCGCCCACGCCTCAAGCCGGCGCAGATCCTGCTCGCGTGGCTCGTCGCCGCCGCTGGCGCTGCTGTTCGCGGCCTGGATCGTCCCCGGCGTCCACGTCAACGGCTTCGGCGGCGCGATCGTCGCCTCGGCCGTGATCGCGGTCCTGAACGCGATCCTGCCGCCGATCGTCGCGGCGCTGCGGCTGCCGTTCATGGTGGTGCTCGGCTTCCTGCTCGTGCTCGTCCTCGACGCGGCGCTGCTCTGCTCGCGACCTCGAGCTCGATCCCGCAGTGGCTCACGGTCGACTCGTTCGGCTGGGCGCTCGTCGACCGCGCTGATCGCGGCCGCGGTCACGGTCGTGCTCCAGGTGATCTTCGGCACGAACGACGACGACACGTACACGCTCCGGATCGTCCAGCGGATCGCGAAGCGGCAGGGCGGAGCAGGTGCGCACCGACGTCCCGGGGATCATCTTCCTCGAGATCGACGGGCTCGCGCTGCCGGTGCTGCGGCGCGCGATGCGCGACGGCAACGCGCCCGAGATGGCGCGCTGGCTGCAGGAGGGCACGCACCGGCTCGCCGAGTGGGAGACCGACCTCTCGTCGCAGACCGGTGCGAGCCAGGCCGGGATCCTGCTCGGCTCGAACGACGACATCCCCGCCTTCCGCTGGGTCGAGAAGGAGACGGCGACGATGATGACCTGCTCGGCGCCGCCGGACTGCGCCGAGATCGAGCGCCGCCACGCGACCGGCGTCGGGCTGCTGGTCGACGGCGGCGCGAGCCGCGGCAACCTGCTCTCCGGCGAGGCCGACGAGGTGATCCTCACCGTCAGCCGGATGCAGGCGGAGAAGCAGGCGAACCCCGGCTACCGCGCGTTCTTCGCCAACGGCTTCAACGTCACGCGCGTCGCTCGTGCTCTTCTTCTGGGAGGTGTTCCTCGAGTGGTCGGCGGCGTCGCGGGCGGCCCGCCGCGACGTGCGCCCGCGCGGCCACCGCGGCGGGATCTACCCGTTCCTGCGCGCGGCGATGTGCGTGCGTCGTCCGCGACCTGATCGTCTACGGCGTCCTCACCGACATGATGCGCGGCCGTCCCGCGGTGTACGCGACGTTCTCGAGCTACGACGAGGTCGCCCACCACTCCGGGCTCGAGCGCGCCGACACGCTCGAGGCGCTCCGCAAGCTCGACCAGCAGTTCGGCCGGATCGACCGCGCGCGCCGCTACGCGCCGCGTCCGTACGAGCTCGTCGTGCTCTCCGACCACGGCCAGACGCAGGGCGCGACGTTCAAGCAGCGCAACGGCTACGGCCTCGACGAGCTCGTCGCGCCGCTCGCTCGAGTCGGGCACCGTCGACGCGATGCAGGGCGGCGACGAGAACGACACGATGGCGCAGCAAGGCGGTCGGCGAGGCGACCGGCGCGAAGGGGAAGAAGACGAGCCGAAGAACGACGTCAGCGACCAGGACGTGATCGTGCTCGGCTCGGGCAACCTCGGCCTCGATCTACCTGATGGAGGAGCGGCGCCGGCTCACGCTCGAGGAGATCGAACGAGCGCCACCCGCGCCTGATCCCCGCGCTGCGCGCGCACCCGCACGTCGGCTTCCTGCTCGTCCGCTCGTCCGAGCACGGGCCGGTCGCCCTCGGCGCCGACGGCACGCACTACCTCGCCGACGGCCGGATCGAGGGCGAGGACCCGCTCGCGGCGCTTCTCCCCGAACGCGCCGCACCACCTGCGCCGCACCGACGGCTTCGCGCACGTCGCCGACATCATGGTCGAACAGCTTCTACGACCCCGAGCTCGACGAGGGCTGCGCGTTCGAGGAGCTGATCTCGTTCCACGGCGGCATGGGCGGCACCGCAGACCCGCCCGTTCATCCTGCATCCGGTCGGGCTGGCCATGCCCGACGAGCCGATCGTCGGCGCCGCGCGCGTGCACGCGGTGCTCTCGGGCTGGCGCCGGGAGCTGCAGGGCACGTGAGCGGGCGGCTTCCCGACAGCGCGCGCGAGCTGCTCGAGTCCGGGGCGCTGGCCCATCTCGTCACGATCAACCCGGACGGGAGCCCGCAGGTCGCGTGCATCTGGGTCGGGCTCGAGGGGGACGAGATCGTCTCGGCGCACCTGTTCCCACAGCAGAAGCTGCGGAACATCGAGCGCGATCCGCGCGTTGCGCTCTCGCTCGAGGGCACGGGCTCCAATGCGGTCGGGATGCGCGACTACCTCGTGATCCACGGCCGTGCCGTGATCGAGGAGGGCGGCGCGCCGGAGCTGCTGCAGGAGCTCGCCCAGGTCTACGTCGGCCCCGGCACGAAGTTCCCGCCGATGGACGACCCGCCGCCGGGCCATCGCCTGCGGATCACGGTCGACCGCATCCTCGGCCACGGGCCGTGGATGGCCGAATAGACTCACTCCCCCGTGGCCAGCGTCACCGACCTGCCCGCCGAGCACGCGCACCTCGAGTGGGACACGCCGCTCTTCCGCACCGCGCTCGCGCAGTTCGAGCAGGCGCTGCCCGCCGCCGACGTCTCCGCGCCCACCGCCGAGCGCCTGCGCTTCCCCGAGCGCGCGCTGATGGTCAGCGTGCCGGTGCGGCTCGACGACGACGGCTTCGGGATGTTCGCCGCCTACCGCGTCCAGCACTCGAGCGTGCTCGGGCCGACGAAGGGCGGCATCCGCTACGACCTCGGCGTCACCCTCGGCGAGTGCGCCGCACTCGCGATGTGGATGACCTGGAAGTGCGCGCTGCTGCGGCTCCCGTACGGCGGCGCGAAGGGCGGCGTCCGCTGTGACCCCGGCTCGCTCTCGCAGGGCGAGCTCGAGCGGCTGACGCGGCGCTTCACGCTGGAGCTCGTGAGCGTGATCGGCCCGCACATCGACATCGGTGCTCCGGACATGGCCACGAACGAGCAGACGATGGCCTGGATGATGGACACCTACTCCGTCCAGATGGGCCATGTCGTGCCGGAGATCGTGACCGGCAAGCCCGTCTCGGTCGGCGGCTCGGTCTTCCGGCACGAGGCGACCGGAGTGGGTGTCGTGATGGTGATCGAGCGCGCCTGCGCGAAGCTCGGGCTCGAGCTCGCTGCTCAACGCTGCGTCGTGCAGGGCTTCGGGAACGTCGGCGGGATCGCCGCCGCCGAGCTCGCCCGGCTCGGCGCGCGCGTAATCGCGGTCTCCGACGTCTCCGGCGGCCTCTCACGACGAGGACGGCCTCGACGTCGCCGCGCTGCACGCGTTCGCCGCCGAGCACGGCTCGCTCGCCGACTACACGCAGGCCGACCGGCTCTCGAACGAGCAGCTGCTCGAGCTGCCGTGCGACGTGCTCGTGCTCGCAGCGCGCGAGGATCAGGTGAACGCGGCGAACGCGCCCAGGATCCGGGCGAAGCTGATCGCCGAGGGCGCGAACGGGCCGACCTCCGTCGAGGCGGACGCGATCCTCGCCGAGCGCGGGATCCCCGTGCTGCCCGGACGTGCTCACGAACGCCGGCGGAGTCACCGTCTCCTACTTCGAGTGGGTGCAGGACATCGGCCGCTTCTTCTGGGACCGCGACGAGATCCGCGCCCGCCTCGCCGAGAAGCTCGGCGACGCGTTCGAGCGGGTCTGGGCGCTGTCCGACGAGCGGAGCCTGACCCTCCGCAGCGCCGCGCTCGTCGCCGGGATCCGCGAAGTGGCGGCCGCTCTCGAGGCACGCGGGATCTACCCGTGACGCTCGTCCGCGAGGCGATGGTGACCGAGCCGGCGTCGCTGGAGGCGTCGGCTAGCGCGCAGGAGGCCGGCGAGCTCCTCGCCCGGCCCGAGGTGCGCGCGGTCTTCGTCACCCGCGACGAGCGGCTCGCCGGGGTCGTGACCCGCAAGACGCTCGTGCGCGAGGTCGTCGCCGCCGGCCGCGACCCGCGTGCGACGCCGCTCGGCGAGGTCGCGGAGGAGCCGTACCTCGCGCTCGACGGCGAGCTGGAGGTCGAGGAGGCGCTCGCGCTGATGGAGCAGCACGACCTCGAGCGCGTGCCGGTGGTCGAGGACGGCCGCCTCGTCGGCGTCCTCTCACGCGTCGTGATCCAGCGCCGCCTCGTCGAGGACGAGCCGCTCGCCGAGACCGAGGACGAGGGCGACTAGGCGAGAGCCTCGGCGCGCTGCTTGATCCCGCGCAGCATCTTCCGCTCCATCACGAGCGAGGCGGGCTCCATCGGCAGCATCCCGATCCGCGCCGCGAGCGTGGGCAGCCGGAAGCGGTTGCGGCTGATCAGGCGGGTCGCGCCGTCGCGCTCCGCGAGCACGAACGTCCAGACCCAGTTGCCGTCCTCGGAGCGCCACGACGAGCACGTGTGGCGACTCGACCAGCTCGAGACGCATCGTGTTCTTCCCGAAGCCGATCGTGTCGCCGACCTCCGGGTGCTGGAACTCGGGCAGGACCTCGTTCGCGCTGTGCATGTCGAGCCGAAGCAGGTTCTCGATCCAGTCGTAGGTGTAGGCGCCGCCGCGCGGCGACGGTCCCATCTGCGCGAGCCACGGCCAGACCGCCTCGGGCGGCGCGGCGATCGTGATCGCCCGCGTCGAGACTCCGTCGGCGTCCTCGAGCAACTCGTCGCCGGGAAGCCGCCGGCCGGCCTCTTCGGGAGTCGCGCCCCACGTCAGGACGGGCCGGCGGAGGAGTCGCCAGTAGACGGATGCGAGCACCGCGAGGAGCAGGAGCTTCTTCATCGCCCGGCGAGCTCCAGCGCGACGCCGTCCAACAGGTCGCGCTCGCTCACCTCGATCCGCGGCACGTCGAGCCGGGCGAGCAGCTCGCGCACGATCACCGCGCCGGCGACGATCACCGGCGCACGCTCGGGCACGAGCCGCGGGACGCGTCGGCGCTCCGCGAGCGGGAGTGCAGCGAGCCGCTGCAGCTGTCCGGTCACGCTCTCGAGTGTAAGCGGCCCGGCCAGCGCCTCGAGGTTGACGAAGGTGCCGGCGACGCCGATCGCTCGCACGGCCTCGAGCTCCGGCAGCGCGTCGCGGACCGCGGCCGCACATCCCTCGAGCTCAGCGGCGGTGGGTGGATCGGAGTGGAGGTACCGCTCGGTCAAGCGGGTGGAGCCGAGCTCGAGGCTCACGCGCAGCCCCGGCCCCACGAGCTCGGTGGAGCCGCCGCCGATGTCGATCACGAGCGCTTCGGGCACGCCGACGCCGCGGAAGGTGAGCTCGGCCTCCTCCTCGCCGCTCAGCACGCGCGTCGGCAGGCCGACCCCCTCGAGGAACTCGACCGCGTTCGCGGCGTCACGGACGGCGCTCGTCCCCACCGCGAGCGCGCGCTCGGCGCCCAGTGCCGCGATCGTGTGCCGGTAGTCGGCGAGACACGCCGACACGCGCTCGACGGCGGCAGGGAGGAGGCGGCGGCTCGCGTCGACGCCCTCGCCGAGGTTGGTGATTCGCGTCTCCCGATGGAGCGCGACGAGCTCGCCGCCGGCGCCGTCGGCGACGAGGAGCCGGGTCGAGCCCGTGCCGAGGTCGACCGCTGCGACGCGCGTCACTTGTGCGGAAGGAACTGCGTGACCCGGCCGAGCGTCGACTGGATCTCCTCGACCGCGCCGGTGAGCACCGCGAGCCGCCGCCGCGAGGCCGCGAGCCGGGCGAGCGCTGCCTCGAGCCTGGCGGTGCCGCCCTCGATCGCCGCGGCGGACCGCTCGAGCCGCGCGGTCGCCTGCGAGAGCGCCGCGAGCCGTGAGCCGAGCGTCCCGGAGAGCCGGCGCGAGTCCTTGAATGCGGCCCACCCGAGGCGGCCCGTGCGGACGCCCGTGACGGTCACGGCGACGACGGAGATCGCGAGCGAGATCCAGACGGGCACCATGCGCGGGACTGTAACAAGGCTTCAATTCCCGCCCACGGCGTAGTACCCTCGGCGCTGCGGCGAACCTGTCCACGATCCGAGAGGACCCGTCGATGAGCCTCAAGACCAGACTCGCCGCGCTTTCCTGCGCACTGATCGCCTGCGCCGCCGTCGCTTCGGCGGCCGTGGCCGCGCCGGTTGCGCTGGTGCTTCCCCAGTCGGCCGCGTTCTCCGTCCTCGGGGCCTCGTGCGGCGGGATCCAGGAGAAGACGTACGCGACGGGGTTCGACGCGACGAGCGGCTATCCGACCGGCGCGGTGTACCTGTCGACGAGGTGCGTCGGGAGCGGGCGCGGCGGCGGCTACCACACGACCACCTACACGGCCTGGGCGGGCGTGACCTGGGACTACGGCGCAGCGGTGGTCTCGTACGGGGCGCTGTCGCCGGCCCCGACGGTCGATCCGACTCTCTCCGTGTTCGACCAGTACGGGAACCAGGTCTACAACCAGTCCGACAACGCCTACCTCGTCCTCGCTCCCGCGTTCGTCCCGGCGCCCAGGGTCACGGCCGTGTCGCCGACGCTGGGCCCGGCCGCGGGCGGCACGAAGGTCACGATCGCCGGCGCAGGGTTCACCGGCGCGACGCGGGTGAGCTTCGGCGCGGCCGCCGCAGCGAGCTTCACGGTCAGCAGTTCGACGTCGATCACGGCGACGTCGCCCGCGGGCGCGGGAACCGTCGACGTTACAGTCGCGAACCCCGGCGGCACGAGCGCGACGAGCGCGGCCGACCAGTTCACGTTCGTGGCTGCCCCGTCGGTATCGAGCGTGAGCCCGAAGACCGGCCCGGTCAGCGGCGGCACGGAGGTGACGATCACGGGCGCGAACCTCGGCAATGCCACCAGAGTCGACTTCGGAGGGGCCGCGACCTACTTCACGGTGGACAGTGACACCTCGATCACGGCGTTCTCGCCTGCCGGCGAGTCGGCCGGTGCGGTCGACGTCAGGGTCACCAACGCCGGTGGCAGGAGCGCCCGCACCTCCGCCGACCGGTTCACGTACAGGGTCACGCCTCCGACCGTGACGGGCATCGACCCGAGTCTGGGGCCCCAGGACGGCGGCACGGAGGTGACGATCACCGGCACGAACCTCGCCAGCGCGTCCGAGGTCGACTTCGGCGGCGACGCGGCAGAGTTCTACGTCGACAGCGACACTACGATCACCGCGTTCTCACCTGCGGCCGGCCCGGGCACCGTCGACGTCACGGTCACGACGCCCGACGGCACGAGCGCGCTGGGCGCGGCCGACCAGTTCACGTTCCTGGCCGACCCGTCTCCCACGGTCACGAGCGTCAGCCCGAACGCCGGCCCGGCCGCCGGCGGGACGTGGGTGACGATCACCGGCGCCGACCTCAGCGGTGCGGTCGAGGTCGACTTCGGCGGCGTCGCGACCTATTTCTCGGTGGACAGCGACACGTCCATCTCGGCCTGGTCGCCCGGGGGCGAGGGCGTCGTGGACGTGACGGTCACGACCCTCGGCGGCACGAGCGCCGCCACCGCGGACGACCAGTTCACCTACGTGGACGCCCCGGCGGTCTCCGGCGTGAGCCCGAACGCGGGCACTGTCGACGGCGGGACGGCGGTGACGATCTCGGGCACGGGCTTCACCGGCGCGACCGAGGTCGACTTCGGCGGCGTCCCGGCGGACTTCTCGGTGGACAGCGATACCTCGATCACGGCGGTGTCGCCGCCGGGCTCCGGACCGGTCGACGTGACCGTGACGACGCCCGCAGGCACGAGCCCCGCGACCGCGGAAGACCAGTTCACGTACGGCTAGAGAGCCTGTCCCAGGACCGTAACAAGGTGCTATCCTGAGCCCGCGCCGCGGGGTGGAGCAGTCAGGTAGCTCGCCGGGCTCATAACCCGGAGGTCGCAGGTTCAAATCCTGCCCCCGCTATCGAAGCTTTCTTCGACCGCCGTCTGGGCGTCGAGGTCTTTCCAGGGGTGCGATGCTCCGACCGCGTTCACCCAAGTGAAATCCTCCGCGCGTCCTCGTCGTGCCGGCTTTACACCGTAGGTTGGTGAAGTTGGAGACACGGGCGGCCGGGCCCATTCCGGTTACCGAGGGAAGGGAGCGCAGGTGCTCGCTTACACGAACAACCCGAGTTTCTGGGACGTGGTCTGGTGGATGATCCTCTTCTTCGTCTTCGTGATCTGGGTCTTCGTCGTGATCCACGTGTTCATCGACAACTTCCGCCGGACGGATCACAGCGGCTGGGCGAAGGCGATGTGGACGATCCTGATCATCTTCTTGCCGGTGCTCGGCGTGATCATCTACCTGATCGCGCGCCCGAGCGAGGTCGTGGTCGTCACGTAAATGGCCGCAGTTCGAGTCGACCTGCTGCGCGGGGAACGCCCTCGAACGCCGCGCCGCAAGTGATGAAGGGATGGGGACATGACTGATAGAACAACCGAGTCCGGCACTCCGAGTCCGGTCGCGCATCTGTCGCCGGCCGAGCGTGCGGCACGTGGGAAGGCGGCGCGCACGGAGGTGCCGCGCGCGAGCCACGCGCAGTGGGAGCCGTCGTCTGCCCGGCCCGATCCGATCGGGTTGCTCGAGCAGCAGGCGCAGACGCGGGTGCCGGAGTTGGTGCCGATCCGCTACGGGCGGATGCTCGTGTCGCCGTTCACGTTCTACCGCGGTGCGGCGTTGATCATGGCGTCCGATCTCGCCGCGACGCCGCGCGCCGGCGTGAGTGTGCAGCTCTGCGGCGATGCCCATCTCTCGAACTTCGGGATCTTCGGAACACCCGAGCGGAACATGATGTTCGACATCAACGACTTCGACGAGACCCATCCCGGTCCGTGGGAGTGGGACGTCAAGCGCCTCGCGGTCAGTCTCGTGGCCGCCGGCCGCGATCGCGGCTTCACGGCCAAGCAGCGCGGCGCGGTCGTGCTGGCCGCCGTCGCCGCGTACCGGACGGCGATGCGCGAGTTCGCCGCCAGGACGAACCTCGAGGTCTGGTACGCGCACCTCGATGTCGAGAAGACGGTTGCGCAGTACGCGGGCGAGTTCAGCGCCGCGCAGGTCTCGAAGACCGACGCCGTCATCGCGAAGGCGCGGACGAAGGACAGCCTGCAGGCCTTCGCCAAGCTGACCCACCTCGTCGACGGCGAGCCGCGGATCATCAGCGACCCGCCGCTGATCGTGCCGGTCGAGGAGCTCTTCGAGGGCCGGGACTGGCAGGACCTCGAGCAGGAGCTGAGAGCCCTGTTCCGCGACTACCGCCGTACCCTCACCACCGATCGTCGCCGGCTGCTCGAGCAGTACGACCTCGCCCACATCGCGCGCAAGGTCGTGGGTGTCGGGAGCGTCGGCACCCGCGCCTGGATCGCGCTCTTCCTCGGCCGCGACCAGGGCGATCCGCTCTTCCTGCAGGTGAAGGAGGCGGAGGCGTCGGTGCTCGAGCCGTTCCTCGGCGCGAGCGAGTTCGGCAACTCCGGCCAGCGGGTCGTCGCCGGACAGCGCCTGATGCAGAGTGCGAGCGACCTGTTTCTCGGCTGGAAGCGCGTCGCCCCCGCCAGCAGCCTCGATGGGCGACAGCACGACTACTACGTCCGCCAGCTGCACGACTGGAAGGGCAGCGCCGACGTCGAGACGATGAAGCCGGGCGCGATGGTCGTCTACGGCCGCCTGTGCGGCTGGACGCTCGCCCGCGCCCACGCCCGCTCGGGCGACCGGATCGCGATCGCCTCCTACCTGGGCGGCGGCGACGTCTTCGACCGGGCGATCGCAACGTTCTCGGAAGGCTACGCCGACCAGAACGAACGCGACTATGCAGTGCTCGTCGACGCGGTGAAATCCGGGCGGATCGAGGCCCAGACGGGCCTCTAGGGCGCCGTGGGATCCTCGTCGTGACGACCGCGCCGACCGCGTCTTCTGTCGCTGCCAAGGCTTCGGGCCTGGTGCTGCTCACGCTGGCCTCGGCACAGTTCGTGATGGCGCTGGACATGACGGTGATGAACACGGCGATCGCGACGGTCGCGAGGGACGTCGGGACCGATGTGACCGGGATCCAGCTGGCGATCACGCTGTACACGCTGGTGATGGCGTCTTTCATGATCACCGGCGGGAGGATCGGGGAGATCATCGGGCGGAAGCGCGCGTTCACGATTGGGTGCGTCGTCTACGCGTGCGGGTCGCTGACGACTGCGCTGTCTCACAGCCTGACGGTGCTGATCATCGGCTGGTCGTTCCTGGAGGGCTTCGGCGCGGTGTTGATCTTTCCGGCGATCGTCGCGCTCGTCGCCTCGAACTTCGGCAAGCCGGACCGGCCGCACGCGTACGGGCTCATCGCGGCCGCGGGCGCAATGGCCGCCGCGGTGGGACCGGTGATCGGCGGCTTCTTCACGACCTATGCATCGTGGCGTTGGGTGTTCGTCAGCGAGGTGCTGATCGTGATCGTGATCCTCGGTCTGGCGCGGCGGATCAACGACACACCGGCCGAGAAGGGCGCAAAGCTCGACCTGGTCGGCACCGGGCTCTCGGCGGCCGGCCTCGCGCTGATCGTGATCGGCATCCTGAAGTCGGGTGCGTGGGGATTCGTGCGGGCCAAGCCGGGCGCTCCCGAGTGGCTCGGGCTCTCGCCGGTGATCTGGCTCGTGCTCGCGGGCTGCGTGGTGGTGGGCCTGTTCGCGATGTGGGAGAACCGGCGCATCGCGCACGGCCAGGCTGCGCTGGTCGACCCGAAGATGCTGCGGAACATCCAGCTGCGCGACGGCGTCACCTCGTTCTTCTTCCTGTTCCTGGTGCAGGCCGGGATCTTCTTCGTCGTCCCGCTGTTCCTGTCGGTTGCGCTCGGCCTGTCGGCGGTCGCGACGGGCATACACCTGCTGCCGCTCTCGCTGATGCTGCTGCTCTTCGCGGCCGGAGTCCCGAAGGTGTTCCCGCACGCGAACCCGCGGCGGGTGATCCGCCTCGGATTCGTCGCCATGTTCGGCGGGCTCGTGCTCCTGCTCGTCCTGCTCGACTACGGCGCCGCAGCGTCGATCGTGACCTGGCCGTTGCTGCTCGCGGGTGCCGGGATCGGCTCGATCGCCTCCCAGCTGGGGGCCGTGACCGTGTCGTCGGTGCCCGACGAGCAGAGCGGCGAGGTGGGCGGGCTCCAGAACACAGGGACGCAGCTGGGTGCCTCGATCGGCACCGCGCTGGCGGGCGCCGTCCTCATCTCCGCCCTGACCGCCTCGTTCCTCACCGGTGTCCAGAACAACCCGGCCGTGCCGGACCGCGTCGCCGCCAAGGCACAGACGAATCTCGCCGGGGGCGTCCCGTTCATCTCGGACGCCGACCTCAAGGCCGCGCTCTCCGACGCGCATGTTCCGCCGAGGACGGCCGACGCGATCGTGAAGACGAACGAGCAGAGCCGGATCGCGGGGCTGCGCGTCGCCGTCTCGATCCTCGCGATCTTCGCGCTGATCGCCCTGCTGTTCACGGGAGGCATTCCGACAGTCCCACCCGGCTCTCAGGCCAAGCCCCGCCAGGCGCCGGCATAGCCTGTCGTCAGGGCGTCGTCGTCGCCCGCTTGGGCCGGTCGCCGCTCGCCAGCAGCAGCGCGAGGATCGCAATCACGAGGTACCCGACGATGGCGGCTCGCGGCGCGAAGAACGCGAGCACGATCATGGCCGCGTAGAAGCCGATGTGCGGCGTGGTCGCCCGCGTGATCGCCTTGATCTCGTCCGCGTCCACCTCCGGCCGCAGGACGGAGCGGTCGAGCAGGGCCGCGCCCCACAGGGCGCTGATCAGGAGCGAGATCACGAGCAACGAGGCGCCGTAGAAGATCGCGGCGGCACGGGCGGCGCTTTGGTCGTGGATGGCCTCGGCCATCAGCTTCGTCGGGAACGGGAGGAACGCCACCGCCATCAGCAGGAGCAGGTTGACCACCATCAGGCTCTTGTTCGCGTACTGCAGGCGCCGGAAGATGCCGTGGTGGGCGCCCCAGATCCCGCCGATCGTGAGGAAGCTGGTGACGTAGGCGAGGTACGAGGGCCACTGCTGGCCGATGCCGCTCCAGAGGTTCCGGAAGGCCGACTCGGGGACGTTGATCTCGAGCACGAGCAGCGTGATCGCGATCGCAAAGACGCCGTCGCTGAACGCCTCCATCCGGCCGGTCTCCCAGTGGTCATCCATCGCTACCGGCCCTTCGATCTCTCAGCGGAGGGCGGTGTCGTCGATTGCGGTCAGATCGAGCAGTGTGAGCCCGAGCTCGGCGATGCGCTGCAGGACGCCCTGGAGCTCGGCCTGGTCACGGATGGTTCCGGTCAGGGTCGTCGTGCCGTCGCCGCGCGTGAGGCTCATCCCCTCGAAGGCGTGCTGCATCCGGTCGCTCAGCTCGCCCTTGACCACGAGCCGGTACTCGCGACTGCTCATTCACACAGCCTGGCACGCCCTTCCGGTGTCTACGGGGTGACGGGCGCCGTTCACCTGGGTGATCGCGCTTGCTAGAGGAGGCCGAGGACGATCGCGCGTGCGACTGCGTCCGGGCGGGAGTGGACGCCGAGCTTGCGGTAGATCGTGCGGGTGTGCGACCGGATCGTGTTGGGCGAGAGGAAGAGCTGATCACCGATCTCCCGTGCCGACAGGTCGGACGCCAGAAGCTCGAGCACGGCGAGCTCGGCCGCGGTCGGCGCCTCGAGCAGCTCTCCGCCGGCTGCCCGGTCTCTGGCCGTCCTGAGCTCTCGTTCCACCTCGTCGCAGAGCGGCCGCACGATCCCGCTGTCCGGTAGCTCGTCGAGGGCCTCCCGGGCCGCGCGCAGCACCGGCTCGGCCTCGTCGAGGCGGCCGCGGCGCAGACGGGTGCGGGCGAGGAGCAGGAGGAGCCACGCGTGCTGCACCGTCGCCACCTCGTCCGCGAAGAAGCGCTCGGCGGTGACGAGCTCGTGCTCTGCCTCGACGAGCTTCCCTTCGGCGGCCAGCACCGTTCCGAGGGCGGCGGCCGCGTTCGCGCCGAGCCAGCTCCGGCTACCCCCGATCCGGCCCACCGCGGCCTTCGCCGCCTCGGCATGGCGTCGGGCCGCGACGAGCTGCCCGCGCTCGGCGGCGACGAGGGCGAGCGTCGAGTGCGCGAGGATCAGGCTCGGCGGGCGACGCCCGATATCCGGGTGCTCGATGACCTGCGAGGCGGCAGCGAACGCCTCCTGCAGGTCGCCCGCGAAGAAGAGCGCGCGCGCGTACGTGGCGCGAGCGCCGGTGAGGATCTCGTCGGAGCTTGCGCCGGCGAGCTCGACGGCGCGGCGGCCGTCGAGCACCGCCCGTCCGACGCCGCCGTCGACTGTCCCCGCGCGAACCAGTCTGACCCAGATCTCGGCATCTGCGCCCGGCTCTCCGTGTTGCCGACTCTCTGCCCGATCGGCGAGCTGCAGGAACCGGCGCTGCTCGATCGCGCTCTCTCCCGCGACCACCGCGGCAGCGGCGGCGGTCGCCGCCAGCTCCGGGTGCTCGAGGACGCAGTCGTCCGGCAGCGTGCGAACCCAGCGAAGGAGCGTCCCACCGTCGCCGCTCCTGATCAGGGTCAGGTAGTAGTCGACGAGCACCTCGGCGACGAACTCGTGGTCGCCGGCAGCCGCCGCATGCCGGAGCGCTTCCATGGGCTGCCCGTGCGATCTGAGCCATGCGGCGGCCCGGCGCTGGATCGCCGTCGCAGCGGCCGGCTCGGATGACGCGAGAGCGGTCTGGGCGTACGTGGCAAACAACGAGTGGATGCGGAACCAGCCTCCACGTTCGAGCCGCGAGACGAGGAGGTTCGAGCGCTCGAGCTCGGCCAGCACGGCGGCGGAGCCGGTGCGGTCGAGCGCGGCGTCGCAGAGCTCGGCGGTGAACTCGCGCAGGACCGCGACACCGTGCAGAAAGGACTGCTGGTCCTCGTCGAGCGCCGCGAGAACCTCGCTGCTCAGGTACTCGGCCACGAAGTGGTGATCGCCTCCGAACGCCTGCACGGCTGCGGCCGGGTCGTCGACCGTCCGCAGCCAGAGGCCGGCCAGGACGAGCGTCGCAGGCCAGCCCTCGGTCCGCTCGTTGAGCAGCTCGATCTCGCCCGTCCCGAGCTCGATCTTCCCACGGGTGACCAGGAGCTCGTGCGTCTCGGCGCTCGTGAACGCGAGCTCCCTCGCGCGCAGCTCGGCGAGCACCCCGGCGGCGCGGTATCGGGCGAGGCTCAGCGCAGGATCGACCCGCGTGACGAGAATCACACGTGCGTTGAGTGGGAGGTGCGACAGGGCACGGTCGATCGACGCGATGCAGCCCTCGCCGGTCACCTCGTGAAGATCGTCGAGCACCAGGAGCAGCCTCTCCCCGAACGCGGCGATGCCGTTCATGAGCTCGTCGACCGCGTCCTCGATCGGACCGCCCGGTATCTCCAGCCGCTGCAGCGCAGCTCGCCCAAGCCCGGGCCGCACACGATCGACCGCGGTGGCTACATACCGCCACAATCGAGTTGGATCGTTGTCGCCGGTATCGAGGGTGACCCACGCCAGCGCCGCATTCTGGCTCGCACACCACGCGCGCACCGCCGTCGTCTTTCCGTAACCGGCCGGTGCCGCCACGAGTGTCAGAACCTCGTCGACACCGGGAGTCGGCGCCGTCCAGAGACGCAGACGGTCGATCGTGCCGCCACGCAAGCCCGGAGCCGCGAGCTTGGCCTCGATCAGCGGCGGAATCGCAGCCGCGCCTATCCTCTCCGCCGTCCCTGTCCCCCGCTGTCCCGATCCGATTGCCACCTGCGGCACATCGTCGCATGACGGGGCCGAACGGGCCAAGGTGGTCACGGGCTCACGATCACCCGGGTGAAACACGAGCGCGGTCGACGGCCGCCAACACCCGGCGCGTAGGGTTGCGTCGCGATGGACTACAAGAGCACGGTCTCCGACATCGTTCGCGTGGTGGAGGCGCTCGGGGCGGGGATCATGCTCGTCGGCGGATTCTGGGCGTTTCTGATCTTCCTGGTCCGCGTGTCACAGCCCGAGCGTCGGCCCGGCTCCTACGAGGAGTTGCGGCGCAACCTCGGTCGCTCGATCCTGCTCGGCCTGGAAGTGCTGATCGTGGCCGACCTCGTGCGAACGATCATCGTCGACCCGACCTACGAGAGCGTGGTCGTACTGGGCGTGATCGTCGTCATCCGGATCCTGCTGAGCTTCGCGCTCGAGGTCGAGATCGACGGCATCTGGCCCTGGAACCGCTGGCGGCGTCAGGCGCCCAACCCGTAGGCCGGTCGAGGCGCCGCGGTTCACCTGGGTGAACGGCGTGCGAACGTCCCACAGGGCGGCAGTGGGTGCCAGGCTTGCGACAGACCCTAGACAGAAGGAGGAGCCATGGATGGTGACAATCTCTCGCTGGTTGTCGGTGCGTACGCCGATGCGGGCACGGCGGCCGCGGACTTCAAGACGCTGAAGGCCGGAGAGAGCTCGGGCGAGTACAAGGTCGTCGGGGCGGTCGTGATGACCAGCGACGCGAGTGGCAAGGTCGGTGTGGACGAGCACGGTGACGGCCACGTGGCCGGAGGCGCGCTGCTCGGCGGTACTGCCGGGCTCGTGGTCGGGCTGTTCGCGCCGCCGCTGCTCGCCGCGACCGCGATCGGGGCGGCGCTCGGTGCCGGATTCGGTGCACTGCGCAAGCGGCACGAGGAGAAGCAGATGGGCGTCGACCTCGAGCAGTACCTGCCGCCGGGATCCTCGGCGGTGGTTGCGGTCGTCGACGACCAGTACGCCGACAAGGTCGAGGCTGCTCTCGCCAACTCGGACAAGAGGATCAACCAGGCGATCGACTCGGGCGACTACGACCAGCTGCAGAAGGCGATCGAGAAGTCCCAGGGCGAGGTGTCGGACGCAATCACCTCCTAGATCGCGGGAGGAGGGCCGGCACGCACGCCGGCCCTCCTGATCCGCCGAAAGGGAATGACGATGAAATCGATTCGCAAACCTAGCCTCATCGCCGTCGCAGCTTCGTTGGCGTTCCTCGCGGCAGGCTGTGGCTCGAGCGGCGGCGGCTCGACGACGACCACGACCACGAGTGCCTCGGCCACCGACACCTGGGCGAGCGGCGTCTGCACCTCGATCACGACCTGGCAGGCCGCGCTCAAGTCGGCCGCCGGCTCCGTGAAGAGCAATCCGACGAAGAACGGGCTGCAGACTGCTGCCGGCGATGCGAAGTCGGCGACCGACGCGCTTGCGTCCGACCTGAAGGGGCTCGGCAAGCCCGACACCGCCTCCGGGCAGCAGGCGAAGGACTCCCTCGACCAGCTCTCGACGAGCTTGCAGAAGAACGTGACCACGATCGAGAACACGGTCAAAGGAATTTCCGGCCTGACAGGAGCGGTCAGCGCCGCCCCGACGGTGGCAGCCACGCTCGCGACGATGGAGACGGAGGTGAAGACGACGTTCACCAGCCTCCAGGGGCTCGACGCCAAGGGCGAGCTGAAGAGCGCGTTCGCGAGCTCGAGCGCCTGCGCCTCCTTGACGACCAGTCCCTGATGCAGGGGGAGACGGCGACCGGGAACGACGGCGCGACCGTCAAGACGACTGATGAAATGTGCTCCTGACGATCATCGCCTTCGGCCTCTGGAAGGTCGTCCTCGTACACACGGGCGGCCGCACCGGGGTGAGGCGCCACACGATCACCGTCGACAAGCGCGGCAACATCGGTGATCGGGCCACAGGGTCATCCGGCTCTTGAATCCCTCGCCGAGTGAGGTCGGATGGCGCCGGTAGACGAGAAGAAGGGGTCGCAGACCCAGCGGACCGCGGCGGTGCGGGCGCGTGCGGAGCAGCTGTCCGAGCGGGCGCAGGCGGAGCGTGAGAATCACTCGTCGCTGGACGCGGTGTTCGAGATCGTCGACACGGATGTCGAGGTCGGGGGCGGGATCATCGCGGGCGCGCTGTCCTTCCGGCTGTTCCTCTGGTTGTTGCCGCTGGCGCTCGTCTTCGTCGGGGGACTGGGGGTCATCGCAGGCGTGACGTCCAATTCACCGAAGGCGGCGGCGCATGCGGTTGGCATGGCGGGTCTCGTCTCGAGGGAGTTCCGGAGCACCGCGAAGAGCTCGAGCGCCTGGTATGCGCTGCTTGTCGGCGTGCCGCTGCTCCTGTTCGCGACGCGGAGCGTCCTGCGCGTGCTGATCGGCGTCCACCGGCTGGTGTGGGCCGACGAGCGCGCCGCCGCGCCGAAGCCGACCGTGAAGGCGTCCGTCATACTTCTCGCCTGGATTCTGTGCCTCTTCATCCTGGGAGGTCTGGCGGGCTGGCTGAGGGCCAGGGCGGTCGGGCTGGGAGTGGTCGGGACGATCGCGGTCGCGGCGGGCTTCGCCGGCGTCTGGCTGCTCATCTCGCTGCGGCTGCCGCACCGCGGCGTCGGGTGGAGGGCACTCGTTCCCGGAGCGCTCGCTTTCGGCCTCGGCCTTGGCGTGATCCAGATCTTCGCGATCTACCTGCTCGCGCCCTACGCGCTCGCGAAGCAGGGGACCTACGGCGTGCTCGGGGTCGCGGCGGCGCTGCTGCTCGGCCTCTTCGTCCTGGGCCGCCTGATCGTGGCCGCAGCGGAGATCAATGCGACCCTGTGGCGGCGGGAAGCGCGCAAGGCCAGTGACGCACGACCCTGAAGCGGCTCCCCCGAGCGCCGAGGCTTCCGGGACCGGCGGCGGCCGTCTTGCGGCCGTCCTGGACTGGCTGCGCAGCCGGGCAGACACCAGCCTCTCACGGCTGGCGCTGCTCTGGTTTCGCCGCTACCTCGAGGCGAGCCGCAACTCGGGCGCGGCGCTGACGGCCTACTTCACGCTTTCCGCCCTCCCGACCGCGCTCGTGATCGTCGCGTTCTTCAACCTCGCGGACGGCAGCGACAACGCGTTCGCCGAGCGCCTGATCAGCCACATGAAGCTCAACGGGACGACCGCGAGCCTCGTCCATGACCTGTTCGGGAGCACGTCCAACAACCTGCTCGCCGCCACCCTCACGATCGTGATCGGCTTCCTGCTCTGGGGGCTCGCGATCGGCCAGATCTACCAGGACCTCTACGCGCGCGTGTGGCGCATCCACGTCGGCGGCGTTGCCGACCAGCTGCGATTCACGGTCTGGTTCTTCGTCACGAGCGGGCTCGTCGCGCTGATGACCGTCTCCACCGCGAAGCTCCGCAGCGACGGCTGGCTCGTACTAGTCCCCGTCTGGATGGTGGGGTCGACGATCTTCTGGCTCTGGACGCCACGCTTCCTGCTCCATCGCATGGTTTCGGTGCGCTCGCTCCTCCCGGGGGCGCTCCTCGCCGCACTCGTCCTGGGCGGCACGGTCGCCACCTCGCCGCTGTGGATCGGGCCCACGATCAACCAGAACGCCAGGGCCTTCGGCTCGTTCGGAGCCGTCCTCGCCCTCTTCGCCTACATCTTCATCGTGATCACCATCTCGATGTCCTGCGCCGTCTTCTCGCCGGTCTGGGCCGAATGGCGGCAAACCGAGCGAAATCCGGGATAGAGGGTTCGCGCATGCCCTGAGAGCAACCTGAGCGCAGCCTGGCTCGGGTCGGCTGGCATTTCAGCCGAGGAGGTGGCCTCTCGTCTTCAGCAAGGAAAACGGTCGACCGCCCCCGCGAGAGCTGTGAGTGCTACCAGCGCTGCCAGTGGATCAGGTCGTCGGACGGGCGGCGCATTTCCTTCTTCCGTGAGGTGCCCTGGTCAGCGAGCGGGTCGGGTGCGGGTTTGCCGATCAGCGCGAGGCCGATCGGGACGACGTCAGAGGGCAGCCCGAGTAGCTCGTCGAAGATCCGCTTCTGTTCGGGGTGGCCTATGAAGGCGCTCGCGAGACCCTCGTCGATCGCGGCGGCGAGCACGAGCATCATCAAGGCCCCGGCATCCACGAACCAGTACGGCACCGGCCACGTGACCTCGACGCCCCCTGTCGCGCTCAGCTTGTCGGCTTGGTTGTACCGCGCGTGGTAGAGGCTCTCGTTTGCGGAGATGACGAGATGGACCGGAGCGTCAGCGATATAGCTTCGCCCTGCGTTCCGGTAGTGCTCATTGCCCTCCTCGAACGCATCGGCGATCGCACGGCGTTTGGCCTCGTCAGTGACAACGACGATGCTCCCGCCCTGGCTGAACCCACCCGACGGCGCGCGGCGAATAACACCGACGATCCGCTCGATTTGCTCTTCCGAGATCGGCTCGTCCGGTACGAAGGCCCGATGCATGCGCCGCTGCGCGAGGATGGCACGAAACTCCACCTGGGGATCGTAACCGGCAGACGCTTACCCGGTCGCCTTCTGCTCGTGTGCGGCCGAGACAGACGCCAGGGGCGCATGGTGCCATACGCTCGTCCTCCTGTTCGCGTTCAACGGCAACTCCGCGGTCGACCTCGTCATCCTCGCCTCGGCGGTGATCCCGCCGATCGCCGCGGTCGTGATCTGCTGGCTCGTCTGGCGCTGGATGAAGCGGGAATCCGAAGCGGCCGCGCCGTCGTTGCACGCTGGGACGATGACGATCGAGAACCTCGACCTGCTCGACTGGAAGCGCCGCGTGTTCGAGCTCTACGCGGAGGTGCGCGACTCGGCGGATCCCGAGGCGGCGTGGGCCCGGTGGCGCGAGGTGCGCGACGAGCTCTTCCGCTCGCATCCGCAGTCGCCGCTGCCGGAAGCGGCGCGCCGCGGCTTCGGCGGTGTGCCGTATTTCCCGTACGACCCCGTGCTGCGGATCCTCGCCGAGGTCGAGCCGACCGACCCCGAGCCGTTGCAGATCGCGGGCAGCGCCGGCTCGCTCGTCGGCTTCACGCGCTTCGGCCGCGCGCGCTTCGAGCTCGGCGGAAACCTGCAGGCGCTCGAGCTCTACTGGCTCGACGGCTACGGCGGCGGCATCTTCGTCCCGTTCCGCGACGCGACCGCCGGCAGCGAGACCTACGACGCGGGGCGCTACGTGCTCGACTCGGTCAAGGGCGCCGACCTCGGCCTCGAGCGAGGGCGCCTCGTGCTCGACTTCAACTTCGCCTACAACCCGAGCTGCGCCTACGACGACCGCTGGGCCTGCCCGCTGTGCCCGCCGCCGAACCGTCTCGCCGTCCCCGTCCGGGCCGGCGAGCGGGCCTGACCACGAGGGGGGAACCATGACCAACGCTCACCGTCTCGGCGCCCTGGCCGCCGCCGCGCTCATCCTCGCAGCACCTGCATTCGCCTCGTCGACGCCGGTCGGGCCGCTTCCGGCCGGGCCGACCTCGACGATCCAGACCCAGAAGGGCCAGCTCGTCTCGTTCGCGCTCCCCGGGCGCTCGGCCGGCAAGGTCTGGCGCGTCGCGCGCGCGTTCGACCCGAAGGTCGTCCAGCAGGTCTCGGAGGCGAACGTCGGCGCGAACGTCGTCCTGGTCTTCCGGGCCACCGGCGCGGGGAAGACGACCGTCTCGTTCGCGCTCACCCTCGGCGAGACGGCGAAGGCGTACGAGTCGCGGAAGTTCGTCGTGATCGTGAAGTAGATGCCTTGACAGACATATAACTAGATGTGTATGTTCTGGCCATGACGACGGCGTTCGCAGTTCTGGCCGAGCCGACGAGGCGTCGGATCCTCGACGACGTGCGCGACAACGAGCGCTCTGTCGGGGAGCTCGTCGAGCGGCTCCACGTGAGCCAGCCCGGCGTCTCGAAGCACCTGCGCGTGCTGCGGGACGCGGGCCTCGTCGCGGTCCGGCAGGACGCGCAGCGGCGCCTCTACCGCGCGCGCCCCGAGCAGCTCGCCGAGATCGACGAGTGGCTCGAGCCCTACCGCAAGCTCTGGAGCGACCGCTTCGACGCCCTGGAACGACATCTGGAGAAGGAGTGACGATGGACGTGACGCTGGAGGAGACCGCCGGCGGCGGGGGCAGGTTGCGGTTCGAGCGCACCCTCGCGCACCCGGTCGAGCGCGTGTGGGAAGCGATCACCCGGCCCGAGGAGCTCGCGCAGTGGTTCCTGCCCTTCGAGGCCGAGATCGAGCTCGACCTCGTCGAGGGCGGCAGCTACGTGATGCGCATGGCCGATCCGGAGTCGACGGTGATGAGCTACACCGTGCTGCGTGTCGAGCCGCCGCGCCTGTTCGAGTTCACCTCGATGGACGACGGCACGATGCGCTGGGAGCTCGAGCCGGAGGGCGACGGCTGCCGCCTCGTGATGACGCAGACGGTGTCCAGCCTCGCCCGCGCCGTCGAGAACCACTACGCCTCCGGGATGCACCACTCGCTCGAGCGCCTCGAGCTCGCGCTCGACGGCGAACCGATCGACTGGTCGTGGCCGCGCTGGGAAGAGCTCCGCGACGAGTACGCCGCGAGGGCGACGCCGTGACCGTCGACAGCCGCACGCGCTGGCTACGCGCTCGATCGTCCTCTGCCTCGGGACGCTGATGATCGTGCTCGACACGACGATCGTGAACGTCGCGCTGCCGTCGATCCGGGAGGACCTCGGCTTCTCCGAGACCTCGCTCGCCTGGGTCGTGAACGCCTACCTGCTCACCTTCGGCGGCTTCCTGCTGCTCGGCGGCCGGCTCGGCGACCTCTACGGCCACCGGCGGCTGTTCCTGATCGGGATCGCGCTCTTCACGCTCGCGTCGCTCGCCTGCGGCCTCGTCGACCTCGCAGGCGCATGCTGATCGCCGCGCGCGCGGTGCAGGGGCTCGGCGGCGCGGTCGTCTCGGCGGTCGCGCTGTCGCTGATCATGACGCTGTTCACCGAGCCGGCCGAGCGGGCGAAGGCGATGGGCGTCTTCGGCTTCGTCGCCGCCGGCGGCGGCAGCGATCGGCGTGCTGCTCGGCGGCGTCCTCACCGACGTGCTCGACTGGCACTGGATCTTCCTCGTCAACATCCCGATCGGCATCGCGGTCTTCGTCGCTCGCGCTGCGGCTGCTGCCGGCCGCGCGCGGCGGCGCGGCCGAACCGGCGCGCCTCGACGTCGCCGGCGCGGTCACCGTCACCGCGCGCGCTGATGCTCGCCGTCTACGCGATCGTGAACGGCAACGAGGCCGGGCTGGACGTCGGCGCAGACGCTCGGCCTGCTCGCGCGGCCGCGGTCGCGCTGCTCGGCGCCTTCCTCGTGATCGAGTCGCGGGTCGACTCGCCGCTCGTGCCGCTCGGCCTCTTCCGGCTGCGCAACGTCGCGACCGCGAACGTCGTCGGCGTCCTCTGGGCGGCGGCGATGTTCGCCTGGTTCTTCCTCTCGGCGCTCTACCTGCAGCTCGTGCTCGGCTACAGCCCGCTGCAGGTCGGCCTCGCGTTCCTGCCGGCGAACCTGATCATGGGCGCGTTCTCGCTCGGCCTCTCGGCCAAGCTCGTGATGCGCTTCGGGATCCGGCGGCCGCTCGCGGTCGGGCTGGCGCTGGCCGCGTGTCGGGCTCGCGCTCTTCGCGCGGGCGCCGGTCGACGGCGAGCTTCGTCGTCGACGTGCTGCCGAGCATGATCCTGCTCGGCTTCGGCGCCGGGCATCGCGTTCAACCCGATGCTGCTGGCCGCGATGAGCGACGTCGCGCCGGAGGAGTCCGGGCTCGCCTCGGGCGTCGTCAACACGGCGTTCATGATGGGCGGCGCGCTCGGTCTCGCCGTCCTCGCGAGCCTCGCCGCCTCGCGGACGCAGAGCCTGCGTCGCCTCGGGCGAGAGCGCGCTCGCGGCGCTCAACGGCGGCTACCACGCTGGCGTTCCTCGTCGGCGCCGCTGTTCGCGTTCGCGGCGGCCGCGATCGCCGGGGTGTTCCTCCGCGCGACGGCGACGGCGCTGCACGGGGAACCTGCGCCGGCGCTGGCTGCGGCGAGCGACTAGGCCACGCGGAACGGGTGCAGGCGCCAGCCTGCCCACTGCCAGTACCACGCGGGGATGCGAAGCGGCGCGGCGGGGCGCTTCCCCGCGTGGCCGGCCTGCTGCCAGGCGAGCAGCTGGAAGGCCCAGTTCGGGATCGCGCTCGGGACCGACGAGGGGCGTGGGGTGGGGCGGACGACGACCGCAGTCGAGCCTGCGCTCGCGTTGCCCGCCGCGTCCCGGGCGCTGACCCGGAACACCGACGGCTTGTCGGGGTAGAACGCGAGGAGTGACGCGGCGGGCGTCGCCGGGGACACGCTCGCGAGCGGCATGCCGTTCAGCGTCACCTCGTAGCCCGCGAGCGAGCCGCTGTTGTCGGTCGAGGCATGCCAGCCGAGCACGAGGCGGCCGTGCACGAACCGTCCGCTCAGCCCAGCGGGCCTCGTCGGTGGCGCGACGTCGCGTAGGAGCCCGATCGACCCGGGCGACATGGTCGAGACGATCACGCTGCCGTTCGCGGAGCGGGTGAACGCGGTGGCGCGGAGCGGCTTCCAGCTCGTCCCGTCGGCGGAGAACGCCGGTACGGCGATCGGCGCCGCCGACCGGAACGAGACCGACACCGGCGCGCCGAAGCTCGTGACCGCCGAGCCGTCGGGGTTCGTCACGGCCAGCTGCACGATGTAGCTCCCGGCGGCAAAGCCGTCGACCGCCGTCGCGAGCTTCGTCGCGGTGGCAGCGACGGCCGGCGTGCCCGTGAAGGCGGTGGCCGGCCAGCTCACGGTCGTGAACCCGTCGCTCGTCGTGACCGAGCCGGCTTGCGGCAGAGGCGTGGGCGGCGGCGCGGGCACCGGCACGTTGCCCGGCCCCGCGACCGGCCCGTCGACCGTGTTGCTGTCGATGTTGACCGTCACGCCGGCGTAGGTCTCCTTGTGGCCGCCCCGGTACTGGTGGATGCGCTGGTGGTTCGGCCAGTACGTGTCGGCGACGTACGGGTCGCCGAAGACGCCCGTCTGGTTGTTCCAGTCGGCGATCCACACGGCGTCGGGGCCGGTGGCGGGATTGCCGGCGGACGGGATCAGGTCGCGGATCGTCGAGGCGGCGCTGCCGTAGACGCCGGCGAGGTAGCCGCGGCCGCGCAGGCCCGCCACCCAGCCGGCCAGGAACGCCTGCACCGCCTTCGTGCAGGCGGGGCTTCCCGTGTTGTAGCCCTCCATGTCGAAGTAGATCGGCGAGCCCGCGGCGAGGCCGAACACGCCGGCGCGGGCGACCGCGTCGACGGCGGCCGCGGCTCCGTCGGCGGTCGCCGTCGACGGGTTGATCAGCGCGAGCCCGGCCTGGGCGACGCACGGCGCCTGCAGCCCGACGTAGAGCGGCAGCAGGTTCCAGCCCGTCGAGACGACCCCGCTGACCCACGCCGCCGAGAGGTTCCCGTCGGGGCAGGCGCGATTCTGGCCGCCGATGTAGATCCCGATCGCGCGGTACGGCGAGGCGAGCCAGCTCTGCATCGTCGCCGTCGTGGGCGCGCTGCAGGTGTCGAACCCCGGCCCCGAGTAGAGCGTTTCGGACCGTGCCGGTGCCGCCGAGGCGAGAAGCACCGGCAGCGCAGCGGCGATGGCGACCACCACGGCAAGACGAGCCGCGACCCCGGTCATCCCGGGAGGGTAGCTACGGTCCTTCGGTCACCGCGTGGAGGTCGTACACCTCTTGCCTGAGCGGAGGATTGCCGGCGCCGGACGCCATCATCTCCTCGATCAGCGGCGCCAGGCGCTCCTGATAGAAGCGCTCCTGCGCCTCGCGCGACTCCCAGACCTCGAAGATCCTGAACACGCCGTCCTCGGAGAACCCGGCCACGTGGATCACGAGCCCCGCCGGGCGGATTCGCCTTCACATCGAGCTTCTCTCCGAACGCGTCGTAGTTCGTCGTCGTGCGGTCGTCGCTCGCAGCCCACTCCTGCATCAACGCAATCGCCATCGAGCCCTCCTTTTCGGTGTCACTTCTTCAATGCGGACAGGAAGCTGTTGAGCTTGGCCATGTCGAAGCCGTGGAACCCGGCGCCGCTCGCGCTCAGCTCCTCGGTCGTGACGTAGACCCACGACTCGTCGTTGTACTTCTCGTAGAACGCGCGCGTCATCTCCTGGCGCTTGCCCCAGGTCACGACCCCGACCTTGTCCGCGGTCGGCGCGCCCATGATCGGCACGTAGTGGCCGCCGTCGTTGCCGCCGTCGTTTCCGACGACGTCCCACGGCTCGCCGGCGTCGAACTGCGCCCACGCCGACTTCGGGAACTGGAAGCCGATCCCGCAGGCGCCGAAGATGTAGGCGGCCTGCCGGAGATGGTTCCAGTCCTTGGGGTCGATCGCGACGTAGGCGCCGATCTTGTGGCGGGTGCCCTGCTCGTCGCGGATCCCGGTCTTGCGTCGGTAGTCGAGCGCCGCGTGGACGTCGGTGCCGTTGTCGGTCGAGGGATCGTCGACCTGGTACCCGGTCACGGCCGAGTAGTCGGAGATCGCGTCGGCGCCCGTGAACTGGACGTCGACGTGGTGCACGAGCTTGTTGATCATCCGGTGCTCGTGCGCGGCGCCCGCCCACACGCAGTCGCCGGCGCCCTGGAATCCGGGCTCGACGCTGTTGTCCGGGCCGTTCCCGAGCATCCACCAGTCCTGGAACAGGTTGGCGTGACCGAATCGGGCCGGGACGCTCGGCAGCGTGACGCTCACGGCGAGCGCGCTCCACTTCAGGTCCGTCGGCTTGGGCTGCGCGGGCTGTTTCCCGAGTTGTAGTGCCACTGCGGCTCCTCCTCCTGGCGTTCGCTCTTCGACTACCCGCCGCCGCAGGGGCCGGTTCGTCATGAGGCGGGGATTCTGACAGGTGGCGCTACGATTCGAGTCGTGGGAGAGCTTCCCCTCACCGGCCGGTGCCTGTGCGGCGGTGTCCGGTTCGAGGTCGCCGAGCCGCTCGTGTCGGCGAGCTACTGCCACTGCACGCGCTGCCAGCACCGGACCGGAACCGCTGCGGCCGCGTCGGCGCGGCTCGTCCCGGGGTCGCTGCGGATCGTCTCCGGTGAGGAGCTCGTCCAGACGTTTCAGCCTCCGGACGGCTTCGGAAAGGCGTACTGCTCGGCCTGCGGCTCGGCGCTCTGGAGCCAGGACCCGGCGAACCCGGACACGATCAGCGTCCGCATGGGTGCCTTCGACGGCGACCCCGGAATCAGGCCCTCGTACCGTCAGTTCGTCGCGTACGCGGCGCCATGGGAGCCGATCCCGGAGGACGGGCTGCCGCGCTTCCCGGAGCGCAGGCCGAGCGCCTAAAGGCGGCCTGGGGAAGCGACGATAGGACCCCGATGGCGGTCCCCGAGGGAGAGGCCCGCGCTGCCGAGGCGCTCGAGCGCGCGACGACCGTGCCGGACCTGCTCCGGACCGCCGCGGTCGCGCTCGTCGAGCTCGCCGGCGCGCAGGCCTGCTCGATCTCGCGCATCCTCGGCGATGCGCTCGTGATCGTGACGGAGTACGCGCCCGCGGGCGAGAGCCTCTCGCTCGGCCACGGTTACCTGGTCACCGATTTCCCGCTCACGCAGGAGGTGATCCGCTCGGGCGAGTCCCGTATCGCCTCGCTGCACGGCGCCGACCCGGACCCGGCGGAGGCCGGCGTGCTCGAGGGGCTCGGCTTCGGCTCGGTGCTGATGGTGCCGCTGGCCGCCGGCGGGCAGTGCTGGGCGCTCGTCGAGCTCTACCTCCGCGGGCAGGCGACGTTCCCCCCGGAGCAGGTGGCGCTCGCGGAGGGACTCGTCGCCCGCGCAGGGGCGCTGGTCGAGCACCTGTTGGGCTAGGAGACGGTGAAGTTGCCGAACATGAAGCTCTCGTGCGGCGTGCAGTAGTACTTGTACTTGCCCTTCTTCAAGGTCACCGTGAACGTCTTCGTGCCCACGAACGGGACGCTTGTGAAGTCCTTCGACCAGCCGTTCGGGCCGTCGAGGCCGTAGCTGTGGTTTCCGGACTTGTCGCTGATCACGAACGTGTACGTGCCGGCCTTCAGGGTCTTGACCTTCTTGCCGCCCCGGGTCAGCGTGATCGTGAACCCGGGGCCTACGGTGCCGGTCAGCTTCGGGGCGGCGGCGAGCGCCGAGGCTGACGGCAGGACGAATGCGGCGAGAGCGGCGATCGCCGCGAGCTGTGTTCGTTTCATGCAGCTACATACGCGACGAGGAGCCCGCGCGGTTTGCAAGCAGCGCCTCGACCCGCTCCTCGGCACCCGCGTCGTCGCCGCGCAGCCAGGCGGTCGTGCGCCGCCGCAGCACGTCCTCCGCCGTGAGCGCCCACTCGTGCGTGAGCGCGTAGAGCGCCTGCGCGGCGAGATCCGGCCCGTCGGGCCGGAGCGGCTCGAGCAGCGACGGATCGTCGGCCGCGGGGGCGAGCACCTCGGGCGCGAGCGAGCCGTACAGGTGCAAGAGGTGGTCCCGCGTCGCCGTGGGGAGCCCGTCGGGCAGGAGGACGCGGTCGAGGCCGACCGCCCCGGGCAGCGGGTGCGGGCGGCGGTCGAGGCGGTGGAGGCCGAGGTCGGCGCGCAGGTGGTCGAGCGCGTCGAGGGCGATCCGGCGGTACGTCGTCAGCTTGCCGCCGGCGACGCTGACCATTCCGCTCGGGCCGCGCGAGTAGACCGTCTCACGGCGGGCATTCGCGGTCTCGCCCTCGCCGCCCGGGAGCACGCGCAGGCCCGCGAACACCGCGCGGACCCGGTCGCGCCGCACGCGGTCGGGGTCGAGCGCCATTGCAGCCTCGTCGAGCACCTGCACGATGTCGGCGTCGGTGACCTCGACCTCATCCGGGTCGCCGTCGTGCTCGGTGTCGGTCGTTCCGAGCAGCAGCATCCCTTCCCACGGCACCGCGAAGCTCACTCTCACCTTGTCGTGGGGGATCGTGAGCGCTGCGGTCCAGGGCCGCTCCTGGTCGACGAGGACGTGGATCCCCTTGCTGAGCCGCATCGACGGGCGCGCTCCCGGGTCCTCGAGCCGGCGCACGTGGTCGACCCACGGGCCGGTCGAGTTGACGACGGCGCGCGCGCTCACCTCGACGCTGACGCCGTCGGCCACGATCTCTGCGCCCTCGCCGCCTCGCAGGGCCACGACCTCGGCGTAGTTCAACACGGTCGCGCCCGCATCGGCCGCGGCCCGCACGTTCGCGAGGGTCAGGCGGCCGTCGTTCGTCCAGGCGTCGTGGTAGAGCGCGCAGGAGTGGAGGCCCTCGGTGCGGAGGTCGGGCACGAGGCGTCGCGAGCGCTCGGCGTCGACGCTCCAGCTCAGCCGCCCGCGCGCGAGCGCCGAGTAGAGCAGGATCCCGCTCTTCACGACGAACGGCCGGTAGGGGCCGCCGCGGTAGAGCGGGAACACGAACGGCAGCCGGCGGACGAGGTGCGGCGCGACGACCTGCATCAGCGCGCGCCGCTCCTGGTGCGCCTCGCGCACGAGGCTCACGTCGCCGAGCACGAGGTAGCGCAGCCCGCCGTGGATCAGCTTCGACGACGCGCTCGAGGTGGCGCCGGCGAAGTCGCCGCGGTCGACGAGCGCCACGGCGAGCCCGTGCGCCGCTGCGGTCGAGGCGATCCCCGCGCCGACGATCCCGCCGCCGATCACGAGCAGGTCGAAACGCCGCTCGCCGAGCTCGGCGAGCGCGTGCTCTCGAGAGACCCGCGCTACATCCACAGCGGGTTCGTCCACGCCTTCCGGCCGACGGCGTCGGCGACCTCGACGCGGCCGTACGGAGGGCGGAAGGGCCGCTCGAGGTACGCAGCGACGATCGCGCCGTCGTCGTCGCGCTCGAGGATCCGGGCGGAGAACGGATAGCCGAGGCGGCCGGCATTGACGCGCGCGCCCGCGTGGCGGCCGGCATAGAGCGTCACGCTCGCGGCGGGGCTGCAGCGCACGGTCACGCCCTGGTCGTCGACCTCGAGCCCGTGGATCAGCGGCCCCGAGGAGCTGTAGAACTGGCCCTCGCGCACCGCATCGAGCACGGCCTCCTGCGAGCGGTCGGCGCAGCGTGCCCAGACCCACGCGAAGGCGCTGTCGTACCCGGGATGGTGCGAGTCGTCGGTCGCCAGCGCGTAGAGCATGCGCCCGCGCTCGAGCGCCTCGTCCCAGTGGATGCTCGAGTCGCCGCGGCCGAGCTCGAGCTGGCAGCCCGCGTTGTAGACCTCGAGCCCGGCGAGCCCCTCGCAGTCCTCGAACTGGTCGGTGCGGAGGCCGCTCCAGTACGTGTGCGCGATGTAGGCGACGCCGTTTGCGCCGTTGATCCAGTCGACGACGTCCTGGAGCGGCGCGAACTCGCCCTCCGGGACCTCCGGATCGGTGTCGAGCCCGAGCGCGAGCACGTGGGCGTCGTGCTCGGGGCCGCCGCACTGCGCGTTCAGCTCCGTGCCCGGGATCACGAGCAGCCGCTTCGTCGAGCGCTCGACGGTGCGGTGCCAGTGGTCGGTGATCGCGAGCACGTCGAAGCCGGCCCATTCGTAGTGGCGCACGAGCAGGTCGGGGGAGAGCTCGCCGTCCGAATTCGTCGTGTGCGCGTGGAGCGCGCAGCGGAGCCACTCGCCACTTGTGTCGAACGGGTTACGAAGCGCGGTCACGCCCGGAGCCTACGCTCAGAAGACGATCACGTTGCGGAAAGCCTCGCCGCGTCTCGCGTCGTCGAGCGCCTCGTTGACGGCGTCGAGCGGATACTCGCGCGTGACGAGCTCGTCGAGCTTGAGCCGGCCCTCGAGATAGAGCGCAGCGAGCGCGGGCATGTCGCGCGCCGGCCGGACCGAGCCGACCTTGCTGCCGACGATCCGCGCGTTGTCGTGGGCGAGCATGCCGGGATCGAACGGGGCCGTCGCCCCGTCGGCCGTCATCCCGACGATCACCGTCGTCCCGCCGCGGCGCACGAGCTGCAGGCTCTGCTCGATCACCGGCACGGCGCCGACGGTGACGACCACGAAGTCCGCGCCGCGGCCGCCGGTCAGGGCGAGCACCGCCTCCCGCACGTTCGCCGAGGACGCGTCGACCGTGTGCGTCGCGCCGAAGCCCCGGGCGGTCTCGAGCTTCGCCGCCGAGACGTCCACGGCGACGATCGGGCCCGCGCCGGCGAGCGCCGCGGCCTGGAGGCTGTTGACGCCGACGCCGCCGATCCCGACGACGACGACGCTCTCGCCCTCGGCGACGTCGACCGTCCAGGCGACGGCGCCGAACCCCGTCGCGACGCCGCAGGCGAGCAGGCACGCCCTGGTGGCAGGGATCTCGGCCGGGACCGAAACGACCTGCGAGGCGTGCACCGTGACCTGCTCGGCGAACGCGGCGGTGCGCGCCCCCTGCGCGACCGGCCGGCCGTCCGGGAGGCGCAGCGGGCTCACCTCGTCGAGCGCGAAGGTCGCCTCACACAGCACCGGCATCCCACGGGCGCAGAAGAAGCACTCGCCGCAGGAGCGGACGAGCGTGACGACCGCGTGGTCGCCGGGCGCAAGCCCCTCGACCCCGGCTCCGACCTCGCTCACGACCCCGGCGGCCTCGTGCCCGTACACGGCCGGCAGCGTGCCGTTCCACCAGCCGTCGACGAAGGAGATGTCGCTGTGGCAGATCGCGCACGCCGTGAGACGGACAGACACCTCGCCGGCGCCCGGCGGCGCCAGCTCGACCTCCTCCACCGAGAGCCGAGAGCCGAACTCGTGACACACCGCGGCGCGCATCGCCGGGGATCGTAGTTGCACGATTTGTGTCGAAGGGGTTACAAAGTGTGATCACGCTTGAGAGAGTGTCTGTCGAAACTGGAAAACGCTCGTCTTAGCGGATTAGGGTCGACTTCCCACCACAAGGAGATGGAGGGTTAACGCATGGAGGACTACGAAGCGCACGAGCAAGAGTTTTTCGCCAGGCTCGAGGAGTCCGAGTTCAGCCGCTCGTCGATGTTGCGGCGCAGCGCTGCCGCGGCGTTCGGACTGACCGTGCTCGGCGCCAGCCCGACGCTCGCCGCCGCGGCTCGCAGGGCGTCTGCGGCTGCCCCGCCGCTGAAGGGCACGCCCGGCGGCATGAAGGCTCTCGTCGCCGCGGCGAAGAAGGAAGGCCACCTCAACGTGATCGCCCTCCCGCCCGACTGGGCGAACTACGGCGAGATCATCTCGACGTTCAGCAAGAAGTACGGGATCGGGATCACGAGCGACAACCCCGACGGCAGCTCGGCGCAGGAGAATCAGGCGATCGTCTCGCTCAAGGGCGACCCGCGTGCGCCTGACGCCGTCGACGTCGGTCCCTCGTTCGCGGTCGCCGGCACGGTGCAGGGTCTGTACGCGAAGTACTTCAACAGCAACTTCGCGACCATCCCGCGTGCGATGAAGGACACGCGCGGCTTCTGGACCGGCGACTACTGGGGCGCGGTCTCGATCGGCTACAACGCCGGCATCGTGAGCAACCCGCCGAAGACGTTCGCCGACCTCCTCAAGCCGGAGTACAAGAACAAGGTCGCGATGAACGGGAGCCCGCTCACCTCGAACTCCGCGGTGGCCGGTGTCTACGCGGCGGCGATCGCCAACGGCGGCTCGCTCAGCAACATCAGCCCCGGGATCGACTTCTTCCAGAAGCTGAAGCAGGTCGGCAACTACATTCCGGTGCAGACCACTCCGCAGACGGTCGCCTCCGGCCAGACGCCGATCTCGATCGACTGGGACTACAACAACCTCGCCTACGGGCCCGAGTTCCCCTCGGCGAAGTGGAAGGTCAACATCCCGGCCGACGGCGTCTACGGCGGCTACTACTGCCAGGCGATCAACGCGACAGGCCCGCATCCCAACGCGGCGCGGCTGTGGGAGGAGTTCCTCTACTCCGACCAGGGCCAGCTCCTGTTCCTCAAGGGGTTCGCGCATCCCGCGCGCTTCACCGACATGTACAACCGCAAGGTGATCCCGAAGCCGCTGATCGCGGCGCTTCCGTCGGGCGCCCTCTACGCGAAGGTGAAGTTCGCGAGCCTCGGCCAGATCACGGCCGCGAAGGCCACGATCCAGAGCGAGTGGCCCTCGAAGGTCGGGGCCTAGCCCGCTGGCAACACACGCAGTAGCAAGAACCGAAAGTCTCCGGCCGGGTCCGCCGCCCGGCCGGAGACGTCCTTCCCTGGCCTGGCTCGGCGTCGTCCCGTTCTTCGCGTACGCGGGCTTCTTCCTGATCCTGCCCGCGGCGATGGTGATGATCGGCGCCTTCCAGACCGACCACGGCGGCTACACGTTCCACAACGTCTCCTCGATCATCTCGACCGCCAGCACGCGCGACGCGTTCTGGGCGAGCATCAAGCTCAGCGGGGTCACGGCGATCCTGGGCGGGCTGTTCGGTCTCCTGATCGCATATGCCGCGATCCGCAAGGGGACGCCCGGCTGGGTTCGCTCGGCGTTCGGCACCTTCTCGGGTGTGGCGGCGAACTTCGGCGGGATCCCGCTCGCCTTCGCCTTCATCGCCACGTTCGGCACGATCGGGATCGTCACGAGTTCATCAACAACGTCTTCGGCATCAACATCTACGAGCACGGCTTCGCGATCTGGTCGACGAAGGGCGTCGAGCTCGTCTACCTCTACTTCCAGATCCCGCTGATGATCCTCGTGATCGCCCCGGCGATCGACGGTCTCAAGCCGGAGTGGAGCGAGGCCTCCTCGAACCTCGGCGCGAGCCGGTTCCAGTACTGGCGCCACATCGGGATGCCGGTGCTGTTCCCGTCGATCCTCGGCGCGGTGATCCTGCTCTTCGGCAACGCGTTCGCCGCCTACGCGACCGCCTACGCGCTCACGAGCGGGACCGGCCTGCCGCTCGTGCCGATCCTGATCGGCAACGACCTCTCCGGCAACGTCTACACGAACCCGCACGAGGGCCAGGCGCTCGCGTTCGGGATGTTCGCGGTGCTGGCGGCGATGATGATCTTCTACATCCCGCTGCAGCGCCGGGCATCGCGGTGGGCGAAATGAAGAAGCAGCGGATCGCCCCGTCGGCCGTCTTCTGGCTCGTGCTCGGCGGGTTCTACTTCCTGCTCCCGCTCGTCGCGACGCTGCTCTTCAGCCTCAAGAACGCGCAGACCGGGCACTGCTGCAGCCTCGCCGCCTACGGCACGATCCTGCACACGCCCGAGTTCTGGACGACGATCAAGCTCTCGTTCCGCCTCGCGCTCGAGACGATCGTGGTCGGGCTCCTCCTCTTCGTGCCGACGATCTACTGGGTGCACCTGAAGCTGCCGCGGCTCCGTCCGGTCGTCGGCTTCATGGCGCTCGTGCCGTTCGTGATCCCGCCGATCATCCTTGTCGTCGGCCTGCTCAAGTTCTACAAGGACACGCTGCACATGCCGTTCTGGTTCCTCGGCAAGCCGGACCTGTTCCTCACCGGCGCCTACGTGATCCTCGCGTTCCCGTACATCTACTTCTCGATCGACGCCGGCTTTCGCTCGATCGACGTGCACACGCTGACCGAGGCTTCGCGTGGGCTCGGTGCGTCGTGGCCGCGGACGCTCGCGCGCGTGATCCTGCCGAACATCCGGGTCGCGGCGCTGAGCGGCGCCTTCCTCACGCTCGCGATCGTGATGGGCGAGTTCACGCTCGCGAGCCTCTCCGCGTTCCACACCTTCCCGACCTTCATCCAGCAGGTGAACCAGGACAGCGCCTATCCGCGCGGCCGCTTTGACGCTCCTGAGCTTCGGGATAACCTGGATCGCGATGCTCTCGATCCTGCTGATCGGCCGGCGCGGCGGCCAGCGCACCGTGCGCCTGGGGATCGGTCGCTGATGGCCCACGTCGAGCTGCAGGAGCTGTGGCGCTCCTTCGGGCCGGTCGCGGCGCTCCAGGGGATCGACCTCTCGCTCGACACCGGCGAGTTCGTCTCGCTGCTCGGCCCGAGCGGCTGCGGCAAGACGACGGCGCTGCGGCTCGTGGCCGGCTTCGACCAGCCCGACTCCGGGCGGATCGTCGTCGACGGCAAGGACATCACGCGGATGCCGCCCAACAAGCGCGACATGGGCATGGTCTTCCAGGCCTACAGCCTGTTCCCGAACATGACCGCCGAGCAGAACGTCGAGTACGGGCTCAAGATCCGCGGCACGGCCAAGGGCGATCGCGCAGAAGCGCGTCGCGCGAGCTGCTCGAGCTCGTCGGGCTCGGCCACGCGGCGCAAGCGCTACGCCGCACCAGCTCTCGGGCGGGATGCAGCAGCGCGTCGCGCTCGCGCGCGCGCTCGCGATCGAGCCGAGCGTCCTGCTCCTCGACGAGCCGCTCTCGGCGCTCGACGCGAAGGTGCGCGTGCAGCTGCGCGAGGAGATCCGCCGCATCCAGCTCGAGCTCGGGATCACCACGATCTACGTCACGCACGACCAGGAGGAGGCGCTCTCGATCTCGGACCGGGTCGCGGTGATGTTCGGCGGCAAGATCGAGCAGGTCGGCTCGCCGGCCGAGATGTACGGCACCCCGGCGACCCCGTTCGTGGCGGAGTTCATCGGCACGATGAACCGGCTTCCCTCGATCGTCGGTGCGGACGGGACGGTCGAGTACGGCGGCAAGCAGCTGCGCGTCGACGCCGCCGAGGGCCTGCCCCGCGGCGAGAAGGTGCTCCTCCTCGTCCGCCCCGAGACGGTCGACCTCGTCCCCGCCGTCGACGGCCATGCGTCGGATCCGACCTCGTTCACCGGGGTCGTCGTCTCTCACATCTTTCTCGGCTCGACGACGCGGGTGCGGATCGAGGACGAGAGCGGCGAGCGCGGGATGACCGGCGACCTCGCGACGGCGCGCGCGGCTGCGCTCACGATCGGGATGCACGTGACCGCGAGCTTCCCGCCCGAGGGTGCGCGCCTGCTCAGCCTCGCGGAAGAACCTGCAGAGCCAGTTCCGGCCGGTCGGTAAAGATCCCGGAGACGCCGAGCTCGGCGAGCGCACGCATCCGCTCCGGCGCGTTGACCGTGTAGACGGTCGTCTCGAGCCCGACCCGGCGCGCGGCCGCGAGCCCGCGCGGTGTCGTGCGCTGGTCGCGGAACCCCGCCGCCCAGGCGCCGCGCGCGCCGCGGATCGAGACGCCGAAGCCGACGTGCTGGACCGTGCGGATGCCCGGCCGGAGCCGGCGCGCCTCCTCGAGCGCGGGGCGCTGGAAGCAGACGACGACCGCGTCGTCGTCGAGGAGCGCGAGCGTGCGCGGGACGATGCCGTGGCGCCGGTAGCGGGACGGGCTCTTCAGCTCCACCATCAGCCCGATCCGGCCGCGCGTCAGCTCGACCGCCTGCTCGAGCGTGGGCAGCTCCTCGCCCCGGCGCGGCGGGTCGTGCGTGACCACGAGCTCCCCGTCGGCCCGCGCGCGGACGTCGAGCTCGATGAAGTCGGCGCCGACTTCGATCGCGCGCTCGAACGCGGGCAGCGTGTTCTCGGGGAGGTCCCAGGACGCGCCGCGGTGCGCGATCACGAGCGGGGTCACGCGAGCAGCCGCCGCACCGCGGCGAGGTCGATCGCGTCGATCAGCTCGTCGGCCTCCGCGAGCCGCGCCGCTCCGAGCGTGCGCGTGATCCCCACACAGCGCATGCCGGCCGCCTTCGCCGCCGCGACGCCGACCTCGGTGTCCTCGAACACGAGCACCTCGTCCGCGCGGATCCCGCCGCCGAGCAGCTCGAGCACGCGGAGATACCCCTCCGGATGCGGCTTGCCCTCGACGACGTCGTCGGCGGCGACGATCGCCTCGATCAGCGGCGCGAGGCCGGACGCGTCCACTACGGGGACGATCTCCTCGCGCGCGGCGCCGGAGACGATCGCGACCGGGACGCGCTCGGCCGCGTAGAGGACGGCCGCGCGCACCTCCGGGTAGACCGTCGAGCCGTCGGCGACGGCCTCGCGGTAGCGGGCGATCCGCTCGGCGACGAGTGCGGCGAAGTCGGGCCGGTCGCGGCCGAGCCAGGCGCCGATGATCTCCTCCTCGGAGTGCCCCGCGAGCTCGTCGACGTACTCGCGCTGGGTGAGCGGGCGGCCGTTGGCGGCGAACATCTCGGCGTAGATCGCGTAGAGGATCGGTTCGTCGTCGGAGAGCGTGCCGTTGAAGTCGAAGACTGCGGCGCGAGGAGCCATCCGGCGGCGAAGCCTACCCTTCCCGCGTGCCGACCTCGGCCCTTCTGCTCGCCCTCGCGGCTGCGTTCGTCCACGCGTGCTGGAACCTGCTCCTCGCCCGCCCGCGTGACCCCGAGGCGGCGATGGCGGTCGCGCTCGTCGTCGCGATCGCCGCGTTCGCGCCGGTCGCGGTGGTCTTCGGGCACGTCGACTCGCGCGTCTGGCCGTACATCCTCGCGACCGGGCTCTTCGAGCTGGCGTACTTCGCGCTGCTGGCGGCTGCGTACCGGCGGCTGGAGCTCTCGGTCGTCTACCCGGTCGCGCGCGGGAGCGCGCCGGTGCTGGTGCTGCTCGCGGGCGTGGTCGCGTTCGGGAAGTCGACCTCGTGGGGCCAGGCGCTCGGCGTCCTGCTCGTCGGCGGCGGCGTCGTGCTCGTGAGCGGGCTGAAGCACGCCGATCGCCGCGGGATCGCGTTCGGCCTCGTGATCGCCGGCTGCATCGCCGCCTACACGCTGATCGACAAGCGCGGGATCCGCTACGCCTCTCCGATCGCCTACCTCGAGCTCTCGATGATCATCCCGTCGCTCGTCTACGCCGCGGTCGTGCTGCGCTGGAAGGGCCCGAGCGCGGTGCGGGCCGCGGTGTCGTGGCCGACCTGCGTGGCCGGGCTCGCGACGTTCGTCGCCTACGCGCTCGTGCTCGCGGCGCTGGAGCGCGCCTCCGCCGCCTCGGTCGCCGCGGTGCGCGAGACGAGCGTGCTGATCGCCGCCGCGCTCGCCGGGGTCTTCCTGAAGGAGCGGGTCGGAGTCGAGCGGCTTTCCGGCGCCGCCCTTGTGGTGGCGGGTGTCGCCCTGCTTAGTTTGTCCTGATGCTGCTCGCGATCGACCAGGGGACGACCGGGACGACGTGCCTCGTCGTCGACGAGGAGCTGGCGGATTCGCGGCCGCGGCTACGCGGAGGTGCCGCAGCACTTCCCGCGGCCGGGCTGGGTCGAGCACGACCCGGAGGAGATCTGGGCGAGCGTCCTCGCCGCCGCCGAGCAGGCGCTCGAGGCGACGAGCCCGCAGGAGCTGCAGGCGATCGGGATCACGAACCAGCGCGAGACGACGGTGCTGTGGGGGCGCGATTCGGGCCGGCCCGTCCATCACGCGATCGTCTGGCAGGACCGGCGCACGGCCGAGCGCTGCCGCGAGCTCCCGGAAGCGCGCCTGCGCGAGCTGACCGGGCTCGTCGCCGATCCGTACTTCTCGGCGACGAAGCTCGAGTGGCTGCTCGCGAACGTCGAGGCGGCCGACGAGCCGCTCGCGTTCGGGACGGTCGACTCCTGGCTCGTCTGGAAGCTGACCGGCGGCCGGGTGCACGTCACCGACGAGACGAATGCGTCGCGCACGCTGCTCGTCTCGCTCGCCACGCTCGACTGGGACGAGGAGCTGCTCGACCTGTTCGGGATCCCGCGCGAGCTGCTGCCGGAGATCCGTCCCTCGAGCGGGATCGTCGGCGAGGCGGAGCTCTTCGGCGCGACGATTCCGATCGCGGGGATCGCTGGCGACCAGCAGGCTGCGCTCTTCGCCGCCGGCGGGAGCGCGAAGGCGACCTACGGCACGGGGAGCTTCGTGCTCGCGCCGACCGGCGCCGACTGCTCCCTGCCGCCGGCCGGCCTCGTCCGCACCGCCGCCGCGCGGCGCGCGGGCGAGCCGCCGGGCTACGCGCTCGAGGGCTCCGTCTTCGTCACCGGCGCCGCGGTGCAGTGGCTGCGCGACGGTCTCGGCCTGGTCGGCCGACGCGAAGGAGAGCGCCGCTGCGGCCGCCTCGCTCGAGAGCAACGACGGCGTCTACTTCGTCCCGGCGCTGGCCGGCCTCGGCTCCCCGCACTGGGCGCCCGACGCGCGCGGCCTGATCACAGGCCTGACGCGAGGCACGACGCGCGAGCACCTCGTCCGCGCCGCGCTCGAGGCCGCTGCCTACCAGACCCGCGACGTGCTCGACGCGATGCCCGGCGAGCTCGAGCTTGCTGCGCGCCGACGGCGGGATGACCGCCAACGCGTGGCTGATGCAGTTCCAGGCAGACGTGCTCGGGACCCCGGTCGAGGTCGCCGCCGAGCCCGAACAGACGGCGCTCGGCGCCGCGCTCCTCGCCGGGCTCGCGGTCGGCCTCTGGAACGAGCCGCACGCCGCGCCTGCCGGCGCCCGCTACGAGCCGCAGATGCCCAGAGAAGAAGCGGAGCGCCTCTACGCCGGCTGGCGAGAGGCGCTCCGCCGCACCCTCCTCTAACTCCCTACTTGCCGAGCCAGGCGTTGACCTTGGCCTGGTTGGCCGCGATCCACTGCTTGGCCGCCTTGTCCGGGTCCATGTGCTGCCCGGCGATCAGCTTGGCGACGGCGTTCTGGTCGGCGTTCGACCACTTCCACCGCTTCAACACCGCCACGGCGGGCGAACCGCTCGTGGCGAACTTCTTGCTGAACACCTTCTCGAGCACGTAGGACGGATAGGCGCAGGCGTACTTCTTCGGATCGCCTCCGGCCTTCTCGTCGTCCTGGCAGCCCTTGAAGCGCGGCGGCAGCTGCACCATGTCCAGCTTGTAGGTCGCGTTCAGGTACTGCGGGTCGTACCAGTAGAAGATCACCGGCTTCTTCTGCTTGTAGAGCTGGCTCCAGCGGGCGACCTGGGCCGGCTCCGCGCCGACGCTGACGAACTTGAAGTTGAGCCCGAGCGCCTGGATCAGCTCCTTGTCCTTCTGGACGTAGGAGGGGTCGCCGCCGAGGAACATCCCCTGCGAGCCGGACTCCGGGCTCTTGAAGATCGTCTCCTTGCCCTTCAGTCCCTTCCAGGTCTTGAACTGCGGGTACTGCTTCATCAGGTAGTCCGGGATGTACCAGCCGATCACGCCGAGGACGCCGTTCGGGCCCTCGAGCACGACGGTCTTCTGCTTGACCGCGTACTGCTTGTACTGGTCGGTGTGCTGCCAGTCCTCGAGCACGGCGTCGACCTTGCCGTCCGCCATCGCCTGGTAGACGGGGATCTCCGCGATCTGGGTGATGTTCACCTTGCAGCCGATGCTCTCGAGCACGTTCTTGGCCACGTAGGTGTTGGCCGTCGAGCCGGCCCAGGCCTGCTCGTTGAGCGTGACCGTGCCGCACGACGCCGTCCTCTTGGCGCCGGCGACGCCGACGACCGCGAGCGCGGCGACTGCGGCGAGTGCGAGCACGGCCGCGGCCCACAGGCCTCGACGAGCTCCGAGACGTTCCGACATTCGAGCCTCCTTTGTTGCCTGCCTTCGATTGAAGTTCATGCTTCGATCGTCCTCCGGCGGTTGCCCTGGGTGACTCTGTCGAGCGCGATCCCGAGCGCGAGGATCGCGAGCGAGGCGACGACGCCTTGCCCGAACTCGTTCCGCTGCAGCCCCTGTGCCACCTCGTAGCCGAGCCCGCCCGAGCCGACGAGCCCGCCGATCACGACCACGGCCAGCACCATGATGATCCCCTGGTTGACGCCGAGCATGATCGCGTCGCGCGCCAGCGGCACCTTGACCTTCGCGAGCACCTGCAGCCGGGTGGCGCCGAACGAGCGCGCCGCCTCGACGGTGTTCGCCTCGACCTCACGGACCCCCGCCGTGACGAGCCTGATCACGACCGGGGTCGCGTACAGCACCGCGGCGATGATCCCGGGCACGATCGAGACCGGCATCAGGTAGATGAACGGGATGATGTAGACGAGCTGCGGCAGCGTCTGCAGGACGTCGTTGATCGGGCGGAGGATCCGCTCCACGGTGCGGCTCTCCGCCGCCCACACCCCGAGCACCAGCCCGAGCAGGACGGCGATCACCGTCGCCACGAGCACCTGCGAGGCGGTCGCCATGGCCGGGTCCCATTGGCCCATCACCCCGATTGAGACGAGTGCGACGAGGGTTGTGATAGCCGGGCGCCGCCCGCTGATGACGAAGGCGATCGCGGTCAGGCCGAGGGCCATCACGAACCACGGCGTGCCCGCCGAGTAGTTGTTGATCGGCTCGAGGCCGTACTTGACCATCGCGTTGCCGATCGGCGAGGAGATCCCGAACACGACGGTCGCCGGATTCTGGATGTAGTCGAGCACCGACTGGATCTGCGCCAGCAGCCAGGTCTGCGTGCGGCCGACCGGGAAGACCGCGCCCGCGCCGAAGGCGTAGCCGAGCGCGACCGAGAGGCACACGGCGCCCACCGCGGCGAGCGTCTCGAGGTGGAGCCGCCGGCGCACGGCCTCGGTGACGTGGCGGTGCGCGGGGTCGGTGCGGGCCGCCATCGACTCGGTCGAGCGGTCGAGCGCGATCGCCATGATCACGATCGCGAAGCCGGCGAGGATCGCCAGCGCCGGGTCGGAGTAGATCCCCTGGGTGACCACGGTCGCCGAGGCCGGGGCCGCCGATCAGCCCGGCGATCACGACCATCGAGAGCGCGAACAGGATCACCTGGTTGACCGAGAGCAGCAGCATCCGGCGCGAGAGCGGGAGCTGCACCTTCGTCAGCACCTGCCACTTCGTCGAGCCGAGCGCCTCCGCGGCCTCGACCGTGTTCGTCTGCACGCCGCGGATCCCGAGCGCCGTGATCCGGATCGCGGGCGGGATCGCGTAGATCAGCGTCGTCACGACCGCCGCGCCGGGCCCGACCGAGAACAGGATCACCACCGGCACCAGATAGGCGAACGCGGGCACGATCTGCATCGCGTCGAGAATGGGCGTGACCGCGCGCAGGAACCGGTCGGAGCGCCCGGCGAGCACTCCGAGCGGCATCCCGATCAGCAGCGAGAGCGAGACGGCCGCGGTCATCAGCGCGAAGGTCTGCACGCTCTCGAGCCAGAGGCCCAGCACCGCGAACGAGACGAACGCCGCCGCCACGCCCAGCGCGGCGCGGCGGCTGCCGAAGCGCAGCACGACGACGATCCCGAACGTCGCGGTGCCGACCCACGTGAGCTTGAAGAAGAAGCTCGTCAGCCACGAGACGAGGTTGTCGAGGAAGTTCGCGAAGCCGTTGAAGATCGTGAAGACGAAGCTCGGGCTCGCGCCGTTCCGCTCGGCGCTGAGCCAGTTCTGGAACCGGTCGAGGTAGCCCGTGAGCGAGTCCCACGTCAGCCACGACGGCCACGGGTAGTCGCCCTTCCAGCCCGAGGTACGAGACCACGATCACGAGCACGATCGCGACGACGAGCCCGATCTTCCCGCGCCACCACGGCCGCGGCGCGGCGGGGGCGCTTGGCGCGGAGACGAGGTCGGTGGTGGCCGACATCAGTCCTGCTCGCCGGCGATCGCCTTGAGGACGGCCACGCGGTCGACGACCCCGACGACCTTGCCGTCGTCGACGGCGCACACGGGGCGCTCGCTGCCGGCGATCACCGGGATCGCGTCGCGAACCGTCGTTCCCGACGGGAAGCGTCGGGCCCGTCTGCCTCGCCGTCCTCGGCCGGGCGCATGATCCAGCGCAACGTGAGCACGTGGCTGCGCGGGATGTCGCGGACGAAGTTCTGCACGTAGTCGTCGGCCGGGCGAGCCGACGAGGTCCTCCGGGGTGCCGAGCTGCACGATCGCGCCGTCGCGCATGATCGCGATCCGGTCGCCGAGGCGCAGCGCCTCGGGCAGGTCGTGGGTGATGAAGACGATCGTCTTGCCGGTCTCGTGCTGGAGCCGGATCACCTCGTCCTGCATGTCGCGCCGGATCAGCGGGTCGAGCGCGCTGAACGGCTCGTCGTAGAGCATCACCTTCGGGTCGACCGCGAGCGCGCGCGCGAGGCCGACGCGCTGCTGCATCCCGCCCGAGAGCTGGTCGGGGAACTGGTTCGCCGAGTCCTCGAGCCCGACGAGCGTGAGCACCTCGGCCGCGCGCGCGAGCCGCTGCGGCTTCGGCACGCCCTGCACCTCGAGGCCGAAGGCGACGTTGTCGATCACCCGCCGGTGCGCGAGCAGCCCGAAGTGCTGGAACACCATCGACGAGGTGTGGCGCCGGAGCTGGCGCAGCTCGGCCTGGCTCGCACCGGTCACTTCCTTGCCGTCGATCTCGATCTTCCCTGCGCTCGGCTCGATGAGACGGATCAGGGTGCGGACGAGCGTCGACTTGCCCGAGCCGGAGAGGCCCATCACGACGAACACCTCGCTCGGCCAGACGTCGAACGAGACGTTGCGGACGGCCGCCACGCAGCCGGTCTTCGCGCGCAGCTCGGCGCGGGGGAGATCGGCGTCGGGCGTCCCGAGCACGCTGTCGGCCTTGCGGCCGAAGATCTTCCACACGCCCGCGGCACGGATCAGCGGGGGACCGCTCCGGTCGACCGTGGTCGTCACCGGCCCAGCCTACTCCCGCGATCAGAAGAGGCCAACCGTGCGTCCCTCCGCGTCGATGTCGACGTTGAACGCGGCCGGGGTCGCGCTGAGGCCCGGCATCGTCTGCATGTCGCCGCAGAGCGCGACGAGCCAGCCGGCGCCGGTGTAGGCGCGGATGTCGCGGATCGTGACCGTGAACCCGGTCGGCGCGTTCGTGAGCGCCGCGTCGTGCGAGAGCGAGAGGTGCGTCTTCGCCATGCAGATCGGCAGCTTGTCGAAGCCGACCTCGTTGAACTGGCGGATCTTGTCCTGCGCCGTCTTGAGCACGAAGATCCCGTCGGCGCCGTAGACGCGCTTCGCGATCGCCTCGATCTTCTGCTCGATCGGCGCAGTCGAGCTCGTAGACGGGACGCGAACGAGTTCGGCTCCTCGGCCGCGGCGACGACCGCCTCGGCGAGCGCCGCCGCGCCCTCGCCGCCCTTCGTCACGGCGTCGTTCGTCTCCGCGGCGTAGGCGCCGTTCTCGAGCGCGAGCCTGCGCACGAGCTCGATCTCCTCGTCGGTGTCGTCGGGGAAGCGGTTGACCGCGACCACGGCGTTGAGCCCGAACTCGCGGATGATCCCGAGGTGGCGGATCATGTTCGCGGCCCCGCGCTCGATCGCCTCGAGCCCGCCGTCCGGGTCGTCGCCGTGGTGCTTGAGCGCCTTGACGGTCGCGACGAGCACCGTCGCCGCACGGCCTGATCCCGCCGACCCGGCAGACGATGTCGAAGAACTTCTCCATCCCCATGTCCGAGCCGAACCCGCTCTCGGTGATCACGTAGTCGCCGAGCTTGAGCGCGACGCGGTCGGCGACGAGCGAGTTGTTGCCGTGCGCGATGTTGGCGAACGGGCCGCAGTGGACGAAGGCCGGCTGGCCCTCGAGCGTCTGGACGAGGTTCGGCTTGAGCGTGTCCTTGAGCAGCACCGTCATCGCGCCGGCCGCCCGCAGCTGCTCGGCGGTGACGGGCTGCCCTCGAAGGTCGAGCCGACGGTGATCGCGCCGAGACGGGCGCGCAGGTCCTGCAGGTCGCGCGCGACGGCGACGATCGCCATCACCTCGGAGGCTGCGGTGATGTCGAAGCCGGTCTGGCGCACGTAGCCGTTCGCGCGGCCGCCGAGGCCGACGGCGACGTCGCGAAGCGCGCGGTCGTTGATGTCGACGCAGCGCCGCCATGAGATCGAGAGCGGGTCGATGTGCGGCTCGCCGCCGTGGAGGATGTGCGCCTCCAGCATCGCCGCGAGCAGGTTGTTCGCGGCGCCGATCGCGTGGATGTCGCCGGTGAAGTGGAGGTTCAGGTCCTCCATCGGCACGACCTGCGCGTAGCCGGCGCCCGCCGCGCCGCCCTTGATCCCGAAGACCGGGCCGAGCGAGGCCTCGCGCAGGCAGAGCACCGGGCGCTTGCCGATCGCGCCGAGCCCCTGGGTCAGCGAGACGGCCGTCGTCGTCTTGCCCTCGCCGGCCTTCGTCGGCGTGATCGCCGTGACGTTGACGAGCTTCCCGTCGGGCCGGTCGGCGAGCCGGTCGAGCACGGAGAGGTCGATCTTCGCCTTGTAGCGGCCGTAGAGCTCGACCTCGTCCGGCAGGAGGCCGACGTCCTGCGCCAGCTCGCTGATCGGGCGCAGGGTCGCGCTCTGCGCGATCTCGAGAGACGACGGGAGCTTCGCCAAGGCCGGTTCCTTTCGTCGGGGACGGCCGTAGACTCGCAGTCGCGCGCCCTTCAGGTCAAAGTAACGGCGGATGGCGATGATCGACGGCTTTCCGATCGTTCTCTCGAACGGGCCGCCGCCGGCGGGCACGGCGCCGAGCGGGAAGAACGCGCTCGCCGAGGTCGCCGCCGCCGGCGTGAACATGATCCGCAGCGGGTTCGCCGACTGGTCGCCGGCGCTCGCCGACGGCCAGATCGCCGCCGAGCAGCGTGTCCTGGACGCCGCCGGCGCACACGGCCTCCACTGCTGGACGTGGCTCGGCAACGTTCCCAACCTGCCGGCGCAGGCGGGCTCGGCGAACGAGCAGCTCCTCGTCAAGATCGTCGAGGCGCTCAAGGGCCATCCGGCGCTCGCTGCGTGGAAGGGGATCGACGAGCCCGCGCTCGCCCCGGTTCCGCCGGCCGGCCTCGTGCGTGCCTACCAGCGGATCCACGCGCTCGATCCCGACCATCCGGTGGTGATCATCCAGGCCCCGCTCGGCACCGTGGCCGCTCTCGCACCGTACAGCGCGGCCCTCGACATCACCGGCGCGGACATCTACCCGGTCTCCTACCCGCCGGGTCTCCACGCCGGCGGAGCGAACACCGATCTCAGCGTCGTCGGCGACGTGACGCGCAAGATGACGCAGGCCGCGCGCGGCAAGCCGGTCTGGACGACGCTGCAGATCGCCTGGAGCGGCGTGCTCCCGCCCCAGCACGTGCCTCGCTTCCCGACCTTGCTCGAGGAGCGGTTCATGGCCTACCAGGCGATCGTCGCCGGCGCGCGGGGATTGGCCTTCTTCGGCGGTCACCTCGCGCAGGTGATGCGGCCGGCCGACGCGCAGAGCGGCTGGAACTGGGCCTTCTGGGACCGCGTCCTGAAGCCGCTCGTCACCGAGCTCGGCTCGACCGCGGTCGCGCCCGCGCTGCTCGCGCCCGCGGCAGGTGTGACCGTCACCGCGAGCGCCGCGGACATCGACCTCAGCACCCGCCAGGCCGGCGGGTTCCTCTACGTGATCGCGGTCAGGCGCGGCGGCAGCACGAGCCAGGTCACGTTCTCCGGCCTGCCGGCGGGGATCGGCGGAGGCGAGGTGCTCTTCGAATACGCCCTGAGCAAGTTTCGCGAAGTCGACGTCACCGGCTCGGCCTTCAGCGACTGGTTCGGCCCCCACGACAGCCACGTCTACCGCTTCCCGCACACGCCCTGATGGCCGGGTATCCGTGGCCCGTCCAGCCGTTCGACCGCCAGCATCCCGTGCGCGGGCTCATCTGCGATCCCCGGATCGGCGACCAGGGCGGCAAGTCGTTTCACACCGGCGTCGACGTCTCGGCGCCGGACGGCACGGCGGTCTACGCGGTCGCGCCGGGGCGCGTCTCGATCGAGGGCGCACAGATCGTCGCGGTCGACTCGGGCGGACGAAGCTTCGGCTACTGGCACATCCTGCCGGCCGTCCAGAGCGGCTCCCACGTGGCGCTCCACGGACTGCTCGGCCACGTCGCGCCCGGTTGGGGACACGTCCATCTCGCCGAGCGCACCCGTTCCCCCGCGCCGCAGGGGACCTACTGGAACCCCCTGCGCGCTGGGGCCCTCACGCCGTTTGCGGACTTCGGCGCGCCGGTCGTCACGCGCATCGTCACCTCGCTCCCCGCGAGCGCGCTGCACGGTCTCGTCGACCTCGTCGTCGAAGCGTTCGACCATCCGCCTATCTCCGCGCCGGCGCCGTGGCACGACATTCCGGTTACTCCCGCGCTCGTCCGCTGGCGGCTCGGGCCGGGGAGCTGGCGCATCGCCGCCGACTTCCGCACCTCGTTCGCGCCTGCCGTCGTCGGCAGCTCGGACCGTCATTTCGGCGACGTCTACGCGCCGGGCACCCGGCAGAACCACCCGAATCAGCCGGGGCTGTTCCGCTTCTGGCTCGCGCGCGGCTTCGACACGCGCGAGCACCCCGACGGCAACTACCTCGTCGAGGTGGAGGCGGCGGATGTGCGAGGCAACTCCTCGCGGGGCCGGCTCGCGCTCACCTTCGCGAACGGCGTCTGATGCTGCTCGGCCTCGGACACGTCGATCTCGTCTGTCGCGACCTCGAGCGGTCGCTCGCGTTCTACCGCGCCGCGCTCGGGCCGCTCGGGCTCGAGGAGCCCGTGCTCTTCCCGGGCGAGCGCGGCGAGCAGATCCACTACCTGCGCTTCCCCGGCGCCGGGTCGGGCTCGCTGGGGCTCCGGCAGGCGCTCGAGGAGCAGGAGTTCGAGCTCTACGCGCCCGGCCTGCACCATGTCGCGTTCGCGGTCGAGTCGAGGGCGGACGTCGACGCGGCGCACGCGGCAGCGCTCGCTGCGGGCGCCGAGATCCTCCACGCGCCGCGCCTGTTCCCGCAGTACCGGGCCGACTTCTACGCCACGTTCTTCCTCGACCCGGATGGATAGTTAACAACATTGAAATTGTCGCTTTGCGCCGAGGCACTGTGCGTTAACTACTTCGAGTCGGGCGACGCGGTGGGACCCCGCGCAGGATCGGGGCGTTGGACGCCGCGCCTACGGCACGTCTCTCGATCCCTGCTTCCCCACCACGTAGCAGGTCTTCCAGACGCTCGACCCGATGCCAGGGTGGGGGCGCCACCCCTCGCGGGGCGCCGCCGCCCGTCCCTGCCGATCGGCGGGCCTGACCGACTGGGCACCTGACTGTCGTAGACGAGCGAGTGGAGGGCTGGCATAGGGAGGTAAGGTTGCCCTCCTCCGCGTAGGGGAGCGCAGGATCCTAAGCTCAACTTGCGCGCCGAAGTGCGGTCATTCGGTGCGGTGCTGTGCGTCGGTGCCCCGGGTAGGCTCCTCGACGTGGACGGCGAACTGGGGGAGGCGAGGCTGCGGCGTGGTGCCATTGTCCCGCGGCGGATCGGTTCCGCCGGGCTCGTCGTCGCCGGTCTGGTCATCGTCTCGATGCTCGGCCGGATCGTGCTCGGGGACGACGTGCCGACGCCCTGGATCGCCCCTGACGAGATGATCTACGGCATCGCGGGTCGCACGCTGTACAGCAGCGGGCGGCTGGCGATCGCGGGCGCGCACAGCGACTTCTACAGCCTCCGTCTACCCGGCGCTGATCGGCGGGCCGCTCGCCTGGCTCTCGCCACACCGCGGCTACGAGGTCGCCAAGGCGCTCGGCGCGATCAGCATGTCGCTCGCGGCCGTGCCCGCGTACCTGTGGGCGCGCTCGGTCGTCTCGGCGCGCTCCGCCGTCCTGGTGGCGGCGCTGACGCTCGCCCTCCCGGCCTTTGCCTACAGCGGCCTGCTGATGACGGAGACGGTCTTCTACCCGCTGCTCGTGCTCATGTGCTGGGTCGCGGCGCTGACGCTCGTCACGCCGACCCGGCGCAACCAGCTGCTCCTCGTGGGGCTCGTCGCGGCCGCCGTGTTGACGCGCCTCCAGGCGGTGGTCCTCGTGCTTGTGTTCCCGACGGCGGCGGTACTCTGGGGCGTGCCGCTTCGTGCTGTCCTGCGGCGCTTTGCAGTTGTCTTCCTCGGGTTCGGCGGCATCGTCGCCGCCTGGTTGGTTTGGCGGCTGGCGGTTGGGGGAGGAGCGCTGGGTGCCTACTCGGTCACCGCCTCCGGGGGCTACCACGTTTTCGCGGCGTTGCGTTTCGTCTTCTACCATCTCGGCGATCTCGTGCTCCTGACTGGGTTCTTCCCGGCCTGCGCGGCGGCGTTGCTCTGGTTTGAGCGACGGTCGCTGAGCCCGGCCGCGCGGGCGGCGCTCGCGGTCGCGACGGCGCTGTCGCTTTGGCTTGTGCTGGAGGTGGGGGTGTTCGCCTCGCGCTATGTCGGCCACCTTGCCGAGCGCGACCTGATCGCGGCCGCGCCGCCGCTGTTCGTCTGCCTCGCCGTTTGGCTCGAGGCCGGTGCACCCCGGACGGGGCGGCGATCCTTGGCCGTGGCGGGGGTCGCGCTGGTCGCGGTGCTGGCCTGGCCGTTGCACACGCTGCTCGCTCTTGATGTCCTCCCCGATTCGGCGACGTTGACCGCGGTGTACCGGCTGGCAGGGAGCTCGAACGGCTCTCAGCACTGGTGGCTCGACGGCGCCGTGGCTGTCGCGGCGCTGATCCTCGTGTTTGCGCCCCGGCAGGTGCTGAACGCGGTCCCGTATCTGCTGATCGTCGTGCTCGCAGCCGGGTCGGTCGTCGCGGAGCGCTACGTGGCAAGCGAGGCCCGCCTGCAGCAAGCAACGATGCTCGGGCCGGTCCCTACCTGGATCGACCGCTCTGCCAATGGGCCGGTCACGTTCTTGTACGCGGACCGATTCCAGTGGCCTGTGGTCTGGGAGGCGCTCTTTTGGAACCGCAAGCTCGTGACCGCGCTTGCGCTCCCCGGGGACAGCTCATCGGGCCCGCCCCAGGCGGCTACGCGGGCCTCGCTAACGACGGCACCGTACTCGTCGCTGGTAGGCCTGTCACGGGCCGCTTTGTCGTCGCCTGGAAATCGCTGCTCGTCCACGGAACGCCGATCACCGACGCCGGCTCAAGCAGTGGCGGCAAAGTCGCGCCCTGGCGGCTCTGGCAGGTCACCGGACCGTTCCAGATCGTCGGCACGACCAGAGGATTCCAGCCCAACGGCGACATCTACAACACCGCGACCATCCACACCTACACATGCCCCGGAACCCTGCGCCTGACCCTCCTCGCCAAACAGGACGAGCGGATCGTCCTGCTACGGCAGGGCCGCCCATATCGGCGCCTGCACGCCGTTCCCGGCGCTCAAGGGCAGAAGGTGCTCCACCTTAGCGTCCCCTCGGCGCCCGGCGCGCACGGCACTTGCGACTTCCGAATCACCACCACCGGCCTCCTCGGCAGCACCGTGGTCGCCTTCGACCCCGCCCTACGGTAACCCGCGCGACACCAAGCGAAAGCCCATATAGGGAAGCCAAGGAGCGATACAGCCAGACCGCGCAGGAATCCGCTTCGCGACAACACAGACGACATCAACCTTCGTCTGTTATTGCGATGGTTAGCTTTCAACATTGAGTTAGCTGGACGCTGACAGCGGCCCGATGTTCGCTTCGTGGGGGCGCCGGCGGTGAACGCTGCGGGATCAGGCAGCTTTGAGCAGCGACGCGAACCGGGCCGCGATCTCGTCCGTAAGGATGGCGGCGAACTCGTCGGCGCCGACTGGCTCCGCGACGCCATCGGCGATCAGCGCCTCCGCGAGCACGGGGCCGACGACGGTCAGAGTGGCGATCTTGCGGAGCGTGACGGACGAGGCCCACTCCGCATCCTCATCGTTCAGGCCGCGCGCTTTGAAGGCGTCGCGGGTGAGGCCCCATCGCTCGCGGAGCTGCGCGAGGTGTCCTTCGCCCCACCGCTCAGCGGTCATGATCTTCTCGCCGTCCGCCGGGATTGGGATCGTGCATACCGGAATGATGGCGCCGATGGCCCAGCCGTTCGAGTTCCAGCCGATGATGCGGACGGCCCCCATGGGCGCGCGGATGGCCTCCATGGGCGCATCTTCATCGAACGGTCGGACGGAGCTGTCAGTCCGGCTCAAGGATGCGGACGACCAGTCGCCGCGAGACCGGCTGCCTTCTGTCGGCCTTGAGCGTCCGGGCACGGGGTTAGCGTTAGTTGGGTGGATTCACTCGAGTTGTTCGAGCAGTTGGACGAGCTGGTGCGGGAAGCGAAGACTGTTCCGTTGACCGATCAGGTTCGACTCGACCGCGATGAGGTCGGCCGTCTCCTCGACGACCTCCGGTCTGCGATCGTGGATGAGTCACGGCAGGTGCGTTCAAATCCAGCGGGTAGCGACGAGGCACTTGCCGAGGCCAAACGAGAGGTCGAGCGGCTGCTTGAAGCTGGGCGGGAGCGAGCGACCGCTGAGACGAGCGATGTCCAGATCAGCCGGACTGCGGAACGACAAGCAGAGGAGACTCTCAGTCGCGCACGGAAGCGAGCCTTCGAGATCCAGCTGGAGGTCGAACAGTGGGCTGATGGGGTGCTCGCGATGCTCGAGCCCAACCTCGAGAACCTCAGACGGGCGGTACGCAACGGGCGTGAGCGTCTCCTTGAGCGGTCCTCGAACGAGTCTGCTGCCCGGTCGATGTGAGGGCCTCCCCCGCGCATGCAGGAGAGGCCCCGTCCGTTCGTTCCTAGCGCCGGCGCGCGACGCGCCGTGAAGTGCGGCGGGCCACTCTGCGAGCCATCATGTCTCTTCCACCTCCGTTGCTTGAATGTCGAGAACCCTGCGCGGCAGGGGTCAGACCGAGGCCGTCTTCTCGCTCGGATGCATCGCGGCGAGCTCCTCGGCCTCCGCAGCTGTGGCGACCCCGATCGCGACCAGGTCGGCCGGGTGGATGAAGCCGTCGGCGAGGCCGATGCCGCCCGTGCGGATGATCGCGTCGCGAAGCGGCACCGCCCAGTGATGCTCGAGCAGGATCAGCGCCGCCGCGGAGTCGTTGGGGATCTCCTCGAGGATGTCCCATGCCTCCTGGTCGCGAGAAGACGTGGATCCCGTCTTCGGCCGCGGCCTCGGCGCCGATCTCGGCGCCCTTCTCCATGCCCTCCTCGCCCTCGATGCCGAGGCCGATCAGCGCGGCGACCTTGCTGCCGAACTCGATCGCCTCGTCCTTGCTCAGGTTGCTGAGGTGCGCCACTTCCATCTCGCCCTCTGCGTCCTTGTGTACCGCGAGCGCGTCGATCACGCGCACGGTGTCGCTCTCACGGAGCTTCTCCAGCTCCTCGATGATCTCGCCGTGGAACTCCGGATGCTGGAACCCCAGCACCAGCAGCTGAACCGGTCCGATCGCCATCTCTCCTCCTTCGTTGTTTTCAATTCCCCTCGTGCTCGTCGCGGCCGCGTGAACTCTCGCCGAGCTCCCTCGCGGTACCCTCGGCGACCGCGAAATGCGCTACCGGCTCGATCGGCGGTCTGGGTGCATCTCCACCTGCCGAAGCCCCGGTATCCGTCTCGGTCAAACTCACCGCCGTCCTCCCTGTCCTTCCGCTTTCCGACACTCGCGCCGGTACCGCAAGGCAGACCAATCGTCACTCGATCGGGGGACGCCGCCACCAGGACCTTACACCCAGGGCCTTGCGCGGCCGACTACCCAGCCGATCGCAGTGCCTTCCAGCACGGCTCGGTGCGCAGCGCCTGGTTGCTGTACAAAGCGACCCCGCCGGCCCCTTGGGGCTCCAACGCGCCGGTTCAAACTCTTGCAGCGTGTCCGGTTCAGATGCGATGCTCGTCGGCGGCAGCGATGGAGGAGGCCTCGACGTGCCGAGCGTTCATCCATGCATCCGGTCGGACTGTGAGACCCTGACGATGGGCGAGCTCTGCTTGGAGCACGAGCAACAAAACGCAGCCAGCTTGCGGGCGCGCGTGTGGCGGCTGCTCCCGCGTCTTGCAACCGCCGGCGCGCTAGTTGCCGCTGCCGCAGTGGGTGCCCTGATCAGAACGCACCTTTCACGCTAGCGCCGCAACCAGGCGACCGTTCGCGACCCCACGCTCGCGGCCCGCGACGTTCCCGGCTGCCCAGACGATCTGCGAACAGAGGTCCGTGGTCGAGAAGAGCCGCCCAGGATAGGCCGACTCGAGCTTCGCCGCTGACTCCGACGGCTTCCGGATCGAGGTCGCGTCAGCCCGCGACGCCCGCGCCTGAGCTCGTCCTCCCGGCGACGGAGGCGAGGACGTCCCGCAGGTCGGCCTTGGCCAGCAGCTTCGCCCCGGGCTTCTCGTCGTCGGTCGGCCACCGGACGAGGCGGATCATGCCGTCGGCGATCTCGAGCCCGGTCACGTCTCCGTCCGGGTAGCAGCAGCAGCCGGTGTTGAAGTAGCAGGGCGGATCGACCGGGATGGGCGGCGACTGGATGTATCGCGCCTCCGCCTGCGCCCACTCGAGCTCCGCCCGCAGCCGGGCGATCCGCTTCGAGCCGGGCGGCCGCTTGGCCTCGGCGAGTCCCATGTCCGCCTCGATCTCCCCGATCGGCCGGCAGTGGGGCTCCGGCTTGCTGGAGCGGAACACGGGCCGGTGGGTGTGGCCGGCGATCAGCACCGGTTTCTCCCGATGCGACTTCGCCCAGTCGAACATCGCCTGCTCGTGACGCTGGCGGAGGTCCCAGTCGCGGGCCGGCGTGGTCGCGGTCACTCCGAACTTGCGCTGGAGCGGCCGCCAGAGGTAGCGGACCATGAGCTTCGAGCACCAGGCGTAGCGCTCGCTCTCCAGAGTCCCCTGGTGGCCGTGGACGAGGAAGATCAAGCCCAGGGTCTTGCCGTTGCTCGTCACGCGAAGCTTCAGCGCCTCGCGGACCTGCAGCTCGGTGTAGACCGGGGCGAGGCGCTTCGTCACCGCGTCGGCATGACGCCAGAGGTCGTCGTGGTTCCCCCAGAACCGCTCGTAGCGGCCGAGGTCGTGGAAGCTCTGCTCGAGCTTCAGCGAGTCCGAGTAGGCGCCGAGCACCGGTTCGGGCGAGAACTTCCAGAGCTCCTCGACGTCGCCGAGCACGAAGAGGCGGTAGCCCCGCTCGAGGTAGGAGCCGAGTGCGGCCTGGTAGGCGCGCTCGGAGCGGCGGAAGTCGTCGGCGTCGTCCCGCGTCCCCTTGTGGAGGTCGGAGAACACGATCAGGCGGGCCGTGTCGAGGTCGAGCTCCTGCTCCTCCGTCGCCTTGTCGTCGAAGGCGCGGTTCATCCCGGCGGCGATCAAGCGCTCGAACCCGGGGTCCGCCTTGGTGGCCACGTCACAACCCTATGTTGACGCGGCCTGCGTGGCGCGCTTCAATTCGTGGAACGGGGGTTCCATATCGTGGATATCGCGCCTACACAGACCGGAACTCAGTCGATCGACCGGGCGGCCCAGCTGCTCGTTCGGGTCGTCGAGTCCGCCGAGCCGCAGTCGGTCGGCGAGCTCGCGGAGCGCTCCGGGCTGCCGAAGAGCACGACTTCCAGGCTCGTCGCCGCGCTCGAGCGGCAGGGGCTCGTGCAGCGGATCGAGGACCGCGGCCGGCTGCGGCCGGGGCCGGTGCTGCTGCGGTATGCGAACCGTGACACCGCGGCGACGCTCGTCGAGCTCGCAGCGCCCTCGCTGCGCCGGCTCGCCGACGCGTCGGGAGAGACGATCAACCTCGCCGTGCCCGGCCCCGACGGCGTCGAGCACCTGGCCCAGGAGGACACCGCCCATTTCGTCGGCGTGACCGACTGGGTCGGCCGCCGGGTGGCGTTCGAGCTCGCCGCGAACGGCAAGTGCTTCCTCGCCTTCGGCGGCGCGAAGAAGCTGACCCCCGAGCTGCGGCGCGTGCGTGCCCGCGGCTTCGCGACCTCGATCGACGAGCTCGAGCTCGGTCTCTCCGCGCTCGCCGCGCCCGTGTTCGGGCCCGGCGGCGACGCGATCGCCGCACTCTCCATCTCCGGGCCGAGCGCCCGCCTGACCTCCGACCGCATCGCCCAGCTCGCCCCGCTCCTCGTCGAGGAAGCGGCGACGCTCGCCGAGCGGCTCGGCCACCACACCCGAGGAGCTGCATGACACACGAAGAGATCATCCAGGGCCTCTACGACGAGACGCTGATCGGCAACGCGCCCGAGGTGAAGGACCTCGTCAACGCGGGCCTCGCCGACGGGCTCGACCCCGAGCGGATGCTCTACGACGGGCTGATCCCCTCGCTCGAGGAGGTCGGCGCCCGCTTCGAGCGCGGCGACTACTTCGTCCCGGAGATGCTGATCGCCGCCCGCGCGATGCAGGGCGCGCTCGACATCCTGCGCCCGCTGCTCGCCGAGACCGGCGCCCAGACCGTCGGCACCTTCGTGATGGGCACCGTCAAGGGCGACGTGCACGACATCGGCAAGAACCTCGTCAACATCATGCTCGAGGGCGCCGGCTTCACGGTCTACGACCTCGGCGTCAACGTCGCGCCCGAGGTGTTCGTGGAGAAGATCATCGAGCACAAGCCGGAGATCGTCGGCTTCTCGGCGTTCCTCACGACGACGATGCCGATGTTCAAGGCCAACATCAACGCGCTCCAGAAGGCCGGGATCCGCGACGACGTGATCGTGATGGTCGGCGGCGCGCCCGTGACCCAGGAGTACGCCGACGCGGTCGGCGCCGACGGCTACGCGGCGGACGCCTCGACGGCGGTGCGGATGGCGAAGGACCTGATCCAGCGCAAGCGCGCCGCGGTTCCCGCGTGATGGAGACGGTGATCCAGTCGCGGTCGCGGACCGTCGTGATCGGCCCCGAGCAGCCGTTCTGCATCATCGGCGAGCGGATCAACCCCACCGGCCGCAAGGCCTTCCAGGCCCAGCTCCAGGCGGGCGACCTCTCGCAGGTCGAGACGGACGTGGCCGAGCAGGTCGCGGGCGGCGCGGACGTGCTCGACGTGAACGTGGGCGACCCGATGGCGGACGAGATCGGCCTGATGGGCCGGGCGGTCCCGATGGTGCAGGGCCTGACCGACCTCCCGATCTGCATCGACTCGTCGATCATCGAGGCGCTCGAGGCGGGGCTCTCGGCCTACGAAGGCAAGGCGCTCGTCAACTCGGTGACCGGCGAGGACGAGCGGCTCGAGGCGATCCTGCCGATCGTCGCGCGTCACGGCGCCGCGGTGATCGGGCTCGCGAACGACGACGAGATCCGGATGGAGCCGGTAGAGCGCCTCGCGATCGCGAAGAAGATCGTCTCGGCGGCGGGCGACCACGGGATCCCGCCGGAGGACGTGATCATCGATCCGCTCGCGATGCCGATCGGCGCCGAGCCGCGCGCGGTGACGGCGTTCATCGAGACCCTGCACCTGCTGCGCGACGAGCTCGGCGTCAACACGACCTGCGGCGCCTCCAACACCTCGTTCGCGATGCCCGGGCGCCACGCGCTCGGCGCGACGTTCCTCGCGATCGCGCAGAGCCACGGGCTCACGAGCGCGATCATGGACGCGCGCTCGCCGCAGTGCGTCGACGCGGTGCGCGCGACCGACCTGATGCTCGGGCACGACGAGTGGGGCGCGGCCTGGATCAAGCGCTACCGCGACGCGAAGGCGGCGGCCGCGGCCTCGTGAGCGCGGTCGAGCCGATCCGCGAGGAGCGTTCCGCACATCCGGAGCGGGTCCGGCTGCGCTTCGAGCAGGCGGACGGCGCCACGAAGGAGGCGCGCGTCCCCGCCGGGACGACGCTCTTCGACGCGGCGAGCTGGAACGCGGTCGCGATCGACTCGACCTGCGGCGGGCACGGCACCTGCAAGAAGTGCAAGGTGCGCGTCGCCTCCGGCTCGGTCGGGATCTCGGCCGTCGACCCGCGCGCATTCGAGCCCGCCGAGCTCAAGGCCGGCTGGCGGCTCGCGTGCCGCGCCGAGGCGAGCGAGGACGTCGTCGTCGAGGTGCCGCCGCTGCAGACGCGCCCGAAGGCGGCGCTCGTCGGCGTCGGACGCCACGTGATCCTGCGTCCCGCCGTCCAGAAACGCTACCTCGAGCTCGACGAGCCGACGCTCGAGGACCAGACCCCCGATCTCGACCGCGTGCTTGCCGCGATGGACGATCTCGAGCTGCACGCCCCGCTCGAGCTCGTGCGCGGCCTCGGGCGGACGCTTCGCGACGCCGACTGGAAGGTGACCGCAGTCCTCTGCGACGACGAGCTGATCGAGGTCGAGCCCGGCGACACGACCGCCCGCCGCTTCGCACTCGCGTTCGACCTCGGCACCACGACCGTGGTCGCGAACCTGCTCGACCTCGAGACCGGCCTGCCCGCGGCCGTGCGCTCGATGCTGAACAAGCAGCAGCCGTTCGGCGCTGACGTGATCTCGCGGATCTCGGCCGTGATGATGGATCCCGACGCGCTCGGCCGGCTGCGCGACCGCGCCCACGAGACGCTCGCCGAGCTGACCGCCGAGGTGCTCGCCGAGGGCGATGTCGAGCCGGGCGAGGTCTACGAGATCGTCGTTGCCGGCAACGTGACGATGATCCAGATCGCGCTCGGGATCGACCCGGAGCCGCTCTCGATGGCGCCGTTCACGATCGCGGCGCAGACGCTGCCGCAAGCGGCCGCCTCGGACTTCGGCGTCGCCGTCCACCCGCGTGCGCCGGCCGTGCTCTTCCCGGCTCTCGGCGCCTACGTCGGCCCGGACATCGTGGCGGGGATCCTCGCGACCGGGCTCACGCTCGACCGCCGCGTGCGGCTCTTCATCGACGTCGGCACCAACTCGGAGATCGTGCTCGGCTCCTCGTCCGAGGCGCTCGCGTGCGCCGCGCCCGCCGGCCCCGCGTTCGAGGCGGCGCAGATTCGCTGCGGGATGCGCGCCGCCGATGGTGCGATCGAGGGCGTCAGGATCCGCGACGGCGAGGTCGAGCTGACGGTGATCGGCGACGTCGAGCCTGTAGGCCTCTGCGGCTCCGGCCTGGTCGACGCCGTCGCAGAGATGGTCGGCGCCGGCATCCTCGACGCGAGCGGCAAGTTCGTCCCCGGCTCGTCGGAGCGGCTCGACAAGATCGAGAAGGAGACGATCTTCCACCTCACCGACGACGTTTTCCTCTCCCAGCGCGACGTCCGCGAGCTGCAGTTCGCGAAGGCATCGATCGCGACCGGCTGGGCGATCCTCTGCAAGGACATGGGGATCCAGCCCGAGGAGATCTCTCAGGTGCTGCTCGCCGGCTCGTTCGGCTCGTACCTCTCGGCGGCGAGCGCGGTCCGGATCGGCCTCGTCCCGAAGCTGCCGCTGACGCGCATCGTCGCGGCGGGCAATGTCGCCGGCGAGGGCGCGAAGATCGCCGCGCTCTCCGTGCAGGAGCGCGCCGCGGCGAATGCGGTGCTCGACGAGGTGGAGTACGTCGAGCTCTCGGGCCGCGCAGACTTCAACGACCTGTTCATCGACCAGCTCGCGTTCCCCGCATGACGCAGGTCGTGGTCAGTTGCGGCGCGCTGGCGCTGCACGTCAAGAAGATCGCCGCGCGGCGCGGCTGGGACGTCGAGGTGCGGCCGGTGCCGCCGGAGCTCCACAACCGGCCGGAGCAGATCCGCGCCGCGGTGCAGGAGGCTGCCGCGGGCGAGGACGTGCTCGTCGCGTACGCCCACTGCGGTGCCGACCTCTCCGGCTTCTCGAGGCTCCTCGGCGCGCACTGCTACGAGGTCTACGGCGCCGAGCACGAGACGGGCACGTACTTCCTCACCGACTTCCTGGTCAAGAGCTTCGAACACGTCGTCTGGCAGGGACTCGGGCTCGACCGACACCCCGAGCTGCGCGACGACTACTTCCGCAACTACGAGAAGGTCGTCTGGCTCGCGCAGGAGCCGACACCGGAGCTGCGCGCGGAGGCCGAGCGCGCCGCCGCTGCTCTCGGGCTCCCGCTCGAGGTGCGCGAGACCGGCGACAGCGGCCTCGAGACCGCCCTGGAACGACTGATGGAGGAGAGCCCGTGCTGATCAACAAGATGCCGCGCTACGAGATCCTGTCCGACGAGGCCATCGACACGCTGGACAAGGGCTGGCGGCGGATCGTCTCCGAGCTCGGGGTCGAGTTCCTGAGCGAGGAGGCGCTCGAGCTCTTCCGCAAGCAGGGCCAGCAGGTCGACGGCCAGAACGTGAAGCTCGACCCGGACTTCGTGATGGAGCAGGTCGCGAAGGCGCCGCGCGAGTTCGACATCCAGGCGCGCAACCCGGAGCGGAGCGTCCACATCGGCGGCGAGCACATGGTCTTCTCGGCCGTGTACGGCTGCCCGTTCGTGCGCGAGGGGATCGAGCGCCGCAACGCGTCGATGAACGACTTCGAGAACCTCGTCAAGCTCTCGCACTCGTTCCCGCAGCTGGACTCGCCCGGCGGGACGATCTGCGAGCCGGAGGACCGCCCGCTCGACTCGCGCCACCTCGACATGGTCACCGCGCTGATGACCTACACCGACAAGATCTTCATGGGCTCGGTCACCTCGGGCCCGAACGCGGCGGACACGATCGCGATGGCCGAGATCGTGTTCGGCCGCGAGTCGATCGAGCAGACGCCGTGCGTGATCTCGCTGATCAACGTCAACTCGCCGCTCCGCTACGACGACCGGATGCTCGCGGCGCTGTTCGAGTACGTGCGCGCGAACCAGCCGGTGATCGTGACCCCGTTCCTGCTGATGGGGGCGATGTCGCCCGTGTCCGTCGCAGCGACGCTCGCGCAGCAGATGGCCGAGGCGATGGCCGGGATCGCGCTCACGCAGCTGATCCGGCCGGGCTGCCCCGTCGTGTTCGGCTCGTTCCTCTCGAACACCGACATGCAGTCGGGCTCGCCGAGCTTCGGAACACCGGAGTCGGCGGTCGGGCTCCTCTGCACCGGCCAGATCGCACGCCACTTCGGGCTGCCGTGGCGCTCCGGCGGCGGGCTCACCTCGAGTCAGACCGTGGACGCGCAGGCCGCCTACGAGGCGATGATGACGATGCTGCCGACGATGCTCGCCGGGCCGAACTACGTGATGCACGCGGCGGGCTGGCTCGAGTCCGGGCTCGTCTCCTGCTACGAGAAGTTCATCGTCGACATCGAGATCCTGCGGATGCTGTACGAGGAGTTCACGCCGCTCGAGATCAGCGAGGAGTCGCTCGCGTTCTCGGCGCACGAGGAGGTCGGCGCCGGCGGCCACTTCCTCGGCGCTGTGCACACGCTCGAGCGGTTCCGCGAGTGCTTCTACCGGCCGCTGCTCTCCTCGACCGCGAACTACGAGCGCTGGTCGCGCGACGGCGGCAAGGACGCGGCCGCCCGGGCCAGCGACATCTGGCGCAAGACCCTGGAAGAGTACGAGGAGCCGGAGCTCGATCCCGACCTGAAGGCCGAGCTGAAGGCGTTCGTCGACCGCCGCCGCACCGAACTGGGGGACTGAAATGGCAAGCGTTGGAGAGATCATGTCGCGCGAGCTCTTGCACGTGGAGGCCGGCCTGGCGCTCGGCGAGGCCGCGAAACGGATCGACGAGCGCCACGTCGGCGCCGCGCTCGTGCTCGACGGCGAACGGCTCGTCGGGATCCTCACCGAGCGGGACGTGTTGCGCGCCGTCGCGGCCGGGCGGGTCGAGGGGACGTCTGTGGCCGACTGGATGACGCACCATCCCGAGACGATCGAGCCGTCGGACACGACGGGCCACGCCGCGGCGATCATGATCCACGGCGGCTTCCGCCACCTGCCCGTCGTCGACGGCGGCAAGCCCGTGGGGATCGTCTCGATCCGCGACCTGATGCGCCATGTCCTCGACGACGAGGCGCCGCGTGGGGTCTAGTTCCATGTTCGTCGACGGCGCCTGGGCCGGCGCCGCCTCGGGAGAGACGTTCACGGCGGAGAGCCCGGCGACGGGCGAGGCGATCGGGGAGGTGCCGCTCGGGAGCCGCGACGACGCGAAGCGGGCGATCGCGGCCGCGAATCGCGCCGCCGGCGGCTGGGCCTCGCTGACGGCGTTCGAGCGCGCGGCGAAGATGCACCTCGTCGCGGACGCGATCGAGGCGCGGCGCGACGCGCTCGCGCGGACGCTGACGCTCGACCAGGGCAAGCCGCTGCACGCCGAGGCGTACGGCGAGGTGGACGAGCTCGTCGAGTACTGGCGCATGGCCGCCGAGGATGGCAAGCGGCTCGGAGGCCTGCTTCCCAACTCGATGTCGCCGGGGAAGCGCGTGCTGCTGATACGGCGGCCGGTCGGCGTGGTCGGCGTGATCACGCCGTGGAACTGGCCGTACACGATGCCGGCCGAGCTCGTCGCGCCCGCGCTCGCGAGCGGGAACGCCGTCGTCTGGACGCCCGCGTCGACCACCGCGCTCTGCGCCGTCGCGCTCGCCGAGTGCGTCGCCGAGGCCGACCTCCCGCCCGGCGTCTTCAACCTCGTCACGGGGCCCGGCTCGACCGTCGGCGACGAGATCGCCTCGAATCCCGGCACCCACGCGGTCGCGTTCATCGGCTCCACCGAGACCGGGCGGAAGGTCGCCGCCGCGGGCGCCGGGAAGTCGCTCTTGCTCGAGATGGGCGGGAACGGCCCGGTCGTCGTACTCGAGGACGCGGATCTCGACGCCGCGGCCGAGGCGACCGTCACCGCCTGCTTCCTCTGCGCCGGCCAGAGCTGCACCGCGGGCGAGCGGCTCCTCGTCCACCGCGACGTCGTCACGCCCTTCGTCGAGAAGCTGGCGCGCCTCGTGGCGAAGATCCGGCTCGGCGACCCGTTCGCACCGGAGACGACGATGGGGCCGCTCAACAACGAGGGCGGCGCCGCGAAGATGGACGAGCACGTCGCCGATGCGGTCGAGCGCGGGGCGACGGTCGTGGCGGGCGGCGGGCGCGCCGGCGGCTTTGCGACGGATCTCTACTGGCAGGCCACGATCCTGGAGGGCGTCCCGGGGGATGCGCTCGTCGCGACGGAGGAGACGTTCGGGCCGGTTGCGCCCGTGGTCGCGATCGATTCGCTCGACCACGCGATCGAGCTCGCGAACGCCTCGCCGTACGGGCTGCTCGCCGCGGTCTTCACAGGGGATCTGCGCAAGGGACTGCACTTCGCGGAGCGCGTCAAGACCGGGTGGGTGAACATCAACGAGTCCTCGAACTACTGGGAGCCGCACCTGCCGTTCGGCGGCCGCTCGGGGACGGCCAGCGGGCTCGGCCGGGTCGGCGGCGCGTTCTCGATGGAGTCGTTCACCGAGCTCCAGACCGTCGTCATCTCGTGACGTCGACGCGTCCTCGCGCCCGTTCCGGACAGGTCCGGATGCCTGACCCCACGCAGTGGCCGCTTCGGACAGGCGAGTCGTCCGGCAAGACGAGGCCGACGGCGCTCTGGGCCGCTTCGTTGCGGGTCTTGCCGGCCCTCACCGTCTTGAGCCGACAGGTCCGAGTGCCTGACCCCGGGACTGTCCGATCAGGCCACGCGGCCGACGCCCGGTGAGCGCCCGCGCCTACGATTTCGTGATCGTCGGCGGCGGCTCGGCGGGCTGCGCGCTCGCGAACCGGCTCTCCGCAGATCCGTCGAATCGCGTGCTCGTGCTCGAGGCCGGGCGGCCCGACTACTCGTGGGACGTCTTCATCCACATGCCCGCCGCGCTCGCGTTCCCGATCGGGAACAAGCACTACGACTGGCGCTACGAGTCCGAGCCCGAGCCGTTCATGAACGGGCGGCGGATCTACCACGCGCGCGGCAAGGTGCTCGGCGGCTCGTCGAGCATCAACGGGATGATCTTCCAGCGCGGCAACCCGCTCGACTACGAGCGCTGGGCGGCTGATCCGGGCATGGCCGACTGGGACTACGCGCACTGCCTGCCGTACTTCAAGCGGATGGAGACCTGCCTCGCGGGCGCGGACGACTACCGCGGCGGCGACGGGCCGCTCGTGCTCGAGCGCGGGCCGGCAACGAGCCCGCTCTTCGAGGCGTTCTTCGAGGCGGTCGAGCAGGCGGGCTACCCGCGCACCGCGGACGTGAACGGCTACCGGCAGGAGGGCTTCGCCGCATTCGACCGCACGATCCACCGCGGCCGCCGGCTCAGCGCGGCGCGCGCCTACCTGCATCCCGTCATGTCCCGGCCGAACCTCGAGGTGCGCACGCGCACGTTCGTGAATCGCGTCCTGTTCGACGGCACCAGCACCCGCGCGGTCGGCGTCGAGCTGGCCGGGGGCGAGAGGGTGGACGCCGCGGAAGTGATCCTCGCGGGCGGCGCGATCAACTCACCCCAGCTCCTCCAGCTCTCGGGAGTCGGCAACGCCCAGGAGCTCTCCGCGCTCGGCGTTCCGATCGTCCACGACCTGCCCGGAGTGGGGGAGAACCTGCAGGACCACCTCGAGGTCTACGTCCAGTACGCGTCGAAGCAGCCGATCTCCGTCGCGCCCGCGATGAAGATGCGGAACAGGCCGTGGGTCGGCTTCAAGTGGCTGTTCTTCCGCTCCGGCCCGGGCGCGACGAATCACTTCGAGGCGGGCGGGTTCATCCGCGGCGACGACGAGGTCGCCTACCCGAACCTGATGTTCCACTTCCTCCCGCTCGCGATCCGCTACGACGGCTCGCAGCCCGCGGGCGGGCACGGCTACCAGGTGCACGTCGGCCCGATGTACTCCGACGCGCGCGGCTCGGTGAAGATCACCTCGACCGACCCGGCGGTGCATCCGGCGCTCCGCTTCAACTACCTCTCGACCGAGCAGGACCGGCGCGAGTGGCTCGAGGCGGTGCGCTGCGCACGCACGATCCTGACGCAGCCCGCCTTCGACGAGCTCAACGGCGGCGAGACCTCGCCCGGGCCCTCGGTCGAGACCGACGAGGAGATCCTCGATTGGGTCGCACGCGATGCCGAGACCGCGCTGCATCCTTCCTGCTCGTGCCGGATGGGCACCGACGAGCTGTCCGTCGTCGATCCTTCGACCCTGCGCGTGCAGGGTCTCGACGGCGTGCGTGTCGTGGACGCGTCCGTGATGCGCTACGTCACGAACGGGAACATCTACGCCCCGGTGATGATGGTCGCCGAGAAGTCGGCGGACCTGATCCTCGGCAACACGCCTCTCGCGCCCGAGCCCGTCGACTTCTACCGGAACGCGTCGTGAGCTTCGACGAGCTCCTCGACCGGATCGGCGAGCGGACGCCCGCGCCCGCGAGCGGAGCCGTGGCCGCGCTCACCGGCGCGCTCGCGGCGGCGCTCGTCGAGCTCGTCGCGCGCTTCTCGGAGGACGAGGCGGCGCTCGCACGGGCGCTCGAGCTTCGCGCGCGCCTGCTCGAGCTCGCCGACGAGGACGCGGCGGCCTACACGGACTTCATGCGCACGCGCTCCGACGAGGATCGCCGGAGGACGATCGAGATCCCGCTCGCCGTCGCCGGCGCGGCGGCCGAGACGGCGGCGCTGGCCGAGCGGCTCGCGGCGGACGGCAGGCCGAGCGTCAAGGGCGACGCGCTCGTCGCCGCCGAGCTCGCCCGCGCGGCCGCCCGAAGCGCCGAGCTGCTCGCCGAGCTGAACGGTTCCCGGTTGTAGGGCATAAGGCGCGTAAGGGATGCTGTCCTCATGAGCGAGTTCCCCACCTCGGCGCGAGCAGTCGTCGTCGGCGCCGGAATCGTCGGCAACAGCCTCGTCTACCACCTGGCCAAGCTCGGCTGGAAGGACATGGTCCTCATCGACAAGGGCCCGCTCCCCAATCCCGGAGGCTCGACCGGCCACGCCTCGAACTTCATCTTCCCGGTCGACCACTCGAAGGAGATGACCGCGCTCACCCGCGACAGCGCGCGCCAGTACGAAGAGCTCGGCGTGCTCACGATCAGCGGCGGGATCGAGGTCGCCCGCACCGAGGCCCGCCTCCAGGAGCTGAACCGCCGCATGTCCTCGGCGATCTCGTGGGGAGTGCCGTCCGAGCTGATCGACAACGACCGGCTGCTCGAGCTCGTGCCGTACATCAACACCGACATCATCCTCGGCAGCTGGCACACGCCGGAGGTGAGCGTCGTCGACTCGCTCCGCGCCGGCACCCTGATGCGCGAGTACGCGCAGAGCCAGGACGCGCTGGCCATCTCCGCCAGCACCGAGGTGACCGGCGTCGATGTCGAGAACGGCCGCGTCCGCCGGGTCCACACCGACAAGGGCACGATCGAGACCGAGTACCTCTTCATCGCCTGCGGGATCTGGAGCCCGCGCATCGCGCTGATGGCCGGCGCCACGATCCCGCTCACGCCCGCCGTCCACCAGATGATCAGCGTCGGCCCGATCCCGCTCTTCGAGGACAAGCCCGGCGAGATCTTCTACCCGATCGTCCGCGACGTGGACACGAACATGTACGAGCGCCAGAACGGCAGCGACATGGAGGTCGGCTCCTACGCGCACCGCGCGATCCTGATGTCGCCCGACGAGATCCCGTCGATCGAGGAGTCCGCGCTCTCACCGACCGAGCTGCCGTTCACCGAGGACGACTTCGAGCTCCAGTACGAGCAGGCGCTCGAGCTGATGCCGGAGATCCTCAGCGTCGAGGGCGCCGGGATCCGCCACGCGATCAACGGCCTGCTCTCGCTGACCCCCGACGGGATGCCGCTGCTCGGCGAGACCGAGGTGAAGAACGTCTGGTCGGTCGCCGCGATCTGGATCAAGGAGGCGCCGGGGATCGCCCGTGCCGTCGCCGAGTGGGTCACCGACGGCGCGTCCGAGGTGGACGTCCACGCCGCCGACGTCTCCCGCTTCTGGAGCTACGCGCGCACGCAGCGGCACGTCGACGCGCGCTCGTCCGAGGGCTTCAACAAGACCTACGGGATCGTCCACCCGATGGAGCAATGGGAGACGAATCGCCAGGTGCGGCTGAGCCCGTTCTACACGCGGGAGCAGGAGCTCGGAGCCGTCTTCTTCGAGACGGTGGGCTGGGAGCGGCCGTGGTGGTACGAGTCGAACGCCGACCTGCTCGCGGAGTACGGCGACCGCGTGATGCCGCGCGAGGCGGAGTGGGAGTCGCGCTGGTGGTCGCCGATCGTCAACGCCGAGCACCTCGCGATGCGCGACCGCGTCGCGATGGTCGACCTCTCCGCGTTCGCGATCGCCGACGTCGTCGGCGGCGGCTCGCTCGAGTACCTCCAGCGGGTCGCGCTCGCGGAGATGGACGTCCCGGCCGGCCGCGTCGTCTACACGCCGATCCTCAACCACGAGGGCGGCTTCAAGACCGACCTCACGATCATGCGCCTCGGCGAGCGGCAGTTCCGGATCGTCACGGGCGGGATGGACGGGCCGCGCGACTGGAAGTGGTTCTCCGACCTGCTGCCCGAGGACGGCTCGGCGTCGCTCGTCGACGTCACCTCGGCCTGGTGCACGGTCGGGGTCTGGGGGCCGCGCGCCCGCGACGTGCTCGCCTCGATCACCTCGGAGGACCTCTCGCACGAGGGCTTCCCGTTCGGCCGCTGCCGGTGGGTCGACCTCGGCAGCGTCCACACGCTGATGTCGCGGATCTCGTACGTCGGCGAGCTCGGCTGGGAGATCTACGCCCCGTTCGAGCAGGGTCGCGCGCTCTGGGACACGATCTGGGAGGCCGGGCAGCCGTTCGGCCTGCGGCCGGCCGGGATCGGCGTCTACGGCACCACCGGCCGGCTCGAGAAGGGCTACCGCCTGTTCGGCGCCGAGCTCGAGTCCGAGTACAACGTCGTCGAGGCCGGGATGGCGCGCCCGTCGGTGAAGGACGCCGACTTCGTCGGCAAGGCCGCGTACCTCCGCCACCGGGACGAGGAGCCGGCCGCGACGCTGTGCACGCTCACCGTCGACGACAACACGTCCTCCACGGGGGTCAAGCGCTACATGCTCGGCCGGGAGCCGATCCTGAGCCTCGACGGCGAGCGGATCGCCGACGCGAAGGGCCGGCCGGCCTACGTGACGAGCGCGGGCTCCGGGCCGTCCGTGGGCAAGCACGTCCTGCTGGCCTACCTGCCGCCTGCCCATGCGCGCGAGGGCGAGAAGCTGCTCGTGCAGTACATGGGCGAGCGCTACCCCGTCACGGTCGCCGTCGCCGGCAGCCGCCCGCTCTTCGACCCGGAGAACGAGAGAATCCGCTCGTAATGGACGTCCTCGTCTGCGTGAAGCGCGTGCCCGAGACGGGAGCGCGGATCACGCTCACCGCCGACGAGCGGGAGATCGACACCGCCTACCTCGGCTTCACGATCAGCCCGCACGAGGAGTGCGCGGTCGAGGAGGCGCTGCGGCTCGTCGAGGCCCACGGCGGCTCGACGACCGTGCTCACCCTCGGGCCGCCGGCCGCGGCCGAGCAGCTGCGAAACGCGCTCGCAATGGGGATCGGCGGCGGGATCCTGCTCGAGACCGACGGCGAGGAGTTCGACCCGGCTGCGACCGCGGGCGCGATCGCCGACGCGGTGTCGGAGCGAAGCTTCGACCTGCTGCTGTTCGGCAACGAGTCGGCGGACTCCGGCGGCTACCAGGTGCCGGTGCGCGTGGCGGCCGCGCTCGGCCTGCCGTGCGTGACCGGGATCAAGGGGATCGAGATCGACGGCGGCCTTGCGGTCGCGCGGCGCGAGGCGGCCGGCGGCTGGGAGGTCTTCGACGTGCCGCTCCCCGCCGTGATCTCGGTCAGGGAGGGGATCAACCTGCCGCGGTTCCCCTCGCTGCCCGGCCGGCTGCGGGCGAAGAAGGCCGAGCTCGAGACCCATGCGCCGCCGCGGCGCGCCCCAGGCCTCGAGAAGGTGCGGCTCGTCGTGCCGGTGGAGGAGCCGAACGTGGTCGAGGTGCTCGGCAACGGCCCCGAGGCCGCGCCGCGCGTCGTCGAGGTGCTGCGGGAGCTCGGAGTCGTGTCGTGATCCTGGTCTTCGTCGAGCCGGGTGAGCTCTCGCTCGAGGCGCTGACGCTCGCGCGAGGCCTCGGCGGGCCGGTCGAGGCGGTCGCCTTCAACGAGGCGCCCGCGGGGCTCGTCGCGTACGGCGTCTCGCGTGTTCACGTCGTCGGGCTGGCCGAGTACGCGCCCGGCGCCTGGGCGCAGAGCATCGTCGCGCTCGTCCGCGAGCTCGCGCCCGAGGCCGTGCTTGCCCCCGGCAGCGACCGAGGCCAGGAGGTGCTCGCGCACGTGGCGGTGCGGCTCGACGCGCCGATGGCGGCCAACTGCGTCGCCGCCGAGCCGGGCGAGCCGTGGCTCGTGACCCGGCAGCGCTGGGGCGGGAGCCTCCTCGAGGAGGCCCGGCTCCACGGCTCGATCCCGCTCCTCACCGTCGCCCCGCACGGGATCGCGGCCGAGCCCGCCGCGCAGAGCGCCGAGGCGGCAGTCGTCGAGGTGGCGCCCGACCTGAACGACGCCGACTTCGTGGTGATGGTGAGCCGCCGCGAGGAGCCGGTCGCGGGCACGATCCAGCTCGGCGACGCGCGCGTCGTCGTCGGCGGCGGCCGCGGCGTCGGCAGCGCCGAGGGCTTCGCGGCACTCGAGGAGCTCGCCCGCCTGCTCGGCGGCGCCGTGGGCGGCTCCCGCGTCGTGACGAACCTCGGCTGGCGGCCGCACTCCGACCAGATCGGCCAGACCGGGGCGCGGATCGCGCCGGACCTCTACATCGCCTGCGGCGTCAGCGGCGCGATCCAGCACATGGTCGGCTGCAAGGGCGCGAAGCGGATCCTCGCGATCAACAAGGACCCGCAGGCGCCGATCGTCGCGCGGGCCGACTACGCGGTGATCGGCGACCTGGCCGAGATCCTGCCGGCGGTCGTCGCCGAGCTGAAGCGAACGTAAACTCGCGCTTTACGTGATTCTTAGCCGCGTCTCAGACGCCGCTGTTTCCATGTCCCCCGATGAAGCGCCGCCTCCCGATCCTCCTCGCCGTGCTCGGTCTCGTCGGCGTCGCAGCGGCCCCCGCCGATGCGGCGTCGTCGACGAGCAGCAACTGGGCTGGCTATACCGTCACCGCGCCCGGCACGTCCTTCAGCGACGTGAAGGGGTCGTGGGTCCAGCCCGCCGCCACGTGCCCGGCCCGGAGCTCGTCCTACTCGAGCTTCTGGGTCGGCCTCGGCGGCTCCTCGGCGGCCGCGCAGGGGCTCGAGCAGATCGGCACCTCCGCCGACTGCCAGAGCGGCCGGCCGGTCACCTACGCGTGGTACGAGCTCGTTCCCGCGCCGCCGGTCTCGGTCCCGCTCACGGTCTCGGCCGGCGACACGATCAGCGGCGAGGTGAGCGTGTCCGGGACGACCGTCTCGTTCCAGCTCACCGATACGACCACCGGCGCGACCTTCTCGAAGCAGGTCACCGTCGCGGCGCCGGATCTCAGCTCTGCGGAGTGGATCGCCGAGGCCCCGGCTCAGTGCGACTCGCGCGGCTCCCGCTGCAGCGTGCTCCCGCTCGCGAACTTCGGCACCGCGCTCTTCTCGGCGTCCGCCGCCACGGGAAACGGCCACACCGGCACGATCTCCGACCCGGCCTGGACACCGACCTCGATCACGCTCGGGAGCGGCCGCTCATCCGCAGCCGTTCCGTCCGCGCTCTCGACCGACGGCACGGCGTTCTCGGTTGCGTGGCAGTCGGCCGGCGCCGGCACGGGCCGCAGCCCGTCGCCGTGGTCGCGGCAGCGACCGTCCTGGCGCTGGCGCTAGACCCTGCCGCCGTGGCGGCGGCGCGCACGGTGAGGCGCCGAGTACTCCACGAGGATGATGTCCTTCGCGACGCGGCGGCCGTCGGCCTCCTCGGCGACGTCGAAGGTCACCTCCATCCCCTTGCAGCGGCCCTCGATCCCCTTGCCGCCGGGGAACGCGCTTCCGTGCGCGTACAGCCGCTCGCCGTCTTCCGTGGCGATGTAGCCGAAGTTCTCGGTCTCGTTGAACCAGATCATCGAACCCTGCACAGCGCCTCCCTCAGCGATGACGGAAGACGATGCGGCCGCGGTTGAGGTCGTACGGAGACAGCTCGAGCGTGACGCGGTCGCCGGGCATCACGCGAATGCGGTAGCGCCGCATCTTGCCGGCGATGTAGCCGAGTGTCTCGTGGCCGTTGTCGAGCGCGATCCGGTGCATGCCGTTACGGAACGACTCGAGCACCTCGCCCTCGACATCGATCTTCTCTTCCTTCTTGCTCACGCGCGCTCCTTCTCAGAGAAAATGGCGCGCACCGCCGCGTCTTGCGCAGCGGCGCGCGCCGGGCACTTCCGTGCTAGACGCTCACGAGCGTTACGTTCTTCGCCTCGGGGCCCTTCGCGCCCTCGGCGGGCTCGAACTCGACCTTGGCACCTTCGGCGAGCGACTTGAAGCCGTCGCCGACGATGGCGCTGTGATGCACGAAAACGTCCTTGCTGCCGTCCTCCGGCGCGATGAAGCCGTAGCCCTTCGCGTCGTTGAACCATTTCACGGTTCCGGTTGCCATAGAAAAAACACCTCCTCTTACCACTTGCGAACGGGTAAGGAAGGCGTGCTTACGCCACCGGTACTCGCTCTCGATTGCGCCCAGTCTAGCAGCGGAGCCGGATCGGGGCCGCTCAGGGCCGCGCTTTCAGCGCCGCTTCGATCCGGTCGAGCTGCGCCGCGATCTCGTCGAGCCGGCCCGGTGACGACGGCGACGGTTGCTCCGCGCGTGCCTGCGCCACGAAGGCGCTCGTGATCGCGGCGGTGATCACCGTCACGAAGCCGATCCCGAGCAGCATCACGATGGCTGCGACGATGCGACCGATCACGTCGGCGGGGACGTGGTCTCCATAGCCCACGGTCGTGACGGTCTGGACGGCCCACCAGAGCCCGACGCCGACCGATCCGAACTCCTTGTGGTCGAGCACGGTCATCAGCACGCCCGCACCGACCGTGAGCGTCGTCGTCACTACGGCGATGATGATCGCCGCGCCTCGGGGGCTGCGGGCGCGCTTGATCTCGCCGTCGAGCCAGCGCTCGAGCCTCGATTCCTTGTTGTCGGCCATCCCGGTCGAGTTCGCGTCCGCCGGGCGCCCTCCTTCCGCTAGTTCAGCGACGGATCGGGCGGCATCGTCGCGAGGATCGCGAAGCGGCCGCCCTTGCGGCGCAGCACCGTGCTCCAGAGCTCGTCGGAGTCCTCGGCGAAGACGTCCTCGCGGTCGGCCGGGGTCACGATCCAGGCGGACTCCTCGAGCTCGGCCTCGAGCTGGCCGGCGCCCCAGCCCGCGTAGCCCGCGAAGACGCGAAGCCTGCGGGTCGAGCCCGGCGCAGGATCGTCGGGCGGGAAGCCGATGTCCTCGAAGACGACGGCGGTCGCCTCGTTCGGGTTCTCGAGCTCGGCGAGCATCAGCGCGGCGCCCGGCTCTACCGGGCCGCCGACGTACACCCAGTCGTCGAGCTCGACGAGGTCCTCGAGCTCCGGGATTGCATCTGCGACCGCAGTCGCCGAGGGATTGTTGAGCACGAGGCCCATCGCGCCGTCCTTGTCGTGATGCGTGACGAGCACGACCGAGCGGTGGAAGTTCGGGTCGACCAGGCTCGGGCTGGCGATCAGGAGCTGTCCGCGCAGCGAGTCCATGCACGGAACGCTACCCGGTGGCCGGTGGAGGGTTGAGCCTGCTCGTCACCTCCCTGTAACCACACTGATTCCCCGCGGCCGGGGGAGCGCGCCGACAATTCCGGACACGATGCGTTTCGCCATCGTGACCCACCGTGCGAGCACGACGAACCTCGAGCTCGCGAGCCGGCCCCTCACCGGGCGCACCTCGGTGCTGCTCTCGCCCGAGGACGCTCTCCGCGCGCTCGCGCCGGGCGACCTCGCGCTCGGGCGGATCGACGTCCGGGAGACGCTCGACGGCGTCGAGGACGGGCTCCCGGCGCTCGCGCTGCTCGCAGGACGCGGGGTCACGGTCCTCAACCAGCCGAGCGCCCTCCTCGCGGCTCACGACAAGCTCCTCACGGCGCGCGCGTTGGAGCGCGCGGGGCTGCCGCATCCCCGCACCGCGCTCCTCCTGCCGGGGGCGGTGCCCCCGGCACTCGAGCTTCCCTGCGTGATCAAGCCGCGTTACGGCTCGTGGGGCAAGGACGTGATGGTCTGCCGCGACCGGGCCGGCCTCTCGCGCGCTCTCCTCGCGATCGCCGCGCGGCCGTGGTTCGTTCGGCACGGCGCGCTCGTCCAGGAGCTCGTACCGCCGCTCGGGCACGACCTCCGCCTCGTCGTGGCCGGCGGAGAGGTGATCGGGGCGATCCAGCGCACGGCCGCCGCGGGCGAGTGGCGGACGAACGTCGCGCTCGGCGCGAAGCGCGAGCCGGTGCAGCCCTCTCCGGCCGCCGTGAGGCTCGCGCTCGAGGCCGCCCGTGCGATCGGCGCCGACCTCGTAGGGGTCGACCTCTTGCCGGCGGGGCCGGGACGGTACGTGATTCTCGAGCTGAACGGCGCGGTCGACTTCACGTCCGACTACGCGCCGCGCTCGGACGCGTTCCGCGACGCGCTCTTCGCACTTGCGCGGGCCGGCACCTGCCGCGCGCCGGTGGCGTCGCGGCTAGCCCTCGTGGTCTAGAGCGAGCCTGAGCGACGCCACGTAGGCCCGGAGCGCCTCGGGGCCGTCCTCCGCCACCTCGACCGCCCGGGAGCCGACCACGACTCCGTCGGCGAGGGCCGCGGCGGCGGCCGCGTGCTCGGGCGTCGAGATCCCGAAGCCGGCCAGGAGCGGTAGCTCGGTGAGCCGGCGAGCCCGCTCGACGAGTCCGGCCAGGACGGGAGAGAGCTCGCGGCGCGCGCCGGTCGTCCCGGTCAGGGTGACGAGGTAGAGCCAGCCGTCGGTGTGCGAGGCGGCGAGGCTGATCCGCTCGTCGGTGGAGGTGGGGGCGACGAGCTCGATCCGGCGGAGCTCCGGGCGCTCGCCCGCGGGCAGGTCGGCGACGATGAACGAGGTCGCACCGGCGGCGCGCGCGTCGTCGACGAAGCGCTCCCAGCCGTACGCCTCGAGCAGGGAGGCGTAGGTCATCGGGATCAGCGGCACGTCGACCAGCGCACGAGTTTGTGCGAGACACTCGAGGCACGCCTTCGTGCGCATCCCCTGGGCGAGCGCGCGTTCCGCGGCCCGGCGGATCACCGGCCCGTCGGCGAGCGGGTCCGAGAACGGGAAGCCGAGCTCGAGCAGGTCTGCGCCGCCGGCGACGGCGGCCGCGGCGAGCGCGGGGGTGTCCGGGCCGGCCATCAGGTAGATCGAGAGGCGTTTGCGGCTCACCGGCGAACTCCCTGCGCGTGCAGCGGATTCAGCACTTGCAGCTCTCGATGCCACGGCCCGGATGGCTGACCTCCGGCGCGATCAGGCTCGGCCTGCTCAGCCTCTTCATCGTGCTGGTCGAGATGCTGCGGCCGCGTCTGACGCAGGAGCGCGCTACGTGGCTCGTGATCATCGGCGCGGCGGGCGTGATCGCCGGCGCGACGGTGTTCTTCCTCGCGACACGCCGGCTCGCGGCGCGGCTGCCGTTCCACGAGCGCTCCGCGCGGGTGACCGGCGCCGTGCTCGAGCTGCTGCGGCGAACGGGGCTGCCGCTCCTCGCGCTTGCGTTCTTCCTGCTCTGGACGTTCGTCTACATCGGGGTCTGGGCGGTGCACCCGCACGCCGCGTTCGTGGGCCTCGGCCCGCATCCACGCTTCGCCGATTTCTTCTACACGTCCGTCCTGACCGCGTTCATCTCGCCGCCCGGTGACATCGTCGCCCAGTCGCGTGGGGCCCGTGCGGCGACGATGATCGAGATGCTGACCGCCTTCGCGCTCGTGACTGCGTATGCGTCGAGCTTCGTCGACTGGCGGCCGGCCGAGCACGACAGCACCTCCGCCGAGTAGCGCGCGGAGAGTCGGCACAGAATCGGCACGGTCCGGTGCACCTCCTGGCGCTACCGTTCTGAACCCCGTGGGTGGGTGGGGGTTAGGGATGGGTCCTGCCTCGGAGGGCGCGCTCACGAAGCGCCCAGAACTGTCTCGAGATCCTTGTCGCCGCGTCCGGACAGGCACACGAGCACGAGCTCCTCGTCCAGGTCGGCCGCGCGCGCGAGTGCGTGTGCGGGCTCGAGCGCGGGGATGATGCCCTCCATCCGGGTCAGGCGCCTGAGCGCGGCGAGCGCCTCCTCGTCCGTGGCGCCGACGTAGGTCGCGCGACCCGTGTCTCTCAGGAACGCGTGCTCGGGCCCGACGCCCGGGTAGTCCAATCCGGCCGAGATCGAGTGCGCGTCGGCGATCTGCCCGTCCTCGTCGGCGAGCACCGAGGAGCGCGAGCCGTGCAGCACACCCGTGCGCCCGCCGCCGAGACTCGCAGCGCCGGCCGCCTCGACGCCGACAAGGCCCACGTCGGCGTCGTCGATGAAGCCGGCGAAGATCCCGATCGCGTTCGAGCCGCCTCCGACCGCGGCGATCACGACCTCGGGCAGCCGGCCTTCGACCTCCAGGATCTGCGCACGCGACTCTCGGCCGATCACTGCCTGGAGCTCGCGGACGATCTCGGGGTACGGCGCCGGGCCGACGCACGAGCCGATCAGGTAGTGGGTCGTCTCCACGTTCGTGATCCAGTCGCGAATCGCCTCGCTCGTCGCCTCCTTCAGCGTGCGGGTGCCGAACTCGACGGGCACGACCTCCGCGCCGAGCAGGCCCATCCGCTCGACGTTCGGACGCTGGCGATGCATGTCCTCGGCGCCCATGTACACAACGCACTCGAGCCCGAACCGCGCGCAGACCGTTGCCGTGGCGACGCCGTGCTGCCCTGCGCCGGTCTCGGCGACGATCCGCTGCTTGCCGAGTCGCCGCGCGAGCACGGCCTGACCGAGCGCGTTGTTGAGCTTGTGCGCGCCGGTGTGGAGGAGATCCTCGCGCTTAAGGTAGACACGCTTCCCCGGTGCGAACCGCTCCGCCAGGGTCAGCGGTGTCGGCCGGCCTGCGAAGGTCGCGCCGAGATGGTCGAGCTCCGCGCGGTAGGCCGGATCGGCCAGCGCGTCCGCCCAGCCCTGCTCCAGCTCGTCCAGGGCCGGGATCAGCGTCTCGGGCACGTAGCGCCCGCCGTATTCGCCGTACGTTCGCGTCATCTGGCCGCCTCCACGAACGCCCGCACCTTGGCGTGGTCCTTGATCCCCGGCGCCGACTCGAGCCGCGAGCTCGCGTCGACCGCCCACGGCCGGACGGCCGTGATCGCCGCGCCGACGTTCGACGCGTCGAGGCCGCCGGCCAGCATCAGGCGCCCGTCGACCTCGGCCGCGCGGGCGAGGTGCGAGGCGTCGTTTTCTTCCCACGGCAGATCGACGACCTGTGCGACCTCGTCGCCGTCGCGGAGAAGGACAGCGTCGCGGCTGCGATGGCCGTTCTCGCGGCCGTACAGCTGGACGAGGTCGGCGCCGGAGTCGGTCACCTCACCGACGTGGACGGCAACCGCGAGCATCGTGTCCGGAACCGCGAGCACCCCGGGCGCCGTACGAGGGCTCTCCTTCGCGAGGATGAATCCGGCCAGATCGGCCCCGGCCTCAGCCGCGACGGCCACGTCCTCCTCGCGCGTCAGCCCGCACACCTTGACGAGCGGGCGCCGGAGCAGCTCGGTGAGCTTCGCCGCCGGGTCGGACGCGCGCATCAAGGCGCTGCCGACGAGGATCGCGTCGGCGCCGGCGAGCTCGGCCGCGGCGCCTTTCGCCCGCGAGTCCACCGCGCTCTCCGCCACGATCACGCGGTCACGCGGCGCGCGCGCGACCAGCGCGAGCTGCGCAGAGCGGTCGATCGAAAAGGTGGAGAGGTCGCGCGCATTGAGGCCGATCACCGGCGCGCCGAGCGCGACCGCGCGTTCGAGCTCCTCGGCATCGTGCGCCTCGACCAGAGTCTCGAGCCCGAGCTCGGAGGCCGCGGCGAGGAGCGACGCGGCACGGTCGTCGTCGAGGTCTCGGAGCAGGAGCAGTGCGGCGTCCGCGCCGGCCTCGCGGCACATCCGAAGCTGCGCTTCCTCGGTGAAGAAGCCCTTCGCGAGCAGCGGCACCTCCGTCGCGGCGCGCGCGGCCCGCAGGTCGTCGAAGGTGCCGCCGAAGCGCTCGTCGACGAGGATCGAGCACGCTGCGGCTCCCGCGGCGGCGAACGCGGGCGCGAGCACGGCCGGGTCCGCGTCGGGCCGCAGGTCGCCGGCCGACGGCGAGCGCCGCTTCACCTCGGCGATCGCCTGCAGGCCCGGCGCCGCCAGCGCGTCGCGGAAACGGGTCACGCAGCGCTCCGGGAGAAGGCCGCGAGAGCCTCGAGCCGCTCGCCGGCGGCGCCCGAGGCGACCGCGTCACGGGCGAGCGCGAGCCCCTCGCGCAGGTCTTCGGCATGACCGCCGGCGGCGATCGCGCCCGCCGCGTTCAGCAGGATCGCGTCCCTTGCGGCTCCGTCGCGGCCGGCGAAGACCTCGCGGATCACCTGCGCGTTCTCCTCCGGCGAGCCGCCTCGCAGCTCGGCAGGGTCGCAGCGCGGCACGCCGAGGTCGAGCGGGTCGATCTCGCGCTCGTGCACCTCGCCCTCGACGACCTCGCAGACGAGATTCGGCCCGGCGGGGGAGAGCTCGTCGATCCCCGCCGCGCCGTGGACGACGAACGCGCGCCGCGCCCCGAGCCGCGCGAGCACGTCGGCGATCGTGCGCACGAGCTGCGGCGAGTAGACGCCGACGATCTGGGCGCGCGCGCCGGCGGGGTTCGTGAGCGGGCCGAGCACGTTGAACACGGTACGCGTCCCGAGCTCGCGCCGCACGGCCGCGGCGTGGCGCATCGCGGGGTGGTGGGAAGGGGCGAAGAGGAAGCCGAAGCCGAGCTCGTCGATCGACTGCGCGATCCGCTCGGGCGGCTGCTCGAGCGAGAACCCGAGCGCCTCGAGCACGTCCGCGGAGCCCGAGGCGGACGACACGGCGCGGTTGCCGTGCTTCGCGACGGCCGAGCCGGCGGCGGCAGCAACGAGCGCAGCCGCGGTCGAGATGTTGATCGTCCGCTGCCCGTCGCCGCCCGTCCCCGCCGTGTCGACCAGGTCGTCCCGCAGCGGCCGCACCTCGAGCACGTGTGAGCGCATCGCCTCGGCGCAGCCTGCGATCTCGTCGGCCGTCTCGCCCTTGACGCGCAACGCGACGAGGAAGCCGCCGATCTGGGCCGGCGTCGCCTCGCCCTCCATCACCGAGCCCATCACCTCGCGCGCCTGCTCCCGCGTGAGGTCGTGGCCGTCGATCACCTGCTGGAGCGCCGCCTGGATCATCCGAGGAAGTTCCTCGCGAGGTCGGGCCCGAGCGGGGTCAGCACCGACTCGGGGTGGAACTGGACGCCCTCGACCCGCGGCAGCTCGCGGTGGCGGACGGCCATCACCTCGCCGTCGTCGGAGGTCGCGGTCACCTCGAGGACGTCGGGGACGCGGACCGCGGCCAGCGAGTGGTAGCGGCCCGCCTCGAAGCCGTCGGGCAGCCCGGCGAAGACGCCGTGCCCGTCGTGGTGGACGGCGCTCGACTTGCCGTGGAGGAGCTCCCGCGCCTGGCCGACCTCGCCGCCGAACGCCTCGACGATCACCTGGTGGCCGAGGCACACGCCGAGCGTCGGCGTCGTCGGCGCGAGGCGGCGGATGATCTCCAGCGACGCGCCCGCGTCGGTCGGCCGGCCCGGCCCGGGCGAGATCACCAGGTGCGACGGCGCCAGGCGCTCGGCCGCGTCCGCGTCGATCGCGTCGTTCCGGCGCACGATCACTTCGGCCCCCAGCTCGCCGAAGAGGTGCGCGAGGTTGTAGGTGAACGAGTCGTAGTTGTCGACGAGGAGGATCATGTGCTCTGCTCCGCCAGCTCGATCGCGGCTTCGAGCGCGGCCAGCTTGGACAGGCATTCGCGGTGCTCGGCCGCCGGGTCGGAGTCTGCCACGATCCCGGCGCCCGCCTGCAGCCGGGCGACGCCGTCGTGGAGGACGATCGTGCGGATCGCGATGCACGTGTCGAGCGTCCCGTCCGGCGTCGCGTAGCCGACCGCGCCGGCGTAGGGCCCGCGGCGGTAGCCCTCGAGCTCGGAGATGATCTGCATCGCGCGCACCTTCGGCGCCCCCGAGACCGTGCCCGCCGGGAAGCACGCGCGGAGGAGGTCGAACGGCGTCACTCCGGGCTGGAGCTCGCCGGCGACCTCCGAGACGAGGTGCGTGACATGCGAGAAGCGCTCGGGCTGGAGGAAGCGCTCGACCCGCACGGTGCCGGGCCGGCAGACCCGTGAGAGGTCGTTGCGGCCGAGGTCGACGAGCATCACGTGCTCCGCGCGGTCCTTCTCCGAGGCGAGCAGGCGCTCGGCGTCGCCCGGGCCTGGATGCGTGGTGCCGGCGATCGGGTTGAGGCTCGCGCGCCGCCCCTCGAGCTTGACGAGCGTCTCGGGCGAGGAGCCGACGAGCGCGAGCCCGTCGAGCTCGAGCAGGAACAGGTACGGCGAGGGATTGACGCGGCGAAGGGCGCGGTAGAGCTCGACCGCGCTCGCCGTGGTCGGCCGCTCGGCGCGCTGCGAGAGCACGATCTGGAACGCGTCACCGGCGCGGATGTGCTCCTTCGCGACGCGGACCCGGCGCTCGTACTCGTCCTGTGGCGGAAACCGACGTGTCCCGGGGTCAGGCACCGGGACCTGTCTCGCGGAGACGGGCGCGGGGCCGGCAAAGAGCGCGGCGACCTCGGCCGCGTCGCCGCGGAGCACCTCCGCGACGCCGGCGGCGTGGTCGAAGCGGACCATGGTCTCGGCGATCACGAAGCGGCTCTCGGGCAGGTCGTGGCCGTCGCCGGGCAGCGGCACCGTCGGCTCGAGCTTCGCGATGTGGTCGTAGCCGAGGTAGCCGACGACCGGCTCGCCGCAGGCCTCCGCCTCGTTCAGGTACACGATCCGCGAGCCGCAGCCGACGAACGAGTGGCGGCCGAGGCGGCCCTTGTCGACCGACTCGAGCAGGAACGCGCCGCGCCCGGCCTCGCGCAGGCGGAGGTAGGCCCCGAGCGGGGTGATCAGGTCGGTGGAGATGTCGGTGGTCACGGTCAAGCGGGTCCTTCCGGGACGCGAAAAGGCCCTCTGCGAGGGCCGGGATGAGCGGAACGGGTTGTCACAGCGCCTGGGCTAGCTCAGGCGCAGGCTCCCGCCCCGCTCGTGGCGCCAGAACCAGGCCCAGCTGCGAGTGACGGGAGACATCGCTGCTCAGAGTAGGTGCCGTGGCCCCCGTACGTCAAGATAGGCTCCGCCGCCGTGTCCATTCCTCCGCTGCTCCACGATCTGCTCACTGCTCCCGCCCCCTCGGGCTCGGAGGAGCGGGCCACCGCCGTCTGGCGCGCGGCCGCGGCGCCGTTCGCCGAGGTGTGGGGAGACACGCTCGGCTCGAGCTTCGCGCGCGTCGCGGGCACGAGCGGCGGCCCGAACTGCGCCCTCGTCGGACACATCGACGAGATCGGCGTGATCGCGACCCACGTCGACGACCGCGGCTTCGTCGCGATTCGCCGCATCGGCGGCTTCGGCGCCGAGCCGCTCGTCGGCCAGCGCGTCGAGTTCCTGACCGGCGTCAAAGGCCTGATCGCGCGGCAGCGGGACTCCTCGCCGCGCGGCACAGAGCGCAAGGCCGCCGACATCCGCGACCTGCACGTCGACGTCGGCGCGCGCGACGCAGAGGAGGCGCGCAGCCTCGTGCGTCCCGGCGACGCGGCCGTGCTGAGCGCGGAGCCCGTCGAGCTGCCGAACGGGCGAATCGTCTCGCGCTCGCTCGACAACAGGCTCGGCGCCTACATCGCGCTCGAGGCTGCGCGGCGTGCGGCCGGCCCCGCGGGCGACGTCGTCGCGATCGCCGCGGCGCAGGAAGAGATCGGCTGCCACGGCGCTCGCACTGCGGTCTTCGCGCTCGAGCCCGACCTCGCGCTCGTGTTCGACGTGACGACGGCGAGCGACTCCCCGGGGGCCGACCCGGCCGATGACGGCGCTCACGCACTCGGCAGCGGCCCGACGATCCTGCGCGGCCCGCTGATGCACCCGCGCCTCGTCGAGCTCCTCCTCGAGGCGGCGGAGGCGGACGGGATCCCGCACACGCTGGAGGTCGCGGGCGGCCAGACGAACACCGATGCCGATTACACCCACATCAGCCGCGGCGGCGTGCCCACGGCCGTCGTCTCGGTGCCTCTGCGCTACATGCACTCGCCGAGCGAGCTGGCCCAGCTCTCGGACGTCGAGGATGCGATCAGGCTGACGGTGGGATTCCTGAAGCGGCTCGAGCCCGGCCTGAATCTCACGCGCTAGCCTTCGCAGCATGGCCGGCTCCGTGATCGTCTCCGCCGTGCGGACCCCGTTCGGCAAGCTCGGCGGCGGCCTCGCGGGCTATCCGGCGACCGAGCTCGGCGCAGTTGCGATCCGTGCAGGCCTCGAGCGCGCGGGGCTCGAGCCGGGCGAGGCGGAGTACGTGATCATGGGCCAGGTGCTGCAGGCCGGCGCGGGCCAGGCACCGGCGCGCCAGGCCGCGATCGGGGCCGGGATCCCGAAGGAGGTCGGCGCCGACACCGTCAACAAGGTCTGCGCCTCCTCGATCCGCGCGATCCAGATCGCCGATGTGATGATCCGCGCCGGGGAGCACGACGTCGTCGTCACGGGCGGAATGGAGTCGATGTCGAACGCGCCCTATCTGCTCCGGAAGGCGCGCTTCGGCTACCGCTTCGGTGACGGCGAGCTGATCGACGCGATGATCTACGACGGGCTCACGTGCACCTTCGACGGGCTCCTGATGGCCCAGCAGAACTCGGTCGTCGCGCGCGAGCTCGGGATCAGCCGCGAGGAGCAGGACGCGTGGGCAGTGCGCTCGCAGCAGCGTGCCGCCGCGGCGCAGGACTCGGGCTACTACGCGGAGGAGATCGTCCCCGTCGGCGAGGTCGTCGCCGACGAGGCGATCCGGCGTGACACGACGCTCGAGAAGCTCGCGGCGCTGCAGCCGGTCTTCGATCCGGCGGGGACGACGACGGCCGGCAACGCACCGGGGGTCAACGACGGCGCCTCGTGCGTGATCGTCACGAGCGAGGCGTTCGCGGCCGACCGCGGCCTCGAGATTCTCGCGCGCATCGTCGCCCAGGCCTACGTCGCCGACGACTTCGCGTACCTCCCGCGGACGCCCGCCGGGGCCGGGGCGCTCGCGCTCGAGAAGGCGGGCCGGACGGTCGCGGACCTGAAGCGGGTCGAGATCAACGAGGCGTTCGCCTCGGTCGCCGCGAACTCGACGCGGATGCTCGGCGTCGAGCCCGAGCTCGTGAACGTCAACGGCGGCGCGATCGCGCTCGGCCATCCGATCGGCGCCTCGGGCGGCCGCATCGTCGGCACACTCGTCCGCGAGCTGCGCCGCGAGGGCGGCGGGCTCGGCCTCGCCGCGATCTGCTCCGGCGGCGGCCAGGGCGACGCCCTGCTGCTCGAGGTCTGACTCTCGACCCTCGAGCGAGACTTCGTACGCCTTTCCGACGTGTCCCGAAGGTGTCGAACCTCGCGGAACCTCACAACCCTCAGAAAGGTGCCTGACCCCTTTGGGAGAGTTGAGGGTTGCGCGGCTGGTCGCGCGGGCTTGTTACTTCGGGACGGCTTCGAGCCGGTAGCCGACGCCGTAGCGCGTCTGGATGAACGTGTGGGACGAGGCTCGGCGGTCGACCTTCTCCCGCAGGCGGCGGACGAAGACGTCCACGGTGCGGTCGCGATGGGCCTCGCGGCGGCCCCAGATCTTCTGCAGCAGCTCGTCGCGCGTCGCCACGCGGCCGCGCTGGAGCGCGAGCTGGTAGAGGAGCCGGAACTCGGTGGGTGTGAGCTCGGCGCTTTCGCCGTCGATGAACGCCTGCACCTGCGCCGGGTCGATCACGAGCTCCTCGATCTTGATCGGCTCGCCGCGGCGCTCGTCCTGGGCGCGGGTGCCGCGCCGCGCGGCCGCGCGAACGCGCGCCACGAGCTCCTTCATCGAGAACGGCTTGACGAGGTAGTCGTCAGCGCCGATCTCGAGCGCGTGCACCCGGTCGTGCTCGGTGCCGCGGGCGCTCACGACGACGATCGGGGTGCCGATCCCCTCGGCCCGCGCCGTCTCGATCAGCTTCCAGCCGTCGAGGCCGGGGAGCATCAGATCGAGCACGCAGACGTCGGGACGCTCGAACCGCAGCCGGGCGAGACCCTGCTCACCGCGCTCGACCTGGAGCGGGTCGAACCCTGCGGCGGTCAGGTGCCGGGCCATCCCCTGCGCGATAACCTCGTCGTCCTCGACTATGAGCACCTTGGCCATTACCCGGATTGTGACTGTTGCGACGCAGGCCCGGGGGCACGGCGTGGTGACGAAGGGGTGAACGGGCGGTGAACGAGGACACCGTCAGGGCCCGCACGCTGATCGAGGAGAGCCCCGAGCTCGTGCTCGTGCTCGACTCGGAGCGCCGCGTGCTGGCGGCGAGCCGCCGCGCGCGGGAGCAGCTCCGCGTCGAGGTGGGGGCGACGGTGCCGCCGGAGCTGCTCCAGGCGGAGCCGCGCTTCGTCCCCTACGAGGTGGAGGGCCGGCAGGAGGAGCTGCTCTTCCTCGGCTCCCCCGGCGAGCTCGCCGCGTACGAGGAGCTGCGGGCAGGCTTCACCGCGGCCGTCTCGCACGAGCTGCGCACGCCGCTCGCGCGGCTGCTCGTCCTGCTCGAGTCGATCGAGCTCCCCGGCGAGGATCCGCAGGCGCTCGCGCTCCAGGCTCGCGCCGAGGTGCAGCAGATCGGCGAGCTGATCGACGACGTCCTCTTCCTGAGCGAGCTCGAGACGGGCAAGGAGGTCGTGGCACTCGGCTCGACGCCGGTGGAGCCGCTGCTCTCGGAGGTCGCCGCCGAGCTGGCAGAGCGCGCTGCGCGGGCAGACCTCGAGCTGCGCTTCGAGGCCGAGCCCGAGATCGAGCTGCCGCTGCGGCCGCGGATGCTCCGGATCGTGCTCGAGAACCTCGCCGAGAACGCGCTCCGCTACGCAGGCCCGCGTGCACGGTTCTCGATCGACATCACGCGCACCCGCGAGGGGATCGTCCTGCGGGCCGCCGACAACGGCGCCGGAGTCGCCGAGGACGACCTCGCCCGGCTGTTCGAGCGGTTCTACCGCGCCGACCGGGCGCGCTCGTCGCGTGGCACCGGGCTCGGGCTCGCGATCGTCAAGCACGTCGTCACCGCCGCGGGCGGCACGATCGAGGCGGGCGGCGGCCCGGGCCGCGGCCTCGAGATCCGCTGCGTCTTCCCGGGCTAGAGCGCGAAGTACAGCGAGAGGACGATCCCCTCGACGAAGCAGAAGACGGCGAACGGCGTCAACCGCTTCGTCTCGAAGTAGCGCATCAGGAAGCGGACGGAGAAGTACGCCGTCACGGCGGCACACACGGCGCCGGCGAGCGCCTGCCCGCGCACGCCGTTCCCCTGGGAGCCGATCAGCTCCGGCAGCTTCAGCACGGCGGCGGCGCCGATGATCGGCGTCGCGAGAAGGAAGGCGAAGCGGGCCGCGTCCTCGTTCGAGAGCCCGACGAGGAGCCCGCCGCCCATCGTCGCTCCCGAGCGCGAGAGCCCGGGGACCAGGGCGAGAGCCTGCGCTGCGCCGATCGAGGCTGCCTGCTTCCAGCCGACGCCGTCGGCGACCCGGTCGTCCGCGTCGCCCGTGTCCGGCGCCGGCGCGCGACGCCGCAGCAGCTCTGCCCCGAACAGCAGCAGCCCGTTGATGATCAGGAAGAACGCCGCCGACTGCGCCGAGGCGAACACCGCCCGGAGCTTGTGCTCGAGCAGGAGCCCGAGGATCCCGGCCGGGATCGTGCCGACGACGAGCAGCCAGGCGAGCTTCGCGTCCCTGTCGGCCGGGTCGATCCCGCGGTCGCGCAGCGAGCGCCCGAGACCCTTCACGATCCGCACCCAGTCGCTCCAGAAGAAGCCGAGCAGGACGAGCGCGGTCGCGAGATGGGTCGCGACGAGGAAGGTGATGAAGTACGAGTCGTTCTGGTGGATGTTCCAGCCGAGCAGCTGCGGCAGGATCACGCTCTGGCCGAGGCTCGAGATCGGGAAGAGCTCCGCGACGCCCTGAATGAGGCCGAGCAGGATCGCCTGGCCGTAGCTGATCAAGCCTGGTCGGCGTCCTTCTTCTTCGGCGCGCTCCTGAACCACGCGAAGACGAGGCATGCGAGCCCGACGAGGAACGCGGCGATCCCGTGCTTGACGTGGTGGTGGCCGGAGCCGGCCGTGTAGCCGGGGAGCCAGCTCGGCAGCGAGCCCGCCGGCTCGACCCAGTAGTAGATGCCGAGACCGATCAGCGCGACTCCCGCGACGAGGGCGATGACGACTAGGAGGGTGTTCTTCGACATCGGACGCGGCGGAGCCTACCGGTTACGGCTACACCACCTTGTCGGCACCCGTACACCGCATCGCGGCACGGAGTCCGGTGCGCGCGGGCGAACCTGTCTGTGCGATGCGGATTCGGACGACGCCACTGCTCTGCGAGCTGCACGCGCACACGACGTGGAGCGACGGCGCGCTCGGCCTGGCGGAGCTCGTCGACCTCTACGGGCGCAGCGGTTTCGACGTCCTCGCGGTCACCGACCACACGGTCCGTACGGACGAGGACTCGGGAGACGAGGGACCGCGCCACGTCCACCCAGGGAACCACGCCGCCTATCTCGAGGCGATCCGCGGCGAGGCCGAGCGCGCCCGGGCCGCATACGACCTGCTCCTCCTGCCCGGGCTCGAGCTCACCTACGACGACGTCGACCCGGCGCTCGGAGCGCACGCGGTCGCGGTCGGGCTCGACCGCTTCGTCGGCGTCGACCTCGGGATCGACGTCGCGCTCGAGCGTGCGCGCGCGGCCGGAGCAGCGTTGATCGCGGCGCATCCCTATGCGCCCGGCCAGGCCGACGGCGCGTGGCGGCGAACCGCCCGCTTCGCGTGCGAATGGCAGGAGCTCCGCCTCTTCGTCGACCGCTTCGAGCTCTGCAACAGGCACGAGTTCTTCGGCTGGGTCGCGCAGGCCGGTCTTCCCGCCGTCGCGTGCGGCGACTTCCACCGGCTCGAGCACCTCGCGACCTGGAAGACGATGATCCCGTGCGAGAAGAGCGCGGAAGCCGTGGTCGACTACCTCCGCTCGCCCCGGCCGGCCTACCTCGTGCAGCTCGGTGCGCCCGTCGAAGAGCGCGAAACCCGCGCAGCCTAGCCGTTTTCCGCTGTAACCAACTGCTCACCAGTTCGTCACCAGGTACTTGCCCACCCGGAACGAGACGGTCGGCATGCTCACGTTCGAAACCATCGCCTCTAGGAGGGTCATGTTCACCAGGCACGTCAACCGTTGGAAGCTCGGCGCGCTCGGGATCCTCGCGATCTCGGCCGTCACTGCGGGGGTGCTCGCCTCGGCCGCGAGCCCCGCTTCGAGTCGGACGGCCGATGCGAACATCACGGGAGCGGGCAGCACGTTCGTGTTCCCGCTCATCTCACAGTGGATCCCGGCCGTCGGCTCAGCCCTGGGCATCAACCTCACCTACGCCTCGGTCGGCTCCGGGGCCGGGATCGCGCAGATCACCGCCAGGACAGTTGACTTCGGTGCTTCGGATGCTCCGATGTCCCCTGACCAGTTCTCGGCGTGCAAGGGCTGCGTGCAGATTCCGTGGGCTCTGGCCGCCACGTCGATCATGTACAACGTCCCCGGTCTGAAGAAGCAGCTGAAGCTCACGGGGCCTGTGATCGCGAGCATCTACCTTGGCCAGATCACGACGTGGAACGACCCGCAGATCCAGAAGCTGAACCCTGGATTGACGCTCCCGTCGACGAAGATCACGCCCGTGTACCGCAGTGACAACTCGGGCACGACCTACAACTTCACCGACTACCTCTCGACGGTCAGCCCGGCGTGGAAGTCGAAAATCGGCACCGGCGTCAACGCGAGCTGGCCGACCGGAGTCGGCGGCAAGGGTTCCTCGGGCGTCGCGGGCGTGATCTCGCACACCGAGGGCGCCGTTGGGTATGCGGATGTCGCCTATGCCCTCAAGAACAAGTTCCAAGTCGCAGCGGTCAAGAACAAGGCCGGCACGTACGCCCAGCCGGGCCTCCGCGGGATCGCCGCGGCCGCGGCGACGATCACGAAGGTGCCGTCGAACAACGAGCTCCACATCGTCGATCCGCCCGCCTCGCAGAAGATCGCGTACCCGATCTGCACCTTCACGTACGCGATCCTGCCGACGAGCACCTCGAAGGCGCCCGACCTCCGCAAGCTCGTCTTCTGGGCGCTGACGAAGGGCCAGACGTACGGGCCGAAGCTCCTCTTCGTCCCGATCCCGAAGGTCGTCCTGGCTGCGTCGGAGAAGACGCTCAAGCAGGTCCAGAGCTAGGCTCGCTCCCGGCGTGTCGACGCTCGACCCGACAAGTTCGAATCGCGGAGGCCTCGGAAGAGGCCTCCGCGTTCGTCCCGGCGACCTGATCTTCCGCACCGTGACGACGCTCGCGGCCGGCGTGGTGGTCGCGCTCGTCGTGCTGATCGGCTACGAGGTGGCGCGACAGGCCTGGCCGGCGATCCAGCACTTCGGGATCTCCTTCGTCTGGACGGACATCTGGGATCCGATCAGGGGGGACTTCGGCGCCTGGCAGTTCATCGTCGGCACGATCGTGAGCTCGTTCTTCGCGATCCTGCTCGCGACGCCCATCTCGATCGCGATCGCGCTCTTCCTGACCGAGCTCGCGCCGAAGTGGCTGCGCGGGCCGGTCGCGACGCTCGTCGAGCTGCTCGCCGCGATCCCGAGCGTGGTGCTCGGCCTCTGGGGGATCCTCGTGCTCGGGCCGGTCCTGGCCTCGACGGTCGAGCCGTGGCTGAACAAGTGGTTCGGCTGGCTCCAGGTCTTCTCGGGGCAGCCGTCGGACGTCGGGATGCTGAACGCGATCCTGATCCTCACGATCATGATCGTCCCGATCGTCTCCGCGATCACCCGTGAGCTCTTCCTCCGTGTCCCGAGGGAGCTGAAGGAGGGCGCGCTCGGGCTCGGCACGACGAGGTGGGAGGCGATCCGCGGGGTCGTGATCCCCTACTGCGCGCCGGGGATCGTCGCCGCGGTGATCCTCGGGATCGGCCGCGCGGTCGGCGAGGCGATCGCGGTCGCGCAGGTGAGCGGCAACGGCACGAAGATCGAACGCTCGTTCTTCGCGCCGACGAACACGCTGGCGGCCAAGATCGCGAACAGCTACCAGGGCGCCGCGACAAAGCTCGAGGGCGACTCGCTCCTCTACCTCGCCCTGATCCTGCTCGTGCTTGCGCTCTTCACCAACGCCGCCGCCCAGGTCGTGATCCGCCGGGCGGAGAAGCGGGGCGTGCTGTAGTGGCGACCGCGCCGATCAGCCTCGCGCCGTCGAAACGCCTCCGCCGGCGGAAGCGCACGGAGAAGATCCTCGCCGTGCTCGCCACGCTCGCGGCGATACTGGCCGTCTCCGTGCTCGTGCTCGTCGTCTGGGCGGTGCTGAGGCGCGGCGCCGCGGCCTTCTCATGGGACTTCTTCACCAAGTCGCAGGCCGTGTTCGGGCAGTCGGGCGGCGGGATCGCGCCCGCGATCGTCGGCACGATCGTGCTCATCTTCTGGGCGACGCTGCTCGCGGTGCCGCTCGGCGTGCTCGTCGCGATCTACGTCTCGGAGTTCTCGAGCCCGCGCTCCGCGCGCACGATCAGGATCACGCTCGACATCCTGAACGGCGTCCCGGCGATCGTGATCGGCATCTTCGTCTTCGGCCTGCTCGTCGTCGGGCACGGCCAGAGCGGCTTCTACGGCTCGTTCGCGCTGGCGATCATGATGATCCCGATGATCTCCCGCGCGACGACCGAGGTGCTCGCGCTCGTGCCTCGCTCGCTGCGCGAGGCGAGCCTCGGCCTCGGGGTCAGCCGCTGGCGGACCGTCGTCTCGATCGTGCTGCCGGCGGCGATCGGCGGGATCATCACCGGCACGATCCTGGCGATCGCCCGCATCGCCGGCGAGACCGCTCCGCTCCTCTTCACCTCGTCGATCGCGGCCAACTCGGTCAACTGGAACGCGAGCCAGCCGCTCAACTCGCTGCCGCTCACGATCTATACCTACTCGGAGTCGCCGAGCCCGCAGGACCACCAGCAGGCGTGGGCTGCGGCCCTCCTCCTGATGCTGTTCGTGCTGATCCTGAGCGTCACCGCGCGCTCGCTGTTCGCCTGGCGCCAGCGCCGCACCGGCGCGAGCGGCGGCTAGAGCGCTTCGGCTCAGTCAGCGGTCAGAGGCGGGCCGAGCAGCGTCATCCCGTGCCTCTCGAAGACGGCCGCGACGGCTGCGCGGTCCGGCGTCCCGTTCCGCGTCAGCGGGCCCAACTCCTCGTAGAACCTGTGGCCGCCACCGGGGGTGTAGACGACGACGACCTCGCCGGGGTCGTCCGTCAGGTTGAGGAACGCGTGGGGGATGCCCGACGGGAGGTAGGCGAAACCGCCCTCGACGCACTCGAACGTCTCGTCGCCGACCTGGATCTTGTATCGGCCCTTGAGGACGTGAATCGTCTCCTCCTGGTTGTGATGGACATGGAGCGGCGGCCCGCCTCTTGGCGCGACTTCGACGATGAAGTAGTCGAAGGCGCCGCCCGTGTCCTCGCCGGTGACCTTGAAGACGAGATCGCGTCCCGGGCCGGACTGGAGTCGCAGTCCTTCGCCTGGGGCCAGAACCTTTGTCTGAAGAGCTGTCATCGCTCATCTCCCTTCTGGATATACTTCACACACACAAGTAACAGCATGGAGGATTTAGTTCACTGTGTCAAGTAATTACCATGAAGCGGAGCGCTGGCTGGAGGAGTTGCCGGAGCCGAAGGCCTTCAGACCGGAGGAGTTCGACGCGTGGCGCGGGCTGATCCGTCTCCGAGAGGCCGTGATGCGCGAGATCGACCGCCGCCTCCGTCACGACGGTCTGATCTCGCTCGCCGACTACGGCGTCCTGATCACGCTTGTCACCGCGCCAGGTCTGAGATTGCGCATGAGCGACCTCGGCGCGCAACGGATGCTCACGCCGAGCGGGATCACCCGGGTCGTCGTCCGCCTCGAGAAACAGGGCCTCGTTCGCCGCGAACCCGACCCGGCAGACGGACGCGCCGCCTTCGCCGCGCTGACACGACCCGGGCTCGAGGCGCTCCGACGCGCGCAGGTCGTCCACCACGCCACGGTGCGCGAGCTGTACCTGGAGCAACTCACAAATCCCGAGCTTGACCGCCTCGCCCGGCTCTTCGAGAAGGCGCTACCCGGCGTCGTCAGCGCTTCGACCTGGCCCCCGCCACAGGCGAGCGGCGGCTAGCTAGCCGAAGCGTCCGGTGACGTAGTCCTCGGTGCGCTGATCGGCCGGGTTCGTGAAGATCTTCGACGGTCTGGTCGTACTCGACGAGGACGCCCTGGCGGTGGTCGCTGTCGTCGCTCGCGCTCTCGACGCTGAAGAACGCGGTCATGTCGGCGATGCGTGCCGCCTGCTGCATGTTGTGGGTGACGATCACGATCGTGTACTCGTTCTTGAGGTCGTGCATCAGGTCCTCGATGCGTGAGGTCGAGACCGGGTCGAGCGCGGAGGCCGGCTCGTCCATCAGGATCACGTCGGGCTCGACCGCGATCGCACGGGCGATGCAGAGGCGCTGCTGCTGGCCGCCAGAGAGGCCGAGCGCCGTCTTCTTCAGCCGGCTCTTGACCTCGTCCCAGAGCGCCGCCTGCTGGAGGGCGCGCTCGACGCGGCCGTCGAGGTCGTCCTTCATCCCGTGGATCCGGAGCGCGAAGGCGATGTTGTCGTAGATCGACTTCGGGAACGGGTTCGGCTTCTGGAACACCATCCCGATCCGCCGCCTGAGCTCCACCGCGTCGACCCCGGCGCTGTTGATGTCCTCGCCGTGGAAGAGCAACTCGCCGTGTACCTTGGCCGAGGGGATCAGGTCGTTCATCCTGTTCAGGCTGCGCAGGATCGTCGTCTTGCCGCAGCCTGACGGGCCGATCAGCGCGGTGACCTCCTTCTCGCGCACGCCGAGGTTGACGCCCCCGACCGCCGTCACGCCGCCGTAGCTCACGGACACGTCCTTGAGGTCGTAGACGACCTCGTGCGGGATGCCCGCGTCCGGGCCTGCGTTTGCCAACGCGATCTCGGCGAGCTTGTTCTCTGCTTTCGTCTGGGGCTCGTTCACGGCAGGGATCCTAGTCGTCTCCAAGAGTCTCGGGACAGTGTCCTTTGCGGCGCGCGCGCGCCGGGTTGGAGTTTCGTGACGTTCAGGTGACAGGCTGGTTAACGGGCGTCGAGACGGCTCTCGGGATGCGGTGTTGCGCCAGAGGTTGTGCGAGAATCACCGGCCATGAGCATCTCATTGCAGGAGGGAATCGAGCAGCTGGAGGAGTCGCTCAGCCTGGAGGGCGAGCTCGTGCTCCGCTCGCTGCGCGGCTGCATCAACGCCCTCGCCGAGCGCGACGTCGAGCTCGCCGACGAGGTGATCGCCTTCGACGACGACGTCGACCGCGTGTATTCCGAGCTGCAGGAGGGCGTCCACACGCTGCTCGCGCGCCAGACGCCGGTCGCGGTCGATCTCCGCCACGTGCTCGCGATGCTGCACGTGAACCTCCACCTCGAGCGGATGGCGCGACTACTGCGTGACGATCGCGAAGATGACCAAGCTGAGCGCGGACCTGCCGCCCCACGAGGAGTTGCTCGCCGGCTTCGAGGAGATCGGCTCGCGCGCCGAGGAGATGATCCGCATCGCGCTCGCCTCGTTCCTGAGCCGCGACCTCGACGGCGCCGAGCGGCTGGTCGACCTCGACGAGCTGATCGACAACGCCAACAGGCGCATCGTCGGCAACGTGCTCCAGATCGGCAACGACCCGGCGCTGCGGGAGTGGGGGCTGTGGATGATCGTCGTCTCCCGCTGCTTCGAGAGGATCGGCGATCACGCCGTCGACATCGGCGAGCAGACGTACTACTACGTCACCGGCGAGTTCCGCGAGTTCACGGACGCCTCGCACCCCGAAGGGACGGACGCAATCTAGTACCGTCCGCGCGATGGACTTCTCGCTCAGCGAGGACCAACGCGAGATCCAGGCGCTCGCACGCGAGGTCGCCGAGGCGGAGATCGTCCCCAATGCGGCCGCGTGGGACCGCGAGCACCGCTTCCCCGTCGAGCTGTTCTCGAAGCTCGGTGCGCTCGGCCTGATGGGCGTCTGCGTGCCCGAGGAGTACGGCGGCGCGGGGGCCGACTTCCTCTCGTACATCCTCGTGCTCGAGGAGCTCTCGCGCGCCGACGCCGGGGTGGGTGTCACCGTTGCGGTGCACACGAGCGCCGCGACGCTGCCGATCCTCGCGTTCGGCACCGAGGAGCAGCGCGCCCGCTTCGTGCCGGCCCTCGCGCGCGGCGAGACGATCGGCGCGTTTGCGCTCACCGAGCCCGGCTCCGGCTCGGACGCCGGCGCGCTGCGCACCGCGGCGACGGCGGACGGCGACGGCTGGCGGCTCAGCGGCTCGAAGCAGTGGATCACGAACGGCTCCTACGCGGGCACGTTCCTCCTCTTCGCGCGCACCGACCCGGAGTCGACGAGCGCCCGCGGCGTCTCGGCCTTCCTGCTCGACGCCGACCACGTTCAGGTGACGCGCGAGGAGGAGAAACTCGGTCTCAACTCGTCCTCGACCGCCGACCTCGTGCTCGCCGACGCATGGGTCGGGCCCGACCGGCTGCTCCACGAGCCGAACAAGGGCTTTGCGGTCGCGATGACGACGCTCGACGGCGGCCGGATCGGGATCGCGGCGCAGGCGGTCGGGATCGCACAGGCCGCGTACGAGTCGGCGCGCGCCTACGCGCTCGAGCGGCAGCAGTTCGGCAAGCGGATCTCGGAGTTCCAGGCGATCCAGTGGAAGCTCGCCGACATGGCGACCGAGCTCGACGCGGCGCGCCTTCTCGTCTACCGCGCGGCATGGCTCAAGCAGGAGGGCCTCCCGCACACCGCGGAGGGCGCGAAGGCGAAGCTGTACGCCTCGGAGATGGCGCGGCGCCAGACGGCCGAGGCGATCCAGATCCTCGGCGGGTACGGCTACACGAAGGAATTCCCGGTCGAGCGCTACTACCGTGACGCGAAGATCACCGAGATCTACGAGGGCACGAGCGAGGTGCAGCGGATCGTGATCGCGCGGGAGCTCTTGCGATGAGCCCCCGCGAGCGCGACGAGCCCGTGCGGCTGACGCGGATCTACACCCGCGCCGGTGACGAGGGCGAGACGCACCTAGGCGACGGGTCGCGCGTGTCGAAGCTCGACCCGCGGATCGGCGCGTACGGGGCCGTCGACGAGCTCAACTCCCAGCTCGGCGTCGTGCTGGCGGTGGGGTGCCCGGAGCCGTTTCAGGCGCCGCTTCGCCGGATCCAGAACGAGCTCTTCGATCTCGGCGCCGACCTCTCGGTGCCGTCGGGCGTCCCGGACCGGCTTCGCGTGAGCGACGAGCAGGTCGCCGCGCTCGAGCTGCTCTGCGACGGCTTCAACGCCGAGCTCCCGGAGCTCAAGAGCTTCGTGCTCCCCGGCGGCAGCATTGCCGCGACGCAGCTGCACGTGGCGCGCACGATCTGCCGGCGGGCCGAGCGCGAGGCGCTGCGCGCGGAGCAGGAGACCGGCGTGAACCCGGCCGCGCTCGCGTACCTGAACCGGCTCTCCGACCTGCTCTTCATCCTCGCGCGCGCCGCGAACGCGGGCGGCGAGGAGCCGCTCTGGAAGCCCGGCGGCTAGCGAGGCCTGACGCGAAATGCGGCCGTGCCGGATGACGCCCCGGACACGGCGTCGGATCAGCACGTTCGGCCGCGCCGCGTAGCGCTGCTACGCGCCACGACCGCCCGCACTGCCCGGCTTGGTCTGAAGCGCCCCCGCCGGCGGCCGAATTTCGCATCAACCCTCTAGCGAGCCGCGAGCCGCGCGACGGTCTTCGCGACGGTCGCGGCCGAGCTCGAGCTGGACAGCGCGACCGAGGCGCCGGCCGGCACCGCGTGCGAGAGGAGTGACGGGTCGCCCGAAAGGGCGACGATGCGCACGTCGGGGAAGACCGTGTGGAGGTCGCGGATCGCCGGGAGCCCGGCCTGGTCGGCGTCGATCACGATCACGACCACGTTGCGGCCGGCGTCCGCCATCGCGCGGAAGGCGTCGTCCGCACCGCCGGAGACGACACTCGTCTGCAGGCCGTGGAGCCTCGCCGCGATCGCGTTCCCGCCGGGAGCCGAGACGACGACGGAACGCGCCTGCGTCTTGCGGAACGTCCCCAGCTTCAGGGTCGGCAGCACGCGCACCCGGATCGACTGCATCGCGGTCGAGGCCTTGGCGCGGGCGACGAACGTGATCTTGTACATGCCCGGCTTGCGTGCGGTCTGCGGCAGCTTGAGCTTGAGGATCGAGTTGCCGGCCTTGGCGGGGCGCACCCAGGTCTTCAGCTTCTTGCCCTGCTGGTTGTAGAGCCTCCCGGTGACCACGGCGGCCTGCGTGAGCGAGATCCGGGCGCCGACGTACTTGTCGACTCCCCAGGTGTAGCGCACGGTGCCGACGACCTGGAAGGCGAGCTTGTCCGCCGCGGGCACGAAGAGCGCGAAGTAGGTCAGGTGGTGCGTGAGGATGTGCATCGTGTTGCTCGCGTCGCGGAAGGCGCCGTCCGGCTGGTTGTCCGGCAGGCTGAGCGCAGGCAGGGTCGGCACCGTCCGCCACGTGATCCCGTCCTCGGAGGTCGACGGGGTCGCGACCGGCGGCGCGTTCTTGAACTGGACGTCGAGGACGCCGCCGAGGATGTGGACGCGCGAGCCGTCGCGGAGGCGCGTCGCGGTGACCTGGTAGTCGAGGCTGCCGGGCGGCGCGGGTGCGGCGCCGGTGCTCCCGACGATGTCCATGCGGACGATCACCGGATCGGAGAACGTCCCTGCCGGCCAGCTCGCGCTGCCGATCCCGTCGCCGGCGTTGACGCTGCCGCGCGTGTCCCCGACGCCGACTCCGGGCAGGCCCGAGGCGACGATCGTGAAGTGGGACGAGACCTGCTGTGCCGGGTTGAAGCCGTCGTCCATCGTCGCCGTGATCGTGTACGAGCCGGCCGCGGTCGCCGAGAACGACGCGGTGTACGAGGCGCCGGCGCCGGAGGCGAGGCTCTGCGAGCCGCCGCCGTCGCGGGTGACCGTGATTCCGTACCAGCTGGCGTTGTGGTTGGCCGTCAGCGTGATCGAGCCGACCGAGCCGAGGATCGAGCCGTCGGCCGGGCTGGCGCCGAGGAACGCGATCGGGGGCGGCGGGGGCGGCGGCGGCACGCACGCGGTGCCGTCCGAGTTGATCAGCAGCGGGCGGACGCAGGTGAGCGGGCCGCTCGGCGGTGTCGGCCCGGTGCCGCCGACGATCACCGGCGCGTTGGTGAGCGTAGCCGCCGACTGGCCCGCGAGGTTCTTCACCGCCGTGCCCGTGTAGGTGAGCTGGGCGATGTCGCCCGGGTTGACGAATGCCGCGAGCGAGATCGTGACCGTCGAGCCGGCGACGACGACACCGGTCGGCGTAGCCTGCGACGCCCCGTTCTGGAGCAAGGAGTAGTCGCTGGGCGCCGGCGTGGAGGTCGCGTCGAGCGGCTGGTCGTAGGTGAGCACGAGGGTCTGGCCGGTCACGGTTGCGGTCAGCAGCGACGGCGCGGCGCCCGGCGCCGTGAAGGTTACGGTGGCGGGGTTGGTCATCGCCGTGCCGTCGAGCGTGCCGGTGATGTTGGCGGCGCCGGCGCCCACGGACGAGGTCAGCGTCGCCGTGTAGGTGCCGTCGCCGTTGTCCGTGGCCGGGTCGGGCGCGATCGTGCCGCTGGTCGTCGAGAGGTGGACCGTGTGACCGCCCGTTGTCAGGTTGGTGCCGGAGGCGTCCTTGAGCTGGACGGTGATGATCGACGTCGAGGTGCCGTTGCCGACGATCGTGCCGAGCGACGGGGTGATCGTCGAGGTCGTCGGGTCGGCTGCGCCGGGCGGGCCCGCGCTGAAGCTGACGGTGGCGGTGTGGCCGATCGTCTGGGTGTTGACGGTGCCGGTGATACTGGCGCTGCCGGCCGAGACGGGCGAGGTCAGCGTCGCGGTGTAGGTGCCGTCGCCGTTGTCGGTCGCCTTCAGCGGCGCGGCCGGGGCGAGCGTGCCGTTGCTGGCCGAGAGCTCGACGTCGTCGCCGCCGCTCGTGAGCGGGATCCCGGAGGCGTCCTTCAGGTGGACGGTGACGATCGAGGTCGAGGTGCCGTCGGCGACGATCGTGCCCGGCGAGGCCGTGATCGTCGAGTTCGCACCGGAGGCCGGGCCCGGCGGGACGGCGCCGAAGGTGACGAGGGCGCTGCCGCCGATCGCGACGAGGCCGAGCTTGCCGGTGACGGTCGAGGTGCCGGGCGTGCTCGGCGCGGTCAGCGTCGCGGTGTAGGTGCCGTCGCCGTTGTCGTGGGCCGGGTTCGTGGAGAGCGTCGCGCTGCCCGTGGCGGTGAGGGCGACGACGCCCGCGCCCGCGGTGAGGTTGTTGAAGTACTGATCCTTGAGCTGGACGGTGATCGTCGAGGTCGAGACGCCGTCGGCGGTGAGCGTCGTCGGCGACGCGGTGATCGTCGAGGCGGCGGGCGAGGCCGGGCCGGGCGTCACGTTCAGGTTCGCGAACGCTGTGAGGGCGCCGTCGGTCGCCTGGACGGTGTGCGTGCCGGCGACGTTCGCCGAGCAGGTGGCGCCGACGCAGCTGCCGCCCGTGACGGTGAGCGTCGAGGAGCCGGTGACGTCGCCGAGGTCGTGGCCGAAGGCGTCGTAGCCGCGGACGTGGTAGGTCTGGCCGATGCCGGCTGCGACCGTCGCGTTGGCCGGGTTCAGCGTGATCGACGCGATCGGGCCGGCGGTGAAGTCGACCGTCGCGGTTGCGGTGAGCGGCAGCGCGTCGGAGGTGTCGACCGCGTTGTAGACGACGTTCTCGACCGTGTTGTCCTGGACGGCGAAGCTCACCGCCCCGCTGCCGTTCGTCGCGCCCGACTGCGGAATCGGATGGGAGCTGCCGGCGCCGGCGCCCAGGGTGACGGTCTTGCCCGGGACGAGGTTGCCGAAGGCGTCCTTGAGGGTGACGGTGACCGACGAGGTGGTCGAGTCGTCCGCGGGCACGGAGGCCGGGCTCGCCGTCATCGTCGAGACGGTCCCGCTGACCGGGCCCGGGTTGACGCCGACCGAGCCGGTGGTGCCGTTGATCGTCCCCGTGAGGGTGTCGGTGGCGGTCACGGTCTCCGAGGCGGCCGTCTTGAAGGTGACCGGGAAGGTCTTCACGCCGTTGTCGCCGCTCACGAAGCCGTAGTTCGCGGGCAGCGTCGCCGAGCCGTCGGTGCTCGTGAAGTGGACGGTGCCGAGGTAGCCGGTCGCGGTGTTGTTGAAGGCGTCCTTCGCTGTCACGGAGACGGTCACCGGGGTGCCTGCGGTGGCGGAGGCGGGGGCGGTGGCGACGAAGTGGGTCGCCGGGCCCGGCACGAAGGTGACGCCGGTCGTGGCCGCGAGGGCGGCGGCGTTGAGCGTGCCCGTGATCGTCGTCGCGCCGGCGACGGTGGACTTCACGGTCGCCGTGTAGGTGCCGTCGCCGTTGTCGGTGACCGCCGAGACGACGCTGCCGGCGAGCGACGAGGCGAGCGCGACGGTGCCGCCCGAGGTCGGGATGTCGTTGCCCTCCGCGTCCTTCAGGCGGACGGTGATCGTCGAGGTCGTGTTGTCGGCGATCACCGACGCCGGGCTGGCGCTCATCGTGGAGGTCGACGTGCTCGGCGCGCCGGCGTTGACGGTGAGCGTCGCGGTGTCGGTGAAGCCCGAGTTGTGGGCGGTGACGGTGTGGGCGCCGGTCACGATCGCGCTGCAGGTCGCGGTCGCGTTCACGCACGAGCCGTCGGGCGTGATCGTGAAGGTCGACGAGCCGGTCAGGTCGCCGAGCGAGTGGTTCGTCGCGTCGTAGCCCGTGACCGTGTAGGCCTGGCTTCCGCCGTCGGCGCTGATCGAGGAGCTCGACGGGGTGATCTTGATGTGGTCGAGGACACCGGTGGAGAAGACCACGCTCGGCTGCTGGCTCAGCGCGATGCTGTCGCCGGTGGCGCTGTAGGTGACGGTCTCCGGGGTCGTGTCGGTCGTGGTGAAGGTGGCCACGCCGGCCGCGTCGCTCGTCCCGGTGCCGCCGGAGGAGAGCGTCGCGCTGCCCGTGGCGACGACCGCGACGGACTTGCCCGCGACCGGGTTCCCGTACTGATCCTGGAGCGTGACGCTGACGGTGGCGGTGTGCGTGCCGTCCGCGAGCTGGGTGGACGGGCTCGCGGTGACGATCGAGGCGCTCGCGTCGACGCCGAGGCCCGTGACGGCGGTGGCGGAGCTCGTGCCGGTGATCGTGGCGGTGACGGTGTCGGTTGCGGTCACGGTCTGGTTCCCGGCCGTCTTCAGCGTCACCGAGAACGTCTTCACGCCCGCGTTGCCGGCGGTGAAGGTGTAGTTGGCGGGCAGCGAGGCCTGCGAGTCGGAGCTCGTAAAGTGGACGGTGCCGAGGTAGCCCGTGGCCGTGTTGCCGAAGGCGTCCTCGGCGGTGACGGTGTAGGTGCCGGCCGTGCCCGCGTTCGCCGTGGCGGGGCCGGTGACGGCGAAGGTCGCGGCGGGGCCCGGGTGGAACGTGACGGTCGTCCCGATCGCGATCGGCGAGAGGTCGACGGTGCCGCTGATCGAGGAGACGCCGGCGGTCGTGGAGGAGGTCAGCGTCGCCGTGTAGGTGCCGTCACCGTTGTCGGTGACCGGGCCGATCGTGCCGCCGTTCGTCGCCGAGAGCGCGACCGCGTTGCCGCCTGCGACGAGGTCGTTCCCGGTCACGTCCTTGAGCTGGACGGTGATCGTCGAGGTCGTGACGCCGTTCGCCAGGATCGAGACCGGGGCGGCCGCGATCGTCGAGTTCGCGCCCGAGGCGGCGCCAGGGGTGACGTTGATGAATGCCGTGCCGGCGATCGCCGGGGTGATCGTGTCGGCCGTGGTGATGCTCCGGGCGCCGGCGGTGAACAGCGTGTAGGCGTTCGTGAACGTGTGCGCGCCCGCGTCGCCGCCGGTGAACGTGTAGTCGCCCGGCAGTGTGGCGGCCCCGTCGTTGCTCGAGAAGTGGACGGTGCCGGTGTAGCCGGTGACGGTGTTCGCAAAGGCGTCCTTCGCCGTGACGACGACGCTCGCGGGCACGCCCGAGACGACGGTGGCCGGGGCGCCTGTGAGCGCGAAGCCGGTGACGGCGCCCGGGTTGACGGTGATCGACGGCGTCGTGCCGGTGACGGCGCCCTGGGTCGCCGTGAGCGTCTGCGAGCCGGCAGTCTTCAGCGTGACCGGGAAGGTGTGGACCCCGGAGTCGCCGCCGGTGAAGGTGTAGTCGGCCGGAGGCGTCGCCGCGCCGTCGGTGGTGGTGAAGTGCACGGTGCCGGCGTAGCCCGTCGCCACGTTCCCGAACGCGTCCTTGGCGGTGACGGTGACGTTGAACGCGGTACCTGCGGTCTGCGGCCCACCGGCGGGGGTGAGGGTGAACGACGCCGCCGCGGCCGGGTCGACCGTGATCCCGTGCGAGCCGGCAGTCGAGCTTGTAACTGTGTCGGTCGCGGTCACCGTCTGGGCGCCCGCGGTCGTGAGCGTCGCCGAGAAGGTGTGCGAGCCCGCGTCGCCGGCGAGGAACGCGTAGTTGCCGGGCAGCGTCGCGCCGCCGTCGGAGCTCGTGAAGTGGACGCTGCCGAGGTAGCCGGTGGCCGTGTTGTTGAACGCGTCCTTCGCCGTCACGGTGACGCTCGTTGCGACGCCGGCGGTCGCCGAGGCGGCGCCGGTGACGGCGTAGTGGGTCGCGGTGCCCGGCGTGAAGTCGACGGTCGCCGTGCTCACGATCGCGACGGCGTCCAGATTGCCGGTGATCGTGGCGGTGCCGACCGAGGTCGCGGACGTCAGCGTCGCCGTGTAGGTGCCGTCGCCGTTGTCGGTCACGGCCGAGAGCGAGCCGCTCGTGGTGGAGAGCGTGACGGTGTTGCCGCCGCTGCCGCGGTTGTTCCCGAAGATGTCCTTCAGCTGCACGGTGACCGTCGAGGTCGAGCTCCCGTTCGCCGTGATCGAGCCCGGCGACGCCGAGATCGTCGAGGCGGACGGGTCAGCGGGGGCCGAGACGACCGTGAGCGCCGAGGTGTCGGTCTTGCCCGCGTAGGTCGCGGTCACCGTGTGCGCGCCGATCACCGTTGCCGAGCACGAGGCGCCGGTGCACGAGCCGTTCGGCGTGATCCCGAAGCTCGAGCCGGCGGTGACGTCGCCGAGCGAGTTGTTGAACGCGTCGAACGCCTCGACGGTGTAGCTCTGGCTCACGCCGGCCGAGACCGTCGAGCTCGACGGGCTGATCACGATGTGGTCGAGGCTGCCCAGCGCGAACGCGACGGTCGGCGTCTGGGTGAGCGTGACGGAATCGGTCGTGTCCGTCGCCGTGTACGTGACGGTCTCAGCGGTGGTGTTCTTGACCGTGAAGGTGACGACGCCGCCGGCGGTCGACGGGCCGCTCGGGGACGAGATCGTCGAGGACCCGGTCTGCGCGAGCGAGACGGACTTGCCGGCGACCGGGTTCCCGAAGGCGTCGGTGAGGGTGACGGTGATCGTCGAGGTGGTGGAGCCGTCCGCGGGAACGGAGCTCGGGCTCGCGGTGGCGGTCGACGCCGAGCCGCTGACGGCGGCGGCGTTGACGGTGATCGCGGGGCTCGTGCCGGTGATCGACCCGGTGATGGTGTCGGTCGCGGTGACGGTCTGTGAGCCGGCGGTCTTCAGCGTGTAGGCGTTCGAGAAGGTGAACACGCCCGCGTCGCCGCCGGTGAAGGTGTGGTTCCCCGGGAGGCTCGCGGCGCCGTCGGTGGACGTGAGCGCGACCGTGCCGGTGTAGCCCGTGGCGACGTTGCCGAAGGCGTCCTCGGCGGTGACCGTGACCGAGCGCGCGGTGCCGGCGGTGACGGAGGCGGGCGTGCCGGTGAGGGCGAGGCTCGTCGCCGCGGCTGGGTTCACGGTGATCGTTGGGCTGGTGCCGGTGATCGTCGCGGTGACGGTGTCCTTCGCTGTGATGGTGCGTGAGCCCGCCGTGCGGAGCGTGGTCGAGAAGGTCTTCGTTCCGTTGTCGCCGGCGAGGAAGGTGTAGTCGGCGGGCAGGCTGGCTGCGCCGTCGTTTGAGGTGAAGTGGATCTGGCCGGTGTAGCCGGTGGCGGTGTTGTTGTAGGCGTCCTTGGCGGTGACGGTGACCGAGGCGCTGGTGCCGGCGGTGAGGGAGGTGGGGGTGCCGTCGACGGTGAGGGTGGTTGCGGTGGCGGGGTCGACGGTGATCGTGGCGGTGGTGCCGGTGAGGCTGCCCTGGGTCGCGGTGACGGTTTGCGGGCCGGCGGTGGTGAGGGTGACGGGGAAGGTGTGGCTGCCTGCGTCGCCGCCGGTGAAGGTGTAGTTGCCGGGGAGTGTGGCGCCGGTGTCGGTGCTGGTGAGGTGGACGGTGCCGCCGTAGTTGGTGTCGATGTTGCCGAACGGGTCGAGGGCGGTGACGGTGACGGTGAAGCCGCCGCCGGCGGTCTGCGGGCTGCCGCTCGAGGCGACCGTGAAGGTGCTGGCGGCGGCGGGTGTGACGGTCGTCGTCCCGCTCGTGCCGTTGATCGAGCCCGTGACGGTGTCGGTCGCGGTGAGCGTGCGTTAGCCGACCGTCTTGAGCGTGACGCCGTTTGTGAAGGTCTTGATGCCGTTGTCGCCGGCGACGAAGGTGTAGTTGGCCGGGAGGGTGGCCGGGCCGTCGCTCGAGGTGAAGTGGACGGTGCCGGTGTAGCCGGTCGCGACGTTGTTGTACGCGTCGAGTGCCGTGACCGTGACCGTGGCCGCGGTGCCCGCGGTGATCGAGGCCGGGTTGCCCGAGACGACGAGGGTCGCCGCCGCGGCCGGGTTGACGGTGATGGCGGGGGTGGTGCCGGTGATCGTGGCGGTGATGGTGTCGGTTGCGGTGACGGTTTGTGGGCCGGTGGTCTTGAGGGTGGCGGCGAGGGTGTGGGTGCCGTTGTCGCCGGCGGTGAAGGTGTAGTTGCCGGGGAGGGTGGCGGCGGCGTCTGTGCTGGTGAGGTTGGTGGTGCCGGTGTAGCCGGTTGCGATGTTGCCGAAGGAGTCGCGGGCGGTGATCGTGATGTTGAGGCTGTTGCCGGCGGTGGTGGAGCCGGAGGTGGTGAGGTCGAGGGTCGCTGCTGGGGCGGGGTTGACGGTGATTCCTGCGCTGGTGCCGTTGATCGTGCCGTTGCCGGTGTCGGTTGCGGTGAGGGTGCGGGAGCCGACGGTCTTGAGGGTGGCGGCGAGGGTGTGGACGCCGTTGTCGCCGGCGACGAAGGTGTAGTCGGCGGGCAGGCCGGCGGCGGGGTCGCTTGAGGTGAGGTTGACCTGGCCGGTGTAGCCGGTTGCGGTGTTGTTGTAGGCGTCCTTGGCGGTGATCGTGACGTTGGCGCTGGTGCCGGCGACGACGGAGCCGGGGGTGCCGTTGAGGAGCAGCGTCGCTGCGGCGGCGGGGGTGACGGTGGTGGCGCTGCTGGTGCCGGTGATCGTGCCGGTGAGGGTGTCGGTCGCGGTCACGGTGCGCGAGCCGACGGTCTTCAAAGTCACGCCATTTGTGAAGGTGTGGACGCCGTTGTCGCCCGCGAGGAAGGTGTAGTTGGCGGGCAGCGCGGCGGCGGCGTCGCTCGAGCTGAAGTGGACGATCCCGGTGTAGCCGGTCGCGGTGTTGTTGAACGCATCAAGCGCGGTCACGGTCACCGTTGCCGGGGTGCCCGCGGTGACCGAGGCCGGGTTGCCCGAGACAACCAGCGTCGCCGCCGCGGCCGGGTTGACCGTGATCCCGCCGCTGGTCCCCGTGATCGAGCCCGTCACCGTGTCGGTCGCCGTCAGCGTCTGCGAGCCGACCGTCTTCAACGTATAGGCGCCCGAGAACGTGTGGACGCCGTTGTCGCCCGCCACGAAGGTGTAGTCACCCGGCAACGAGGCAGGGCCATCCGTCGAGGTGAAGTGCACCGTCCCCACATAACCCGTCGCGACGTTGCCGTTCCCATCCTTGGCGGTGACCGTGACCGAAGCCGCCGTCCCGGCAGTGACCGAGCCCGGAGTCCCATTCACCGTCAGCGTCGCCGCGGCGCCCGGCACCGTGGTGATGTTGCTCGTGGTGCCGTTGTCTGTCCCGTCGTCGCCCGTGACGGTGTGGACGGTGCCCGCGGTCGTCGACGTCGTGAAGGTGACCGTCGCGATCCCCGAGCTGTTGGTGGTCGAAGTGCCGGTCGAGAAGTTGCCGCCGGTGCCGGTCTTCGACCAGGTGACGACGAGGCCGCTCGTCGTGACCGGGTTGTTGTTCGAGTCGGCGAGCTGAGCGGTGATCGTGACCGCTGTGCCGGCGACCGGGGAGTACGAGCTCGAGGTGACGATGTACTTCACGGGGCCGGCCGGGACGGTCGTGATGTTGCTCGTGGTGCCGTTGTCCGTCCCGTCGTCGCCCTTGACGGTGTGGATGGTGCCCGCGGTCGTCGAGGTGGTGAAGCTGACCGTGGCGACGCCGGAGCCGTTGGTGGTCGAGGTGCCGGAGCCGAAGCTGCCGCCGGCGCCGGTGTTCGACCAGGTGACGGTCAGGCCGCTCGTCGAGACCGGGTTGTTGTTGACGTCGGCGAGCTGCGCGGTGATCGTGACCGCGCTGCCGGCGATCGGGGAGTAGGAGCTCGACGTGACGATGTACTTCGTCGCGGGGCCGGCCACGAACGCGACGGAGGTCGAGTTCGACAGCGCCGAGGCGTTGAGTGTGCCGGTGATCGTGGCGGTGCCGGCCGTCGTCGACGAGGTCAGCGTCGCGGTGTAGGTGCCGTTCGCGTTGTCCGTGACCGAACCGAGCGAGCCGGCCGTCGTCCCGAGCGTGACCGTGCCGCCCGAGCCTGCGAGGTTGTTGCCGAGCGCGTCCTTCAGCTGAACCGTGATCGTCGAGGTCGAGCTGCCGTTCGCCGTGATCGAGCCGGGCGAGGCGCTGATCGTCGAGGTCGCGGTCGAGGCGGCGCCCGCGTTGACGGTGATCGCGGCGGTCGTGCCGTTGATCGAGCCGGTCACCGTGTCCGTCGCCGTCACGGTGCGCGAGCCCGTCGTGTTGAGCGTGACCGAGAACGTCTTCGTGCCGCTGTCGCCGCCGACGAAGGTGTAGTTGCCGGGCAGGGTCGGCGCGGGGTCGGTCGAGATGAAGTGGACGGTGCCGGTGTACCCGGTCGCCGTGTTGTTGAACGCGTCCTTCGCCGTCACTGTGACGTTGAACGCGGTGCCGGCGGTCTGCGACGTCCCGGCCGGGGTGACCTGGAGCGTCGCGGCGCCGGCCGGGTTGACGGTGATCGAGCCGCTCGTGCCGTTGATCGAGCCGGTGACGGTGTCGGTCGCCGTCACCGTCTGCGCGCCGGCGGTCTTCAGCGTCACAGCGGAGCCGAAGGTGTGCGAGCCGTTGTCGCCGGCCAGGAAGGTGTAGTTGCCCGGGAGCACGGCGGAGCCGTCGGTGGACGAGAACGTGACGGTGCCGGTGTAGCCGGTGGCGGTGTTGCCGTGAGCGTCCTTCGCGGTCACGGTGGCGCTCGCGGCGACGCCGGCCGTCTGCGGGCTCGAGATCGTGACCTGGAGGCTCGTGGCCGGGCCGGGGGTGAAGGTGACGGAGGCCGAGCTCGCGAGCGCGGAGGAGTTCAGCGTGCCCGTGACCGTGGCGGTGCCGGTCGTCGTCGCCGAGGTCAGCGTCGCGGTGTAGGTGCCGTCCGAGTTGTCGGTGACCGAACCGAGCGAGCCGCTCGTCGTCCCGAGCGCGACGGTGCCGCCCGAGGCCGGGACGTTGTTCCCGAGCGCGTCCTTGAGCTGGACGGTGACGGTGGAGGTCGTGCTGCCGTTCGCCGTGATCGAGCCGGGCGCGGCGCTGATCGTCGAGGTCGCGGTCGAGGCGGCGCCGGCGTTGATCGTGGTGGACGGGCTGGTGTTCGGTGTCTTGGCGCCGTTGGTGATGTCGGTCGAGGTAAACGTCGCCGTGCCTGCCGTGTTCGCGGTGACGGAGAAGGTCTTGGTGCCTGCGACGAGCGCGGCGTTGGAGGGCAGGGTCGCGGCGCCGTCGGAGCTCGTGATCCCGACGGTGTCGGTCGAGCTGACGGGGTTCCAGTTGGCGTCGACGGCGTTGACGGTGACGTTGAAGCTGGTGCCGGCGGTCTGGGCGGAGGGTGCGCCGGTCTTGCCCGAAGCGGTGCCGGGGGCGGCGGTCTCGCCGGGCATCAGCAGCTGCAGCTTCGCGAACGCGCCCGCGTTGATGGTGGTGGCGGGGCTGGTGTTGGCGGTCTTGGAGCCGTCGCTGATGTCGGTCGCCGTGAACGTTGCGCTGCCGGCGGTCTTCGCAGTGACCGAGAAGGTCTTGGTGCCGGCGACGAGGGCCGCATTGGCGGGCAGGCCGGCGTTGGCGTCGCTCGAGGTGATCCCGGCGGTGTCGGTGACCGAGGTGACGGGGTTCCAGTTGGCGTCGACTGCGTTGACGGTGACGTTGAAGCTGGTGCCGGCGGTCTGAGCGCTCGGCGAGCCGGTCTTGCCGGTGCCGGTGCCGGGGGCGGCGGTCTCGCCCGGCATCAGGATCTGCAGCTTCGAGAACGCGCCCGCGTTGATCGTGGTGGCGGGGCTGGTGTTGGCGGTCTTGCTGCCGTCGGTGATGTCGGTCGAGGTGAACGTCGCGCTACCCGCGGTCTTCGCCGTCACGGAGAACGTCTTCGTGCCTGCGACCAGTGCAGCGTTCGCCGGGAGGGTGGCGTTCGCATCCGAGCTTGTGATGCCGACGGTGTCGGTCACGCTGACGGGGTTCCAGCTCGCATCGACCGCGTTGACGGTCACGTTGAAGCTCGTGCCGGCGGTCTGGGCCGAGGGCGAGCCGGTCTTGCCCGAAGCGGTGCCGGGGGCGGCGGTCTCGCCGGGCATCAGGAGCTGGAGCTTCGCGAACGCACCGGCGTTGATCGTGGTGGCGGGGCTGGTGTTGGCGGTCTTGGAGCCGTCCGTGATGTCGGTCGAGGTGAAGGTCGCGCTACCCGCGGTCTTCGCGGTCACTGCGAACGTCTTGGTGCCGGCGACGAGCGCGGCGTTCGCCGGCAGAGCGGCGTTCGCGTCGGAGCTGGTGATCCCGACGGTGTCGGTCACGCTGACCGGGTTCCAGTTGGCGTCGACGGCGTTGACGGTGGCGTTGAAGCTGGTGCCGGCGGTCTGAGCGCTCGGCGAGCCGGTCTTGCCGGTGCCGGTGCCCGGGGCGGCGGTCTCGCCGGGCATCAGGATCTGCAGCTTCGCGAACGCGCCGGCGTTGATCGTCGTCGCCGGGCTGGTGTTCGCGGTCTTCGAGCCGTCCGTGATGTCGGTCGAGGTGAACGTCGCCGTGCCGGCAGTCTTCGCGGTGACCGCGAAGGTCTTCGTCCCTGCGACCAGCGCGGCGTTCGCCGGCAGCGCGGCGTTGGCGTCGCTGGAGGTGATGCCGACGGTGTCGGTCACGCTGACCGGGTTCCAGTTGGCGTCGACGGCGTTGACGGTGACGTTGAAGCTGGTGCCCGCGGTCTGAGCGCTCGGCGAGCCGGTCTTGCCGGTGCCGCTCCCGGGCGAGGCGGTCTCGCCGGGCATCAGGATCTGCAGCTTCGCAAAGGCGCCTGCGTTGATCGTGGTGGCGGGGCTGGTGTTGGCGGTCTTGGAGCCGTCCGTGATGTCGGTCGCGGTGAAGGTCGCGCTGCCGGCGGTCTTGGCGGTCACTGCGAACGTCTTGGTGCCCGCGACCAGGGCGGCGTTGCCGGGCAGCGTCGCGTTCGCGTCCGAGCGACGTGATTCCGACGGTGTCGGTGGCGCTGACCGGGTTCCAGTTGGCGTCGACGGCGTTGACGGTGACGTTGAAGCTCGTGCCCGCGGTCTGAGCCGAGGGCGAGCCGGTCTTGCCGGTGCCGGTGCCGGGGGCGGCGGTCTCGCCCGGCATCAGGATCTGCAGCTTCGCGAAGGCGCCGGCGTTGATCGTCGTCGCCGGGCTGGTGTTCGCGGTCTTCGAGCCGTCCGTGATGTCGGTCGAGGTGAACGTCGCCGTGCCGGCGGTCTTGGCAGTGATCGAGAAGGTCTTGGTGCCGGCGACGAGCGCGGCGTTGCCGGGCAGGCCGGCGTTGGCGTCGCTCGAGGTGATCCCGGCGGTGTCGGTGACCGTGTTGACGACGTTCCAGTTGGCGTCGACCGCGTTGACGGTGACGTTGAAGCTGGTGCCCGCGGTCTGAGCCGACGGCGAGCCGGTCTTGCCCGAAGCGGTGCCGGGGGCCGCGGTCTCGCCCGGCATCAGGATCTGCAGCTTCGCGAACGCGCCGGCGTTGATCGTCGTCGCCGGGCTGGTGCTCGCGGTCTTGGAGCCGTCGCTGATGTCGGTCGCCGTGAAGGTTGCGCTGCCGGCGGTCTTTGCCGTCACTGCGAACGTCTTGGTGCCGGCGACCAGGGCGGCGTTGCCGGGCAGCGTCGCGTTCCCGTCCGAGGACGTGATTCCGACGGTGTCGGTGGCGCTGACCGGGTTCCAGTTGGCGTCGACGGCGTTGACGGTGACGTTGAAGCTGGTGCCCGCGGTCTGAGCGCGAGGGCGAGCCGGTCTTGCCCGGTGCCGCTGCCGGGCGCCGCGGTCTCGCCGGGCATCAGGATCTGCAGCTTCGCGAACGCGCCGGCGTTGATCGTCGTCGCCGGGCTGGTGTTCGCCGTCTTGCTGCCGTCGCTGATGTCGGTCGCCGTGAAGGTGGCACTGCCGGCGGTCTTGGCGGTGACCGAGAAGGTCTTGGTGCCCGCGACCAGCGCGGCGTTCGCGGGCAGCGCGGCGTTGGCGTCGCTCGAGGTGATCCCGGCGGTGTCGGTGACCGTATTGACGACGTTCCAGTTGGCGTCGACCGCGTTCACGGTGACGTTGAAGCTGGTGCCGGCGGTCTGAGCCGACGGCGAGCCGGTCTTGCCCGTGCCGCTACCGGGCGCCGCGGTCTCGCCGGGCATCAGGATCTGCAGCTTCGCGAACGCGCCGGCGTTGATCGTCGTCGCCGGGCTGGTGTTCGCCGTCTTGCTGCCGTCGCTGATGTCGGTCGCCGTGAAGGTGGCACTGCCGGCGGTCTTGGCGGTGACCGAGAAGGTCTTGGTGCCCGCGACCAGCGCGGCGTTCGCGGGCAGCGCGGCGTTGGCGTCGCTCGAGGTGATCCCGGCGGTGTCGGTGGCGCTGACGAGGTTCCAGTTGGCGTCGACCGCGTTGACGGTGACGTTGAAGCTGGTGCCGGCGGTCTGGGCCGAGGGCGAGCCGGTCTTGCCCGATGCGCTACCAGGCGACGCGGTCTCGCCCGGCATCAGCAGCTGGAGCTTCGCGAAGGCGCCGGCGTTGATCGTGGTGGACGGGCTCGTGTTGGCGGTCTTCGAGCCGTCGGTGATGTCGGTCGAGGTGAACGTCGCGGTACCCGCGGTCTTCGCTGTCACCGAGAACGTCTTCGTGCCCGCGACGAGCGCGGCGTTGGCGGGCAGAGTCGCGTTGGCGTCGGAGCTGGTGATGCCGACGGTGTCGGTGGCGGTGACGAGGTTCCAGTTGGCGTCGACGGCGTTGACGGTGACGTTGAAGCTGGTGCCGGCGGTCTGGGCGCTCGGTGCGCCGGTCTTGCCGGTGGCGGTGCCGGGCGCGGCTGTCTCGCCGGGCATCAGGATCTGCAGCTTCGCGAAGGCGCCCGCGTTGACGGTCGTGGCGGGGCTGGTGTTCGGCGCGTCTTCGCGCCGTTGGTGATGTCGGTCGACGGTGAAGGTCGCGCTGCCGGCGGTCTTCGCGGTCACGGCGAACGTCTTGGTGCCGGCGACCAGCGCCGCGTTGGCGGGCAGGGTCGGCGTTGGCGTCCGCTCGAGGTGATCCCGACGGTGTCGGTGCGTGCTGACCAGGTTCCAGTTCGCGTCGACGGCGTTGACGGTGACGTTGAAGCTCGTGCCCGCGGTCTGAGCGGACGGGCGCGCCGGTCTTGCCGGTGCCGGTGCCGGGCGCCGCGGTCTCGCCGGGCATCAGGAGCTGCAGCTTCGCGAACGCGCCGGCGTTGACCGTCGTCGGGGGGCTCGTGCTCGCGGTCTTCGTGCCGTCGGTCTGGTCGGTCGCGGTGACCGTCGAGGAGCCGGCCGTGATGAGCACCATCGCGAACGTCTTCGTGCCGGCGACCAGGGCGGCCGGGATCGGCGCGGATGGCGTTGGCGTCACTCGTGCTCAGCGCGACCGTGTCGGTCGCGCTGACAGGGTTCCAGTTCGCGTCGACCGCGTTGACGGTGACGTTGAAGCTGGTGCCCGCGGTCTGGGCCGTCGGGCGTCCCGGTCTTGCCCGTGGCGCTGCCCGGGCGCCGCCGTCTCGCCCGGCATCAGGACCTGCAGCTTCGCGAAGGCGCCCGCGTTGATCGTCGTGGCGCGGGCTCGTGTTGGCGGTCTTGGAGCCGTCGGTGATGTCGGTCGACGTGAACGTCGCGGTGCCGGCGGTCTTGGCGGTGACGGCGAACGTCTTGCGTGCCCGCGACGAGCGCGGCGTTGGCGGGCAGGGTGGCGTTGGCGTCGGTCGAGGTGATCCCGACGGTGTCGGTGACCGTGTTGACGACGTTCCAGTTGGCGTCGACCGCGTTGACGGTGACGTTGAAGGCTCGTGCCGGCGGTCTGGGCGCTCGGTGTGCCGGTCTTGCCGGTGCCGGTGCCCGGGCGCGGCGGTCTCGCCGGGCATCAGGATCTGGAGCTTCGCGAAGGCGCCGGCGTTGACGGTCGATGGCGGGGCTGGTGTTCGGCGGTCTTGGCGCCGTTCGTGATGTCGGTCGACGGTGAAGGTCGCGCTGCCGGCGGTCTTGAGCGGTGACGGCGAAGGTCTTCGTCCCTGCGACGAGCGCGGCGTTCGCGGGCAGGGTCGCGTTGGCGTCGGAGCTGGTGATGCCGACGGTGTCGGTGGAGCTGACGAGGTTCCAGTTGGCGTCGACGGCGTTGACGGTGACGTTGAAGCTGGTGCCGGCGGTCTGGGCGGTCGGCGTGCCGGTCTTGCCGGTGCCGGTGCCCGGGGCGGCGGTCTCGCCGGGCATCAGCATCTGGAGCTTCGCGAAGGCGCCGGCGTTGATCGTGGTGGACGGGCTGGTGTTGGCGGTCTTGGAGCCGTCGGTGATGTCGGTCGAGGTGAACGTGGCGCTGCCGGCGGTCTTCGCGGTGACGGCGAAGGTCTTCGTGCCGGCGACGAGCGCAGCGTTCGCGGGCAGCGTCGCGTTGGCGTCACTGGAGGTGATGCCGACGGTGTCGGTGGAGCTGACGAGGTTCCAGTTGGCGTCGACGGCGTTGACGGTGACGTTGAAGCTCGTGCCCGGCGGTCTGGGCCGATCGGCGCGCCGGTCTTGCCCGTGCCGCTGCCGGGCGCCGCGGTCTCGCCGGGCATCAGCAGCTGGAGCTTCGCGAAGGCGCCGGCGTTGATCGTGGTGGACGGGCTTGTGTTGGTGGTCTTCGAGCCGTCGGTGATGTCGGTCGAGGTGAACGTGGCGGTGCCGGCGGTCTTCGCTGTGACGGCGAAGGTCTTGGTGCCTGCGACCAGCGCGGCGTTCGGCGGGCAGGGCGGCGTTGGCGTCGGTCGAGGTGATCCCGGCGGTGTCGGTGACCGTGTTGACGACGTTCCAGTTCGCGTCGACGGCGTTGACGGTGACGTTGAAGCTCGTCCCGGCGGTCTGGGCGCTCGGGTGCGCCGGTCTTGCCGGTGCCGGTGCCGGGCGCTGCGGTCTCGCCGGGCATCAGCAGCTGGAGTTTCGCGAAGGCGCCGGCGTTGATCGTGGTGGACGGGCTTGTGTTGGTGGTCTTCGAGCCGTCGGTGATGTCGGTCGAGGTGAACGTGGCGGTGCCGGCGGTCTTCGCTGTGACGGCGAAGGTCTTGGTGCCTGCGACCAGCGCGGCGTTCGCGGGCAGGGCGGCGTTCGCGTCGGTCGAGCGTGATGCCCGCGGTGTCGGTGACCGTGTTGACGACGTTCCAGTTCGCGTCGACGGCGTTGACGGTGACGTTGAAGCTCGTCCCGGCGGTCTGGGCGCTCGGTGCGCCGGTCTTGCCGGTGCCGGTGCCGGGCGCTGCGGTCTCGCCGGGCATCAGCAGCTGGAGTTTCGCGAAGGCGCCGGCGTTGATCGTGGTGGACGGGCTTGTGTTGGTGGTCTTCGAGCCGTCGGTGATGTCGGTCGAGGTGAACGTGGCGGTGCCGGCGGTCTTCGCTGTGACGGCGAAGGTTTTGGTGCCTGCGACCAGCGCGGCGTTTGCGGGCAGGGCGGCGTTCGCGTCCGAGCTCGTAATGCCCGCGGTGTCCGTGATCGTGTTGACAGGGTTCCAGTTCGCGTCGACGGCGTTGACGGTGACGTTGAAGCTGGTGCCCGCGGTCTGGGCCGACGGCGACCCGGTCTTGCCCGACGCGCTACCGGGCGACGCCGTCTCGCCCGGCATCAGGATCTGCAGCTTCGCGAACGCGCCCGCGTTGATCGTCGTGGGCGGGCTCGTGTTGGCGGTCTTGGAGCCGTCGGTGATGTCGGTCGACGTGAACGTCGCGGTGCCTGCGGTCTTCGCGGTGACGGCGAACGTCTTCGTGCCTGCGACGAGCGCGGCGTTGGCGGGCAGGGCGGCGTTGGCGTCGGTCGAGGTGATCCCCGCGGTGTCGGTGACCGTGTTGACGACGTTCCAGTTCGCGTCGACCGCGTTGACGGTGACGTTGAGGCTCGTGCCGGCGGTCTGGGCGCTCGGTGCGCCGGTCTTGCCGGTGCCGGTGCCCGGGGCGGCGGTCTCGCCGGGCATCAGCAGCTGCAGCCTCGCGAACGCGCCCGCAACGACCGTGATCGTCCCGCTCGAGGCCGAGTCCGACAGCGCGTCGCCGCTCGTGCGGTGCGCGATCAGGGTCAGCGCCTCCGCCTTGGTGTACTGAATCGTGGAGAGCGTCAACGAGTTCGTGCCGGCGGTGATCGTGCCGCTGTTACCCGAGATCGTGCCGGTGCCCGACGGATTCAGCGTCACGGCCGTGTTCCCGACGACGTTGGCGAGGTTCCCGTACGCATCCTCCGAGGTGAACGTGACCGAGAAGTTCGTCGCGGCCGTGACGTTGGCGCCGGGGACAGCCGTGACCTGAAGATGCGAAGCCGCGGCAGCGCTGACGGTGACCGGGAGGCGGTCGGCGCCCGCGCTCGAGATCGTGCCGTCGGTGGCGGAGACGGTCGCGCTCTCGGCCTTGTAGAGCTTCATCGAGCCGCCGGTGGTCGCGACGCCGTTCGTGAACGTAATCGCCGTCGGCGAGCCGAACGCGATCGCCGCGGCGGCGTTGTTCGTGACCGTCGGCGCCGTAACGGGGTTGGTCGAGCTGTTGGCGCCGCTGAAGGTGAGGCTGTGCGCGCCGGTGTAGGTCGTGGCCGTGTTGCCGTACGGGTCGGTCGCGGTGATGGTGAGCGCCTGTGCGTTGCCCGCGGTCTGGGCAGCCGAGCCCGTGAGCACGAGGCGCGAGGCGGCAGCCGAGGAGACCGTCAGCGACGAGTTGCCGGACAGCGTGCCGTCCGTGACCGCGACGGTCGGGCTCTCGACCTTGTAGAGCTTCATCGAGCCGCCGGCCGACCCGACGCCGTTCGTGAACGTGATGGTCGTCGCCGTGCCGAAGTTGACCGCGGCCGCGGTCTTGTCGGTCACCGCCGGCGTCGTCGCCGGGTTGGTCGAGTTGTTGGCGCCGCTGAAGGTCAGGCTGTGGTCGCCCGTGTACGTCGCAACGGTGCGGCCGCCCGCGTCCACCGCGGTGATCGTGAGCGCGTCCGCCGCGCCGGCCGCCGGCGTCCCCGTCGCGGGCGAGAGCGTGAACGCCGTCGCCGGCCCGAAGATGTCGATGTTGGCCGCGGGGCTCCCGGCCTGGGCGTCCTTGCTCGTCGAGACGGTGAACGACGTGTTGACGAAGGTGGCGGCGGCCGGGTTGATGATCCCCGCGACCGTGAGGTCACCGGCGCTGCCGGTCGCGAGGGCGCAAGAGGCGCCGACGAGAGTGACCGTGACGGTCTGCCCGTTCGTCGCGCCGGTCGCCGTGCAGCTCGTGTAGCCGGCGCCGGTCAGCGTGATCGCCGGCGTCGCAGGGACGATGAAGCCAGTCGGATAGGTGATCGAGATCGTGTTGCCCGCCGTGAGGTTGCCGGTCGCGCTCGTCGTGAACGCGGTCGTCCAGGTCACGCCGGTCGCGAGGGCAGACCGCGTCGTGGCGGAGACCGTGACGGCCGACGGTGCGGTCGCCGCAGCGATCGTGACGTTCGCGGGGCTGGCCGCGCTCGTGTCCGCGCTGGTGAGAACGCTGAAGTTCGCGCCTGTCAGGGTCCCGGCCGGCGGGTTCGTGATCCCGGCGATCGTCAGCGTGCCCACGCCGCTGTTGGCGAGCGCGCACGAGGTGCCGGTGAGCGTGATCGTGACCGTCGGGCCGCTCGACGAGCCCGATGTGTCGGTTGCGACCGCGGTCGCAGCGCAGCTCGTGTAGCCGGCCCCGGTGAGCGTGATCGTCGGGTTGGCCGGGACCGAGAAGCCGTTGGCGAAGTTGATCGTGATCGTGTCGCCGACCTTGAGGGCGCCGGTGGCGCTCGCCGTGAGGCCGACCGTCCAGGTCGAGAGCGCGAGCCCGGTCTGCGGCGAGCCCGTGAAGGTGATCCCGGTGGGGGAGGTCGCCGCGGCGATCGTGACGTTCGCCGGGCTCGCGGCCGTAGTGTCCGCGGTGGTGACGACCGTGAAGTTCGAGCCGGTGATGGTCGCGGCCGGCGGGTTCGTAATCCCGGCGATCTTGAGCGCGCCGCTGGCGCTGTTGGCCAGGGCGCAGGTGCCGGCGTTGTCGGCGAGCGTGACCACGACGGTCGTCCCGGTCGTGACGGCGGTGGCCGAGCAGTTCGCGTAGGCGCCCGTGAGCGTGATCACCGGGTTCGCCGGGATCGAGAAGCCGCTCGCGAAGTTGATCGTGATCGCGTCGCCGGTCTTGAGGGCGCCGCTCGCGCTGGCGGTGAAGCCGACGCTCCAGGTCGACCGTGCGTTGGCGGTCTGCGGCGTGCCGGCGAAGGTGACGGCAGTCGGGGCGGTCGCCCCGGCGATCGTGACGTTCGCGGGGCTCGCCGTGTTCGTGTCGGCGCTGGTGGAGACGGTCAGGTTCGTGCCGGTGATCGTCTGGGCCGGCGGGTTCGTGATCCCGGCGATCTTGAGCGCACCCGAGGCGCTGTTGGCGAGGGCGCAGGTGCCGGCGTTGTCTGCAAGCGTGACGAGGACGGTCGCGCCGGTCGTGGTGGCGGTCGTGACGGCCGTCGCCGAGCAGTTCGCGTACGCGCCCGTGAGCGTGATCGTCGGGTTGGCGGGGATCGAGAAGCCGGTCGAGAAGCCGATCGCGATCGTGTCGCCGGTCTTGAGCGCGCCGGTCGTGCTGGCGGTGAAGCCGATCGCCCAGCTCGCCCGCGCGGCCTGCGTCTGCGGCGTGCCGGCGAACGTGACGGCGCTCGGGGCGGTCGCCGCGCCGATCACGACGTTCGCTCCGGGAACGCCGGCGACGGTGTCGGCGCTCGTGGCGAGCGTCATGTTCGCGGCCGTGATCGTCTGGGCCGGCGGGTTCGTGATCCCGGCGATCTTGAGCGCGCCTGAAGCGCTGTTGGCTAGGGCGCAGTTGCCGCCGTTGTTGGCGAGCGTGATCTTCACCGTCGGCCCGGTGGTCGAGCCCGAGGTGCTTGTCGTGACGGCGGTGGCCGAGCAGTTCGTGTAGGCGCCGGTCAGCGTGACGGTCGGGGTGGCCGGCACCGAGAAGCCCGCTGCGAAGCCGACCGTGATCGTGTCGCCGACCTTCAAGGCGCCGGTCGTGGTCGAGGTGAAGCCGATCGTCCAGGTCGAGCGCGCGACGCCGGTCTGCGGGGAGCCGGCGAAGGTGACGGCGGTCGGCGTCGTGGCGGCGCCGATCGTGACGTTCCCAGCCGGGCTCGCGGCGGTGTAGTCCGCGCCGGTCGAGACCGTCAAGCTGGTGTTGGTGATCGTCTGCGCCGGCGGGTTCTCCACGCCGGCGATCGTCAGTGAGCCGTTGCCGCTGTTGGCGAGGGCGCACGTGCCGCCGTTGTTCGCCAGCGTGACCGTCAGCGTCGGCCCGGTGACCGAGCCCGCCGTGCCGTTGGTGGAGGCGGTGGCCGAGCAGTTCGTGTAGCCGCCGCCGAGTGTGATGGTCGGGTTCGCCTCGATCGAGAAGCCGGCCGAGAACCCGATGATCACGGCGTCGCCGTCCTTGAGCGCACCCGTCGCGCTCGCCGTGTAGCCGACCGTCCAGGTCGAGCGCGCGCCGCCGGTCTGCGGCGACCCTGCGAAGCTCACCGCGGTCGGCGCGGTGGCGGCCGCGATCGTGACGTTCGCGGCGGGGCTCGCCTGAATCGGGTCCGTGCTCGTGAGGACGTTGAGGTTGGTGTTGGTGATCGTGGTCGCGATCACGTTGATGATCCCGGCGATGGTGAGCGCGCCCGAGGCGCCGCCGGCGAGGGTGCAGTTGCCGCCGTTGTTGGCGAGCGTGATCACGATCTTGGGGCCGTCGTTGTTGCCGACCTGCGAGTTCGTGTTGAGCACGACCCCGCTGGCCGAGCAGTTCGCGTACGCGCCCGTCAGGGTGATCACCGGGCTCAACGGGATCGAGAACCGGGCCGAGAAGCCGACGGTGATCGTGTCGCCCGCGTGCAGCGCGCCGGTCGCGCTCGTCGTGAAGCCGATCGTCCAGGTCGACCGGGCCTGCGCCGTCTGCGGCGAGCCGGTGAAGCTGACCGCCGTCGGCGTCGTGGCGGCGGCGATCGTGACCGCGGCGCCCGGGATCGCCGGAGTCGTGTCGGCGCTCGAGGCGACCGTCAGGTTCGCGGCGGCGATCGACTGGGCCGGCGGGTTGATCAGCCCGGTCAGCGTGAAGGCGCCGTTGCCGCTGTTCGCTAGGGAGCACGAGGCGCCCGTCAGCTTGATCGTGATCGTCGGGCCGGTCGTCGAGCCGTTCGTGTTGCTCGTCGCCGCGGTGGCGCCGCAGCTCGTGTAGCCGCCGCCGGTGAGCGTCACCGTCGGGCTCGGCGGAGCGGAGAAGCCGGCGGCGAGACCGACGGTGATCGTGTCGCCGACCCGGAGCGCGCCGGTCGCGCTGGCCGTGAAGCCGATCGCCCAGGTCGAGCGCGCGCTGCCCGTCTGCGGCGTGCCGGCGAAGCTGACCGCGGTTGCAGTCGTGGCAGCCGCGATCACGACGTTGCCGGCGGGGCTGGCCGCGGTCGTGTCGTCGCTCGTCTGGACGGTGAAGGTCGTGTTCGTGAACGTGGCGGCAGGCGGGTTGACGACGCCGGCGACGGTGAACGCGCCGGACTGGCCTGCGGTGAGAGCACACGAGGCACCGGCGAGCGTCACGGTGAGCGTGCTCCCGGTGACGGCGCCGGTCGCCGAGCAGCTCGAGTACCCGGCGCCGGTCAGAGTGATAGTCGGCGTCGGCGGGAGCGAGAAGCCGTTCGGGAAGACCGTGGTGATCGTGTCGCCGTTCAGGAGCGCGCTCGTCGCCGTGAACCCGACCGTCCAGGTCGAGCGGGCACTACCGGTCTGGGGCGAGCCGGCGAACGAGACGGCGGGCGGGCCGGAAGCCGCGAGGATCGTGACCGAGCCGGCGTTGCCGGCGGTCGTGTCGGCGGTCGTCTTGACCGTCATCACCGCGGCGCCCGGCGAGGTGTTCGTGACGCCTGCGATCATCAGGGACGACGGCGTGCTCGGCGGCAGGGCGCACGAGCCGCCGTTGTCGACGAGCGTGATCGTCGCGACGGCGCCGGCTCCCGTCGCGGTGGCCGTGCAGTTCGTGAAACCGGCGACGAGCGTGATCGTCGGCGTGGCCGGCACCGAGAAGCCCGGCGTGAAGGTGACCGTGATGTGGTCGCCGTCGTACAGCGCGCCGGTCGCGGTCGGGGTGAAGTTGACCGTCCACTTCGTGCGCGCGTAAGAGACCAGAGTCGTCGCGCTCACCGTGACCGCGGTCGGCGTACCGACACCGGCGATGGTGACCGGCGCCGCGTTCGTCGCCGTCGTGTCGGCGCTCGTCTTGACCGACTCGGTCGACGAGCCCGTGCTGGCCGTGTTCGTGATGCCGTCGATCGAGAACGACGCGGCCGCGCTGTCTCCTACGGCGCAGGTGCCGCCGTTGTCGGCGAGCGTCACCGTCGCGACGATGCCGACTCCGTTGACGGCGGCCGAGCAGTTGCTGAAGCCGCTCAGCAGCGTGACGCCCGTCGCGGTCGCCGTGTTGAAGCCGCCCGAGAAGGTGACCACGATCGAGTCGCCGGTCTGGAGCGAGCCGGTCGAGCTCGTCGTGAAGTTCGTCGTCCAGCTCGCGACGCGGCTCGCGACCAGCGTCGTCGCGCCGACCGTCACTGCGCTCGGGGCGGTCGCAGCGCTGATCGTGATCGCCGCGGGGTTGGCGACCGTCGCGTCGGCGCTCGTGCTGACCTTCCAGAGCGTCGCGGCGGGCGTGCCGGCGGCGCCGCTCGTGACGCCGAGGATCTGGAGCGTCGCGGGCTCGCTGTTCGAGAGGGCGCAGGTGCCGCCGTTGTCGGCGAGGGTGATGGTCACGGTCTGCGAGGCGCCCGTCGCGGTCGCCGAGCAGTTGTTGAAGCCGTTCGTGAGCAGGACCGTCGGCGTCGCCGGCACGCTGAAGACCGATGTCGCGTTCGGGAAGACAACCGTGATCTTGTCGCCGGTGCGAAGGGCGCCGGTGCCCGAGGGAGTGAAACCGACATTCCAGGTCGCGCGCGCGTTCGCGGCGAGCGTCGTCGAGGTGAACGTGACCGCGGTCGGTGCGGTCGCGGCGCCGATCACCGGCGCGGCGAGGACCCAGCGGGTGTTGCTGTCCACGCTCGTCGCGAGCGTCCACAGCGAGTTGGTGGGCGAGCCGGCGGCGCCGCTCGTCACGCCGAGCACCTGGACCGTGGCCGGGGTCGAGTTCGGCAGCGAGCAGGTGCCGCCGTTGTCGGCGAGCGTGACCGTGACGGTGGTGCCGACCGTCGCGGCGTTGCCGACCGAGCAGTTCGTGAAGCCGCTCGTCAGGAGCACCGTCGGGCTGGCGGGAATGGTGAAGACCGAGGTCGCGTTCGGGAACACGATCGAGATCGTGTCGCCGTCGCGCAGCGCGCCGGTCGCGCTCGGGGTGAAGCCGATCGTCCAGGGCGCGCGGGCGTTGGCCGCCAGGGTCGGTGCCGAGAACGTGACGGTGTTCACAGGCTGCGTCTGCGCGCTGATCGTCGGGGCGGCGCCGACGCTGGTGAAGGTGTTGTCGACGCTCGTCTTGACCTGCCAGTTCGCGGCTGCGGGCGAGCCGGCGAGCCCGCTCTTGATCCCCGGGATCTGAACCTTGACGGCGGTCGTGTTGGGCACCGAGCAGATCCCGCCGCTGTCCGCGAGCGTGAAGGTGACGGTGGTGGTGACCGTGGCGGCGTTTGTGACAGCACAGTTGTAGAAGCCCTTCGTGAGGAGCACGGTCGGGCTCGCCGGGACGGTGAAGACCGAGGTCGCGTTCGGGAACGCGATCGAGACGGTGTCACCCGCGCGAAGAGCTCCCGAGCCGCTCGTGGTGAAGCCCACGGTCCAGATCGCGCGGGCGCTGGCGGCGAGCGTCGTCGCGGAGAAGGTGACCGCGCTCGGGACGCTTGCGGCCGCGATCACGGGGGAGGCGCCGACGCTCGTGAAGGTGTTGTCGACGCTCGTCTTGACCTGCCAGCTCGTGACGGCGGGCGTGCCCGCGGCGCCGCTCGTGATCCCCGGGATCTGAACGGTGGCCGCGGTGCTGCTCGGCATCGAGCAGGTGCCGCCGCTGTCGGCGAGGGTGAACGTGACGGTGGTGGTGACCGTCGCGGCGTTCGTGACCGCGCAGTTGATGAAGCCCTTCGTCAGCAGCACGGTCGGCGTCGCGGGCACGGTGAAGACCGAGGTCGCGTTCGGGAACGCGATCGAGACGGTGTCACCGGCGCGCAGCTGTCCGGAGGCGCTCGAGGTGAAGCCCACCGTCCAGGTCCCGCGCGCGGTGGCCGCCAGGGTCGTGGAGGCGAAGGTCACGGCGCTCGGCGCGGTCGCGGCGCTGATCACGGGCGGGGCGGCCGGGTTCGCCGCCAGCGTGTCGTTGCTCGAGCTAACCTTCCAGAGGGCCGCCGCCGGGGATCCGGCCGCGCCGGCGGTGACGCCCACGATCTGGAACGAGAGGACGGTTCCGTTGGCGATCACGCAGTTCGTGGTCGAGTCGTCCAGCGTGATCGTGACGGTCTGCCCGGCGCCCGTGGCCGTGGCCGTGCACCGGTTGAATCCCCTCGTCAGGATGATCGTCGGGGTCGCCGGCACCGAGAACACCGACGTCGCGTTCGGGAAGGCGACGGTGATCGTGTCGCCTGTGCGCAGGTTGCCCGTGCCCGAGACGGTGAAGCCGACCGTCCAGGTCGCGCGGGCGTTGGCGGCGAGGGTGCTACCGGCGAACGTGACCGCGGCCGGCGTCCCGGCGGCGTTGATCGTGACGCCCGCCCCGGGGTTCCCGACGGTCGTGTCCGCGCTCGTGCTGAGCTTCCACAGGTTGGCCGCCGGAGTCCCTGCGGCGCCGGCGACGATGCCCGCGATCTGGAAGATCGCGGCGGTGCTCGTCGGCAGCGAGCAGGTGCCGCCGCTGTCGGAGAGCGTGATCGTCACGGTCTGGGTGGCTCCGGTCGCGGTCAGCGCACAGTTGTTGAAGCCCTTCGTCGGGATCACGACCGGCACGGCCGGGACGCCGAAGACCGAGGTCGCGTTCGGGAACACGACCGTGATCGTGTCGCCCGTGCGCAGCGACCCGGTCGTGCTCGAGGTGAACCCGATCGTCCAGACCGCCCGGGCGTTCGCGGCCACCGTGTTCGCGTTGAACGTGACGGCGGTCGGGGCGGTCGCGGCGGCGATCACGGGCGGGGCGGCAGGGTTGGCGGCCGTCGTGTCCGCGCTCGTCTTGACCTGCCAGAGGGCGGCGGCCGGAGAGCCGGCGGCACCGGCGGTGACGCCGAGGATCTGCAGCGTTGCGGCGGCGCTGTTCGGGAGCGAGCAGGTGCCGCCGTTGTCGGCGAGCGTGATCGTCACCGTCTGGCCGGCGCCGGCCGCGTTCGTGGAACAGTTGTTGAAGCCCTTCGTCAGGAGCACCGTCGGCGCGGCCGGGACGACGAAGACCGAGGTCGCGTTCGGGAACACGACGGTGACGGTGTCTCCCGCGCGGAGCGCGCCGGTCGAGGTCGAGCTGAACCCGACCGTCCAGGTCCCGCGCGCGGCGGCGGCGAGGGTGGTCGCGGCGAAGGTGACGGCGGTCGGCGTCGTCGCCGCGGCGATCACGACGGCCGCGCCCGGGTTGACCGCGCTCGTCGCGTCGACCGACGTCTTGACGCTGAACGTGTTGGCGAGGAGCGAGCCGGCGGCCGGGTTCGTCAGGCCGGCGAGCTGGAGGGTGGCCGGGGTGCTCGGCGCGACGGCGCACGAGCCGCCGGCAGAGGGTGACCGTCACCGCCTGCGCTGCCGCCGTCGCGCCCGCGGTGCAGTTCGCGAAGGCAGGGCCGAGCGTGACGGCCGGCGTGGCCGGAACGGTGAAGCCCGCTGTTGAAGACGACGGTGATCGTCGAGCCGGCGGAGAGCGTCCCGGTCGAGCTCGTCGTGAAGCCGACCGTCCAGGTCGAGCGGGCGAGGGCGGACTGCGGCGAGCCGGTGAACGTGACCGCCGAGACCGACGGGTCGATCGTGTACGGCAGCGGGAGCGTCGTGTCGTCGAGGGAGAGCTCGAGCAGCCAGCCGTCCTTCGCGCGGCGGAGCGACCAGCGGGCGCCGGCGGGTGTAACGGCATTGCCCGAGGCGTCGTAGACCTGCGCCGGGAGGACATGGAGGCCGACCTGCTTGCCGCCGCTGCGGAAGCTCGACGCTCCCGTCAGGCCTCAAGTACGGGTTGAGGTTCGGCGACGCCGAGATGCCACTGCCAGGTCTTGACGCCGTGGTGGGCGACGATCGTGTCGAACTCCTCGACGCTCCCCGGCGTCATCGTGATCGTCTGGGTGCCGAACGACGTCTGCCTGGCGACGCCGTGCTCGTAGTACGACCAGTCCTTGGTGGGTGCCGAGGCGTTCGTCAGGGTCGAGCCACTTCGAGCGGCCGTCCGAGGCCGTGAAGCCCTGCTTGCCGACCGTTGCATGGAGCCCCGAGCTGGCGAGCGACTGGGGCTGCCTTGCGCTTGACTGGGCCGCGCCGAGCTCGTGGGTGACGAACGCGGGGACGACCCGGGTGGGCTGGAGCAGGGCGGCGGCGACGAGGAGGACTGCGGTGAGTGCGAAGCCGGCGGCGCACGCCAAGACCGCGCGCGGTGCGCGCGCGGTCCAAAGCCGCAGGTTTCGGTAGCTCGCCATAGTTCTTTCAGCGCGGACACCCTTCGCGCGCTGTAATTCGCTCATCGGCCGTGTGATCCCCTCTTCTGAAGCCGTTTATGCCTCAGAAGTTAGAAAGACGGCGCGAAATCACCCCTTTGGTGGGCCGTTTGGACAGGTCTTGTCGGACACCGACGAGTCCGGAGCACGCGGGTTAGCTGCCCCCAGCTGCCCCTAATCTCGGAGCTCAAGCTCAAGTTGAGCTTTAATCAGCTAGAAGCATCGCACCTCGGCGGGGCGTCGGCTAGTGCTCGCGCGGAGCTCGGGTCCGACACGATCGACGCTGCGTGCCCGGGCCTCGCAACCGGCAGCGTGCCCGGCTTCACCGTCGTCCATCGGGACGACGGGCTGGT
>CAWGBO010000003.1:0-1289611 GCA_963820845.1 uncultured Actinomycetes bacterium | reverse complement strand
CGACGCTCGTGAACGTGCTGAGCGGCTTCGACCGGCCGACGGACGGCGCGGTCGAGCTCGAGGGGCGCGACGTCACGCGCTGGCCCGCGCACCGCCGCGGACGCCACGGGCTCGCGCGCACGTTTCAGCACACGCACGCGTTCCGCGGCCTGTCGGTGCGCGAGAACGTGGAGGTCGCTGCGCTCGGCGTCGGCGTCGCGCCGCGGCAGGCGACGAAACGCGCCGACGAGCTTCTGTCCGTCCTCGGCCTCGCGCCCTACGCCGACGCTCCGGCCGCCGCGCTCGCGCACGGCGACGAGCGCCGGCTCGGCGTCGCACGCGCGCTCGCGACGGAGCCGCGGTTCGTACTGATGGACGAGCCGGCCGCCGGGCTGCCCGGAGGCGGAGGTGCCGGCGTTCGCGGAGCTCGTGCGCTCCGTCCGCGACGACCACGGCGCCGGTGTCCTGCTGATCGACCACAACATGGCGCTGATCATGGACGTGTGCGACCGCATCCACGTGCTCGACCAGGGCGCGACGCTTGCGGAAGGCGCGCCCGCAGAGATTCGCGCGAACCTCGACGTCGCCGCCGCGTACCTCGGTGAGAGCGCCGTGCACGCGGACGAGGAAGACGTCGATGAGCGCGCTCGTCGTCGAGAAGCTCGAGGTGCGCTACGGCCGGTCGCAGGCCGTGCGCGGCCTGTCTTTCGAGGTGAAGCCCGGCGAGATCGTCGGGCTGATCGGTCCGAACGGCGCCGGCAAGTCGTCGACGCTGCACGCGATCATGGGCGCGGTGCCCGTCGCGGGCGGCGCGGTACGGCTCGACGACGCGTCGCTTGCGGGCCGGCGGCCGGAGGACGTCGCGCGGAGCGGCGTCGCGCTCGTTCCGGAAGGCCGTCGCATCTTCGCCGAGCTGACGGTCGAGGAGAACCTCCGCCTCGGCCTCGCCGGCAGGCGTGCGAACGGCGACGCGTCCGCTGCGATCGCCGACGTCACGAAGCTCTTCCCGATCGTGCACGAGTTTCGGAAGCGATCCGCCGGCGCGCTCTCCGGCGGCCAGCAGCAGCAGCTCGCGATCGCGCGCGCGCTGGTCGCGGAGCCGGACGTGCTGCTGCTCGACGAGCCGTCGCTCGGGCTCGCACCGCGCGTCGTCGACATCGTGTTCGACGCGCTCACCGCGATCCGCGACCGCGGCCTCGCCGTGCTTCTCGTCGAGCAGCGCGCCCAGCGGACTGTCGCGCTCGCCGACCGTACGCACGTGCATCTCGAACGGCGAGCTCCGCGTCACGCTCGGCCCGAAGGACGCCAACGACACCGACGCTCTCGTGGCGGCGTACTTCTCGTGACCGCCGCGATCCTCAACATCGACTGGCAGACGCTCGCGGACGCGCTCGCGCTCGGCGGCATCTACGCGTTGATGGCGGTCGGGATCGGGCTCGTGTTCGGCGTGCTCAGGCTCGTGAACTTCGCGTACGGACAGCTTGTGATGGCCGGCGCGTACGCGCTCGCGTTCGGCTCGGAGTGGAACCTGCCGGTGTGGGTGTCGATCCTCTTCTGCTTCGCGGTCGTGCTCGTGCTGTCGTTCTTGATGGACCGGCTCGTGTTCCGCCCGCTGCGCGGCCAGACGCCGGCGGTGATGCTCGTCGCGACGTTTGCGGTGGCGTACCTGATGCAGGCGGTAGCGCTGCTCTGGTTCGGCTCGCTCGGAACGATCGCGTCGTCGCTCGCGCCGCTGAACCGGCCGTGGGACATCGGCGGCGTCGAGATCCGGAAGATCGCGATCGTCACCGTTCTCGTCGCGGCCGCGTGTCTGTTCCTGTTGCGGCTGCTGCTCGACCGCACGTCGGTCGGTCTGCACATGCGCGCCGCGTCGATGGACTTCGTCACGGCGCGGATGCTCGGCGTGCGCGCGAACCGCGTCATCGGCGGAGCGGTGCTCATCTCCGGTCTGATCGCCGCGGTCGTCGCGGTGATGATGACGGTGCAGTCGCCGCTCGTGACGCCGGACTTCGCGCTCCGCGACACGATCATCGTGCTCGCCGGCGTCGTGCTCGGCGGCATGAACCGTCCGCTCTCGGCGACGCTCGGCGGCTTCACGATCGGCTTCGCAAGCGGGCTGCTCGGCGGCGCGCTGCCGACGAATCAGAGCCAGTACCTCGACTCGTTTCTCTTCATCGCCGTGATCCTCGTTCTGCTCGTCCGGCCGAACGGGATCTTCGCGCGGCCGGGAGCGGGAGCCGAGCGCGTATGAGGCGGCTCTCGACCTGGCTCGAGCTCGCGGCGCCCGCAACGCTTGTCGTGCTCGCCGCATTGCTCGGGACGAGCGCGTCGCAGTCGACGCAGACGTATTTCGTCGACACGCTCGTGAAGGTGACGATCGTCGTTGCGTTGTACGTCTTCATCGGCAACTCGGGCGTGCTCTCGTTCGGGCATATCGGTTTCGTCGCACTCGGTGCGTGGACGGCAGGGGTGCTGTCCGTGCCGGCGTCGCAGAAGCTCGCGATCATGCCGAACCTCGCGCACTTCCTCCGCGTCACGACGGTGAGCAGCCCCGCGTCGCTCGCGTTGGCCGCGGCGGTCGGCGCGGTCTTCGCGCTCGTTGCCGGCCTCGCGATCATGCGGCTGTCGGGGCTCGCCGCCGGCATCGCGACGTTCGCGCTGCTCGAGATCGTGCACAACCTGCTCCGCTACTACGACAAGGTCGGCCCTGGACTGAATACGTTCTCGTCGGTGCCCCAGACGACGGGGATGTGGCAGGCGGCGATCGGCGCGTTGATCGCGGTCGTCGTCGCGTTCGGGTATCAGCGGAGCCGTTACGGAAGGACGCTGCGCGCGACGCGCGAGGATCCGGCGGCTGCCGCGGCGACAGGAATCTCGATCTACGTCCAGCGACTGATTGCGTTCGTTCTCTCGGGCGCGCTCGCCGGGCTCGCCGGCGGCCTCTACGTGCACTTCCTGCCGCTCAACACGGAGGTTGTCTATCTCGACCTGACGTTCATCACCCTCGCGATGCTCGTGATCGGCGGCGCGACGAGCCTCTGGGGTGCGGTCGTCGGCGCTCTCGCGGTGAGCGCGCTGGACTCGTTCCTCGCCTCTGCAGAGAACGGCGTCGACATCTTCGGGCACACGCTCGATCTGCCGGCCGGCACGCGGCTTGTCGTCGTCGGCGTGCTGATGGCGGTCGTGCTGATCCTGCGCCCGACCGGGATCACCGGCGGGCGCGAGTTCCGTCTGCCGGGGAGGCGCTCGTGACGCGCGTATGTGTCGCCGGCGCGGGCGTGATCGGCAGCCTGCTTGCCGGGCATCTCGCGCAGGTTGCGGAGGTGTCGGTGCTGACGCGGCGCGACGACCACGCGCGCGCGCTGAACGAGAACGGCCTCCACGTGTCCGGCCGCTCGGACTTCACGTCGCGGGTGGTCGCGTCCACGGATCCCGCGGGGCTGCCGGATCCCGATCTCGTGATCGTCGCGTGCAAGGGAACGGATCTCGAGTCGCTCGCATCGCGTCTCGAAGGCTGCTTCGGCAACGCGACAGTGATGACCGTTCAGAACGGGCTCGGCGCGGAGGAGATCGTCGGCGCGCACGGCGACTGGCCGCTGCTGTCGTCCGTGACGTTCATGAGCGGAGCGCGCCATGACGACACGCACGTCGAGTACATCCTCGACACCGCGACGTGGATTGGCCCGTACCGCAACACGACACCGGCCGACGGGCGTGCGGTCGGAGACCTGATCGTCGCCTCCGGCCTGAAGGCGGAGGCGTTCGACGACCTGCGGCCGGCGCAGTGGTCGAAGCTGATCTTCAACGCGACCGTGAACGCGGTCGCCGCGCTCACCGGGCTCCCGCACGACTTCCACTTCGCGCAGGTCGAGAACCCCGGCGATCTCGGCCTGCTGGTGCGCGACCTCGTCGACGAAGGGAAGGCCGCGGCGGCCGGTGCCGGCGTCGAGCTGTGGGAGGACCCGTGGGAGATGAACGTCCTCGCGACGCAGCGCGGCCACTGGCACTACCCGTCGATGCTCGAGGATGTGACCGCACACAGGCCGACGGAGATCGAGACGATCACCGGCTCGCTCGTGCGCGAAGCTCAGCGTGCCGGCGTCCCCGTTCCGTTGCACACCGCGCTCTATCGACTCATCAAGGCGAAGGAGGCTTCGTACACCGAATGAGAATCTGCATCGTGGGTTGTGGCGCCGTGGGCTCGCTGTTCGCGGCGAATCTCGCTCAGCTCGACGACGTCGAGGTCTGGGCATACGACGCGTCGCAGGCGCACGTCGACGCGATCAACGCGAACGGACTTCGCCTCAGCGGCGCGGGCGACGTGCACGCGCAGCTGCGCGCGACCTCGGACGCGAAGGAGTTGCCGCCGTGCGACTTCGGGATCGTCGCGACAAAGGCGATGCACACGGAGCCGGCGATCGCGGCGACCGCGCATGCGTTCGCCGACGGCTGCGTCGCGACGGTGCAGAACGGAATCGGCAACGAGGAGGTTCTCGCCGCGCACGTCGAGCGCGTGATCCGCGGCACGACGTTCCCCGCCGGCAAGGTCCTCGAGCCGGGTCACGTGCAGTGGGACGTGAAAGGCGACACGACACTCGGGCCGTTCGAGCCGCGGCCCGCGCCGTTCGCCGCGGTCGAGCGCCTCGCCGACGCGTGCACGCGCGGCGGCTTGCCGACGCACGCTGTCGCGGACGCGCGCGGCCCGCAGTGGCGCAAGGTGATCTTCAACGCGGCGTCGAACCCGATCGGCGCGCTCACCGGCCTGACGCACGGCCGCGTCTGCGAGCGGCCCGACCTGCGCGCGCTCGTCAGCGGCTTGATCGACGAAGGGAAGGCCGTCGCAACCGCGCAGGGAATCGAGCTCGATTCCGATCCGGAGGATCTGATCGACTACGCCGCGCGGCCGGAGGTCGGCTACAACCACAAGGCGTCGATGCTCCAGGACGTCGAGGCGCGGCGTACCACGGAGATCGACTATCTCAACGGCGGTATCGTCCGCTTCGGAAGCGAGCACGACGTGCCGACGCCGTTGAACGAAGCGATCTGGGCACTCGTCAAGGGGGTGGAGGAGTCGTGGCAGCAGTGAGCCGGCCGACGTACACCGGCCTACCGCGGGATGAGATCGACCGGCGCTATCGGCTCGTCCGCGAGGCGGCAGCGCGCGACGGTCTCGACGCGGTGATCGTGTGCGGCAACGAGTACACCGGCTTCGAGGGAGCCGTCACATATCTCTCCGGCTTCGTGATCGTGCATCGCTACGCATACGTGCTCCTGCCTGTGGACGGCGATCCGTCGATCGTGTTCCCGACCGAGGCCCGCTACGTCGGCGAGCACGGTACGACGTGGATCGACGACCAGGTGTTCGTCGACCGGCCCGGCGACTGGCTCGCGGACAAGGTGCGCGGCAAGCGCGTCGGCGTCTACGGCATGGACTACGTGATGGCCGTACGCGACTACGCGGCCCTCGCCGGCGACTGCATCCTCGTCGGCTGGGACGTTGCGTTCGACCACGCGCGGAAGGTCAAGAGCGAGCTCGAGCTCGAGTCGGTGCGCGACAGCGTCCGCATCAACACCGAGGGCTTCTGGATCTTCCTCGAGAACTTCGAGCCGGGAAAGTCCGAGCGGGAGATTCTCGCGCCGTGCGAGGAGTACTTCGTCGCGCAGGGTTGCGGCCGCTGGACGATGGACATGGTGCTCGACGGGCCGAACGGTTCGGCGCTGCCGGAGTTCAAGATCGCCGGCACGCGACCGATCGGCGCGACTGACTGCGTGCTGCCGTCGCTCGAGGTCGCCGGGCCGGGCGGACACTGGGTCGAGATCTCGCGCGCGATCTGTCCCGGCGAGCCGAGCGACGACACGAAGCGGATGCTCGAGGCGTACGACGAGTACTTCGCCGCCGCGCCTGCCGCACTCCGCGCCGGCGGGACCGCGCGCGACGCGCACCGTGCCGTCGCGAAGGGCTTCCTCGACCGCGGCTTCCATCTCGGCCACGTCACGGGCCATTCGATCGGGATGACGATGATCGAGTTCCCGAAGATCGGCGAGAACGACGAGACGGTGCTCGAGTCCGGAATGGTGCTCTCGATGCATCCGCACGCGATCTCTGCGGACGGCCAGGCGTGCCTTTATATGCAGGACACGTGGCTCGTGACCGACGACGGCGGCGTACCGCTTGCGGGGCTTCCGATGAAGATCTTCGACGGGACCGAGCGGCGCTAAGGTGAAACGGTGACCGACACCGACGAGTTCGCCCCGATCCTGCCGGGGCCGGGTGAGAGCGACTACGAACGCTATCTCCGCACCGACGAGCTGCTTGCACTGCAGAAGACGGCGGACGAATGGGCGCACCGCGACGAGTTGCTCTTCCAGACGGTGCACCAGGCGTCGGAGCTCTGGCTCAAGCATGCGTGGATCGAGGTCGAGGAGGCGACGCGGCTGATCGAGACGCGCGAGCTCGCGGGTGCGATCCGGTTGCTGCGCCGCGCGTGCGCGTGTCTCAAGTACGTCGACGGTTTCCTCGAGCATCTCGAGCTGATGTCGCCGTGGGAGTACCAGGAGGTGCGGCGCGTGCTCGGGCACGGCTCGGGCTTCGACTCGCCGGGCTTCCGCGAGATCCGGCGCGTGTCGACGCCGCTGTACGGCGCGTTCGACGCGCTGCGCCGCGAGCGCGGGCTCTCGTTGCTCCAGGTCTACACGGAGGGCCGCGAGCACGAGGATCTCTACCAGCTCGCCGAGCTGCTGACGGAATGGGACGAGCGCGTCGGCGTGTGGCGGTTCCGCCACTTCAAGGTCGTCGCGCGGATCATCGGCGAGGACGTCGTCGGCACGCAGGGCACGCCGGTCGACCTGCTCGCGGGACTGATCAAGCACAAGATGTTCCCCGAGCTCTGGCGCGTGCGCATCGAGCTGACCGAGCTCGCGAAGCAAAGCGATTGATCCCGCTCGACGAGATACGCCGCGCGCGCGAGCGGATCGGCGACGACGTCACGCGGACGCCGCTCATCCGCCTCGACGTCGACGCGCCCGCGGAGGTGTGGCTGAAGCTCGAGTGCCTCCAGCCGATCGGGTCGTTCAAGCTGCGCGGCGCGCTCAGTGCAGTGCGCGCGGCGTCGAGCGCGGAGCTCGCCGGCGGCGTGATGACGGCGAGCGCGGGCAACATGGCGCAGGGCGTCGCGTGGGCCGCGCGCGAGGCGGGCGTGCGTGCGCGCATCGTCGCGCCGGACACGGCGCCGCGTGCGAAGCTCGACGCGGTCGAGCGGCTCGGCGGCGAGGTGATCCTCGTGCCGCACGAGGAGTGGTGGCAGACGATGGTCGACCGAGGCCATCCGGATGTCGACGGCATGTTCGTGCATCCGGTCGAGGACGACGCGGTGATGGCCGGCAACGGAACGATCGGGCTCGAGCTCGTCGAGGATCTGAATGCGTTCGACGCGGTCGTGATCCCGTGGGGCGGCGGCGGTTTGACGACGGGGATCGCGAGCGCCGTGAAGGCACTGCGACCGTCGGTGCGCATCGTCACCGCGGAACCGGCGACCGCCGCGCCGTTCGCCGCGTCGTTCGCGGCGGGCGCGCCGGCAGAGATCGACTACAGCGTGTCGTTTGTCGACGGCGCTGGCGGCCGCGCGCTGCTGCCGACGATGTGGGAGCGCGCGCACGACCTCGTCGACGCGGCGGCCGCGATCTCGCTCGACGACGTCGCCGCCGCGATGCGCGTGCTCGTGTCGCGCGCGCGCGTCGTCGCCGAAGGCGCGGGCGCGCTCTCGCTCGCCGCCGCGATTCGCGGCGACGCCGGCGAAGGTCGCGTCGTCTGCGTGGTCAGCGGGGGCAACGTGGACGCGTCGGTGCTCGCCGCGGTTCTCTCCGGCGAAACGCCTTAGAGCCGGGCGAGCTCGGCGTTGAAGCGGTCGATCTCGTCGGCCGTGTTGTAGTGGATCAGCCCGACGCGAAGTGCATCGTCCGGATAGGGAAGGCTGTCCCGGAGGCCGAGCGAGTACCAGCTGTCGTGCGACCACACACCGAAGCCGCGCTCGGCGAGCCGTCGCGCGGCGTCCGCTGCCGACACGCCGTCGAGGTTCAGGAGAAACGTCGGAACGCGGCCGTCCATCGTCTGCAGCCCGTACACCGTCGCCGACTCCGGCAGACCGTCGACGAAGCGCTGCCCCAGCTCGCGCTCGTATTCCCGGATCGACTCCATTCCTCCGATCGCCTCGAGGTACGCGATCGTCGCGGAGAATCCCGCGAGCAGCTCGTACGACGCGGTGCCGGGCTCGAAGCTTCGGCCGATCGGCTCAACCGGTGCCGGACGCGCCTTGTACGGGCGCCACGACTCGAGCAGCTCGTGACGGCCGTACGCAACGCCGAGGTGCGGTCCGCAGAACTTGTACGCCGACGCGATGAAGACGTCGCAGCCGAGCGCCTGCACGTCCGTCGGCATAGTGGGCCGAGTACTGCACGGCATCGACCCAGCAGAGCGCACCGACCTCGTGCGCGAGCTCGGAGACGCGCGCCACGTCGACGATCGTGCCGAGCGCGTTCGACGAGCCGACGCACGCGACGACGCGCGTCCGCTCGTCCAGCTTCCGCGCCAGGTCGTCGTAATCGAGCAGCAGGTCGTCGGTGACGTCGATCCAGTCGACCTCGAAACCGCGGTCGGCTGCGAGCTCGACCCACGGCGCGACGCCGCCGTCGTGGTCGAGGCGCGACACGAGGATCCGGTCGCCCTCCTTCCAGTCGCGCGCTGCCGTACGCGACAGGGTGAAGTCGAGGACGGTCATGTTCTGCCCGAAGATGACGTCGTCCGGCGAGCAGCCGAGGAAGCGGCCGGCGTCCTCCCGCGCGGTCGCGAGGATCCGCTCGACGCGCTTGCTCGTCTCGTAGTTCGCGCCGACGTTGGCCGATGCGTCCCGCAGCGTCGCCGCGATCGCCTCGCCGACTTCGTCGGGAACCTGCGAGCCGCCCGGCGCGTCGAGGAAGACGAAGTTGCCCTGGAGCGACGAGAACCGCCGCCTGATCGCCTCGACGTCGAGTAGCGTCGTGCTCATGGAGCGAGCGTACCTGGGCCAGACCGGACTTCGCGTGACCCGGCTGATCCTCGGCTGCGGCAGCTTCGGCGGCGTCGGCTCGGCGCCGGCGTTCTTCGGCAAGGGCGAGACGAAGGAGGAGTCGTTCGCGCTGATGGACGCCGCGTGGGAGGCCGGGATCGCGACCTTCGACACCGCCGACGCGTACGGCGGCGGCCGTAGCGAGACGTGGATCGGCGACTGGCTGCGCACGAAAGGCCCGGACGTCCGCGACGAGATCGTCCTCTCGACGAAGACCTTCGCCCCGATGGACGAGGGGGAGGACCACGGGCTCGCCCCGGAGCGCGTGAAGCGGCAGGTCGAGTCGAGCCTGAAACGGCTCGGCGTCGAGCGCGTCCAGATGTTCCTGACCCACGCGCCGGATCCGGACGTGCCGATCGCCGAGACCGCGGGCGCCCTCGACGAGCTCGTCGCGGCGGGAAAGATCGGCCACTACGCCGTCAGTAACGTCGACGGCCCGCAGCTGCGGGACGCGCTCGCCGCCGGCAGCTTCGCCTGGGTGCAGAACTCGTACTCGCTGCTCGACCGGGAGCCGGAGCAGGAAGTGCTGCCGCTGTGCCAGGAGCACGGCCTCGGCTTCACGCCGTTCAGCCCGCTCGCGGGCGGCTGGCTCACGGGCAAGTACCGCCGCGATCAGGAGGCGCCCCCCGGCTCGCGGATGACGACGCGCCCCGAGCCGTACGAGCACTTCCGCACCGACGCCGTCTACGACGCGATCGACGGCCTGGCGGCAGCGGCCGAGGAGCGCGGCACGACGCCCGCGGCGCTCGCAATCGCCTGGCTCCTCGCCGACCCGCGCATCCCCGCGGTGATCGTCGGACCGCGCCGGGCGGCCCATCTGGAGCCGCCGCTCGCCGCGCTCGACCTCCCGCTGGACACGGCCGAACGGGACGCGCTTTCCAGCCTGTTTTGTTAGGCCCTCTGTCCTTATATATAGGCGCTTGAACTCGAACAGGTTTCGACTACCCTGAGCCGGTGCGCGCCGGGGGTCTGCTCGTCCTGATCAGTCTTGTGCTCGCGATCGCCCCGGCGGCGGTCGGCGACGACGCGCCCCCGCCCAGCTGGCTCCCGCATGCGACCGATGCGACGTGGGAGTACCAGTGGACGGACAGCACCTACAACACGACGCCGACGAAGGAAAAGGTGACCGTCTGCAAGGCCGGCTCGGCTGCGCCGTGCACCGCCGGCGATCCGACGCCGACGAGCTTCCAGCTCACGTGGACGACCGACGGTGAGAACAATCCGGCGGCCGCACCGCTCAGCCACGGCACGGTGTCGTTCGCCGAGCAGGGTCTCGGTCTCGCAACTGGCCGACTGGAACAGCAACCTGCCGCCGGCGAACTTCCCGGCGTTGTGCGCGACCGCGCCGTGCGGCAACAGCCTCGCGAGCGCGTACTACAACATCATCTGGGGCTCGCGCTTCCCGACGCTCTTCGAGCCGTTGCTGCAGGGCACGACGTGGTCGACGACCGGTGGCGACACGCGCGACGTTCCGAGCTCGAGCACGAACGCGTACGTCGGGACGGAGATGATCACCGTGCCCGCGTTCCCGAACCCGGTGCTCGCGTCGAAGATCCGCTCGCAGGTAACGCAGGCGGGCGCGCCCGGCGATCCGTACGGAAGTGGGATTCGCACAACGTGGTGGGTGTACGGCGTCGGTCCGGTGAGGGTGGAGTTCGATCACTCCGGCGGAACGAACGCGCCGGTCACGACGGCAGTGCTCGTGTCGACGAACCAGACGCCGGCGGCGCCGCCGAGCGACGCAGCCTTTTTCCCGTTGAAGGTCGGCCTCACGGGAACGTTCCGTTGGACGAATCCGAAGCTCTTTCCGAAGAAGCCTGTCGTCGAGAGCTTCTCGGTCGACCAGCAGTCGAACGGCACGGGTCAGATCAGCGTCAAGAACGTTTCCGGTCCAATCGCGGTCAACGGCTCGTACGGATTCACGACGCGACTCGACGGCGTGACGAACTTCTTCGCGTCGACGTCGAGCAAGACGCTCGTGAAGATGCCGCCGCTTGGGCCGCGGTCGCTTCCGCCGGACCAGCGCCGCCACTTCAGAACGCCGTTCGACCTGATGACGTTCGGATTCAATCCCGTCATCCCCGCGTACCCCGCTGCTGGCAACGCGTGGACGGGCGCCGCGAGTGGACGCGACTATCAGATCTACGGCGTCACCGGCAACGCGGTCGTGCTCGGACTCCAGAAGATCAAGGTTCCGGCGGGAACGTTCAACGCGCTCGCCGTGCGCACGACGTTGAAGCAGCCGGGCTTTCCGTTCGGCAGCGGTGTGCGGACGAGCTGGTTCGCTCCGAATCGCGGGCTCGTCAAGCTCGTGTTCAAGCACGGCGACGGCAGCGTCTCAACCGTCGAGCTGCTGAAGTAGTCCGACGTGCGCGTCGCACTTGCGCCGACCGTCGTCGGCACTACGACCGTCGCCGCGAACGGCACCTGGCAGCTGAAGCCGACCATGAACTCCGGCTCGCACACCCTGACGGCGACCCAGACCCTCGTCGCCGGGGTCACAAGCAACGCCAGCGCTGCCGTGACCGTCACGGTCCCGTCGCACTAACAGGCCTCGACTCGGGCTACCCTCTGCCCGTGCGCCGGGGACTCGTCACGCTCGGAATCGCCCTGGCCGGGCTCGCCCTCGCGGCGCCCGCGCGGCGCGGGCAGCTGGCTGCCGCACGGCAAGGGCTCCACGTGGGTCTACAGCTGGCAGGACAGCAAGTACAACCCGGTCGCGACGCAGGAAAAGGTGACCGTCAAGAGCGTCAAGGATCCCGCGTTCGTCCTCGCCTGGACGACCGACGGCCAGAACAACGCGAAGACCGCCCCGACGAGCACCGGCACCGTCTCGTTCGACGGAGGCCGCGACCGGGCTTACGAACACCGACTGGACGAGCAACGCGCCTCCGACGGGCTTCCCGATCCTCTGCCCGACCACGCAGCAGTGCGGGAACTCGCTCGCAAGCACGTACTACAACGTGATCTGGGGCAGCCGCGCGCCCGTGCTCGAGGAGCCGCTCGTCCAGGGCCTCCACTGGTCGAGCACCGGCGGGACAAGAACGACGTCCAGAGCGCGTCGACGTACCTCGGAACGGTGCTGGTCTCGGTGCCGGCGTTCTCGCATCCCGTCCGCGCGGCGAAGATCTGGCGCAGATCACGCAGGCGGGAGCGCTCGGAGACCCGTACGGAAGCGGAATCCGGACGACCTGGTGGGTCTACGGCGTCGGCCCGGTGCAAGGTCGTCTTCGAGCACGCCGGCGGAGCCGTCACGACGGCGAAGCTGATGCAGACGAACCTGCACCCGCAGGCGGCCCCGCCCGACGTGAACTACTTCCCGCTCTCGGGCCACCAGACGGCGACGTACCGCTGGACGAACCCGCGCTACCTCAAGACTCCGGTCGTCGAGCAGTTCACGATCGACGCCGCCGCAAACGGGGCGGCCCGGTTCGCCGCGAAGAGCATCTCCGGGCCGATCAAGGTCGCCGCGCTGTACGGCTATTCCTCGGGTGCAGGCGGCCTCGTGAACCTCTGGGGCTCGACGAAGGCCGCGTCCGTCGCAACGCTGCCGAAGCTGGGGCCGAGCTCGCTGCCGGCGAAGAAGCGGCGCCATTTCTTCACGCCGTTCGACCTGATGAACTTCGGCTACGGCCCGATCTTCCCGGCGTATCCGACAGGCGGGGATGAGCTGGAGTGGGGGAGCGAGCGGGCGCGCGTACGCGCTGTACGGCGTGACCGGCCGGTCGCGCGTGCTCGGGATCCAGACGGTGCACGTCCCGGCGGGGACGTTCAGGGCGCTCGCGGTGCAGAGCACGCTGAAGCAGGCCGGCTTTCCGTTCGGCAGCGGCACGCGCACGAGCTGGTTCGCGCCGGGACGCGGCCTCGTCAAGCTCGTCTTCCACCACGCGGACGGCACGGTTTCCGACGTCGAGCTCCTGAAGTAGCGTGGCGCGGCTCGTCGCCCTGGGAGTGGGCGCTCTGGCGCTCTGCTGCCTCGCGGCGGCCTGCGGCGGCGGCAAGAGCACGGCCCGCCGCGATGCGGTTGCGACGTACATCCTCCGGGTCGATGCGATCGAGCAGCGCCTCGCGAAGCCGCTGCTGGACGTCTCGAAGGCCAACCGGGACTTCGCGAAGGGCCGCGGAACGTCGCCCGCCGCGCGGCGCGAGCTCGTGCGCGCGCAGGCGACGATCGCGCGGCTCCAACGGCAAGCTTCGCGGCGTGAAACCGCCGCCCGATGCGGCCAAGCTCCATGCGCTCGTGCTCGAGTTCGTCGCGCGCGAGCAGGCGCTCGGAGGCGAGGTCGTGCAGCTGGCCCGGTTCATCCCCGCGTTCACCGGCACGCTGACGCTCCTCGCGGCTCCGAACGCCGATCTGAAGCGCGTCCTCTGGCAGAAGAAGGCGACGCTTCCCGCGCGCGCGGCCGCTCTCGACCGCTACCGCGCCCAGCTCGACCCCGTGCTGGCGAAGCTCCGCCGCCTCGATCCGCCGCCGTCCTCGCGGCCGGTCTGGGCGCAGCAGATCCGGACGCTCGAAGGCGTCCAGGCCGCCGTCACAGCGCTCGCGGGACGCGCTCGCGGGCAAGCGCTACGCGGCGATTCCGCGCTCCTCCACCGGCTCAACGTGGCCGCCGTGGCGAACCAGACCGTCGCCGCGCAGAAGGCCCAGATCGCCGCCGTGAAGGCGCTACAACGCCCGCATCGGCGCCCTGAACGCGCTCGGCTCGCGGATCTCCAGCGAGACGGCCCGTCTCCAGCGCACGCTCGGCTGACCGAGACCACCGTCAGTTCTTCGGCGGTCCAGCCCCGTCGGGCAGCACGCTCTTCGCGATGTAGGCGCCGAGCGCGAGCGACGTCAGGATCCCGACGCCCCAGATCAGAAGCGTCGCCACGACCCACGTCTTGAGCCCGTGGATGGACAGCCCTCTCAGGAGCAGGTCGGCGATCACGAGGACGATGAACGCGGCGATCAGCGAGCCGACGATCGCGAGGAACGGCGCATACGTCCGCACGACCGCCGTCACAACCGGTCGGACGAACAGCGCCAGCAGCGTGAAGGCGACGAGGACGATTCCAAAGTCGCCGACGCTGAGGTGGAAGCCGGAGAGCGCCGTCGACGCCACGAGCAGCGCCGCCGCGTTCGCGCCGAGCGCCACGAGCGTGCCGCGCAGGATCCGCCTACCCCGGAGTCGCATCCCGGGACTGTATGCGGGGCACGCTTTACATGCGTCTTACCCGCGGGGAGGGGCACGGCGGGAAAACTACGACGGAGTACGACGTAGTCGCCGAAGGGGGCTGGGAGTGGCCCACGTGGAGACCCGTCGCCGGGAGGGGGCACCGGCGTGGCTGCTGGTCGGCCTGACGGCGGTCGCCTTCGCCGCCCTGCCTCTCTGGATCCGCTTCGGCGGGTCGTCTCCCGGCCCGCTCCCGCCGGTCACCGGCAACCCGCGCGCGATCCTCGAGGGCGGCCAGAAGATCGCCTTCGCGGCGGGCGATCTCAGCCGCGGAGACGGGCTCGTCTGCGAGAGCCAGGGCCTTCGCGTCGGCGCCTGGGTTCCGAAGCCCGGGCTCACGTCGCACGCGAGTCTGGTCGGCCCGAACTGGACGGCGACGATCCGCATCCACGCCCGCTCCAACGGAGTCGTAATCGCCCGCTGCGTGTGACCCCGCCCGCCCACGCCACTCCCTAGAACGAGGGACGCCGCGGCTCATCGCGCGGCTTGGACGAGCCGATACGGCACGTGAGGCAGGAGGCGGACTAAGACCCGTGGGGTCGACCCACGGCAGGAGAGCAGATTTTGATGCCTGCGGAGGCACGCATGGACAAGAGCGTTCGTCGAGCCGCGACCTTTGTCGTCGGCAGGCTCCGCGCGCTCCGCTCCGAGGCCGGCTTCACGCTGATCGAGGTCCTGCTCGCCGGAGTGATGCTCGCCATTCTGTCGATTCCCGTCTCGGCGCTGCTCTCGACGTCGGCCGCGATCGCGCTGCGCGACCGGCAGCGGACGAGCGCCGACCAGCTCGCGCAAGCTCAGGTCGAGAACGCCCGCGCGCTGCCGTACTTCGAGGTCGGGCTCACCAATGGCAACCCACAGGGCAACCTGCCGGCGTCCTCGACCGCGGTGCTCCCCTCGATCGGCACCGTGGACATCACGACGTCGGTCACCTTCGTCTCTGACGCGCTTCCGAGCAACCCGTATCCCACGAAGGCCGACTACAAGAAGGTCGTGATCACGGTCTCCACCACCGGGGGCAAGATGCTCGCGCAGAAGACGACCTACATCGCACCCGCTTCGGCGCCGCCGAACGCCGGCTCGACGTGGGACCAGATCCAGCGCACTGTCGTCGACGCGTTCACCAACGTCGCGCTCCCCGGCGTGAGCGTAAATCTCACCGGCGGCCCGGACACGAGTCCGGTCACGAACCGCACCGACACAACGGACGCGGCGGGCTCGGTGCTCTTCCCGGCTCTCAGCACGACCGCGGGTGGGACGCCCCGCTACACGCTCGTCTCCACCCTCTCCGGGTACTCCGTCTACCCGGACGACCTCTCGCCCGCGGCAGCGTCGTCCGTCGCGTCCACCGTCGGCGTGAACTCGACCGCGACCATCCGCATGTACCTGCCGACGTCGCTCACGGTCAATCTCCAGGATAAGAACGGCAACCCGTGGACAAGCGGCGCGTCGACCGTGACGCTCGACTCGTCGCGGTGCGGCAAGCAGACGATCTCCCTCGGGTCGGGCGTGAGCTCGACGACGATCACGACCTGCGACACGTGGAACGGCAAGAACGTCAACCTGCCGCCGAACGTCTCCGGCCAGACGCCGCTCTTCGACAAGTACTACGTCACGATCAACTCCGGCTCGAACTGGGGTGCGACCGCCTCCTCCGGCGTGCTGGTTCCGTCGAACTACCCGACGACGCTCACGCAGTCGGTCAACGTGAAGATGTCGGCGACCACGTACTCCAGCACAAAGTCGATCACGGTCACGGTCAAGAAGGGCGGCTCGAACGACGCGCAGGCCCGCGTCGAGGTCACCGGTGGCCCGGCGAGCATCTACCTCTACGGGGTCACGAACGGCAGCGGCCAGGTGCAGCGTTCACGGTCCCGGTCACGAGCACCGCGTCCACCTACACCGTCAACGCCAACGACATGGGCGTCCAGAAGGGCTCCGCGACGACGTCGTGCACGACGTCGAGCTGCTCGCCGAGCTCGGTCACGGTGAACATCAGCTGATGCTTGGGCGGCTCCGCAATCGTCTCCGCGACCAGCGCGGCTTTACGCTCGTCGAGCTCGTGGTGGCGATGCCGATCATGCTCGTGATCATGGGCGGCCTCGTCCTGATGCTGACCACCGTCGTCCACTGGGGCAGCCAGACGCAGGAGACCACGGCGCTCCAGACGGAAGCGCGCGCGACCATGAACCGGCTCGAGACGGAGATTCGCGGCGCCTTCATCGGCCAGCCGAACGCCTATCCGTTCTCGGGGACGACGGCGACGACGATTACGGTGGACACGCCGGATGAGGCCGCGGCCAGTGTCTCGACCGGCGCGTCGTTTCACCTGAATCAGGTTTCGTATCGGGTCAGCGGCGGAAACCTGCAGCGGCAGTTCGCGGCGACGTCGAACACGTATCCGGGGTCGCTCACAGGCGGGTGGACCTGGGGAGCGGTGTCGGCGTGGACGACTGTTGTCGGCTCGGGCGCCTCCGTCACGAACACCGACATCTTCAGCTACTACTCGTCCCCGGCCCAGGGTGCGTCGGCGCCGTCTCTCATGTCGTTCCCGGTCACCAATTACGCGGCGATCGTCGCCGTCGGCGTCAAGCTCACGCTTTCCAGCGGTGGGAGTCAGCCGGACACGTACACAGTCAGCAATCTGATCGCAGTCAGGGGAGACAATTGAGCCTTCTACGGAGAATTCGCGACGGCGAGTCGGGCTTCGCGATCATCATCGCGGTCGCGCTGATCGCCCTGCTCTCGACCGTAGCAGTGACGCTGCCGCTTCTTGTGCAGAACGAGGACAGCAAGAGCCGGCGCGACACGGCACAGGACTCGGCGTACCAGGCCGCGGACGCAGGCACCAACGCCGTTCTCTCCGACCTCACCCAGAGCACTGCGTTCTTCAAGAAGTACATGGCGAAGGGCGAGGCGACGCGAACGTACAACAGCACCAACTATTCGAACGATTGCGTCACAGGGTCGACGAGCACGACGCAGTCGACGTGCTCCGACAAGGACGTCTCGGCGACCACGTTCAACAGCCCGTGGTGGACGTACGCGACGTCGCAGTCGGCGCGCGCGAGCGACAGCGGGTGGTACAGCCTCGGCAACGGGTACCAGTACCTGATCCAGCTCTACCCACCGAACACGAGCCTGACCGGTCTCGCGGCGACGATCACGCGCATCGATGTGACCGGGCGCCCGTACGGGAGCACCAACGTCTCCCAGTGGCGGACGATCGAGACGATGATCAGGCCGTCCAGCCTCACCGACTTCCAGGCGTTCGTGGCGACGAGCCTCGCCTACGCCGCCGGCGCGACGACGACCGGCCCGGTCTTCGTCGGCGAGGACAACAGCGGGACCAAGTACAACCTCGACCACCAGGGAGTTGCGAAAGCGAACCTCTACGCGGAGGGCTCCGTCACGACTGGCGGATCGACCCTCCAGAACGGCGCGCAGAAGTTCGACGGGTCGACGAACCCGACGGCACTGTGCAAGCTCAACAACTGCGCGCCCGTGCCCTTCAGCAGCTTCTCGAGCACGTTCTCGAAGGTTGCCGGCGCGGCCACCAGTCCATGGAACCTCGGAACGACCGACCCGAGCAACGGCAACGCCGCGGTCGACGCCTGGTGGATCAAGTTCCTGTCGAACGGAAACGCGACCATCCAGGCGTGCACGAAGAACGCGGGCGCCAATATCTACACCACCGCGCCCCTCTGCGGCGCCGCGTCCACGCCGTACGCTGTGCCGACCAACGGCGCGATCTACTCGGCGGCGGACGTCATCGTCTCCGGCGTCGTGAAGGGCCAGATCACGGTCGCGACGGCCGGCAACATCTATTACGGCGGCAACCTCACGCAAAACACGCCGGGCACCGACGTGATCGGCGAGGAGGCGCAGGGAAGCCTCTACGTTCCCAGGTGGGCGCCGGACAGCAACCGCAACATCACCATCTACTCGGCACAGTTCAGCCTCAACGGTGCCTTCCTGTCCGATCCGACCTGGGGCAGCGGGACGAAGGGGACGATGGACTTCTACGGCTCGACGGCGGTCTACGGCATCACGCCATGCTCCTCGTCCGACTGCACGATCATCTACTTCTCGGGCTTCTTCGCCACGCGCCACTACAACTACGACCCGAACCTGCTCTTCGTGCAGCCGCCGTACTGGCCGACGCTCGGCAACGCCTTCACGATCCTCGTGCAGCGGCAGATCTAGGCGAACCATCGGTTCCCGGTTGACCGCCGGGAGCCGAGCCGCCAATCTAGGCCGGTGGCGACGTACGCGGTCGAATCCGAGGACACCCCGCCGCTCCAAAAAGGGCTGAAAACCGGCGCGCTCGGCTTCATGTCGAGCGTCGTCATCGGCGTCGCCTCGACCGCCCGGCGTACAGCCTCGCGGCGACTCTCGGCTTCGTGACGGCCATCGCGGGGATCGCGTACCAGGCGCCGGTCGTCATGGTGCTTGCGTTCGTGCCGATGCTGCTGATCGCGCTCGGCTACAACTACCTGAACCAGGCCGATCCCGACTGCGGCACGACGTTCACGTGGGCCGAGCGCGCGTTCGGCCCGATCACCGGGTGGCTCGGCGGCTGGGGGATCATCTACGCGGACGTGCATCGTGATGGCGAGCCTGTCGCAGATCGCCGGCAGCTACACGTTCCTCCTGTTCGGCACGGACGACCTCGCGGGCAGCGCGCTCTGGGTCGGCGTCGCCGGGGTGATCTGGATCGTCCTGATGAGCGTCATCTGCTACATCGGGATCGAGGTCTCCGCGAAAACGCAGTGGTACCTGCTCGGCGCGGAGATCGTGATCCTCGTCGTCTTCGCCGTCGTGGCGCTGGCGAAGGTGTAGACGGGACACGCGCCGGGGACGCGTCAATCCGTCGTGGAGCTGGCTCAACCCGTTCGACATCGGGTCCTCGGCGCGCTGAACGACGGCCTGCTGCTCGCGATCTTCATCTACTGGGGCTGGGACACCTCGGTCTCGGTGAACGAGGAGACCGAAGACGCGACGCAGACGCCGGGCAAGGCGGCGGTCGTCAGTACGTTCCTGCTGCTCGGGATCTACCTTCTCGTCTCGGTCGCCGCGCTGGCGTTCCACGGCGTCGGCTTCCTGAACAACAACTCCGACGACGTGCTCAGTGCGCTCGGCAAGGGCGTGCTCGGCTCGCCGTGGGACAAGCTGCTGATCATCGCAGTGCTCACGTCGGCGTCGGCGTCGACGCAGACGACGATCCTGCCGACGACGCGCTCGACGCTGTCGATGGCGACGCACGGCGCGATCCCGCGGCACTTCGCGCGCATCCATCCGAAGTACCTGACTCCGAGCGCGTCGACGATCTGGATGGGCATCGTCTCGATCATCTGTTTCGTCACGCTGAACTCGGTCTCGGGCAACATCCTCTCGGATTCGGTCACCGCGACCGGCTACGGGATCGCGTTCTACTACGGGCTGACCGGATTCGCGTGCTTCTGGTACTTCCGTCGCGAGCTGACGAAGAGCGCGCGCAACTTCATCCTCGTCGGGCTCGCCCCGCTGATCGGCGGGATCATCCTGTTCGCGATCCTCGGCGACGCGATCGACCAGGGGCTGAATCCCGACAACTCGTCCGTCGGGCACGCGTGGCTCGGCGTCGCGCCGCCGGTCGCGATCGGCGGCGTCGGCTTAGCGGTCGGAGTCGTCTGGCTGATCGTGCAGCGGATCGTCGCGCCCGATCCGTTCTTCCGCTGGAAGCGCGAGGTCGCGGACCCTGCCGTGCTGGCGGCTACGCCCGCGTCAGCGCAACGACCGGGATGACCCGCTCGGTCTTGTCCTGGTACTCCTGGAAGATCGGGTTGCTCGCGGCCTGCTCGGCGTAGACGCGGTCGCGCTCCTCGCGCTCGAGCGTCGTCGCGATCGCGTCGTACTGCTCGGCACCGACCTCGACCACGACGTGCGGATCCGCGACGAGATTGAGGTACCAGTCGGGATGCTTCGGCGCGCCGGCCTTCGACGCGAACACGAACAGCCGCTCCCCCTCGCGTACGAACACCATCGGTGTCGTATGCGCCTTGCCGCTCTTCCGGCCGGTCGTCGTCAGGAGCAGGAGATCCCGTCCTTCCCAGTTCCCGCCGAGCTTGCCGGCGGTCGCGCGGAACTCCTCGATGATCTTCGTGTTGTAGTCGCTCATGCGACCGAGGTTACGTGAAGACGTTGACCGCGCGCGCGATCACGAGGCCGAGGATCGCGAGGGAGACGAGCGCCTGGACGGCCATCGAGAGCTTGGCCCAGCGCGCGAGCGGCATCACGTCGGTCGGGCTGAAGGCGACGCTGTTGGTGAGCCCGAGATAGAGGTAGTCCCAGAAGATCGGCCGCCACCCGGGCGGCGCCAGCTCCGGGTTGAGCTGCTGCGGGAAGGCCATGTCGGGGAACTCACGCGGGTGCGTCAGGCGCGCCGCCGGCCCGCCGCCGTCGAACTCCCAGTAGAGGAGCGCGAACGCGACGTTGTTGGCGAGCCAGACGAACGCGCCGTACGCGAGCAATGTCCCGGCGGAGTTCGTCGCGGCGCCGCCGCTGATCAGGACGTAGATCAGGATGCACGTCCCGTACAGCGCCGCCGCGACGAGCAGGCCGACGAGCACGATTCCGAGGCGGCGCACCTTTGCCCGTGGCGTCGTGGCCGCTCGCCCGCGCGCGATCAGGGCGATCAGAAGCGCGATCTCGACGGCGGGGATCGCCCACCGTCCGGCGCCGCCGCGGTTGATGCTCAGCGCGACGCTGAGGACGAGGTTGAGAACGATCAGGACAAGCACCGCCGCGGCGGGCGGCCAGATCGATTCCGGGCGCGGCTCCCTCATCGGCTGACCCTAACGCCACTCGCAACGGGGCGTCGCCGGCCGAGTCAGAATGACGCGGTGAAGGTCGCAATCATCGGCGGCGCCGGCGGCGTCGGCGCGTCCACGGCGTTCAACCTGCTCCGCGACGGCGGCGCGGACGAGGTCGTGATCCTCGACAGCCGGCCGCCGCACATCACGTCGCACGTCATGGACTTCCAGCAGGTCGTCGAGCAGGAGCCGGGGACGTCGGTGCGCGGCGGCGACGACTCGGATCTCGATGACGCCGACGTCGTCGTTATCGCGGCCGCCGTGCCGCTGACCGTCAACACGTCGCGGCTCGTCTACCTCGAGCAGAACGCCGCGATCGTCGACGAGGCGGCGCGCGCGGTTCCCGCCGGCTGGGGCGGCGTCGCGATCGTCGTCACCAACCCTGTCGATCCGCTCGTGATCCGATTCCGCGAGCACACGGGTCTCGACCGGCACCGCGTGCTCGGCTACACGCTCAACGACACGCTTCGGCTTCGCACCGGGATCGCGCACGCCATCGGCGCGTCGCCCGGCGCCGTCGACGCATGGGTGCTCGGCGAGCACGGCGACTCGAGCGTCCCGCTCTGGAGCCGCGTGAAGGTCGACGGCGAGCCGCGGACGCTGACGGCCGACGAGGCAGCCGCGGCGGAGGAGTACATCCGCACCTGGTACGTGCGGCACGTTGCGCTCGACTCCGGGCGAAGCTCGACGTGGACGTCGGGCCTCGGCGTCTCGCGGATGGTGACCGCGATCTGCAGTGACGCCGGGGCCGTGTGGCCGGCGTCGCTCGTGCTTGCGGGGGAGTACGGGATCGACGGCTCCGCAGTCAGCGTTCCCGTGACGCTGGGCGCCGGCGGCGCGCGCGACGTTCTCGAATGGGACCTCGCGGACGACGAGCTCGCAGCGCTCCGGGCGTCTGCCGAGGTCGTTCGCGGCCTGGCGCAACAACCGACGATGGGGAGGACGCGGTGAAGGCAGCGATCATGAACCGGTACCACGCGCCGCTCGAGTTCGTCGAGCTGCCGCAGCCGGAGCCGCGGCGGCCGCGCGACGTCGTCGTCCGCATCGGCGGCGCGGGCGTGTGCGCGACCGACCTGCACGCGATCGACGGCCTGATGGAGCCTGCCGGCGTGACGTTGCCGCGCGTGCTCGGCCACGAGAACGCGGGCTGGGTCGCGAGCGTCGGCAGCGACGTGACGACGGTGGCCGAGGGCGATGCCGTGCTCGTCTACCCGCCGTTCAGCTGCGGGCTGTGCGTTTCGTGCCGTCGCGGCAACGACATGCACTGTGTCCGCCACGACTTCACCGGGCTTTCACTCGACGGCGGCTTTGCCGAGTTCGTTCTCGCCGACGAACGCTCGCTGATCAAGCTGCCCGCGGGGATCGAGCCCGCGGAGATCGCGCCGCACGCCGACGCGGGAGTGACCGCATACCACGCCGTGCGCCGGCTCGAGCATCTCGCGCGTCCGGGGACGATCGCGGCCGTGATCGGCATCGGCGGCGTCGGCCACATCGCGCTCCAGCTCGTCCGCGAGCTCGGCTCGAGCCGGATCGTCGCGATCGACACCGACGAGCGCCGGCGCACGCTTGCGACGGAGCTCGGCGCCGATCGCGTCGTCGACCCCGCACATGCGGCGGAGGCGGTGAACGAGCTTTCGGGCGGCCGCGGCGCGGATCTCGTCTTCGACTTCGTCGGAACGGACGCGACGCACGCCGCGTCGCTCGCGCTGCTCGCGCGCGGCGGCACGTACTCCGTGATCGGCTACGGCGGCACCGTGAGCTGCGGCTCCGCGGACATCGTCGTCAGCGAGCACGCGATCGTGGGCAACCTCGTCGGCACCTGGATCGACCTCTGGGAGCTCGTTCAGCTGCACGCCGACGGCCGCGTTCGGCTCGTGTCGACGACCTATCCGCTCGACGACGTGAACGAGGTGCTCGCGCTCCTGCGGGACGGCGAGATAACCGGCCGCGCAGTGCTCGTGCCCTAAAACCGCTGCAAAGTAGCTATTTTCCGAACCGCGGGAGCCGCTTCGTCGCGCGGCGCAGTTCGAGCGCGCCGGACACGAGCGGAAGCAGCGACGAACGGCGGTGCGAGTGCGAGCGCAGAACGCGCCCGGCGACGAGGATCGCAGCGACCGCGATCACCTGGCCTCCGAGCACGATCCGGTTCACGTCGACCGCGGGCTTCCACGTGACGTTGCCGTCCTCGATGATCCACGCGCCGCTCGGGCGCGCGATCAGGCCGAAACCACCGCCGCCTCCCGAGTCCGAGCTGCCGTGCTCGCCGATGCCCCCGCCGCCGCCACCGCGGACGGCCGCCGCCGGGATCACCGTGAGGCCGTTCTTCTCGTAGGGATCTCCGTAGACGCGCTTGACGCTGACGGCGTCGCGCGCCCCCGAGAGCAGGTCCTGAAGCTCCATGGCTCCTCCTTTCGCTTCGAGAGGAGTCTAGAAGAGCTGCGCCGCGAGCTGCTCGATCGTCGCCGGCTTCTCCCCGGTGACGGCTTCGTAGTCGCCGGTGACGACGTCGAGCTCGCCCGCGCGGAGCGCTGCGTAGACCGAGAGGCCGACGTCGAGATGCCAGCCGGTCTGGCCGGCGGCGGTCCAGCGGTCGACCCAGTCCGCGTCGGTCGCCGGCTCGTAGCGGAACTCGCGGCCGGTCGCGCGCGATGCGATCGCCGCCAGCTCGCCGAGCGACACCGACTCAGGCGTGACGATGTCGTAGATCTTGCCTTCGTGCCCGTCCTCGGTCAGCGTGCGCGCGACGACGCGCGCAAGCTCGGGCCGCCACGAGAAGCTCATTCGCGCGTCGCCTGCGGGCTCGCGTGCGACGTCGTCGCGATCGAACCAACCCGCCATGTCGTCGGCGTACATCGTGTTGCGGACCGCGGTGAACGGGACCCCGGCGTCCGCGAGCATCGCCTCCGTCGCACCGTGCGTGCGCGCGTGGAGGAAGATCGCATCCGGTCCCGCGTTGGCGAAGGAGAGGTAGACGACCTGCGCGACGCCGGCGCGCGCCGCCGCTTCGATGAACGAGCGGTGCAGCGGGACGCGGCGCTCCGGCGATTCGTGCAGCGAGACCATGAAAACGCGGTCGCCCGCTTTCAGCGCCTCCGCGAGCCGCGCCGGGTCGCCGTAGGTCGGCCGCGACGACCTCGGCGCCGGCGATCTGCGGCGCGTGCGCCGGATCGCGGACGACGAGCCGCATCGGCACCTCGCGCCGCGCGAGCTCCTGCGCGACGAGCCCACCGACGTGGCCGGTCGCTCCCGTGACGACGATCATCAGGCCGGCGGCGTGCCGTACGTGTGGAAGCTCTCGACGGTCTTCACGCGCCACGCCTGGCCGAGCTTCCGCTCCTCCTCCGTCCACACGACCGTCGGGCGCTCCGGGTCGTAGACGAAGTAGCCGCCCGTCGTGACCTCGATCCGGTTCCCGCCGGGCTCGTAGCCGTAGAGGAAGAAGCCCTGCGCGACGCCGTGCTTCGACGGCGCCGCCTCGATGAAGATGTCGTTCTCGAGGAAGAGGTCCGCCGCGCGCAGGCACTCCTCGCGCGTGTCGACCCAGAACGCGAGGTGGTGGAGACGGTTGTGCGCGCCGACCGCATCCTCGACGTAGATCAGCTCGTGTGCCTGGATCGTCAGGCTCATCCACGCGCCGGTCTCGCGGCCGCTGTCGAGGATGATCTGCTCGTAGAGCCGGTAGCCGAGGACGTCCGTCGCGAACGCGCGGCACGCGCCGACGTCGGCGGCGAGCAGGTTCACGTGGTCGAGCTTCTTCACGGACGCGCCGCGGCCGACGTACCGCATCGGCTGGTTCTTGAGCGACGGCCGGAGATGCTCGGGCGCGACGTAGCGCTCGGTCTCGAAGTAGAGCTCGAAGACGTGGTCGTCCGGATCGGTGAAGCGGTAGGCAGGTCCGTGGCCGTGGTCGCCGTCGATCCAGCCGATGCCGCGGCCGCTCGCCTCGATCAGCGCGACGCGGCGCGCGAGCGCGTCGGCGCTCCACGCGCGGATGCCCATGTGCCCGATCCCCGAGCTTGCGGACTCCGTCAGCTTCAGGCTGTACCGCTCGTAGTCGAACCAGCCGCGGAGATAGACCGAGCCGCCGTCCTGCGCCTCGATCTCCATCCCGAGCACGTCGACGAAAAAGCGGAGGCTCTCCTCCGGCTTCGGCGTCAGCAGCTCCGCGTGGCCGATGTGCGCGAGGTCGGTCACAGCGAGTCGATGACCTGCGGCGTCACACGCTGGAACGCCTCGGCGTAGCGGATTGCGTTGTTGCCGGACGAGCGGCGCGCGTGGTTGCCGCGGTGTCCGGCGCGTTCGGCGTAGTACGTCTGGAGGTACGCCTGCGCCTTCATCTCCGCCATCGCGGCCTGCTTCTTCTCGAACACCGCCGTGATGTCGACGAACGTCGTCGGCGTGAAGTTGCAGAGCTCCGGCTGGTGCGGCTCGAAGAGGAAGAGCTCCGGCGGCTTGATCGTCGCGAACGCGCTCGGGATCCCCGCGCCGGCGGCGAGCGAGCGTGCGCGCTCGACCGCAAAGAACGCGAGGCCGTGATCCGGGTTGAACGGATCCCGGTCCGTGTGCGTGACGAGGACGTCGGGCGCGACCTCGCGGATGCGCTCCGCGATCAGCTCGAGCGCGGCGCCGTCGATCTCGAGCGGATAGTCGCCGAGGTCGAGGCACGTGAACGTCGCACCGAGCGCAGCAGCCGCGCGCTCCGCTTCGCCGTGCCGGATCTTCTTCACGTTCTCGATCGTCTGGCCCGGCTCTTTCCAGAGCTCGCCGGACTCGCCGCGCTCGCCGTACGACAGCGCGAGCACGTGCGCCTCGCCGCCCGCGGCCGCGATGACCGCGGCGGCGCCGCCCGCGCGCCAGACGAAGTCGGCCGAGTGCGCGCCGATCACGAGGATCCGCTTCGCGCTCACGCGGCCACCCCCGCGACGCGCCTCGAGTTCGCAACGCCCATCGTGACGACCTCCTCTTCGTCGAACCCGGCCGCGAGCAGCCGGTCGACAAGAAGCGCGAGACCGTCCTCGACCGGCGGATTCTGGATCTGGCCGAGGTCGGTGGAGAGCACCGAGTGCTCCGGCCCGACCTCGCGGATGTGGTCGAGCCAGTCCTCCCACGACACCTTGCCGGTGTGCGGCGTCGTGAAGCAGCGCTCCAGCAGTGCGCCGCGCGCCGCGAGCTCACGCTGCGTCTCGACGGAGAGCTGCTGCGTCGGGAACTCCGGGTGCGTGACGACGACGTCGTGCACGCCCTCCTCGAACGCGGCCTCGACGACGGCGACGATCTCCGCCGCGTCGAGGTGCCCGGTGGCGAGCAGCATCCCGTGGCGCGCGATCGCGGCGAGCACGACGCGCGTCTCCGGGAGCACGCGGCCCTCCGTGTCGACGACCGGAACCGGGTCGACGGCGATGCCCTGCTCGCGGAGCTCGGTCTGGAGCTTCGCCCACGCCGGCGGGACGACGCCCTCGGGGAGCGCCGCGTGCTCGCGGTGCTCGTTCTCGGCGTCGACGGTCGGGAACCAGACAGTCCGCGCGCCCTCCCGGGCCGCGATCTCGACGGCGAGCGGGTTCATTCCGCCGACGGCGGCGTTGAGCGTGATCGCGCCGAGCGCCGTCACCTCGGGGACGACGCCGCGGACGACGGCAGCCCGCTCGGCGGTCGAGCAGTAGTGCGACTTGAGGATGAAGCCGGCGAGCCCGAGCTCGGCGAAGCGGTGCGCGAGCGTGACGTCGTCGATCTTCCGCTCGACGACGTCGGGCGAGACGTGGATGTGGGTGTCGAAGGCGCCGCGGAGAAGCTCCCGGGCGCGTTGGGACGGGACAAGGTCGGTCATGTCGGGGATACTCGCTGAATGTCGACCGTTCGTGACGCAGTACTCGACCTGATGCGCCGTCTCGACCTGACGACGATCTTCGGGAATCCCGGGTCGACCGAGATCCCGTTCCTCACCGGGCTGCCCGACGACTTCCGCTTCGTGCTCGGGCTTCACGAGGGCGTCGTCGTCGGGATGGCGAACGGGTACGCGCTCGCGCGCGGGAAGCCGGCCTTCGTGAACCTCCACACTGCGCCGGGGCTGGGAAACGCCGTCAACGCGCTCGTGTGCGCGCGGGACAACCGCGTGCCGCTGGTCGTGGTCGTCGGCCAGCAGGACCGGCGGCAGCTCGCCCGCTCGCCGTTCCTCACCGGGCGGAGCCTCGAGCGGCTCGCCGGCGACTATCCGGTCTGGACGACGCAGCCGGCGTGCGCGCAGGACGTCCCCGGCGCGATCGAGCGCGCGTGGCACGAGTCGCAGGTGGGGCGGGGCCCGGCGCTCGTCGTCGTGCCGATGGGCGACTGGGACGCGCCGGCGGACGAGGACGGCACCGCGGCCGGGTCGCCGGAGCGGCTGTTCCGCGCACAGGGCGTCGACACGGCTGCGGCGGACGAGGTCGCCGCGCTCGTCGCGTCGTCGACGTCGCCTGTGCTCGTCGTCGGTGCGGGTGCCGACAGTGTCGAGGGCTGGGCCGGGACGGTCGCGCTCGCGGAGCGGCTCGCGTGTCCCGTGTGGCAGGAGCCGTTCGGCGCGCGCGCCGGGTTTCCGCAGGATCATCCGCTGTTCGCCGGGCATCTCCCGTGGAGCCGCGCCGGGATGCGCGAGACGCTTGCGCCGCACGACGTCGTCGTCGCGGTTGGGACGCCGGCGTTCCGGCTCTACATCTTCGATGCAGGCCCGACGGTCGTCGCCGGCACGCGCGTCGTCGTCATCGGCGACGACGCGGACGAAGTCCTGCGCAGTCCGGCGGACATCGGGCTCGTCGCACCGCCGGGGCCGGCGTGTCTCGCGGTCGCTGAGCGGCTCGAGCCGCGCGGGGCGCTTCCGTCGGAGCCGCTGCATCGCGTGCCGCCGGCGCCTGCGCCGCCCGGCGAGGGCGAGCCGCTGCGCGCGGGTCATGTCCTCGACGCGCTTGCGTCGCGGCTGCCGCACGACGTGATCCTCGTCGAGGAGGGCCCGTCGACGCGTCCGGAGACGCTCGCGCGGATCCCGGCGCGCGAGCCGATGGGTCTCGTCAGCGTCGCGAACGGTGCGCTCGGTTTCGGCATCACCGCCGCGATCGGCCTGCGGATGGGTCAGACGAAGCGGCCGGTCGTTGCGGTGCTCGGCGACGGCGCATCGATGTACATGATCCAGTCGCTGTGGAGCGCGGCGCGCTACCGGGCCGGTGTGGTGTTCATCGTGCTTGCGAACGGCGGCTACCGCGTGATGGACGCGCTCGCGCGCGACACCGGCAAGCCGGGCGCGTGGCCCGCGTTCGAAGACCTCGACTTCGTCTCGCTCGCGCGCGGCCTCGGCTGCGACGCGACGAGTGTTTCGACGTACGACGAGCTGATCCGCGTGCTCGACGAGCATCTCCCGACGATCGCGTCGCGCACGGAGCCGCTGCTCGTCGAAGCGAAAATCGCTCCGGACGCGTAGCGCGTTCCGCCAGGTGCCTGGCACCAGAACCGCCTGAGGTGGCTGGCACCCGAACGGCTTCAGGTGGCTGGCACCTGGAGGGCGTTAGGTGCCAGGCACGTCGTGACGCCTTGGTCACAGGAGATGGACGAGCGCGGTCGTGGAGCGGGATTGCCGATGCGCGGAAGTGTGGCGGCTTGCTCGCGGAAGTGTCGAAGCGGTCTACGGCGACAGCTCGCGAAGCCAGCCGGCGGCGGCTTCCGCGACGCGCGGCTCAACGCCGAGCGAGCGCAGTAACTCCGCCGCCGCTTCCATCTCGTCGACGCGGCGGCGCGCGTGCGTGACGCTGCCCTCGAGCAGCCGCGTCAGGAGAGCGGCGTCCGCGTCCGTGAGCGTCGCCGCGATGTCGTCGCGCAGCCACGGTTCGCACCCCGCAGAGCGCGCGGCGGCGAGCGCCTCGATCGCGGCCGCGGCCAACCCCTTCATGAAGACGCTGCGGAGTAGCTTGCGCGCCGACGCCGCGCCCGCTTCACCCGCCACGACCTCGACGGGAGCCCCGAGCGGCGCGACCAACGCGGCATACGCCTCCGCCCCCGAGCCCGAGACGAGACACGGCGTCCGCAAACCGTCCCGCGGCACCGGCGCCAGCAGCGCGACGTCCGCGAACAACACCGGCGCGACCGCGGCCGCCGCCTCCACCTTCGTCGCTGCCGCAGCAGTGTTGAGATCCGCGAACACCGCGCCCGCGTCCAACGCCGGCGCGGCCTCGTGCGCGACGGCAACCGCCACCGCCGCCGCATTCACGCTCAACACAAGAGCCGCGCCCGCAACCGCAGCGGCCGTCCCGTCCGCGAGCTCGACCCCGTCCGGCGCCGCGGTCGCGACGGGATCCCACGCGGACACGCGCGCACCCGCGGCCGCGAGATCGCCCGCGAGCCGAGTCCCGGCCTCGCCGAGCCCGAGCACCGCAATCCGCAGTGACGTCACGTTGCCCTCAGTTCGTCGGTCGCGCTCCCGTCCCATCCCACGCCACGGCCTCTCCCGCCGCGATCATCAGCTGCGCGAAGTCGCGGCCGTCGGCGAGCACGATGTCGGCCAGCACGCGCCCGTACTTCTCCAGCGAGCCGAGCAGCTTCTTCGAGATGAGTGTCACCGAATCGCCCGGCTTCACGAGCGTCAGCGCGAACGCATGCGCCTCCTTCCCTTTCGCGGTCGAGAGCTCGTCCGCATTGAGCCCGTCGATCCGCACGAGCGACTCGATCTGCACGTGCCAGCCGAGATCGGCCCGCACACGCATCGTGTCCCCGTCGTGCACATCGAGTACCACCGCAGGAACCGTCCACTGCACGTTGCTCATGGTTCCTCCCTACCCCTAGGAAGAGAGGAACGCTACTCGGTTTGCGCGTGCCGTACCGCATCGGAGTATGTCTTCGCGCCGCCGTGCGCGATCTGGCCGCCGTCGACCACGATATCGGCGCCGGTGACGACGCCCATCTTGCCGCTGACGCGTCCCACGAGCGGATTGAACCAGACCGAGCATTCGCGGTACTCGCCGCGTAGATTTCCAGCAACGCGACGAGGAGGTTCTCTGTGGGCTACGTGGTGACGGCGAAGTGGACCGCACGGGAAGGCGAAGCCGACGGTGTGCTGGCGGCGATCGAGAAGCTCGTCGGACCGTCGCGGGAGGAGCCCGGCTGCAGCTTCTACCAGCCGTCTCGCGATCCGGAGCATCCCGAGGTGTTCTTCATCTACGAGATCTACGACGACGCCGATGCGTACGCGGCGCACGGCGCGTCTGCGCACTTCGAAGAGTTCGGGCGCGGCGAGGCGATCCCGCTGCTCGAGTCGCGCGAGCTCGTCTTTTACGAGACGCTCTTCTAGTCGAGCCCGCGCTTCCCGAGCCAGGCGCCGACGTCCGGGAAGAAGCCCGCGACGAAGCCCGGCGACTGGGGCAGGCTCGCGAGCAGTCCGGTAGGGAGGACGAACGGCGTGTGCGTCATCGGCAGCACCGTCCAGGTGTAGTCGTGTCCGGCCGCGAGTGCGTCGAGCCGCTCGACGCAGAGCTCCGTCGGGACATTGCGGTCGTCGGAGCCGAAGATCCAGTGCACCGGAATCGACAGCTTGCGCACTGCCGGCCCGGGGTCGAAGCCCGACGGCCCGCTCTGCCGCACCTGCGCCAGCATCGAGGCGCGCGAGCCGGACGGCGGCGTCTGCCCTTGGCCGGCGAGTGAGCCCCAGAGGTCGGTCTCGTTGACGGTCACAGTCGGCCCGACGACCGCCACCGCGAAGCGCACGGCCGGCTCGCGCGACGCCGCGAGCGGGATGATCCAGCCCGCCTGGCTGTCGCCGAACAGTCCGACGCGTTTCGGGTCGATCTGCGGCTGCGTCGTCAGGAAGCGCACCTCGGCCTGCGCGTCGCGCGCGAGGATGTCGATCGTCGACCCGGTCGCGCGCTCGCCGGGATAGACGCCCGTCGATTCGCCGACTCCGCGCTTGTCGTCGGCGAGTACCGCGATGCCGAGCAGCTCGAGGTATGCGCCGAACGTCTGGAACTCCTCCCGCGTCGCCGGTCCCGAGCCGTGCACCATCGCAACCGCGGGGGACGGACGCGGCCCGGCGGGGAGTGTCAGCGTCGCGGCATCGACGCCGACGCGCACCTCGCGTTGCCGCAGCGCGACTCGCGCGTAGTGCGTTCCGTTCCACGTGAAGCCGTCTGCATCGGGAGCGATCGCACCGTTCCCCGTCGTGTCGCCGATCTTGCTGCCGACGGTGAGCGACGTGCCGATGCCGTGAGTCGCGCCGGACGGCAGCTCGACGAGCCACGGAACGAAGCCGGTGGCCTGCACGATCGCCGCGCCTGCGCCGGCCGACGTCCGGTAGACGCCGAGCAGCGGCAGCACGCGCGAAACGCCTCGGCGGAGCGAGAAGCGGCCGCGCAGTGCACCTTGCCGCACCGTGCCTGAGAGAACGCCGCCGCGCACGGCGCCGTCGAAGACGACATTCGACGGCAGCCCCGGGAACGCGAAGTGGACTGTCGTGCCGTGCACGACCACCGCGACCGTCGTCGGGCCGGAGTGTCCCGGCCCGAGCGCGACCGTCGCGGAGGGGCCGTGCAGATGCACCGAGATCGCGACCGGCGTCGCGCGCGCCGGAAGCGTGTACGCGCCGTTCCAGTCTGCCGCGATCATCCCGGTCGCCGGCGAAGTGCCCGCGCGACGCCGTCGACCCACGCGAGCTCCTGCTCGGACCGCTCGATCGCGTAGCGGAGGAGGTGCCGGTGGTACCAGTCGTGGCCCGCGTTGGAGTTCGTCGGCTCGATGCGGCGGTAGCCCTCGAGCCGCGCCTCCGTGTCGTCGCGGAACTGCGCGACGTGTTGCAGCAGAACATCGTGCGTCGTCAGCCCCCCGACGAACAGCTTCAGGAAGAACGTCTCCCGCGCGCCCGGCTCGACAGTCTCGAGCCAGGCCGCGAGCGCGCGCCGTCCATCGGCCGAGATGCGATAAAGCTGCTTGGGCGGACGCGGCGGCTGTGCGACGGAGCGGCTGCCGGCGAGTCCGAGCCGCTCGAGCCGCGGCAGCGCGGCGTAGAGCCCGCTCCGCGCGGGCGCCCAGACGTGCGCGATCGCGCCGGACACGAGCTTCTGCAGGTCGTAGCCGGATCGCTCGCCCTCGATCGCGAGCAGCGCGAGCACGGCCGCCTCGGTGGTCGTGAGCTGGGCGACGTCCGTGTGCTGAGCCGTCGGCATGGAATGACCGTAGCACTCCTGATCGGAGTAGTCCAGAGTGGACTACGTTCCACTGAGCCGCGCGAGCGACTCGGTCGACGGCACGAAGTAGTACGCGCCCGTCAGCGGGTGCGTGTACCGCGTGAGCGCGTCGCGCCTGCCGTTCGTCAGGCCGGCCATGCTCTCGAGCATCGCGGCGAGCGGGCGCTGCTGTGCGGCGAAGCCGACGAACATCGTCCCGTGGTCGGTGATGCCGCCGTAGGGCGTGTTGCGCCGGAAGATGTCGCCGAAGACTTCCTGGTCGGTGCTCGCGACGTGCGAGTCGGGCGGCATGTCCTCGAGCTCGATGCTGTCGGGCTTCGTCCGCCCGATCACCTGCTCCTGCGTCGCCATCGGCAGCGACTCCCACGCGGCCGAGTCGTGCACCCACTTCTGGAGCAGCAGAACGGTGCCGCCGGCGCCGTGCTCTTCGTCCGGGATGACCACGAGGTCCTGCGCCTCGATCAGCGTCGGATTCTCGGTGCCGTCGATGAAGCCGGTGAGGTCGAGGTCGTGCCGGTACGACCAGCTCGAGGTCTCGTCGGCGAGCGACGCGACCCCGTCGAGCGCGGCGATCGCAGCGCGGCCGACGTCGAAGATGACGTCGTAGGCGCTGCCCGAGAGCCAGAGCACCGCGTCGTGCTGCGTCGCCGGCATCGTGTAGCCGTCCGGCCCGACGAGGTCGGCGTTGAAGCCCTGGAGGTCGTCCGGCGCGTCGTCGGGAACGGCGTCGCACCAGAGCTCGGGCCTGAACCCGGCGACGAGGTTGACGCCGCCCATCGTCGTCCTGGGCTCACGCAGCGAGGAGACCGCGACGACGAGGTCGCGGCCGCTCCGGCCGGCGGCGGCGTCGAACTCGAGGTAGGCGTGCGACGCGGTTCCGAGGGCGAAGATTCCACTTTGCGGGCTGCTCACGGCGGCAGAGTCGCATATTGTCTCGGGCCATGGCCACTCGGACACTCACACTCGAGCAGAAGGCGGCGCTCACCTCCGGGAGCGACTTCTGGCACACGGAGCCCGTGCCGGACGCCGGCATCCCGCGGATCATGGTCTCGGACGGGCCGCACGGCCTGCGCAAGCAGCCGGAAGACGGCGATCCGTTCGACATCGGCGGCAGCATCCCGGCGACCTGCTTCCCGCCCGCGGTCGCGCTCGCCTGCACGTGGAACGTCGAGCTCGCGCGCGCCGAAGGCGAGGCGCTCGGCGCGGAGGCGAAGGCAGGGAAGGTCGCCGTCCTGCTCGGCCCCGGCGTCAACATCCGCCGCTCGCCGCTCTGCGGCCGCAACTTCGAGTACTTCTCCGAGGATCCGTTCCTCGCCGGCGCGCTCGGCACCGCCTGGGTCGACGGTGTCCAGTCGCAGGGCGTCGGCGCCTCGCTGAAGCACTTCGCCGCGAACAACCAGGAGACCGACCGGCTGCGGGTCAGCGCGCGCGTCGACGACCGCACGCTGCGCGAGATCTATCTCCCGGCTTTCGAGCGCATCGTCAAGAACGCGCGCCCGCTCACGGTGATGTGCTCGTACAACAAGATCAACGGGGCCTACGCGGCGGAGAATCACTGGCTGCTGACCGAGCTGCTGCGCGACGAATGGGGCTTCGACGGTCTCGTCGTCTCGGACTGGGGCGCAGTGAACGACCGCGTCGCTTCGGTGTCGGCGGGTCTCGATCTGACGATGCCGGCGCCGGGCACCGACTACGTGCTCGTCGACGCGGTGAGCGCCGGGAAGCTGGACGAGGCGGTGCTCGACGTCGCCGTCGACCGGGTGCTGACGCTGATCGAGCGGACGAGCGACGCGCTCGCGGCGGACACAACGGTCGACTTCGACGCGCACCATCGCCTCGCGAAGAGCGTTGCGCTCGAGTCCGCGGTGCTGCTGAAGAACGACGGCATCCTGCCGCTCGACCCGAGCACCGGCACGGTCGGTCTGATCGGCGAGTTCGCGCGGACGCCGCTGTTCCAGGGCCAGGGCAGCTCGCAGGTCGTGGCGACGCGCGTCGACTCCGCGCTGGACGCGGCGACCGAGCTGCTCGGCGACCGCGTCAGCTTCGCGCCGGGCTTCGAGGTCGAGGGTGGGGAGCACGCAGGACTGCTGGCCGAGGCGGTCGAGGTCGCCCGCTCCGTCGACACCGTCGTCGTCTTCCTTGGGCTGCCGGCGTCGTACGACTCCGAGGGCGCCGACCGCGCGCACATCTTCCTGCCGCCGAACCAGCTCGCGGTGCTCGACGCCGTCGCCGCGGCGAACGCGAACGTCGTCGTCGTCCTCTCGAACGGCTCCGTCGTGTCCGTGTCCGAGTGGCAGGACAAGGCGAAGGCCGTGCTCGAAGGCTGGCTCCTCGGCCAGGCCGGCGGCTCGGCGACGGTCGATCTCCTTTTCGGCGGCGCGAATCCGTCCGGGAAGCTGACCGAGACGATTCCGCTGCGGCTCGAGGACACGCCGTCGCATCTGAACTTCCCCGGCTCCGACGGCGAGGTCGAGTACGGCGAGCGGATCTATGTCGGCTACCGCTACTTCGACACCGTCGGCGCGGCCGTCGCGTATCCGTTCGGCCACGGGCTCAGCTACACGACGTTCGAGTACTCGGATCTCGCGGTCGCCGGCGACGGCAGCAGCGTCACGTTCACGGTCACGAACACCGGCTCGGCCGCCGGCTCCGAGACGGCGCAGGTCTACGTGCGCGACGTCGAGTCGTCGGTCGACCGCCCGGCGCGCGAGCTGAAGGGCTTCGCGAAGGTCGCGCTCGAGCCGGGCGCGTCGCAGACCGTTACGGTCGCGCTCGACGCGCGCGCGTATGCGTTCTGGTCGCTGCGCGAGAGCCGCTGGCTCGTCGAGGCGGGCGAGTTCGAGATCCAGGTCGGCGCATCGTCGCGCGACATCCGCCTCACCGCGACGTTCGCGTCACCGGGCGACGGCGTTCCGCTGATGCTCTCCGGGCTGTCGCTCGTCTCCGAGTGGCTCGCGCATCCGACGGGCGGGCCGGTGCTGCGCGAGGCGCTGACGAACGCGGTCGGAACCGACATGCCGTTCGACCCCGAGTCGGTGATCGGCCGCATGGCGCTCGGCTCGCCGCTCCTCAAATTCGTGAACTTCATCCCCGGCATGGACGCCGGGACGGTCGCTGAGCTCGTCGCGGCCGCCGCGCGCTGATCTCGGTCGCTGCCAGTTTGCCGCGATCTGGGTCGGTGGTGACCCCGACGCGGCAGCGGCGTCCGGCGTCGAGACTCACGTTGAAACCTTGCGTCGCTCCTAATGAGGTGATTGCGATGAAAGGCACCCTGACCCCAGTTGGCACGGGGTATGCGCCGTCGCCGGCGCACCACGACATCCATCACCGGCTTCGGATCGCAGCCGTTGCCGTGCTCGCAGTCGTTCATCGGATTCGGAGTGTGGACACTCGCGAATCGCTTGACAGCGACAAACGCCAACGAGACGGCCGCCGCGCCGACCGCGGTGTTGCCGCTTCAAAGCTGGAGCATCTCCGCTCTACAGCGACAGCTCCGCGGCGCCGGTTACGCGATCCCAGTCACCGGCGTGCTCGACCCGGTCACAGAGTCTGCCACCGCAGACTTCCTCCTTCCGGCCGACATCGCGTCTCTCGGGCCGTCGCTGGCCGGCGAGCTCCAGGGGACGGCGATCACCGGTCGCCGCGATGTCGCCGCGTGGAACGCACGCTTCGGCGCCGATCGCGCCACGATGAAGGTGGAACGACCACTGACCGGTACCGGTGGCCAGCTCGACGCGTACGGAAACCCCTCCGGCGGCTAGCAGCGCGGCGTTAGCCGGCGGTCTGCGTGTTGCGACGCGCGATCCACTTCCCGAGCTCCCAGCCGGCGAGCAGGATGACCGCCGCGAACAGCGCGAGGCCCCACTGCTGCGCCGTCAGCTGCACCGTGCCGAGCAGCCGGCGCAACGCGTCCATCTGCGTGATCAGGAACGCGCCGACGATCTCAGCGCCGGCGATCTTGTTCATCTGTGAGCTGTTGAACGTGTCCAGCTTGAAGACCGTTCCGGTCTCGCTGCGGCACTCGAACGCGGCGACGACGAGCATCAGCGAGAACGCGACGCAGGCCGATCGACTGGCCGATCGCGATGTCGCCGTAGTGGTGCTTGCCGAACCAGATCAGGAAGAGGTTCGCGACGGCGATGAACAGGCCGACCGAGCCGCTCGTGACCTTCACGCCGGTGGTCAGGATCGAGTCGCCGCGCGGCCGCGGCCGCTGGCGCATCAGTCCGGCGTCTCCAGGTCGAAGCCGAGCGCGACGCCGAACGGCGCGTTGACGAGGAAGTTGATCCAGAGGATCTGCGGCGGCGTGAACGGCTGGCCGGCGGCGAGGTTGAAGATGCTCGCGCCGAGGAACGTGAGCACGAACGCGACGAGCTCGAGCAGCACGAAGCGGATGTACTTGTTGAGGTTGTCGTAGAGCTTGCGGCCCTGCTCGACCGCGTACACGATCGTCGCGAAGTTGTCGTCGGAGAGGATCATGCGGCCGGCGTTCTTCGCGACCTCGGTGCCGCTGCCCATGGCGATGCCGATGTCGGCGGCCTTGATCGCCGGCGCGTCGTTCACGCCGTCGCCGGTCATCGCGACGACGTCGCCCTTCAGCTTCAGCGTCTCGGCGAGCAGCACCTTGTGCTCCGGCGCGACGCGGCCGACGACGCCGATCGAGTCGATCCGGTCGAGCCGCTCCTGCTCGGAGAGCGCGGCGAAGTCGGCGCCGAGCATCGCATCGCCCGGAATCCCGAGCTGCTTCGCGATCGCGGCGCCGGTGACGACGTCGTCGCCCGTGACCATGCGCACCCGGATATGCGCGGCCTGCGCGTCTGCGACGGCGGCCTTCGACTCCTCGCGCGGCGGGTCGATCATCGCGACGAGGCTCGTCATCTCGAGCGTCGTGGACGTACGCGAGCAGGTCGCCGTCCGCGTCGAAACTCGGCGACCTCGATGTCGCGGAACGCGGCCGCCATCACGCGCAGGCCGTCCTCGCCCATCCGCGTCATGTTCGCCTCGGCCCGCTGCTTCAGGTCGTCGTCCCATGGGATGCTCGTGCCGTTCGAGAGCGCGGTCGACGCGCGGTCGAGCACCGATTGCGCCATGCCCTTGACGTGACAGCGGACGACTTCGTTCCCCGCCGCGTCCTTCGTCGAGTTGAACGTGGCCATCAGCTTGTACGTCGGGTCGAACGGGAGGGTCGCGAGCCGCGGGAGCTCGTCCCGCGTCGCTTCGATGTCGAGGCCGGCCTTGTGCGCGAGCACGAGCAGCGCGCCCTCGGTCGGGTCGCCGACGACCTTCCCGTCGACGAGCTTCGCGTCGCTCGCGACGACGTAGGGCAGGATCGCGGCCTCGATCGTGTTCGTGCCGCCGGCAGCGTGCGTGATCTGCCCCTCGAGGCTGTACCCGGTGCCGGTGATCGTGAAGCGGTCGGTCGGGTCGAGCACCTCGACGGCCGTCATCTGGTTCATCGTCAGCGTGCCGGTCTTGTCCGAGTTGATCGCCGACGTGAACCCGAGCGTCTCGACGGACGGCAGGTCCTTGACGATCGCCTTCTCCTTCGCAAGCTCGACGCTGCCGAGCGAGAGGACGACCTGGACGACCATCGGCAGCGCAAGCGGAATCGCCGCGATCGCGAGCGCGACGGCAGTGTTGAAGAGCGTCGACCACGACTGCCCGCGGTTGAGGCCGAGCGCGAACATCACGATCATCGTCAGACCCGCCGCACCGACGATCCAGAGCGTCAGCGTGTTCATCTGCTTCGTCAGCGGCGTCTCTTCGATCTCCGTCGACGAGAGCATGTGCGCGATCTTCCCGACCTGCGTGTCGCCGCCCGTTCCGGTCACGATCATCACGCCGCTGCCGTGCGTGACCGGCGTGTGCATGAACGCCATGTTCGTCTGGTCGCCGGCGCCGAGCTCGCCGTCCGCCAGCGTCGTCGCGTCCTTCGCCGCGGGAACGCTTTCGCCGGTCAGCGCCGACTCGTCGATCTGGAGCGACGTCGCCGAGACGATCCGTCCGTCGGCCGGCACCTCGTCGCCGGCCGCGAGCAGGACGACGTCGCCGACGACGAGCTGCTCGGCGGAAATCTTCGCCTCCGAGCCGTCGCGCCGCACGCGCGCGGTCGCCTCCATCATCGACTTCAGCGCGTTCATCGCGCTCTCGGCCTTGCCCGCCTGGCGCAGACCGACGACCGCGTTGATGAGCGTGATCACGAACAGCACGACGGCGGTCGTCCATTCCTTGATCGCGAGCGAGACGATCGAGGCACCGACGAGGATCAGCTGCATGTAGCTCGTGTACTGCCCGAGGAGCCGGTGCAGCGTCGACGGCGGCTCCTCCGCCGGGAGCGCGTTCGGGCCGTTACGGGTCAGCCGCGCCGCAGCCTCAGTTGCGGAGAGTCCCGAGTCGACGACGACGCCGACGGCGCTCGCGACATGTTCCGGATCGAGCGCGTACCAGCGCTGCTCGGTCGCCGGCATCAGGATTCCTCGCCGGACGCCTCGAACGGGTCGGCGGCTGCGCCCTCGGGCGCCTGCGCCTCGAGCGTCGCCTTGATGTCCTGGAGCTTCGCGCGGGTCTCGTCGGTCACCGTCGGGTAGCGCGGGTCGATCTCCAGCAGCGCGTTCGCGATCACCGCGCCGGCAGCGATGCGCGCGTACCACTTGCGGTCGGCCGGGATCACGTGCCACGGCGCCCACTCGGTGCTCGTGTTGGTGAGCATCTCGGAGAACACCTTCTGGTAGTCGTCCCAGTACTCGCGCTCGCGCACGTCGGAAGCCGAGAACTTCCAGTTGTGGTCGGCGAGATCGATGCGCCGGAGGAACCGCGTGCGCTGCTCCTCCTTCGACAGGTTGAGGAACAGCTTCACGACCTTGATCCCGTTGTCGGTGAGGTAGCGCTCCCAGTCGTTGATCTCGCGGTAGCGGCGCTTCCAAATCCCGGCGCCGCGCGATTTCTTCGGCAGCTTCTGCCGCTCGAGCAGCTCCTCGTGGACGCGGACGACGACGACCTCCTCGTAGTGCGAGCGGTTGAAGATGCCGATGTGGCCGCGCGCCGGCAGCTTCTGCTGCGTAGCGCCAGAGGTAGTCGTGGTCGAGCTCGTTCGACGAGGGGACCTTGAAGCTGTGCACGTCGACGCCCTGCGGGTTGACGCCGCTCATCACGTGGCGGATCGTCCCGTCTTTGCCGGCGGCGTCGAGCGCCTGGAGCACGATGAGCACGCCGTTCGTCCCCTGCGCGTAGAGCCGCGACTGGTACTCCGCGAGCAATTCGATCCCGTTCGCGAGCAGCTCCTGGCCCGCTTTCTTCGAGGCGATGCCCTGCTTGAACGACGGGTCGAACTTCTTCGCGAGCGTGACCTTCGACCCGGGCTCGACGCGGAACTGGTCGACGAACCCGGCGATCCGTTTCTCCCGTGCGGATGCCATGGCCGCCGAGCCTAACGGACCGCGGTTGGTCCGGCCGCTAGCGCTTGCGCTTGAGCAGGCTCTTGGCCATCTTCGTCGCCTCATCCGGCTCGGGAGGCGGGGGCGGCGGCGGCGCAGCGACGACGATCGGCTCGGGAGCGACGAAGCGGTAGCGGCTGAACGCCCCACCGGCCGGGGAAACCGCGTCGCTCGCACTCACGATCTGCGAGGGCGCCGCGGGATCGACGATCACGCCGACCACCTCGGTCTGGTCGCCGTCGTCGTCGGAAACCGCCCAGCCGATGACGCGGGACATGCTCTCGGTGCCGTCAGGCTCCTTGAAGACGACCTTCCAGCCGGGCTCGGCCGGGACGAGGTGCTTGATCCGCATGCGGCGATCCTAACCCGCCTCACGGTGAAGAGACGACGGCGGGGCCGCTGCGGCCCCGCCGTCGACAGGTTGCTACGAGCAGAGCATCTCGATGGTGAAGGGGCCGCTGGTGAGAGTCCCGGCCTTGTCGTACTCGGCGACCACGATGTGGCTCGGGCTACCGCTCCGGAAGTAGACGGAGAAGAACACGTGCGAGACGTCCGGCGGATCGGAGAAGTCCGGATTGACGCCGATCAGACCGCCGCCGACGTACTGGGACGCGGTGACGCTGGAGCCGCAGCTCGTGACGGTCTGGGGAAAGACGATCTCGTACACCCCAGCGTGCCCTTGGCTTGTCGTGACGCCGGTGCTGCCGTTGATCTTCAACCCGTCGCTCCTGACGAGCGCCCAGAGCGCGCCCGCCCCTGCCGGGCCTTGAGGTCCGACCGGTCCCTGCGGGCCTGTGGCGCCGGTTGCGCCCTGAGGCCCGGTGTCGCCGGTGTCGCCCTTCGGCCCGGGCGGACCCGGGTCGCCGGCCGGGCCGGCTGCGCCCGCCGCACCGGCCGCACCGGTGTCACCCTTCGCGCCGTCCGCACCGGTCGGTCCGGCTGGTCCGGCCGGCCCCGTCGCACCCGGCGCGCCGTCTGTCCCGTTGTGTCCGGCCGGTCCCTGCGGGCCTGCCGGCCCTGGCGCTCCGGCCTGGCCGCTCTGGTTCCAGCTCACCTGCTTTTCGAGCGACGTGCAGTGGCCGAGCAAGTTCGACGCGGGCAGCGAGGTATCGATCAGCCGGATCGTCCCGATGCCCTTCAACATGCATCCCGTGTAGACGTTGCCGCTGTCCGGGATCGTCGCGTAGGCGACCCCGCCTGCGACTGCGAACCCGGCCACGACAATCACCGCAAGCCGCCAACGACGGCGGCCAAAGAGCCTCGTCATCTCTCCCCCTAGCTCGATAGAAGACGTCTGCCGCGGCGAGCGTTACATCCCGCACAAGGTCAGGTCAATGGCGCCGGCGCGGAGCTCGTCAGGTCGCTTCCGCCGCGGCCGGCCGCTTGCCGACCTTCCACGTCGCGGCGGAAAGAAGGCCGACTCCGAGCGTCGGCACCACGGTCAGGAAGCGGTAGATCAGCGTCGCCGTGACGGCCTCGGCGTTCGTCGCGCCGAACGCAACGAGCGCGCCGGTCAGGCCGAGCTCGACGAAGCCGACGCCGCCCGGCGTGATCGGGATCGAGCCGAGGATCCGCGCGAGCGCCCACGCCGCGAACGCCTCGACGATCGTCACCTCGACGCGCTCGATGCCGACCGCGCGCAGCGACGCGATCAGGACGAGGAAGACGGTCAGGTGCCCGGCAAGGGTCGCCGCCGTCAGGAAGAGCCAGCGGCGGCGGATCAGGACGATCGTCTCGTCGCGGAAGCGGACGAACGAGGTGCCGTTCCACTTCACGGGCGCCTTGTGGATGAGGTGCTTCGCGCGGGTCACCCAAACGGCGGCCCAGTCGCCGACGCGCCGCGCGAGGCGCGCGCTCGAGAGGCCGACGGCGAAGCCCACGATCGCCACCACGAAGACGACGAGCCCGATCACGGCCACGAGCTCGAGCGTCCGGTTCCGCCCGCCCTCCGCGGCCAGCGCCGCCACCGCGAGGATCGGAAAGCCGAGGATCACGAATTGGTTCCAGATGCTCTGCACGACCACCGCGAGCCCGACCGGCCGCCCGCTGAAGCCCCACGCGCGCAACATCGCGAACGACGTCGCCATCCCGACCGCCGCGCCGCCCGGTGCGACCGACGAAAGCGCGCTCGAAGCGAGCGTGACGCGCGAGGAGTGAAGGTACGAGAGTCCCGGTAGCGCGGCCATGAGCGGCGGCCCGTACGTGGCGAGGTTGAGCACTGCCGCAACCACGAGCACGACCAGCCACTCCCACGAGAGCGTCTGCACCACGTCCCAGACGTCGCCGTAGTTCGCGATCCGGGGCAGCGCGAACGCGAAGACGCCGGCGATGACGACGACCGAGACGACGATCCCGATGATCCGCGCGCGCCCGTGGCGGCGCTTCTTGTGCGCCTCGTCGAGCTCGACCTGGACGAGCTCGTCCTCGGGCTCGGGCGACAGGCCTGCCGCGATCTCCGCCGACGTCATTGGCTCAGTATCGCGCCCGGCTCGGTCTTCGGAGCGTAGAGTGTTCGGCTAGCGGGCACAGCGAAGAGGGAGTATTCAGGATGAGGTCCAGCGGTATTCTCGTGTCGGTCGTCGTCGGAGTCGGCGCTCTCATCTTCGGTGCAGCCGCACCTGCGGCTCGCCAGCCTGAAGCCGTCGGCTCGGCGCACGCGCACACATTGATTGCGTCGGTCAACGTCGCAGCCAGCGAGTTCAAGTTCGTGCTGAGCAAGAAGACCGCAAAGCGCGGCGTCGTCATCTTCCGGGTGAAGAACGTCGGCAAGCTCGGGCACGACTTTCAGATCAACGGCCGCAAGACGCGGGTCATCGCGCCCGGCAAGTCAGACACGCTGCGCGTGACGTTCCTGCGCAAGGGCCACTACCCGTACAAGTGCACGGTTCCCGGCCACGCCGCCGCGGGAATGGCCGGCGTCTTCACGATCACCTGAACCGAGATGGAATCGGGACGGCGCCAAACCGAGCTCGTCGCGCTTGGTCATCCGGGCATGGAGCACTACGCAGGATTGGAGACCTTCCCCAATCCCGGCGTCTCGAACGTCGAGCTCACGAGCGACGAGCTCACCGCCGTCTGTCCGATCACCGCGCAGCCGGATCAGTATGTCGCCTCGATCGAGTACACCCCGAAGGATCTTTGCCTCGAGTCCAAGTCGCTGAAGCTGTACCTCGGCAGCTTCCGCAACGAAGGACACTTCTGTGAGGGGCTCGCCGTGAAGATCCGCGACGACGTTGCGGAAGCCCTCGGGCTGGCCGCCGGCGATGTACGCGTGACTCTGCGCCAGAAGTCGCGTGGCGGAATCACGGTCACCGCGACCTCCTGAGACCCACACCGCCCGGGCGCGTCGCCTACCGGCAAACAGCCGCGCGAACTGCGCCGGCGAGACTGTCGACGTCGTCGCCGCGCCACGCGACGAATCCGTCGGGCCGGATCAGCGAGGCACCGCCCGCGCCGAAGCCGTACGCCTCCGCGACCTCTTGGCCGAGACAGTGTGCGTCGATGCCGGCCGCCGCGCTGAGCCACTGCTTTCCGTCAGGTCCTGCGACCACGACGAAGTCGCGCCCGAAGAGGTCGAGCGTCGAGCGGTCGTCGCCGAGCGGGACGTGCGGCGCGCGGAATCCCGGCCTGCCCGTGGGTTCGCGTGGGTTCTCCCACGTGTCGTCGTCGCCCGGCGCCGCGATCGCGGTCGACCGGTAGCGGTACCCGAGCTCGACGGCCGCCTCGTCGACGATCGGCTGGAGATTCTCAGTGCCGAGCGACGGGTCGAGGCGCAGCACGTAGCGGGTGTACGCCTGCTCCGTCGTGAAGGCGCCCACCGGCGACCGCTCCGCGTCGTACGTCGCGAGCAGCTCCTCGCCCGCGCGGCCGTCGAGCACGTACGCGAGTTTCCATGCGAGGTCGTACCCGTCCTGGATCCCGCAGTTGCCGCCGAAGCCGCCCGTCGGCGGCATCACGTGAGCCGAGTCGCCGGCGAGGAAGATCCGGCCATCCGCAAGCCGTTCCGCGTACTCCGCGGACGCCGACCACCGCTGCACGTTCTCGATCTCGACTGCGATATCGGGATCGCCGAGCGCCTCACGCACGTACGCGATGCACGTCGGCTCGCTCATGTCCTCGCCGATCCGCACCGACTTCGTCCCGTTGTCGTCGATCGTCGAGTTGACGACGAGAAACCCAGCCTGGAGGTCGAGCGAGAAGCGGAAGAACCCCTGCAGGCGCGGGCCGAAGACGTAGATCACGCTGAGGTTGCGGTCGCCCATCAGGCGGCGCACATCGGCGCGGAAGTAGATCGTGATGCTGTCAGAGAAGCTGCCGTGGCCGAGGTTCGGGATCCCGAGCTGCTCGCGGATCGGGCTGTGCGAGCCGTCGGCTGCGACGAGGTACTGCGCGTGGACGGTCCGCTCCTCGCCGCCGTCGCGCGAGCGGACGACCGCCGTGACGCCGTCGTCGTCCTGCTCGACCGACGCCGCCTCCGACGCGTATTCGATGCGCGCGCCGAGTTGCTTCGCTGCGCGGAGCAGCACCGGCTCGAGCCCGATCTGCGTGACGAAGATCCGCGGCACCGGGCTGATGTCCTCGACGCCCTTCGTTGATGAAGCGGAAGTACCAGTCGAGCTCCTTGCCGCCGAGGCTCTCGACAGAGACGATCGCGCCGTTCTGGACGAACTCCTTCGCGGCGGCTTCCTCGATCTCCGCCTGGAGGCCTGCGGCGCGATACGTCTCGATCGCGCGCTGGTTCACGAGCGCGGCGCGCGGGTGGATCGCCGTCCCGCGGTGACGCTCGAGCACGAGCGACGGCACGCCGAGCCGGCCGAGGAACACCGCCGTCGACAGCCCGACGAGGCTCCCTCCGACGATCAGGACGGGAACGTCGTCGCCGGCCATCTCAGGAGAACGGCTTCGCGGTCATGTCGATCGCGATCAGGATGAGCAGCGCCGTGTCGAACCGGAAGACGGTGAAGAGCCGCTTCACGCGACGGCCGACTTCCGGCGACTCCGGCCCGAGCGTCTGCGCCAGCTCGCCGATCCGGCCGAGCTCCGGTCCGACGTAGAAGAGGCCGACCACCGTGGCGACGGCCCAGCCGGCGAGTGCGAAGTCGATCCAGAACGCACTCCAACCGAGGTCGCCCTTCTCGATCAGTGCGACGCCGAACGCGAACGCGGCGAACAGCGCCGGGGTGTAGACGCGCGTCCCGATCCAGCCGCCCATCTTCCCGAGCTCGGCGAGCGCGCCGTCGTCGCGCCGTCGCTCGAACACGATCCCGAGAGTCGTCAGCGTCACGTCGCCGCCGACCCAGACGAGGATCGCGACGACGTGAAGCGCCTTGTAGATGTTGTACGAGTCCGGTGCGTACCAGAGGAAGACGATCGCGCCGACGATCAGCACGATTCCGGCGAGCATCGTCGACGTCGCCGTCCGGGCCGGAGGCTGGGGGTCTATCGCCGGGGAGGAGTCCATGGCCGCCTGCCGCCTCCAATCGCGTCTCGTGCCGCTGTACAGATCGGGGCGCGGCTTGACTCTGACCCCGCCATTCGTTTATTTATACTGCACAGTGAGCGCCAGTCACAACCCGGGTCCGGCAGTCGGGTTGATCGGGCTCGGCAACATGGGAACGGCGGTCGCAGAGCGTCTTCTCGACGCCGGCTACGACCTCGCCGTCTACAACCGGAACCGCGAACGGGCAGAGCCTCTCGCCGCCCGCGGGGCGGTTGTCGCCGAGACGGTCGAGACGCTCGCAGCTGCCGTCGACGTCGTCCTCACGTCCGTCTCCGACGACGACGCCTTCGAGGCGGTGGCGGCCTCGGTCGCCGCGGGCGCGCGCCCGGGGACTGTCCTCGCCGACCTGAGTACCGTTTCGCCGGACGCTTCGGCGCGGGTCGCCGCGCTGGCGGAACGCGCGTCACTCCACTATGTCCGCGCTCCCGTCAGCGGCAATCCGAACGTCGTGCGTGCCGGGAACCTGACCTTCATCGTCTCGGGGCCGGACGCTGCCCTCGAGCGCGCCGAGCCGGTGCTGCTCGCGATCGGGCCGACGATCCACGTGGTCGGCGGCGGCGAGCAGGCGCGCATCGTGAAGCTCGCGATCAACCTCGTCATCGCCGGTCTCGCGGAGCTGATGGCGGAGGCGCTCGTGCTCGGCGAGGCGTCCGGCGTCTCTCGCGCCGCGCTGCTCGAGACGATGGGCTCCTCGGCGGCCGGCGCACCGTTCGTCAAGTACAAGACGGAACCGCTCCTGCGCGACGACTACTCGGCGACGTTCACCACCAGCCTTATGGACAAGGACCTCGACCTCGTCCTCGATGCGGCTGAGGCCGCCGGCGTGCGCCTACCGCTGGCGGGCGACATCAAGGCGCTCACACGCTCCGCGATCGAGGCAGGCTATGGGGACGACGACTTCATGGCGCTCTTCGTGCACCTGCGGAACGCGTCGAAACAGGAGGTGCTGCAGTGACGATGCGAAGCAGGCTCACCGGCTCGCCCGACGCGACGCGGGCGGTGGACTGGGAGCAGCGAATCGATTTCCCGCGCCTCCGTAGTGACCGTCTCGAGCGGGCGAAGGCGGCGCTCGAGGCCTCGGATCTCGGAGCGCTCCTCCTCTTCGACCCGAACAACATCCGCTACGTCACGAGCACGCACATCGGCGAGTGGGCGCGGGACAAGAACGCGCGCTTCGCGCTGCTCCCGCGCGGCGCCGACCCGATCCTCTGGGACTTCGGCTCGGCGGCGCGTCACCACCAGCTCTTCGCACCCTGGCTCCCGCCCGAGAACTTCCGCGCCGGCGTCGCGCCGATGCGTGGCGCGATGCCCGTCGAGACCGGCATCCCCGATCGGCTCGGCGAGAAGATCGCGCACGAGTTGCGCGAGCACGGCGTTGCAGGCGAGCCGCTCGGCGTCGACATGGCCGACCTCGTCACGCTCGAAGCGCTGCAGCGCGCCGGCGTCCACGTCACCGACGGCTCACGCGTGATGCTCGAGGCACGCAAGATCAAGACAGCGCAGGAGATCGCGCTGCTCGACCAGTCGGCCGGCCTCGTCGACGCGGTCTACGAGGAGATCTACCGGATGCTGCGGCCCGGCGTCTACGAGCACGAGATCGTCGGACGGGCGCACCAGCTGCTGTTCGAGATGGGGTCGGAGCACGTCGAGGCGATCAACGCCGTCTCCGGCGACCGCTGCAACCCGCATCCGCACGTCTTTTCCGACCGGCTCCTCCGCCCGGGGGACCAGGCCTTCTTCGACATCATCCATTCGTTCATGGGTTACCGAACGTGCTACTACCGCACGTTCAACGTCGGCGGGGTCAACGCAGCGCAGCTCGACGCGTACAAGCGGTGCCGCGAGTGGCTCGACGCCGCGATCGCGCTCGTCCGGCCGGGGATGACGACCGACCGGATCGCAGAGGTCTGGCCGACCGCGACGGAGCTCGGCTTTCCCGACGAGGAGACGTGCTTCGGCCTGCAGTTCGGACACGGCATCGGCGTCGGCCTCTACGAGCCGCCGATGATCTCGCGCGTGCACTCGCTCGACCACCCGGTCGAGATCGAAGAGGGGATGGTCTTCGCGCTCGAGACGTACTGCGCGGCGACCGACGGGCGCTCCGCCGCGCGGATCGAGGAGGAGGTCGTCGTGACGGCGACCGGTTGCGACGTGATCACGCGCTTCCCCGCGGAGGAGCTGCTCGTGGCAGGGCGGATGTACGTGCGCGGCGCGGACCTCGTCGCCGACGGCGACGCCGGTCGCGACGGGATGGCGGACACGGTCGCCGAGTCGGCCCTGGTCCGGGACGGCGCCGGCGCGTGAGCGGAGACTCGGGCACCCGCCAGCTCCCCGACGGCATGCCGGGCTACCGCCTCGTACGCCGGGAGGACGTCGAGCTCGTGGACGCGCTTCCCGGCCATTCGAGCGGCCTCCGGTCGTGCCGCCTCGTCGGCGGCTCGCTCGGCTCGACGCACATGGCGCTCACGCTCGTCTCGATGACGTCCGGCCACGTCGACACGCATGTCCACTCGTTCGAGACGGGCTTCTTCGTGCTCGAGGGCGAGCCGGTGATCTACCTCGACGGATCCAGCGTGCAGCTCGAGCCCGGCGCGTGCGGCGTTGTCCCGGTCGGCGTCCCGCACGCGTTTCGATCCGAGGAGCCGGCGCTCTGGATCGAGATGGCGGCGCCGCGGCCGCGCGCCGACGGCAGCGACACGTTCTTCCTCGGCGGTGCGCCGGACTCGCCGCCGCGGCCGCTCGACGTCCGCGATCCGCGTAACCGCAACCTCTTCCTGCTCTCCGACGGCCAGATGGATCTCGACGTTCTCAAGCACGGTGCAGCGGTCGGTGCGCCGACCGTCTCCTCGAGCATGGCTACGGCCGTTCTCGCCTACAGCGGCATCGCGGTGAAGATGCTCGTCGACCAGCGGCTCGACGCGCAGCTGCACACGATGTTCATGGTCGACTACCAGCCCGGCGCCGTCGCGCATCCGCACGACCATCCGTTCGAGGAGTCGTATTACATGCTCGAGGGCGTGGTCGACGTCGTCGCCGCCGGCGACCGCTACACGCTTCGACCCGGCGACGTGTTCTGGACCGCCGCGGGCTGCGTCCACGCGTTCTACGAGACCGAGGGAGGGCGCGTGCGCTGGCTCGAGACCTCCGCGCCCGGCCCGCCGGCGCGCCACTCGTACCGGTTCGAGCGCGACTGGGACTATCTCGCGGAGCGCATTGCATGAGCAGCACGAGCGCACGCGTGCTCGACGACGTCGAGCTTTATACGCGGATCTACCGCCAGATGCTGCTCATCCGGGGGTTCGAGGACCTTGTGCAGTCGCTCTTCCTGAAGGGAGAGGTCTACGGCACGACGCACCTGTACTCCGGGCAGGAGGCGGTGGCGACCGGCGTCGCGAGCCTGCTCGAGGAACGCGACCGCGTGGCGGCGACGTACCGCGGCCACGGCCACGCGCTCGCGGTCGGCGTCGATCCTCAGGCGCTTCTCGATGAGATGCTCGGTCGTGCCACCGGCGTGAACGGCGGACGCGCCGGGTCGATGAACGTGACGTCTCCCGCCGACCGGCTGATCGGCTCGTTCGGAATCGTCGGCGGCAGCATCGCGGCAGCCACCGGTGCCGCGCTCGCGCTCTCGCGGACGACCGGCGGCGTCGCGGTCGCGTACTTCGGCGACGGCGCGATGAACCAGGGTTACGTCTACGAGTGCCTGAACTTCGCGCAGGTCCTCAAGCTGCCGCTCGTGCTCGTGTGCGAGAACAACGGCTACGGCGAGTACACGCCGTTCCAGTCGGTCACCGCCGGCGAGATCCGCGCTCGTGCCGAGGTGATGGAGGTGCCGGCCGAGACGATCGACGGCATGAGCGTCTGGGTCGTCCGCGAGGCCGCCGCGCGGGCCGTCGCGCACGCGCGCGCGGGCAACGGCCCTGCGTTCATCGAGGCGATCACCTATCGGTTCGTCGGGCACTCGCGCAGCGATCCCGGCGCGTACCGTCCCGAGGGCGAGCTCGACGAGTGGAAGCGGCGCGACCCGATCGTCGTCCTGCGCGCGCAGCTCGAGGACGACGGCGTCGAGGGCAGCGCGCTCGACGAGATCGAGCGCGACGTCAGCGACGAGCTCGAGCAGATGCGCGAGCGCGGCCTTGCCGCACCGTTCCCGTCCGAGTTGACTGCGGCCGAGTTCAAGGACTGACTGCGATGGCGGCCGAGCTGACGATGCCGAAGCTGTCCGACTCCGAGGCCGACGCGGTCATCATCAAGTGGCTGAAGTCGCCGGGCGACGCGTTCCGGCGCGGCGACGCGCTCCTGGAGGTGGAGACGGACAAGGCGACGGTCGTCTACGACGCCGAGGCCGACGGGACGCTCGAGGCGATTCTCGTCCCGGAAGGCGAGGCGGCCGCGGTCGGGCAGGCAATCGCCGTGCTCGCCGGGGCCGGCGAGGCCGCCGCGCCGCAGGAACCGGTCGCGTCGAACGGCGCGCCACCGGTCGCGGACCGGCCGAACGCGTCACCGGTCGCGCGGCGAACCGCGCTCGAGCTCGGGCTCTCGCTCCACGGCATCGCCGGCACCGGTCCCGGCGGCAGGATCACGCGCGAGGATGTGCAGCGCGCGGCGGGCGCGGACGCGACGGCAGCGCCCGCCGCCCGCACAGCGGACGGCCGCGGCGACGTCAGCGTCGTCGAGCTGACGCCGACCCAGTCGACGATCGCGCGCCGCATGGCGCAGTCGGCCGCGACGATCCCGGTCTTCACGGTCTCGATCGACGCCGACGTGGCGCAGATCGTCGCGCTGCGGAAGTCCGTCGAGGATTCGCCGTCGCTCAACGACTTCATCGTGAAAGCCGCCGCGCTCACGCTGCGCGAGTTCCCGCGCTTCAACGCCTCGTACGCGGACGGCGCAGTTCATTGCTTCTCGCGGGTGAACGTGGGCATCGCCGTCGCCACCGACGACGCCCTGCTCGTTCCGGTCGTCTTCGACGCCGACGAGAAAGCGCTGTCGGAGATCTCCGCCGAGACCCGAAGGCTCGCGGCCGCCGCCCGCAGCCGGTCGCTCCGGCCCGAGGAACTGCGCGACGGCACGTTCACCGTGTCGAACCTCGGCATGTTCGGCGTCCGCTCGTTCACGGCGATCGTCGATCCGCCGCAGGTCGCGATCCTTGCCGTCGGCGGTGCCGTCGACGGCGCGATGACGCTCACGCTGAGCTGCGACCATCGCGTCGTGTACGGCGCCGACGGCGCACGTTTCCTGTCCCGACTCCGCGAGCTGCTCGAGCAGCCGCTCCTCCTCGCCGTCTGATGGCAGCCGTTCCGTTCCGCACCGCGATCCACGACGCCCTCGACGAGGAGCTGGCGGCAGACGAGCGCGTGATCCTCTTCGGCGAGGACGTCGCAGTCGCCGGCGGAGTCTTCGCGACGACCCCCGGCCTCTACGAGAAGTACGGCCCGGAGCGGGTCTTCGACACGCCGATCTCGGAGCTGGCCCTCGCGGGCGCCGCGTTCGGCTCGGCGGTCACAGGTCTGCGGCCGGTGATCGAGATCATGTTCGGCGACTTCCTCACGCTCGCGATGGACAGCCTCGTCAATCAGGCGACGAAGTACTGGTTCATGACCGGCGAGCAGGTGAGTGTGCCGCTCGTCATCCGTTCCGTCGTGGGCGCCGGCGGCCGCTTCGGCGGCATCCACTCGCAGATGCCGGCCTCGTGGTTCATGGGCGTCCCCGGCATCAAGATCGTCGCGCCGTCGACGCCGGCCGACGCGAAGTCGCTGCTGAAGGCCGCGATCCAGGACGACAACCCGGTGCTCTTCTTCGAGCACAAGCGGCTCTACGGGCTCGAGGGCGAGGTGAACGGCAGCGTCGGCAAGCTCGGCGAGGCGGCCGTCGTCCGCGAGGGAACAGACATCACGCTCGTCACCGCGATGAAGAGCGTCCACGATGCGCTCGAAGCGGCGGAGCTTCTGGACAAGGACGGCGTCTCGGTCGAGGTGATCGACCTGCGCACGCTGCGCCCGATCGACGTCGACACCGTGCTCGGGTCGGTTCGCAAGACGAACCGGATCGTCGTCGTCGAGGAAGGCCCGCTCACGGGCGGGTGGGCCGGAGAGGTGCTCGCGTGCGTCACCGAGCAGGCACTCGGCCACCTCGACGACGCATGGCGGATCGCGACGCCGAACACACCGATCCCGTACAGCCCGCCGCTCGAGGATGCGTTTCTCCCGGGGCCGGAGCGGATCGTCACGGAGATCCTGGGGCGGCTACGGTAAAGGTCGTGGCGGCGACCGATCGCACCTTCGAGCCCTCCAAGGTCGGAAGCCGGCTCCGCGAGGAGCGGGAGCGGCGGAAGATCAGCCTGCGCGAGCTCGCACGCCGCGTCGGTGTGTCGCCGAGCCTCGTGTCGCAGATCGAGCTCGACCGCGTCAACCCCTCAGTGAGCACGCTCTACGCACTCGTCACCGAGCTCGGGATGACGATGGGCGACGTCTTCGGCGACACGACGCAGCAGACGCCGCGCGCCGTGCGCGCGCGCGAGGACGACGACGGCCCCGTCGCGCGTCCGGGCGCGCGACGAGTGATGAACCTCGCGTCCGGCGTGCGCTGGGAGCGCCTGACGCCGCACAGCGACCCCGACGTCGAATTTCTCTCAGTCGTCTATCCGGTCGGCGCCGAGTCGTGCCCGGAGGATGCGCTCGTCACGCACAGCGGCCGCGAGTACGGATACGTCTCCAGCGGCACCCTCGGCGTGCGCGTCGGCTTCGACGAGTACGAGCTCGGGCCGGGCACGTCGATCGCGTTCGACTCCTCGTCGCCCCACCGTCTCTGGGCGATCGGCGACGAGCCAGTCGAGGCGATCTGGGTCGTCATCGGCCGCGCAGCCGATCCGCGCGCGGTTCTCTCCTAGCCTGCAGGCGCCTCCGCCGGCTCGATCGTGCGTCGCGAGCCGCGGAATCGCGCGATCAGCACGGGCGACTGGTAGAGCAGAAGCGCGAGCAGGATCAACGCACCGATCGTCATGTCCGCGTACTCGGTCGGCTGCTGGAAGAGCGGGAGAACGTTGTTGATCTCGGTAAGGAAGAAGGCAGCGAGGAGCGTCCCGACGAACGACCCCCGTCCGCCGGCGAGGCTGGCGCCGCCGAGGACGGCGGCCGCGATGCTCTCGAGCGCCTGGTTGCCGATGATCGGCGAGCCGACCTGCACCTCAGCTGCGAGGTAGAAGCCGCCGAGGGTCGCCAGCACCGAGCACACGACGAACGCAAGGACGATCGTGCGGCCGGTGGACATTCCCAGCCGGCGCGACGACGTCTCGTCGAGACCGACCGCGCGGAGGGCGAGCCCGGTCCGCGACCGGTACAGGCCGAGGTCGCCGAGCGCGGCGAGAACGATCACACCGACGAATGCGAGCGGGACGAAGCCGACGGCCGAGGTCAGGTTGCTCGTCACGCCGGTGTTGATCGCTCCCGACGGATAGGAACGGAGCCACAGCGACCAGCCCTCGAGGATGCTGAGCGTGCCGAGCGTCGCCACGATCGACGGCAGACGCAGCCCCCGGATCAGAAACGCGTTGAAGAGACCGGTCGCGATTCCGACGCCGACAAGCGCGAGCACACCCGGCACCAGAGCGATGCCCGAGGTCGTGGCCGGGATCGTGAACGACGCGACGACGACGACCATCGTCATCAGCGCGGCCACGGAGACGTCGAACCCGCCGACGAGGAGCGCAACCGCCTGGCCCAACGAGACGAGGATCAAGGGCAGCGATTCGATCAGCAGGCTGTTGAGATTCTCCTTGCTCAGGAACGCGGACTGATGCGCTGCCGTGTACGCGCCCAGGGCGACGATCAGCACCGTCATCAGGACGAGCGGCAGCCAGCCCCGTTTCATACGGGTGGTTCCTTGACGCTTGGACGCGAGCCGACGATCGCCTCGACGATCCGCCGCTCGCCGAGCTCGTGACGCTGGAGCTCCTGAACGATGCGCCCGCGCGACATGACGATGACGCGGTCGCACAGGCCCGAGAGCTCGAGCGGGTCGCTGGACTTGACGACGGCGGCGATGCCTTCCTCCGACTTCGCGCGCAGCGCTTCGTAGATGTCGAAGCGCGCACCGACGTCGACACCCTGCGTCGGCTCCTCGGCGAGGATGACCTTCACGTCTCCGCGCAGGAACGAGCTGATGAGCGACACCTTCTGCTGGTTGCCGCCGGAAAGCGACTGGACGGGCTGTTCAGGCGACGCCATGCGGACCTGCAACTGCTCGACAAGCCCGGCCATCGCTCGACGCTCGCGGCCGCGCAGGACAACGCCGACGCGGGCGAGCCGTCGGAGGATCTGGATGGTCGTGTTCGCGCGCACGCTCAGCACGGGGAACAGAGCTTCGCCGCGCCGGTCGCCGCTCAAAAAGACGATGCCCGCGCGGAGCGATCCCGCCGGCGAGCGCATGTCGATCTTCGTGCCGCCGCACGACGCGGTGCCGATCGCGGGCTCGGCGCCGGCGAGTGCCCGCAGGAACGGCACCTGGCCGTTGCCCTCCGCTCCCGCGATTCCGAGGATCTCGCCTTTGCGGACCTCGAGATCGATCGGGCCGAAGCGCTCACCCTGCAGACCGGACACGGCGAGCATGACTTCGGCCTGCTCGTCCAGCGCGCGCCGTTCGGGGAACGCGACCGTCAGCGGCCGGCCGATCATCAGGGCGACGAGCGCGTCCTCGGAAACCGAGGCGGCCTCGAACGTCCCCTGCCAGACGCCGTCGCGAAGCACCGTGACGCGATCGGCGACCGCGAGCACCTCGGGCAGGCGGTGGCTGACGTAGAGGATGCCGACGCCCGCCTGCGCCTGCTCGTGCACGAGATTGTGGAAGCGCTCGACGGCCTCAGGCCCGAGCGCCGTGGTCGGCTCGTCGAGGAGGAGCACCTTCGGCCGGGTCAGCAGCGCCTTGGCGACCTCGACGAGCTGCCGGTCGGCGAGCGAGAGCGAGCCGGTGAGCGCCGTGACGGGGACGTCGAGCTTGTACGCCGCGAGCGTCTCCTCGGCCCAGCTCTGCATGCGCCCGTACGCGGGACGCGCGTCCCCCGGTGCTGCGAGGTACGTGTTTTCGGCCACCGACAGGCCGAGGACCTGGGAGTAGTCCTGGTACGCGATCCCAAGCCCGAGCCGCCGCGCCGCGGCGGGGGAGTGGTGGACGAGGCGGCTGCCGCCGATCTCAACGGTTCCCTCGTCGGGCGCGAGGGAACCGCTCGCGATTCCGAGCAATGTCGACTTCCCGGACCCGTTCTCCCCGACGAGGGCGTGGATCTCGCCGGCGCGGCAGTCGAGGCTGACGTCGCGGAGCGCTTGCACCGCTCCGAACGTCTTCGACAGCCCGCGAACGCACAGGACGTCGGGGTTCACGGGCCCGGGATTCGACATTGCTTGACTCAGTTTCTCCTGGCGGCTCCTACGGATACATCTTGTGGAGAAGGGTCAGCGGGATGAGCGAGGTCCCCGACGCGGTCGGCGGATACCCCTTGAGGCACATGTCCCGCTTGGACTGCTGCTGGAGCTGGATCGGGAACACGATCGTCGGCGGGATCTTCGCCCCCTGCAGCTTCATCATGTCCGCCGTCAGGGCGATGCGGATCTGCGCGTTCCCCGCCGAGTAGTAATAGACCTTGAGCTTCGGGTCCTTCAGCTTGTCGGCGAGGCAGCCCATCGCGGCCTCGTCGGTCCGGTACGTGAACACGCCCTGGTAGGGAATGCCGGCGGCCTGATACGCGGCGTACCCGCCCTGCGACATGAAGAGCGCGTCCTCGTAGCTGAGGCCCGCGAGATCAGGAGTCTTCGCGAGGATGCCGGAGACGATGCCCTGGACCTTCGACGGGTCCCAGTTGGTCGGCTCGTTCGCGACGACCTTGATGTTCGAGTTGAGGGCGGCCTGCTCGCACTTCTGCCAGCCGAGCGACAGCGGGTTGCCCGGGAAGCCGCCGAGGAACGCGATGTTGCCCGTCTTGACGATCGCGTTCAGGACTCCCGCGAACGCCTGGCCGAGCTTGCACGTGTCCTCGCCGACCACCGTCGTGTAGTTCGTGCCCGGCCCGGTGACGTAGCCCCAGGCGTAGGTCGAGACGGGAATTCCGGCCTTCGTCGCCTCCTGGAACACCGGCAGCATGGCGTCACCGAAGTCGGGATAGGTGACGATCGCGCTCACGTGCTGCGCGATCACCGACTTGAAGTCCGCGATTGCCTGGTTGAGGTCCGAGTGGGCGCTGCGGTAGATGATCTTGCCGATCGACGGGTACGTGAGCGCGTCGAGGATGAACTCCATCTTCGACATCTGGCGGTACGTGTTCTCGCCGAAGCCCTCGACGTAGGCGACGGTGTACTTGCCGTTCGTGCCCGTGCTGCAGCCGTTGTTCTTCCAGCACTTGAGCGCGAGCGTGTAGTTGACCGTCTTCGTCGAGCGTCCGTAGGCGGCCAGCGAGATGTTGCGCGCCGTCTTGTTCGCAGGCAGCAGGTTCGCCTGGAAGAGCGCATGCTGGAGGGTGGGCGACGGCGCCGTGTAGCTCTCGCCGTAGCCGCCGCCTTTTCCGATCGTCTTGCCGCCGGACCCGACCCAGCCCGAGGGGCCGGTGTTGCCGGCTGCCGCGTGCTTACCGCCTGCCGTGCCGCTTGCGGCTGCAATGAGCGCAACCGATACCGCAGCCGCGAACATCAGCACCACAACCAACTGGCGCCTCCGTCTCATCTGTGCCTCCTTCTTCGGTCGGTGCAACGTTGACTCTTCTCTGACGCTGAGGTCGATGTGTTGTTTAGCCGGCTCCCGCCTCGTGGGCCGGCGGCGTGACGAGTCGCAGGCCCCAGGCAAGAGTGTTGGCGACGCGGTCGCCCGAGACGACCATGCCCGCGATGATCGCGATGCCGAAAACGATGTACTGCATCGCCGTCGAAAGTCCCATGATCAGCAGCATCTGCGTCAGCAGCGTGAGCGCGATCGCCGCGACCCACGTCGAGGTCGCGCTCGCGAGCCCGCCGGAGAGCGACGCGCCGGCGATCACGACCGCCGCGATCGGCGCGAGCAGGTACGCCGAGCCGAAGGCTGGGTCGATGCTGATGCGCACGCCCGCGAGCAGGACGCCCGCGACTGCGTAGAGGAAACCCGCCGCGACGTAGGCGAACACGATGTTTGTCCGGACGTTGAGGCCCGCGACCCACGCGCCCTTCGGGTTCGCGCCGACTGCCAGAAACCGGCGGCCGACCACGGTGTAGCGGAGGACGAGCGCAACCGCGATCGTGATCGCGGCTCCCATCCAGAAGACGCTGCTGACTCCGAGCGGCTTCGTGTTCGCCCAGTGCGACAACCCTCCCGGGACTTCCGGCCGGTTCGTCACGACGTCGCGGGAGTACTTGCTGCTCCACGCGAGGACGATCTGCCCCACCGCCAGCGTGACGATCAGCGGGTTGAGCTTCAGCACGCCGACGAGGACGCCGTTGACGAGCCCCACGAGGACCCCGACGCCGAGAGCGAGGAGGATCGCGACCGGGAGGTTGTGGTTCGAGCCGGCTCCGACCCCGGCGATCAGGTTTCCGGCTGCGGCGATGACGCCGGGCGTCGACAGGTCGATGCCGCCTTGAATGACGACGAGCATCTGGCCCAGCGACGCGATCGCGAGAACGGTGGCGTAGGGCAGGACGTAGGACATCGACGTGTGCCCGAGGGCGTCCGGCGCCGCGAACGCGGCAACGATGAGGAGGACGCCGGTCGCGAGCCAGACCGGGAGGAAGCGCGCGGCCAGTGCGGCGCTCGTTGCGAGCCGTCGAGCGGAGGCGCCTGCATACCGTCCCATCGGGGGCGGCGATGAAGGGCTGGCCGCGACCACGGGATATTCTGACCACGTTCGGTGAACAGTGTCAATGAGGGCTTAACAAGTCGCGGTCGTCGTTGACGACGCGGGCGGCAAGCGTTTATGGTCGCTGTACATGCGGCGGCTCGAGCCACCGCACCGGATTCCTGTCTGAAGAGGCTAAGGAGTTGGCATGAGCTCGCAGCGGCTTCTGATCCGCAACGGCTTCGTCGTCTCGATGGACCCCGACGTCGGAGACATTCCGCACGCCGACGTGCTCGTCGAGGACGGCAAGATCGTCGACATCGGCAGCAATCTCGGGGTCACGGACGCGGAGCAGGTCGACGCGTCCGGGATGATCGTGATGCCCGGCTTCGTCGACACGCACCGGCACACGTGGCAGACGCCCGTCCGCGGCGTCCTTCCCTCGTGCACGCTCGACCACTATTTCGCCGTGATGCTCGGCCAGGTCGGCGGCTTCTACCGCCCGGAGGACGTGCACATCGGCGACTACGCCGGCTCGCTCGAGGCGCTGAACGGCGGCGTCACGACGCTGCTCGACTGGTCGCACATCAGCAACACGCCCGACCACTCGGACGCGGCGATCCAGGGCCTGAAGGACGCCGGCATCCGCGCCGTCTACGCGCACGGCATGCCGACCGGCGGCGAGTGGTGGTCGTACAGCTCACTCGAGCACCCGGAGGACATCCGCCGCATCCGCGACACGTACTTCTCGTCCGACGACGGCCTGCTCACGCTCGCGATGGCGGCGCGCCAGCCCGGCAACGTGACGCCCGACGTCGCGAAGCACGACTGGGCGCTCGCGCGCGAGCTCGGGATCCTGATCAGCGTGCACGTCGGCATGCGGCTGCACACGCTGCACTACACGCCGGTGAAGGACATGCACGACCTCGGGCTGATGGGTCCGGACGTCTGTTACATCCACATGACCGACCTCACCGACGAGGAGCTCGACTTCATCGCCGAGACCGGCGGCAAGGCGTCGATCGCGCCGTACGTCGAGATGCTGATGGGCCATGGGCCGCCGCCGATCGGGAAGATGCTCGCCCGCGGTGTTCGCTCCTCGTTGAGCGTCGACGTCGTCTCGAGCGTCCCCGGCGAGATGTTCACGCAGATGCGGACGGCGCTCGCCTACGACCGCATCCTCGAGTTCACCGACACGCCGGACATCGCGTTCGCGCCGAAGCTCCAGCACACGGACGTGCTCGACTTCGCGACCATCGACGGCGCCCGGGCGATCGGGCTCGAGGACAAGGTCGGCTCGCTCACGCCCGGCAAGCAGGCCGACATCGTCCTGCTCCAGACCAACGCGATCAACACCGCGCCGGTGATCGACCCGAAGGGGACGATCGTTGCGTTCTCCGACACGTCGAACGTCGACACGGTGTTCGTCGCCGGCAATGCGGTCAAGCGCAACGGGCAGCTCGTCGGCGCCGACATGAAGTCGATCGTGCAGAAGCTCGAGGAGTCGCGCAATTCCATTCTCGGGCAGGGTGGGCTGCTGCCCGAGTGGGCAGCGGAGAAGGCCGGAGCGCACTCGCACTGATGAGGAGCGTTGTCGTCGTCGGCGGGACGAAGGGTCTCGGCCGCGAGGTTGCGCTGTTCTACGCCGGGCAGGGTCGCGACGTCGTGATCACCGGCCGCGACGCGGCCGGCGCTGCGGCGGTCGCCGCGGAGATCGGCGGCGCGACCCGCGGCCTCGGCCTCGACCTGGCGGAGCCGCAGACGATCGCGGACAAGCTCGCCGACGTCGGCGACGTCGAGTACCTCGTCCTCGCGGCGATCGAGCGCGACCACAACTCGGTGAAGGACTACGACCTCGCGTCGGCGTTGCGACTGGTGACGCTCAAGCTCGTCGGGTACACCGAGGTCGTCCACGCGCTCCTGCCGAGGCTCGGCGACGACGCGGCGATTCTCATGTTCGGCGGCCTCGCCCGCGACCGGCCCTATCCGGGCTCGACGACGGTCACGACGGTCAACGGCGCAGTCACGAGCCTCGTCCGGGCGCTCGTGATCGAGCTCGCGCCGCGGCGCGTGAACGCGCTCCATCCCGCGATCGTCGGCGACAGCCCGCAGTGGCGCGACATGCCCGAGGAGCGCTACCAGGCGCTCGTCCAGCGCACGCCGACCGGACGGCTCGTGACGATGGCGGAAGTCGTGGACGCGTCCCGCTTTCTGCTCGAGAACGGCGCGATCAACGGCATCAACCTCACGGTCGACGGCGGCTGGCTCTGTATGTGAGCCCGCGCTACGAAGGAGAAGACGAGACATGCCAGATACGAAAGTCATCGCAGTGATGGGCGCCACCGGTGCGCAGGGCGGCGGACTCGTTCGCGCGATCTCGGCCGACCCCGGCAGCGGCTTCACCGCGCGCGCGATCACGCGCGACGCGGGTTCGGACGCGGCGAAGGCTCTCGCCGCGCTGCCCAACGTCGAGGTCGTGCAGGCCGATCTCGAGGATCCGGCGAGCATCGAAGCCGCGTTCACCGGCGCATACGGCGCGTTCTGCGTCACCTTCTTCTGGGTCGACTTCTCGCCGGTGACGGAGATGCGGCACGCCGAGACGATGGCGCAGGCCGCGAAGACCGCGGGCGTTCAACACGTCGTCTGGTCAACGCTCGAGGACACGCGAACGTTCATCCCGCTCGACGACGACCGCATGCCGACGCTGCAGGACAACTACAAGGTGCCGCACTTCGACGGCAAGGAGGACGCGGACGCGGCCTTCCGCAGCGCAGGTGTGCCGACGACGTTCCTTCGGACAGCCTTCTATTGGGAGAACCTCATCTACTTCGGGCTCGGTCCGCAGCGCGGCGAGGACGGTGTCCTTGCGATCACGTATCCGATGGGCTCCAGCAAGCTCCCTGGGATCGGCGTGGAGGACATCGGCAAGATCGCCCTCGGTGTGTTCAAGCGCGGTCCGGAGTTCATCGGGAAGACGATCGCCGTGTCGGGCGAGAACCTCACCGGCGCGCAGATGGCCGAGAAGCTCGGCAAGGCGCTCGGCGAAGAGGTGCGCTACAACGACGTCGATCCCGACGTGTTCCGCAGCTTCGGCTTCCCCGGCGCCGACGAGGTCGGAAACATGTTCCAGTTCAAGCGCGACTTCGAGGCGCAATACGCCGGCGCGCGGGACCGGAGCTTCGCCTTGTCGCTCGACCCGGACCTCCAGGACTTCGACGCCTGGCTCGCGGCGAACGCGTCGCTGATCCCGCTCGGCGAGTAACGCGGAGCTCACAGAAAGGTGACATCGCCCAGTCTTTGACGATCCTTAATCCTTCGCTGCCCGGAACTCCGGGAACATGCGCGTCGCGATTGCCGCGTGAATGGACAACTGCTGAAGTGGTTGCCAGAAATGTCCTCTTAGGTGATGAAGCGGTGGATGGCTTCGTTGGCGTTGTCCTGAAACGACGGGTTGGCCAGGTCGGGGAAGATGTCCGTTTGGTCGACCAAGGGGCCTTTAAGCGTGTTGGCCGCACTGGCGTAAAACGTGCCGCTGGACAGGGTCGGGTCTGTGACACCGTCGACCAGTCGCCTCGCGCCCACGTCAAGTTTGTGGGCGATACCCAGGTGGGGCATGACGTATTTGGCCGCTAGACGCAGCGGCAGCTTGAGGTCATCGGGTGCATGGGTGCCGGTGGTGTTGCCGGGGCTCACGCAGACGAAGCGGCGGTCGGGATATTGGCGGGCCAGGTAGGCCATCCACAGGATGCCGAGCAACTTGGCCTGCCCATAGGCCAGATTGACGTCAGGTTTGCGGCCGGCGAAAAAGCTGCCGTCGATGACAGTCGCGAGCTCGTCGGCGGACTTTGAGGCGAACGACGGCCGTTTGAACCCCATTTTTGGAATCCCTCGGGCTGCTTCGCTTCCGGCGAAGACCGCCACCTCGCCAAGTCGGTCATCGGCCAGGAGCTCCTCGAGGAGGACAACGTGGCCAAGAACGTTCTGCGCGAACATGTACGTGGCCCCGTCAGCCGTCACCGCCATGGGCGTCTTGCCGCCCATTCCACCGGCGTTCATCACCAGCGCGTCGACCGATCCGTCGATGTCCGCCAGGCCGGCGCGGACGGAGCCCGGATCGGCGACGTCCATGAGAATGATGTCGAAGATGGTCCGGCCGGTCTCAGCTTCGAGCTCGGCCTTTGCCGTGCTTGCCCGCTCTGCGTTCCGGCAGGCCAGGTAGATGCGGGCGATCTCCGGACGTGACGCCAGTTGCCGGGCCACCTCCTTGCCGATCCCGGCGTTTGCGCCCGTGATCATCACGGTCTTTTCTGGGAGTGTGCTCATCAGAGTTCCCTCTCATCTTCTGTAGGTCGAGCTTCAAGGCTGACAATAACTGGAACATACGATCCATTGTTCCATACGTCGTATGGCATGTCAAAGCCATTTTGGGGGGTATACTTTTCGCCATGTCTTCCACGAGTTCTGATCGGCCGCGGTTGACGCGCAAGGGCGCGGCGACGCGCGCCCGGATCGTCGACGCCGCGGCGGAGCTGATCTTTCAGCAGGGCGTTGCCGGCACGACGATCGAGGAAGTGCGCGAGGGTGCGCACGTGAGCAGTTCGCAGCTCTACCACTACTTCGAGGACAAGCCGGCGCTAGTTCGCGCAGTCATCGAGCGCCAGGCCGACAGGGCAATCGACACGCAGGAGCAGTTCGACCTCAGCAGCCTCGATGGCCTCCGGGAGTGGCGCGACTTCGTGGTCGAGCACGCCCGCGACACGGACGGGCGCGGCGGTTGTCCGATCGGCTCGCTCGTTTCCCAGGTCGCCGAGACGGAGCCCGAAGCCAGGGCAATCGTTGCGGCATCCTTCAAACGCTGGGAGGCCAGCATCATGGCCGGTTTCCTGCGGATGCACGCGCTTGGCCGAATCGCACCGGAGGCCGATCCGCGCCAGCTCGCGCTGGCCACGCTTGCCGCGCTCGAGGGCGGCCTCTTGCTCGCTCAGATCCAGCGCGACCCCGAACCGCTCGCGGCCGCGCTCGACGCGATGCTCGAGTTCATCGCCACCCTCAGCAGCACCACGAGCTCTTCGCTCAACCGCTGAGCCCCTGAGCTCTACAGACCGACGACCTACGGGGAAGGTGTCCCGGAGTTCGTAGTGCCAGATTCGGCCCGTCTTGGATTGCGTGAGCCAATTCTGCTAGAGTCGCCCCGTCAAAAGTGGAATATACATTCCAACTTATGAAGGGATGTCGACATGGATCTGAAGGACAAACGGGTTTTGATCACCGGTGGCACGTCCGGCATGGGCATCGCCACCGCGCTGGCGATGGCCGAGAAGGGCGCGGCGGTGATCATCACCGGCTCCCAAACCCCCGTTGGGAGAGGAGCCGAATGGCTGAGCAGGCGTATCCGCTTGTTACGCGCGTCGTTACGTGCGTCGAGTGTTGCCGGCCGTGGCATGTCGCGGCAGAGCGCTGGCGTGTGTATCTGACAGACGGCGACCCGCCCGAGGCGGTCGTCTACTGTCCGGACTGCGCACGGCGGGAGTTCGGCTAGACGGAGAGGATGCCCGGGCACGCGGAGGCCGCTCCGCAGTGCCCGGGCGTCTGTCCTTCCGGATCGCTCAACGTACCCCCACGGCGAGCGATCCCATCCGCAAGTAAGACCAATATAGTGCCGAACCGCCCAAGCAACAAGAGCACCACCACGCGAACACGGCATGAGCACCCGTGAAGCACGGCGACGAGCGACCAAGGAACCGTCCTAGACCGACCAGACCACTCCCAGCGGGTCGGATTTAGCGAACGCTCTCAGCGCAGCCACGCCAACAACTGGCCTACTACGACATCTCGATGCGTGCTTCTGGATGGTCGTCCGACCATCGTCTCGCGATGGCGCGCAGTTCCGTCGCTTCCTCATCGCCGAACGAGTGCATCCGTACCGCCTCGATCCCTCCGCCTTCGTAGTACGCGACGCAACCTGCGTTCCGAAAGAAGGCAAGAAGGTCGGGGAGCAACGACTCGTCTGCGATTGTGAGCCTCATCCGGCCCGACAGCGTACGCGCCCACGATGCCGCAGAGAGAAAGCTCGCCTGGGCCAGCGTTGCTCCTATGTCAATAGTGGCTCGTTTTTGAGTGTGGTGTAGACGGTGCGTGCGAGTTGTCGTTTGAGGCAGCGGAGTGCTTCTCGGCGGCTCTTGCCTTCGCTCTGTTTGCGCTCGAGGTAGGCGCGGGCCGGTGGGTGTACGCGCGCCTGCGTGATCGCGATGCGGTGTAGGGCGCAGTTGAGTTGGCGGTTGCCGCCGCGGTCGAGGCGGTGGCGTCGGTGTTTGCCGGAGCTTGCTTCGAGCGGTGCGACGCCGGCGTGGCGGGCGAGTTGGGCGTCGGTGTCGAAGCGTTCGATCGGGCCGATCTCGCCGAGCAGCTTGGCGGCGCTGAGCGCACCGCAGCCGGGCAACGCGAGCAGCGCCGGAGCGGTCTTCTCGATCCGTTTCTGGAGCTCGCGGTCGAGGGCGACGATGGTGCGGGTGAGGCTGCGGCAGCGGCCGACGAGCTCGCGTGCGATCCGTACCTGCACCGTCTTGTCTGCGCGATTCAATCGGCGGGCGACCCGGTCGAGCCAGACTGTTCGGTCGAGCGCGCCGGGCGGGACCGTGAGCTCGGGATCGAAGTCGTGCAGTTGCCAGCGCAGCCGCTGCTGGCAGCGGCGCCGTTCGTCGACAAGGTCGTCTCTGTGATCGGTGAGCAGCTTCAACTCGCGCGTCGCTGCTTCGCCGGGCCGCGGATGATTCAGGTGCGGCTCACGCAACGCCGCCCTGGCCACGGCGAGCGCGTCGATCGGGTCGGACTTGCCGCGTGCGCGACCTGTGCGCCGCTGCGGCGCCATCAGCTTCGGCGGCACCCGCACCAGCGACTCGCCCGCGGTAAGCAGCGTCCGCTCGAGCGCCCCACTCAACTGCCGGCAATCCTCGACCGCCCACAGCCGCTCAGCATCAAGCGCGGTCGACCAGCTGACCAGCTCGCGTGCCGAGCCGACCGTCAACTCCGCGACCGGGCGCCCGACCTCGTCAACCGCAACCGCCGTCAACGACTGCTTGTGTACGTCCACACCAACAACGATCATTCGACTCGCCTCCAACAGACAAGGGGGCGACCGGCGAGCGGACAGACCTCACTCGAGGCAGCAGCCACGCTCCTATCAGGTCACGCTCGACGGTCTCGGGAAGGCGGCGGCGACACAACGCTGGCAAGTCAACCCTCGGGGCGACATGCGGGAATGGAGTCAGCCGCCGCCCACCCGAGTCTCTCAACGCGACGGACGCCACCACCACGCCGAGAATGACAGTGAGTTCGGGAATGTCCCTAGAGCGTGTGGAGCGGCACCTCGTAGAACTCGACTGACGTGCGGCTGCCGGCGTTTCCGGGCCCCGCGTTCATCGCGTCGTCGGCCTTGCGCATCGCTTCCTCAGTTTCGAACAGCGCCACCCCGAGCATTCCGCCTGACGTGCGATCGACGAGCAACAGGAGCTTGGCGTCCGCGAGCTCGGACGCGAGCGTACCCGCGTCGACGCCAGAGCGAAGTTTCTCGACCCTCGCATCGATGTCTGCCGGATCCCCCTCGAACCTCGCCACACGCGCCCACATTCTGTGCTCCTTTGGCTTCGGATCCTTGAGCGGCGACCCTATCCGACAGCGTCCCGGCGACATGCGCGCAAACGCCTGCATTGCCTGCGCAGCAGGTTGCCGGGTTTCCGCGACGGTCTGGTCGATGCCGAACACTCGCGCCGATAACCACGACCATGCTTCGTCACATCGACAGCCTCTATCGCACCATTTACGCGTCGAAGAGCCGGTGAGACTGGTCGAGAGTATGTGCGCACGCCTGCCCGTTCATGATGCGGTGCACACGGCGACCTGCAGCGCATCGGGCCCCCTCGCTACAGATTCGGGCATTGCGCGTGTCGACGCAGCGAAGGGTCCACGTCGTTGAACCCGACGACGGCGTCTAGGCAGGAAGGTCTTCAGCGGTGCGTGCTCGTTCCTTCCGAATCTCTTGCGCGACCATTGCTTCGAGGATGATCGACTCCCTCTCCTTCGTCCAATCGTCGCCCATAGACGCCTTCAGCGCTCGGCGCTCAGCGGGAGTGAATTTGCGGTCGCCGCGCGCGACACGCTCGCGCGCTATTTTTCCTATTTCGACTGTCGTGCGATAGCGCTCCCGGTCATAGGGGATACCTGCCAGCACGGTATTCTCTAACGGCAGCTCGCCACCGTCTGTCAGCCGAGCGTCGGCGACCAGGTCCTGCGGCAACTTCGCCTCGACCCATCGCGCAAGGTGATGGGCGCCAACGAGTTCAACGCGAATTGAGGAAAGTGATGCTTCTCGGACAGCCGCGTCCTGTGCAGCCCCGAAACGCGATCAGAAGGCCGGCGTCGCGTGCATCTCGGGCAACGACACCGATGAGCTCGCGTACGTCACTCACCGTGGCCGGGCGACGGCCAGACTTGCATTGAACGTAGATGACCTCGATCTGGCACTCAGTCTGAACGCAGAGGCGACTCACGTCGACGCCGCCATCTTGGCTCGGGCGGGTCGCTTCGATCATGCTGACGTCCGCCGCATCCAGCATCGTCGCCACGCGCAGTTCTAGCTCGCGACCGACTGGAAGATTCCGCTTTCTGGACAACTTTCCGAGTGTGAGCGCGACGGATTCTGCAGTGGACTGTGCAGATGGTGCGCGCGGGCCGTTCAACAGGACGATCGCGTCTCGCGCCTTCTCCGTGTCACGAACGCCGTCCCACCACTGACGACTGACGAGGTGGCCGCGCCTTCCAACGCAGAGCAACTTCACCTCCTGGTGACGCTGCGGTGCAGGCCTGGAGCGGTCGAAGGCGATGTACGGCGATTGTTCCAGCGACGCGCTAAACGCGGTCTTCAGGAGATAGAAGAGCAGAGTGGCCCAGTCATCGTTGTCCTCCGCAAGGTTCTGAACTCGTTGCGAGAAGACATCGAAAGCCTCTGCAGAGAAGAGGGTAAGCGACCCGAAGCGACCCCCAGCGACGACGAGTTCCGGCCCGAACGAACGGACAACCTCTGCGGGGATGCGGACTCGCCCCCGCGCATCTACCTTCGTGTCATAACTGGCCAGAAGCACGGTCACAGAATCCCACTCCACGCGAACCATCACAACCACCGGGCCGACCCGGCCGCGGCATCTCGGAGACTTGGAGCACCCTGGATTCTTCCAAAGCTCCGAAGGCAGCTGGCGGCTCGTTCCAGAGCAGCTCGAAGAGCGGGTGAGACTGGTCGAGAGTATGTGCGCACGCCTGCCCGTTCATGCTGCGGTGCGCGGGGCGGCTCGTTATGTGCTCGCTCGGCGGCTACAGATTAAGTCAGAGTGAACGTTGCGCATCGGTGAGTCCGCAGCTATGGGGCCGCTGAGAAGACGGCACCTGTTGCACGAGCCGCATGTAGATCGGCACGCCTGAGTGGCGGGCGAGGTGGAACTCGATGTCGCCTCTGCGCGTCGGACGTCCGGGCCGGCGCGGGGTTGTGCTCGGTCGGTCATGCGTCTCGGGTGCGGAGTGAGAGGCCGCCGGCGAGCAGCGCCGCGGTTGTCCAGGCGGCGAGGACGCCGAGACCGGTCCAGGGCGCGATGGGTTGCGAGTGGCGGTTGGTGGTGGCCTGGATGGCGAGGCCCGCGGTCATCGGGGCGATCTGTTCGAGGTGGCGGCGTAATGGGTCGGCGACTGCTTGCGCGAGGATCGGAGGGACGTAGAGCAGGCCGAGCACGACGCCGATCGAGACGGCGGTGTCGCGGATGGCGGTGGCGAGGCCGAGGCTGAATAGAGCGATGAGCATGAGGTAGACGACGCTGCCGACGGCCGCACGAAGAGTCGGGCCGTGGCTGATCGACACGAGGGCGTAGCCGTGCGCGGCCGCGGCCGGCGGCTGGGAGCATGAGGCGTCCGGCGAGCAGGCAGCCGGCGACGGCGAGCAGCGCGGCGATCGACGTGCCTTTTGTGAAGCCCTCTGACGGACTCGAACCGTCGACCCCCTCCTTACCATGAAGGTTCTGAGGGGGGAAGCGACAACACCCGTGCATTCGCGACCACGTTCTCCCCGCAAACCAAGGGGATCAAGCGAGGAGACATGACCCGCGGGTGGACGCGCGGGGTCGGACTTGTGTTCCCTCCATGTTCCCTTGGCGAGTTCCAAGCGAGAGCACGCTCGCGCGGCGCCTCTCCGCGGGCGAGACGAGGCGGCATTCGTCGAGTTGGCCTGGCGGGGGTCGCGGTTGGGATGCGTCGACGGACTCGTATCTTCCAGCGCGCCCAGGCGATCTGCAGCGATCGCGCTGCGCTTTGCGCGGGATCTTTGCCGTGCACCCTGGGCGGCGTCGTTTCCGAGCCGGTGAGATCCGCGAGCTAGTCGAGTCTGGGCGCGTGGTAGCGTTGGGCATGTCTTCTGGTCCGGCGCTCGTGCGGGGCGCCTGCCCTCACGATTGCCCTGACCGCTGCGCATGGGTTGTGCAAGTCGAGGATAGCTGCCCGTTACCGCAACATAATAGGGCACCGTCGCGGTGCGCTAGACCCGCTACAGCTCGGCGATCCTCGACGCCCGCGCGCCCGCGCCCGCGCGAGGGTCGAGCGGAACAACGGCGGATCCGCACAGCAGCTCGAGGCGGACACCCTCAGCCATATGAACGGGCTCGCGCTGGACGTATTCGCCGACTCACGACCTCGGGTAAATATGCGATGGCCTGATCTGTCAGGACTGAGTCTGCGCCTCGCCTCTTCATGTGTCAGTGCCCCCAGTACCCTGACACCAGGGAGGGGGATTCACCCTCCTCGGCCACAACACTGCGCGCCCCGCGATTCGTCGCGACCCTCCTCGACATCGAGCAGCACGACCATCAGCGCGGGATCAGGCATCCTCCGTTTCGGCCAGTGTCCCCATGCGTCGCCAAGCAGACCCCACCCGTCCGACGGAGGTGGGGATTGCTTGAGTCCCATACCGCGAGTGTCGTGGTTAGCCCAGGTTGACCTGGACCGAGAAGAGGCGGCGGGTCGAGATGCCGCCGAGGAGGTCCTCGCCGGGTTTGCGCGCCCGGGCGAAGATCGCGATCAGCTGCTGCTTCGAGCTGACCGGGAACCCGGCGAGCATGCGGAAGTCGAGCTCCGCCCAGCCGCTGCCGTTGGTCGTCGCCTCGGGCGGGACCGACAGCTGGTTGAACGGCGTAGCAGTCGCATAGACCAGTGCGCCCTGTACCGAGCGGCCCCCGCAAGCGGAGACGTGGTAGCGGACGATCAACTGCGAGGTCCCGCGCGTGACGACCGAAGGGCTGGACTGCTGCTGGTCGATCAACAGCCGCGCCGGCGACGAGACACCGGTCACCTGCACAGCGCCCGTACCACTCGGACACCCCGTTGCCGGCGGCGGCGGCGGGGTAACGGTAGCCGCAACGACCACAGCCGTCGCGTCGGACGACGCGAAGGTCGATCCGCTTCGCGTTGGTCGCCTGCACCTTGAAGCGGAGCTGTGCCCGACGTCAGCCGAGGTGAGCACATACGAGGCGCTGTTGGCGCCGCTGATGTTCGCGCAGCTCCCTCCGTCCGTGCCGCACCGCGTCCAGAAGTAGTTGTAGTCGGTCGGGCTGTTACTCCACCGGCCCCGATCCCCGGCCAGCCTCTTGCCCACCTGCGCCGTACCCGTAACCGTCGGCGGAGACGTATTCTGCGGCGCGGGACTCGTCGCGGCCTTGATCACCGCAGTCGGAACAGATGATGCGAAGGTGGAGCCGTCCGCGTTTGTCGCCTGCACCTTGAAACGGACTGTGTTGCCGCGATCCGCCGAGGTGAGCGTGTAGGTCGTGTTGTTGGCGCCGCTGATGTTCGCGCAACTGCCGCCGGTGCTGTCGCATCGCGTCCAGAAGTAGTTGTAGTCGGTCGGGCTGTTACTCCAGGTGCCCTTGCTCCCAGTCAGCGTCTTTCCCGCCTGTGGTGTACCCGCGACCGTCGGCGGGGAGGTGTTCTGCGGCACCGCCGAGCTCGCCGCCGTCCCCGGCACCGGCGAGAACGCCGAGTCCGACCACGAGCGCAAGCGTCGTTCCGATGCCGATGAGCGCTCCTAAGAGCGTCCAGCGTTTCTTGGATCGAACGAGACATCTCTCGACTCCTTTTGTTGTTCGGGTCTAGCTGCGTGGCGCGGTGGCCTTTCAGGCGGCTCCGCTCCTCATGGCCGGGTCTCGAGTGGTACGCCGTGCCGACGGTGTGTCCACCCGCCGGGCGACCTCGCCTGTTCCGGTGACTGGTGGGTTGTGGACTGAGTTGCTGCCGCCGTCGTAGAGCATGTTGGCCCAGGGCAGGCGCGCGGATTCCAGCCAGCGCTGGACGAGGGAGAGAAGCTCGAGCATCGATTTTGCTCCTGGCGGCACCTGTAGCTGGACGATCCAGACGGAGCCGGGGGCGATCTCGGCCGGAAACAAGTGGAGCGGCGTAGAGCAGGAGCAGGTCGGTGGCGTCCCGGTTGGGAGCAAAGATCTCGATCCCCCTTGTCTGCGCGGCGTGGGGAGCGGGCGGATGCTTCTTGGAGCGTTTGCGAAACGGTGATGTGGGTGCGTATGTCACGTGTTCTCCAGCGTTGGCTCTGATCGGCGGTCCCGGTGACGGTTTGGCCCCGGCGCGGGCTGAGCCGGCCCCGGGGTCTCGCGGTTCCGGTCAGCTGGGTCATCTGGTGAAGCGGCGGATCGTGCTCGCGCCGTCCGCCGGCCTGCGTCCTCGTGAGGTAGACCCGCACATAGGAGGCGCCGTGCGGGAGCTTCACCTTGAACCTCGCGAACGAGTTCACGTTGAGGACGACCTTGTCGAGGGTTACCCAGCGGCCGCTCGAGTTGCGGCTGCAAGTAGACGACGCCTGCGAACGAGCTCTGCAGACAGCCATCACGAGCTCGGGGGTCGATAATCCCGCCGCCCATCGCGGCGAGCTGGAGTGGGACGCGGCAGTCGAGCAGCTCGGTGAAGGGTGTCGTGAGCATCGTCAACCGGTACGGACCTGGACGAGGCGGCGTGTCGAGACGCCGGCGAGGAGGCTGCCGCCCGGCTTTCGTGCGCGCACGAACATGACGACGGCGGAGCGCCTGAGTGGGAGCCGGTAGGTCGGCTGCATCGGAATCCGCGCCCAGCCGTCGGAGCCGGTCTGAACCTCGGGCTGCCGTTCGGATCCAGCCGTACGGGAGCGCTATCGCGTACACGAGCGCGCCGCTGACGGGCTGGCCGTTCGAGTCGGTGACGCGGAACGATGCGGTGAAACCCGCGCGATTGGTCAGCCGTCGTGGTGCGAAGGAGACGTTCGAGATCACGAGCCTGTCCGGGAGGGTCACGGCGTCGGCCCGAACGGTGCCGGTCACGGGCGTGACCGTGCCGGTGACGAGGCCGGTCTGGTTCGACTCGGCCGAGGTGGAGCCAACCGAGTTGGTCGCGGTGACCCGAGAGCGGATCGTCTGTCCGAGGTCGGCCGCAACGAGTGTGTACGAGGAGCCGGTCTGACCTGAGATCACCTTGCAGTTGTTCCCCGTCGGGTCGCACCGCCACCAGTCGTAGCTGTAGGAGGAGATCGGCGGCGTGCCCGTCCACGTCCCGTTCGACGTCGTCAGCCGGACGCCGAGCTGCGCGGCCCCGGAGATCACGGGCGCCTTGGTGTTGACCGGACGAGCCTGGCCGGCGGCGACCACGGCCGTCAGATCCGAAGCCTTGGAGCTCGTGCCTGCCGAGCCGGAGGCTGTGACCTGCGCGCCCAGGCGATGATTCACGTCGCCGTTGCCGAGCGCGTAGGTCTGCTTGTTGGCCCCGCCGACCCAGACGCAGTTATTGCCGTTCGAGTCGCAGCGCTGCCAGGCGTAGGTGAATGTCGTGGGGCTACCGGTCCAGCCGCCGTTGCTCACCGTCAGCGTCTGACCGACCAGGGGCGTGCCCGAGATCACCGGCGTCACGGTGTTCGTGATCGCCACTGCGCCGCCCGACGACGCCGGTCAGTCCCGAGGTGGCAACTTGCGAGCCTCCGGCGTTCGTCGCCGCAACGTACACGCGGAAGGTGTGCCCAGGATCGGAGCTCTGAAGGAGATAGGTCTGCGCCGCGTTGACGACCCAGGTGCAGTTGTTCCCTTGGGCATCGCAGCGCTGCCATGAATAGGAGTAGGTGGGCGGCGTCGCGCTCGTCCAGGTGCCGTTGGTGGCAGCGAGCGTGGAACCAGGCTGGAGCGTCCCGGTGATCGCCGGAGGGACGGTGTTGACCGGCTTAGCCGCAGCTGCGACCACGACGGCAGTGGCCGCGGAGAGCGCGGTCGACGAGCCGGCGTCGTTCGTCGCGCTGACGAGGACTCGGATCGTCTTGCCCAGCTCGCCTGCTGCGACGACGTGGGTCTGGCCGGTCTCGCCGACGAGGTCGCTGCACGAAGCGCCGCTCGAGTCGCAGGCCTTCCACTGGTAGGCGTACGTGATTGGCGTGTCACCGGTCCAGCTGCCGCTGGTGACGCTCAGGGTCTGTCCCTCCACGGGTGACCCCGAGATGGCCGGAGCCGTCACGTTGGAGGGTGCCGTGGCGGCGGTACCGGAGGTCGCCGCTCCACCGGCTGCGGTGAGGACGACGGCGGTGAGCAACGCGGTGGCGAGCATCGCCGCCGCCGATCAGGAGCCTGGCCCGGCGTTCTCGGAGGCTCTCTGCCGTGGTTGTGCTTGTCGGTGGATGGTCCATTTCGTCTCATGTCCTTTCGTTAGTCCGTCAGGTGCGAAAGCGATCCGCCGGCGGGAAGTTGCGTCCGAGCGGCAGATGCTCCGGGAGGTGGTCGAACTCGATCCGCGTCAGTCGAAGCACGACGCGGCGGTGCCTCAGATCGAGGCTCGCGAGGACGCCGACGGGCACGAACCGCCGGTTCCCCTCGGCCGACCTGACGATCAGGTAGTCGGGCGCGAGAGAGTCGTCGGCGAAGAGCGGCGTCTCGACATGGCCGAGCTCGCCCTCGGGCCCGCGACAGCGAAGCCGTGGCAGGCCGCGAGCAATCGTCCTGCGCCGTTCGAAGACGGTTCCACACAGCGAAGGTAGGCGTGAGCCGTGAGTTCGGGTGGCGGCGCTGTCAGCGCGTGATGAAGGCCTTGTGAAGGTTCGCTCACAGGCCGCCCGCCGAGCGCCCGCGGCTCGCGGCGGCAGTATCCTGCCCGTCATGCGCCCTCGCGGGATCAGCATGCGCTGGTGGCTTGCGCTCGCGTTCGCTCTGATCGCCGCGCTGACCGCCGTGATCGTCGCGGAGGTCTCGATCGGGCGGGCAGAGCAGGCGTTCCGGAGCCGAGCAAAGGACTTCGCCGCCGGGACTGCGGTCTCGGCGGCGCAGGCGATCGGCCAGGCGACGGCGAACGGCGAGGTCCCCGCGAGCGCCGTGACCGCCGCCGCGAACCGGCTCAAGATCGGACTGTTCGTGTTCGACGAGAACGGACGCCTGCTCAGCGATCCGAGCTCGCACGGGATCCCGCTCAGCTTCGGTGCCGTCCCGTGACACCGCGCTCTCGACCGCACTCGCGGGGAGGAGGGTGGTCCGAGCTACGACAAGGACAGGCGGATCGTGATCGCGCTCCCGCTCCGCACCGGAAACGGGAGAGCCCTGATCGCGGTCGCAAATCGGCCCGAGCTCAGGACGGAGCTCGGCATCGTGCACGACCAGGTCGTCGAGGCGGCGCTGCTCGCCGTGCTGGTCGGCGCCGCGGCCGGCCTGCTGATCGCGGTGCTGATCTCGAGGCGCCTGCGCCGGATCGCCTCGGCGGCGTCTGCGATCGAGCAGGGTGGCTTCGACACCGAGCTGCGGCCGCGGTTCCACGACGAGCTGGGCGACCTCGCCGAGACGATCGACCGGATGCGCGAGCACCTGCGTACGTCGTTCTCGAACCTCGAGTCCGAACGGGATCGCCTACGACGCCTGCTGGAGCGGCTCCACGAGGGCGTGATCGCCGTCGATCGCGACCTGCGCGTGCAGTTCGCCAACGGCGTCGCGGCGGGCATCGTTCGCGCGCGGTCGCTCGAGGAGGGCGAGCTGCTGCCCGAGCCGTGGCCGGAGCTCTCGTTGCGAGACATGGCCGCGACGCTCTTCGACTCCGACGTGACGGCCACCGAGGCGCGCGTCTCCCCCTACGAGGGCCGGACGTTCTCGGTCGTCGGGATCCCGCCGGGCCGGGGCTCGCAGACCGCGCTACTCGATCCTCACCGACATCTCGGAGCGCGAGCGCCGGGAGCGGGCCGAGCGCGAGTTCGTGGCCAACGCCGCGCACGAGCTGCGCACGCCGCTGACGGCCATGAAGAGCGCGATCGAGGTGCTCGAGGCGGGCGCGAAGGACGAATCCGGTCGAGCGGGATCGCTTCCTGGAGCTCGTCGAGCGCCAGGTCACCAGGCTCGGGCGCCTCGTGCGGACGCTGCTCGTCCTCGCCCGCGCGCAGACCCATCAGGAAGCCCTTAACCTTGAGCCGGTGGAGCTCCGCCCCATGCTCGAGGAGATCGCAGCCGACGTCCATCCCGCCGACGGGGTCACGGTCGAGGTCGACTGCCCGGCCAGCCTCTGGGCGCTTGCCCAACACGACCTCGCGCAGCAGGTGCTCGCGAATCTCGCCGCCAATGCGGTCAAGCACACCGACGCGGGCGTGATCACGCTCTCGGCCCGCTCGCTGCCGGACGGCTCCGTCTCGCTCGCGGTCGCCGATACCGGCGCCGGGATACCGGCGCCGGACCAGGCCCGCGTGTTCGATCGCTTCTACAGCAGCGACAACGGCGAGCGGGGCGGCTTCGGGCTCGGCCTCGCGATCGTGCGGGAGTCGGTCAGGGCGCTCGGCGGAGAGATCGAGATCGACTCGGAGGTCGGGCGCGGCACGACGGTGCGGGTGACGCTGGCCGCCGCGGCGAGGGCGGCGTGAGCGCCCGGATCCTCCTCGCCGACGACGAGAGGGACATCCTCGAGCCGGTCTCCTACGCGCTCCGGCAGGAGGGGTTCGAGATCGACTGCGTGGAAGACGGCGAAGCGGCGCTCGAAGCCGCGCGCAGCGGCAGCTACGACCTGCTCCTGCTCGACGTGATGATGCCCAAGCTCTCGGGCACCGAGGTCTGCCGCACCGTCCGCGCCGAGAGCGACCTGCCGATCATCATGCTCACCGCCAAGGACTCCGAGCTGGACCGCGTCCTCGGGCTCGAGCTCGGCGCCGACGACTACGTCGCCAAGCCGTTCTCGATGGCCGAGCTCACAAGCAGGGTGCGCGCGCTCCTGCGCCGTCGCGAGCTCGACCGCGCGGCGACGGGTGCGACCGCGCACGAGCTCGGCGGTCTGAGCATCGACCTCGTACGACACGAGGTGCACGTCGACGGTCGCCCGGTCAGGCTCACCTCATCGCAGTTCAAGCTCCTCGCCTACCTCGCAGAGGAGCCGGAGCGCGTGTTCACCCGCGAGCAGATCATGGAGCATCTCTGGGCGACCCCCTATGTCGGCAACGCCCGCGCCTGCGACGTCCACATCTCGAACCTGCGGCGCAAGCTCGAGCGCGACCCGGCCAATCCGGAACGCCTCGTCACCGTGCGAGACCTCGGCTACAAGCTGATGCCCGTGTGAACGGATCTTCACCGACCCCACACACGCTGCAAGCAAGACCCTGAAACCGTCTTCGGTCAGCCCCGACTTCGGTCGGGCAAAGGGCTGCCGGGCGGTCAGAGCGCCGCGGCCGGCGATCGGCCGCCCGGCAACGGCCCTCGACTCGCTCCTGTGAGCGATCCTTCACCGAGTCCTTGCGCCTCCCTCGCAGGACAGGGTGCCCCGCTAACCAGCGCGCTTACCGTCACTGACGTGATGCCTCTCGGTTCATTGGTACATCGGCGACAGCCGCCGGCTCCAGCCATCGAGTACAAGCAGATCACTCGCGTCGCCCATCTACTCAGGCTCCGCGGCGAACTCGGTCGCGAGGATGCGGCGAAAGTGGAGCTACGGCTGGCCGCGATCGTCGATCGCGGCGGGACGGAGGTCGTCGTCGACCTCGCCGAAGCACGCTCGATCGACCCGGCAGTAGTCGACGTCCTCCTGCTGACAGCGAAAGAGCTCCGTGGCGCCGGCGGCGAGCTGCTTCTTGCCGCCGCCGTCGAGGGTCGCGACAGTTACGTGCTCAAGGCAGTCGAGCCCGACGACCCCGCAGAACGTCATGGGGCTCCATCCGGCGCTCGACCGTGCGCTCGCGGAGCTTCCCCACCAGTTGTCCGGAGTTACCCCTTCGGCGCTGATCGACAGCGCGTAGGCGCTCAACCTCGCTCGCCAGCGCCGGCCCGGGAGCTCCCTCGAGACCAAAGGAGTGAAGATGAACCGCACGGCTTACGTCCTTCTCGCAGTGACGGCGGCTCTCATAGCGCTCGCAGTCGCTCCGGTGTCCGCCGCTCGCGCAGGCGCGACAAAGGCCCAGGTCGTCACGGTGAGGATGTCCGAGTTCAAGTTCGCGTTCTCGACCAGGGCGGTGCATCCCGGCAAGGTGACCTTCCGCCTCCTCAACAAGGGAAAGCTCGCACACGATCTGAGAATCGCCCGCAAGACCAGCGCGCTGGTCCAGCCGGGCAAGACCGGCGTACTCGTCGTGACATTGAAGAAGGGCAAGTACCCGTACCTCTGCACCGTGCCGGGTCACGCCGCAGCCGGCATGAAGGGCGTGCTCGCGGTCCACTAGGGCGCTCCCATCGGCACCAAACGCGCCGTGTGAGCAAGTCGTCACAGAGCCCGAAGCGGGAGCCTACGCGGCCGGGTGCGCCCCTGACAGCCCGCGCCTAGCGTGGAGCTCATGAAAAAGACATCAAAAGCAAAGAAGCTCGCCCTGGCGCGGAGCCGCGGATTTCTTGCCGTCGCAAGCGACGGGCCGGTCGGCAAGGTGGAGGCACCCCTCCTCCCGCCCGACGGGGACGCACCCGATTTCCTCGTACTGCGCACCCGCTCCATCTTCCTCAGTCGGCGGCCCGTCGTATCGGTCGCGCTGGTCGACGACGTGGACTCGGCGCGAGGTCTGGTGTTCCTCCGTGGCCGCACGAAGAGCATCAGGCGCCTGCCCGAGCACCTGCCTCTGGCGCTCTGAGGTGAGCGGTATGGCGGCTTGGACGCAAGGCTTTGATCGGCGCGATACGAAACGCGAGTTCCGCTGCGTTTCCTGCGGCTACGGGATCGTCATCACTGGCCCGCCTCGGCCGTGTCCGATGTGCCGCACGACGAGCTGGACTCCGGTGCGCGCCCGCCGATTCCGCCCGGTGCGCCCGTAGAGATTGTTCGAGAGAACCAGGAAGGGGGAGATACACCCCATGAAGAACGCACACGAGGATACATCGGGGATCGAATGTCGGCCAACGAGGGAAAGCGAGACAAGTCAGGATTGGCACCATGCTCCTCGTCGTCACCGGTCCAATGGCCAGCGGCAAGTCAACCCTGGCGCGGGCTGTGGCGTGCGAGCTTGAGAGACGAGGCGCGAAGGCCGCGGCGGTTGATCTTGACCTGGTCTACGAGATGCTCGACCCCCTCGCGGCGCAAAGACCGACCGGGCAAAGTGGGAACAGGCACGGCGGATGACTGGGCGGCTTGCCGCCGCGCTGCTGGCCGACGGCGTTGCCGTAGTCGTCGAGGGCGAGTTTCTGACCCCGGACCAGCGCGTGGAGTTCACGGAGGTGCTGCCTCCGGCGGTCGTGCCGCTCTTCGTCACGCCTTACGAGGTGGCTCTGCGGCGGGCGCACGATGATCCGACGCGAGGCGTGTCGCGCGACCCCGTCTTTCTGCGTGAGCACTATGAAGCGAGCACGCAAGCCGTCCGTGACGCCCCGTCCACAGACTTGGCGCTCGACACCAACGCGGTCGGAGTTACGGAGGCAGCGCGTGTCATCGCCGACTGGGCGTCACGCGAGCTGGCGCTACCTACGATGGGGTCCGTGGGGCTGAACGACGACAAGCGGGCGTGGGAACTCGACGAGCTCGCACACGCGGGGCACGAGCACTTGGATGCGCTCTACGTCGCCGGCTACGACGAGAAGTCACCTACTGACTGGAGCGAGGACGTCGCGGACCTTCGCTCGCTCGGAATCGGGAGCGCGAGCACCGTAGTAGATCTCGGCGCGGGTACTGGAGCGTTCGCCGAGGCGATCGCGCCTCATGTCCGGCGAGTCGTGGCCGTCGACGTCTCCCCAACGATGGTGGTGGCGTTGCGGGTGCGCGGGATCGAGGCTGTTCAAGCCGGGTTCCTCACGTACGAGCACATTGGCGACCCTCCGGACGTAGTCACGACGCGTAATGCGCTGCACCACCTGCCGGACTTCTGGAAGGCCGTCGCCCTGTCGCGGATCGCGGCGATGCTGCGTCCCGGGGGAGTCCTGGTCTTGCAGGATCTCGTCTTCTCCTTCGATCCAACGAATGTGGTCTCGGCGATCGAAGCGTGGCTTGACGCGGCTCCTACCGATCCTATGAAAGGTTGGACGGCCGAGCAGCTTGCCGAACACGTCCGTACCGAGCACTCAACCTTCACATGGCTTCTCGAACCGATGGTCGAAAAGACCGGGTTTGACATCAAAGAGCGCCACCTGAGCGCGAACGGAATCTACGCCTCTTATGTTTGTACGAAGCGTTCGTCCGCAACGAACGGGTGACGCACTTCGCTAAAGCAAGTGTCGTCTCGCCTCAGCCGGGCGGACGCCTCAGTTGAGCAAAAAGAGCTGGTGAGACTGATCCAGAGTATGGGCGCACGCCTGCGCGCGTGGGTAGGTGGAGCGACAACGAAGCAATGGACGTTAGGATGTTCGTATGGCTGATGACCGCTGCGAGTTGCTCTGCCTCGATCTCCCGAAGGCCGAAGTGCTGCGTGCTTCGCGGCCGGCGGCGGGGGAAGCGCGTGCGCTTGCGGCCGAGTTCGGGGCGCTGGGGGATGCGACGCGTCTGACGGTGGCGCTCGCGCTGCGGGACGGCGGTGAGTTGTGCGTGTGCGATCTCGCCTGGATCGTCGAGCGGGCCGAGAACCTCGTTTCGCATCATGTGCGCGCGCTTCGTGCTGCCGGTCTGGCCGACTACCGCCGTGAGGGGAAAATGGCGCTGTACTCGCTCACCGAGCGAGGGCGAGCGCTGCTCGAGGTAGTCGCCGGGCGGGCGGTGCGGGCGTGACGAGCATCGAGCTGCAGCGGCGGCTGCCCGTGATGCCGCTGCGGGAGCGAGTCGCGCTCGAGCGGCGGGCACGGCTGCTGGCCTGGGGCGGAAACGCCTGGCACGTGGTCGAGTTCGCTGTCGCGATCGTCGCCGGCGTCGTCGCGGCCAGTCCGGCGCTGATCGGCTTCTCGCTCGACTCGTTGATCGAACTCGCGGCCGGGTTCGTGATCATCTGGCTGTACCGACTGCGCACCGGCCACGCGGACGAGCGTCGCGCCCAGCAACTCGTCGCCGGGACCTACTTCCTGCTGGTCGCCTTCATCCTGGTCGAGTCGACCTACACGCTCGCCGGTGGTCATCACCCGGAGGCGAGCTGGGTCGGGATCGGCCTGGCCGCGTTCACTGCGCCGACGATGCCGCTCCTTGCACGCGCCAAGCGTCGCGTCGGCCACAGGCTGGGTTCATCCGCGACCGTTTCCGAGGCCGCGCAAAATCAGATCTGCGCCTACCTCTCGATCGCGCTGCTTGCCGGGCTGCTCGCGAACGCCCTCGCGGGCTGGTGGTGGGCCGATCCGGCTGCAGCGGTTGCCATCGCCGCTCTGGCGGCAAAGGAAGGACTCGACAGCTGGCGCGGCAAGAGCTGCGACTGCTGCTGAGCTTGTCGTAGCCGGCTCGCAGCGGTTCCGGCCGCAGCAGCGGCTCAGACCAACTCAAAGAGCCGGTGAGACTGGTCCAAAGTATGTGCGCACGCCTGCCCGTGGCCTTCGATCTGATCCCGGTCGGGCGCGTTGCTGGCAAGGCGGTGGCCGGGTGAGCCGCAAGCGCCGCTACCAGCTCGGCGGCTTGTGCAGCTGCGAGCGGCCTGAGCCGGTCGCTGGAGGCCCGTACGGCCTCGGGTTCTGCGGCTCGTGTGGCCGTCTGCTGGATCCGCGAGGGGAGGTGATGCCGCTCGTCGTGAGTCGCGCGTCGTCGGCGTAAGACCCTCTACAAAGCCAACGGCCCGCTGAGCAGGCGGGCCGCTGAAAGGAGCACTTTCGACATGAGCAGCCTAGCGTACGAAGCAGACGGGATCGTCGAGGCGGATGCCGCGGTCGTCATCCCGATCGGGTCCGCCTATGCGCGGCGGATCGAGCAGGGCCGCGAGAGGGTCGCCTCGCTGCGTGTCGAGAACCGCGAGCGCTACGAGATGCTCGTTCCGATCCTCAACGCCCGCAACGGCTACATCGTGGAGAGCGTCGAGTGGTTCGCCGGCCTCTGGGGGGTCACGAGGCGTCACGCGAGCGAGCAGCTTCGACGCTTCGATGAGGTTGGTGCTCTCAAGTGGATGGCCAAGCGGGGTGGCAAGGGCTCGTGCCTCGCGCTGCTCCCGCTCCGCTCGGGGAAGGGGGTCGAACTCTCCGGTGGGAAGGGGGTCGAACTTCGCTCCCTCGCGCGCGCGTCTGAGATCGGAGATCTAGACCTAGGTCAAGAGCAAGACCTAAGAGCAAGACCCTGCCCGTCGCTTCCGCGGCCGCGGAAGGCGACTACGGGACCACCGCCCCCCGGCTGGCGATCGCTCCAGGAGCTCGAGGAGCGCCACGACGACGAGGTCGATCAACGGATCGTCGACGAGGCCCACGAGATCGCCTGGGCCCTCAAGGGCTGGGGCGCTGATGAGGGCACGCTGAGGGTCGTGCTCGACGTGCTCACCCGGATCGAGCCCGTCGAGCGTCTAGCGACGCTCCGCTTCGCCTACGACCGCACCATCGCCAAGCAGCCCGGCAACGCGGCCGCGTTCCTGGTCGGCACGCTCAAGGCGATCGGCAAGAGTCGCATCGACGGCACCTGGGTCGACGGCCGTTGGGTGCCCGACCGCTACTACGAGGAGGCGGCGCGGGCATGAGCAGGCCGCTCTCGCCGCTCACCTTGAACTTCCGCGGGTGTTCACCGAGAGTGAGCGGGATGGGACGAGCGGCAGCGATCGGCTTCGTGGCCCTCGCGGTCTCGCTCATGGCGGGCTGCGGCGGTCACAACAAGGCGGCCGCGGTCTCGACCGGGAAGGTCACCGTCAGCGTCGGCAAGCCGACCGTGATCAGCCCGCCATCGCTCCGCGCGGTGCCGGTCGTCGCGTGCACCGGCCAGACGATGACGGGCGAGTCGCCGCCGAAGCCTCCGGCGACGGTCTCTGCTCGGCTGACCGACTCGGCCGCGAGCGAGCTCAGCTTCTACGCGTTCGACGGGACACTCGTGCTCGCACCGAAGGGCTGGGCGTGCGATGGCGCATCGGGATCCGGCGGCGCACACGTGAAGGCCTACAACCCGAACGGTGGCTTCCATCCTGTTGTTCTGGGCGGCTATGAGCCGCAGGAGGCTGTCAGCGGCTATGTCTCCTCCGCAGGCACTGCCCATCCGGCCCAGCTTGCGTGCCCGTGGTTCCCGGATGCATATGCGGAGCTGCGGAAGGAAGGGCTCGCACAGGCGCTCTGCGAGCAGCTCAGCCCGACCCTTGGCGAGCAGCAGACGCGAGTCAGCTACAACGAGATCCGCTTCACCGATCCACCGCATGTGAGCGGGGTCGGTGACCCTTCTGGCGGTCGCTATCCGTCGATGGCGCTCATCTTGTGGCTTCCCTCTCAGGACTCCAAGGACGGGATCGACGCTGCCGCGACCGCGACCTGTGTGCTCCCGCCGTCCGAGGCTCTCTGCCCGGTGATCCTGGGCGACTTCCGCTCACGGTTCTACAGGGCCTTCCCCCGGGGTTAGCCAGCCCTTACTACGGCGAGTGCGAGCGCGACGAAGGAGCTTCTACTTCAGTGAGGTCGACATATGGTCGGTCGGTTCCATGCTGGCAGGTCAGGTACCCGCTGTGTGGTTGACGCAGCCTTGCTAGGTGGGTTGCCTCAGCTCAGGTGGAGGGCGGTAGCTGCGGAAGTTCGTAGGTGCGAGCGCCGCCGCTCCGAAGCATCTGAACGATCAGGGCGGTCTGCGCGCGGTGACGGTAGTCGGTCCCTCCTTCGTCCGAGGTGCCTTCTCGCAGGTTGTCGGACCCGCGGGAGGCTGCCTCTTCGATCAGGTCGGCCGCGTGGCGCATCTCATCGACGGAGCCGAACTGGATGCCGCGTCGCCCGTCCTCGGCGAGCGGCCGGACGACCTCGATCGGCAACTCGAGGTGGAGGGTGGTAACGCGATCCTCGAACTCTCGAAGCTCGTCCTCGGTCATCGGACAGAAGAACGGCTCGGGCGGGTCAGCCGGTGCCGCCGCGACCGGGTACGCCTCGTCGAGTGACGGAGCAACGTCGGGCACCACCTGCGTCTCGGCTGGGCTGAACCGTGCCGGTAGCGGTGGACCGTCGAGGCCGAAGGTGCGCGCGAGGTCGTATCCGTCCATCAGGCGGATCCCGTGACGGGCGGCGAGGTCGTGCGCAGGCGCGGTGAACCCGGAGGTCGTCACATAGACGCCGCGGTCAACGTCGTGCTCGGTGTGGATCATCCCGATGAACAGCTGCACCTCGCGTGAGCCGACGAGGTTCCCCGGTGCGTACCGCTTGCACTGGATCGCAAGCCGTTCGCCGTTGGGGTCCACACAGGTGATGTCGACGCCGAGGTCACCGGGGCCGCCACAACGCTGAACGTGGCGGTAGCCGCGGTCGCGAAGGCTCTGCGCGATCGCCTCCTCGAACTCGCGCGGGGTCAGCATCAGCAGCTCACCGATCGACGCGACCCGGAGACGCTCACGGTACGGGAAGCCGACACGGGCGCGAAGCCAACGCCAGAGAAGCTGGAACGGACGCCAAGCGAGCTCGAACAGCCTCCGAGTGACCCGCAGACCGGCCACGTCCTCACCCCGATAGCGGGCGACCGCATACGTGACTCCGTCAACCGCGAGCGCCACGAGCACGATCACGACCAGGAACGGCCACGCCCTCCTCAGCAACGCCAACACCGCGGCCACCACCAACGCCAAGACCGCGACCAGGATCAGCAGAGCGAACACGCCCTCCAAGCCGGACGGCTGCTTCGACCGACTCCTCCGCCGCTGCGCCACCAGCCTCAGTATGAGCCGACGACCCCGCCCGCGTCAGCCCCGGCGTGCCTGCTGCATGACTCTTGACGTGCTCGCCGAACAGGGCCTTAGTATCTGGATACATGGAGAGGAAGCGACGGTGAGCAAGCAGCAGCCTGTCAAGCCGAAGGAGCAGGCTGTCGTCCCGAGGCCGAGGTCGTTCGGTGACGACACGTGGGACGTTCGCATCGAACGTGCCAAGGAGGCGAGGTCGGCGGCGAAGGCTCTCCGGCGCGGCAAGCCCGCCGCGTACTCGACTCACCTGACCCAGCCCTAGCAGTGACGGGGCTCCCGGATCCGTCGGGGCTCGAACTGCCGCACCAGAGCCCGCTGTTCCACGCCGAGCAGTCGGACCGCTACGAGAGGCAGCAGCTCTTCAGGGCCTACCAGCGCGAGTTCTCGTGTCGGCTGGTTGCCGTCGTCGATCAGATCCTCCCATACAGCGTCACGCTCTTCGAGGAGTTGATCTTCGATGCCGATCCGAGCGAGGACATGCATCTGATCCTCGTCACACCCGGCGGCGACGGCGAGACCGCGGTGCGGCTCGCTCGATCCGCGCAGTCACGCTGCCGTGAGCTGACGATCATCGTCCCCGACATGGCGAAGAGCGCGGGAACGATCATGGCGCTCGGTGCGCACCACCTGCTCATGGCACCCACCAGTGACCTCGGGCCGATCGACCCGCAGATCCAGGTCGCGAACGGGACTCTCGTCTCGGCCAAAGACATGATCGCCGCCGTCGACGAAGCCACCGACCGTGTCCAGAGCGCGCCCGAGACCTACCCGCTCCACGCGGCGCTTCTCGCCGACGTGACTGCGCTGATGGTTCAGCAGGCGCGCGCCGCCCTCGCCCGCACCGACGACATGCTCGAGGAGGCGCTACGAGCGAACACCGATCGAACAGAGGACGAGGTCGCCGCGCTACGCGCCTCGCTCGCCCAGCCACTCATCACGGCCGCGAAGAGCCACGGTGCGATCTTCGGGATGCAGGAAGCCCATGACGCAGGGCTCCCGGTCACCTTCGCGGATCCGTCCTCGCTGCAGTGGCAGACCATCTGGAGGCTCTGGGCGAAGTACTTCACGATCAACCTGCGCTGCTATGAGGGCGAGAAGGCATCGAGGATGTTCCCCTGGCCGGAGCCACAGCAGTAAGAAGATCCGGCGTCCCAGCCGCGTTGCCCGCCTCGAACGCTGAGTCGTAGCCGGATCGTGATCGGGCCCTGCCGTGCGGGTTCTTGCGGCTTGGGTCGTCGTCTCCGTTAACACATGTAGCCGAACCGTTCGGTTCGGCTATGCTCTGGCGTGTGACGAGCGACGCGAAGGTGATCGGGTACGTCCGCTGCTCGACGGCGGATCAGGGAGTGAACGGCTCATCGCTGGAGGCGCAGGAGACGGCGATCGTCGCTGAGTGCGAGCGGCGCGGCTGGCAGCTCGTCCGCGTCGAGCGCGACGTTCAGTCGGGCAAGTCGATGCGTCGCCGCGACGGCCTCAGGCGCGCACTCACGGCTATAGAGGCCGGCGAGGCGACCGCCCTCGTCGTCGCGAAGCTCGACAGACTAAGTAGGTCGCTGATCGACTTCGCCACCCTCGTTGAGCGCAGCCGCAGCAAGGGCTGGGAGATCGTCGTCCTCGACCTCAACGTGGACACGACGACACCGAACGGTGAAGCGATGGCCGGGATGCTCGCCGTGTTCGCGCAGTGGGAGAGGCGGATGATCGGGCAGCGGACGAAGGAAGGGCTCGCCGTGAAGCGCGCGCAGGGAGTCGTGCTTGGCCGCCCACCCGTAGTCACACCTGCGCTGCGGACTCGACTACGCCGGATGCGAGGGCGAGGGATGAGCTTCGCCAAGATCGCTGCCAAGCTGAACGCCGACGCAGTGCCGACCGCGAGCGGCAGCGGCCGCTGGTACCCGGCCACCGTCCAGAAGCTCCTCCGCCCCTCGACGGTGAAGGAGGTGGCTGGCTCATGACATCACCGATCAAGCAGATCCGGGTCGAGTGCCCGGAGTGCGGAAAGGTCTATGACGACTGGTACCGCGGCTCGGTGAACCTCAGCATCGACCCCGACTTCGACGACGCCTACCTGCGTGAGTGCTCGACCGCGACCTGCCCAGCGTGCGGCCACGTCGTTGAGCTTGGCTCTCTCGTCGTCAACGGCGACACCTGGACCTTCAGCTGACCGCCGGGCGTCCTGCTCCTGGGCTAGCAACCGCAGCCAAGGAAGTGGTGAAGCGATCAGGGGCCGTCCAGGCCCCGTGAGCGGCCGGGGCATCCGGATGCCCACCCGGCCCGTGGACGGCCGGGAGGAGCCAAGCCACACGGCCGGACGGTGATCCGCCGCGAGGGCCTCGCCCCCCAGGTTCGAGACCTTCTTCACAGTCCCCAGATCGCCCGCTTCAGGCCCGTGAAGGGCAACTTGGACCGGTGGTGCGATATTAGAGGCCAGAATGGCCGTGGCTGACCTTCCCGAGCTGATCACTGTCGCCGAGCTTTCTGCGGTGACGAAGTTGTCGCCGAAGACGATCCGGCGGGCCGCCAAGGCGGGCCGGATCCCGGCGCTGCAGCTCGGGCCGCGAGCCGCGCTCCGCTTCGACCCGGAGGACGTTCGCCGCCTGATGGACGAGAGGGGGAGCACGCGATGAGCAAGCGCCTGGTCTGGGTTCGGAAGACCGAGAACGTCGAGCGCGCGTACGAAGAGTTCTGCTCGACCTACGCGATCCCGTACACGCCGAGCCGCCGCAGCTACGACGACGCCACCACCGCAGATGTGATCTGGGATCCCGCGATGGGAGCGATGGCCCTCATGGGGGCTCTTCGCAGCCAGCTCGCACAGACGACCCTCACCCTCCAGGACATCGACGTACAGGGGGGAAGGCTCTCATCTCCGATCACTCCGCAGGCGCGGCGACGGCGACGTGGGTGGCGCGCTTCTCGATCGACGCCGCGGGAAGGCCTGTTCTTGCGTCTCGGGGTGAGTGGAAGAGGGGTCAGAGCCAGATCGTGGCGTCGGCCTACCGGGAGCGTCAGCGCGAGTTGACGATGCGCGAGTTCGTCGCCGCCTACCGGCCGCCGCAGAGCGCCGCTCCTCGGGTTAGCAGCGCCGCGAAGGAGGCGAAGCGGCGCGAGTGGGCAGCGGAGGACGCAGCCCAGGCCGCGGCCGCAGACGAGGCGCTCTACCGGGAGTGGCGGGCTCGCTACGGAGCCATCCCGAGGTTCTCCGGGCGGTTCCGATGAGGGGGCTCGGCCGTCCCGGGAAGCCCGTGGTGGCAGAGGCGGCTCCCGCCGTGCCGGTCGATGAGCACGCTGTGGCTCTTCAGGTGTTCGGCAAAGCGGAGGCCGCGGAGCAAGCAACGCGGGGCGAGCTCGAGACGCTCGAGGCACGTGTGGAGGCCCTGAGGGGCTCTCTCGCCGAGGACTCGGCCGCGGTCATCTCGGCCGCACATGAGCTTGCAAGGTGGCTGCCGCCCGACGAGCGGGAGGCGCTCCTCGTCAGGGTCTCGCCGGCCTGGGCGAAGATGGTCCGGGAGCGGGAAGCGTCGACTGCTGAGAAGGTCGCCCAGGCGATGCGGCAGGCAGTCAAGTACGACGACTTCTCGTTCGCCGACCGACTCGGCGAGCCTCACCGGTCGCGTGTGCGGGAGGAGGCGCAGGCTCAGCGGGACGCGGCCCATGTGTCGGCTGGCCGTCCCGTCCAGATCGAGCGGCCTCTCGTTGTGCGCAAGGGCCGCCATGTGGTCGAGCGCGCGGACGGCCGGGGGCCTCTGCCCCGGGTGCCGCGTCGCGAGGAAGAGCTTGCAGCGAGCGAACTGTCGTGATCCGGGCTTCCGGGTAGTCGACCGTCCGGGCGCGCCCCTGGTTGCGCGCCCGGACGGCCCGGGTCAGGATCGCCGCCGTGGTTGACCGGCGGGCGAACCTCCGTCCTGCACCCCCGGCACCGCTTGGGAACCAGCGAGCCGCCACGCACGGCTGCTACAGCGTCCTGACCCAGACGCCTCGTGCCGAGCAGCTCGCTATCGAGCTGCGCGACCTGGTGCCGCTCGCCACCGTGGCCGACTCCCCGGCGATCGATGTGCTCGCGCTAACGCTCGCGCAGCTCGAACGGGCGAGCGTCGTTCTCTCGCACCGCCAGCAGACCGAGGTCGCACAGCTGCGGGAGGGCCGCCGTCCCGGCAAGATCGACCGTGACGACCTTCGCAGGCTGAGCCAGGACGCTCGCGGCTGGGCATCGGTCGCAACTCGGCTCCTGGAGGCGCTGGGGATGACCCCGGCGAGCCGCGCCAAGCTAGGCCTCGACGTGGCCCGCGGCGTGGACGCCGTCGTGCGCCTCGACGACTACCTGGCGTCCAACTATGGGGAGGGCGATCGGTGAGGGCGGGGCTGGTCGAGTCGTGCGACGATCGCGAGCTGCTCGGGTTCGGGCTCTGGCCCCGGCAGCGGGAGCTGCTCGCCGCGTGCGAGGCGGGGCCACGGATGCATGTGTGGGCGCTCGGCAGACGGTCGGGCAAGACGACGCTCGGGGCGATCATCGGCCTCTGGGACTGCCTGCTGCGCCCCCAGCTCTCCGGGATGGTGCGGCCGGGGGAGCGGCGGCACGCGGTCGCGGTCGCCACGAACCTCAGGCAGGCACGGTTGTTCGTCAGCGCGGCGGTCTCGATCGTCGAGCGCAGCCCGTTGCTGGCCGGGCTCGTCGAGTCGGTGACCGATGACGAGATCCTGTTCGTGAACGGGACCGCGTTGTCGGCGTTCCCGTGCACGAGCCGCGGCGCTCGTGGCTGGCCGATCAGCCTGCTGCTGTTGGACGAGGCGGCGCACATGCTCGACTCGGAAGGCAACCAAGCGGCAGAGCCGATGTGGCGAAGTCTCGTCCCCTCCACAGCCCAGTTCGGGGATGCGGCCCGGGTGATCGTCGCTTCCACCCCGTGGGGGACGGACGGCCTGTTCGCCGAGCTGCACGCGAAGGCAGATAGCGGCGAACTGGAGGACGCGAAGGCCCAACACGCCACCAGCGCCGAGATGAACCCCACCTTGGATCCGTCGTTCCTCAGCCGCGAGCATGCGCGCGATCCCGAAGGGTTCCGCAGCGAGTACCTCGCCGAGTTCGTCGGCTCGGGCGGCGCGTTCCTCGATCCCGACCGGATCGCGGAGGCTGTCTCCGACCGGGGCGAGCTGGAACCCGCGCAAGCGACGGGATGGTGCGCGGGCCTCGACCCGGCGTTCAGCTCGGACCCGTTCGGCCTTGCTCTCGTCGCCCGCGCACCCTCCGATCCGGCTCGCCTGATGCTCGGCCTCGCGAGGTCCTGGCAGCCGTCGAAGCGGAAGGCGGTCGCGTTCGAGGAGCGGCGCGAGCGGGAAGACGCGGTACTCGCCGAGGTCGCCGAGGTGTGTCTCCGCTATCGAGCCCGGGTGGTCACCGACCAGTACGCGGCACCCGCGGTCGTGGACTACCTGCGACGCCGCGGCTTGAACGTGCGTTCGGTTCCGATGACCGCGACCTCGAAGACCGAGGCGTTCGGTGAGCTGAGGGCCCGCCTCAACGCTGGCTCGCTCGACCTGTACCCGCACGCCGACCTGCTGGCGGAGCTACGCCGCCTTCGCACCCGGTACGCGGCAGGTGCCTCGTCGGTCGTGAACCCGCGTGTCGGCGGATCCCACGGCGACATCGCCCAGGCGCTCGCGCTCGCCGTCTCCGTGCACCGCGGCGGTGGAAGCAGCCAGCCGCCCTCGGTCGGCTTCGAACGAACGAACCTGCGCACCCAGTTGGGCGAGTTCCGATCACCACACAGCAGTGCGCCCCGTGAGGTCATGGACGCGATCTACGGTGGTCTCAGCTACGAGAGCGAGTTCTGATGGCGGCGGGCGAACTCGATGTTGAGCGGCTCCTGGAGCGGCTCGACTGGGCGGCTATCAGCGACGAAGGCCTCTGGACGGTGAAGAGGATCGCGATGCCGCTCGCGGCCGGCTGCTCAACAGCCGAGGTCGCCGCTGCGCTCCGGAAGACGCCCAGCTGGGTCAACGTTCGGCTCGGGGCCCTCCGTGAGGAGCTACGGTCGATCGCGGCGGGGCAACCGTGAACGAGGCGGGGTGTCCCTGCACGTCGACAGTGCTGGGGTAGGCTCCGACTCGCGGCCTCAGACAGCTCGTAGCCGGCTCCCCGTCTGACGCGGAGGCTAGAGTCTCACCCGGTTCGCGACTCGTCATCGCGCATCGGTGCCGGGAGGCCCGCGCAAGCGGGTCTCCGGGCTTCTTCGGCTAGCTCCATCCGATGGCCTCTTCATGATCGGCCTCACCGATGCTTACGACGACGAGGTTGCGATGCTTGACTCTCACGAGCTGACCCGGGCCGAGGCGCTCGACGTTGCGCTCGGCCAGATCGAGCGGCAGTTCGGCAAGCGCCGCGACCCGATCGTCGAAGAGGAGGTCGACGCGCGGATGGCCGAGATCTACGCGGCCGACCCGATGCCTCCGCCCGAGGTCGACGACCCGCCCCGGATGACGCGGGAGGAACTTGCCGACTACCGGCGCGCGCTCCGCGATGAGGGCGACGAACCCGTCCAAGACGAGGCTGAGATCGCGAAGAGGATGCCGAGGGTTCGCTGGCTCGAACGGATGAGCAGGGAGCTGAGACGGATCCGCGATGAGGCCGAGACGCGGATCGCTCAGCGCGAGACGCTGCGCACGAGCCGTGCTCGGCGCATGCCCGGCCAGGCTCCGCGCCGCTCGCGTCCGCGTCAGCGGACAACTAGGAGACGGTCGGCGGCGGCTCGTGGGTCGCCCGGCCGACCAGGCTCAGGCGACGACGATCCTGAACCTCCACATGACGACGATGTAGTCGAACCCGACCTAGACGGTCGGAGGGCGGCATGAGTCGCCCCCGCAGGCCGTCGCTCCGTGAGGCGCTCGCGCCCGTGTTCGCGCGACGCGATGATCGCGAGGAGATAGAGCGGCTCCGAAGGGCTCTGCTAGGAGCACCCTCGCGGCGGGTGAAGCCAGAGGTTCTCGCGGCCGTCCGCGACTTCCGCATCGCCCACCCGACCGCGACGCCGACCGCGTGCGCTCGGAGCGATCTGCTGCGGTTCCGCCGCCAGGAGATCCTGGATGCCGTCCGTGCGCTCGACACGGCAGGGAACCGGTTCCCCTCGCGTGAGAGCGGCCGCGAAGACGAGGTGGCGTCGTGAGTGGCGACCTCGTGCTCCCGACCGCCTTCGGCGTCACCGGCGTCTCCTGCACACCAACGTCGCTCCGGGTCAGCCGCGACCTCCCCTTCGCCGAGTGGGAGATGCTCGTCGTCAAGATCGTCGCTGGCGTGGAGGCGCTCCAGTGGGCCCTCGCCGATGCGCTTGCCTACGGGGAGGCCTGCTACGGCGAGACGTATGCGCAGATCAGCGCGACGCTGGAGCAGGCCGGCCTGCGACGGTCGCCGGGCACGTTGGCGAACTACGTCTATGTCGCGACCCGAGTGCAGCGTTCATTGCGCAATGAAGGCGTGCAGTTCAGCCTGCACCAGCTCGTCGCGCCGTTCGACCCTCCTACACAGACGAAGCTCCTCACGCGGGCCGCGGAGGAGGGATGGACGTGGCAGCAGATGCGGGAGGCGGTGAGCGAGCTTCGTGGCCTTCCAGCGGCCGTTCCCGGGCCTGACGCTGCGGCGGCGCTGGCTGCGCTGCGTGAGGCGACCCGGCAGGTGTTGAACACGGTCGAGCGTGGCGACGACGGCTACGGCCGGGTGCCTCTCGACGCGCTCGATGAGCTTGACCGCGTGCTCGGGGAGCAGGCGTGACGGACGGCCCGGTGACTGCGAGCCCGCTGCCGGTCGAGTGGAACGCGATCGCCGCCCGTCTCTGCCGGACGACGCTCGTCCCGGAGGCCTACAGGGGCCGCCATGAGGACGTGCTCGCCGCGGTGATGTTCGGTCGAGAGATCGGGCTCGGCCCGATGGCCTCGCTCCGCGACATCTGCATGATCGATGGGCGTCCCGTGCTCGCCGCCGCCGAGCAACTGCACGACGACGAGGCGGCGGCGCAGCGTGTGAGCAGGGCCTCGGAGGCGGGGCAGACGTGACTGGCGACGAGGTGACCGGCCGCTTGCGATCCTGCCCTCGCGGTATTCTTAGGGGCACGCAGAGAGTGGCCCGGCGACGCTGTGAACGTCCCGGGCCTGACACCGGAGGTAGATCCGATGCGGAATGAAGGGTACGACGTTGAGACGACGCGCGTCGTCGTTGTCTCCTACGCGGCGAAGAGCACCGAGGACACGCACGGCTCGATCGACTCGCAGCTCGTGCACAACCGCACCTACGCTGAACAACGGGGCTGGGAGGTCGTCGACGAGTTCAGCGACGAGGCAGCGTCGGCATACAAGTCGTCGCGCGGCCCGGGGTTGGCTGCCGCGACCGCCCGCGCCGCAGAGCTTGCTGCAGCAGGAGGCGTCGAGGTTGTCTTGCTCGTGTTCGCGAGCGACCGGCTCGCACGCGGCGACGGTCGCAAGGCCAAGCATCTCGTCGAGTACGTGCTGGACGCGATGAAGGACGGCTATCGCGTCGAGGCCGTCACTGAGGATCTTGGTCTTGGGGGAGAGATGGCGCTTGTGTTCGCGAGCCTCTATGGCCAGCGAGCGAACGCCGACTCTGCGGCGAAGGGCAACCACGTTCGGCGGGGCAAGCGGGCGGCGGCTGAGCGCGGCAAGCGCAACGGTGGCCCACGGCCGTTCGGCTATGAGCATCGCGTGCTCGGCATCGATGAGCAGAGCCGCAAGCCGATCACGAAAGTGACGCCTGTCCGCGGTGAGGCCGGGGTTCTCCCGCGGATGCACCGCGAGTTCCAGGGCGGGATGACTCAGTCAGCGATCGCGCGTGGTCTGGCTCTTGACGGGATCAAGACCACCCGCGGTGGCGCCTGGACTCAGTCACAGGTCTCGGCTGCGCTGCGATCTCGCCTTTACCTGGGCGAGGTCAGCTACCGAGGAGAGTGGTTCCCGGGCGAGCATGAGGCGATCGTCGACGCTGACCTGTTCGAGGCCACGCAACGGTTGCTCGCCGGTCCTCCGATGAGTCGCGGAGGCCGCCCTTCGCGCGAGCCGTTCCTGCTCGGCGGCGGCCTGTTCAAGTGCGGTTCGTGCGCGTCGACGATGCGCGTCCGCACCCGGACGCCGGGCAAGCGGGTCGGTAAGTCCTGGACGGCGTTCTACCGTTGCATGGGCCGGGAGTCAGGCTCTCACCCGGAGTGCCGGATGCCGGCGATCGCCCGTGACGCGGTTGACCCTTACGTGTTCGAGTACTTCGCGCGTGCGGCGCTCGACGTTGATGCGATCCTCGCCGCGCTCGACAGGCGCTTCGAGCAGGAAGAGGCGATCGTTCGCGGCCAGATCGAGGTCGGCGAGCGTGACGCGGCCCGTGCGAGGGAGCGGCTGGAGCGCGTCCGCCGCGACTACCAGGACGGCCGTCTTGATGCGGGCGACTGGGGCGAGCAGCGAATACAGCTGAGCGGCGAACTCCGCGCGGCCGAAGAGGCGGTCGCTCTGCTGCACAAGCGGGAGACGGACCTCGCCGTCGAGGCGGAGGAGGCACGCGCGGAGCAGCAAGGGCTTGAGGTACTAGCGGCGGTCCAAGCGGCGGTGGCGGGGGATGTGACTGATGCCGACAGTGTCGAGGCAGCACGGGCTGCCCTGAGCACTGTGTTCGAGTGCTTCGTGCTGCACCGCGAGCCCTTCATGCGACCTCGCCACTGGGACCTGCTCGGTGTGAACGACGCCGAGAACTACAGCCTTGACGCGGAGGACGAGGTACGTGGCAGGAACATCATCGACGCGGGCCTCCTGTTCGAGGAGTGCTACATCGAGCCGATCCCGCGCGACGACGCGATCGTGCGCCACTGGAAGCTGAGCGAGCTGGGTGATGTTGTAGAGGGGCAGGAGCTGCGGCGGGTTGGTATCGCCGTCGGCTCTATACCTCCGCAGTCGTCACGATGAACCTCTGCCGGTTCATCGTCCGGCTGGAGCCGCGTGAACTACTTCGGCTCGCTGGCTACGACCAGCCGTGACTCGAAGTCGATGACCGGCCGCTGCTCCGTTTTGGCGTGCAAGCTCTGTCGGATTGGCCAGTTGGCTTGGACGGTCGACGACGGTACGGTCACTTGACGCGGACTGGTCCGGGGGTATTCCCTCCCCGGGACCTTTCCCCGCTGGAGGTGGTGCTGTTCAGAGCCGAGGAGGGCCGCCTCCGGGCCGCGACAGCACTGCCTCCGAGGAGACGTACTTGGCAACTTGCCGGTCTGAACGGTGGCGGTATTTTCGTCCGTCTTGCGTGCTGAACGGTTGCCCCTTCTAGGGGTCGCTTGGGCTGGTTGGGGGGGATAACTGATAGGCAGCGGCATTGTGAACCTGAGGGAGAGATCCGCAGACTCCTTCCTTGGGCACGGGCATGCCATGGCTCTCACACCCGCGACCGTGAAGAGGCGTCCCCCACCCCGGAGGCGCCTTTTCGCTTTCGGGTCAAACGTGATGCTCCCATTCGTGGTGGGTTGCGTCTGGCTGGAGCGCGCGGGGAACGGGACGCCGGTGCTGCCCCTCGCAGCCGTTGAACTTGGGGGGAACGAGCACCGGCGCCTCGTAGCTGATCATCCTCCTCGCAAAGGACGACGAGCATCGGGGCCTGCCCGATCGGCCGCGATAACGGCGCACTTTGCGAAGAATGAACAAGGGAGATCGAGTGGCGAAACGGGGGCGTTAGATGCGGCCGCAGCGCCGATGAAGTCGAGTCAGGGCGTCGCCGGCTAAAGCCGTTTGAATCGCCCGCCGATTGTCGGAGTGTGATCAGGACGTGTCGATACTGCGGCAGTGATCGTGGCGTCCGTCTCGATGGCGTGCTCGCGATGTGCTCGGCGTGCGAGAACTCGCCGTTGTGCGACCGGTGTGGCCATCCGCGAGGCGATCACGTCCGCGTGTTCCACAAACGAGGCGCCGCCGGCTGCGACAGACGCGTGAGCGACTTCCGGAGCCTTACCTCGGGACGGTGCGGCTGCGAAGGGTTCCGACCGGTCACCACGACTCTGAGTGAGGCGGCATTCGCGCAGCCCGATACGGGCGACGATCCGTTGAAGACCGGTATTAGGCGGGCGAGCGCGTAACACTTCGATTCGCGGCCACCTGCGCCAATCCACCACCAGTCCGACCCGTAGCGGTCGTCTGACTGGCTCGAGCAGTTCTATCCTTCCCAGCCGTGGTGGGTGAGCTTTCCCGCCTGCCCCACCCCGGCTGCCCCTTCTGGGGGTGGTCAGTGTGGCCTTTTGTCGCGATAACCTCTGGTAGCGGAGTCTGTTTGCTCGCCAGCTGACCTTCGCCGCATAGGGAGGCGACCCCGGCGAACCCTTCTAACGGTGGCCTGCCAACGGGGTCGCCTCTCTCGTTCACTAGAGAGCGATGTCTCACCAGTCTCGGGTCACGGCGGCGTTAACCGCTGTAGCTCGCCTCAAGGGTCGGACGAGGTAGTCGGCAACCGGCTGGGCCAGCATGCTGTCGCTCGAACCGAGCGGTCTTGCGACCTTCACGGCTGATAAAGCGAGTGCGATGCGTCCAGCATCAATACGTATTGCTGGCGCGCGCCTGTGCGTTCATGGTGCGATGCCCACTGTGGGGTGACATTGGGTCAGCGCTAACGGCTTCGAGGGCCACGGGGCTGAACGGGGGCGGGCGCAGATCGTGCGAGTAATCGACGAAAACCGCGACCCGTCGACTACGTCGGTCTTCGGCAACGGGCTAGGCGTTTTCTCCAGTTAGGCGAAATCAGGCGAGTTCTCGTTGAGGCTGGGTCGCCGGACCATGAGTTAGAGGCTGTTCTACGGGAGACCCCGAGGACGGATCCCCCCGCGGGAGCGAGACCGCAGCGCGACCACCATCGAACCCGGATCGCATGGCGGCGGAGTGCCGCCGGCTAGCGCAAGGAGCGCGCTCCGTCGCCCTTCCCTTGTAGTCTCGCGTTTCAATGGGGAGCGGTGCTTAGTCCCCCGACACCGCTCCCCATGCAAACTACCTCGAAGGGCTGTTTCGTCTAAGGGTGCTTTCTTCTCTTGGCGGAGGGGCAACTGCTGGTCGGGTGCGCGAGAATGGAAGCTGGCGTACCTGGCGTAGAGACGGATCAGATGCGCCACGGATCAGATGCGTCGCCACCCTCTGCGCCACCCCGAGGGCTTTCAGGCGGCAGGCTCCGGGCGCGGTCTACCCAAGCGCAGGTCATGCGTTCCGTCGTCTCGGGCGCAGAAACCGTTCTTCCTCAAGCCGTGAGCCGAGACGGCAGGTTGCCCGCCCGTCCGATTAGGCGCTCATGGAGAGTCGGACCGACACCTGAACTCACGTCCTCTCGGTATCCACAAGCCTGGCGCACGAGCGACGGCCGAGGCGGGCGTGTGGCTTGTGTTCGGCCGCCGTTGGAGTTACAACCCTTGGACGCGTAGGCGACGCGGCGCAGGTTGTCCCGTATGTCTTTACCTCAAGGATCCCGGAGCCCTGGCTCGCTTTCTCGGTTGTTGTATATCGTCCGTTTCGCGCTCACGCGGGGAGAACCAGCGGAGCTCGTGTATAGGGCTGGGGAGAGGGTTCGGCCGGGTGATGTGATCACTGTCTCGGGCTGGCGGGTTGCGATCGAAGCTGTAGAGCGTGAGCCAAGCGCGCGGGCCGCGGGATTGTTGGTGGGTGATGTGCTGCGTGCTAGACGTTTAGGCCCTAAGCGCTGATCTGCGACTGGCGGCTGCTGTCACCTCCGGGTTTGCCGCGCCCCAAGACAGCTCCACCGTGGGCAGCGAGGTATTCGTCTGTGTCGAGTGGTACAACGGGCACTAGACGGGGTGTCCGACACAGCGCTCACGACGCTCGCGAATGGCTATCTGCAGGCATGGGGTCACTTCAACTCGGCGACGGTCGGTTCGGAGCGAGCTGAGGCGATGTTCGTGCCACTGTTCGAAACGCTCGGCTGGCTCGACATGATGCTGCTCCGACCCGAGGTGGAGCTGGCGATGCCGCCCACCCCGCATCTTGCGTTTCTGTTCGTTCGCGGCTGCGTGAACGGCTGGTCTGAGGCGATCGAGTTCAGGACCGACGTGATCCGTCAGCACCCCCTGGGCCTCGCCGGCACAAGCAAGTCGGTGTACACCTACGCGGCTGTGGTCGCCGACTGGTGCTGGTTGCCCGCCGGCGAGCTCGAGGCGTTCGGTCGTCCCGAGGGCGAAGCAGCCTACGAGGAACTTCTCGCGGGCCGTCAGGCCCGCGAGGGGCTCGGAGAGTTCGCTGACCTCGCCCGCCAACTCACAAGGCGTCCTAGCAGGTCTTAGCCGCGCCTCGCGGCACAGGTCTAGCCCGCTCCGTCCTGCCTTAGTCCCAGCGCGAAGGGATGGTTGCGATGGGCGCTGCCCGAGCGTCCCCTCGCTTGGATGGAGTCTCACGCTCGATGAAGTGAGTGCGACGCTGCCAGAACCAGGGTATGAGGCTGGTCCGGAGTATGTGCGCACGCCTGTAGGTGCGTTAGCACAACGAGCCCGTTGCTCATGCTCGGTGTGGCTGGTGAGTTCACGATGTTCTGCCGTTCGCTTTCGTTGCGGATCTGCTCTGCCTTATCTATGGTTTAGGCATGTCTACAAAGGTGGTTGAGTCAGGTGAGCTGAGTGTGGCGGTGCAGGATTACGCGAAGGCGATCTACGAGTTGGAGAGCCGCGCGGGGGTGGCGTCGACGAACGCGCTTGCGGGGCGGCTGGGGGTGCGGCCGGGGTCGGTGTCGGGGATGCTGCGCAAGCTCGATGGGCTCGGCTTGGTCGTGCACGAGCGTTATCGCGGTGTGCGCTTGACCGAGGCGGGCCGGAGGGTGGCGCTGGAGGTGTTGCGCCATCACCGCTTGCTCGAGCTGTATCTGGCGGAGAGTCTGGGGATGGGCTGGGATGAGGTGGACGCGGAGGCGGAGCGGCTCGAGCACGTGATCTCGGAGGAGCTGGAGGAGGCGATCGCAGCCAAGCTCGGCAACCCCGCATTCGATCCGCACGGCGATCCGATCCCCGACCGCAAGCTTGCGGTCGTCGAGGCGCCCAGCGAGAGCCTCTATGCGCTTGTGCCGGGCGAGCGGGGCACCTTCGTCAGGGTCTCGGATTCGGACGCGGAGATGCTGCGCTTTCTGGCTGAGCGGCGGATCGCGCCGGGTGATGAGTTCGAGCTGATCGAGAAGCAGCCCTTCGAAGGGCCGCTGTTTGTGCGCTTCGGGGATGCGGTGCACGTGCTCGGCGCCGTGTTGGCGCGGGCGATGCGGGTGACGGTTGAGGAGCCGCGCTGACACCGCCGCCAGTTGAGCCGGTGCCTGCGGTCGCGACCGACGTCGGCGTGCTGCCGGCGCCGTTCGAGCAGGAGGCGAGCGCGCTCGACCAGCTGCTCGCGAAGGGGCGCTCGCGAGCGACGCTGGCGATGCTGGGGCCGGCGTTTGTGGCCGCGATCGCCTACGTCGATCCCGGCAACTTCGCCACCAACGTGCAGGGCGGCTCCCAGTTTGGCTATCTGCTTTTGTGGGTGGTGCTGGCCGCGAACGGGATGGCGATGCTGATCCAGTACCTGTCGGCGAAGCTCGGGATCGTCACCGACCGAAACCTGCCCGAGCTCTGCCGCCAGCAGTACCCGCGCCCGGTCGCGTGGGGGTTGTGGGTGCAGGCGGAGCTGATGGCGATGTCGACCGACATCGCGGAGTTCCTCGGCGCCGCGCTCGGACTCAACCTCCTCTTTCACGTGCCGCTTCTTGTTGCCGGGGTGATGACCGGCTTCATCGCCTTCGGGATACTCGAGCTGCAGCGGCACGGCTACCGCCGCTTCGAGCTCGCGATCACCGGGCTGCTCGGGATCATCTTCCTCGGCTTCCTCTACGAGACGCTCAAGATCGGGCCCTCCGCCTCCGGCTCGCTACAGGGGCTGCTGCCGCAGCTGCGGGGATCGGGCGCGCTCTACCTCGCCGTAGGAATCATCGGCGCGACCGTGATGCCGCACGCGATCTACCTCCACTCCGCACTCACCCAGGGCCGGATCCCGGTCCGCAACGAGACCGAGCGCGGGCGCGTGCTCCGCTTCGAGCGCGCCGACGTGCTGATCGCGCTCGGCCTCGCCGGGCTTGTGAACATGGCGATGCTCGCCGTCGCCGCCAAGCTCTTCTACGGCAGCGGCCACACCAACGTGACCACGATCCAGCAGGCACACGCCGGCTTCGCCACCATGGTCGGCGGCACCGCAGCGCTCGCCTTCGCCGTTGCCTTGCTCGCCTCGGGCGCCTCCTCCTCTAGCGTCGGCACCTACGCCGGCCAGGTCGTGATGGCCGGCTTCGTCAACCTGCGCGTGCCGCTGATGCTGCGGCGGCTGGTCACGATGATCCCCGCGATCATCGTACTCGCGCTCGGGGTCAGCCCCACCAGCGCACTGGTGCTCAGCCAGGTCGTGCTCTCCTTCGGGATCCCCTTCGCCCTGATCCCACTCGTCCACCTCACCAGCCAACGGGACCTGATGGGGATCCACGTCAACCGGCGAACCACCACCTGGGCAGCGGTCGCGATCGCCACCCTGATCAGCCTCCTCAACGTCTTCCTGCTCTACCAGTACTTCGGCGGCGGATAGCCCGGCGCTGCGGAGTCGAGACCAGGCCGACTCCTCCGAGCAACACTCCAACATACGTTAGAATGTTCTGGGTGTCGGACGATCACTGCGATCTCCTCTGCCTCGACCTTGCGACCGCCGAGCGGTTGCGCGTTCGGCGCCTCGACGATGCGCTCGCCGACTCGGCGGCAGGAAGAGCCCACGCGCTCTCCGACCCGACCCGGTTGACGCTCGCCGCGGCCCTGACAGAGGCGAATGAGCTCTGTGTCTGCGACCTCGCTTGGATCGTCGAGCGCGCCCAAAACCTCGTCTCGCACCACCTGCGCACGATGCGCGCGCACGGCATCGTCCACTCGCGGCGCGAAGGGAAGATGGTGATGTACCGGCTGACCGACGAGGGCCGCGCACTCCTCGATGCAGTCCTCCGCCCGGCTGCCACGACCACGGCTCGAGCCGGTGTCTGAGCCGAGCACGCCACTGGTCCAGCTCGGCCACGCACGCGCTGCGAGCGTGGCCGCCCCTGCAATCAGCGCACCACCCGCCCAGCGGGCGACGCTCGAGCGGCGGGTGCGCCTGCTCGCCTGGGCCGGCATCGGCTGGCATGCCGTCGAGTTCGCGATCGCACTCGCTGCCGGCATCGCCGCGGGATCGATCGCGCTGATCGGGTTCGGCGCCGACAGCTTGATCGAGGCTCTGGCAGGCGGCATCGTTCTCTGGCTGTTCACCGGTAGCCGGCTCGGCTCACGACCGGCCGAGCGCCGGGCACAGCAGCTGATCGCAGCCACCTTCTTCATGCTCGCCGCCTACATCGCAGTTGAGGCGACGCGAACGCTCGCCGGCGGCGCCCACCCGCAACCCAGCTGGGTAGGTATCAGCCTGGCCATTTTCACCGCCGCAACGATGCCGCTGCTCGCCCAGGCCAAGCGCCAGACCGCCAGCAAGCTGAACTCATCGGCCACCGTCAAAGAGGCATCACAGACGCAACTATGCGCCTACCTCTCGATCGCGTTGCTGATCGGCCTCAGCGCGAACGCGCTCCTCGGCTGGTGGTGGGCCGACCCCCTGACCGCGCTCACGATCTCCGCCGTAGCCATCAAAGAAGGACGCGAGAGCTGGCAAGGCCAAAGCTCCAGCGAAGGCTGCTGCTGAGCCGCCAACCGCGGCCATAACCCTCACCCAGCGACCTAGAACAGATCGTACGACCGGTCCAGAGTATGTGCGCACGCCTGCCCGTTCATCGTGCGGTGTGCTCGGCGACTGGGGGCCGTGACAGCCACTCGGGAGTCGCTGCTGATGCGAGCGCCGTAGCATCGGCGTGTGGAGGAGCCAGTAATCTAGCCTCGGTATGTCCTACGTGACCGTGTACGCCTGCGGCCAGCGCAGTCGCCGGCGGAGGAAGAGTGCGACGTAGACGAGTGCGACCAGTACCGGGACTTCGATCAGCGGGCCGACGACGCCGGCAAGTGCTTCGCCTGAGGTGATGCCGAAGACGCCGACGGCGACTGCGATCGCGAGTTCGAAGTCGTTGCTTGCGACTGTGAAGGAGAGGGCTGCGGTCTGTGGGTAGGGGAAGCGAAGGAGCTTTCCGGTGCTGAAGCCGGCGATCCACATCACGGCGAAGTAGACGAGCAGCGGCAGCGCGATGAGTGCGACGTCGAGCGGCTGGGCGGTGATCTTGTTGCCCTGGATCGCGAACAGCAGCACGATCGTGAACAGCAGGCCGTAGAGGGTGATCGGTGCGATCCTTGGGATGAAGCGTTGTTCGTACCAGTCGCGGCCGTGGCGCTTGATGCCGATCCGGCGGGTGAGGTAGCCGGCGGTGAGCGGGATCCCGAGGAAGATCAGGACGGTGCGGGCGACCTCCCAGATCCCGACGTTCGAAGCCTTGGGTGTCGAGGCCAAGCCAGCCCGGCAGAACGGTGAGGTAGAAGTAGCCGAGAACCGAGTAGGCGACGATCTGGAAGATCGAGTTGAAGACGACGAGAACGGCGGCGCCTCCCTGTCACCGCACGAGAGATCACTCCAGATGAGCACCATCGCGATACAGCGGGCGAGGCCGACGATAATCACGCCCGTCCGGTACTCGGGCTGGTCGGCAAGGAACGTCCACGCGAGCACGAACATGAGCGCCGGCCCGACGACCCAGTTCAGGAAGAGCGAGGACGCGAGAAGCCGCTCCTCTCGTCGCGCGACAGCTTCCCGAGATCCTCGTAGCGGACCTTCGCGAGGACGGGGTACATCATGAGAAGGAGCCCAGCGGCGATCGGAAGACTGACCGTCCCGATCCGAAGCCTGTCGAGCCCGTCGTTCAGCCTCGGCGCGAGGGCGCCGAGGCCGATCCCGACGCCCATCGCGAGCACGATCCACAACGGCAGGAACCGGTCGAGAAGCGAGAGCCTTCCTCAGCACCGCTGCGTCGTCGGGCACCTGAGAGCGCCTTACGGGCGGAGGCTTCTCGATGGTCGCCATCGGCGCGAGTCTCTTGTCCTCAGGCTGCCGCGAGCCGATCGGCGAGCGCGTCCTTGAGGGAGCTGAGGGCGGGGATGCGGCCGGCCATCAGCACCTGGTCGTCGACGACTAGCGCCGGGGTGCTCGAAGACCCCGTAGGTCGCGATCTGGGCGTAGTCGGTGACCTTCTCGACCTGCTCTGGCCGCCCGAGTTCGGCCAGGGCCTGCTCGGTGAGGCTGGTGAGCCGTTTGCAGTTGTCGCAACCGGGGCCGAGCACCTTGATCGTGGACATGGTCGTTGTTCCTTTCAGAGGACGGCGTTGAAGAGGAAGCCGATCGCGACGATCCCGGTCGCGACGACGCTGACGTAGATCACGAGGAGGCGCGGGCGCAGGACGCGTCGCAGCAGGATCATCTCCGGCAGCGAGAGCGCGACGACGCTCATCATGAAGGCGAGGAAGGTGCCATCGCGACCCCTTTGGCGTGGAGAACTGCGATCAGCGGAAGGACGCCGGCCGCGTTCGAGTAGAGGGGGATGCCGACGGCGACTGCGGCGAGGACGGCGAGGGGGTTGCCGGGCCCGACGACGCTGGCGAAGAAGCCGGCGGGGACCCAGCCGTGGATGGCGGCCCCCAGCGCGATCGCCGCGAAGAGATGGGGCCAGATCCGACCGATGATCGTCTTCACCTCGGACATGCCGAGCTCGATCCGCTCGGGCCAGGTCGGCTCTGCCGCGACGAATCCGCTCGTCGCGGGTGCGGCTGCCGCGGCCTCGAGGACGAACGGCTCAACGTAGCGCTCGAGGCGCATACGACCGAGGATGAAGCCGGCACTGGTCGCGAGCAGCAAGCCTGCGGTGATGTAGAGCGCTGCGATTCCGAAGCCGAACATCCCGTAGAGGAGCACGACGGCGACCTCGTTCACGAGTGGGCTTGCGATCAGGAAGCTGAGGGTGACGCCGAGCGGGACCCCGGCGGCAACGAAGCCGATGAAGGCGGGGACGGCGCTGCACGAGCAGAACGGTGTCGCGACACCGAGCCCGGCCGCGGCGATGTTGCCGACGCCTTCGCGCTTTCCGCCGAGCATGGCGCGCGTGCGCTCGATCGAGAGGAAGCTCCGCAGGATGCGCACGGCGAAGATGATCCCCACCAGCAGCAAGAGGATCTTCGTCGCGTCGTAGAGGAAGAAGTGGAGCGCATCGGCCCACCGCGGCCCGCGCGGCACGCTGAGGACCCCGTAGAGCAGGTGATTCCAGAACGGCAGTAACGCATCGTAGAGTGCGAACCAGCCGACGGCGGCGGCGCCGAGCAGCCAGAGCGGATGCCGCTCGCCTCCCGCGCGCGCCCACCCCGGCGCGAGGAGACGCTGCGTGGTCTAGCGCCGGCACCGATCCCGTGCAGCGCGCGACGCTCAGCGACAGTCACGCCGTCTGTCCCCCGCGAGCTCGACCGCCACGTCGAGCAGGCTGCCGAGCAGCTCGTGCGCCTCGGCGAGCCGATGCCGACTCGCAGTAACACGTGCGCAACCCCTCGATCTCCCCCGTGACGAGCCCGGCGTCCTTCAGTACCTTCAAGTGCTGCGAGACGGTCGCTTGCGCGAGCGGCAGCTCGTCGACGATCTGGCCGCAGTAGCAGGCATTGCGACTCGAGCAACAGGCGCAGGATCCGCACACGGGCGGGGTGGCCGATCGCCTTTGCGAGCAGCGCGAGTTCGACGTCGCGTTGCTCGCTCGCGACCGATTGAGACGCAGCTATGGCGCTCATGCGACGCCTGCGGTGTGATGCCGCGCCGCCGCCGCGATCCCCGCCGGGACGCCACGGAAGGCCGTGACGCTCGGCAGCGTGTGGGCGCAGCCGTAGGTCGTGCCTCCGACGCGGTAATCCCGCGCTGCGATCAAGATGGTCGAGGCAAAGACCGACGCCGCAGTGCCGGCGACACCGACTGCAGGAACATCATCGTGAGCCTTCGCACACTCAAAACAGTTCATCACTCACCTCCTTGACGCAGGTGCCGACGCTCGTTCGCTGATCGTCAATTGACGACCCACCAGGTCGCAGACGGCATGCACGGCGCGATCGTCAAGGCGGTCAAGACGAGCGAGCCGGCGGCGAGAGGGCTTCCCGTGATCCAGGCCGCAGCGAGCGCCGGCTGTTGCTGAGACGGCGCTGACTACTCGCTCGGCCGCGCGGGGAACGGACTGCCTCGGACGATCGTGCAGGGCGGCGAGCGCCGCGCCGACGATCGGCGCGACGATGTAGAGCCAGAGCGCGTGGAGGTCGCCGGTGACGAGCGCCGGGCCGAGCGAGCGGGCCGGGTTCATCGAGGCGCCGGAGATCGGGCCGCCGAACATCGCGTCGAGGCCGACGGTGCCGCCGATCGCGATCGCGGCGGCCTCGCCGACCGCGCGGGTGTCGGTCGCGACGGCCATGATCACGAACATCAGGAAGAACGCTCAGCACGAGCTCCCAGAGGAACGACTGCGCCTGCGAGCCGCGCGGGCAGGTCGCGCCGACGTGGGCGATGTTGCCGAGCGAGCCGCGCAGGATCGCGCGCCGCGGTGAGCGCGCCGGCGAGCTGGGCCGCCCAGTAGCGCGACCGCGCGTGGCCAGGGGAAGTGGCGGGTGAGCGCGAACGAGAACGTGACCGCCGGGTTGAAGTGGGCGCCGGAGATGTGTCCGACGGCGTAGATCATCGCCATGATCACGAGCCCGAAGGTGATCGCGACGCCGACGTGGCCGAGCTGCGTCGCGTCTTGGCGTCGACCATGATCGCGCCGCAGCCGGCGAAGACGAGCGCGAACGTCCCGATCGCCTCGGCGACGAGCGACGCGCAGCGCCAGCGCGCTGCCGGCTCAGCTGCGCCGGAGCGTCGTCGGGAGCAGCTCGGCGATCAGCTCGCTGCACGCGCGCGTCGATCTCGTCGCGGATCGCCGCGCACGGTCTCGAGGTCCTGGCCGGCCGGGTCGTCGAGCTCCCAGTCCTCGTACTTCTTGCCGGGGTAGATCGGGCAGGCGTCGCCGCAGCCCATCGTGATCACGACGTCGGCGGCGCGCACGACCTCGTCGGTCAGCGGCTTCGGGAACTCCTCGCTCATGTCGACGCCGAGCTCGGTCATCGCCTCGATCACCGCCGGGTTGATCTCGCTCGCCGGGCGCGCTGCCGGCCGAGCGGACGTGGATCCGACCCTCCGAGCGAAGCTTGACGAGCCCGGCCGCCATCTGGCTGCGGCCGGCGTTGTGGACGCAGACGAACAGCACCTCGGGCTGCTCCTTCGCGATCAGATGCTCGGCCTGGGCGAGCGCCTTCAGCCGCTCGCGGGCGAAGCGATGCGCGAGCACCGGCACGAAGACGTTGATCCTCGAGCCGCCGAGCAGGTCGAGCGACTCGCCGATGTAGCGCTCGATCGTCTCCTCCGAGAAGATGCCGGCGAACTCGGCCTTCAGCTGCCTCGGCTGCCTGCCGGACGTGATCGCTGGGTGACCGGGTCGAGTGATCTCTGGCTCATCGACGCCTCCTCTGGTATCGACGGCGATCGATGTCGACCCAGTGTGACAAGACCATCGATCGCTGTCAATATGGTGTTGCACGTGAAGCCGATCGCGACGATCGCCGCGTCCTGCCCGCCACTCCTCGCAGGGCCGCTCGACGCCGACGAGGCCGACCGGCTCGCCGCCGCGCTGAAGGTGATCGCCGACCCGGCCCGGCTCCGGCTGCTCAGCCTGATCCAGGCGCAGCCGACCGGCGAGGCCTGCGTCTGCCACCTGACCGAGCCGCTCGGGCTGAGCCAGCCGACCGTCAGCCATCACCTCAAGGTGCTCCTCGACGCCGGCCTCGTCGAGCGCGAGCAGCGCGGCAGCTGGGCCTACTTCCGCGTCGTCCCCGAAGCGCTCGGCACGCTCCGCGACATCCTCGGCTGACCCGTCAAACCGCCGCTGAGCCGGCTGCTGATCATCGGAGGAAGCGACGCCGACATCAGCGCCGCGCTGCGAGCGCGCGAGCTCGATCCCGTCGAGTAAGTCAGCGGACGGTCCAGGAGGCCCTTCATCCCGGCCGCCGCGTGGCTCGGGATCGTGCAGAGGTACTCGTACGAGCCCTTCCTCGTGAAGGTGACGGTCAGCGTCGCCGTCCTCCCGGGCGGGATCGGCCTCGTGCCCGTTCCGGCACACGCGTTGCCGCGGCCGCCCTTCGCGCTCGAGCAGACCTTGAACGTGTGGGTCAGCTTGCCCCTGTTCGCGATCGTGAACGCGGTCGTGCCGACCGGCACAGACCGGCGGGACAGCGTGAACGCGAACTCCGTCGGCCGACCGGCCTGCACGGAGACCTTCGCTGGCGCTGCCGAGACCTGCGTCGCGTCGTAGACGAAGGTGGCGAGGTCGGCGATCTGCCCTGCGGTCAGGGTGCCGCCGAACGCCGGCATGTGATCGCCGCCGTTTGTGACCGCGTTGACGATGGTGAGGTACGCCGGCTGCAGCCGGTCGAGATCCGGACCGGATGTGCCGGTTGCCCCGGCCGCTCTCAGCACGTGGCAGCTGCCGCAGCCCGCGCTCGCGAAGAGCTGCTTCCCCGCCGCCCGGGTCGCCGGCGAGCGCCGAGGCGGCGAGCGCCGCGGCGACGGCGAGGGACGCGGCCGCGGCGAGGACCGACGTGGCGATGATACCGGACGACGAGACAACGGAGCGGCGCAGGAGTCGAACCTACCCAGCCGTGGGTTACACGACCTCACCGGTTTTGAAGACCGGCTGGGCCACCGGGCCCATGCCGCTCCGATGCTGAGGCTATCCCCCGGGTTGGTCGAGCGTAGCGTCTGTCGGCGGAGCCGGGCTTCGCCCGGCGGGAGCCTCGTCACCGTGGGGACGCGCGTGGTGTGAAAGGAGGGGGCTCGTGGGGGAACCGAAGGAGACGACGGCGTTAGACAACCATCCGATGTTCGAACACGAAGAAGCCGGCGAGGAGTACGCCGCATACTCCTCCGCCGCCGGCGTTGGCGCCCGGGAGCAGTGGCGTGGTCGGCTCTGCCGCAGGAGCCTAGATCACAAGCGCCAGCCCCGCTTCTTCACGGAAGGCCGTACCCTGAGTGCGGCCTTCCGCTATCTAGATTCCGACGCACAGCGCGGGACGAGCGATTGAGCCGTCCGGTATCGGCCTGAACAGTCCTGTCGAAGATGGGAGAGTAGGGAGGGACGCTGTCAGCGTGGCACATCCTGTGCGAATTGCCTTCTCGGTCGCATTGCGGCAGGACTAGGTGCTCCCAAACCCGACCAACATCTCTATGTTGTCAGTATAGACATACGGCCGATCCATTTGCGCACCGGCGTGAAGCGCACTCCAGTCTCAAGCTAATTCGTACGGGAATCTCGGGGGCGCCGTTGGCTCGCACCTGCGAGCTAGGGGTACGCCCGGCTCGATGGTCTGATCCGAGTTAAGGTACGGGTGTCTCGAAACTGCGGAGAGCGAGGGGACCGGTGCGGGAACGCTTTGCAGATCGGCCCAAACTCAGAATCGCCGGTTTTGCGGCGCTCCTGACGGGCGTCCTGATCGGGGGTTGGGGGCTGGCCGGCGTTGTCGCGAGCGGTTCTACAGGAACGACAGCACAGTTGTACCGAGTCACCGTGACGAAGACGATCAAGACAACGGGACAGAACGGCAAGGTCGTTACGCACGTCGTGCGTAGCGTCCGCATTGTCAAGCGCTCGGTGCTTCACAATGTCACGAATTCCGAGACGATCACTACACCGGGCGGCACGAAGATCATCACCACGAGTACCACGAAGATCGTCCCGGTCATACGGGTCAGGAACAAGGTTGTGACGGTCAACGGCAAGCCGGTTACCATCGCCCAGACCGTGACCGACATGCAGACACAGACCCAATCGATTACGCAGACGCTGTCTCAGACCCAGACGGTGTCGCAGACGCAGACGATCGAGAACAACAACACGCAGTACGTCACCGTCACGAACACCCAGACGCAGACGCTGCCACCCGACACCGTGACTCAGGTCTCGACCGTCGTCGTGACCGAGACGACCCCGGCCGTGACGGAGACTGTGACGGAGACTGTCACAGTGCCGACGGCGACGGGTCCATAACCCGAGGGTCGTACGCCGACTCAAACGTTCGGGCCGAGAGGCGGAGCCCGCCGCCAGGGTTGGTCGCGCCTGGCGATCCTTGGCTGGCATTCCGTGTCTGCCACCCCGTGGCTTACTCACGGATGCGTTGAGCAGTTCTTCAACCAGCGTGGCTCGGAATGCAAGCCGGCTAGCAATCGCACGGTGCCTCCCGGCAAGAGGCAACGCGCTCGACCCGGGATACCGCGTTCAACCAACGCCGTCTTGCTGCCGATAACCGTGGGCGACACGGGTTCCCTTTGCAGGACTGATTGCCTGCGAGCGGAAAGGAGCGTACGCGGTGAAGGTCGACAGTGTCCTCCTCCTGACGCTCTTCGCGTTTGGACTTGTGCTCGGCCTTGCAGCGACGGACGTCCTGCGCGCCATCAGCTAGGCATTATCTGGCGTCTTCGTGCGCTTGATCCCTGAGGCCGTGGCTGAACGCCCAGTTGGCCAACTCGGTTCGGTTGGAAAGGTCGAGCTTGCTGTAGATGTTGGTGAGGTGGAACTTCACCGTCTGTTCGGTGACCCAGAGCTCTTTGGCGATCGCCTTGTTGGCGAGGCCGCGCGCGACAGCCTCCATGATCTCGATCTCGCGGGGGTGAGTCCGGCCGCGAGTCCTGCGCTGTCCTCGACGGTGGACAGGCCGTGGGCGTGGAAGGCGGTCCCCGCAACGGCCTCCCGGATCGCCGGGGCGAGCTCATTTGGGTCAACGCTCTTGACAATGTAGCCACAGGCGCCACGGGCGAAAGCGGACTCAATGAGGTCCGGATCGGCACCCGTCGAGCAATGACCACTTGCACGTCCGGGAAGCCGGCGCGAAGGCGGTCGAGGCAGGTGAGCCCGTCGAGCCCAGGCATACGCACGTCGAGGAGCACGACGTCGGGCCGGGTCTGAGCGACCATCGGAAAGAACTCGGGCCGGCTATGGGCTTCCCCGACGACGTCAAAGCCACCGTCTAGCTCGAGCACTTGGCGCACACCGGCGATCAACACCGGATGGTCGTCAGCGATCAAGATCCGCAAGATCTGCTCTCATTCCGCGCGCAGGAACTGGACTCCCACCTTGTGGACATCTGCTCGGGAAGACAATCCCTAGACAGAGAGAATCGAGAGAACCCGCCAGCCGATTCCCTAAGGTTGAGTGCCTGGTCCGGAAACCGTCACGTTTCCGAAGGTCTTGGCTGCTAGCTGACTTGACGTGTCGTGATGATCTTCGTCCACGGGCCGGCGGGGGGCGAGTCGACAAAACGCCAGCTCACCTTGTCGCTGTCGCCGTCTAGCTCTTTGAAGCCGAGGCAGCCGTTGAGGGCCGGCGAGACGTCCATGCCTGCGTTGTTGAACTGCCCCTGAACCGGCTGGGCGTTCGAGTTGCCGAACACGTAATTGGCGTCGTGGTAGAGCGATCCGTGCGAGGGCCCCGCGTCTTCGACCTGGCCGTAGCAGGTGTGACCGTTCGGCCCGGTGATCGCGACCCAATGGTTCTTCATGAAGCTGTAGTTCTGATTTGAGCATTGTGAGGAGCCGGCCGCCCATGGGATCACCCGGCAGCGCTCCTCGAACGCGGTCGCGTCGTTGACGTCATCGAAGGGGAGGTCGAGATAGAACGGGTTCTCTGCCGGGTGCACGAGCGAGCTGGTGGGGAAGTAGCCGTTGCCCGCCTGGCGTGCCTCGGTCGCGCATTTGAAGCTCGCCCCGGTTCCTGAGGGTCTCCCGTCGCAGCCGCCGATCGGGGCGCCCTTGCAGTCCGTGCTCGGGTCGGTGCCGAGGTTCACACCTCCGCTCCAGTGGTATGCCCACTTCGAGTCATAGGTGGAGCAGACCTGGGAGCCGTCGGCGATGTTCGCATTGAAGATCTCGCCGACCCAGAACGTCGTCGCAACGATCCCGGTATGCAGGGGATAGGCGATGCCGGGGGTCGCCTGGGTGGCGCACTCGGTGCGCTGCCGAACACCCGCTTGTAGAGCGCCTGCCAGTCTGTTGCGATCCCGCGTTGCGCCGCTCGCAGGGTCATCGACCCGGAACAGACGAGGAGGTGGAGCTTGCGCTCGAGCCTGTCCTTGACGGGGTATCCGGGGCTCGGGGTCGCTCTTTCGGGGAAGAGATTGGCGATGTTGTTCGAGCCGCCGAGCTCGAGGCTGACGATCCGGTCGATCTCCACGGCGCGTCCGTAGTGGGCGGGCTTGATTCCGTACTCGGCCTCGACCGCGAACCTCACCGACTGCGGCACGTCCGGGACCGCGCTCGATGCGGAACCCGGGCGAGCAGAGCACCTGCTTGGTCAGCTTGGAGTAGTACGCCCCGGGCGAGCAGCGACGGTCCGGATTAGCGCTCAGCTTGCAGCCGCTCGTCTTCGTGCGCGGCGAGATCAGCACGTGACGCCAACCTTGACCGGCGGGTTGGCAAGAAAACGAGCCGAGGCGGCCGTGGCCAGGAACGCGAACCCGAGCGCGAGGCTAAGGATCATCGCGGCGCGCAAACCGCTCATCGCAGCGCCCGGGGGTCGCGGTCTGTGGCTCCGGACTTCGGGGCTCTGCACCTCGTCGAGGTCGCGCGTCTGGCGGCGATCATCGTGCGCATCGTACTCATGCGTCGAGCGCAGTAGAGAACGCGGGAAGCGGCCCTGGCTGGGCCGCTTCCCGCGTTGGAGAGGGGAGTGTTTCTAGGGCTGTGCCGGCGGCTGGTTTGCGCCGGAGGCTGTTCCGGTCAGGCCGGGGCTGATGTCCCCGGGTGGGGGTGCGAGGCCGGGAATGGAGTCCAGCGTCGCGAGGTTGGTCGGGTCGAGGGTTGCGACGGGCCCGACGCCGTCGATGTCGGCTGCGTCGGCCCAGCTGGCGTCTGCCCAGCTGGCGTCTGCCCAGCTGGCGTCTGCCCATGAGGCCTCGGCCCAGGAGGCGTCTGCCCAGGAAGCTTCGGCCCAGGAGGCGTCTGCCCAGCTGGCGTCATCCCAGCTGGCGTCTGCCCAAGAGGCGCTTGCGTTGACGACGCTGAGCCAGCTGGGTGCGTTGAAGGTAAGGCCCTTGGTCGGGTCGTTGCCGATGAAGGCGTCGAGTGCCGCGTTGGGATTGGGCGGGGAGCTGAGAGCGGCGGCTGCGCCTGCGTTGACCTCGCCGACGCCGATCGCGACGTTGGTGATCCCGCTCGACTGGCGTGCCGTCAACATCAGCGCGCCTTTGACCTGATCCGGGCGTCCAGTCGGGGTGCAGGGCGAGCAGCTGTGCGGCTGCGCCTGCGACGACTGGGGCTGCGAACGAGGTGCCCGAGAGCTCCATGTAGTCGGGGGAGACGACGTGGTCTGGCCGCTGCGATTTGAGGCTCGCGCTCTGGGGCACGGGGCCGATCATGTAGCGGCCCGGGGCGCCGAGTTCGGGCTTTGCGAAGCCGTCCTCGGTGTATCCCCACGCCGACCACGGCGCGACCGAGTCGTCGTCGGTGCTGGCAGACGTTCCGATGTCGACTGCGCCGACGGTGATCACGAACGGGTCGTTGCCCGGCGAGTAGAGGACGCCGCTCGGGACGCCTGCGGTGCCGTAGTTGCCGGCTGCTGCGACGACGACGATCCCGTTGAGCCAGAGCTTCTCCACGGCCTGGTCGAGCGGGTCGAGGTAGAAGTGCGTCTTCGCCGCCGAGTGCAAAGAGAAGTTCGCGACCTTGATGTTGTAGGTGTCCCTGTTTGTGAGGATCCACTGCGCCGCGGCGATCACATCCGAGGTCCTGCGCGACGCCGTTGTCGTCCATCACTCGCACCGGCAGGATGTGCGAGGAAGGCGAGGCGCCGGTGTAGCCGGAGTTGCCGCCCGCTGCGATCCCGGCAACGAACGTGCCGTGGCCGTCACCGTCACCCTGCGCGCTGGGCGTGGTCGAGCTGAGGTTCACCTGCGGGTAAGCGCGCCCGCTGAAGTCCTTCTTGCTCGCATCGAGCCCCGAGTCGACGACAGCGATCGTCGGCGCATCAGGTGCGGCATGCCAGTTCGACCCCCACAGGGATGCGTCACCCGACACGTACGGCCAAAGCTGACTGCTGAACCTTCCGTTGCCGTTGCGCGGTCGTCTCGACCGGCGAGTCAGGTGTGACCGTGAGACCGGAGACCTTGGCAAGCCGCAAGATCCACTTCGCCTTCAGCTGCACCGCAACCCCGTTCACCAGCGAAAGCCGCCTCGCCGCCGTACCACCATCACCCTGCCCGTTCGCCGAATACGCGGCTGCCGCCGCGGACGCGCCACTCGCAGACTGGATGATCACCGGCAACCGCTGACCCGGGTTCGCCGCGCCTGCTTCAGCAGGTCGGGAGGAACATACGACGAGCTCTGCTGAGCCGCGGCTTGCCCGCGGCCCTCGCGGCAGTGACAAGCGCCGAGCTTCGACTGCTGTCCCGCCACCGCCGTCGGCAAGCGCAGCCAACGGGAGCAAGCAGAGCGAACGCAACGACGAGGACGACTGCAACGCCACGGCTGCCGCGCCCCCAAAGCGCGCTCGAACGACGCTCACCGTTCCGGCTCCCATTACCCCAAAGAGCGCTCCCTCGAGTACCCGTTGCCCGCAGATTCGCCATCGAAGATCGCCATCCCTTCTGCACCATGGTGCAGAACCGCAGATTGAGAGAGCGGGCGGCGCTCTCAAATACAAGCCTCAGGTAAGCGCCGCCCAACGTGGCCGTCCTCCCCATAAAGGGGCAACTTTGGTGATCACCAAAAAGCCACGAACGGTCTGTTCCGAGAAGAATGAGCTGCCATGACGCTAGTTGTCGGCCTGAAGGCGTTCGACACGAACGCGACGATCAACGGCACCGACTGGTTTCGGTGGATGTATGAGCACGGATTCCGGCTCTATGTGATGCACTCGACCGCTTGGGGCACTTGCACCCCGTGGTCGCAGACCCAGAGCCAGCTTGCCGCCGCACTATCTGTCGGGCTGAAGGTGGCCGTCTACACGCGCGACCCGCGCTGCTGGCAAGGCGGCATTCAGGCGGCCTGACCGTACATTCCAAGCCTTCAGTTCTTCGCCCTCGATGTCGAGAGCGACCCCGGCATCGCGGTTACCAGGTCGATGGTGGATGGCGTCAAGAGCATGGGCGTGCGCCCGACCATCTACAGCGGCTCGGGATGTGGGCGAGCGTTCAGGGCTGCAACGAAACGAGCTTCGCCGACGTGCCGCTCTGGGACACGAATGTGACCGGCACGTTCGACCCGAGCACTTGGGTTGCCGACCTCAACGTCCCGTTGCCCATCCCGTACGGCGGCTGGAAGGGCCGTCCAACCCTCGGGTGATGGTGCAGCAGGCGTTCGACGTCACCTTGAACGGCGTGGCCGTCGACTTGAACTCGATCGCGCCGTGGTTCCTCCGGTGAGCGACATTCAAGCGGTCTCCTTGATGTGGAGGGCGGCAGCGGGGGGCGGACGCCTATACGGCGCGCTTCAGACCAGCTTCCGGGCCAGGGTCTCCAACTTGGAGATCGGCGTCAGAAGCGCGAGGATCTTGATCGTCTCGTGCCCGTCGAAGACGTAGAGGGATCCAGGGTTGGTGCCCCACGCCGCCTGACCGAGATGCGGCACCTTGACCACGCTGCCTCGGAGCGCCGCGGCGGCAGCCTTCTCGCCGGCGGCGAACGTCGAGGCGGTGTCCATCTGGAAGGTGATCTTCGCAGCGTAGATCTTTTCTGTGCCAGGGTAGGTGCAGGTCTTGCTGTATGCCGTTTTTGGTGACGACTGGCGTCCCGGCGTGCAGTCCGAGCGCAGCGTTGACGAGCGACGTGGATGGGCAAGCCCTGGCGGCGGGCGGTGTTGGTGTTGCGGCAGCAGACGGGGCAACCAGCACGGTCGCGGCGGCCACGCAAAGGCAGCCGATATCGCGACCCGCTTACGCGCGATCCAGGCCGGCTCGAGTAGGCCTGAGGTCTTCACGTTGCTCCTCTCGGTCGTACACGCGCCTATGCCAGGGGAGGAATACCACGTTGCCGCGTTCCCGTGAATGCCAAGACGGTCGTCGCCTCGCCAAAGACACCGCCGGCAAGGTCGGCTCCAGCAGCGGACGAAGCGGTCGTGGTCCTCGCCGCCGGCTCACGACACCGAGGTGCACGATTCGTCTCTTAAGAACGCGATGAGGATCGTGCCGGCTTCGGCGGTGTCTTCGTGGAAAGACACACGGCCACTGGCCGATCGGGCGCAGGTTAGGCGTCTTCGAACTCGCGACACCGCGCTCGTATCGCTTCCGACCTTGACGGTGCTGTCGCATATGCGTAGCGCCGCCACACCTCGGAGCGTCGGGCCTCCTGGCCGGGCGGGGCCCATTCGGCGTCGGTCTCTCTTAAGGCGCCGCCTGCAATTCGGCGCTGAGCTCGCGCTCGACCTTGACGATCCAGTCAGACTCGGGACGACTCCCAGTCGCCTGGGCGAGCGCATCGACCAACTGACGCCGCACATACTCCCCAGGTGTTACCCGCCAGAGAGTGCGGAACCGGTCGAACTCCACGGTCAGCCGCTGGCCCGAAGGCGACCGGATCGTCCAGTCCGGGCGGAAGGGATCCTTTTGCGCAGCCATTCAGGCCACGCTAGCGCATTCGGGCTGAAAGAGTAGACCCGGCGCCGCCAACGAGCTAACCTGCAGCCCGGCACGGGGGACCAGGCCAACCCTCTCCCCAAGAGGCGCCGTTCCCTTTTAGCTGCGGCGCAAGTCCGGGCCCCCGTGCCACATTCCAAGGAGTGGGTGGTCCTCTTGGTTAGCGGGAGGTCTAGGCTCCTGCTCCAGCTGCGAGGGAGACCTAGCCTTGAGGCGGGCGAGCGGAGCTTGCTCCTTGCGTAGCGTCAGAGCCATAGAGGGACTGCCGACAAATCGAGGCGCTGGGATCAAGCCGCGTCAGCTGACTTGCGTCGACTGTGAGGACGTCGCGAGGGGACACGCTTGGGGTTGGCGCATGTACCTCGGGATCGACGGCGAGCTCGCGGTGTATTGCCCTGATTGCGCTGAGCGCGAATTTGGCGAGGATGACCGGCTGATCGCGTGACATGCCGAACTCAGCGTCCGCTTGTGAGCTGAGGTCGGCGGCGCGCTCTAGGTGTAGGACCCGAGCAGGCGCGGAGGTGGCGGATCCCGAAGCGGTGGCAGGCGAGGGCGTGGAGGGTGCCGCGGTAGCAGCTGCCGTTGTCGGTGAGGACGCCTTCGACGGTGATGCCGTGGCGGCGGTAGAAGGCGACAGCGCGGCGCAGGAAGCCCGCAGCGATCGCGGCTTTCTCGTCGTCGAGCACCTCCGCGTAGGCGAGCCGGCTGTAATCGTCGACGGCGATGTGGACGTACTCCCAGCCCTTGACCTCACGCAGCTTCCCGATATGCCTGGTCTTGGCCTGGCTTGCGAGGCTGCCGCTGATTCGGTGCCCAACACGGCGCACACGGCCGAGCTTCTTGACATCGACGTGGATCAACTCGCCGGGCCTGCCACGCTCGTATCGGACCGGCTGCTCGAGCCCAAGCCGGCCCAGCCGGCCCATCCTCCCGAGCCTGGCGAGGAGCCCCGACACCGTCGAGAGCGCCATCCCGAGCGTCTCAGCGATCTCGGCCGCCGTGAAACGCAAGCCGCGCAGCTTCACGATCGCCTCGACCCGCTCATCGGCTGTCCGGTTGGCAACCCGCCGCGGCGCCGACGAGCGATCACGCAGGCCAGCCGCACCCTCGAGCCTGTAGCGGCCGATCCACTTCCGCGCACAACGGACGCTGACACCAGCAGACCCAGCCGCCGCGACAACCGTCCAACCCCGATCGAGAACGAGCTCACACAACCGCTGCCTCCCACTCAAGCTCAGAGCCGCGTTAGCGTGAAGATTCATCGGGTGACCTCCTTGGGACCGAGCTGCCTTTAACAGCGCTCAGCCTCCGAGAGGGCCCGGATGAACCAACGTCCTCAGGAGCTACACCTAGGCGAGGATGCGCAACGCGGTGGTGTGGGGGCAGCCGCGGGCTGGGAGATCGATCGCGAGGTGAAGGTCGACGCCGTCGCTAATCGCGAGCACGAGTGCGTCCTGGAAGCCGTAGCCCGCTCGCCGGAGCTCATCGAAGCGCCAGCTGAAGACCTGGCGCTTCTCGTTCTCTGCCGCATTGATCGATTCGATCTGAGCAGTTGTCAGGTGCATTGTGGTCATTCCTTGGCCGGAAGGAATCGATTCGGACCCTGGGCCGGCCGGGCCGACTCACTGTCGGGGGTCGCCCCTCGGGCACCGCGCTTCTCGCGTCTGCTCGCGCCGCATAGGAGCAGGCTAGACGGGTTCTACGCCCCTCTGGGAGCTACACGAATCACCCTTCGGGTGGTTCATCCGGTTGGTTCACTTCACCCCCTTGGGGCATGACACACGAGAGGCTGGCGGAGATAGTGGGACCCGCGTGTAGGCCGCAACCACGCGCGAGGTGACTGTGGAGGCGGCGGGAGCCGCAGCCCCCGCCTCCAGTCGCCCTCTCGTCCACAAGTCGCAGTCCTCCTCGACGGGCTCGCCACTCCGGTGAACCGTTCGCGTGCTCAAGTGCCTAAAGCTCGCCGACGGCGATGCCGAAATCCTTGCCGAGATGGATGGGGCCAAACAGCGCCGGCGCATGTTGGGTCTGCTCTTGATCGAAATGGGCTTGATCTCGGAGGAGCAACTCGTAGAAGCACTCGACGCTCAGAAACGAACCGGTGAGCTTCTCGGTGAGGTCTTGGTCGGCCGCGGGTACGTCACTCGGCTGGCGATTCAGGATGCGCTCGCCAGCCAGCGCGGTGTGTTGCTCAAGCCAGATCCTGGCTTCGGCGGTGGCCTTCGCGACGAGCTTATCCGCCGCGAGAGCAGACGCGAGCCGTCGCCCGATCAACGGCCACTTGGGTCAGAGACGTTCGTTGCCCACGCGCCAGAAAAACCAGAGTTGAGCATTTCAGACCGTCACTGCGAGCTACGTGTGGGCCCACAGAGCGAGACTCAGGAGTCGGTAACGGAACTGACGAGCGAGCTGAGGAGGTTAGGCGCTGAAGTCGGCGAGAACGAGCGGCGACTCGCGGAGCTCGAGTTCGAGCTCGAGGAGACCCGTCACGCCCTGGCCGAAGCTCTGCGAGGCATGGCGCCGGCGAGCGTTCCGGCGGCTGTGCGGCTACAAACTTCCGAATCTTGTTTCGGAGACAACTTCTCAGAACCCTTTCTCGTGACCGTTGGACGAGCACGGGGACACCTCGCCGCTCGAAGGGCTGCGCTCCGTCAGCGAAGCCCCGTCGCCGCGCAACCCTGACTCGACTTCAGGAATCGAACCGTCGACCCGATTCGACACTTGGCTTTCAGGCCGGTTTCTCGTTCAGGTTTGCGGTTCCGTTGTCGGTATCAGCGTGTCGCCGAGTCGCTCCTGATCGCGAGCAGTTTGCGCATGAAGCTCGACGGTGCCCGCGACGATTGAAGTGTCTCGGTAGAGGCCGTCGGGCGAACCGGGCGCGGTCTCTTCGATGGCGCTGTTGCCTTCGCGTGGGTTTGTAGGACTGCGTACTCGTCCCATGCGGGGTAGTGCCGCAGAGCAGATCTCATCGGTACTCCCTCCAGGTAGCGCCGCAGCTACCTTCAACGCAGTGAGGGGCGAATGCAGGCGGCTCTTTTGGCTATCGCCGCCTTCATTCGCCTCGGCGTGGTTGCGGCCGCCACGCTTGTCTCAACATGCGCTTCCCGCAGTCGGCCGCCATCCCTCGATCGGGTGAAGTGAAGCCGCGGCATGAACCCTCGAGTGGGGGAACCTGCCAAAACGACCGGGGTGCAACGATCACTGACGTACTACACGTTGTGAGCGGCGGAGAAGTCTGGGTCTCGACGAGGTTTCCTCCTGGAGCCTGTCTGAGGCTCGGAGTGAATGGCCGGAAGCCGGCTGCGGCTCGGCTCCCGCCACCGCCGTCCAACGATTCCCAGACGAATAGAGGCTGAATGGCAAGCGTTCTGAAGGAGACAGGAACGGAATCAGACCCGGGTCATGCGTTCTCAGACCGAGCCGCGTCCTCGCCATACTCGGACCGGAGCGACGCAGAATGGCGACTAGTTCTGCTTAGGGCCTTGCACGCGAAAGGCCTCATCACCGACGAGGAGCTCGAGGCCAGGCGTTCCGAGGCGCGGTGAAGCCAGGCCGTCGCGGCGGCCAGACTATCCGTGGAGTTGACGGTTGCCGTTGCTTCATCGTGCTGGCCGAGAGGAGTGACTCGCACCGCGGCGACCCTCTCTCTTTCGAGCTCGCCAGCTCTCTCCCAATGCTTGTCTACGCAACCGCTTCGATTATGGCACTCGAACATGCGAAGAAGTGGTCACGATGGGGTGATGGAACGGGTGCGAATCGACAGGTGGCTCTGGGCCGCGCGCTTCTTCAAGACGCGCGGCGAGGCGACCGAGGCGGTGCGGGGCGGCCACGTCCACGTCGGCGGCGAGCGGGTGAAGCCGGCGAAGGACGTCTCCGTCGGCGACACACTCGCGATTCGGCGCGGCGAGGTTCGCTGGACGGTCGTCGTCACCGGGCTCGCCGACCGCCGCGGGTCCGCGAGCGTCGCGGCGACGCTGTACGAGGAGACGCCCGAGTCGGTCGCGGCGCGCGAGCAGCATCAGCTCGAGCGTCGGCTCGCGCGCCCGCTCGGCGCCGATCTCGGCGCGCGGCCGACGAAGCAGGCGCGCCGGCTGATCGAGGCGCTGCGGCGGGGCGAGCGCCGGCCGAAGGGCTAGTGCTTGTGGGACTCGCCGAAGTCCAGCCGGCCCGAGGCGACGTGCTCCTCGTGGTGTAGCGCATAGACCAGCTCGTGGTGCTCGGCCGTGTGGTGGTGGTTGCAGACCTTCTGGAGTGTCCCGTCGACCGGATGCTCGCCGGTGCGGAGGCAGTACGGGACGGCGCAGGTGCGGTGCCAGCGCGTCCACGCGGCCACGGCCAACGCGGCGATCAGCGGGACCGTGCCGATGATGCCGAGCAGGTTGCTGCCGCCGTTCGAGTACTTGCTGCTCGCGAACAGGTCGGCCCAGACCCAGATCGTCGTGATCAGCCCGACCGCGATCGCGAGCCCGATCAGGACCGCGCCGATCTCGCTCCTCTTCACCTCGGCCCCGCCAGGCGCTCGAGCGCGTTGGTGACCCACGCCTCCTCGTGCTCCCGCCAGAAGTTCGTAGTGTGGCCGCCGCTGTACTCGGCGTAGACGTGCTTGACGTGCGCGGCGGTGAGCTCCCGGTCGAAGGCTCGGTTCTCGGCGAGGAACAGCTTGTCGTTCGTGCCGACGTAGAAGCCGTAGAGGGTCGGCGGCGAGTAGCGGGCGAACGCGGCTTTCATCTTCGCGACCAGGGTATGCGCATTCGCCGCATCGTCTGCGTCCTTGGAGCCCATGTCCATCGGGGTCGTGCCCGTGGGGTCGGTGGCGTGGAAGTAGCCGCTCCACGACTCGATCACCGAGTACACGGACGGGTTGTGGATCCCGATCAGCGTCGCTCCGTAGCCGCCCGCGGAGATCCCGATCAGCGCCCGGCCCGTGCGGGACGGGATCGTACGGTAGCGGCTGTCGATCACCGAGACGAGCTCCTTCGACGTCGCGGTCTCCCAGTCGCGGCCCGGGCCCCAGTCGTGCCACTCCGGATCGGTGTCGCCCGTCCGGGCGCCCTGCGCGCCGACGACGATCGCCGGCATCCCCGACGCCTCGACCGGGCGGGTGATGAAGCCGATGCTCTTGTACGAGTCCGGCTTCCCGGGAAGCCCGTGCAGGAGGTAGATGACCGGGTAGCGCTCGCCGCTCGAGGCGTAGCCGGCCGGGAGATAGACCGCGTAGTGGATCGTTCCGCGCAGCGCCTTGGAGCTGTACGAGCCGTCCACGGTCGTGCCCGGCGGGAGCGGGGCGGCCCTGCTGCCGCCCACCAGGACGAGCAGCAGGAGCACCGGCAGAAGGCGGGGCCAGGCCTGCATCGTGATGCGATTCTCGCTGGTCGACCGGCCGGGTCGTGTTGCGGCGTGATTAAGAGCCGTTAAGGGTCGTCGTCGAATTCCGTCACGCGGCCCTCGCCGTGGCGATCATGCGACTCGTGACGGTGTTGACTCCCACCCTCGGCCGGGGGGCAAAGGCCGCGGTCGCAGCGCTCGTCGTCGCGTTCGTCGCCGTGGGCGGGATCGGTACCTACCGGTACCTCGACAACTTCTGGCTCTACCGCGGCTTCGCGCCTCCGCGCGACCCGGCGTTCGTGCAGTCCCGCGGCACGACCGAAAAGATCGCCGTCACGAGCGCGGCGCTCGGTGGCCGGCACCAGACCGTCTACGTGTTCCTCCCGCCCGGCTACGCGGCGCACCCTGCGCGTCGCTATCCCGTCCTCTACCTGCTGCACGGCGTCCCCGGACGGCCGATGGCCTTCCTCGAGACGGTCCGCGCGGGTGTCGACCAGGACGTCCTCGTCGCCCAGCATCGCATGCGCCCGACGATCCTCGTGATGCCGTTCGGCTCGACCGGGACCTTCACCGACCAGGAGTGGGCCAACGGCTGGCGGCGAGGCAACGGCTGGGAGACGTTCGTCGCGCGCGACCTCGTCCGCTCGATCGACAGCCGCTATCGCACGATCGCGAGCGCGTCGGCGCGAGGGATCGGCGGGCTCTCTGAGGGCGGCTACGGCGCGATCAACATCGCGCTCCACCACCCGCGCGAGTTCTCGGTCGTCGAGAGCTGGTCCGGCTACCAGGTCGCCGACAACGTCCCGTCGATCTTCGACCGCAAGCGGCGCCTGCTCGCGCTGAACAGCCCGGCGCTGACGCTGCCGCACGAGGCGGCGACGCTGCGCCGCCGCCACGTGTTCTTCTGGTTCTACACGGGCTCTGGCGACCCGCTGAGCCGCCAGAACGTGCGGTTCGCGCGGGAGCTCGCCCGCTACCGGATCGGGCACAGCTTCTTCCTCCTGCACGGCGGCCACGACTGGGCGCTCTGGCGAGGGAACGCGGAGTCCGCGCTGATCGCTGCCGACCGGCACCTCCACTACGGACGGGCCAGATGATCGCCAGGGCCCTCGTGCTCGCGCGGCTCTCGGTCGCCTCGCTCGCCGGCGTGCTCGTCGTGCTCGCGGCGACCGGCTGGCTCTACCTGATCCAGGTGCGGGCTGCAGTGCCGGGCGGCGTCGTCAAGGACGGGCTCCCGCTCGACGAGCTCTCGCGCCACGGTGCGGTGCCGTTCGCGGTCTTCCTCGCCGTCTGGACCGGGGCCGCGCTCGCGCTCGGCGCGCTCGTGAGCTTCGCCCGCTCGGAGCGGCTCTCGTCGGCGATCCTGCTCGCGGTCGGCGTCGGCGGCCTTCTCTTCGCGCTCGACGGCGTCTCGATCCTCACCGTGCGGCAGATCCCCGCGCACGCAGCCTTCGTCTCGGCCGCCCAGCTGCAAGCCGTCTACCTGCCCGCCGTGCTCGCAGGGCTCGCCGGAGCGCTGTTCGGCCGGTCGCGCACGCCGGGCCGGTTCCGTGCGCCGCTCGTCCTCAGCTGGCTCGTCGCCGCCGTGGGCCTGATCGGCGTGGTCGATGCGATCCTGCCGCGCGACACGAAAGGCCTGCTCGAGAACCTCGCGCCGCAGGCGCTCCTGCCCGTGACGAGCGCGCTCGCGGCGCCGCTCGGGATCGTCCTGCTCGTTGTCGCCCGCGGGCTCGCGCGCCGCCGCCGCCGCGCGTGGCAGCTCGCCGTCGGCGTGCTCGCGGCGGCTACCGGCCTCCACCTCTTCCACGGCACGGGCTACGGCGCGGCCGGGGCCGGGCTCGTGCTCGTCGCGCTCGTCGCGCGCCGGCACGACTTCGACGTGGCCGGCGATCCGACCGCGAGGCCGCGCGTGCTGGTGCGGCTCGCGATCGCCGCGACCGGGATCGCCGCCTACGGCTTCGTCGCGCTCTGGGTCAACCGCGCTCTCGCCGACCGGCCGTTCACGCTCGGCTTCGCGCTGCGGGAGACCGGCCTCGCGCTCTCGGGCTCCGACGTGACCGGCTCGCCGCACGTCGTCGGCCCGTTCGGTGACTGGTTCCCGATCTCCGTGCTCGTCCTCGGCGCGGCCGCCCTGGGCTGGATGATCGTCGGCTGGCTGGCGCCCTGGCGGCACCGCGTTCGCCAGGAGGCGCGCGAGCTCGAGCAGGTCCGCGAGCTGATCGCGCGCCACGGCACCGACACGCTCGCGCCGTTCGTGATGCGCGCCGACAAGGCGTTCTTCTTCGCACCGGACGGGACGGCCGTGCTCGCGTATCGCGTCGTCGGCGGGATCGCGATCGTCTCGGGCGATCCGATCGGCCCGCGAGAGGCGGTCGGACCGCTACTTCAGCGGTTCATCGCGCACGCGCACTCGCGCGGGTGGAGAATCGCGATCCTGGGCGCCTCCGAACGATCCCTCGAGCTCTACGGCGCGTACGGGCTCCACGCGCTCTACCACGGCGACGAGGCGGTACTCGACGTGCGGACGTTCTCGCTCGAGGGGCGCGCGATCCGCAAGGTGCGCCAGTCGGTGACCCGGCTCACGCGGGAGGGCTACCACGCCGACGTCGTCCATCCCGACGCGCTTGGCCGCGACGAGCGGGCGGAGCTCGTACGGCTCGCCGCGGAGTGGCGCGGCGCCCAGCCGGAGAAGGGCTTCGTGATGGCGCTCGACGACCTGTTCCGGCTCGAGGGAGACGAGGCGCTGTTCGTGATCGGCCGCGACGCCGACGGGGTGTCGCACGGATTCCTCCATTTCGCGGTCTCGCGCGCAGGCTCGGCTCTCTCGCTCTCGACGATGCCGCGCCGGCGGACGACGCCGAACGGCTTCAACGAGTGGCTCGTCTGCGAGGCCGTCGCGTGGGCGAGCCTCAACGGGTTCGAGCGGGTCTCGCTCAACTTCGCGCCGTTCGCTGCGCTCTTCTCGCCGGGCGCCGACCTCTCCCGTCCGCAGCGTGCGCAGCGGCGCGCGTTGCTCGCGATGAAGGGTCACTTCCAGCTCGACAACCTGCTGCGCTTCAACGAGAAGTTCTTCCCGGGCTTCGAGCGGCGCTTCGTCGTCTACGAGCGGCGGAGCGACCTGCCTCGCGTCGGGATCGCCGCGCTGTCCGCGGAGGCGTACCTGCCGTGGAGCGGCCGCGGGCGCGACGAGACCTAGCGCGTGCTCGGGCTCGCACTCCTGCTCTCGCTCGGCTCCGCGTTCGCGATCAACTGGGGCTACCTCGCCCAGCACGGGGTCGCGCAGGAGCTGCCGCCGCTCTCCGCGCGCCACCCGGTCCACTCGCTGCGGCTGCTCTTCTCGAACCTCCGCTGGCTCGTGGGATTCTTCGTCGGGATCGGCGGCTGGGTGCTCTACGTCGTCGCGCTGAAGCTCGCGCCGCTCTCGCTCGTGCAGGCGGTCTCGGCGGGCGGGATCGGCCTCCTCGCGCTGCTGATCTGGAAGACGACGGGCACCCGGCTGTCACGCCGGGAGTGGACCGGGGTCGGGACGTCGGTCGCAGGGCTGATGCTGCTCGGGCTCTCGCTCGCCGGACACGCCTCGACGGCGAGCCATTCGTCGTGGCGGCTCGTCGCGATCTGGATCCTCGCCTCGCTCGTTCTCGCCGGGGCTCTCGCCGGGCCTGCCTCGCGCTTCCTCGCGGGTGGCGCGGGGCTCGGGCTCGCGGCCGGAGTGATGTACGCCGCCGGCGACGTCGCGACGAAAGCCGCGGTGGGCGGCGGCTGGCGGCTCGCGTTCGTCGCCGCGGTGCTCGCCTGCCACGGCCTCGCCTTCGTGTTCATCCAGCTCGCGTTCCAGCGCGGCGGCGCGCTCGCGACGGCCGGGATGGCGACGCTCGCGACCAACGCGCTGCCGATCCTCGCGGGGATGACGCTCTTCCACGAGCCGCTGCCCGGCGGCGCGCTCGGCGTGATGCGGATCGTCGCCTTCGTGCTCACCGTCGCCGGCGCGGCGCTGCTCGCACGGCCGGACGAGACCGAGGCAGCGACCGTCCCTCAGCGGTCGAGCGGCTCGCCCGCGAGCCAGCGACTGCCGCTCGCGTAGAGCGACTCGACCTCCGGGCCGACGAGGCCGGGCATGTCCGGCTTGACCGTGAAGCCCTGCTGCTCCTGGAGGTAGGCGAGGTGGCGGTAGCCGACCGGGAAGCGCTCGAGCGCGTCGCGGTCGAGCTCGAGGCGCGCGGCCGGGTCGACCGGGCCGATCCGGTCCTGCTCGTAGATCGGCTGGCGCAGCACGAGGCCCCAGCGGCCGTCGCGGCGCTCGAGGAAGTCGTAGAAGCGGCCCGTGCAGACGACGTCGCAGTCGATCCAGTTCACCGACGCGCGCTGGGTGATCGTCATCTTGGTCTGGGCGACCGCGCGGTCACCCACGACCTCGACCGACGAGCCGCCGAGGAAGTGGAGGATCCGGACCCCGTTCTCGAACCCCTCGCGGCTGACCCGGATGAACTCCTCGGCGGGCCCCTGGAACCACGTCGCCATCATCCGGCCGTCGTCGTGCCAGACCGTGCGGAACCGCTCCCAGTCGCCGGCGTCGCGCCAGACGACCCAGTTCTCGACCAGCTCGCGGATCGCCTCGGAGTCCTGCATTACCTCAGGCGGGGTAGATCGAGTCCGGCTCTTGCACGATGTCGTCCGGCCAGTCGAGGATCTCGGTGATCACGCGGAGATCCTCGTCGGTCGAGAGGTACGCGAAGGTGGCGCCCTGGTAGACGCCGCCCTGGAGCACCCGGCGGCCCTTCGCCGTGATCGCGTCGAGCGTCTCGCGGTAGGGCTTGCCGCCGACGGCGACGTGGTGGACGCCCTCGCCCTTCTCGGCGAGGAAGTCGGCGTAGATGCTCCTGTCGTCGAGCGGCTCGATCAGCTCCCACTGCACGGAGCCGACCATCGTCACCGCGAGCCGCCACGCGCAGTCGGGCGGATGGAGCTCGCCGACGTTCGTCGGGGCCGAACGCGTAGATCTCCCACGGCCCGATCCCGTACTCGTCCGCGTACGTCTGCACGGCCGCGTCGAGGTCTCGCACCACGATCGCGATCTGGAGGGTCTCGGTGAAGACGGGCTCGCGCAGAGCGCAATGATTGCACGGTCGCGCCGGAGGTGATTCGATCAACGCGATGCGCGCAGCGGTCACCCGGGGACGTGGCTCGATGGAGGTCGGCGACGTCCGCGAGCCCGGCGGGCCCGGGCCGGGGCAGGTGCTCGTCGCGCCCGAGGCGGTCGGCCTGTGCGGCTCGGACTTCCACTACTTCCTCGGCGACATCGGCACGATCGAGGACGCCTCGACGCTCTACCCGCGGATCCAGGGGCACGAGGCGGCCGGGACGGTGCTCGAGGTCGGCGACGACTGCCCCGGGCTCGAGACCGGGATGCGCGTCGCGCTCTGGCCGGTCACGGCGTGTGGGCACTGCTACGCGTGCCGGATCGGGCGCGGCAACGCGTGCGCGAAGATCTCGCTGATCGGCGTCCACGCCGACGGCGCGCTGCAGGAGCAGCTGCTCGTCCCGGCGGCGCAGGCGTTTCCCGGTCGGCGACCAGGACCCGGCGCTCGCGGCGCTGATCGAGCCCGTCTCGATCGCGATGCGCGCGGCCGTGCGCGGGCGCGTCGCCGCCGGCGAGCACGTGGTCGTGCTCGGCGCCGGGCCGATCGGCCAGGCGCTCGCGCTCGTCGTGACCGACCTCGGCGCCTCGGTGCTGCTCGTCGACACCGTCGCGAGCCGGCTGGCCCACGGCGGCGCGATGGGCGCGGACGTGCTGCACGTCTCGCCGGAGGAGAGCCTCGTCGCCGCGGCGCGCGAGTGGGCCGGGCCGGACGGGCCGGAGGTCGTGTTCGAGGCGACCGGTGTGCCCGCGCTCGTGCAGACCGCGATCGAGCTCGTCGCCCAGGCGGGCCGCGTGGTCGTCGTCGGCCTCTCCGCGCGAGCACGCGCCGGTGCGGGTCGGCGACCTGCCGTTCCGCGAGATCGACGTGCTCGGCACGAGCTGCTGCGGCCCGGACGAGTTCGCCGCCGCGGTCGAGCTCGTCGGGAGACGGCGCGACGCCGCCGCCGGGCTCGTCACGCACGAGTTCGCGCTCGAGCAGGCGCCGGAGGCGATCGCCTACGCGATCGCGAACCCGGCCGAGGTGATGAAGGCCGTCGTCAGGGTGGGCTCGCCGTGAGCGACCGCGCCGCGGAGACGCTCGGCCGCCTCTTCGACGTCCACGGCACCCGCGTCGTCGTCACCGGCGCCGCGAGCGGGCTCGGCTTCGCGATGGCCGAGGTGCTGGCCGCCTGCGGCGCGCACGTCACGCTCGCCGACATCGACGAGGAGCGGCTCGAGGCGTCGACGCAGAAGCTCGTCGACCGCGGCGACGTGCCGCCGCGTTCGTCGCCGACGTCAGGGACGAGGCGCAGATCCAGGCGCTGTTCGACGACGTCGTCGCGCGCGAGGGCGGGGTGGACGTCGTCTTCGCCAACGCGGGCCTCGCCTCGGTGCCCGGCTTCCGCGTCGAGGGCGGCCAGACGCTCGACACCGTCCAGCGCGCCGACTGGGACCGGGTGCTCGACGTGAACCTGAACGGCGTGATGCACACGATGCGCGCCGCCGCGGCCGTGATGAAGCGCCAGGGCGCGGGCCGGATCGTCGTCACCGCCTCGAACGCCGGCCTGCGACCCGAGCCGATGGTCTGCTACGGCTACGCCGCCAGCAAGGCGGCGGTGATCCACATGGTGCGCCACGCGGCGCTCGAGCTCGCGCAAGGACGGGATCCTCGTCAACGCGATCTGCCCCGGGCCGTTCTACGGCACGCTGATCGGCGGCGGCGTCACCGAGCATCCGACCGAGGAGATGAAGGCGATGTGGGCCGAGCTGATCCCGCTCGGGCGGATGGCCGACCCCGAGGAGCTGAAGGGGCTCGTCGTCCTCCTCGCCTCACCGGCCTCCAGCTTCATCACCGGCGCCGCGCACGTGATCGACGGCGGCTCGCTGGTTCAGGCCTGAGCCGGTCAGGGGCTCTGCGCCAGGGCGACCGGGTTCCCGTCCGGGTCGGTCACGTAGGCGACACGCTCGCCCCATGGCATGTCGGCCGGCTCCCGGAGCACCGTGACGCCGCCGGCGCGCAGCTCCTCGACGAGCTCGTCGACCCCGGCGACGTAGACGAACAGCTCGAAGCGAACCCCGTCGCCGACCGGAGCGCCGTACTGCTCGTCGGGCCAAGTCGAGGCGACGACCGCGATTTCGTACTCACCCCGGCGGAGGCCGACGTAGCCCGGCTCGCCGACGGGTGGGAGCTGGAAGTGCGGCTCGAACCCGAGGCGCTCGTAGAAGGCCGCTGTTGCGGGGACGTGCGCTGCGAAGACGACGGGAAAGGCGCGCTCTGCGATCGGCGGAGCATATGCCTAGGTACCGAGGCCGAGCAGCCGCACCGCGTTCTCCTTCAGGATCAGCGGCCGCACCTCGTCCTTGAACGGCGCCTGCTCGAAGTCGGCGAGCCAGCGGTCGGGCGTGATCAGCGGGAAGTCGGAGCCGAACAGCACCTTCTCGCGCAGCTGCGTGTTCGCGTACTGGACGAGCTGCGGCGGGAAGTACTTCGGCGACCAGCCGGAGAGGTCGATCCAGACGTTCGCCTTGTGCAGGCAGATCGAGATCGCCTCGTCCTGCCACGGGAACGACGGGTGCGCGAGCACGATCTGCAGCTCCGGGATGTCGGCGGCGACGTCGTCGAGGCACATCGGGTTCGAGTACTTGAGCTTCAGGCCGCCGCCGCCGGGGAGCCCGGTGCCGATCCCGCTGTGCCCGGTGTGGAAGAGCGCGGGCAGGCCGGCGGCCGCGATCGCCTCGTAGAGCGGGTACACGGCCGGGTCGTTCGGGAAGAACGCCTGGATGTTCGGGTGGAACTTGAAGCCCTTCACGTCGTGCTCGGCGATCAGGCGCTGCACGCGCTCGAGCGCGTCGGAGCGGGCCGGGTCGACGCTCGCGAACGGGATCAGCACGTCCGCGTTCTCGCGCGCAGCTTCCGCGATCTCCTCGTTCGGGATCGGCGCGCCGGCCGCTGCGCGCCTCCCAGTCGACCGTGAAGACGACGGCCGCCATGCTTCCGCTCGCGGTAGTAGGCGGCGACGTCGTCGACCGTCGGCAGCGGCTGGCCGCTCTTGAAGTAGCGCTCCGCCGCCGCGCGGAGCTCCGGCGGCAGCGGGTCGTGCCCGGAGCGCGAGCGCTCCGTGTGGACGTGCACGTCGATCGCGACGACGGCAGCGGGGTCGATGCTCAGACCAGTTCGGCCTTCGTGCGCCAGCCTTCCGCGTACGACGTGCGCGGCGACCTCGGAGTACGGGCACGGGCTGACGACCGCGCGGATCTCGGTCTGCACGTGCCGCTCGACGACCGGCTTCGCGGAGCCGCCGCCCTCCTCGCCCCAGACCAGCACAGCTCGCTGCCGAGCTCGACGTCCATGTCGACGATCGCCAGCGAGAGCATCGAGCGCTCGTTGAAGCTGTAGCCGGAGAACGTCGAGACGCCGACCATCCGGTCGCCGTCCATCACCCGGTCGTTCGGCCAGGTCGAGTAGTTCGAGAGCGGCAGGTCGATGTACTTGGCCGGCGTCGCCCTTCTCGAACAGCGTGCCCATCGCGCGGGCGACGTCCTCGCCGTTCCAGGCCAGCGTCACCTTCTTGCGGCTTCGGCTCGTCGGCCATCGCCTCGAGCGCCTCGCGGCCCGACGAAGTCGTGGTCGAACTTGACGAACGGCCAGTAGCCGAGGTCGTGCGGGGTCAGGTAGTAGTCGGAGATGTCGTCGGAGTAGAAGCTGCCGCCGAGCGAGCCCGTCGCCTCGTAGCCGTTCGCCCGGCAGCCACTCGCGATAGGCCTTCATCGCGTCGCCGGTGAAGACGGCCGGCAGCGGGCACGGGATCCAGCCCGACTCGAGCGTGTTGGTCGCGTAGACCCGCGAGCCGACCTGGCGCAGGCCGAACTCCTCGCCGGCCTCGACGATCGCCGCCTTGACCGTCGTCGCCCTCCTCCCACGGGCCGAACAGCTCCAGCCCGGGCACGCCGGACATGCCGTGGTGCAGCGCGCGCACCTTGTGCCCGCCGATCGTGAGCTCGCCCATGTTGAAGAACTTGATCTCGGGCAGCGGGCCGCCGGTCGGCCTTCTCCAGCGCCTCGCAGCGCGGTCGGGCCCTGCACCTGGTAGCGGTAGAGCTTGCGGCGCCCGGTCGGGTTCGCGGCCGTGCGCTCGTCGCGCTCGAACGTCGACGTCGTAGTCGCCGGTCTCGGCGTGGTACTGCACCCAGTTGTGCGCGGAGGGCCGCCCGACGAGGCTGACCCTGTTCTCGTCGAGGAAGAAGAGGATCCCGTCGCCGATCACGTAGCCGTCGTGGTTGCAGGCGACGAACTGCTTGGCCTTGTTCGACGGCGAAGTTCGCGAACGATGTTGACGCCGAGCGTCGGAGAGCAGCCGGATCACGTCCGGGCCCTCGAGGTAGAGGTCGGTCATGTGGTGCGACTGGTCGAAGAGCGCGCAGGTCTCGCGCCACGAGACGCTGCTCGTCGCGCCAGTTCGTGAACTCGGCGGGCGACCTTCGGATAGACGTACGGGCCGATCTGCGAGTTCCGCGCCATCTCGACGGCGCTTGCCGGACGGCTTCCAGCTTCTCCTCAAGGCTCTTGTATGTCATCTCGGAGAACCTCCTCGGTGAACGTGGGTCGGGACACTACTTCATCCCGTGATGATCGCGACCTAGAAAAGTATTGGCCCACGCGCTCGTCCGCGCGAGCGCATTGTCCTTCGTCACGACGGGGCCCTCGAGCATCGTCTCCTCCTCGCCGTAGGCCTTGAGCCGCTCGTAGGCCTGTGACCAGATGCACTCCGTGTCGTAGACCTCGCAGAGCCCCTCGCGCGTGCCGCCGCAGGGGCCGTTGCGCTGGTTCTTCGCGCAGAGCGACTCGGGGCAGACGTAGGCGATGTCGGGCAGCGAGCAGTCGCCGCAGTCGCGGCAGTGGAAGAGCGGCACCTTCGCGCCTGCTCGAGCGCGTGCGCGGCCTTGCCAATCGGCTTGGGGGCCGTGTCGATCATCCGATACAACGCCCGTCCGGCGGGGAAGAGCGGCGCGTCCTCGGCGAAGACGCGTTGTGGAGCTGCCGGCTGAAGCGGTACTTCAGCGGGACGGGGAGGTCGGTGCGGTGGTGTCCTTCGACTCGAGGTACGACGCGCTCACGGTGTCGGACGAGAGCCGGTGTCGGCGTCGGCCTCGAAGAAGTGGAACTCGTCCGGACGGGAACCGGATCTCGCGCGCCGCTCGACCCAGTCGCCGGCGTAGGCCTGCGACCGTCGAGGATCTCGCCGAACGTCGACGCAGGCATGTGGCCGCCGAGGTAGACGCCGTCGTAGCCGAGGCCGCGCGCGACCGCGACGTGCTTCGCGGCGAGGTCGACGAAGAAGGCGAGGCCCTTGTCCGGGCTCGCGCCGTGCCGCTCCGCGAGCGCGAGCAGCTCGTCGGTCACGATCCGCCGGGGATCTTCCCCTGGTTGAACGCGCGCGCCGCGCCGCGGGAGAGGAGGTAGACGTTCGCCAGCGCGTGGAGCTGCAGGCCCTCGCGCCGATCCAGCGCAGCAGCTCGTCGTCCTTGCGCGTGTCCCAGCCGATCTGGTTGATCACGAACCGCGCGCCGGCCTCGGCCTTCTTCTTGAGCTTGAAGTACTGCGGCATCACCTCGCGCTCGTGGCGCTTGTGGTTCGTCACCACGCAGCCGAGGAAGAAGTCGGTGCGGTCGAGCCGCTCGCCGGGCTTCCGCTCGTCCGGCAGCCCCTCGTTCATCTCGGCGAGCAGGCTGACGAGCCCGACCGAGTCGATGTCGAACACCGGTGCGGCGAGGCCCTTGTGGCCCGTGACGGGATAGTCGCCGGAGAGCGCGAGCACGTTCTGGAAGCCCTCCGAGCCGAGCTTCCAGGCGCGGCTCTCGAGCGCGTTTCGGTTCCAGTCCTTGCAGGAGAGGTGGATGATCACCTCCTGGCCGCGCGAGACCAGGTCGGTCCCGAGCGTGTCCGGCGCGAGCATCGCGTTGCCGCCGGGGTTGTCGGTGATCGAGAGCACGTCGAAGCGCGGGTCGTCGCTCAGCTCGCGCGCCAGCTCGAGCAGCTGGCGGCCGCTGTCGGCGGTGATCAGGCCGCGGCTCGTGACGAGCTCCGCGGCGACGACGAACGCGTCCGGCCGGGCGAACCGCTCGCGGAGCGGCGTCGTCACTCCTCGACGTCCGGCGTGCCGTAGGTGTGGAAGCTCTCGATCGTCTGCACGCCCCAGAACTGGCCGCGGGCGCGCTCCGCGCCCGTCCACGTGATCGGCTCGAAGTCGGGGTCGTAGACGAAGTAGCCGCCCGTCGTCACCTCGATCCGGTTGCCGCCCGGCTCGAAGCCGTAGAGGAAGAAGCCCTGCGCGACTCCGTGCTTCGACGGCGCCGCCTCGATCGGGACGTCGTTGTCGACGAAGAGGTCGGCGGCGCGCAGGCACTCCTCGCGCGTGTCGACCCAGAAGGCGAGGTGGTGGAGCCGGCCGCGGCGCGCCGTAGGCGTCGGCGACGTAGATCAGCTCGTGCGCCGCGATCGAGAGGCTCAGCCAGGCGCCCGTCTCGGTGCCGTCGTCGAGCTCGATCCGCTCGTACAGGCGGTAGCCGAGCAGCTCCTGCGCGAACACGCGGCTCGCGCGCACGTCGGCGGCGAGCACGTTGACGTGGTCGAGCCGCTTCACGGCGGCGCCGCGGCCGACGTAGCGCTGCGGCTGGTTCCGCCACGACGGCCGGAGGTGCTCCGGCGGCGACGTAGCGCTCGGCCTCGTAGTAGAGCTCGAAGACGTGGCCGTCGGGATCGGTGAACCGGTAGGCCGGGCCGTGGCCGACGTCGCCGTCGATCCAGCCGATGCCGCGCCCGGTCGCCTCGATCGCGGCGACCCGCCGCTCGAGCGCCTCCGGGCTCCAGGCGCGCAGCGCGACGTGGCCGAGCCCGGCCTGCGGCGACTCGGTCAGCTTCAGGCTGTAGCGGAGGTAGTCGCCCCAGCCGCGCAGGTAGACCGACTGGCCCTCGCGCGCCTCCTCCTCCATCCCGAGCACGTCGACGAAGAAGCGCAGGCTCTCCTCCGGCTTCGGCGTCAGCAGCTCGGCGTGGCCGATGCGGGCGACGTCGTGGAGCGGCTCGGTCACTGCTCCACGAGCTGCCGCAGGCCGTCGAGGTCGTAGGAGAGCGCGCCCGCCTCGAGCTTCGCGCGCTTGTCCACCTCGCGCTCGGCCCGTGTCGCGCGCCGCGGCGAGCACCTCGTCGACGCGCTCGTGCTCGACGACGACCGCGCCGTCGGCGTCGAGCACGACGACGTCGCCCTGGCGGATCGTCGGCGCCGCCGACCGTCGACGGGCTCGCCGATCGTGCCCGGGACGCCTCTTCTCGGCGCCGCTGCACGCGCACGTAGCGCGCCCAGATCGGCAGCCCGAGCTCGCGCAGCTCCTCGACGTCGCGGACGGCCGCGTCGACGAGCAGCGCCGCCACGCCGCGGCCCTTGCGCCTGCGTCGCGAGCAGGTCGCCGACCAGCGCGACCGGCGCCGGCTCGGGCATCGTCAGCACGAGCACCTCGCCGGGCTCGGCCTCGGCGACGGCGGCGTGCACCATCAGGTTGTCGTCCTGCGCCGCAGCGCACGGTGCGCGCCGGGCCCGCGGCGCGCGAGCCGGGGATCGACCTGGATCAGGGCGACGTCGACGACGGCGAGCGGCCGGCCGCCTCGTGCACGGTCGCCGCTGCCGAGCTCGGCCAGCTCCGCGAAGGCGTCCGTCACAGCGCGCTCCACCACCTGCGGCGTCACGCGCTGGAACGCCTCGGCGAACTCGATCGCCTTGTTGCCCGGACGAGCGCCGCGCGTGGTTGCCGCGCTGCTCGGCGCGCTGCGCCGTAGTACGTCGTGCAGGTACGCCTGCGCCTTCATCTCCGCCATCGCCGCGTGCTTCTGCTCGATCACCGGCGTGATGTCGACGAACGTCGTCGGCGTGAAGTTGCAGAGCTCCGGCTGGTGCGGCTCGAAGAGCAGGAGCTCCGGCGGCTGGAACGGTCTCGAACGCGCTCGCGACTCCCGCGCCGGCGGCGAGCGCGCGCGCCCGCTCGACGGCGAAGAACGCCTGCGGCGTGGTCGGGGTTGAACGGGTCGCGGTCGGTGTGCGTGAGCAGCGACGTCGGGCGCGAACTCGCGGATCCTGTCGGCGATCGCGGATCGAGCCCGTCCGCTGTCGATCTCGAGCGGGTAGTCGCCGAGGTCGAGGCACTCGAACGTCGCGCCGAGCGCCGCGGCGGCCCGCTCGGCCTCGCCGTGGCGGACCTCCTTCACGCGCTCGACCGTCATGCCCCGGCTCCTTCCAGAGCTCGCCCGACTCGCCCTGCTCGCCGTAGGAGAGCGCGAGCACGCTGCGCCGATGCCGCCGCCGCGCGTCGTGACCGCGATCGCGCCGCCGGCCCGCCAGACGAAGTCGGCCGAGTGCGCGCCGATCACCATCAGCTTGCCGGCTCATCGCGGCGAGCCGCCGCGAGTCTGTCGACGATCATCTCGCGCATCTCGTCCTCGCCGAAGCCGCGCCTCGAGCAGCCGGTCGGCCCAGAGCGCGAGCCCGTCCTCGACCGGCGGGTAGTCCGGGTTGCCGCAGTCGCTCGAGAAGAACGTCGCGCTCGACGCCGACCGCGCGGACGCCGTCGAAGACGTGCTCCCAGGTCGTCTTGCCGCTGTAGCGGCGTGGTGAGGCAGCGCTCGATCAGGCAGCCGCGGTCGGCGAGCGCGACCTGGTCCTCGATCGAGAAGTTCTGGCACGGTGAACTCCGGGTGCGTGACGACGACGGTCGTCGACGCCCTCCTCGAACGCCGCCGTCGACGACCGCGAAGGTGTCGTCGCGGCCGAGGTGGGCGGTCGCGAGGATCAGGCCGTGCCGCGCGATCGTCGCGCAGCACGTCGCGGGTCTCGGGCAGGAGCTGCCCGTCCGCCGCCGGTGACGTCGCACCGGCTCGACGCTGAGGCCGAGCTCGCGCAGCTCGTGCTGGAGCTTCGCCCAGAGCGGCACCTTGTCGCCCGGCTTCGGCTCGGTGCGGCCGGCCGTCTCCGCGGGCGAGTCGACCGTCGGCATCCAGACGATCCGCGCGCCCTCGCGGGCGGCGATCTCGACCGCGAGCGCGTTCATCCCGCCGACCGCCTGGTTCAGCGTCAGCGTCCCGATCACGTGGACGCCCGGGACGACGGCGGAGACGACCTGCGCGCGCTCGGCGGTCGACGTGTAGTGCGACTTGAGCGCGAAGCCGGCGAGGCCGACCTCGGCGAAGCGGCCGGCGAGCGTGACGTCGTCGATCCGGCGCGGCAGGCACGTCGGGGTCGACGTGGACGTGCAGGTCGTACGCGCCGCGCGACGAGCGCGCGGGCGCGGTCGCTCGGCTGGTCTCCCATCGCGCTCACTCGAGACAGCGCCTTCGCCAGGTCGGCAGAGGCGCTCGCCGTCGCGAGCGATCCGCGGCTCGACTCCGAGCTCGACGAGGAGCTCCGCGCGCCGCCTCCATCTCCTCGACGCGGCGCGCCGCATGCGCGCGGCTGCCGTCGAGCAGGCGGTCGAGGAGCGGCTCGCCGATCACCGCCGTCAGCTCGCCTCGAGCCACTCGGCGTGACCCGCGGCCTCGGCGCCCGCCGTGCTCTCGATCGCGGCGGCGGCGAGGCCCTTCATGAAGACGGAGCGCAGCAGCTTCAGCGTCGCGGCGTCGCCGGCTGTCGGCGAGACGACCTCGACCGGCATTCCGAGCGGGCCGAGCGCGTCGGCGAACGCGTGCGCGCCGTCGCCCGAGGCGAGCGCCGGAGTGCGGAGCCCGCGCGCGGGCACGGGGCCGAGCAGCGCCACGTCGGCGAAGAGCGCGCCCGCGCCGGCGACGAGCGCCGCGAGCTCGCGCTTCAGCTGCGGCGACGCGGTGTTCAGGTCGGCGTAGACGGCGCCGGGCGCGCAGCGCGGGCAGCGCTGCCGCTGCGGCCCCGAGCGCGGCCGCGGCGGCGTTGACGCTGAGCACGACGTCGCGCGCCTGCGACAGCAGTCTCGCGGGTCCGGCGATGCCCGGCGACGGCGGGGTCGTAGCCGCGCACCTCGGCGCCGGCGGCCGCGAGGTCGGCGGCGAGACGGCTTCCGGCCTCGCCGAGCCCGAGCAACGTGACGGTCAGCATCGGCTCAGCTCAGAGCTGCTCGAGGGCGCGCTGCACGAGCACCTGCGCGAGGTGCGCGCGGTAGGCGCTGCTCGCGCTCGCGTCGTCGGGCGGGTCGGTGCCCTCGTCCGCGCGCGCCGCGGCGTCCGCGGCCGTCGCGCCTCCGGCGAGCGCCTCCTCGACCCCGCGCGCCCGCAGCGGCGTCATCCCCATGCTCGTCAGCCCGACCTGCACGCGGCCGTCGACGCGGGCGGCCGCGACGCCGACGGTCGCCCAGTCGGCCGAGCGCCGCGCGAGCTTGAGGTAGGCGCCGGACTCGACCGCCGGAACGCGGATCTCGGTCAGCAGCTCCTGCGGCCCGAGCGCGGTCTCGAACGGGCCGGTGAAGAAGTCGGCAGCCGCGATCGTCCGCTCGCCGCCCGGGCCGCGTGCGACGAGCTCGGCGTCGAGGGTGAGCAGGATCGTGCCGAGGTCGGCTGCGGGATCCGCGTGGGCAGCCGAGCCGCCGATCGTGCCGCGGTGGCGCACCTGCGGGTCGCCGATGTGCGCGGCGGCCTGCGGGATCACCGCGCAGTGCCGCGCGAGCACCGGGTCGGTGACGAGCTCGGAATGCCGTGTGAGCGCGCCGATCGCGATCCGGTCGCCGTCCTCGCGCACGTAGCGCAGCTCGTCGAGCCGCCCGACGTCCACGAGCAGCGCGGGGCGCGCGAAGCGCAGCCGCAGCACGGGGATCAGCGACTGGCCGCCGGCGAGCAGCTTCGCGTCCTCGCCGGCGAGCAGCTCGATCGCCTGGTCGACCGAGCCGGCGCGCTCGTACTCGAACTCGGCCGGGATCATGCGCCCGCCCGCGCGGCGGCCTGCACCGCTTCGACGATGTTGTGGTACCCGGTGCAGCGGCAGAGGTTGCCCTCGAGCGCCTGGCGGATCTCCTCCTCCGACGGATCCGGGTTCTCGGCGAGGAGCGAGACGGACGCCATCACGAAGCCCGGGCGTGCAGTAGCCGCACTGCAAAGCGTGCTTCTCGTGGAACGCCTGCTGGATCGGATGCAGCTCGTCGTCCGTGGCAAGACCCTCGATCGTCGTCACCTCGGTGCCGTCGGCCTGCACCGCGAGCTGGTTGCACGACTTCACCGACTCGCCGTCGATCAGCACGGTGCACGCGCCGCACGAGGAGGTGTCGCAGCCGACGTTCGTCCCCTTCAGCCCGAGCTGCTCGCGCAGGAAGTAGACGAGCAGCTCGCGCGGCTCGACGTCGGCCTCGTGCTCGGTGCCGTTGACCGTGAGCGAGATCCTCGTCATGACTTCCTCGCCTCCTGGAGCGCCCGGAACACGTTCTCGCCGTTGACCGGCATCTCGACGTGGCGCACGCCGTACGGGCGCGAGCGCGTCGATCACGGCGCTCTGGACGGCCGGCGTCGAGCCGATCGTGCCCGACTCGCCGATCCCCTTCGCGCCGAGCGGGTTCACGCGGCGTCGGCGTCTCCATCTCGACCACCTCCCACGAGGGGAGGTCGGCCGCCGACGGGAACGCGTAGCCGAGGAACGTGCCCGTGAGCGGGTTGCCGTCCTCGTCGTAGATGAAGCTCCTCGTAGAGCGCCTGCGAGACGCCGGTGGCGACGCCGCCGTGCACCTGGCCCTCGGCGACGAGCGGGTTGATCGAGCGTGCCCGCGTCGTCGACGGCGACAGCCGCAGCAGCTCGACCTGCGCCGGTCTCGATGTCGACCTCGACGACCGCGACGTGCGCGCCGAACGGGAAGGTCGGAGCGCCCTTGAACTCGTGCACGACCTTGAGCTCGTCGAGCTGCCCGTCCGCCGCCGCCCGCGCGGCGAGCTCGGCCCACGACAGCGCCTGGGCGGGCGAGCCGGCGACGTGGAAGCGCGCCGAGCGCCGGGTCGAGCACGATGTCGGTCTCGGCGCGCCTCGAGGTAGTCGGCGGTGAGCTTCTTCGCCTGCTCGACGACCTCCTCGGACGCGAGCCGCGCGGCGGAGCCGCCGATCTGCAGTCGACTTCGAGCCGTAGGTGCCGGTGCCGGACGCGACCGTCGTCGGTGTCGCCCTTGATCGACCGTGATCTTCTCGAGCGGCAGGCCGAGCTCGCTCGGCGGCGATCATCGCGAACGTCGTCTCGTGGCCCTGGCCGTGCGAGAACGAGCCGGTGCGGAGGATCGCGCCGCCGTCCGCCGTGATCTCGACCTCGCCGAACTCCGTCTCGTCGACCCCGTTCGTGATCTCGACATAGGTGCTGATCCCGATCCCGAGCTGCTTCGGGCCGCCCTGCTCGCGGCGGCGGCGCCTGCTCGGCGCGCAGCTCGTCGTAGCCGGCCGAGCGCAGCGCGAGGTCGAGCGCGCCCTCGTAGTCGCCGGAGTCGTACGGGGCGTGCGAGGCGGTCGTGTACGGGAACGCGTCCTTCGGGATGAAGTTCCGGCGGCGGATCTCGGCGGGATCGAGGCCGAGCTCGACGGCGAGCGTGTCCATCGCCCGCTCGATCGCCTGCGTCGCCTCGGGCCGGCCGGCGCCGCGGAACGCCGCGATCGGGGTCGTGTTCGTGACGGTACGCGACGCTCGTGCTCTCGATCGCCGGGATCGCGTAGACGCCGCTCGACATCAGGCCGGTGAGGTTCGGCAGGAAGGCGCCGAGGCCCGGGTACGCGCCGACGTCGGCGCGGATCTCGAGCCGGTAGGCGGCCACCTTGCCGTCGCGGTCGGAGCCGATCGTGAACGTCAGCTCCTGGGCGCGGCCGTGGTTGAGCGCGACCATGCTCTCCGACGCGCGTCTCCGTCCAGCGGACCGGACGGCCGAGCCGGCGCGCGAGCCAGACGACGAGGATCTCCTCGACGCTGAGCATCTTCGCGCCGAAGCCGCCGCCGACGTCCGGGGCGACGACGCGGATCTGTCGCCGGGTCGAGGCCGAAGCACCCCGGAGAGCACGAGCCGGTCCTGGTGCGGCGTCTGCGTCGAGAGCCACGCGGTGAGGCGGCCGTCGGCGCCGACCTCCGCTGCGGCCGAGCGCGGCTCGAGCGGGCACGCCGCCATCCGCTGGCTCGTGAGCGCGCCGGAGACGACGACGTCGCAGCCGTCGAAGAAGCTCGGGTCGAGCTCCGGCGCGCCGCCGCGGGCGGCGACGTTCGTGCCGACGTCCGGGAACAGCAGCGACTCGTCCTTCGCGGAGTCGTCGAGGCTGACGACGGCGGGCAGCGGGTCGTAGTCGACCGCCACGAGCTCGGCTGCGTCCGCTCCCGCGGCCCTTCCCTCGCTGACCACGACGGCGACGATCTCGCCGACGAAGCGGACGGTGTCCGTCGCGATCACGGGACGGCCCATCGCCGCGTCGAGGCCCGGGAACGGCGGCGGCCCGAACGGCGGGAGCTCGACGTCGGCACCGGTCAGCACCTGGACGTTCGGCAGCGCCTCGGCGGCCGAGGCGTCGATCCCGGCGATGCGTGCGTGCGCGAACGGCGAGCGCACGAAGGTCGCGGTGAGCGCACCGTCGAGCGGCAGGTTCTCGACGTACTGGCCTGCGCCGCGGAGGAAGCGGCCGTCCTCGGTTCGGAGGACTCGATTTCCGAGGATGCTCACTTCTTCGAGCCTAGCGTCCTTTCCCGGCTTGGACAAGCCGGGTCGGACGCGCTACTTGCTCATCAGCGCACGGACGGCCTCGACGACATCGGCCCGGCCGGGGAGGTAGGCGTCCTCCAGCGGCGGGCTGAAGGGGATCGGCGCGAACGGCGCCCCGACCCGCGCGATCGGCGCGTCGAGCTGGTCGAACGCCGCCGCCTGCACCTGAGCGACGAGCTCGGCGCCGAAGCCGCCGTGGACGACCGCCTCGTGCGCGACCACGAGCCGGTGCGTGCGCGAGACGGACTCGACGATCGCGTCGAGGTCGAGCGGCACGAGTGTGCGCGGATCGATCACCTCGACTTCGATTCCCTCGGCCGCGAGCTCCTCGGCGGCGGCGAGCGACTCGGGGACGAGCCGCGAGAGCGCGACCACCGTCACGTCGCGGCCCGGCCGCACGATGCGGGCGCGGCCGAGCTCGACCGCCTCGCCCGTGACCTCCTCGTCCCGGAAGTACAGCGTCTTGTTCTCGACGAAGACGACCGGGTTGGGGTCGGCGATCGCGGCTGCGAGCAGGCCGGCGGCATCCGCCGCGGTGCTCGGCATCGCGACCTTCAGCCCGGGCACGTGCGTCAGCCACGCCTCGAGGCTCTGCGAGTGCTGGGCGCCGCCGCGCTGGCCGGCGCCGCCCTGCGTCCGCAGCACCAGCGGCACCGTCAGCTGGCCGCCGGACATGAAGTGCGCCTTCGCCGCCTGGTTCACGAGCTGGTCGAGCGCGAGCGTGACGAAGTCGATGAACATGATCTCGACCACGGGCCGCAGGCCGGACTGCGCGGCGCCGATCGCGATCCCGCAGATCGCGGCCTCGCTGATCGGCGTGTTGCGGACCCGCTCGGCCCCGAACTCCTCGGCGAGCCCCGCCGTCGCGCCCCACGGGCCGCCCTCGGCCACGTCCTCGCCGATCACGAGCACGCGCGGGTCGGCCCGCATCGCCTCGGCGAGCGTGTCCGTGATCGCCTGGAGGTATGTCGTCACGGCGCGTAGACGAGCTCGGTCGTGAGGCCGGGCGGCGGGAACGGGCTTTCTCTCGCGAGCTCGACCGCCGCCTCGACCTCGGCCCGGGCCTCCTGCTCGAGCAGCGCCGGCGCCTCGTCGGCGAGCCAGCCCTCGGCCCGGCCGAGCCGTTGCAGGCGGAGGATCGGGTCGAGCTCCTGCCACTCCTCGGCGGCGAGCGCCTCGCGGTAGTGCTGCGGGTCGCCCTCGTAGTGGCCGCGCAGGCGGTGGGTCAGGCACTCGAGCAGGAACGGCCCGCCGCCGACGCGCGCGTCCGCGAGGAAGCGGGCGAACGCGGCGCGCACAGCGACGACGTCGTTCCCGTCGACGGTCTCGCGGTCGAAGTGCCACGGAGCGACGACGTCGCTGACGCGCTCGATCGTCGTGTGTGCCGAGCGGGGCGTGAACTCGGCGAAGCCGTTGTTCTCGCAGACGAGGATCACCGGCAGCCGCCACAGCGTCGCCAGGTTGACGGACTCGACGAAGATGCCGCCCTGGACGGCGCCGTCGCCGAAGAAGACGACCGCGACCTGGTCGCCGCCGAGGAGCCGCGCGGCGAGCGCGCTGCCGAGGGCGAGCGGCACGTTGCCGCCGACGACGCCCGTCGCGCCGAGCAGCCCGTGCTCGACGTCGACGAGGTGCATCGAGCCGCCGAGCCCGCGGCAGAGCCCGCCGTCGCGGCCCATCAGCTCCGCCATCAGCGGCCCGAGCGGCACGCCCTTCGCGATCGCGTGGCCGTGCGCGCGGTGGCTCGAGTAGACGGCGTCGTCGAAACCGAGCTGCCCGCACACCCCCGCCGCGACCGCCTCCTGCCCGACGCTCAGGTGGACGAGGCCGTGCACCTCGTCGGCGCGCACGAGCCGGCCGACCCGCTCCTCGAAGACGCGGATCCGCCACATCGTGCGGAGCAGCTCCAGCCCCGCGTTCTCGTCCACGGGCTACGCGGTGATCGGCGAGGAGCCCAGCACCTGCTGCACGGCCTCGACGATCTTCGCCTCGTCCGGCAGGAGGTAGTCCTCCATCGGCTGGCTGTACGGGATCGTCGCGTCGAGCGCCGTCACGAGCTTGATCGGCGCCTTCAGCGAGGAGAAGCCCTCGGACGCGACCTCCGCCGCGATCACCGCCGCCGCCGAGCCGTGCCGCGTCGACTGGTCGACCACGACGAGCCGGCCCGTCTTCTCGACGGACTCGAGGATCGTCTCGGTGTCGAGCGGCGCGAGCGTGCGCGGGTCGATCACCTCGGCGCTGACGCCCTCGGCCGCGAGCTGCTCGGCCGCGGCGAGCGCCTTGTCGACGCAGCCAGCCGATCGCGACGATCGTGACGTCGCCTGCCCTCGCGCCGCACGGCCGCCTCGCCGAGCGGGACGACGTACTCGCCGTCGGGCACCTCGCCGTGCTCGAGCGTCAGCAGGTAGTGGTGGAAGTAGACGACCGGGTTGTCGTCGCGGATCGCGGCGGCCATCAGGCCCTTCGCGTCCGCGGCCGTCGAGGGCACCGCGACCTTGAGCCCGGGCACGCCCATGAACATCCCGTAGATCGAGCCCGTGTGCTGGCCCGACCAGCCGGCGGTGAAGCCGTAGCCGGCCTTGAGCACGAGCGGCACCTTCACCTGGCCGCCGGTCATGTAGTGGAAGCGGTTCGCCTCGTTCACGACCTGGTCCATCGCGACGAGCATGAACTCGGCCATGTACAGCTCGACCACCGGCCGGTAGCCGGCCATCGCGGCGCCGACCGCCATCCCGATCTCGGCGGTCTCGGAGATCGGCGTGACGCGGACGCGATCGCTGCCGAACGCCTTCAGGAACGGGTCGTCGTCGGTCGTCGCGATGTTCTGGCCGAAGTAGAGGACCGCTCGGGTCGCGCTCCATCTCGAGGTGGATGGCCTCGCCGATCGCGGCGATGTAGGGGAGCTCGTGTGCCATGGCTCGGTCCTCCTAGGCGTAGACGTAGTTGACGGCCGCTTCCGGCGACGGGAACGGGCTTGCGAGCCCGAACGCGACCGCCTCCTCCATCTCCTGCTTGACCGCGTCGGCGATCGCGTCCGCCTCCTCCGCGGAGAGCGTGCCGTCGGTGACGAGCTTCGCGCGGAACCGCGGCACCGGGTCGCCGCGCAGCGCGGCCTCGTACTCCTCCGGCGTTGCCGAAGACGGTGATCGCCTCGTGCTCGGGGAAGTGGAGCGGGACCCGGGCGGGGCGATGATGTTGCCGTGGGCGCTGAGCCGGTAGACGAGCGACTCGACAGCGTCGGCCCGCCGCCCGAGCGCGCGCGCGCGACCGCGACGGCGCCTGCTCGTAGACGGCGACCGGGTCGGTGCCGTCGACGGTCACGCCGGGCATCGAGTAGGCCTTGCGCCTTGACCGCGAGCGGCTCGCCGGCGGCGGCGTTCGCGTCCTCCTGGTCGATGCGCGTGACGACGTTGTAGTTGTTGTTCTCCATCACGTAGACGACGGGCAGCTTCCACAGCGAGGCGATGTTGAGCGACTCGTGGAACGCGCCCTGCTTGGAGGCGCCGTCGCCGAAGAAGCAGAAGACGACCTGGCCCTCGCCGCGGATCTGGGCCGCGTAGGCGGCGCCCGTCGCGTGCGGGATGCCCTGGCCGACGATTCCCGAGGTGCCGAGGAAGCCGCGCCCGACGTCCGTGAGGTGCATCGAGCCGCCGTAGCCGCCGCAGAGCCCGTCCTCGCGGCCGTAGATCTCGGCCATCATCGTCTTCGGATCGGTGCCGAGCACGATCGGGTAGCCGTGGCAGCGGTAGGTCGCGAGCACCTGGTCGTCGGGCCGCATCGCCGCGAGCGAGCCGACGATCGAGCCCTCGGCCCCGTCGGCGAGGTGCGTGTGGCCGCGGATCACGCCGGGGTGCTCCTCGAACGTCCCCTTCACCCGCTCCTCGAACTCGCGGATCCGGAGCATCTGCGTGAAGATCCAGGTGAGCCTCTCTCTGGTCGAGGCCGTTCTCGGGCACCGGTGCTCCTTTCCTGCGTGCGCGTCCGCTCGGGCGCGCCGCACGTCTAACCCGCGCGGAGTGCATCCGACCAAGCCAGTGCCCCGTGCCGAGGCGCAAATGTGCACGGATGGTCAACTCGTCCGCGACGACTGTGCGCCCGATGCGAAGAGCGCGGCTAGCGCGCGCGCCAAGATCGCCGTCTCAGGGGGCGTCCCCCCGAGCAGTCCGAGGGTCCACGGAAATTCGTGCTCGACGACGAGCACACATGAAGGAGGGGAACGCCCGTGAGGTCTGCAGCAAGGACTCCACTCGGACGTCTCGCGATCGTCCTCGGCAGTCATCGCGCGTCGCGCTCGCCTTCACGGTCCCCATGGCCCTCGGCCTGGGCTCCGCGTCGGGCCCGGTCACCAACTACGTCGTCTACGTCGGCGGCAAGGCCGGCAAGGCGAACCCGAAGCTCTCGCCGGTCGTGATCGGCGCGATCAACACGCAGGGAGGCCAGGTGCTCGTCGGGCCGGGCTGGACGAACGGCGTCAAGACCGCGGTCCAGTACGTCAACAAGTACCTCGGCGGCGTCAACGGCCACCCGCTCGTCGTGAGCTACTGCTTCACCACCTCCGCGGAGGAGGAGGGCACGAAGTGCGGCCAGCAGTTCGCGAACAACAAGCAAGATCAAGGTCGTCGAGTTCGGCGCGGTCGCCGTCGGCAACCAGTCGTTCTACGCGGCGCTCGGCAACAAGAAGCCGACCGTCGGCGGCGTCGAGCTGCTCCCGGTCGACGCGCAGCGCAAGAACGGCTTCGCGCTGTTCGGGACGAACGACTCCGTGCTCGGCCCGTGGGGCACGCTCGGCAAGGACGTCCTCCACGCGAAGACCGCAGCGGTCGTCTACGTCCAGATTCCCGGCATCGACTACGGCGCGAAGGTCGAGAAGGCGAGCCTCGAGTCGGCCGGGATCAAGACGACGCTGGTCGGCTTCCCGCCGACCGCGACCGACCTGACCGGCCCGCTCACCGCGGCCGGCGCCCAGAACGCCGACATGATCGTGCCGCAGTCGAACGCGGCCGGTTGCGTCAACATCGCCAAGGCGCTCGCAGCAGCTCGGGAAGAGCAGCACGCCCGTCGTCTCCAACCCGCTCTGCCTCGATCCGGCCGTGCCGGCGGGTCTCGGCGGCGACCTGCCGAAGTGGATCTACGGCATCGCCTCGTCGCTCGGCTTCGACATCGACCGATCCCGCGGTGAAGCCGTTCGTCAAGGGCCTGACCCTCGTCGGTCAGCCGAAGCTCGCGGCCGACGCCTGGGTGATCGTCGCCTGGGGCCAGATCCTGACGACGGTGAAGCTGATGAACCAGATCGGCGTCAACAACGTCACCGTCGGCGAACTTCACGTCGACGATCCGGACGTTCAAGGGCCCGCAGGCCCTCGGTGCTCCGAGCCTCGCAGTGCGGGAAGTACCCGGCCGAGCCGGCTGCGTGCAACGACCAGGCGCAGTTCTTCCAGTACCAGGGCGCCGGGAAGTTCAAGCGCATCACCGGCTTCCTGAGGCCGCCGAGCACCTTCAAGCTCGGGGGCTGAGCACGACGTCTCCCGAAGAGGCGGGGCCGCGACACGCGGCCCCGCCTTCTCGGCGGTGCGTGAGACTCACCGGCATGGACTGGAAGCAGATCCTCCTCTTCGCGATCCTGGGCCTCGGGGCCGGGTCGCTGATCGCCGGCGTCGCCGTCGCGCGTCGTCGCTGACCTACCGCGGCTCGGGGATCATCAACCTCGCGACCGGCGCGATCGCGATGCTGGCGGGCTACTCGTACTGGTCGCTGAAGACGGGCACCTACGGCGTCGCACGTGCCGACCGCGCCGGCGCTCGTGATCACCGCGCTCTTCCTCCTCGGCGGTCGGGCCTCCTGATCGAGTTCGCCGTCTACCGGCCGCTGCGGACCGCCGCGCCGCTCGCCAAGCTCGCCGCCTCGCTCGGGGTGCTGCTGGTGGCGCAGGCGGCCGTCTCGCTCGCGTTCGGGATCGGGACGAAGCCGCAGCCGCCGGTGCTGCCGGGCGGCACGGTCACGCGTCTTCGGCTCGAACGTCCCGATCGACCGGTTCATCCTGCCGGCGATCGTCCTGCTCGCGACGCTCGTGCTCTCGCTCGTCTACCGGCTGAGCCGGTTCGGGCTCGCGACGCGCGCGGCCTCCGAGAACGAGATCGGCGCGATGCTGATCGGGCTCTCGCCCAACCAGCTCGCCCTGGCGAGCACGCTGCTCGGCACCTTCGTCGCCGGCGGGCTCGGCGTCCTCGCCGCCTCGATCACGCAGCTCGACCCGCAGGCGCTGCCGCTCGTGGTCGTCCCGGCGCTGGCCGCCGCGCTCTTCGCCCGCTTCACGTCGTTCTGGATCGCCTGCCTCGTCGGGCTCGGGATCGGGATGCTCGAGAACATCCTCTACTACCTCCAGATCCAGAGCTGGTTCCCGACCGACAACGGCGTCGCGATGCCCGGCGTCCAGCCGCTCCTCGTCTTCGGGCTCATGGTGATCGCGATGTTCGTGCGCGGCACGAGCCTGCCGAGCCGCGGCGAGCTGGTCGAGCAGCGGCTGCCGCTCGCCCCGCGCGCCGAAGCGGCTCTGGCAGACGGCGCTCGCTCGGGCACGGCCGCGGCGGTCGTCGCGCTGATCGTGTTCCCGTACGACTTCCGCCAGGCGCTGATCACGTCGCTCCTGGCGACGATCATGTGCCTGTCGGTGGTGGTGATCACCGGCTTCGTCGGCCAGATCTCGATCGTCCAGCTCGCGCTCGCCGGCATCTCCGGCTTCATCCGTCTCCCACCTCGCGGCCGGACCACGGCGTCGGCTTCCCGGCGGGGATGCTGATCGGCGCGGTCGTGGCGACGATCTGCGGCCTGATCATCGCCGTCTCGGCGCTGCGCGTCCGCGGCGTCAGCCTCGCCGTCGTCACGCTCGCCGCCGCGGTCGCGATCGAGCAGTTCGTCTTCCTGAACTCGACGTGGGGCGGCGGCACCTCGAGCTCGCCGGTGCCCGAGCCGAAGCTCGGGCATCGACCTCGGCCCGTACGGCGTCCTTCCGCGGGCTCGACGGCAAGATCCCGAGCCCGGTGTTCGGGTTCTTCGTCGTCGGCGTCGTCGCTCGTCCTCGGGCTGTCTCGTCGCGAACCTGCGCCGCTCGAACCTCGGCCAGCGGATGCTGGCGGTCCGCTCGAACGAGCGCGCCGCCGCGGCGGCCGGGATCAACGTCCGCAACGTCAAGCTCGCCGCGTTCGGGATCAGCTCGTTCATCGCGGGCATCAGCGGCGCGCTCTACGGCTACAACTTCAGCTCGGTCACGGTCACGCGCTTCTCCGCCCTGACCGCGCTCAGCCTGATCGCGCTCGCCTACGTCGGCGGCGTGACGATGGTCTCGGGCGCGATCTTCGCCGGCCTGATCTCGGTCGAGGCGCTGTTTCCCTACGCGCTCGAGAAGTGGTTCGGGATCTCCGGCAACTGGGCGCTCCTGTTCGCCGGGCTGGCGCTGATCGTGACGCTCGATCCAGAACCCGGACGGCGTCGCCGGCGCCACCTACCGGAAGCACCAGCGCGAAGAGAGAGGCGCGACGACCCCGCCGACGGTCCTCGCAGTCACGGGAAAGGAGCTCTGATGGACAGGATCCTGACGACGCACGTCGGCAGCCTCGATCCGCCCGCAGGCGCTGCTCGACTTCCTCATCGCGATGGAGCGCGGCGAGAGCTACGACGAGGACGGCCTACGAGCAGGCGCTCGCCGACGCGGTCGCCGACGTCGTGCGGCGGCAGGCCGAGGCGGGCATCGACGTGATCGACGACGGCGAGATGGGCAAGGCGACGTGGATCACCTACCTCTACGAGCGCATGAGCGGGATCGAGCCGCGGCATGGTGCCGCTCGAGGGCGGCCGCGTGCTGCCCGCCGAGCCGCGACCGGCTCAGGCGTTCCCGGAGTTCTACGCCGAGCACGACGCGGCAGTACGCCGGCGAGATCGTCGAGGCGATGCGCATGGTCTGCCCGAGGAGCACCGACGGCGACGCGGCCGCAGCTGACCGAAGGCAAGTACTGGTACTGCACGGGGCCGATCGAGTACGACGGCGCCGCGCTCGCAGCGCGACATCGCGCGCTTCAAGGAGGCGCTCGACGGGGTCGACGTCGTCGACGTCTTCCTCCCGTCGTCGCGCCGGCGAGCGCGTACTGGCTCGCGCAACGAGTACTACGCGAGCGAGGAGGAGTTCGTCTTCGCGCTCGCCGACGCGCTGCACGAGGAGTACAAGGCGATCGTCGACGCCGGGCTTCCTCGCTCCAGGTCGACGACGCCGTGCTGCTGCACGAGTACGACTCGATCCTCTCGCTCGGCGGCTCGGTCGAGGACTACCGCCGCTGGGCGGAGCTGCGCGTCGACGCGCTCGTCCACGCGCTCTCGGGGATCCCGCGAGGACCGCGATCCGCTACCACGTCTGCCTCGGGAGCTGGCACGGCCCGCACGTCTTCGACCCGCCGCTCGCGCGAGGTGATCGACCTCGTCCTCCGGGTGCCGGCGCGCTACTACCTGATCGAGCAGGCGAACGCCCGGCACGAGCACGAGTGGCGGCTGTGGGAGGACGTCAAGCTGCCCGAGGGGAAGGTGCTCGTCCCCGGCGTCGTCACCCACCACACGAACGTCGTCGAGCACCCCGAGCTCGTCGCCGAGCGGCTCGTGCGGCTCGCGAACGCTCGTCGGCCGCGACAACGTGATGGGCGGCACCGACTGCGGCTTCGCCCAGGGAGCGTTCGTCCAGCGCGTCCATCCGACGATCCAGTGGGCGAAGCTCGAGGCGCTCGCCGAGGGCGCGCGGATCGCGACGGAGAAGCTGTGGTGATGAATTGACACTTGCCGTCCGCGTTTGGACCCGTGGAAGATGGCGGCGCCGATGTTCCTGCAGTCGCCCATTCGTCGACGATGACGCTGCTGATCGACACGGACGTGGTCTCCGGCCCAGGATCGGGTCGACTTCTGGTCGGAGGCGGCGTTCGAGGCGTATCTCCCGGTCCAGATCCGGACTCCGGCCAAGGACGAGTTCGAGGCGCGGATGTGGGGCTACCGGCTCGGGCCGCTGAGCCTGTTCCGGATCGCCGCCGCGGCGAACACGATGATGCGGACGTCCCGCGCGATCGCCGCCTGCGACCCGGAGTGCCTGCACGTCTCGATCGTCCTGCGCGGGCAGATCAACGCGGTGCAGGAGGGCCGGACGCGGTGTCGCGAGGATCGGGGACGTGATCAGCTACGAGACCTCCCATCCGGTGGTCTTCCGGGCGGACGCAGCCGTTCGAGACGCTCGTGATCAGGGTGCCGCGGGAGCTGCTCGGCCGCCAGGAGACGCAGATCAGCAATCTGACGGCGGTCGGGATCTCCGGGAGCGAGGGGCTGCCGAGGGCCGCGGTGGCGTTCGTGCGCGGGCTGGTCGGCGGGCTGGAGGACGGCACGATCACGGCGGCGGACGCGCCGAACGCCGTCGACTGCGTGCTCGACCTGATCCGCGGCCTGTACACGGCGCCGACCGGCGCGCTCGAGCCGACGAGGCTGCGGTCGCGCGCCGAGATCCTGCTCAACGTCCAGGCGTTCATCGAGGCGAACCTCGGTGACCCGGACCTCGATCCCGAGGAGATCGCCCGGGCGAGCTTCATCTCGACCCGGTACCTCCACAAGCTGTTCGAGGCCGAGGGCACGACCGTCTGCCGCTGGATCCGCGCCTCGCGGCTCGAGCGCTGCCGCCGCGACCTGCTCGATCCGGCGCTCGGCCACGAGACGATCCTCGAGATCGCCAGCCGCTGGGGCCTGCCCGGCGCGCAGCACTTCAGCCGCCTGTTCCGGTCGGAGTACGGCTGCCCGCCCAGCGAGCTCCGCCGCGAGGCGAAGCTCGTGGCGCCCCCTGCTCCGAACGGCTGACCGCGAATGAGCGCCGTGCTGGAGGCGACCGGGATCTCGGTCAGCTTCGGCGGCGTGCACGCCGTCGTCGACGTCGACCTCGAGGTCGGCGAGGGGCAGCTCGTCGGGCCTGATCGGCCCGAACGGCGCCGGCAAGACGACCTTCATCGACGCGATCTCGGCTTCGTCCGCTCGCGAGGGCCGCGTCCGGCTCGACGGTCAGGACATCACCGGCTTACCTCCTCACGCGCGCGCGCGACGCGGGCTCGCGCGCACGTGGCAGTCGATCGAGCTGTTCGACGACCTCTCGGTCGGCGAGAACCTGCTGGTCGCCTCCGCAGCGCCCCTCGGTCTGGCGCACGATCGGCGGGACGTTCTCGTCGCCGCGCCCGGACTCGGCCGAGATCGGCCCCGGTGCTCGAGTCGCTCCGGCTCGGAGGCACCGTCGACGCGATGCCGAGCGAGCTCTCGCAGGGCCAGCGCAAGCTCGTCGGAGTCGGCCGCGCGCTCGTCACGAAGCCGCGCGTCCTGTGCCTCGACGAGCCGGCCGCCGGGCTCGACACCCAGGAGAGCCAGGAGCTGGGCCGGCTGCTGCGCCGGCTCGCAGACGACGGGCAGTCGATGCTGCTCGTCGATCACGACATGGGGCTCGTGCTCGGGATCTGCGACGAGGTCGTCGTGCTCGAGTTCGGCGAGGTGATCGCCCGGGGGCCGGCGGACGTCGTCCGCAACGACGCGAAGGTCGTCGCCGCCTACCTCGGCGAGCTCGGCGTCCAGGCTGGAGGGCGGACGATGCCTGAGGCCGTGCTCGAGCTCGAGGCGCTGACGGCCGGGTACGACGAGGCCGCGGTGATCCGCGACCTCGACCTGACGGTCTCGGCCGGGGAGGTCGTCGCCCTGCTCGGGGCGAACGGCGCCGGCAAGACCACGACGCTGCGCGCCGTCTCCGGGCTGGTCAAGCCGATGGGCGGCCGGGTCATGCTCGACGGGAGCGACCTCGCCCGCGTCTCGCCGAGCGCCCGGGCGCGCCTCGGGATCGCGCACGTGCCCGAAGGCCGCGGCCTCTTCTTCGGCCTGACCGTCGCCGAGCACTTCCGCGTCGGCCCCCGCGACGAGCTGCCCGACGTGGCCCTCGCCTACGAGTACTTCCCCAAGCTGGAGCTCCTCAAGGACCGGCGGGTCGGCCTGCTCTCGGGCGGCGAGCAGCAGATGCTCGCAGTCGCCACGGGCGCTGTCCCGGCACCCGAGGCTCCTGCTCCTCGACGAGCTCAGCCTCGGGCTCGCGCCGGTGATCGTCGAGTGGCTGCTGCCGGTCGTCCGGCAGTTCGCCGTGGAGCGCAACTGCGCGGTGCTGCTCGTCGAGCAGCACGTGCACCTCGCGCTCGAGGTCGCCGACCGGGGCTACGTCCTGTCACACGGGCGGATCGTGCTCCAGAACGACGCGGAGCACCTCCGCGCCGACCGGCAATTGTTGATCGCCAGCTATCTCGGGGAGCAGAGCACCGCGGCCCTCGAGCCCAGAGACGGAGGACACAGATGAGCCACGGAAGCCTCGAAGACCTGCTCGCCTCGGTCGAGAGCCCGGTCGAGCTGCTGCGCAACTCGCAGGCGGGCCCGAACGTCTACCCGGGCGTCCCGGCCGAGTTCACGAACTGGCGGGACGAGCAGACGGCCTGGCAGCAGACCTGCGTGCTCTTCAACCAGTCGTACCACATGGCCGACCTCGCGGTCGAGGGCCCCGACGCGCTCCGGCTGCTCTCCGGGCTCGGGATCAACAGCTTCGAGGGCTTCCCCGTCGACAAGGCGAAGCACTTCGTCCCGTGCACGCCCGAGGGCCACGTGATCGGCGACGTGATCCTCTTCCACCTCGCCGAGAACACGTTCAACCTCGTCGGCCGTGCGCCGGCGCTCAACTGGATCACCTACCACGCCGAGACGGGCGGGCTCGACGTGCAGCTCGAGCTCGACCAGCGCAGTGCGCTGCGCAGCGACGGCCGCCGCAGGTCGTACCGGTTCCAGGTGCAGGGCCCGAACGCGATGCACGTGATCGAGAAGCTGCTCGGCGGGCCGGCGCCCGAGCTGAAGTTCTTCAACATGACCGCGGTGGACGATCGCGGGAAGCCCGTTCGCGCGCTCCGCCACGGGATGGTCGGCCAGCCCGGCTGGGAGCTGTTCGGGCCGTGGGACGACGGCGAGGCCGTGCGCGAGGCGATCGTGGCCGCGGGCGAGGAGTTCGGGCTCAGGCAGGTCGGCGGCCGCGCCTACTCGTCCAACACGCTCGAGTCGGGCTGGATCCCGTCGCCGCTTCCGGCGGTGTACTCCGGCGAGAGCCTGAAGGCGTACCGCGAGTGGCTGCCCGCGCACGGGCTACGAGGGCTCGGCGTCGATCGGCGGCAGCTTCACCTCGCCGAACATCGAGGACTACTACTTCACGCCCTGGGACCTCGGCTACGGGAGCTACGTCAAGTTCGACCACGACTTCATCGGGCGCGACGCGCTCGAGCGGATGGCCGACGGAGAGCATCGCCGGAAGGTCACGCTCGCGCTCGACGACGACAGCGTCACCGAGACGATCGGGACGATGTTCGGCAAGACCGAGCGCGCGAAGTTCGTCGACTGGCCCTCGGCCGTCTACTCGATGCACCCGTTCGACCGGGTCACCGTCGACGGCGAGACGGTCGGCGTCTCGACCTGGATCGGCTACAGCGCCAACGAGGGCAAGATGCTGACCCTGGCCGTCATGGACGCGGAGTACGCGGAGCCGGGCACCGAGGTGACGCTCGTCTGGGGCGAGGAGGACGGCGGCTCCTCGAAGCCGACGGTCGAGCCGCACGTGCAGACGGAGATCCGCGCGAGTGGTCAGCCCCGTCCCGTACATCGAGGTCGTGCGGCGGTCGTACTCGGGCGGCGAAGGCATGAGCGTCAGGTGAGCTGGGCGATCGTCGTCGCGTAGGAGCGGTCGAAGATCTCCTCGATCGGGAGGTTCCGGAGCTCCTCCGAGAGCACCTCGACGCCCCACGGCCCGGTGTAGCCGGCCTCGCGGAACGCCTCGACGTAGTCGCGGATCGGGAACTCGCCCTCGCCGGGCAGCTTGCGGTGGTTGATCACCTCGTCGATCGGGTCGGCCATGTTCTCCCACTGGCCGTCGGACAGCTCGACCCAGGAGAGGTACTCCGTGCGGGATCCTGCGCAGCTCGACCGGCGGGATCCCGAGCTTCGACATGTGCCACGTGTCGATCGCGAGGCCCCCGTTCGGCGCGTCGGCGCCGTCGCACGATCGCGAGCGCCGTGTCGAGGTCCTGGACGTTGACGTCGGGAGGCATGAACTCGTAGACCATCGTCGCGTCGTGCTGCTCGGCCGCCTCGGCGCAGAGCTCGGCGAAGCGCCTCGGTCAGCCGCGGCAGCTCGCACGGCGTGCCGGGGATGTTCCCGACCTTGATGTGGTGCGCGCCGAGCGCGGCGGCGGCGTCGAAGAGGAGGCGCTTGGTCGGCTCGGCCGCGCGGCGGCGCTCGTCGTCCGGGATCGAGGAACCACTCCCAGATGAACTCGAGCTCGAGGTACTCGAGCCCGTGGTCGTCGAGCAGCTGCTTCACGTCGGCGAGCGTCCGCGTCTCGCAGGACGTGCTCGAGGTCGGCGTGCCAGATCCCGATCCCCTTGAACCCGACGCGCTCGGCCTGGGCGCAGCGGTCGGCGAGGTCGAACAGGCTCCACTCGCGGCCGTAGTGCACCTCGACCGGCCCCGAGGTCGTCCAGTAGAGGCCCAGGATCGTCGTTCACGGTCGCCAACCTAACGCGTTAGGGTTGGCCCGTGCCTGACTACGTGATCGTCGGAGGCGGCTCCGCGGGGTGCGTGCTCGCCGGGCGGCTGAGCGAGGACCCGGACGCGAGCGTGCTGCTGCTGGAGGCGGGCCCGCCCGACGTGGCGCCCGAGATCCGCATCCCGTTCGCGTTCCCGGCCCTGTTCAAGTCGAGCCACGACTGGGACCTGCTCGGCGAGAAGGAGCCCGGGCTCGGCGGCCGGCGCCTCTACCTGCCGCGCGGACGGATGATCGGCGGCTGCGGCTCGATCAACGCGATGATCTACCTGCGCGGCAACCGGCTCGACTTCGACGACTGGGCCGCCGGGCGGCGCCACCGGCTGGTCGTACGACGAGGTGCTCCCGTACTTCAAGCGCGCCGAGGACAACGAGCGCGGCGAGGACGAGTTCCACGGCGTCGGCGGGCCGCTCGCCGTCTCGGAGAGCCGCTCGATGCAGCCGCTCGTCGACGCGATGCTCGCGGCGGCGGTCGAGGCCGGGTACGAGCACATCCCCGACCTCAACGTCGACGAGCCCCGAGGGCGTCTCCCGCTTCCAGGTCAACCAGCGGAACGGCAAGCGCTGGTCGACCGCCGACGCGTACCTGCACCCGGCGTCGGACCGGCCGAACCTCGAGGTGCGCACCAGCGTGCTCGCGCAGCGGATCGTCTTCGAGGGCGACCGCGCGGTCGGCGTCGAGATCGTCGCGGACGGCAAGGCCGAGACCGTTCGCGCCGAGCGCGAGGTGATCGTCTCCGCCGGCGCCTACCAGTCGCCCGTCCTGCTGATGCTCTCCGGGATCGGCCCCGAGGAGGATCTCTCGCTGTTCGGGATCCCGGTGCGCGAGAACCTGCCGGTCGGGCCGCAACCTCCAGGACCACTGCATGGCGAACGTCAACTACACGACCGACGAGCCCGCCCTGTTCGGCATCCTCACGCCGGAGAACTTCGAGCTGCTCGAGACGGAGGGCCGCGGCCCGCTCAGCTCGAACATCCCGGAGGCCGGCGGCTTCTTCCGCTCGCGGGACGACCTCGCCGCGCCGGACATCGAGTTCCACTTCGCGCCCTCGATCTTCTACGACGAGGGCCTGAACGCGCCGACCGAGCCCGGGCTACGCGTTCGGGCCGGTGCTGATCAAGCCGGTCGCGCGCGGCTGGGTGAAGCTGCGCACGCCGATGGCCGACTCGAAGCCGCTCGTGCTCACCAACTTCCTCACCGAGGAGGAGGACCGGCGCGCCGTGATCGCGGGCGTCCGGATCGCGCTCGAGATCGCCTCACAGCCCGCGCTGAAGGCGGTCGAGCGCGCGCCGTTCAGCGTCCCGGACTCCGACTCGGAGGCGGACATCCTCGCCTGGGTCGAGCGCGTCGCGCAGACGGTCTACCACCCGACCTCGACGTGCGCGATCGGCCCGGTCGTCGACCCGGAGCTCCGCGTCCACGGGACGGAGGGGCTGCGGGTGGTCGACGCCTCGGTGATGCCGACGATCACCCGCGCGAACACGCACGCGGCGACGGTGATGATCGCCGAGAAGGCGTCAGACCTGATCAGCGGACGCTGACCGCGCCGAGGGCCGCGACCAGTCGCTCGCGACAGTCGGCGGACGCGTGCTCGCGTAGGCGACACGGCTCCATCGAGGCCGGATTCGCGAGCGCGTCAGCGGCTGACCACCTCCGACGCGGGGACGCCGGTGAGGATCCGCTTCACCGGGAGCTCGAGCTTCTTGCCGGTGAGCGTCTGCGGGATCACGGGAGGGCGACGATCGTGTCCGGCGCGTGGCGCGGCGAGAGCGCGTCGCGGAGCGCGCCTGCGATGCGCTTGCGCAGGGCGTCGTCGAGCTCGAGGCCGTCTCGCAGGACGACGAAGAGGATCAGCTCGTCCGCCTCCTCGAGATGGACGACGAGGCTGTCGACCACCTCGTCGAGCTCCTCGAGCGCCGAGTAGAACTCGCTCGTGCCGAGCCGGACGCCGCCGCGGTTGAGCGTCGCGTCGGAGCGGCCGGTGATGATCGCAGCTGCCGCGCTCGGTGAACATGATCCAGTCGCCGTGCCGCCAGATCGCCGGGGTAGTGGTCGAAGTAGGCGGCGCGGTAGCGCTCGTCGTCGGGGTCGTTCCAGAACGAGACCGCCATCGAGGGCATCGGCTGGCGGATCACGAGCTCGCCCAGCTCGCCGACGACCGCCTTGCCGTGCTCGTCGAAGGCCGCCACGTCGACGCCGAGGCAGCGGCCCGGCGATCTCGCCCGCATACACGGGCAGCAGCGGGCAGCCCTGGACGATCCCGGAGCAGACGTCGGTGCCGCCGCTGCCGTTGATCAGCAGCACGCTCCTGTCGACCTGCTCGTAGATCCACTCGAAGCCGTCCACCGGGAGCGGCGAGCCGGCGACCGTGAGCGACCGGAGCGACGAGAGGTCGTACTGGCGGCCCGGCTCGATCCCCGCCTTGCGGCACGCGAGCGCGAACGCGGGGCTGATCCCCATCAGCGTCGGTCGCGTCTCCTCGGCCAGCTGCCACTGCGTGGCCGAGGTCGGGATAGCCGGGATTGCCGTCGAGCATCACGATCGACGCCCGCAGGAGCAGCGTCGAGACGAGCGCGTTCCACATCATCCAGGCGGTCGTCGTGAACCACTGGAGCCGGTCGCCCGGCCGCACGTCCCAGGCGAGGCCGAGGTTCTTCAGGTGCTCGAGCAGGATCCCGCCGTGGCCGTGCACGATCGCCTTCGGCAGCCCGGTCGTGCCGGAGGAGAAGAGGACGTAGAGCGGGTGCGCGAACGGCACCGGGTCGAACTCGAGCGGCCCGGGCTCGCCGAGGAGCTCCTCCCAGGGATCGCGCCGGGGATCGCGTTCGCCGGCGTAGGGGACCTCGACGACCGTCTCCAGCGAGGGCAGCCGCTCGCGGATCGCGGCGACGTTCTCGCCGCGGTCGATCAGCTTCTCCCCGTAGACGTAGCCGCTCGACCGCGAGCAGCACCTTCGGCTCGAGCTGGCCGAGCCGGTCGACGACGCTGCGGACCCCGAACTCCGGCGGGCACGTCGCCCAGATCGCGCCGAGGCTCGCGGTCGCGAGGAAGGCGACCAGCGTCTCGGGGATGTTCGGGAGGTAGGCGACGACGCGGTCGCCCGGGCCGACTCCGAGCCGCTGCAGGCCGGCGCGCGCGCGTGCCACCTGCTCGCGGAGCTCGCCGAACGTGAGCTCGCGCGGTTCGCGCGTCTGGGAGTGGGCGACGATCGCGACGGTGTCGAGATCCTCGTCGCGTCCGAGCATGTGCTCGGCGTAGTTCAGCGTCGCGCCCGGGAACCACTCCGCGCCGGGCATCTCGCGCGAGCCGAGCACCCGCTCGTACGGCGTGTGCGCCTGGACCCCGAAGTAGTCCCAGATCGAGGCCCAGAAGCCCTCGAGATCGGTCACCGACCAGCGGCAGAGCTCGTCGTAGCCCGCGAAGTCGAGCCCGCGCTCGGTGCGCAGCCACTCGACGTACCGGCCCATCTCGAACCGTTCGCGCCAGTCCGCAGGCGGCGCCCAGATCACCTCGCCCTGGATCATGCCGTTACGCCGAGGCCGCGAGGTAGCCGTTCGGATCGCGGTCGAGGTGGTCGGCGAGCCGCGTCGCCAGCGCCATGATCGTCAGCGACGGGTTCACGGACAGCGTGCTGGGGACGAGGGAGCCGTCGCCGACGAAGAGTCGCTTCACGTCGTGCGACTCGCAGTTGCGGTCGACGACCGAGCGGGCCGGGTCGTCGCCCATCCGGCAGCTGCCCTGGACGTGCGTCGAGGCGAGGCCGCTCCACGCGATCTGCGTCGCGCCGGCCGCCTCGAGCACCTCGCGGCTGAAGCGCAGCGCATTGTCGATCCGCTCGAGCTCGATCGGCTGGAAGTCGATGTCGAACCGCTCGTCGCCGTTCTCGTCCACGACGACCGCCGCGTTGTTCTCGTCGGTCACCATCGCGAGCACCCCGATCCAGCGCCGGAACCCGCGCACGGCTTCCGCGAGCTTCGGCCCCCAGAGCGGGCCGGTCTCGTCGCAGAGGGTCGTCGCGAAGGAGATCGGGTCCTGGATCGTCGTCGCCTCGATCACGTAGCCGCCGTCCTCGTCGCGCTGGTGCTCCATGCAGTGGGCCGTGATCGGATAGACCATGTGCGCGTCCTGCGGCTCGTCGAAGAGCCCGTAGACGAGCCGGACGGGGTGGAGGCCGAGGTTCCGGCCGACCGCCGGGCCGTCGACTCCGGAGCGGATCAGGAGCTGCGGCGTGTTCAGCGTCCCCGCCGCGACGACGACCGCGCCCGCGCGGACCGTGTGCCGCTCACCCGCCTCGTCGACGTACTCGATCCCGGTCGCGGCGCCGTCCTCGATCAGCACCCGCTCCACGGCGGCGTTGGCACGGAGCTCGAGCAGGCCGCGCGCCCACGCGTCGTGGATGTAGGTGTTCATCGTCGACTTGCCCGCGTTCGTCGGGCAGCCCTGGAGGCAGGAGCCGCAGCGCATGCAGTTGGCGTCGGTGTAGGAGGTGACCGGCTCGAGGTCGGCGCCGAGCGCGCGGAAGCCCGCCTCGACCGTGTGGACGCTCTTCGGCCAGTCGGTCCGCTCGCGGACGCCCAGCACCCGCTCGACGCGGTCGTACCAGGGCGCAAGATCCGCCGTGGTGAAGGGCTCGCCGCGCTCGGTCGTGAGGCCGCTGGCCGGGTGCCACTTCGCGACGTCTCGCTCGTGCGCGCGCAGCGCGACCTTCGTGTTGACGGTGGTCGTGCCGCCGACGCAGCGGCCGGCGAGGAACGCGAACATCTCGCCGCCGGGCAGCGGTGAGAGCCGCAGCGGCCACCACATGTCGTGCGTCGCCTTCGCCTCCCAGCGTGTGAAGTCCGCGGCGGTGAGGTGGGGCCCGACCTCGAGCAGGAGCACGTCGCGGCCGCGCTGGGCGAGCTCGCCCGCGACGACGCCGCCGCCCGCGCCCGAGCCCACGACCACGACCTCGAAGTCGGACCTCACGCGATCCCCATATAGGACCAGTCCTTGTCCAGGCGCGTCGCGAGCGGCGAGTTGAAGTCGATCTCGGTCCACGCGCCAGGGCCCTCGCTCCCCGGCGCGACGAAGTCGCTGTAGTACGCCTCGCACGCGAGCGCGCGGATGAAGCCGAACTCGGGCGTCCGCGCCTGCTCGGCGAGTGCGTCCGCACCGGCCCCGGCGGCGGGCGCGAGCGCGTCGATCGCGGCCAGCGCGAAGTCACGCATGTGGGGCGGCATCCCCCCGAGCATCGCGTCGACGTAGACGACGGAGCCGACCCGGCTCGAACCGGGCACGATCAGCTCGCAGATCGTCTCCAGGGCCGCGGCGCGGCGCTCGTCGAGGGTCCTCAGAGCCACCACGGTCCGACTCTATTGAGGCGCCGGGAGTGCGTCAATCGGGTGCGTGCTGGGCCTGCGCCACAGCGTCGAGCAGCGCTTGCTCCGTCACCGGCGTCGCGATCAGCGTCGCGTTCTCCGCCAGGTGTGCGTACCGCTCGAAGTCCGGCGCCGGGGCCTCGAACACGATCGGCGTCGAGCCCTTCGAGCCGAGGATCGCGAGCAGCTTCTCGCCCCGGGCGATAGAGCAGGTCGAGACGACGACGTCTGCGCCCTCCACGAGCCCGCAGCGTCCGGTCTCGATCAGCGGGCACTGGCTCTCGCCGTCCGGGTGCTCGCCCGTGCACGTGGCGACCTCGTAGCCTGCCTCGCGCAGCGCTTCGGCGTAGGCCCAGAGCTGCGCGCCGTCGGGGTTCTCGACGAGCGCCCGCTTGCGCCCTTCGCGCTCCGGCCAGTCTCCGGTCTCGATCGTGTGCTGCTTGCGGCGTCCGGCCATCCGTCAAGTCTGAGCCGGAGGCGCGCCTGCGGTGACGGTGGATCCGTGGATTCGGCTTGCGGAAAACTACGGATCAGCCCGGTGCGAGCCGGTGTCCCATGCCGAGCGAGATGTCGTGCGCGGCCTGGGTCACGGCGGGGCCGAGCCGGGCGATCAGCTCGTCCATCGAGACCATCGTGCGGTGGACGGCCAGGTTCAGAGCGGAGACGACCTCGCCGGAGTGCGCGTGGATGGGCGCGGCGATCGAGCGCAGCCCGTAGGCGAGCTCCTCGTTGTTGACCGCGATCCCCGACACCCGGATCCGCGCCAGCTCCTCGCGGAACGCCTGCGGGTCGGTGATCGTGTTCGGCCCGCGCGGCGCGAAGTCGATCAGCGCGATGATCTCCTCGCAGCGCTCCTCGGGCACGAACGCGAGGATCGCCTTCCCCATCGCGGTGCAGTAGGTCGGCAGCCGCGCACCGACGTGGAGGTTGAGGTCGATCTCCCACTGGCCGGGACGCGCCGTCCGGCAGCGCTCGATGTAGACGACGTCGATCCCGTCGAGGATCGCGAGGTTTACCGTGTAGCCCGTCTTGTCGCTGAGCTGGCGCAGGTGCGGCGCGGCGATCTCGCGCAGGTCCATCGAGTTGATCGCCGAGAAGCCGAGGTCGAGCACCTTGGGGCCGAGCCGGTAGCGCTTGGAGTCGGGATCCTGCTGCAAATAGCCGAGCCGGGCGAGCGTCGAGATGTAGCGGTGCGCGGTGCTCCGGCTCAGCGTCAGCTCACGCGAGAGCTCACTGACGCCGATCAGCGGGCGGTCGGAGTGGAACGACGAGAGGATCGCGAGCCCGCGTTCCAGCGACTGAGAGGTGCCCGTGGTGCCTGCCGTGGACGCCATGTCCCGATCCTAGCGCCTTTGTCCCAACTATTGGCACAGCGCCTCAGATGCTCTCGACGGCGGCGCGGACGAACTCGGCCGACGCGCGCAGCCCTTCGAGCTCCGCGGGGTCGAGCTCCCACTCGTGGATCTCCTCGGCGCCGCCGCGGCCGATCGTGACCGGCACGCTGACCGCGACGCCCTCGATCCCGTACTCGCCCTCGAGCACGAGCGAGGCGGGCCACAGCTCGCCGGCACCGTCGAGCGCGCTCACCATCCGCGCGACGCCGAGGCCCGAGGTCCAGGTCGACGAGCGCCCCGAGTCGAGCCCGACGTGGATCGGGTACCAGCTACGGAAGTAGCCCTCTGCGGCGGCGGCCTGGGCGGGGGTGGGGTCGATGTGCTCGCCGTTCACGGTGACGCGGCGAAACAGCGGCACGCTCTGCTCGCCGTGCTCGCCGACCACCCAGGCCTCGACGCTTCCGGGCGGGACGCCGAGCGCCTTCGCGAAGCCGGTGCGCAGGCGCAGGCTGTCGTTGATCGTGTAGCCGAGGACGCGGCGGCGGTCGATCCCCGTCCGCCGCTGCAGCCGCGTCACGAGCGGGTCGACGGGGTTCGTGACGACGACGAGCGAGCCCGGCCAGCCGTCCGGGAGCGCGTCGGCGAGCTCGTCGGCGATCCGTGCGTTCCCGGTCAGGTACTCGATCCGCGGCGTGCCGGCGGTGAGCGGGGTCGCCGAGATCAGCACGACCACCTCGGAGTCCGAGGACGTCGCCCGCGTCGCCGCCGCGAATCGAGGAGCCCGGCGACAGCTCGAGCACCTGCTCGAGGTCCATCACGTGCGAGGTGATCATCTCCGGGCGCGCGTCGACGAGCACGAGCTCGTGGCCGCCGCGCAGCAGCGCGAGGTTGAATGCGGTGGACGCGCCGACGCCTCCTGCTCCCCCGACGACAGTGACCTTCACGACGGCCATCGTCCCGCCCGGCGACGGAAAAATCAAATCATTTGCGTATAAGCTGCGCGCGTGGCTCCGCAGTCGGTCCGCGACGCGACGTTCGACGTCCTCCGCGAGTACGGGCTGACCTCGCTGTTCGCGAATCCGGGCTCGACGGAGATCTCGCTCCTCGCCGACCTCCCGGACGATCTCCGCTTCGTGCTCGGGCTCCACGAGAGCTCCGTGGTCGGGATGGCGACCGGCTTCGCGATCGGCCGCGGCGAGCCCGCGCTCGCGATCCTGCACACGACCGCGGGGCTCGGGAACGCGGTCGGCGCTCTCGCGACCGCGCGGGTCAACCGCGCACCGCTCGTCGTCGTCGTCGGCCAGCAGGACCGGCGGCACCTGGCCACCGAGCCGTTCCTCGCCGGCAAGCTGCGGGGGCTCGCGGGCGAGTATCCGGTCTGGGTCGACGAGCCCGTGCGGGCGCAGGACGTGCCCGGGGCGATCGCGCGCGCCTACCACGAGGCGGCCACCGCCGGCGGGCCTGCGCTCGTGATCGTGCCGATGGACGACTGGGCCGCCGAGGCGAGCCCGGCCGATCCGCGCGCCGCCGCGGGCCGCGTCGTCCGCGCCCGGGCGGCGGATCCTGCCGTCGTCGCAGAGCTCGCAGCGCTGATCGCCGAGGCGAAGCGGCCTGCGATCGTCGTCGGCGCAGGCACCGACGATCCCGAGACCTGGCAGGCGCTCGTGACTCTGGCCGAGCGGCTCGGGTGCCCGGTCTGGCAGGAGTCGTTCAGCTCGCGGGCGGGGTTCCCGCAGGATCACGCACTCTTCGCCGGCCACCTTCCGGCCGACCGCACCCGGCTGCGCGAGGCGCTCGCCGTCCACGACTTCGTGCTCGCCGTCGGTGCGCCCGTCTTCCGGCAGTACCCGTACAACGAGGGCCCGTTCGTCGCGGAGGGCACGCGGGTGGCGATGGTGAGCAGCGACCGGGCCGAGGTGCACCGGAGCGCGGCCGAGCTCGCCGTGCTCGCCGATCCCGGTGCGATCTGTGCGGAGCTCGCGCGCCTGGTCCCCGTGCGCGAGGGCCCGCGCCCCGGGCCGTTCGAGCGACCGGCGCCGCCTGCGCCCCCCGCGGCGGGCGAGCCGCTGCGCGCGGGCCACGTCCTCGCGGCGATCGCCGAGCGGGCACCGCGCGACGCGATCGTGATCGAGGAGTCGCCGTCGAGCAGGCCCGAGCTGCTCGTGCGCCTGCCCGCCCGCGAGCCGCTCGGCTCGATCAGCCCCGCGATGGGCGGGCTCGGCTTCGCGCTCCCCGCCGCGACCGGCCTGCGGCTGGCGCTGCCGGAGCGGCCCGTGCTCGCGATCGTCGGCGACGGCTCGTCGCTCTACGGGATCCAGGCGCTCTGGAGCGCCGCGCACTACCGGGCCGGCGCGCTCTTCGTGATCCTCTCCAACGGCGGCTACGCGATCATGGACCGGCTCGTCGAGCAGCACGGCGGCGCCGCGCCCTGGCCGGCGTTCGGCGTCGACGTCGCCGGCCTCGCCCGCGCGTTCGGCTGTCCCGCGCGCACCGTCTCCGAGCACGGCGAGCTGCTCGAGGTCTTCGACGAGGTGCTGCCGGGGCTCGGCGGGCGCGACGAGCCGCTCCTGCTCGAGGTCGCGGTGGCCCCGGACGAGAGCTTCGCGCCGTGACGCAGCGGTTCGGCTCCGAGCGGCGCGACGCGAGCGAGCAGGTCGCGTTCGAGATCCGCCGCTACGTCTCGGCCCGCGGCCTCGGCCCGGGCGAGCGCCTCGGCACGGAGCAGGAGCTGGCGGCGGAGTTCGGGGTCAGCCGGCCCACCCTCCGCGAGGGGCTGCGGCTGCTGGCCGGCGCGCACCTCGTCCGCGCCTCGCAGGGACCGGGCGGCGGCATCTTCGTCGACAGCACCGAGAACGAGGGGATGGGCCGCAACGTCAGCGCGTCGATCGCGGCGATGCTCGAGACCGACACCGTCTCGCTGCACGAGCTGCTCGACGCGCGCGTCTCCCTCGAGGTGCCGCTCGCCGGGCTCGCCGCGCGGAACGCGACAGTGCAGACGGCGAAGGAGCTCCAGGCCGCGATCGCCGAGGCGGAGGGGAACCATCCCGCCGCCGAGCCATTTCGGGTCGCCGACACGCGCTTCCACCGTGTGATCGCCGCGACGGCGGGGAACGAGATCCTGCGCGCGTTCACGAGCTGGACGCTCGACGTGCTCCAGCCCTCGCTGATCGACACGATCGGCGGCTCGATCGACGGCGAGGCGATCCTGAGCCAGCACGGCGAGATCGAGCGCGCCGTCAGGCTGCGCCGGCCGGCGGCGGCGGAGCGCGCGATGCGCCGCCACCTCGAGTACCTGCGCGAGCTCGTCGACGCGCTCGACGAAGGAGGGTCATGAAAGCGGCACTGCTGCGCGAGTACCACCGCCCGCTCGAGCTGGTCGACCGGCCGGTGCCGGAGCTCGCGCGGGCGACGGATGTGCTGGTCAAGGTCGGCGGCGCGGGGGTCTGCGCGACCGACCTGCACGCGATGGAGGGCCTGATGGAGTTCGCAGGCGTCTCCCTGCCGCGCGTGCTCGGCCACGAGAACGCCGGTTGGGTCGAGGAGGTCGGCGACGGCGTGACGACGGTCGCGAAGGGCGACGCCGTCCTCGTCTATCCGCCCTACAGCTGCGGCCTCTGCGTCCCGTGCCGTCGCGGCAACGACATGCACTGCGTACGCCACGAGTTCACCGGTCTCTCGCTCGACGGCGGCTTCGCCGACTTCGTGCTCGTCTCCGAGCGCTCGCTGCTCAGGCTCCCTGACGGCGTCGAGCCCGTGGAGGTCGCGCCGCACGCCGACGCGGGGCTGACCGCCTACCACGCGGTCCGTCGCCAGGCGCACCTCGCCGTGCCCGGCACGACGGCGGTGGTGATCGGCGTGGGCGGGGTCGGCCACATCGCGCTGCAGCTGATCCGCGAGCTCGGCTCGAGCTCGGTGGTCGCCGTGGACACCGACCCGCGCCGGCGCCGGCTCGCGGCGGAGCTCGGCGCCGGCGAGGTGATCGACGGGAGCGCGCCGGTCGACACGGTGCGCGAGCTGACCGGCGGGAACGGCGCCGACCTCGTCTTCGACTTCGTCGGCACGGACCAGTCGCACAGCGACTCGGTCGCGATGCTCGCGCGCGGCGGCACGTACTCGGTGATCGGCTACGGCGGCACGGTCTCGGTCCCGTCGGGGGCGTTCGTCGGCAACGAGCACGCAGTCGTCGGCAACCTCGTCGGCACCTGGATCGACCTCTGGGAGCTGCTGCAGCTCCACGCCGCGGGCCGGATCGTGCTGAAGACCGAGGTGCACCCGCTCGACTCCGTCAACGACGTGCTCGCGAAGCTTCGCGCCGGCGAGGTCACGGGCCGCGCCGTGCTCGTTCCCTGATGAAGATCACGGTAGGAGCATTGGGCGTGACGCCTATTGGGCTAACGTGCCGTTATCGTGATCTGGCGTTCGATCGTCGTCGCTAGCTACATCGCTTTCGCGCTCATCTTCAGCTTCGTCTTCGGCGGCGGTCTGGTCGTCCTCGCGTTCTTTACCGTGTGGGGGACGGTATGGCTTGTTTTCTCGCTCTTCTGGAGATGGGCGGATGGGGCGCGGCGGCAGCTCCTCCGACGACCAAGCTCGAGCTGAGCGGCGCTAGCTCCCGGGCTTGAGCTCCGCGCCCGCGGCCTGGTCGCGGAGGAGGTACGCGGAGCGGAGCAGCTCGGGCTCGTCCTTCAGCTTCTGCGCCGGGCCGGAGTAGCGGATCTTGCCGCCCTCGATCACGTAGGCGGTCTGCGCCAGCGCGAGCGCGACGTGGGCGAACTGCTCGATCAGGAGCACGCCGACGCCGTTCGCCGCGACGGCCTCGAGCGTCGGCACGAGGCGCTTCACGACGACGGGGGCGAGGCCGAGGGAGAGCTCGTCGACGAGCAGGATCCTCGGGTGCGAGACGAGGGCCTGCGCGAGGACGAGCATCTGCTGCTCGCCGCCCGAGAGCAGGCGGGCCTCCGCGTCCATGCGCTTGTCGAGCTCCGGGAAGAGCTCGAGCGCATAGGCCGTGCCCGTAGTCGCGTCCGCGCGGCTGAGCGCGTAGGTCGCGACCCGGAGGTTGTCGCGCACCGTGAGATTCGGGAGGAGGCGGCGTCCCTCGGGGACGATCGCCACGCCTGCGGCGCGCACCTGCTCGGGGCGGATGCCCGTGATGTTGCGCTCGCCGAGCGCGACCGTGCCCCCGGTCGTCCGCAGGAGCCCGCCGACGGCGAGCACGAGGCTCGACTTGCCGGCGCCGTTCGCGCCGAGCAGCGTCGTCACCTGGCCGGGCGGGATCTCGAGCGTGACGTCCTGGACGACCGTCCGCCCGCCGCGGGCGACGCAGAGCTCCTCGAGGCGGAGCCCGGGCTCGCTCACAGCTCCTCCTCCGTGCCGAGGTAGGCGCGCATCACGTGCTCGTTCCGCAGCACCTCGGCGGTCGGCCCGGACGCGATCAGCTTCCCGAAGTCCAGCACCGCGGTCGTCTCGCAGCACGCCGAGACGAGGCTCATGTCGTGATCGACGAGGATCACGAGCGCGCCGAACTTGTCCGGGATCGACTGGATCACCTTGCTGAGATGCTCGGTCTCCTCGTCGGGGAGGCCGGCGGCGGGCTCGTCGAGCAGGACGACGCGAGGCTTGCCGACGACGGCGCGCGCGACCTCGACGAGGCGCCGCTCGCGCGCGCCGAGCCCGCCGACCTTGTCCTTCGGCGAGACCTCGAGGCCGACGAACTCGATCGCGGCGACGACATCGGCCTGCCGCGAGCCGCGCCCGGCCCCGGAGTGCTCGTGGATCATCGCCACGTTGTCGAACACCGAGAGCTGCTCGATCGCCATCTCCGTCTGGAACGTGCGACGGAGCCCCCAGCGGGCGCGCTTGTAGTCGGCCAGCTTGAGCAGGTTCTCGCCGAAGGCCGAGATCGAGCCGGCGGCCGGGCTTGACGAAGCCGCTGAGGACGTTGAAGAAGGTCGTCTTGCCCGCGCCGTTCGGGCCGATCAGCCCGCAGGTCCCGCCGGGGAAGGTGACGCTCACGTCGTCGATCGGCGTGACGCCGGCGAAGCGAACGGTGAGGTCCTTGACCTCGATCATTCGGTCGGCTTGTCCCCGCTCGCGAGCGCCCGCGCACGGCGGGCCGCGAGCCGGCCGAGGTTGGCGAGGTCCTTCGGGAGCTGTTGCACGATCCCGCCGGGTGCCGTCAACAGCACCTGGAGCAGGCCGACGCCGAAGAGGATCAGGAGGAAGTTCGGGTTCAGTCCCCACTGCGCCTGGAAGAGGAACGGCAGCAGCTGGCTGAAGATCCCGGCGACGATCGCGCCCCAGATGCTGAAGATGCCGCCGATCAGCGCGGTCGCGCCGAGCGTCAGCGAGTCCTGCGTCTGGAAGGTGATCGCGCGTGGCACTCCGACCTGCGCCGCGAGCAGGCAGCCGGCGACGCCGGTGATGAACGACGCGAGGGCGAACGCCCAGAGCTTGTAGACCGTGATGTTCACGCCCGCGGCGAGCGCGGCCGGCTCGCTCTCGCGGATCGACGCCCACGCGCGGCCCGGCTTGCCTGCGACGTGGACGCAGGACGAGCAGGAACAGGATCGCGCAGACGATCACGGTGTAGCGGTAGAACGCGACGTCCGTGACCGCCCAGGACGGCCTCCGCACCGGCGGCGTGCTCGTCGTCAGGGCACCGGTCGCCGCTCGGCCCGAGAACCCGCCGCCGCCGTTCGGGAAGTCGTGCACCGACAGGACGATCGTCGTCGCGCCGGCGAACATCAGCGTGATCAGCGCGAGGTACAGGCCCGAGAGGCGGAGCGCCGGCAGCCCGACCAGCGTGCCGATCGCGCACGTGATCCCGCCGGCGATGAGCAGGAGCACCGGGAACGGGAGCGCCGTCGCGTACGCGAAGCGCGCGCCGATCCAGCAGCCGATCGTCAGCAGCGCGATCTGGCCGAGCGAGATCATCCCGACGCGGCCGTAGAGGACGCCGAAGCCGAGCGCGACGACCGAGTAGATCGCGACGCTCGTGAAGGTCGTGATCCAGTCGGCGCCGACCATGTTCGGCAGGACGAAGAGGGCGATGAGGAACAGGCCGAGGATGACCGCGGCGCGGACGGCGACGCCCCGCTCGACGGCCGGGCCATGCGCGCCTCGGCGCGGTGCCGTTGGCTGGGTGCCGGTGCGGCGGTCACAGGCTCAGTTCGTCGCGCGCGAGATGCGTGACCACGCGCCGTCGCGAGAGATAGAGGAGCGCGACGATCGCGAGCACGAACGGCGCGGCCGACCGGTACGCCGAGACGACTGGCGTACGGGGCGAGCACCGACTCGGCGAGCCCGACGGCGAGGCCGCCGAACAGCGTCACCCACAGCGAGCGCAGCCGGCCGATCAGGGCCGCCGCGAGCGAGGAGATGACGAGGAACGTCAGGGCCGAGTAGTCGAGCGAGGTGAGCAGGTCGGGGAGCAGGAGCCCGGCCAGGCCGCAGGCGATCCCCGAGCCGAACCAGGCCGCCGCCTCGACCCTGCGCACCGGGACGCCGAGGGTCGCGGTCACCTCGCGGTCGTTCGCGAGCGCCCGCATCGCCGTGCCGAGCTTCGTCACGCGCAGGAAGACGCTGGCCGCGGCCGTGATCGCGAACGCGAGCACGATCGAGATGATCTGCGTCAGGCTCACGTTCGTGCCGAAGATGTCGTAGTGGTGGTTGGAGCTCGGCAGCGGCAGGAAGCGCGCGAAGGCGCCGCCGGCCGGCGCCCGCCACGCCATCAGGCCGAGCAGGATCAGGGCGAGCCCGAGCGTCCCCATCATCTTCACGAGCGGGTCGCGCCGCGCGAAGGCGGGGCCGAACACCATGCCGTAGGCAAGGTTGACGACCCCGCCGAACGCGACGCAGACCGTGAAGGCGAGCCACTGCGGGCAGCTCGTGTGGTTGAGCAGGTAGTAGGCGATCAGGGCGCCCGCGGCCCCGATGGCGCCGAACGCGAGGTTCAGCACCCCGGTGGCCCGGTACAGCACGACCAGCCCGACGCCCGAGAGCGCGTACACGCCCCCGAACGCCAGGCCGATCACGATGAACGGCTTGAGGAACTGCCAGTCCACGCCGAACACGCTGAACGCGAGGACGTCAGTCATCGAAGCCTCGGGCCGCCCTGATCGTCATGTGCTCTACGTCGCTCCGTTACTTGCCGGTGTTGAGGTTGTACTTCTTCTCCCAGACACGCGTCTGGGCGATCGACGGGTCGACCGGAGCGAAGTTCGTGCAGCCCGTCCTCACGACGACGCTCGCCGCTCTTGTAGTCGACGATGATGTTCGTGTTGTTCGGGATGTGGTACGGGAGCGTTCCAGACGTAGAACGGCTTGCAGAGCATGTCCGTCTTCTGGTTCTTCAGGCGCCTTGACCGCCGCGTTGTACGACTTCGCGGTGACCGGCGCCCTTGACGCTCAGCAGGGCGTTGGTCGCGAACTTCCCGGCCAGGAAGCCCATCTGGGCGAACGCCTGCGGGGCGATCGTCGGGGAGTACTTCTTCAGGATCTGGAACATCAGCGCCGAGTCGGGACCGACGCTCGGGTCGACGTTGGCGAACTCGTTGTCGATCCAGAGATGCCCGTCGAACGCCGGCGAGAACTGGCTCGACATGAACGTGTTCGCGATCGGGGTCGACGAGCCCCACTTCACCTTGTCGACGATGCCCTGCGCCTCGGCGGCCTTCATGAACGCCGGGGCCGTGTCCGGGGTGAAGTCGAGGATGATGCCGCCGCCGTCACCGGCGAACTGGTACATCTGGAGCAGCTGCGAGGTCGCATCGGTGACCGGCAGGTGGGTCGGGAAGATCTTGACCGGGATGCCGGCCGCCTTGGCGACCAGCGCCACGCCGCCGTCCGCGTACGCCGAGATCGTGTCAGGCGAGGCGACTGCGATCTTCTTGGCACCGGCCTTGACGAGCGCCTGCGCCGCGCCGACGTTGCTGTAGCGCGGGCCCGTGTTCACCTCGGCGAAGGACGGGGTGCTGTAGCACTCGGCCTGGACGCCGGCGCCGATCACCACGTAGCCCTTGCTCTTGTAGTACTTCCAGTTCGTGCCGCACTCGGCGAAGCTCGTGTTGCCGACGACGCCGACGACCTTGTCGCTCTCGATCAGCTTCCGCGCGAGCGCGGCCTCCTGCGCCGGGTTGAGCTGCTCGTTGTAGAGCGTGTAGCTGATCGGGCGGCCGTTGATGCCGCCGTTGTCGTTCACGCACTGGAAGTAGTCGTTGGCGACCTTGCCGATCGTCGTGAAGTCGACGCCCGGGATCAGCATGTCGATGCCGCCGAGCTTGATCGGCGTGCCGGTCGCCTTCTTGCCGTTGCCCATGCCGCACGACGCTCTTCGTCGCGGACGCCGTGCCGGAGCCGACGGGCGCAGCTGGCCGGCGCCGGTGGCCCAGGTGGCCACCATCAGCGCCGCGACGGCACTGGCCACGAGCGCAACACCGATCTTGATCTTCGTCGATCTCATCTAGTCTCTCCTCGATTCTCGGTTCGTAGGACTGAGCCACGTGTCGACGGCGGCGGACGCCGCGCGTCCCCTCAGATCACGATCTCGTCAAGTGCGCCCTCCTCGCGTCGAATACCTCCCGAGAGGAGCTATGTCGCTCGCGTTGCCGAAGCGCTCGAGACCGCACTGCCGGGGGCGGTGCGACCGGGCGACCGTAATTCGGCCCGTGACCGGGAGTCAAGCTTCGGGCGGCAAGCTCCACCCGCGATTCCGACGTGGCCGATCGACCCGGCGGACCGCGGTCACCGACCTGACGGAACGTCTCGCGTCGAAGTCACGCCCTTGCTCGTCCCTCGCCCGTTCCCGTCACACCGTGCACCGCTGTGCTGCCGGTTAGACGCATTTGGCCGCCGTTTGCTAGGCGACAGGAGTCCGGCCGCCCTCTGCGCCGCACTTGCATGTCCCGCATAGCTAGACCAGTGTCTTGACGTATCGCGAACACTCCGGGGCAGGCCGTAAACGGAAGCAGCTGACCGCGACAAGGGACGAGAAGGAGGCGATGGCTACGGAGATCACGGAGAGCGCTCGCGAACCAGCTCTTCATCGGCGGCGAGTGGGTCGCCGCCGAGCGGCGGCGCGCACCTTCGAGGACCGCGACCCGTTCACGGGCGAGGTCGTCGTCGAGCGTCGCGGCCGGGTACGCGCGAGGACGCGCGCCGCGCGATCGAGGCCGCGGCGGCGGCGCTCCCGGCCTGGGCGCAGACGCCGCCGGCCGTGCGCCAGGGGATCTTCCTCCAGGCGGCCGACATCCTCGAGAGCCGGCGCGACGAGATCGTCGATCGCTGCTCGCGCGCGAGACGGGCTGCACGTTCGGCTTCGGCATGTTCCAGATGCACTTCATGCCGGGGCTCCTGCGCCAGGCGGCCGCGCTCGGCCTACGCGCCGCTCGGCGAGGTGATCCCGTCCGACATCCGGGCGCGATCGCGATGGGCCTGCGCCAGCCGGTCGGCGTCGTCGGCGCGATCGCGCCGTGGAACGTCGCGCTGATCCTCTCGCTGCGCTCGATCACGGCGCCGCTCGCGCTCGGCAACACCGTCGTCCTGAAGCCGTCCGAGTGGTCGCCGGTCTCCGGCGGGACTGATCTGGGGCGAGATCTTCGCCGAGGCGGGCCTGCCGGCGGGCGTGCTCAACATCGTCACGCACGCGCCCGGCGAGGCGCAGGGCGTCGGCGACGAGCTCGTCGAGAACCCGCACGTGCGCCGGCTCAACTTCACGGGCTCGACCGGCACCGGCCGCCGGCTCGCCGAGGCGGCGGGCGGCAGCTGAAGCGGGTCGTGCTCGAGCTCGGCGGCTCGAACCCGCTGATCGTCCTCGCCGACGCCGACCTCGACTACGCCGTCGAACGCCGCCGCCTTCGGCGCGTTCCTCCACCAGGGGCAGATCTGCATGTCGGCGCGGAGGATCATCGTCGAGCGGTCGATCGCCGACGAGTTCACCGAGAGGCTCGTCGCGAAGACGGGCGGGCTCAAGGTCGGCGACCCGAACGAGCACGACACGATCATCGGCCCGCTGATCAACGAGCAGGCGCTCTCGACGCGATCAGCGGCGCGCGTCGCACGAGGCGGTCGACCGGCGGGGCGAAGGTGCTCGCCGGCGGCGACGTCGGTCGGGCCCTGCTACGAGGCGACGCTGCTCAGCGACGTGCCGGAAGACTCGGAGTTCGCGCGGAGTCGAGACGTTCGGCCCGGTCGCGTCGATCGAGATCGTCGACGAGCGCCGAGGAGGCGGTCGAGCGCGCGAACGCGACGAGCTACGGCCTCTCGTCGGGGATCATCACCCAGGACGCCGACCGTGGTCTCGAGCTGGCGCAGCAGATCGACGTCGGGCATCGTCCACGTCAACGACCAGACGGTCGGCGACGAGCCGCAGATGCCGTTCGGCGGCGTCAAGGACTGCGGCTTCGGGCCGCTTCGGCGGCACGCGCCGTGGTCGACGAGTTCACCGAGCTGCGGTGGGTCACGGTGCAGAGCGGGTCACGGCACTTCCCGTTCTAGGCCGGCGGTTCCGGTGAGGCGATGAGCCGTGACGGCGAGCGCGGTCATCACCGCCGAGGAGGCGGTCGCCCACGATCCGCTCGGGCGACACCGTGATGGTGGGCGGCTTCGGCCTCGTCGGCGCGCCGCTGACGCTGATCGACGCGCTCGTCGAGCACTCCGACGCGACCGACCTGACGATCGTCTCGAACAACATCGGCGAGCCCGGGCGCGGGCTCGGCAAGCTGCTGCGGCAGGGACGGATCCGGCGCGGGATCTCGTCGTACTTCACCTCGAACCCCGAGGCGGTCGCCGCGGTGAACGCAGGGCGAGATCGAGGCGACGCTCGTGCCGCAGGGCACGTTCGCGGAGGCGATCCGCGCGGGCGGCGCCGGGATCGGCGGCTTCTACACGCCGGTCGGCGCGGGCACGCTGCTCGCCGAGGGCAAGGAGGAGCGCGTGATCGACGGCGTCCGCCACGTGCTCGAGGAGCCGATCCGCGCCGACGTCGCGCTCGTCTACGCGGCGCGCGCCGACGTGCTCGGCAACCTCTGGTACCGGCGCACGGCGCGGAACTTCAACCCGCTGATGGCGACGGCGGCGACGATCACGATCGCCGAGGCCGGCGAGATCGTGCCGGTCGGCGAGCTCGAGCCGGAGTCGGTCGTGACGCCGCACCTCTACGTCGACTATCTGGTGGAGCGCGTGATGAGCGAGCGACGATCCGAAGCTCCGGATCGCGGAGCGCGCGGCGCGCGAGCTCCAGCCGGGCGAGGTCGTCAACCTCGGGATCGGCATCCCGAACCTGATCCCCGGGTTCCTCGGCGACGACACGCGAGGTCGTTCCTCCACACCGAGAACGGCCTGCTCGGCGTCGGGCCGCGCCCGCGCGACGGACGAGCTCGACCCCGACCTGATCGACGCCGCGAAGCAGCCGATGACCGCGCTCGCCGGGGCGTCCTACTTCGACAGCGCGACGAGCTTCGCGATGATCCGCGGCGGCCACATCGACGTCGCGGTGCTCGGTGCGCTCGAGGTCAGCGCCGCCGGCGACATCGCCAACTGGGCCGTGCCCGGGCAAGGACGTGCTCGGCGTCGGCGGCGCGATGGACCTCGTCGTCGGTGCGCGCCGCGTGATCGTGACGATGACCGCGACCTCGTCGCGCGGCGAGCCGAAGGTCGTCGCCGAGTGCACGTACCCGCTGACCGCGGCGGGCGCCGTCGACGTGATCGTGACCGAGCTCTCGGTGTTCCGGCGTCCGCGACGGGCAGCTCGCACCTGACCGAGCTGCTCGACGGCGCGACGCTCGACGACGTCGCCGCCGTCACCACCGCTCCCTACGCTCGTCAGCCTGGAGGAGAGCCATGCCCGCTGAGCCCGCGTTCCCGGAGGTCGTCGATCGTCGACCGGCCGCGGCGTCGACCCGCCGTTCGACTACCCCGACTACGTCGGGCACGCGCCTGCGCGGCGCCGAAGGAGCCGCTCGTGATCATCCCGGCGACGCTGACGCGAGCTGACCGGGCCGGCCTACGGCGAGTCCGCGATCGGCGAGCTCGACGCACGACCTCACGCGCCAGCACGCGGGCGAGCCGCTCGGCGAGCGGATCGTCGTCAGCGGCCGGGTGCTCGGCTCCGACGGCAGGCCGCTGCGCGGGCCAGCTGATCGAGATCTGGCAGGCGAACGCCGCGCGGCCGCTACACGCACGCGGTCGACACGCACGACGCGCCGCTCGACCCGAACTTCTCCGGCGCGGGCCGCTGCCTCACCGACGACGACGGCTGGTACCGCTTCATGACGGTGAAGCCGGGCGCGTACCCCTGGAGGAACCATCACAACGCGTGGCGGCCGAACCACATCCACTTCTCGCTCTTCGGGCGCGCATTCACCGAGCGGCTCGTGACGCAGATGTACTTCCCCGGCGACCCGCTGTTCGAGTACGACCCGATCTTCAACTCGATCCGCGGACCCGCCGGCCCGCGAGCGGCTGATCAGCCGCTTCGACCTCGAGCTGACCGAGCCGGAGTGGGCGCTCGGCTACCGCTGGGACATCGTGCTCGGCGGGCGCGAGGCGACGCCGCTCGAGGAGCCACACGATGACTGAGCCCGCTCGGTCTCGCCCCGTCGCAGACCGTCGGCCCGTACCTGTCGATCGGCCTCCTCCGCGAGCTGATCACGCCGGAGCTCGTCGATCCGGCCGACCCGCGCGCGATCCGTCTCCGCGGCACGCTGTTCGACGGCGCCGGCGAGCCGGTGCCCGACGGGATGATCGAGATCTGGCAGGCGAACGCCGCCGGCCGCTACGCCCATCCGGCCGACGACCGCGCCGAGCTCGCGCTCGAGGACGGGTTCCTCGGCTTCGGCCGCTCGGGCACAGTCGGACGGCGGCGCTTCGAGTTCGTGACCGTCAAGCCCGGGCCGGTGCCGTGGCCGGACGGCGGGCTGCAGGCGCCGCACCTCGAGGTCGGCGTGTTCGCGCGCGGGCTGCTCAAGCGGCCGGTGACGCGGATCTACTTCCCCGACGAGGAGGAGGCGAACGCCGCCGACCCGGTGCTCTCGCGTCTCGACGACGCCGCGCGGGCGACGCTCGTCGCGGTCGCCGAGGACGGCGGGCTCCGCTTCGACATCCGGCTCCAGGGGTCGGGCCACACCACGTTCTTCTCGGTCTAGCCCGGCTCGAGCCGGAGCAGGGCGCTGCGCAGGCTCGCCGCCTCGCTTGCGTCGAGGCCCGCGAGCAGCTCCCGCTCGACGGCGTCGACGGCGCGGTCGCACCGCGCGAGCGCCCGGCCGCCCGAGGTGGTCAGCTCGATCCGGATCGCGCGGCCCGGTGTCGGACGCCGGCTGACGTAGCCCTTCGCCACGAGCAGGGCCAGCACCTCGCTCATCGACTGCGGCGTGATCAGCGAGCGGCGGGCGAGCTGTGCGTTGGAGAGCCCGTCCTGGGCGCGCAGCACCGAGAGCGCGGTGTAGGCCGGCAGCGTGAGCCCGGCCGGCTCGACCGCCGCGCCGAGGCGTCGGCGCAGGACGCGGTCGAGGCGGCCGATCACATAGCTGAGCCGCGGCTCGGAGCTCACCGCTCGTAGGTCTGCAGGCCCGGCTTGATCCGCTTCTCGTCGAGGAACTGCCCGAGCCCCTGCTCGCGGCCGTGCTCGGTGTCGAGGAACTGCGACTGCTCGACCTTTGCATAGAGATAGTCCTCGGCCTGGTCCCAGCTCATCGCGCCGCAGTGCTTGAAGCCGAGCTTCGCCGCCCGCAGCACGACCGGGTTCTTCGCGAGCAGCTCCCGCGCGAGCGACTCGACCTCGCCGCGGAGCTCGGCGCGCGGGACGCTCGCGTTGACGAGCCCCATCGCAGCGGCCTGCTGCCCGTCGAAGGTACGCCCGGTCATCACGTAGAGCAGGCCCGTCCGCGAGCCGACGGTGTCGGAGAGCGCCTTGTTGACGACGCTGCCGGGCGGGATGCCCCAGTTGATCTCGGAGAGGCCGAACGTCGCCTCGTCCGCGGCGATCGCGAGGTCGCAGGCGACGAGTGGAGTGAAGGCGCCGCCGAAGCACCAGCCGTTGACCATCGCGATCGTCGGCTTCGCGTAGGTGCGGAGCAGGCGCCACTGCCAGTAGGCGGCGTCGCGGCGCACCCGGCGCTGCACGTGCTCGGGCGAGGCGTCGACCTCGCGGAAGTACTCCTTCAAGTCCATCCCGGCCGACCACGAGTCGCCCTTGCCGGTCAGGACCAGCACGCCGCAGGAGTCGTCGGCGTCGAGCTCGAGGAGCACCTCGACCATCTCGGCGTTGAGGGTCGGGTTCATCGCATTTCGCTTCTCGGGCCGGTTCAGCTCGACCCAGGCGATTCCGTCGTCGATCTCGACGTCGACCGTCGTCCAGCGCTCGGCGTATCCCACAGGTGGTCCTCCTTGTCGCTCGCGTGTCCGGTCGTTATATCAGGTAGCCTGATATAACGCGAGCGGCGTCAAGCACGCATGACGTCTGCGATCAGCGCTTCCATCTTCGGCGACGGGGCGAGCCGGAGCTCATCGTTCAAGAGCTGCTTGAAGCGCCGGTACTGCGCGATCGCCTCGTTGCAGTTCCCCTCGGCGAGGTGCGCCCTGACGAGGGCGCGGTGCGCGCTCTCCCGCAGCGGCTCGCTCTTCATCGCGGCCAGTCCGGCCTCGATCGCCTCGCCGAAGCGATCGGCGTCCACCAGCCGGTCGCAGAGGCGCTCGAGCGCGTGCACGCGGAGCTGGCGGAACCGCTCGCGCTCGACCGCGACCCAGTCGTCGTACCAGTCCGGGAGCAGGTCGCGCCTGAGCAGGATGCCGTCGGTGGTAGGGCAACCCGTCTCGTTCGGATCCAGGAGCCGCCGCGCCTCGGCGGCCGCAGCGTCGACGTCGACAGCCACGTCCGGGGAGAGCTGGAGCCGCTCGCCGTCTGTCTCGACGAAGCGGTGCCGCCGGTTCAGCCGCCAGAGAGCCGAGCGAAGGCTGCCGGCCGCCCGGTCCTCGCTCGAGTCGAGCCACAGCGACCCGGCGACGAATGGACGCAGGAGCGAGCGTCCGTGCAGGGCGAGGAACACGAGCACGCGCTGGCCGTTCATCGGGAGGGGGATCGACTCGCCGCCGACCGAGAGGTCGAACGCGCCGAGCAGCGTCAGCCGCGGCGCCTGGTCGAAGCGAGGCGTCACGCCGACGCCCCGTGCTCAGAGGTCGGAGAACCGCCGCAGCAACGGACCGGCGCACAAGCCACCTAACCCCCCGTCGCTCTCGCCCGCTCGACAAGAATAGGACGGACCGGCCGCGAGTTCAATCAGCGGGTGGCGTCCTAGGTGCGCTTGACGTTCCAGTCGTAGCCGGAGGCGATCTGCTCCAGCAACTCGTGCAACGTCTTGCGTGAGCCCGCGTCGAGCGGCCCTAGCACGCTCTCCTCGAGCCCCTTCGCGATCGCGCGAAGCCGGACCAGCTGTCGCTTGCCGTCGGCGGTGAGGCTGACGGCGTGCCGGCGGCGGTCGTTCGGGTCGCGTCTTCGCTCGACGAGCCCCTGGCCCTCGAGCGCGTCGAGGACGCCGACGAGCTGGCTGCTGTCGAGGCCCAGGCACTGCGCGATGCTCGCCTGCGCGGAGGAGTCGCCCTCGCCGAGGACCGCGAGGACGCTGTAGTGGTACATGCTGAAGCCGGCCTGCTCGAACTCGTCGAGGGCCTGGCTCTTGATCGCCGTGCCGAGCCGTGCGAGCAGGACAGCCGTGTTGTCGAGCATCTCCTGCGGCGGCGGAGGCGGGCGGTGTGTGAGGTCAGGTGCGGGTGTGCTCATCGGGAATAAGCGTAGCTGCGTCGATCGTTGATAGGTTTCATCATCGAAGACTTAAACGATCGGAGGCGCAAATGACTTCCCTTGACAATCGAAAGCGATGGTTTGCACTGGCGGTGATCGTCGCTGCCCAGTTCATGGTCGTGCTCGACGTGGCGATCGTGAACGTTGCGCTCCCGTCGATCAAGGTCGACCTGAACTTCAGTCAGGACAGCCTGCAGTGGGTGATCACTGCCTATGCGATCTTCTTCGGCGGACTCCTCCTGCTCGGAGGCCGGCTCGCCGACCTGCTCGGGCGCCGGCGCATCTTCGTTGCCGGCGTCGTGATCTTCACCACGGCGTCGCTGCTGAACGGGCTCGCGTGGTCGGAAGGCTCGCTGATCGCGTTCCGCTCGCTCCAGGGGATCGGCGCAGCACTGCTCTCACCGGCTGCGCTCTCGATCCTGATGACGATGTTCGCGGAGGGTCGCGAGCGCAACCTCGCGCTGGGGATCTGGGGAGCCGCGTCGGGTAGCGGCGCCGCCGCCGGCGTGCTCCTCGGCGGAGCGCTCACCAGTGCGCTCAGCTGGTCCTGGATCTTCTTCATCAACGTGCCGGCCGGCCTGGTCGTGCTCGGCCTGACTCCGTTCCTCCTGCCGGAGAGCCGCGCCCAGCTCGCGCACCGTCACTTCGACGCCGCGGGAGCCGTCTCGATTACCTCGGGTCTGATGCTGCTCGTGTACGCGATGACCCGCGCCACACAGCACGGCTGGGGGACGGCGGGGACGATCGGGCTGCTCGTTGCCTCCGCTGCGCTCATCCTTGCGTTCGTCGGGATCGAGTACCGCTCCAAGGCACCGCTGCTGCCGCTCGGGATCTTCAAGCTGCGGACGCTCACGGCCTCGAACGTCAGCGGGCTCCTGCTTTCGGCGGCGTTGTTCTCGCAGTTCTTCCTGCTCACGCTGTACATGCAGCAGGTGCTGCACTACTCGGCGCTGCAGACCGGCGTCGCCTACATCGCGCTCACGCTCACGATCATCGTGTTCTCCGGCGTCGCGCAGGCGCTCACGACCCGCTACGGCGTCCGTCGCACTCTCCCGGCCGGAATGATCGTGGCCGCTGCGGGATTGGTGCTCTTCGCCCGCCTGCCGGTGCACGGGCACTACTTCTGGGATCTCTTCCCGGCGTTCCTGCTCAGCGGCGTCGGCCTCGCGTTCGCCTTCGTGCCGATGTCGATCGGCGGGCTGACCGGGGTCAGGCAGTCCGAGGCGGGCATCGCGTCGGGGCTGATCAACACGAGCCAGCAGATCGGCGGCGCGATCGGCGTCGCGGCTGCGACCACGATCGCGATCACCTTCACCGATCGCTACGTGAACTCGCATGCCGGCTCGACGGCGCTCAGCGCCGGCGCGCTCACGTACGGCTTCCAGATCACGTTCTACGCGCTCGCGGCCATCGCCGCGACCGGAGCCGTGATCGCGCTGATCCTCACGGAGCCGCCCGCGAGCGAGGCGGATCAGGCCCTGAGCGAGGCGGACGTCGCGCTCGAGGCTGCCTGATCAGCAGAAGGGCGGCGGCGCATTCGGCGCCGCCGCCCGAGGCATCGTCAGTGGAGATACCGAAGCAGGAAGGCCGCCGCGTGGGCGATGCCGAGCTCGCCCTGGCGGCCGGGCCAGTCGTGCGAGCCGCGCGGGTAGACGAAGAGCTGGGACGGAACTCCGGCATGGCGCAGCGCCTCGTAGAGCGGCAGCGTCTCGGAGAGCGGGATCGCGTCGGTGCTTCCTCCCGAGAGGAGGATCGTCGGCGGAAGGTGTGACGCGACGGCAGCCGCTTCGAATGATCCGGTCGAGAAGCCGGCGACCGCGTCGAACGGACGCGTTGCCGGCGCGCCCGCCGCGGCCGCGAGGGCGACTGCGCCGCCGAGCGACCAGCCGACGACGCCGACGCCTCGGCGGTCGATTCCGGGGGTCGCGCGCAGCTTCGCGCCTGCCGCGGACGCGACGTCGATCCAGGTGGGAAACGCGTTCCCGCCGGCGCCGTGCGCGTCGCAGAAACCCTTGCGTCCCGGTGGTGGCGTCGGGCCGAAGTAGTCGACGTCGAGCGTCGAGATCCGGTATTGCGGCAGCGTGACGGCGAGGCGGTGGTCGAAGGTCGAGAAGCCGCCGCAGCCGTGGAGAACGACGACCGCGCGGCCGCCGCTCGCGGACCGGCAGAGCTCGGCCCTCACCGTCGTGCCGGCGACGGCGACGTCGTCGCGCGTGCACCCCGCCCCGAAGTGCGGAAAGCCGCCTCCTGCCGCCGGCACCGCCAGGACGAGCGCCGACGTCAGAAGGGCGAGCCTCCCCACGGCTAGCCCTTGATGAAACGGCTCGAGATGTCGCTTCGGTAGATCAGGAGCTGCATCGAACCGAAGCGCCGCGTCGCGCGCGGACGCCCGAGCGAGCGAACGGCCCGACCGAAGCCGTCGGTGGCCCACTCGGTGAGCAGGAAGCTCGGCCCGTGCGCCCGCGGCTTGTACCAGGTGCTGATCGAGTTGAGCCGGTACGAGCACAGCGCTCGTCCGTGATCGCATGCGTGGACGGGCGCAACCAGCACGCGACCCGAGCTCTGCATGGTGAGCGGGGCCGCCTTCCAGTACGCGGCATAGCCCCTGTGGATGCCCAGCTTCTCGAGTGCGCGGACGATCGACGGGCCAAAGCGGACAACGGGCAGGTGAGCCTTGAGAGCGGGAAGCTCGCCGGCGACGAGGGAGGCGCAGCTGAACGCGGCAAACGTCGCGACCGCGAGGCTGGCGAGCGCGCGGGCGCGGGCGGGACGGCACATGGCGACCGGGAGAACCGCCGCACAGGCGTACGCGATTCCGACGAGATACCGCGAGCTCGGTGTCCCCGGTCCGAGCGGCACGCCGCCGAGCAGAAACGCCAAGATGAGGACGAGCGCGGAGGTGCTCCAGTACACGACGTGGACGGTGCTCGGCTCGCTGCCGCCCGGCTTCGGGGCGACGAACACCCGGCTGACCACGAACGCGACCGCAGACAGGACGAGCGTCAGGGCGAGGAGCCGCAGCGCGAGGCGACCACCCGTCGCGCCCTCGAGCGGCCCGATGCCCGCGAGAGCGCCGATGTCGTCGAGGAGCGTGGCGACGCGTCGATCCACGCCGCTCGTGGAGATGCCGAGCCCCATCGGCGCGGGCGAGAGGCCGGCCGAACGCATGGTCAGCTCCGTGGCGACGGCGGTGAGCGCCGTGACCACGGCGGTCGTGGCGCTGACGGCCAGGAGCCTGCGGTACAGGAGCCTGCCGCTCCTCAGCCACAGCAGAGCGGGCGTCAAGAGGAGCGGTGCGACTCCCGCGACCGCGAGGAGAGGATCCGAGGCGAGGTTGGCCCCGGCGAGGACGCCGACGACCGCGATCAGGCCGGCAGTCCACCGAGCGGTAGGCCGAGCACGGGATGTCGCGAACGCGCCGAGGACGACGGTCACGAACCAGGTCGTGCCGTGAAACGCCTGCGCGACATTCGCGTACAGCGTCGCCGAGCTCGCAGCCGCGGCGATCGCGACCGCGCACGTGCCCGCCCACGCCCCCGCCAGCCGGTGGACCGTCCAGCCGAGGACGAGCGCCGCTGCCACCGACAGCGCGTACGGGCCCACCTCCCAGACGAGCCGGTGGGACGGTAGCGACCGGGTGAGGAGGTCGAACCAGAGCGTCGTGTAGTAGCCGATGTGCCCGAGCGTGGCCCGGCCGCCGCCGCAGTCGCGCGTGCCGAGGCACTGGGCGATGACCGAGGGAGACGCCGCGTCGCTGTTCGAGTACACCGCCGCCAGAATGCGTTCGAACCCGAACGCGAGGAGCGCGCCGTACGTGATCGTCGCGGCTGCGGGAAGGGATTGCAGCCCCAGCAGGACCCGTTGTTTCGGCGGCAGCGACCCCGGAGCGGGCACAGCTCACATCCTTGCGCGCCGCGGGCCGACTGCAGGTGAAGCGTCGGTTAAGAGATCAGCCGGCCGCGGCGAGCCCGATCGGGCAGGCGACCCCGGTGCCGCCGAGCCCGCAGTAGCCGTTCGGGTTCTTCGCGAGGTACTGCTGGTGGTAGTCCTCCGCGTAGTAGAACTCGCCGGCGGGGGCGAGCTCGGTCGTGATCGGGCCGTAGCCCTCCGCGGTGAGCACCTGCTGGTAGGCGTCGCGCGAGCGCTCGGCGATCGCCTTCTGCTCGTCGGTCGTCCAGTACAGCGCGGAGCGGTACTGGGTGCCGACGTCGTTGCCCTGGCGCGAGCCCTGGGTCGGATCGTGCCCCTCCCAGAAGAGGCGCAGGATCTCCTCGTAGCTCGTCACGGCGGGATCGAAGACGACGAGCACGGCCTCGGTGTGACCGGTGCGGCCGGTGCAGGTCTCCTGGTAGGTCGGATTCGGCGTGTAGCCGCCCGCGTAGCCGACGGCGGTGGTGTAGACGCCCGGCGCCTGCCAGAACACGCGCTCGGCGCCCCAGAAACAGCCCATCCCGACGATCGCCTGCTCGAGGCCCTCGGGGAAGGGCGGCCGAAGCGGCGTGCCGAGCACCTCGTGGAGCTCGGGCACCTCCATCGGCTCCTCGCGACCGGCCAGCGCCTCGTCGGGCGCGACCATCGCGGACTTGTCACGGAAGAGTGAGAACATGCTCAAAGGGTAGCCAGTCGGAGCGAGGTGAGGCCGGGATCCGGGGCGGTCTCCGGGTGGAAGAGATGGGCGAGCTGGCGGACTCCGTCGGCGAGCCGCGGCCCCGGCCGTGAGTAGTAGCCGTCGCCGTCGACCGCGACTGCGGGACACGGGAGCCGCAGGCCGGCGGCGCGCTCGGCGGCCTCCTCGGCGCCGAACCCGCACGGAGCGATCACGACGAGCTCGGGCTTCTCTGCGATCACCTCGTCCCAGGTCACCGCGTAGGACGGGCGGCCCGGGCGGCCGAGGACGTCGGTGCCGCCGGCGAGGTGGATCATCTCCGGCAGCCAGTGGCCGGCGCAGAACGGCGGCTCGATCCACTCGGCGAAGAACACGCGCCGCCGCGGCAGGCCTTTCACCGCCGCCGAGGCGAGCTCGATCGCGTCCCACATCTCCGCCACGATCTGCTCGCCGCGCTCGATCCGGTCGAGCTTCGCCGCGAGGATCTGAACCGTCTCGGCGACCTCGGCGAGCGTCCGCGGGTCGAGCGAGAGCACTTCAGCTCCGACCGGCGAGGCCTTCGCGAGCTCGCCGCTCGAGACCGCGCACACCGTACACAGGTCCTGCGTCACGATCAGGTCCGGCGCCAGCTCGGCGATCAGCTCCGCGTCGACGGAGTAGAGCGAGCGGCCGTCGGCGACCGACTCGCGCACGGCCGTGTCGATCTCGAGGCTCGTCAGCGAGGCCGGGTCGATCCGCGCGGCCGTCACCACCGGCTTGCCGAGCACCTCCGACGGCCGGCGGCACTCCTCGGAGACGCCGACGAGCTCGTCGACGAGCCCGAGCTGCGCGATGATCTCCGTCGCACTCGGTAAGAGTGAGCAGATTCGCATCCCCGCCGACTCTAGCCTCTGCCATTCCTGTCGCTTCGCGCGCGAGGTGCGCGGGCGCCTGGGCCAGCGTTACCTGCTCTGCCGCAACGACGCGATCGTGTCCAAGTACCCGCCGCAGCCCGTCCGAACCTGCCCGGGCTACGAGCGGGGCGAGACGTCGCCGGTCCGGTCGCCATCTTCCTGATGGGCGACCGGACCGGCCCGCTGCTCTGGATCGCGGGCTCTAGGCCGCGTCGGCGAGCCGCGCGAGCGCGTCCCGCTCGAGCTGGCGCACCCGCTCGCGGGAGATCTTGAGCTCTCGCCCGATCGCCTCCAGCGAGGCCTGCTGCCCGTCGAAGCCGAAGCGGAGCTCGAGGATCCGCCGCTCGGTCTCGGGGAGCGTGTTGAGCTTGGCCCGCATCTCGCGCCGCCGCAGTGCGTCGCCCGCCTCCTCCGCGGGATCGGCCGCGAACGGATCGGCGAACAGGTCGCCGAGCTCGCCGTCGCCGTCGCTGCCGACCGCCTGGTTGAGCGAGGCCGACACCGAGACGGCGCTGAGCGCCTCCTCGGCGTGGACGAGCTCGAGCCCTGCCGCGTCGGCCAGCTCCTGCGTGGTCGGCTCGCGTCCGAGCTCCAGCTCGAGGCGCCGGCGGGCGCGGCCGAGCTTCACCTGGCGCTCGTTGACGTGGGCGGGAACCCGGATCGTCCGCGACTGGTTCGAGATCGCACGCTGGCAGGCCTGGCGAATCCACCAGGTCGCGTACGTCGAGAACTTGTAGCCGCGGCGCCAGTCGAACTTCTCGACCGCGCGGTTGAGGCCGATCACGCCCTCCTGGACGAGGTCCAGCAGCGGCAGGTCGTGCCCCTGGTAGCGCTTCGCGATCGAGACGACGAGGCGGAGGTTCGAGTTGATCATCCGCTCCTTCGCCGCCCGGTCGCCGCGCTCGACGCGCTTGGCCAGCGCGACCTCCTCCGCGGCGGTGAGCAGCGGGTGGCGGCCGATCTGGTTCATGAACATGGTCAGGGCATCCGTCGGGGCGGCCGACGCCGATGTCCAGGTCCAGCTCGAGCTCGGCCTCCTCGGCCTGGATCTCGATGCCGCGGGCCTCCAGCTCGACCCGCACGGCGGCGAGGTCGTCGTCGTCGAGGTCGTGGTCGGCTGCGACCGCCACGAGCTCGCGCTCGGTGACGAAGCCGGCCTCTTCGGCCTGCTCGAGGAATGCGTTCAGTTCGTCATTCGAAAACACAGTGTTCTTGAGTCTCCTCTTCTTCTGCTCGGCTTACGCGACGGTGCTACGGGCACGGCGCCTCTCGAAGCGCTCCGTGCGGCTTCCCTGCGACACGGCCCGCTCGACCCCGGTGTAGACGGGATGACAGCTCGAGCAGGCATCGACCACGATCTCACGTTTCGATGAGCGAGTTGTGAAGACGGTGCCGCAGGTGCTGCAGCGGACGGTCGCGAGTATCAGGTCGGGGTGGCTTCCCCTCATGGCTCTCCTTTCGCAAGGCTCGATGCGCGCCGAGACGTCTTCCAGACGGTCTGTCTCTGCGCGCGTACTCCTTAGAACGACGGGCGGGGCCCGTTCATTCCGCTTCCAGAGCCGGATCCCAGCCCGCGGCGCCGTAGGCGGCGTCGAGGAAATCGAGCAGCGCCCCGCGCGGGTCCGGCGAGGTGCGAACCGCCTCGTAGGTGAGAACGAACTCGCCCATCGCGTCGTTCCAGCCGGACGGCCTTCGTCTCGATCCCGGGCGGTCGCGGATAGGCGTAGGCGAAGAACGCCGGCTCGGAGAGCCGCTCGTCGCCGGGCCAGAAGCCGGCGCAGATCTCCTCCGCGTTCGCCGAGTTGCGCATGATCACGTCGGCTCCGGGCGGCGGCTCGGCCGGCCTGCCCGAGAACCGCGTGTAGGCGAGGTCGAACGTGCCCCAGAAGAACTGCACCGGCGAGGCGCGTCCGCAGGAACCGCGCCCGGTGCTCCTTCATGACCGAATCGACCGAGACGAGCGTCCGCCACCAGCGGTTCGCCCATTCGGGCTCGTAGCTCGCGTGCTCGACGTCCTCGGGGAACGGGATCGGATCCGGGACCTCGGACGGCCGCGTCGTGATCTCCACCGGCACGCCGGCCCTGTCGAGCGCGGCCATCAGCAGCGCGTAGAACTCCGCCACCGTGCGCGGCTCGAGCTGGATGCGCTCGACCGCGCCCTTCACCGTCCGCACGGAGACGGTGTGCGCGATCAGGTCGACGTCGATGTCGAAGACGCCGTTCTCGTGCGGGATCGGCGAGGTGTTCAGCCCGCGTGCGGTGACGTACAGCGGCACCTGCGCCCACTGCGGCTCCATCGGCGCGAGCGTGAGGCGCACCTTGCCGACGATCTGGAGATACATGTGCAGCGTGTCGCGGGTGTCGCGCCACGCCTCGTACGGGAGCTCCGGCCAGTCGCTCAGAGGAAGACCTCGTCGACGTAGCACCACAGCCAGTCCTCACCCGGCTCGGCGGAGCGGATCAGCGGGTGCGCGCTCTCGTGGAAGTGCGCGGTCGCGTGCTTGTTCGGCGACTGGTCGCAGCAGCCGACCTTGCCGCACTCCGTGCACATCCGCAGGTGCACCCACCAGGCGCCCGGGATCTTCAGGCACTCCTCGCAGCCGAGCGGCGGCTCGGGCAGGTCGGTGAACTTGACGGTATCGAGGTGCGTGCAGGCCATCAGCTCTTTCCGATTCGATAGATCTTGCCAGTTTGCCAGTCGCCGACCAGCAGGTCGCCGTCCGCGGTCATGAGGAGCGGCAGCGGCTCCTTCAGGCCGATGAGGTACGGCTCGACCTTGCCCGAGTAGCCGGAGTCCGTCTTCGTCAGGACGACGCGTTGCACCTTGCCGAGCTGCCACTCGCTGACGAACGCGTTTCCGGCGTAGATCGCGACTCCACCCGCCGCGGCGTGCGGGTCGAGCACCGCGACCGGCGACGGGGCGAGCTTGCACTGGCCGTAACACGCGGGAAAGCCCCAGTTCTCCCCTTTGCGGACGAGGGCGAGCCAGTCGCCGGGCGTCTTCGCGCCGAGGTCGTCGCGCTGGTTCATGCTCGCGAAGAGGTCGCTCGTGCCCGGGTAGTAGTCGAGGCCGTAGGCGGCCCTGATCCGGGTCGCGAAGAGCTCGAGGCTCGAGCCGTCGGGGCGGAAGGTGACGATCGACGCCGACCATTTCGAGGCGGGCACGCAGTGGTCGCACGAGGCCGAGACGCCCATCACGAGGCGGCCGTCGGGCGCGAGGACCACGTTGTTGTTCTCGCCGCCGGCGACGGGGCCGTCCACGATCGTCGTCGCCGAGTGGAACCTCGTTCCCTGCAGGTCGCCGAACGCGGTCACCTTCCCGAGCGAGCTGACGATCAGCTTCGAGCCGACCCAGACGAGGCCGAGCGGGCCGCGGATCCCGGAGACGACCCGGACCGGCTTATCGCCCGGCGCCGCGACCATGAAGACGCCGTCGGTCAGGTGCGTCGTCGCGCCCGAGGTCGTGACCCAGAGCCGGCCCCGTGAGTCGAACGCGAACGCCGACATCTGCGGCAGCCTGCTCGCATAGAGAGTCGCCTTCGTCCCCGCCGGCCCCTGAAGCCCTTCGCCGATCGACACCAGCTTCGCGCTCTTGCCGCCGCAGGCGGCGAGGCACAGCACCGCGAGCGCGACCGAGAACGTCTTAGCGAACTCCCCGCCGAGTCTCACGGCATTCCCAGGCGGGAGCGGTCTACTGGGATCAGTCGCATCAACGAGGAAAGGAGGTTAGTCAGAGATGCACACTCGCGTACGCAAAGCACTCGCGGCACTCGCCGTGACCGGCGTCATCGCCGGCGGCGGCGCCGCAATCGCAAACGCGGCGTCCGGGTCGACCTCGACCAGCACCACCACGACGCCCGCGGCGACCGCCACCACCCCGACGGCGCCGTCGACGGGGACCGGGACGAACGCCAACTGTCCCAACATGTGACCCCGACTCGATCGGCCGCGGCTCCCTCCACGAGCGGGAGTCGCGGCCGAGGGCCCGTTCGAGGGGTCGAGAAACCGCGAGCCGGCGCCGACACACTCCCGGCATGTTGCGGCGCGTGTCCCTCCTGCTCCTCCTTGTGATCGCCGTGGCCGGCGGAGCTGCCTATGCGGCCGGCTCGAAGTCGCTGCCCCTCGGCGACGGCAAGATCTCCGCCGGCCCGAGGACGGGGTACATCTACAGCTGCGGGCTGGGCGGCGGTGGCGGCGGCGCGTTCACCGACGGGCCCTGGATCCACGGCTCGACCTGGGATCCGGCCGCGAAGACCGCTGTGCAGGGCGCGGTCTCCTGGCCGGCCAGCAAGCTCACGATCACCGTGACCGGCGGCGCGCTCCACATCACGACGAACGACCTGCCCGTCGCACCCGACGGGCATGTTCCCGATCTCGCCGAGCGACCCGGCCTATCTCTACGACCGGAACCCGAACTCGATTCGCCCGCAGGTCTTCGACGTCGAGCTGCCGCTGAGCCCGAAGCCCGCGGCGGCGCCGTCGTGCCTGCCCGGCGGACCGGTCGGCGTGCTGCTGAGCGGCGCGTATCTCTTCGACGGTCTCGACGCGCTCGGGCGCGACGCCGTCGCCCACGAGGTGCAGGACCGCTGCGGCGGCCATCCGCAGCCGCAGGGCGCCTACCACTACCACGAGCTCAGCCCGTGCATCTCGTCTCGGGCCCGCCCGGTCGGCACTCGTCGCTCGTCGGCTACGCGCTCGACGGCTACCCGATCTACGGCCCGCTCGGCGACGGCGGCAAGGTGCTCGGCAACGCCGACCTCGACGCCTGTCACGGGATGACCGGGCCGGTGATCCTGCGCGGGAAGAAGGTCACGATCTACCACTACGTCGCGACTGCCGAATACCCGTACGTGCTCGGCTGCTTCCACGGCACGCCGGTCCACGCGGGCGGCGCCGTCGGCGGGCCTCCGCCTCCGCCCCGTTAGCATCCGTTCGTGGTCACGATCTGCGACGTCGGCCCGCGAGACGGTCTCCAGAACCTGCCGCAGACGCTCGACCCCTCGCTGCGCGCCGAGCTCTGCAACCGGCTCGCCGCTACCGGCCTGGCCCGCGTCGAGGCGGTCGAGCTTCGTCAGCGACGAGCGCGTGCCTCAGATGGCCGGCGCCGAGGAGGTCGTGTCCCTCCTCGCGCCGGGGCCGGTCGTGTTCGCGGGGCTCGTGCTCAACGAGCGCGGCTACGAGCGGCTCGCCGCGGCCGGGCTCGCAGAGGCCCATCTCGGCGTCGCCGTCTCCGAGACCTTCAGCCGCGAGAACGCGAACGCCTCCGTCGAGGAGACCGCGGCGGCGGCCGAACGGATTCTCGCGCGCGCACGCGAGGACGGGATCCGCGCGACCGTCACGCTGAGCACCGCGTTCGGCTGCCCGTTCGAGGGGCCGGTCGATCCCGGGCGGGTGACCGCGCTCGCGGAGCGGCTCGCCGCGGCGGGCGCGGCCGAGGTCGTCTACGCCGACACGATCGGCGTCGGCGTCCCGCGGCAGGTGAGGGAGCTCCTCGCCGTGCCCGTCGGCGTCCCGGTCGGAGTCCACTTCCACAACACGCGCAACACGGGCTTCGCCAACGCCTACGCGGCGCTCGAGGCCGGCGCCACCATCTTCGACGCCTCGATCGGCGGGATCGGCGGCTGCCCGTTCGCGCCGCGCGCGACCGGCAACATCGCGACGGAGGATCTCGTCTACCTGCTCCACGGCGAAGGGGTCGAGACGGGGATCGACCTCGGCGCGCTGATCGGCGTCGCCGAGTGGCTCGAGACGGTCCTCGGCCGCGAGCTCGAGGGCCAGCTCTACCGCGCCGGACTTTCCTAAAGAAAGTCACTTTACTTTTTATACCTTTATCGCTAGGGTCGCGGGTTCATGGCGAGAGAGGCCAGAGCATCGCGCACCCCCGAGACCCTCGACTGGGAGCTCGTGCTACAAGCGCAATCCCGGTCGAGCGGCTGAAGCGCGAGAAGAGCCCGCTCGGGATCCTCGGCGAGCTGCCGGCGCTGATCGCGACGGGCTACGACGACATCGCCGGAGGAGGACATCGTCCGGCTCAAGTGGTGGGGCGCTCTACCACGACAAGCCGAAGATCGGGACGTTCATGCTCCGGATCAAGCTGCCCGGCGGCCGCGTCACGCCGGCGCAGCTGCGCGCGATCGGCGAGGTCTCGAACCGCTACGGCCGCGGCGACGGCGAGCTCTCGACCCGCCAGAACGATCCAGCTCCACTACCTCGAGCTCGGCGTCGCTGCCGGACGTGTTCGACCGGCTCGAGGCGGCCGGCCTGACGACCGCGGGCGCCTGCGGCGACGCCGTCCGCAACATCACCGGCTGCCCGCGTCGCCGGCCTCGCCCACGACGAGCTCTTCGACGTCGACGCCGCTGCTCGACGAGGTGGCCGAGTTCTTCTACGGCAACCCCGACTACTCCGACCTGCCGCGCAAGCACAAGATCTCGATCTCGGCGTGCGCCCACCGCTGCAACGCGCCCGAGATCAACTGCATCTCGCTCGTCGGCGTCCTCCGCGACGGCGAGCCGGGCTTCGCGGTCCTCGTCGGCGGCGGTCTCGTCCTCGGTGCCGCGGATCGCGCGCGACCTCGGCGTCTTCGATCCGCGAGGACGAGGCGATGCCGGTGCTGCGCGCGCTCCTCGACGCCTGGAAGGAAGACCTGCGCTACCGCGTCTCGCGCGTCAAGGCGCGGATGAAGTTCATGGTCGACGACTACGGCGCCGGAGGGGATGCGCGCCGAGGTCGAGCGCCGGCTCGGCTACGCGCTGCCCGACTACACGCTCGAGCCGCTCGACCACGAGCCCGCCGACCACCTGGGCGTCCAGGCCCGAGCACGACCGGCCTGCGCTACGATCGGCGTCCCGGTCCACCTCGGCCTGATCTCGGGCGACCAGATGATCGCGCGTCGCCGACCTGGCCGAGGCGCACGGCGGCGACGTCCGCGCTCACGCGCCAGCAGAACTTCGTCGTCACCGGCGTGCCCCGGAGAGCGTCGACGCCGACCGTCGCCGCGCTCGCCGAGATCGGCTTCCCGCTCGACGTGCAACTCGATCCGCGGCGACGTCGATCGCCTGCACCGGCGAGCCGCACTGCAACTTCTCGGTCACCGAGACGAAGACGCGCCTCGGCGCGCTGATCGAGCGCCTCGAGACGCCGCTTCGGCGACGACGTCGCCGAGCTGCGCCTCCACCTCGACGGCTGCCCGCACGCCTGCGCGCAGCACTGGGTCGGCGACCTCGGCTTCCAGGGCACGACCGTGCGCGACGACGAGGGCAAGCGCCACCAGGCCTACGACATCTTCCTGCGCGGCGGCCTCGGCGCCGGCGCGGCGATCGGCGCGGCCGGTGTTCCGCCGCGTGCCGACCGAGGAGCTCGACGAGACCGTCGAGCGGCCTGATCGGCGGCTGGCTCGACGGCCGCGAGCCCGGCGAGAGCTTCCGCGCGTTCTGCGACCGCACGACCGACGACGAGCTCGGCGTCCTGGCCGGCCGCGAGCCGGCCCGACGCGCCGAGGAGCGAAGGCACCCGAGGAGGAGGCAGCATGAGCAGCATCGACGAGCTGATCGACGAGCTGGAGGCGGGCGAGCTCTCCGTCGAGTTCGAGGGGCAGGAGCCGTGAGGAGCTGCTCGAGTGGGCGATCGAGCGGTTCGCGCCGCGGATCGCGCTCTCGACCGCGTTCCAGATCGACGGCGTCGCGCTGATCGACATGGCGTACCGGATCGACCCGGAGCGTCCGCGTCTTCTCGATCGACACCGGCCGGCTGCCGCAGGAGACGCTTCGACCTGATCGAGCAGCTCCGCGACCGCTACCCGGGCCTCCGGCTCGAGCTCCTCTCGCCCGGACGCCGGCCAGGTGCAGCGGCTCGTCGGCCAGCACGGGCCGAACCTCTTCTACGAGCTCGGTCGAGAACCGGCTGCTCTGCTGCAACGTCCGCAAGGTGCAGCCGCTGACGCGGCACCTCGCCGGCGCTCGACGCCTGGATCACCGGCCTCCGCCGCGACCAGTGGGCGACGCCGCACCGACATCCGCAAGATCGAGATCGACCACGACCACGGCGCGATCGTGAAGCTGAACCCGCTCGCCGAGTGGACCGAGGACGAGGTCTGGGACTACGTCCGCGAGAACGACGTCCCGACCCACCCGCTCTACGAGCAGGGGCTACACGTCGATCGGCTGCGCGCCGTGCACGCGCGCGATCGCGCCGGGCGAGGCCGTCGCGCGCGGGCCGCTGGTGGTGGGAGACGAACGCGCCGAAGGAGTGCGGGATCCACTGCGCGATCGAGACCGGCGGGTTCGAGCACGAGCTGCACGCGATCCTCGGGGAGGACTCGCGATGACGACGCCGTAGCGCTCGGCCGGCGAGGAGCGCGAGGTGGCGCTCGCCGAGGCGCAGGCGTGCTCGCGATCGCCGGCGATCCGAGGACTACCGCGACGCAGCTCGCGTGCCTGATCGCGGCGATCGAGGAGGGCGAGGTGCCTCGACGAGAGCGACGCGCGACGCTCGAGCAGATCCTCGAGCTCGGCGCTGCAGGCGGGCGGATCCGGGCGCTCTACGGGCCGGGCGGCGAGACAGGCCGCGCTGCGCCTCTACCGCCAGCTCCCGCGCGGCGCGGCGCTGCGGCGCGAGCGCCGCGCGAGGTGAGCGAGGCGCTCGCGCGCGCTGCAGGGCCGCGAGCTCGAGCGGTCGCCGCTCAGGCGGTCGGGCCCGGCGCGTTCACGCTCTCGCTCGCCGACGGCGAGGGCCGAGCTCACCGTCCGGCTCGACCGCCAGGGCGCCCGGCTCGCGACGCGTCGAGGTCTGACGCTGGAGCAGCGCGCTACTACATGGCCTGCCTCGACCTGACGGGCACGCAGCGTGCTCGTCGTCGGCGGCGGCCCGGTCGCGCTCGAGAAGGTCGCAGGGCCTGCTCGCCGTCGGCGCCGCGGTCACGGTCGTCGCGCCGCGAGATCGTGCCGGAGCTCGCGCGCGCTCGACGTCGAGTGGCTCGCCGCGCCGGTACCGCGCGGACGACCTCGACGGGCGCTTCCTCGTCGTCGCGGCGACCTCGACGACGGCGCGTCAACCGGCGCGTCTTCCGCGACGCGGAGAGCGCGCTCGCTGTTCTGCAACGTCGTCGACGTGCCCGAGCTCTGCTCGCTTCATCCTCCCCGCCGTCCACCGCCAGGAGCCGATCGCGGTCGCCGTCTCGACCGGCGGCGCCTCGCCGGCGCTCGCGCAGCGGCTCCGCGACGCAGATCGGCGACGCGTCGTGCGCCCGAGCACGCCGAGCTCGCGCGACAGCTGCGCGCGCTGCGGCCCGTGGGCGAAGCGCACCTCGCCGACCTACGAGGAGCGCGCGGAGTACTTCGCAGCGGCTCGTCGAGCAGGCGCTCGGATGACCGTCCGGCTCGTCGGCGCCGGGCCCGGCGACCCGGGCCTGATCACCGCGCGCGGGCTCGAGCTGATCCGCGCGTGCGACGTGCTCGTCCACGACGCGCTCGTCGCGCCCGAGCTCGTCGCCGAGGCGCCCGACGACGCGCTCGTGATCGCCCGCGACCGGCTCGACGCAGGACGCGGTGAACGAGCTTGCTCGTCGCCTACGGCGCGGCGCGGCCTCGACGTCGTGCGGCTCAAGGGCGGCGACCCGTTCGTGTTCGGGCGCGGCGGCGAGGAGGCGCTCGCGCTGCGCCGAGGCCGGGGTCCCGTTCGAGGTCGTCCCGGGCGTCTCGTCGATCGCGGCGGTGCCCTCGGCCGCCGGGATCCCGGTCACCCACCGCGGCGTCTCCGTCCCAGGTCACGTCGCCGCGGGCCACGGCGCCGACGGCGCTCGACTATCGCCACGCTCGCCGCGGCGCGGCGGTACGCTCGTCGCTCTTCATGGGCGCTCGCGCAGCTCGACCCCGCATCGCCGGCCGGCTCGTCGAGCACGGCAAGGATCCCGGCCGACGCCCGCGGCCGTCGTCGTCGAGCGGGACGCTGCCCGGGCCAGCGGGTCGGTCGTACGCGCCCGCTCGGCCGAGCTCGCCGCGCGGCCGCCGAGCTCGCCCGTCGCCGGCGCTCGTCGTCGTCGGCGACGTCGTCTCGCTCGCGCGCGGCGAGCCTCGCGGTCCGCCGGATCGACGCTCGCAGGGCGACGCTCGCGTAACGGTCCGTGGATTTCCGGCGCATCTCGGCGCTGCCGCCGTACGCCTTCGCCGAGATCGCGCGGCTCAAGCTCGAGCTGCGCCGCGCGGGCGAGGACGTGATCGACCTCGGCTTCGGCAACCCGGACCTGCCGTCGCCGCCCGAGTGCGGTCGAGAAGCTGCAGGAGGCCGCCGGGAAGCAGAAGAACCACCGCTACTCGGCCTCGAGCCGCGGGATCCCGAACCTCCGGCTCGCCGATCTGCGACGCTCTACCGGCGCCGCTTCGGCGTCGAGCTCGATCCCGAGACCCAGGCGCTGACGACGATCGGCGCCAAGGAGGGGCTCTCGCACCTGATGTGGGTGCTCGTGCGAGCCGGGCGACGTCGCGCTCGTGCCGACGCCCGAGCTACCCGATCCACACCTACGCGCCGGTGCTCGCGGGCGCGACCGGTCGTGCAGTGCCGCGGGCGTCGACGGCGGACCTTCGCGGCCTTCGAGGAGGCGTTCGGAGCGCGCGCAGCCGAGGCCGCGCGTCGATCGTCCTCTCGTTCCCGCACAACCCGACCGACGGCGATCGGTCGACCTCGGATCTCATGCGAGCGCGTCGTCGCGTTCGCGCGCGAGCACGAGCTGCTCGTCGTCCACGACTTCGCCTATGCCGACCTCGCCTTCGACGGCTACGGCCGCCGTCGATCCTCCAGGTCGAGGGCGCCGACGGAGGTCGCGGTCGAGCTCTACACGCTCACGAAGGGCGTTCTCGATGGCGGGCTGGCGCGTCGGCTTCCTGCGTCGGCAACGCCGAGGTCGTCGGCGGCGCTCGCGCGGCTGAAGTCGTACCTCGACTACGGCACCTTCCAGCCGATCCAGATCGCCGCGATCGTCGCGATGAACGAGGCGCCCGACTATCCGCGACGAGATCTGCGAGATCTACCGGGTCCGCCGCGACGTGCTCTGCCGCGGCCTCGCGCGGATCGGCTGGGCGATCGAGCCGCCGAAGGGGACGATGTTCGTCTGGGCCGAGATCCCGGAGCGCGTACCGGGCCGAGGGCTCGCACGCGTTCGCGGTGCGGCTCGCGCGGGAGGCGAGCGTCGCGGTCAGCCCCGGCGCCGGCTTCGGCCCCGGCGGCGAGGGCTACGTCCGGTTCGCGCTCGTCGAGAACGAGCAGCGGATCGCCCAGGCGACGCGCGGGATCAGGCGCGCGCTCTCCGAGCTCGAGGCGCCGGCCCGCGCGGGTCGCTAGCGGTAGCCGCCGCCGTTGTAGCCGGGTCCGGGCCCGGGGGCAGGCACCGGAGCCGGGCTGCCCTTCCCGCTCGTCACGACCACCTGCCACGCCGCCACGCCTGCCTTCTGCCCGTTGCCGTTCACCTGGCCCGTCCTCGTGTCGCGCACGTAGGTGTAGAGAGGGCCGCCCTTGTACGTGACCTGGATGCGGCCGTCGGGGCGCTTCAGGGTGCCGAGGTTCGCGGCTCCGGCCGGCGTCGTGCCGGGCGCGATCCAGAGCGGTCGCCAGATCGCGAAGCAGGCGGGCGTCGCGCAGCTCAGGGCTCCCTGCTTCTCGCCGCTGAGGCGGTACAGCGTCATCCCCTTCGTGGTCACGAGGATCGTCTCGCCGAGGATCCTGTTCTTCACGCTCTTGACCACTGCCTTGTTGCCCGCGCCGGCTCCACCGGCGGCGAGCCCGCCGAGGATGGCGACTGCCAGGACGAGGGCGACTGGGCGGCTGAGTCTCACGCTCTTACTACGGTAGCTCGCGGCGAGCGGATTTAGTGTCAGCGCACGTAAAACACGGCTCGTCGGAGCTCAGCGGCCGAGCTCGAAGAACTCCGGGTTCGGCACCCACCCGAGCCCGCTCGCCATCCGGTTCGAGGCGTTGAAGAGCCCGGTCACCTCGGCGATGTCCATCACGTCCTCATCTCGCCAGCCCGCCGCGCGGAGCGCCTGTACGTCGGCCTCCTCCATCTCGGCCGGCCGCAGCGTCAGCTTCAGCGCGTAGTCGAGCATCGCCTTCACGCGCGGCTCGACCGGCGCCCCGGCGTGATCGGCGGCGATCGCGTCGGCGAGCGCGGGATCCTTCGTCAGCTTGCGGAGCGCCGCGGAGTGCGCCACGGTGCAGTACTCGCAGCGGTTCGCGACCGAGACGACGACCGCGATCATCTCGCGCTCCGCCTTCGTCAGGCCCGACTCCCCCTTCATCGCCTCCTCGTAATGCGCGTTCCAGGCGAGGAGGTGCGAGGGGCGCAGCGCGAAGAGCCGCAGCACGTTGGGGACGAAGCCGAGCCGCTCGAGCGAGGGGCGCCAGAGCTCGAGCACCTCCTCCGGCAGCTCGTCCTCGGCCGGAACGCGGAGCCACGTCAGCTGATCGCCGGCGGCCATCGGGAGTGAGTTTACGGCGGGGATGCGTTAGTGTCCTGAGCCGATGTCCGCCGCAGCCCCTGTGCCGAGCGTGAAGAAGCACCGCGTCTGGGTCTGGGCGATCATCGTGATCGCTGCGATCGTCACGCTGATCTCCTCGCTGACGATCTTCGTCAAGCGCGAGGCGCTGGACTCGCAGGCGTTCTCGCAGGCGAGCGTCAAGATGCTCCAGGATCAGCAGGTCAGGGACGCGCTCTCGGTCTACCTGACCGACCAGCTCTTCAACAACGTCGACGTCCAGGCCCAGCTCGAAGGCATCCTGCCGAAGCAGACGAAGGGGCTCGCGGGCCCGGCGGCGGGGCTGCTGCGCCAGTTCGCGCCCAAGGCCGCGAGCGACATCCTCGCCCAGCCCGCGGTCCAGAACCAGTTCCAGACGCTCGTCTACAACGCCCACAAGCGCTTCCTGGTGATCATCAACGGGAAGGGCTCCGGCGTCGTCCAGACCGAGAACGGCCAGGTCGTGCTCGACCTGCACCCGATCGTGCAGCAGCTCGCGGACCGGCTCGGTCTCGGGGCACAGGTCAAGCCCGACACGGGACGGCTGGTCGTCTTCACTTCGAGTCAGCTCAAGCTCGTGCAGGACGGCGTGAAGGCGATCAAGGTGCTCAACGTCTTCCTGATCATCCTCGTCCTGATCCTGTACGCGCTCGCCGTTTGGCTTGCCGGCGGCTGGCGTCGCCAGGCGCTCCGCGCCACCGGCTGGAGCCTCGTGATCATCGGAGTCGTCCTGCTCGTCGTGCGCCGGATCGTCGGCAACCAGGTCGTCGGCTCGCTCGTCAAGGTCGAGTCCGACAAGACCGCAGCCAGGCACGCGTGGCTGATCGGCAGCCAGCTGCTCGCCGACGTGGCCTGGGCGATCGTCATCTACGGCGTCGCTGCCGTGATCGCTGCATGGCTTGCCGGCAGGACTCGCCCGGCGGTAGCGATCCGCCGCTGGCTCGCTCCGTCCTTCAGCGACCGGGCCGGGATCGTGTGGGCCGTCGTCGCGGTCCTCTTCCTGCTCCTGATCCTCTGGGCGCCGACGCCGGCGCTTCAGCAGTGGTGGGGGATCCTGCTCGCCGCCGTCCTGGTCGCGTTCGGCGTCTGGGCGCTCCGCCGCGAGACGCTGCAGGAGTTCCCCGATGCGGGAGGCACGGCGGGGTCGATCGACCTGCGCGCGAGTTGGAGCAAGCTGCGCGGCGGCTCCAAGGACGGCGGCTCCGAGCCGCCTGCTCCGCCCGCCTAGCGCGTCCGCGCGAACCGCTCGACGGCCGCCAGCAGCTCCTGTGTCTTCTCGGCGGCCGCCTCACGGTCGCCCGAGGCGATCGCGTCGGTGACGCAGTGGTTCACGTGCGCATCGAGGATCCGGAAGGCGAGGCTCTCGAGCGCGGTCGAGACGGCTGCGATCTGGGTGAGGATGTCGATGCAGTAGCGCTCGTCCTCGACCATCCGCTCGATTCCGCGCACCTGCCCCTCGATCCGGTGGAGGCGCTTGACGAGCGCGTCCTTCTGGTCGACGTAGCCGTGGGTCATACGACTCCCTCCCGGCTGCTCGAGAAGCGGCGCAGCCTCAGGCTGTTGGTGACGACGAGCACACTGGAGAAGGCCATCGCGGCGGCGGCGACGATCGGGCTCAGCAGTCCCGCCATCGCGAGCGGGATCGCGGCCACGTTGTAGGCGAACGCCCAGAAGAGGTTGCCCTCGATCGTGCGCAGCGTCCGCCGGGAGAGACGGATCGCGTCGGCCGCGGCGCGCAGGTCGCCCGAGACGAGCGTGATGTCGGAGGCCTCGATCGCGACGTCGGTACCTGTGCCGATCGCGAGGCCGAGATCGGCCTGGGCGAGAGCGGGCGCGTCGTTGACGCCGTCGCCGATCATGGCCACCACCTCGCCCGTCTCCTGCAGCCGCCTCACCTCGGCCGCCTTGCCGTCGGGGAGCACTCCTGCGAGCACGCGCTCGATCCCGACCTCGGAGGCGATCCGCTCGGCGGCGTCGTAGCTGTCGCCCGTGAGCAGGACCGGGGTGAGGCCGAGCGCCTCGAGCTCGCGCGATCGCCTCGGCGCTCGTCGGCTTGACGGTGTCCTGCACCGAGAGCGAGGCGCGGGCGACGCCGTCCCAGGAGACGACGCCGCGCTCGATGCGCACGGCATGGCCCTCGACGACGCCCTCGACGCCGAGACCCGGGAGATTGCGGAAGCCGCTCACCGGCGGGAGCTCGCCGAGCTCGCTGCGCGCAGCCGTGGCGACCGCGCGGGCGACAGGATGCTCGCTCGCGCTCTCGACAGCGCCGGCGAGCCGGAGGGTCTCGGCGCGCGAAGCGCCGTTCAGCGGCTCGATCGCGGCGAGCTCGAGCGCGCCGGCGGTGACGGTGCCGGTCTTGTCGAGCACGACGGTGCCGATCCGGCGGGTCTGCTCGAGCACCTCGGGGCCGCGGATCAGGATCCCGAGCTGCGCTCCGCGACCGGTGCCGACCATGCAGCGCGGTCGGCGTCGCGAGACCGAGCGCACAGGGGCAGGCGATGATCAGCACCGCCACCGCCGCGCTGAACGCCGCGGTTGCGTCGGCGCCGAGCGCGAGCCAGCCGGCGAGCGTGGCCAGCGAGATCACGATCACGACCGGCACGAACACCGCCGAGACGCGGTCGACGAGCCGCTGGATCGGCGCCTTGCCCGCCTGTGCCTCGGCGACGAGGCGGGTGATCCGCGCGAGTGCGGTCTCGGCTCCGACCCGCGTCGCGCGCACGATCGAGGCGCCCGTACGTGTTCAGCGTCGCGCCGACGACCTCGGCGCCGGGGCCGACCTCGACGGGGATGGGCTCGCCGGTGAGCATCGACCGGTCGATCGCGGACTCGCCGACCTCGACGACGCCGTCGGTGGCGATCGTCTCGCCCGGCCGGACGACGAAGCGGTCGCCGGGGCGCAGCTCGGCGACGGGAACGAGCACCTCCTCGCCGTCGCGCAGCACCCGCGCCTCCTTGGCGCCGAGCTCGAGCAGCGCGCGGATCGCCTCGCCCGAGCGGCCGCGGGCGCGGACCTCGAGGTAGCGGCCGAGCAGGATCAGCGTCGTGATCGCCGCCGCGACCTCGAAGTAGGTGTCGGTCGTCGATCCCGGCGAGCAGGACGACGGTCGACCACGTCCAGGCCGAGAGGGTGCCGAGCGAGATCAGCGTGTCCATCGTCACTGCGCGGTGGCGCAGGTTGAGCACGGTCGCGCGATGGAACGGCCAGCCTCCCCAGAACACGACCGGCGTCGAGAGCGCGAGCGCGAGCCACTCCCAGCCGCTGAACTGGAGCGCCGGCGTCATCGCGAGCAGCGCGAGCGGGGCGGTGAGGGCCGCCGAGACGACGAGCCGGACGAGCCAGTACCTCGCCGCGTCTTCGCGCGGGACCGCGTCGGCCGGGAGCGAGGCGTGGTAGCCGGAGGCCTCGACCGCGGCGACCAGGTCGTCGAGCCGCACGCTGTGCGGATCGAAGCTGACGGTCGCCTCGTCGGTCGCGTAGTTGACGGTCGCCTCGACGCCGTCGAGCCGGTTCAGCGTCTTCTCGACCCGGACCGCGCAGGAGGCGCAGGTCATCCCCTCGATCTCGAGCTGGAGTGTCTCCGGCATGCGTCCAAGATACCCACCGGGGGTACCGGTGGACATCGGGAGGAAATACGGATCTCTAGATCTGCCAGGTCCCGCCGGAGATCAGCGGCACCGAGTTGCCGTTCGCGGTCGTCCCGGTCACCTCGAGGTCGTCGGTGCCGATCATCACGTCGACGTGGAGGTTCGCGCGGTTGACGCCCCGCCGCGCGTCCGGGCGGCGCGTGAGGCCGAAGCCGGCGCCGAAGGCGATGTGGGCGGCGGCGTTCTCGTCGAGCAGCGTGTTGAAGTAGACGCGCTCGCTCTGTCCGATCCGCGAGCTCGCGTCCACGAGCGCGACCTCGCCCAGCCGCCTCGCATTCGGCTCGCTGTCGAGGAAGGCGGCGAGGAAGTCGCGGTTCGCCTCGGTGTCCGCCTCGAGCCGGACGAGCCGCCCGCCGCGGAACTCGCCGGCGATTCCCTCGATCAGGCGGCCGCGGAACGAGAGCGGCAGCGAGCAGCGGAACGTGCCGCTCGCGGCGCCCGCCTGTGGACTCGTGTAGCACTCCTCGGTCGGCACGTTTGCCGAGATCACATGGCCGTAGGCATCGAGCCGCCGGCCGCCGACGAAGACCGTTCCCGGGCGAGAGCCCGACCTCGAGGTCGGTGCCCGGCCCGTGGTACCGCAGCCGGGCCAGCCCGAGCTCGGTGAGGGACGCGCGCCCGCTCGGCGAGCATCGTCGCGTGCGCGACCCAGCCCGAGCCGTCGACCGGGTCTTCGGGCCCGAGCCGGCAGAACCAGAGGATGTCCTCGGCGAGGCGTCGCTTCGCAGCGGCCGTCTCGAGCCCGGGGTAGACCTGCCCGGCCCAGTAGGCGGTCGGCCAGGAGCAGGCCGACCAGCGGATCCGGCCGTCGAGGCTCGCGAGTGCGACGTCGCGGATCCGGTGCATGCGGCGGGCGGAGTCGGCCGGCGACGCGCTCCGGTGCCAGGCCGTCGAAGACCCCCGGGTCGGCCTCGCCGACGACGAAGAGGGAGGCGCGGTCGGGGCCCTTGCTCGCCCGCAGCCGCCGCGCCTGCCAATCGGGCAGCAGGCCGAGGTTCTCGTCGGTCGCGTACCGGACCCGCGCGGCGGCCGCCCGCGGCTCGTCGTAGGCGATGTCGACGATGCTGGCCCCCGCGCGGTAGGCGGCCTCGGCCAGCGCGACGAGGAGCTCGCGGTGCTCCGTGTGGGCGGCGAGAAAGAGGACGTCGTCCGGCTGCAGCGCGAGGCAGGTGACCGCGACGAGGTCGGCGTAACGGGCAAGCGTCGCCGGATCCAGCACTTGCTCCGGCGCGTTCGACATCGCGGGAACCTAGCAAGCCGCCAGGTCCCGGTTTGAACTTCCCCGCAGAACTAGCGAACCTTTACGTCATGGACACGGCTGCCGTCCAGGAGCGGGCGCGGGGCGAGAACTTCCCGGTCGCCTCGCTGCTCTTCCCGCGCGCGCTGCGCCCGCACCTGCGCGCGGTCTACGGCTACTGCCGCCTGGTGGACATCCTCGGCGACGAGCTCGACGGCGACCGGCCGGCCGCGCTGGACGAGCTCGAGCTCGAGCTCGGCGCCTGCTACGGCGGCGAGCCGAGCTGGCCCGTGCTGGTCGAGCTCCAGCCGACGATCGCCGAGTTCGGCCTTCCGCCCGAGCCGTTCCTCCGCCTGATCGAGGCGAACCGCATGGACCAGCAGGTGTCGTCGTACGAGAGCTGGGACGACCTGCGCTGGTACTGCGTCCACTCTGCCGACCCGGTCGGCAGGATCGTGCTCGGGCTCCTGCGGCGGAGCCGGGAGCTGGATCTCGTCGAGGCCTCGGACCAGCGTGTGCACCGGGCTACAGCTCGTCAACTTCCTGCAGGACGTGCCTCGCGACCTCGCGCTCGGGCGGGTCTACCTGCCCGCGGAGGACCGGCGGCGGTTCGGGGTCGAGCGGCTCGACTGCCCCGAGTCCCGAGCTGCGCGCGCTGCTCGAGTTCGAGGCGGAGCGCGCGCGCGGGCTGCTCGCCGCGGGCGCAGTGCTCCAGGACAGGATCGGCGGGCGGGTCGGGCGCGGGGTCGGGCTCTTCGCGCGGGGCGGGCTCGCGGCGCTGGCGGCGCTCGAGCGCGCGGACTGGGACGTCTTCACCGGCCGACCGCGGCCGTCGAGAGCGCGACTCGCGTGGGAGGCGTTCCGGTGACGACGACCGCCGAGGCGTACGCGGAGGTCGAGCGGCTCACGCGGCGGCGTGCGCGCAACTTCGCCTACGGGATCATGGTGCTGCCGCGGCCGAAGCGCCGCGCGATCGCGGCGATCTACGCCTTCGCGCGACGCGTCGACGACATCGCCGACGGCGACGCTGCCCATCGAGGAGAAGCGCGCCCGGCTCGAGGAGCTGCACGCGCTCCTCGACGGCCCGCCCGGCGGCGACTTCGCGCTCGTCGCGCTGGCCGACGCGCGGGGGCGCTATCCGATCCCGGCCGCGGCGTTGCACTCGTTCGTGGACGGCGGCCTGCAGGATCTCGAGGTGGCGCGGTATGCGAGCTTCGAGGATCTCCGCGGCTACTGCCGGCTCGTCGCGGGCGCGGTCGGAGTCGCGTGCCTGCCTGTCTACGGCGGCGGCGACCCGGAGCTGGCCGAGACGCTCGGTGTCGCGCTGCAGCTGATCAACATCATCCGTGACGTCGCCGAGGACTGGTCGCTCGGCCGGGTCTATCTCCCGGCGGACGAGCTCGAGGCCTACGGGGTCGCGGAGGAGGAGATCGGCGCGGGGATCGTGACCCCGCAGCTCCGGGCGCTGCTCGCGTTCCAGGCGGAGCGGGCGCGTGTCTATCTCGCGGACGGGACGGTGCTGCTCGAGCAGCTCGACCGGCGCAGCGCGCTCTGCGTCGGCGCGTTCGCCGGGCTCTACCGCGCGACGCTCGACCGGATCGAGGCCTCCGGCTACGACGTCTTCGCCGGGCCGCCCCACCTCTCGCCGCTCGTGAAGATCAGGATCGTCGGCGGAGGGCTTCGGCGATGAGGACTGTCGTGATCGGCGGCGGCCTCGCCGGGCTCGCGGCGGCGCTGCGCCTAGTCGAGGCCGGGAACGAGGTGATGGTGCTCGAGGCGCGCCCTACGCTCGGCGGGGCGGTGCAGACGCTGCCGGAGCGGGACGGCGACCCACCGCCGCCGCCGGACAACGGCCAGCACATCGGCCTGGGCTGCTTCACCGCCTGGCAGGAGTTCCTCGGCCTCGCGGGCTCGGCGGCGTTGCTCGACCGGCGCGCACTCGAGCTCACCGTCCTCGACGAGCAGGGCCGCGTCGCGGTGATCTCCGACCGCCCGCTCGACCTCCTCCGCTACAGGCACTTGCCGCTGCGCGACCGCCTCGGGATCGTGCGGACGCTCGCACGGCTCCGCCGGCTCGATCCCGCCGACCACGACGACGAGACCTTCGCCGAGGTGCTCGGCTGCCCGCCGCGCGTGGTCGACCGCTTCTGGGACGTCTTCATCCGCCCGGCCCTCAACCTGCCGAGCGCCCAGGCGAGCGCGGCGCTCGGGCTCTTCACCGTCCAGACTGCGCTCCTCGGCGAGAAGGGCGCGGGCGACCTCCTGCTGCCGACGGCGCCGCTCGGGGAGATGCACGGCGACGCGGCCGGCGCGACGCTGCTCGCGCACGGCGCCGAGGTGAGGCTCGGCGCGCGGGCCGTCGCGCTCGAGCCCGGGGCCGTGCTCCTCGCAGACGGCGAGCGGGTCGAGGCCGACGCGTTCGTCGTCGCGCTGCCTCCGGCCGAGAGCGCGCGCCTCCTCGACGAGGACGACCCCGGCCTCGAGAGCTCGCCGATCGTGAGCGTGCACCTGCTCTTCGACCGCGAGCTGCTTCCCTATCCGCTCGCTGCGCTGCTCTCGAGCCCGGCGCACTGGGTGTTCGACCGTGGCGCCCTGACCGGGCACCGGCCGGAGCGCGGCCAGTATCTGACCGTCGTCTCGAGCGGCGTCCCGGAGCTGCTCGAGGTGCGCGGGCGCGAGCTCGTCGAGCTGATCGCCGGCGAGCTGACCTCGCGGCTCGGGCCGGCGGAGGTGCTCTGGTCGCGCGTGAGCCGCGAGCCGGAGGCGACGGTCGCCGGGCGCCCGGGCCAGGCCGCGCGCCGCCGCGGCACCGAGACTGCCCGCGCCGACGTCGTCCGCGCGGGCGCGTGGACCGACACGGGCTGGCCGGCGACGATGGAGAGCGCGGTCCGAAGCGGCTTCGAAGCGGCCCAAATGCTCATGAGCACAAGGGTCGAGGAGGTGGCGGCGTGACGGCGACCGAGGCCGCGACCGCGCTCGACGCCGCGCTCGAGCGGGGCACCCGCCGCCTGCTCGAGCTGCAGCGCCCCGAGGGGCACTGGGTCGGCGAGCTCGAGTCGAACGCGACGATGGTCGCCGAGCACCTCTTCATGCTCCACTTCCTCGGGCTGCGCGACGCCGAGACCGACCGGAAGCTCGCGAACGAGCTGCTCGCGCGCCGCCGCGTCGACGGCACCTGGGCGATCTGGTGGGACGGGCCGGCGGATCTCTCCGTCACGGTCGAGGCCTACGTCGCGCTGAAGCTCGCGGGCGTGGACGCGGGTGAGGCGACCCGCGACTACATCCGGCGCGAGGGCGGGATCGCGAAGACGCGCATCTTCACGAAGGCCTTCCTGGCCCTGCTCGGCCTGTGGCCGTGGCATGCGATGGTGAACGTCCCCGTCGAGCTGATCCTCGCGCCGCCCGGTGCGCCGCTCTCGGTGTACGACTTCGCCTGCTGGGCGCGGCAGACCCTCGTGCCGCTCTCCGTCGTGATGGCGCTGAAGCCGGTGAGGCCGGCCGGGATCGACCTGGGCGAGATCGGCGCCCGCCCCGGGCGCAACCGCCGCCCGCTTTCGACCCGGCTCCGCCGCCGCGCGATCCGTGCCGCCGAGCGCTGGGTGCGCGAGCGGCAGGAGGCGGACGGGTCCTGGGGCGGGATCCAGCCGCCGTGGGTCTGGTCGCTGCTGATGCTCGCCTCGCTCGGCCACAACCGCGAGGACGAGTGCTTCCGGCGCGGGATCGACGGCTGGGCCGGGTTCATGATCGACGAGGGCGACCGCTTGCGCCCCGAGGCGTGCCAGTCGCCGGTCTGGGACACGGGCCTCGTCGTGCTCGCCCTGCGCGCTGCGGGTGTTCCCGCCGACCATCCGCAGCTCGTCAAGGCCGGCGAGTGGCTCCTTCGCGAGGAGATCCGGGTCAAGGGCGACTGGGCGGTGCGCCGGCCCGAGCTCGAGCCGGGCGGCTGGGCGTTCGAGTACCAGAACGACCTCTATCCCGACATCGACGACACCGCGGTGATCGCGCTCGCGCTGCGCGAGCTCGGGCTCGGCGACGACGCGGTGCGCCGCGGGCTCGACTGGACGGCCGGGATGCAGTCGGCAAACGGCGGCTGGGGCGCGTTCGACGCCGACAACACCAAGGACTGGATCCCGCGGATCCCGTTCTGCGACTTCGGCGCCGTGATCGACCCGCCGAGCGAGGACGTCACCGCGCACGTGCTCGAGGCGCTCGCGCCGGAGCCGGGGTATCACGACGCGGTCCGCCGCGGGCTCGACTACCTCCTCGACGAGCAGCAGCCGGACGGCTCGTGGTGGGGCCGCTGGGGCGTGAACCACGTCTACGGGACCGGCGCCGCGCTGCCCGCGCTCGAGGCCTGCGGGATTCCGCCCGAGCATCCGGCGGTGCGGCGCGCGCTCGCCTGGCTCGACTCCGTGCAGCGCGACGACGGCGGCTTCGGCGAGGACATCCTCTCCTACTCCGACCGCTCGCTCCGCGGCTGCGCCGGCTTCGCGACGCCCTCGCAGACCGCCTGGGCGCTGCTCGGCTACATCGGCGGCGGCGCGGCCGGGTCGGCCCCCGCGCAGGCCGCCGCCGACTACCTGTGCCGGGCCCAGCGGCCTGACGGCGACTGGGACGAGCAGGCATATACGGGCACAGGGTTTCCGCTCGACTTTATGATTAGGTACCACCTCTACCGCATTTCGTTCCCGGTGCTGGCGCTCGGCAGGTTTCGCGAAAGGGGGCAAGATGAAGTTTCCACTCCGCTCAACAGTGGAGATCGGTAGGTACGTCGCTTCGCAGCAGCGCAAGGGCGAGCGCTACCCGCTCGTGCTGATGCTGGAGCCGACGCTTGCCTGCAACATCGCCTGCATCGGCTGCGGGAAGATCCGCGAGTACGAGTCGAACCGCGCGAAGCTGAGCGTCGAGGAGTGCATCGACGCCGGCGAGCAGTGCCCGGCCCCCGTCGTCTCGATCTGCGGCGGCGAGCCGCTCGTGTTCCGCGGGATCGAGGAAGTCGTCGCGGGGATGCTCGAGCTGCGCAAGACGATCGAGCTCTGCACCAACGCGCTCAGGCTCGAGGAGTTCCTCGACGTCTTCGAGCCTAGCCAGCGGCTCACGTTCGTCGTCCATCTCGACGGGATGCGCGAGATCCACGACTACGTCTGCGACTACCCCGGCCTCTGGGACATCGCGGTCGAGTCGATCCGCAAGGCACGCGCCGCGGGCTTCCGCGTCACCACGAACACGACGGTGTTCAAGGAGTCGCAGGTCGACGACATCGTCGAGATGATGGGCTATCTCACGAACGAGGTCGGGATCGACGGGATGCTGATCGCGCCCGGGTACCAGTACTCGCAGATCGACCCGGCGTTGACGATGACCCGCGAGGAGCACGAGGTGAAGTTCCGCGCGATCCGCGCTGCAACGCGCGAGCACGGCTATCGCTGGCTCGCGAGCCCGCTGTACCAGGACTTCCTCACGGGCGAGCGCAAGCTCGCGTGCGCGCCGTGGGGGTCGATCACGCGAAACCCGTACGGGTGGAAGGGGCCGTGCTACCTGCTCACGGACGGCATCTTCCCCACGTACGACGCATTGCTCGAAGGGATCGAGTGGGAGGAGTACGGGCCCGGCAATGACCCGCGCTGCGAGCACTGCGGGATCCATTCGGGGTTCGAGCCCTCCGCTGCCTTCGAGGCGACGCGAAGCGTCAAGCAGAGCGCTCGGAGCATGGCGTGGACTCTGACGGGCTGATCTTCGCGGTCGCGACCACGGCGGAGGAGCGGGCAGCGCCGGCGGGCCGGCGCCCACACCGCGCTGGTCGGCCTTCGAGCCGTGAACGGGATCCCTGAGGGGCGGCTCGTCTCGTTCGGGCTCGCGGGCGCGCTGCACGACGGCTTCTCGTGCGGCGAGGTGATCGACGCGACGCGCGTCGTCGACGAGGAGGGCGTCGTGCTCTGGGAGGGGCCGCCGCTCGGGGTCGCCGGAGCCCGCGTGGGGACGATCCTCGCGATCGGCTCGATCGTCGACGACCCGGCCGGGCGCCGCCGCCTCCACGAGCGCACCGGCGCCGACGCGGCCGACATGGAGAGCGGCGAGCTGGCGCGGACGGGTCGCCTCGCTGGCGTCGTCCGTGCGATCAGCGACACGCCCGGCCGCGGCCTGAGCGGGATCGAAGGCGCCGTCGGGCCGGAGGGCCGCACCGACTGGAGCGGTCTCGCGCTCGCGTTCGCGCGTGCACCCCGCGGCGTTGCCCGCGCGGCGGCGGATGCGCGCCGCGCCCTGAAGCGGCTCGAGGACGTGGCGGCGTGACCGGCGGACGCGTCCTGCTCGCCTCGCCCCGGTCGTTCTGCGCGGGCGTCGACCGCGCGATCGAGATCGTCGAGCGGCTGCTCGCCGAGCACGGGCCGCCCGTCTACGTCCGCCACCAGATCGTCCACAACGACCACGTGGTCGGCCGGCTCGAGCGCCTCGGCGCTGTCTTCGTCGACCACGAGGACGAGATCCCGGCCGGCGAGATCTGCGTCCTCTCGGCGCACGGCGTCGCGCCCGAGGTGAAGTCCCGGTGCGAGGAGCGCGGCCTGCGCGTCGTGGACGCGGTGTGCCCGCTGGTCTCGAAGGTGCACGCCGAAGCCCGCCGCTACGCCGACTCGGGTCATCTCGTCGCGCTCGTCGGCCACGCCGACCACGTCGAGGTGATCGGGACGCTCGGCGAGCGGCCGGGCTCGACGGTCGTGATCGAGTCGCCCGAGGATGCGCTCGCGCTCGAGGCGGACGGCAAGCCGGTCGCGGTGGTCACGCAGACGACGCTCTCGCTCGACGACGTCGAGCCGATCATGGTCGCGCTCGAGTCCCGGCTCGGGGCGCTCACGAAGCCGGCGGCAAACGACATCTGCTACGCGACCCAGAACCGCCAGGACGCGGTCAAGCGGCTGGTCGAGGAGGCGACGCTGATCCTCGTGATCGGCTCGGTCGCGAGCTCGAACGCGCAGCGCCTGGTCGAGGTGGCGCAGACGGCCGGCGCCGAGGCGTCGCTGATCGACGGCGAGAGCGAGCTCGACCTCGCGATCCTCGAGGGCCACACGACCGTCGGCGTGACCGGCGGCGCCTCGACGCCCGGAGGAGCTCGTCGAGGCGGTGATCGCGCGGCTCGCCGCCGCCGGGCTACGACCAGCTCGAGGAGATCACCGTCGCGCGCGAGGACGTCCACTTCCGCCTGCCGAGGGAGGTCGCATGACGCTCACCACCCTGGCCGGCACCACCTGCGCCGGGCGGAGCGCGGCTCCGGTGCGGCCTGCCGCCGCTCGCGGCACGATGCTCTCCGGGGCCGTATTCCCATACTGTCCCCTCCGGCCTCGCACCGCGAGCGACGACCCAGGGCGGCGATCGTGACCAGCGTCGAGGTTCCGTACTCGATCGCGTGCGCGCTGCCGACCCTGGCCGTGCTCGACATCACGAACGACGTCCAGCGCGAGGTCGCGGGCCAGCCCGCGGAGAACGGGATCGTCTACGTCACCGCGACCTCGACCCCGTGGCTCGTCCGGGTCAACGAGCGCGAGACGGGGTTCTTCCACGACGTCGAGGAGATGCTGACCCGTCTCGTGCCGCTGACGACGCCCGAGCGCGAGCGCCTCTTGCTGGCGCTGCTCGGCCCGCGCACAGAGCAGCTCCCGTTCGTCGAGCACCGGTTGTGCCTGGGCCAGTGGCAGAAGATCCTCCTCGTCGGCTTCAACGGCACCGCCGGCGAGTACGAGATCACCGTCGTGGGCTAGATGGTCGGTGCCACACCTGCCCGCGTCTGGCTGGTGGCCCAGACACGGCGCAGGATCGTCCGGCTCGCCCTTGTCCAGGCCCACCGGCCTGGCCTGCGGTCGATCCGAACGCCCTGCTTGGTCTGAGCCATCTCCAGACGCACCCGGGCATGGCATCAACCATCTGGCCGAAACGTTGACCAGCCCCTCGCAAAAGGCGCACACTTGTGCCATGACCCGTGCGCGTCGGCACCGGCGGCTCTCTGCGGTCTTCGCTTTCGGCCTGCTGGCGTTCGTCGCCGAGCTCGTGGGCCGGAGCCTCACGCATCGACTCGACGTCGGCCGGCACGTCTCGTCGGGCGGCTACGCGACCGCCGACTACTACCCGATCCTGCTCGCGGTCGTGAAGGTCGTCTGTGCGCTCGCGGTCGCCGCCGTGGGCTGGCGCCTCGCTCGGGCACTCGTCGCGGCGCGCGCCGCGCGGCTCCGGCTCGGCGCAGGGCGCGCGCCGCGGCCGCGGGTCGAGCTCTCGGCCCGGCTCTGGCTGATCTCGTTCTGGATCACCGCGCTGATCTATCTCGTGCAGACCGACGCCGAGCGCGTGGCCGGCGGCCAGTGGCCGCTGTTCGCACCGTGGCTGCACTCCTCGGCGCTGCCGATCTTCTCCCTGCTCGCGATCTGCGTCGCGCTCGTCTTCGGCGCGGTCACGCGCTGGCTCTCCGAGCTCGACCGCTTCGTCGAGAGCGCGCGCGCAGCGGTCCGCCTCCGCGCGGGCCGCGAGCCCCGGCTCCACACGACGTCATTCCTCGCGCCGCCGCGGCGGCTCTTCGGCGTCTCGCTGCAGTCCCGCCCGCCCCCCGCGCCTGCCTGAGCCCCGCGGGCCCACTCGTCCGCCCGCGGGCCGTTTGGCTCACCCTTGCACCGTGGGAGGACTTGATGAACGCAGAGATCGCACAACCGTATGCAGCACGTCGCACGGCGCGCGCCCGCGCGCTCCGTGCGCTCGGGCCGCTCACCGTCCTGGCGGGGGTCGTGTGGGCGATCGTCCAGCCCTGGCGGATCACCCTGCTCCATCCGTTCGGCCAGGGCTTCTGGTGGCTTCTGATCGAGCCGCCCTTGATCGTGGTCGCCGTCGGAATCGGCTTCTGGCTCCTGGTCGGGGACGCCTTGCTGGAGGATCTCGATGCAGCCTCAGGCTGAGATGGTGCACTGGCTCTTCGCGGGTGGGGTCCTCATGCTCGGCCTGATCCTGCTCGCCGAGGCGATCGTCGGCGAGGAGGTCTGGGCGATGCGGCCCTGGCGCGTGTACCTGTTCCCGGGGCTCCTCTTCGGGATGGGCGTGCTGATGTGGCCGGTGATGGTCCTGTACACGAACTCGGCCATCCACACGCTCGCGCACGGCTCCTGGGCGCAGGTGATGATGCTCGCCGGCGCGGCGGAGCTCGGGCTCGCGCGCGGGAAGCTGAAGAGCCCGTACTGGCGGCTGACGACGGCGCTGGCCCTGTTCGTCTCGGGCTCGGCGTTCCTGATCCACGAGGCGAATCCGTGGTTCTTCCAGCGCTCGGCCTTTCTCCATCATCTGAACGGCTGGGTGCTGATCGCGGCGACTCCGGTGGCGGTCGCGCGGGCGATCCGGCCGCGGTCGGTCGTCTTCGGCGGCGCGTTCGCGCTCGTGTTCGTCGTGGTCGCGGTGATGCTCTTCTCCGACCGCGACCTCGCCCCGGTCTTCGGCCACCTCTCGCCGCTCGCCGGAGCCCCGCACCGGTGAGACGGGCGCTCGTCGTCGCTGCGCTCGCGGCGCTCGCCGTGCCCGGGACGGCGTTCGCGCACGCGAGCCTGATCTCCGGCGACGCCGTCGTACGGCCAGCGGCTCGCGGCTTCGCCGGCGCAGGTGCGGCTCCACTTCGACCAGGGCGTGAAGGCGTTCCCGCGCTCGATCCTCGTCCTGACGCGTCGACGGGAGGGTCGTCTCGGGACCGGCGCGGAACGGGACGGACCCGCGCGACATCGTCGCCTCGCTGCCGCGGCTGCCGAAGGGCGGCTACACGATCCGCTGGTACGCGCTCTCGAGCGACGGTCACACCGTCTCCGGGGTCTACACGTTCGGCGTCGGCGCGGCGGCGCCGCCGATCTGCAGGCCGTACGGCGCGTCGGGGCCGACGCACACCGAGGACGTCGTGCGCTGGCTCTACTTCCTCTCGCTCGCGCTGCTGATCGGCGGGCTCGCCTTCCGCCTCGTCGTGCTGCCCGGCTGCGATCCCGCGCGGCGGCCGAGCGCCGCTCGTTCATCGTGGTGGGGATCGGCGTCGTCCTCGTGCTCGAGGTCGGGATCGCGGCGTTCCTGCTCCGCGCGGAGGACGCGCTGCAGCTGCCGTTCTCGAAGCTGCTCTACGGCGACCTGTCGCCGATCGCCAAGGGGACGCGCTTCGGGCTGGCCTTCCTGGCGATGACGCTCGGCTACGCGGTCGTCGCGGCGCTCGTGTTCCTGGCCTGGCTCACCGATCGGATCCGGCTCCTCTGGCCGGCGCTCGTGCTGGCGCTCGTGTTCGAGTCCGGGCTCAGCCTCTCGGGGCACTCGGCCGTCGACGCCGGCGCGTCGTGGCTCTCGGAGCTCGCCGACTTCGTCCATCTCGCGGCGGCGTCGATCTGGGTCGGCGGGCTCGTGATGCTGGCCGTCGTCGTCTGGCCGACCGCGAAGGAGCTGCGGCGGAGCGCGTTCCTGCGCTTCTCGCGGGTCGCGACGGTCTGCATCGCGGCGATCCTCGCTGCGGGCGTCTACCTGAGCGTGCTGCGGCTGCCGCACGTGAGCGACCTCTGGACGCAGGGCTACGGGCAGGTGCTGCTCGTGAAGCTGTCGCTCGTCGCGGTCGCGCTCGCGTGGGGCGCGGTGCACCACTTCGTCGCGCGGCCGCGCGCTCGAGCGCGGGCAGGACGGCATGCTGCAGCGACTGCCCCGGAGCCTGATCGGCGAGAGCCTCGTCGGCATCTCGATCCTGCTGCTCGCAGCCGTGCTCGTGAACTCGAAGCCGCCTCCCCGGCCGGTGAAGGCACCGACGCAGGCGGCTCGGGTTGGTCGCTGAGACCGGGCAGGTCCCATCCCAAACCCCCACCCGCCCACGGGGCTGGTGACTTTAGCGGGGTGGCTCGCGCGTGTCTGTCGCAGGTGTGTGCCGAGTCTCAGCGCGTCGCAGGGCGCAGCGTCGGGCCCGTCGGCCAGCTAGCGTACGTCCGATGCTGTACGCGATCTCCGGCGGCGCGGGTTTCCTCGGCCTGCACCTCGCGCGGCGGCTGCTCGCAGACGGCCACACCGTTCGCACGCTCGACGTGGCGCCGCTCGACGACGCCGAGCTCGAGCGTTCCGTCGAGGAGCTCCGCGGCGACGTTCGCGACCCCGACGCCGTGCGCAGGCTCGTCGACGGCGCCGACATCGTCGTCCATGCAGCCGCCGCGCTGCCGATCCAGGCCTCGCGCGCGCAGATCCGCTCGGTCAACGTCGGCGGCACGGAGAACGTCCTCGCTGGCCGCCAAGGCCGCCGGGGTCGGCCGCGTCGTCCTCATCTCCTCGACCGCGGTCTACGGCGTGCCGGAGAAGCACCCGATCGAGGAGACGGATCCGCTCGTCGGCGTCGGCGACTACGGCGAGTCGAAGATCGACGCCGAGGCGCTCTTCCGGGTCGCCGCGGTCGAGTCGACGATCATCCGGCCGAAGACGTTCATCGGCCCCGAGCGGCTCGGCGTGTTCGAGATCCTGTTCGACTGGATCCGCGAGGGCCGCCGCATCCCGATCCTCGGCGACGGCTCGAACCGCTACCAGCTGCTCGCCGTCGAGGATCTCGTCGACGCGATCGTGCGCGCCTCGACGGCGCCGGGCGCGGCGGGCGAGGCGCATCAACGTCGGCGCGAAGGAGTTCGGCACCGTTCGCTCGGACCTCCAGGCGCTGATCGACCACGCCGGCTCCGGCGCCCGCCTGCGACCGGTTCCGCACCGTCCCGCCGAGGTCGTCCTGCGCGGCGCTCGAGCTGGCTCACCTCTCGCCGCTCGCGGAGTGGCACTACAAGACGGCGTACCGGGACTCGTTCGTGGACGTCTCCAAGGCGGAGCACGCTGCTCGGCTGGAGCCCGCGCCTCTCCAACGAGCAGGCGCTCTGATCGAGACGTACGACTGGTACCTCGCCAACCGGGGCACGCAGGGCGCTGCGGGCGTCACGCACCGGGTGCCGTGGAACCAGCAGGCGCTCGGGCTGCTCAAGAGGATCAGCTGATGCTCGTTCTCACTCGCAGCGAGGTCGAGGAACTGCTCGATCTCGACGCGCTCGTCGAGGCCGTCGCCGCCGCCCAGGCCGATCTCTCCGCCGGGGCAGCGTCGATGCCGCCGCGGATCGCGGCGCTCGTGCCCGAGCACGACGGGCTGCTCGGCGTGATGCCCGCGTATCTGCCGTCGGCAGGGCTCGCGTGCAAGCTCGTGACGCTCTTCCCGCGAAACCGCGACCGCCACACGCACCAGGCGGCGATCATGGTCTTCGATCCGGCGAACGGCAGCCCGGTCGCGCTGATGGACGGCACCTACATCACCGCGACCCGTACGGCTGCAGCCTCGGCGCTCGCCACCCGGCTCCTGGCCCGGGAGGACGCGTCGGTTCTGGCCGTGCTCGGGACCGGCGTGCAGGCCCAATCGCACGGTCGTGCGCTCGCGCGCGTGCGCGACTTCTCGGAGGTGCGGGTCGCTGGTCGGGACCCCGCCAAGGCCGAGGCCCTCGCCGCCGAGCTCGGCGGCCGGGCGGTCGCCTCGTGGCAGGAGGCGCTGGACGGAGCAGACGTCGTCGCCGCGGCGACGCATACCGGCGAGCCCGTCGTGCGCCTCGAATGGCTCTCGCCCGGTGTCCACGTCAACTCGGTCGGGCTCAACCAGAGCGGGCGCGAGGTGGACGAGGCGACCGTGCGCGGAGGCGCTGCTCGTGGTCGAGTCGCGTGCCTCGACGCTCGCGCCGGCGCCGGCCGGTGCGCCCGACCTGGCGGGAGTCCCGGCGGAGCGCGTGCACGCAGAGCTTGGCGAGCTCGTGCGCGGCGACAAGCCGGGCCGCACGAGCGCCGATCAGATCACGCTCTACAAGTCGGTGGGCGTCGCCGTCCAGGACGTCGCCGCCGCCGCGCTCGTCCTGGAGGCCGCCCGCGTGAGGAGGATCGGAACCGAGATCGACCTGGGGGCCGAATGAGCGAGATGAAGGAGGGGCTCGAGGGCGTCGTCGCCTTCCGAACGACGATCGCGGAGCCCGATCGCGAGGGCGGCGCGCTTCGGTATCGAGGCGTGGACATCGAAGAGCTCGTCGGCCACGTGCCGTTCGAGCAGGTCTGGGGCCTGCTCGTCGACGGCGCGCTCGAGCCGGGCCTGCCTTCCGCGGAACCCTACGAGGCCAAGAACCTGACCGGCGATGCGCCGGCCGACCTGCAGGCGGTGACCGCTGCGCTCGGCGGCGAGTGGCGGCTCGACAAGCTGATCGACATCACCGACGCGGAGGCAACCGAGGATCTGCGGCGGCTCTCCGCGACGATGATCTCCGTCGTCGCCCAGTCGGCCCGGGTCGCCGACGGTCACACCCGGCCCGTCGACCGCGCCACGGTCGACCGGGGCGCCTCGACGGCAGAGCGATTCCTCCTCGAGTGGCGAGGCGAAGCCGATCCGAAGGATGTCGGCGCGATCGAGACCTACTGGATCTGCACTGCCGAGCACGGCCTGAACGCGTCGACGTTCACGGCGCGCGTCGTCGCCTCGACCGGCGCCGATTGCGCCGCCTCGCTGTCGGCCGCCGTCGGCGCGCTCTCAGGGCCGTTGCACGGCGGCGCCCCGGCGCGCGTGCTGCCCATGCTCGACGCGGTCGCCGAGCAAGGCGACGCGGAGGCCTGGGTCAAGGACGCACTCGACCGGCGCGAGCGGATCATGGGGTTCGGCCACCGGATCTACCGCGCGGAGGACCCGCGGGCCCGGCTTCTGCGCCGCACCGCGCAGGGAGCTCGGAGCGCCTCGCTTCGAGGTCGCCGAGGCGCTCGAGCAGGCCGCGCTCGCAGAGCTCCACGCGAGGCGACCCGACCGCGTGCTCGCGACGAACGTCGAGTTCTGGTCCGCGGTCGTGCTCGACGTCGCCGACATCCCGCCGGCGCTCGCGCCGGCCATGTTCGGCTGTTCGCGGACGGCCGGCTGGTCGGCGCACATCCTCGAGCAGAAGCAGCTCGGAAGGCTCGTCCGCCCGTCGGCCGAATACGTCGGCCCGGGGCCGCGCTCGCTCGGCGAGCTATGACGGATCTCGCCTCCTATCGCGACCGCTTCCCGATCCTCGCGGACACGACGTACCTGATCAACCACTCGCTCGGCGCGATGCCCGCCGCGGCCGAGGACCGGCTCGCCGAGTACGCGCGGACGTGGAAGACGCGAGGGGTCCGCGCCTGGGGCGAGGGCTGGTGGACGATGCCGATGGTGGTCGGCGACCAGATCGGCCGGATCGTCGGCGCGCCGGCGGGCTCGACGGTGATGCACCAGAACGTCGCCGTTGCCGAGGCGATCGTCCGCTCGTGCTTCCGGCCCGAGGGCGGGCGCAACCGTGTCGTCTACGAGGAGGCGAACTTCCCGTCGGTGCGCTACCTCTGGCAGGCGCAGCCCGACCTCGAGGTGGTGGTCGTGCGATGACGACGCGGCGATCGTCGACGCGATCGACGAGCGCACCCTCTTCGTCCCGATCAGCCATGTTCTCTTCAAGACGGCGGAGATCCAGGACGTCGAGCCGATCGTGCGGCGCGCGCACGAGGTCGGCGCGGTCGTGATTCTCGACGCCTACCAGTCGGCCGGGATCGTGCCGCTCGACGTCACGGCGCTCGGCGTCGACTTCGCGGTCGGCGGCTCGGTCAAGTGGCTCTGCGGTGGGCCCGGCAACGGCTGGCTCTACGTTCGGCCCGACCTCGCCGAGCGGCTCGAGCCCGACGTACACCGGCTGGCAGGCGCACGAGCAGCCGTTCGGCGTTCGAGCCGGAGATGCGCTACGCGCACGGGTGCGGCGCGCTTCCTCACCGGCACGCCGAACGTGCCCGCGCTCTTCGCCGCCACGCCGGGCTACGACCTGATCGAGGAGATCGGTGTCGACCGGATTCGCGAGAACTCGCTCCGCCAGACCGACCTCCTGATCGGTCTCGCCGACGCGGCGGGCTTCGAGGTGCGCTCGCCTCGCGACGCCGGCTCGCCGCGGCGGTACCGTCACCGTGCACGTGCCCGACTTCGAGGCGGTCCACCGCGAGCTCGGCGAGCGGCAGATCGTCTGCGACTTCCGGCCCGGGCGCGGGGATCCGGCTCGGGCCGCACTACTTCAACACCGACGAGGAGCTCGAGCACGTCGATCGCCCAGATCGGCGAGATCCTCGAGACGGGCGCGCACGAGCGCTGGCTCGGCGCGGCAGCGCGCTTCTGAATCGGCACACTTGCGTCACAGACGGGTGCGTGTTTTTGCGATACCGTCGATCGCGGTTAAGGCGGGAGGGGTCGGGTCCCGTTGTCTCCCGCGCGTGAACCTCTACGTTGTCCGGCCGGCGGAGCTCGTCCAGCAGCTCGTCGAGCGGGACATGCGCGTCGTCGCGGTGCGCGGCCCAGCGCTCGAGCGATGCTGCGGCGCCGCGGGCGATGCCGTCGTCCAGCCCGAGCGCCGCATGCGTGTCGCCGATCTCGTGCATCTCGCCGTCCAGCGCCACGCGCGCGCGGCCGTTCGTCCGATGCGGTCGCGCTCGACGCCCTCGGCTGCGAGTGCGTCCTCGAGGCCGTACGCCTCGGCGACCGCGTACGCCTGCGCCTCGAGCACCGCACCGATCTTGTTCCAGCCCGCGAACGCCATCTTCAGCGCCGAGGCGGCGCCGACTCCCCCGGGAGCGGCGTCGGCACCGACCGGCTCGCCGAAGAGCCCGCACACGAGCTCGACGTCGTTCGGCTCGCCGGAGAGGAAGAGGTGGATCCCGGTCTTCGCGGTGATCGAGCCGTCGACCGACCGCTCGAACAGCGCTGCGATCCGCTCGGCGCGAGCCGGTGCGATCGCGTTCGCATCGACGTAGAGCCCCCCAAAACCGTGCCCGGCCACCTCGCGCGCGACATCCTCGGCGAGCGCCGGAGGGCAGACGCTCAGGACGACGTCGCTTCGCCGCACGAGCTCGGCGACGCGTGCCGACGTCCTCGAAGCCGGCGGCTCTCCCGGCCGTCGCGGCGCTGCGGCCCTCGCTCGCCCAGAGCACGTCGCCCCGCACCGCCGCGCCGACCGCGGCGCCCATCTCGCCGGGAAAGAGGAGGCCGACTCGCATCCGGACGACTGTACTCCGCGGCCGCGGCCGAAAGAGCGTCTTGCGAGCACGGTCGGCCGTTCCTAGCCTCGCGGAGGTGCAGCGATACCTTCCCGTAGCGCTCGCGGTCAGTCGTCGCGGCGCTCCTCATCGCCGTCTTCCTGCCTCGGCACGCCGGTCGCAGCGGCGTCGTTCGCGCCAGTCCGACGCTTACCCCCGGCGCCCTCAACCCCGACGTGACGCAGGCCACGATCGGCGCCACGATCTGCGTCCAGGGCTGGACGAAGACGGTGCGGCCGCCGTCGAGCTACACACACGCGCTCGAGCTGCGCCAGCTGCCCCAGTACGGCGAGAGCGGCCCGACGAGCAACTTCCAGGAGGACCACTTCATCAGCCTCGAGCTCGGCGGCGCCCCGACCGATCCCCGCAATCTCTGGCCCGAGCCGCAGCCGCGCGCGAGCGAGGTCGACAAGATCGAGAACCAGCTCAATCAGGAGGTGTGCTCGGGGAAGATCACCCTCGCCGAGGGGCGGCGGCGCGAGGCGGCGCTCAAGTACAAGGACGGCTAGCAGAAGCTCCAGCAGCCGCTCTGCGTACGCCGGCGCGGTCGGCTCGTCCTCGTGCCGGAAGAAGACCCAGCTCTCGGGCCCGCCTCGGAGCCGCGCCGCGAGCGCGGCGATCTGGTCGTCCGAGTACGGCGGCTCGCGCAAGCGCACGAAGCGGAACGCCGCCGGCCGTTCGAGCTCGTTCACCACCGCCACCTCGGGCGGCAGCTCGACCTCCGCCCACGAAGCGTGACGGAAATCGAGCGCGAGTCGCACCCCGGGCTCGACCGAGCCGAGCAGGAGTGCGAGCAGCCCCTCGTCGCGCTGCTGCTGGATCTGGACCCGGATCGGTCCGAGCCGCTCGCCGAGCTGCGAGACGCGCTCGACGAACGGGGCGACGCGCTCGATCCGGTAGAGCGGCAGCTTCGGCGCGAACGTGAATCCCGCCGGGACCTGCGCCGCCCAGCGCCGGAACTGCTCCTCGGCAGGGAGGCGATACCCGGTCGTGTTCAGCTCGACCGTGTCGAACCGCTCCGCGTAGAAGCCGAGAAACGACTCGGGCTTCGAGCCCGCCGGATAGAAGTCGCCCCGCCAGGTCGGATACGACCAGCCGGACGTGCCGACGTGGATCACCTCAGAGCCGGCGGAAGAGGTCGACCGCGTTGCCGTCCGGGTCGAACACCTGCGCGTAGCGCTGGCCCCAGAACGCGTCCCACGGTGCGGCCTTGCTCTCGAACCCGGCCTCGACGAGGCGCGCGTGAACCGCGTCCACGTCGCACTCGAACGCGAGCGACATTCGGTGGCCGGTCGGCGGGGACCAGCCCGGATCGATCTGGCGGATCAGCTCGACCGTGTCCCACATCAGGCGCAGGCCGCCCGGCAACGTGATCTCGAAGTGACCCTCGTCCGCCGCCGCCTCCGGCACGTCGAGCCCGAGCGTGCGGTAGAAGCGCGCCGACTCGACGACGTCGTTCGTGACGATCCCGATCGCGGCCAGCTGCGACATCCTGGCAGCACGCTAGCATCGGGCTCCGATGGCGACCACGGAGCAGCTGATGGCCGAGCACACGATCACCGTCCTCGACCACGGCTTCGTCCGTCTCGACGAGGCCATGGCCTCCGACCTCTCGGTCGTGAACGCCGCACGCGTCTCGTTCGCGCGCCGCAAGGAGGAGATGGACGACTCCGACGAGGGGCTGATCCGCTTCCTGATGCGAGAGCGGCACGGGACGCCGTTCGAGCACAACGCGTTCCGTTTCCACATCCGCTGCCCGATGTTCGTCGCGCGCGAGTGGTTCCGCCACCGCATCGGCTCGTTCAACGAGTTCTCGATGCGCTACGCGAAGGCGACCGACGACTTCTACGTGCCCGAGCCGCACGACGTGCGCACGCAGGTCGGCAAGCCGGGCGCCTACTCGTTCGAGCCGGTCTCCGACCGAGCTCGCCGAGACGACGCGCGCAGAGCTGCAGGCCGTCTACGAGCACGCGTACGCCACCTACGAGCGGCTCGTCGAGCAGGGCGTCGCGCGCGAGCTGGCCCGCTCGGTGATGCCGGTCGGCGCCTACACCGAGTTCTACTGGACGGTCAACGCACGCGCGCTGATGAACTTCGTCTCGCTGCGCGCGGCCGAGACGGCGCAGCTCGAGATCCGCCGCTACGCCGAGGCCGTCGAGCGGCTCTTCGCCGAGCGGATGCCGGTCACGCACGCGGCGTTCGTCGCGAACGACCGCACGTCGCCCTAGATGGTTGATGCCATGCCCGGGTGCGGCCAGGTGTGGCATTGACCATCTAGATCCGAATCGTACGAAGGACGATCGGCTCGCCGGGCTTACCGGTGATGTGCCGCGCCACCACCCAGCCGTCGAACGTCTTCAGCTTGTACGGCGCGTTGAGCCGCACGTCGGTGCCGCCCGAGTCGACCACGAACGTGCCGCACGAGGCGACCGGCTTGCCCTTGCGGGTGAGCAGGAGCTCGTAGTAGCCGCCGGCGGGCAGGCGCGCGAGGCCGTTGACCGAGAGCCGCATCGGCCAGTTGCCGGCCGAGTCCTGGTCACCGACCTCGAGCGAGCCGGTCGCGCCGGGCCCCTGCAGCTGGCGCCACCCAGGCGGTGCGGAAGCTCGCGCCGTGCTTCTGGCCCCAGGCGAAGCCGCCCATGAGCGCCACGAGCGCGATCGCGGCCGCCGCCGCGAACGCCGTGTAGCGGCGCCGCTTGGGCAGGAATGACACCTTCGGCTCGGGGTCCGGTGCGTGCTCGAGCCCGGGTGGCAGCTCGGGAGGAGGCCCCGCGGCGAGGAGCGCCTCGTGGGCGCCGAGGAGGTCGTCGCGCTCGCCGGCGGGAACGTCGTCGCCGATCAGGTCGTCGAACTCGGGTCCGGTCACAGGGTCTCTCCTTCGAGCAGCGCTGCGAGCCTCGCCAGGCCGCTGCGCGTGCGTGTCTTCACGGTACCGAGCGGGATGCCGAGGTACCCGGCCACCTCGCTCTGCGACAGGCCGCCCCAGTAGGCGAGCTCGAGCGTCTCGCGCTCCGACTGGGGCAGCTCTTCGAGCGCGCGATGGACGCGCCAGGACAAGAACGAGGCTTCGGCGCGCTCCGGCGGCCCGGGCTCGCCCGACGGCGTGTCGGGCACCTCGGCGACCGGGTCGCGCCTCGCCGCGTGCGCGGTCGACGATCGCGTTGCGGGCGACCGCGTAGAGCCACGGCGCGGCCGGGCCGCGCTCGGGACGGTAGTTGGAGGCGGAGCGCCAGACCGAGGTGAAGGCCTCCTGCACGGCGTCCTCGGCCCGGCCGCGGTCGCCCAGCATCCGCAGCGCGAGCCCGTAGAGCGGTCGGGCATAGCGCCGGTAGAGCGCCTCGAACGCGCCCCGGTCGCGCGCTGCGATCCGGCCGAGGAGGTCGGCGTCGGTGACGCGCTCGGGCGGTTCGGTCGCGCGCGCGGTCGCAGGCAAGGGCAGGGCGAGCTCCATCTCGTCATCGTGACTACGCATTCGGCGCCGGACCGGATTGCAGGAGCCGCCCGCCGTCGACGACAAGCGTCGTCCCCGTGACGAACTCGGCGCCTGCGAGGTACAGGATCGCCCCTGCGATGTCGTCGGGCGAGCCGACGCGGCCCAGGAGCGTCTCGGCCGCACGCCGATCCTCCGAGCCCGGCTCGACCGCGACCGGGCCCGGGGCGATTCCGCAGACCCGGACCTCCGGCGCGAGGGCGCGCGCGAGCACCTTCGTCAGCATCGACTGTGCGGCCTTCGCCGCGCTGTGCGGCGCGAAGGACGGCCACGGCTGGAGCCCGGCGACGTCCTCGAGCATCACCACGAGCCCGCGGCTCACCGCGAGGTGGGGCGCGGCGGCCTGCGTGACGAAGAAGCTCCCCTTCGCGGTCGCGCCGAACGCGTCGTCCCAGTCGGACTCGCTCACCTCGGCGACCGGGCGCGGAACGAAGCCGCCGCCGGCGCCGTTCACGAGCACGTCGAGGCCGCCGAGCTCGGCGACTGCCCGCTCGACCAGCGCCCTCGCCTCGTCGGGCCGCGCCACGTCGCCGTCGCGGCGACCGGCGGCGACGACCGACCAGCCGGCGGCGCGCAGCCGCTCGGCGAGAGCGGCGCCGAGCTTGCCGGTGCCGCCGGTCAGGAGGGCGCGCATCCGTCGAGTGATAGCACGACGGATGCGCGCGCCCCTCTGAGGCCTAGCTCCCGCGCGCCTCGAACCGTGACGAGACGGCGTCCCAGTTCACGACGTTCCACCAGGCGGCGACGTAGTCGGCCCGGCGGTTCTGGTAGTTGAGGTAGTAGGCGTGCTCCCAGACGTCGAGCCCGAGCAGCGGCACGTGGCTCTGGCAGGATCGGGCTGTCCTGGTTCGGCGTCGAGTAGACCGCGAGCCCGGTGCCGTCCCACACGAGCCAGGACCAGCCGGAGCCGAAGCGAGCCATCGCGGCGGCGCTGACCGCCTCCTTGAGCGCGTCGAACGCTGCCGAAGACATCGACGATCGCGCTGCCGAGCTCGCCGTCGGGCTCGCCGCCGCCGTCCGGGCTCATGATCTCCCAGAAGAGCGAGTGGTTGGCGTGCCCACCGACGTTGTTGCGCACGGCGGTGCGGATGTTCTCGGGGATGATCTCGAGCTGACGCGAGCACGTCCTCGACCGGGCGGTCGGCCCACTCGGTGTCGGCGAGCGCCTTGTTGGCGTTGTCGACGTAGGCCTGGTGGTGCTTGTCGTGGTGGATCTGCATCGTCTGCGCGTCGATCGTCGGCTCGAGCGCCGCGTAGTCGTAGGGCAAGAGGCTGGAAGGCTGTACGGCATGCTGCTTCTCCTTGTCGGGTCGACTCGTCGCCCGAAGGATATGCTCCGGCGCGTCCCGTCGAGCTGGAGGATGAGATGGCGAACTTCGATGAGATCAAGCCCCGCGAGCTGAAGCCGGCGCTGTTCGAGCTCGACGGGATCTCGCGTGCCTCGATCGAGGCGCACTACAAGCTGTACCAGGGCTACGTGAACAAGCGGAACGAGATCCTCGGCAAGCTCGACGACGTCGACCTCGCCGCGGCGAACCAGGTCTACTCGGAGCTTCGGGCGCTCAAGGTCGACCTCTCGTTCGCGATCGGCGGGATCAAGAACCACGAGCTCTACTTCGAGCACCTCGGCGGCACCGGCGGCGACCCGGACGAGGCGATCGGCTCAGCTGATCCGCCGCGACTTCGGCTCGGTCGACGCGTGGCGCGCCGACCTCAAGGCGACGGGGATCGCCGGCCGAGGCTGGGCCTGGACCGCCTACGACTGGGACGAGCGGCGTCTCTTCAACTACGTCGGCGACGCCCAGAACACGTTCCCGATCTGGAACGCGACCCCGCTCGTCGCGCTCGACGTCTACGAGCACGCCTACTTCCTCGACTACCAGACCGACCGCGCGTCCTACATCGACGCGTTCCTCGCGAACCTGGACTGGGGCGTCGTGAACGGCTGGGTCGAGGCCTACCGGATCCCGCTAGTAGGCATCGCTCGTCTCCGTGCTCGCCGGCTACCTGGCCGGGTCGCTTGCCCTTCGGGTACTGGCTCGTCCGGATCGGCAAGGGCGTCGACATCCGCACGGTCGGCAGCGGCAACATCGGGCGCGTCGAACGTCTGGCGCGACCTACGGGACGAGTACGGGCTCGCCGTGATCGCTGCTCGACGTGGCGAAGGGCTTCGTGCCGGCCTTTCTCGCGTCGAATGTACGTGAGCAAGCTCGCCGGCGTGCTCGCAGGGCTGGCGGCGATGCTCGGGCACGCGCGGCCGCTCTTCCTCCGCTTCAGCAAGGGCGGGAAGATGGTCGCGACGGGCGGCGGCGCATTCCTCGGCGTCGCGCCCGTGCCCGGCGCTGATCTGCCTCGGGGTCTGGATCGTCGTGTTCCTCACCACGCGGTACGCCGTCCGTCGCGTCGATCGTGACCGCGATCGCGGTGGTCGTGCTCGACGATCGCGCTTCGGCGAGCCGTGGCCGGTGATCGCGTTCGCCGGCGTCGCCGCGGTCGCCGTGATCGTCCTGCACCGCGCGAACCTGAAACGACTGCGCGCGGGGACCGAGAACCGGGCCACGCTGCCCTTCAGGCGCGCGTCGGGCTCAGGCGCGTAGCCAGCCGGCGAGCGTCGTGTCGCGCGTGCGGTGGACGCCGTCCGCGAGCTCGCCGCGCAGCTCGCCCACGGTGCCTTCGCGCTCGGCGAGCACGTCGTGGTTGTGGATCGTCTCGAGGTTGACCTGCCTGCGAGGAGACGAAGTCGTCGTCCGAGAGCTCGGCGTAGGTGTCGAGGGTCTCCTTCAGCGCGAGGCGTACCGAGTCCTCGACGAAGCGCGGCTGGAGGTGCGCGTGCTCGACGACGAACAGCTCGTCCGGCCGCTTCAGCAGCTCGTAGACGGGCGCGCTCATCGACCGCTCGACGATCCCGGCGAGATCCTCGGCGTTGAGCTCGAGCTGCGTGCCGACGATCAGCGTGCCGATCCCGCGCTGGTTGTGTGTTGCGAGCGGGACGAGCTCGAAGATCCGCTCGATCTCCTCGCCGCCGAACCCGGCCTCGAGCAGCCGCTCCGAGGCCTTGTTCCGCACGAGCCCCTGTGCGCACGGGCATGCGTTCCAGCCCGTCTGCTCGACGCCGACCGCGCGGCGGACGCCGTGCTCGGACGCGGCGGCGATGCCGATGATCGAGAAGAGGTCCCGCGTCGCGAGCTTCGAGACGGGCGTCTCGCGCTCGAGCGGGTAGCGGGCGACGATCTTCACCTCGGCGCGGAGCGCCTGCTGGCGCGAGACGATGTGCGCCGCGATGTGCTCGGCGAGCTGCTCGACGAGCAGCGCCTCGCCCGATCACGACCTCTTCGATCGCCTCCTCGAACAGCTCGGGGAAGCGCGACATGTGGACGCCCTTCTGGGCCGGGTCGAGGTCGACGGCGCAGTCGATGTCGGCGGCGACGAGCTTCTCGCTGCCGCCGTAGCTGAGCCGGATCGCCTTCGAGACCCCGCGCACGCCCGCGCGCGAGAGCCCGAGGCGGACGTCGGGCGCCGAGGCCTGGAGGTCGTCGTGCGGGGCGAGGCGTGGGTCCATATGCTCAGCACGGTACCAGGGGGCCTGTGACCGACGACATTTCCTTTTCCCGGCTTGCGACGCTGGCCTGCCACGACCTGCGGACGCCGCTCGCGACCGTGCACGGGTTCGCGCGCACGCTCGAGCAGAGCGAGCTCGACGAGCCGGCGGCGGGATACGTGGCGATGATCGCGCAGGCGTCACGCGAGCTCGCGGAGCTGATCGACGAGCTGGCGCTCGCGGCGCGGATCGAAGGCGGCCGCTACGAGCCGGTGCTGCGAGAGGTGGACTCGCTCGAGCTCGCCCGGGCGGCGGCAGTACGGCTCGGAGAGGACAGAGTCGTGGTGAGCGGGAACGGAGCGGCGGTGCGCGTCGACCCGGACCCCGCCGCCCGCTCGCTCGCGGCGCTCGCCCAGTCGGCGCTGCGCCACGGCGGGCTCGAGCTCGTCGAGCTCGTCGGTCGAGGGACGCGGGCTCCGGCTGTTCCCGGTCACGCGCGCCGCGGCGCCGGTGGTGCTCGGCGAGCAGCTGCGCGATCTCGGCGCCGGGGTCGCTGCGCGTCACCTTCGCGCGCTCGGCGCCACGCTCGCGCTCGACGGCGAGACGGTCGCTGTCGAGCTACCGGCCTAGACGGCGACGGCGAGCACGTCGCCGGGCTCGTAGCAGCCGCGACAGCGAGCCTCGTACGAGTCGAGCGCGCCGACCTGGATCGTCTCGCCGCTGAACGGGGCGGGTCGGCCGTCGACGAGCCGCTGCGTCATCGTCGCCGGGCCGCCGCAGCGGTGGCAGACGGCCTGCAGCTTGTCGACGAACTCGGCGAGGCAGAGCAACTCGGGCATCGAGCCGAACGGCTCGCCGCGGAAGTCGTTCTCGAGCCCGGCGGCGACGACGCGCGCGCCGCGGCCCGTGAGCTGGCGGACGACCTCGACGATGCCCGCGTCGAGGAACTGCACCTCGTCGATCCCGACGGCCTGGCAGCCTGCGGCGAGGGCGAGGACCTCGTCGGAGCCGTCGACCCCGACGGCGCGCATCTTCGCGCCCGCGTGGCTGACGACGTGCGCGACGTCGTAGCGGTCGTCGATCCGTGGCTTCACGATCAAGGCGCGCTGGCCAGCGATCTCGGCGCGGCGCAGGCGCCGGATCAGCTCCTCGCTCTTGCCGCAGAACATCGGCCCGCAGACGACCTCGAGCCAGCCTCCGCGTTCAGGAACGTTCCGGATCACGGCGCGACTTTAGTGGCTCCGCCGGACATGCCCCGGTACGCCCGAGCGCGCGCGAGGGGTCAGGCACTGGGACCTGTCCGGACTGGAGAGGAGGCCGCTTTGCTCCTGGGATCGGGAGCACGTCGGTCGCCCGAAAGACACGTCCGGAACGGCCGCCTACGTGACGTCTTTGTGTCGGACCCGGGGGCTAGCGAAGGAGCCGCGAGAGGCGCCGGTCCTTCAACACACGGCCGCCCGTCTGGCACCTGGCGCAGTAGAAGATCGTGTGCTCCTCGAAGTCGACCTGCCGCAGCGGCTCACCGCAGACGTAACAGGGCTCTCCGAGACGGCGATGGACGCGGTAGACCTTGTCGTCGGCCGCGCCCTTCTCGCGCAGCGCGAGCCCGCGCTCGAGCTCCGAGTCGATCGCCTCGGCGAGCCGCGCGACCTCCTCGTCCGTGAGCTGGGTCGAGAGCGCGTACGGCGAGAGCTTTGCCGCGTGGAGGATCTCGTTCGCCCACGCACGGCCGATCCCGGCGAGCGCGCGCTGGTCGCGGAGCAGCGAGTGGAGCCGCCGCGAGTCGCCGCGGACGATCTCGCCGAGTCGCTCCGCGCCGACGCCGAGCGCCTCGGGCCCGAGGTGAGCCAGCTCCGCCTCGGACTCCTCGCGGCGTGAGCAGCCACACTCCGGCACGCTTCTTCTTGCCGGCCTCGGTCATCACGAGCTCGGCGCCGTCGGCGAAGCGGAGCCGGAACGCCGGCGTCTTCGGTCCCTTCGCGCCCGGGTCGAGGTAGCGCAGCCGACCCGCGGTCATCAGGTGGACGACGAGCACGAGCTCCCCGTCCTCGGTGGGGAAGAGCAGCCGCTTGCCGCGCCGGCGCGCGCCGGCGAGGCGCAGCCCGTCGAGCGCCGAGAGCGGCGGCGCGAAGGTCTTCAGCGTCGCAATGTGCGCCGGCCCCGCCTTCTCGATCGGCGCGGCGGACACCGGCCCGTCGAGGGCTCGGCGCCACGCCTCCATCTCGGGCAACTCGGGCACTAGGCTCCTCCGGTGGACGCGATCAGGGTAGCCGTCACCCGCGGCGAGGTGGTCGAGGCGGTGCACGTCGTCCACGCCGCCGCCGTGCGGGACGGCGAGCTCGTGACCTCGGCCGGCGACCCGGAGCTCGTCGCGTTCTTCCGCTCCTCGGCCAAGCCGCTCCAGGCGCTGCCGCTCGCGCGCGCCCGCGACGACCTCGACGACCGCGACCTCGCGATCGCCTCCGCCTCGCACCTCGCCACGCCCGACCAGCTCGACGCGGTGCGCGCCCTGCTCGCCAAGGCGGCGGCGACCGAGGACGACCTCGAGTGCGGCGGCGGCGATCGCGCGCACAACTGCTCGGGCAAGCACGCGGGGATGCTCGCGCTCGCCCGCGCGCGAGGCTGGCCGACCGAGAGCTACCGCCTGCTCGAGCACCCGGTCCAGCAGGGCTGCCTCGCCGAGGTCGCCGCCGCGGCGGAGGTCGACCCCGCGACGATCCCCATCGCGATCGACGGCTGCGGCGTCCCGACCTTCGCGCTCACGCTCGAGCGGATGGCCAACGCCTTCGCCCGGCTCGAGTCGCTCGACGCGGGCGCGAGGGTCGCCGCGGCGATGCGCGCGCAGCCCGAGCTCGTGCGCGGGCCGATCGCCGCCGACACGCGGCTGATGCGCGCGCTACCGGGCTGGACGGCGAAGGGCGGCGCCGAGGGCCTCCTCTGCGCGAGCTCGCCCGACGGCCTCGGCGTCGCGCTCAAGTGCGCGGACGGTGCCTACCGTCCGCTGGAGCAGGCGCTCGTCGCATTTCTCGCGGCGATCGGGATCGAGGTCCCCGGCGCCGCGCCGGAGCCGGTCCTGAACAGCCGTGGCGAGGTCGTCGGCACCGTCGTCGTCCTTTGACGAGAACTCGCCAAAAATCCGTGTTTGTGATCGGCCTCAAGGTGTGTAACATCCGGTTCCTCGAAGGTGGGCCGGAGGAATCGCGTTCCGGCTCTTTGTGTGAGTGAGGCAGGTTAGTCCCCGTCAACCCGCGCGAGAAAGCCGAGGTCCATGCTCACCGTCGACATCTCTCTCCCAGACGTCGAAGAACTCCAGAAGCTCGTCACCGACGGGCAGGAGAAAGGGTTCCTCACCTACGACGAGATCGTCGCCGCGCTCGACGACATCGAGCTGACGAAGGAGCAGATCGAGGACTTCTACACCTACCTGATCGATCACTCGCATCGAGCTCGTCGAGGGCGAGCAGCACAAGAGCCCGCCGCACGAGCAGCCGGCGCTCGCGCCCGAGGACGAGAAGAACGCGCCCAAGCTCGATCTCACCGTCGAGCCTTCGCTCGACTCGCTGCGGCTCTACCTTCGTGAGATCGGCAAGGTGCCGCTGCTGACCGCCGACCAGGAGGTCTACCTGGCCAAGCGGATCGAGCGCGGCGACATGACCGCGAAGACGCAGATGATCGAGGCCAACCTTCGCCTCGTCGTCTCGATCGCGAAGGGCTACCTCGGCCGCGGCCTCTCCTTCCTCGACCTGATCCAGGAGGGCTCGCTCGGGCTGATCCGCGCCGTCGAGAAGTTCGACTACCGCAAGGGCTACAAGTTCTCGACCTACGCGACCTGGTGGATCCGCCAGGCCGTGACGCGAGCGATCGCCGACAAGGCGCGCACGATCCGCATCCCCGTGCACATGGTCGAGAAGCTGAACAAGGTCGTGCACATCGAGCGCCAGCTCGTCCAGCGCCTCGGCCGCGAGCCGCGCCCCGAGGAGATCGCCGAGGAGCTCGAGATCACGACCGAGGAGGTGCGCGAGATCCTGCGCATGGCGCAGCTCCCGGTCTCGCTCGAGAAGCCGATCGGCGAGGACGAGGAGTCGGAGCTCGGCGACTTCGTCCCGGACGACGCAGGCCGAGTCGCCCTTCGACACTGCGTCGCTCTCGCTGCGACGGGAGGACATCGAGAACGCGCTGGCCTCGCTGCCGGAGCGCGAGCGCAAGGTGATCGAGCTGCGCTTCGGGCTCAAGGGCGAGCAGCCGTGCACGCTCGAGGAGGTCGGCCGCGCGTTCGGGGTCACCCGCGAGCGGATCCGTCAGATCGAGAACAACACGCTGAAGAAGCTCGAGTCGCTGCCCGAGGCCCAGGGCCTCAAGGACTGCGTCTAGCGCCGGACGAGCTTCGGCGCGTCGAGCTTGACGCTGATCTCGCGGCCGTCCGTGAGATAGGGGTTCTTCGTGGTGCGGTAGTGGAGCACCCACGGGTGCTTGCCGCTCGGGTGGAGGACGACGGTGCGTCGAGCCGCCGTTCGGGACCAGCACCGTGCGCTTCAGGCCGGGAGCGGTGAGGATCATCGGTGTCAGCTGGGTGTCCTTCGGGAGCCAGAACCGGAGTGTCAGCGTGCCGTCCGTGCGGCCGCTCTTGTCCGGCCAGACGGTGAGCCGCCCGGCGTGGGCGAGCCAGCCGTCGGTGTAGAGACCGGCGACGAGGAGCGAGAGGCGCGGCGTCCCGGCCGGCTTGTAGAGCTCGAGGCTGACGCCGCGCCCGACGAACTTCGCGCCGGTGAACTCGGCCCGTGCGGCGTACGACTCGAACAGGATCGGGCCGGTGATCGGGTCGCGACCGGCGACCATGCGCCCGTCGCCGGTGACGGTCGAGCGGCGTCGCGCCGAACGCGTCGGTGGCGTCGGCGCCCGGGAGCAGGGTGACCCGGGTCACGCTCTTGTTCCAGAAGAGCTGCTCGGTCGCGCGGCCGCGAGGCGCGCCCAGGGTCTGGACGAGCGAGACGTCCTTCAGGCCGGTGCGGTCGATCCAGGTGAGGTCGCGCGGCAGGTGCGACGCGCGGACGTTCGCGGCGTTGGCGCGGTCGAACACGAACGACCCGAGCGAGGCGAGCACGCAGGCGGCGCCGGCGAGGGACAGCACGATCGCCGCGGCATGCTTGCGTCCGACCAGTGCGACGGCGAGCACCGAGAGGATCCCGGCGGCGATCGCGACGACGAGCGTCCCGGTGCCGACCGAGAGCAGCGCCTCGAGCCGGAAGACCGCGAACAGGAACGGCGAGTCCTGCTTGTTGTCGGCGGCGGTGAAGCCCGAGAGCGGCACGCGCACCGAGAGGAGCAGCATCGCGAGCGAGACGAGGGCGACCGTGAGCCGGTGCGGCCAGCCGCGCTTCACGTAGAGGCCGAAGGCGAGCGCGACGAGCGGCAGCAGCGTGAACAGGTAGCGCTCCTGGTAGCGGGTCGCGCCGCGCGCGGCGTACACCGCCGCCTCGACGAAGATCCCGCCGGCGAGGAAGAGCGCCATCGCGCCGAAGGCACGCTCGATGCGGGTGCGCGGACGGACGAGCGCGAGCGCGAGCCCGACGATCGCCCCGGGGATCAGGATCCAGCCGGCCGAGTAGGCGAGCATCATCGTGTCGATCGCTGCCCACTTCAGCGCCGCGAGCACGGGCACGTTGGCGTGCGGCACCTGCGTGTAGTAGCCGAGCACGCGTGAGGGCCCGAGTGCGACGACTCCGAGCACGGGCAGCGCGAGCAGCGCAAACGTGGGCCAGTAGCGGCGAACCCGTCCGCGCTCGACGAGGAGCGCCGCCGCGAGGAAGGCGATCGGCAGCACCGCGTACTGGATCCGCGCGAAGGCCGCGAGCCCCGCGACGACGACGAAGGCGACCTGCATCCTCCAGGTCGGCTTCTCGAGCGCCCGCACGGCGAGGTAGAGCGCGGTGAGGACGAGCGGATAGGCGATCGGGTCGGCGAGCAGGAACGAGGCGAAGAGGAGGTCCGGGCGAGGCGACCGCGAGTGCGCCGGCGGCGAGCGCCAGCCCCGCCCCGAGCCCGAGCCTCCGGGCGAGCAGGTAGACGGGGATCGCCGCGAGCGACATCGCGAGCGCGTTCAGGCCGAGGGTGAGCCGGTAGGCCAGCATCGGGTCGTGGAAGAGCCAGAACGGCGAGGCGAGCAGCGGCTCGAGCAGCGCCGGGAAATGAGCGGGCTGGCCGCGGATCGTGAGCCTGCCGGTCTCGGCGAGGCTGCGTGCGAGCGTGCCGTAGATGTACTCGTCGGGGAAGTAGAGCGGCGTCGCGTGCGCGAGCACGGCCGCGAGCCGGACGACGAAGCTCAGCCCGACGATGCCCGCGAGGACGTATCGCGCGGGGACCGCGGCGATTCGCGCTGCGCTGAGCGCGCGCGTGCTGGAGGCCGCATCGACTGCCACGGACTCGCTATCGGCACCGCGAGCCCGTCCCTTGATCGAGGGGTGCTAGTCGAGGTAGGAGACGTAGTCCTCGACCGGCAGCCGCTCGGGCGGCGTCGGCGCAGTGCGGGGCGCGCCGAGATGGATCAGGCCGAGCGCCCGCTCGCCGTCGGGGATCCCGACCGCGGCCCGGCCGGCGGGAATCCGCAGCACCGCGGGCGTCCGCCAGTAGCCGGCGAGCCCGCGCGCGTGCGCGCCGAGCAGCACGGCGTAGATCGCGCAGGCGGCGGCGCAGAGGTCCTCCTCGTCCTGCATCTGCGCGCCCGTCAGCACGACCGAGGCCGCCACGAGCGTGGGGGCGCGGTCGAGCTTCGGCGCCTCGCTCGGCCCGGCCGCCTCCTTGAGCTCGGCGAGCGCGCCCGGGCCAAGCACCCGGAAGCGCCACGGCTGGGTCAGGTGATGGTTCGGCGCCCAGCGCGCGAGCTCGAGCAGCTCCTCGAGCTGTTCGCGCGGGACCGGCTCCGGCTCGAAGCTCTTGTGCGTGCGACGGCCCCTGATCGTCTCTTCGATCTCCATCTGGAGGACGATCGTACGGGACGGCGAACACAGGTGATCACGCCATGAGCTCACTCAAGGTTCTCGCAGCGATCTCGGTCCTCGCAGAGGGCCTCGCGGCCGCGGCCGTCTTCATCCGGCGCGGCCCCGGCCTCCGCTAGTTGTCCCACGAGCAGTTCCTCGCGCGGCCGCGGCGGACGCTCCTGCTCGCCTGCGCCGTGCTCCTCCTCGTCGTCGCCTGGACGTTCGTCGTCCCCGACGGGACGCACACGACCGACCGCCACTGGTGGGAGTGGATGCAGGACACGTGGTCCTCTGCGCCGGGTCACGCGGCACGCTTCCTGGCCTCGGTCGGTAACGGCTACGGCCGCGGGCTCGCGGTGGCGCTCCTCGCCCTGCCGCTGCTGGCGCGGCGGCGGTGGCTCGGGCTCGCGGCGTTCGGGGCGGTGGAGATCCTGACCCCGCTCACGACCGCATTGCTGAAGGCTCTCTCCGGCCAGGCGCGCCCGCCCGATCGCCTCGTCCACACGACGGGCTCGTCGTTTCCGTCCGGGCACACCTCCTACGCGGCCGCGACGCTCGTCGCCGTCGTGCTCCTGTACTCGGAGCCGGGCCCGAGCCGGCGGTTGTGGTGGGCACTCGTCGCTCTCGGCGTCGCCGCGATGGCGTGGAGCCGGACGCTATCTCCACGCCCACTGGCTGAGTGACGTGGTCGCGGGCGGGGCGTGGGGCTGGGCGCTCGCGCTGGCGGTGTTCGCCGTCGCCCAGGCTGCGGGTCGTCGGCTCGTGTAATAGGATCGAGGAATGCGCCGCCTCGCCCTGGCCGCCGTGCTCATCGCGGGGCTCGCGTCCCTCGCCGCCGGTTGCGGCGGGAAGAGCCAGCCCGCGGCCGTGCCGACGAACGAGTGGGCGAACAGCGTCTGCGGCGACCTCGTCACCTGGACGACGACGATGAAGTCGGTCGCGACGAGCGTCAAGTCCAACCCGACCAAGGCCGGCCTGCAGGACGCGGTCACCCAGGCGGAGGACGCGACGAAGACTCTGTCCACCAGCGTCAAGAGCCTCGGCAAGCCTGACTCGTCGGTCGGGGCAGCAGGCGAAGGACGACATCAACGCGCTCGCCGACCAGCTCAAGGCCGACGTCGACAAGATCCAGAGCTCGGTGAAGAGCGCCTCGGGCATCTCCGGCGCGATCACCGCGGGGTCGATCGCGAGCACAACGCTCGTCACGATGGGGCAGCAGGTCTCGGCGACGTTCGGCGACCTGCAGAAGCTCGACGCGAAGGGCGAGCTGGAGAAGGCCTTCTCGAGCTCCGCCTCGTGCAAGCAGCTCACCAGCGGCGGCTGAGCCTCGGGCCGTGTGCCGCTGGCTCGCGTACTACGGCGATCCGATCCCGCTCGAGGCGCTGCTCTTCCGGCGCCAGCACTCGCTGATCGACCAGAGCCTCCACTCGCGGCTCGGCGCGACGACGACGAACGGTGACGGCTTCGGGGTCGGCTGGTACGGCGACGGCGAGGAGCCCGGCCTCTACCGCAGCGTCCATCCCGCCTGGAACGACACGAACCTGCGCGACCTCGCGGCGCACATCGAGGCGCCGGTCTTCTTCGCGCACATTCGCGCCTCGACCGGGACGCCGATCCAGGAGACGAACTGCCACCCGTTCCGCCACGGGCGCTGGCTCTTCATGCACAACGGCGCCGTGCGCGAGTTCGACAAGGTGCGGCGCGACCTGATGCTCGAGATCGAGCCGTCGCTCTTCCCGCTGCTCCAGGGCTCGGCCGACTCCGAGGTGCTCTTCTTCCTCGCACTCACCTTCGGGCTCGAGGACGACCCGGTGGCCGCGCTCGAGCGGACGGCCGGCCTCGTCGAGGAGGTCGGCGAGCGCCACGGCGTCGAGCACCCGCTGATGATGTCGGTCGCCGTCACCGACGGGACGCGGATCGTCGCCGTCCGCTACTCGAGCGAGCACGACTCGCGGTCGCTCTACTTCAGCACCGACGCGAAGGCGCTCAAGCAGCAGCACCCGGACATCGAGGAGATCCAGGCGCTCTCCGACGAGGCGCGCGCGATCGTCTCGGAGCCGCTCGGCGACATGGTGGGCGCCTGGAACGAGGTGCCCGAGTCGACGATCGGGATCGTGCAGCCCGGGCAGGACGAGCTGCGCTCCTTCACGCCGCGCCGCTGATTCACAGAGAAATCCCAGGCGCGGCCGTTACCGTGCCCGCATGGATGAGAACCGTGAGCACCTGAGCACGCGCCGCGACTCGCTCGTCAAGGCGGGCGGCCTTCTCGTCGCGGCGATCGGGGCGAAGTCGGTTCTCACCGGCGGCGCGGCGGCGGCGACCGAGGGGACCGGTCCCGCCGCCGTCGCGTCCGGCGCGCTCACCTGCGTGCTGACGCCCGAGCTGACCGAGGGCCCGTTCTACCTCCCGGGCGAGAAGGTCCGGCGCAACATCACCGAGGGTCGGCCCGGGACGCCGCTCACGCTGAAGCTGAAGGTCGTCAACGCGTCGACCTGCAGGGCGATCAAGGGCGCCGCGGTCGACATCTGGCACGCGGACGCCGGCGGGACGTACTCCGGCGTGCAGGGCTCGACGGCGCACGTTCATGCGCGGGATCCAGCCGACCGACGCCAACGGCGTCGCCCAGTTCCTGACCGTCTATCCCGGCTGGTACCAGGGCCGCGCGGTGCACATCCACGTGAAGGTGCACCTCGGCGGCAACGTCGTCCACACGGGGCAGCTCTTCTTCTCCGACACGCTCACCGACACCGTCGTACAAGGCCGCGCCGTACAACACGCGCGGCGCGCGGGACACCCGAAACGCGAACGACTCGATCTTCGTCAACGGCGGCAAGCTCTCGATGCTCGCGCTGGGCCGCAAGAGCGGCCCGGGCTACGTCGGGTCGATCGCAATGGGCGTGCACCGCTCGTAGGAAATAAGCTCCGCGCATGGACATTCGCGGAGCAGCAGCCATCGTAACCGGAGGAGCCTCCGGGCTCGGAGCCGCGACTGCACGCGCCCTGGCCGAGGCCGGGGCGCTCGTCGTCGTCGCCGACCTGAACGAGGAGCTCGGGAACGCGGTCGCCGCCGAGATCGGCGGCAGCTTCTCGCGCACCGACGTGACAGACACCGACGACGTCGTGCGCGCAGTCGATGCGGCCGCCGCGCTCGGGCCGCTGCGGGTGCTCGTCAACTGCGCCGGGATCGGGATCGCGGTGCGCACGGTCGGGAAGGACGGCGCCTACGAGAGCGCGCACCCGCTCGACGTGTTCACGCGAGTCGTCGACGGTGAACCTGATCGGCAGCTTCAACTGCATCCGGCTCGCGGCGACGCGCGATGTCGCGCACCGAGCCGGTCGGTCCCGACGGCGAGCGCGGCGCGATCGTCAACACCGCGTCGGTCGCCGCGTTCGACGGCCAGGTCGGCCAGGCCGCCTACAGCGCGTCGAAGGGCGGGATCGTCGGGATGACGCTTCCGATCGCGCGCGACCTCGAGCCGGTCGGCGTCCGCGTCAACACGATCGCTCCGGGCCTGATCGACACGCCGATCTACGGCTCGGGCGAGGGCGCGGAGGCGTTCAAGGAGCGGCTCGAGCGGGACCTGCTCTTCCCCGGCGCGTCTCGGCGTATCCCGCCGAGTTCGCCTCGCTCGCGCTCGAGCTGATCACGAACAGCTACATGAACGGCGAGACCGTCCGCCTCGACGCGGGCATGCGCCTCCGGCCGAAGTAGCGGTTCTTGGAACTCAGGCCCCGGTCAGGTCGCGACGGCCGAAGGCCCAGAGCGCCGCCGCGCGGCGAGCCGCGGCGAGCGCGAGCATGACCACCGCGGCCGCCGGCCCGGAACGGCTCGGCCGGGATCAGGCCGACGTGGTGGAACGGTGAGACAGGGCCGAGCGCCCAGGCCGGCGCGCCGACGAGCCCGGCCGAACAGCTCCCAGACGAAGGCGAGGCTCGTCAGGCCGTAGGCGATCCCGGTGGCGGCGCGCGGGAGCGTTCCGAACGCGAGCGCGCCGAGCCCGAGGAAGAGCAGGGCCGCGGGGAGGCAGTTGGCGCCGGCCTTCAGCAGTCGCGGCAGCGGAGACCGGCGCGCCCTGCGAGGCGGCGCCGGCCCAGGCGAGCAGCCCGGCCGCGAGCGAGAGCACGGCGGCGGCGCCGGCGGCGAGCACGAGCCGTCCCGCGAGCCAGCGGCGGCGGCCGACCGGGAGCGCGAGCAGCGTCTCGAGCTGCTGCTCGCTCTCCTCGCGGCGCGCGGCCGCGATCTGAGAGCAGCAGAAGAGGCTGATCGCGAGGACGAAGAAGAGGAACGTGAAGCCGAGGTAGCCCGCGGGCGTCGCGATCGCGCTCGCCCCGAGCTTGGCCAGCTGCTCCTGCACGTGCTCTGCGAGAGCCCGGCCGAGGAGATGCTGTTCGCGATCACGCCGAGCACGAACGCGAACGCTCCGACACCGAGGAGCCACGCGACCAGGCTGCCGCGCTCGGCGCGCAGCGCCTGGGCCGTCGGCGACCCGAGCAGAGCGAGGCGGGGCTGCGAGTCGTCCCGCGCGTGCAGCAGCCCGGTGCCGACGTCGCGGCGCATGCGCGATCACGGCCGCGATCCCGAGCAGGAGCACCGAGGCTGCGACCGGAAGCAGCAGCACCCGCGGGCCGAGGCCCCGCGAAGGCCCGGAGCTCCTCGATCCAGCCGAGCGGCGTCGCCCACCGGAGCCCGCCGAGACTGGACGTGTCGGCGACGACACGCAGGAGGAAGGCCGCCGCCAGCGCGCCGCCGCCGAGCTCGAGCGCGATCCGCCGGTTCGGCGCCAGCTGGCTCGCGAGCGCGCCGACCCCGACGAAGACCGGCACGACGGCGACGACCGCGAGCGCGAGATACGCGGAGCCGCCCGCGGGCAGGCGCGACGCGACGAGGCCGACGAAGGTCGCGAGCCAGAGGACGGCGGCGCCGATTCCGATCGCGACGAGCTGCGCGGCGAAGGCGCCGCCGCGGCCGACGATCCCCGCGAGCACGAGCTCCTGCCGGCCCGTGTCCTCCTCGGTCCGCATCGCGCGGACTGCGGCGAGCAGCCCCCAGACGGCCGCGAAGATCGAGAGGGTGCCGCCGACGCGCCAGGACGCGTAGCCGCCGACGGTGAGGAGGTCGTGCGGGACGCCGTAGAAGAGGCGGACGCTCTTGTTGTCGCCGAACGCGTGGACGAAGCGCAGGCGGTCGGCGACGCGTCGGGTACGTCTTCCGGTAGCCGACCGCGTTGGCGGCCGCGAGGGCCGCGAACAGGAGCGCGAAGGAGATCGTCCGGGTGCGCGAGTCGGCGAGCGTCCGCCGCGCGACGGCGCTAGCCGCCGACACGGCCGTCGCTGCCGTCGTAGTGGTGCAGGAAGATCTCCTCCAGCGAGGGCTCGCGGCTCGAGAGTGCGACGACCTCGTGCTGGGCGAGCGCATCGATCAGCGGGCCGATGCTGCCCGTCACCTCGCAGCGCAGCGCGTTCGCGCCCGCCTCGACGACGCGCACGCCGGGGACCTCGAGCCGAGGCGGGCGCCGGAGGAAGGTGATCTCGACCGTCTGCGCGCCGAGATGGCGGAGCTCTGCGAGGGTGCCCTCGTCGACGAGCTTGCCCTTGCGGAGGATCCCGACGCGGTCGCAGAGCGCCTCGACCTCGCTGAGGATGTGAGACGAGAGGAAGACGGTCTGCCCGCGCTCCTTGGCCTCGAGCACCGTCTGGCGGAAGGCGACCTCCATCAGCGGGTCGAGCCCGCTCGACGGCTCGTCGAGGAGGAGCAGGTCGGCGCGCGTCGCAAACGCGGCCACGAGCTGCACCTTCTGGCGGTTCCCCTTCGAGAGCGCGCGCACCTTCTTCGAGACATCGAGCTGGAACCTCTCGACGAGCTCGTCCCGGTAGGTCGCGTCCGTCGAGCCGTGCAGTCGCGCGAGGTACGCGAACGTCTCGGTGCCTGTCAGCGACGGCCAGAGGAACGGCTCGCCCGAGACGTAGGCAACGCGGCGGTGAGCCTCGACGGCGTTGTGCCACGCGTCGACCCCGAACAGGAAGCCGCGGCCCGCGCTCGGCCGGTGGAGCCCGAGCAGGAGGCGGATCGTGGTCGTCTTGCCGGAGCCGTTCGGGCCGAGGTAGCCGTACACCTCGCCCGGGCTCACCTCGAGGTCGAGCGCGTCCAGGGCGACCGTGTTGCCGTAGTGCTTCGAGAGCCTCTCTGTCCGGATCGCGGTGGCTGCGCCCCGGATCACCGCGTGATCCCCCACACGCTCGTGAACGACTCGCCCGGCTCGAGCCGGATCAGGCCCTCGCCCGAGCGGAACGCGTTCGCGGGGCATGTCATCGGCTCGACGGCGAGGCTGCTGCGAGCGTCGGGAAGCCCGTCGCCGCTGAAGACCATCACGTACCCGTAGGCCGCGTCGACCCAGAGCGTCACGTCGCCGAATCGTGATCCGCGCGAGGCCGTCGTCGTCCCGCTCGAGATCCGTGAAGGCGTGGTCGAGCACCGTCGCGCCGACCGGGCGGGAGACGCGGAAGTCGAGCTCGGTGCCCTCGACCGGCTCTGCCGCGAGCGGGAGGCTGCGCTCGTCCGAGCGAAACACCGAGCGCGCCGGCACCCGGAGCGCGACCCCGTCGACGGCAGCGCCGACCGTGAGATAGGGATGCTGTCCCGCGCCGTAGGGGCACGGCTCGGAACCGGCGTTCGTCGCCGTCGTCTCGACGCGGAGCCCTTCGTCGCTCAGCGAGTACTCGATTCGCATCGAGAGGGTGAACGGGTAGCCGGCCTGCGGGTGCAGCACGTGCTCGGCGAGCGCGCGGCCGGGGCCGTCCTCGGCGACGTCCCAGCTGCTCCAGCGGACGAGCCCGTGGATCGCGTTGCGCTTGGCGGGCTCGCTGAGCGGGAGCTGGTTGGGACGGCCGTCGAACTCGTAGCTCCCGTCCTCGAGCCGGTTCGGCCAGGGGATCAGCACCTGGCCTCGCGCGGCAGCGCACATTGCGTCGGCCGCATAGCCGTCGAGCACGTCGGCGCCGCCCGCCGTGTACGTCCGCAGGCCGCCGCCGACCTCGACGACCACGGCCCGCTGGTCTCCCGCCTGGAGCTCGACCTGGCGCCCGCTCGGGAACATCACTCGCTCCGGGCGATGATCCGCGAGGCCGCTTCGATCAGCGCGAGGTGCGAGAACGCCTGCGGGAAGTTGCCGAGGTGCCGCCCGGTGTCGACGTCGAACTCCTCGGCGTAGAGGCCGAGCGGCGACGCGATCCGCAGCAGGCGCTCCATCCGGTCGTTCGCCTCCTGCAGTTCGCCGATGACGGCGAACGCCGACACGAGCCAGAACGAGCAGATCAGGAACGTCCCCTCCTCGCCGGAGAGGCCGTCGTCGGTCTCCTCGGTGCGGTAGCGAAGGACGAAGCCGTTCTCGGTCAGGTCGTCGGCGATCGCGTGGACGGTCGCCTTCAGGCGCTCGTCGTCGCCCGGCAGGAAGCCGAAGCCTCCGGCAAGGAGCGTGGAGGCGTCGAGGGAGTCGGTCTCGTAGTGCTGGCGCAGGACGCCCTTGTCGCTGACGCCGTTCGCGAGCACGTCGGCGCGGATCTCGTCGGCCGTCGCGTTCCACTTCGCGGCGAGGTCGGGGTCGCCGCGGATCCCGGCGAGCTTGGCCGCGCGGTCGAGCGCGACCCAGCACATGATCTTCGAGGAGACGTAGTGCTGCGGCGCGCCGCGGGCCTCCCAGATCCCCTGGTCCTTGCTCCTGCCACACGCGCGACGCGCACTCGGCCTGCGTCTGCACGACCGGCCAGAGGCGGTTCGGCAGGCGCTCGGCCTTGCGCGCGTGGATCATGATCGAGTCGAGGACGGCGCCGAAGACGTCGTTCTGGCGCTGGTCGTAGGCGCCGTTGCCGATCCGCACCGGCTTCGCGCCCGCGTAGCCCGTGAGGTGGTCGAGCGTCGACTCGGCGAGCTCCCGCCGGCCGTCGATCCCGTACATGATCTGGAGGGAGCCGTCGTCGGTCGGCTCGACGTCGGCGACGAATTGCATGAACTCGTCGGCCTCCCAGTCGAGCCCGAGCCAGTGCAGCGCCTGGAGCGTGAAGGTCGCGTCACGCATCCAGGTGTAGCGGTAGTCCCAGTTGCGCTCGCCGCCGGGGGTCTCCGGCAGCGACGTGGTCGGCGCGGCGACGGTGGCGCCGGTCGGCATGTAGGTGAGGCCCTTGATCACGAGGGCCGAGCGTTGGATCGGGTCGCGCCAGCGATGGTCGGGGATCTTCGCTCCGTCGAGCCAGCGGCGCCAGTAGCGCCTCGTCGCGGCGAGCATCTCCTGGGCCTCGTCGACGTCCTGCGGCACGGCGAGGTGCTCGGCCCACGAGAGCGCACAGAAAGCGCGCTCGCCGAGCTCCAGCACGTGGCGGCCGTGGACGCGGTTGCCCTCGATCCCGAGCGCGAGGTCCGACTGGAGGCGGACGGCCGCGCTCTGGCCCGCCACGCTCGCATCGGCCGTGTGGCGGCCGCCGTCGAGCGAGCGTCCAGGTCGCGACCTCCCGTCCGTAGTCGAAGGCCGGCTCGCAGACGAGCTCGACCTCGACGCGGCCTTCGACGCACTCGACGATCCGCACGAGGACATGGTCGGCGTCGTCGTCGGTCGGCGGCCGCGTGTGGGGCGTGACCTCGTCCTCGTGGTCGCTCGGCCCGATCGTGAGCGCGTCGCGGACCACGACCCAGCCGCTCGGCGTCTTCCAGGTCGTCGTCAGCGCCATCGTCCCGGGCCCGTAGGCGCGCGTGGTCGGATGGTGGATCCCGTACGGCCCGAACCGGAAGGTGCCGGCCTCGCGGTCGAGCAGGCTGCCGAACAGGCTCGGCGCGTCGAAGGCGGGCACGCAGAGCCAGTCGATCGAGCCGTCGGGCGCGACGAGCGCGCCGGTGTGGCAGTCGGAGAGGAACGCGTAGTCCGCGATCGGGGGGAACGGCGACGGCGCCGCAGCGCTCTGCGGGCCGGGGCCGTTCATTTCGAGGCCTGCTGCGAACTGCGGCCGGGCCGGAGACGCCCCAGACACGGCGCCGGCTCAGCACGTTCGGCCGCGACGCGTAGCTCCGCTACGCGCCACGACCGCCTGCACTGCCCGGCTTGGTCTGGAGCGCCCCCGACGGCGGCCGAATTCCCCATCAAACCCCTCTAGCCTCCGGCGAGCACCGCGGCGCCGACCGCACCGCCGAGATCGCCGAGCTCGGTGGTGAGCATCCGCGGCGGCTTGTCCGGGGTGAAGAGGTGCGGTGTCATCTGCTCGGCGATCTGGTCGACGAACGGCTGGCCGAGCCGGTCGCCGAGGCCGCCGCCGACGATGATCGCATCGAGGTCGAGCAGGTTCTGCGCCGACGCGAGCGCGAGGCCGAGCGCCCAGGCCGCCTCGGCGATCAGCTCGATCGCCATCTTGTCGCCCTTCCTCAGCGCTTGCGCGAACACGCCGGACGTGAGCCGGGTCCGGTCCCGCTCCTTCATCACCTTGAACAGGATCGTCTTCTTGCCTTCGTCGTTGAGCTGGCGCACCCGCTCCTCCATCCGCACGCGGCCGGCGTAGGCCTCGAGGCAGCCGCGGCGCCCGCATCCGCACAGGCGCCCGTCGGGCATCACCACCGCGTGGCCGATCTCGCCTGCGGTGCCGCGCCCGTCGTAGAGCTCGCCGTCGATCACCAGGCCGCCGCCGACGCCGGAGCCGACCCAGACACCGAGCAGGTTCCTGTACGGGCGGCCCGCGCCGCGCTTGAACTCGCCGAGCACACCGACGCTGACGTCGTTGTCGATTGCGATCGGAACGCCGTTCAGGAGGTCGGCGAGCCGCGGTCCGAGCTCGACGCGGTCGGCGAAGCCCGGGACGTTGGCCGCGAGCGAGACGACGCCGGTGGTGGAGTCGATCTCGCCCGGAGTGCCGATCCCGATCGCACGGAGGTCCGACGGTTCCACCGCGGCCTGATCGAGCGCGTCGTGCATCGTGCCGGCGATCGCCTCGATCACGTCGTCGGCCGCGCCGGACTGCGGCGTCTGCACCCGCGAGCTCGCCGCGACCTCGCCGTCACGCAGCACGACGGTCTGGATCTTCGTCCCCCCGAGGTCGACGCCTCCCGTCACCTGCGCGTCCGCCATGGACTCCATCCTCGGACGCGACCGCGTATTTGGCAAGTGTGTGAGAATCCGGACATGACGAGCGCCCTTCGCTCCCGTCCGGCCTGGGCGGCGCTGGAGCGCCACTACGATGAGATCCGCGACGTCCACCTGCGCGACCTCTTCGCCGCGGACCCGACCCGCGGCGAGCGCCTGGCCGCCGAGGGCGCGGGCCTCTACCTCGACTACTCGAAGAACCGCGTCACCGACGAGACGCTCGGGCTCCTGCGGCGAGCTCGCCGAGCGAGTCGGGCCTCGCCGAGCGGACCGAGGCGATGTTCCGCGGCGACCGGATCAACGTCTCGGAGGACCGCTCGGTCCTGCACGTCGCGCTGCGGATGCCGAAGGGCGCGTCGCTCGTCGTCGACGGCGTCGACGTCGTCGCCGAGGTGCACGAGGTGCTCGACCGGATGGCCGCGTTCTCCGACCGGGTGCGCTCCGGCGAGTGGACGGGCCACACCGGCAAGCCGATCCGCAACGTCGTCAACGTCGGCATCGGCGGCTCCGACCTCGGCCCGGTGATGGCCTACGAGGCGCTGCGCCACTACAGCGACCGCGAGCTGACCTTCCGCTTCGTCTCGAACGTCGACTCGACCGACTTCGTCGAGGCGACGCGCGACCTCGACGCCGACGAGACGCTGTTCATCGTCTCCTCGAAGACGTTCACGACCCTCGAGACGATGACGAACGCGCAGACGGCGCGAGCCTGGTCGCTCGCCGCGCTCGGCGACGAGGCGGCGATCGCGAAGCACTTCGTCGCGGTCTCGACGAACGCCGACGAGGTGGCGAAGTTCGGGATCGACCCCGCGAACATGTTCGGCTTCTGGGACTGGGTCGGCGGCCGCTACTCGATGGACTCCGCGATCGGCCTCTCGACGATGCTCGCGATCGGGCCCGGACCTGCTTCCGCGAGCTGCTCGCCGGCTTCCACGCGATGGACGAGCACTTCCGCACCGCGCCGTTCGACGCGCAACCTGCCGGTGCTGATGGGCCTGCTCGCGGTCTGGTACGGCGACTTCTTCGGCGCGCAGACCGCCGGCGTGATGCCCTACGAGCCAGTACCTGAAGCGCTTCCCCGCCTACCTCCAGCAGCTGACGATGGAGTCGAACGGCAAGCACGTCACGCTCGACGGGCAGCCCGTCGACTACGAGACGGGCGCCGTCTTCTGGGGCGAGCCCGGGCACGAACGGCCAGCACAGCTTCTACCAGCTGATCCACCAGGGCACGAAGCTGATCCCGGTCGACCTGATCGGCTTCGGCAAGACGCTGAACCCGATCCGCGACCACCACGACATGCTGATGTCGAACGTGTTCGCGCAGGCCGAGGCGCTCGCGTTCGGCGACGAGCCGAGACGGCCGAGGACGCCGCCATGCCGCACCGAGTCTTCGAGGGGAACCGGCCGACGAACGTGATCCTGGCCGAGCGGCTGACCCCGCTACGCGCTCGGGACGCTCGTCGCGCTGTACGAGCACAGCGTCTTCACGCAGGGCGTGATCTGGGGGATCGACTCGTTCGACCAGTGGGGCGTCGAGCTCGGCAAGGTGCTCGCGAAGAGGATCATCCCCGAGCTCGAGAGCGAGACCGAGCCGGAGCTCGCGCACGACAGCTCGACGAACGCGCTGATCCGCCGCTACCGCGGCATGCGCTGAGCAGCGCTCAGTGCTCGACCCACGGCGCGTGCCAGCCGCCGTGGCCTGCCGTGAGCGCGTCGGCCGCGCTCGGGGCCCCACGTTCCCTGCTTGTAGCGGATCGACCGGCGGCGGGCCTTGTCGAGCAGCGGCTGCACGATCCGCCAGGTCTCCTCGACCGCGTCCTGGCGGGTGAAGTGGCTGCGGTCGCCGTGCATCGCCGCGTGCGAGCAGCTCCTCGTACGGGCGTGTGCCCCTCGCCGCCCTCCTCGGCGAAGTCCATGTCGAGGTGGATGGTGCGGAGCGCCGTGCCTTCGGCGTGCTTGGCCTGCAGCCGGATGCTGGCGCCCGGGCAGCGGGCCGATCCGGAGCACGAGGTTGTTCGGCTCGGGGCGCTTCATGCCGCGCGCCGCGAAGCCGAGCCGCGGCGGGTGCTTGAAGACGACCCGCACCTCGGTCACGGTCGCCGGCAGCGCCTTGCCGGCGCGGATGAAGAACGGCACGCCGGCCCAGCGCCAGTTGTCGATCTCGAGCCGCATCGCCGCGAACGTCTCGGTCTGCGAGTCCGGCGCGACGCCCTTCACGTCGAGGTAGCCGTCGTACTGGCCGCGCACGTACTGCTCGGGATCGGCCTCGGGCATCGCCACGAAGACGTCGCGCTTGCGGTCGTTGATCGTGTCGGTGCCGCCGCCGGTCGGCGGCTCCATCGCGACCATGCTCAGCACCTGGAGCAGGTGGTTCTGGACGACGTCGCGCAGCGCGCCGACCGGGTCGTAGAAGCTGCCGCGGTCGGCGACGTCGAAGTCCTCGGCCATCGTGATCTGCACCGAGTCGATGAACTGGCGGTTCCAGACCGGCTCGAGCATCGTGTTCGAGAAGCGCAGGAAGAGGATGTCCTCGACCGACAGCTTCCCGAGGAAGTGGTCGATCCGGTAGAGCTGCGACTCGTCGATCAGCGCGTGCAGCTCGGCGTTGAGCGCGCGCGCCGACTCGAGGTCGTGCCCGAACGGCTTCTCGACGACGACCCGCGCGCCCTTGGTGAGCCCGGCGTCGGCGAGGCCCTGGACGACCGTCGCGAACAGGAAGGGCGGGATCTCGAGGTAGAAGACCGGCGTCTCCGCGCCGCCGAGCGTCGCCGCGAGCCGCGCGTAGGTGTCGGCCTCGCGCGAAGTCGCCCTGGACGTAGCGAGAGCCGCGCGGCGAGCCGGTCGAAGGTCGCCTCGTCGAGACGGCCGGCGCTCGATCGACTCGCGGGCGCGCTCGCGGAGGTCGTCGTCCGTCCAGTCGTCGACGCGCGACGCCGATCACGGGCACGTCGAGCAGGCCCGCGGCTCTCGAGCAGGTAGAGCGAGTTGAGCGTCATCTTCCGCGCCAGGTCGCCGCTGATCCCGAAGATCACCAGCGCGTCGGCGGCTTGCGGCTCGTCTGCTCATCGCTCCCGTGCACACGTAGATAGCGTGTGAGGCGTCACGGAGTCCGGCGAAGGGAGCGAGCGAATGGCCACGGACACGCCGATGCAGCTCGGAATGGTCGGACTCGGGCGGATGGGCGCCGGCATCGTCCGGCGGCTGATGCGCGACGGGCACCGACTGCGTCGGCTACGACGTCAGCCCGGACGCCGTCGCAGGCGCTCGCCGCCGACGGCGCGATCGGCGCCGACGTCGCTCGCGGACTTCGCGGCCAAGCTCGAGAAGCCGCGCACGGCGTGGGTGATGGTTCCCGCCGGCGAGATCACCGACAAGACGATCGCGGCGCTGGCCGAGGTGCTCGAGCCGGGCGACACGATCATCGACGGCGGCAACACGCCACTACCACGACGACATCCGCCACGCGAACGAGCTGCGGGAGAAGGGCATCCACCACGTCGACGTCGGCACGAGCGGCGGCGTCTGGGGCCTCGAGCGCGGCTTCTGCCTGATGATCGGCGGCGAGACGGAGGTCGTCGACCGGCTCGGCCCGATCTTCGCCTCGATCGCCCCGGGCGTCGACGGCCGCGCCGCGCACGCCGGGCGCACCGGCGATCCGTCGCCGTCCGAGCAGGGCTATCTACCACTGCGGCGCCGAACGGCGCCGGCCACTTCGTGAAGATGGTGCACAACGGGATCGAGTACGGCCTGATGGCCGCGCTACGCCGAGGGCCTCAACATCATCAAGAGCGCCGACGCGGGCAAGCGGCAGCGCGGAGCAGGACGCCGAGACGAGCGCCGCTCGAGCATCCCGAGTACTACCAGTACGAGATCGACACGACCGAGGTCGCCGAGGTGTGGCGCCGCGGCAGCGTGGTCGGCTCGTGGCTGCTCGACCTCACCGCGCAGGCGCTGCAGGAGTCGCCCGACCTCGACGAGTTCTCCGGGCGCGTGTCCGACTCCGGCGAGGGCCGCTGGACGTCGATCGCCGCGATCGAGGAGGGCGTGCCGGCGCCGGTGCTGACCGCGGCGCTGTACTCGCGCTTCAGCTCGCGCGGGCTCGACTGACTTCGCCAACAAGGTGCTCTCGGCGATGCGCAAGCAGTTCGGCGGGCACGACGAGAAGCCCGCGTCCGTAGTGGCGAGGCTCGAGGTCCTGCCCGATCCCGACGCGGTCGCCAGGCGCGGCGCCGAGTTCGTCGCCGCGCAGGCGCGGGCCGCCGTCGCCGATCACGGGCGGTTCACGCTTCGCCGTCAGCGGCGGCCGCACGCCGTGGGCGATGTTCGCGCACCTGGCCGACGAGGACGTGCCGTGGGAGCAGACCGGCGATCTGGCAGGTCGACGAGCGCGTCGCGCCGGCCGGCGACCCCGACCGCAACCTCGCCCACCTGCAGGCGGCGCTGCCCGCCGCAGGCCGGCGCCGAGGTGCATCCGATGCCGGTCGAGGACGACGACCTCGACGCGGCCGCGGCCCGCTACGCGGCGTCGCTGCCCGAGCGCTTCGACCTCGTCCACCTCGGCCTCGGCCCCGACGGCCACACGGCCTCGCTCGTCCCGGGCGACCCGGTGCTCGAGGTCGCCGACCGCGACGTCGCGCTGACCGAGCGCCTATCAGGGCCGGCGGCGGATGACGCTCACCTATCCCGTCGCTGAACCGCGCGCGGCAGGTGCTCTGGCTCGTCACCGGCGAGGACAAGGTCGACGCGCTGCGCCCGCCTCCGGGCCGGCGACCACGTCGATCCCCGCGGGACGCGTCGAGGCGCGAAGACCCAGGTGATCGTCGCGGACGCCGCTACGCAGGGATGAGGCGCTCGACGGTCTCGCCGCGCGCGACGAGCACCTCGGAGACCAGCGCGGCCGGGAACAGCCCGTGCTCGACGACGCCGACCGTCGCCGACAGCTCGGCGGCCAGGGCCGCGGGGTCGTCGAACTCGCCGAGGTAGTCGGCGATCACGCCGCCGTCGGGGCTGCGCGGGACGTCGCGCAGCGTCACCGGCTCGAGCCGCGCGCAGCGTCGCGTGCGAGGCCGTACTCGAGCAGCTCGAGCGGCACCGGCGGCGAGAGCCGTTCGACGAGCTTGTCGGAGGAGACGATCACGACGAACCGGTCGGCCGCGGCCGCGACGGCCTTCTCGCGCGTGTGCGCGGCGCCGCCGCCCTTGATCACCCAGCCCGACGGCGCGACCTGGTCGGCGCCGTCGATCGCGAGGTCGAGGCGGGCCGGCGCGTCCGGGCCGTCGAACGACTCGACCGAGAGGCCGAGCCCGCGGGCGAGCTCCTCGGTCGCCGGCGAGGTCGCGACGCAGCGCAGCTCGAGCCCGCGCGCGGCGAGCGCGGGGAGGAGGAATGCGACGGTCGAGCCGGTGCCGAGCCCGACGGTCATCCCGTCCTCGACGAGCTGTGCGGCCGCCTCGGCGGCGAGTTGCTTCTCGCGCTCCAGGCTCAATAGAGCTCGTAGGCGCTGTCGATCTCTTCCCGGATCTCGAGCTCCGGTCGCTGCTCCTGCGCCGACCGCTCCGCGATCGTGCGGCTCGGGCTGAGCACGCCCGCGGGATCGGGCCACGAGCCGGGCTTCCAGAGGCCGGAGCGGAGAAACGCCTTGCTGCAGTGGCTGAAGACCTGCTCGACGCGGATGTCGGCGACGAACCACGGCAGCTTCTCGCCGTCTGTGCACTCCGCAAGCAGCTCGGGATCGCGCGTGAGCCGGGCCGTGCCGTTGACGCGAAGCGTCTCGGTGATGCCCGGGATCACGAAGAGGAGGCCGATCCCCGGCCGCTCGACCAGGTTCGTCCAGCCGTCGAAGCGGCGATTTCCCGGGAAGTCCGGCAGCGCGAGCCGCTTCTCGTCGAGCACCTTCACGAAGCCGGGTGGGCCGCCCTTCGGCGACGCGTCCGAGGACCCGTCCTCCGCGGAGGTCGCCAGCACGAGGAACGGGGCCGACGCGATGAAGGAGATCGCGCGCTCGTCGAGCGCCTGCAGCTCCTTCGTGCGCACGCGCTCGAGCGGCTCTCCGACGAGCGCACGCAGGTCGGCGGCGCTCGAGATCACGTGCTCGTCCGTCGTGCTCACGCCCTGAAGCTAGCAAGATAGGCTACGGGCGTGGACGAGCCGGTAGCCGTGACGACCGTTGCAGACGAGCTCGAGGCCGACGTGGTCTGCGGGCTGCTCCGCTCGGCCGGGCTCGAGTGCGGCTTCCGCTCGACCGGGAACGAGGACTCGGCGTTCGAGGGCATCGGCGGCGGTCGCGTCGAGATCCTGGTGCACCCGTCCGATCTCGAGACCGCGCGCGAAGTGCTCGGCGCGACGCCGGAACCCTCCTAGGCGTACATCTCGGCACTGATGCGGCTGACCTCGACGATCTCGTCGGCCGGAATCCCCGCGCGACGGGCGGCGGTGATGATCGCCTCGGCCGACGGCGCCTCGTAGAGGCAGTAGGAGCGCCGGCTGTCGGCGCTGAGGAACGAGAAGAGCCAGCGCACGCCTTCCTCCGAGTTGGCCTCCTCGATCACCTTGACGTCCTCGCCGGTGAGGTCGAGCTGCTCGGCGAAGGTGCGTTCGATCACATAGGTCGGCATCGGCGGATGGTATCGCGGGTTCTACGGTTCGACTAGACCGTGCTCATAGGCGAATCCGGCGGCCTCGGTCCGGTTCGCGCTGCCCGTCTTGCGCAGGATGCTGCGAATGTGGTTTGCGCCGGTGCGCCCGCCTCCCGCTGCGGTTTTCCCACAGCGGCTTCAGCGGCCCCCCCGATGTCTCGCGCGCGGGACGGCGAGAGACTCGCGATGGGAATAGACCAACCCTCAGGAAGGGGGGACTACATGGCGACCATCGAAACCACGATGTACGCCGCACCCGGCCACGACGAGAGTCCCGTCGCGCTGAAGCCGCGCTACGAGAACTTCATCGGCGGAGCATGGGTGGCGCCGATCACGGGGCAGTATTCGGCGAACCTGACGCCGGCAACCGGCGAGCCGTTCACCGAGGTCCCGCAGTCGGGCGCCGAGGACATCGAGCTCGCGCTCGACGCCGCGCACGCCGCCAAGGACGCGTGGGGCGAGGCCTCGGCCACCGAGCGCTCGCGGGTCCTGAACCTGATCGCGGATGCGATCGAGGAGAACCTCGATTCCGCTCGCGGTCGCCGAGAGCTGGGACAACGGCAAGCCGGTCCGCGAGACGATCGCCGCCGACATCCCGCTCGCGGCAGACCACTTCCGCTACTTCGCCTCGGTGATCCGCGGTGAGGACCGGCTCGATCTCGGAGATCGACAAGAACACGATCGCCTACCACTTCCACGAGCCGCTCGGCGTGGTCGGGCAGATCATCCCGTTCAACTTCCCGCTGCTGATGGCGGCGTGGAAGCTGGCTCCCGCGCTTGGCGGCGGGCAACTGCTCGGTGCTGAAGCCGGCGAGCCCGACGCCGTGGTCGATCCTCAAGCTGATGGAGCTGCTCGAGGAGATCCTCCCGGCCGGGCGTGATCAACGTCGTCAACGGCCCGGGCGCCGAGATCGGCAAGGCGCTCGCCACCAACAAGCGGATCGCGAAGATCGCGTTCACGGGCGAGACGACGACCGGCCGGCTGATCATGCAGTACGCGGCCCAGAACATCATCCCGTCGACGACGGAGCTCGGCGGCAAGTCGCCGAACATCTTCTTCGCGGACATCATGGAGGCGGACGACGAGTTCTTCGACAAGGCGATCGAGGGCCTCGTGCTCTACGCCTTCAACAAGGGCGAGGTCTGCACCTGCCCGTCGCGGGCGCTGATCGAGGAGTCGATCTACGACGAGTTCATGGGCCGGTGCCTCGAGCGGATCGCTGAGATCCGCCAGGGCAACCCGCTCGACCTCGCGACGCAGATCGGCGCCCAGGTCTCGACCGCGCAGCTCGAGAAGATCGAGAGCTACGTGAAGATCGGCCTCGACGAGGGAGCGGAGCTGCTGATCGGCGGCGAGCGCAACGTCCTCGACGGCGAGCTGGAGGGTGGCTACTACTTCGAGCCGACCGTCTTCAAGGGCCGACAACGACGATGCGGATCTTCCAGGAGGAGATCTTCGGCCCGGTGCTTGCGGTGACCACGTTCAAGAACGAGGCCGAGGCGCTCGAGATCGCGAACGACACGATCTACGGCCTCGGGGCCGGCGTCTGGACGCGGGACACGAGCAAGGCGTACCGCATGGGCCGGGCGATCAAGGCCGGCCGCGTGTGGACGAACTGCTACCACCTCTATCCGGCTCACGCGGCCTTCGGCGGCTACAAGGTCTCCGGGCGTCGGCCGTGAGAACCACAAGATGATGCTCGACCACTACAGCCAGACCAAGTGCCTGCTCGTCAGCTACGACCCGAAGCCGCTGGGGCTCTTCTAGGAGCGAGGACCGTGTCCGGCCACGTCGTCGCCACCGATCGCGCTCTCGAGGCGATCGAGCGCCTGACCGCCAGGCACGGGAAGCTGATGTTCGTGCAGACGGGGGGCTGCTGTGACGGCAGCTCCCCGCTCTGCCTGCGCGACGGCGAGCTGCTCCTCGGCCCGAACGACGTCGAGCTCGGCGAGATCGGTGGCGCGTCGCTCTACATCGACGACGACCTGTACGAGCGCTGGCGGCGGCCCGCCTTCCTGCTCGACGTCGCTCCCGGCGGGGGCCACGGCTTCTCTCTCGAGGAGCGCGAGGGGATCCATTTCACGGTTCGCACGCCGGAGGGCTAGGCTCACCGCACGTCGGTGAGGGTAAGAGCGGGATTCGTGTGCGCAGCGTTGGCCGCCGGGCTGGCGGCGACGGCTTCGGGTGGACCGGCGACGGCCGCGAGTTGCCGTCCGAGCCTCGCGACCTCGCTCGCCTCGACGGGCTCGGCGGCACAGCTGATCACCGTCGAGGCGCCCGCTCATGCCTCCACCCGCGCGTCGGTGAGGCTCTGGGTGAAGGCGGGCGGCTGCTGGGTCGCGGCCGGCGGCCCGTGGAGCGCGCGTGTCGGCCGGAACGGGCTCTCCGACCACCACGTCGAGGGCGACGGGACGACGCCGACCGGCGCCTACGGGCTCGGGCCGGTCGTCTACGGCGTTGCGGCCGACCCTGGTGTCCGCTATCCGTATCACCGGCTCGTCTGCGGCGACTGGTGGGACGAGAACGCCGCTACGGCCGACTACAACACCTTTCAGCATGTCGCGTGCGGCGCGACGCCGAGCTTCGCCCGCCCCGGGGACTTCGGGCTCTGGATCCCGAAGCGCGCCTACCGGCACTTCATCCCGATCCGGTACAACACGAATCCAGCCGTCCCGGGCCGGGGCTCGGCGATCTTCCTCCACGACGACTGGGGCAGCGCGACCCACGGCTGCGTCGCGATGGATCCGGCGGGCCTCGTCACCGTCCTGCGCTGGCTCCGGCCCGCCGCGAAGCCGCTGATCGTGATCGGGACGAAAGGCGACTGAAGCGGTTCTCGTAACGGCCTGGTGGACGGCCTGTGTCGATGTTCGGGCGGCGCCGAGAGACGCGGATGTGGGGCGTTATCGTCGGCGCGAGCTCGGCCGAAAACCACTCAGGAGGGGGAGCACAGCCAATGCGCAAGATGCTTTTGCCGATCCTTGCAGCCGTGATCACGGCTGCGATCACCGCGAGCCTCGCCGCCGGAGGCGGCGGCAACGGAGGCGGCGGGGACAACAACGGGCAGCGAGACGACCACAGCCCCTATGCGATCGGGCTCTGGGGCGATCTGCCCTACTCCGACGCACAGGCACAGGTCGGGGTGCCGAACCTCATCGCCGACATGAACAAGCAGGACCTCGCCTTCACGGCGCACGACGGCGACCTCAAGGCCGGCAACGCGACGGCCGGCTCGGTGACGCCGACGACCTGCGCCGACGCGCTCTACATCCAGGCCCTGACCTTCTTCAACTCGCTCAAGGCACCGGCGGTCTTCACGCCCGGCGACAACGACTGGACGGACTGCGACCGGCCCTCGAACGGCGGCTTCAACTCGCTCGAGCGCCTCGACCACGAGCGCAAGCTCTTCTTCAGCACGCCGTTCACGCTCGGCCAGCACAAGCTGAAGCAAGAGGTGCAGACGGCCGCGATCTGCCCGGGCGGCGCGCAGGGATCGGCGAGCCTGGTCCCGTGCGTCGAGAACCGACGCTGGACGGTCGACCACGTCACCTACGCGACGCTCGACATCCAGGGGTCGTGCAACAACCTCTGCGACACCGCGCCCGATCCCGTCGAGGAGGCGGGGCGGACCGCGGCCGACATCACCTGGATGCAGCAGACGTTCGCCGAGGCGAGCGACCGCGGCTCTGCCGCCGTGATGTTCATCTCGCAGGCGGACCCGGGATTCGACGCGACCGACGCGACCCGGGGCCCGGTCCGCGACCCGAAGACGCTCGCGGAGACCGACGGGCAGCCGGACGGCTTCCAGTCGTTCCTGCTCGCGCTGCGCGACCAGGTGGTCGCCTTCGGGAAGCCCGTCGCCTACGTCCACGGCGACTCGCACTACTTCCGGGTCGACAAGCCGTTCCTGAACGCCCAGGGACAGCGGCTCGAGAACTTCACCCGGGTCGAGACCTTCGGCGACAACCAGGCCAACGGCACGAACGACTGCAACTGGCTGAAGGTGCTCGTCGACCCGAACAGTCGCGAGGTGTTCGCCTACCAGCCGCAGATCGTCCCGGCGAACCGGGTCGCGGTTCCCGCGCCGTAGCGCGCCGGGGCGGAAAGAGCGACGGCGGAGGCTTACGCCGCAGGGGTCTCCGCCGTCGCGTTATTCTCGGCACTCGGTGATGTCGCAAGCCGTGACTGCGCCCAATACGCGCGACGCGATCTTCCTCGTCGTCTCGGTGAGCCCGGGCGACGTGAGCCGCGAGACTGTGCGCGCGCTGCTCTCCGACCTGGCCGCTCTCGTCCGCGCCGTCGGCCAGCGGGACCTCGACGGCCGGCTCACCTGTGTCGCCGGGATCGGGTCCGACGCGTGGGACCGTCTCTACGGGCCGCCGCGGCCGGCGGTGCTCCACCCGTTCAAGGAGGTGATCGCCGGCGCGCGCCACGCTGTCTCCACGCCGGGCGACGTCCTCTTCCACATCCGTGCCGAGCGGCTGGACCTCTGCTTCGAGCTCGCTACGCTGATCATGGCCCGGCTCGGCACCGCCGTCACCGCGGTCGACGAGACGCACGGGTTCCGCTACTTCGACGACCGCGACCTGACCGGCTTCGTCGACGGCACCGAGAACCCCGTCGGCGACGAGGCGGTCGACGCCACGATCGTCGGCGACGAGGATCCCGGCTTCGCCGGCGGCAGCTACGTGCTCGTCCAGCGCTACGTCCACGACCTCGCGCAGTGGGAGGCGCTGACCACCGAGGAGCAGGAGCTGATCATCGGCCGCACGAAGCTCTCCGACGTCGAGCTCGACGACGAGACGAAGCCGTCGAACGCGCACAACGCGCTCACGGTGATCGAGGAGAACGGCGTCGAGATCGACATCCTCCGCCACAACATGCCGTTCGGGGACGTGAGCGGCGAGTCCGGCACCTACTTCATCGGCTACGCCCGCTCGCCGCGCGTGCTCGTGCAGATGATCGACAACATGTTCGTCGGCTCGCCGCCCGGGAACTACGACCGGCTGCTCGACTTCACCCACCCCGTCACCGGGACGCTGTTCTTCGTCCCGCCCGCGGAGCTGCTCTAGGCCCGGCGCGCCAGCCGGTGCGTTGTGACGGCCGTGACCGCGAGCACTCCCGCGGCGGCGGCGAGCGGCGCGGCCGTGTCGACGTGGAGGGCCAGCACCGCGCCGATCAGCGCGCCGAGGAACATCGCGGCGACCGCGAGCGAGCGTCGGCCGAGCTTCGATCCCGGCCCGCCGGCGAGGATGGAGTCGGCGCCGATCCCGGTCAGCGTCATCGTCAGCACCGTCGTGGTGAGCTCCGGCACGGCGAGGCGGCGCACCGTCGCGTTCTGAATCCCCATCGCAAGCGCGAGTAGCGCGATCAGGACGAAACGCACCGTCCGGTCGACGGGATCGCCCTCGAGCGCGGCGACGGCCGCCGCGGCGGCGACGACGACGAGCTGGACCCCGAGCGCGGTGCGGAGCAGCTGCAGCCGTTGCTTCGCGTAGTGCACGCCGAGGCGCCCGCCGGCGACGCTGCCGGCAATGAACGACGCGATCGCGAACAGGGAGGCCGGGGCGGAGAGGCCCTTCGCGCCCGCGATCGCGAAGCCGAGGAAGACCACGTTGCCGGTCATGTTGGCGACGAAGACGTGGCCGAGGTTGAGGAAGCTGGCAGCGTCGACGAGCCCGGTGACGACGGTGAGCAGGAGCAGGAGCGGCGGTAGCGCGCCGTCGGCTCCCTCTCCCGGCCGCAGCGTGTCGATCGCTTCCGACCAGCTCGTCACTTGCTGCTCCGCGTCGCCCGCCGGAGCGAGATCACGAGCACGAGCACGACGGCCACCGGGAGCACCCACCACGCCGCGATCTCCCGGTGGGTGAGGATCGCGGTGAGGCCGAGCGCTGCGGCGACGCCCGCGGCGACGACCCAGTCGTCGCCGACGATGAACTCCCACCAGAACGCGCCGAACGCGCGGACGCGGCTCATGCCCCGACCTCCGCGGGCAGCGCCGCGATCCGCTCGCGGCGAAGCAGCCGCACGAGCACGGCGGAGACGAGCGCTAGGAACGCGAGGATCGCCAGGATCGCGAGGTCCGAGCCGGGCCAGTCGACGCCCGCGCCCTCGCCGCCCCAGAAGATGCCGAAGGTCGTCAGCATGAGCCCGACCGTGAACTTGATCGTGTTCTCGGGCACCCGCTCGAGCGGCCCGCGCACCACGATCCCGAACGCCGCGACGAGCAGCACCGCCGCCACCGCGGCCGCCGCCGCGAGCGGGAGCCGGCCCTGCGCGGCGCCGAAGGTGATCACGATGAAGACGACCTCGAGCCCTTCGAGCAGCACGCCCTTGAAGGCGATCGTGAACGAGTACCAGTCCATTCCCGCGCGCTCGGCGCGCGAGGCGGACGCGGCGGCCTCCTGCTCCTCGAGGAACGCCGAGCCCTCGTCGTGGAGCGCCTTGTAGCCGCTGGAGCGGAGGATCGCCTTGCGCAGCCACTGGAGCCCGAACACGAGCAGGAGCGCGCCGACCACGAGCCGCAGCGTTCCGATCGGGATCAGGCGGAGCGCGGGCCCGAGCACCGCGACGACCACCGCGAGCACGAGCGCGGCCGCGCCGACGCCGATCAGCGGCGAGCGCCAGCCGCGCACGACGCCGACCGCGAGCACGATCGTCAGCGCCTCGACCGCCTCGACGCCGCTGGCGAGAAACGTCGTGAAGAAGAGAAAGACGCCGTGCGTCACGCGGGTTACTCTACGACGATGAGCGAGGCGGAGAACCTCTTCGGCGACGAGCACGTGCGCCGCTACCGGGAGACCGGCGGCGAGGTCGGTCACATCTGGCGCAACGGCTCGAAGATCCTCCTCCTCACCACCGAGGGCCGGAGCACCGGCGAGCCGCGGACGGCGCCGCTGATCTACGAGAACGCGGGCGACGGCTACGTGATCGTCGCCTCGAAGGGCGGCGCGCCCGAGGATCCCGGCTGGTACCGCAACCTCGCGAAGCAGCCGCAGGTCGAGGTGCAGGTCCTCGACGAGGTGTTCGCGGCGCAGGCGCGCACCGCGACCGGCGAGGAGCGCGAGCGGCTCTGGAAGCTCGCCTCGCTGCAGTGGCCGGCCTACGACGACTACGCGAAGAAGACTGACAGGGAGATCCCGGTCGTCGTCCTGGAGCGCCTGTAGCGGAAGAAAGCGCCGCCGAGCTCCGTCTCGTGGAGACGGAACCGAACGTCAGAAAGGGAGGCGACGATGGCGGCAATCGCAGCATCGCTCACGCACGCGAAGGCGGCGGGACAGATGCCCACGCGCAAGTGGTGGGCGGCGACGATCGTCGGGGTCAGCGGGCTCCTCAGCACGCTCGTCGCCGGCGACTGGCACTGGTCGAAGACGGCTTCGGTCGCGCTGATCGCCCTCTTGACGCAGCGTCTCGTTGCGTACCTCGTCCCCAACCACGACACCGCCGGTGGCGTCCCGACCTAGAGCGCCTGTAGCGCGACCCTGACCGCGAGCGTCTCGCTCGCCGAGCCGGTGTAGACGCCGCGCGTCGGCGGCACGTCGGTGTAGTCGCGGCCGACGGCGACCCGGACGTACGCGTCGGTCTGCTCGCGGTCGTGCGTCGGGTCGAGCGCGAGCCAGCCCCGCTCCTCGTCCCAGACGTCGACCCACGCGTGCGAGGCCGCGTTGTCGCCGACGAGGGTCGGGTCGTAGAGGTAGCCGCTCACGTAGCGCGCCGGGATGCCGGTGCAGCGGCAGGCGGCGAGCATCACGTGGGCGAAGTCCTGGCAGACGCCGCGGCCGAGCTGCGAGCACCTCGTCGGCGCGCGTCTGCACGTCGGTGGCGCCCGGCTCGTAGACGAGCTGCTCGTTGACGGCGTGCATCAGCTCGAGCGGCCCGTCGGTGCCGCGCGCGCGCGGCGAGCTCGCGGACGCTGTCCGAGAACGGCGCGTACTCGGTGGGATGGAGGTAGTCGTAGCGCTCGATCGGCGTCGGCACGTGGCGGTCGTTCACGAGCGCCTGCGGCGTCCACACCTCGCTCACGGCGGTCACCTCGAGCCGGTCGTGCGACTCGAGCACGTCGAAGTGGTGGACGTCGTTGCCGAAGTGGTCGCGATACTCGCGCACGCGCATCGCGTGCGGCTCGGTCGTGAGCCGGAACGCCGAGCAGTGCTGGCCGCCGCCCTCGAGCGGGCGCAGGCGGAGCTCGGTGTAGGCCTCGGCGATCGGCCCGTCGTAGCGGAACTCCGTCGTGTGCTCGACGCGGAGGATCACTGCTGCGCCTGCTGCTGGGCGTAGGGGCCGGGCGGGACGACGCGGGTCGTGAAGTAGCCGGACGCGATCTCGTCCGCCGCGTCGGCGAGCCCGCGCGAGACGCGCCAGAGCAGCGTCTGCGTCGACTCGTCGAGCTCGTGCAGCTCGGTGAAGGCGAGCTCCGACGAAGACGCGTCCGATCGCCCGCTCGGGCCGCAGCCCGCCGCCCGAGATCGCGCGGATCGCGTTCAGCGACAGCTCGAGTGCAGAAGCAGACCGCACGGGGAAGCCGCCGGCCGAGGAGCAGGAACGCCACGACCTGGGCCGCGCGGAGCTCGTCGCTCTCCTGCTTGCGGAACGCCTCGAAGGCGCCGCACGACTTGAGCAGGTTCGCGAGCCGCGCATGCGTCACCGAGTCCGGGTCGGCCACGATCAGGCCGGGCACCTCGGCGGCGAGCAGGCGCGTGGTGGAGTCGGCCCGCTCGAGGTGCGCGCCGAGCTCGAGGAACTCGTACGCCTCGCCGCGCGAGAGCGTCGCCTTCGTGAGCCCCTGGAAGGCGTGCGAGCCGTCGCGGACACGGACGAAGAAGTCGTGCGGCGAGGCGAGCACGGCCTCGGGCCGCAGGCGCGAGACGCGCAGGTGGAGCCGGTTCAGGTGCTCCCACATCTCGCTCGAGATCTGCTCGCGCACGCCGCGCGCGTTCTCGCGCGCGCGCGCGACGCACGCCGCGACGGCGTCCGGGTTGCCGGGTGCCAGAGCATGAACTCGGTCACCGACGGCCGCCGTGTACTCGGAGAAGTGCTCGCGGAACAGCTCGTCGAGGCCGAGCAGGCAGGATCAGCTCGCGCCACGGCGCGGCTGCGGTCGCCGCAGCTCGGCGTCGAGCAGCCCGTGGAAGTTCACGTCGCAGGAGGCGGCTCGTGTCCTCGGCCCGCTCGATGTAGCGGCCCGTCCAGTAGAGCGACTCTGCGACGCGGCTCAGCATCAGGTGCGCAGCACCCAGGTGTCCTTGCTGCCGCCGCCCTGCGAGGAGTTGACGACGAGCGAGCCCTCGCGCAGCGCGGCGCGCGTCAGCCCGCCCGGGCACGACGCTCGTGATGCGGCTCGAGAGCACGAACGGCCGCAGGTCGACGTGCGCCGGCCGCGAACGACTCGTCGACGTAGATCGGCATGCCGGCTGAGCGCGAGCGTCGGCTGGGCGATGAACTCGCGCGGGTCCGCCTCGATCGCGCGGCGGAACGTCGTCGCGCTCCGTCGCGCTGTGCGACCGGCCCGATCAGCATCCCGTAGCCGCCGCTGCCGTCGACCGTCTTCACCACGAGCTCGTCGAGGTGCTCGAGGATGTAGCGCGCGATCGTCGCTCGTCGACGCCGAGGTAGGTCGGGACGTTGCCGAGCACCGGCTCCTCGCCGAGGTAGTAGCGGATCATCTCCGGCACGTACGCGGTAGACGGCCTTGTCGTCGGCGACGCCGGTGCCGGGCGCGTTCGCGATCGTGACGTTGCCGGCGCGGTAGGCGTTGAGCAGCCCGGGCGCGCCGAGCATCGAGTCCTGGCGGAAGACCAGCGGGTCGAGGAACTCGTCGTCGACGCGGCGGTAGATCACGTCGACGCGCTGCGAGCCCCTGCGTCGTGCGCATGTAGACGACGTCGTCGTGGCAGAGCAGGTCGCCGCCCTCGACGAGCTCGATGCCCATCTGGCGCGCGAGGAACGAGTGCTCGAAGTAGGCCGAGTTGTGGACGCCCGGGGTGAGCAGCACGACGGTGGGCTCGGCGCGGCCGGCGGCGCGACGGCGCGCAGCGCGGCGAGCAGCTCCTGCGGGTACTGGTCGATCGCGCAGCACGCCGTAGCGCTCGAACAGCGGCGCGAACGTCGCGCTTCATCGCCGCGCGGTTCTCGAGCATGTAGCTGACGCCCGAGGGCGAGCGCAGGTTGTCCTCGAGGACGAGGTACTCGCCCGTGTCGTCGCGGACGATGTCGATCGCCGGCGACGTGCGCGTAGACGCCGCCCGGCGGGTCGACGCCGATCATCTCGCGGCGGAAGTGGCGGGCGCCGAAGCACGAGCTCGGCCGGGATCAGGCCGTCGCGCAGGATCCGCTGGTCGTGGTAGACGTCGGCGAGGAAGAGGTTGAGCGCGCGCACGCGCTGGACGAGCCCGCGCTCGAGCTGGGCCCACTCGTCGCCCGGGATCACGCGCGGGATCAGGTCGAACGGGAAGATCCGCTCGAGCCCCTCCTCCTGGCCGTAGACCGTGAAGCCGATCCCCTGGTTGAGGAACGAGACGTCGACCGCGCGCCGCCGCTCCTCGAACTCCTCGACGCTCAGTGCGGCGAGCTGCTCGGCGAGCACGCGGTAGTGCGGGCGCGGCACGCCGGGCGCTTCGAACATCTCGTCGAAGAACGCGCCGGGCTCGTAGCGGGCGTCGGGTGTGAGAACGGATGTGTTGGCAGACGTGGGCATGAGGTCTTTTCACCGAGCCCCGTCGCTCGAGTGCGGACGACTCCGCCGCCGCCCGTCGCGACAAGTCTAGTGGGCGGCGATCAGCCCGAGAACTCGATCTCCGCGGGCAGCCGCTCCGGCCCGTGCGCGTGCGCGAGCTCGTCCCGGACACGCATGTCGAAGTAGACGTAGGTCGTCGCGAGCGCGACGAGCGGCATCGCGACGACGTAGACGAGCCCGGAGATCACGTTGATCCACACGAGCGGCACGCTCGTGACCAGGATCAGCAGCGCACCGAGGAACGGCCCGGCGACGAGCGCCATCGTCGCGCCGACCACGATCAGCGAGGCGACCTTGAGCCAGCCGTGGCTCACGAGCCGTCCGCTCCGCCGCAGCGCGGCGAAGGCGTGGCGGTGCTCGAGCTCGATCGGCGGGACGAGGAGCGCCCAGCGCACCGCGAGCCAGATCGCGACCGGGAGCAGGAAGATCGTCGTCAAGCAGATCGAGATCACGAACGCCGCGATCAGGAGTGCCCCGAGCAGAGGCCGGATCGCGTCGATCGCGATCCCGTAGGCGCGAAGCGGCGAGATCGTCCGGCCTGCATCGAGCTCGGTGAGCGCCCGTGCCGTCGCCGCCATCACGAAGCCGAGCCCGACGAGCGTCAGCGCGGTGCCGACCGTGAGCACGGCGAAGACGAGGACGCCGCGGCCCTCGCCCTGCGTCTCGACGCCGAACACGCTGGAGGCGTGGATCAGCCCGGCCTGGAGCAGCGTCACGACCACCGAGATCGGCAGCACGCCGATTCCGATCCCGAGGAAGAGCCAGAGCCGCTGCCGGTACATCGAGAGCGAGGCCGAGAGGATCTGGCCCCAGGTGCGGCGGCGCGCGAGGCGAAACGGCGTCGCGGGCCGCCAGGTCGTCCGGGTGAGCAGGAAGACGATCAGAGCCGCCAGCGCCGCAAGGGTGAGGAGCGCGGGCAGCGGGTTGTCGATGCTCCGCCGCACGAAGTTCGAGCCCCTGGCGACCGCGCCGCAGAAGAAGTCGGTCGCGCCGGTCCCGACCGCGCCGCCGCCGGGCACCGCGATGCTGCTCGCGCGCCAGCTGGTTGCCGACCAGGTGATCGGCTCGGTCCACTGCGTCTTCAGGTTCGGGCCGGTCGGGCCGTTGAAGAACGCCGGCTGGAGCTCGCCCCAGCGGCCCGCGAAGCCGATCCACGGGAACGCCTTCAGCGCGGCGGCCGGGTCGCTCGGGATCGTCCGGACGACGGGGCGGAGGTCGAGCGTCGGCCCGCGCGTGTCGTCGCAGCCGACGCCCTCCGAGGCCGAGCTGCCGAGGTAGAGCGCCTCGCCGTAGAAGTTCGCGTGCGAGCCGGCGGCCGGATACACGACGGGGTGGGTGCCGTCGACGAGCTGGAGCTTCTCGTCGCCCCACCTGGCGCGCTCGGCGCCCTCGTGCTGGCTGTAGCCGACCTGGGTCGGCGTCTTCGTCAGCGCCTCGGCCGCGGTGGCGGCGTCGAAGTCGAGCTGGATCATCTCCCAGTCGCCCTCATGGGTGTTGTTCCAGTCGTTGAACACGTAGTAGAGCCAGTACTGGAGCGCGAGCTTGCCGGGGTGCGCCGGGTCGGTCGCGACGTGCGCGTAGACGGTGGGCTTCGTCCCCGCCGTGATCAGCCGCGACCACTTCTCGTAGCCGCAGCCCGGGTCGAGGGCGTTGCCGGGGAAGTCGAGGTGGTACTCGTAGCGCGCGGCGGTGAGATCGGCCGCGACGGGCGCGATCTTGACGAGGTCGTGGCCCCAGGGCCCGCGCAGCGCGACGGTCTCCTGGCCGAAGAGCGCGTCGACGTCGATCGGCCGGTATGACTCGCCGGAGCCGCACTCCTGCGCCTGCGCGACGAGCTTCACCTCGGGCGCGTAGCGCGCGGCGAGCGCCTGCTCGTCCGCCAGCGAGGCGGCCGCGAGTTGCGGCACGACGAGCGCGGCCGCGGCCGCAAGCGCGAGGGCGAGGCGCCTCATGCCGCGGACCGCCTCTCCCAGACCGTCACGTTGAGGACGGCCGAGGCGACGACGAGCCTGCTGACCAGGTACAGGCCGAAGAGGAGCGCAGCCGCGAGCCCCAGCGCCCCGTAGGTCCGCTGGCTGGACTCGACCCGGGGAGCGATCAGGAAGACGCCGATCGACGAGAGCAGCTCTAGGCCGACCGCCATCAGCAGCGCGCCGGGCACGAGCGCGCTCCACGGGACACCGCGGTGCGGCAGGCGCATGGACAGCACGAGCCACCAGGCGATCAGCCCGAGGAAGACGACCAGGAGCCGGAGCGTCACGCTTCCGGTCCACGACCCGACGGCCCGCGCGAGCTCGAGGATCGCGAAGTAGCCCACGAGCATGGCGAGGAAGAGGAGTGTCGCTCCGACGGTCGGCTTCGGCACCGTCCGCCGCAGGTCGCCCCAGACCAGCCGGTGCACGACGACGATCGCCTTGAGCAGGGCCCGCGTCGCCCACAGAAGGATCGGGACCCCGATCAGGAGCGCGTACCACCGCGAGGAGCCGCGCGACGCCTGCGCCACCGAGCTCGCGACGACGCCGTGGAGGCCGAGCGACTTCGCCGCGCTCTCCGGCGACTCCCCCGTCGAGGCCGCGATCCCGATCCCGGCGACGACGACGAGCGAGAACGGGAGCAGCCAGATGAAGATCCGGTAGGCGAGCGCGCCCGCGAGGAGCCCGCCGCCGACCTCGCTGTCACGGTCGGCGATCACATAGACGGCATCCACCGAGCCGTGCTCCGCGCGCATCGCCTCGGCGCGCTCCGCGTAGCGCTTCGCGCGCGCCCGCACCTCATCGGCCCTACCCATCGCTCAATGATCCCTAATCGCCGGGCTACGCGCCCTGTACGTCGGCGGCAGCGGGCTCGGCACGGCGAGGAGCGAGGCTCGCCGACGCCGGCCGGCCTATTCGAGATCGCTATTCGCCTACGCGGTCGTTGCGGCTCGAGGCACGAGGATCAGCTTGCCGGTCGTCCTCCGTTCCTGGAGATCCTCTTGCGCCTGCCGCGCCTGCTCGAGCGGGTAGGTCCCGCCGATCCTCACGTCGAGCTTCCCGGCGAGGATCCAGCCGAAGACGTCGCTCGCGCGCTCGAGCAGCTCCTGGCGGGTGAGCGTGTAGTGCGTGAGCGTGGGGCGCGTGACGTAGAGCGAGCCGGCGGGCTCGAGCGCCCCGAGCTCGAGCGGCGGCGGCGGCCCGCTGGCGGCGCCGTAGAGGACGGCCATGCCGCGCGGGCGCAGCGCCTTCAGGCTCTCGGCGAAGGTCGCCGCGCCGATCCCGTCGTAGACCACCGAGGCGCCCTCGCCGCCGGTGAGCTCGCGCACCTGCTCGGCGAAGCCGTCGTAGCCGATCACGTGGTCTGCGCCCGCCGCTTCGGCGAGCGCGGCCTTCTCCTCACTCGAGGTCGTGCCGATCACCGTGGCGCCGGCGAGCTTCACGATCTGCGTGAGCAGCAGCCCGACTCCGCCTGCGGCGGCGTGGACGACCGCGGTGTCGCCGGGCCCGACGGGGTAGGTCGAGCGCGCGAGGTAGTGCGCGGTCATCCCCTGGAGCAGCGCAGCCGCCGCGAGCTCGGGGATGATGCCGTCGGGCACGGGGACGGCCTTCGCCGCGTCGACCACGACGCGCTCCGCGTAGGAGCCGGGCGCCGCGACCCAGGCGACGCGCTCTCCCGAGCCGGCGACGGTCCCGGAGCCCTCGACCCCGGCGACGAGCGGCGGCGGGACGCCGTAGTTGCCCTCGCGCTCGTAGATGTCGCGGAAGTTGACGCCGATCGCCTCGACGTCGACGAGCAGCTGCCCCTCGCCGGGAGCCGGCTCGGGCTCGTCCCTGATCTCCAGCACCTCGGGGCCGCCGCTTCGGGTGACGACCACGGCTCGCATGAAGTGGCACCATATCGCCGGAAGGGAGGTTCGATGATCCACCCGCTCGCCGCAGGCCCGTGGTCTTCCTGACCCCGCGGGCCACGACTGCGACTCCCTCGTGGACGCCGCGTAACGGATCGGTGACAGTTCCGCTATCCCCGTTGCCCGCCGCCGACGCTCGTCGTAACGTCGGCGCCGGTGGCTGCGGGGTGTGCGCACGCGGTGCGGCCCCCGCGGGTCAACGTTGACATAGGGGGGGATGACCCGATGAGAAGAAGACACTGGAAGACCGGTGGCGCTCTCGCCGCGAGCGCTGTCGTGGCCGCGATCGCGGCGGTCGCCGCCTTCGGGGCGACCGGCGGCAATGGGCCGGCGCACACGCCGCCGGCGACATCCGGATGCCACCTCGCCAACGGCATCAAGCACGTGATCGAGATCACGTTCGACAACGTCCACTACAACCGGGACAACCCGAACGTCCTTTCCGATCTCGAGCAGATGCCGGCGCTCACGAACTTCATCACGAGCAACGGCACGCTTCTCTCGAACAACCACACGCCGCTCATCGCGCATACCGCCGATGACTCGCTGACGAACTACAGCGGTCTCTACGGGGATCGCCACGGGCAGGGCATCACGAACACCTACGAGACCTACGGCTCCGGCGGCACCGTCACGCCGAAATCGTCGTTCGCGTACTGGACCGGGACGTACGGCCTCGACGCGTTCCCGAACCAGCCCTACTCGCCGAACGTCCCGGCGGCCGGCTCTCCGCCGTCGACGCCGCCTGCGCCGTGGGTGCCGTTCACCCGCGCGGGCTGCGACTTCGGCGCCGTCTCGACCGCGAACCTCGTGCTCGAGAACACCAACCCCGACCTCGCGAACGTGTTCGGTGCGAGCTCGCCGGAGGTGGCACAGCTGAACGCCAACCCCGACCCGTTCAAGGATCAAGAGGTGGCGGACTACCTCGGCCTCGGCGTCCACTGCGCGAAGGCGAGCTCTTTCTGCTCGACGAACAGCAGGCCCGTCACCGATGCGCTGCCCGACGAGCCGGGCGGCTACAGCGGCTTCCAGGGCGTGTTCGGCCACAAGTACCTGCAGCCGCAGCTCATCCACGCGGCCAACTCCGGCCTCGACCGCGTCGTCAACGGCCACTCGTACCCGGTCTACAACACGGCCGGGAACCTCGTCGACCTCAACGGCAACGAGATCGACGGCGCCTTCCTGCCGGCCGGCTCCGCCGGCTTCCCCGGCTTCGGCCCGATCAGCGCGGCGCAGTCGCTCGCGTACGTCGCCGACATGCAGGAGACCGGCGTGCCGGTGACCTACGCATACATCTCCGACGCGCACGAGAAGAAGTCGGGCCAGTCCAACTGCTCGAACACAGGCACGGCTCAGGGGCCGGGCGACGCCTGCTACAAGGCGAACCTCGTTGCGTACAACAGTGCGTTCACGACGTTCTTCCAGAGGCTCGCCGACGACGGCATCGACAAGAGCAACACGCTGTTCGTGATCACGGCGGACGAGGGCGACCACTTCGCCGGCGCCAACGTCGGCCGCTCGATCACCCCGGCCTGCACCGGTAATGCCGGCACCATCGGCTACGCGTGCAGCTACGCGAAGCAGGGCACGACCTCCCTCATCGGTGAGCAGCAGGTCGACATCCACGGTCTGTTGTTGCACCAGGAGTCGAACACGACGACGTTCTACAACGAGCCGCAGGGCAACTCGATCTTCATCAACGGCCAGCCGGGCGCGACCGACCCGACGACCCGGCAGCTCGAGCGTGACTTCGCACACGCAAGCGTGCTCGACACGTATGACGGGGCGAACGAGAACATCGCCCAGTACGAAGCCGATCCGGCGGCCGAGCAGATCCTGCACTTCGTGAACGCCGACCCGGCGAGGACGCCGTCGTTCACCGTGTTCCCGAAGGGCGACTTCTTCCTCACCAGCGGGACACAGGACACGAGCACGAAGCTCGACGGCTGCATCGCGGGAACGACCCCGGCCACAGCCGCGACCGGCTGCGTGTTCACCAACAGCGGGTTCGCGTGGGACCACGGGTACTACGCACCCGAGATCGACAACACGTGGCTGGGGCTTGTCGGCCCCGGCGTCGCCAACAAGGGCGTCGACGGGTTCACGGCCGACCAGGGCCCGAGCTCGGCGGACGGGGCCAACTCGAACCCGAAGCTCGTGACCTCGATCGACAACCCGGGCACGTGGGCCGACCACACCGACACCCGGCCGACCATCCTGGCGCTGACCGGGCTGAAGGATGACTACGTCGACGACGGTCGCGTCCTCGTCGAGGACCTGACCGTCTCGCCGGGCAAGACCGGGCAGCCGAAGTACCGCGATCTCGCGGAGTGCTACAAGCAGCTCAACTCCAGTGTGGGTGAGTTCGGGACGGACGTGCTCGTCGCCGACACCAACGCGCTGAAGACGGGATCGAGCAGCAGCGACCGGACGTACCTGTCGAGGCTAGCGGAGATCCGGATCCTCGGCGCCGCGCGCGACTCGCTCGCCACGCGGATCAAGAACGACCTGTTCGGCGCCGAGTTCGACAACCAGCCGATCCCCGGCGCCAGCGATCTCAGGGAGTGCCAGATCATCCTGGCTCTGGCAGGAAGGCTGAACGGATAGTCGGCTAGAGGCCATGCGGGCGGGCCGCTCCGGCGAGCGGCCCGCCTCCGGCTTCGCGAACCCGCACGAGCCGGGCGAACTCGCGGATCACGGGGCCTGTCGCCTCGCCCTGCCGCCGGAGCCGCGCCGGGGCTTCTCGTGCGAAGCGTTCGCTGTCAAGCCCGAGCCCGGCGAGCCCGTCCAGCTCGGCCGGGCTCAGCCAGCCTGCGAGCATCTCCGGCGTGAGCTCCAGGTGGATCTGGCTTCCCCAGGCGGCCGGCCCGGCCCGGAAGACGGCGCAGCCGGGGCCGGCGGTCTCGGCGAGCACGGTCGCACCGGGCGGCGGCTCGATCGCGTCCTCGTGCCACTCGAGCACGACGGTTCGCTCCGGGAGCCGGGAGAACAGCGGGTCGTCGTGCGCCTGCGGCAGCGCCACGAGCTCGGGCCAGCCGACGTAGCGGCGGTCGAGCCGCCGCACCTCGCCGCCCGCCGCCGTCGCGAGGAGCTGCGCGCCGAGGCACAGGCCCAGGATCGGCGTCTCGGCCGCGAGCGCCTCACGGAGCAGCTCGAGCTCCGCGGCCAGGAACGGGTACTCCGCCGCGTCCGGGACTCCCATCATCCCGCCGAGGCTGACGATCCCCGCGACGTCCTCGAGGCCGGGCAGGCGCGGCTCCTCGAAGATGTTCACCTCGACGAGCGGCAGGCCCTCGCTGCGGAGGGCGTGGTCGACGAGCCCGGTCTCCGGGCCGGGCAGATGGTTGACGACGAGGATCGGGCGCACGCTCGGTCATATTCTTCCCTGATGGCGCCGGCCAGATCGCATGTGCAACGGAAGAGCGACACGCTCGGGAAGCTGCAGAGCGAGGTCGACGTCTGGGTGGCGTCGGCGGGCGAGGACGGCGAGGCCTATCTCGTGCCACTCTCGTACTACTGGGACGGCTCGACCCTGACGCTCGCTACCGCGCGCGGAAACCGAACGGCCCGGAACCTGATCCGGGCAGGGCGGGCTCGGGTTGCGCTCGGGCCGACACGCGACGTCGTCGTCGTGGACGGAACGGTCGAGGCAGTCGCGATCGGGACCGACGTCGAGCTCGAGGATGCGCACGCGCGTGCGACCGGTTTCGACCCGAGGACGCTCGCCGCCGAGTACGTGTACCTGCGGATCACGCCGCTGCGGATCCAGGCCTGGCGCGAGGAGAACGAGCTCGCCGGCCGGGACCTGATGCGGGATGGGCGCTGGCTCGAGACCGGCTAGAGTCGATCGATGGATCTTGGGCTCGCGGGCAAGTCGATCGTCGTCACGGGCGGGAGCGCGGGGATCGGCCGGGCGATCGCGGCGGCGCTGGTCGAGGAGGGCGCCCGCGTCGTCACCGTGAGCCGCACGGCGGACGGCCCCGGAGTCGGCGAGATAGCCCACGTCACGGCGGACCTGTTCGAGCCGGACGGGCCCGGCGCGATGATCGCGGCCGCCGCCGGCAACCTCGGCAGGCTCGACGGCCTCGTCAACAACGTCGGCTTCGCCGCGATCCGGCGCCTCGACGAGGTGACCGACGAGAACTGGGTCTTCGCATTCAACGCCAATGCGATGAGCGCGATCCGGGCGACGACCGCCGCGATCCCGCACCTGCGCGACGCGGGCGGCGGCACGATCGTGAACATCGCCTCGACCGCAGGCCGGCGGCCGTCGGTGCGAATGCCCGACTACTCGGTCGCGAAGGCCGCGCTGCTCGCGTACTCGCGGCAGGTCGCCGAGACCTACGCGGGCGAGCGGATCCGTTGCAACGCGGTGATCCCGGGCCCGACGCTGACCGACGCCTGGCTCGGCGACGGTGGCCTGGCCGACCAGCAGGGCGACCGCGCCGAGGTGCTCGCCAAGGCCGCAGCCGGGCGCCCGCTCGGCCGCTTCGCCGAGGCGGAGGAGATCGCCGCCGCCGCCGTCTTCCTCTGCTCCGACGCCGCCTCGTACGTGACCGGCGCCGAGTGGAGCGTGAGCGGCGGCACCGTTCCCTAGGCCGTCTCGACCTCGATGTGAGGTAGCCACTCGAGCCAGCGCGGCAGGTACCACGTCCACCGGCCGAGGAGGACGAGGGTGGCCACCTTCCCGGTCGCGTGGAGCTTCACGAGGAACGCCGTCACGAAGGCGGCGAACTGCGGGCTGGCCGCAGCGGCTGCGCGCTCCGACTCCGGCTTCCGGTCACGGTCGCGTTCGAGGTGAGCCCGTGCAGCGACGTCGCCGCCAGAGCGATCGCCGCGACGATCGCGACGCCCCAGCCCGCCAGGACGCGGCGCGGGTGGGCCGAGCAGGCGCGGGCGAGCCGCTCGGTGATCCCGGGAAGTGGATTCGACTTCGGCATCTACCCGCGGCAAAGAGACTCGAGCGTACATCGCTTCTGCGCTCCCGATTGTTGCGAGTTGGCTCGTGCCGGCCTCAGGGCTGCCGTTCACCACTCGCAAACGACCCGATGTATAGTCGGCTTCTCGCGTCGGAGGTTGCCGCATGGCCGAGGTTGTGTTCGACAGGGTTGGGAAGACGTATCCTGACGGCACTGTCGCCGTCAGTGGGTTGGATCTGGACATCCGCCACGGCGAGTTCATGGTGCTCGTCGGCCCGTCCGGATGCGGCAAGACGACGGCGCTGCGCATGGCCGCCGGGCTCGAGGACATCAGCCACGGCGCGATCCGGATCGGCGAGCGCGTCGTCAACCACGTGCCCTCGCGCGATCGCGACATCGCAATGGTGTTCCAGAGCTACGCGCTCTACCCGCACCTCTCGGTGTACGAGAACATGGCGTTCGGGCTCAAGGTCAAGAAGATGCCCAAGGCCGAGATCGAGCGGCGCGTCGCCTATGCGGCCGACGTGCTGGGCCTCGAGCCGTTCCTGAAGCGGAAGCCGCGCGCGCTCTCGGGCGGGCAGCGCCAGCGCGTCGCGATGGGCCGTGCGATCGTGCGCGAGCCGCAGGCGTTCCTGATGGACGAGCCGCTCTCGAACCTCGACGCGAAGCTGCGGGTGCAGATGCGCGCCGAGGTGTCGAGGCTCCAGCGCGACCTCGGCGTGACGACGATCTACGTCACCCACGACCAGGTCGAGGCGATGACGATGGGCGACCGCGTCGCGGTGATGCGGAAGGGTGAGCTCCAGCAGGTCGCGGACCCGACAGACTCTCTACGACCGGCCGCTCAACCTCTTCGTCGCCGGGTTCATCGGCAGCCCGTCGATGAACATGCTCGAGGCGACGGTGGAGCGCTCGAACGGGAGCCTCGCGCTGGCGCTCGGCGAGCAGCGGGTGCTCCTCGACGCAGAGGCGGTCGGGCAGCGGCCGGCCCTCGCAGACCATGTGGGCCGGCCCGTGATCCTCGGGATCCGACCGGAGGACCTCGAGGACGCCGCGCTCGTCCCTGACACGCCCGCCGACCGGCGCCTGCGAGGCACCGTCGAGCTGCGCGAGGCGCTCGGCTCGGAGCTCCACGTCCACTTCAGCGTCCCCGGCGTCAGAACCGCCACCACCGACGAGGTCCAGGAGCTGGCGGAGGACACGGGCGACGAGCGGACGCAGGAGACGGGAGCGGCCGGCGCGCTGCTCGTCGGCCGCTTCAACGCGCGGGCGGACGTGCGCGAGGGTGAGCCGGTCGAGGCGGCGGTCGACACCCGAGCGCTCCATTTCTTCGAGCCCGGCACCGGACTCGGGATCTACGACCACCAGGAAAAAGGAGGCACGACGTGAGGAATCGATGGACTCGTCCGGCCGCAGCCGTCGCGGTCGCCGCGCTAGCGGTGCTCGTTGCGGCGGTCGGGGCCAGCGCCACGAAGACCGCTGCTCCGGCGTCGCCGGCGGCGGTCTCGGGCTCGATCAGCTTCGACGGGGTCTGGACGGGCGGCGAGGCCGCCGCATTCCAGGCCGTCATCAACGGGTTCGAGAAGCTGTATCCCAAGGTCAAGGTCAACTACAAGCCCGTCGGGGACAACCTGCCGACCGTGCTCTCGACCGCGGTTGCGGGCGGCAATCCGCCCGACATGGCGGACATCGCCCAGCCGGGCCTCGTCCAGCAGTTCGTGACCAAGAAGGCCCTCAAGCCGATCACCTACGCGGCTCCGGTCGTGAAGGCGAACTTCGCGCCCGTCTGGCTGAAGCTCGGCACGTACAACGGCAAGCTGTACGGGATCGTCTTCAAGGCCTCGAACAAGTCGACGGTCTGGTACAACGCCCACTCGTTCTCGGCCGCGGGTGTCAAGCCGCCGGCGACCTGGACGCAGTTCCTCGCGAACGCGAAGACGATCCACGCGTCGGGCACGCCGGCCTACTCGATCGGCGGCGCGGACGGCTGGACCCTCACCGACCTGTTCGAGAACATCTACCTGCGCCAGGCAGGGCAGGCGAAGTACATCCTGCTCACCGCCCACAAGATCCCGTGGACGGATGCGTCGGTGAAGGCCGCGCTGACGACGATGGGGAAGGTGCTCGGTGACACGGGCAACCTCTACGGCGGTACCTCGGGAGCGGTGCAGACGGACTTCCCGACGTCGGTGAACAACGTGTTCGAGAATCCGGCGAAGGCCGCGATCGTGATGGAGGGCGACTTCGTCCCCGGTGTCGCGACCGTGAAGGCGACGGCGGTGACGGACTACAACGAGTTCCCGTTCCCGGCGATCCTGCCGAGCACGGCGTCGAGCGTCGAGGTCGGCGGGGACACGATCGTGACCTTCCGCGACAACCCGGCGATCGAGGCGTTCGTGAAGTACCTCGCGACGGCTCCGGCGGCGGCGATCTGGGCACATCGCGGCGGGTTTGCGACCGGCAACTTCAAGATGAGCCCGGCGGTCTATCCGGATGCGATCACCCGCAAGACGGCCGGCGCGATCGCCAAGGCGAAGTACGTCGTGTTCGACATGTCCGACCAGCAGCCCGGTGCGTTCGGGGCGACGGTCGGCCAGGGCGAGTGGGGCCTGTTCCAGGACTTCCTGCGCAGCCCGTCGGACGTGAACGGGATCGCCGACAAGCTCGAGGCGGCGGCGGCGGCCGCGTACAAGGGGCCGTAGCCGCTTGACCGCAGGCGGGATCACGGCGGAGCCGTCCGCTCGGGCGGCTCCGCCCTCCGACTCCGGCCCGGGCCTGCGCCGGTACGGGACCGGGGCGCTCTTCCTCGCCCCGGCGTTCATCCTGCTCACGGTGTGGATGGTCTACCCGACCGTCTACACCGTGATCAGGAGCTTCTTCGGGGTCTCCGGGTTCGGCGACTTCGTCGGGATCGACAACTACAAGACGCTCTTCACGACGCCGGTGCTCGAGACGGCGATCAGGAACAACCTCGTCTGGGTCGCGGTCGTACCGGCGTTCGTGACCGCGATGGGCCTGATCTTCGCCGTGCTCACCGAGCGGGTGAGTTGGTCGGTCGCGTTCAAGACGGTCGTCTTCCTGCCGATGGCGATCTCGGCGTTCGCGACCGGGGTCACCTGGCGGATCATGTACCAGCAGGACCCGAACCTCGGGGCGGTCAACGCGGTCGGGCGCGTCTTCGCGGACGCGATCAACCCGACCGGGGTGCTCGCCGACGCGCAGCCGTCGTCGCCGAGCCTCGTCGGCTCCGCGTCGAAGGGGATGCGGCTGACGACGCCGCTCCACCCGGAGGGGATCGCGCTGCTCGGCCTGACCGGGATCCCGCCGGACGCGATGCCGGCGGGGGCGAAGCAGGCGGTGACGCCCAAGCCGCTCCCGGGCACGATCACCGGCACGGTCTGGCGCGACTTCAAGCCCGGCGGCGGCAAGCCCGGCGTCGTCGAGAAGGGAGAGCTCGGGATCCCCGGCGTGACCGTCCAGCTCGTGAACAGCGAGAACAAGGTGGTGAACACCGAGCCCTCGGCGGACGACGGCAGCTTCACCTTCAAGGGCGTGACGCCCGGCACCTACCACGCGTCGATCTCCGCGCAGACCTTCGCCAAGCCGTGGCCCGGCTTCGCGTGGCTGGGGACGAAGCTGATCACGCCGTCCCTGCTGATCGCCTACATCTGGATCTGGGCCGGCTTCTCGATGGTCGTGATCGCCGCGGGGTTATCCGCGATGCCCCGTGACGTCCTCGAGGCCGCGCGGACCGACGGCGCGACCGAGTGGCAGGTGTTCCGCCGCGTCACGGTGCCGCTGCTCGCGCCGGTGCTCTCGGTCGTGTTCATCACGATGATCATCAACGTCCTCAAGGTCTTCGACCTCGTGATCACGCTCGCGCCGGGCTCGTCGCAGAACGCGGCCAACGTGATCGCGCTCGCGATGTGGCGGACGTCGTTCGGCGGCGTCAACGACTTCGGCACCGGCTCGGCGATCGCGGTGTTCCTGTTCGTGCTGGTGATCCCGGTGCTGCTGCTCAACATCAAGCGCTTCAGGAGCGAGGGCTGATGACCGACGTCGCCGTCCCCGCCCCGAAGCTCTCCGAGCGCGACACCTTCGCCGCGAAGGCGATCCGGTTCACGATGAAGACGCCGGTGCACATCGTGCTCGCGTTCCTCGCGGTGCTCTGGGTGATCCCGACGCTCGGCATCTTCATCACCTCGATCCTCCCGGCGCAGGCGTTCACGGTGAAGGGCTGGTGGCAGATCTTCTCCAAGCCGAGCCTCGCCACGTGGGAGAACTACCGGATGGTCCTGCACAACCACTCGATCACGCACGCGCTCTGGACCACCGTCCAGATCGCGGTCGGGAACACGATCATCGTCGTCGCCGTGGCCGCCCTCGCCGGCTATGCCTTCGCGTGGCTCGAGTTTCCCGGGCGCGACTGGATCTTCCTCGGGGTGATCGCACTGCTCGTCGTGCCGCTGCAGATGGCGCTGATCCCGATGTTCACGCTCTACAACAAGGCGGGGCTCTACGACACGGTGCTCGGGATCGTGCTCTTCCACGTCGCGTTCGGGCTGCCGTTCGCGATCTTCCTGCTGCGAAACTTCTTCGTCGGGATCCCGAAGGACATCCTCGAGTCGGCGCGGATCGACGGGGCCTCGGAGATCCGGATCTTCGTGCGGCTGATCCTCCCGCTGGGGCTGCCCGCGATCGCCTCGCTGGCGATCTTCCAGTTCCTCTGGACGTGGAACGACCTGATCGTCGCGCTGACGTTCGGCCAGAACGTGCAGCCGATCACGGTCGCGATCTACTCGAACCTGCGCCAGTTCGGCGCCAACATCGACATCATCGCGCCCGCGTCGTTCATCTCCGTGGTCGTGCCGCTGACGGTGTTCTTCGCCTTCCAGCGCTACTTCGTGCAGGGGCTCCTGGCCGGCTCCGTGAAGTGACGCGCGTCGCCGTCGTCGGCGGCGGTGTCGTCGGCTTTGTCGCGTACGTGACGCTTCGCCGGGGCGGTCTCGAACCGGAGGAGATCGCCGTCTTCGCCCCCGAGCCCGACCCGACCGCGGACTGGCGCCGGCGGGCGGCGGCGATCCGGCAGACCCACATGCGGTCGGAGAGCGACGGCCACTGCCTCGCGACGTCGTTCCCGGGCCTCGCGGTCAGGGAGGCCGGGCGGCGTTTCTCGCTCCGGCCGCTGGTGGATAGCGTCTGCGACCGCTACCACCCCACGGTCGGGGACTTTCTCGCCCAGGCCGAGGAGGTGCGTGCTCGGTGCGGGTGGGACGGCTCGGTCGTGCCGTCGAGGGTGGAGCGGGTGCGCGCGGTCGAGGGCGGCTTCGAGCTCGACGGCCACAGCGTGTTCCGCCACGTCCTGCTGGCGACGGGCCATCCCGGGCTCAACGTCCCGGAGGAGCTGCGCCACGACCCGCGCGCCGTCCACGCGTACGAGCCGCACGAGTACGCGGCGCAGGTCACCGTCGTCGGAGCAGGGATGGCGGCGGCGACCGAGTGGCTGAACGCGCTCGCCGCCGGGGCGGAGGTCGTCTCGGTGCGCAGACGCGAGCCCGTGCGCCGGCCGCTCAACGTGCCGCGGCCCTACTTTTCCCGCCGCGGCCTGGCCGAGTTCCACCGGCTCGGCGCCGACGAGCGCGCCGCGCGGCTGCGGACGCTGCTCGCCCCGTCCTTCCCGCCGGGGAAGCAGTTCGACGAGCCGCTCGCACGCGCGGCCGCCGAGGGACGGTTCAGGGTCGAGGACGCGGTGAACGGCGCCGAGCAGGTGATCTGCGCCACGGGCTTCCGGCGCGACTTCGCAGACGACCCGCTCCTCGCGCGGCTCGTCGCCGAGCACGGGCTGGGCACCGCCGGCGGCTGGATCGTGCTCGCGCCGGACTCCACCGTCGCCGAGCTGAGCGACCCGGCACGAACGCTCTCGCTCGCGGGTGCCCCGGCGCACTGGTCGTTCCCGGCCGCCGACACGCTGGCCGGAGGGAAGTACGCGGCTCGTGCGTTCCTGGCGAGGGTCAAGGCATGTCCTACACGCTGAGGGGACGGATCGAGTCGCGGCTCGCGGGGCTGCTCGTGGCGCTCGCCGTCGCGTTCGTGCTCGCGGGCGTGCTTCGGTCCTGGTGGCCGGTCGAGCTCGTAGCGTTGATGGTCGGAGTCGGGGTCGCACTCGACGTCGTCGCATACCACCGGCTGCTTCCCTACCAGCCGGGCTGGGCGGCCGTGCCGGTCGGCGCGCTCGAGCTCGGCCTGCTGATGGGGGTGGCCCACTGGCTCGGGATCCCCGCTCCGCTGATCGGGGCCGTGCTCCTCTTCGCGGGTGCGTGGCTCGCGGCTCAGCTCCTGGGCCATGCGGTGCTGCCGTTCGCGCGGTTGGACTACGCCGAGGCGGGCGGCGAGCTCGGAGCCGGTGGGATCGCGGCGGCTGTCCTCGTCGCCGTGGCGCTCGTCGGCGCCGGCGGAGTCGCCTACGCGCAGCTGCCGCCCGTCGTCCACCTGAGCTCGGGAGTCCATCAGGGGCCGATCCGGATCGACCGGCGCGAGACGCTCGTCGGCGACGCGGGCGCGATCGTCCGCGGCGGGATCGTCGTCACCGCAAGCGGCGTCACGATCCGCAACGTCTCGGTCGTCGGCGCCCAGAACGGGATCGTCGTCGAGCACGCGAACCACGTCACGCTCGACAGGGTCTCGGTCGCCGGGGCGGCACTGGACGGGATCCATGTCCGCGACGCCTCGGTCGCGATCCGCGACTGCACCGTCGACTCGCTCGGCCAGCAGTTCGGCCAGGGCATCGACATCTCGTACTCCCTCACGCGCCGGCCGAGCATGGTCTCCGGTTGCACGGTGATCGGCGGCCAGGAGGGGATCGTCACCCACGCGGCGATGGCCATGCTCGCCGGGAACACCGTCACGCGGACCTCGCTGCGGGCGATCTCGATGACCGAGATGTCGATGGGCGAGATCATGGACAACGAGGTGCGCGACGCCCTCGGAGTCGGGATCTTCTGCAACGACCACTCGCAGTGCATGGTCGAGAAGAACGTCGTCGCGGGGACCAGGCCCGACGACGGCAACGGCGACCGCGCGCGCGCGGGCTTCGGGTTCCTGGCCAGCTTCTACGCCACCGCGACGCTCGAGCAGAACCGTCTCGGCGCCAACCCGCGGGCGGTCGGCGCCGTCTCGGACGCGCTCGTCGAGCAGCGCTAGTCGCCGTCCGGCCGGTGCTCGGCGAGCCATGCCTTCGCCACCCGCTTCTGCGCCCGGGTCAGCCAGGCCTCGACGACCAGCTCCTCGAGCTCGGCGCGGTCGAGGCGGGCGAGGCTCGGGATGCGGACCAGGACGGCCGGGTAGCCGTCGAAATGCGGCGTGGTGAAGTAGATCCCGCGGGTGTCGGCCAGCATCAGCTCCTTCACGCCGAGATCGGCGACGCGGAACATCAGAACGTCGTCGAGCCGCTCGCCCGTTTCCGGATCGACCGCGTCGGGGCGGCGGCTGCGATGGAAGCAGAAGACCTTGCCGTGCACGCGATACTCGGGCCGGCCGTCGGACAGCTCCTTCGTCGCCTGCGGCAGCGCGAGGGCGAGCTCGTCGAGATCGGCCATCGTCGCCATCGACCCATTTTGCTAGCGTCGTGAAAGTTGTGGGAGCAAGCGTTCCGATCACGACTCACCCGGGGCGCCTGCTCGCCGTCCTCGCGCTCGGCGGCGCCGCCTACGCGATGCTGCAGTCGCTCGTCGTGCCGGCCCTCCCGACGCTCGAGAAAGACCTGCACACGACGCCGACCGGCGTGACGTGGATCTTCACGGCCTACCTGCTCGCGGCCTCGGTGGCGACGCCGATCGCGGGACGAATCGGCGACATGTTCGGGAAGAAGCGCACGCTCGTCGTGGTGCTCGCGGGCCTCGCCGGAGGCACGCTGCTCGCGGCGGTGGCGACGACGCTGCCCGTGATGATCGCCGCGCGGACGATCCAGGGCCTCGGCGGCGCGATCTTCCCCTTGGCTTTCGGGATCATCCGCGACGAGTTCCCGCGCGAGCGCGTCGCGGGCGGGATCGCGCTCATCTCGGGGCTGCTCGGCGTCGGCGGCGGCCTCGGGATCATCCTCGCCGGCCCGATCCTCGCGCACCTCGACTACCACTGGCTCTTCTGGATCCCGTTCGTGGTGATCGTCGTGACCACGCTCGCGACGGTCGTGGTGATCCCCGAGTCGCCCGTTCGCGCGCCCGGGAACGTGAACTGGGCCGGTGCGACGCTCCTCTCCCTCTGGCTGGTCTGCCTGCTCGTCGCGATCAGCGAGGCGCCGACCTGGGGCTGGCTCTCGATCCGAACGCTCGGGCTGATCGTGGTGGCCGTCGTCGTCGCGATCGCGTGGATCCGGAACGAGACCCGTGCCGCGAACCCGCTCGTCGACATGACGATGATGCGCCTGCGCGGCGTCTGGACGACGAACCTCGCCGGCTTCCTGCTCGGCTTCGGGATGTACAGCGCGTTCGTGCTCATCCCGCAGTTCGTGCAGGCGCCGACCTCGAGCGGCTACGGCTTCGGCTCGTCGGTGACCGAGGCCGGCCTCTTCCTGATCCCGTCGACGCTCGCGATGATGATCGCGAGCCCGTTCGGCGGCCGGCTCTCCGGCAGGTTCGGCTCGAAGGTGCCGCTGGTGCTCGGCTCGACGATCACGATGCTCTCGTTCGTGCTGCTCGCCGTGGCCCACTCCCAGCACTGGCAGATCTATCTCGCCTCGCTGCTGCTCGGCATCGGCATCGGCTTCGCGTTCGCCTCGATGGCGAACCTGATCGTCGAAGCGGTCAGGCCGGAGGAGACGGGCGTCGCGACCGGGATGAACACCGTGATGCGCACCGTCGGCGGCGCGCTCGGCGGCCAGGTCGCGGCCAGCATCCTCGCGGCGAGCCTGCTCGCCGACGGCTACCCGAAGGAGGCGGGCTACACGCTCTCCTTCACGCTGATGGCCGTCGCGCTCGCTGCCGGCGTGATCGCCTCGTTCGCCGTCCCCGGACGGCGGCCGCACCGGGTCCACGTCGTCACCGTCGTCGAGCCGCAGCCGTCGACAGATTGAACGTCGTCGTCGGAATCGACGGGTCGCCGGGAGGCGCCGCCGCGCTGCAGTTCGCCGTGGAGGAGGCGCGCCTCCGCGAGCTCCCGCTGCGGGTGGTCTTCGCCTGGGAGCCGTCGAGCTCGGCGTACGTCGGCGAGGCGTTCGCGGCCACGGCCGATGCGTTCGTGGAGGGTGAGCACCACGCCGAGGACGTGCTCCGCACGGCGCTCGGCGCGGTTCCGGCCGGCTCGGGCATGACCGTCGAGGCGCTCTCGGTCGAGGGCGATCCCGCCACGGTGCTCGTCGAGCAGGCGCAGGATGCCGCGCTCCTCGTCGTCGGCTCGCGCGGCCGCGGCACCGCGACGAGCCTGCTCCTCGGCTCGGTCAGCCAGGCGGTCGCCCATCACGCACGCTGCCCGGTCGCGATCGTCCGGGCGCCCTGACGGTTCTCGGCAACCAATCCACCGATCCGCCGTCCAAGGTGTTGTGCGCGACGAGCGAAGGTACATCGTGCGGTTCACACTCACGCGAGGCGAGCTCGCCGAGCTGCCCTACCAGGCGGCGGATCGGGTGCGGCCCGGCGACGTGATCGAGGTCTCCGGCTGGCGCGTGGCGGTCGAGTCGGTGGTGCGCGACGCGACCTCGCACTCGGTGGGCTTCCTGACCGGCCACGTGCGCCGGACGGCGCCGCTGCTCGGCCCGACCGATCGCTAGCGGCGGTCGACCACCCGGACGGCCTTCCCTTCGCTGCGCGGCACGGCCCCGGGCTCGAGCACATCGGCGTGGACGCGGATGCCGAGCTGCTCGCGCAGCACGCGCTCGACGGCCGTGCCGAGGCTCGCCGGATCGACCGTCGAGTCGACCGGCTCGCACTGGACGGTGAGCTCGTCCATCGCGCCTTCTCTCTCCACGAGGAGCTGGTAGTGAGGCGCAGCCTCGGGAACGGACAGCAGCGCGTGCTCGACGTTCGACGGGTACACGTTGACGCCTCGCACGATGATCATGTCGTCGCGGCGGCCCCGCAGGCCGCGGATTCGCGCGGTCGTCCGGCCGCAGCGGCACGGCTCGAAGACGACCGAGGCGATGTCGCCGGTGCGATAGCGCAGGAACGGCATCGCCTCCTTGAGCAGGGTCGTGAAGACGAGCTCGCCCTCGACGCCCTCGTCGACGGGTGCGCCCGTCTCCGGGTCGACGACCTCGACGACGAAGTGGTCCTCGTGGACGTGGAGGCCGTCGCGCACCTCGACGCACTCGGCCGCGACGCCCGGGCCGCACATCTCTGAGAGGCCGTAGAAGTTGACCGCGCGGAGCCCGGGCAGCGCGCGCTCGATCTCCGCGCGCAGGCCGTCGGTCCAGGGCTCGCCGCCGAAGAGGCCGAGCTCGAGCTTCAACCCGGCGGGGTCGATCCCCGCGTCGTGCACGGCCTGCGCGATCACGAGCGCGTACGAGGGCGTCGAGACGAGCACCTGTGCGCCGAGGTCCTGGAGGAGCAGGGCCTGCCGCGCCGTGAAGCCGCCCGAGACCGGCAGCACCGGGGCGCCGATCCGCTCGGCTCCCTGATGGAAGCCGTGGCCGCCGGTGAAGAGGCCGTAGGTGTTCGCGTTGTGCACGAGCATCCCGGGCCGCACGCCGGCGAGGGTCATGCACCGGGCCATCAGCTCGGTCCAGGCGTCGAGGTCGGCGGCCGTGTAGCCCACCACGGTCGGCTTGCCGTACGTCCCGCTCGACGCGTGAATGCGCGCGAGCGCCGAGACCGGGACGCGGAGCAGCCCGAACGGATAGGCGTCGCGGAGCTCGGCCTTGCCGGTGAACGGCAGCTCGGCGAGGGAGTCGAGCTCGACGTCGAAGCTCGCCCGCAGGCGCGTTCGCTGGAGCTCGCGCAGCTCCGCGCGCGGCAGCTGCTCGGCCGCGCTCCAGATCACGGGCTCAGAGCCGGCGCTCGTGGGCGTTCCAGTGCTCTTCGAGGTTGCGCACGAGCGCCGGGCTCAGATGGCAGATCGCCTGCTCGCGGCAGAACATCGCCATGTACTGCCGAAACGTGTCGAGCGGCTCCGCGCCGACCCGCAGCGCACGCCTGTTCCCCGCCGCGTTGACGAGCCCGGAGCTCGTCAGCGCCTCGACGCGCGCCGCGACCGCGGCATCCATCTCGTCGCTCGACTCGACGATCTCGTCGCAGAGCAGGTCTCCGTTCGGCGTCCCCGCCTCGAACTCGAGCCCCGAGAGGATCGCCTGCCGCGCGAGGCGCTCTCCGACCGAGCGGGGGAGCCGCAGGTTGGAGACGCCGGGGATGATCCCCTCCTTGCGGGCCGGGAGAAAGAGGCGTGCTCCCCGCGTCGCGATCACGTGGTCGACGGTGTGGAGGAGCTGGCACGCGCCGCCGATCGCGAACGTCTCGACGGCGGCCACCCAGAGCTTCTCGGTCGTCTCCTCCGGCTCGTCCGGCCGGAACTCGTCGGCGCTCAGCCCGCGGAAGAGCTTGTTCACGTAGCCGAGGTCGCGTGTGACGAAGAAGAGGTAGTCGATGCGCCCCTGGTAGAGGTGCGTGAGGTTGAGGCCCGCGCCGAAGATGCGGCGGCCGGCGTAGCGCGGGTGGCTGACGACGGCGCCGCGGATCACGCCGACCTCCACCTCGGGGTCGAGCAGCGCCAGGTCGACCGCGACCTCGGTGGCCGGAAGCGTGTCGCCGTCCTCGGCGTTCAGGTGGCGGTCGTTTCGGATCTCGAGGTACGCGGCCCGTCCGCGCCGCTCGAGGTAGGCCCCGGGGAGATCGGCGACGCCGGTCGCCCGGAACTCGTCGAGCCGTCCGAGCGCCTCCTCGGTCGGCCGCAGCATCGACCAGACGAGGTGCGGCCCGCAGCGCGGCGAGGCGAGCATGAACGAGAGGAACACGCCCTGGGCGAGCTCGATGCCCTCCTTGTCGGCCAGCGCCTTCGTCCGCTCGGCCGCCATCTGCGCGCGCGTCGGCACGAGCCCGGGGAAGCGCTCGGCGGCGGCGTAGACGAGCTCCTCGGCGCGGACCGGCCGGCTCAGGTCGTCGGTCAGCGCCGCGTAGACGTCGTCCGCATGAGCGCGGAGGAACGCCGTGCGATCGCTCGCCGTCTCGAACTCAGGCATCGGCGAGCAGGAAGTCTGCTGCGCGCTCGCCGATCATGATCGACGGAGCGTTCGTGTTCCCGGTCGTCACCATCGGCATGATCGACGCGTCGGCGACCCGCAGGCCGTCGATCCCGTGCACCCGGAGCCGGGGGTCGACGACGGCGGCCGCATCGGTGCCCATCTTGCAGGTACCGACCTGGTGGTGGTAGGTGATCGCGGTCTCGCGCGCGTACTCGCGCGTGTCGGCGGACGGGCCGGGGTATCGCTCGACGGCGCCCCACTCGCGGAGCGCGTCCGCGGCGCCGATCCGGCGACAGAGCTCGACGGCCGCGACGAGGCTCTCGAGGTCGGCCTGCGCCGCGAGGATGTTCGGGTCGAGCGCGACCGGGTCCTCGGGCGCCGCCCCGGTGAGGCGCAGGGTGCCGCGGCTGACCGGCCGCACCATCCCGCCGAGGAGCGTGAAGCCGTTCTCCGGCCCGTCCATCCACGGCTCGTACATCGGCACCATGAAGTGGATCGGCTGCACGTCGGGCACGGGCAGCCCCGGCCGCGAGCGCCAGAAGAGGTGCGTCTGGCAGGCGGGCAGGCCGGGCGAGGGTGGCCCGATCTCGCGCTCCGCGCTGAAGATGACGGGCGAGAGCAGGTGGTCGTGCAGGTTCTCGCCGACGCCGGGCAGGTCTGCGACGACGTCGATCCCGAGCGAGCGCAGGTGCCCGGCAGGGCCCAGCCCCGAGAGGAGGAGGAGCTGCGCGGAGCCGATCGTCCCGCCGGAGACCACGACCTGCCCGGCACGCGTCTGCTCGACGCGGCCGTCCCGCGACCACTCGACGCCGACGCAGCGGCTCCCTTCGAACAGCAGGCGCCGCGCCGTCGCGCCGGTGACGAGCTCCAGGTTCGCGGCGCCCTCGACGGGACGGATGTACGCCGCCGCGGTGCTGTGCCGGACGCCGTCCTCGATGCTGTACTGCATGAACGAGACCCCGTCCTGTGAGGCGCCGTTGTAGTCCGGGTTGAACGGGATCCCGCACTGCTGCGCCGCCTCGGCGATCGCCGCGTGGATCGCGTCCGGCTCGAACGAGGTGAGCACGCTCACGGTGCCGGGGCCTCCGGGCTCGCGGCGCTCGAGGCGCTCGTAGACCGGTCGCACGTCGTCCCACGACCAGCCGTCGGCGCCGAGGTACGCCCACGTGTCGAAGTCCGCGGGCGCGCCGCGCACCCAGACCATTGCGTTGAGGCAGCTCGAGCCGCCGAGCACCCGGCCGCGCGGCCAGGCGAGCCGGCGCCCGTTCGCGTGCGCCTGCGGCACGGTCTCGTACGCCCAGTCCACCTCGGAGAGCCAGAGCTCGTGGACCCGGCCGGGATCGTGGATCGCAGGATTCGCGTCAGGGCCCCCGGCCTCGAGCAGGAGGACGCGGGCGCCGCTGTCGACCAGCCGGCGCGCGACCACCGCACCGGCCGACCCGGAGCCGACGACGACGACGTCATGGTTCACGGCGAGGACCCTACTCTGCGAGTCGAGCGTGAACGAACTGCACCGCCATCGCGCCTTCGCCGACCGCGGTCGCACAGCGCTTGGTCGAGTCGGAGCGCACGTCGCCCGCTGCGAAGACGCCCGGCAGGCTCGTCTCGAGCAGAGAGGCCGCCCCCGCCGCCGCACCGGTGAGGATGAAGCCGTTCTCGTCGCGTGCGACCACGTCGTCGAGCCACTCGGTGCACGGCAGCGCGCCGAGGAAGAGGAACAGGAACGAGAGCGCCAGCCGCTCGCCGCTCACGAGCGTGACCGCTTCGAGCAGGCCGTCGTCGCCGTGCAACTGCGCGATCTCGCTGCGGTCGCGGACGGCGACGCCGTAACGCTCGAGCTCGCGCAGCAGGTAGTCGGACATCGTCTCGCGCAGGTCGGCGCGGCGATGGAGCAGCGTCACGAGCGCGCCGCCGCGTGCGAGCCAGACCGCCGCCTGCCCGGCCGAGTTGCCGCCGCCGACCACGGCGACGCGCGAGGCGCCGCAGAGCTGCGCCTCGGGCGGCCCGGCTGCGTAGAAGACGCTCAGGCCCTCGTAGTCTGAGAGCCCCTCCACCGGAAGGCGCCTGTACTGGGCGCCGGTCGCGAGCAGCACGGTGCGCGCGACGATCTCGTGATCCTCCTCGAGGCGCACGATATAGCGCCCGTCGCTCGGCTCGAGCGACAACGCGCGATAGGGCGACGCCGTCCGCGCTCCGAACTTGCGCGCCTGCGTGACGGCGCGGCCCGTCAGCTCCGAGCCGCTGATCCCCGCAGGGAAGCCGAGGTAGTTCTCGATCCGCCGGGACGTCCCGGCCTGCCCTCCGAGCGCGGTGCCCTCGACGACGAGGGTGTCCAGGCCCTCGGATGCGCCGTAGACCGCCGCGCCCAGGCCCGCCGGCCCGCCGCCGATCACGGCCAGGTCGACCTCCTCGCGGGGCGCGAGCTCGCGGCCGATCCCGAGCGCGCGGGAGACCTGTCCGGTCGACGGGCCGCGCAGGTCGACGCCTCCGGGGAGACGGACGAGCGGCAGGCTCGCCGGGTCGAGCCCCTCGACCAGCGCGGCGATCGAGGGGTCGCGCTCGCGCGCCGTGTCGTGCCAGGTGAACGGCAGGCGATTGCTGCGGGCGAACTCGACCATGCGGGTCGTCGCCTCGGACGAGCGCGGGCCGATCACCTCCAGGCCGATGCCGTCGACCTGCTGCAGCGCCTCACGCCGGGCGATAAACGTCGAGAGCAGGAGGTCGCTCAGAGGCCCGTCGTCGAACAGCAGCGGCCGCAGGGCGTCGCGCTCGACTGCGATGTAACGCAGCGGCTGCGTCACCGTCGCCGTGAGGAAGACGGTCTGCCCGGAGAGGAGATTCAGCTCGCCGAGGAAGCCGGAGGCACCGTGGCGGATGATCTCGTTGCCCGTCGCATCGAGAATGGCGACCTCGCCCTCGATGATCGCGATGAACGGATAGCTCCGGTCGCCGACGTCGAACAGCACATCGCCGACGCGAGCCCTGCGCTCCTCGCCGAGCGCGGCGAGCGTCGCGAGCTGCGACGGCGACAGCATCGGGCTGGCGGGAGCGCGGGACACGCTACGAGCGTAGCCGCGGCGCTACGCTCGGTGCGTGGATCCGGAAAGGAGCAACCCATGAGCATCATCACCACGCCGTTCGGCTTCGAGTCCACCGCCGCGGAGGTCATCGCCGGGATCGACCTGACCGGCAAGCGCGCCGTGGTCACCGGCGGCTCGTCGGGCATCGGTGTCGAGACCGCACGCGCGCTCGCGGGCGCGGGCGCCGAGGTCACGCTCGCCGTGCGGGACACCCAGGCGGGACGGCGAACGGCCGCCGAGATCGGAGGGGGCGTCGACGTCGGTCGCCTCGACCTCGCAGACAGGGCATCGGTAGCCGAGTTCGCTGCGGGCTGGAGCGGGCCGCTCGACCTGCTGGTCAACAACGCAGGCGTGATGGCGCTGCCCGAGCGCGAGCTGACCGCCGACGGCTGGGAGCTCCAGTTCGCGACCAATCACCTCGGGCACTTCGCCCTCGCAGTAGCCCTCCATGACGCGCTCGCCGCGGCCGGGCAGGCGCGGATCGTGTCGCTCAGCTCTCGGGGCCACCTCCGTTCTCCGGTGGTCTTCGACGACATCAGCTTCACCTCGCGTCCCTACAACCCGTGGCTCGCGTACGGCCAGTCCAAGACCGCCAACATCCTCTTCGCCGTCGGCGCCACCCGTCGCTGGGCCGGCGACGGGATCACCGCCAATGCGGTCCACCCGGGCGTGATCATCGACACGAACCTGTCGCGGCACATGGACCCGGCGACCGTGGCGAGCCTCCGCTCCGAGGGCGGGCAGATGTTCGGCGACGTGAGGGTGCAGTTCAAGACGATCGAGCAGGGCGCCGCGACGAGCGTGCTGGTCGCGACATCGCCGCAGCTCGAGGGCATCGGCGGGCGCTACTTCGAGGACTGCAACGAGGCGCACCTCCTCGACCCCGACGCGCCGGACACCAGCACCTCGGGTGTGGCCGGCTACGCCCTCGACCCCGGCAACGCCGACCGGCTCTGGCAGCTCTCGGAGGAATGGCTGGCCTGAGGACGCGAGTCAGGCTCGCAAAACCCGCAGAAACCTGCACGTACATGCTATAACCAGCAGATGCTCACGGCTGAACGCAGGCAGGCGATCCTCGCGCTCGTCGAGCGCGACGGCAGGGTCGTCGCCTCGGAGCTGGTGACCAGTCTCGGTGTGTCCGAGGACACCGTGCGCCGCGACCTGCGCGACCTCGCCGAGCAAGGCCTGCTGCATCGTGTTCACGGCGGCGCGCTGGCCTCCGCGCCGCCGGCCGGCTCGTTCGCGCACCGGCTCGAGGTCTTGCACGACGAGAAGGCTGCACTCGCCGAGGCGGCCCTGCCGCTCGTTGCCGGCGCACGCGTGATCGTCCTCGACGGCGGCACGACGACGCTGGAGCTCGCCCGCCGCCTCCCGCTGCGCTACGACGGCACCGTCGTCACCAACTCGCCGCCGGTCGCTTCGGCTCTGGTGAACCATCCGAAGGCCGAGGTCGTGCTCGTCGGAGGCCGCCTGCTGAAGGACGCGCAGGTCGCGGTCGGGGCGGCCGCGGTCGAGGCGTTCCACACGGTGCGGGCCGACATCTGCGTGCTCGGCATCTGCTCGCTGCATCCCGACGTCGGCGTCACGACGCCCGACGCCGAGGAGGCGCACGTGAAGCGCGCGATGGTGGCCTCGGCCGGCGAGGTGATCGCCCTCGCGACGGCGGACAAGCTCCGCACCGCGAGCCCATGGGTCGTCGCGCAACTCGCGGACATCGATCACCTCGTCACCGACGGCAGCGGCGGGCTGACCCGCCCGTACACGAACGCCGGCATCGACGTGGTGGCCGTGTGACGCCGCGCCTGGCGACGTTCTCGGTCTTCGCGATCAACGGCGCGATGATGGGAACCTGGGTCGCGCACATCCCCTGGCTACAGGACCACCTCGGGATCTCGAAGGCGACGCTCGGGTTGTGCCTGCTGTGCATGGCGGCGGGCGCGCTCGTCTCGATGCCCTTGACCGGGCATGTCCTCGACGGCCGCTCGAGCGCCACGGTGACGCGCGCCGCCGCGCTGGTCTTCTGCCTGATGCTGCCGCTGCCGCTGCTGGCGACGAGCCCGATCATGCTCGGCGCGATCCTGTTCGCTTTCGGAGCCAGCGGCGGCGCGATGGACGTCGCGATGAACGCGCACGGCGTCGCCGTCGAGCGTGAGCTGGGCAGGCCGATCATGTCGTCGCTGCACGGCGGCTGGAGCGTCGGCGGATTCCTCGCCGCGGGCCTCGTCGTGATCGCCGCCGCGGCGGGAGTCGACCCGCGGCTCGAAAGCCTGCTCGTCGGGGTCGCGCTCTGGGTGGCGGCGCTGTGGATCACAGGGCGGCTCGGAAGCGCATCGGCCCATTCCGAGGCGGGCCACGGGTTCGCGCTGCCCCAGCGCGCCGTGCTCCTGATCGGCGGACTGTGTTTCCTGGCGATGATGACCGAGGGCGCCATCGGCGACTGGAGCGGGATCTACCTTCGCCACGACGCCGGCGCCAGCACCGCCGCAGCGGCGACGGCATTCACCGGCTTCTCGCTCGGGATGGCGGTCGCGCGCCTTGGCGGCGACGCCCTCAACGTCCGCCTTGGCGCCTCGGCGCTGATGCGCGGCGGCATGTCGCTGGTAGCGGTTGCGCTGGGCGGCGTCCTGCTGATCGGCGAGACGGTGCCCGCCGTGCTCGGCTTCGCGATCTGCGGCCTCGGCATCGCGAACGCCGTGCCGCTGCTCTTCAGCGCGGCCGGACGGCTCGATCCGCCCGGTCCGTCACTGGCCGCAACCTTCACCATCGGCTACACGGGCTTCATCGTCGGCCCGCCGGTGATCGGTCTTCTCGCCGATCGGATCGGGCTGCCGAAGACGCTCGCGCTCCTCGTGGCGGCGGCGCTCGCCGTAGCCGTACTGGGCGGCCGCGCGACGGCGCCGAGGCCGGCGACGAGCTCTCCCGACGGCGACCCGCCGAACGGTGTCCCGGAACCAGAGCCGGCGACGTCGTGACGGAGCCGACCTACGACCGTGAGTTCTGGGAACGGCTCTGGTCCAAGACCTTGAGCGAGCGTGCCGATCAGGTCGCGCATCGGCCCGCGAACGGGCATCTGACCACCGAGCTCGGCGGCCTGAAGCCGGGTCACGCCCTCGATGCGGGCTGCGGTCACGGCGCCGACGCGTTGTGGCTGGCCGCGCACGGATGGCAGGTGACGGCGGTCGACTTCTCTGCCGCCGCCCTCGCCCAGGGCAGAGCGACGGCCGAGGCCGCCGGGCCCGAATTCGCCGGGCGCATCGACTGGGTCGAGGCCGACCTCGGAACCTGGGCCCCTGAACCGGATGGCGGCAGCGGTCGCTTCCGGCGGCACGCTGTTCCTCGTCGGGCACCAGCCCGTCGACCCGACCACCGGAGCCCCGACCCCTGCGGCCGGTCAGGTGCAGGTCTCCCTCGAGACGGTGACTCCCGGGCTCGATCCAGGCCACTGGAGGTGATCGTCGCGGAGGAACGTCGGAGAGCCGCAGCGCACTCCGGCGTCGACGCGGTCATTCGTGCGCGGCGCCTGGTCTGAACAGGCGAGATCAGAGACCATCGAAGTCTCAGTCGAAGCGATGTCGCCTCTGACCCTTGATCGGAGTTGTGGGGCCGTCGCCCGGGTGGATCGCTCGTCGTCAGCCGGCGGGGCTTGGGGCTGGAGGAACCCCGTACCGGTGTATGCAGAAGTGGAGGGCAGCCAGATACGCGGGTGCGTTCTCCATGGCATGCGGGATGACGATCGCGCCGTTGCTCTCGGGGTCAGGAAAGCTCGCGGCGCCGCGGGCGCGCATGCATCGCGAGAACCTCAGCGCCTGTGCCAGGAGGTGTGGCTGCCGGGTGGCGGTGTAGGTCGGCACCAAGGACGTACAGGCTTTCTGCGCTGTCCCGATCTGCGAACTGCTCACCCCGAGCTGTTGCGGCGTGAGTTTGGACTTATCGAACGATCCGCTGCTCTCGGGGTCGGGCCAGAGCGGCACGCCGTGTGAGCGAATGCAGCGGCCGAAGGCGAGCGCCTGGTCGTGTGTCGAGCCGCGGCTCGGCGGGCTGCTCCGCGTTGTACTCGTGCCGAGCCGAGCCACGTGACTGCCCGGCGAGCCGCCGCACGCGACCACCAGCAGCGCCAGGCAGGCAGCGACAAGGACGGCGGACACCAACGGAACCGGCTTCACTGCTCCGGTTCTACACCAGGGCCGGTCACATCAGGGTTACAGCTGAGTGCGATCGCCCGAACAGGGCGAGGAGGTTCCTGGGTGCCCGAAAGGGACTCTAGAAGCTGTGCTCGGAACCCATTAAAGAGGCTCGGCCGCGCCTTTACGTCGGGTTGGTCGATGGTGCTCGTCGGAGGATGAGGTTGATTGCCGTGCCTCCGGCCCGGTGGCTGTGGACGGTAAGGGTGGCGTGTTGGTGCTCGAGGAGGCGTTTCGCAATCGTGAGGCCGAGCCCGGCGCCGCTTTCGGAGGTGCCGGCCGCCGGGTTTCCGCGAATGCCCGGTTCGAAGATGTGCGGGAGGAGGTCGGGATCGATTCCGGGTCCGTGGTCTTGGACGGTGATCCGGACCGTCGACTCATCCGCAGCGGCCCAGCTGAGCTGGATCGGGGAGCCCGGGGGGCTGTAGCGAACTGCGTTGTCGAGGATGTTGGTGAGCGCGCGCTTGAAGCGGTCGCGGTCGACGATGACGCCGAGCGCCTGGTCGCCTTCGAGCTCGAACGTGTTCTGTTGGAGGCGGGTCGTGTGCTCGAGGCCGGCCGTGACCTCCTGGAGGAGGTCGGCGACCGGTGCCGCTTCGAGCTGGGGCGCTGGCTGGGCGTAGTCGTCGCGGGTGTAGGCGAAGAGGTTGCCGATCAGCCGTTCGAGCGCGTCTGCCCGCGCTTCGGCCCGTTCCAGGTGGACGGCCGGATCACCCAGCCGGGAGCCGATCGCCTGCAGGTGTCCGCGCAGCGCGAACAGAGGCGTGCGCAAGTCGTGGGCGATGCTGGTGACGAGGAACCGTCTCGCCTCGTCGGCCTCGGCTCGTCGTTGCGCGGTCTCGCCGAGCGCGTCCGTCATGCCCTCGACCGCCTGGGCGATGTTGGCGATCTCGCCGATCCGGCTGTGCGGGACCGCGCTCGTAAGGTCGCCGCCGGCGACCTTGTCGACCTGGGTGCTCAGCCTGGCGAGCGGCGTGACCATCCAGCGGCCGGCGAGCCAGACCGCGACCGCAAGCCCGGCGAGCAGGACGAGTAGCCCGCTGAGGAGCGCGACGAGTGCCCGGGTGGCAGGGGAGGCAGGCCGATAGTAGAGGTCAGTGACCAGAGTCGCTCGCGACTTGGGCGTTCCCGTCGGGATGAGCCGGCGGTCATCGCCCCAGGACGCACTGATTTCGGCTGCCGCGGCCGCGGCAGCCTTGATCGACCGGCCGGCTTGCCCGCGCTCGAGAGCAGGGCTGACGTAAACCTGGCGCTTTTCATTCGGGCCGACCGCCGCCAGTTGACCGAGCAGGCCGAGCCGGTCGAGCAACCTCGCGAACCCCTGGACGGAGGACGGCTCCTGCATCTCGTTGCGATGCGAGGTCAGGTACGCAGCCGCGGCGTTCAGCCGTCGCTGGATGTCCGCCTGCTGGCGATCGCGCTCGATCAACCAGGCCGCGCCGCCGGCCAGCGTCGGCACCAGCAGCAAGACGAGCACGGTGCTGAGGATGAACGTCCGGATGCGGATCGGCGGGCGTCTCATCTGCTGCCGGGATCGAGCCGGTAGCCGGCGCCCCAGACGGTGACGATGTAACGCGGCGTGGCCGGGTCGGGCTCGATCTTCTGGCGCAGGCGGCCGATGTACACCGCGACCGCGCTGCGGTCGCCGAACGAGCCCCAGACGAGCTCGAACAGCTGGTCGCGGCTGAGCACCTGCCGCGGATGCTCGACGAGCACGCGCAGCAGCTCGAACTCGCGTGCCGTCAGCTCGAGCTGCCGTCCCTCGCAGCTGACCTCGTGCGCGGCCAGGTCGACCTCGAGCCCTCCCAGGCGAAGTGTCCGGTGCCCTCCGGTCGGGGAGGCACGCCGCAGGACCGCCTTGACGCGGGCGACCACCTCTGCCGGTGTGGCGGACTTGACGATGTAGTCGTCGCCGCCGAGGCCGAGCCCCCGGATCTTGTCGGCGTCGCTGTCGCGCGCGCTCAGGAACAGCACCGGCACGTTCGAGTCACGGCGCAAGCGGCGGCAGATCTCGAAGCCCGATTCATCGGGCAGCATCACGTCCAGCAGCACGAGGTCGGGACGGCCCTGTTCGAGTTGCTCGCTCGCCTCGCGCCCGCTTGCGGCTTGCCGCACCCGGAAGCCCTCAGCCTCCAGGAAATCCCGCATCAGCTCCGCGATCTGCTCGTCGTCCTCGACCACAAGGATCGACGCCCCCGCATCCTCACCGTTGCTCACGTCGTGCAGTGTCGCCCAAGCCCGAGCCCGCCGAGGGGTTGGTGGAGTCGCTTTCATCGACTTTTCATCGCCGGCTCCTGCGGCTGTTATCGGGCCGAGTGATCATCAGGAGCGTGTATTCGCGCGCGCTCCTCATCGCTCCCGTGCTGGCCGGGATGGTCGGCCTGTCCCTGCTCGTGTCCGCATGCGGCGGCTCGCCGGGGAGCCACGTGGCCCAGCTCGGCTCCACCGCGACCACGACGAAGAGCAGCCCTTCTCCCACCACCTCGGCTGGGTCGGCGCAGCAGAGGGCGCTTGCCTCGGTGCTTGCCTATTCGCGGTGCATGCGTTCGCACGGGGTGCCGAACTTCCCCGACCCCAACGCTCAGGGGCGGTTCCCTCCGTTCCACTCCGACTCTGCGGCCTCGAAGCAGGTGTCGCTCTCGGCCAACGACGCCTGCAAGTCCCTGCTTCCGAGCGGAAGCGGCGTGGGGACGCCGCAGCAGCGCCAGGAGAAGTTCGCCTTCGCCTTGAAGGTCGCTCGGTGCCTGCGCTCGCACGGGTTTCCCGACTTCCCCGACCCGGCAGTCTCGAGCCAGGGGGCGGGCCAGAACCTCAGCGGCGCCGGGATCGACCCGAGCTCGCCGCGGTTCCAGGCGGCGCAGACGCTCTGCGAGAAGCAGGAGCGGAAGGCGCTCGGCCTGCCATGAGTGCCCGGTCCCGCGCAGCGGCTGCCACTATCGCCGCGGTCGGGCTGGCTCTGCTCGCGGCCGCGTGCGGTGGCTCGGCGGGGAGTCACGTGGCGCAGCTCGGATCGACCACTACCAAGAGCAGCTCCAGCCCCCCGGCAGCGTCTGCGCAGGTCAACGGAGCGGTCGCCTTCTCCGGCTGCATGCGCTCCAACGGGGTGCCGAAGTGCCCCGACCCCGATAGCGGCGGAGCGATCCCCAAGGTCGGCTCTCCAGCAACTCGGCGTCAGCGACTCGCGGTTCCAGGCGGCCCAAGGAGCCTGCCGGCATCTGCTCCCGAACGGCGGCCGAGGGCCGAACCGCCGCTCAGGTGCAGCAGGGCAAGGCGCAGGCTCTGACGTTCTCTCACTGCGTGCGCGCCCACGGCGTGCCGAACTTCCCCGACCCCGGCAGCAACGGCCGCATACCCGATCCTGGCTCAGTCGGGGTCGATCAGGGCTCGCCGAAGTTCGAGGCCGCGAACCAAGCCTGCGGGAAGTACCGGCCCCCGTACATGCCCTCGAACGCTGCCTACAACGCCTACGCGAGGACACACCGGTGAGCGCGGCGACCGCGCGCCAGCTATGCGGTGTCGCTGCGGCTACCGTCGGTGGAGGCTGCTGCGGGGAAGCTGACCTGGATCTGGAGGCCGCCGTCGGCTGGGGCGATCGTGTCGATGGTGGCGTCGTGAGCGTCGGCGATCGCCTGGACGATGGAGAGACCGAGACCGAGGCCGCCGGCGCCGCTCGTTCGGGTGGTGTCCAGTCGTTGGAACGGCTGGAAGATCCGCTCGAGCTCGCTGGCCGGGACCTTCGGGCCGGTATTGGCGACGGTGAGGACGGCGTGACCGTCGCGGGTGTCGGTCGTGAGGCTGATGTTGCCGCCCTCGATGTTGTGATGGATGGCGTTGCTGAGGAGGTTGGCGACGAGTCGCTCGACCAGACGCGGGTTCCCGGTCGTCTGCGCCGGTTCGACGGCGGTGTCGAGCACGAGCCCGTCGTGGTCTGCGGCGGCCGCGGCGACGGCGGTGATGGCGGCGAGGTCGACGGGCTGACGGCTCTCGAGGCCGCGTTGGCTGCGAGAGAGCGTGAGCAGCGCTTCGATCAGCCGTTCCTGTTGCGCGCCGACCGCGAGCAGTTGCTCGCAGGTATGCCGGTAGGAGTCGATGCTGGCGTTGGGGTCGCTGAGGGCGAGCTCGAGCAGGGTGCGCTCGAGCGTCAGTGGCGTGCGCAGCTCGTGCGAGGCGTTGGCGACGAACTGTCGTTGCGCCTCGAAGGAGGTTTCGAGGCGGGCGAGCAGTCCGTCGACGGTGGTGCCGAGCTGCTTGAGCTCGTCGTCGGGCCCTTGAAGGTCGAGCCGGCGGTGGAGGTTGCTGGCGGAGATGTCGCGCGCGGTCTCGGTGATCGTGCGCAGTGGGCGCAAGGCGCGGCCGGCGATCACCCAGCCGAGCCAGAGCGAGAACACCGCCATCAGCGCGAGCGCGAACCGCAGAGTCGACGAACAGCTGGTGCAGCGCCGCATCCGACTGCCCTTGCGCCGCCGCGAGTGCGAGCTTGCGGTTGGTGGCGACAGCGTTCGGGCCGACCGGCACCGCGAACCCGGCGGGCGGCTTCGCCCTTCGGATGATTTGCCGGGGCGCCTTGGGACGCGAACGCCGCCTGTTTCCGGAGCTGATGAAGAAGCTGCCGGTGTACTGGTGGTTGACGAGGACGTAGGTGATTGCGAGCAGGGCGGCCGCCGAGCAGAGGAAGAGGCCGCCGTAGACGAGCGTGAGGCGCAGCCTGATCGTCATTGGCTGATGCGATAGCCGGCGTGGGGGACGGTCTCGATCACGGGCGGGTCGCCGAGCTTGCGCCGCAGGCGGCTGATCGTGACCTTGACGACGTTGCCGTTGGGGTCGACGTACTCGTCCCAGCCGCGCGCGAGCAGCTCGCGGGTGGGGACCGGGGCGCCGCCGGCGGCGAGCAGGAGCTCGAGCACGGCGAGCTCCTTGCCGCTGAGCTCGAGCCGGCGGCCGCCGCGGCTGGCGACCCGTTGCACGGTGTCGAGACGGAGATCGCCGCGTGCGAGGAGCGGCGAGCGCGTTGTCTCGGTTCGGCGGCGCGAGGGCGCGGATGCGCGCGACGAGCTCGGCGAACGCGAACGGCTTGGGCAGGTAGTCGTCGGCGCCGAGGCCGAGGCCCGTCGACGCGGTCTTCGATCGTGTCGGCGGCGGTGAGCATGAGCACGCGCGACCGCGACCCGCGCGCAACGAGCGCCCGGCAGACGTCGTCGCCGTGGATCTCTGGGCAGGTCGCGGTCGAGCACGATCACGTCGTAGCTGTCCCCTGCTGCGTGGCGCAACGCGTCGTCGCCGTCGAAGACGATGTCGACGGCCATGCCCTCGCGCCGCAGCCCGACTGCGATCGTCGCGGCGAGCTCTCTGTGGTCTTCGACGACGAGCACCCGCATCCCGGTTCAGCCTCCCTCTGCCGGCCTCAAGGATGCCGCCGCAACGGTTACACGCAGGTAACAGCTTCTGTTCCCCCGCTGTAACCGAATCGAGGCTATCCCTCTTGGAGTCGATCCTGTCGCTCGAGAAGGAGCTCAAGAGATGCGCTGCCGCCGTCCCGTCGTTCTCACAGCCGCTTTCGCGGTCGGCGCCTTTGTGCTGCTTGCGGCCGGTTGCGGCGGAGGCGGAGGCGGCTCTCCCGGGGTTGCGAGCGTCGCCTCCGCCGGGACGGCCGCCACGACGACGACGCAGAGCGGCCCGGGGTCGGCAGTCAAGGGGTTCGGCGGTTCCGGCGGCGGGCAGGGCGGCCCTCAGTTCCAGATCGCGATGAACGTCGGCACGCGTGGACGGCGCGAAGTTCTCCGCCTGCATGCGCAAGCACGGGGTCACGAACTTCCCCGACCCGAACGGCCAGGGCGTGATCACGATCCACTCGGGGATGGGCATCGACCCGGGCTCGCCGGCGTTCAGCTCCGCCCGAACCGTCTGCGACAAGCTGCTCCCGAACGGCGGTCAGCCGACCCCGGCACAGATAGCGCAGCAACAGCAGCAGATGCTCGCCTTCTCGGCCTGCATGCGCGCGCACGGGATCAAGGACTTCCCCGACCCGTCCAACGGCGGCATCCGGCTCCACGGCGGCCCGGGCAGCGACCTCGACCCGAACAACCCGACGTTCCAGAAGGCCCAGCAGGCCTGCCAGAGGACATCTGCCCTTCAAGGGCGGCGCGGCCGGCCCGCCGCCGGAACGGCGAAGGCCGGGGGTGGCTGAGCCGGTGACCCGCGTGCTCGACGTGGCCGGCGGGCGTCTGTCCCGCCGGGGCGGCGGCTCGTCGCCGGGGTCGCCGTGCTGCTCGTCGCCGGCGGGCTGGCGCTGGTGGTGGCGGATCCGTTCGCGAGTGGCTCGCCGGCCGCGAACGGGGTCGCCGACAACGGGGCGGCGACCGCGATTGACGACGGTGAAGCGACAGGATCTGTCGCAGCAGACGCAGGTGAGCGCGACGCTCGGCTACGCCGACGCCTCGACGGTGTCGGTGCCGGGCGGGACGGCGCCGGCCACGCTCGAGCAGTCGCAGCAGTCGGTGGCATCGGCGCAGCAGACGCTCGCCGCCGACGAGCGTGCGCTCGCGCAGGCGCAGGCATCGCTGCGACGCCGACCTGCGCAAGGCTCGCGGTCGACTGCGGCGGCGGCGGCGCCGCCGAGAGCGGCGGCTCGCAGCAGGGCGGCGGAAGCGCCGGCCCGTGCGCAACCGACGCCCAGGCGGTGACAGCGGATCGCGCAGAGCGTCACCAGCGCGACCGGGAAGGTGCAGGCCGATCAGCAGGCGCTCTCAGCGGCGGAGGCGACGCTTGCGCAGGGCGAGAGCTCGGCGGCGACCTACGGCCAGAACGCGGTGTACACGATGCTGCCGAAGGTCGGGCAGATCGTCCGCCGCGGCCAGCCGCTGTACGCGATCGGCGGCGAGCCGGCGTTTCTCCTCTACGGCGGCGTGCCGGCCTCGCGCGCGTTCATGTCGGGGATGTCGCCGGGCGCGGACGTCGCCGAGTTGAACCGAAACCTGCGCGGCTACGGCGCGCCGAGCGGCGACGACGTTCACCGCGGCGACGACGCTCGGCGATCGAGCGGTTCCAGTCGGAGCATCGCCTGCCGGCGACCGGGCAGCTGCCGCTCGGGTCGGTCGTGTTCGAGCCGGGCGCGGTCCGGGTGACGAGCGTGACTCCGACGAAGGGCTCGCCGGTGCAGGCGGGGCCGGTGCTCGGCATCACCTCGACGCGGCGCGTCGTGACGATCGCCCTCGACGCGTCGCAGCAGACGAGCATCAAGGCTGGGCGATCCGGTGCTGATCACGCTCCCGGACAACTCGACGACGCCTGGGCGCGTCTCCTTCGTCGGCACGGTGGCGACGACGCCGTCGGACAGCAGCGGCAACGGGTCGAGCTCGCCGACGATCGAGGTGGACGTGACTCCCGACCGTCCGGCGGCGACGGGCCGGCTCGACCAGGCGCCGGTGGACGTGTCGATCACGACGGCAAGCGTCCGCAACGTGCTCGTCGTGCCGGTGAACGCGCTGCGTCGCGCTCGCAGGCGGCGGCTACGCGGTCGAGGTGGTCGAGGCGACGCGGCGTCCACCAGCTCGTCGGCGTCGGCGTCGGGCTGTTCGACGACGCGGCAGGAATCGTCGAGGTGAGCGGCAGACGGGCTCGCGGCCGGGCAGCGCGTGGTGGTGCCGGCGTCATGACGAGCGAGGCGCCGACGCTCGAGCTCGAGTCGGTGACGAAGACGTACGGATCGGACCCGCCGGTGCCGGCGCTGCAGGGCGTCAGCTTCAGCGTCCACGCCGGCGAGCTGGTCGCGATCGTCGGCCCGTCCGGCTCCGGGAAGTCGACGCTGCTGCATCTGATGGGGACGCTCGAGCGGCCGAGCTCCGGACGCGTGTCGATCACGGGTCTCGACGTCGCCGAGATGTCCGACCGCGAGCTCGCCGCGGTGCGCGCGACCCGGATCGGCTTCGTGTTCCAGCAGTTCTTCCTCGCCGAGCACTCGACGCACGCTCGAGAACGTCGCCGACGGGCTCCTGTACGCCGGCGCGGCGGTGGGCGAGCGGCGCGAGCGCGCGGCCGAGGCGCTGACCCGCGTCGGCCTCGGCGATCGCCTGCACTCGCGCCCGACGCAGCTCTCCGGCGGGGAGCGCCAGCGGGTGGCGATCGCCCGCGCGCTCGTCGGCCGTCCGGCGATCATGCTCGCCGACGAGCCGACCGGCAACCTCGACAGCGCCACCGGCCAGGCGATCATGGCGCTGATCGACGAGCTCAACGCCGAGGGGGCGACGATCGTCGTCATCACGCACGAGCACGAGATCGCGGCGCGCTGCCCGCGGCAGATCTCGCTGCTCGACGGGCGCATCGTCTCCGACCGTCGACAAGGGGAGGCGGCATGAAACGCGCACTCGTGCTCACCGGGCTGGCCGCGTTGGCGGTCGCAGTCGCCGCCTCGGGCGCCGGCGCCCGCGCGGCGAGCAGCGCCTGCCCGACGTCGAACCCTGCCGAACGAGCTCGTGCTCGCCGGCGGCAGCGGGCAGACAGGCGCAGCTCGGCAAGCAGTTCGCGCAGAACCTGCAGGTCGCGCTCGCCAATACCAACGGCTGCCCGCTCACCGGAAACCTCGCCGGCGTCATCGTCAACTTCGACGCCCCGGGAAGCGGGGCGAGCGGCATCTTCGCCGAGCAGCGGATCGCGCGAGGCCTACGTCGGCACCGACTCCCAGGGAGTCGCCACCGCGCCACCGTTCACCGCCAACTTCACCGTCGGCAACTACACGGTCGACGCGCACTCCGACTACGGCACTGTCGAGCTCTCCCTCGCGAACACCGCCAACGGGCTGCCCTCCGTCGATCACCGCGACCGGCAGCACCAGTCAAGAGGCGACCGTCAACGGCAGCTACGCCCAGCCGCTGCAGGCGCGCGTCACCGACGCCAACGGCAACCCGGTCCAGGGCGCGGCCGTCACCTTCGCGATCGTCCCCGGACCGACCGGCGCAAGTGCGAGCTTCCTCGGCGGTGCAGCCGAGCGCGACCACCGACTCGAACGGCCTCGCCACCTCGCCGCCGCTCACGGCCAACGGCGTACCGGGACGGTTCACCGCGACCGCCTCCACCGCCGGCGTCGCGACCGTCGCCACCTACACCCTCGACAACCACGCCACCACCACGACGCTCCAGACGGCACTCGACGCGCGACTCCAAGGCGACCGTCGGCACCCGCTATCGACGGTCGCTGCAGGCGCGCCTGCTGGACGCCAACGGACAGCCGGTCGAAGGCGCGAACGTCACCTTCGCAATCGGCGCCGCCGACAACGGCGCTGCTGCCACGTTCCTCGGCGGCACGAGCCAGGCGACCGCGCTCACCGACGCCGACGGACTCGCCACCGCGCCGCCGCTGATCGCCAACAAGACCGCCGGCGCCTTCACCGCAACCGCCAGCCGCCCCTGGCGCGCAGCTCAGGCCAGTACACCCTCGAAAACCTCGCCGCCGCCCCGAGCGAGCATCACCGCCGGCGCCGCCAACGGCCAGTCCACCACCGTCGGCACGCGCTTCCCGATCCCACTCGCCGTCACCGTCACCGACAAGAACGGAAACCCGGTCGCAGGCGCGACCATCACCTTCGCCGCCCCGGCGAAGGGGGCAAGCGGACACTTCACGGTGTCGCGCCCCAACCAGCCGGCGAAGAAGACGCAACGGCGCAAGAGTCGCATCGTCCGCGTCCAGACGAACAGCAAAGGCATCGCAGTTGCGCCTCCGTTCACCGCCAACGCCTCCACCGGCGGCTACGTCATCACCGCCACCGTCAAAGGCAGCTCCGTGGTGACGGCCTTCTCGCTCCTCAACCTGCCGCACGGATGAGCGCGCACACGGGCATCGAATCGCCCCGCCTCCGTCTTTCCGATCTCGCGCGGATCGCGAGCGTCGGCCTGCGCACTCGGCGGATGCGGGCCGCGCTCTCGGCACTGGGGATCGCGATCGGCGTCGCCGCGATCGTCGCCGTCCTCGGCCTCTCATCCTCGTCGCAGGCGGGGCTGCTCGCCGAGATCGACAAGCTCGGGACCAACCTGCTCACAGTCCAAAACGGGCAGACCTTGTTTGGTCAGACGGCTGAGCTGCCGCTCGCCGCCCCGGGAATGATCTCCCGTATCGGGCCGGTGCAGCAGGTGCAGTACACCGGCTCGACGAGCGCGAATGTCTACCGCAGCCCACTCATCCCGTCCGTCAACACCAATGCGCTCTCGGTGCAGGCGGCCAGCCTCGGCGCTGCCGGCGACGGTCGGGGCCGCCGTCGCCGCCGGCGGATACCTGAACGCAGCGACCGCGCGCGAACCGGTTGCCGTGCTCGGCTATGCGGCCGCGCAGCGGCTCGGGATCGAGCGGCTCTACCCGGGCGAGCGCATCTGGCTGGGAGGGATGTGGTTCTACCTCGCCGGCATCCTCAACTCGGCGATCCTTGCCCCCGAGATCGACTCGTCAGTGCTCGTCGGATTCCCGGCCGCGAAGCGCTACCTCGGATTCGACGGCCATCCCACCACCATCTACGTCCGCTCGGTCACCAGCCAGACCGCCGCGGTCCAATCCGTGCTCGCCGCCACCGCGAACCCGGAAGCCCCGAACGAGGTCGCGGTCAGCCAGCCCTCCGCGGCGCTCACCGCCCGTGCCGAAGCACAGGGCGCCCTCAACAGCCTCTTCCTCGGGCTCGGCGCCGTCTCCCTCCTGGTCGGCGCCCTCGGCGTCGCCAACATCATGCTCATCGGCGTCCTCGAGCGCCGCAGCGAGATCGGACTCCGCCGCTCCCTCGGCGCCACAAAGGCCAACATCCGCAACCAGTTCCTCTCAGAAGCAATCCTGCTCGCCCTCATCGGCGGCGTCGTCGGCGTCACCGCCGGAGTCATCGCCACGGCGATCTACGCCACCACCAAGCACTGGCAGATCGCCATCCCGACCACCGCCTGGGCCGGCGGCCTCGCCGCCGCCCTCCTCATCGGTGCCATCGCCGGGCTCCTACCCGCCATCCGAGCCGCCCGCCTCTCCCCGACCGAAGCCCTCCGAACGGTGTGAGCACCGCTGCGCTTACCTGTCCGGCTCTCGACTGAAAGGAACCGCACATCATGCGTTGCCGCCGTCCACTCATCCTCGCCTCGGTCGTCGCGGTTGCCGCGTTCGCGCTGCTCGCGGCCGGCTGCGGCGGCGGGGGCTCGCCGGGGGTTGCGAGAGGTGCCTCCTCCACGACTGCCGCCACGACGGCACAGAACGGAGCACTCGCCTTCGCCCGCTGCATGCGTTCCCACGGGATGCCGAACTGGCCCGATCCCACCAGCAGCGGGGTGTTCGACAAGTCGAAGCTGCGGCAAACCGGGTACAGCCTGTCCCAGGTGCGGGCGGCCGAGGACGGTGCCTGCAACAACTTGCTCCCAGACAGCCATCCCCAAGGAAAGCCGATCACACTTGCCGATCGCGCTGACTACCTCAAGGCCGCCGCCTGCATGCGCTCGCACGGTTTCCCGAGCTTCCCCGATCCGACCTTCGAGAACGGCAACGTCCAGACAAACGTCCCCTCGAGCATCGACCAGGACTCCGCCCGGTTCAAGGGCGCCGCGACGATCTGCACCAAGCTGATACCCGCCGGTCTGCCGTACAGCAGTTCCCGCGGTTCGTGAGCGGACTGAACGAGAAAGCGCGACGCGCGACTCGAACCGTCGAACCATTGATGCTCCATCCTCGGCGGCGAAATCGCGCCAGTCGGGAGCCCGAGGCGCCGCTCGTCGCGCCTCCTAGCCCTGTCGAGCGAGGACCGCGCTCTCGTGGAGACCGGCGGTGCCTGGTGAGGGCGGTCGCACGCGCATAGCTGCGTTCGGGGCGCCCGTGCGGTCCGTGGCATTTCGCCTCGTCATCTGCCGGGTCTCTGTGGTGCCGCCGGTAGTCGCACCGTGACGCGCAGCCCGCCGCCGAGTCGCGGCGCGAGGGTGAGGGTTCCGTCGTGTGCCTGGGTGATGCTCTTGACAATTGCCAGGCCGAGGCCGACACCGACACCAGCCTGGTCGCTGCGTATGCGTCTGGTGCCGCGCTGGAACGGCTCGGCAAGCGTGGCGACTAGTTCCGGGGTGAGCTTCTCGCCCGTGTTCTCGACCGTGAGCTCCACACCGTTGGGGTGAGCGCTGGTCGTGACCCAGACGGTGCCTTGTTCGGGCAGGTTGTGGACGATCGCGTTGTGCACGAGGTTCGTCGTCAGCTGCAGCAGCAGCGCGGGTGAGCCGATGGCCGGAGTCGGGTCGCCTGACGTCTCGATGGTGGCGCCGCGGTGTTCTGCTAGAGGGAGGAGCGTTTCGGTGGCCTCTTCGGCGATGAGGGACAGGTCGACGTGTTCCGGGAGGAAAGACCGTCGGTCGGAACGGCTGAGCAGGAGCAGCGCTTCGGTGAGGCCAATCGCTCGGGAGTTGACCGCGTAGAGACGGTCGACAAGTTCGCCGTTCCCGCGGCTCGGATCGTTGCGGGCGACGTCTAGCAGCGTCTGCGTGACCGCCAGCGGCGTGCGCAGTTCGTGGGAGGCGTTGGCCGCGAATCTCTGCTGTTCATCTGCGAATTGCTGCTGCTCGGCGACGTGTGCTTCGAGCCGAGCGAGCATCGCGTCGAAGGCGTCGGCGAGCTCGCGGAACTCATCTCCGCGGCCCTCGAGTTGGATCCGGTGGGAGAGCGATCCGGCCGCGGCCACGCGTGTGGCGTCAGTGATGCGAGTCAGGGGAGCGAGCATGCGTCCGGCGAGGAACCAACCTCCCAGCAGGCCGAATAGCAGCAGGAACGCCAACACGATGGCCGCGATCGAGCCGAAGCCGTGCAGGGGGTCGGAACGGTCGAACAGGAACCACCACGAGGGATGCATGTGGGAGAGCACACCGTTGGGGATGTAGCGCAGCACGACCACCCAAACGGCCGCGAGCATCAGGACGCCTGCGAGCATGAGGAAGCCGGCGTAGCTGAGGGTGAGCTTCAGGCGAGCGCTCAACCCAGAGGCTCTATCCACGCTCTTCTCCCTCGTGCTCGGTGTCTGGGTGCGTGTCGATGCGGTAGCCGACGCCGGGCACGGTCGCGATGATCCACGGTTCGCCGAGGCGTTTGCGCAGGGCTGAGACGGTGATGCGCACGGCATTGGTGAACGGGTTCGCGTTCTCGTCCCATGCCCGTTCGAGTAGGTCTTCGGCGCTGACGACCCCGCCGTCGGCGCCGACGAGAACTTCGAGCACCGCGAACTGCTTCCGGGTCAGCGCGACGTAGCGGCCGTCGCGGTAGACCTCGCGGCGGAACGGATCCAGCCGCAAACCTGCTATCTCTCGCACGGGAGGCCTCGAGTGGGCGCGCCTGCGGTCGAGGGCTCGGAGGCGGAGCACGAGCTCCCGGAGCTCGAACGGTTTCGTGAGGTAGTCGTCGGCGCCGAGCTCGAACCCGGTTGCTTTGTCGTCGAGACGGTCGGCGGCGGTGAGCATGAGGATCGGCAGGCCGCTGCCGGAGGCGACGATGCGTTCGGCGATCTCGTCGCCGCTGGGGCCGGGGATGTCTCGGTCGAGGACGGCGATGTCGTACGAGTTGAAGCGCAGCAGCTTCAGCGCGGTGTCGCCATCACCGGCGATGTCGGCCGCGATCGCCTCCAGGCGGAGGCCGTCTCGGATGGCTTCCGCCATCAGCGGCTCGTCCTCGACGATCAACACGCGCATGCCCAGATGCTAGAGCGGACGCATATCGCCGGCATATCGAAAAACCGATACGCGCCGGCAACACCGCGCTGGGCAGGCTCGAGGTGTGGCCCACAGAAGGCACGCACGAAGGGTGTACAGGTCCGGGTCCACGACCCGTCGGACTCGGATTCGCACGGTCCGCGTCGCGGGCCTGCTGGTCGTCATCGCGGCGATCGCCGCGCCGGCTCACCGGCTACTGGCGTCCTCGTCCTCGACGGGTGCAGCATCCGTCGACGCCGTTCGGAATGAGCATCGCGGCGCTCGTGGCGGAGCGCTGCCCGGCACGGTGTGGCCGAGCTACGGCCAGGCCGCCGTTCAGGTAGGACAGTCGCGGGTCCAAGCCGGGCCGAACCAGCACGCGGCTCCGATCGCCAGCGTCGCGAAGGTGACGACGGCGTATCTCGTGCTTCGCGACCACCCGCTCCAGGTCGGCGAGAGCGGCCCGACGATCACCCTCACCGAGGCCGATGTCGCCGACACCGATCGCCGGAGCCGGGAACGGGAGTCGGTGGTGCCGATCGTCGCCGGCGAGCAGCTGACCGAGCTGCAGGCGCTGCAAGCGCTGCTGCTGCCGTCTGCGAACAACATCGCCGCCGTCCTCGCCCGCTGGGATTCCGGCTCCGTTGCACGGTTCGTCGCGCGCATGAATGCGACCGCGCGGTCGCTCGCCATGACGCGCACCCGCTACACCGACCCCAGCGGGTACGACGACGCGACGGTCTCGACTGCTGCCGACCAGCTGCGCGTCGTCGACCGCGCCATGCGCCTGCCCGCGTTCGCGAGCATCGTCGCGACAACGAGCGCGACGCTGCCGGTCGCCGGCACGGTGCGCAATACGAACACCCTGCTCGGGCGCGACGGCTTCGTCGGCGTGAAGACCGGCTCCGACAGAGCTGCCGGCGGCTGCTTCGCGTTCCGGGCGATCCGCCTGGTGCACGGCAAGCGCACGCCGATCACCGGCGTCGTGCTGGGCCAGCCCGGTTACGACCTGATCGACACAGCTCTCGCAGCGGCAAACGCGATGGTCGCCCGCATCGCCGGCGACCGGGTCGGGCCGGGACCTCCGCAACAACTCCCGGCGCCGGGAGCGCTGCCTCGTACGCACGCCCGGCAGAGGACCGGTGTCGACGTAATCCGCACACGAGGAGGAACCCCTTGACGAGAACACTCTGGCCGCCGGCCGCCTTTGGCATGGCCGCCATCGTTGCCGTGATCGCCGCGGGCGACACGAATCACATCCCGTCCGCCAACAGGCCGGGCGGCATGACCATCCTCGACGCCGCGACGCATACGTGCGGCCGTCTCCTGGCACAACAGACCGGGGGCCAGCAGTGAGACCGAAGACGTGGGCGGCGGCCGCGCTCGCGGTCGTCACGGTCAGCGCGGGCTGTGGAAGCACCGGCGGCAATCACACCGCCTCGACTCCGCGTACCGCCGGCAGCGGTGCAACCAGCATCTCGACGACTCGCGCCAAGGCCGTGAAGTTCTCCGAGTGCATGCGCGCCAACGGTGTCAGCGCGTTTCCCGACCCCGACGCATCGGGTGCATTGACCATCGACGCAGTAGCGAACGGCTCGTCTCTCAACACGAACTCGGCTGGCTTCGAGCACGCGCTCACCGCGTGCAAGGACCTGGAGCCGTCGGGGTTCACCGGCAACCAGAGAACTCCCGAGGAGCAGCAGGCCGCGCTCGCGTTCGCTCAGTGCATCCGCGACAACGGCGTGCGGGACTTTCCCGACCCTTCCAAGACCGACCCGCTTGTAGACACGAATCGCATCCCATCCGCGGCGACGGCGGGCGGTCTCACGATTCTCAACGCGGCGATGCGGAGGTGCGGCCGGTACGCGGCCGCGGCCGGCGTACGGGGGAGCAAATGATGCGCGGGAGGTGGGTGCCGGCGGCCGCAGCGGTCGTCCTCGTCGCCACAGTCGCGACCGGCGTCGTAATCGCGAGCTCGGGTGGCGGGCAGGCGACCCCGGCGGCGCAGGCGTCGGCGGTGAACACCGCGACGGTCGATCGGGGGACGCTCTCGGACATGGTTTCCCAGTATGGGACTCTGTCCTATCGGGCGCGATCCGACGGCTCGCCGTACGCCGTGATCAACCGGGCCGGCGGGACATACACCGAGCTGCCCACTGCGGGCGACAAGGTCGCCTGCGGCGCGGTCATCTATCGCGTGAACAACCGCCCGGTGCTGCTCTTGTGCGGCCCGATGCCCGCATACCGGTCGTTGTCGGAGCGCGATAGCGGACCCGACGTCGCCGCACTCAACGCCAACCTGGTGCAACTCGGCTTCGCGACCCGCACGCAGCTCGATCCGTCCTCGCGCGACTTCGGCTCCGCGACGGCGGCTGCACTCAAGAAGTTGGAGGCCAAGCTCGGCGAGGATCAGACCGGGTCGCTCGATCTCGGTCAGGCGGTGTTCCTGCCCGAGTCGGTGCGGATCGCCAGGGTGACGGCGGAGCTCGGCGGCTCCGCTCAGCCCGGCACACCGGTCGCGCAGGCAACCTCGGACACGCTCGAGGTTGAGGTCAACCTCGACCCGTCCCAGCAGCGCGAGGTGAAGAAGGGCGACCACGCGCAGATCACGCTGCCCGACAACACCACGGCCGCGGGAAGGGTTCAGAGGCTCGGGAGAGTTGCCCAGACGCAGACCGCCCAGGACCCGAGCGCCGGCGCGACCATCCCCGCCTACATCAGCCTCGACCACCCGCAACAGGCCCACGCGTTCGATCAGGCCCCGGTTCAGGTGGCGATCACAACGAAGGGAGTCGAGAACGCGCTTAGCTTCCCCGTGACGGCGATCGTCGGTCGCTCCGGCGGCGGCTTCGCGGTCGAGGTCGTCGGCACCAACGGGCGACGCGCGCTCGTCGCCGTCAAGCTTGGCCTGTTCGACAGCGCAGGCGGACGAGTTCAGGTCATCGAAGGCGATCTCCACGAGGGCGAGCACGTGGTCGTGCCGTCGTCATGAGCGCATCGGTACTGGAACTCGACGAAGTCACGAAGGTCTACGGCGAGGACCCACCCGTTCCCGCCCTTCGCGGGGTGTCGTTCGCAGTTCGACCCGGTGAGCTGGTCGCGATCGTCGGACCGTCGGGCTCGGGCAAGTCCACGCTCCTGCACGTCATCGGAACGCTCGAGCGGCCGAGCAGCGGCGTCGTCCGGATCGGCGGTGTGGACGCGGCGCGACTCGACGATCGCGCGCTCTCGAAGCTGCGCGCCCGCAACATCGGCTTCGTGTTCCAGCAGTTCTTCCTCGCCGAGCACGCGACGGTGCGAGACAACGTCGCCGACGGGTTGCTCTACGCAGGCGTCGGCGCAGCCGAGCGGTACCGGCGCGCGGAGGAGGCGATCGAACAGGTCGGCCTCTCCGAACGCGCGCACTTCAAGCCCACCAGGCTCTCCGGCGGGGAGCGGCAGCGGGTTGCGATCGCCCGCGCTCTCGTCGGGCGTCCGATGATCGTTCTCGCCGACGAACCGACCGGGAACCTCGACAGCACCAACGGCGCGTCGATCATGGAACTGATCCGCGAGCTCAACAGGGCCGGCTCGACGATCATCATGATCACCCACGACACGGGCCTCGCCGGTCAACTGCCCCGCCAGATTCGCGTCCTCGACGGCGAGATCATCTCCGACCTTACGACGGGGGAGACGCCGTGAGGGCGAGCGACGAGCGCCTCGAACTGCGCGACTGGCTGCGGGTGGCCAGCGTCGGGTTACGCTCCCGGCCGCTGCGCGCCGCGCTCTCCGCGCTGGGGATCGCGATCGGAACGGCAGCGATCGTCGCCGTGCTCGGGCTCTCGGCCTCCTCGCAGGCCGGCCTCATCGCCGAAATCAACCGGCTCGGCACGAACCTCCTCACGGTCGAAGCCGGGCAAAGCCTCACGGGCGGCCCGGCACAACTGCCCCGAGAAGCGCCGGCACGCATCACGCTCCTGGACAACGTCCAACAGGTGGCACACACCGCCCTGATCAAGAACACGTACGTCTATCGCAGCTCGATCGTCCCGGTGACCGAGACCGGCGGCCTCCAGGTGCGGGCAACCAGCCTGAACCTCCTGTCGGTGCTCGGCACCGGCCTCGCACGCGGCGCCTGGCTCAACCAGGGCACGGCCCATCTGCCGGTCACGGTGCTCGGCGCGGTCGCCGCGCAACAGCTGGGCATCGACCGCGTCTACCCCGGCCGGCGCATCTGGCTGGGCGGCCAGTGGTTCGACATCGCCGGCATCCTGAGCCCCTCCCCGCTGACGCCCGACATCGACGTCAGCGCCCTGATCGGCTATCCCGCCGCCCTGACCTACCTCGGCTACCTCAGCATCGTCGCGGGCGACCAGAAGACCGGCCCGCCAAGCAGCATCTACGTGCGCGCCGCCACCGGGCACGAGGCCGCGGTGCAGTCGCTGCTCGCGCAAACCGCCGACCCCGAAGCCCCCTACGAGGCAGCCGTCAGCCAGCCCTCCGACGTCCTCACCGCCCGCGCTGCAGCAGCAGGGGCATTCAACAGCCTCTTCCTGGGGCTCGGAGTCGTAGCACTGATCGTCGGGGCGGTCGGCGTCGCCAACATCATGATCATCTCCGTGCTCGAACGGCGCTCGGAGATCGGGCTCCGTCGCGCCCTCGGCGCGACCAAGAGTCAGATCCGAACTCAGTTCCTCGCCGAATCGATCCTGCTCGCCGTCATCGGCGGCATCGTCGGCGTGCTCGCCGGCGCCACCGCTACCGCGGTCTACGCCAGCACAAAGAACTGGGCCGTCATCATCCCCGCCAAAGCGTGGACGGGCGGCATCGCCTCCGCCATCCTCATCGGAGCAATCGCCGGCCTCATGCCGGCCATCCGAGCATCCCGCATGCCACCCACCGTCGCGCTGCGAACCGTGTGAGCCGAAGTCAGCACCGCCCTTCCAACTTCCTTCTCTGGTGAAATGACCGAACGCACGCGCCGCGGACCCGACGGCAAGCGGGCATGGGCATATCGCTACCGGACCGGCGGCCGCGACTCAACGCGCGTTCAACGCGGCGGGCTCGCTTCCGAGCCGGACGCGCGGCACGCCCCGAGCGCGAACTCGAGCGGCTTCGAGGGGAACGCCGGATCCCGCGGAGGCCGGCCTCTCGGAGTTGGTCGAGACCTACTTGGATCAGCACGACACAAAAGCCCTCTAACGGACTCGAACCGTTGACCCCCTCCTTACCATGGAGGTGCTCTACCAGCTGAGCTAAGAGGGCTGGTGTCCGGAGTGTACCCGCGCGACGGCTAGAATCCTCCCGCTCCGGGGGAGTGCCCGAGCGGCCAAAGGGAACGGGCTGTAAACCCGTCGGCTCAGCCTACAGAGGTTCGAATCCTCTCTCCCCCATATGCCACGCTACGACGCGATCGTCGTCGGCGCGGGGCCTGCCGGCTCGACGGCCGCGTACCGGCTTGCGACCGCCGGCGCCTCGGTGCTGCTGCTCGACCGGGCCCGGTTCCCGCGCGACAAGCCCTGCGGCGGCGGGGTCACGATCCGGGCGCTGCGCCAGCTGCCGTTCCCGATCGATGCGGTCGTCGAGGAGGTCGTGACGGGCTTCGAGCTGCGAATCGGGCACCGGCGTGGGTTCGAGCGAACCGCGGCCGAGCCGCTCGCGCTGATGACGCAGCGGCGCCGGCTCGACGCGTTTCTCGTCGAGCGCGCTGCCGCCGCCGGGGCGGAGTTCCGTGACGGCATCAAAGTCACGCGCGCGAGCGGCACATCCGTCGAGGCCGACGGCGGCGTCGTGGAGGGGACGGTGCTGATCGCCGCGGACGGTGCGAACGGCGTCGTCGCCCGCTCGCTCGGGCTCGCGGTGGACTGCGAGCGGCCGGTCGCGCTCGAGGGGAGCATTCCGTACGGCCGGGTCTCGCGCGAGCGGTACACCGGCAAGCTCGTGCTCGAGTTCGGCACCGTCCCGGGCGGCTACGGCTGGGTCTTCCCCAAGGGCGACCACGTCAACGTCGGCGTCGGCGGCTGGGCCTCCGAGGGGCCGCGGCTGCGCGAGCACCTCACCGTGCTCTGCGCCGCCCACGGAATGGACGCCGGTGCGCTCGAGGGCGTCCGCGGGCACCGGCTCCCACTGCGGCGGGCCGGCTCGGCGCTGGCGCAGGGACGCGTCGCGCTCGTCGGCGACGCGGCCGGGCTCGTCGATCCGCTCTCCGGCGACGGGATGTACGAGGCGTTCCTGTCCGCCCGGCTCGCCTCGGAGCAGGCGCTCGCGATCCTCGCCGGCGAGGCCGACGGGTTCGAGCCGTACGCGCAGCGGCTCGAGGCCGAGCTCGCGCCGATGGTGCGCGCCTCGTGGGGCGCGAAGCGCGCGCTCGACCGCTTCCCGCGGCTGACGTTCACCGCCGCACGCTCGCCCTATCTCTGGGACGTCGTCGTGCGCCTGATGCGCGGCGACCTCACCGCGCCCGGTCAGGCTAAGGGCCCGGCGCGCGTGCCGCTCAGAGTCCTCAAGCGGCTCGCCCGGGCCGCGACTCCCTGACTCTTCCACGCCCCGACTAAAGCGATCCGCCGCGGGTGCCGATGCCAGGCCTGGCCCCATGGACCTCAACTCCTGCCTGCGGCTCGCGGTCGAACTCGGCGCGAGCGACATTCACCTCAAGATCGGCCAGCCGCCGATCCTCCGTCGCGACGGCGAGCTCGCCCCGATGGAGGACTGGGCCGTCCTCACCGAGGCCGATCTCGAGAGCGCGCTGCACATGGTCGGCGCGGGCGCGCCCAAGCGGCTCGAGGCCTTCTACGACTCGGGCGACCTCGACGTCGCCTACCAGGACGGCGACCTGCCGCGGTTCCGCGTCAACGCGTACCGCCAGCGGGGCGCGATCTCGTTCGCCTTCCGCGCGATTCCGAGGATCGTGCCGTCGTTCGCCGACCTGAACCTGCCCGTCGGCGTGCAGCGGCTCGGCGAGGAGCACCGCGGCCTGATCCTCGTCACCGGCGCCACCGGCTCGGGGAAGACGACGACGCTCGCGGCGATGATCGACCACATCAACCGCACGCGGAAGCAGCACATCATCACGGTCGAGGACCCGATCGAGATCCTGCACTCCGACCACTCGTGCATCGTCAACCAGCGCGAGGTCGGGATCGACACCGTCGACTTCCAGCAGGCTCTCCGGCGCGCGCTGCGCCAGGACCCGGACACGATCCTGATCGGCGAGCTGCGCGACTCCGAGACCGCGCAGACCGCGCTCCAGGCGGCCGAGTCGGGCCACCTCGTCTTCTCGACGATGCACACGATCGACGCGGCCGAGACGATCGGGCGCATGATCGAGTTCTTCCCGGCCGCGAAGCAGCCGCAGATCCGCTCGATCATGGCCGGCGTGCTGCGCGGCATCGTCAGCCAGCGCCTGCTTCCGAGACTCACCGGCGGCCGCGTCGCGGCGGTCGAGGTGATGGTCATGAACTCCCGCATCGCCGACCTGATCCGCGAGAACAAAGAGGACGAGATGCTCGAGGCGATCGCCGAGGGCTCCTACTTCGACATGCAGACGTTCACGCAGGCCCTGATCGACCACGTCCTGAACGGGATGGTCGACAAGGAGATCGCCGCGAACGCGTCCACGAACCGCCACGACTTCCTCGTCGCGCTCGACCAGGCGATCAAGCGCCAGGCGCACGAGAACGCCACCGAGGAGGAGGAGCGGGAGCGCCTCAAGACCGAGGAAGACCGCGAAGGCATGCCCGAGCTGCGCCTCGCCGCCCCCGCCGAAGGATGAAGCCGCTCCTCGCAGCGCTCGCCGTCGCGCTCGCACTCGTCGCGGGCACCGCGCGCGCGGACACCTTCACGATCATCCCGGCCTCCTCGCCCGCGAGCGCGGCCCTCCCGAACGACGCGTCGTTCATCGTCCCGGCGAACCTCCTCACCCCGCCCGCCGTCCCCGAGACCGTGTCGCCGGCCGCGCTCGAGGCGCTCTGGCAGCAGGCCGGGAGCGAGTACGGGATCCCGTGGCAGGTGCTCGCGGCGATCAACAAGGTCGAGTCGAACTTCGGCCGCAACATGGGGCCGAGCTCGGCCGGGGCGATCGGCTGGATGCAGTTCATGCCCTCGACCTGGCTGCGCTGGGGCACCGACGGCAACGGCGACGGGATCGCCGACCCGTGGAACGCGGAGGACGCGATCACCTCGGCCGCGCGCTACCTCGCTGCGGCCGGCGGCCAGACGGACATCCGGCGCGCGGTCTTCTCGTACAACCACGCCGACTGGTACGTGAACGAGGTGATGTCGATCTCGAAGCTCTTCGGCGCGGCGGGCGCGAACGAGACGTTCCAGCTCGACCAGATGCAGCAGTCGCTGGCGACGGCGCAGCAGGCGCTGGCCGAGGCGGCGTCGCAGCTCACGGCCGCGCAGCGGGTCGAGCGGAAGCTGACGCGGGTCTACGAGCGGCGGCTCGCCAAGGTCTCCAGGGCGCGGCTCCTCTCCGACCAGCTCGCGTTGCAGCGGCTCGCGGTCCTCGCGGGTGTCCGCCGCGACGGCGCCACGGCGGCCGTTACAGCGGCGCAGGCGCGCGTCGACGCCGCCCGGCAGGCGCTCGACCAGGCCCGCACGAGCTCCCAGGCCGCGTCGTTCTCACCCGCGGCCGGGACGATGCTCAGTGCGCCGGCCTACGACGGCGGCTGGGTCTTCCCCGTCGGCGGCGGGCCGTCCCAGGTCTCCGTCTCCCACTACCACCACGACTATCCCGCGGCCGACATCGCGGCGCCGGAAGGATCGCCCGTGTACGCGCTCGCGCACGGCGTCGTGACCCAGCTCGTGGACGACCCCTCGTGCGGAACCGGCCTGCTGTACCAGACCGGGGACGGCCAGCACTGGGTCTACTGCCACCTCTCCTACCGGGAGCCGACCGTGCAGGTCGGGATGGTGTTCGAGGCCGGCGCTCCGGTCGGGCTCGTCGGCCACACCGGCGATGCGACCGGCCCGCACCTTCATCTCGGCCTGCAGCCGTCAAGCTATCCGCAGGATCAGGCGTGGTTCCAGTCGTTCGCCGGGATCGCGTACACCTGGCAGGACCCCGCACCGGCGGGTCGCCCGGACTCTGCCGCCGAGACTCCCGTCCGCACGGGCGCCGTCTTCGCCGTGATGCCCACGCAGCAAGCTCCGGTGCAGGCTCCCACGCAGGAGCCGGCAATCGGCTTCTCCGTGCAAGGGGGTTAACTCGGCGGCGGTTTTTGCCGAAAGAGAGACCATGGGTGTGCGGCTCCTGCGTGTCATTTTCGTGACCATCCTCGCGGTGCTCGTCTTCGCGGGCTTGACCTACGCTGCCCAGCAGACCGCGGCCACCCAGTCGCCCCAGGTTTCGACACCGCCGCCGGCCTCGACGACGCCTCAGATCCTCGTCGTCCCCGACGTCCACGGCCAGGCGTTCGTCTTCGCGAAGGGGATGATCCAGGACGCCGGGTTCGCCTGGCACGTCACCGGCTCGGTCGGCGGCTACGCCGTCGACACGGTCGCCACCCAGCGGCCGGAGGCGGGCACCCAGGTCGTCGACACCGGCGCGCCGATGCTGACCCTGACGCTGGCTCGCAACCCGCACTACAAGGAGCACGGCCAGCCCGAGGACGACTCGCCCTACCCGGCCACGGCGCTCAGGCTCGCGCCCGTCTCGGCGGGGCTGACGCCGCTTCCGGCGACGCCGACCCGCACCCCGCAGTCCGCGCCGAAGGTCGTCGCGCCGGCCGCCAGGCCCGTCGTGAAGCCGGTGGCGAAGCCGAACGTGAAGGCGACCCTCAAGGCGCGGGCCCGCCCGCCGGCCTTCGTGGTCAAGAACGCGCCGAAGGAGCCGCTCGACGAGATCCCGCTCACCCAGCGCGCGATGAACCTGTCGATCTGGCTCGCCACCCACGGCGCGCCGACGAACGCCAACGTCCGCTACTGGCTCTACCAGCACGCCTGGATCGTCACCGGCGCGACCTTCGGCTGGTGGCACGGCGCCCAGGCGCTGCGCACGCTGATCATCGTCGACCAGCGGGTCGAGTCGCAGTGGGGGATCGGCAAGTCGAGCGAGGTCATCGCCCGCAAGGCGCTCGCGACGGTGAAGGCGAGGTCTTCTTGAGGCTCCTGAACCGCCTGCGCGACGAGCGCGCCTACACCCTGGTCGAGATGATCACCGTGATGCTGATCATGTCGATCGTGATGACCGGGATCAGCACCGTCTTCGTCCAGGGGTCGAACGCGGAGCTCGACATGAACAACCGCTTCCAGGCCCAGTCGAACGCGCGTCTCGCGCTCGACACGCTTCGCAAGGACGTCCACTGCTCGAAGTGGGTGACGAACCCCTCGACGCCGCAGCTCACCACGGCTCAGACGACGATCACGCTGGCCGACCCCTGTGCGATCCGCAGCGTCGTCGTCACCCTCGGCGCCCTCACCGGCACCGGCACGGGCACGTTCACGATCCGCAACACCACCGGCTTTCCGACCACGTCCGCCACGTTCCAGATCGACTCGGAGCAGGTGATCGGCACGCTGTCGGGCAGCACGGTAACGATCTCCTCCCGGGGCGCCAACGACACCCTCGCCGTGGCGCACAGCGTGCCAAGCGGCGGCGGGCTCGTCGTCACCGACCCGGACGGCCTCGTGAGCTGGTGCGCCGTCACCGTCAGCGGAGACACGGGTCTCTACCGGCAGCTCAACACCTCGGGCAGCACGTGCGGCTCGGCGAGCCCGGCCGTGCGCCAGATGGACCGGCTGACGACGACCGGGATCTTCTGGAACCAGCCCTCCTGGTCGGGCGGCGGGTTCGCGCTCGTCTACACGAAGCTGCCCGTCAACACCGCGAGCGCGAAGCACCTGGGCTCCTCGACGGACGGCTACACGCTCTGCGACGGGATCACGTTGCGCAACAGCGTCCGCTCGGGCACCTACGCGAACGGCACCGGCTTCATCACGCCTCCCACGGGCTGCTGAGCCGCCGCTCTAAACCAGCGCGCCCGTTCTGACGATACGAAGGTCACATGGGACTTGCGGCCATCTTCCTCGCGCCCGGCCTCGCGGTCGGCAGCTTCCTGAACGTGGTCGCTGCGCGCGTGCCGCTGCGGCGCTCGATCGTGCACCCGCCGTCTGCCTGCATGGGCTGTGCGACGCCGATCCAGCCGCGGGACAACATCCCGCTCGTCTCCTGGGTGCTGCTGCGGGGCCGCTGCCGCTCGTGCGGAGCCTCGATCCCGGTGCGGTATCCGGCCGTGGAGCTCGTGACGGGGCTGCTCGTCGCCGGCTCGTTCTGGAGGTTCGGGCTCAGCGCCGAGGCGGTCGTCGCCGCGGGCTTCTGCGTCGTGATGGTCGTGATCTCCGCGATCGACCTCGAGTACCGGATCGTCCCGAACCGGATCGTGCTCCCGGCTGCCGCGGTCGGCCTCGTCGCGCAGACCCTGATCTACCCGAGCCCCGAATGGGCGCTCGCCGCGCTCGGCGCCTCGGGCTTCCTGCTGGTCGCGGCGCTCGCGTATCCGGCCGGGATGGGGATGGGCGACGTCAAGCTCGCGCTGTTCATGGGCGCCGTGCTCGGCCGCAACGTCGCGGTGGCGCTGATGGTGGGGATGGTCTCGGCCCTCGTGCCGAGCATCTACCTCTTCGCCCGGCACGGCTCGAAGGCGCGCAAGATGGGGATTCCGTTCGCCCCGTTCCTCGCGTTCGGCTCGATCGTGGCGCTGTTCGCCGGCGGCTGGCTGCTGCACGGCTACCTCTCCCTGCTCGGCTCCTGACCTAGTCCCTCGTTCGAGGGTACGAGCCTCACCTCCGGCAGGTGACGCAGAACGGGGGGCGAATCACCTCTCCCCGCACCGCAGCGGCGGTCAAGCAACGCGCCGCACTTGCCGATAACTCGATTGAGGGATATGACCGACTTCGATCCACCTCCCAGCGGCCTCCGCACCGTCGGCAACGAAGACGTCGGCGCAGGCGCGCTCTCGCAGCCCCCCGGCGCGCCGTTCCAGATCAACCCGGTGACGGAGCTCGTCACCGACCTGCTCGCCGCCACGGGCCTGATTCCGGCTGACAAGCTCGCTCTCGTCAAGGGCCGGGCGAGACAGGGGTCGATCGGCCAGGCGATGATCGACGAGGGCGTCGCCTCTCCCCCGGGAGAGCTGGTCGCCCGCATGCTCGCCCAGAAGCACAACATGCCGCTCGCGGACCTGCTCGCGACGAAGGTGAACGACGAGGCCGCGAAGCTGATCCCGCTCCACGTGCTCGAGCGGGTCGTCGCGATCCCGTTCGAGCTCGACGGAGACGTGCTCAAGATCGCGATCTCCGACCCGGGCAACCTCAACGACATCGACGAGCTCCGGATCGCGACCCGCCACCAGGTCGAGCTCTTCGTCGGCTCCCGTGACGACATCCTGGTCGAGACCCGGCGCCTCGTGCGCGCCTCCGAGGCGTTCGGCGCCCGCGCCGCCGTCGCGGAAGGCTTCGCGGCCGAGGAGGAGGAGGAGCAGGACGACGATCTCGAGGTCGACGACGGCATCTCGGAGGCGCCGCTCGTGCGCCTCGTCAACTCGGTGATCTTCCAGGCGGCCGAGGACGGCGCCTCCGACATCCACTTCGAGCCGCAGGAGGACTCGCTGGTCGTTCGCTACCGCGTCGACGGCGTGCTCCAGGAGGTGCAGCGGATCCCGAAGCGCATGGCGGCCGGGGTCACCACGCGCCTCAAGGTGCTCGCGAAGCTCGACATCGCCGAGCGCCGGAAGCCGCAGGACGGCCGCATCTCGCTGAACGCCGCGGCGGCCGGCCGGATGCTCGACATCCGTGTCGCGACGCTGCCGACGGTCGAGGGCGAGTCGCTCGTGATGCGTCTGCTCGACAAGTCGAAGAAGCCGCCGACGCTGCAGGAGATCGGGCTCTCCGACGAGATGCGCGTCACGCTCGCGGAGATCGTGAACCGTCCGACCGGCGCCCTGCTCGTCACGGGCCCGACCGGCTCCGGTAAGTCGACGACGCTCTATGCGGGCCTCAACATGATCAACCGGCCGGAGATCAACATCATCACGGTCGAGGACCCGGTCGAGTACCGGCTCGCCGGGGTCAACCAGGTGCAGATCAACGTGCGCGCCGGGCTCACGTTCGCCGCGGCCCTGCGGTCGATCCTACGTTCCGACCCCGACGTGGTGATGGTCGGCGAGATCAGAGACGGCGAGACCGCCAAGATCTCGATCGAGGCCGCCCTCACCGGTCACTTCGTGCTCTCGACCCTGCACACCAACGACGCGCCGGGTGCGATCACCCGTCTCAACGAGATGGGCGTCGAGCCGTTCCTCGTCGGCTCCGCCGTCACGGGCGTGCTCGCGCAGCGCCTCGCGCGGAAGCTCTGCTCGCACTGCTGCGAGATGTACCAGCCGGACGCCGAGGAGCTGATCCGCGCGCGGGTCTCGCCCGACGTGGCGGCCTCGGCCGACGGGATGGCCTTCTACCGCAAGCGCGGCTGCCCGCGCTGCAACCAGACCGGCTACAAGGGCCGGATCGGCATCTTCCAGCTCCTGGCGATGAGCGAGCAGCTCGAGAGCCTCGCGGTGCAGAAGGCGAGCCGCGAGGAGATCGAGCGCGCCGCGATGTCCGAGGGCATGCGGACGCTCTGGGACGACGGCGTGCGCAAGGTGGCCGCAGGGCTCACCTCGATCGAAGAGCTCGCCCGCGTCTCGGTCTAACGCAGGCGCGCGAGCCTGCCAAACTCCTTGTGCTCATGAGCATTTGGGGTCGATTGCGCCGGGATGTCGCAGGTGGCGGCAGCCCTAGAGCTGGCGCCCGAAGCCACGAGAACCCTTTGTGCTCATGAGCATTTGGGGTCTACTGCGCCTGGATGTCGCAGCCGAGGTACATCAGTGCCTCGACCGCTTCCGTGACGAACTGCGTGGCCTGGCGGGCGTCGGCGAAGGTATACGGGCCGGGCCTGACCGGGTCGGACGCTCCGACCGGATAGACCTCGGCCTCGACCACGCACGACTCGCCGTAGTCGACGGCGCGCATCACGGCGACCGAGCGGCCCTCCTTGCGCGCGTGGCGCACGAAGAGCTCGCGGGCCGTGGCCGGCGCCGGCTGGCTCACGCCGTCCGCTTGGCGCTCAGCGCCGCCTGGGCGACGACCTGGCGGTCGGCGAAGCCGTCGACCTTGAAGGTCAGCGTGCCGGGCCGTGCGTAGATCAGCAGCGTCGGATCCTGAAGCACGCCGAATGCGTCGGTGAACGGAGAGACCTGCGCCTGGTCGAGCACGTTGATCGCGAGGAAGCCGACCTTGGCGGTCTTCGCTCCCGCGGCGGCCTCGCCGAGGGAGGTGGCGTCGACCGACGCCTCCGGGCTGTACAGCGCGACGACGACGACGGGGAACTGGCGCAGCGCCTCCGCCACGCGCGGGGGCAGGCCGTTCGAGGGCGTCGCGGCCGCGGGAGCCGCGGCAGCCTTCGCCGCCGGCTTCGGCTGCGCCTTCACGACCGTGACCTTCTTGTGCGCCGTGGTCACGCTGACAGCGGTGACCTTCTTGTGCGCCGTGGTCACTTTGGCGGCGGTCACCTTCTTCGGCGCGGACTTCGTCGGCGTCAGCGTCGTGATGTGCGCCTTGACCGGATGAAGAGGCTTGATCACCGGTGCAGGGGCGTTGGCCGAGGGCGACGAGCCGCCGGGCGCGAGCACCTGCATGTACAGGAAGACGCCGCAGGCGGCCATGATGCCGAGCAGCGCAACGATCTTGATGGGGGAGGAGACGGTCATACGTCTCGTATCGGCATTTCCGCGGCGGGCCTTGATGCACGAGGGGCGCGGTTTCCCGCGCCCCTCGTGACCTCGGTCAGACCGTGGTTAGCAGATGCCCTGAACGATGTCGCCCGAGGGGCCGCCCTTGTGGTAGGTGGCGGTGCCGGGGCTGGTGTTCTGGATGCAGTAGCTGGTGCTGTTGGAGCGGACGATCTTGATGTTCTTGATGCCCGCGTCGTAGCTCTGCTGGAGCTTCGTGAGCGTCACACCCGTGTAGCCGGTGGAGTGGTCGGCGTTGAACGCCTCCATCCCGGGGACGGCTGCGCGGACGTTGGCCTTCGCAGCCGAGACGTTCGCCCGGGTGCGGAAGCTGAGGTAGGACGGCACTGCGATTGCGAGCAGGATGCCGAGGATGATGATCACGACGAGCAGCTCGATCAGCGTGAAGCCACTCTCCTCACGTGCGAGGCGATGCCGCAGATTGGCAATCATTCGATTGCTCCTTCTGGTGGGAGATGACGTCACGGCTAGCAGACGCCCTGCACGATGTCGCCGGACGGGCCGCCCTTGTGGTAGGTGACGGTGCCGGGGCTCGTGTTCTGGATGCAGTAGCTGGTGATGTTGGCGCGGACGATCTGGACGTTCTTGATCCCCGCGTCGTAGCTCTGCTGAAGCTTGGTGAGCGTGACGCCGCTGTAGCCGGTGGAATGGTCGGCGTTGAACGCCTCCATGCCGGGAACTGCCGCGCGGACGTTGGCCTTCGCAGCGGACACGTTCGCCCGGGTGCGGAAGCTGAGGTACGACGGCACTGCGATCGCGAGCAGGATGCCGAGGATGATGATCACGACGAGCAGCTCGATCAGCGTGAAGCCGCTCTCCTCGCCTGCAAGGCGACGCCTGAGTGTGGCGATCATGCGTTGTCTCCTATCGGTTGGTGAAACGGTGGAACGGTGGCAGAGGTCGTATCGGGAATCACGTTCCCGCGCGGGAGACTCAATCGAGTGATCGCGCACAGAGAAGGGGCGCGGTCTCCCGCGCCCCTTCTCGAGCCGTAGCTGGGTCGTTCCGGGCTAGCAGACGCCCTGCACGATGTCGCCGGACGGGCCGCCCTTGTGGTAGGTGGCGGTGCCGGGGCTCGTGTTCTGGATGCAGTAGCTCGTGCTGTTGGAGCGGACGATCTTGATGTTCTTGATGCCCGCGTCGTAGCTCTGCTGGAGCTTCGTGAGCGTCACACCGGTGTAGCCGGTGGCGTGGTCGGCGTTGAACGCCTCCATGCCCGGGACGGCTGCGCGGACGTTGGCCTTCGCAGCCGAGATGTTCGCCCGGGTGCGGAAGCTGAGGTAGGACGGCACTGCGATTGCGAGCAGGATGCCGAGGATGATGATCACGACGAGCAGCTCGATCAGCGTGAAGCCCTGTTCGTCTCGGGCGACTCGCCGGCGGAGGGTGGCGATCATGCGTGTAGCTCCTTCGTGGGACGGACCCCATGGAGGGGAGGGAACGCCGTTGATATCGGCGGTCTCCTGCCGCCTCTACCCCCCCGTTCGAGGGAACGAAAAGGGGCGCGGTTTCCCGCGCCCCTTTCCATGCCGTGAAGGCAGATTGTGCCTGCTAGCAGACGCCCTGAACGATGTCGCCGGACGGGCCGCCCTTGTGGTAGGTGGCGGTGCCGGGGCTGGTGTTCTGGATGCAGTAGCTGGTGCTGTTGGAGCGGACGATCTTGATGTTCTTGATGCCCGCGTCGTAGCTCTGCTGGAGCTTCGTGAGCGTCACGCCGCGTGTAGCCGGTGGAGTGGTCGGCGTTGAACGCCTCCATCCCGGGGACGGCTGCGCGGACGTTGGCCTTCGCAGCCGAGATGTTCGCCCGGGTGCGGAAGCTGAGGTAGGACGGCACTGCGATTGCGAGCAGGATGCCGAGGATGATGATCACGACGAGCAGCTCGATCAGCGTGAAGCCGCTCTCTTCGCGTGCGAGGCGACGCCTCAGCATTGAAATCATGTCTGTGCTCCTTCTAGGTGGTCAGAACGGTGGCACTGGGCGTATCGGGTGCCGTCCTGCCTCCCGTGAGCCTCGAAAGAGGGATAGCGAAGGGGCGCGGTCTCCCGCGCCCCTTCTGCCAACAGCTGTGGGCCTGCTCGACTAGCAGACGCCCTGCACGATGTCGCCGGACGGGCCGCCCTTGTGGTAGGTGACGGTGCCGGGGCTCGTGTTCTGGATGCAGTAGCTGGTGATGTTGGCGCGGACGATCTGGACGTTCTTGATCCCCGCGTCGTAGCTCTGCTGGAGCTTGGTGAGGGTGACGCCCGTGTACCCGGTGGCATGGTCGGCGTTGAACGCCTCCATCCCGGGGACGGCTGCGCGGACGTTGGCCTTCGCAGCCGAGACGTTCGCCCGGGTGCGGAAGCTGAGGTAGGACGGCACTGCGATTGCGAGCAGGATGCCGAGGATGATGATCACGACGAGCAGCTCGATCAGCGTGAAACCGGTCTCGTCGTTGGCAAGGCGCCGCTTCAGCGACTGAATCATGGAGAAGCTCCTTCCGAACGGCCCGCGCCAAGAGATCCACGCACGCGGGGAAGTGACAAGTGGCAGGGAATTCATCGGGCCGCGACTCGTCTTCCTCATCCCCTCGGATGAGGGATTCGAGTGAGTCGATCCGGCACCCGTAAAGGAACTCCGTCCCGCTGCCGATAGCTCGGTCGAGGGACATGCCGGAACTCACTTATTCCATCGATGACCTGCTTGGGCAGATGGTCGCGCGAGGCGCGTCCGACCTGCACATGACCGTCGGCGCGCCGCCGACGATCCGTGTGCGCGGGCAGCTCGAGCGCCTCGACGGCTTCGAGCCGCTCGACCCCGAGAACACGATGCAGCTCTTCTACCGGATCATCTCGAGCGAGCAGCAGAAGAACCTCGAGATCAAGCGGCAGATCGACTTCGCGCACTCGGTGCCGGGCATCGCCCGCTTCCGCGTCAACGTCTTCTTCCAGCGCGAGTCGCTCGGCGCCGCGTTCCGCGTGATCCCCGAGCAGATCAAGACGCTCGAGGAGCTCGGGCTGCCGACGAGCCTGCACACCCTCACCGACAAGCCGCGCGGGATCGTGCTCGTGACCGGGCCGACCGGCTCGGGCAAGTCGACGACGCTCGCGGCGCTGATCGACGAGATCAACCGCACGCGCCACGAGCACATCCTCACGATCGAGGACCCGGTCGAGTTCGTCCACAAGCACAAGGGCTGCATCGTCAACCAGCGCGAGATCGGCCCCGACGCGGTGAGCTTCGCCGAGGCCCTGCGCGCGGCGCTGCGCCAGGACCCCGACGTGATCCTGCTCGGCGAGATGCGCGACCTCGAGACGATCGCCACGGCGCTGACCGCCGCCGAGACGGGCCACCTCGTCTTCGGCACCCTGCACACGCAGAGCGCCTCCTCGACGGTCGACCGCCTGATCGACGTCTTCCCGGCCGAGCAGCAGGAGCAGATCCGGATCCAGATCGCCAACTCGCTGCAGGGGATCCTGACCCAGGCGCTCCTTCCGACCGCCGACGGCCAGGGCCGGTGCGCCGCGCTCGAGGTGCTCTATCCCGACGACGCCGTCCGCAACCTGATCCGTCAGGGCAAGGTCGAGCAGATCTACTCGATCATGCAGACCGGCACCCAGCGCGGGATGCAGACGATGGAGCAGTCGCTCGCCGAGCTCGTGCAGCGGAACGTCGTCACGTTCGAGGTCGCACGCTCGCGCTCGAGCCGCCCCGACCAGCTGCTCGGCCTGCTCGAGCGCGCCGGCTTCGCGGTTCCCGAGGATGTCGAGGTGCCGGAGAACGTCTCCCTCGGCGGCGGCCTCAGGGTCGCTGGGAGCTAGCCGTGGTCGACTGGAAGAAGGACGTCTCGTTCAGCCGCAAGCCCAAGCCCGAGGCAGACGCCGAGCCTGACGACACGCAGGCCGAGGCTCAGGAGCCGCAGTCCGACAAGACGCCGTTCTGGAAGAAGGACGTCTCGCTCGGCCGCAAGCCGAAGGAGCAGGCCGAGGCCGAGCCGGCCGACGAGCCCGAGGAGCCGCAGTCCGACAAGACGCCGTTCTGGAAGAAGGACGTCTCGCTCGGCCGCAAGCCGAAGGAGCAGGCCGAGGCCGAGCCGGCCGACGAGCCCGCGGAGCCGAAGACCCCGTTCTGGAAAAAGGAGGTCTCGGTCGGACGCAAGCCCAAGGAGCAGGCGGAGGCCGCGCCGGCCGACGAGCCTGCGGAGCCGAAGACACCGTTCTGGAAGAAGGAAGTCTCGCTCGGCCGCAAGGCCAAGCCGGCCGCGGACGAGCAGGCGACCCTCGACGAGCCTCTGCCTCTCACGGCTCCGCTGCCGGGGGCCGAGGGGCCCGACCAGACCGAGACCGAGCGCCTGCTCGAGGCCGCGCTCGCGACCCTCGCCGCGCAGGCGGCCGACGGGCCGCCGCCCGCCTCTGAGCTGCCGCCGCCGCCCGAGCCGGAGCCGGTGCTTGCGCCCGCGGCCGAGGCGCCTCCCGAGCCCGAGCCGGTCGCAACCGCGCCCGAGCCCGTCGCAGAGGAGCCCGAGCCCGTCGCGGTCGAGCCGATGCCTCTTCACGACGAGCCCGAGCCGGCGACACCGGAGCCCGAGCCCGTCCTCCCGCCCGCCGCCGAGGCGGCTCCGGTCCCCGAGCCCGTCGCCGAGGCGCCCGAGCAGCCCGTCGAGGAGCGCGAGCAGCTGCACCCCGTCTCGTGGGTCGATGCCGTTCTCCACGCGAGCGCCGCCGAGGACGCCGCGCCCCCCGCGCCGCCGGCCCCCGAGCCCGTGCTGCCGCCGGCCGCAGAGATTCCGCCGCCCCCGCCGGCCCCAGCGCCCGTCGTCGAGACGCCGCCTACGGTTCCCGTCGAGCCGGAGCCGGTCGTCGCGCAGGCCTACGTGCCGCTCCCTGCGCCGGTCGAGGAGATCCCGACCGCCGTTGCGGCAGTGACCGTCCATCCGCCGGTGCCGGCCGCAGAGCTCCCGCCCGTCCCGGCCGAGCCGAAGGTCCCGTTCTGGAAGAAGGAGCTGGGCGGCTCGAAGAAGCAGAAGGAGCCGAAGCAGCCGAAGCAGGCCAAGGAGCCGAAGGCCGAGGGCGCCTCGGTGCCGTTCTGGAAGAAGGAGCTCGGCGGCTCGCGCAAGAGCAAGAAGACAGCGGGCGCGGCCGTTGCGACCGCAGCCGTCGCGCTCTCCGCGGACACCGGCAACGTCAAGGCGAAGACGCCGTTCTGGAAGCTCGAGCTCGGCGGCAAGAAGAAGAAGAAGGCCGCCGCTGTCGCCGAGGAAGGGCCTGCCGAGACCGGCACCATGAAGCCGCTGAAGAAGCGCGGCGGCTTCTCGATGCCGAAACTCGTGCTGCCGAGCAGGCCCGGCCCCCGGAAGAGCAATGCGCGCCACAAGGAGCTCGTCGGGCTCAAGATCGGCGCGTCCCAGATCGCAGCGGCACGCGTCTCGAACAACGGCGTCGCCGAGGTGATGCAGGTCGCGCGCGAGGAGATCGACGCCGGGATCGTCGTCGGCGGCGAGCTGCGCGACCCCGAGGCGCTCGCCGTCGCGCTGAAGGGCTTCTTCCGCGACAACAAGCTGCCGAAGAAGGGCATCCGCCTCGGGATCGCCAACAACCGCATCGGTGTCCGCACGTTCGAGATCACCGGGATCGAGGATCCGAAGCAGCTCACGAACGCGATCCGCTTCCGCGCCCAGGAGGCGCTGCCGATCCCGATCGAGGAGGCGGTGCTCGACTACCACATCCTCTCCGAGACGACGAACCCCGAGGGCGAGACCGTCCGCAAGATCCTGCTCGTCGTCGCCTATCGCGAGCTCGTCGACCGCTACGTCTCGGCCTGCCGGGACGCGGGTCTCACGCTCGCCGGGATCGACCTCGAGGCCTTCGCGCTCCTGCGCTCGCTCGCAGCGCCGCGCGAGGACGACGGCCCGGCGCCGGCGGCTCTCGTCGCCGTCGCGGTCGGGCACGACCGTTCCACCTTCGCCGTCTCCGACGGCCGAGTCTGCGAGTTCACGCGCGTGCTGGACTGGGGCGGCTCGACGCTCAGCGTCGCGATCGCGCGTGCGCTCGACATGACGCCGTCCGAGACGGATCCGATCAAGCATGCGCTCTCACTCGAGCCCGGGCCGGCGCCGGAGGGTGTCTCGGAAGAGGTCGCAGCCGCCGCGCGTGACGCCGTGAAGGCGCAGATCAACAACTTCGCGCGGGAGCTCGTCTCCTCGCTCCAGTTCTACCAGAACCAGCCCGGCTCCCTGGGCATCGGCGAGATCATCCTCACGGGCGGCACGGCGCACCTGCCGGGCTTCGCCGCCGAGCTCCAGCGCCTGATCGGCGTGCGGGTGAAGCTCGGCGATCCGCTCGTTCGCGTCAAGGTCGGCAAGCGTGTCGGCGACCCGGAGCAGCTCGGCTCGCTCGCGATCGCGATCGGGCTGGGGATCGAGGACTAGATGCAAGCCGTCAACCTTCTCCCCAGGGACGATCCGAACGCCCGTACCAAGACCAACGTCCCGGTCGTGATCGGTGTCGCCGGCGCCGTGCTCTCGACCGCGCTCATCGGGATGATGTACATGTCCGCGAGCGGCACCGTGCACGACCGGCAGCAGGAGCTCGACACCGCGCGCGCGGAGCTGGCCGTCGTGCCGCCTCCCGTGCAGCAGAGCTCCGCCCAGAGCGCGCTCGCGGCCGAGCAGAAGGCGCGCGTGGCTGCGCTCTCGTCGGCGATGTCGACGCGCGTCGCCTGGGATCGCGTGCTCCGCGAAGTGACGCTCGTCCTTCCCGCGGACGTGTGGCTCGAGACGCTCGCCGCGAGCGCGACCGCGTCCACGACCGGCGTGCCGTCGGGCCTCGTGATCGACGGCTACACGTACTCGGTCGACGGCGTGGCCCGCGTGCTCTCGCGCCTTGCGGTCGTGCCCGACCTCTCCGACGTCCAGCTCACCTCGAGCGCGACGGCCACGGTCGGCACCCAGAACGTCGTCGAGTTCAAGATCGCGGCGAACATCCGGCCTCCGGGCGGAGCGGCATCGTGAACCGCGCCCAGAAGCTCTCGCCCCGCGCCCAGATCGGCCTCGTCGCCGGCGGCGTCTTCGTGATCCTCCTGCTCGGCTACTTCCTCCTCGTCTCGCCGCAGAAAGGGAAGGCGAGCAGCCTGAGCAAGCAGATCGACAGCACGAACGCCCAGATCCTGACCGCGCGCGCACTCTCGAAGCAGTCGCGGGCGGTGCAGCCGATCAAGGTCGCGTCGCTGTTCCGGCTCACGAAGGCGATGCCGAACGACATCGACATGGCCGGGATCCTGCTCCAGCTCAATCTCGTCGCGTCGCAGGCGGGGATCAGCTTCGACTCGATCCAGCCCGGCGGCTCGGCGCCGCTCACCGGGTACCAGGTCGTTCCGATCACGCTCGCGTTCACCGGCAACTACTACGGCCTCGTCGACTTCCTCCAGCGCATGCGGAACCTCGTCGACGTGCAGAACGGCGAGCTCGACGCGAACGGCCGCCTCTTCTCCGTCCAGACGATCAACTTCGGCCAGGCGAAGGAGGGCTTCCCCGAGATCACGGCGACCCTCACCGTGAACGCGTTCGTCTACGGGACCGGCGCGCCGGTGGTCTCGGCGGCGCCGCCCGCAGCGACAACCGATCCGACCGCGACCGACGCCTCGGCAGCGGGGGCGAGCGGCTGATGGCGAAGAAGTTCGATCCGAAGGCGAAGGCCAAGAAGCAGAAGATGATCGCGATCGGCGGCACGGTGCTGCTCGTGGGGATTCTCGCCGTCACGCTGCCGAGCACGCTCAAGCAGCTCAATCCGCCGAGGACCGACACGGGCCCGACGTCCACGCCTGCCGCGCCGGCAGCCGCTGCGGCCGCACCCGCGCCCGGCACGCTCGCGCCCCCGACCCTGGCCGGGTCGGCGCCCGCGCCTGCCGCCGTCGCGGTCGTCGCCGGCACCGCGATCACCACCGACGCGCCCGCGGCCCCTTCGACGCTGAAGCTCGTCTCCTTCAGCCTCTTCGTCAGCAAGGACCCGTTCCGGCAGCAGGTGAGCGCGACCGGTGCGAGCCCGAGCGGTGCCGCCCCGTCGACGACCGGGACGACGCCCACCACCCCGGCGCCTCCCACGCCGCCGCCCTCCTCGACTCCCAAGCCGCCGGCCGCGCCGCCGACCAGCGCCGTGATCGACACGAACGGGACCTCCGAGACGGTCGCCGTGGGCAAGACCTTCCCGGCCTCCGCGCCGCAGCCCTACTTCCAGCTCGTCTCGGTGACCCGGGACTCGGCGAGGATCGGGATCGCCGGCGGCTCACTCTCGAACGGGCAGAACACGGTCTCGATCCCCGTCGGCAAGACGATCACGCTGATGAACACCGCCGACGGGACGAAGTACACGATCAAGATCGTCTCGGTCGGCTAGCGGGCGATCTCCCAGATGTGGCCGCCGGGGTCGCGGAAGCTGGCGGTCCGGATGCCCCAGGGCCGGTCGATCGGTCCGTTCAACAGCTCGACGCCGCGCCGCTCGAGCTCTTCGCACATCGAGTCGACGTCAGCGACGCCGAGCGTGAACTGGAACCGGACGCCGGCATCGCGCTGCGCCACCGGGGCAGGCTCGATCAGTCCCGGCGCCTCCGTTGCTTTCAGGAGGTTGACGAGCGTGGCGCCGAACTCGAACACGGCCGAGTTGCCGTCTTCGTAGTGGATCGGTAGCCCGAACACCTTCTCGTAGAAGCTCTTGGCGGCGTCGAGGTCTTCCACGAACAACGTGATCGCGGCGATGCCGCCGGGCCATTCGTGCGTATCGCTCATCGTGCTCCCCTCTCGTGCGATCGGATCAGAGATCGTCGCACGATCGCCCTGCCCGGGCTAGAGAGCGATCAGCGCAGGTCGTTCGACGGGTCGAACGTCGAGCTCTGGCGGTTCAGGTACTTGCCCGTGCGATTGTCGCGGACGACCACCGTGACCAGCGTCACGAGCCCGCCGGCCGTCTGCGCGCAGGTGCCGGGCGACGTCCCTGTCGGGATCGAGAGGTCGGAGCAGCGGTAGTTGATGTAGGTGTCCACCTCGTACTTGTGGCGGTCGGAGCCGACCACACCGGTGCGGTTCGGGCTGGTGGAGTTCGTCGGGAGGGGCGACAGGTTGCACGGGGCGTTGAGCCCGGTCGCGCCGGTCGTCACCTGGTACGAGGTCGAGTAGTCCGCGGTGTCACCTGCGTAGTTGCCGGAGGTCGGCGGCGAGCTGATGTAGATGCAGGCGATCGGGAGCTCGCGGTAGAGATCCATCTGCTGGTCGCCGAGGGCGGCGGCGGTCGAGATGTTTCCCGCGCGCGCGAGGCCCCACATGCCCGACGTGAAGGCGGCCACGACCGCGAGCAGGCCGATGTTCAACATCACCATCGCCATCAGGAGCTCGATCAGGCCAAAGCCGCTCTGTCCGCGCAGGCGTCCGCTCACATCCCGCCTATCGGCAGCATTCGGCCGGGACTCAAGCGCTGGTATCCCTCTGCCGATAGGCAGTGCGGATGGCGGCATTCACGTACCAGGCGATCAACGCTGCGGGAATCGAAGACAAGGGCGAGGTCCACGCCCCCGACTTCAAGTCCGCGCGTGAGCAGCTGCGGCTGCGCGGGCTGCTCCCGCTCGACCTCGTGGAGCTGCCGGCGAGCGGCGAGGACAGCGCCCGCACCGTCTTCAAGAAGATCAAGCCGAAGTCGCTCCAGATCTTCTCGCGCCAGTTCGCGACGATGATCGAGGCGGGCCTGAACGTCGTCAGTGCCCTCGTGATCCTGGAGGAGCAGACCGACGACCAGTACCTCGGCGCCGTGATCAAGGAGCTTCGAGCCGACGTCGAGGGCGGGCTCCTGCTCTCGCAGGCGCTGGGCCGCCACCCGAAGATCTTCAGCCGGCTCTATGTCTCGATGGTCCAGGCCGGCGAGGCCGCGGGAATCCTCGACCAGGTGCTCGACCGCGTCGCCTTCCAGATCGAGAAGGACACCGCGATCAAGCGCCGCGTCAAGGGCGCGATGATCTACCCGACGATGGTGCTGATCTTCGCCACCCTCGTGCTGATGGGAATGCTGATGTTCCTCGTCCCGATCTTCGTGAAGATCTTCGCGCAGCTCGGCGGCCAGCTCCCGACGCTGACCCAGTACGTCGTCCACGCGTCGAACATCATGCGCTCGGACTGGTACATCATCATCCCGGCGATCATCTTCTCGGTCTGGGCCTTCAAGAGGTGGAAGAAGTCGCCCGGGGGCCGCAAGGTCTACGACCGGATGCTGCTGAAGGTGCCGATGAAGATCGGCGACACGGTGCGCAAGGTCGCGATGGCACGGTTCTCGCGCACCCTCTCGACCCTCGTCGCGGCCGGCGTCGACATCATCAAGGCGCTCGAGATCACCGGGACGACGTCCGGCAACTGGGTGATCGAGGAGGCGCTGACCACGGTCCGTGCGCGCGTGCACGAGGGCGTGCCGATCGCCGAGCCGCTGATCGAGAACCCCGTCTTCCCGGCGATGGTCTCGCAGATGGTCAAGATCGGCGAGGAGACCGGTGAGCTCGAGAAGATGCTGGCGAAGATCGCCGACTTCTACGAGGACGAGGTCGACGCGGCGATCCAGTCGCTGACCTCGATCATCGAGCCGCTGATGATGATCGGCGTGGGTCTGATGGTCGGCGTGATCATCATCAGCATGTACCTGCCGATGTTCAAGATGCTGACGCTGATCAAGTAGCGCGCGCTTCAGTCGTCCCGGAGGATCGCCGACGAGGGCCTGAAGCCCTTGACGACGAGATAGATGCCGAAGAACGCCTCCCTGATGATCTCCGGGATCGCCAGGATGCCTTGCGGCGCGGACTGCCTGTCGTGACGCCGAGGAGCGCGCCCGCTCCCATGCAAGACATCAAGTACCCGAGGATCAGCCCGTTCCACCGCCGTCCCGATCCCGCGGATCGCGGAGAGGACTTCCAGGAACGCGCCGAACCCGATCTGCGTGTCGTGACCGCCGCCGAGGACGATCCCGCGGCCACCGAGCAGATGGGAGACCACCCTACGCGCTCCGGGCTTGAGCCCTCGAACGAGGCTTGACCGCAGAGGCCGGGTCTGCCGAGACTCCGAGCGATGGGCAGACCGCGTCTCGCCGTCATCGCTGCCGCTGTAGCCGTCGCCGCCGCCGCATCGCTCGGCCACCAGGCCGCCGGCGCCTCGCCGGGGGCGCCGCCTACTCTTTCGGACATGTTCTCCGGGAAGGCGCTCGCCGGCGGGAAATGGCTCAGCGCCTGGGGACGCGCGGTTGTCCGCGACGGCCGCCTCGAGCTCTCGAGCACACCGCCGGCCTCACCGTCGCAGACGGCGAGCAGCCTCGTGCTCAGCCGTCTGACCTGGAGCGACCTGAGCCTCTCGTTCGACACGACCACCCTGGCTCAGCTGAGGGAGCCGGCTCCCAACCCGTGGGAGGTGAGCTGGGTGCTCTTCCGCTACGCCGATCTCGCCCACTACTACTGGCTTGCCCTGAAGCCGAACGGCTGGGAGCTCGGCAAGAAGGACGGCGGCCCGCTCGACGGAAGCGCGCCCCAGATCTTCCTCGAGACCGGCTCGGAGCCCGTCTTCCCGATCGGCCGTCGCTACCACGTCCAGCTCTCGATGATCGCCGGCACGGTCTCGGCCACCGTCGACGGGGTGCCGCTACTCACCTACACGGACCCGAGCCCGCTGGCGTCGGGCGCGATCGGCCTCTACGAGGAGGACAGCCGAGTCGCCTTCGACGACGTTCACGCTCAATGACCGCCACGGCAGCTCGTCGGTGAGCGAGAGCATGAAGCCGAAGGTGCGTGCGTGGACGGATAGCTGGCCTACCTGAAAGGCGCTGACCCGCGGGCTCGGCCGGCCGTAGAAGAGGACGGTCACGAGCTGGATCAACGTCGCGGTCGCCATCAGGAGGATGAGCGCGAAGCCCACGGTGGCGAGCAGCGCATTGAAGACGATCCGGAAGAGCGCGAGCCAGCGCGACAGGTGCTCCGGGTACTCCAGCTCGAGGCTGACCGGGTAGTCGTCGTGGTTCTTGTTGCGGTAGCCGGGGAACGGCCCGACGGTGAGCGAGAGGTAGGCGGTCACGCGCAGGACGTACTGGAGGAAGCCCGCGATCTCATTCCAGACGGGACGCGGGTTGCGGCCGACCGCGAGCACCATCAGCGGCACGAAGATCCCCCAGAGCGCCCAGAACGACCACGCGACGAGCCACAGCACGAGCGGGATCGCGACGATCGGCCGCTTCACGAGCTCCCTGCGGCCGGCGACGGCGACCGGACGTGGTGAGGGCCGGGGTGTGTTGTCGGGCATTACGGCATAGTCAACCATCGACGATGACCAGGACGCTGTTCCTCCTCCGCCACGCGAAGTCGAGCTGGGACGACCCGGCCCTGGCCGATCACGATCGGCCGCTCGCACCCCGGGGACGCCGCGCCGCGGCGCTCATGGCCGACCATCTGCGCGCGAGGGGCATCGCGCCGACGCTCGTCCTCTGCTCCTCGTCGATGCGCACCCGCGAGACGCTCGAGGCGATCGCGGACGGATTGGCCGGGAAGGTCGAGACCCGGATCGAAGACGGCCTCTATGGTGCCCCGGCCGCGGACTTGCTCGTGATGCTGCGCGAGCTCCGGGGGAGCGTCGAGTCGGTGATGCTGATCGGCCACCAGCCGGCGATCCAGGATCTGGCCGTGTATCTCGTCGGCGCCGACGCGCGGCCGGACGCCGTGATGGGCAAGTTCCCGACCGGGGCGCTTGCGACTCTCTCCTTCACCGGGAGCTGGAGCGGGCTCGCGGCCGGGACGGCGGAGCTCGTCGAGTTCGTCAAGCCGCGGGACCTGGAGGGGTAGTGTGACGGGCGGATGAGCGGGAGCGAGGAACGCCGCCGCAGCGCCGTCGTGTTCGGCGCCCGGAATCTCGGCAGGGCCGTGATCGAGCTGCTGCGCGACGGCGGCTGGGCCGTGGCGGGAGTGGCGCGCTCCGAGGCGACGCTCGAGGGCGTCACGGCCTCGGGGGCGCTCGCCCTGCGCGGGGACGTCACGGATCAGGCGAGCGTGAGGCAGGTGCTGGAGCAGGCGGCGGCCGCTCACGGTGGGATCGACCTGGTCGTGAACGCCGCCTCGGCCTACGGGGGCGATCGAAGCGGCCCCTTCGGGGGCGGCGAGATCGCCCAGGCGGCGCCGGAGGCCTTCGACGCATGGGCCGCCGCGCCGGCCCGCGCCGCTTTCGCGTTCCTCTCGGCCACGGGCGCGTTCCTGCTCGAGCAGGGCACGCCCGCGACCGCGATCCAGGTCACGGGCGGCTCCTCCCGCCGTGCCGCCGCGGGCCGGGGCCTCTGGGCCGCCGGGGCTTTCGGTGTCAGGGCGATCACCCAGGCCTCGGCGCTCGAGCTGCGCGGGCACGGGATCCACGTCGCGCTCTTGATCGTCGACGCCGGCATCGAGCCGCTCGCGGGCGGCCCGCCCGGTCAGCCGACAGCCGCGCTCGCCGATCCGCGAGAGCTCGCCTCCGCAGTCCTCTTTCTCGCCGACCAGGGTGCGCGCGGAGCGACGCACGAGCTCCAGGTCACGCCGCTGGCCGAGCGCTGGGTGCCCTAGGCGTTGCCGGTCACACGGGACCGAACGAGGGGATAGCACGCAAAGCCGATCGCGAGCGCGAGCAGGTGGCCCACGCTGGTGACGCTCGGATCGAGCGCGAGGGCCGCGGTCACGGTCGCGGCGAGCAGCCCCGCGTAGACCGGCCGGCGTTTCGGCTGGAGCCTGTAGGTCAGTAGGGCTGCGACAGAGAGGAACCCGTAGCTGGCGCCGACGTCGGCAGCCTGGCTCAGGGACGAGGAGACGAGGCCGGCGCGGATGGCCCCCCAGAGGCCGGCTGCCGCGACGAGGGTGGCGCCGAGGTGGCCGGCGAAGAAGGCGGCCGCGGTGCGGGCGGTCCCGATCCAGTGCTCGACGGGGGCGACGACGAGCGTGAAGAGACCCAGCCAGGCAAGAAGCTCCCAGGCGCCCGAGACCCAGAAAGCGCTGGCGACGAGCACGCGTACCGGGTCGCCGGCGAGCTGGTGGAGGTTCGTGCTCCGCTCGAGCAGGAGCTGCCGCGCGATCGTCCCACTCGATGTCTGAAGCACCCAGGTCGTGATCAGCAGGACGAACAGGTAGACGTAGGTGCCCGGCGCCGACCGGACGTAGGCCTTCGCGCGGGGCTCGAAGCGCCGCCAGCGCTCACGCGTGGAATCGAGTCGTGGCCACCGTTCGGACGACATGAGCCGCCCGAAGGCGAGTAGGGCGACGAGCGCCGCGACTGCGCCCACGAGCTACTGCGAGACGGCGAGCTCGACCACAGCCGCCAGCCGGGCGCGTACCTCTGCGGCGACCGGCGAGAGCTCGTCGTTGCCGACGATCGAGAGCATCCGCTCGGCGTCGACGGCGGAGACGTGCGTGTCCCCGTCGCGCACGTAGACGACGACGTTGCAGGGCAGCAGCACGCCGAGGTCGGGCTCGGCCTCGAGCGCACGGTGGGCGAGAGGCGGGTTGCAGGCGCCGAGGATCACGTAGGGCTCGCCCTCGACGCCGAGCTTCTCCTTCAGCGTGGCCCGGACGTCGATCTCGCACAGGACGCCGAAGCCGTTGTCCTTCAGCGCGCCGCGCACGCGCTCGAGCGCGTCGGCGAACGGGAGCTCCGTCGTGGCGCTCAGTGAGTAGCCGGTTGCAAGCATTCGCACTCCTCCTCCAGGTAGCGGCGGGCCGCTTTGGCCGCCTTGAGCCGGTGCTCCTCGGCGCCGGGCGGCTCGGCGACGTGCGCGTCGAGCCAGGCGTCGATCGCCTCTTCGCCCACGAGCGCGGAGGCGTCATCGAGCACGAGGGCCGGGATCACGTCGGAGCCGGTCGCGGCGTGGAGCGCGGTTCGCTGCTCCTTGTCGACCGGGACCTGGCGCGTCAGGTAGTCGATCCCGAGCTCGGTGAGGCGCTCGCGCACGCGGTGCGAGGCCGGGCACCACTCGGTCTGCCAGAGCTCGAGCATCACGAGTGCCCGAACTTCACGTCGGGCAGGATCCGGTCGAGCCAGCGAGGGCAGGCCCAGGCCGCGTGCCCGAACACCCGCAGGAGCGTCGGGATCAGGATCAGGCGGACGAGCATCGCGTCGAGCAGGACGGCGACGCCGAGGATCACGCCCATCTCCTTGGGCGGGAGCGGGCCGGAGAGAGCGAAGGTGAAGAACACCGCGACCATCACCGCGGCCGCGGCGAAGATCACGCGCCCGGAGTGGGCGAGGCCGTTGATCGACGCGTCGCGCGGGTCGCCGGAGCGGTCGTAGTGCTCCTTGGCCGAGGAGAGCAGGAACACGGTGTAGTCCATCGAGATCGCGAAGATCATCGCGAAGAAGAAGACCGGTCCCCACGCGTCGAGGAAGCCCTGCGGCTCGAAGCCGAGGAAGCCCGCGCCGTGGCCGTTCTGGAACACGAGCCGGGCGACGCCGAAGGCGGCGCCGACGGCGAGCAGGTTCGTTGCGACGCCGAGCGCGGCGATCAGCGGCGCCTGCAGCGCGACGAGCAGGAGCAGGAAGCCGAGCACGAGCACGATCCCGATCACGAGCGGCGTCTTCGCGGCGAGCGCCCGCTCGAGGTCGTGGTTCTCGGCCGCGGCTCCGCCGACGAGCGCCTGCGTGGGCAGCGCCGCCCGGAGCCGGTCGATCGTGTGGCCGACGGCCGGGCTCGACGGGTCCGCGTTCGGGGTCGCCTGGATCAGCGCGAGCCCGCCGCCGCCCGGCTGTGGCGCCGAGACGCGATGCGATCCCCGGGTCGCGGCGGGCGAGGGTCGCGACGGCCGTCGCGTCGCGGCGGGGCGCGACGATCTGCAGCGTGCCGGGTGCGCCGGCTCCGAATGCCTGCTGCACCTGCGCGTAGCCGACTCGCGAGGAGTCGCTGCTTCGGCACGACCTTGATCGACGGCATCCCCGTCTTCAGCCCGATGATCGGCAGGGCGAGGATGACGAGCACGAGCGTCGCCGCGGGGCCGTACAGGTTGCGGGTGGCGCCAGAGCCGCTCGCCCCAGCGCGGCGAACGCCGCCGAGCGGTGCTCGCCGGAGTGCACCCACTTGAGCGGGAGCGCGTCGATCCGGGGGCCGAGCTTGGCGAGCACGGCGGGCAGCAGCGTCAGCGTGGCCGCGAGGACGAAGAGCACGCTGAGCATGATCCCGAGGGCCATCGAGCGGAACGCCGGGCTCGGGACGAGCATCACCGCGGAGAGCGAGATCAGCACCGTCACGCCGGAGAAGAGCACGGCCTTGCCGGCCGTGTCCATCGTCACGGCGACCGCGTCGCGCGCGTCCAGCTTCGAGCCGAAATAGGCGCCGCGGAAGCGGTTGACGACGAAGAGCGCGTAGTCGATCCCGAGCGCGAGGGCGAACATGAGCGCGAAGTTCATCGCCCAGATCGAGATCTCGAAACCGTGCGTGAGCAGCGAGAGGAGGCCGGCGGAGGCGACGAGGCCGAGGATCGTGAGCATCAGCGGCAGCCCCGCGGCGACGAGCGAGCCGAACGCGAGCACGAGGATCGCGAGCGTCACGGGCCAGCTGAACAGCTCGGACTTCATCATCGCCGTGCGGTTGGCGGTGTTGAAGTCGCTCCACATCCCGGAGGCGCCGGTGAGCGAGACGGTGACGCCGGAGGCGCCGGCCGCCTGCAGCTTCGACTTCAGCTTGTCGGCGACGGCGACCATCGCGGTCGGGTCGCCCTTCGCGCCGGCCATCACGATCGCCGTGTGGCCGTCGGCGGAGATCGTCGAGCCGGCCCGCGGCGCCACGACGGTGGCGACCTTCGGGCTCGTGTGGAGCACTTGCTCGACGCGGGCGACGGTCGCCCTGAACGCGGGATCGGACGCCGTCTGGCCGGGCGAGTGGACGACGACCATCAGCGCGGAGCTCGAGAGCCCGCCGAAGTTGGCCTGGATCAGCTGCCGCGCCTGCACCGACTCCGAGCCGTTCGCCTGCCAGCCCGCGCCCGAGAGCGCGGTCTCGACCCTGGGCGCGAAGAAGCCGAGCCCGACCGCGATCACGGCCCAGGCGATCGCGACGGCGCGGACGTGATCCGCGGTCCAGCGGCCGAGCCGGCCGACCGGGCCGACGGCCTCCGGGTGCTCGATCGCGACGGTCCCGGGGAGCTTCGCGGCGACGGTCGTCACTCGCTCGCCGTCCCCATCAGCTCGTTCAGCGAGGTGAGCTGCCGCTGCACGGAGCCGCAGATGTCCTCGCACAGCGCGAACACGCTCTCGTCGATCACCGAGTAGTAGACGCGGTTCCCGTCCTTGCGGCGGCCGACGATGCCGACGTCGGCGAGCACGGCGAGGTGCTTCGAGACGTTCTGCTGCGACGCGCCGAGCGCCTCGGTCAGCTCGTTCACGGTCGCCTCGCCGTCGCGCAGGCGGTCGAGCAGCCGGATCCGCATCGGCTCGCCGATCACGCGAAAGCGCCGGGCGATCAGCTCGGCGAGATCGTTCGGGACGGGATGGGGAAGTGACAAGCTCTGCCTCCTTGGAATACACTCAACAGTTGTATAGTTGTATAGTAGCAGTTGACCCGCACCGCAACCGAAGGAGCACGAGATGTCCAGGAACATGAGCAACCTCGACCGCGGCCTCCGCGCTTTCGTCGTCGCGCCGCTCGCGATCGTCCTCGCGTTCGTCGTCGGCGCCGGCTCGATCCTCGGCATCGTCCTGTTCGCGATCGCCGTGATCATGCTCGCCACGGCCGCGATGGGCTCCTGCCCGCTCTACGCCCTGCTCCACCTCGACACGCGCGGCCGCAAGCCACTCGCCCGCTAGGCGCCCGGGTCCCGGGCCGGGCCGGTCTGAATTCGCACTCCTGAACGTCGGGTGTGATTCCGATAATCACAGGATGCGAATGCTCGGCATGCGGTGGTGGCTGGCGGCAGCCTTCGCGTTCGTGGCTGCCGCGTCTGCGCTTTCGGTCGTTCAGGTCCTCTCGAGCCGCTCCGAGCACGCCTTCAAGCGGTACGCGCAGGACCTGGCCGCCGGTAATGCGGTGTCGGCTGCGGAGGTCCTGAAGAAGTCGCCGAGCCGGGACGACCTGCGCCTGCAGACGAGGGCGCTCGCGAGGCAGCGCGGCCTCTCGCTCTACGTCTTCGACAACAGCGGCCGTCTGATCAGCGATCCCGTCTCGAACGGAGTCCCGTGGGCGCAGGTCCCGCGGGGCAGGGCAGCGCTCGCTGCGGCGGTCGCGGGCGGCCGGTTCGTCTCGGGGAGTTCGGACGGCGACTATTTCGCGATCGGGCTCCGGCTTCGCGGAGGGCTCGGGGGCGAGCTGGTCAGCTACTCACTGCGTCCCGAGCTCCGCACCCAGCTCGGGATCGTTCGCAACGAGTTCACGGCATCGGTGCTCTGGGCCGTCCTGGTCGGCGCGGCGATCGGCCTCTTGATCGCGACCCTGATCGCCCGGCGGCTCGACCGTTTCGCGCAGGCGGCAAAGGCCATCGAGGGCGGGGATTTCTCTCAGGGCGTCCGCTCTCGGTTTCCCGATGAGGTCGGCAGCCTCGGCCGCTCGATCGAGGCGATGCGGGTCAGGTTGAGCACCCTCGTCGAGACACTCGAAGCTGATCGTCGACAGCTCGAAGGCCTTCTCGACCGACTCCACGACGGTGTGCTGCTCGTCAACGGTGATCTCCTGACCGAGTACGCAAACGGCTCGGCTCGGCGCCTCCTCGGCGACGGCGCCATAGTCGGAGCGAAACTCCCTGAGCCCTGGGCCGACGTATCGCTGAGAAGTTTCGCGGGCGGGCTCTTTCACTCGCGTGCGCCGGCCCAGCTGCGCTTCAGCCCCACGGACGAGACCACTCTGGCCCTGTCCGGGATTCCGCCGAGAGGCGACGACACTGCAATCCTCGTCGTGACCGACGAGTCCACGCGGGAGCGGACGGAACGGGCCCAGCGCGAATTCGCGACGAACGCGGCCCACGAGCTCCGGACGCCTCTCGCCGCCATCGTCACGTCGGTCGAGATGCTTCAGACCGGGGCGAAGGACGTGCCGGCCGACCGCGACGAGTTCCTCGGCTACATCGAGCTCGAGGCCGCCCGGCTCACGCGCGTCATGCAGGCGCTGCTCGTCCTGGCCCGGGCAGAGGCCGACCAGGAGAGCCCCAGGGCAGAGAGCATCCTGCTGCGGCCGGTGCTCGAGAGAGTGCGCGGCGCGCTCTTGCCGCGAGCGTCCGTTCCCATCGAGATCGAGTGTGCCGCCGAGCTCGTGGCCCGGGGCCACACGGATCTTCTCGAACAGGCACTGATGAGCTTGACGGCGAACGCGCTCTCGCACACGACGTCGGGCTCGGTGGTGCTGAGGGCCCGGGACACGGATCGCACTCACGTGATGATCGAGGTCGAAGACACCGGCTCGGGCATCTCCGCGGCGCATCGGCCGCATGTGTTCGAGCGCTTCTACCGAGCGAGCAGCGAGGGAGTCAGCGGGTTCGGCCTCGGTCTCGCCATTGCGCGGCAGGTGGTGAGCCTCATGGGCGGTGAGATCGACCTCGTTTCCCAGACAGGCGTCGGAACGACCGTCCGCATCACCCTCACTGCGGCTCGACGCGAGCGTGCTGCGTGAGCGGGCACCGCGTCCTCGTGGTCGACGACGAGCCGACGCTCCTGCGAGCCGTCAGTTATGCGCTTCAGCGGGAGGGCTTCGCCGTGACGGCAGCCGGGAACGCCGAGCGGATGCTGGAGATCGCGGCGAGCGAGACACTCGACGTGATCATCCTCGACCTGATGTTGCCGGGGCTCTCCGGGGTCGAGGGGTGCCGCCGCCTCCGCGAGACCAGCACAGTCCCGGTGATCATGCTGACGGCCAGGGACACCGAGGCAGATCTCCTCGAGGGGCTGGATGCGGGCGCGGACGACTTCGTCACCAAGCCGTTCTCCGCTGCCGAGCTGGTCGGTCGAGTTCAGGCGATCATTCGCCGCCGCCAGCTCGATCTCGAAGACGCCGGCAGCGCCGTGCTCGAGGTTGGCGCGCTCAGGATCGACTTTGCGGAGCGCGTGGTCGAGGTCGACGGCCGTCGCGTTCAGCTCACCCCCTCGGAGCTCAGGCTGCTGCAGCTCCTTGCGACCAGGCCCCGACAGACGGTGACGCGTCGTGAGCTGATGCGGCATCTCTGGAGCAGCGACCACGTCGGCGACGAGCACAGCTGCGAGGCGCACATTTCGAAGCTCCGTCGAAAGATCGAGGCCGATCCACCCCGTCCGCGGAGGATCCAGACCGTTCGGGGTGTCGGGTATCGCTTCGTGCCCTGAGCCCGGCCCGCGGGAATTCTGAAGGATTCGTGAGACTCGGGCCGCATCCCCGTAAAGGGTGAGCGGCGCGCTCCGGTCGCCGCCGAATCTGTCGCCAGTAGTTCTGCGGCATGAGAGGAGCTAACCGGAAATGTTCAAACGTCTAGTTGCGTCATTCGCGGTTCTCGGTGCGGCGGCCAGCCTCGCCGGTCTCGGGACCTTCGCGACGTTCACGAGCTCGACCTCGGCGAGCCAGTCGATCCAGTCGGGCACGGTCTCGATCACGCTGGGCGCGACGGGGCCGGCGAACAGGCTGACCATCGGAGCGTCCAACGTCGTGCCGGGCGACACGCTCGAGCGCGCCGTCGACCTGATCAACAACGGCTCGGCCAGTGCGGACAACCTCTCGTCGATCCAGCTGACGACGACTGCGTCGCCGAGCTCCCTGCTCGACACCGACGCGACCAACGGCCTGCAGATGGTGATCGACGCGTGCTCGGTTCCCTGGACCGAGGCGGGGCCGCCCTACACCTACACGTGTGGCGGCACCACCTCGTCCGTCCTCGCCTCGAGGGCGGTCATCGGCGCGAACATTGCGCTCTCGAACCTGACCTCGCTGACGACCGGCGCCACCGATCACCTTCGCGTGACGCTGACGCTGCCGAGTGTGGCCGGCAACACCCTCCAGGGGCTGTCGTCGTCCATCTCGTACGCCTTCGTCGGTGTCCAGCGCGCGGGTACCAGCAAGTAGGCGGAGGGGTAACGCCTGTGCTGGAACAACCCGTCGCCGGCCGGAGCTCTGCGCGGATGACCGGGCTGGTCGTCCGCGCGGAGCTCGGCCTCGTGGGGCTGGTGCTCTGCGCGATCACGGCCCTCGTGATCGAGTGGGGTGGGCTGCTCGCCTGGGTCGGGGTCCCGGCGGCCGCGGGCCTGCTAGTCCTCGTCGCGCGGGCCGGTGGAGCCCGCCCGCCGCACCGGTTTGTCCGAGTCACCCCGACGGCTCTGGCAACCGGTGCCATCGGGGCCTTCATCCTTCTCGCGGTCCTGCCCCACCTCGGCTGGTACCGGCCGGTGACGGTCCTCTCGGGCAGCATGCGACCGACCTTCGCTCCCGGAGACCTGATCATCGTCCGGCCCGAGCCCGTTTCGGAGGTTCGGGCCGGTCAGGTGATCACCTACCGCCTGCCGTTCGGCTCCCACCAGGTCGAGACGCACCGCGTGATCCGTGTCTTGCGGCCCGGCCCTCACCCGGTGATCCAGACGCAGGGTGACGCCAACAACTGGCGGGACCCGTGGACGGCGAGGCTGACCGGCCGGACTGCGTGGCGGCTCGGCTTCGTGATTCCATACGGCGGCTACGCGATCAACTGGCTGCGCCGCCCAGCAGTCCACGTGGCCGCCGTCGTCGTCGCGCCGATCGTGCTGGCTCTGCTGGCTCTGGCCCATCTCTGGGGGCTGACGGACGCCCTTTCTCGCCGTGTCGGCGTGATACGCCGGCGGCCGACCACGTAGTTTCATCGTGTGCACGACGCATGCTTCCGCGGCGGCCGGCCCCCGACTCCTGATCGGAGGCGCTGTCATGGTCGTCGCGCTCTCGACGTGCTCGCTCGCGCTCGCGTCGTTCGCCTCGTCGGTCGGAGCCGGTCCGATGACGGTGTCGAGTGCGAGCCTCGCGCCTCCGACGGGCGTGTCGGCGGCGCAGGTCAACTGTAGGCGGAACAAGCCCGTGCGGATCTCGATCAACTGGACGAAGACGATCTCCGGCTTCGCGACCGGCGTCGCGGTCGAGCGCGCGACCACGAGCGGTGGCCCGTACGCGACGATCGCGACGCTCGGCAAGAACAAGGTGACCTACACCGACGCCGATCCGGCCCTTGCGTACACGACGACGTACTACTACGTCGTGCAGTCCACGTACCTGGCCTGGACGGGCGACTCGACCGAGGTCACCGTGACCACGCTGAACAACAACTGCGCGTAGCCTTCGAGCGGCGCGGTCAGGCGTGCGTTCCGCGCACGAGCTCGTCGAGTGCGGCGAGTTGCCGCTGAAGAGAGCCGCAGACGTCCTCGCAGAGGGCGAACACGCCCTCGTCGACGACCGCGTAGTACACGCGGTTCCCGTCCTTGCGGCGGCCGACGATGCCGATGTCCGCAAGCACCGCGAGGTGCTTCGAGACGTTCTGCTGGGACGCGCCGAGCGCAGCGCTCAGCTCGCCCACGGTCGCCTCGCCGTCGCGCAGGAGGTCGAGCAGCCTGATCCGCATCGGCTCGCCGATCACGCGGAAGCGCCGCGCGATCAGCTCGGCGAGCTCGTTGGGGACTGGATGGGGAAGCGCCAAAGGTTCCTCCTCGGAATAAACTATCCAGTTGTATAGTTGTACATGATGAATCCGGCAACACCACCATAGAGAGGAACAGAACCATGGATGTGACAAGCGACACCTTCCAGCGCGACGTGATCGAGCGCTCCTTCGAGGTGCCCGTCGTGGTCGACTTCTGGGCCGCCTGGTGCGGTCCGTGCCGGATGCTCGGCCCCGTGCTCGAGCGCGAGGCCGAGGCCCGTGCCGGGCAGTTCGAGCTCGCGAAGCTCGATGTCGACACGAACCAGCGGCTCGCGATCGAGTACGAGGTCCAGGGGATCCCGGCCGTGAAGGCGTTCAGGAACGGCGAGGTCGTGTCGGAGTTCGTCGGTGCGCTACCGCCGGCCGTGGTCGGACGGTTCCTCGACGGGCTGACCCCGGTCGAGAGCGTGTCATGACGGTTTTCCCGCAATGCGTCTCCGCTGATCCGCGGTTGTCTCCGCTCATCGCCGGGGCGAAGCTGGAGTCGTGATGAACGCCGCGGTGCGCGTCAAGGAGTTCCACTTCCCGCTCTCGGTCGAGTGGACCGGCGGGCGGCGCGTCGTGGCCAAGGTCAACGGGAAGCCGGGAATCGCCGTTGCACCGCCGCCCGAGTTCCTCGGCGTGGATCCTGCGACCTGGAGCCCCGAAGACTTCTTCGTGGGCGCGGCCGCCTCGTGCCTGGCCGTCACCTTCACCGGGCTCGCCGAGAAGGCCGGCCTCTCGTACGCGGGCCTCGAGGTCCACGGCGACGGGGTCGCGGGTCGTCGCGACGACGGGCGCTTCGGCTTCACGCGGCTGCTGCTCCGGCTCGTCCTCGAGGTCGATCCCGAGGAGGAGGCCCAGGCCCGCGAGCTCGCGGCGAAGGCCGAGGCGACCTGCCTCGTCTCCGCCTCCCTCGACGTGCCCGTGGAGATCGAGGTCGAGATCCGGTGAAGCGGATCGTGATCCTCGGCGGAGGCACCGGGGGCACGCTGACCGCAAACCGCCTGCGCCGCCGCTTCGGCCGGGACGAGGCCGAGCTCCACGTCGTCGACCGCGACGACGTTCACCTCTACCAGCCGGGCCTCCTCTTCGTGCCCTTCGGCCTCGCCGACCCCGACGAGATCGTGAGGCCGCGGCGCCGCCAGCTCCACGGCGGAATCGAGTTCCACGAGAGCGAGATCGAGAGCGTGGACCTGGACGCCGATCGCGTCCACCTGGCCGACGGCACGGCTCTTCCCTACGACGCGCTCGTCGTCGCGAGCGGCGTCCGCCTGCATGCCAGAGGAGACGGAGGGCCTGACCGGTGAGGGCTGGCTGGAGCGCGTCTTCACCTTCTACGACCTCGAGGGCGCGGTGGCGCTGCGCGAGGCGCTCGCGCGCTTCGACGGCGGCCGGCTCGTCGTGAACATCGCCGACATGCCGATCAAGTGCCCCGTCGCGCCGATCGAGTTCACCTTCCTCGCCGACTGGTTCCTGCGCGAGCGAGGCGTGCGCGCGAAGACCGAGCTCGTGCTCTCGACGCCGCTCGACGGGTGCTTCACCAAGCCGATCGCCTCCAAGCACCTCACCCACCTGCTCGTGGAGAAGGAGGTCGAGCTCGTGACCGAGTTCAGCGCGGGCGAGGTGGACGGCGCCGGCGGCAAGCTCGTCTCCTACGACGGCCGCGAGCTCCCGTTCGACCTCCTCGTGACCGTGCCGCTCCACGGCGGCGCGGCCTACGTCGGGCGCTCGCCCGGGCTCGGCGACGCGCTCGACTTTGTCCCGACCGACCCGCACACCCTGCAGACAGGCGCGAAGGAGAACGTCTTCGCGCTCGGCGACGCCGCCGACATCCCCACCTCCAAGGCCGGGTCGGTCACGCACTTCGAGGGCGAGCTGCTCGACGGGAACGTCGCGCGCTACCTGGCCGGCGAGGAGCTCGAGGCTTCCTTCGACGGGCACGCGAACTGCTTCGTCGAGACCGGCTTCCACAAGGCGCTGCTGATCGACTTCAACTACGAGACCGAGCCGCTGCCCGGCCGCTTCCCGACCGCGCTCGGCCCGCTGCCGCTGCTGCGCGAGTCGCGGCTGAACCACCTCGGGAAGCTGATGTTCCAGTGGTTCTACTGGCACGCGCTCCTGCCCGGGCACGAGATCCCGGGCGTCGGCTCCGCGATGCCGACCACCGGGAAGCAGCGCGTCGCCTAGCCGAAGGAGGACGGAAATGACCACCACGATGATCGCCGACGCCCCCGTCGACGTCGACGCCGAGGGCTTCCTCACCAACCCGGACCAGTGGAACGAGGCGATCGCCCAGGCGATCGCGCGCGAGAACGGGATCCCCGAGCTCACCGACCGGCACTGGCTCGTCGTGACGCTTCATGCGCGACCGCTACCTCCAGACCGGCACGGCGCCCTCGATCCGCGCGCTCGGCAAGGAGTCGGGCGTCCCGGTCAAGGAGCTCTACGAGCTCTTCCCCAAGGGCCCGGCCAAGCTCGCCGCCAAGATCGGCGGCATCCCCAAGCCGCACGGCTGCATCTAGGAAGGAGCACGGCGATGACCGAACTGGCAGAACGGCCCCAGGCGGCGGTTCCCGAGCCGACCACGATCGAGAAGGTCGCGATCGTGATCTCGAAGGGCTCGCTCGAGGGGATCTACCCCGGCCTGATCATGGCCAACGGCGCCCGCATGGAGGGCATCGAGGCCGACATCTTCTTCACGTTCTTCGGCCTCGACGCGATCCGCAAGGACCGCTTCGCGAAGATCAAGGTCGCGACGGTCGGCAACCCCGGCATGCACATCCCGTCGCTCGTCGGCGTGATCCCGGGGATGTCGTGGATGGCGACGAAGATGATGGCCCGCAAGATGGAGAAGCTCGACATCCCGCCGGTGCCGGAGTTCATCGAGCTGATCGCCGACTCGGGCGCGCACCTCTACGCCTGCAAGGCGACGGTCGACATGTTCGGGCTGACGACGGACGACTTCGTGCCGCAGGTCGAGAAGGTGCTGACCGTGGGCGAGTTCTACGAGCTCGCGGGCGGCGGGGAGATCATCTTCACGTAACGGCTCTTACGGAATTCACAGCCGGCTCCAATCGGCATCCAAAGCCACGGTGGTCTCCTGGGTCGGTAACCAACGACCAAGGAGCCACCATGTCACTCACCACCGTCGTCATCCTCAACGCCGTTCTCGTCGTCGGCCTCGTCGCCCTCCTCACCTGGGTGATGCGGGTCCCGTTCCGCCTCGCTTCGCAGCCGCTGCCCAAGCCGCTCAGCATCGAGCAGGACGAGCGGGAAGAGCTCGCCGCCTGATTCTCAGGCGGTTCACAGGAATCTGTGGCACGGTTCGACCATGAGCGCGAACGCGAACGGGCACCGGATCCTCGTCGTCGACGACGAGCAGTCGATCGTCGACGCTGTCGCGACCGCGCTCCGGTACGAGGGCTACCAGGTCGACGAGGTGTACAACGGCCGCGACGCGCTCGCCTCGGTCGCCGCCGTGGAGCCCGACCTGATCGTGCTCGACTGGATGCTCCCCGACATCGAGGGGATCGAGGTCGGGCGCCGCCTGCGCTCGCTCGGCTGCAAGAGCGCCGTCCTCTTCCTCACCGCCAAGGACTCGACCGAGAGCAAGGTCGAGGCGCTCCGCGCCGGCGGCGACGACTACGTCACGAAACCGTTCAGCCTCGCCGAGATCGTCGCCCGGATCCAGGCGATCCTCCGCCGCACCGCCGGCGACCTGCCGGGCGACGTGCTCCGGTTCGAGGACCTCACCCTCGACGAGGGGCGCCACGAGGTGTTCAGGGCGAAGACCTCGATCGAGCTGACCGCGACCGAGTTCTCCCTCCTGCGCTACTTCATGCTCAACCCGCGCCGCGTGCTCTCGAAGGGGCAGATCCTCCAGAACGTCTGGCGCTACGACTTCGGCGGCAACTCGAACGTCGTCGAGACCTACGTGAGCTACCTCCGGAAGAAGCTCGACGCCGCCGGCCCGCCGCTGATCCGAACGGTGCGGCAGGCGGGCTACATGCTCGAAGCCGGATCGAAGTAGATGCTCGCGCGGCTGTCGCTGCGGACGCGGCTCGTGCTCGGGGTGATCGTGCTCACCGGCGTCGGCCTGGTCGTGGCGGGTGTCGCCACCTACGCGTCTCTCAACTCGTTCCTGATCCATCGCACCGACGTCACGCTCGACGCGGCGCACCTCGGTGTCGAGCACGCGCTCTTCCAGCAAGGGCCCGGCTCGGGAGGCGGGCCTGGAGGAGGTATCGACGCGCTCACCGCCGCCGCTCCGGGCGCCTACATCCAGGTGCGGAAGCTGGACGGAACCGTTCTCACCTCCGGTGCGATCCCGCAGTTCTCGCAGCAGAAGACCCCGCCTCCGCCGCGGCTGCCCGCCGCGATCACGCTGCCCGCCGCCGGCCCGCAGGGCGGCGACCGCGTCGTCTACTTCACCACCGCGGCGCAGAGCGGGGGCAGCCGCTACCGGGTACGCGCCTCGATCGAGCCGCAGGAGAGCAACTACCTCCTGATCATCGCGACCTCGCTGAGCGGGGTCGACAGCACGCTCCACCAGCTGCTCCTGATCGAGCTGCTCGTGACCCTTGCGGTGCTCGTCGCGATCGCCCTGCTCGGGCTCTGGGTCGTGCGCCTCGGGCTGAGGCCGCTCGTCGCGATCGAGGAGACCGCGGGCGCGATCGCCGCGGGCGACCTCTCCCGCCGGGTCGAGCGCGCGGACGAGCGCACCGAGGTCGGCCGCCTCGGGCTCGCGCTGAACGCGATGCTCAGCCAGATCGAGTCGGCCTTCCGGGCGAGCGAGGCGTCCGAGCGGAAGCTCCGCCGCTTCGTCGCCGACGCCTCCCACGAGCTGCGCACTCCGCTCACGGCCGTGCGCGCCTACGCGGAGCTGTTCGGGCGCGGCGCCGACCAGCGGCCCGACGACCTCGCGCGCGCGATGACCGGGATCAGCCGCGAGTCGGAGCGCATGAGCCTGCTCGTCGACGACCTGCTCCTGCTGGCCCGGCTCGACGAGGGCCGGCCGCTCGAGCGAACCGACGTCGACCTCGAGCGCGTCGTCGGGGACGCCGTCGAGACCGCCCGCACCGTCGAGCCCGACCGGGAGATCGAGCTCCATGCCCAGCACACCGTCGTGACCGGTGACCGCGACCGGCTGCGGCAGGTCGTCGACAACCTGCTCTCCAACGTCCGTGCCCATACCCCGGCCGGCGCTCCGGTCGAGGTCAGTCTCGCCAGCGTGAACGGCGACGCCGTGCTCGAGGTGAAGGACTCCGGGCCGGGGCTGAACGAGGAGGACGCCGGGCGCGTGTTCGAGCGCTTCTATCGCGCGGATGCCTCCCGCTCGCGCGCGAGCGGCGGTGTCGGCCTCGGCCTCTCGATCGTCGCGGCCGTCGCCGAGGCCCACGGCGGCACGGCGTCGGCGAGCTCGGAGCCCGGCGCAGGGACCACCTTCCGGGTCACTTTGCCGCTGCGCTAGCCTGAGCGCCGTGCGTCTGACGGTGACCCCGAACCGGCCGCCGTGGGTGCTCGCAGTCGCCGACGGCGCTGCGCTCGTTCTCTTCTCGATCGTGGGGCTGCTCTCGCACGACGGCACCGTCTCCGCGGCCGGGCTCGCCCGGGATGCCCTCCCGCTCCTCGCGGGCTGGTTCGCCGCCGCGCTCCTCTTTCGCACCTATCGCAGGCGTTCCGTTCGCACGCTGCTCCTCGCCTGGATCGTCGGCGTGCCGCTCGGAGTAGCTCTGCGCGCGCTCGTGCTCGGCAGGGCGCTCGACGGGCGCGAGGCGGCGTTTCTGGCGGTGGCGCTCACGTTCACGCTTGTGTTCGTGGTCGCGCTGAGAGCGGCTGTATCGTTGCGCGCGTGAACGCCGCGGTGAGAAGAGTCGGCCTGTGGTCGCTCGCGGCTCTCGTCGGCGCCGCGCTCCTGTTCGCAGCCGGCTGTGGCGGCAAGAAGTCAGCGAGCGGGACGACGGGCGCGACCACCACACCGGCGGCGGTCGGCGGCACCTACGTCGTCGAGCTCACCACCGACGTCGACTACACCGATCCTGCCCTCGACTACCTCACCACGGGCTGGGAGATCCAGTACGCGGTCGGCTGCAAGCTCCTCAACTACCCCGACCGGAACGGCGCCGCGAGCTCCCAGCTCCAGCCCGAGGTCGCCAAGGCCTTCCCGACGATCTCGAACAGCGGCAAGACCTACACCTTCACGATCCGCAAGGGTTATCGCTTCGACACGGGCCAGCCGGTGACCGCGCAGAGCTTCGCCGACGCGCTCAACCGCGATGCGAGCCCGACGCTGCAGTCGCCCGCGCAGGCCTTCCTCTCCGACGTTGTCGGCGCGCAGGACGTCTTCGCCGGCAAGGCCAAGACGTTGTCCGGCGTGGTGGTGGACGGTGACAAGCTCGCGATCACGCTCACGGCCCCGGGCCCCGACCTGCTCGCCCGGCTCGCGATGCCGTTCTTCCAGGCGGTCAACCCCGCGCTCGCGGCCGACCACAACCCGAACGGGGTCGACGCGCCCGCTTCGTGCGGCCCGTACTACATCGCCGACCGCATCCCCAACAACTCGATCACGCTGATGCGCAACCGCTACTACACGGGCCCGCGCCCGCACAACCTGAGCGAGATCGACTACAAGATCGGCAACACACCGGTCGTGATCGAGCAGGACGTCTCCTCGGGGACGGCCGACTATGCGGCGAGCGGCGTCCCGCCGACGAACTACAAGACGATCTCGGACAAGTACGGCGTGAACAAGGATCGGTTCTGGGTCGAGCCGCAGCTCAGCGTCCAGTACCTCGCGATGAACACGTCGAGACCGCTGTTCAAGGACAACGTCAAGCTGCGGCAGGCGGTCAACTGGGCGATCTCACGGAGCGCGCTGCTCGAGCAGGGCGGCTACTACGCAGGCCTGCTGACCGACCAGATCCTGCCGCCGGGGATGCCCGGCTTCAAGCGCGTGAGCGCCTATCCGCTCCAGCAGACCACGCAGGACGTCACCAAGGCGCAGCAGCTCGCGAAGGGCAACACGCGCGGCGGCAAGGCAATCCTCTGGACCTCCACCACCGAGCCGGCGCCGCTACAGGCCCAGATCTACCAGCAGAACCTGAAGGCGATCGGCCTCGACGTCCAGGTCGAGCAGTTCACGCGGGCGATCCAGATCCAGAAGGAAGGGATCAAGGGCGCGCCGTTCGACTTCACCACCGAGGGCTGGGCGGCCGACTACGCAGACCCGTCCGACTTCGTCAACGTGCTGCTCGACGGCACGAACATCAAGCCGGCGAACAACAACAACGTCGCCTACTTCGACGACCCCGCCTTCAACAAGAAGATGGCGAGCGCGTCGCTCCTCTTCGACGGCCAGCGCTACAGCACCTACGCGGGGCTCGACGCCGACATAACGACGAACGCCGCCCCCTGGGCGGCGCGCGCCAACTCCACGAACCGGATCTACGTCTCCGCGAACAGCGGCTGCTTCACCTACAACGCGGTCTTCGGCGTCGACCTCTCGGCGCTCTGCCTGAAGTAGCCCTGCCTGAACCCGTTGTGAGGCCCGCCGCCGAAGCCGGCGTGCATCCCGGGCCCGAAGGTGCCGTTGACCATGTCGGTCACGCGCTGCTTCAGGTTGGCGAGGATCTGCGTCTGCTGCGCCGCCGTCAGCTTCCCGGCCTGAACGGCCGTCGCGATCTGTGCGGTCTCGGCGGTGACGAGCGCGTCGACGAGCTTCGCGGCGGTCCTTGCCCTGCGCCGTGGCGATCTGGGCGAGCGTCTTGCCGGACTCGAGCTGGGTGCGGATCTGCGCCTCGGTCAGGCCGAGGTACGACGTCGCGGCGGCGAGGCTCGGGCCGAGGATGCCGCGCATCCCGCCGCCCAGGCCGCCGGGCCCGCCGGGCCCGCGTCCCATGCCGCCGAAGCCGAGGCCCTGGCCGGCGGCGATCTTGGCCTCGATCGCGTCGGCCTGGGCGCGCGTGAGCTTGCCCGCGGTGACGGCGGCCTCGATCTGATCCTTGAGCGCGCCCTTGAACGCGTTCTGGAGCGCGGAGGGCGTGACGCCGAGGCGGCCGGCAGCGTCGTTGATCACGGCCTGGCGCTGGTCGGAGCCCCAGGCGTGCGAGGCGGCGACGGCGGCGCCGGCGCCTGCCGAGTGCCGCGAGCGCGATGGCTCCGGCGATGACGATCTTGCGGCTGCGGTTCATCGTGTGGGTGCTCCTTGAAAGCGTCGGGGACACACTCATGGGAGCAGACGCTGCTAAGAGGCGGCTAAGAACGGTGTCTTAGGCAGCGTTCACGTACAGGCAGCACACTAACGCCGTGAAGATCCTCGTGGTCGACGACGAGCCTGCGGTCCGCCGGGCGCTCGAGGGCGCACTCTCCAGCGCGGGGCTACGACGTCGCGGTGGCGGCGGACGGGGCAGAGGCGCTCGCGTTCCTGCGCGAGCGCGGCGCGGCCGACGCCGTCGTGCTCGACGTCCTGATGCCGGAGCTGGACGGGCTCGAGGCCTGCCGCCGGCTCCGCGCCGCCGGGAACGACGTGCCCGTGCTGATGCTGACGGCGCGCGACGCCGTCGGCGACCGGGTCGCCGGGCTCGACGCGGGCGCCGACGACTACCTCGTCAAGCCGTTCGCGCTCGAGGAGCTGCTCGCGCGGGTGCGCGCGCTGCTGCGGCGCGCGGCGGGCGGCGAGGTCGACACGCTCAGCTTCGGCGATCTCTCGCTCGACCGCAGCACGCGCGAGGTCGCGCCGCGGCGACCGCCCGCTCGAGCTGACGCGCACCGAGTTCAACCTGCTCGAGCTGTTCCTGCTCAACCCGCGTCAGGTGCTGACCCGCTCGCTGATCTTCGAACGGGTCTGGGGCTACGACTTCGGCTTCGGCTCGAACTCGCTCGACGTCTACATCGGATACCTGCGCCGCAAGCTCGAGGCGGGCGGCGAGCCGCGCCTGATCCAGACGGTGAGCGGCGTCGGCTACGCGCTCCGAGAGCCCGAGCAGTGAGCCTGCGCGCGCGTCTGACCCTCGCGGTCGCGATTGCGGTCGCCGCCGCGATCGCGATCGCCTGCGGGGTCGTCTACGTGATCGTCCGCAACGACCTTCGCGGCCAGGTCGACGAAACGCTGCGGACCCGCGCTGCGGCGGCCCAGCGCGCGTTCGAACGCCCGGGCGGCGGGCGGTTCTTCGCGCCTCTCGGCGAGGGCGGCGGCGACACCTTCATCCAGCTCGTCCAGTCGAACGGAACCGTCCTTCGCGCGCCGTATTCGGTCGCGATCCCGGTCGACCAGCAGACGAAGCTCGTCGCCGGCGGCACCGCGAACGCCTACCTGACCGACTCGACCGTGGACGGCGTCCACGTCCGCGTCCTCACGGCGCCGCTCGGGCAGGGGCTCGCCGTGCAGGTGCTGCGGCCGCTCGCAGGAGGTCGACCGCACGCTGAACAAGCTCGCGCTCCTGATGACTGCTCGTCGCGGCGTGCGGCGTCGCGCTCGCGGTCGCCGCCGGCGCGATCGTCTCGCGGGCGGCGCTCGCGCCCGGTGCGCCGGCTCGGCAACGCCGACCGAGGAGGTGGCGCGGACGCACGACCTGAGCCTGCCGTGTCGAGGTCGCCGGCCACGACGAGCTCGGCCGCCTCGCCGTCAGCTTCAACGAGATGCTCGAGGAGCTCGAGCAGTCAGTCGGCGCACAGCGCCAGCTCGTCGCCGACGCCTCGCACGAGCTCCGCACGCCGCTCACGAGCCTGCGCACGAACATCGAGGTGCTCGCCCGCGGCGGCGGTCCGACCGGCGAGCGGCGCGAGCAGCTGCTCGCGGGACCTGACCGAGCAGCTCGAGGAGATGTCCGCGCTCGTCAACGACCTCGTCGAGCTGGCGCGGGAGACGGCGCAGCAGCCGGAGCCCGAGGAGCTGCGCCTCGACCTGCTCGTCGGCGACGTCGTCGAGCGGGCCCAGCGCGCGAGCCCCGCAGGTGAAGATCGAGTCGCAGCTCGAGGAGTCCGTCGTCGACGCGGTGCCGACCGCGCTCGAGCGCGCCGTCGGGAACCTGCTCGACAACGCGGTCAAGTGGAGCCCGCCCGGCGGCGAGATCGAGGTCAGGGTCGCACGGCGCCGAGGTGACCGTGCGCGACCACGGCCGCGGGATCGACGAGGCCGACCTGCCGCTCGTGTTCGACCGCTTCTACCGTGCGCCGGCGGCGCGCGGGATGCCCGGCTCCGGGCTCGGCCTCGCGATCGTGAAGCAGGTCGCCGAGCAGCAGGGCGGCTCCGTCTCGGCGGAGGCTCCGGAGGGCGGCGGCGCGCTCCTGCGCCTGACGCTCAGTTAGAGGCCTGACGGGAAACTCGGCCGGGCCGGATGACGCCACAGACACGCCGCCGGATCAGCACGTTCCGCCGCGCCGCGTAGCGCCGCTACGCGTCACGACCGCCGGCACTGCCCAGCTTGGCCCGGAGCGCCCCCGACGGCGGCCGACCTTCCCATCAGACCTCAGCGGTAGCTGATCGTCTCGCGGTTGCCCGAGACGGCGGAGCGGCCGATCGCGTCTGCGACCTCCGCCGCGCGATAGCCGTCCTCGAGCGTCGACCCGTACGGCCCGACCGGGCCGTCCTCCGCGATCGCGGTGAGCAGGTGGTGCAGCTCGTGGACGAACGTGTCGCCCCAGCCGACGATGTGCCCGGGCGGCCACCAGAACTCGATGAACGGATGCGTCGGCTCGGTCACGAGCACGCGCTCGAAGCCGCCGCCACCTCGCGAGACCTGCAGCTCGTTGAGGCGCTCCATGTCGAACGCCAGCGAGCCCTTCGAGCCGTTGATCTCCCACTGGAAGCTGTTCTTGCGGCCGAGCGCGAAGCGGGTCGCCTCGATCGTGCCGACGGCGCCTCCCTCGAACGCGACCACCGACTCGAAGGCGTCGTCGACGTCGACCTTGGCGCCGCCGCGGCTGTCGACGAAGGTGCGGGTGAGCGCCGAGACCGACTCGATCTCGCCGACGAGGAAGCGCGCGAGGTCGATCACGTGGGTGCCGAGGTCGCCGATCGCACCCGTGCCGGCCTCCGCGCTGTCGAGCCGCCAGGTCTTCGGCGCCGCCGGATCCGAGAGCCAGTCCTGCAGGTAGCGGCCGCGGAAGTGGCGGATCTCGCCGAGCTCGCCGGCCTCGACGATCTGGCGCGCGAGCCGCACGGCGGGCACGAAGCGGTAGTTGAAGCCGCAGGCGTGCTTGACCCCGGTCGCCGCGACGCGCTGCCAGATCTCGTAGCTCTCGTCGGCGGTCATCCCGAGCGGCTTCTCGCAGATCACGTGCTTGCCGGCCTCGGCCGCGGCGATCGTCGGCTCCGCGTGGAGCGAGTTCGGGCCGCAGTTGTCGAACAGGCCGACGCGCTCGTCGGTGACCACCTCGTGCCAGTCGGTCGTCCACGACTCGTACCCGTAGCGACCCGCGGCCTCGGAGACGGCCGCCTCGGAGCGGCCTGCGATGCTGACGAGGCGCGGCTCGAGCGGCGGCGGCCACGTCATGTGCCCGATCGAGAGCAGCGCGTGCGAATGGGCCTTGCCCATGAAGGCGTAGCCCAGCATCCCGACACCGATTTCTGCCATGGAAGCGATCCTAATCTCTAGAGTCGTTCCGTGACGCTGGCACCGGATCTCGTCGGCCGCTTCGAGGACGCCCTCGGGCCCGGCGGCGTGGTCAGGGAGCCCGAGCAGCTGCGCGTCTACGACTGCGACGGGCTGACCGGGCGCCGCGTCGTGCCCTCGCTCGTCGTCCTCCCGGAGACGACGGAGCAGGTCTCGGCCGCGGTGCGGCTCTGCAACGAAGCGGGGCTTCCCTTCGTCGCGCGCGGCGCGGGGACCGGCCTCTCGGGCGGAGCGCTGCCGGTGGCCGACGGAATCGTGATCTCGCTCGCGCGGATGACCGGGATCCTCTCGCTCGACCTCGGGAGCGGCCGCGTCGTCGTGCAGCCGGGCGTCGCGAACCTCGACGTCACGCGCGCGGTCGCCGCGGCGGGCTTCTACTACGCGCCCGACCCGTCGAGCCAGCAGGTCTGCACGATCGGCGGCAACGTCGCCGAGAACTCCGGCGGCGCCCACTGCCTCAAGTACGGCTTCACCGTCAACCACGTGGTCGCGGCGACGGTCGTGCTGCCGGACGGCGAGGTCGTCTCGCTTGCGCTGGGCGATCCCGGCCCCGATCTGCTCGGCCTCTTCGTCGGCTCCGAGGGGACGCTCGGGATCGCGACGGAACTGACGTTGCGCGTGCTGCGCAGGCCCGAGGCGGTGCGGACGCTGCTCGCCGGCTTCCCCTCGACGGACGCGGCGGGAGCGGCCGTATCGGGCACGATCGCGGCCGGGATCATGCCCGCGGCGATCGAGATGATGGACCGGCTCACGATCGAGGCCGCCGAGTCGGCCGTCGGCGCCGGGTACCCGGCGGGGGCGGAGGCGGTGCTGATCATCGAGCTCGACGGCGTCACGGCCCAGGTCGAGCAGGACCTGGCCGGAGTGGAGGAGATCTGCCGGGTGAACGGAGCCTTCGGCCTCCACATCGCCGCCGACGATGCCGAGCGCGCGGCGGTCTGGCGCGGACGCAAGTCCGCCTTCGCCGCGATGGGCCGGATCAGCCCGGACTACTACGTCCAGGACGGGGTGGTGCCCCGCACCAAGCTCCCCGAGGTGCTGCGGCAGATCGCCGTCCTCTCCGGCGAGTACGGGCTCCGGGTCGGCAACGTCTTCCACGCGGGCGACGGCAACCTCCACCCGCTCGTCCTCTACGACGGCTCGGTCGACGGTGAGCCGGAGCGCGCGGAGGAGCTCGCCGGCCGGATCCTCGAGGCGTGCCTCGACGCCGGCGGCTCGCTCACCGGCGAGCACGGCGTCGGCACCGACAAGGCTTGCTCGATGCCGCTGATGTTCAGCGAGGACGACCTCGAGACGATGCACCGGGTGCGGCGCGCGTTCGACCCGAACGGCCTCTCCAATCCGGGCAAGGCCTTTCCCACCCCGCGCCTATGCGGCGAGGTTCCCGGCCCCTACCGCGCCCATCCGCTCGAGAAGGCAGGTCTCGCTGAGCGTCTTTGAGCCCCGCACCGTCGCCGAGGCATCGGCGTTCCTGCGCGACTCCGAGCGCGCCGAGATCGGCGGCTCGCTGTCGGCCGGCCGGCTCGACCGGATGCTCGAGTACGAGCCGGGTGACCTCACGTGCGTCGTCGAGGCCGGGATCCGGATCTCGGCGCTGAACGCGCGGCTCGCCGCGCAGGGGCAGCGGCTCTCGCTCGACCCGCCCGGCGACCCGACGATCGGCGCGTGCATCGCGGCCGATCTCTCGGGGCCGCTCAGCCACCGCTTCGGGACGGTACGCGACCTCGTGCTCGGGACCACCGTCGTGCTCGCCGACGGCACGGTGGCGAGCTCCGGCGGCAAGGTCGTGAAGAACGTCGCGGGCTACGACCTGGCCAAGCTCTTCTGCGGCTCGCGGGGGCGCCTCGGGTTGATCGTGCGCGTGAGCCTGCGCCTGCATCCGCTTCCCGCGGCGGCGCGGTCGCTCGTCGTGCCCGCCGCGGACGGGCTCCTGGCGGAGCTCCGCAGCTCGCAGCTCGTGCCGTCGGCGGCCGACCTGCGCGTGCCCGGCGGGCTCGCACTGCTGTTCGAGGGGTCGGAGCGCGGGGTGGAGGCACAGCTCGCGACGGCGCAGGCGCTCTTCGGCGGCGACGAGGCCGATCCCTGGCCCGAGCTGCTCGCCTTTCAGGCGGCCGCGCGCGGACGCGTCCCGTTCGACGGGATCGACGCGCCCGAGCCGCCGTTCCTCGCCCGCCGCGACACCGCGTACGTCACACACGAGGTGGACACGCGGTGGCCGCCGCTCGCCGAGCGGATCCGCGCGGCGCTCGATCCCGAGGGCGTGCTCGCGTGAAGGCCGAGCTGCTCTCCGACTGCGTCCATTGCGGCTTCTGCCTGCCGACCTGCCCGACCTACGTGCTCTGGCACGAGGAGATGGACTCGCCGCGCGGCCGGATCCAGCTGATGGAGGGTCTCCTCGACGGGACGATGCCGCTCAACGCGACGGTCGTCTCGCATTTCGACGCGTGCCTCGGCTGCGTGGCATGCGTCTCGTCGTGCCCCTCGGGTGTCCAGTACGGACGGCTGATCGAGGAGACGCGCGCCGAGATCGAGTCGGAGTACCGCCGCCCGCTCGGCGACAGGCTCCTCCGCAGCGCGATCTACGCGGTGTTCCCGCACCGGCGCCGGCTCTCGGCCGCGCTCGCACTCGCCCCGCTCGGCCGCAGGGTCGGCCCGAAGCGGCTGCGGGCGCTCGCGGAGCTGGCGCCGCGCCGCGTCGGAGGCTGGCCGCCGGAGCTGACTCCGGGAGCGGGGCCGACCGTCGCGCTGCTCGCCGGCTGCGTGCAGAGCGTCGCGTTCGGCGACGTGAACGCCGCGACCGCCCGGGTACTCGCGGCCGACGGCTACGCGGTCGCCTGTCCGCGGGAGCAGGGCTGCTGCGGGGCGCTCGCCGTCCACGGCGGCCGGCTCGCCGACGGGCTCGAGGCCGCCCGCCGCACCATCGCGGCGCTCGAGGGCTACGACCTCGTCGCGACGAACGCCGCCGGCTGCGGCTCGAACCTCAAGGACTACGGCGGGCTCCTCGCCGACGATCCCGTCTGGGCCGAGCGCGCCGCCGTGTTCTCGGCGAAGGTGCGCGACGTCTCCGAGCTGATCACCGAGCCGCAGGCCGAGCGGCGCCCGCTCCAGCTGCGCGTCGCCTACCAGGACGCCTGTCACCTGCGCCACGCGCAGGGGATCACGGCCGAGCCGCGCGAGGCGCTCGCGGCGATTCCCGGCCTCGTCCGGCTCGAGCCCGAGGGCCAGGAGCTCTGCTGCGGCAGCGCGGGGATCTACAACCTCGTCCAGCCCGATGCGGCGCGCGAGCTGGGCGATCGCAAGGCCGCGGCGGTGCTCGCAACGGGCGCCGACGCGCTCGCGACCTCGAACCCGGGCTGCCTGATCCAGATCTCGACCGCGCTGCGGCGAGCCGGACGGCCGCTCCCGACCTACCACCCGATCCAGCTCGTGGACGCGTCGATCCGCGGGCTCGGCCCCGACGAGCTGCTGAAGGAGGCCCGGCTGTGACCGTCCTCACCGAGGAGGCGCGCGAGTTCCTGACGATGCTGCAGCGCGAGCTCGGCCCGCAGCGCGAGGAGCTGCTCGCGCTGCGCCACGAGCGCGCCGCGCGCCTGCGCGCGGGCGAGCTGCCCGGCTTCCTCCCGGAGACCGTCGCCATCCGCGAGGGAGACTGGCGCGTCCCGCCCGCGCCCGCCGACCTCGCCGACCGGCGCGTCGAGATCACCGGCCCGGTGGACGCAAAGATGGTGATCAACGCGCTCAACTCCGGCGCGAAGGTCTTCATGGCCGACTTCGAGGACGCGAACTCGCCGACGTGGGAGAACGTCACCCAGGGCCAGGCGAACCTCTCGCGCGCGATCGACCGCACGCTCGAGTTCACGAGCCCGGAGGGCAAGGCATACCGGCTCAACGACGAGCTCGCGACGCTGCTCGTGCGCCCGCGCGGCTGGCACCTTCTCGAGCGGCACTTCGAGGTCGACGGCGCCCCGGTCTCGGCGAGCCTGTTCGACTTCGGCCTCTACGTCCTCCGCAACCACGCGCGCCTCGCCGCGGCCGGGACCGGGCCGTACTTCTACCTGCCGAAGCTCGAGTCGCACCGCGAGGCGGCGCTCTGGAGCCGCGCCTTCGAGCTCGCCCAGGGCACGCTCGGGATCCCGCGCGGGACGATTCGCGCCACCGTGCTGATCGAGACGATCCTCGCCGCGTTCGAGATGGACGAGATCCTGCACGAGCTCGGCCCGCACGCGACCGGCCTCAACGCGGGCCGCTGGGACTACATCTTCAGCGTGATCAAGAAGCTCGGCCACCGGCCGGAGTTCGTGCTTCCCGACCGCAGCGACGTGACGATGGGCGTGCCGTTCATGCGCTCCTACGCCGAGCTGCTCGTCCACACGTGCCACCGCCGCGGCGCCCACGCGATCGGCGGGATGGCCGCATTCATCCCTTCACGCCGCGACCCCGAGGTGAACGCGGTCGCGCTCGCGAAGGTGCGCGAGGACAAGGACCGCGAGGCGGGACAGGGCTTCGACGGCACCTGGGTCGCGCATCCGGATCTCGTTCCGGTCGCGCTGGAGTCGTTCGACCGCGTGCTCGGCGAGCGGCCGAACCAGCTCGAGGTGATGCGCGACGACGTCGAGCCCGACGCCGCCGCACTGCTCGACATGGCGGCGACTCCGGGCGCGATCACGGAAGGCGGCGTCCGCAACAACGTCTCGGTCGGGATCCAGTACCTCGCCGCCTGGCTCCGCGGCTCGGGCGCGGTCGCGATCTTCAACCTGATGGAGGACGCGGCCACCTCCGAGATCTCGCGCTCGCAGATCTGGCAGTGGCTGCGCCACGGAGAGGTCTCGCGCGAGGACGTGCTGCGGATCGAGGCCGAGGAGCTGGAGAAGCTCGGCCCGGGCTACGAGGAGGCGCGCGAGCTGTTCGACCAGGTCGCGCTCGGGGACGATTTCGTCGAGTTCCTCACGGTTCCGGCCTACGAGCACCTGAAGCCTTAAGGCTCGACGCCCTTCCTGCCGATAAATCGCAGCACGATGACTGTGTTTCGACTCGTAGGGATCGTGGTCGTGCTGATCGGGATGGCCGTGGCCGTGAAGGGTGGATTGCTTCCGTTCGGCGGCGGCACGAACTCGGCCGGCCGCACGCCGCTGCAGCAGCAGATCGACCAGGCGACCTTCGTCGGTGCCGAGGCGTCACTCGACGCCTTCCACGCGGGAACGGCAACCTACGCCGGCGCGCCCGCGATCCAGGGCGTCACGGTCGTCCGCGCCGACGCGAACTCGTACTGCCTCCAGGCGCAGGCCGGGACGACGGTCGAGCACATGCTCGGCCCAGGCGGCCAGGTCCTCACCGGCCCCTGCTAGCCCCTAGTGCTCATGAGCACAAGAGGTGGTCTTCGCCGCGAGCTGGACGACCCGTCCCATCCCGGGAACGGGCGAGCACAGTCGTTCGGCTCGCCGAGGAAGCGCACGGATCCCGGAGGTCCGCTCGCCCGCTGGTCGTCGTTTCGGATTGGCGTCACTCCACCGCGGCGGCTACAGCCGCCGCGTCCGAAAGAGCGCGCCTCTGATCCTAGTGCTCATGAGCACAAGGATCACGGGCTCGCTACGGCCCCGCTGCTCTGCCAAATGCGCGGCGTAGCGTGACGATGCCGACGATCAGACACGCAACGGCGACGACGGTCAGGGCTCCGAAGAGCGGCTCTCCGATCACAAAGAGCGCGATGGCATCGCGCGCGAAAACGTGGTGCACGCATACAGGATGAACAGGAGAGCCCGTCGATTGCGGCTGGCCTCCATCCTCTAACCGAGGAAGCGCACGATCTCGGCGGCGGTCTCCTCGTACGCGTCCCAGAGCACGGTGTGCCCGCCCGGAACCGTCACGATCTCGGTGCTCGCGCGCGGCTCGCCGCGGAACGGGATCCAGGTGCCCTCGCCGAGGACGACGAGGGTCGGGCACTCGGGCAGGGGCGGCTGCGGGCGCGCCATCTCGCTCCACGCAGCCACGATCGCGCTACGGCAGTAGTGGACGCGCAGCCGGGTGTCCTCGCCGGGGACGAGATCCTCGGCGCTCTCGGCGACGACCAGCTCGCGCGGCGCGCGGAGGATCGTGCCGGAGGCGTAGCGGAAGTCGACGTACTCGTCGAGCGAGTCGAAGGTCGTCTCGAGCCGGATCGCCTCGGCCTGCGCGAGCGCGGTCGAGGGGTCGACGTGGAGCGCGGGATCGAGCAGCACCGCGCGCTCGACGTGCTCGGGCGCGCGCTGCGCGAGCTCGGCGACGAGGAGACCGCCGAAGCTGTGGCCCAGCCACACCGCCGGCTCCGAGACCGTCTCGAGCAGGTCGGCGACGTGCGTCTCGACGTCCCAGGGCGGCGACCAGCCGGACTCGCCGTGGCCGCGCAGGTCGACGCCGACGACCCGGAAGCCCGGGAGCGCCTCGGTCGCCGAGCCGGCGGAAGCGCGAGAGCCGGCTCGTGACGCCGTGCAGGCAGACGACGAGCGGCCCATCTTCGGGTCCCCACTGTTCGGTGTGCAGCTGCATCGGGTTCAGCCCTCCACGTGGATGCGGGTCGGTGAGTCGCGCAGCGGGCGGCCCGGGCGGCCCGCGCGGGCGGCGAGCGCTTCGCCGAGGATCGCGAGCGCGGTCTCGGCCGGGGTATCCGCGCCGAGGTCGAGCCCGGCGGGGCCGTGGATCCGCGCGAGCGCCTCCTCCGTCACGCCGGCGGCGAGCAGCTTCTCGCGGCGCCCTTCCTGGGTCTTCGCGCGAGCCGAGCGCGCCGACGTAGAACGCCTCGCTCGCGAGCGCGCCCTCGAGCGCGGGGATGTCGAAGCGCTCGTCGTGGTTCAGGCAGGCGACGGCGGTGTCGCGGTCGAGGCGCAGCTCCGGCAGGGCGTCCTCGGGCCAGGTGACCATGATCCGGTCGGCGCTCGGCAGCCGCTCCGGCGTCGCGAAGGTGGCACGCGCGTCGACGACGATCGTGTCCCAGCCGACGAGCTTCGCGGCGGCGCAGAGCGCCTCGGCGGTGTCGACAGCGCCGAAGACGACGAAGCGCGGCGGCGGCCCGTACACCTCGGCGTAGACCTTGTCGCCCTCGGCCTTCAGCACGCCGTTTCGCTGGATCTCCGGCGCGAGCGCGGCCAGCTCGGCCGGCCCGTCGCCCTCGGTCTCGCCCGAGTCGAGCCGGACGAGCAGACGTGAGCCGGCCCGCTCGCCCTCGAGCACGGTGAAGGACACCGCGCGCTCGCCGTCCCCGACGAGCGGCTGGTCGAACCGCTCCACGTAGACGTCGATCTCGCCGCCGCAGGGAAGCCCGACCTCGAGCGCCTCGTCGTCGGAGATCCCGTAGGTGAGGAGCCTGCGGCTCGGCGCCCGCCAGCACCTCGCGCGCAGAGGTGTAGACGTCGTTCTCGACGCAGCCGCCCGAGACCGAGCCGGCGAGGTCACCCGTATCCGAGACGATGAACTTCGAGCCGACCGGCCGCGGCGCGGAGAGCCGGGTCGCCACGACCGTCGCGACGGCGACCTGCTTCCCCTCGCTGCGCCAGCGCGCGAGCTCGGCGGCGACGTCGCGCATCATGCCGCGTGCCTCCGCTCGATCCCGGCGAGCGCGGCCGCCAGCTCCTCGAGGCTCGCGACGTCGTGGCCCGGCAGGAAGCGGTCGATGAACGGCAGTGCGGCCTGCATTCCTCCCGCGAGCGGCTGGAACTCGGGGTGGCCCTTGAGCGGGTTGACCCAGACGACCGCGAAGGCCTGGCGCGCGAGCCGCGCCATCTCGCGGCCGACGAGCGACGCGTCGTCGCGCTCCCAGCCGTCGCGAGAGATCACGACGACGGCGCCGCGGGTGAGCGCGCGCCGGCCCCAGAGGTCGTTGAAGTGCTTGAGCGAGGCGCCGATCCGCGTCCCGCCCGACCAGTCCACCACCCGCGCCGAGGCCGCGTCGAGCGCCGCCTCGGGGTCGCGCGACTCGAGCTCCGGCGTCAGGCGCGTCAGCCGCGTGCCGAAGGCGAACGTCTCGACGCCGCGGCCGGAGCCGTGCGCCGCGTGGAGGAAGAGCAGCGAGCGCGCGCGAGTACGTCTCCATCGAGCCCGAGACGTCGCAGATGAGCGACGAGCTTGCGATGGCGCTCGACCCGGGCGCGGTAGGGCCGCTCGAGCGGGTCGCCGCCGGTCGCGAGCGAGGCGCGCACCATGCGGCGCAGGTCGAGCCGCTCGCCGCGCGGCGCGGGGCGGAGGCGCCGCGAGCGCCGCTTCGGCCGCTCGGTCGCGATCTTCGCGATCAGCTTGCGCGCGCGGGCGAGCTCCTCCGGGGTCATCTCGGCGAAGTCCTTGTGTCGCAGCGTCTCCTCGAAGCTGAAGCCGCCGGTCTCGTCGTCGCCCGCGTCGGGCGGCTGCTCGCCGTCGGCCTGCGTGCCCGCGGGGACGGCGCGGAGCGTCTTCTGCGGCAGCTCGGAGCGGCTCCGCAGCTCGAGCCGGACGGGCGCGCCGAGGAACCACGCGGCGAACGCGCGGTCGAAGGTCTCGAGGTCGTCGGCGCGCGAGACGAGCGTCGGTGCGGAGCGTCCAGTAGACGTCGTCGCGGCGCGCGAGGCCTGTCTGCGTCGAGCCCGCTCAGCGCGTCGGCGAGACGGCCGGGGCCGACCTCGAGCCCGGCCTCGCGCAGGATCCGCCCGAACGTGACGACCTGGCGGAGGACCGCGTCACCCTGCACTCCGGGCCTCCGCGAGCAGCCCCTGGAGCGTCTCGTCGCGCACGGCGTCCACGTCCTCGTGGTACTTCAGGACCGAGCCGAGCGTCGCCTCGACCGTCGCTCGCGTCCAGCTCGTCCTTCCCGAGCGCGGCGAGCGCGCGCGTCCAGTCGATCGTCTCGGCGACTCCGGGCGGCTTCGCGAGGTCGAGCCCGCGCAGGCCGCGCACGAACGCAGCGGCCTCGGCGGCGAGCCGCTCGGGCACCCCGGGCACCCGCAGCTGGACGATCTCGATCTCCCGCTCGAGCGACGGGTGGCCGATCCAGTGGAAGAGGCAGCGGCGCTTGAGCGCGTCGTGGAGCTCGCGCGTCCGGTTCGAGGTGAGGATCGCGTGCGGCTTGCGGGCCGCCGAGATCGTGCCGAGCTCGGGGATCGTGATCTGGAAGTCGGAGAGCACCTCGAGCAGGAACGCCTCGAACTCCTCGTCGGCGCGGTCGATCTCGTCGATCAGCAGCACGACGTCCTCCTCGCACTCGACCGCCTCGAGCAGCGGCCGGCGGATCAGGTACTCCGGCCCGTAGAGCTCCGCCTCGACGACCGTGCCCTCCTGCGCGGCCCGGATGTGGAGCAGCTGGCGCGCGTAGTTCCACTCGTAGACGGCGTGCGCGACGTCGAGCCCCTCGTAGCACTGGAGCCGGATCAGCCGGGCGCCGAGCGCGGCCGCGACCGCCTTCGCCGCCTCGGTCTTGCCGACGCCGGCCTCGCCTTCGAGCAGCAGCGGCTTGTCGAGCGTGAGCGAGAGGAAGAGCGCCGTCGCGAGGCCGCGGTCCGGCAGGTAGCCCTGCTCGCGCGAGGGCGGTCTCGAGGGCGTCGATCGACTCGAAGCTCACGGTTCCAGCATAGACGGGCTGCGCCGCTCGGCTCTAGACTCAGCACGGCGTCGTCATCCGAGCGAAGGAGTTCGTATGAGTGCAGCTCCCGAGGTATTGCTTCCCACCTCAGCGGACGAGGCGGTGTCGCTCTTCGGCGACGGCGCCGGCGTCACCGTGGTCGGCGGCGGCACGATCGTCATCCCGGAGCTCACGCTACGGCCGGCTCAAGCCGTCGAGGGCGCTGCTGCTCGACCGGCGCCGGGCTCTCGGGAATCACACGCGACGGCTCGACCGTCACGATCGGCGCGACGACGCCGGTCGCCGAGCTTCAGGGCGAGCCGCGCGCCGCTCGGCCCGTGCGCGGCGAACATCGCCGACCTCGAGATCCGCGCGCAGGCGCACCGTCGGCGGCAACCTCTGCGCCGGGGAAGGCCCGGACGCGCCGCGCGGCGACCTCCAGGGCGCGCTGCTCGCGCTCGGCGCGACCGTCCGCTCCGCGGGCGCAGGCGGCGATCGACGACCGAGCCGCTCGAGGACTTCCTCCCGCACCGCGCGACCAGGCTTCGTCCTCGACGTCTCGTTCGAGGAGCCGGCGGCCGGCGCGTTCGCCGCGCTCGACCGGCCGCACACCCACGACTACACGGCGCTCGCGGTCTCGGCCGCGCGGCGCGGCGGACGGCTCGATCCGCCTCGCGGCGACCGGAGTCGCCGGCTCGGCGGCGTGCGCCTCCCGTCGGCCGAGGCGGCCGCCGACAGATCCCGAGGCCGCCGGCCAGGCGGCGCTGAACGACGTCACCCTCCACGACGACGCGCTCGCGTCCGCGTGGTACCGGGAGCGAGACGCTGCCGGTGCTCGTCCGCCGTGCGCTCGACCGACTGGAGGAGCGCCGATGAACCTGACCGTCAACGGCATCGAGCACGAGATCGAGAGCGCTCCGCTGACACCGCTCCTCGTCGTGCTGCGCGACGAGCTCGAGGTCGACGAGCCCGAAGGCCGGCTGCCAGCAGGGCGGCTGCGGCGCCTGCACCGTCCTCGTCGACGGCGAGCCGCGCCGCTCGTGCCTGACTCCCGGTCGCGGCGCGTCGAGGGCGCGCAGATCACCACCGTCGAGGGGCTCGGCTCGCCGGACGACCTCGCGCCGATCCAGCAGGCGTTCGACGCACCACTACGCCGCGCAGTGCGGCTTCTGCACCTCCGGGATGATGATGGCCGCGCAGGCGTACATCGAGCACGGCGGCACCGACGACCGCGAGGCGATCCAGCACGCGCTCGGCGGCCACGTCTGCCGCTGCACCGGCTACGTGAAGATCGTCGACGCGGTCGCCGCGGTCGCCACGGGGCGACTCGTTCGACATGACCGTCACGGCGGAGAGCCACGACACGACGAACGTAGGAGGTACCCAGTGAAGGCCGTCGGCGCACGACTCCCCCGCTACGACGGGATCGCGCACGTCACCGGCCGCACCGTCTACGTCGACGACGTCCGGATCCCCGGCTCGCTCTGGGTGAAGGCGCTCCGCTCGCCGCATCGCACAACGCGGAGATCGTGAAGCTCGACACCGCGCCGGCCGAGGCGATGAAGGGCGTCCACGCGGTCGTGACCCGCGAGGACGTGCCGCTCAACGTCTACGGGCACCTCTCCGCGCTCGGCATCCCGGGCGACGAGCCGCTGCTCGCCGAGGACGAGGTGCGCTACCTGGGCCAGCCGATCGCGGTCGTCGCGGCCGAGGACGAGGAGCTCGCGCAGGCGGCGGTCGACGCGATCGTGCTCGAGCTTCGACGAGCGGAGCCGCTGTTCGACGTCCGCAAGGCGTTCGACCCCGACGCGCCGCAGATCCACGAGTGGGGCAACTGGTACCCGCACTTCGAGGCCGAGATGGACCGCCGCCAGATCCGCAAGGGCGACATCGACGCCGCGTTCGACGCACGCCGACCTGATCGTCCAGGGCGTCTACCGGCCGGCCGCGATCGAGCACGTGCCGCTCGAGACGCAGGTCTGCCAGGTCGTGCCCGAGCCGAGCGGGCGGCTCACGATCTACTCCTGCACGCAGGCGCTCTACTTCTCGATGGGCGTCGTCGCGGCGCACCTGCAGCAGCCGCTGAACAAGTTCAAGTTCGTCGGCGGCACGGTCGGCGGCGGCTTCGGCGGCAAGGTCGACACGGCCACCGAGACGATGTGCGCGCTGCTCGCGCTCAAGTCCGGGCAAGCCGGTGCAGTGGCGCTGGACGCGCGAGGAGGAGTTCCTCTGCTCGTCGACCCGCGCGCCGTGGCACATGGAGATCGCCGACGCGGTCACGAAGGACGGCTGGATCCTCGGCCGCAAGATGCTGACGCTGCACGACTCGGGCGCCTACGCGCGCTTCTCGCCCTACGGCGCTCACGAAGCACAGCTTCCACCACACGGGCGCGTACACGATCCCGAACCTCCACTTCGACGGCTACGTCGTGTTCACGAACCGCATGCCGACGACGCGCGATGCGCGGCTTCGGCGTCACCTCGGTCTCGTTCGCGACCGAGACGCACATGAGCCGGATCGCGCAGGAGCTCGGGATCGACCCGTTCGAGCTCCGGCTCAAGAACGCGAACCGGATCGGCGACACGTCTCCGAACGGCATCGCCTACACCGACCCGTCGACCGTGCCGACGATCCAGGCGATCGCCGACTCGCTCGGCCACGAGCTCCCGGCCGACTACCGCACGATGACGCACCGAGCCGCGCGCGGGCGACCTGCTCCTCCCGAGCACCTCGTCGCCCAGCTCGGGAATCCGGAGGCTCACTGATGGCTGTGCACAAGGGCCGCGGGCATCGCGGCGATCGAGTACCCGACCGGCATGAACCAGAACGGCGACCCGTCGCAGGCGTGGATCAAGATCAAGCCGGACGGGCGCGTCGACGTCTTCGCGGGCACGTCCGACATCGGCAACGGCTCGAAGACGATCCAGTCGCAGATCGTGGCCGAGACGCTCGGCGTCCCGTACGAGTGGGTCACCTACGACAACTCGAACACCGACTCGTCGCCGGTCTGCACCGGCACCTTCGCCTCGCGGGCCACGTTCGTCGCGGGCATGGCCGTGAAGAAGGCGGCCGAGAAGGTGCGCGAGCGGATCCTCGAGATCGCCGGCAAGGAGCTCGAGATCGACCCGGCCGACCTCGACATCGTCGACGGCGAGGTGATCGCGAAGGGCTCGCCGCAGAAGAAGATCTCCGTTCCGGACGTGGCCGCGGCGGCGACGTGGAGCCTACGGCGAGCTGATCACGGGCACCGGCGCCCAGCTGAAGCCGTACGCGGCGATCGTCGACCCCGAGACGGGCAGCGTCGACCTGCCGCCGCACTCGGCGATCTCGTACGCGGCCTGCGCGGCCGAGGTCGAGGTCGACGACGAGACGGGCGAGGTGCGCGTGACGCGGCTCGTCGCAGTGCTACGACGTCGGCCGCGCGATCAACCCGACGCTCGTCGAGGGCCAGATCGAGGGCGGCGCGATCCAGGGCCTCGGGCTCGGCGTGCTCGAGAACTGCTACCCGTACTACCCGAGCGTCGAGCACCGCGGCGGCCAGTTCGGCGTCGTACCTCGCGCCGGCGATGGAGGACCTGCCCGCAGCTCGACACGATGCATGATCGAGAACCCGTCCGCCGACGGCCCGTACGGGGCGAAGGGGATCGGCGAGATGGCGAACAACCCGCAGCCGCCGGCGATCGCGACGCGCCGTCTACGACGCGGTCGGCGTCTGGGTGACGGAGCTGCCGATCACGCCCGAGCGCGTGCTGCGCGCGCTCGAGGCGAAGGCCGGGCGAGCCGCGCCGCGAGGGCAAGCTCGTCGTCTTCGACGAGGAGCTCTCGGTCGAACACCGTCGCGCACGGCGCGCTCTCAGGTTCGAGGCGTCCTGCCTGAGCCGCCGTTTCGGCACCTGGAACGGCGTCGAGCTCTGCTCCAGCTCGTACCCGGGCGTGACGATCCACGCGATCGGCGGCGAGCAGGTGCTGATGTGCCGGGTGAACTACGAGCCCGGCACCGACGGTGCCGGCGGCACAGCCACGAGGCGACCGAGCAGGTGATGCTGATCACCGACGGCTCGATGGTGATGACGATCGGCGACGAGACGAAGGACGCTCGGCGTCGGCGACGTCGCGGTCGTGAACCGCGGCGTCGAGCACGAGCTGCTACTCGCGAGCACGGCGTCAGCTTCATCGAGGCGCTCGCGCCGCGTGCCGCTCGACCACGTGCCGGACCGCGAGCGCGACCTCGTGCTCGGCGACCTCGGCGGCTCCCTCCACGTCGACGCCTAGGACCGTTCTCGTCACCGGCGCGAGCCGGGGGATCGGCGCCGCGGCGGCCGAGCGGCTGCGCCTGGACGGCTGGCGCGTCGAGACGGCGGAGCGCTCGAGCGGCGTCGACCTGGCCGACCCCGACGCGGCCCGCGCCGCCGTCGAGCGGCTCGACCGGATCGACGGCTCGTCGCGAACGCGGGCACGATCGTGCGCACGCCGGCGCTCGAGCTCGACCTCGACGACTGGCAGCGGGTGCTCGACCTCAACCTCACCTCGGTCTTCGTGCTCTGCCAGGCCGCGGGACGCCGGATGGTCGAGCAGGAGGGCGGCGGCGCGATCGTGCTCGTCGCCTCGGTGCTCTCGTTCCTGGGCGGCGTCAACGCGGCCGCCTACGCGGCGTCGAAGGGCGGTGTCGCCCAGCTCGCGAAGGCGCTCTCGAACGAGCTCGCCCCGCGAGGCGTCCGCGTCAACGCGGTCGCGCCCGGCTTCACCGAGACCGAGCTGACCTCGGACATGGAGAACTGGAAGCGCGGGAGATGACGCGCGGATCCCGCTCGGCCGCTGGGCGACTCCCGAGGACATCGCCCCCGCGATCGCCTGGCTCCTCTCCGACGACGCCCGCTACGTCACCGGCGCGATCGTGCCGGTCGACGGCGGCTACCTGGCACGCTGACGAAAGGAGCGGAAATGCCGCTGATCGAGGTCAAGCTGTTCGACTACCGCGTCACGCCCGAGGTGAGCGAGGCGCTGATCGAGAAGCTCACCGACGCGCTGTGCGAGGCCGTCCACCCGGGCCTGCGCGACCACACGTGGGTGATCGTCGAGGGCCACTCGCCGAAGAACTGGGGCGTCGGCGGCAAGCCGTGGCCGGTCGACCAGATGCCGCCGGGGCCGAGCTAGCCGGCCGAAGGGTGGAGCAGCGGCACGAGCGGCTCCCAGCCCGCGCGGAGAACGGCCACGAGCGACGGCGGCGTGACCAGCGTGGCGCTTCCGTGCCGCGGAGCGCGCTCGGTGTAGCCCGCCGGTGTCCAGCGCAGCAGCTCGTCGCCGCGCACGAGCCACGCCTCGCCGTCTCGCAGGACGAAGGCGCCGTCGGGCAGGTCGTCGACTCGTGCCTCCCGCCGCGGCGCGGTGCGCTCCCCGTGGAGTCGCGCGTCGATCGCGTCGGCGCCGGCCAGCCCGAGGATCGCGCGGAACCGCTCGTAGTCCTCGCGTCGGCAGAGCGCGCACGGCCGGTGCCCGGCCGCGAACGCGGTCGCCTCGTCGAGGAAGAACAGCTCGGTGAAGCGGCCGGGCTGCAGCAGCGGGCTCCGGTGCCAGCCCTTGAACTCGAGCCGGCAGGCGATCCAGCGCTTGCCGGCGTAGCGGCGACGGATCCGGCCGGACGCGTCGTGGAGGCAGCCGCGGTTCCCGTACACGAGCCCGCGCGCCGGGTCGGCGACGAGGTCGCCGAGCGGCGTCACCCTGTTTCGCAGCGGCATCCTCAGCGGTGCTCGGTCGCGAGCCGCACGCCGAACCCGATCAGCACCACTCCGGTGACGCCCTCGAGCGCGCGCCGCACGCGCGGCCGCCGCAGCACGTCTCCGGCCCGTCGCGACGACGACGCTGTAGCCGACGAGCCACACGAGGGTCATCACGCAGAACACGAGCCCGAGCGCGAGCAGGGTGAGAAACGACGCGCCGGCGGGCGCGAACTGCGGCAGGAAGCTCGTGAAGAAGACGGCGATCTTCGGGTTGCCGAGGTTGCTGAGCAGTCCCTGCCGGTACGGGCGCCGCACGCGTGTGCGAGCCGGGGCCGGGCCTTCGTCCTTCCGCCACGCCGCCCGCAGCGCCTGCGCGCCGAGGAAGACGAGATAGGCCGCGCCGACGACCTTCAACGCGAGGAACGCGGGCTCGGACGCACGCAGCAGCGCCGCGACCCCGGCGCTCGCTGCGAACGACCAGATCACGAGGCCCGAGGCCGAGCCGAGCGAGGTGAGGATCCCACCTCGCACCCCGGCCACGAGCGCGTTCCGCGCCACGAGGGCCATGTCGGGACCGGGCGCGACGATCACGAGCGCGGACACGGCGAGATACGGCAGGAGGCTCATCCCGCCGTACGTTAACGCGCGCTAGAGCCAGTCCTCGGTGTCGGCGTCGATCGCGGCGATCAGCTTGTTGCGGCGCAGCCAGAGTCCGGAGACCGCCACCACCACGAACCCGAGCAGCGCGGCGTTGGACAGAGCGACCGCCAGCCAGAGCGCCGCGGCCGCGAGGAACAGGAACGAGCGCGCGACCGGGTCGGCCCACGCCGCTGCGAGGGCCCGGCGCGGTCGCAGGCGCGTCGGTGCGGGGAGCGGGGGCTCCTCGTTCTCTGCCACCGCGACGAGCGCCGGCCGCGGCACGGGCGCGGCCACCGGAGCGGGCCTCGGCGCCGGCGGCGGAGCCGCCGTCACCTCCGGCGCGCGGGTGAAGAAGGTTCCGAGCGCGGGCTCGCGCGGCGTGTACTCGGTCGACGGCGACTTCCAGGTCACCGGGTCGAACCCGAAGATCTTCATCAGCGGCGCGTCGTCGGCCTCGCCCTCGGGCGGGTAGGCCCACACCTTCTCCGCCTCGCCGGAGCTCGTCTCGAAGATCGCGAGACTCGCGGTGCCCGTCCGCTCCGGATCCTCCCGCGTGAGCCAGTCGACCGCGAAGTCGACCGCCTCCAGGAAGTCGCCGAGCCCGTCGGCGAGTACCGTGGGATCCCCCTCCTCGGGCAGGAGTCGAACCGCAAAGTGTCGTTCGGTCTGCCAGGCCGCATGGCGTGTTTCATTGGCCATGCTCTCTTCCCCTCTCTCGGCTCACATCTTCGGCCGATCGGCCTGGATCCTGGTCACTCGTTGGGATGATTGGGCGCTCCGCGCGACGCGCCGATCCGGAACGTGAGGGAAGAAGGGGGTCGACGGTGGAGCGAGTCGAGTTCGGGAACGGCCTCCGGTCGCACATCGCGCGCGAGCCCGAACCGGAGCTGCGTGAGGCGCCGCTCGGGCCCGAGCCGAAGCCCGCCGAGCCGCGGCCGACGTCCACCGAGTGGGTCCGCGACCTCCTGCGCGAGCGCGTCGGCGAGCAGGCCGAGCGCATCTGGGCGGTCTTCGACGACGCGCTCGGGGCGACGGGCCCCGACGGGAGGCCCGACCATGCGCTCCGCCTCCGGGCCGCGGCCGCCCTGATGGCCGAGGTGTACGGGCCGCCCTCGGACGCGCGGCCGGCCGCGTCGTTCGACGAGCTCGCGCGGCTCCGGCGCGCGAAGGGCCTACCCTGAGTTGTCGACGAGCGCCGCGAGCTCCACGTACTCGATGGTCGGCCTGACCCCGTACAGCCCGGTCACGCGCTCGGTCAGCTCCTCGGTGAAGAACGCGTCCGCGGCCTCTGCCGAGTCCCAGACGTAGAAGTTGACCGCCTCGTTCCGCGGCTCGTCGATCGTGAAGAACTTGTTCCGCAGCCCGGGCATCCCCACGAACCGCTCCCGCGCGCCCTCGGCGATCGCCGCCACGGCCACCGGGTCGATCCCGTCGTCGTAGTGGAACCTCACGAACACGCCGATCATGCGCGTGAGTCTAGAGCAGTAGTTCCTCACGATGCCGGCCGCCCACTCCGGGCGAAGACTTGAGGTGTCCTGCGGTGTCAAGGGGGGAAGTGATGAACGACGAGGAGCTCCGGATCCACCTCGAACGAGGGCTGGCGAACCTTCGGCGCGAGTTCGCCGGAAAGGTCCCGGCCGAGCACGTGACGCGCGTCGGCATGGACCGCTTCGAGACGTTGATCGAGAGCGCGAGGATCACGGATTTCATCCCGCTGCTCGTCTACCGGGAGACCCGCGAGGAGCTGCTCGCGTTCGAGCCCGGGAAGAGCACGTGGAAGCCGCCGCGGCGAATCGAGGTGAGCGCGCGAGCCCTGGAGTCGGTGCACGGCTAGAGCCGTCACGCACACTGTGCCGATGGCAGCGCTGCTGATCCGCGTTGCGGCACCCGAGGAGGTAGACGTGCTGCGCGAGCTCTTTCGCCGCTCGTCGCTCTCGAACGACGGCGACCGGGCGGCGCTCCTCGCGCATCCCGAGGCGCTCGAGCTGTCCGCGCTCGGAGTCGAGGAGGGGCGGACGCGGGTCGCAGTCGCGGACGGCCGCATCGCCGGCTTCGCGACGCTGCTCGGCTCCGAGCTCGAGGATCTGTTCGTCGATCCCGGCTGGATGCGTCGCGGGATCGGGCGGGCGCTCGTGGCCGACGCGGTCGCCGTCGCGCGGGCGCAGGGGCTCGAGCGGATCGAGGTGACCGCGAACGACCACGCGCTCGCGTTCTACGAGAGCGTCGGCTTCGTGCTCGAAGGCACCGTCGAGACGGAGCTCGGGCCGACAGGCCTGACAGGCCTGCGGATGTCTATGCCCGTGTGACGGGGCGGAAGTGCTCGACGGTCGGGAACGGGTCGTAGAAGCCGTGGAGCAGCCGGCGCCACTCCTCGTAGCCGGCCGAGCCGCGGAAGCCCTCGGTGTGGTCCTCGAGCCGCTCCCACGAGACGAGCAGGAGGTACCGGCTCGGCGTCTCGAGCGAGCGCTGCAGCTCCAGCGACCGGAAGCCGGGCGCCGCCGCGACGCTCGCCTTCGCCTCGGCGAACGCGAGCTCGAACGCCTCCTCCCGGCCGGGCTTCACGTCGAGGACGGCCTGCTCGAGGATCACGTGCGGACTATCGCACGGGCTGTCATGCTTGCGGGATGGTTCCCGAAGCACCGCTCGAATCGACTGACCACGGGCTCGTCCCGGCCGGCGAGGGCTGGTTCGTCCTCAACGCGCGCGAGGCGAGCTGGCTGCACGCCGACGGCCGCTCGGCGAGCGTCGACTTCGAGGGCGAGCCGGAGTTCCCCCAGCTCGGGATCAACCTCAGCGTCCTCGAGCCGGGCATCTCGTTCGGGATGTACCACTGGGAGGCCGACGTCGAGGACTTCCTGATCCTCGCCGGCGAGGCGCTGCTGATCATCGAGGGCGAGGAGCGCCCGCTCCGGCCGTGGGACTTCGTGCACTGCCCTCCCGGGACGAAGCACATGATCGTCGGGGCCGGAGACGCGCCCTGCCTCGTGCTCGCGGTGGGCGCGCGCGACCTCTCGACCGGCCCCGGCTGGGGCGGCTACGTCGCCGACGAGACCGCGAAGCGCCACGGCGTGAGCGTCGAGGAGGACACGAACGACCCGGCCGTGGCCTACGCGCAGTTCCCCTCTCGCAACGCGACCCCCTATCGCGAGGGCTGGCTCCCCGACTACTAGCCGGCGTGGCCGACCTCCTGGACGAGCCAGCCGTTGCCGTCCGGATCGCTGAACGAGAGGAACGAGCCGTAGTCGGCGCGCTCCGGGTCGGGCCCCGGCAATCGCTCGCCCGACTCGAAGTGGTAGATCTCGCCGACCTCGAGCCCGCGTCCGGACAGCTCGGCGCGGGCGGCGTCGAGGTCGGCGACGACGAGGTGCAGGCCCTGCACGGAGCCCGGCGCCGTTCCGGCCATCAGCGCGATCGAGCACGCCGAGCCCGGCGGTGTCAGCTGGACGACGCGGAAGCTGTCGCCGGCGCTGAAATCCACGTCCAGTCCGAAGCCGGCCTGCTCGGTGTAGAAGGCCCTGGCACGATCCACGTCCGAGACGGGAACCACGATGAGCTCCAGTTTCCAATCCACGGCGGAGCCGTGAACGTACCATTCGCCGCGTGACGTCGAGGCTGATCGTCGGAGGCGCCGTAGCGGCCGCAGTCGTGGCTGCCGTCGGCGGCTACGTCCTCTGGGGCGGCTCGCCCAACGGCTACGTCGTGCACCGGCTCGTCTCCGACGGCGGAGTGCCGGCGCTGGCGAAGGACAAGGTGCTCGTCAACGGCTGGGGCCTCGCGGCGACTCCGACCGGCGTCTGGTGGACGACGAACGAGGCGAGCGGGACGAGCACGCTCTACTCCGGCAGCGGGCGCAAGCAGCTGCTCACGGTCAGCGTGCCCGGCGGGCCGACGGGGATCACGGCCTACGGCGGGGGCGGCTTCCCGGTCTCGGCCGGCGGCGCTTCGGATCCGGCGCGCTTCATCTTCGCCTGCGAGGACGGGCGGATCCGCGCGTGGACGCCGACCGTCCCGCGCGGGTGGTCGAACCGCTCGGAGGTCGTCGTCGACGGCGCCGGCCAGGGCTCGATCTTCCGCGGGGTCGCCGTCGCGGGCGGGCGTCTCTACGCGACCGACTTCCACAACGACCGCGTCGACGTCTTCGACTCGCGCTGGCGCCGCGTTCGTCTCGCGGGCTCGTTCGCCGATCCTGCCGTCCCGGCCTGGTACGCGCCCGACAACATCCAGGAGTTCGGCGGCCACCTCTTCGTCACCTACGTCGGGCGCGCGCCCGTCGACGGCAACGACGCCCCGACCGGCGGCTACGTCGACGAGTTCGGCCTCGACGGACGGCTCGTCGCCCAGGTGGGGCGGATGGGCGTCCTGAACGAGCCGTGGGGGCTGGCGCTCGCGCCGTCCTCGTTCGGCCGCTTCGCCGGCGACCTGCTCGTGGCGAACTTCGGCGACGGCCACGTGAACGCCTTCCGCAAGGCGGGCGGGCGCTGGACGTTCGACGGCGCGCTGGCCGGGTCGAACGGACGGCCGCTCGCGGTCAACGGGCTCTGGGGGATCGCGTTCGGGAACGGGGCCGCGGCGGGTGGGAAGGACGAGCTGTTCTTCTCGTCGGGCCCGCACCTGTGGCGCGGCCCGACCGAGCTCGCCACGCACGGCCTGTTCGGCTCGATCTCGGCCGCCTAGCAGTAGGGTTTGCGAATGCAGGTGACGCGCCTCGATGCCGAGGGGTTCGTGCGTGCCGCGGGCAGCTTCCTCGGTGCGCGGGAGGCGGAGCACAACCTGATGCTCGGGCTCTCCGGGCGCCTCCGCTCGAACCCGTACTACTACGGCGAATACGATCCGTACTTCGCCGTCGTCGAGGACGGCGGCCGAGTCGTGACCGCCGCGCTCCGGACGCCGCCGCACAACCTCGTGCTGGCCGAGTGCGACGACACGACCGGGTACTCAGCGCTCGCCGCGGACGTGCACGCCGTGTTCACCGACCTGCCGGGAGTGACCGGGCCCGCGTCGGCGATCGGCGCGTTCGTCTCGGCATGGCAGGAGCTGACGGGGGACGGCGCGCGGCTCGCGATGTCGCAGGGGATCTACGCGGCCACGGAGGTCGTCGCCCCGGAGCGGGTCTCCGGCGCGATGCGCCCGGCCGGCGAGGCTGACCGGGAGCTCGTGCTCGCCTGGGTCGAGGCGTTCATGCGCGAGGCGGTGCCCGAGGACAGCCCCGAGAGCGCGGCCGGGTTCCTCGAGCGCAACGCGTCGGATCCACAGGGCCGCGTCGTCCTGTGGGACGACGGCGGGCCGGTGTCGCTCGCCGCGTGCGGAGGCGCGACGCCGCACGGGATCCGGGTCGGGCCGGTCTACACGCCGCCCGAGGTGCGCGGCCGCGGCTACGCGAGCGCGCTCACGGCCGAACTGACGCGGCAGGCGCTCGCCGGCGGCCGGGACTTCTGCTTCCTCTACACCGACCTCGCGAACCCGACCTCGAACTCGATCTACCGGCGGATCGGCTACCGGCGCGTCACGGACTCCGAGATGTGGAAGTTCGGCGCGGGCCCGGAGACGTCTCCCGACCCGGGCGTCTAGAGCGCCTTCCAGAAGTACGTCGTGTCGCAGGGGCGCCCGTCGGGGTAGAGCGCGTAGCGGGGAATCACGCCGACCGTCGTCCAGCCCATCCGCGCGTAGAGGCGTGCCGCGTCGCCGCCCGTCACGGCGTCCAGGACGAGAAGCGACTTGCCCTCCGCGCGCGCCTCGAGCTCGGCTCGCTCCATCAGCAGCCGGGCGATGCCGCGCCTGCGCGCCGAGCGATGGACGAGGAGCTTCGCGATCTCGCCCCGGTGCGGTTGGTTGGGCGGGAGCGCGAGTATCACCTGCACCGTGCCGACGAGGTAGTCGTTGACGAAGGCCGCGATGACCAGCCGGTGGCCGGCCTCCACCTCGGCCGCCCACAGCTCGAAGACCTCGCGCGCCTGCTCGTGCGAGAACGGCGCCAGGAAGCTGACGGACGCGCCGCCCGCCACGCAGTCGTAGAGGACGGCCGCGAGCGCGTCGAGCTGCGCGTCCACCTCGGCTGCGTCGAGGCGGCGGATCTCGATCTGCTCGGCCATCGTCGCCAATCCTCGCTCACGGCCGCCGGGTGACGAAGACGTACTCGCCGCTCGAGTCGCCGAGCGGGCTCCGCTCGAAGTCGCCGTAGAGCGCCTCGACCTCGAGCCCCGCCACGTCGGCGAGCCCGAGCCACTCGTTCTTCGTCGCCCACCAGAGCGAGCTCGTCGCGCCGTCGTCGAGGACGATGTCGATCCTGTTGTCGGCGGTCGCATAGCGGACGGTGTGCGGAACGGGCTTGTCCTGATGGTTCCCGTCCAGGCTCGCCGCGATCGCGTGGTTGAACGCGAAGGCGTTCCAGGCGAACCGCCCGCCGGGCCGCAGCGAGGCGGCGACGCGCTCGAAGGTCCGCCGCCGGTCGGCCCAGGTCGGGAGGTGGAGGAGCGCGCGGAACGGGCAGTAGATCAGCGCCGCCGGCTCGTCGAGCTCGAGCTCTCGCATGTCGCCCTCGCGAAGGTCGAGCTCGACGCCGGCCTCCGCTGCGTTGGCGCGCGCCTGCGCGAGCATCGCCGGCGAGAAGTCGATCCCCACGATGCGGCGACCCGTCTCGCGCGCGACCGGAATCGCGACGCGGCCGTTCCCGACGGCCAGCTCGACGACCGGCCCGTCGGCCTCGCGGGCGAGCGCGACGTAGAACGGCACGTCCTCCGTCATGTGCGCCGCCCACTCCTCGTACCGGGTCGCGAACTCCTCGGACCAGCTCATACCTCGATGCTACGCCTCCCCGTCTGTTGCACAATCCCCGGAGTGGCGACCAACTTCGAGCGCGCATTCGCCGAGCGGCCGGAGGTGCTGGCCGCGTGGCAGCAGCTGAACGGCGCGATCAAGGCCGGGATGGACCTCCGGCGCTACGAGCTGGCGACGCTCGCGGCGGCGCGGCGGCTCCGCTCCAGCTACTGCTGCCTCGCGCACGGTTCGGTGCTGATCGAGCAGTTCGACGAGCCCGTGCGTGAGATCGCGCTCGATCACCGGGCCGCCGGTCTCGACGAGGTCGACGTCGCGGTCATGGACCTGGCGGAGCGCGTCGTCGACGACGCGACCTCGATCGGCGAGAACGAGCTCCTGCCGCTCCGCGAGCTCGGGCTCTCGGAGACCGAGATCATGGACGTCGTCCTCGCAGCGGCCGCGCGCTGCTTCTTCTCGAAGACGCTCGACGCGCTGGGCGTGCTCCCCGATGCGAGCTATCGCGCCCTGGAGCCGGAGCTGCTCGAGGCGCTCGTCGTCGGCCGGCCGATCGCCGAGGCCTGATGCTGGAGCTCCGGCCGAACTGCGAGCTCTGCGGCCGGGACCTGCCGCCCGGCTCGGCCGATGCTCGCATCTGCTCGTACGAGTGCACCTTCTGCGCCGCGTGCGTCGAGGAGGTCCTCCACGACGTGTGCCCGAACTGCGGCGGCGGCTTCCAGGCACGGCCGATCCGCCCGGCGCAGGCGTGGCGGGAAGGCGCGGGCCTCGGCAGCGACCCGGCGGGCACCCGGCGCCGCCACGCGTCCTACACCCGCGAGGAGATCGAAGCGTTTGCGCAGACACTGCGTGATGTCCCACCGGAAACGCGTTGAGAGAGGAGAAGGCATGTCGCACGTCACACAGGTCGGCCGGGTGATGGTCCCGGTCGACGATCAGGACGCGGCAATCGCGTTCTACACCGAGAAGCTCGGCTTCGAGCTGACCTCCGACGTCCCGTTCGGCGAGGGAGAGCGGTGGGTCGAGGTGACCCCGCCGGGCGGCGGCACGGCGCTCGCGCTCGTGCCCTCGCGCGGCGAGTACGTGGCCGGCCGCACGACCGGGATCGCGCTCGATACCGGGGACGCCCGCGCCGTCCACGACGACCTCAGCGCGAAGGGCGTCGACGTCGACGCGGAGACGATGGGCGGGGACGGCACCGTGCCGCTCCTCTTCTTCTTCCGCGACCACGACAAGAACACCCTGATGGTCGTCGAGAGCATGTAGTGGCGGAGCACTACGGCGCGCGCTTCTTCGGCGAGCGGGAGGCGGCCGTCTACGACGACCAGGTTGCGGAGAAGTTCGACCCGGCGGTCGTCACGCCCGTGGTCGACCTGCTCGCGGAGCTGGCCGGCGGGGGCAGGGCGCTCGAGCTCGGGATCGGCACCGGCCGGATCGCGCTCCCGCTGGCGGAGCGAGGAGTGCCCGTCGCCGGGATCGACGCCTCGGCGGCGATGGTCGCCCGGCTGCGGGCGAAGCCGGGCGGCGAGGAGCTCGACGTCACGATCGGCGATTTCTCGGCGACTCGGGTCGACGGGGAGTTCTCGCTCGTCTACCTCGTCTTCAACACGATCTTCAACCTCGTCACGCAGGACGAGCAGGTCGCCTGTTTCCAGAACGCCGCCGGGCATCTCGACGTGGGCGGGTGCTTCGTCGTCGAGCTAGAGGTGCCGGCCCTGCAGCGGCTCCTCCCGGGCGAGCGCTTCCGCGTGATCGGCGCCGGTGTCGACGGGATCTCCTTCGACGAGTACGACGTGGTCACGCAGCGGCTGACCTCGCACCATTTCGTGCTGGACGGCGGGAGCGTTGGCACGTACCCGGTCGAGGGGCGCTATGCCTGGCCGTCGGAGCTCGACCTGATGGCCCGCCTCGCCGGCCTGCGCCTGCGCGAGCGGTGGGCGGGCTGGAAGCGCGAGCCGTTCACGAGCCTCAGCGGGTCGCACGTCTCGATCTACGAGAAGCCGTGACCGCGGACTGGATCGGGCCGGTGCGGTCGCTCCTCGAGGGGCCCTCGCCCGCCGTGCTCACCACGTACCGGAAGGACGGCGGCGCGCTCGTCTCGCCGGTGTGGTTTCGCTGGAGCGACGGGGCGTTCGAGGTCGTGATCGCGAAAGGCGATCTCAAGCTCCGCCACCTTCAGCGCGACCCGCGGTGCATCCTCGTCGTGTTCGAGTCGGTCCGTCCGTTCCGCGGCGTCGAGGCTCGCGGCGTGGCCGAGCTCGTCGAGGGTGACGTCGGCGAAGCGCGCGCAGCGATCGCCGGCCGTTACCTCGGCGCGGAGGACGGCGCCCGGTTCGCGGCCGAGCGGAGCGCCAGGCCGGGGTCCTGCTCCGGCTCATTCCAGACGGTCCGCGCGTCTGGGACCTTTCGGGCATCCTTCCAGGACCTTGACCACCCTCGAAAACAGGCCGAACTCCGCCCTCCTCGTGATCGACGTCCAGAACGTCGTCGTCGCGGAGGCCCATGAGCGCGACGCCGTCGTCGCGAACGTCGGCAGCCTCGTCGAGAGGGCCCGGCGGGAAGGGGTCCCCGTCGTCTGGATCCAGCACTCCGACGAGGGCATCGTGCGAGGGAGCGACGGCTGGCTGATCGTCCCCGAGCTCGCGCCCGGCGACGCCGAGCCGCTCGTCGAGAAGCACTACGGCGACGCGTTCGAGGACACCGGCCTCGAGACCGTGCTGTCGGACCTCGGTGTCGGGCGGCTCGTCGTCGTCGGCGCCCAGACCGACGCGTGCGTCCGCTCGACCCTCCACGGCGCGTTCGCCAGGGGCTACGACGCGACGCTCGTCAGCGACGCCCACACCACGGAGGACCAGACCGCCTGGGGCGCGCCGCCGCCGGGCCAGGTGATCGCCCACACGAACCTGTACTGGGCCTACCAGACTGCGCCCGGGCGAACCGCGGGGACGGTCGAGACCAAGGACGTCGACTTCGCCGGCGGCTAGCGGAGGACGTTGACGACCCCGTGTTCAGGAGTGTTCCCCGGGGAGCCTTCCGATGACTGCGTCGACGGTCACCCTCTCCCGGTAGCTCGGAGCGAGCTCTTCGCGGACCTGTTGCTCGAAGGTCGACGTGCTCTCGCCGAGCCGCTCGGGTGAGGCTACGGCTGTGGAGTAGGCCATGCCGATCAGTTCGTCGGGTGTCCAGGTCCGCTCGACCTCGACCGAGATGACTTCGACTGCGGAGAAGGCGCTCGAGCGAAGAATGTCCGTGTAGCGGGATAAGTGGCGCCGCCGTGTCGTGGGCCGTTCGATCGGAGCCTCCTTCATCAGGCTCGCGGCGATCTCGAGCACGAGCGACTGGGCTTCCGAGTCGCGAATATCGTCACCGACGAGCGCCAGCGCGGGCGTGACCGACGCGAGTCGACCGAGCACGTGCGCCGCGTCGAACCAGTGAAACGCTCGGCCCGCGGTCGCAAGCCGAAAGCGTCCCCAGCTCTCGTCGACATCTTCTGCCCTGGCGAGAATCGGCTTCACGTTGCCCGGCGCGGCCCGGCGCAGCTCGGCGATCATCTCCGGCTCGACGTCGACGGCCAGCACCTCGCCCGCACAGGACGCCAGCGGAATCGCCAACGAGCCGGGGCCGCAGCCAAGATCGAGGACGCGTGCCGTCCCGTCTATCCCGGTCGCCTGGACGAGGCGGTCGATCAGCTCCGCCGGGTAGGGCGGTCGGTAACGGGCGTACTGTCGCGCAGCGGTTCGAAACGGACGATCCATGACCACAGTCATTCTCGCGCTCCATGCGAACGTAGCCTGGGCCAGCGTTCTGGAATGTCACCCGACTGCAGACCTGAGAAACGTCGCGACACGTCGTGTTGGTCAAGATGGCGGGATGCTTGTTGCCGTCATCGGCGGGCCGATTGCCAGTGGGAAGTCTTCGCTGAGCCGTGCGGCTGCCACTCGGCTTGAAGAGACCGGTGAGACCAAGGCAGCGGTGATCGACCTCGACGTGGTCTATGAGATGGTCGACCCGCGAGGACGGTCAGGTCGGCCAAAGAGCGACGAGCGCCTTTGGTCGCAAGCGCGACGAATTGCAGGTCGACTGGCAGCCTTGTTTCTTGCCGAAGGTCGTTGTGTGGTCGCGGAAGGTAACTTCGCCGCCGATCACGCACTCAGCGAATTCGAGGCCGAACTGCCAGGAGATGTTCTACTGCGCCTCGTCATGCTCAGCATCGACTTCGAGATCGCGCTACAGCGGACACAGGCTGATCCGTCTCGGGGGCTGTCGAAGGACCCATCGTTCTTGTCGATCCATCACAGGGCGTTCACTCCCCGGTGGCGCGGGCGCGACGTCCTCCAGCTCGACACCGGCGCGCTCTCACTCGCTGAGGCCGCTGAAGCAGTCGTCACATGGCTCGGGCCGACACGCTAACGGCCGCTTGCGCGAACGTGCTCTCGCCTCAGCGCCCGCTCGCAACGAGGATCTCGAGCCAGGTCTCGCGCACCTCGCCGGGCTGCAGGATCGGCAGCCTGCCGACGGACGCGTCGAGCTCGCGGCCCCGGACCGAGCAGTTCGCCGGCTCGATCCCGAGCACTCCGAGCTCCGGGTTGACCCACTGCCAGAGGCGCGGCAGGCTCGAGCGGATCTCGACGACCAGCTCGCCGATCCGGGCGCGGGCGCGCCTGGCGCCGAGGTGCTCGTAGACCCGCTCGGGCCCGGCTCCCAGGATCCGCCAGTCCTCGGCCGCCGACGCCTCGTCGCGCGGCTCGACCGCCTCCGAGTCGATCTCGAGCTCCCCCCAGAGCAGGTTGCAGTGGTAGAGCAGCGGCGCGGGCTGCGGCTTGGCGCTCGTGTTCGTGGTGCTGTCGGTGAGCAGGAGCCGGCCGCGGCCGGGGTCGTTGACGATCCGCCGGTCGACGACGACGCCGCGCGCGTCGGCCACGGTGCCCGAGACGCTGTTCCCGTCGGCCTCGACCGACTGCGCGGCCAGGTAGGTGTAGGTCCCGTGGAGCGGCAGCCCGTCGGCGGGAGCGCCGACGTTGTCCAGGCCGCAGGTCGTCATCAGCCCGCCGCCCCACGACGCCCACCAGTCGTTCGCGACCGTCGGGGCGTCCTCGCCGAGCTCGGTGAGCCATGCGAACGGCTGCCCCGCGAAGGACGCCGCTCCGAGGTCGAGCCCGCGGTGCGGGCGGACGACGATGTCGATGGCTCCGGGAAGTTTCGTGATCGCACCGTTATTGTGGCGGCATGGCGCCGGTCAACGTCAGCACGGCCGAGAATCTCGAGGGCAGGATCGACCTCAGCTCGGCGGCGACCGCGATGTACATCTACGACCTCGCGCCCGGCACCAGCTCGTGCCCGTACCACTACGAGTACGAGGAGGAGTGGCTGCTCGTCGTCGAGGGCGAGATAGTCGTGCGCACGCCCGACGGAGAGCTCGAGCTCGTGCGCGGAGACCTTGTCCGCTTCCCGGCAGGCCCCGACGGCGCGCACAAGATCATGAACCGGGGCGAGGCGCCGGCGAGGACGCTGCTGTTCTCGAGAGCGCAGGTGCCGGCCGTGTCCGTCTACCCGGACAGCGACAAGATCGGGGTCTTCCCGGGTGACGAGAAGAACGACCTGATCTTCAAGCGCGGCACGGCGGTGCCCTGGTCGGAGGGCGAGGAAGGGTGGAACGTCGCGACGTGAGCAGCGAGGCAGCCTGTAGCTGCGGCCAGCTTCGCCTGACGGCGGAGGGAGATCCGGTCCGGATCTCGATGTGCCACTGCCTCGCCTGCCAGCGGCGGACCGGGAGCGCGTTCGGGATCCAGGCGCGGTTCCCGGCGGGCCACGTGCGCGTCACCGGCCGGCACAGCGAGTACGTCCGGATCTCGGACGAGGACGACCGAGCCGCTCGCACCTTCCATTTCTGCCCCGACTGCGGCGGGACGGTCTTCTTCACCGGCTCGGAGTCGCCCGGCCTCGTCGGCGTCCCGGTCGGCGCGTTCGCGGATCCGTCGTTCCCGGCACCGACGATCTCCGTGTACGAGTCACGACGCCACCTGTGGCTGGCCGTACCCGAGACGGTCGAGCACCACTACGACTGAGAGCTACGGAAGCATCTCGTCGTCGTGCTCCTTGCGATGCTCCTCGCGCCACTGCTCCTGGTAGCGCTCGGACTCGTCGAACTCCTTCTCGATCTCCACCTGGTCGGCGTCGGTCTGGCCCGCCGGATGCTCGCCCGTCTCGTCCTTCTTGCGCATCTTGCTGAACGCGATCACGACGAGCGGAACCGCGACGACGGCGAAGATGATCCAGGGGATCACGTGCGCAGTCCGTTCCAGGGCGCCTCGCCGGCGACCTCGACGGCGCGGTAGCCCTCGTCCCCGACGCACGGGCCGACGACGACGAGGATCCGCGAGATCCCGTCGCTGACGTTGAACGACGCGTGCACGACGTCGCGCGCGACGAAGAGCGACTCGCCCGGGCCGAGCTCGCGCTTCTCCTCGCCGAGCCACTGCTCGACGCGCCCTTCGAGCACGTAGAGCACCTCTTCCTGGCCCGGGTGGTAGTGGAAGTCGTGGAACCCGCCGGGCGCGAACTCGACCTCGCCGACGACGATGTCCTGCGACGCGGTCACGTCGGGCCTCGCAACCCAGGTCATGCGGCCCCAGTAGGGCGTCTCCCACTCGAGCTCGCCGCGCGAGAAGAACTTGCCGTTCGCCACTGCTACCCCCTCACCGGGGCGCGCTCGGCGGCCCCGCTCTGGTCGCGTCCCGTTCGCTCGAACAGCTCGATCAGATGGCCGTCGGGATCGAGGACGTAGAACTGGACGATGCCGTCGCCGCGCTCGAGCGGGCCGGTGAACAGGCCGACGCCGTGGCGCGCGAGCTGCGCCTGCGCGCCGTCGAGGTCGTCGACCTCGAGCGCGACGTGCGCCGCGAGCCCGGTCAGCGCGCTCTTCCCCGGATCCTTCGCAGCCGGCCGGCGAGGTCGTGTCCTCGGCGAGGAGCAGATGGATCTCCTGGCCGCCCGCGCGGAACCACGCGCCGCGGAACGTGAAGGTCTGCGGGCGCTCGAGCTCTTCCATCCCGACCGCCTCGCCGTAGAATCGACGAGACCGCTCGAGGTCCGAGACGACAAGGGCAGAGTGCTGGATTCCGAGAAGCACGGCCCGCCGAGCATAAACACAAGGAGGAGCACATGCCCTGGGTCGACGTGAAGCTCTACGACACGCGGGTGAACGAGGAGTCCGTGCCGAAGATCATCGAGGCGCTGACGCAGGCGCTCCACGAGTCGAGCGGCGCCGCGGTCGAGCACATCCAGGTCGTCGTGCAGGGCGTGCCCGCCAAGCACTGGGGCATCGCCGGGAAGCCGGGGCGGCTACGGACCGGCCACTGCGACGAGCTCGAGCTCGACCGGCGGTGCGCCGGGGACGATCGCCTGCGTCTCGCGCGCGTGCAGGAGCGTCGTGCGCACGATCAGCTTCGCGCGCGCGAAGTTGTCGAGCTCGGTCGGCACCGGCCCGACCCGGCGCGCCGAGCGCGTAGCCGGCGGCGTTGCGGCCCGATCGCGCGGTACGACTCGAGCGAGTAGAGCGGCGACATCCCGAACAGCTCGAGGTTGTCGAGCGGCTGCAGGTCGGCGCGGTGGATCACCGCCGTGCCCTTCGACTGGAGCCCGACCGCGATGCCCGAGCCGGAGAGCCGCGCGCCGTCGTGGCCGATGAACGCGACGTCGGCGACGCGGCGCACGCGGACGAGGCGCGGCGTCGCCGCCGCCCTCGCGGATCCCGTCGCACGATCGCCGCGAGCACGTCGCGCGTGGGCGAGGCCGTTGATCGTCTCGCGCAGCTCGTCGCCGAACGCCGGCCCGACCGCGACGCACGACCTCGGCCGGGTCGTCGCCCGTCGCCGCCTCGCCGCCTCGACGACGACCGGCGCGCCGGTCGCCGGTCGCGTCGCCGAGCTCGGCGCGGCGTCGACGACGTGCGGCAGCGACTGCAGGAGCTCCCAGCGCTCGCCCTCGAGCCGGTAGCCGGTGCCCGGGCCCGAGGTAGACGTTCGGGTCGTTGACGGCCGAGTGGACGAGGCCCGTCCGGCGTCGATCACCGCCGAGGTCTGGAGGTAGTCGGCCGACGACGCGCTGGCGCTGCATCCCGACGACCGCCTCGGCGACGTCGGCGAAGCCGCGCCGGTCGAGCGCGAGCGCCACGTCGAGGCCGGAGACGCCCGCGCGCGAGCAGCGCGCGTCGGCGGCCTCGACGTCCGCGCGCGCGGTCGCGGTCCGGCAGGTCGCGGCTGTCGTAGCCCGACGATCGCCGCCTCGACCTCCTCGTCGGTGATCGGCGGGAGGCCGAGCTCGGCGAACACGGCCTGGACGGCCGCGCGCCGCGCGCTCGCGCGCGCCGCGGCACCGTCGTCCTCGGCGACCGGCTCGATGCCCGCCGTCGACCTGCCAGTCGCGCTGGATCGTCAGCCACTCGTCGAGGTCGTCGGCGTCGTAGTTGCCGCCGCCGAACGTGTTGTCGTGGCGCGGCATGACCGAGTAGCCCGAGGTGACGAAGTCCGTGCCCGGCAGGAACTGGCCCATCAGCTTCGCGGTCTTGCGGATCGCGGAGTGCGAGGCGATCGCGTCGTTGCCGCGACGCGACCTCGAGGTCGAGCCAGGCGGCGAGCACGTTCTCGGCGAGGATCGCGCGCGTGCCGCCCGGCACGCGAGAGCGACGAGCGCGACGCACGAGATCGAGCCGTTCTGCACGCCCTGCGAGCCGGCCGCGCGCACGACCGCGAGGCAGCGCGCCTCGAGGTAGAGCATCGAGCAGCCCCTGCGCGTGGCCCATCAGCGCCTCGGAGCCGGTGCCGGAGGTGAAGCGCACCTTCACGCCGCGCGAGGCGTAGGCCGCGCCGAGGAACGCCTTCGACCACGGCGTGTCGTCGCCGTCGACGAAGACCGGCTCGGTGCCGTAGACCGAGAGCGTCTCGGCGTAGGTGACGAGGCCGCGGATCGCGAGCTCGAGGTTGCGGCGCTCCTCGACCGCGCACTGCGTCATCACGCCCGGGCCGGCCGGTCTGCGAGCCGACGAGGAGCGCGATCGCGTTCAGCGGCGCGTAGCGCGCGACGCCGACCGTCGTCTCGATCTCGGCGAAGCCGCGCGCGCGCCGCCTCGGCGGCGTCGGCGGCGAGCAGCGCCGGGTTCTCCTTCAGGTTCGTGACGTGCGCCTGGTTGGCCGGGCGCGCGGCGGGCGCGCAGCTTCTTGAGCGCGAACATCAGCTCGACCGGGTCGAGCAGCGCCGACGACGCGCGCGAGCTTGGCCGGCGTCAGGCCGCGGGAGAGCCGGACGAGCTCCGCGCGCGGGCACGTCGACGTCGACGAGCTGCCGCGCGAGCTCGTCGTCGCCGAGCGCCATCGCCTCGGCGGCGACGTCGAGGTCGAGCCCGTGCGCGACGAGGAAGCGGTCGATCACGTCGAAGTCGGCCGCGTCGCGGCCGTCGAGCCGCGTGACGACGCCGTCCTCGACGACGAGCTCCGGCTCCGGGTCGTTCGGCCCGTTCGCGGCGACGAGCCCGAGCTCGGGCAACGGCGAGATCAGCAGCTCGCGGCGGAGCTCGCTGCTCGCGCGCGCGACGCGAACCGGCCGGACTGCGCTCAGGTCACGCGAGCAGCCCTCGCTCGGCGTAGACGCGCGGCCGCCTCGCGGACGAACGCAGCGGTGCGCGCGGCGCCGCAGCCGTCGAGCCGCGCGGCCCACGCCTCGAGCTCCGCGGCGGTCGAGCGGCGCGGGCGGAGCGCCGTGTAGATCTCGAGCAGCTCTCGTCGGGCACCGAGGCGAGCTCGGCGGCGCGCGTCGAGGTTGTCGGCGAGCTGCGACGCGGCCGGCGGCGCGCGCGACCTCGGCCTGGCGGCGGAGCGTCTCCGGCGTCGCGCGGATCTCGTCCGCGGCCGAGCTTGCCGTCGCGCGCGGCGTCGAGCGTCACCTCGTCGAGCGCGCAGCCCGCCGGGCGTCGTCGACGAGGTCGGGCCGCCGCGTGCCGAGCGGGTAGTCGGTCGGCCGGGTCGAAGCTCACGGCCGAAGAGCTTAGGCTACGGGCGCGCCCTTGTCGAACGAGAATCGCTTCTCCGGGCGCGTTGCGCTCGTCACGGGCGCGTCGAGCGGCATCGGCGCGGCCGCCGCGCGGCGCCTGCTCGCCGAGGGCGCGACGGTCGTCACGCTCGACCTCCGCGCCGACGGCCCCGACGGGCGTGCTGGCGCTCGCCGGCGACGTCTCCAGCTCGGCCGACGTCGAACGCGGCCGTCGCGCGCGTCGAGGCCGAGCTCGGGCCGATCGACATCCTCGTCTGCTCGCGCGGGCGTTCCCGGCGCGCTCGCTGCAGACCGTCGACGTGACCGACGAGGAGTGGCGGCGCGTGCTCGCGATCAACGCCGACGGCGTCTTCTTCTGCAACCGCGCCGTGCGTCGCCGGGATGGTCGAGCGCGGCTACGGGCGGATCGTCAACGTCGCCTCGATCGCCGGCAAGGAGGGCAACCCGATGGCCGCCGCCTACTCGGCCTCGAAGGCCGCGGTGATCGCGCTGACGAAGGCGATCGGCAAGGATCTCGCGCGCACCGGCGTCCTCGTCAACTGCATCGCGCCCGGCCGTGATCGAGACGCCGATCCTCGACGGGATCACCGCAGGAGCACATCGACTACATGGTCGAGCGGATCCCGATGGGGCGCATGGGCACGGCCGAGGAGGTCGCGGCGCTCGATCTGCTGGCTCGCGAGCGAGGAGTGCTCGTTCTCGACCGGCGCGACGTACGACATCTCCGGCGGCAGGGCCGTCTTCTGATGCGCCAGGTCCGCGTCGGCGGCCCGCAGGGTGTCGAGCACGGGGTCGTCGAGGACGGAGTGGTCGTGACGGCGGGCGGCGAGCGGATCGAGCCGCTCGACCTCGAGACGCTCGAGCTGCCGGAGCCGTACGAGCTGCTGCTCCCGGTCGAGCCGCCGGAGGTCTGGTGCGCGGGCGTCACGTACGAGCGCAGCCGCGACGCGCGCGTCGAGGAGAGTCGGCCGCGAAGGACGTGTACACGCTGGTCTACGACGCCGAGCGGCCGGAGCTGTTCCTCAAGGACGCGGCGCTGCCGGCGGACCGTCGGGCCGGGCGCCGCGGTCGGCGTTCGCGCCGACTCGGCCTGGAACGTCCCGGAGCCCGAGATCGGGCTCGTGCTCGGCGAGCGCGGCGCGATCGCCGGCTACACGATCGGCAACGACGTCTCCTCGCGCGAGATCGAGGGCGCGAACCCGCTCTACCTGCCGCAGGCGAAGGTCTACGCGGGCGCGTGCGCGCTCGGGCCGTGCGGTGCTCGTCACCGACGACCCGCGCACCGGCGTTCGAGATCGAGCTGCGCGATCACCGACGCGGCGGGCGCGGAGCGTCTTCCACGGCGAGACCTCGACCGCGCGCATGAAGCGCGCGCTTCGCGGAGCTCGTCGGCGTGGCTCGTCCGCGACAACCCGGTGCCGGCGGGTAGCGTGCTGCTCACCGGCACGGGCCTCGTGCCGCCGGACGACTTCACGCTCGAGCCCGGCCACATCGTCGAGATCCACGTGCCCGGGATCGGCACGCTCGTGAACCCTGTCGTGCGTCGCCACCGACCTGCTCGAAAGGAGCGCGCCATGACCGAGACCTGACCGGAGCACCTGCCCGCAACTACGTCGGCGGCGAGTGGCGCGAGAGCGCCTCGGGCGAGACCTACGAGAAGCACAACCCGTGGCGCCCGTCGCCAGGTGACCGGCGTCTATCGCCGCGTCCGGACGCCGGACGACGCGCGCGCCGCTCGTGGCCGCAGCGGCGAGGCGTTCCCGGGCTGGTCCGCGGCTGCCCGCGGCCCAGCGCGCCGCGTTCTTCTTCAAGGCGGCCGACGCGCTCGAGGCCCGCGCCGAGCAGATCGCGCAGGACATGACCGCCGAGATGGGCAAGCCGCTGCGCGAGGCGCGCAGCGAGGCGGCGCGCACCGCCGCGATCCTCCGCTTCTCCGGCGGCGAGGCCTACCGCTCGATCGGCGAGGTCTACGAGCCGTCGGTGCCGAACCAGCGCCTCTACACCGTGCGCCGCCCGCTCGGCGTCGTCGGGCTGATCACGCCGTGGAACTTCCCGGCGGCGATCCCCGTCTGGAAGCTCGCGCCCGCGCTGATCTACGGCAACACGGTCGTGCTCAAGCTCGGCTACGAGGCGCCGCGCACCGGCCTCCACATCGCCGAGTGCTTCGCCGAGGCCGGGCTGCCCGCCGGCGTGCTGAACGTGCTCACCGGCGCCGGCTCGAAGGTCGGCGCCGAGCTCGTCTCGAACGCGGGCGTCCGCGCGATCTCGTTCACCGGCTCGGTCGCGGTCGGCCGTTCGGTGCGCGAGCGAGGCGACGGCGCGGAACTGCCGCGTCCAGCTCGAGCTCGGCGGACAGAACCCGCTGATCGTGCATCGCCGACGCCGAGCTCGACCGCGCCGTCGAGGCTGCCTACGCCGGCGCGTTCTGGTCGGCGGGGCAGAAGTGCACCGCGACGCGGCGGATCTACGTCGCAGGACGGCGTCTACGACGACTTCCGCGCGCGGCTGCTCGCCCGGATCGAGTCGCGGCGTGGTCGGCGACCCGTCGGATCCCGCGACCGAGGTCGGGCCGGTCGTCAACGAGGCCGCGCTGGACGACGTCCTCGCCGCGGTCGAGCGCGGCCGGGCCGAGGGCGGCACCGTGCTCGCGGGCGGCGAGCGCGCCGACGACGAGGCGTACCTCATCGCGCCGACCGTCTTCGAGGGCGTCGCCGACGACGCCGTACCTCTCGTGCGAGGAGGTGTTCGGCCCGGTCACCTCGCTCTACCGCTTCTCGACGCTCGACGAGGCGCTCGCGCGCGCGAACGCCGTCGAGTTCGGGCTCTCCGCGGCGATCTTCACCCGCGACCTCCACGCCGTGCAGCGGTTCACGAGCGAGCTGCAGGCGGGGATCCTCCACGTGAACTCGCAGACCGCGGGCGCCGACGTCCACGTGCCGTTCGGCGGCATCAAGGGCTCCGGCTGGGGCCCGCACGAGCAGGGCCGCGCCGCGCTCGAGTTCTACACCGAGACTGGTCACCGTGTACCAGGACGCGCCGCTTGCGCTGAGTCGGGCCGTACGCTCGTCACCGGTGCGCTCGGCTGCATCGGCGCCTGGACGATCAAGGCGCTCCTCGACGACGGCGAGGACGCGGTCGGCTACGACCTCGGCGGCGCGCGCACCGGCTGCGGCTCGTCGCTGACGCCGGACGAGCTCGCGCGCGTCGACGCTCGTCGGCGGCGACGTCACCGACCTCGAGGCGCTCGAGCGCGTCCTCGACGAGCACGAGATCACGCACGTCGTCCACCTCGCCGCGCTGCAGGTGCCGTTCTGCAAGGCCGACCCGGTGCTCGGCGCGCGCGTCAACGTCGTCGGCACCGTCAACGTGTTCGAGGCGGTCAAGCGCCGCCTCGACCGGATCCCGGGCGTGGTCTACGCGAGCACGGCCGCCGTCTACGCGCCCGACGACCCGTCCCCCGCGCCGGAGACCGGCGGCACGCGGCCGATGACCCACTACGGCGTCTACAAGCTCGCGAACGAGGGCACGGCGCAGCGTCTACTGGGCCGACGACGGCGTGCCGTCGATCGGCGCTGCGGCCGTTCTGTCGTCTACGGGCCCGGCCGCGACCAGGGCGTGACCTCGACGCCCACGCAGGCCATGGCCGCCGCGGCCCGCGGCGAGGGCTTCGAGATCGCCTACGGCGGCACCGCGCAGTACGACTACGCGCCCGATGTCGCGCGCGCGTTCGTCCTGGCGAGCCGCGTCGTGCGCGAAGGAGCGGGCGCGTTCAACTTCCCGGGCGTCACGGCGACGATGGCCGAGATGGTCGCCGCGATCGAGGCGGCCGCACCGCAGGCCGCCGGCAAGATCACGTGGCTCGACCAGCCGCTCCCGTTTCCCGAGGAGCTCGAGCACGGCGGCCTCGAGGCCGCGATCGGCCCGCTCCGCAAGACCTCGCTCGCAGACGGCGTCCGCGAGACGATGGAGCTCTTCAGCCGGCGATAACGGGGTTCGTCAGCTCGCCGAGCCCCTCGATCTCGATCGTGACCGTGTCGCCGGGCGCGAGCAGCCGCTTCGGGTCGCGGAAGATGCCGACGCCCGCGGGCGTTCCGGTGAGGATCAGGTCGCCCGGCTCGAGCGTCGAGGTCTGCGACGCGTAGCTGATGATCTCGTCGATCCCGAAGATCAGGTTCGCGGTCGTCGAGTCCTGGAGCACCTCGCCGCTCACGATCGCGCGGATCCGCAGGTCGTGCGGGTCGGGGACCTCGGCGGCGGGAACCATCGGGCCGACCGGGCAGAACGTGTCGGGCGACTTGCCGCGCGTCCACTGCCCGTCCGCGAACTGGAGGTCGCGCGCCGAGACGTCGTTCGCGCACAGGTAGCCGGCCACGACCTCGAAGGCGTTCTCCTTCGAGACGTTGCGCGCCGAGGTGCCGATCACGACCCCGAGCTCGGCTTCATAGTCGCACTGGGTCACGAGCGGCGGGATCACGATCGCTTCGCCCGGGCCGATCAGCGAGGTCGTGTACTTGGCGAAGAAGAGCGGCGCCTTCGGTGCCTCGACGCCCTGTTCCTCCGCGTGATCCTTGTAGTTCAGCCCGACGCAGACGATCTTGCCGGGCCGGGCGATCGGCAGGCTCACGTGCCCGCCTTCTGCATCGCGGCGTCGAACGCGAGCTCGGAGGGGGCGAAGTCGGTGCGACGAACGAACGCGAGCGCGTCCTGCGCCCCGTACTCGCGCTCCATTCCGGAGTCCTCCCACTCGATCGAGAGCGGCCCCTGGTAGCCGATGCGGTTCAGGGCGCGGAACAGCTGCTCGAAGTCGACGTCGCCGTGGCCGGGCGAGACGAAGTCCCAGCCGCGAGCCTCCTCGCCGAAGTTCAGGTGCGAGCCGAGGATCGAGCGGCGGCCGTCGAGGCGCTTGATCGAGTCCTTGACGTGCACGTGGTAGATCCGGTCGGCGAACTCGAGCGCGAACTGCGCGGTGTCGAGCGACTGGTGCGCGAAGTGGGACGGATCGAGGTTGATCCCGAAGCCGGGCCGGTTGTCGACCGCGTCGAGGGTCTTGCGCGTGGTGACGAAGTCGTACGCGATCTCGGTCGGGTGCACCTCGAGCCCGAAGCGGACGCCCTCGGCGTCGAACACGTCGATGATCGGATTCCAGGCCTCGGCGAACTGCTCGTAGGCGCGCTCGATCTCGGCGAAGTCGTTGGGCGGGAACGAGTAGATCAGGTGCCAGATCGAGGAGCCGGTGAACCCGTTCACCTGGCGTCACGCCGAGCCTCGCGGCGGCGCGGGCGGTGTCCTTCATCCGCTCGGCGGCGCGCGCGTTCACGCCGGCCGGGTCGCCGTCGCCGCAGACGTCGGGCGGCAGGATCGCGCGGTGGCGCTCGTCGATCCGGTCGCAGACGCCCTGGCCGACGAGGTGGGCGCCGATCGCCCAGCACGTTGAGGTCGGTTCCGCTCCAGGATCTCCTGGATCGAGCGGCAGTAGCCCTCGTCGGCGAGCGCCTTGTCGACCTCGAAGTGGTCGCCCCAGCAGGCGAGCTCGAGGCCGTCGAAGCCCCAGGCTCCTGCCTTTGCGGCGAGGTCCTCGAGCGGCAGGTCGGCCCACTGGCCGGTGAACAGGGTGACGGGGCGGGCCATGGGCTCCAATCCTATGCGATCGCAGATCCCGCAATCGAGCGACGTCGGGACCGCGGCGCGCTGCCGATAGCGTGGCTGACCGTGCGGTCCAACCAAGGAGACTTGATGCGCGCCATTCGTTCTGCGGCCCTCGCGGGTTGCGTGTTCCTCGCTCTCGTCATGGCCGTCGGCGCGTCCGCCGAGGGACCGCCCGCGAAGCCAGGCGGCGGCGGCGACCCCGGCAAGCTCAAGGCCGCGGCACAGGCCTGCCAGGCGAAGGGATTGAAGCCCGGGACCAACGATTTCAGGCAGTGCCTCAAGGGCCAGCTCGGCGGCGGTAACGGCGGCGGCCCGAAGGCCGGCGGCGGCGATCTCGGGAAGCTGAAGGCCGCGGGCCAGGCCTGCCAGGCGAAGGGCCTGACGCCCGGCTCGGATGCGTTCAAGCAATGTGTTGCGGGCCAGGCCGGCGGCGGCTCGGGCGACGGCTCGAAGGTGAAGGCTGCGGCGCAGGCATGCCAGGCGCAGGGCCTGCAGCCGAAGACGCCGGACTTCAACAAGTGCATGAAGACGGCGCTCGGCGCCGGCGGGTCCGGCTCGGGCCAGGGCGGAGGCGGCGACGCTGCGAAGCTCAAGGCGGCGGCGCAGGCCTGCCAGGCGCAGGGTCTCAAGCCGGAGACCGATGCGTTCCGCCAGTGCGTGAAGGGCCAGCTCTCCGGAACCCACTGAGCTCCCTCGCGGAGCGCCGTCGTTGCTTCGGCGGCGGCGCTCCGCGAGACTAGCCCGGTGAGCACGTTCGCCGACGGGTTGCGCTATCGCATCGAGATCCCGTCGGTCGAAGGGCCCGTGGTGATGCGCGCCGTGCTCGAGGAGGCGGCCACGCGAGGCGTTCCGGTCAGGCGCGTCTCGCAGGGCAGCGGCGTGATGATGCTGACCGATGCCGAGCTCGCCGAGATGGCGGAGCTCGGAGCCGCCGAGGGCGTCGAGGTGAGCCTCTTTCTCGGCCCGCGCGGCGCCTGGGACGCGGGTGGGCAGTCGTTCGCGACGGGCGCGGCCGGCGGCGTCGCGCGCGGGTCGGCCGGAATCGACGCGTGCCTTGCCGAGGTGCGCCGCGGGCTGCGCCTCGGGATCCGCTCCTTCCTCGTCGCGGATCTCGGAGTGCTGGCGACGCTCGGTGCGATGCGGGCCGCCGGCGAGCTCCCGCCCGAGCTGCTGCTCAAGACGTCGGTGCTCCTGCCGTGCGCGAACCCCGCGACGGCGCGGGCGCTCGAGGCGCTCGGCGCCGGCACGATCAACGTCTCGACCGACCTCTCCGTCGCCGAGCTCGGGGAGCTGCGCGGCGCCTGCGCGGTGCCGCTCGACGTCTACGTCGAAGTGCCCGACGACCAGGGCGGCTTCGTGCGCTGGTACGAGGTGCCGGAGATGATCCGGGCCGCGGCGCCGATCTACGTCAAGCTCGGGATCCGCAACTCGCCGAACATCTATCCGGTCGGCGCGCACCTGCTCGAGCTCGCGGTCAAGCTCGGCAGGGAGCGGGTGCGGCGCGCCGAGCTCGTCCTGCGGCTGCTCGCCGAACGCGCGCCCGAGCTCGTCGAGGGCCGAGGCGACGACCGGCCTGCCGACCTCGCGGTGCCGGTGCCATGAGGGAGCGCTTCGAGCAGATCTACACCGCCGCGCTGACGGACATCCTCGACGACCGCGGCCTGCGGAACCAGACGCTGCCGCACGAGCTGCGCCCGCTGGTTCCCGGCAGCCGGGTCGCAGGCCCCGCCTTCACGATCGAGGGCCGCCCGGCCGAGGTCGAGGACTGGGACGCGGCGCTGCGCAAGGTGCTCGAGATGCTCGGCTCGGTGCCGGCGGGCGCGGTCGCCGTCTACTCCTGCCACCACGACGTCTCGGCCCACCTCGGCGAGCTCTCCGTCACCTCGCTCCAGGCGCGCGGCGTCGCGGGCGCCGTGATCGACGGCGGCTGCCGCGACACCGGCTTCATCGCGAAGACGGGCTTCCCGGTCTTCTCGCGCTGGGTCACGCCGGAGGACTCGACCTGGCGCTGGACGCTGAGCGCGACCCAGGTGCCCGTGAAGATCGGCCGCGTCGAGATCACGCCGGGCGACTGGATCGTGGCGGACGAGGACGGCGTGATCTCCGTCCCGGCGGCGGTCGCAGAGGAAGTCCTGGTCGCCGCCGAGGCGAAGGCCGCGTCGGAGTCGCTGATCCGCGACGCCGTCCGTGACGGCATGACCCCGCTCGAGGCCTACGAGCGCTTCGGCACCTTCTAGCTACAGGTCAGGACGAGCTTGCCGAACTTCTCGGGATCCGAGACGAGGCGCGTGTGCGCCGCCTCGGCCTCGGCGAGCGGGCGCACCGAGTCGATCACGGGCCGCCAGGGCGCCGTCTCGAGCATCCGCAGCAGCGCCTCGAAGTCGTTCGGGCTGCCCATCGTCGTTCCGAGCAGCGAGAGCCAGCCGAGGTAGAACGGTCGCACGTTGAGCAGCGCCTCGGTACCGCCCGTGCCTCCGAAGACGACGAGGCGTCCGCCGCGGGCGAGCGCTCGTGCGGAGTCCGGCCAGGTCGAGCCGACCGAGTCGAGCACGACGTCGACCCCGCGGCCGCCGGTCGCCTCGCGCACCGCCTCGGCCCAGTCGCCCTCGGTGTAGAGGAACCCGCCCTCGGCGCCGAGCTCGACGGCGCGGTCGATCTTCACCTGCGACGAGGAGGTGACGAGCACGCGCGCGCCGACCTGCGAGGCGAGCTGGACGGCGAACGCCGAGACGCCGCTACCCGCGCCGAGCACGAGCACGCACTCGTCGGAGGTCAGCCGCCCGCGGGCGAAGAGGGCACGGTAGGCGGTCAGCGCGGCGAGGGGAAACGCCGCCGCCTCCTCCCACGAGAGCCGGGCGGGCTTCGGGTACAGGTTCTCCGTGGGAAGCGCGACGAGCTCGGCGTAGGTGCCGTTGCGCGGCCCGCCGAGAATCTCGAAGCTCTCGCCCGCCGCCGCCTCGCTCGGCCCCCAGTTCAGCGAGGGCAGGATCACGACCTCCTCGCCGGTGTCGCGGCGGATCCCGGCGCCGTCCGAGCCCGGGATCAGCGGCAGCGGAAACGGGTAGACGCCCTGGCGCACGAGCAGGTCGCGCCGGTTCACCGCCGCTGCCTTCAGCTCGACGAGCGCCTCGCCGGGCTTCGGCTCCGGGTCGGGCACGGTCTCGTAGGAGAGCACCGCGCCCTCGTGGACGAGCACCGCCTCCACTAGATCGCCTTGAAGCGCTTCATGTTCTCGGTCATCGCCATCTCGGTCGGCAGCCGCTCCATCGAGCGACGCGCCGAAGAAGCCGACGACGCCGTCGTCCGCTCGAGCACGTAGGCGGCGTCGTCGGGCTCGGCGATCGGGCCGCCGTGGCAGAGGACGAGGATCTCCGGGTTGACCTCCTTCGCGGCGTCGTGCATCGCCTGGATCAGCGCGACCGCACTCGTCGAGCGTCTTCGCGCGTCGTGCGCGCCGATCGTGCCGCCCGTCGTCAGGCCCATGTGCGGCACGAGCACGTCGGCGCCCGCCTCCGCCATCGCGCGTCGCCTCGTCGGCCGTGAAGACGTACGGCGCGGTGAGCAGGTCGAGCTCGTGCGCGGCGCGGATCATCTCGACCTCGAGCCCGTAGCCCATCCCGTCTCCTCGAGCCCCTGGCGGTAGCGTGCCGTCGATCAGCCCGACGGTGGGGAAGTTCTGGACGCCGCGAGAAGCCGATCCGCTTCAGCTCCTCGAGGAAGACGGGCATCAGCCGGAACGGGTCGGTGCCGCAGACGCCCGGCGAGCACCGGCGTCTCGCGTCACGACCGGCAGCACCTCGGCGCGCCATCTCGACCACGATCGCGTTCGCGTCGCCGTAGGGCATCAGCCCGGCGAGCGAGCCGCGGCCGGCCATCCGGTAGCGGCCCGAGTTGTAGATGATGATCAGGTCGGCGCCGCCGGCCTCGGCGCACTTCGCCGAGAGCCCGGTTCCCGCGCCCGCGCCGATGATCGGCCTGCCCGCCTCGACCTGCGCCCGCAGGCGCGCGAGCGCCTCGGCGCGCGTCATCGCGCCGCCTCGATCATCTCGTGCAGCCGGTCGGCCATCGCGATCGCGAACGCCGGCGTCGTTGACGTCGAGCGTCGAGCTCGTGCACCTCGACGTTCGGCGCCGAGCGTCTCGCGCAGCGCCCTCGAGCAGCGCCGCGTCCGCCTCGGGGTCGTGGAACGACCTGGCCCTCGGTCGCGATCATCGAGACGCCCTTGAGCGGGACGTACAGCGCGGTCGGCCCGGTCGCCGCCGAGAGCTTGCGCCCGATCTGCCGGCCGAGCTCGCGGCACTCCTCCGGGCGTCGTCCGCATCAGCGTGATCGTCGGGTTGTGGACGTAGAGGTTCCGGCCGGCGAAGCGCTCGGGCACGCGTCTCGCGCGGCCCGAAGTTGACCATGTCGAGCGCGCCGAGCGAGACGACCTGCGGCAGCCCGAGCGCGCCCGCCGCCTCGAGCCGGTCGGGCCCGGCGGAGAGCACGCCGCCGACGAGCTCGTCGGCGAGCTCCGTCGTCGTCACGTCGAGCGACGCCGGCGAGGAAGCCGCCGCGCGCGAGCGCCTCCATCGACTGGCCGCCGGTGCCGGTCGCGTGGAAGACGAGCACCTCGTAGCCGAGCTCCTCGAGCCGCTCGCGCGCCCGTCGTCACGCAGGGCGTCGTGACGCCGAACATCGAGGCGCCGATCAGCGGCCTGGCTCGGCGCCGAGATCGGGCACTGCGGCTCTGCACCATGCCCGGCGATCGCCCCGGCCGCGTTGGTCAGGATCCGCGCCGAGATCCGGTTGACCCCGGCGATGTCGACGACCGAGTACATCATCGTGATGTCGATGGCGCCGACGTAGGGCCGCGTGTCGCCCGAGGCGACCGTCGAGACCATCAGCTTCGGGCACGCCGACGGGCAGCGCGCGCATCGCGTGCGTCGACGAGCGACGAGTTCCCCGAGCCGCCGAGCCCGAGACGATCCCGTCGAGCCGGCCCTCCGCGTGGAGGCGCGCGACCACGACTCGGCCGCGCCCCGGGCCATCGTCTCGACCGCAGCGCCGCGGTCCCCGCCGTCCGCGAGCGCGTGCGACGTCCGCGCCCGGCCGCCGCGGCCACCTCCTGCGCGGGTCACGTCCGGCTCGGCGAGCGGCTCGCCCATGATCCCCGCGTCGACGAGCACGCACGTCGACGCCGTGCTCGCGCACGCGGTCGCGCGAGGTAAGTCGTACTCCTGCCCCTTCGTGTCGAGCGTGCCGAGCAGGACGACGGTGGGCATCGCGCGATCCTACCCGACTGTCGGCGTCGAGGACGCCCGGGCTTCCAGGCGGGGCTCGAGTCGTTGTCCTTGCCGCTCGTGAGCGTCGTCACGGCGAACCGCGAGATTCACGATGTCGATCGCGCCGTCGCGCGAGAACGCGATCAGCCTCCCGTCCGGCGACCAGGCGGGCGGATCGATGTCCTCCGGCCGCGCTGGCGGTGCAGGCGCTTCAGGCCGCTGCCGTCGAGATCCGTCGTGTAGAGCTCGTACTGGCCGCGCACGGCGCTCGCGAACGCGATCCGCTTGCCGTCGGGCGACCAGGACGGCGAGGCGACCGTCGAGCGCGAGGCTCGTGACGCGCCGCAGGCCCGTGCCGTCCGGATGGACCACCCAGAGCTCGCGTGACCGGCGTGTTCGGGCGCGGTGCGCGAGAACGCGATCCAGCTCCCGTCGCGGCGACCAGGCCGGGATCGGCGACCTTGGCCGGAGTCGTGCGCCGATCCGGTGCACGTGGCTGCCGTCGGCGTTCATCACGTAGAGGCCGACGTGTTCGCGCCGCCGAAGACGATCTGCTTGCCGTCCGGCGACCAGGTCGGGTGCGACGTCGTCCGTCGGGCCCGAGCTCAGCAGCTTCGCGTCCCTGCCGTCGCGCGTTCATCACGCAGATCGCGGCGGCGCCGCTGCGGGTGCTCGCGAACGCGATCTGCTTCCCGTCGGGCGACCAGGCCGGGTCGACCTGGTAGAAGAGGTCCGCGCGGCGACGAGGCGTCGCGCTCGGCGCCTTCGTCAGCCGGTGCTGGCGCTTGCCGTCGGCGTTCATCGCGTAGATCGCGTAGACCCCGGCGCGCGTCGAGACGAAGAGCGAGGTCGGGCCGCGGCTTCGGACGAGCCGCCGCAGCCCGCGAGCAGCGCAGGCGGCGGCGAGCGCGAGGACGTGTGAGCCGCAGATCATGAGCCGGGAGCCTCAGCTAGGAGCGCCAGCGGCTCGACGCCGAGGTACCGGCGCTGCAGCGTCGGGGTCGCTGGAGAGCGTCGTCAGCGGTCGTCTCGGTCGCGATCTCGCCGCCGACCATGACGAGCTGGCGCTCGGCGATCGACGTCGCGACGCCGAGGTTCTGCTCGATCAGCAGGATCGCGCAGCCCCTCGCTGCTCGAGCGTGCTTGAAGATCTCGATCAGGTTCTCGATGATCGCGGGCGCGAGCCCCTCGGAGGGCTCGTCCATGATCAGGAGCTTCGGGTTGGTGAGGAGCGCGCGCCCGATCGCGAGCATCTGCTGCTCGCCGCCCGAGAGCTGCGCGCCGCCGTTCTTCTTCCGCTCGGCGAGCCGCGGGAAGAGCTCGTAGACGCGTCGACGCCGTCCAGTGCGTCGCCGCCGCTTCGGCGCGCGGATCATGCGCAGGTGCTCGTCGACGCTGAGCGACGGGAACAGGCGCCGGCCCTGCGGCACGTAGCCGATCCCGAGCGCGGCGATCCTGTACGACGGCTTGCCGACGAGCTCCTCGCCCTCGAACCTGATCGAGCCGTTCGCGCCGCGGCGGCGGCGATAGCCCATGATCGCGGCGCAGAGCGTCGTCTTGCCCATCCCGTTGCGGCCGACGATCGCGACCGACTCCGCTCGCCATCTCGAACGAGACGTCCTGGAGGACGTGCGCGCGGCCGTAGAACGCGTTGAGCCCGGAGACGGCGAAGAGCGGGCTCAGGCATCGCGGCTGCTCCGCCCTTGCCCAGGTACAGGTCGTGGACGAGCTGGTTGCGCGCGGATCTCGTCCGGCGTCCCTTCGACGATCACTCGGCCGTCGTGCATCATCGTCACGTGCTCGGCGACGCGCAGCGCGACGTCCATGTCGTGCTCGATCAGGATCAGCGTGATCTCGCGGTCGAGCGCGAGCAGGAGCTCGGTCAGGAGCACGCGCTCGCCGCGCGACAGGCCCGAGGCGGGCTCGTCGAGCATCAGCAAGCGCGGCTTCGGCGGCGAGCGCCATGCGCGAGCGCGACCTGGCGGTGCTCGCCGTGGGAGAGGGAGCCGACGAGCTCCTTGAGCTTGTGGTCGATCGCGGCGCGGTTCGCGGCCGTCGTCGCGCGCGCTCGCGGATCTCGCCGTCGCGCTTGCGCAGCGTCACGGGGCGCAGTCGGCCGCCGTCGACGCCGACGATCGAGAGGTAGATGTTGTCCTCGACGGTGAGCCCGCCGAAGAGCCGTGACTGCTGGTACGTGCGGGCGAGGCCGAGCTTCGCGCGGTTCCGGGACGGCATGCGCGTCACGTCCTGGCCGAACAGCTCGACCGTGCCGGACGTGGCCGGAAAGTCGCCCGCGATCACGTTGAACAGCGTCGTCTTGCCGGCGCCGTTCGGCCCGAGGATCGCGCGGCGCTCGCCCGTGCACGACGTCGAGATCGACATCGCGCACAGCGTGAAGGCCGCCGAAGCGCCGGCCGACCCCCCGCAAGCGGAGGGTCGGCGCGGCGCTTTCGGCGTTACGAGACGTACTCGGTGCCTCTGCCGTCACCTGACGATCTTGCCGTTGACGACAGGCTTTTCCTTGCCGGTCCAGGGCAGCGCACCGACCTTGCAGGTCGGGAACGAGCGCCCGGGAGGCGGCGTGGACGGGCTGAACGTGCCGCCGAACGTCTGGTCGACGTTCGGGATGAACTGAACGGTCTTGACCTCGGTCTTGCCGGGCTGGGCGAAGATCTGGTACGACCACTCGCCCTCGACCGCGTTGCGGTTCTTGTCCAGCTTGACCATGCCGAACGGCGTGTTCAGCGTCACCCGTGCCAGGGCCGCCTGGAGCGGCTTCTGGTTGGCGATGTTGCCGTGCACGACGTTGAGGCCCTTCACGAGCGCCCACGCGGCCTTCGCAGTAGTTGAAGTAGAAGCCGTTGTAAGCATTCGCCACGTTCATCGGACCGAGCGGCGGGATCTGCTTGAAGTACGACTTCTGCTTCGCCACGTACGCCTTCGCAGCCGGCGACGCGAAGTCGGTGCCCGGCGTGCCGAAGCCGCCGACGTACGCACCGCTGATCATCGGAGCCACCTGCTGGAAGTTCCCGGTCGACCTCGAGGAAGAGGTTGCCCGAGATCTGGCTGGCCTTGAAGTTGCCGTAGGCCTGCTGGAAGGCCTTCAGCGATGCGACCGTGCCCGTGCCGCCGACGACCCAGAAGTAGCCGTCCACCTTGTTCGGCGGCGGGCAGCTGCCGCACGATAGGACGAGTAGTCGGTCGTGTTCAGCGGCGGGAAGACCCGCTTCGTGATCTTGCCGCCCGCTGCGCAGAAGTCAGCGATGATGCCTGCGGCGGACGTCCAGCCGAAGCTGTAGTCGTCCATGATGATCGCGGCCGTTCTTCCAGCCCTTCTTGTGCATGCAGGTCGCCGATGCCCGCGTTCCACTGGGCACCGTCGCCGTTGTAGCGGAAGAAGTTCGGCGCCCGCACCTTGCAGCGTCGTGTCCTGCGCGCCCGCGGTGCCGTTGATGAACGTCTTCGTCGGATGCGCCTTGGCGTAGTTCGCCACGGCGATCGACTCGTCACCCGACAGCGGCCCGATCAGGATGTCCGCGCCGAGCTGCTCCATCAGGCGCTTCGTCTCCTTGATCGCAAGATCAGCGCTGTCGTTCGAGCAGCCGAAGCCGACGATCTCCAGCGGATGACCTGCGACGGAACCGCCGACCATGCCGTCGGACGGCTTGTTCGGGTTCTTCGGCTTGGCGCCCGCGAACTGCGAGAGCCCGGCGATCGCGCCGCCGATGTCAGCCTCGTACTGAGCTCGAATGCGCCCTGGCAGTCGGAGAGGATGCCGATCTTGATCGGCGTGGCAGCCGCGGTCTTTCCGACTGCGGAGGCCGCGAGCACCCCCGCGAGCACCACGGCGGCGAGAGCGCCGATTCCGAGCGGAAGCCAGAACGGGCGGCCTCGCCTCTTGACGTACCTCATGAACACCCTCCTTACGGGTAACTCGGCCAGAACAAACGCCTGCATCACTCGTGTTTCGCGTAGACCAAGCGTCGTCGCGCGCCGGCATCGCCTCCTTTCATGTCGTCCCCTGAGACGCCGAGGGCGACTCTTCTGTTGGTCGCCGCGCGGACGGGCCTGCACCCGCTGGACGAGCTGGTCCCAGATCCCGAGGAGCCCCCCGGGCGAGACCAGCACGATCACGAGGAAGATCGACCCCGATCACCGTGTAGAAGCTCCCGCCGACGAGCGGCACGTTGGTGTCGTGAAGGTAGTTCTTGATCAGCACGAACGCGAGCGCACCGACCCACGCGCCCTCGAGCCTGTAGAGCCCGCCGATCACGCAGACGATCAGCAGGTTGATCACCGCGTCGAGGTCGATCGTCGCCGGGTCGATGTGGTCGTTCCACCAGACGAAGAGGATTCCCGCGATCGCGGCGATGAACGCGGCGAACCCGAACGCGAGCGTCCGGTGCGCGCGAGACGTTGTAGCCGAGCGAGGTCATCCGGATCGGGTCGTCGCGGATTCCCTGGAGCGCGATCCCGAACGGCGTCCGGCCGATGTAGCGGATGAGGAAGTACACGACCACCGCCAGCGACGAGAGCGAGGTAGTAGAGCCGGTCTGGGTGGAGCGTTCGGGTTCCCGATGATGCCCGGCGTGTGGATCTGGATCCCGCTGATCCCGCTGAAGCCGGACAGGATCGTGATCTGGCCGAAGAAGTAGTTCGCGAGCACCGCGAAGACCACGTGAGCATCAGGAAGTAGATCCCGAAGCTCCGGCTCGAGAGCGCGCCGAGCAGGAGGCCGATCGCGGTCGCGACGACGATTGCGAGCACGACGCCGAGCCACGGGTTCCAGCCGAGATGGAGCCCCTTCACCTCGCCGGTCGTGACGGTGTTCCCGAGCACGAAGCCCGCGATCCCGAACATCGAGATCTGGCAGAGCGAGACCATGCCGCCGTACGCCGAGAGGAAGATGAGGCTCGCCGCGGCGATCCCGAGCCAGAACACCTGCGTCAGCAGCGTGTGCGCGATGTAGTCGCTGAAGAGGAACGGGCCGAGCACGGCGACGACGAGCGCCCCGATCCCGACCACGCGCGACGGAGTGACGGCCGGGCGCGGTCATCCCGGCCTTCCCGAACAGTCCCTGCGGCCGGAAGGCGAGCACGAGCGCGAGCAGCGCGAAGGTGAAGACGATCGAGTACTCCGTGCAGCAGTTGTTGCTGGTCGTCGGGAGGTAGATCGCCGAGAAGTTGAACACGAACGCGTAGAGGAGCGCGCCGACGGCGGCGCCGGCGAGCGAGCCCATCCCGCCGATGATCACGACGACGAGGCAGTTGAGCAGCCACTGGCCGCCGACGTCGACCTGGAGCCCGGCGAACGAGCCGCCCATCGACGCCGCCGAAGCCCGCGAGCGCCGCGCCGACGAAGAACGCGAGCGCGAAGGTGAGCTGGATGTTGACGCCGAGCCCCGAGACCATCTGCCGGTCGTCGACGCCCGCGCGGATCACCATCCCGGTGCGGGTCTTCTGGAGCCACAGCCAGAGCAGGATCCCGACCACGATCGCGACCGCGAGCATGAACAGGCGCGCCAGCGAGTACTGGATCCCGCCGAAGCCGAGGCTGATGAACCGGTCGAGCGTGCCCGGCCAGGAGATGCTCTGCGCGTTCCCCGCGTTGAAGTGGGCGAGCATCTGGTCGGCGAGGATGATCGAGATCGCGATCGTGATCAGCGCCTGGCGCAGGTCCTGGCCCTGGTTCCAGCGCAGGAAGGCCTGCTGGATCCCGAGGCCGACCACGGCCACGCACGCCGGCGGCGATCACCGCGGGGAGCACCCACTGCCAGAGCGAGACCTGGGAGCTGACGAGCCCGAAGCCGCCTCCGTGCGCGAAGTTCTGCTGCAGCTTGTAGGCGATGAAGCCCGCCGAGCAGGAAGAAGCGAGCCCTGCGCCATGTTCACCACGCGCATCAGGCCGAAGATCAGCGTGAAGCCGCTCGCGACCACGAACAGGAGCCCGGCGAAGGTGAGCGAGTCGAGGAAGGTCTTGAAGAAGTCGGTCGGGTCGCTGACCGCCGAGCCGTACGTCGTCTTCGGGGCCCAGAACAGGATCCAGACCAGCACGAAGATCGCGGCGGCAGCGGCGAGCCCTCGCGAGCCGTAGCGCGCCGCCTGCTCCGGGGTCCACCTCGACCCTTGCCTCGGTGACTCCGTCGCCACGTCGGTCATTTCCAGCCCTTTTGTCTCACCTACGAGCGAACCTACCAAGGCGACTAGACGGATTCAACGGTCGCTTTTTCTTGGAACTTCTGCTACGAGCGCTCGAGCGCGAGACCCGCGGCGAGCACCGTCTCGTCGTGCGGAGCGACGAGCTGGAGGTTGCCGATCGCGAGCCCCGCCCACCCGGTCAGGTTGACCCAGCGCAGGAAGGACGAGAGCGGGAGCCGGATCTCCGCCTCGACCGCGTCCTCGGGCGGGAGCTCGACGGCGTAGCACGGGCTGACGTAGAGGTCGACCTCGGGCTCATAGCTGCGCCACTCCGCGATCGCCGCGTACGCGGCGGTCGACCTCCCCGGGATCGACGCTGCTCGCGGTCTCGAGCTTGGCGCGCATCACCTCTCCGTACTCGTCGGCACGGCTCGGGAAGGTGGCCGCGTGCGACTCCTTCGCCTCGTGGAGGAACTGGGGCCACGTGTTCGCGGTCGCGTCCGGGAAGCGCGCCTCGACCACGCGGGCGCCGAGGCGCTCGAGGTCGGGCACCCACTGCTCGGCGAGGTCGCTCGTCTCGGTCGGGCGGCCGTCCCCGATCCCGGGCGGCTGCCGGAGGAGGCCGACGGTGAGCCCGTCGAGCCGCGGCTCGGGGATCGGCCGGTCGGCTAGCACCGACCAGAAGAGCGCGACCTCCTCGACCGAGCGGGCCATCGGCCCCACCGTGTCGAGCGTCGGGCAGAGCGGGCAGACACCGTCCATCGGGATCACGCCCCAGCGCGACTTCAGGCCGACGATCCCGCAGGCGGCCGAGGGCAGCCGGATCGAGCAGCCGGTGTCGGAGCCGATCCCGAGCTCGACGAGGCCGGCCGCGAGCGCCGCTGCGTTCCCGGAGCTCGAGCCGCCCGTCGTCTTCCCGGGGTGGAACGGGTTGTGCACGGTGCCGAGCCAGTCGTTCTGGCCGAGCACGCTCCAGGCGAACTCGGGCAGGTTCGCCTTGCCGACGACGACGGCCCCGGCGGCGACGGCGCGGTCGACCACCGTCGCGTTCCGCGCCGGGACATGGTCCGCGTACAGCCGCGACCCGTACGTCGTCCGGATCCCCGCGGTGTCGATCAGGTCCTTGACGAGCAGCGTCTTGCCCGAGAGCGGCCCGGCGAGCGGCGCAGCGGGCTCGACCGCGGTCACGATCGCGTTGTACGGATCGAGGCTCACGCCGGCACCTGCGCGACGCACTCGACCTCGATCCGCGCGCCCGGCACCGCGAGCCGCGGCACCTCGACGAGCGTCGAGGCGGGCCGCGTCGAGCCGAACAACTCCTGGCGCACCGCGTTCACGAGCGGCCGCTCGTCGACGTCGGTCAGGAACACGGTCACCTTGACGACGTCCGCGAACGAGCACCCGCCCGCCTCGAGCGCGGCCTCGAGGTTGGCGAACACCTGGCGCGCCTGTGCGACCACGTCGTCCCCACCGACGAGCTTGCCCCCGCCGTCGACCGCGACCATCCCGCTCACGAACAGGAGCCCGCCCGCGAGCACCGCGTCGGTGTAGTGCGAGATCGGCTCGGCGAGGCCGGCGACACGGATCTCACGCCGCGCGCTCACTCGCCCCGCATGCGCTTCTTCAGGGCCTCGAAGCCGTTCTGGAAGATCTCGTTCGCGAAGAAGCCGGTCCAGTGCTCCTGCTGGTCGCGGTCGCAGTCGAAGGTCGTCCACCACTCGACGAATGCCTTGCCGCCGTCCGTGACGGGCGTGACGCGGATCGTCGCGTTGTAGTTGTCGACGTCGAACGGCGTCGTCTGGAAGTCGTACGTGTACGAGCGCGCATCGTCGGAGTGGGCGAGCAGCTGCTCGCGGATCTTCACGTCGTCGGCGAGCGTGAGCTCCCGGATCCGCACCGACCTCGAAGCCGGTCTTGCCGCCCTCGATCACGCTCCTCAGGATCGCCTCCGGGTACCAGTCCTTGAGCCCGTTGAAGTCCCGGATCCGCGCCCACACGGCCTCCGCCGTCGAGTCGATCACCGTACTCGCATATGAGAGAGCCATCGTCGCCTCCTCGGTAGTGGAGCGACAACCCTACGACTTCGCGCGCGCCTGTTCCCGGATCTCGGTCAACGTCTGGCGCGGGGTCAGCGCCTCGGGGTCGACGACGAGGTGGAGCAGCGCAGGACGCCCGGCGGCGAGCGCGCGCTCGAGCGCGGCGGGAAACTCGGCGGTCCGCGTGACCTTCTCGCCGAAGGCGCCGTAGGCCAGCGCCAGCGCGGCGAAGTCGGGGTTGACCAGGTCGGTGCCGCTCACGCGGCCCGGGTAGTGCCGCTCCTGGTGCATCCGGATCGTCCCGAGCATCGCGTTGTCGACCACGAGCACGACGATCGCCGCGTCGTACTGCACCGCCGTCGCGAGCTCCTGCCCGGTCATCAGGAAGTCGCCGTCGCCCGCGAACGCGACCACGGTCGCGCTCGGGGTCGACGAGCTTCGCGGCGACCGCCGCAGGGACGCCGTAGCCCATCGAGCCGCTCGTCGGCGCGAGCTGGCTCGGGTAGGCGTGGAACTCGTAGAAGCGATGTGCCCAGACCGAGAAGTTGCCGGCGCCGTTCGTGATGATCGCGTCCGCCGGGCAGGCGCTCCCGCAGGTGCGCGGTCACCTCGCCCATGTCGAGCTCGCCGGGCTGCGGCGTCGGGCGGAGGTTCTCGAAGTACTCGGCCCGCGCCTGCGCCGTCGCCTCCCGCCACGCCGAGCCGTCGAGCGGCGGCACGCGGCCAAGCGCGGCGGCGAGCTCCGCCGGCGCCCGCGGCGATCGCGAGCTCGGGCTGGTACACGCGGCCGAGCTCGTCCGGGTCCGGGTGGACGTGGATCAGCGCCTGCTGCGGCCGCGGCACCTCGAGCAGCGTGTAGCCCGAGGTCGTGATCTCGCTCAGCCGGTCGCCGACGACGAGCAGCACGTCGGCGTCCCGCACGCGCTCGCCGAGCCTCGGGTCCTGCCCGAGCGTGAGGTGTCCCGCGTAGACGGGCGAGTCGTTGTCGACGTAGTCCTGGCAGCGGAACGACGCCGCGATCGGGAGCTCGCCCGCCTCGCACCATGCGGCGAGGTCGTCGTGGGCCTGCGCGGTCCACGGCTGTCCGCCCACGATCACGAGCGGCCGCGCCGCGCCCTGCAGCAGCGCTCGCATCCGCTCGAGGTCCGCGTCGCCCGGATACGTGCGCGTCGGCTCGTAGGGCGCCGCGTCGGGGACGTCGGCCTCCTCGACGAGCATGTCCTCCGGCAGCGCGAGCACGACCGGCCCGGGCCGGCCGGAGGTGGCCGTGTGGAAGGCGCGCGCGATCAGCTCGGGGATCCGCTCGACCTCGTCGATCTGCGCGACCCACTTCGCCAGCGGCCCGAACATCTGCGCGGTAGTCGATCTCCTGGAAGGCCTCCCGCCCGAGCATGTCGCGGCCGACCTGGCCGATCAGCAGGATCAGCGGCGTCGAGTCCTGGAAGGCGGTGTGGATCCCGACCGGAGGCGTGCGTCGCGCCCGGGCCGCGCGTGACCATGCAGATCCCGGGCCGGCCGGTCAGCTTCCCGTAGGCGTCCGCCATGTTCGCCGCGCCGACCTCGTGCCGGCAGATGACGAAGCGGATCGGCGAGTCGTGCAGCGCGTCGAGCACGGCGAGGTAGCTCTCGCCCGGCACGCCGAAGGCGAGGTCGGCGCCGTGCAGCTCGAGCTGGTCGACGAGGATCCGGCCGCCGGACCGCGTCATGGGAGCGTCAGTGCGTGGTCGAAGAACACCGTCGGCCGCTGCAGCTTCGGCTTCTCCTCGTCGAGCGGGTCGACGTAGCGGATCGTCCGCTTGCCCTCCCACTCGGCCGGAAGCAGCAGCACGCGCACGAACGCGGTGTCCACGTCGGGCGACGCCGTCGCGAGGATGGGGTCGCCGGCCTGCTCGAACCAGATCCCGCCGGGCCCGTAGACCTGGACCTTGCCGAGCGTGCGGATCTGCAGCTCGCCGTGGAGGAGGTAGCGGATCCCCGGCCCGGGGTGGGTGTGCATGTACGCGATCCCGTCGCGGCGGGAAGTCGATCCGGTCGCAGCGCGCGATCCACGGCGTGGTCGGTTCGAGCTCGACCTCGCGCGAGAAGACTGCGCCGTCCTCGTCCTCGCCGAGCTCCCAGACGAGCGCGTGGCCGGTCGACCTTCGCCGCGCCGAAGAACGCCTCGCTGCGCTCCACGTCGTAGACGACGCGGTTGCCGGCGGCGGTCTCGACCCCGTCCGGATGGTCGTGGAGTGAGAGTCTCAATGGAAGTACTGGCCGCCGTCGATCACGATGGTCTGGCCCGTCACGAAGTCGGAGTACGGGCCTGCGAGGTAGACCGTCGGCGCCGACGACGTCCTCCGGAACCTGGTCGCGCTGGATCGTGCGCGACGCGACCGAGACGTCGCGCAGCTTCTCGACCACCTCCGGGTGCTCCTTCACGCCGTCCGACATCGTGAACCCGGGCGCGACGCAGTTCACGAGCACGTTGTCCTTGCCGAGCTCCCGGGCGAGCGCACGCGTGAACGCGACGATCGCGCCCTTGCTCGTCACGTAGTGGAGCAGGAACGGGACGCCGCGAAACGGCGTGCCCGAGGAGATGTTCACGATCTTGCCGCCGCCCTGGGCGCGCATCGCCGGCACGACCGCGCGGCAGGTGAGGAACATCGAGGCGACGTTGACCTCCAGCACCCGGTTCCACTCCTCGAGCGGGATCTCGGTGAACGGCCGCATCTCGAGCGACGCGTAGAGGCCGGCGTTGTTGACGAGGATGTCGATCCGGCCGCAGCGCTCGAGCGCGGTCGTCCGCGAGCTCCTGGACGGAGGCCTCGTCGGCGACGTCGGCGGTGATCCCGACTCCCTCGGGGAACGCGGCGGCGGCCTCCTCCGCGCCCTGGAGGTCGGCGACGACGATCCTCGCGCCCTCGCGCGCGAGTCCCTCTGCGAGCGCCCGGCCGATCCCCTGTGCGGCTCCGGTGACGAGCGCGACCTTGCCGTCGAGGGCGCCCATCAGCGAAGCGGCGAGAACGACGTCGGGACCAGGATCCTGTTCGCCTGCGTGTGGATCAGCGGCTGGATCTTCGCGAGGAACGCCTTCCAGTCGTCGCGCGCCTGCAGCCGGGCGCGGCGCTCCGACCGCTCGTCGAGGCTGTCGTAGCGCCAGAGGTGGGTGTAGGTCGAGAGCTGCGCGCCGATGTCGACGGTGAAGGCGCCGACGAGGTCGCCGAGCTCCTCGACCTGGATCGCGATCCCCTCGGTCTCGTACAGCCGGACGAGCTCGGGCAGCTTGCCGGTGTAGACCTGGTAGTCGCGCTGCTCGACGATCGACACGACGACAACGATAATCGTCCCGTGGCAGAGCCGCAGTTTGTCCGCTTCGACGAGGTCCGCTCGTTCCTGCTCGCGCCGGGGGTCGGTGGGCGGCCGCTCTTCGGCGAGGGCGCGATGCTGAACCTGATCGACTTCGAGCCGGGCGCGGTCGTGCCGCTCCACAGCCACCCGCACGAGCAGCTCGGGATCGTGCTGCGCGGGATGCAGGCGCTCGTCGTCGACGGGGTCCCGCGCGAGCTCGGGCCGCTCGAGGGCTACGTGCTCCCGGGCGGCGTCGAGCACTCGGCGTACTGCGGCCCCGAGGGCGCGCTCGTCCTCGACGTCTTCAGCCCCGTGCGCGAGGACTACCTCGAGCGCTGGGCCGCCGAGGCGTGAACGTCCCGGAGCGGTTCAACTTCGCGCGCGACGTCGTCGAGGCGTTCCCTCCCGACGGGTACGCGCTCACGTTCGTCGACGCGGCGGGCGACGTCTCGAGGCTGACCTGGGGCGAGGTCGCCGCCGGCGCGGCCCGCTGGTCGGGAGTGCTTGCCGAGCAGGGCCTTCGCCGCGGCGACCGGCTGCTCGTGCTCGTCGGGAAGACGCCCGACTGGCACCTGATCCTGCTCGGCGCGCTCCGGCTCGGCGTCGTCACGATCCCGTGCTCCGAGATGCTGCGCGCGAAGGACCTCGAGTTCCGCATGCGCCACTCCGGCGCCGCGCTCCTCGTCGCCCATCGCGGCGCGGAGGCGGAGGTGGCGGGGATGGACGCGCTCTTCCTCGACGAGGCGGCCGAGCCTGCGGAGATCCCGCCCTGCGAGGACACCGCCGCCGACGAGCCGGCGTTCATCCTCTACACCTCGGGCACGACCAAGGACCCGAAGGGCGTCACGCACACGCACGCGTACACCTACGCGAAGCGGATGCAGGCCGAGCACTGGCTCGACGCGCGGCCCGGCGACCTCGTCTGGTGCACGGCCGGGACGGGCTGGGCGAAGTCGATCTGGAACGTCTTCCTCGGCCCGTGGAGCCGGGGCGCCGAGATCCTGCTCCACGAGGGCGGCTTCGACGCGCGCGAGCGGTTCGAGCTGCTCGAGCGGCTGGACGTGACCGTGCTCTGCCAGGCGCCGACCGAGTACCGGCTGATGGCGAAGCTCGACGGCCTCGAGCGGCACGACCTCTCCGGGCTCCGCCACGCCGTCTCCGCGGGCGAGCCGCTCAACCCCGAGGTGATCAAGGCGTTCCGCGACGCGTTCGGGATCACGATCTACGACGGCTACGGCCAGACCGAGAACACGCTGCTCGTCGCGAACACGCCGCGCAACGAGGTGCGGCCCGGCTCGATGGGGCTGCCGACGCCCGGCCACGACGTCGCGGTGATCGACGAGCGCGGGGAGCGAGGTGCCGGTCGACGCCGAGGGCGACATCGCGGTGCGCGGGCAGCCGCCGAGCCTGTTCGCCGGCTACTGGGACGCGCCGGAGGAGACCGCGGCCGTGTTCCGCGGCGAGTGGTACGTCACCGGCGACCGGGCCACGCGCGACGACGACGGCTACCTCTGGTTCACCGGCCGTGCCGACGACGTGATCCTCTCGGCCGCCTACCGGATCGGCCCGTTCGAGGTCGAGAGCGCCCTGCTCGAGCACCCGGCCGTGGCCGAGAGCGCCGTCGTCGGCAAGCCGGACCCGGAGCGCGGCCAGATCGTGAAGGCGTTCGTCGTCCTGCGGCCGGGTCACGAGCCGGGCGACGACGCTCGCGGCCGAGCTGCAGGCAGCACTGCAAGCGCGTGACCGCGCCGTACAAGTACCCGCGCGAGATCGAGTTCGTCGACGCGCTGCCGAAGACGCGAAGCGGCAAGATCCGCCGCGTCGAGCTCCGCCAGCTCGAAGAGCAGCGCGCGGCCTCGTGATGCGCCTGGTGCTGGCGGCCGTGGCGGTGGTTGCGCTCGCGACCGCGTGCGGGTCGAAGTCGAGCTCGACGACGACGACGACGACGGCTGCCGCCTCCTCCGGCCACTGGGCGATCGCCGACCTCGGCACCCTCGGCCCCACGTACACGACCAGCATCGCCTCCGCGATCAACGAGCACGGGGACGTGGTGGGAGGGAGCGGCACAGCGAACGGCACCCAGCACGGCTTCCTCTGGCGAGACGGGAAGATGACCGACCTCGGCACGCTCGGCGGGAGAGACAGCGGCGCCGCCGCGATCAACGAGCAAGGGCAGATCATCGGAGCGAGCCTCACCGCGAGCCCGGCCCGGTCGCACGGCTTCATCTGGCAGAACGGCAAGATGACCGACCTCGGCACGCTCGGCGGGCGGACGAGCCGGCCGCGTGCGATCAACGATCACGGCCAGGTCGTCGGCGAGAGCCTCACGGCGAGCGGCGAGACCCACCCGTTCCTCTGGCAGAACGGCAAGATGACCGACCTCGGCACGCTCGGCGGGACGCTCGGCTACGCCCTGTCGATCAACGAGAGCGGCCAGGTCGTCGGCGAGGCCGGGACCGCGGGCGGCAAGGTGCATGCCTTCCTCTGGCAGAAGGGCAAGATGACCGACCTCGGCACGCTCGGCGCCCTGTACACCGACAGCGCCGCCGTCTCGATCAACGACCGTGGCCAGGTGGCGGGGACGAGCTTCACCGCGGTCGCCACGCAGAACGGCCGGCAGGGCCACGCCTTCCTCTGGCAGAAGGGCAAGATGACCGACCTCGGCACACTCGGGCAGGGCTACGCCGACAGCGACGCCGTGGCGATCAACGCGAGCGGCGAGGTCGTCGGCTCGAACCTCGCCGCGATCGGCAGCCGGCATCCGGTGCTGTGGCGGAGCGGGAAGATCATCGACCTCGGCTCGCTCGGCGGAGATTTCGGCGTGACCGTCGCGATCAACGGGCGCGGCCAGGTGATCGGGGTGAGCGTCCCTCCGGCCCACTCCTCGGTGCATGCCTTCCTGTGGCAGAACGGCAAGCTGACCGACCTCGGCACGCTCGGCGGGGTGGAGAGCGACCCGTCTGCCCTCAACGAGCACGACCAGATCGTCGGGCTCGCCGGCACCAAGGGCGGCAAGGCGCATGCCGTCCTCTGGACGCTCAAGGCGTGACGAGAACGCGGCCGGGTGAGCCCGCGAGGCTCGCCTCGACGGCGGCGTTCACCTCGTCGAGCGGGTAGCCCGGCCCGACGAGCGAGGCGAGGTCGAGCCGGCCCGCGCGGACGTGGTCGATCAGCACCGGCAGCGCGACCGCCGGATCCTCCGAGCCGTACATCGTCCCGGTCAGCCATTTCTCCCGCCGCGTGAACTGAGCGCGGGGTCGAGGTCGAGCCGCGAGCCGGTCGGCGGCAGGCCGACGATCACGCACGTGCCGCCGCTCCGCGTCAGCTCGAGCGCGGTGACGCTCGTCGCCGGGTAGCCGACCGCGTCGAACGCGTAGTCCGCACCCTCGGGCGCCAGCCTGCGGAGCTCGGCCTCCAGCTCGTCGGGGTCGAACGCGTGGGTCGCGCCGAGCTCGAGCGCCTGCGCGCGCCGCGCCTCGATCGGGTCGGCGCAGACGATCGTCGCGGCGCCGGCGATCCGCGCGCCCTGGACGAGGAACTGGCCGACCCCGCCCCCGCCGAGCACGAGCACCGACGAGCCCGCCGTGACCCGCGCGAGGAACAGCACCGAGCCGACACCGGTCAGCGCGGCACAGCCGAGCAGCGCCGCCTCGCGCAACGGGATCGCGCCGCCGGTCGGCAGCGCGACCTTCGCGGCGACGACGACGCGCTCCGCCCAGGCGCCCGTCGCCGTGCCGCGATACACCGTCTCGCCCTCGTACGAGATCCCCGTCGTCCCGTCGACGAGCGTCCCCGCGCCGATCGCCGCGTGCAGCGGCGAGCACGCCGCGGGCCGCCCGCGCACGGCAGTCGCCGCACACCCCGCACGAGGGCGCCCAGGAGAGCACGACCTCGTCGCCCGGTGCGAGCCCGGTCGACCGCGCTCCCGACCTGCTCGACCACGCCCGCGCCCTCGTGGCCGAGCACCATCGGCGTCGGCCGCTGGAACTCGCCCTTCACCTGGTGGAGGTCGGTGCCGCAGATCCCGACCGCGGCTCATCGCGACGACGACCTCCTCCGGGCCGGGCTCCCGCAGGTCGACCTCGACGACCTCGAACGGCTGTCCGACGGCCCGGAAGAGCGCCGCGCGGGTCTTCAGGACAGTGCGGCCTTCACCGCCGCGCAGTCGGTCACGACGCAGACGTTCGTCAGCGCGTAGTTGATCGACGCGTTGTGCCAGTCCGCGTTCATCGTCGAGCAGCCGTCCTCCGGGACGACCATCGAGTAGCCCATGTCCGCGCCGGTCCGGGCCGAGTGCTCGACGGACATGTTCGTCCAGGCGCCCGAGACGATCACCGTGTCGCGGCCGAGGCCCATCAGCAGGTTCTGGAGGTTCGTCCCCTGCCAGCCGCTCATCCGCGTCTTCTCGACCACGAAATCGCCCGGCTGCGGCTCGAGCCCGTCCACCGGCGCCGCGCCCCAGGTGCCGCGCACCATCGCGCTCGCGTCCTTGACGCCGTTGAAGAGCGGCGCGTTGAGCGCGAGGCCGGGCGCGCCGGGCTCGACGATGTACCAGACGTGGATCACCGGCACGCCCTTGGCCCGGCAGGCCGCGGCGAGATCGGCCACGTTCGCGACCACGTTCTGCTCCTTCGCGTGCGCGGGCGAGCCCGACTCGGCGAAGGCGCCGCCCTCGCTGATCACGTCGTTCTGCAGGTCCTGGATCACGAGCGCCGTGCGCTTCGGATCGAGCTTCAGCTCGTCGTTCATCGAGTCTCCTCTCCTAGCGCATGTACGGCTCGCGACGCGGGCCGACCTTGGTGCGGATCGAGTAGAGGGACGAGGTGCTCGGGATGAAGAGCGTGTGCCAGTCCTCGCCGCCCCACGTGAGGTTGCCGACGCCCTCGGGCACCTCGACCGTGCCGAGGTGCTCGCCGGCGGCGCTGATCACCCAGACGCCCTTCGGGCCGGTGACCCAGATGTTGCCGCGCTCGTCGCACTTCATCCCGTCGGGGATGCCCTCCTCGATCACGCCGGTGCCGACGCCCTCGAAGAACATGCGCCCGTTCGAGAGCGTGCCGTCGGCGTTCACGTCCCAGACCTTGATGTGCGCGCGCGGCGTGTCGTTGACGTAGAGGAGCGACTCGTCGGGCGAGAAGCAGAGCCCGTTCGGCATCTCGAACTCGTCCTCGGGCAGCGCGAGCTCCAGCTCGTCCTGGCCGCCGCCGGGCGGGATCCGGAACACGCCCTGCCAGCCGAGCTCGCGGGCGCGCTCGATCCCGAAGCCGGGAAAGCGCCCGTACCACGGGTCGCTGAAGTAGATCGTGCCGTCGGAGCGGACGCAGACGTCGTTCGGGCTGTTCAGGTACTTGCCCTCGTAGTGGTAGGCGAGCGTCTCGCGGACGCCGTCCGGCCGCTCGCGCACGAGCGAGCTCGAGACGTGCTCGCAGACGAGCAGGTTGAGGTCGGCGTCGTAGGTCATCCCGTTGCACTTGTTCGAGGGCTTCATCACCTCGACCACGCCGCCGCCGGGGGTGTACTTGCGCCGGGTGTCGCCGGGCATGTCCGAGAAGAGCAGGTAGTGCTCCGTCGGGTGCCAGATCGGCCCCTCGGTGAACGTGAAGCCCGTCGCCAGGCTCTCGACCCCCGAGCCCTCCTCGACGAGCTCGTAGATCGCGTCCGATCTTGCGTCGATTCCCGGCACAGCTGTCCCCTTTCGTGACCGAGTGTCGGCGGAGGCTAACACGCTCCTCGTGGCAATTCACGCGTAGCGTTACGGCGTGCGCGAGATCGTCGAGACGCCGGAGCAGGCCGCGGCCGAGGCGCTTCCGCCCCTGCTCGTGCTCGAGCCGGTCGAGGCCGTGCTCGACGCGGCCGGGCTCGGCGCGGGGCCGATCGAGGCGACGCGGATCGGCGAGGGGCACTCGAACGTCACCTTCCTGATCCGCCGCGGCGAGGCGCGCTTCGTGCTGCGCCGCCCGCCCCGCCCGCCGCTGCCGCCCTCGGCGCACGACGTCCTCCGCGAGGCGCGGCTCCTCGGCGCGCTCGCCGGCACTCAGGTCCGCGTTCCCCGGGTCCTGCTCGCCCACGAGGACGAGGCCGCGCTCGGCGTCCCGTTCTACGTGATGGACGTGGTCGACGGCGTCGTCTTCAACGAGGAGCTTCCGGCCGGGCTCGACACCCGGGCCGAGCGCGGCCGCATCGGGATCGAGCTCGTCGACTCGCTGGCCGAGCTCCACGCCGTCGCGCCGCCGGAGGGCCTCGGTGCGCCGACCGGCTACCTCGAGCGCCAGCTCCGCCGCTTCGCGGGGCTCTGGGAGCTCACGCGCACGCGCGAGCTGCCGCTCGTCGAGGAGGTGCACCGGCGGCTCGAGGAGACACGGCCCGACTCGCCGCCCTCGACGATCGTCCACGGCGACTACCGGCTCGGCAACGCGATGTTCACGGCCGCGGCGCCGGCGCGCCTGCTCGCGATCCTCGACTGGGAGCTCGCCACGGTCGGCGACCCGCTGGCCGACGTCGGCTACCTCACCGCGACGTGGACGGAACCCGGCGGCGCGCCCTCGCCGCTCGGTGTCTCGCCCGTGACCGCGCGCCCCGGCTTCGCCACCAGAGCCGAGCTCGTCGCCCGCTACGAGGAGGCGAGCGGCCGCCGCGTCGAGCGGCTCGCCTGGTACCAGGCGCTCGCCCTCTGGAAGGCGTCGATCTTCCTCGAGGGCAACTACAAGCGCTTCCTCGCCGGCACGACCGACGACCCGTACTACGCGAAGCTCGACACCCACGTGCCGAACCTCGTCGAGGCAGCGTGGGAGCTCGCTTGCGCGGACGGCGCGAGAGGCGCATGATCCAGGTGCTGGGAGGTGAGTGGCAATGCGCACGACTGTTCAGCCAGAGGTGACGATCCAGGCGAAGAAGCGTTCCCGCCAGGACCCGCGGCTACCGGCGCCCCGCACGATCGAGCCGCGCCGGACGACGGCCAGCATCTTCGCCGAGCGCCGGCCTCAGAGCCGTTAGTCGACAGGCAAGCCGGCGGCGGCCCACGCTCGAAAGCCGCCGTCGAGATCGGTCGCGCGCGCGAACCCGAGCTCCTGCAGCAGCGCGGCTGCGAGGCTCGACGAGTAGCCGTCGTTGCAGACGACGACGAGCTCGCCGTCGGGCGGGCCGAGCAGTCCCGCGCGCCACGGCAGCGCCGAGAGCGGGATGTGGAGCGAGCCGGGGATCACGCCCTCGCGCCGGCGGTCGTCCTCGGAGCGCGTGTCCACGAGGCGCGCGCCGCGGGCCTGCGCCTCCGCCGCCTCCGCAGGCCCGACGCGATGCAGCCGCGCCCGTGCCCGGGCGAGCAGCTCCTCCACGGTGATCGGCGCCACGGTCGGCGGGATTGTCGGATATAAGGCGGTGGTGAGCAACCCGGCCGTCACCGGAGTGCTGCCCGCGATCCTGACGCCGTTCACCGGCGGCGAGGTCGACCTCGGCCTCCTCGGCGAGCACGTCGACTGGCTCCACGAACGCGGCATCCGCTGCGTCAACCTGATGGGCTCTACGGGGGAAGGCCAGTCGCTCGCGTTCGAGGAGCGGGAGCGCCTGATCCGGTTTCTCTCCGACTCCCGGCTCGACTTCATCGCCGGCACGGGCTGCCTGGCACTGCCGGAGACGATCGCGCTCTCGCGCTACGCGGTCGAGCACGGCGCCCGCGCGGTGCTCGTCGTGCCGCCGTCGTACTTCGAGCCGGGCGACCTCACCGGCTGGTACACGGCGCTGTTCGAGGCGCTCCCCGGCCACGCGCGCGTGATGCTCTACCACATCCCGCGCCTCACCTATCCGATCACGGACGAGACGATCCGCACGCTGCTAGACCGCTTCGGGCCGATGCTCGACGGGATGAAGGACTCGAGCGGCGATCTCGACCATGCGCTGCGCTGGCAGGCCGAGTTCCCGGCGCTGACGGTGGCGAACGGGAACGACGCCCATGCGGGCGCGTTCTTCGCCGCGGGCGGCCGGGCCGTGATCACCGCCTGCTCGAACGTGCTCCCGGTCGAGCTCGAGGCGCTGCGGGCGGGCGACGAGTCGCCGCAGGACTTCGTCGCCGCGGTGCGCGAGCTCGTGTTCTCCGTCCCGACCCAGGCGGCGCTGAAGCTGCTCCTGCACCTCGCGAGCGGGATCGAGCGCTCGTCGGTGCGCCCGCCGCTCGCCGAGCTGACCCGCGAGCAGGAGACGCTCGTCGCGACCCGGTTCGCGGAGCTCCGGAGCATCTAGAGGATGCCGACCGTGCAGCTCTTTGCGACCTGCCTCGGCGACCTCGCGTTCCAGGACGCCGTCACCGACACCGAGGCGCTTCTACGGGAGGCGGGATACGAGGTGGAGTTCCCCGCGGGCCAGGTCTGCTGCGGGCAGCCCGCCTTCAACGCGGGGCACCGGGCCGCCGCCCGCCGGGTCGGCCGCACCTTCGCGAAGGCCTTCTCGCGCTCGGCGCCCGTCGTGATGCCGTCGGGCTCGTGCGCGGCGATGGTCGCCCACCGGCTGCCCGGGCTGCTCGGTGTCGAGCCGTGGGAGGTCTATGAGCTCTCCGCCTTTCTCGCCGCCGCCGGGTTCGAGCCGCGCCGGCTCAACGAGGGGCGGACGGTCGCCTACCACGACTCCTGCCACATGCTGCGCGACCTGCGGATCTCCGCCGAGCCGCGCCGGCTGCTCGAGGCGTCGGGGGCGACGATCGCGCCGCTCCCGCGCCAGGACCTCTGCTGCGGCTTCGGCGGGACCTTCTCGGTGCGCCAGCCGGAGATCTCCCTCGCGATGGCCGACGAGAAGCTGTCGGGCGCGGCGGGCGCCGAGGCGCTCGTCACCGCCGATCCCGGCTGCATCACGCATCTGCGCGGGCGCTCCGAGAAGACGGGCGGCCCGCCGCGTCGTCCACCTCGCGACCGTGCTTGCGCGGGGGCTCGGATGAGCCGCCTCGCCCAGTCGCGGGGCCGGTTTCGGACGAAGGCGCAGGCGTCGCTCGCCGACGATCACATCGAGGCCGCGCTCGATTCCTCGACCGCCCGCCTCTACGGCCACCGGCTCGAGGCGTGGCAGGCGCTCGACGACGTCGAGGCTCTGCGCGAGCAGGGCCGCGAGATCAAGAGCCGCACGATCGCCGCGCTCGACGACTACCTCGACCGCTTTCCAGCAGGCGCTCGAGGCGCGCGGCGGCCACGTCCACCGCTGCGCCGACGCGGCCGAGGCTCGCGCGAAGATCACCGAGCTCTGCACGGCTGCGGACGCGAAGCTCGTCGCCAAGTCGAAGTCGATGGCGACCGAGGAGATCGGGCTCAACGAAGCGCTCGAGGAGGCGGGGATCGAGGTCGTCGAGACCGACCTCGGCGAGTGGATCCTGCAGCTCGCCGGCGAGCATCCGCAGCACATCATCGCGCCGGCGATCGACAAGACCGCCGCCGACGTCGCCGAGCTCTTCTCGCAGCTCGACGGGCGCGAGGTCTCGACCGATCTCGCCGAGCCTGACGGGCTTCGCCCGCGCGCACCTGCGCGAGGTGTTCGAGACCGCCGACGTCGGGATCACGGGGGCGAACTTCGCGGTCGCCGAGACCGGCTCGCTCTGCCTCGTCGAGAACGAGGGCAACGCCCGGCTCGTGTCGGCTCTGCCCCGCGTGCACATCGCGCTGCTCGGGATGGAGCGCCTCGTGCCGACGACGGCCGACCTCTCGGTGCTGCTCCGCCTGCTCGCCCGCAGCGCGACCGGGCAGAAGCTCTCGAGCTACACGACGGTGATCACCGGCCCGCGGCGCCCGGGCGAGCAGGACGGCCCCGAGGAGCTGCACGTGATCGTGCTCGACAACGGCCGCTCGAACCTGCGCGGGACGAAGTACGAGGAGATGCTGAACTGCATCCGCTGCGGCGCCTGCCTCAACGTCTGCCCGATCTACCGCAAGGCGGGCGGCGGCGCCTACGGGCCGGTCTACTCCGGGCCGATGGGAGCCGTGCTCGTGCCGCTCCTCGTCGGCCTCGAGCAGGCGCCCGCACTGCCGCACGCCTCCTCGCTCTGCGGCGCCTGCACCGACGCGTGCCCGGTCAAGATCCCGTTGCACGAGCTCTTGCTCGACCTGCGCGCCGACCTCGCCGAGGGCGGGATCGCCTCGCGCGGCGAGCGGCTCGGGTTCACCGTCTGGTCGTATGCCTGGAGCTCGCCGCTCGGCTACCGGCTCTCGACCGCGCTCGCGCGGCTCGGGCAGCCGCTCGCCGGCCTCGCCGGCCCCGGCCGCGTCTGGGCAAAGGGCCGCGCGTTCCCGAGGCTCTCGCGCCGCTACCGGGACCGCCGGTGATCGAGCGCTACGCCGAGAATGCCGCGGCCGCAGGCTTCGTGGTGCACTTCGGCGCCGCGCCGGAGATCCCGGGAGCCGGGGTCTCGCGCGCGATCTACGGGCTCGCCGACACGGGCAGCGTCGTCCTCGCCGCCTCGCCGGAGGAGTCGCGCGCCCGCTCGCTCCTGCCGGACGTGCACATCTCGCTCCTGCGAGAGAGCGACGTGCTCCTGGACCTCGGGACGCTGTTCGAGCGGCTCGGCGGCGAGCTGCCGAGCGCACTCGCGATCGTGACCGGGCCGAGCCGCAGCGCCGACATCGAGCAGCGGCTCGCGGTCGGAGTCCACGGACCGGGGGAGGTCCACGTCGTGCTCGAGCCGTGAGCGCACTGCCGAAGATCCTCTCCGCGCCGCCGGTGACCGACGTGCCCACGGCGATCGCCCGCTTCCACGCGATCGAGACGGCGCTGCCGGCGAACGACGGGATCGTCTGGTTCACGCGGCTCTACCGCAGCGTCACCGAGGCGGTGGATGCGCAGCTCGGGACGCAGAAGTTCGAGGACCCGAAGTGCCTCGCCCGCCTCGACGTCGTGTTCGTGAACCTCTACCTCGACGCGCTCCGCGCCTGGGCCGCGGCGCCGGCGAAGGCGCCGAAGGCCTGGCTGCCGCTCTTCGCCGCGCGCTCGACCCCGCGGATCGCGCCGATCCAGTTCGCGCTCGCCGGGATGAACGCGCACATCAACCGCGACCTGCCGGTCGCGATCGTGACGACCTGGCAGGAGCTCAAGCTCGAGCTCCGCGAGTCGAGCCCCGAGCACGACGACTACCTCAGGGTCAACACGCTCCTCGCGCAGACCGAGCAGAAGGTGAAGCACTGGTTCGACACGGGCTTCGTGGGGATCGTCGACGAGTCGCTCGGCAGCGCCGACGACCGGATCGCGATGTGGGACGTCGGCCGCGCGCGCGACGCGGCGTGGGTGCAGGGAGAGGCGATGTGGGCGCTCCGCGGGTCCGGTTTCCTCGAGCGCCGCTACCTCGACACCCTCGACCACCTCGTCGGCTTCGCCGGCCGCGGCCTGCTCGTGCCACTGCCCTGAAGCGGCTGCTAGACTCAGCCGAGCGCGGCGGCGTAGCTCAGTTGGTTAGAGCAGCGGAATCATAATCCGCGTGTCGCAGGTTCGAGTCCTGCCGCCGCTACTCTTCAGCGCCCCAGGAACAAGAGAGAGAATTCAACATGGCCACCGGAGTCAGAGTCGCAATCACGCTCGCCTGCACGGAGTGCAAGCGTCGCAACTACCAGACCCAGAAGTCGAAGCGGAACGATCCCGACCGCGTCGAGTTCTCGAAGTTCTGCCGCTGGTGCGGCAAGCACACCCCGCACCGGGAGACCCGCTAGACCCGTGGCCAAAGAGACCAGATCCGAACGTCGCGCCAAGCGCGCGGCGAAGGAGCAGTCGTCCTCGGCCCAGCGCACGCAGTCGCGCGCGGCCGCGCGTGCGCCCGGCCTCGCAGCCCGTCAAGACCCAGGGCGGCGGCCGGCGCGTGCCCGGCGGCGGCACGAAGCGGTTCATCGTCGAGTCGTGGGGCGAGCTGAAGAAGGTCGACTGGCCGACGCAGCATCAGCTCCTCACCGGCACGGCCGTCGTGATCATCGCCTGCATCATCGTCGGCACGTATCTGTGGGCGAACGACCTACTCTGGAAGCACGTCTTGAAGGGAGCTCTGCTCAGGTAGCCATGTTCCTCTGGTATGTCATCAACACGTACTCCGGCCACGAGAACAAGGTGAAGGCCAACCTCGAGCACCGGATCATGTCCATGAACCAGGCGCCGCGCTTCCGCCGCGTCGTCGTCCCGACCGAGCAGGTGATCGAGACGAAGGACGGGCAGAAGGTGCAGATCGAGAAGCGCGTGCTCCCGGGCTACGTGCTCGTGAACATGGACCTGAACGACGACGCCTGGTCGGTCGTGAAGAACACGCCCGGGCGTGACCGGCTTCGTCGGCGCCGGCTCGAAGCCGGTGCCGCTCTCGCAGCCCGAGGTCGACCGGATCCTGCACACGGGCGCCGCGACCGGCGACCGGCCGCGCACGACGGTCGAGTTCACCCTCGGCGAGTCGGTGAAGGTAACCTCAGGGCCGCTCTCCGACTTCGACGGCGAGATCGTCGACGTCAATCCCGACCAGCAGAAGCTCAAGGTGCTCGTGGACATCTTCGAGCGCCAGGTTCCGGTCGAGCTCGGCTTCGACCAAGTGAAGAAGACTGCGACTGGACCATGGCAAAGAAAGTTCTGACCCTGATCAAGCTGCAGATCCCCGGCGGGCAGGCGAACCCTGCGCCGCCGGTCGGCCCTGCGCTCGGCCAGCACGGCGTCAACATCATGGAGTTCTGCAAGGCGTTCAACGCGCAGACCGCGCAGGAGAACGGCCGCATCACGCCGGTCGAGATCACGGTCTACGAGGACCGCTCGTTCACCTTCATCACGAAGACGCCGCCGGCGGCCGTCCTGATCAAGGAGGCGCTGCGGATCGAGAAGGGCTCGGCCGAGCCGAACCGCGAGAAGGTCGGCAAGATCAGCAAGGCCCAGCTCCGCCAGATCGCCGAGATGAAGCTGGTCGACCTGAACGCGCGCGACGTCGAGCAGGCGATGAAGGTGATCGCCGGTACGGCCCGCTCGATGGGCGTGGAGGTGGAGGCATGAGCAGTCACGGCAAGGCGTATCGCGTCAGCGAAGGCGTCGGTCGACCGCGAGCGCGCCTACACGCCGCTCGAGGCGATCCGGCTCCTGAAGGAGCTCGTGACCGCGAAGTTCGACGAGACGATCGAGGCGCACTTCCGCCTCGGCCTCAACGTCCGCCACGCCGACGAGCAGCTGCGCGGCACGCTGATGCTGCCGCACGGCACCGGCCGCGAGGTGCGCGTCGCCGTGTTCGCCGAGGGCGACAAGGCGCGCGAGGCGGAGGAGGCCGGCGCAGACGTGGTCGGCTCGGCCGATCTCGCCGCGAAGGTCGAGGAGGGCTTCACCGAGTTCGACGTCGCGATCGCGACGCCCGGACCAGATGGGCAACGTCGGCAAGCTCGGCCGCGTGCTCGGCCCCCGCGGGCTGATGCCGAACCCGAAGACGGGCACGGTCACGTTCGACATCGCCAAGGCGGTCAAGGACGCGAAGGCCGGCAAGCTCGAGTACCGCACCGACAAGTCGGCGAACGTCCACGTCGCGATCGGCAAGAAGAGCTTCGCCGAGAAGGACGCTGCTCGAGAACTACGCCGCGCTCATCGAGGAGATCGTCCGCGCGAAGCCGTCCGCCGCGAAGGGGCGCTACATCGAGCAGATCACGCTCGCGAGCACGATGGGCCCCGGGCATCCACGTCGACTCGCAGAAGACCCGCGGGATCGTCGAGGAGCTCGAAGAGGAGCAGGTCCCGGCCTAGCTTTCCCGTATCCACGCCCGTCGCCAGAGACAGCCGGCAGCCCTTCGGGGCGGAAGACCGGCCGAGGCGGACCGGACGAGAGCGCCTCGCGCGCATCTCCCTCCGAGCCCGCCCAGTGCGGGCTCGACCGTTTCAGAAGGAGGTGAGAGATGCAGAAGAGCGAGAAGGAACGAGTGATCGCCGAGCTGACCGAGCGGCTGCGCACGTCGCCGACGCTGATCGTGGCCGACTATCGCGGGCTGACGATGCCCGAGATCGACGGCCTGCGCGGCGAGCTGCTCAAGCACGGCGCACGCTTCTCGGTCGTCAAGAACACGCTGACGCGACGTGCGGCCGAGGCCGCCGGCGCCGACGCCGTGCTCGCGATGCTCGAGGGCCCGACCGCGATCGCGTTCCTCGAGTCCGACGGCGACCCGGTCGCCGTCGCGAAGGCGCTCTCCGACGCGGTGAGGACGACGAAGATCCTCGTGATCCGCGGCGGCGTGCTCGACGGCAAGGCGATCTCGGCCGACGACGTCGACAACCTCGCGAAGCTGCCGCCCACCGACGTGCTCCGCGCCCAGCTGCGTCGGTGCGATCGCGGCGCCGCTCGCGACCGTGCGTCGGCATCTTCGGCGCCCCGCTCCGCGACCTCGTGGGCGTGATCGACGCCCGCATCGAGCAGCTCAAGGACCAGGGCGACACGAGCCGCCGCCGGAGCCGAGCCGGAGCCGGAGCCCGAGGCGGTCGCCGAGCCGGAGCCCGAGCCCGAGGCAGTCGCCGAGGAGCCGGAGCCGGAGGCCGTGGTCGAGGAGCCGCGAAGCAGTGGAAGAAGAACCGACAACTGACGAAGCACAGGAGGACTGAGGAATGGCAGCAACGGACACCACGAAGCTCGTCGAGCAGCTCGGCAAGATGACCGTGCTCGAGCTCGTCGAGCTCAAGAACGCGCTCGAGGAGGAGTGGGGCGTCACCGCCGCCGCTCCGGTCGCGGTCGCAGCGGCTCCGGCTGCCGGCGGCGGCGGCGGCGAGGCGGCGGAGGAGAAGAGCACCTTCGACGTCGTGCTCACCGGCGCGGGCGACAAGAAGATCCAGGTGATCAAGGTCGTCCGCGCGATCACGGGTCTCGGCCTCAAGGAGGCCAAGGACCTCGTGGACGGCGCGCCCCAGCCCGTCAAGGAGGGCGTGCCCCAGGACGAGGCCGACTCGATCAAGGCGCAGCTCGACGAGGCCGGCGCCGCCGTCGAGATCAAGTAGCGGGCGACAGGCCCGATCGGAGCGGGTGAGGGCCGCCGCGAGCGGCCCTCACTCGTTTTGCGTTCTCTTTACAGAGCGGAGCGCAAGGTCTTACTCCAGCACGGCATCTAGTGACTACCGCAAACCGAAAGTGGGTAGTCGCACATGAAGCTGAAGCTGCTCCTGGCACTAGTGGCGCTCGCAGGCCTGGCGTCTGCGCTCGCGCTCGCGTCGCCGACTCAGGCGGGCGACGGAAACGCACGGGACCGACGACGACCGGAACCTCGACCGGCGACGTCCACCGGCACGTCGACCGGGAAGAAGGGCGACGACGGCAACGGTCATCACGCGAACTCCTCCTGCCAGCGGGTCGAGCTCCGTGGCACGAACGGCTCCGGGTCCGTGACGTTCACCGTGGCGAGCGCGAGCAACAGCGGCTCGGCGTTTGTCGGCAAGCCGGTCACGCTCACGGTTCCTGCCGGCTCGTCCGTGGGCGCGACCGCCTGCGTCGACCCTGCGGGAGCGCTCACCCTCCACAGCCTGGCCGTCAAGCCGCCCGCACCGCCCCCGGCGGCCGCCACGACGACGGCCACGACGACCACGACGACCTCGAACACGACGAACGGGCCGCACTCGCACCGCCATTCGCACCACTGATCGACGCGTTCCGAACTGCGAGGGGCGCCCCGTCGGAGGGCGCCCCTCGCGTTTTCGCCCGGCGCGCGCTATAGTCCGCCGGTCACCCGGCGGTCTCCGCGGGGTTCACCTTGCGGTGGGGCAACCTCTTCAGCTACCCTTCAGGGTTGCGCCGACGTTCCGCCTGTTCGCACGTATAAAGCCGTCCAAGGGAGGCTGTACCACTTGACCAGCAAGGTTGCTGCGCCCCGCCCGCGCGCCAGTTTTTCACGCCTGAAGCACGTTCTCGACCTCCCCAACCTGATCGACATCCAGAAGGCCTCCTTCAAGTGGTTCCTGGAAGAGGGTCTGCGGGAGACGATCGACGACATCTCGCCGATCGAGGACTACACCGGATCGCTCGCCGTCGAGTTCGGCGAGTACGAGTTCGGCGAGTCCGCAGTTCTCGATCAAGGAGTGCCGCGAGAAGGACCTGACCTACCAGGCCCCGCTCTCGATGACGGTCCGTTTCGTCAACAAGGAGACGGGCGAGATCCGCGAGCAGCGGGTCTTCATGGGCGACTTCCCGATGATGACCCAGTGGGGCACGTTCATCATCAACGGCACCGAGCGCGTGATCGTCACGCAGCTCGTCCGCTCGCCGGGCGCCTACCTGATGGAGCCGAAGGACCCGACGAAGCAGGTCTTCACCGCCAACCTGATGCCGTCGCGCGGCTCGTGGCTCGAGCTCGAGATCGACAAGAAGGGCATCGTCTACGCCCGCATCGACCGCAAGCGCAAGCTGCCGATCACGACGCTGCTGCGCGCGCTGCCGGCCGAGGACCCGACCACCGGGTTCACGCTCGACACGACCACGAACGAGAAGATCCTCGAGCTGTTCGACAACTCGAACTACATCGTCAACACGCTCGAGAAGGACACGACGACCCGCGAGGAAGAGGCGCTGATCGAGGTGTTCAAGAAGCAGCGCCCCGGCGAGCCGCCGACGCTCGACAACGCGCGCAACCTGCTCCGCGCGCTGTTCTTCGACCCCAAGCGCTACGACCTGACGAAGGTCGGCCGCTACAAGCTGAACCAGCGGCTCGGCGTCGACGTGCCCGAGGACACCCGCGTGCTCACGACCGAGGACATCATCGCGCTCGTCCGCCGGCTCGTCGCCCTGCCGACGAAGCTCGGCGTGCCCGAGGACTCGAAGGACTTCGCCGCCGACGCGATCCAGCTCAACCGCGATCCGATCCGCGGCGAGCTCGACGAGTACGAGGACTTCGGCAACCGGCGCCTGCGCACGGTCGGCGAGCTGATCCAGGAGGCGTTCCGCGTCGGCCTCTACCGCATGGAGCGCGTCGTCCGCGAGCGGATGACCACCGAGGACGTCGACACGATCACGCCGCAGACGATCATCAACATCCGGCCCGGTGGTCGCGGCGCTGAAGGAGTTCTTCGGCTCCTCGCAGCTCTCGCAGTTCATGGACCAGACGAACTCGCTCGCCGGGCCTCACGCACCGCCGCCGCCTCTCGGCGCTCGGCGCCGGCGGCCTCACGCGCGAGCGCGCGCCGATCGAGGTGCGCGACGTCCACCCGACCCACTACGGGCGCATGTGCCCGATCGAGACGCCGGAGGGCCCGAACATCGGCCTGATCGGCTCGCTCGCGTCGATGGCGACCGTGTCGGAGTTCGGCTTCATCCAGACGCCCGTACCGCGTCGTCAAGGGCGGCAAGGTCACCGACGAGATCATCTACCTCGACGCCTCGCAGGAGGCGCAGTACACGATCGCGCAGGCGTCCGAGCCGGTCGACGAGAAGACGGGCAAGTTCCTGCACGACCAGGTGCTCTGCCGCTCCGCGCGACGGCGAGGCCGTCGATGGCCGCCCCGAAGGAGATCGAGTACATGGACGTCACGCCGGCGCAGATCGTCTCGGTCGCGACGGCGCTGATCCCGTTCCTCGAGCACAACGACGCGAACCGCGCGCTGATGGGCGCGAACATGCAGCGGCAGGCCGTGCCGCTGATGATCACGCAGGCGCCGCTCGTCGGCACCGGCCTCGAGTACCGGGCCGCGGTCGACACCGGCGACGTCGTGCTCGCCGAGAAGGCCGGCACGGTCGTCGACGTCGACGCCGAGACGATCGTCGTCGAGACGAAGGACGGCAAGGACGAGTACCCGCTGACGAAGTTCATGCGCTCGAACCAGGGCACGCTGATCCACCAGAAGCCGATCGTCGCCCTCGGCGACAAGGTCAGGGCCGACCAGGTGCTGGCCGACGGCAGCTCGACCGACAGCGGCGAGCTCGCGCTCGGCACGAACCTGCTCGTCGCGTTCATGCCGTTCGAGGGCTACAACTTCGAGGACGCGATCGTCATCTCCGAGCGGCTCGTCAAGGACGACGTGCTCAGCTCGATCCACATCCACGAGTACGAGATCGACGCCCGCTCGACCAAGCTCGGCGACGAGGAGATCACGCGCGACATCCCGAACCGCTCGGAGGAGTCGCTCGCGCAACCTCGACGAGCGCGGCATCGTGCGCATCGGCGCCGAGGTCGGCTCGGGCGACCTGCTCGTCGGCAAGGTCACGCCGAAGGGCGAGACCGAGCTGACCGCCGAGGAGAAGCTGATCCGCGCGATCTTCAAGGAGAAGGCGCGCGAGGTCCGCGACACCTCGCTCAAGGTCCCGCACGGCGAGGGCGGCAAGGTGATCGACGTGAAGACGTTCTCGCGCGAGGCCGGCGACGACCTGCTCGCCGGGCGTCAACGAGCTCGTCCGCGTCTACGTCGCGAAGAAGCGCAAGATCGCCGAGGGCGACAAGCTCGCCGGCCGCCACGGCAACAAGGGCGTGATCTCGAAGATCGTCCCCGAGGAGGACATGCCGTGCCTCGAGGACGGCCGTCCCGTCGACGTCGTCCTGAACCCGCTCGGCGTGCCGAGCCGGATGAACATCGGCCAGATCCTCGAGACGCACCTCGGCTGGGCGGCGGCGCACGGCGTCTTCGCCCGAGGACGGCGAGTCGGCGATGAACGGCCGAGACCGGCGTGATCAACGCGCCGAACCCGTACGCCGGTCGCCACGCCGTCTTCGACGGCGCGACGCCGAGGACGTCGACGACGCGCTGGTCGAGCTGGGCGGAGCAGAACCCCGACTCGCCGATCCAGTTCAACATCGACCGGAAGCGGCCGGAGGGCCGGCGCTGCTCGGGCAAGGTGCGGCTCTTCAACGGCCAGACGGGCGAGCCCTTCGACCAGAAGGTCACCGTCGGCTACATGTACATCCTGAAGCTGCTCCACCTCGTCGACGACAAGATCCACGCGCGCTCGACCGGCCCGTACTCGCTCGTCACCCAGCAGCCGCTGGGCGGCAAGGCGCAGTTCGGCGGCCAGCGCTTCGGCGAGATGGAGGTGTGGGCGCTCGAGGCGTACGGCGCCGCGTACACCCTGCAGGAGATGCTCACGATCAAGTCCGACGACACGGTCGGCCGCGTGAAGGCCTACGAGGCGATCGTCAAGGGCGAGAACATCGCCGAGCCGTCGATCCCCGAGTCGCTTCAAGGTGCTGCTGAAGGAGATGCAGTCGCTCGCGCTCGACGTCCACGTGATCTCCGAGGACGGCGGCGAGGTCGAGGTCCGCGAGGAGGACGACGAGCTGCTGCGCGCCGCGGAGGAGCTCGGCATCGACCTCTCGCCCGGCTCGCTCCGCGCCGCGGCCCGCGAGCCCGCGGCCGAGGAGGTCGAGGAGGGCGGCGAGCGGCCCGACGAGGCCGGCGAGCTCGCGGTCCCCGTCGACGAGGAGCTGGGCGACCTGGTCGACACCGTGATCGCGGACGACGACGAGCGACGCCGAGCCGCCGATCGCACCGCTCGCCGAGGAGCTCGACATCGAGCTTCCGAGCGAGTAACCGAAGACCCGATTCCGTACCGACCGACTGAAGAAAGAAGGCGCGAGAGCACTTGGACATCAACGACTTCGACGCGATTCGAATCGGGCTTGCCTCGCCGCAAGCAGATCCGCGACTGGTCGTCGGGCGAGGTCACGAAGCCCGAGACGATCAACTACCGCACGCTCAAGCCCGAGAAGGACGGCCTCTTCTGCGAGCGCATCTTCGGTCCCACGAAGGACTGGGAGTGCTACTGCGGCAAGTACAAGCGCGTCCGCTACAAGGGCATCATCTGCGAGCGCTGCGGCGTCGAGGTGACGCGGCAGAAGGTGCGCCGCGAGCGCATGGGTCACATCGACCTGGCCGCGCCCGTCTCGCACATCTGGTTCTTCAAGGGCGTCCCGAGCCGGATCGGCTACCTGCTCGACATCGCCCCGCGCGAGCTCGAGAAGGTGCTCTACTTCGCCGCCTCGATCGTGACGGCGGTCGACGACGAGAAGCGCGCGCGCCGACCTGGACGACCTCGAGGACAAGGTCGAGGCCGAGGCCGCAGCGCATCGACGTCGACCGCGACGAGGCGCTCGCCGCGCTCGAGCAGCGGCTCGCGCGCCGCCGCGAGTACTTCGCCGAGGGCAAGGAGAAGGACTTCGACGAGGACGACGACTTCTGGGCCCGCGGCCTCTCGAACTGGGCCGAGGAGCAGGGGCTGCCGCCGCTCGACGAGGCCCGCGCGCTCGTCGGCGGCATCTTCGCCGACCTCGCCGGCTCGCTCTCGACGAGGACTCGAAGAAGATCCGCGAGCTCGTCCGCGAGGCGGCGATCCGCGACGACCGCAAGCTCGCCCCGCGTGAGCTCGAGAACGTCGGCGCCGCAGCGCAGCAGATCCGCGACGCGCTCGCCGCGCTCCGCGCGGAGCTGGCCGAGGCGACCGGCTCGAAGAAGGGCGCGATCACGAAGCACCTGAACCGCGTGATCGACGCGCTGCTCGGCGGCGGAGACCTGACCGAGGAGGACCAGGAGCTCGTCGCCGGCGTCGACCTGAAGAACCTCGAGCGCGCGCGCGAGCTCGGCGACGGCCTGCTGCGCGACGTGCTCGACGCAGGCGACCGACCGAGGCCGGACGTGCGCGAGCTCGCGAACGACCTCTGCCTGCGCACCGACGGCAAGATCTCGAAGGAGGACCTCGACGCGATCGTGCAGTGGGCGCTGAAGGTGCGCGAGATGTACCTCGACATCGAGTCGCGGCGCGAGGACGCCCGCGAGGCCGCGGTCGACTCGGTGCGCCGGCTCGAGGAGACCTGGCTCCTGTTCCAGGAGCTCGAGCCGCAGCGGATCGTCAACGACGAGCAGCTCTTCCGCGAGCTCAAGGACCGCTTCGGCTCCCCGTACGGCTTCGGCGTCTACTTCCGGCGGCGGCATGGGCGCGGAGTCGATCCGCGAGCTGCTCAAGGACCTCGACCTCGCCGCCGAGGCCGCCTCGCTGCGCGAGACGATCCGCACCTCGAAGGGCCAGAAGCAGCAGCGCGCGATCAAGCGCCTCAAGGTCGTGAGCGCGTTCATCAAGTCCGAGAACCGGCCCGAGTGGATGGTGCTCGAGGCGATCCCGGTGATCCCGCCGGAGCTGCGCCCGATGGTGCAGCTCGACGGCGGCCGCTTCGCGACGAGCGACCTGAACGACCTCTACCGGCGCGTGATCAACCGCAACAACCGCCTCAAGCGGCTGCTCGACCTCGGCGCGCCCGAGATCATCGTCAACAACGAGAAGCGGATGCTGCAGGAGGCCGTCGACGCGCTGTTCGACAACGGCCGCCGCGGCCGCGCCGTCACCGGCCCGGGCAACCGCCCGCTGAAGTCGCTCTCCGACATGCTCAAGGGCAAGCAGGGCCGCTTCCGCCAGAACCTGCTCGGCAAGCGCGTCGACTACTCGGGCCGCTCGGTGATCGTGGCCGGCCCGTACCTCAAGCTGCACCAGTGCGGCCTGCCGAAGCTGATGGCGCTCGAGCTGTTCAAGCCGTTCATCATGAGCCGGCTCGTCGAGCGCAAGTCCGTCCAGAACATCAAGGCGGCCAAGAAGATCGTCGACTCGATGACGCCCGAGGTCTGGGACGTGCTCGAGGAGGTCATCGCCGAGCATCCGGTGCTGCTCAACCGCGCGCCGACGCTGCACCGCCTCGGCATCCAGGCGTTCGAGCCCGTGCTCGTCGAGGGCAAGGCGATCCAGGTGCACCCGCTCGTCTGCCACGCGTTCAACGCCGACTTCGACGGCGACCAGATGGCCGTCCACCTGCCGCTCTCCGCCGAGGCGCAGGCCGAGGCGCGCATCCTGATGCTGTCGTCGAACAACATCCTCTCGCCGGCGCACGGCCAGCCGCTCGCGACGCCGACGCAGGACATGGTGCTCGGCTCCTACTACCTCACCTACTCCGACCTCGACCTGCCCGCGCTCAGCGCGGAGAAGCTCGACCCGCGCCCGAAGCGGTTCCAGAACGAGGACGAGGTCGCGTTCGCGGTCGAGTCCAAGCAGATCGCCCTCCAGGAGCCGATCGAGTACCGCTGGAACGGCGAGCTCGTGCTCACGACCGCGGGCCGCGTGATCTTCAACGCCGAGGTCGAGCGCGCGCTCGAGGCGCAGGTCGGCAACGGCTCCAGGGCGAACCTGCACGACTTCATCAACCGCACGCTCTCGAAGAAGGCGCTCGGCGACTTCATCGCGGAGCTCGTCGACCGCTACGGCGCGCACGCGATCGCGAGCGTGCTGGACACGATCAAGACGCTCGGCTTCCGCTACGCCACGATCGCCGGAGTCACGATCTCGAAGAACGACATCGTGATCCCGCCGAACAAGGAGGAGATCCTCGCCGGCTACGAGGAGCGCGTCGCGCAAGGTCGGAGCAGCAGTACGAGCGCGGCCTGATCACCGAGGACGAGCGCCACGAGTCGATCGTCAACATCTGGACCGAGGCGACCGACGACGTCGCCGAGGCGATGGAGGACACGCTCTTCGAGCTGAACCCGATCTTCATGATGGCCAACTCGGGCGCCCGTGGCTCGTTCAAGCAGATCCGCCAGCTCGCCGGCATGCGCGGCCTGATGGCGAATCCGAAGGGCGAGATCATCGAGCGGCCGATCAAGGCGAACTTCATGGAGGGCCTCTCGGTGCTCGAGTACTTCATCTCGACGCACGGCGCGCGCAAGGGCCTCGCCGACACCGCGCTCCGCACCGCCGACTCGGGCTACCTGACGCGGCGTCTCGTCGACGTCTCGCAGGACGTGATCATCCGCGAGCACGACTGCGGCACCGAGTTCCATCTCGACCTGCCGATCCACACGACCGAGGGCCTGAACAAGGCGCTGCTCGGCCGCGTGCTCGCACTCGACGTGCACACGCGCAAGAAGGACGGCACCGACGGCGCCAAGGTGATCGCGGCCAAGGGCGTCGTGCTCACGAACCCGCTGCTCAAGGAGATCGTCGAGCAGCTCGGCGAGGGCCACGACGACGCGACGCTGCCCGTCCGCTCGGTGCTCAAGTGCCGCGCGGAGTCGGGGTGTGCCGGCCTGCTACGGCATCTTCCTCGCCACCGGCGAGATGTGCGAGATCGGCGACGCGGTCGGCATCATCGCCGCGCAGTCGATCGGCGAGCCGGGCACGCAGCTGACGATGCGGACGTTCCACACCGGCGGCGTCGCCGGCGCGGACATCACGCACGGCCTCCCGCGCGTGGTCGAGATCTTCGAGGCGCGCAACCCGAAGGGCGCGGCCAGGCTGGCCGAGATCGGCGGGCGCGTGCACGTCGAGGACACCGAGCGCGGCCCGAAGGTCACGATCTTCCCCGACGGCGTCGACGAGAACGGCGAGCCGCTGCCGGAGAAGGAGTACCAGCTCCCGCGGCGCATCCGCCTGCTCGTCACGAAGGGCCAGATCGTCGAGCCGGGCGACCCGCTGCACGAGGGCTCGATCGCCCCGGCCGAGCTGCTCGAGCTGCACCCGACCGGCAAGAGCTCGACGCCGACCGAGCTCTACCTCGTCGGCGAGGTGCAGAAGGTCTACAAGTCGCAGGGCGTCGACATCCACGACAAGCACATCGAGCTGATCGTCCGGCAGATGCTGAAGAAGGTGCGCGTCGAGAACCCGGGCGACACCGAGCTCCTGCCCGGCCAGCTCGTGGACAAGGTCGTGCTCGAGCGCGAGAACGGCAAGATCACGCGGCGAAGAAGGAGAAGGCGACGTTCGAGCCGCTGATCCTCGGGATCACGAAGGCCTCGCTCGCGACCGAGTCGTTCCTCTCGGCCGCCTCCTTCCAGGAGACGACGAAGGTGCTGACCGACGCGGCGATCGAGGGCAAGGTCGACCGCCTGCTCGGCCTGAAGGAGAACGTGATCATCGGCAAGCTGATCCCGGCCGCGACCGGCCTGAAGCGGTACCGCTCGATCGAGATCGAGCCCTCCGAGAAGGTCCCGGTGTCCGCGTACGCGCGGGCCGAGGCCGAGGCGGAGCTGCTCGCGGCGCTCGAGGAGATCGGCTCGGTGGAGGAGGCGGACGGCCTCGGCGGCCTCGGCCTCGACTTCCCCGCCGAGCAGGAGCCTGCCGACGAGTAGGAGACCGGCGGTACGTGAGGAATGCGAAGAGGCCGGGCGAAACCCGGCCTCTTTTCTTTCGTCACACCTGCCGATGGGCTCGTTATGACCAGGAACAGGCTGCTGTCACTCTTCGGAGCGCTGGCCGTGCTCGCGGTGCTGCTGCCGGCCTCGGTCGGGCGCGCGCACGCCGACGCGAACCCGTGCGGGATCCCGAGCTACAACACGCTCTGGATCGACTACGCCGACAGCTCGGTGCCGTTCCGGCTCGACGTCTTCGCCCGTTCCGGGGTGATCGGCGCCGTCTCGAACCAGACGGCGTCGCAGGCGATGACACGACACGGCGGCCTCTCGGTCTTCTGGGACATGTACCTGAACAACCGCGTGGGGACGCCGAGCGCGCCCGCCGATCCCGCGACGATCCAGGCGAGGGCCAACAAGCTGTTCGACTTCGCGGTCGGCGGCGACCGGCTGCTCGACGCCGTGGATCGCCGAGAACGAGCTCTTCGGCGCCGGGCTGACGACGCCGTGGTCGCAGACGAACGCGACCTATCGCCAGAACGTGCTCGTCTATCTGCAGACGCTCGCGGCCCGCGGCGCGCGGCCGTTCCTGCTCGTCAACTCGACGCCGTACACCGACGGGCCGGCCGGCGACTGGTGGCGCCAGGTCGCCCAGGTCTCGGACATCGTCCGCGAGGTCTACTTCCCGGCCCCCGCGATCTGGAAACAGGGCCCGCTGCTCGGCTCGCGGTTCCTGCGCGTCGCCTTCCGGAACGGGATCACCGACTTCACCTCGATCGGGATCCCGCCGACGCGCCTCGGGATCATGCTCGGCTTCCAGACCCGACCCGGGACGGGCGGCCGCGAGGGGCTCGAGCTCGGCAAGTGGCTCCAGACGGTCAAGTGGCAGGCGCTCGCCGCCCGCCAGGCCGCCGAGGACCTGCACTTCGCGACGATCTGGTCGTGGGGCTGGGGAACCTTCGGCACGCGCGGCGTCGACCCGGACAAGCCCGCCGCGGCGTGCGTCTACCTCTGGACGCGCTCGCCCGCGCTCTGTGACGGCCCCAAGTGGGCGGGCGCTGGGTTCGACGCCTCACTCACCGAGGGGCAGATCCGGCTTCCGAGCGGGATCGTCTGCTCGATCGGCGGCTCGCAGATCGCGAGCGGAGAGCTCGGGCCGCTCGTTCAGCTCACCGGCGACCGCGACCTCGCGTTCACCGCGCTGCTCGAACGGACGTCGGAGCGGCGCCTCGTCCCCGTCTCGACGACACAGATACTCGCGGCCGAGAAGACGGTGATCGCGACCAGGTTCGGCGGCAGCGCGGCCGCGTACCACTCGGCGCTCGCGGCCGCCCACGCGACCGTGCCCGTGGCCCGCCAGATCCTCGCCGACCAGCTCCGGCGCGCCAAGATCGAGGCGACGCTCCCGAAGCCGTCGCCGAGCGAGTCGGAGATCGAGACGTTCTACCTCGGCTACCCGGACCTGCTCGTCCGCCCGGTCGAGGCCGCACCGGCGGCGCCGTGGCTCGGCGGCAAGACGAAGGGTTACGCGCTCTCCGAGCTGGCCCCCGACGCGCTGTTCGGCCTGCGCTCCGAAGCGAAGTCGACCGTTCGCACGCTGAACGGGAGCTTCAAGGTGCATGCGCTCGGCGACGCGGTGCCGCTCGGCTCGCTGCCGCTCGCGCAGGTCCGGCCCGCGATCAGGTCGGCGTTGCAGGCGTTCGCCCAGGGCTCCGCGTTCGAGAGCTGGACGGCGGCGCGCCAGACCGCCGTGCTGAGCACGGCGACCTGCCTGGGCGACAACCTGCCTGCGCCCGGCTCGGTCGACCTCTCGCTCTTCCTGCCGTTCCTCGGCCCGACCGCCCTCGGCGGCTAGACCAGCGTGCTCGACGCGGCGACCTGGCCCTTGCCGGCCTCCTTCGCCTGGTAGAGGGCGTCGTCGCCCCGCTGGAAGAAGCGGGTCGCGTCCTCGTTGCTGCGCAGCTCGGCGATCCCGGCCGAGATCTGGAGCCGGCCGGCTCCCCCGATCGGGCGGGACGAGATCGCATCGAGCAGGCGGCGGTAGAGCTGGTCGGCGTCGTCGAGCGACGACTCCGGCAGGATCACCGCGAACTCGTCGCCGCCGACGCGGCAGGCGACGTCGGCCGAGCGGACGACCGAGCGGACGCGGTCGGCCGCCTCGGCGAGGACCGCGTCGCCGGCCAGGTGGCCGATGCGGTCGTTGACCGCCTTGAAGTCGTCGAGGTCGAACACGATCAGCGCGAGGTGCCGGTTGTAGCGGTGGCCGCGCGCGACCTCGCGCAGGAGCGTCTCGTGGAAGTAGCGGCGGTTGTGGAGCCCGGTCAGCGCGTCCAGGTCGGCGAGCTGGCGCGCCTCGCGGAAGCGGTGCGCGTTCTCGATCGCGGGTCCCGCGCGGCCGGCGAGCTCCTCCAGCTCGAACACGTCCTCCTCGGCGAAGCTGCGCGCGCGGGAGCGCGAGTAGACGGTGAGGTAGCCGATCTCGCCCGACTCGCCCCGGAGCGGCACGGCGAGGCCCGCATGGACCGAGGTGCCCTCCGTCGAGCCCTCCGCGTCCGGATACTCGTACTGGATCCGCACCGAGCGCACCGGCCGGCCGTCCGGCGGGCCGATCACCTGCGGCTGCTCGGCCTCGTGCTCGGAGAGCCCGATCGTGGCGACGAGCGGCTTCGGCCCGAGCGCGTGCAGCGTGACGAGCGCGGCGTCGACCCCGGCGAGGGCGGCCGCGGTGTCGAGCGTCCGCGAGAGCACCTCGTCGAAGTCGATCGTCCCCGAGAGCTCCGACAGCGTGCGCGTGCGGCGGCCCTCCTCCTCGGCCCGCTCGAGCGCGTGGGTGAGGTCGTCCAGCATCGCGTCCATGCGCTGGTTCATCTCCGCGACGGCGGAGGCGACGCGGTCGTCCGCGCCCCTTGCGGAGCGGCGGCCGGCGAGCATTACGCCGAGCACGACGACGCAGAGGCCGAGCGCCGCAACTGCAGCGATCAGCGCGATCGTCAGGTCGTTGTCCAAGCCGTGGTCATCGCAGTGGTGGAACCGGGCCTCGTAGCGCACTGTAGTCGGGTCTCGGGCGCCTGGCTATGTTTTGCAACGCATACGGCTGCAGCGCCGACGGATTGGCCGTTTCTGGTACCATCGGCGCTCCGGTTGGCAGGGCCAGCGGCCCTGTCGGCTGTTTGCGTGTGAAACGACATATGTAGGAGCAGAGTGCCGACCGTAAACCAGCTCGTCCGCAAGGGTCGCAAGGCCCCGAAGGGGAAAACGAAGACTCCCGCGCTGCGCGGTGCGCCGCAGAAGCGTGGCGTCTGCACGCGCGTCTACACGACGACCCCCAAGAAGCCGAACTCGGCGCTGCGCAAGGTCGCGCGCGTCCGGCTGACGAACGCGATCGAGGTCGGCGCCTACATCCCGGGCGAGGGGCACAACCTCCAGGAGCACTCCGTCGTGCTCGTCCGCGGCGGTCGCGTCAAGGATCTCCCCGGGCTACCGCTACAAGGTGATCCGGGCCGCCCTCGACGCGTCGGGTGTCCCCGATCGCAAGCAGGGCCGCTCGAAGTACGGGGCCAAGAAGGGTTCCTGATGCCACGTCGTGCTGAGATTGCCGTCCGGCGGCTCGATCCGGACCCCGTGTACAGCAGCGTCCTCGTGGCGCAGCTGATCAACCGCGTCATGCTCGACGGCAAGAAGTCCGTCGCCGAGCAGATCGTCTACGACGCGCTCGAGCAGGTCGGCGCCAAGACCGGCAAGCCGCCCGTCGAGGCGCTCGAGGCTGCGGTGAAGACCGTCACGCCCGTGCTCGAGGTGCGCAGCCGGCGCGTCGGCGGCGCGAACTACCAGGTGCCGATCGAGGTGCCGCAGCGCCGCGCCCGCACGCTCGCCGTTCGCTGGCTCGTGACCTACGCGCGGGACCGCCGCGAGAAGCAGATGGGCGAGAAGCTCGCCAACGAGATCATGGACGCGATCAACCAGCAGGGCGGCGCGTTCAAGCGGAAGGACGACCTCTACCGGATGGCGCAGGCCAACAAGGCCTTCGCGCACTACCGCTGGTAACCGCCATGGCCGTCGCGACGACAACTGCGCTCGACCGGGTCCGCAACATCGGGATCATGGCCCACATCGACGCGGGCAAGACCACCACGACCGAGCGGATCCTCTACTACACCGGCCGCACCCACAAGATGGGCGAGGTGCACGAGGGCGCCGCGACGATGGACTGGATGGCCCAGGAGCAGGAGCGCGGGATCACGATCACGTCGGCTGCGACGACCGCGGAGTGGCGCGACTACCGGATCAACATCATCGATACGCCCGGGCACGTGGACTTTACCGTCGAGGTCGAGCGGAGCCTGCGCGTGCTCGACGGCGCGATCGCCGTCTTCGACGCCGTTGCAGGCGTTCAGCCGCAGTCGGAGACCGTCTGGCGCCAGGCCGACCGCTACAGCGTCCCCCGCATCGCCTTCATCAACAAGATGGACCGCACCGGCGCGAACTTCCTCGCCGCCGTGCAGACGATGCGCGACCGCCTCGGCGCCGTCGTGGTGCCGATCCAGCTCCCGATCGGCGAGGAGGAGCACCACAAGGGCGTCGTCGACCTCGTCGAGATGAAGGCCACGACCTACGAGGACGACCTCGGCGAGAAGTTCACCGTGGGCGAGATCCCGGCCGAGCTCGCCGAGCAGGCCCACGAGTTCCATCACCTGCTGATCGACGCCGTCGCCGAGCACGACGACGAGCTGCTCGAGACCTACCTCGGTGACGGCGAGGAGCAGGTCACGCCCGAGATGATCCGCCGCGCGCTCCGCGCCGGCACGCTCGCCGACGCCTTCACCCCCGTCCTCTGCGGCTCCGCCTTCAAGAACAAGGGCGTGCAGCCGCTGCTCGACGCGGTGATCGACTACCTGCCGAGCCCGCTCGACGTCCCCTCGATCCAGGGCATCGACCCGAAGAGCGAGGCCGAGGAGTCGCGCGACGCGTCCCTCGAGGCGCCGTTCTCCGCGCTGGCCTTCAAGGTCATGTCCGATCCGTTCGTCGGCAAGCTCACGTACTTCCGCGTCTACTCCGGGAAGATCAAGGCCGGAGACCGTGTGCTCAACACCACCACCGGCAAGACCGAGCGGATCGGCCGCATCCTCCAGATGCACGCGAACCACCGCGAGGAGCGCGAGGAGATCGGCGCGGGCGAGATCGCTGCCGGCGTCGGCCTCAAGTCGACGACGACCGGCGACACCCTCTCCGACGAGAAGGCGCCGATCGTGCTCGAGTCGATGACGTTCCCCGAGCCCGTGATCTCGGTCGCGATCGAGCCGAAGACGAAGGGCGATCAGGACAAGCTCTCCGCCGGCCTCGCGCGCCTTGCCGAGGAGGATCCGACCTTCCGCGTCGCCGGCGACGAGGAGACAGGGCAGACGCTCATCTCCGGGATGGGCGAGCTGCACCTCGAGATCATCGTCGACCGCCTGATGCGCGAGTTCAAGGTCGATGCGAACGTCGGCCGCCCGCAGGTCGCCTACCGCGAGACGATCGGCAAGGAGGCCCTCAAGATCCAGGGCCGCTTCGTCCGCCAGACCGGCGGCTCGGGCCAGTACGGCGACGCCGTGATCAACCTGGAGCCGTTCCCGGGCGAGGGCTACGAGTTCATCGACAAGATCGTCGGCGGCAAGATCCCGAAGGAGTACATCGGCGCCGTCGACGAGGGGATCCGCGAGGCGATGCAGTCGGGCATCCTCGCCGGCTACCCGGTCGTCGACGTCAAGGTCACGCTCATCGACGGCAGCTACCACGACGTCGACTCGAGCGAGCGCGCGTTCAAGATCGCCGGCTCGATGGCGTTCAAGGAGGCGATGAAGCGGGCCAAGCCCAAGCTGCTCGAGCCCGTGATGGCGGTCGAGGTGGTCACGCCCGAGGACTACCTCGGCGACGTGATCGGCAACCTCAACTCCCGCCGCGGCCGCGTCGAGCACCTCGAGCCGATCGGCAACGCGCAGTCGATCCGCGCGAGCGTCCCCCTGTCAGAGATGTTCGGCTACGCCACTGACGTCCGTTCGATGACGCAGGGCCGCGCCACGTTCACCATGCAATTCGATCGGTACGAGGAAGTACCGCAGTCGATCGCGACCGAGATCATCGGGTCGCAGACCAGCTAAGGAGAAGGAGCGAATGGCCAAGCAGAAGTTCGAGCGCTCGAAGCCGCACCTCAACGTCGGCACGATCGGGCACATCGACCATGGGAAGACGACGCTGACCGCCGCGATCACCAAGGTGCTCGCCGAGAACGGCACCGGCACCGCCGCGCGCGACTTCGCGTCGATCGACGCCGCTCCCGAGGAGCGGCAGCGCGGGATCACGATCAACACGGCTCACGTCGAGTACGAGACCGAGAACCGCCACTACGCGCACGTCGACTGCCCGGGCCACGCCGACTACATCAAGAACATGATCACCGGCGCCGCCCAGATGGACGGCGCGATCCTGGTGGTCTCGGCGGCCGACGGCCCGATGCCGCAGACGCGCGAGCACATCCTCCTGGCCCGCCAGGTCGAGGTGCCGTTCATCGTGGTCGCGCTCAACAAGGCCGACATGGTCGACGATCCCGAGCTGATGGAGCTCGTCGAGCTCGAGGTGCGCGAGCTGCTTGACCAAGTACGACTTCCCCGGCGACGACATCCCGGTGATCCAGGTCTCGGCGCTGAAGGCGCTCGAGGGCGACGCCGAGTGGACGCCGAAGATCCTCGAGCTGATGGAGGCCGTCGACTCCTACATCCCCGAGCCGACGCGCGACGTCGACAAGCCGTTCCTGATGCCGATCGAGGACGTGTTCACGATCACCGGCCGCGGCACCGTCGTGACCGGCCGCATCGAGCAGGGCACGATCAAGTCCGGCGACGAGGTCGAGATGGTGGGCATCCACCCCGAGATCGCGAAGACCGTCGTCACCGGCCTCGAGATGTTCCAGAAGACGCTCGACTTCGCCCAGGCGGGCGACAACGCGGGCGCGCTCCTGCGCGGGATCAAGCGTGAGGAGGTCGAGCGCGGCCAGGTGCTCGCGAAGCCCGGCTCGATCACTCCGCACACCGAGTTCGACGCCGAGATCTACGTCCTCTCGAAGGACGAGGGTGGCCGCCACACGCCGTTCTTCAACGGCTACCGGCCGCAGTTCTACTTCCGCACCACGGACGTGACCGGCTCGATCAAGCTCCCGGAGGGCCAGGAGATGGTCATGCCGGGCGACAACACCCAGATGACCGTCGAGATGATCCAGCCGATCGCCATGGACGAGGGTCTGCGCTTCGCCGTCCGCGAGGGCGGCCGCACCGTCGGCGCAGGCGTCGTCACGAAGATCCACAAGTAGAGAAGAGACGTTGGCACAGAAGATCCGCATCCGCCTCAAGGGCTATGACCACACCCAGCTCGACCGGTCGGCACAGTCGATCGTCGAGACGGCGCAGCGAACCGGTGCAACCATCACCGGTCCGGTGCCCCTGCCCACCGAGAAGAACGTCTACTGCGTGATCCGGTCCCCGTTCAAGGACAAGGACTCGCGGGAGCACTTCGAGGTGCGCACGCACAAGCGCCTGATCGACATCCACTCGCCGACCCCGAAGACGGTCGACTCGCTGATGCGGCTCGACCTGCCTGCCGGCATCGACATCGAGATCAAGCTGTAGCGATGAAGGGCATCGTCGGCAGAAAGCTGGGCATGACCAGGGTCTTCGATCCGGAGAGCGGCGTCGTCACGCCGGTCACCGTGATCCAGGCTCCGCCGTGCCCGGTCGTCCAGGTGAAGACCGTCGAGACGGACGGCTACGAGGCCGTGCAGATCGCCTACGAGGAAGTCGTGGCCAGAAAGATCAACAAGCCGGAGCTCGGCCACCTGCAGAAGGGCGGCGTCGAGGGGGCCTATCGCCACCTCGTCGAGCTCCGCGGCGGCAACGGGCTCGCGCTCGGCGAGTCCGTCACCGTCGAGGCGTTCGAGCCCGGCGAGAAGGTCAAGGTCTCGGGGATCGGGATCGGCAAGGGCTTCCAGGGCACGATCAAGCGCCACAACTTCGCCAGCGGCCCGAAGAGCCACGGCTCGCACAACGTGCGCGCGCCCGGCTCGATCGGCGCCTCGGCGACCCCCTCGCGCGTGTTCAAGGGGATGAAGATGGCCGGCCGGATGGGCGGCAAGCGCGTGACCCAGGTCGGCCTCGTGATCCACGCGATCGACGTCGAGCAGAACCTGCTCCTGGTGAAGGGCTCCGTGCCCGGGCCGAAGAACGGGTTCGTCGAAGTGCGGGAGGCGACGCGGTGATGGCTGCTGCGCCGAAAGCCCCACTCATCGGAGGCTCCGCCAAGAAGGACGTCACGCTCGAGGCCGAGATCTTCGCCGCCGAGGTGAAGCCGCACCTCGTCCACGAGACGGTGCGGGCCGAGCTCAACGCCCACCGCGCGGGAACGCGCGCGGCGAAGAGCCGCGGCATGGTCGCGGGCGGTCGCGCGAAGCCGTGGCGTCAGAAGGGCACCGGCCGCGCCCGCGCGGGCACGATCCGGGCCGCCCAGTTCACCGGCGGCGGCGTCGTCTTCCCGCCGAGCCCGCGCAGCTTCGAGGTCAAGGTCAACCGCAAGGCCCGGCGCTCCGCCCTGCGCGGCGCGCTCTCGAGCCACGCCCAGGCCGGCACGCTCGGCGTGCTCGACGCGTCCTCGTTCGAGGCGCCGTCGACGAAGGTCGCCGAGAAGCTGCTCGCCGACTGGGGCAAGGAGACGCCCGTGCTGATCGTCGCCACCGCGGACGAGGTCGCCCTGATCAAGTCGTTCCGCAATCTCGACCGCGTGCTCGTGACCCTGCCCTCGGAGCTCGAGGTCGCCGGTGTCGTCTGGGCGCGCTCGCTCCTCGTCACCGAGGCGGCGCTGCCGCTCGTCCACGGGAAGGCCGCATGAGCCTCCACCCGAACGAGGTCCTGCTGGCGCCGGTCGTGTCGGAGAAGAGCTACTCGCTCATCGCCGACCGCAAGTACAGCTTCAAGGTGCACAAGGACGCCCACAAGACGCAGGTGCGCCAGGCCGTCGAGGAGCTCTTCGGCGTGAAGGTCACCGCCGTGAACATCTCGACCGTCAAGGCGAAGCCGAAGCGGCGCGGCGCCTTCGCGGGCACCCGCCCCGGCTGGAAGAAGGCCGTCGTGCAGGTGCGCGAGGGCGACACGATCGAGATCTTCGAAGGAGCCCAGGTCTGATGGCGATTCGCAGGTACAAGCCGACGAGCCCGGGCCGCCGCTTCATGAGCGTCTCGGCCTTCGACGACGTCACCAAGAGCGAGCCGGAGAAGAGCCTGCTCGAGCCGGTCAAGCGCAAGGGCGGCCGCAACAACTACGGCCGCATCACCACGCGCCACCAGGGCGGCGGGCACAAGCGCATGTACCGCGTGATCGACTTCAAGCGCGCGCAAGGACGGCGTCCCGGCGAAGGTCGCGGCGATCGAGTACGACCCGAACCGCTCCGCGCGGATCGCGCTGCTCCACTACGCCGACGGCGCGAAGGCCTACATCCTCGCGCCCGCGGGGCTGCGCCCGGGCGCGCGCGTCGAGTCGGGCCCGAACGCCGACATCAAGCCGGGCAACGCGCTGCCGCTCGACGCGATCCCGACCGGCACGATGATCCACAACGTCGAGCTCCAGCCGGGCAAGGGCGGCCAGATGGCCAGAAGCGCCGGCTCGTCGGTCCAGCTCGTCGCGAAGGACGAGGGCTACGGCGTCCTGCGCCTCCCCTCGGGCGAGATGCGGCGCGTCCCGCTCACGTGCCGCGCGACGATCGGCCAGGTCGGCAACGCCGATCATCAGAACATCAACTGGGGCAAGGCCGGCCGCTCGCGCTGGCGCGGCAAGCGCCCGTCCGTGCGCGGCTCGGCGATGAACCCGGTCGACCATCCGCACGGCGGCGGCGAGGGCAAGTCGAAGGGCGGCCGCCACCCGGTCACCCCGTGGGGCGTGCCGACGCTCGGCAAGCGCACCCGCAGGAAGCACAAGGAGTCCAACAGGTTGATCGTCCGCAGCCGCAGGCGCGGAAAGGAGAAGCGCTAAGTGAGTAGATCTTCGAAGAAGGGGCCGTTCGTGGAGGCCAGGCTGCTCGGCCGCATCGAGGCGATGAACACCTCGGGCGACAAGCGGATGATCAAGACCTGGTCCCGCACGTCCACGGTCTTCCCGGACATGGTCGGACACACGATCGCCGTCCACGACGGGCGCAAGCACGTGCCGGTGTTCCTCACAGAGCAGATGGTCGGTCACAAGCTCGGCGAGTTCGCGCCGACGCGCACGTTCCGCGGCCACTCCGGTGACCGCCAGGCGAAGGTGAAGCGCTAGTGAGCGCGACCGGAAAGAGTGGAAGTGCGCGCCCAGGCGAAGTGGGTGCGGATCTCGCCGCGCAAGGCGCGCGTGGTCGCGGAGCACATCCGCGGGCGCAGCGTGCCCGAGGCGCGCACGGTGCTCGCGTTCACCCAGCGCGCCGCTGCGATCGAGATCGCCAAGGTGCTGAAGTCGGCCGTCGCGAACGCCGAGGCGAACCACGGCCTCGTCGGCGACGAGCTGCTCGTCTACGCCTGCACGATCGACGAGGGCCCGACGATCAAGCGCTGGCGCGCCCGTGCGCGCGGCCGCGTCGCCCGCATCCGCAAGCGCACCTGCCACATCACGATCCGTCTCGCCGAGAACCCGAAGGCAGGCCAGCGGCGCGCCCAGCGCGTGACGCCGTCGGCCGCGGAAGAGGCGCCGCCCGAGTCCGAGTCGAAGCCCAAGCGCCGCTCACCGGCGAAGAAGAAGGAGGCGGCTGCGTAATGGGCCAGAAGATCCATCCCGGAGGGATGCGCGTCGGCGTCATCCACGACTGGAAGTCGAACTGGTACACGGGCAAGAAGGAGTTCCCGGCGTACATCCTCGAGGACATCAAGATCCGCGAGCACATCACCAAGAAGCTCTCGCACGCGGGCCTGTCGGACATCCTGATCCGCAAGGACAAGCAGCGGATCACGGTCGACATCTTCACCGCGCGCCCGGGGATCGTGATCGGCAAGTCCGGTGTCGAGGTCGACGCGCTGCGCAAGGACCTGCACGCGCTCACGGACAAGAACGTCCACATCAACATCAACGAGATCAAGCGCCCGGAGCTCGACGCGAAGCTCGTCGCGCAGTCGATCGCCGAGCAGCTGCAGAACCGCGTCTCGTTCCGCCGCGCGATGAAGCGCGCGCTCGCGTCCGGGATCCGCTCGGGCGCGCAGGGGATCAAGATCGTCTGCGCCGGCCGGCTCGGCGGCGGCGAGATGAGCCGCTCCGAGATGTACTCCGAGGGCCGCGTGCCGCTGCACACGATCCGCGCCGACATCGACTACGGCTTCACCGAGGCGAAGACGACCTACGGCCGCATCGGCGTCAAGGTCTGGATCAACAAGGGCGAGATCATGCCCGAGGGCTACGAGGGCGTCTCGACCGGCGACCAGCGCCTCGGCGACCAGGATCAGGCGCGCCGCAGGCGCGGCGGCCCGCAGGAAGGGCTCGGCGCCTCGCGCGAGAGCGCCCGCGGCCGCAGCCAGGACCGTGAGGGCCTCGGCCCGGTGCGCCAGCGCCGTCGCGGCCCGGGCGGCAGCGGCGGCGGTGGCGGAGGCGGCGGCGGCCGTCCCGGCGGGCAGCGCCGTGGCGGAGGTGGCGGCCGCGCACCGCGCACGCCCGACGCCGATACGCCGACGCCGACCGACGAGGCCGTGGTCGAGGCTGTCGTCGAGCCGGTGGTCGACGGTCGTCGAGATCGTCGAGGTCGACACGCCCGCCGCGCCCGAGGAATCGGGGAGTGAGAGCTAGTGCTGCTGCCCAAGAAATCCAAGTACCGCCGCGTCCATCGTGGCCGGCGCCGCGGCCTGGCCAAGGGCCAGCCGACGTGCAGTTCGGCGAGTGCGGCCTGAAGGCGATGGACTGCGGCTGGATCACCAACCGCCAGATCGAGGCAGCCCGGATCGCGATGACGCGCAAGATCAAGCGCGGCGGCAAGGTCTGGATCAACGTCTTCCCCGACAAGTCCTTCACCAAGAAGCCCGCCGAGACCCGCATGGGCTCGGGGAAGGGCTCGCCCGAGGGCTGGGTCGCCGTGATCAAGCCCGGCCGCGTGATGTTCGAGCTCGCCGGCGTGCCGGAGCCGCTCGCGAAGGAGGCGCTGCGCCTGGCCGCCCAGAAGCTGTCCGTCAAGAGCAAGATCGTGAAGCGGGAGGCTGATCCCTTTGCGAGCTAGAGACCTGCGGGACCTGACCGACGACGAGCTGGCGCTCAAGCTCCACGAGTCGCGGCAGGAGCTGTTCCACCTGCGCTTCCAGTCGGCGACCGGCGGGCTCGAGAACTCCTCGCGCCTGCGGCTGACCCGGCGCGAGATCGCCCGCATCCTGTCCGTCCGCAACGAGCGCGAAGCGCATCTGGAGACGAAGTAGATGGCCGAAGAGAAGCCGAAGCGAGCACCGAGGAAGAAGAAGGAGGAGGCCGTGGTCGAGGAGACCCCGGTCGTCGAGGAGGAGACCCCCGTGGCCGAGGCCGCGCCGGAGGAGCCGGCCGTCGAGGAGACGGCGCCCGAGCCCGTGGCCGAGGAGGCCGGTCGAGGAGCCCGCAGAGGAGCCGCGGCCGAGGAGGCGCCGGCCGAGGAGCCGGTGGCCGAAGAGGCCCGCCGAGGAGCCCGTCGCCGAGGAGCCCGTGGCCGAGGAGCCCGTCGCCGAGGAGGCGCCCGCCGAGGAGCCCGTCGCCGAAGAGGCGCCCGCCGAGGAGCCCGTGGCCGAGGCCGAGGCCGCAGCGCCGAGGCCGAGGCCGAGGCGCGAGGAGCCCTGCCGAGGAGCCCGCTGCCGCGCCCGCCGAGCCGGCCGCGCCCGCGCCCGCAGAGCCAGCCCAAGCCGAAGCGCAAGCACGTCCCGCGCAGCGAGCGCCGCAAGCGCTCCAAGCCCGCGCGCGAGAAGCCGGCGACCCGCAAGCCGATCGCCCGCCTGCCGAAGCCGGAGGGCGAGCGCGGCCGCAGCCAGGAGCGCCGGGGCCTCGTCGTCTCGGCCGCGATGGACAAGACGATCGTCGTCAAGGTCGACACCGTGAAGGCGCACCCGATGTACAAGAAGATGATCCGCCGCTCGACGAAGTTCCACGCCCACGACGAGGACAACACCGCCAAGGTCGGCGACGTCGTCCGCATCGTCGAGACGCGCCCGCTCTCGAAGACGAAGCGCTGGCGCCTCGCCGAGATCGTCGAGGTGGCGAAGTGATCCAGCAGGAGATCTCGCCTTCGCGTCGCCGACAACACCGGCGCCCGCGAGATCCTCTGCATCCGCGTGATGGGCGGCTCGCAGCGCCGCTACGCGCGCGTCGGCGACGTCATCGTCGGCACCGTCAAGACGGCGACGCCGCAGGGCACGGTCAAGAAGGGCGAGGTCGTGAAGGCGGTCGTCGTGCGGACGAAGAAGCCGTTCGGCCGTGACGACGGCACCTTGATCGCGTTCGACGAGAACGCGGCCGTGATCATCGACGCCCAGAACAACCCGCGCGGCACCCGCATCTTCGGGCCCGTCGCGCGCGAGCTGCGCGAGAAGAACTTCATGAAGATCGTCTCGCTCGCACCGGAGGTGCTCTAGCTGTGACAGCAGCGATGAAGATCAAGAAGGGCGACCTCGTCCAGATCCTCGCCGGCAAGGACCGCGGCAAGCAGGGCCGCGTGCTCGAGGCGCGCCCGAGCGACCGCACCGTGATCGTCGAGAACCTGAACATCGTCAAGCGCCACACGCGCCCGAAGCCGATCAAGGACTCGAGCCGGATGGGCGGCCCGCAGGTCATGCCGGGCGGCATCATCGAGAAGCCGTCCGCGGTCAACGTCTCGAACGTGATGCTCGTCTGCCCGACCTGCAAGCGCCCGACGCGCGTCGGCACCTCGTCCAAGGAAGTGAAGGGCGAGCACGTGCACGTGCGCATCTGCAAGCGGGCCGACTGCGGCCAGGAGATCGACAAGTAATGGCGACCACCAAGACAAGAGCCAAGCCGAAGACGGACGCCTACGTGCCGCGCCTCAAGGAGCGCTACGAGGAGCGAGCTCCGCGAGGAGCTCAAGGAGCGAGCTCGGCCTCTCCTCGATCATGGAGGTGCCGCGCATCACCAAGATCACGCTCAACATGGGCGTCGGCGAGGCGAAGACCGACGCGAAGGAGCTCGACGAGGCGATCGAGCAGCTGACGATGATCGCCGGCCAGCGCGCGCAGGTCCGCCGCGCCACGAAGTCGATCGCCAGCTTCAAGCTCCGCGAGGGCATGCCCGTCGGCGCGCGGGTGACGCTGCGCGGCGACCGCATGTGCGAGTTCCTCGACCGGCTCGTCTCGATCGCGCTGCCCGCGCATCCGCGACTTCCGCGGCCTCAACCCCGACTCGTTCGACGGCCGCGGCAACTACTCGCTCGGGATCCGCGAGCAGATCATCTTCCCGGAGATCGACTACGACTCGATCAGCCAGATCCGCGGCCTCGACGTCGCGATCACGACCTCCGCGCGGAACGACGACGAGGCCCGGGCGCTGCTCCTGGCGCTCGGCATGCCGTTCGCCGGACGAGAGAAGGGAGCAGTAACGATGGCGAAGAAGTCCCTGGTCGTCAAGGCCGCACGGACGCCGAAGTACCCGACGCAGGCGCACTCGCGCTGCAACCGCTGCGGCCGCCCGCGCGCGGTCTACCGCAAGTTCGGCCTCTGCCGGATCTGCCTGCGCGAGCTCGCGCACCAGGGCGTCATCCCCGGCATGACGAAGAGCTCGCTGGTAGGAGGAGCAGCGATGCTGACCGATCCCGATCGCCGACATGCTGACCCGCATTCGCAACGCGAACCGGGCGCTGCACGAGACGGTCGAGATGCCGACCTCCCGCATGAAGGAGGAGATCGCGCGCATCCTCAAGGAGGAGGGCTACATCAAGGACTTCGCCGTCAAGAAGGGCGAGTCGCTTCGATACCCTGCTGGTCGAGCTGAAGTACGGCCGGAACCGCGAGCGCGTCATCACCGACCTGAAGCGCGTCTCCAAGCCCGGCCGCCGCATCTACGCCCGCAAGGACCGCCTCCCGCGCGTGCTCGGCGGCATCGGCGTCGCGATCCTGTCCACCTCGTCCGGCGTCGTCACCGGCCGCACCGCGCAGGAGCGGGGCGTCGGCGGCGAAGTGCTCTGCTTCGTCTGGTGAGCCAAGTGAGCCGAATCGGAAGAAAGCCCATCGCAGTGCCCGCCGGCGTCGACGTCGTGGTCGAGCCTGGCCGCGTGCAGGTCAAGGGCCCGCTCGGCGAGCTGACCGCAGGTCGTGCCGATGCGCATGTCGATCGACCGCGAGGACGACACGATCATCGTCACGCGTCCGACCGACCGCGGCGAGGACCGCGCGCTGCACGGGCTGACGCGGACGCTGGTCGCGAACATGGTCGAGGGCGTCACCAAGGGCTTCGAGAAGACGCTCGAGATCCAGGGCGTCGGCTACCGCGCCGGGCTGCGCGGCTCCGACCTCGAGCTGCACGTCGGCTACTCGCACACCGTGGTCGTGAAGCCGCGGCCCGGGATCACGCTTCGAGGTGCCGGTGCCGACCCAGGTCATCGTCAAGGGCACGACAAGCAGCAGGTCGGCCAGATCGCCGCCGAGATCCGCAAGGTGCGCCCGCCGGAGCCCTACAAGGGCAAGGGCATCCGCTACGCGGACGAGGTCGTCCGCCGCAAGGTCGGGAAGCGCGCATGAGCACCCTCACGAAGCTCAGGCGCGCAAGCGCCGGCATCGCCGCGTGCGCGGCAAGGTGTCGGGCACGGCCGCGCGGCCGCGTCTGGTCGTGTTCCGCTCGAACGCGGGCATCTCCGCCCAGCTCATCGACGACGGCGCCGGGCCGCACGCTCGCGGCCGCGTCCTGGCTCAACCTGAAGAAGTTCAAGGGCACCAAGACCGAGCAGGCGGCCGAGGTCGGCAAGCTGCTCGCCGAGAGCGCGAAGGAGGCCGGCATCGAGTCGGTCGTCTTCGACCGCGGCGGCTACCTGTACCACGGGCGCGTGAAGGCGCTCGCCGACGGCGCCCGCGAAGGAGGACTGAAGTTCTGAGCATGGGAATTGACGTTCAGGAGACGAGAGAGCTCAAGGAGCGCGTCGTCGAGATCAACCGCGTCGCCAAGGTCGTCAAGGGCGGCCGGCGGTTCTCGTTCACCGCGCTCGTCGTGATCGGCGACGAGGTCGACCGCGTCGGCGTCGGCTACGGCAAGGCCCGCGAGGTGCCGCTCGCGATCTCGAAGGCCGTCGACGACGCCAAGAAGAACCTCTTCACCGTGCCCAAGCACGGCACCACGATCACGCACGAGATCCTCGGCCGCTTCGACGCCGCGCGCGTCTTCCTGCGCCCGGCGAGCGAGGGCACCGGCGTGATCGCCGGCGGCGGCGTGCGCGCCGTGCTCGAGCTCGCCGGGATCCGCGACATCCTCGCGAAGAGCCTCGGCACGACGAACCCGATCAACATGCTGAGGGCGACCGTGGACGGGCTGCAGCAACCTGCGCCGGCCCGAGGACGTCGCCCGGCTGCGCGGCAAGACGATCGCCGAGGTGCTGCCGCTGCCGAGCGATCCCCAGGACGGCAGCCCGTCGGTCGAGGTCGCGTCGAAGCCGCCGAGGCGGCCGAGAGCCTCGCCGAGGACGCAGATGCCGACGCTCAAGGTCACCCAGGTCCGGAGCAAGATCGGCCAGACCCCGCGCCACCGCGGCACGCTGCGCGCGCTCGGGCTCGGCAAGATCGGCCGAGCCACGAGCACGAGCAGTCGCCCGCAGCTCGACGGGATGCTGCGCAAGGTCCGCCACCTCGTGAAGGTCGAGGAGCAGTGATGGCCGACGAGCCAAGGTCGAGGAGCTCGAACCTCCACACGCTGAAGCCGGCGCAGCCGCGGAAGGACCGCAAGCGCGTCGGCCGCGGCCTGGGCTCCGGCAAGGGCCGCTACTCGGGCCGCGGCATCAAGGGCCAGAAGTCGCGCGCGGGCTCGCACAAGATGCGCGCCGGGCTTCGAGGGCGGCCAGATGCCGCTCTACATGCGGCTCGGCAAGCTGAGGGGCTCGACGTCCAAGGACGCGATGCCGATCGGCCCGTTCCGGACGCGCACCGCGCCGGTGAACGTGCGCGACCTCGAGGCGCGCTTCGACGCCGGCGCCGAGGTCACGCCGGAGGCGCTCGTGGCGGCGGGCTGCTCAAGAACACGAAGATCGACGTCAAGATCCTCGGCGACGGCGAGCTCGCCAAGGCGCTGACCGTCGACCGCGCACGGCTTCTCGAAGAGCGCGCGCGAGAAGATCGAGGCGGCCGGCGGCACGATCGTCGTGGCTCCGCGGCGAGCCGAAGCCGAAGAAGGTCAAGCACCACAAGGCCGCGAAGCCCGCCGTCGAGGAGCCGGAGGACGAGGTCGTCGAGGCCGATGCGCCGACGAGGCGCCCGCCGAGGCCGAGGCCGAGCCCGAGGCCGAGGCAGACGCAGAGGGAGCCCGAGGAGAGCTAGATGTTCAGCTGGATCACCAACGCCTGGCGCGTCCCCGAGCTCCGCAAGCGCCTCCTCTTCACCGCGGTGATCCTCGCGGTCTACCGCTTCGGCTCGTGGCTGCCCGCGCCGGGCGTCGACTCGAAGCGATCCAGAACTACTTCAGCGGCAACAGCGGCACGATCCTCGGCCTGCTGAACCTGTTCTCCGGCGGCGCGCTCTCGCGCTTCTCGATCTTCGCGCTCGGGATCATGCCGTACGTCACGGCCTCGATCATCCTGCAGCTGATGACCGTGGTCGTCCCGCAGGCTCGAGCAGCTGCAGAAGGAGGGCGAGGCCGGCTACGCCAAGATCAACCAGTACACGCGCTACCTGACGGTCGTCCTCGCCGCCGCGCAGTCGCTCGGGCTACGCGTTCCTGTTCAAGCGCCAGGGCGCGCTGCAGGCGAACACGGGCCGCGATCGTGCTGATCGTCGTCACGCTCACCGCCGGCACGACGCTGCTGATGTGGATGGGCGAGCTGATCACGAAGCGCGGCGTCGGCAACGGCATCTCGATCCTGATCTTCGCCTCGATCCTCTCGACCGCCCCCGCCGGCGATCAGCGCCTGGATCGAACGGCGGCCCGATCGAGAAGCTCTTCTTCCCGATCGTCGTCGCTCGCGATCATCGTCGCGGTCGTCTTCGTGCAGGAGGGCCAGCGCCGGATCCCGATCCAGTACGCCAAGCGCATGGTCGGCCGGCGGATGACGTCGCGGCGGCTCGACCTACCTGCCGCTGCGCGTGAACATGGCCGGCGTGATCCCGATCATCTTCGCCGCGGCCGTGATGGCGTTCCCGCCGACGTCGGCCAGTTCTTCCCGCAGACGCAGGGCTTCATCAACCGCACTTCACGCCGGCGAGCCCGTTCTACCTGCTGCTCGAGGCGTTCCTGATCGTCGTCTTCACGTACTTCTACACGGCGGTCCAGTTCAACCCGGTCGACCAGGCGGACAACCTGCGCAAGTACGGCGGCTACATCCCGGGCATCCGCCCGGGGCCGCCGACCGCGCAGTACCTCGACCGCGTGCTGTCGCGGCTGACGCTGCCGGGCTCGCTCTTCCTGGCCGCGGTCGCGGTGCTCCCCGCACGTCTTCATCCGCTACGGCGGCTTCTCGCAGGCGACCTCGCGCGCGCTCGGCGGCACCTCGGTGCTGATCGTCGTCGGCGTCGCGCTCGACACGATGCGCCAGATGGAGTCGCAGATGATGATGCGCTGCTACGAGGGCTTCCTCAAGTAGGAGCGGGGCCGCTCGATGGAGATCCTGATTCTCGGCCCGCAGGGGTCGGGCAAGGGGACGCAGGCGACGCGGATCGCGGCCGAGTACGGCTTCGCCCACATCGCGACCGGCGACATGCTGCGCGAGGCGATCGCGCGACGGCACGCGAGCTCGGCCTGCGGGTGCAGCCGATCCTGGACGCGCGGCGACCTCGTCCCCGACGAGCTGATGATCGAGCTGATCCGCGAGCGGCTCGACGAGCCGGACGCGCGCCGGCGGCTTCGTGCTCGACGGCTTTCCCGCGCACGCTCGCCCAGGCGGAGGCGCTCGACGAGATGCTCGCCGAGATCGGCCGGCCGCTCGTCGTCGTGTTCGAGTTCCAGATCTCGGACGAGGTCTGCGTCCAGCGGCTGCTCGCGCGCGCGGCCGAGCTCGAAGGCCGCGCCGACGACGCGCCCGGAGGCGATCGCCAAGCGGCTCGAGCTCTACCACGAGCGCGACCGAGCCGGTGGTGCGAGCACTACCGCGTGCACGGGCAACGCTCGTCGGGATCGACGCCGAGCAGCCGCGAGGACGAGGTCTTCGCCGAGCTCGCAGGCCGCGCTCGAGCGGGCGGGTGTCGCGTGATCATCCGCAAGTCGGCCGCGGAGATCGACCAGATGGCGCGCGCCGGGCGCGTCGTCGCCGAGACGCTCGCGCTGATCGGCGAGCACGCCCGCGCCGGGCGTCACGACGGCCGAGCTCGACGCGCTCGCCGAGGAGTTCATCCGCTCGCAGGGCGGCGTCGCCGACGCTTCAAGGGCTACCGCGGCTACCCGGCCTCGATCTGCGCCTCGCCGAACGAGATGGTCGTGCACGGCATCCCGGGCCCGTACGCGCTCGCCGACGGCGACATCCTCTCGGTCGACGTCGGCGTCACGCTCGGCGGCTTCGTCGGCGACTCGGCCTTCACGTTCGCGGTCGGCGAGATCTCGCCCGACGCCGCAGCGGCTGCTCGACGCCTGCCAGGCCGCGCTCGCCGCCGGCGATCGAGCAGTGCCGCCCGGGCAACCGGCTCTCCGACATCGCCCACGCGGTCCAGACCGTGACCGAGGCGAGGCGGCTTCGGCGTCGTCCGCAGCCTCGTCGGCCACGGCGTCGGGCGCGCGATGCACGAGGATCCGCAGATCCCGAACTACGGCGAGCCGGGCCGCGGCCCGGTGCTCGCGGCGGGCATGATGTTCGCGATCGAGCCGATGATCACCGCCGGCGCGCCCGAGGTCGTCGTCCACGACGACGGCTGGTCGATCTCGACCGCCGACGGCTCGCTGGCGGCGCACTTCGAGCACACGGTCGCGATCACCGAGCAGGGCCGCAGGATCCTGACGAGGGCAGCGGCCGGTTTGCTACGATGAGCAGCCGCGCCGCGCTGGTTGCGCCGTGCGCTCGCAAGACGAAACGAGAATGCCAGTCAAGGAAGAGAAGATCGAGGTCGAAGGCGAGGTCGTGGAGGCGCTCCCGAGCACGATGTTCCGAGTCGCGCTCGACGGCATGCCGGGAACGGTGCTCGCCACTATCTCGGGGAAGATGCGCAAGCACTACATCCGCATCCTCCCGGGCGACCGCGTCAAGGTCGAGCTTTCCCCGTACGACCTGACCCGCGGCCGCATCACCTATCGGCACCGCTAAGAAGGATTCCCATGAAAGTCCGCCCGTCCGTCAAGCCGATGTGCGAACGCTGCCGCGTGATCAAGCGGCACGGCACGACCATGGTCATCTGCACCAACCCCCGCCACAAGCAGAGGCAGGGCTAGGACTGATGGCACGCATCGCAGGAGTCAACCTCCCGAACCAGAAGCGGCTCGAGATCGGGCTGACCTACATCTACGGCATCGGCCGCCGACGGCGCACAAGATCTGCGCTCGCAGCTCGGCCTCTCGCCCGACACGAAGGTGCGCGACCTCACCGACGAGGAGGTCACCGCGGCTCCGCACCTACATCGACGCGAACCTCGAGGTCGAGGGCGACCTGCGCCGCGAGCGCTCGCAGACCATCAAGCGCCTGCAGGAGATCGGCTGCTACCGCGGCCTGCGCCACCGCCGCGGCCTGCCGGTGCACGGGCAGCGCACGAAGACGAACGCGCGCACGCGCAAGGGGCCGAAGAAGACCGTCGGCCGCGGCGAAGAAGGCAGCGAAGACTAGACATGGCGCCACCTCGTAGAGCCAGCGACCCGGGGTCGCGCCCGCCGCCGGGTCCGCAAGAACATCGCGATCGGCCAGGCGCACATCAAGACGTCGTTCAACAACACGATCGTCGCCGCTCACCGACAAGGAGGGCAACGTGATCGTGTGGGAGTCGGCCGGCTCCGCGGGCTTCAAGGGCTCGCGCAAGTCGACGCCGTTCGCCGCGCAGGTGACCGCCGACGCGGCGCGCGCAAGGGCATGGAGCACGGCCTCCAGAAGGTCGAGGTGTTCGTCAAGGGCCCGGGCTCCGGCCGCGAGACGGCGATCCGCTCGCTGCAGGCCGCCGGCCTCGAGATCCTCGGCGTCAAGGACGTCACCCCGCAGGCGCACAACGGCGTCCGGCCGCGGAAGCGGAGGCGCGTCTAGTGGCCCGCGACCTCGGCCCGAAGTGCAAGCAGTGCCGCCGCGAGGGCATGAAGCTCTTCCTCAAGGGCGAGCGCTGCCTGACCGAGAAGTGCGCGATCGAGCGCCGCACCTATCCGCCGGGCGAGCACGGCCGCGGCCGCATCAAGCAGTCCGAGTACCTGCTGCAGCTGCGCGAGAAGCAGAAGGCGCGCCGCTACTACGGCCTGCTCGAGAAGCAGTTCCGCAACTACTACGAGAAGGCCAGCGAAGCAGCGCGCGGCATCACCGGCGAGAACCTGCTGCGGATGCTCGAGACGCGCCTCGACAACGTCGTCTACCGGCTCGGCTTCGCCGCCTCGCGCGCGCAGGCGCGCCAGCTCGTCCGCCACGGCCACTTCCAGGTCAACGGCCGCCGGGTCAACATCCCGAGCTACCAGGTCAAGCCCAACGACGTCGTCACGCTGAAGCGCCGGCTCGCCGCCGAGCAGGTCGTCCGCGACGCGACCGACCTGACCGCGTCCGTCGCGCCCTGGCTCCAGGCCGATCACGACGGCCTGACCGGCAAGATCCTCAAGTGGCCCGAGCGGGCCGAGATCGACACGCCCGGTGCAGGAGTCGCTGATCGTCGAGCTCTACTCGCAAGTAAGCCGGCGACACGGACTGCATTAGGAAAGGACTACCATTGGCAACTCGAGCAGCTGATGGACTTCCAGATTCCGAAGATCGTCCACGAGGAGGTCGACGAGAACCGCGGCGTCTTCGTGATCGAGCCGCTCGACCGCGGCTTCGGCTACACGTTCGGCAACTCGCTCCGCCGCGTGCTGCTCTCGTCGCTCGAGGGCGCCGCCGTCACCTCGGTGAAGATCGAGGGCGTCGCGCACGAGTTCACGACGCTCCCGGGCGTCCGCGAGGACGTCACCGACATCATCCTCAACCTCAAGAACCTGATCTGCCGCCTGCACGGCGAGTCGCCCGAGATCGAGGTGCAGCTCGCAGAAGAAGGGCGCCGGGCCCGTCACGGCCGCCGACATCGAGGCGCCGGCCGAGCTCGAGATCCTCAACCCGGAGCTCGAGATCGCCAACCTCGTCCGACAAGCGGCAAGCTCGAGATGACGCTGACGATCGGCCGCGGCCGCGGCTACGTCCCGGCCGAGATGAACAAGGCCCCGAGACGACGATCGGCGTCATCCCGGTCGACTCGATCTTCTCGCCGGTGCGCCGCGTCTCGTACGACGTCGAGGCCGCCCGCGTCGGTCAGCGCACCGACTACGACAAGCTCACGCTCGACGTCACGACCGACGGCTCGATCGACCCGCGCGAGGCGATCGGGCAGGCGGCCGAGATCCTGATCCGCCAGCTCGCGATCTTCACGGACATCGAGAAGATCGAGGGCTTCGGCGAGGCGGCTGCGGCGCCGAGGCTCGGCACGCCGAGGTCTCGCTCGCGCACGGGATGGAGAACTTCCCGATCGAGGAGCTCGAGCTCGGCGTCCGCTCGTACAACTGCCTCAAGCGCGTCGGCATCGAGACGATCGGCGACCTCGTCTCGAAGACCGAGGACGAGCTCGCCGCGATCCCGAACTTCGGCAAGAAGTCGATCGAAGAGGTCAAGGAGACGCTCGCCGCGCACGGCCTCACGCTCCGCGGCGAGGACGACGGCGTAGCCCGAGCCGAGTGAGGCACCAGCGCACAGGCAAGAAGCTCGGCCGCGACTCGTCGCACCGCAAGGCGCTCTACGCGAACCTGACGGGTGCGCTGATCGAGCACGGCCGCATCCAGACGACCGAGGCGAAGGCGAAGGCGGTGCGGCCCGATCGCCGAGAAGATGATCACGCTCGGCCGGCGCGGCGACCTCCACGCGCGGCGGCAGGCGCTCGCCTTCCTGCGCTCGAAGACGTCGTGCACAAGCTGTTCGCCGAGGTCGCGCCGCGCTTCGCCGAGCGGCCGGGCGGCTACACGCGGATCGTCAAGCTCGGCGCCGCGCCAGGGCGACGCGGCGCCGATGGCCTACCTCGAGCTCGTCGACTACGCGCCGTAGCCCGCGACGGCACAGAATCGTCACGAAACGCGCGCCTTCGGCGCGCGTTTTCTCATTACGCTGTGGATAGGGCGGGGGCCGCCGGCCCCCGGCGAGAAGCGACGGGCTGTCAGAGACTAGGCTCGCGCTGACATGGCGCTCCTCAGGCTCACGCTCGAGTACGACGGCACCGACTTCCACGGCTGGGCGCGCCAGCCGGGCCTGCGCACGGTCGAGGGGGTGCTGCGCGAGGCGCTCGATCGCGTCTTCCCGGTCGTGGACGGCCTCGCGTCGCCGGGCGGACCGACGCGGGCGTCCACGCGCTCGGCAGGTGCGGTCTCGTCGACGTCGAGGGCGGCCCGCCGCTCGAGCGCGCGGCCGAGGCGCTCAACGCGGTCCTGCCGCGCGACGTCGCGGTCGTCGCGGCCGAGAGGCGCCGCCCGGGTTCCACGCGCGCTTCTCGGCGCGTTCGCGCAGCTACCGCTACCGGATCGACCGCCGGCGCGACGCCGTCGCCGTTCGAGGCGCGGCTGAGCTGGTGGCTGCCGCAGCCGCTCGACGAGGATCGCCTCCACGAGGCGGCGGCGCTCCTCGTCGGGCGAGCACGACTTCCGCGCGTTCACGCCGACCGAGACCCAGCACGAGGTCTTCGTCCGCGTCGTCGAGCGCGGCGGAGTGGCGGCGCCGCGGCGACGTGCTCGAGTTCGAGATCACGGCGGACTGCTTCCTCCGCCACATGGTGCGCACGCTCGTCGGGACGATGCTCGAGCCGGAGCCCGACGAGCTCGCCGCGCTCCTCCGCGGGCGCGCCCGCGAGCACGGCCGGCCGGACCGCGCCGCCGCAGGGGTCTGTGCCTGGCACGTGCCGGCGTCTGCGATACGATCGGAGCAGTGCGCTTCCCGGTCGTTCTCTTCGATCTCGACGGCACGCTGATCGACTCCGGGCGGATCATCCTCGCCTCGATGAGGCACGCGGCGACGACGGTGCTCGGGCGCGACTACTCCGACGAGGTGCTGATGGCGGCGGTCGGCGGGCCGGGGCTCGAGCACCAGATGCGGGCGCTCGACGCCGACGCGCGTCGACGAGCTCGTCACCGTCTACCGCGCGCACAACGAGGCGCTCCACGACGACGTTGCTGCCGTGCGCGGGGATGGTGGACGTGCTCGCCGCAGCTGAAGCGCCGAGGGCCGGACGCTCGGGATCGTCACCGCCAAGCGCCGCGTGACCGTCGAGCTCGCCTTCGACGCGCTTCCCGTTCGGGCATCTGTTCGACGTCGTCGTCGGCGGCGACGACACCGAGCGCCAGAAGCCCGATCCCGAGCCGATCCTGCTCGCGCTCGAACGGCTCGGCGCGCCGCCGCCGAGGACGCGGCCTACGTCGGCGACTCGCCGTTCGACATCGCGCGCGGCGAAGGCGGCCGGCGTCTTCACGCGTCGCCGTCGACCTGGGGCGGCATCCACGGGCGCGAGCGGCTCGAGGCGCGAGCAGCCCGACGCGTTCGTCGACACGCGGAGGAGCTCCTTGCCGTCCTCTAGCCTGAGACGCCGCGCGGCCGAGCTGCGCGCGCAGCTGAACGAGGCCTCGTACCGCTACCACGTCGCTCGACGATCCGATGATCTCCGACGCCGAGTACGACCGGCTCTACGACGAGCTCGCCGCGCTCGAGGCAGCGAGCATCCGGAGCTCGTCACCGCCGACTCGCCGACCCAGCGCGTCGGCGCGCCGCTCTCCGACCGCTTCCAGAAGGTGCGCCACCTCGCGCCGATGGGCTCGCTCGAGAAGGTCACGACCGACGAGGCGATCGTCAAGTGGGCCGAGGACGTCCGCAAGCGCCTCGGCTCCGACGAGCCGGTCGCCTACGTGCTCGAGCCGAAGATCGACGGCTCGGCGATCTCGCTCATCTACGAGAACGGCGTCTTCGTCCGCGGCGCGACGCGCGGCGACGGCAGCAGGGCGAGGACGTGACGCCGAACCTGCGCACGATCCAGGCGATCCCGCTGCGTCATGCGCGGCGACGACCCGCCGGCGGTGCTCGAGGTGCGCGGCGAGGTCTACATGCCGCTCTCCGGCTTCCGCGCGCTTCAACGAGCGCGCTCGCCGAGACGGGCGAGAGGCTCGCGCCGAACCCGCGCAACGCCGCCGCCGGCTCGCTCCGGCAGAAGAATCCGGCGATCACCGCGCGAGCGGCCGCTCTCGATCTGGATCTACGGCACCGGCTACCGCGAGGGCGTCGAGTTCGAGTCGCAGCTGGGAGTCGCTGCAGTGGCTGCGCGAGCGCGGCTTTCCGCGTCAACCCGCACGCCGAGCGGCTACGAGTCGATCGAGGACGGTCGCCGAGGCCTGCCGCGCGTGGGAGACGCAGCGCGCGTCGAGCTCGACTACGAGATCGACGGGATCGTGATCAAGGTCGACTCGCTCGACCAGCAGGCGCGGCTCGGCGCGCTGCACGAGCGGCCGCGCTGGGCGCGCGCGTTCAAGTGGGCGCCGATGACCGCGACGACGACGCCTCGGAAGATCCACGATCCGCGTCGGCCGCACGGGCGCGCTCAACCCGTGGGCGCTGCTCGAGCCGGTCGAGGTCGGCGGCGTCACCGTCTCGCGCGCGACGCTCCACAACGAGGAGGACATCAACCGCAAGGACATCCGCGAGGGCGACCTCGTCGTCGTCCAGCGCGCCGGCGACGTGATCCCGCAGATCGTCGGGCCGGCCGGCCCGCACCGAGCCGGGAACGAAGCCGTTCCGGATGCCGACGCAGCTGCCCGCTCTGCGGCGCCGACGTCGTCAAGCCCGAGGGCGAGGTGATGCACCGCTGCCCGAACCGGGCCTGTCCCTCGCGCGGCCTCGAGACGCTGATCAACTGGGTCACGGCGGCGATGGACATCGAGGGCGTCGGCGAGCAGTTCGTCCGCCGGCTCTGGGACGCTCGGCCTCGCTCCGCTCGATGCCGGATCTCTACCGGCTCACGAAGGAGCAGCTGGTCGAGCTCGACGGCTACGGCGAGATCTCGGCGCAGAACGCGATCGACGGCGATCGAGCAGTCGAAGGCGCAGCCGTTCTCGCGCGTCCTCTTCGGGCTCAACATCCCGGAGGTCGGCTGGATCATCGCCCAGAACCTCGCGCGCCACTTCGGCACGGTCGACCGGCTCCTCGCCGCGACGCACGAGGAGCTCGAGGAGGTCGAGGGCATCGGGCCCGAGCGCGCCGAGTCGATCGCCGAGTGGTTCGCGGACGAGCAGAACCGCGCGCTCGTCGCAGGAGCTGCGCGAGCTCGGGCTCCGCTTCGAGGCCGGCGAGGAGGAGCGGCCGGTCGAGGGGCCGCTCACCGGAAGCCAGTACGTGATCACCGGCACGCTCGAGAACTACACGCGCGAGGAGGCGCAGGGCCGCGCTCGAGGCGCTCGGCGCGAAGGTCTCGGACTCCGTCTCGAAGAAGACGACCGGGGTCATCGTCGGCGAGAGCCCGGGCTCGAAGCTGACGAAGGCCGAGAAGGCCGGCGTGCCGATCCTCGCCGAGGCCGACCTCGAGGCGCTACTGCGAGGCTAGGAGCGTCGCGAAGCGGTCCTGCGCCGTCCGCGCCAGCGTCGTCGAGACGGGGTGCCCGTTCTCGAGCACCGCGAACACGTAGCGGCCGCGCACGAAGCCGGCGAGCGCGGAGGCCTCGTCGGTCGTCCCGGTCTTCGCGATCACGTTGCCGCGTCGCCGGCGCCGTGCGCATCCGCGCTCGAGCGTGCCGCTCACGCCGGCGACGGGCAGCGCCGCGACGAGCGTCGGCCGGATGTCCGGGTCGAGCCACGAGGCCTCGAGGATCGCGACGAGCGCCTGCGACGGTCGAGCCGGTCGAGCAGCGAGAGCCCGGAGCCGTCGACGATCCGCACGCCGGCGAGCGGCACGCCGATGTTGCGCGAGCAGTCGCCTGCACGGCCGCGCGCCGGCCGCGGTCGTGCCGCGGTCTCCGTCGAGCGCGCCGAGCTCCTTCAGCAGCAGCTCGGCGGTGAAGTTGTCGCTCTCGCGGTCCATCATCGTGACGATCCGACCGAGCGGCGGCGAGGCGACCGTCGCGAGCGGCAGCGTCGGCCGCGGTCGCGACGCCCGTGCGCGGCGCGCCGGCCACCGTCGATGCCAGCGGCGCGCAGCGCCTGTCGCTAGGAGTCTCGCGGCCGCGAGCGCGGGGCTCGTGGCCATCACGCCCCGGTACATGCCCCGATCGACGGAGAGGGCCGAGAGCGGCGGCGACTCGTCGCCGTAGAACGAGGCTTTCCAGCCCGGCGCGGTGCGGACGGAGTCGAAGAAGCTCTCGTCGCCGACGACCGAGCCCGTGACCCGGGCGATCCCGGCGGCGTGGACCTGTGCGGCGAGCTTCGCGAGCCCCGCGCTCGAGAGCGTCGGGTCGCCGTAGCCCTTGAGCACGAGATTCCCGCGCCAGGTCGTCCCGTCGAGCGAGCCCGTCGCCGAGCACCTCGGTGTTGATGCGGAAGTCCGGCCCGAGCGCGGCGAGCATCGAGTAGGTCACGGCGAGCTTCTCGGTCGAGGCCGGGGCGAGCGGAGTCGCCGCGTTCTGCGCCGAACACGATCGCGCCGGTGCGGAGGTCGAGGGCGAGGCCGGCGGTCGACATCGACGCGACTCCGGGCACGGCGAGGGCGTGCTCGAGGCGAGGCGCGAGCGGCGCCTCGGCGGCAGGGACAGCCGTCGCAGCCACGAGCGCGAGCGCGCAGGCGAGGACGAGGAGTGACACCGGGCGGCAGTGCACAAATGGCATTAGACCAGTCCCGAGCGGACGGCGTAGACCGCAGCCTGGATCCGGTTCTCGAGCTGCAGCTTCATCAGGATGTTCGAGATGTGGTTCTTGACCGTCTTCGGGCTGATGTGCAGCCGCCGCGCGATCTCGGCGTTGTCGTGGCCGCTCGCGGCCAGCCGCAGCACCTCGAGCTCGCGCTCGGAGAGCTCCGCATGGATCGTCTCGGCGATCTCCGGCGAGGTGCTGGTCGCGCGCACGTGTTGGAGCACCTTCGCGGCGATGTGGGGCGAGATCAGCGCCTCGCCGATCGCGGCCGACTCGATCCCGCGGACGAGATCCTGGACGGACGCGTCCTTGAGCAGGTAGCCGCACGCGCCCGCGAGGATCGCCTCGATCACGTCCTCGTCGCTGTCGGAGATCGTCAGCACGACGACGCGCGCGAGCGGCGAGGCGCCGGCGATGCGGCGGGTCGCCTCGACCCCGGTGATCCCGGGCATGTTGAGATCCATCACCACGACGTCGGGCGCGAGCTCCCTCGCCGCGCGAACGGCGTCGGTGCCGGTCGCCGCCTGGCCGACGACGCCGATCCCCTGCTCCTCGAGCAGGTTCGCGAGCCCCGTGCGGAACAGATCGTGGTCGTCGACGAGGAGGACGCGGGTCCTGTCGGCGGAAGTCGCCCCCATCTAGCGGAAGGTGATCACGACCGTCCGGCGGCCCCACGCCTGCGCCTGGGCGAGCGTGGGGAACCAGATGTCGATCCGGGGACCGATGATCGCCGTGCCGTGATCCGCGGCCACGGTCTCACCGTAGCCGGGAACGAAGAAGCGGGTGCCGAACGGGATCAGGCTCGTGTCGACGGCCGCGACGCCCCAGCCGACCGGGAGCCCGCTCGACGTGAAGCCGGAGAGCGAGTAGGCGGTCACCGAGACCGTCATCGTCTGGCCGGGCTGCGGAACGGCTCCGGGCGGGCCGAGCCCCGTGGGGGTGAGCGTCGCCGCCTTGGCGTCCGCCGAGCGCGCCTGCCGGTCGATCGCTGCGATCCTGGCCGTCGTCAGGCCCTGCTGCGCCGCGAGCGAGCGAACGTAGGCCGTGCGTGCGGCGCTCGACTGCTCCAGCGAGTCGGCGCTCCTCGAGACCGAGGCCTCGAGGTCGGCGAGCTCGACCAGCTTGGCGGCGAGGTTGCGTTGCGTGCGCGCCAGCCTGCCGCGTGCGGTGCGCGTCTGGTCGATCACGCTGCGGTTCTGCTCCGCCGCTCTGGCAGATCCCGTCGAGGCCCGTCATCATCTCGTCGATCGAGCGTCGAGCCGAGGATCACCGCGATCGGATCGACGGTGCCGGCCATGTACAGGGCGCGGAGCCGCGCGCCGAGCTGGCGCTCGGAGAGCGTGAACGCCTGCTGCGCGACTCCGAGCTGGAGGCGCACCGAGGCACCCTCGCGCCGCACCGCCGCCGAGCGCGCTCGCACGCCGGCGAGCCGGGCGCGGGCCCGTCGTGAGCTGCGTCTCGAGCGAGAAGAGCGAGAGGACGGCGGCACGGTGGCGCGCCTCGATCCGCGCCTCCTGTTTCCGCAGGGCAGCAGTTCCCGGTGGGGAGCCCGCGGCTCCGCCTGCCAGGATCGAAACCGCGAGCAACCCGCCTGCAAAGACCGCCACGAGGCTGCTCGGAGCACCCGAAGAGCGCACTCGCACGAGGGCCGGACCCTAGCACAGCCCGGATCGAATTCACGCCGCCAGCCGACAGACTTAGCTAGTTTCAAAGAGATTTGTTGCTGTTTCTCGGTTGCGGCCGTCAGGTGCGGTTGGTAGGGTCGAACTCTGTGACGCCCCGGCACACACCGGCGCGCCTGCAAGCGGACCTCGGAGTGCGGCATTAGATCCGGGAGAAGACAGGCGCCACTACTGCTTGCCTGCCTCACGGCCGGACTCCTGGTCGTAAGCGCAGCGACCGCCGATCCGTCGGTCGGCTCGAAGCAGTCGGAGGCCCAGTCCGTGCTCGCCCAGATCAACCAGATCGACCAGCAGCTCGGGCAGAAGGTCGAGGCGTACGACAGCGCCAAGTACAAGCTCGGCCAGATCGAGCACGACCAGCAGGTGAACCGCCACGACCTCCACGTCGCGCGCCACAACCTCGGGCGCGCGCAGAAGATGCTGGCGACGCGGCTCGTCTCGCTCTACACGGCCGACCAGCAGAACACGACGCTCGACGTGCTCCTCGGCGCGAAGAGCCTCGACGACCTCCTGAGCAACCTCGACACCGTCAACCGCGTCTCCGACCAGGACGCCCAGGTGCTCGGCCAGGTGATCTCGTTCCGCAAGCTCGTGCGCACACAGGAGCACCAGCTCGCCGCCCAGCACGCCGAGCAGGGACAGCTCGTCGCGAGCCTCGCCGCCGAGAAGGCGCACATCGAGGGCCAGCTCGCTCAGCGGCGCCAGCTCCTCTCCTCGATCCAGGGCGAGATCGCACAGCTCCGCGCGCAGGAGCACGCGCGCCAGCTCGCGCTCGCGACCCAGGCGCGCGCCCGCCTCGCAGCCGGCCCGCCGACGGTTCCGGGGATCGGGATCGGCGCGATCACGCCGGACGGCGCGAGCGTCGTGCCTCCGTCGCAGTACAGCGGCGTGGTCGGCATCGCGATGCAGTACCTCGGCACGCCGTATGTCTGGGCGGGCGTCGAGCCCGGCGCGGCTTCGACTGCTCCGGCTTCACGATGTTCGTGTTCGCTCAGGTCGGCGTCTCGCTTCCGCACACGCTCGTACGCGCAGTACGCGATGGGCGTGCCGGTCGCCTACAGACCAGCTCGAGCCCGGCGACCTCGTCTTCTTCGACGGGCTCGGCCACGTCGGCATCTACATCGGCGGCGGCGAGTTCATCCACTCGCCGCACACCGGCGACGTCGTCAAGATCTCGAGCCTCTCCGAGGCGTACTACGCCGGCGCCTACGTCGGCGCGCGCCGCATCCTCTAGCTCCGACCTACGAGTACAGCGTCGTCGATCTCGGCGGCGAAGTGCTGCTGGACGACCTTGCGCTTCAGCTTCAGGGTCGGCGTGATCTCGCCCTCGTCGGCGGTGAAGTCGCGCGGCGAGGATCGCGAAAGCGCTTGATCTGCTCGAAGCGCGAGAGCTCGCCGTTCACCTCGTCGACGAGCGCCTGGATCCGCGCCTCGATGTCCGGGAGCCCGCGTGCGTCCTCCTCGAGCGTGATCAGCGCAGTGACGTACGGGCGCCGGTCGCCGATCACGACCGCCTGCGAGACGTACGGCGAGTTCTTGAGCAGGTTCTCGAGGTTCGGCCGGAGCGACGTTCTTGCCGCCGGCCGTGATCAGGATGTCCTTCTTGCGGTCGGTGATCGTGACGAAGCCGTCGGCGTCGATCGCGGCGACGTCGCCGGAGCGGAGCCAGCCGTCGTCGTCCGAGCACCTCGCGCGTCGCCTCCGGATCCTTGAAGTAGCCCAGGAAGACCGTCTCGCTGCTGATCAGCAGCTCGTCGTCCTCGCCGAGGCGCAGCTCGGTGCCGGGGAGCGCGGGGCCGACGGTGCCGAAGCGGTAGTCGTCGGGCCGGTTCACGGTCGCCGCGGAGGTGCACTCGGTGAGCCCGTAGCCCTCGAGGATGAGGATGTCGAGCGCGTGGAAGAACTCGGCGACCTCCTTCGCGAGCGGCGCGCCGCCCGAGATGCCCGATGCGGAGCCTGCCGCCGAGGCGCGCCTGGACCTTCGAGTAGACGAGCCGGGAGGCGAGCCGGTGCTGCGCGGCGAGCGTGGCCGGGATGCGGACGGTGCGCGACCTTCAGCGCGCTCGACGCGCCGGCCGACGCCGACCGCCCAGTCGACCAGTCGCCGCTTGCCGCCCGTCGCCGCGTCGAACTGGGCCACGACGAGCGTGTGGATCTTCTCGTAGACGCGCGGCACGCTCGGGAACACGGTCGGCCTGACGGTGAGCAGCGCGTCGCCGACCTCGAGCGGATCGGGGCAGAACGCGATCGTGAAGCCGATGTGCGGGCCCGAGAGGTGCATCAGCCGTCCGAAGTTGTGCGCAAGCGGCAGGAAGAGGAGCATCAGGTCGCCCTCGACCGTGAAGTCGTGCATCTCGTCCGCGACGGCCACCATCGCGTAGTAGTTGAGGTGCGAGATCATGCAGGCCTTCGGCGGCCCGGTCGTGCCCGAGGTGTAGATGTAGGTGAAGACGTCGTCCTCGCGGATCGCCGCGACCGCCGCGTCGAGCGCGCCCGGGTGCTCGACCGCGTAGGCCCGGCCGCGCTCGGCCAGCTCGTCGAGGCCGGCGAAGGTCATGACGTGGCGGAGCTGCGGGCCTCCCTCGAGCTTCGCGGCCTGCTCGTCGTCCTCGACCAGCACGCCGATCGCCTCGGAGTGCTCGAGGATGTAGTGGCAGTCCTTCGGCGAGCTGTTCGCGTAGATCGCGGCGGTGATCGCGCCGACGCAGGCCGCGCGCGTAGTCGAAGAGCGCCCACTCGAGCGTCGTCGAGCCGAGGATCGCGAGCGTGTCGCCCTTGCGGATCCCGAGCGCGAGCAGGCCGTTGGCGAGCGCGTCGACGCGGTCGGCGGCATCGCGCCACGAGACCTCGCGCCACGCGTCCCCGTCCTTGACGAGGTAAGCGGGCATCGAGTCGTCGCGCGCGCTGCCCTTGCGCCAAAGCTCCGGGATCGTCGCGCAGGCGTCGCCATGCGGACTAGCTTACGGGAGGCAGGAGGCGGGGCGATGTAGGCGAATTCGTCCGGTCCCCCTAGACTTCGAGGTCACATGCGCACTACGTGGAACGGCGCGATCAGCTTCGGGCTGGTCACAATCCCAATCGGCCTTGCGATCGCGACCGAGCCGCGCGCGAAGGCGTCCGACGTCACCTTCCGGACGCTGCACCGCGAGTGCGGCACGCCGATCAAGCAGAAGCGCTGGTGCCCGTTCCACGACCGCGAGGTCGGGCCGGACGAGCTCGTCAAGGGCTGGGAGGTCGCGAAGGGCGAGTACGTCGTGATCGAAGACGAGGAGCTCGAGGCGATCGAGCTCGAGGGCTCGCCGTCGATCGAGATCGAGCGGTTCGTCCAGCTCGAGGAGGTCGACCCGATCTACTTCGACCGCACGTACTACCTCGCGCCGTCGAGCCAGCCTGCCGCCCGGCGCCCGTACGTCCTGCTGCTCGCCGCGATGCGCGAGACGAACATGGCCGCGCTCGGCCGCTTCGTCCTGCGCGGCGCCGAGAAGATCTGCCTGATCCGCGCCCGTACGGCGACGCGCTCGCGCTCGAGACGCTCTTCCTCGCCGAGGACATCCGCTCGCAAGGCCGAGATCGAGGAGGCCGTCGAGGGCGTCGAGGTGAAGGAGGCCGAGCTCGATCTCGCGCGCCAGATCATCGCGAGCCTCGCGGGATCGTTCGACGCCGGAGTCGCTCGAGAGCCGACTACCGCCGGAGCCTCCACGACCTGCTCGAGGCGAAGCGAGGCGGCGAGCCGATCGTGCCCGCGCCGCCCGTGCCCGAGGCGACGCCGTCGGCCGACCTGCTCGAGGCGCTGGAGGCGTCGATCGCCGAGGCGAAGAAGCCGCCCGCGAAGAAGCCCGCACCGAAGGCACGGGCTTCCAAGGCTTCGAAGAAGAGCTAGAGCTAGGCGGCGGACTGCGTCGGCGCGCTGAGCGCCTGCAGCTGCGCCTGGAACAGGAACTTGTCGATCTTGCCGTGGTAGATCGGCACGCCCTCCTGCATGCACACGCGGATTACCTCGTCGCGGTCGAGGCCGAGCTCCTTGGAGAGCTCTTCGGGCGTGAGGTGATTCGGCATCGGTGCTCCTTCCGATCGGGCACGAAAAAACCCGCCGGCGCAAGGCGCTCAGACGGGCTCGGTCGCTGCTCCTGTGTTGTTGACGGCGCGACTCAAAGAGCCCGCCCTCCGAAACTGCTCATCTGATTGAACTCTACTATCGGGGGATGACGGAAGCAAAGCCGATCGCCGGGCTTCGAGGAGCGGCGGGCCGAGGTGGGCGGCGCCTCGCTGCGCTACTACGTCGGCGGCGACGGGCCGCCGCTCGTGCTCGTGCACGGGCTGGCGGGCGCCGCCGCCAACTGGGTCGAGCTCGCGCCGCTCCTCGTCCGCCGCCACCGGCTTCTCGTTCCCGAGCTGCCCGGGCACGGCGGCTCCGAGCCGCTCGCCGCGGCGCCGACGCTCGACCCGTACGCCGACTGCGTCGTCGAGCTCGCGCGGCTCGAGGGGCTGCGGGCCGGCCGCGTTCGTCGGCCACTCTCTGGGAGGCGCGGTCTCGCTGCGTGCGGCCGAGCGGCACCCTGGCGACGTAGCCGCCCTCGTCCTGCTCGCGGCCGCAGGGATCGGTTCGGCGAGGAAGACGCTCGAGGGATCCGTCACGCTCGCGCTGCTCGGCTGGCCCGGCCGCGCCGTCGCACCGCTTCGCACTCGGATTGCCGCGGCACCCTGGTCGCGCTGGGTCGTGTTCGGTCACTGGCAGGTCGACGATCCGCCGGCGCTCTCGGCCGCCGCGACGGAGGGGTTCCTCTCGGGGCCGGCGATCCACACCGACGTCAAGCAGGCCGCGCATGCCCTCGGCGCGGAGGACGAGCGCTTCGGGCTCGGCGGCGTCCGCTGTCCCAGCCTGTGCGTCTGGGGTGCGAACGATCGGATGGTGCCGCTGCCCGACGGCTTCGAGTACGCACGGCGGCTCGGCGCGCCGCTGCGAGTGATCGCGGGCTGCGGCCATCTGCTGATCGGTGAGCGCCCGGGCGCATGCGCCGACGCGATCGAGAGCTTTCTGCTGAGCTGTGCCGACTGATGAGCGTGGCTCCGCGCATAGGCGTCGTCGGCGATTACGGCGCGAAGAGGGAGACGCACCGGGCGACCAATGCGGAGCTCGAGGCTGCCGGCGTCGACTTCGCCTGGGTGGCGACCACCGGGATCGGCGATCCGGCCGGGTCGCTCGGCGGCTTCGACGGGCTCTGGATCTCTCCGGGAAGCCCCTACGCGAGCATGGACGGAGCGCTGGCGGCGATCCGCTACGCCCGCGAGCGCGAGGTGCCTCTCGTTGGAACCTGCGGAGGCTTCCAGCACGTGGTCGTCGAGTTGGCGCGGGACGTGCTCGGAATCGAGGGTGCGGACCACGCCGAGACCAATCCCGGCGCCGAGCATCTGGCGGTGACGCCGCTCACGTGCTCGCTCGAAGGGCAGAGCCATCCGGTTCGCCTCGTGCCGGGGTCGCGCGCGGCGACGATCTACGGCGCCGAGGAGGTGGTCGAGCCGTACTACTGCAGCTACGGGCTCAACCCCGAGCTCGAGCCGCGGCTGGACGCAGTGGGTCTGGCGGTCAGCGGACGGGACGAGAACGGCAGCGCACGCCTCGTCGAGCTCGACGGGCACCCGTTCTTCGTCGCGACGCTGTACGTGTTCCAGGCCCGCGAGGACCGCTCGCGCCCGCATCCGCTCACCGCGGCGTTCCTCGCGGCGGCCGCCGGCTAGACCGGGTTCGGGACCTCGAGGAATTCCCACTCGAGCCCGAACTCGCGCGCGACGAGCTCGGTGAGCGCCTGCACGCCGAGCCGCTCCGTGGCGTAGTGCCCGGCGGCGACGAAGGTGATCCCGAGCTCGCGCGCGGTGTGGAGCGTCGGCTCCTCCGGCTCGCCGGTCACGTATACGTCGTAGCCCGCCCGGGCGGCGGAGATCAGGTCGTGCCCGGCCGAGCCGGTCGCGATCGCGATCCGCTGGGCCGGGTCCGGGCCTTCGGCGAAGACGAGCGGCTCGCGCCCGGTCGCCTCCCGGGTGCGCTCGACGAGCTCCGCCAGCGGGAGCGGCGCGGGGAGCCGGCCGCCGACGCCGAAACCGAGGAACGGCCCCTCGACCTCGATCCCCAGCCGCGCGGCGAGCCGGGCGGCGTTGCCGAGCTCGGGATGAGCGTCGAGCGGCAGGTGATAGGCCGCGAGGGTGAGATCTGCGTCGAACAGCGCCTGAAGGCGGCCGCGCTGGCGGGCGTCGACGACGAGCGGCTCGTTTCGCCACCAGATCCCGTGGTGGACCAGAGCAACTGCGCGCCTGTCGAGGCCGCCGCGCGAAAGAGCTCGAGCGACGATGAGACCCCGCAGGCGAGCCTGGTCACCTCGCGTGCGCCGAGTACCTGCGCTCCGGCCGGCCCGAACTCGCGGTATGAGCCGACATCGAGCAGCCTCGTCGGCGAAGGCGAGGATCTCGTCGCGGCGGGCCACCAGCGCATTCTAGGATGCCGCCGATGACCGTTCGCCTCAGGCCGATGCGCGAGGACGAGTACGACGGCTTTCTACGCCGACTGCCGTCGACGAGTACGCCCGCGACCTCGAGGAGAGCGGGCGGCTTCCCCGGGAGGACGCACGGACCAAGTCGGTGCGCGACCACGAGATGATCCTGACCGGAGGGCTTCCGGACGGCCGACAGCTTCCTTCGGGTCGTCGAGGACGACGGCGGCAACCGCGTCGGGATCGTCTGGTGGGCGATCCAGACGAGCCCGATCGGCAGGCGCCGCGGATACCTCTACGCGATCGCGATCGACGAGGCGGAGCGCGGACGCGGGCTCGGCCGCGCCGCGATGCTCGCGCTCGAGGACGAGGTGCGCGTCGCACGGGCTCGACCGGATCGAGCTGAACGTGTTCGGCGGCAACGAGGTCGCCCGAGGGCTCTACCGCTCGCTCGGCTATGTGGAGTCGGCCGTCTACATGGGCAAGGACCTCCCCGCGGGCTAGGCCGCGGCCCCCTCGAACGGCGCTCTCGGCTCCGTCGGGCGCCGAGAGGAACTGGACGCGGTTCGCGACGACCTCGATCGCGCTCCGTCGCTTGCCCTCCTCCTCCCACGAGCGGCTGCGCAGGCGCCCGTCGACGGCGACGCGCCTCCCTTTCGCGAGATGGCGCTCGCAGGCCTCGGCCTGCTTGTTCCAGACGGCGATCTGGACGAAGTCGGCGCCGCCTGCCGGCGTCGGCCGGTCGATCGCCAGCAGGAAGTTCGCCACCTTCTTCTCGTCGCCGAGGTCCTTCAGCTCGACCTCGCTCGCGAGGTTTCCGATCAGGGTCACGACGTTCATCTCGTCTCCTCCGTTGTCGATAGAGGCAACGTAGCGGACAAGTGTGACGCGTCTGTGTCGGAAGTGCGCCGAGTCGCTAACCTATGCCCGCTCGGGGTGTGGCGCAGCCTGGTAGCGCGCTCCGTTCGGGTCGGAGAGGTCCCCAGTTCAAATCTGGGCACCCCGATCGAGCAGGGCCCTGTCCGGCGCGGCCGGCAGGGCCCGCACTCTCAGTCCACTTCGCGCACGCGCCTGCTCACGAGCGGCAGCAGCCACAGGAGCGCGCCGAGCGTCGCGCCCGTGGCGATGATCGCCTGCGGCGCGAACAGGCCCGCGAGGCCCGCCGCGAGCAGGTATCCGACGGGCGTCAAGCCGAACGAGCCGAAGAAGTCGAGGCTGATCACGCGCGAGAGATAGCCCTCGGGCACGAGCTCGGTCAGCATCGTCATCCAGAGGCCGATCGCGGCGCCGATGAAGAAGCCGCGGACGACCGACGCGGCGGCGGCGAGCGGGAACCAGGGCGAGAGCGCGAGCAGGAGCATGAAGACGTCGTTGATCGAGAACGCGGTGAAGCAGAGGATCGCTCGCTTCCGCCGCGGATTCACGTGCGCGAACGTGAACGAGCCGAGCACCATCCCGACCGCCTGCAGGCTGAAGATCAGGCCGTATGCGCCGATCCCGAGGTGGAAGTGCTCCTTCACGAGCCGCGGCAGGAGCGTCTGGAAGGGCGCCATCGCGACCATCAGGATCAGCGTCGTCACCGCGATTCCCGTCCAGAGCCACGGGCACGCTCGCGACGTAGCGGAAGCCGGCCGCGAGATCGCGCCAGGGCCCGGCGGCGGGCTCCTGCTCGAGCCGCGCGCGGGCGCGCCGCCAGAGCAACGCCGCCGAGAAGAGGAACGACAGCGCGTCGAGGGCGAAGACCGTCGTCGAGCCGGCCGTCGCCGTAGATGAGCGCGGCCAGCGCCGGCCCGCCGATCGCCGCGGTCTGCCGCGCGACGTTCAGCATCGAGTTCGCCGACGCGAGCACGGGCTGCTCGACGACGAGCGGGACGATCCCGCCGAACGCCGGCTGGAAGAAGCCGTCGGCGAGCCCGATCAGCGTCACGAGGACGAGGATCGCCGGGAACGAGAGCGTGCCCGCTCGCGTCGAGTGCGGCGAGGATTCCGACGAAGACGGCGCGCGCGAGGTCGGAGCCGATCATCAGCCGCCGTCGCGGGTAGCGGTCGGCGATCACGCCGCCGATCAGGAGCGTCGTCAGGAGCGCCGCCGACTGGAGCGCCGAGCACGATCCCGAGCGAGCCCGCCGAGCCGGTCAGGTTCGTCACGTACCAGCCGATCGCGACCAGGAAGGCCGAGTCGCCGGCGAACGAGACCGTCTGGCCGCCCCAGAGCAGACGGAAGTCGCGGCTCCTGAAGGCCGAGAGCGCGTTGGCGCGGAGCGAGTCGAGCATCGGGTCGAGGCTATCCTCTCGGCCGTGCCGGATCGGACGCTGGAAGCCGTGCTCTTCGACGTCGACTTCACGCTCGTGCGGCCCGGGCCGGACCTCGGCCCCGAGGGCTACGTGCGGCTCGGCGAGCGGCACGGGCTCCGCCTCGACGTCGCGCGCCACGACGAGGCGCGGCTCGGCGCCTTCGCCGAGCTCGAAGCGCCATCCCGAGCTCGAGCACGACGACGAGGTCTGGATCGTCTTCACCGAGCGGATCATCCGCGGGATGGGCGGCGACGCGGCCGGCGCCTACGCCTGCGCGGCGGAGATGGTCGCCGCCTGGGAGCACGCACGACAACTTCGAGCTCTACGACGACGCGCTGCCGGTGCTCGACGAGCTGCGCGGCCGCGGGCTGAAGCTCGGGCTCGTCTCGAACACGAGCCGCGACCTCGAGGCGTTCGTCGTCCACCACGGGCTCGACGTCGACGTCGCGATCGGCTCGCGCTCGTTCGGCAGGACGAAGCCCGACCCGGTCGATCTTCCGCGCGGCGCTCGACCGGCTCGGCGTCGGCTGCCGGCGCGGCGGTGATGGTCGGCGACTCGGTCGAGGACGACATCGAGGGCGCGCTCGCGCTCGGGATGCGCGCGATCCTGCTCGACCGCGAGGGCCGCTACCCGGAGCTCGAGCCGCCGGATCGCGGGACTCGGCGAGCTGGCTGCGGCGCTACGGCTCTGAGCCGAACTCCGCGGCTGCCTCCTCGAGCGTCGCCACCGGGCCGACGCAGACCTCCTCGCCGTCGAAGAGCTCGAGCCACTCGGCGAGCGGGCGCGTCGCGAGCAGCGCGGCGAGCTCGCGGCAGCTCGGGCTCGAACGCGCGGCCGGTCCACTCCTCGTGGCCGAGCAGCTCGCAGAGGCGCTGCCAGAAGCGCGGCTCGAGCGCGGCGACGGTGAGGAAGCGGCCGTCCGCGGTGGCGTAGATCGCGTAGCAGGCGGCGCCGCCGGTGAGCAGCCGCGGGATGGGGTCGCCGCCGAGCCGGTGGGCGACCGAGTCGGTGCGAGCCGTGCGTCATCGAGACGACGAGATGGCGCCCGACCCCGGTGCGCTCGCGCTCGAGCAGCGCGGCGAGGATCTCGGCGACGGCGGTCAGCGCGCCGGCGGCGAGGTCGGCGATCTGAACCGGCGGCGGCGCGGGCGCGGTATCGGCGAGCGCGCCGGCCCAGCCGAGGTAGTTGAGGTCGTGGCCGACGCGCTGCTCGTGGCGGCCGCCGAGCCCGAAGCCGGTGATCGAGCACCACACCGTCCGCTCGGCCCGCTCGAGCCCGAGCCGCGCCGCGACGCCCGGGCGGAAGCTGTCGACCACGACGTCGGCGCTCGCGCACGAGCGTCCGCGACCGATCTCCGGCTCGGCCTTGAGATCGCAGAAGACCGACTCCTTGCCGGCGTTCAGCGCCGCCTCCCACGCCGGCGCCGCGGTGCGCAAGCGGATCGCCGTCCGGCGGCTCGAGCCGCACCACGCGCGCGCCGAGCCGCAGCAGCTCGCGCGTCGCGTACGGCCCGGGGAGGAGCCGGGTGAGGTCGACGACGAGGAGACCCGCGAGCGGTTGCACCGCCGCCGATTGCTACTCACTACACTCGGCACCGTTGACTGACCGGTCAATCGCCCAGGAAGAGAAGCGTCGGCTGATCCTCGACGCCGCCGTCAAGGTGTTCGCCCGCAAGGGCTACCACACGTGCCGCGTCGGCGACATCGCCGAGGAGGCCGGGGTCGCGCACGGGCTGCTCTACCACTACTTCACCTCGAAGGACGAGGTGCTGGAGACGATCTTCCGCGAGACCTGGGCCGAGCTGCTCGAGGCGATGCGCTCGGTCGGCGAGTCGGACGCGCCCGCCGCGGAGCAGCTGCGCCGGGTCGGCGCGATCCTGCTGCGCTCGTGGCGGCGCGACCCGGACCTCGTCACCGTGCTCGTGCGCGAGGTCGTCCGCAGCGGCGATCTCAGCGAACCGGGTCGTCGAGCGCGACGAGGCGCTGGAGGCGATCGAGCGGATCGTCGCGCAGGGGCAGGCGCGAGGCGAGTTCCGCGCGGATGTCGACCCGCGGCTCGCGAGCCTGATCGTCTACGGCGCGCTCGAAGGAGATCCTCACCGGCTGGGTGCTCGGCCGGCTCCCGGACGGCGACGAGGAGATCGCGCGCGCCGAGCGCACCTTCACCGAGATGTTCGTCGGCGGCCTGGCGCTTCGCCAGGCGCCGGTGCAGATCTGACGTCGTGACGACCGCGACCCCGAAGGCGACGGGAGTCCCGGCGACCTTCGCGTGGCGGCTGCCGTGGGTGCTCGGGCTCGGTGCGTTCGGGCTCGCGTTCTCGATCACGACCACGGCGGCGTACCTGCCGCCGCTGCTCGGCAAGTTCACCGACTCGCGCACGATGATCGCGGCCGTGCTCGCCGCGGAGGGCGTCTTCGCGCTCACGCTGCCGGTCGTGATCGGGCCGTGGAGCGACACGTTCCACACGCCGCTCGGCCGTCGGCGGCCGTTCATGCTCGCCGCGCTCGGGCCGATGGGCTTCTGCCTCGCGCTGATGGCGTTCATGCCGAGCCTCTGGACGACGACGCTGATCGTGCTCGCGTTCTTCTTCGCGTACTACGTCTACGAGCCGCCCTACCGCGGGCTCTACCCGGACCTGCTGCCGCGCGTCGGCCTACGGGCGCTCGCAGGGGATCCAGCACGTCCTGCGCGGGCTCGCGCTCGGGCTCGCGCTCGTCGGCGGCGGCTTCCTCTTCCACGTCTGGAGCGCGGCGCCGTTCCTGCTCGCCGCGTTCGTGACGACGATCGCCTGCGGCGCGACGATCGTCTTCGTGCGTCGAGGACGGCGGCCACGGCCGTGTCTTCGAGGGCGTCCGCGCCTACGTCGCGCACGAGCTGGCGGATCATGCGCGGCGAACACCGACGTGCGCCGCTGGCTCGGCGCCAACGCGGCGTGGGAGGGCGCGTTCGCGGCCGAGCGCACCTTCGTCGTCCTCTACATCACGCGCGGGCTCCACCAGCCGCTGTCGACCTCGTCGGCCGTGCTCGGGACCGTGGCGGCCGGCTACATGATCGCGGCGGTGCTCTCGGGCCCGCTGGGCGACCGCGTCGGCCTGGCGCGCGTGATCTTCGTCGCCTCGTTCATCTACGGCGGCGGGCTCGCTCCTCGCCGGGCTTCGCGACGTCGTGGCAGCAACTGGTACTACGCGCTCGTGTTCCCCGTCGCGATCGCGGGCGGCGCGGTGATGACGCTCGCCTGGGGCCTGCTCTTCATCCTGATGCCGGCGGGCAGCGCGGCGCGATCTCCGGGCTCGCGACCTGGACGAAGGGCTTCGGCCTGCTCGTCGGGCCGCTGCTCGCGGGCGTTCCTGATCGACGTGCTCTCGCCGTACCTGCCCGCGACGGACGGGTACCAGATCCTGTGGCCGATCTGCGCGGTTCCGATCCTCGCGGTGATCCCGCTCGTCTGGATGCTGATGCGCGCGCGAGGCTAGAAGCAGGGCGAGCGTCCGTACCGGATGAGCCCGAAGCCGTAGACCTTCTGGTCGACGACGTAGAACGCGGTCAGCGTCGTTCCGCCGCCGGAGCAGGAGCGCCGAGTAGCCGAGGCACTGCTCGAGCGGCATCGGGCCGTAGAGCCTCGGTGATCTTCGCCGCGGGGTCGCCGACCACGAGCCGCTTCGGCGTCTGCCAGCCCGGCGGCGCCCAGACCGTGTAGAGCGCGGCGACGCGGCCTCGCCGGAACGCGACGCCGGCGCCCTGCTGGGTGAACGGCCTGTAGGTGAAGTACCAGGTCGTCGCCGCGCAGCCGCGGCAGAGGCCGTAGCCGCGAGCCCCAGGCGGCGCGAACCTGCGCCTGGGTCATCCCGAGCCGGAGGCCGCCGAGGCTCACGCCGGGGACGACGACTCCGTGGCTGCGGCGGGCCGAGGAGCGAACGCGGTGACGGCGGTTGCGGCGAGTGCGCGCACGCTCACATACTTGCGGACGATGGCCGACTTCAACCTGCTCACCGGTCGCGCTCGGGGACGCGCGAATCGCCGCGGGCTTCAGCTCGCGCGGGGTCCGTGTCGCCGACGAGATCGGCGCGGAGCGGCTCGGGAGCGAGCCTCTACGAGCTCGGGCCGGGCGAGCGGATCTGCCCGTACCACTTCCACTGCGCGAACGAGGAGTGGGTCCTCGTCGTCTCCGGCGCGCCGACGCTGCGCTCGCCGGAGGGAGACCGCGTGCTCCGGGCGGGCGACGCCGTCTGCTTCCCGACGGGGCCTGAGGGCGCCCATGACGTGCGAAACGACGGCGGGGAGCCGGCTGCGCTCTCGACGCTCATCTATCCCGAGGTGCCCGTCTACCCCGACAGCGACAAGATCGAGGTCTGGGGGATCGGCGAGGACAGCGCGATGTTCCGGAACGGCTCGGCCGTGAGCTACTGGGACGACGGCGCTGAGCCGCGAGCGAGCGACCCTCAACGCTCCTAAAAGTGCCAGGCACCTTTCTGAGGGTTGGGAGATTCGAGCAGGTTCGGTTGTCCGGGTTGGACGGGTCGACCGGGCTCGATCTCGCTCGACCTCGGGTCGAGAGTTCTAGGCGGTCGCCAGCGCTGGGCCCCACGACACGATCGGCGACATCTCGCCCGTGTGCCCGTTCAGCGCGCGGTACCCGAGCGCGTGCTCGGCCTGCAGCATCTTGTGGATCTGCGTCGTGCCCTCGTAGATGATCGGCGCCCGCGCGTTGCGGAAGTACCGCTCGATCCCGTACTCGGCGGAGTAGCCGTACGAGCCGAACACCTGGATCGCCATGTGCGCCGCCTCGAACGCCGACTCGGTCGCGTGCCACTTCGCGAGGCCGGTCTCGCGCGTGTTCCGCTTGCCCTGATCCTTCATCCACGCGGCCTGCAGCACGAGCAGCTTCGAGGTCTCGTAGCCGAGCACCATCTTCGCGATCATGTCCTGGACGAGCTGGTAGCGGCCGATCTCCTGGCCGAAGGTCTCGCGCTCGCGCGCGTAGGCGGTCGAGCGCTCGAGGCAGGCGCGGATCACGCCGAGCGCGCCGGCGGCGACGGTGAAGCGGCCCTGGTCGAGCGAGTGCATCGCGATCTCGAAGCCCTGGCCCTCCTCGCCGAGGAGGTTCTCGGCCGGGATCTCGACGTTCTCGAAGAAGAGCTCGCCGGTCGAGCCGGCCCAGATGCCGAGCTTGTTCTCGGTGTCGGCCGTCGTCGACGCCGGGCCAGGTGCGCTCGACGATGAACGCGGACATGCCCTTGTGCCCGGCGGCCGGGTCGGTCTTCGCGACCACGAGCTGGTGGTCGGCGACCGAGGCGTACGAGATCCAGTTCTTCTGGCCGTTGAGGACGTAGGTGTCGCCCTCGCGCCGCGCGCGTCGTCCGCATCGCGGCGACGTCGGAGCCGGCGCCCGGCTCGGTGAGCCCGAAGCAGCCGAGCTTCTCGCCCTTCGCCTGCGGCACGAGGTAGCGCTGCTTCTGCTCCTCGGTGCCGTAGCGCAGGAGCGACGAGGAGTTGAGGCCGACGTGGACGGAGATCAGCGTCCGGAACGCCGCCTCGCCGCGCTCGATCTCCTCGCACGCGAGCGCCTCGGAGACGTAGTCGAGGCCGGCGCCGCCGTACTCCTCGGGGATCACGATCCCGAGGATCCCGAGCTCGGCCATGCCCTCGATCAGCGACATGTCGAGCTGGTGGTGGATGTCGTTCTCGACCGCGACCGGGAGCACGCGCTCGTCCACGAAGGCGCGAACCGTCTCCTGGATCAGCCGCTGCTCGGCGGTGAGCTCGAGATCCACGGCTGTGAGTCTAACGGGGGCTCAGCCGGCGCCGGTGTGGAGCGGCTGGGGCGCGAGCCCGAGCGAGACGTCGACGGCGTAGCGGTTCCTGAGCTTGTGCGCGAGCTGCTCGGTGCCGCCGAGCAGGAGCAGGTCGTACGGATAGGCGCGCTCGGCCCGGAAGCCGCGCTCGGTCTCGATCACGCGGCCCCACAGCGAGACGCGGCCGAGCGCGAGCACGTCGCGGTCGACCTTCTCGCGCGCGAGCAGCTCGGCGTCCTCGCGCCGCTTGAACGCGTAGACGCCGCAGTCGCAGCCTCGGTCGGGCGAGCGGTGGGCCGAGGGGAGCGCGTCGGGCTCGGTGAACGGCGAGGGCCGGTCGTGGCACTCCGCCTCGAAGCGCGCGAGCGGCGGCCACTCGGCGGCCCAGACGGCGGCGCGGAGGGAGTCGCCGACGACGCGCCAGACCCGCCAGCCGACGAGCGGCTCTCGTCATTTCCTCGGGCGTCACGCGGGTTCCGGCTCGAGCGCCGGCTCGACCGCCGGTGCAGGCGTCGGCACGGGCTCTTCGTGCGGTTCGATCTCGATCTCGCGGATGGGTGCGCCGATGTCTGCCATGTGCTCCCTCTTGAGACGTCGAAACAGAGTGGTTGACAGTCTTGAATCGGCAGGGAGAGGTGTATAGCTTTAGTCGAAGTACGCATCCATCGGTGGCGCTAGGCCGCCGATCGTTTCCCGAGGTGATGCGGCCTCCCCGGGTGAAAGGGGGGCGATATGCCCAAGCCACGTGCTCTTCGGGCAGGCGATCTCCGCAAGAACCTGGCGGCGGAGAAGCTCGAGTGGATCGTTGCCGAGCATCTCGCAGACACCGCGGCGGTGCCGATCTTCGGCATCGGCGCGGACACGGCCGGGCTCGTCCCGGCGGCAAAGGCCAAGGCGGTCAACTTCAAGGCGATCCTGAAAGTGCCGCCGATCAACCCGTTCCTGATCCAACGGGCCGTCGAGCACAAGTTCATCCCACAGCCGAAGATCCCGGTGTCTCCGGATCGGCCGCATCCGATCGGCAAGCCCGACATCGGGCCGCTCCCGATCCCGGCGCCCGTCGGCGCTCCGCTCGCCGGCGGCCCGGCTGCGTCGGTCGACTGGCGGAACCGCTGGGGCTGGCCGTGGATCACGAGCGTTCGAAATCAGAACGGCTGCGAGTCGTGCTGGGCGTTCGCCGCGACCGCGCTGACCGAGGCGATGGTCCGGATCGAGCACTGCTTCTGGCCCCACTACTCGGAGGGTGACGTCCACAAGGGGATGGGCGCCAAGTGCGCGAACGGCGGCAGCTGCGACGCCGCCGTCGACTGGATCCATGCCCACGGGCTCTGCGATCCGCAGTGCTTCCCGTGGACGACGGCCGACATCGCGTACAACCCGACCTCGGACCGCAGCGGCCGCACCGTCCGCGGCACGCTCACGAAGACCGACGTCGGCAGCATCGCCGACCAGAAGACGTGGATCGACACGATCGGGCCGCTCGCGACGTGGTTCGACGTCTGGCACGACTTCGACGGCTACGGCTCGGGCGTCTACAAGCGCTCGACCGCCTCGTGGAACTACGAGCGCGGCGGCCACTTCATGCTCGTCGTCGGCTACAACGACGCGCTCGGTGCGTGGCTCTGCAAGAACTCGTGGAGCACGAGCTTCGGGATGAACGGCTACGTGTGGGTCGGCTACGGCCAGTCGGGGATCGACGACTACGCGAAGATCGGCCTCCGAGGGATGAACCCGGATCCGTGGACGAAGCGCCGCATCCACAGCGGGAACATGATCGAGAGCGGGAACGGCGCCCACTACCGCAACTTCGAGATGCTCGCCACCGTCGGCGGCGGCCCGCACATCCAGCACTGGTGGCGGGACAACGACACCGGCAGCTTCCCGTGGCACACGGCCTACGCGCCGTTCGGCAACGACGCGGCCGTCTGCCCGACGCTGACGGGGACGACGTACAACCGCAACTTCGAGTGCGTCTTCCTCACGACCGGCAGCAGGCTGCACCACTGGTGGTTCGACGAGGTCTCGAAGACGTGGAACGACGGCGGCGTCTTCGGGCCGCCCGACGCCTGGGGCGTGCCCGGCTTCATCCAGGGCAACTACGGGGCACCGGGCAACTTCGAGGTCGTCGTCCGCACCAAGGACGGCCGTCTCAACCACTGGTGGCGCATGAACGGCGCCGCCGTGGACGTGGTCGGACGGGGGCAGGTTCGGCGCCAACGTCGAGTTCAGCGGGCCCTCGCTGATCCAGAGCCACTACGGCACGCAGGGCAACCTCGAGCTCGTGTGCGTGCTCAACACCGGCCAGATGCAGCACTTCTGGCGGGACGACGACCACGGCGCGGTCTGGAACGCCGGCGTGATCTTCGGCCAAGGCTGCACGAGCGGGCCCTGCATGATCGAGGGGCAGTTCGGAGCGATGTCGGAGAGAGGACGTCGGGAACTTCGAGCTGTGCGTCGCCGTCGGCGGCAAGGTGCAGCACTGGTGGCGCGACAACCACGGCGACGGGCAGTGGCACGAGAGCGCCACGTTCGGCCACGACGTCCAGGCGGTCGCCTCGCTCGTCGAGGGGAGCTTCGGCTTCAACCTCGAGGTGATCGTGCTTCGTACAGACCGCAAGCTCCAGCACTACTGGCGCGACGGGGCCGGCTGGCACGAGGGGGTCGTCATCGGGAGTGCTTGACCTCGAGCTGAAAGTCGGTGAGCTGCACGAGCTCGAGCTGAGCGGGCTCGGGAGCGCCGGCTACTCGTGGGAACCGATGGTGGAAGGCCCGGAGGGGGTCGTCGAGATCAGGCGAGCCCCCTCCGGGACCTGCTCCCGAGCCGCCCCGCCCGGCGGGCCCGCACCCGCGAGCGGGTCGCTGCCGGAAGCCTTCCAGGTCGAGGGCGTCGGCCCTGGCCGCGTTCATCTCCGCTTCGTGCTCAGCCGCTCGTGGGAGCCGGACGAGCCGCCGCTCGAGGAGCAGGAACTCGACGTGATCGTCACGGCGTAGTACGATTGACTGACCGGTCAATCGAACGCGGAGCGGAGACATCATGGCCACAGTCGAGCAGGGCGTCGGAGGCGGGATCTCGTTCGGCCTCACCGACGAGCAGAAAGCGCTGCGCGAGCTCGCGCGCGAGTTCGCCGAGAAGGAGATCCGGCCCAAGGAGGCCGAGTACGACGAGCACGAGACCCATCCGGCCGACGTGATCGCGAAGGCGCACGAGGTGGGCCTGATGAACCTCCACGTCCCCGAGGCCTTCGGCGGCCCCGGCCTCGGCTGCTTCGACGGGCTGCTCGTCGGCGAGGAGCTCTACTGGGGCTGCTCCGGGATCGGCACCTCGATCACCTGCAACGGCCTCGGCGCCGGCCCGGTCGTCGCCTTCGGCACCGACGAGCAGAAGCGGCAGTGGCTGACGCCGCTGCTCGAGGAGCCGCTGCTCTGCTCGTTCGGGCTCTCCGAGCCGAACGCGGGCTCCGACGTCTCGGGGATCCAGACCACGGCCGTCCGCAAGGGCGACGAGTACGTGATCAACGGCTCGAAGATGTTCATCACGAACGCCGGGCACGCCGCCTGGCTCGTCGTCTTCGCCTCGACCGACAAGAGCAAGGGCCACAAGGGACTGAGCGCGTTCGTCGTCCCGACCGACCTCGACGGCGTCGTGGTCGAGAAGCACCTCGTCAAGATGGGGCAGCGCTCGACCGACACCTCCGCGATCGCGTTCAACGACGTCGTGATCCCGGCCGCCAACCGCCTCGGCGAGGAAGGCGAGGGATTCAAGATCGCGATGACGGTGCTCGACTTCACACGCCCCGGCACCGCGATCGGCGCTGTCGGCGTCGCCCGCGCCGCGTTCGAGCACGCGTGTGTGTACTCGAAGGAGCGCGTCGCCTTCGGCCAGCCGATCGCGATGAACCAGGGGATCAACTTCCTGATCGCGGACATGGCGACGAAGATCGAGGCCTCGCGCCTTCTGTGCTGGCAGGCCGGCTGGCTGATCGACCAGGGCCAGCGCGCGACGCTGCAGTCGTCGTACGCGAAGCGGTTCTCCGCGGACTCCGCGATGGAGGTCACCACCGACGCCGTCCAGATCTTCGGCGGCTACGGCTACATGAAGGAGTACCCGGTCGAGAAGCTGATGCGCGACGCGAAGCTGTTCCAGATCTACGAGGGCACCTCGCAGATCCAGCGCCTCGTGATCGCGCGCGAGCTCCTCATGCCGAAGTGATGCCCTCGGCCCGGCGCCGGTGCCCGCGCGTTCCTCGGGCGCTGCTCGCGGTGCCGGGCCGGAGGGGACAGTATGGGTAATACGGCCCCGCAGAGCACGGTGCCGCGAGCGGTGCCAGGCGGCGGCGGAGCCGGGCTTCGCCCGGCGGGAGCCGTCGCCGGCGAGGGGCGCGCGTGATCGAGTTCGAGCCGACGCCGGAGCAGCGCGAGCTGCAGGCGCTGGCGCACGAGTTCGCGGAGAAGGAGCTGCGGCCGATCGCGGCGGAGTGCGACGAGCGGGACGAGTTCCCGCCGGGCCTGCTCGCGAAGGCGGCGAAGCTCGGGCTCACCTCGTACGCCGTCCCTGCCGAGTACGGGGGCGGCGGCGTCGGTGCGGTCACCGCGTCGCTGATCGCCGAGGAGCTGTCGTGGGGCTGCGCCGGGCTCGCCTCGACGCTCCAGGCGACGATGTTCCTCGTCCGCCCGCTCGTCCGCTACGGCACGCAGGCGCAGCGCGACCGCTACCTGCCGCGGCTCGCCTCGGAGGACGGCTGCCTCGCGGCAATCGCGTTCACGGAGGCCCACGCGGGCTCCGACGTCGCCGCGATCAGTGCCGTCGCGCGCCGGGACGGCGACGGCTACGTGCTCTCGGGCGAGAAGGTCTACATCACGAACGGCGGGATCGCGGAGCTGACGATCGTGTTCGCGAAGCTCGACGGCGCGATCACCGCGTTCATCGTGGAGGCGGGCGACCCGGGCGTGAGCGCCGGCCGGAAGGAGCGCAAGCTCGGCCTCCGCGCCTCGTACACCGGCTCGCTCGTGCTCGACGAGGCGCGGCTCCCGGCCGACCGGCTCCTCGGCGAGGAGGGCGAGGGCTTCGTGCTGGCGATGGACTTCTTCGAGCACTCGCGGCCGCAGGTGGCCGCCGCCGCGGTGGGCGTCGCCCGCGCCGCGTTCGAGACCGCGACGGCGTACGCGCGCGAGCGCGAGGCGTTCGGGCGGCCGCTGATCGCAAAGCAGGGTGTCTCGTTCAAGCTCGCGGAGATGGCGATGGAGGTCGAGGCGGCGCGCCTGCTCGTCTGGCGGGCGGCGGCGGCGGTCGATGCGGGACGCGACGCGGGCATGCTCGGCTCGTTCGCGAAGGCCTTTGCCGCGGACACGGCGATGCGGGTCGCGACGGACGCGGTGCAGGTGCTCGGCGGCGCGGGGATCATGCGCGAGCACCCCGTCGAGAAGTGGCTCCGCGACGCGAAGGTGTTCCAGATTGTCGAGGGAACGTCCGAGATCCAGCGGCAGATCGTCGCGACCTATCTGAGCCACGGCTGGACCGAGCGGCCGCGTCCATAGGGGCCGCCGGGGACCGGCTACTATCGATCGTTCGGTGCAGGTCGACGCGAGAACGTCTCCGCTTCAGATTGGGCGCTCCCGGCAGCGGCGCAGACGTGTTCTGCTCACGCGCGGGCTGCTCGTCGTCGGCGTGCTCGCGGGCGTCGCGCTCGTCGTGGGCTTCGCCTTCGCAGGCTCGTCGAACCGGATCGCGGCCGGGGTCACGATCGCGGGCGTCGACGTCGGCGGGATGAGCACCGACCAGGCGCGCGCCGAGCTCATGCGCCGCTTCTCCTCGGTGCAGCCGCAGCCGGTCGTCTTCACCGCTGCGGGGCACAGCTTCAAGATCAGCCCGGCGGAGCTCGGCGTGCAGCCCGACTGGGACGCGGCGATCGCGCAGGCACAGCGCGAGGGCGGCGGCTCGGGGCCACTGCGCGGCTTCAAGCGGCTCCAGCTCCGCTTCTTCGGCAGCGACGTGAAGATGCAGCCGCGCGTGTTCCAGGCGGCGCTCGTGTACGAGCTCTCGCGCCTCGCTCGCGACGTGAACGTCTCGCACCGGGATGCCGCCGTGACGCTCCGCGGCGGACGGCCCGTCGTCGTCCCCGGCCGGGCGGGCGCAGACGCTCGACACCAAGGCGGCCGGGCCCGTGATCCTCGCGGCCCTCGTCGGCTTCCAGCAGGGCTCGGTCGCGCTCCCGGTGCAGGTCGACCCGGTGCGTGTGTCAGCGGCCGAGCTCGCGCCGGCCGAGGCACAGGCGAGGACGGCGCTGTCGGCTCCGGTGTCGGTGAGGATCGGGCTGGCGCGCTGGCGGCTGACGCCGGCGCAGCTCGCGCCGCTGCTCGACCTCCCCCGCGACGGCAAGACGGCGATCCACGTCGCCGGGCCGGCCGCCGACGCCTACTTCGCGCGGCTGAGCCGGAAGGTCGAGCACGCGCCGGTCGATGCGAGCTTCGCGGTCACGGCCTCCAGCGCCCGCGTCGTCCCGGCAAAGCCCGGCACCGCGCTCGACGTCGTCGCCTCGGCGAAGGCGCTGCTCGCCGCGGCCCTCTCGCCCGTGAACCGCGTCGCGCAGCTCTCCGTGGCCGAGCAGCAGGCGAAGCGGACGACGGCCGCCGCCCGCGCGATGGGGATCAAGGGCGTCGTCTCGAGCTACGAGACCTTCTTCGGCGGCGTGCCGAACCGGATCCACAACGTGCAGACCGTCGCGCACCTCGTCGACGAGCAGCTGATCAAGCCCGGCGAGAACTGGTCGTTCAACGGCGCGACCGGCGAGCGCACCGCCGCGAAGGGCTTCCTCGTGGCGCCGGTGATCATCAACGGCGAGGTCTCGACAGGGCTCGGCGGCGGCGTCTGCCAGGTCTCGACGACCGTCTTCAACGCCGCCTTCGAGGCGGGGCTCCCGATCACCGAGCGCACGAACCACGCGCTCTACATCAGCCACTACCCGCTCGGCCGCGACGCGACCGTGAACTATCCGGACGTCGACCTGCGCTTCACCAACGACACGGGCCACTGGCTCTACATGCGGACCTTCGTCACCTACGACTCGCTCGTGGTGACGCTCTACGGCACGCCCGTCCACCGCCGCGTCGAGTCCACCGCGACGCCGCTCGTGAACACCGGGCCGATCCCGGTGAAGAAGGTGAAGGACCCGGCGCTGCTCAAGGGCAAGTCGGAGGTGCAGACGCAGGGAGTCCCGCCGCAGGCGACGAGCGTCGAGCGCAAGGTCTATTCGCCCGGCGGCAAGCTGCTCTACGACAACGTCTGGCACTCGTCGTACAGCTCCTCGCCGACGGTGCTGCTCGTCGGCACCAAGAAGCCGAAGCCCAAGCCGGGCGCCGGGGGCCACCAGCCGCTCGCGCCCGCGGCTACGACTCCGCAGTAGCGATCGCCTCGGCGAACCACTCCGGCACGCGCTTGGGCCGGAAGGTGACCGCGTCGACGGTCGCGTGGCGGGTCCAGCCGTCGGCCAGCAGCTCGCCGTCGCGCTCGATCGCGTACTCGTAGCGGAAGCGCGCGCCCTTGATCTCCGCGCAGCGCGCGTGCACCGCGACGACGTCGTCGAACCGCGCGGGCGAGTGGTAGTCGATGTGCGTGGTCGTCACGAGCGCCTCGATCCCGCGGTCGCGGATCGCCTGGTAGCCGCCGGCGTACCGCGCGAGGTAGTCGACGCGCGCAACCTCGAACCAGACGATGTAGGCCGTGTTGTGCGCGACGCCCTGCGCGTCGGTCTCCGCGAAACGGACGCGCACCTCGGTCGAGAAGTGGAAGCCCTCCATCGAGCCAACTCTAGAATCGTTTTGTGACCGATGTCGCGCGCCTTGCCGCGCTGATCCGCGAGCGGGGGCCGTGCGTCGTGCTGACGGGCGCCGGCGTCTCGACCGAGAGCGGGATCCCGGACTTCCGCTCGCCGACGGGGCTCTGGGCCGAGTTCGACCCCTACGACTACGCCTCGATCGACTCGTTCCGCGAGGATCCGGCCCGGGTCTGGGAGTTCTACGGGCCGCGGCTTCGGATGCTGCTCCAGGCCGAGCCGAATGCGGCGCACCTCGCGCTCGCAGAGCTCGAGCGGCTCGGGCTCGTGGCAGCGCTCGTCACGCAGAACATCGACCTGCTGCACGAGCGAGCCGGGAGCCGCGACGTGGTCGAGGTGCACGGCTCGATCCGCACCTCGTCGTGTCCGCGGTGTGGCACGGCCTATCCGTTGGGCCGGGTGCTCGAGCTGCTGCCGGTGCCGCGTTGCGAGTCCTGCGAGGCCGTGCTGAAGCCCGACGTGGTGATGTTCGGCGAGCTGCTGCCGGAGGCGGCGATCGAGCGGGCGTTCACGCTGGCGGCCGGGGCGGGGCTCCTGCTCGTGGTCGGCTCGTCGCTCGAGGTCTACCCGGTGGCGGGGCTGCCGCTCGAGACTCTCGGCGCCGGCGGCGCGTTCGCGATCGTGAACAGGGGCCCGACCGGGCTCGACGCGCGCGCGACCCTCAAGCTCGACGCGCCGGCCGGAGAGACGCTGGCGGCGGTGGTCGAGGCGCTGCGGTGAGGCAGTTCGACGTCGTGGTGGTGGGGAGCGGCTTCGGCGGCAGCGTCGCCGCGCTGCGCGCGTCGGAGAAGGGCTACTCGGTGTGCGTGCTCGAGGCCGGGCGCCGGTTTCGCGCCGACGACTTCCCGCGGACGAGCTGGGACGTGCGGCGCTACCTCTACGCGCCGCGCTTCGGGCTTCACGGGATCCAGCGGCTGACCCTGCTCCACGACGTGCTCGTCCTCTCGGGCGCCGGTGTCGGCGGCGGCTCGCTGGTCTACGCGAACACGCTCTACGAGCCGCTCGAGGACGCCTGGAGCGACCCGCGGTGGAAGGCCGAGCTCGCTCCCTACTACTCGCTCGCGCGGCAGATGCTGGGCGCCGTGCCCGTGCCGTTCGAGACCCCGGCCGACCTCGTGATGCGCCGGGTTGCCGCCCGGATGGGCGTCGCGGAGACCTACCACCAGCCCGAGGTCGCCGTCTTCTTCGGCGAGCCCGGGAAGGAGGTGGACGACCCGTACTTCGGCGGCGACGGCCCGCGGCGCTCCGGTTGCATCCGCTGCGGCGGGTGCATGGTCGGCTGCCGCCACGGCGCGAAGAACACGCTCGACCGGAACTACCTCCATCTCGCCGAGCGGCTCGGCGCGGTCGTCCTGCCCGAGCGCGAGGCGACCCTCGTGACGCGCTCCGACGACGGCTGGGAGGTGCGGGCCGAGCGGCCGGGACGGCGCCGCGGCCAGCCCGAGCACTTCCGCGCAGGCCAGGTCGTGCTCGCGGCGGGTGTCCTCGGCACGGTCTCGCTGCTCCTGCGCTCCGGGCTCGGCGGACCGCTGGTGGGCGACCGCGTGCGCACGAACTCCGAGGCGATCGTCGGCGCGACCGCGGGCACCGGCAAGGTCGACTACTCGACAGGAGTCGCGATCACCTCGTCGATCCACCCCGACGCGCAGACGCACATCGAGCCGGTGCGCTACCCGCGCGGCTCGAACGCGATGGGGCTCCTCAGCACCGTGCTCGTGGACGGCGGCCCCGGGGCTCCGCGCCAGCTCCGCTTCCTCGGCCAGGTCGCCCGCCATCCCGTCGCATTCGTGCGGAGCCTGTCGGTGCGCCGCTGGTCCGAGCGCACGATCATCCTGCTCGTGATGCAGTCTCACGACAATGCGCTGAGGCTGCGGATGCGCCGCGGCCGCCTGGTCAGCTCACAGGGTGACGGCGAGCCGAGCCCGAGCTACATCCCGGCCGCGAACGAGGCTGCCCGCCTGACCGCGGAGGAGATCGGCGGGCGGCCGGGCAGCTCGCTCAACGAGGTGCTGCGCGACGTGCCGACGACGGCGCACATCCTCGGCGGCGGGTGCATCGGCGACTCGCCGGCGACAGGTGTCGTCGACTCCTACCATCGCGTCTTCTCCGATCCGGGCCTGCACATCGTGGACGGCTCCGCGGTGAGCGCGAACCTCGGCGTCAACCCGTCGCTGACGATCACCGCGCAGGCCGAGCGGGCGCTCGCGCACTGGCCCAGGAAGGGCGAGCCGGACGTGCGGCCGCCGCTGTGAAGCGGGCGCTCGTCGTCTGCCTCGCCCTCGCCGTCACGGCCTGCGCAGCCGCGGCCAACGGCCCGAGCCCGATCACGCAGCCGCCCCTCGACGGCTGTGCCCGCGATCCCGCGGCGCTCTCCCAGGGTCTCGTGCCTCCGCTCGTCTACGTGAACCGGGCGCCGCAGCCGCAGGCGCTGGCCGGTGTCGTCAGCGGCGTCGCGCCGTCGACGGACCTCGACTTCGGCGTCACCCCTGACTCCGCCTCGTCGTTCCTGCTCGCCGCGGGCGCGCAGAGCCTCCTGGTCGCGCGCGATGCGACCTCGTTCCCGTCGTTCGCCTGGCCCGAGCCCGGCGACCGCGTCCAGCTCTCCGGCTCCTGGGTCTGGAACTGCACGAAGTGGAAGCCGGCCGGGGAGCGGACGGAGCTCCATCCGTTCCGCTCGCTCTGGGTCCAGCGCGCGCTCGCGGCGGCGAGCCCGTGGGGCGAGGCCGAGGCGGACCTCTTCGTCTCGACCGACGCGACCCGGGCCGGCGTGGAGGCGGACTGCGCGCTCCAGCCGGTCTACGCCGACTGCCTCGCCGCGCAGGCGCAGTGGCACGACGTCACAGGCACCTACACCTTCGCTCTGCCCGCACCGCCGAAGCCGCCCGGCGCCGGCAAGCTCCGGGCGCGCGTGGTCGACCACGGGGCGTCCCGCGCCGACCGTGAGCCTCCAGAACGGCGTCGCGGTCGTGACGCTGAAGCTCGTCTCGTCCCCGGGCGTGCCGCTCGTCGTCGCGAAGCAGATCTTCCTCGGCTGGACGAAGGTGCCGGCGACGGCGCTACCGCAGCATCTGCACATCGTGTTCCGCAGTCGGCTCGATGTGTCGACCTGCGACGCGGCCGGGGTGTGGGGCCCGTGCTCGTCGCAGCGGCCGCTCGACGTGTACGTGCCGCGCGCGACGCCGTGGCGGCTCGCGGTCTATGCGCAGGAAGGCGCGATCGTGCGCCGCTTCGTCTCGCCGGTCGCCTCGCTCGGCCTCCATCAGGACCGGTCGAAGGGCTTCGCGCTGACCTACGTCGTCACGCGGGTCAACGACGCGCTGAAGCGGGCCGCTGCGCAGCCGCGCTAAGGTTCGATTGAACCGCGACCCTAGGAGTGTCATGGCTGCCACCAAGAAGGACAAAGACCTGCTGGCGCGGCTCGCCGACGCGGGCGAGGACGCGATCGTTCAGCTCACGAAGACCGCGGCCGGCAAGGCGCTCGCCGAGGCTGCGAACCAGACCCGCACCCGCCTCGACGAGCTGTCGAAGCGCGTCCGCGGCGTCGAGACGCTCGAGGCCCGAGTCGCCGCGCTCGAGAAGCAGGTCGCGGCGCTGAAGAAGAAGCCCGCCGCCCGGAAGCCCGCGGCGCGCAAGACGGCGGCGCGCAAGCCCGCCGCGCCGAAGGCCTAGCTCGATCTGAACCCGACTCACGGTGCGCGTATGGTTGGGCGGTGATCTTCCGCCAGGCGATCGCCAAGCGCGCGGCCGCGCTCATCGTCGCAGTCCCTTCCTGGAGGCTGAGGCGCGCGCTCGTTGCGGCCGTGTTCGACCGGAGTCCGGCCGATGTCTGGCAGGCGTTGGGCTACAAGCTGAATCGACACCTCTCGCTGGAGAACGTGCAGCTCGACCTCCCTCCAGACGGCCCATTGCGTTTTGATCATCTCGCTGGGCTGTTCGGCACGAACCCACTGGCCCGGGGCGTGATCTCGCTGACGCCTCGCGAGGCCGCGTACCTCTTCACGCTCGCCCGCCAGAGTCAGGCCCGCACGGTCGTCGAGATTGGACGATTCCGCGGCGGTTCGACGATCATCCTTGCAGCGGCCATTGGCCCGGACGGCCGGTTGTGGTCGATCGACATCGGTGAGAAGGAGGAGCGTTTCGATGGCGCCACGGACGGATACGACGCCCAGACCCGCAGGTTCCTCGATCGCTACGGGCTCCAAGCCTCTCTGATCGTCGGCGACTCGGCTTCCGTCGACATCGACACCGGCGAGGTGGACATCGTCTTCATTGACGGCGACCATTCCTACCGTGGGGTTCGGGCCGATTTCGATCGATGGGGACCCCGCGTGCGTGTCGGTGGCGCGGTCGTGTTCGACGACGCCTTCCCGTTTGCGGGGAGGTCGGCACATGAAGACACGGTGGGTCGCGTAGTCCGGGAGGCGATCGAATCGGGACAGTGGCGGCTGATTCGTCAGGTAGTCCAGCTGGCTCACCTCGAACGATCCGGCGTCTGAGGACATCCGACGCCTAGGGCACGCGGAGGTGCAGCGCGCCCGGCACGAGCTCGAAGCGCGCCGGGGTCGTCCCCGGCTGCTCGCCGTCGAGCTCCACCGGGAGCGGCTCGGCCGCGTCCACTGTCACGACGGCGCCGCGCAGGAGCTCGGCCTTCGGGTGCGGGAGGTGCCTGCCGCTGTAGGCCTTCGGCAGCGTCATGACGAGGTCGCGCTTGGTCAGGTCGCCGAGCAGGAGCACGTCGAAGAGGCCGTCGTCGGGCGACCGCGTCCGGGCAGATCTTCATCCCGCCGCCGAAGTAGCGGCAGTTGGCGACGATCACGTCGTGCATCGTCGCCTCGCGCGGTCTCGCCGTCGACCGTCACGGTGACGGCGTCCGCGTGCCAGCGTGAGAACACCGCGAGCGTCGACCAGAGGTACGAGACCTTGCCGCCCAGCGCCTTCGACGACTCGTTCGTGCGCTTGGCGATCGCGCCGCTCATCCCCGCGCTCGCGACGTTGGCGAACCAGCTCACGCCCTCGCCGCCGGCCCACGCGCGGTAGGTGACCCGGCCGAGGTCGAGCGCTCGCGTCTTGCCGGCGAGCGCGACTGCGGCAGCCTCCGCGGGCTTGCGCGGGATCCCGAACTCGCGCACGAAGTCGACGCCGGTCCCGCGCGGGAGCACCGCGAGCTCGACACCGTCTCGGCCCGCGAGCGCCTGGGTCGCCTCGTTGACCGAGCCGTCGCCGCCGACGACCACGAGCAGCGTCGCGCCTCCCTCCGCCGCGTCGCGCGCCAGCTCGGTCAGATGCCCGCGCCGCTCCGAGAAGAGCGCGTCTCCGGTCAGCCCGGCCTGGGCGAGCTCGATGGGCCAGCTCGGGCCAGCGACGACCCGTCGGCCCCGTTGTCCGAGGCCGGATTGACCAGGAAGACGGTGCGGTCGCTAATCGCGGCCGCTGCGGCGAGCGCGACGCGCGTCATGCGGTCGACCGCTGCACGGAGCTCGTCGTCGGAGATCCGCTTGAACTCGCCCTCGACGACGATGTCGCTCACGGTCAGCAGGCAGCCGGCCTGAACGCCGCGGAGCGCGCCGACGGTGAACAGCGCCGCGGCCTCCATCTCGACTGCGAGCACGCCTCGCTTCGACCACCGCTCGTACTGCCCGTCGTCGGGGTTGTAGAAGAGGTCGCTCGAGACGACCGGGCCGACGTGCATCGGCTGGCCCATCTCCTTCGCGGCGTGCACGGCGCCGTGGATCAGCTCCCAGCTCGCGGTCGGGCAGTGCGGCTCGTTGCCGACGAGGTGCATCGCGGTCGAGTCCGCGGGCACCGCAGTGAGCGCGACGATCAGGTCGCCGAGCGCGTGGCTCGGCTGGAGCCCGCCGCAGGTGCCGACGCGCAGCAGCTGCTTCACGCCGAGCTGCGTCAGCTCCTCGAACACGATCGTGGCGCCCGGGCAGCCCATCCCGGTGCCCTGCACCGAGACGCGCGTGCCCTCGTAGGTGCCCGTGTACCCGAGCAGGCCGCGCTCCGCGTTGACCTCGGTGACGTCCGTGAAATAGGTGTCGGCGATGTACCTGGCCCGGAGCGGATCGCCGGGCAGAAGGCACCGCGTCGGCGTAGTCGCCGGGCTCCGCTCGCAGGTGGATGGGCATGGCGCAACCCTAACCGTTAGCGTGACGCGGGTGCTCGCCGTGCCGCGGATCGAGCAGGTGCTCGCGTTCTGCGCGGAGGACTCCTGTCGAGCGGGTCTTCCTCGAGGACGTCGCACGCCGCGGGCTCGGCCGTTTCGTCGCGGTCGAGCGTGACGACGGGTCGCTCGGAGCGCTGTGTCACACGGGCGCGAACGTCGTCCCTTCGGGCGAGGGCTGCGGCGCCTTCGGGCAGGCGGCGGCGCGGGCGCGGGCGCAGATGATCATCGGCGACGAGCGCGCCGTCGGCGAGCTGTGGGAGACCGCGCGCGACCTCCTCCCGCCGCCGGTCGACGACCGGCCCGGCCAGCCGGTCTACGTTCTGCGCGAGGCGCCGGAGCCCGGCGAGACGGGCCTCCGCGCCGCGGTGACCGCCGATCTCGCCCTCCTCGTCCCCGCCTGCGCGGCCGCCTACCTGGAGGAGCTCGGGGTCGATCCGCTCGCGCGCGATCCGGAGGGGTTCCGCTGGCGGACGCGGATCCAGATCGAGGAGGGCCGCTCGTGGCTCTGGGAGGAGGACGGCAGGATCCTCTTCAAGGCCGAGGCCTCGGCCTGGACGCCCGCCGCGGTGCAGCTGCAGCAGGTGTGGGCCGACGTCGAGACCCGCGGCCACGGCTACGCGCGGCGCGGCCTGCGGGACCTCTGCCGGCTGCTCCTGCGCGACACGCCGGCGGTCTGCCTCTTCGTGCGCCCCGAGAACGAGCGCGCGATCCGCCTCTACGACGCGATCGGGATGCGTCGCGAGGGCTCGTTCCGCAGCCTCGTCTTCTAGGATCGGCCCGTGGCGGAGAGGCACATCCTTGCGGCGGGAGGCGGCTGGCTCGATCCGGAGCGGCGTGCGCTCGACGAGCTGATCGCCGGCCTGACGGGCAAGGTGCGCCCGCGCGTCTGCTACCTGCCGACCGCGACCGGCGACGCGACGCAGGCGACGCTCAACTTCTACGCGAGCTTCGGCGGCCGCGTGGAGACGAGCCACCTGCATCTGTTCGAGCGCGAGGTCGCGGACCTGCGTGGGTTCCTCCTCGCGCAGGACGCGATCTACGTCGCTGGCGGCAACACCGCGAACGCGCTCGCGATCTGGCGGGTGCACGGGGTGGACGCGATCCTGCGCGAGGCGTGGGAGGCCGGGATCGTGCTCGCGGGCGCGAGCGCGGGGATGATCTGCTGGTTCGAGTGCAGCGTGACGGACTCGTTCGGGGCCCTCGCGCCGCTGCACGACGGATTGGGATTCCTCGCCGGCAGCGCGTGCCCGCACTACGACGGCGAGGGGGAGCGGCGGCCGACCTACGAGCGGCTCGTCGCCGACGGCTTTCCGGCCGGGCTCGCCGCGGACGACGGCGTCGCGCTCCACTTCGTCGGCACCGAGCTCGAGGAGGTCGTCTCGTGGCGGCCCGGCGCGCGCGCGTACCGCGTGGAGCCCGGCGGCGAGACGCCGCTCGACGCGCGACTGCTCGCCTGATGGAGCGGCTGCTCCTCACCCGCCACGCCGAGAGCGAGTCGGGCGCGACCGGCGCGATCAACGGCGACCTTCGCTTCCCCTCGCGCCTCACCGGGACCGGTCGAGCCCAGGCCCGCGCGCTCGGCCGGGCGCTGGCGCACGAGCAGATCGACCTCTGCGCGACGAGCGAGTTTCCACGCACCGCCGAGACGGCCGAGCTCGCGCTCGAGGGGCGAGACGTGCCGCGGCTCGTCCTCGCGGACCTGAACGAGATCGGCTTCGGCGCGTACGAGGGCGGCCCGCTCGCCGACTACCGCGTCTGGGCGCTCGCGCACGGCTCGGGCGAGGACGGGCCGGGCGGAGCCGAGAGCCGGCTCGGTGCAGCCCGCCGCTTCGCCCGTGGATTCCGCGCCCTGCTCGACCGCGAGGAGCGGACGATCCTCGCGGTGACGCACGCGCTCGCGATCCGCTACCTGCTGAGCGGGCCGGCCGCGTCCGTCGAGTCGGTCCCGCTCGCCGAGGCGCACTCGCTCTCACGCGAGGAGGCCGTCGCCCTGCTCGAGCGGCTCGAGGCCTGGGCCGACGCGCCGACATGGTGAGCGGCCGTCCCCGAACGAGTGATCGAGGCGATTCGCCCGCAGCGCCGATAGAGGCGGCGAATGCGTTCTCGTGGCCTTCCTGCGGCGGGCTGCGTCCTCCTCTGCGGCATCGCACTGCTGGGGTCGGCGTGCTCCGACAATGCGCCCCTCGCGCATACGTGCTCTGCGACCGATCGCCAGTTCATCGACACCGCTCAGGTGTCGATGACCGGGCTCGGCCTGACGTCGGACCAGTTCCAGGAGGGCATGAGCTCGCCGAAGGACGTCGCCTCGGCGGCGTCGCTCGCTGCCCAGAACGTCAAGGCGACCGAGCCGAGCGACTACTCGCTCCGCCAGATCCAGTCGCTGATGGGCGCGATGTTCAGCGAGTACGCGCGTGCGATGACCGCCGAGGCCAAGCACAAGGACGCAGGCCCGCACATCCAGCGCTCCTACGGGCTCGCGAACTTCGCACACGACGTGCTCGTCCAGGCCGAGCCGGGGCTCAAGGCCCGCGGCTGCGACGTGTCGCCGCTGCTCTAGACGGTTGATGCCATGCCCGGGTGCGTCTGGGGATGGTTCAGACCAAGCAGTGCGTTTGGATCGACCGCAGGCCAGGCCGGTGGGCCTGGTCAAGGGCGAGCCGGACGATCCTGCGCTGTGTCTGGGCCACCAGCCAGACGCGGGCAGGTGTGGCATCGACCGTCTAGGCTCTCCGTCATGGAGGTGCGAGCCGGCGGAGGCGTGCTGGTCGAGGACGGCCGGGTGCTCGTCGTGCACCGGCCCCGCTACGACGACTGGAGCCTGCCCAAGGGCAAGGCGAAGGCCGACGAGAGCTACCTCGACTGCGCCCTGCGCGAGGTCGAGGAGGAGACGGGCTTCCGCTGCGAGCCGCTCCGTGAGCTCGGCGAGACGAGCTACGAGGTCGCCGAGGGCCCGAAGACGGTTCGCTACTGGCTGATGGAGCGCCTCGACGGCGCGTTCGAGCCGAACGACGAGGTGGACGAGATCCGCTGGCTGCCGTTCGCCGAGGCCGCGGAGCTGCTCACCCAGGAGCACGACCGGGAGCTGCTCGAGCTGCTGTCAGAATGAGCGCGTGGAGACGCTCGCACGGATCGAGGAGCACGTCCGCCGGCAAGAGCTGATTCCGCCGGGCGGCGAGGTCACCTGTCTCGTCTCGGGCGGCGCCGACTCGACCTGCCTCTGGCACGCGCTCGGCGCGCTCGGCTACCGCGTTGCCGCGCTCCACGTCAACCACGGACTGCGCGGCGCCGAGTCCGAGGAGGACGCGCGCCACTGCCGCGAGCTGATGGGCGCAGAGGTCGTCGCGGTCGCCCCGGCTCGCACAGAGGCCGAGCTCCGCGACCTCCGCTACGGCGTCGCGGCGGACCGGCTGCGCGCGACGGGCCACACCGCCTCCGACCAGGTCGAGACGGTGCTCTACCGGCTCGCGACAAGCGGGACGACCCGCGGGATCAAGGCGAAGCGGGAGGACGGCGTCGTCCGGCCGCTGCTGCCGCTCTGGCGAGAGGAGACGGAGGCGTACTGCCGCGCCGCCGGCCTCGAGTGGCGCACCGACTCGACGAACCCCGACACCGTCCGCGGGCTGATCCGCGCCGAGCTGCTTCCGATCCTCCGCCGCCTCCATCCGGCCGCGGACGCCAACGTCCTGCGCGCCGCCGAGGAGCGGCGCCCGCTGCCGCCGGAGCTCGCGGAGCTGCTCGACGCGCCGGTCGGCTCGAAGCGGCTCGACCTCGGCGGCGGGATTCAGGCGGTGCGCGAGTACGACCGTCTCTGGCTCGAGCGAGGCCCGGTCGCGCTCGACGGCGAGGTCGAATGGGGCCTCTGGCGGATCGCCTCCGAGCTGCCCGGGCTTCGGGTACGGTCATGGAGGCCGGGCGACCGCCTTGCCGGACGCTCGAAGAAGATTCAGGATGTATTCGTCGACGCGAAGATCCCCCGTTCCGAACGCGAGACCTGGCCGCTCGTCGTCCGCGGCGAGCACGTCGTCGCCGTGCCCGGGATCGTCGAGGCGCCGGGCGTGAGCGCGGTGCGGAGATGAGGTCCCGGTCCAGGGTGGCTGCCCCCGCGTTCCTCGGGCGCCGCCGCCGGTTCGGGGCCGGAGGGCACAGTGTGGCCAACACCGGCCCGGAGAGCACCGTGCCGGCAGCGGCGTCAGTCGTCGGCGGAGCCGGGCTTCGCCCGGCGGGAGCCGGCGACGGCGAGGGGCGCGGGTGAGCAGCGTGGAGCTGACCCACGGCGTCGGCGAGATCCTGATCGAGGAGGACGCGCTGCGAAACCGCATCCGCGAGCTCGGCGAGGAGATCTCCGCCGACTACGCGGGGCGCGACCTGCTGCTGATCGGCGTCCTCAAGGGCGCCGTCTTCTTCATGGCCGACCTGATGCGCCGGCTCACCGTGGCCTGCGAGGTCGACTTCATGGCGATCTCGAGCTACGGCGCCTCGACCGACTCCTCCGGCGTCGTCCGCATCCTCAAGGACCTCGACATCAACATCGAGGGCCGTGACGTGCTCGTCCTCGAGGACATCATCGACTCGGGCCTGACGCTCTCGTACCTGATTCGCAACCTGGAGGCCAGGGACCCGGCGAGCCTCGAGGTGTGCGCGCTCCTGACCAAGCCGGAGCGCCGCGAGATCGACGTCCCGGTGCGCTACGTCGGCTTCGAGATCCCCAACCGCTTCGTGATCGGCTACGGCCTCGACTTCGCCGAGCGGTACCGAAACTTGCCGTATGTGGCCGTCCTCCACCCCGACCTGATCCCAGAGGGCGCCTAGATCATCCGGTTGGGGTGACGGCAGCCCAGGATTCGGCTGCTACCCTCCGAACCAGGAATCCCGTGAGTCGTTTCTTCCGCAGCGCGCTGTTCCCCCTGATCGTGATCGCAGCGATCGTGTGGCTTGCCACGCAGACGCTCGTCACCACGGGCAAGAAGTCCACCAAGACGACGTTCTCGGCCGTGATCCAGCAGGCCAAGTCCGACCCCGCCTCCATGAAGGAGGTCGTCTTCAACCCGAGCAAGCGCGAGATCACGGTCTACGCGCCCGACGGGACGAAGCAGACCGTCCACTACCCGAGCGACCAGGCGCAGGTGCAGTTCCAGGACACACTGCAGCGGAACAAGATCGTGTTCGACTCGAAGGGCACCGGCTCGTCGCCCTGGTGGTCGATCCTCACCTCGCTGCTCCCGTTCGTGCTCCTGTTCGGCTTCTGGATCTTCCTGATGAACCAGGTGCAGGGCGGCGGCTCGAAGGTGATGAGCTTCGGCAAGAGCCGCGCCAAGCGGATGGCGCCCGACTCGCCCAAGACGACCTTCAAGGACGTGGCCGGTGCGGACGAGGCGGTCGAGGAGCTGCAGGAGATCAAGGAGTTCCTCGAGAACCCGAAGAAGTTCCAGGCGCTCGGCGCGCGGATCCCGAAGGGCGTGCTGCTCTACGGGCCGCCCGGCACCGGCAAGACGCTGCTCGCGCGCGCGGTCGCCGGCGAGGCGGGCGTGCCGTTCTTCTCGATCTCCGGCTCGGACTTCGTCGAGATGTTCGTCGGCGTCGGCGCGAGCCGCGTCCGCGACCTCTTCGAGCAGGCGAAGCAGTCGAGCCCGTGCATCATCTTCATGGACGAGATCGACGCCGTCGGCCGTCACCGCGGCGCCGGCCTCGGCGGCGGCCACGACGAGCGCGAGCAGACGCTGAACCAGCTCCTCGTCGAGATGGACGGCTTCGAGATGAAGGACAACATCATCCTGATCGCCGCCACGAACCGCCCCGACATCCTCGATCCCGCCCTGCTCCGCCCGGGCCGCTTCGACCGCCAGATCGTCGTCGACCGTCCCGACCGGGTCGGCCGCCGCAAGATCCTCGAGGTGCACTCGAAGGGCAAGCCGCTCGCGCCGGAGATCGACCTCGACTCGCTCGCGGCCGGCACGCCCGGCTTCACCGGCGCCGACCTCGCGAACCTCGTCAACGAGGCCGCGCTCCTCGCGGCGCGCTGGGGCAAGAAGGTGATCGAGCAGTCGGAGCTCGAGGAGGGGATCATGCGCGTGATCGCAGGCCCCGAGAAGAAGGCCCGCCTGCTCTCCGAGAAGGAGCGCAAGATCACCGCCTACCACGAGATGGGCCACGCGATCGTCGGGCACTACCTCGAGGGCACGAACCCCATCCACAAGATCACGATCGTCAGCCGCGGCCAGGCGCTCGGGCTCACGGTCTCGCTGCCGCTCGAGGACCGGTACCTGACCACGAAGTCGGCGCTGATGGACGAGATGGCGATGACGCTCGGCGGCCGCGCTGCGGAGGAGATCGTCTTCCACGAGATCACGACCGGCGCCGCGAACGACCTCGAGAAGGTCACTGCGACCGCGAAGGCGATGATCATGCGCTACGGGATGAGCGAGAAGCTCGGTCCGCGCGTGCTCGGCCGCAACCACGACATGCCGTTCCTCGGCCGCGACATGGGCAACGAGCCCGACTACTCCGACGAGATCGCGCGCGAGATCGACGACGAGATCCGCCGCGTGATCGAGGAGTCGCACGAGGCGGCGCATCGCGTGCTCCAGGAGCACATCGACGGATCTGCACCGGATCTCGGCCGTGCTGATCGAGCACGAGACGATCGACGCCGACCAGTTCGAGCGGCTGCTCGCGGGCGAGTCGGAGCAGGCGGTCTTCCCGGACGAGCCGGAGGAGACGCCGCCCCAGGCGCCCGCCGAGGAGAAGAAGCGCGCCCCGGCGCCGAAGTCCCGTCCGTTCCCGCTCCCGGGCGCGACGATGCAGGGCCCGGACCCCGAGCCCTCCGCCTGACCCCGCGCCCGCCGATCGAGCTGCGCTTCCCGCGCCCCTCGGTGATGGGGATCCTCAACGTGACGCCCGACTCGTTCTCGGACGGCGGCGTCCACTTCGGCGACCCCGACGCTGCAGCTGCCTCGGCGCGGGCGATGGTCGAGGCGGGCGCTGCGATCGTCGATCTCGGCGGCGAGTCGACCCGGCCGGGCGCCGACGGCGTGCCGCTCGACGAGGAGCTGCGCCGCGTCGTGCCGGTGCTCGAGCGGCTCGAGGGAGTCCCGGTCTCGATCGACACCGCGAAGGCCGAGGTCGCGAGGCAGGCGCTCGCCCTGGGGGCGGAGATGGTCAACGACGTCACCGCGCTGCGCGGGGATCCCGAGCTCGCGGGGGTCGTTGCCGACTCGGGCGCCTACCTCTGCCTGATGCACATGCTCGGCGAGCCGCGCACGATGCAGCGGCGACCCGATCTACGGCGACGTCGCCGGCGAGGTCGCGGCCTTCCTCGAGGAGCGCCTGCGCCGCGGCGGTCGCCGCGGGCGTGCCCGAGGAGCGGATCTGCCTCGACCCGGGAATCGGCTTCGGCAAGACGGTCGAGCACAACCTCGAGCTGCTGCGCCGGCTCGACGTCGTCGCGGCGCTCGGCCGGCCGATCCTCGTCGGCGTCTCGCGCAAGAGCTCGCTCGGGCGGCTGCTCGGCGACCCGGGCGCGACGCGCGGCACGCTCCCGGCCAGCGTCGGCGCGGCCGTGAGTGCGTTCGCCCACGGCGCCACGATCTTCCGCGTCCACGACGTGCGCGAGCACGTCGAGGCGCTCACCATCGCCGCGGCGGTGGAGGGATGACCACCGTCGAGGTGATCGGGCTCGAGCTCCACGGCTTCCACGGCGTCAACGAGGACGAGCGCCGTGACGGCCAGCGCTTCCTCTTCGACCTCTGGCTCGAGGTTCCGGACGCGGCCGCCGGGAGCGACCGGATCGAGGACGCGGTCGACTACCGCGCGGTGGTTGCGTGCGTGCGCGAGGTCTCCGACGGCCGCAAGTTCCAGCTGCTGGAGGCGCTCTCGGCCGCGATCGCCGACGCGGTGCTCGTGCGGTTCCCGGTCGAGCGCGTGAAGGTGCGCGTCCGGAAGCCCGACGTGCGGCTCGGCGCCCCGGTCGAGTTCGCGGCCGCTACGGCCGAGCGGGCGCGGTCTTGATGCTCAGCGCATAGTTCGCGGCGAGCGCGGAGCTTCCCGTCGGGAAGTAGGTGTCGGAGTAGACGACGACCGCCTTCTTGCCCTTGTTCGTCCAGCGGATCGTCTCCGCCTGGGTGCCGGGCTTCGCGCTCAGCCCGAGCAGGTCCCGGTTGCGGGCGAGGCCGGTCTCGGTCACGGTCTGGGTCAGCGGCCCCCACAGCTCGAGCGTGATGTTCGCGTCGGGCTTCATGGTCAGGGTCAGCGTCGTGTGCGCAGGCACGTTGACGCGGTAGACGTCCTCGGGGTCGTCGGTGAAGTCGACGCGCGCCGTGAACGCGCCCTTGACGAGCGGCTTCGCCGCGGAGAAGAGCCCGCCGGCCTTGACCTGGTCGATGTCGTCGTTCGGCTCGAGCGGATCGATCGGCGGCGGATCCTGGGTGAGCGCGTTCGGGATGTCGAGGAGCCCGAAGCCGGTGTCCTTGTCCCAGCCGCTGTCCCAGATGTCCTTGGCCGACCAGCGCATCAGGTCGTACACCTGCGTCGTCTCGAGCGTCGGCCTCGCCGTCCAGACCCAGGCGGTCGCGCCGGCGACGAGCGGTGAGGAGAAGCTCGTGCCGTCGCCCGTCGTGTAGCCCGACGGATCGGCGGCGAGCGGCACCGCGATCGGGATGTCCACGCCCGGCGCCGCGAGGTCGACCGCGGAGGAGGAGCTCGAGAATGCGGCCGGCTTGTCGTCCTCCGTCGTCGCGGCGACGGTGAGCACGTGCGGGTCGTCGGCCGGGAAGGAGAGCGGGTTGCCGTTCTGGAACTCGTTGCCCGCCGCCGCGACGGTGATCGTGCCGCGCCCGAAGGCGAGCACGATCGCCTGTTCCATGAAGAAGCTCTGGTCGGGGCCGCCGAGGCTCAGGTTGATCACGCCGCGCCCGGCCAGTGAGGCCTCGGTGATCCCCTGGATCACGGAGGCCTCGTCGAGCGTGGCATTCGGGCTCGCGTCGAAGAAGCGCAGAACGGCCTGGGGATAGACGCCGACGACTCCGACGCCGTTCACGGGCGCGCCGACCACCGAGCTCACGGCGGTGCCGTGCTCGAAGTCCTCGCCGAGGAGTGTCTGCGTGTTGAGGACGGTCGTGTTCGGCCGCGCGACGAACTCGGGATGCGTCATGTCGAGCCCTGCGTCGATCACGGTCACGGGCACGCCCGGCCCGGGCGGGACGACGGTGTCGGCGCCGACGTGCGGGATCCACCACTCCGTCGAGACGAGCGGGTCGGTCACGTCGCGGCGCTCGAATGGGCGGAGCATGCGCCGGTCCGGCTCGACTGCGCTCACGACGCCGGCGGTGACGAGGCGCGGAAGCAGCCCGGCGGCGGCGGCGCCGGGCACCTTCCAGAGGCGCAGCGCCGACGAGACGAGCGTTCCGCCGCCCGCCTGGAGCGCGAACGCGCCGCTGCCGTCCTTCAGCTCGACGAGCGCCGGGCCCTGCGCTCCGATCGCCTGGAGCGCCCGGGGGCCGGGGAGCGGAGGCGGCGTGAAGCCGCGCGACGCGTGCGCGGGAGCGGCGCCGAGCGCCAGCATCACCGCGAGTGCGCCGAGCCTGCGCATGGTCGCAGGGTAGCCTCCCGAACCGTGGCGCGTGTCCATATTGGACTGGGCTCGAACCTCGGCGACCGCGAGGCGGCACTGCGGAGCGCGCTCGAGCTGCTGGGTGACGAGGTCGTCGCGGTCTCGTCGTTTCGCGAGACCGATCCCGTCGGCTACCTCGACCAGCCGCAGTTCCTCAATGCCGCCGCGGCGCTCGAGACCGGCCTCGAGCCGCGCGCTCTGCTCGACCGGCTGCTCGAGGTCGAGCGGGAGCTCGGGCGCACGAGGGACGGCCCGCGCTTCGGCCCGCGCACGATCGACCTCGACCTGCTCCTGTACGGCGACCAGATCGCTCGACGAGCCCGGTCTCGTCGTCCCGCACCCGCGCCTGGCCGAGCGGCGCTTCGTGCTGGAGCCGCTCGCCGAGCTCGACCCGGACCTCGTCGTGCCCGGCCTCGGGAGGGTGACGGATCTGCTCGCGCGGCTACTATGAGCGCATGTCGCACATCGACGAACTCGACGAGTTCGAGGCCGAGCTCGAGCTCCGGCTCAAGAAGGAGTACACCGCCGTCTTCGGCCTCTTCCGCTACTGCGTGCTGACGCAGGACGCGACCTACCTCTGCAACAAGCTCGACCTCAAGTACGTGCCCCAGCCGAGCTATCCGTTCTTCCAGCTCAAGATGGAGGACGTCTGGGTCTGGGACAAGAACCGGCCGACGCGGATGATCCCGCGGGCAGAGGTCTACAGCTCGAGCGACGTCACCGTCGAGGAGCTGCGCGGCGAGGGCGACGAGCCCAAGCTGACCGCCGAGGCGCTCGCCGAGCGGATCGGCGAGTCGCTCGGCACCGACGACGACGCGGCCTAGCGCCGATGCTCCTCGCAGTCGACGTCGGGAACACCCAGACGGTGTTCGGGCTCTACGACGGCGAGAAGCTCGCCGAGCACTGGCGCGTCGCGACCGAGGAGCACCGCACCGGCGACGAGCTCGGGATCATGCTCGGCCGGCTGCTGGACGTCGCCACGATCACCGGAATCTGCCTCTCGTCCACCGTGCCGACGCTGATCCGCGCCTACGAGGAGTGGGCCGAGCGGTGGACCGGCGCGCGGCTGCTCGTGCTCGGGCCGGGCACCAAGACCGGGATCCCGATCCGCTACGACGACCCGCGCGAGGTCGGCCCCGACCGGATCGCGAACTCGGTCGCGGCGCTCGAGCGCTACGGGGCGCCGTGTATCGTCGTCGACTTCGGCACCTCGACGAACTTCGACGTCGTCTCACCGGCGGGCGAGTACGTCGGCGGTGTGCTCGCGCCGGGGATCGAGATCTCGATGGACGCGCTCTTCGCCCGCGCGGCGCGGCTCGTGAAGGTCGACTTCGTCGAGCCGCCGACGGTGATCGGCAAGACGACCGCCGCCGCGCTCCAGTCAGGGCTCGTCTACGGCTTCGCGGGCCAGGTCGACCGGATCGTCGAGCAGATCCGCGGCGAGCTCGGCGCCGAGGCGCGCTGCATCGCCACCGGCGGCCTCGCCGAGCTGATCGCGCCGCACGCGCGCACGGTCGAGAAGGTCGACCCGTGGCTCACGCTCGAGGGCCTGCGAATCGTCTGGTCCCGAAACCCCTAATGCTCATGAGCACAAGGACGTCTCCGGCCCCCACGCGGACCCGCCGGCGCGAGCAGGCGTCACGTTGAACTACCTTCAAGTGCTCATGAGCACAAGGGCGGGCTAGCCGCCGCCGTACAGGGAGATCGGCAGGTCGAGCAGGACGTCGTCGCCCTGCGGGAGCGTCTCCTCGAGGCGCTCGAGCACCTCTGCCGCGCCCGGGGCGGCCGCGAGCAGGCGCCGCTCCACCTCCGCGGTCGAGTCGATCTGCGTCAGCTCGCTCTTGAACTGGCGCGGGAAGCGGCCGCGGCCGAGGTACCAGCCGTAGAACTTCTTCAGGAACCGCGACGCGCGCCGCTCGCCGAGCTCGCGCACCGTCTCGCGGATGAAGAGGATCAGCTCCGCTGCGACCTCCTCGCGGCTCGGCTCGCCGTCGTCCTCGCCGAGCAGCTCGCGCAGCGCCCACGGGTTGCCCTGCGCGGCGCGGCCGACCATCACCGCGGCCGCGCCGGTCGTGGCCAGAACCGCCTGGGCGCGGGCGCGCGAGGTGATGTCGCCCGACGCGATGATCGGCACGTCGACGAGCGCGACGAGCTCGGCCGTGAGCGAGTGGTCGGCGAAGCCGGTGTACATCTGCTTCGCCGAGCGCGGATGGAGCGTGAGGCTCGACGCGCCGGCCTCGACGAGCGCCGGCCCGACCTCGAGACACGATGCGCGAGCCGTTCTCGCAGCCCGCGCCGCATCTTCACCGAGACCGGGACGGAGACCGCGCCCGCGACCGCCTCGACGATCGCGCACGCACGCGCCGGATCGTCGAGCAGCGTCGCGCCCGCGCCGGTCTTCGTCACCTTCCGCACCGGGCAGCCGAAGTTGATGTCGACGATGTCGGCGCCCGCGGCCTCGACCATCCGCGCCGCCTCGGCCATCGCGCGCGGCTCGGAGCCGAAGATCTGGATCGCGAGCGGATGCTCGTCGGAGGCGACGCGCAGGTAGCCGAGCGTCCGCTCGTTGCGGTGCTCGATCCCCGCGCAGCTCACCATCTCCGAGCAGACGAGCCCCGCGCCGAAGCGCCGGCCCTGGCGCCGGAACGCCTGCACGCTGACGCCCGCCATCGGCGCGAGCACGAGCCGGGTCGGAATCTCGACCGGCCCGATCGCCCACGGCTCCCTGAGATCGATCTGCATGCGCGGATGGTAGCCGTACCGGCTTGACGGCGATCCAGGGCCGCAGGTACCCTACCCGGCCGCTCGGCCGCTTAGGAAGGCCGGGCGATCGACTTTCAGGGAGGCCCGTTGAAGGAAGTGATCCTGACTCCCGAGGGGTACAAGAAGCTCACGAAAGAGATCGAGTACCTCTCCACCGAGAAGCGCCGCGAGGTCGCCGAACGGATCAAGGTCGCACGCGAGTTCGGCGACATCGCCGAGAACGCGGAGTACGACGACGCGAAGAACGAGCAGGCCTACGTCGAGGCCCGGATCGCCATGCTCGAGGAGCGGCTCGTCAGCGCCCGCGTGATCCAGAAGAAGGACATCGCGAAGGACGTCGTCTCGGTCGGCTCCGACGGTGCGTCTCAAGGACGTCGACGCGAACGAGACGATCGAGTACCACATCGTCGGCTCCGCCGAGGCGAACCCGGCCGAGCAGCAAGCTCTCGAACGAGTCGCCGGTCGGCAAGGCGATCCTCGGCAAGAAGAAGGGCGAGACCGTCGAGGTGTCGGCCCCGCGCGGTTCCCTCAAGTTCAAGATCCTGGACATCAAGGCAGCGTAGGCGTCCTTCCGGCGCGCGACTTCGGCGCGGCCGGGAGGATGCTCGCGCGCGCCTACCTGCACGACCCGCAGTTCGTCTACGTGCTCCCGGACGAGCGCGAGCGGCTGCGGCGCAGCCCGTGGTTCTTCTCGGCGGTGCTGCGGTACTCGGCCTCGGTCGGGACGCTGCTCGCGGCGGACGGGGGTGTCGCGATCCTGATCCCGCCGGGCGGCCACGTCGCGTCGCTGTCGCGGATGCTGCGAAGCGGCCTGATCGCGGCGCCGCTCCGGCTCGGGCCGTCCGCGCTCGGCCGGCTCACCGCGTTCGCGACCGCCTCGCGCGACCTCCGCGCCGCCTCGATCCAGGGCCCGTTCTGGTACGTCGGCGGGATCGGAGTCGACCCGGAGCGGCAGGGCGAGGGGATCGGCACGGCGCTGATGGAGGAGCTCGGCGGCCCTCGCCGGCGAACCCCTCTGCCTCGAGACGGCGAGCGAGCGCAACGTGGCGTGGTACGGCGGCTCGGCTTCGACGTGATCGCCGAGGGTCGCGTCCCGGACGGCCCACCGATCTGGTCGATGAAACGCCAGTAGGCTCCACGGTCTGATGACGGCGAAGCGCTTCCCCGACCGGGACGAGATCGCGGCCGTCCGCGCCGAGGCCGATGGAGCTCGGCCCGGGCGAGGAGGCGGCCTCGAAGCGCCGCATCGCAGGGCGGGTGCTCGCGCGGCGCGAGATGGGCAAGCTCGTCTTCCTCGACCTCGTCGATCGCAGCGGCCGGATCCAGCTCCTGTGCCCGGTCCGAGCGCACCGGCGAGGTCGACGTGCACCTCGGCGACATCGTCGGCGCGACGGGCTCCCCGGCCCAGTCGAGGCGCGGTGAGCCGTCGCTGGCCGTCGACGAGCTCGAGGTGCTTGCGAAGATCCGCGCGCCGCTCCCAGACACCTTTCACGGCCTCACCGACGTCGAGCAGCGCTACCGCAGGCGCTACCTCGATCTCTTGATGAACGATGACTCGCGCCGACTCTTCCGCACGCGGGCCAAGGTCGTGACGGCGATGCGGCGCGCCCTCGACGAGGACGGCTTCGTCGAGGTCGAGACGCCGATCCTGCAGCCGCGCTACGGCGGCGCCTTCGCGCTCCCGTTCGTGACCCACCACAACGAGCTCGACCGCGACGTGTACCTGCGGATCGCGTCCGAGCTCTACCTGAAGCGCCTGATCGTGGGCGGGCTCGAGCGCGTCTACGAGATCGGCAAGGACTTCCGCAACGAGGGCATCTCGTTCAAGCACAACCCGGAGTTCACGATGCTCGAGTGGTACGAGGCTTTTGCCGATTACCGGGACACGATGCTGCGGATCGAGAACCTCGTCGAGCGCGTCACCCGTGAGGTGACCGGCGGCACCACCGTCACGTTCCGGGGCCACGAGGTCGACCTGAAGGCGCCGTGGCAGCGCGTCAGCTTCGTCGAGGCGCTGCAGGAACAGGGCGTCTGGTCACGCGATGCCGACGAGCTGCGCGGGCTCTTGCAGGCCCGCGACGTCGACACGTCGAATGATCCGACCTGGGCGAAGCTCGTCGACCACGCCCTCACCCGCTTCGTGGAGCCGAACCTGATCTCACCGACGATCGTCTACGACTATCCGATCGAGCTGTCGCCGTTCGCACGCGCCACCGACGCGGACCCGGCGATCGTCGAGCGCTTCGAGTACTACATCGGCGGGATGGAGCTCGGGAACGCGTTCACCGAGATCAACGACGCGGAGGAGCAGGCGGAGAGATTTGCGTTGCAGCAGGCCGAGCGGGCGGCGGGTGATGTCGAGGCGGAAGAGGGAGATCCGGATTACGTCGAGGCACTCTCGTACGGGATGCCGCCCACGGGCGGCCTCGGGCTGGGGATCGACCGGCTCGCGATGGTTCTCACCGGCAGCGAGTCGATTCGCGACGTGATCCTGTTCCCCGCTCTCCGCGACCGCGAATGATCGATCTCCACTCGCACATCCTGCCCGGGGTCGACGACGGGGTGGCGACGCTCGAGGAGGCACGAGCGCTCGCCCGCGCGGTCATGGCCGACGGCGCCACGGCGATCGCGGCGACGCCGCACGTCCGCGACGACTGGCCGACCTCCGCGGATCGGATGGAGCAGGGCGTGGCCGAGCTCCGCATGGACTTCGCCGAACAGGGGATCGGGCTCGAGGTGCTCACCGGCGGCGAGCTCTCGCTCGACCGGCTCGCGACGATGGACTCGGACGAGCTGCGGCGGTTCTCGATCGGCGGGTCGCAGCGCTACGTGCTCGTCGAGTTCCCGTACACGGGCTGGCCGCTCGGGCTGGAGAGCGCGCTGCACGACCTCGGTGCGGCCGGGCTGATCGCGCTGCTCGCGCATCCGGAGCGGAATCGCTCGGTGCAGGAGCAGCCGGAGCGACTTGAGCGCGCGGTAGGCGCCGGCGCGCTCGTCCAGCTCACCGCCTCCTCGGTGGACGGCCGCGGCGGGGCCGCTGCGCGAACCGCCGCGCGGCGCCTGCTCGAGCTCGGCTTCGCCCACGTGGTCGCCAGCGACGCGCACAGCCCCGCGGTGCGCGAGGCGGGCCTCTCGGCGGCCGTCGCCGCGATCGGAGACCCCGCGCTCGCCGCGCACCTCGTCCAGGAGGTGCCTGCTGCGATCGTCGCGGGGACGCCGGTGCCCGCGGTTCCCAGGATGCGCCGTCGGGCGCGCCTGGCATCGTTCTTCGGATCGAAATGAGAGCTCGGCCGTGAAGAGGCGTGGCCTCCGCTATGCAATTGCTGCGGTCCTCTTCGTCGCGGTCGTCACCGGCGCGGTCGCCGCGTGGTCGCTGACCGCGCCGAAGCACTACGTCGCGCGGGCCCAGGTGCTGCTGACCCCGATCGCGGCGGGCGACCACACCTTCGACGGCTTCAGCGTCCTGCGCGACTCGGCCGACCCCGGACGCGCGGCGCGCACCGCGGCGCTCCTGTTCGCGACTCCGCAGGTCGCGGAGGGAGTGCGCGTCCAGCTCGGCCTCGACCAGAGCGCCGCCTCGCTGCTGAAGGCCGTGAAGGTGACCGCGACGCCGGGCCGCAACCTCGTCACCGTCGCCGCGTCGGCGGCCGGCGGTCAGCGCGCCGCCGATCTCGCCAACGCATTCACCGCCCAGGCGATCGCGGGCCGCACCGCCCACTTCCAGAGCGAGCTGCAGACGGCGATCGCGCGCGCCAGGACGCGCCTCGCCGCGATCCCGCCGGTACAGCGCGTGCTGCCCGCCTCGCGCGCGCTCCAGGAGCGGCTAGGCGCGCTGAACGGGCTCATCGGCACCTCCGACCCGACCCTCGAGGTCGGCAGCGCGGCGACGGCGCCCACCTCGCCCGAGCGGTCGCGGCCGCTCTACTGGATCCCGGTCGCGTTCGGCGCCGCGATGCTCCTCGCGCTGCTCGTCCTCTCCCTCGCGCTGCTGAGCGGCCGCCGGGCGGGGAGCCGCGACGTCGAGGCCCGGCACCTCACCGAGAGCATCGACGCGCGGATGGGCGAGCTGCTCGCCGAGCAGGAGCGCGTGGTGCACGCCCGCGAGGAGCTGGGCGACCTCGAGGCGCGCGACAAGCGAGCCGCGGCGACGGGAGCGCGAGCTGGAGCGGCGGGTCTCGGCGGTCACAGCTCGGGAGATCGTGCTCGGCAAGCGCGCCGGCGAGCTGGGCGCGCGCGGGCGGGAGCTCGAGCAGACCTCGGGGATGCTCGACCGGACGGCCGCCGACCTCGAGGCGCAGGCGGCCGAGCTCGACGCCCTGGCGGGCGAGCTCGACCAGCGCGAGGCGGACCTCGAGCAGCGCGAGCGCGAGCTCGCGCTGCCGCCGCGCCAGGCGCTCGCCTCGGTCCCGACCCCCTTGCCGGAGCCGGAGCCGGAGCTCGCGCCGGAGCCCATGCCCACTCCGATCCCCGTGCCCGTCCCGATGCCCGGTCCCGGCCCGGCGCCCGCGCCGATGCCCCTGCCCGACCTGCCGCCCGCGGCCGTGGCCGAGGTCGTCCACCTCCGCCCGGGCGCCGGCTTCAACCTGATCGAGCTCGAGCACCTCGTCTCCGCCCGCGGCAAGGAGTTCCCGGACCGGGAGATCGAGTGGACGTCGTACCTCTTCTTCCTCCGCGACTACTCGGACGTCGACGGCGCCCTGCCCGAGACCTTCGACTACCTCGTCGAGGACGTCTTCGCCGAGCTGATCTGAATAGATGGGCGACGCCACACCCGCGCACGTCTGGGTGGTGGCTCAGACGCTGCGCAGGATCGTCCGGCTCGCCCTTGACCAGGCCTGTCCAGCCTGGCCTGCGGTCGATCCGAACGCCCTGCTTGGTCTGAACCATCCCCAGCCGCACCCGGGCATGGCATCGACCATCTAGCTCTCGACGAGCACGGGCTTCGAGCGCTCGTAGGCGATCACGTCGGTGAGGATCCCGTCGAGCTCGATCGTCGGCGACCAGCCGATCGCCGCGTTGATCTTCTCGAGCGCCGGCTTGCGGTGGAGCATGTCCTCGATGCCCTGCCCGTAGGCCTCCTCGTACGGGACGTGCGTCGAGCTCGCGAGCGCGACCCGGTCGCCGCGAGCACGCGCTCGGCGAGGCCCGAGGATCGAGATGCTCTCCTGCTGAGCCGACGTTGTAGATCTCGCCGGAGAGCTCCGTCGCGCCCATCAGCCCGGCGAGCGCGCGGATCGTGTCCTGCACGTGGCAGAAGCAGCGCGTCTGCTTGCCGTCGCCGAAGATCTCGAGCGGCGGCCGCCGAGGGCGGCGCCGACGAAGCGCGGGATCACCATCCCGTACCGGCCGCTCTGGCGCGGGCCGACGGTGTTGAAGAGCCGCGCGATCACGCAGTCGAGCCCGCGCTCCTGGTGGTAGGCGAGCGCGAGGAACTCGTCCATCGCCTTCGAGTCGGCGTAGGCCCAGCGGCGCTGCGTCGTCGGCCCGTAGATCGCGGCGGGCGCCCTCCTCGAGCGGCGCCTCGTCCGGTGGTCGCCGTAGACCTCCGAGGTCGAGGCGATCAGGACGCGCTTGCCGAAGCGGTTGCACTCGTCGAGCACGTTCTCCGTGCCCTGGACGTTCGTGACGAGCGTGTGCACGGGCTCCTCGACGATCAGCCGCACGCCGACGGCCGCGGCGAGGTGGTAGACGACGTCGCACTTGTGGACGAGCTCGTTCACGACGGCGCGCGAGAGCACCGAGTCGACGATGAGGTGGAAGTCCGCGGTTCTCCATCAGGTGCTCGACGTTGCGGCGCGAGCCCGTGGAGAGGTCGTCGAGGACGAAGACCTCCTGCCCGTCGCGCGAGCAGCACCTCGGCGAGATGCGAGCCGATGAACCCGGCCCCGCCCGTGATCAGCGCCTTCACGAGGGCGGAGCCTACCGGCAAGCCCGTAAAGCTTCTGTGAAAGCTTAATCGCCGCTCCCGAACGGCCTTAACCCAGGGTCTGGTCCCTGGGCTACTATTGAGGTACCTCGACCCGAGGGCGATTCGCGTTCTCCGGGTCCAGGGAAAGGGGTGTTGAGGTCTTGTTCGAGCGATTCACAGAGCGTGCCCGCCAGGTCGTCGTCCTCGCCCAGGACGAGGCGCGCGCGCTCAAGCACAACTACATCGGCACCGAGCACATCCTGCTCGGCCTGCTGCGCGAGGAGGAGGGTCTCGCCGCGCGCGTGCTCGAGTCGCTCGACATCACCGTCGAGGAGGTGCGCGCGCAGGTCGCCCGCATCGTCGGCCAGGGCGACGAGGTCACGACCGGCCAGATCCCGTTCACGCCGCGCGCCAAGAAGGTGCTGGAGCTCGCGCTGCGCGAGGCGCTGTCGCTCGGCCACAACTACATCGGCACCGAGCACATCCTGCTCGGCCTCGTGCGCGAGAACGAGGGCGTCGCCGCCCGCATCCTGCTCGACTTCGACGCCGACGCCGAGAAGATCCGCAACGAGATCATCCGCATGCTCTCCGGCCCCGGCCGGCGCCAGCAGGGCGCAGGGCGGCCCCGCGGGCGAGAAGGCGAAGAGCTCGAAGCTGCTCGACCAGTTCGGCCGCAACCTCACCAAGCTCGCCGCCGAGGGCAAGCTCGACCCCGTCGTCGGCCGCCAGACCGAGATCGAGCGCGTGATGCAGATCCTGTCGCGCCGCACGAAGAACAACCCGGTGCTGATCGGCGAGCCGGGCGTCGGCAAGACCGCCGTCGTCGAGGGCCTCGCCGCAGCGCATCAGCGCCAACCAGGTGCCCGAGCTGCTCAAGGGCAAGCAGATCTACACGCTCGACCTGGCCGCGCTCGTCGCCGGCTCGAAGTACCGCGGCGAGTTCGAGGAGCGCCTCAAGAAGGTGATGAAGGAGATCACCCAGCGCGGCGACATCATCCTGTTCATCGACGAGCTGCACAACCTCGTCGGCGCGGGTGCGGCCGAGGGCGCGATCGACGCCGCCTCGATCCTCAAGCCGGCGCTGGCCCGCGGCGAGCTGCAGACGATCGGCGCGACCACGCTCGACGAGTACCGCAAGTACCTGGAGCGCGACGCCGCGCTCGAGCGGCGCTTCCAGCAGATCCGCGTCGAGGAGCCGTCGGTCGACGACACCGTGCAGATCCTGCGCGGCCTGCGCGACCGCTACGAGGCGCATCACCGCTGCAAGATCACCGACGAGGCGCTCGTACGCCGCGGCGACGCTCGCCGACCGCTACATCCAGGACCGGCACCTGCCCGACAAGGCGATCGACCTGATCGACGAGGCCGCCTCGCGGCATGCGCATCAAGACGATGACCGCGCCGCCGCGCTACCGCGAGCTCGAGGACGAGATCGAGAAGGTCCGCAAGGAGAAGGAAGCCGCGATCGAGGCGCAGGAGTTCGAGAAGGCCGCGTCCCTGCGCGACAAGGAGCGCAAGCTCACGCAGAAGAAGCGCGAGCTCGAGGAGAACTGGCGCAGCGCCGAGGGCGAGGACGAGCAGCCCGAGATCGGCGAGGAGGAGATCGCCGACATCGTCTCGATGTGGACGGGCATCCCGGTCTTCAAGCTCACCGAGGCCGAGTCCGCAGAAGCTGATCCGCATGGAGGACGAGCTGCACAAGCGCGTGATCGGCCAGCACGAGGCGATCGTCGCCGTCTCCAAGGCGATCCGCCGCGCCCGCGCCGGGATCAAGGATCCGAAGCGCCCGACCGGCTCGTTCATCTTCCTCGGCCCCTCCGGCGTCGGCAAGACCGAGCTCGCGCGCACGCTCGCCGAGTTCCTGTTCGGCGACGAGGACGCGATGATCCAGGTCGACATGTCGGAGTACATGGAGAAGCACTCCGTGTCCCGGCTCGTCGGCTCGCCCCCGGGCTACATCGGCTACGACGAGGGCGGCCAGCTCACCGAGGCCGTGCGCCGCAAGCCGTACTCGGTGGTCCTGCTCGACGAGATCGAGAAGGCGCATCCCGGACGTGTTCAACATCCTGCTGCAGATCCTCGAGGACGGGAAGCTGACCGACGCGCAGGGCCGCAAGGTCGACTTCCGCAACACGATCGTGATCATGACCTCGAACATCGGCGCCGCCGCGATCTCGAAGAACCAGTCGCTCGGCTTCACGATCGGCGACGAGAGCGGGCCTGTCCTACGACGACATGAAGAGCCGCGTCATGGGCGAGCTGAAGAAGGTCTTCCGGCCCGAGCTGCTGAACCGCATCGACGAGATCATCGTCTTCCACAAGCTCGACGAAGGACGAGATCAAGAGATCGTCGACCTGATGATGAAGCGGCTGCGCGAGCAGATGGCGCTCCACGAGGTCGCGATCGAGCTCACCGACGAGGCGCAAGGAGCTGCTCGTCGAGAAGGGCTACGACCCGGCGATGGGCGCCCGGCCGCTGCGCCGCGCGATCCAGCGCCTCATCGAGGACCCGCTCGCCGACTTCGTGCTCGGGCGCACGCTCGAGCCGGGCTCGACGATCCTGGTCGACCGCAAGGACGGCGACGGACGAGGTCGACATCACCGTCGTCGCCGTCCGACATCAAGCCCGAGCAGGTGACGGTGCCGCCCGACGAGCCGCCGGCCGAGGCGGACGAAGCACCCGAAGTCGTCGAGTAGCGGCTAGCCGAGCTGCCAGACGTCGCCGCGGATCAGCGGCGTCACGCTGCCGTCAGCGTCGAGCCCGTCGACGTCGACCTCGGGCCCGCCGATCATGAAGTCGGTGTGCGATCGTCGCGTGGTTGACCGCCGCGAGCGAGGCGCTCCTCCGTGCTCCAGCTCTCGGCGTCCTCGACGTTCTGCACGATCGCGGCGCCGTAAGCGATGTGGCAGGTCGCGTTCTCGTCGAAGAGCGTCTCGAAGAAGACGAGATCGGTCTGGCCGACGCGGCTCGTGCCGTCGACGAGCGCGATCTCGCCGAGGAACGGCGCCTGCTCGTCGGCCTCGAGCTGGCCGCGCACGATCTCGGCGCCGCTCGACGCGTTGACCTCGACGATTCGACCGGCCTCGAAGCGTACTTCGAGGTCGCGCACGATCGTTCCGTACAGGGCGAGCGGCTTCGTCGAGCGGACCACGCCTTCGGTGCGCCGGTAGTCCGGCGAGGTGTAGACCTCCTCGGTCGGCATGTTCGGGATGTGGCGGCGCCCCCATGACGTCTCGAACGCGGCGGCCTTCCAGATCGAGCCGGGGCGGCAGGCCGACGGTGAGGTCGGTGCCCGGGCCGCTGAAGTGGATCGCGTCGAAACGGCGCTCGTTCAGCGCGGCGGCGCGCGCGACGAGCGCGGTCCATGTGCGTCGTGCCATGCGGCGACCGGGTCGGGCTCGTCGAGCCGGACGGTCGCGGCCATGCGCGTCCCAGAGCCGCTCCACGTCGGGCTCGCCGAACACGCGTTCGCGCCCAGCCCGTCGTTCGGATAGGCGACGATCGACCAGTTGGCGAGCCGCTCGTTGATCAGGCGCAGGTTCTCCTCCTGGAGCGCCGCGAGCCGCGCCTTGCCGACGCGCGCGCCGTCGAGGTCGCTGAGCGAGCTCGGGATCGGGATCTCCCGTGATCAGGATCATCGCGCCGTGCCCGTCGGCGAGCGCTCGCGTCCGTTCGAGCAGCCACGGCGGCGTCCAGGTCGAGGATCTCCTCGTCGGCGTGCGCGATCATCTCGCGGCGGACGTACTGGTCGGCGTAGTAGACGTCGACATAGCGCGACCTCCGCCGCAGTACGCGGCGCGCGCGATCGCGCGGGCCAGCGGCGCGTGCTCGACCGAGCACCAGACGTTGAGCGTCTGTCCCGGAGCGACGTTCGAGCCGACCCGGACGGCGAGCTCCGCGTACCGCTCGAGACGCTCGTCCGGAATCATGTTTCGGACCCTATCCCGTTTTCGTCACAGAGCCGTCGGGACCGGGCCCTAGACTGGCTGGATGGCGAAGGCCGCGGTCCACCTACGCGTGCACGGAGTGCGGTTACACCGCGGGCCGCTGGTTCGGGAAGTGCCCGGGCTGCTGCGCGTTCGGCACGCTCGCGAGGAGCGCGCGGCCGCGGTCGAGAGCCGCGCCGCGGCGCCGGCGCCCAGCCCCGGCCGCTGCTCCGCCTCGTCGACGTCGAGGTGGAGGAGGCGGCGCGGATCTCGACCGGTGTGCCCGAGCTCGACCGCGTGCTCGGCGGCGGGCTCGTCCCGGCCTCGCTCGTGCTCGTCGGCGGCGAGCCGGGCGTCGGCAAGTCGACGCTGCTCCTGAGCGCGCTCGCCGCGATGTCGCAGGAGCGGCGGGCGCTGCTCGTCACCGGCGAGGAGTCGACGGCGCAGGTGAAGCTGCGCGCGCAGCGCCTCGGCGGCGCCGAGCGGCGTCGAGATCCTCGCCGAGACCGAGCTCGACGCGTCTGCGCGACGCTCGAGGCCGAGCTGCCCGACGTCTGCGTGATCGACTCGGTGCAGACGCTCTACGCGCGCGAGCTCGGCTCGGCGCCGGGCTCGGTCGCGCAGGTGCGCGAGGCGGCCGGGCGCCTGCTGCGCGTCGCGAAGGAGTCCGGCGATCGCGACGATCCTCGTCGGCCACGTGACCAAGGACGGCTCGGTGGCCGGCCCGCGCGTGCTCGAGCACCTCGTCGACTGCGTGCTCCAGTTCGAGGGCGACCGCTACCACGCCCACCGCGTCCTGCGGGCGACGAAGAACCGCTTCGGCTCGACGAACGAGATCGGCGTCTTCGAGATGACCGGCGCCGGGCTCGTCGGCGTCCCCGACCCGTCGGAGCTCTTCGGCCGCACCGCCGCGGGCGAGATCGGCGCCGCCGTCGCGTGCGCGCTCGAGGGCACGCGGCCGATCCTGCTCGAGATCCAGGCGCTCGTCGCGCCGACCGACCTCGCGATGCCGCGGCGCGTCGGCACCGGCGTCGACCCGAAGCGGCTGGCGATGATCGTCGCCGTGCTCTCCCGCCACGCCGGGATCGCGCTCGGCTCGGCCGACGTGTTCGTGAACGTCGCCGGCGGCGTCCGGATCGACGAGCCGGGCGCCGACCTCGCGATCGGCGCTCGCGATCGCCTCGGCGGCGCGGGGCAGCGCCGCTGCGCGAGGCGACCGCGGCGTTCGGCGAGATCGGCCTCACCGGGCGCCTCCGCGGCGCCTCCCAGGCCGAGCGGCGGCTCGAGGAGTGCGCGAAGCTCGGGCTCGAGGCCGTCGTCGCGCCGGCCGGCACCTCCGGACGTGGCAAGATGGAGGTCGTTGCAGTCGACACGCTCCGGAAGGCGATCGCCGTTGGGCTCAGCGCACAGGGATCCGAAGCAACCGGCGCCGGAGCGTAGCCCGCAGACGCTCGGCTTCATGCGGATGCCGTCGGGCCACGACGCGCGCCGCGACCCGCACCTGCTCGAGTCGATTGCCCGCATCGCCCCGGGCACCGAGCTGCGCCAGGGGATCGACGACATCATCCGCTCGCACGAGGGCGCGCTGATCGTGATCGGCGCACCCGACGAGCTCGCCTTCATGTTCTCGGGCGGGATCCGGATCGAGCTGCCGTTCACGCCGCAACTGCTCTACGAGCTGGCGAAGATGGACGGGGCGATCATCGTCAGCCGAGACGTCGGTCGCCTCTCGTCACGCGAACGTGCAGCTGATGCCCGACCCGACGATCCCGTCGAACGAGACGGGCACGCGCCATCGCACCGCCGAGCGCGTCGCGAAGCAGACCGACGCGCTCGTGGTCTCGATCTCGCAGCAGCGCGAGACCGTGACGATCTTCGTCGGCCAGCAGCGCTACCAGCTCGATCCGATCGCCGACGTGCTCGCGAAGACGAACCAGGGCGTCGCGACGCTCGAGACGTACCGGCAGCGGCTCGACCAGGTGATGACGCGCCTGACGGCGCTCGAGTTCCAGGGCGCGGTCGTGCTCGACGACGTGCTCGTCGTCGTGCAGCGCGCCGAGATGACGACGCGCGTCGCGCGAGGAGATCGAGCGCGACTGCGTCGAGCTCGGCACCGAGGGGCGGCTGATCCGGATGCAGCTCTCCGAGCTGATCGGCGAGGTGCCGGCCGAGAAGGCGGCGGTCGTCGCGACTACTGCGTCGAGCGACGCCGAGCGACGCGCTCGACGCGCTCGTCCCAGCTCCCGTACGCGCGAGCTCGCTCGACCTGGAGGTGCTGCCGGAGGTGCTCGGCTACCCGCGCACGGTCAACCCGCTCGACCACGTCGGTCGCCCGCTCGGCTACCGGGTCGCTCTCGCACATCCCGCGCCTGCCCGAGGCCGTGATCGCTCAGGTCGTCGCCGACATCGACGGCCTCGAGTGCGATCGTCCGGGCGACCCAGCGCGAGCTCGAGGAGGTGGAGGGCGTCGGCGCGGTGCGGGCGCGCGAGATCCGGGAGGGCCTGCGCCGGCTGCAGGAGCACAACCTCGTCGACCGCTACCTGCAGCTGTGACCAGTCCGAGACGTGCCGCTGAGCAGGGCTTTTCCAAAACGCCCGAAAACAGTGCGTTTTCCAGCAGATTTCGGCTATACTGGCTGGGGTTCCTGGCCGGCGGGTTCCCCCCGTCGGCCTTTCTTGGCATAAGCGGCGAATAAGGGGAGGTCGGGCTTTGTTCGACGTCGGCGACAAGGTGGTGTACCCGCACCACGGGGCAGGAACGGTCGTGAAGAAGGAGATGCGCGACGTACTGGGCGACAAGCGCGAGTACCTGACGATCCAGATCCTTCACAACGACATGACCGTCAACGTGCCGACCGAGAACGCGGAGCGTGTCGGCCTCCGCTGGGTGATCGACGAGGAGATGGTCGAGGTGGTCGTCAAGGCGCTGTCCGGCGGGAGCACGGAGATGCCGAAGAACTGGAACCGCCGCTTCAAGCACAACCGCGACAAGATGAAGACCGGCGACATCCTCGAGCTGGCCGAGGTGGTGCGGAACCTCTCGCTGCGCGACCACGAGAAGGGCCTCTCCACGGGCGAGAAGCAGATGTTCGTGAAGGCGAAGAAGATCCTCGCGAGCGAGCTGATGTACGCCAAGGACATGGACGAGGAGCAGGCCGCCGAGTGGCTCGAGGAAGTGCTCGCCGACGTCGGCCCGGCCAAGAAGAAGGCCGGCGAAGGCCAAGGCGACGGCGGCAACAGCCTCGGTCTAGTCTGACGACCTGGGCGATCGTGGCGGCCGCGGGAAGCGGCGATCGGCTCGGGGCGGAGCAGCCGAAGGCGTTCGTTCGTCTCGGCGAGTTGCCCCTGCTCGCCGAGAGCCTGCGGCGGCTCGACGACTCGGACTGGATCGACGCGATCGTCGTCGTCGCGCCGCCCGGCTGGGAGGAGCCGGCGATCCTCCTCGCCGAGGAGATCGGCTGCGGCAAGGTGACGCGCCGTGCGTGACCGGCGGTGCGACGCGGGCCGAGTCGGTCAGGCTCGCGCTGGCCGAGGTGTCCCGACGACGCGGTCGTCGTGCTCGTCCACGACGCGGCTCGGCCGTTCCTTCCCGAGGACGTGCTCGAGCGTGTGCTGACGGCTCTCGGCGAGGGGTGGGACGGGGCGGTTCCCGGCCTGGAGATCCCGGACACGGTCAAGCGCGTCGAGGGACGAGGTCGTGGTCGAGACCGTCGACCGGGGCGCGCTCGTGACGGTGCAGACGCCTCAGGCCTTCCTCGCGCCCGTGCTGCGGCGCGCGTCGGGCTCGGCGAGGGGACCGACTGCGCCTCGCTCGTCGAGCGGCGCGGCGGTCGCGTCACGTGGGTGGCGGGCGACCGTCGGCTGCTCAAGGTCACAACGAAGGTCGACCTCGAGCTCGTCGAGTCGTGGCTTCTCTGAAAGCCGTGTTCTTCGACGTCGGCGAGACGCTCGTCGACGAGGAGCGCTACTGGCGGCGGGTTGCGGAGCGCGGTCGGCGTGCGTCCGCACGTGCTGTGGGCCGCGATCGGCGTGACGATCGCGCGGGGTGAGGAGCACCGGCACGTGTTCGACTACCTCGGTGTCGAGACGGTCGCCCGGCGCGCCGGCCTACTACGAGCCGGAGGATCTCTATCCCGACGCGCTGCCCGCAATCGCCGACCTCCGGGCGCGCGGCCTTTTCGTCGGCGTCGCCGGAAACCAGTCGGCGGAGCTCGAGAGCTGGTTCGCGCGCGCAGGGCTGGGAGGTCGACTATGTCGCGTCGTCGGCGCGGCTCGGCGTGCGCAAGCCGGATCCGGCGTTCTTCGAAGCGCTCGTCGCGGAGGCCGGCTGCGATCCGGCCGAGGAGCGCCTACGTCGGCGACCGCGTCGACAACGACGTGCTGCCCGCCAGGCCGCCGGAATGGTCGCGGTCCATCTCCGTCGAGGCCCCTGGGGGCTACCTCCAGGACGCTTCGGCGGCGGAGCTCAGGGTTGACTCGCTGGCCGGAGCTGCCGGAGGCTCTGGGCCTGTGAGCGAGCTCCGGGTCGGGATCGGGATCGACGCGCACGCCTTCGAGGCGGGAGCGCCGCTCGTGCTCGGCGGAGTGCGGATCGACCACCCTCGCGGGCTCGCCGGGCCACTCCGACGGCGACGTGCTCGCGCACGCGCTCACCGACGCGGTGCTCGGCGCCGCCGGGCTCGGCGACATCGGCTCGCTGTTCCCGTCCGGCGACCCGTCGCTCGACGGCGCGGACTCGGTCGGCCTGCTGGCGCGCGCCTGGGCCGAGGTCGAGGAGGCAGGTTGGCAGCTCGTCAACGCGCAGGTCGTGCTGATCGGCCAGGAGCCGCGGCTCGCGCCGCACCGGGCCGAGATGCGGCAGCGGCTCGCCGGCGCCCTCGGCGTCGAGCCCGAACGTGTCTCGGTGCAGGCGACGACGACCGACCGGCTCGGCTTCACCGGCCGCGGCGAGGGCCTCGCCGCGCAGGCCGTGGCGCTGCTGGAGCGCTAGCCGCCGCGAGGAGTAGATCGGCGCGAATTCGGCACAGACACGGCACTCCGTGCCGGTACCGTTTGCCCTGGGAGCTCTTCCCCACCCTTGGGTGGGGTGTTCTCGCGCGTGAAACTAGTTAGGTCGGGAGAGCAACGAGCCCGCTCTCGACGCGGACGAGCCCGTCGCGGGTGAGCGCGCCGACCACCTCGCCGTCCAGCTCGTCGAGCGGTCGCGGCGCCTCTGCGACGAGCCGCAGCACCGCCGCTCGTCGCTGGCGGAACGAGCCCTCGAACGGCGACTGCTTGCGCTGCGGCTCGTAGCGGCGCCCACGCGACGGACATGTCCCGGCGAGCGGGCAGACGCCGCAGCGCGGCACGCGCGCGAGGCAGACCGTCGCGCCGAGGTCCATCAGCGCCGCCGCGTGCTGCGGCCCGAACGCGTGGCCGGTGCTCGCTCCTGCACCCGGCGCACGTTGACGTCCACGGGAAGCACGGCCTCGCCGAGCGCGAAGTTCCGCACCGCGTCCGCCGTGTAGCGGCCGACCCCCGGCAACTCTGTGAGATCGTCCGGCCAGCCGCGTTCCGGCGACCGCGCAGGCCGCCCGGTGGAGTGACGAGCGCGCGCTGGTTGTAGCCGAGCCCCTGCCACTCGCGGATCGCGTCAGCGGGCGATGCTGCAGCGAGCGCATTCACCGTCGGCCACCGCTCGAGCCAGGCGAGCCAGCGCGGGAATCACTCGCTCGACCTGCGTCTGCTGCAGCATGATCTCGCTCACGAGAACGGCGTACGGGTCCGTGGTCAGCCGCCAGGGCAGCTCCCTTCCGTTCTCGCCGAACCACGCTGAAAGCTGTTCCTCCACCGGCTCGACTCTAGAGGCATACTCGGCCTGCAAGAGGCCGATGCTAGGCGCTCCAACCAGCTACGGCTGGATCAGCACTGGTGTCCCCGCCGGCGCGAAGGGGAGAAGTCGCTGCATATCGGCGTTGGATAGACGCACACAGCCGTGGGAGTCTGCGTGGCCGATGGACAACGGTTCGTCCGTGCCGTGGAGGGCGATCGGGCCTCCTTGCACCCAGTCGGTCAGTACGTCCGAGTGCGCGGAGATGCCGAGGGCGGCCACTCCGAACGGGCCGTTCGGATTCGTGAGGATGAACCGCTCGTTGATGTAGAAGCGGCCGACTGGCGTCGGGCTTTGAGGAGCGCCGACTGCGACGGGCGCCCGCAGAACAGGCTTGCCGGCGTGATAGGCGACGAGGCGTCGAGTCGACAGGTGTACAACGACCTTCGAGGCGATCGCGTACGTGCGCACCGCGCCAGCCCGAACCCAGCCGGTACTGCCGTTCGGCTTGATCGGAAGTTCCACGTGGTACCAGGTCGCCTTGCACTGCCCGTCGACTCTCTTCCCCACGATGCCGAACACGGTCGGGTAGTCGTTCTGATCGGTGGCGCCGAACCGGCCGACCACCTTCCCGCCGCCCGGCCGTACGCGAACGACGGCGAGCGTGCGGACGACCGCGGCATACGAGCTGGTCGACCGCGAGTCGAGAGCGGCTTTGCAGGACGGTTGCTTGGCCGGCTTGGTGATGCCGATCGGTGCCGGACGGTAGGGCTGGGCAGAGTCCTCCGAAGCCGGTGCGCCGCCGCAATTGGCCAGCAGGGGCAGCACCAGGACGAGCCCGGCCGCGGTGAAGAGCAGGCCGTGCAGCTGCAGTCTCGAACCTCCGACCCTTTTCGGCGGCTGGCTCACCGGAACAAATGGTGGCAGATCAATGGCCCATCGGCGCTGGTCGAAAGGCTGGGCCGGGGCCATGGGACGGTTGAACTGCGTAATCCGACGCGTGTCCTAGGCTTGCGGCATGAAGTGGATCTTCGGGTTCGTCGCATTGGCTCTCGTCGCCGGCCTGGGCTCGTGGGCGATCCTCACGTTCAAGCCGACCTCTGCCAGCGACGCGGCCAGCGTGCCGACTCCGATTCGCGACTATGTGAACTGGCTCGCGCTGAGCGGCTGCGGTGGCGAGCTCTCCGGCTGTGTGGTCTCGACGGCCCGCCGCTTGACGGGCGCGCTGTACGTAGTGCGGTTCGGGACGTCGGCAGGTACCTGTTTCAACGTCGCCCAAGGCACCCAAACCGGGAAGTTCGCCGGTTGGAACCACGACGGGCTGACCGTGTTCGGCGTCGGTTACCGCTGCTAGGCGCTAGAGCTTCAGCGTGAAGGTGGCGGATGTTCGCGCACCTGCCAGCGTCGTGGCGGTGAGCGTAACCGTATAGGTCTTGTGCGCTGCGTAGACGTGCCCCGGCTGGGGCGACGTCGACCGGTTGTGGGCTCCGCTCGACGGGTCTCCGAAGCTCCAGGAGTACTTCTTCAGCGGCTGCTTCGACGTCGCCTTGAACGTGACCTTGCGCGTGTCGTCGTCGAGGAGCTTCAAGCTCGTCACCGCGATCGAGACCGTGGGCGGCTTCCGGGCCGCACTCGTGACCGCGGGCGCTGCGAGAAGCAACGCAGCGCCCGCGGTCACGAGCGCTGCGTATCGCCGGGAGGTCAATTGTGTTCCTAAGCCCCCGAGAAGGTGATCGTCGGCTGGTTGCTCGTCGTCCCCTCGCCGTCGGTCTGTCTCGCCTGCGCCGTGTATGTCGTGTTGTGGGTCAGGGCGCTCGTGTTGACCGAGTAGCTGCCGCTGGTGACGCTGGAGTCTGTCAGGGTCAGCAGAATCGTTCCAGTCGCGGTCGATCCCGCATAGATGTTGACCGTCACCGACCCGGTGCTCACGTTCGTCGACCCGCTGATGGTGTCCGTGCCGAGGAACCCTGAGTGGCTGATCGTGATGTTCAACGTCTTGACGGTAACAGTCCTGCTGAGGGTGGCGACGTTGCCGACGTGATCGGTGCCGGTGAGCACGTAGAGGTAGCAGAACCCGGACACGATACCCGCGGGCTGGGTCGTCCCGGTGATCGTCGTCGGCGAGATGAACGGGCCGCCCGAGCCGGCAGAGCCGCAGGTGCTGCCGGTGAGAGTCTCTGACTGGACAGTCAGCGCGCTCGACACGAGCCCCGAGCCCGCGTCCGTGTAGTCGGTGCGGCCGTTGATCGGGAACGTCGTCTTCGTCGTCGTGGTGTTGGACGTCGAGCCGTTGACCGTCAGCGCGCCTCCGGTCGGGGCCGTACTGTCGTTCACGAACGTAAGCGCGGTGCCGGTCGAGACGTTGGCTGCGTTGTCCTGGCTCGAGATCGTGATTGGGCTCGGCGTCCCAGGCGTGCCGCCCGACCAGCCGAAGAGAGCCGCAAACGGGCCGCCTGACGGTGTCGACACGATGCCGCCGACCGTGACGCTCCAGCGGCTGGCCGAAATCGTGGTCGGGAAGGTCGCGGAGGCGGCGCCGGAACCCGCGTCGGCGACGGTGTCGACCAGGCTGATCGAGCCTGACGTCGAGTTGCCCTTGAAGTAGATCGTGGTGCCGGAGAGGAACGCGCCGGTCGCGGCACTGAACGAGAGCGTGTCGGTCGGCTTCGTGACGTCGACCTTGATCTGCGCGGTGGTGTGCGCCGTCTCGACGTTGCCGGCGGCGTCGGTCGACCAGTAGCTGACCGTGTGCAGGCCCTCGGGCACCGTCACGACGCCGGAGTAGGGGATCGTCGCGCCGCCGTCGATCTGGTAGCTGGTGCTAGCGACGCCCGATCCGCCCACATCGGTGCCGGTGAGCGTGAACGTCGGCGCGTTCGTCTTGTACCAGCCGTTCAAGCCGTTGGGCGCATTCGGGGTGATCAGTAGCGTCGTGGACGGCTTGGCCGTGTCGACCTTGATCGTCGCAGTGGTGTGCGTGCCCTCGGTGTTGCCCGCGGCGTCGACCGACCAGTAGCTGACCGTGTGCAGCCCGTCGGGAATCGTGACGGCGCCGCTGTAGGTCTGGACGCTGCCGTTGTCGATCTGGTACTTCGTTGTCGCGACGCCGGAGCCCGGTGCCGGGTCGGACGCGCTCAAGGTGAAGGTCGGAGCGCTGCCGTCGTACCAGTTGTTCGTGCCGTTCGGGCTCGTTGGATTGACGGTGATTCCCGTCGAAGGCTTGGCCGTGTCGACCTTGATCGCAGCCGTCGTGTGTGCGCCCTCGACGTTGCCGGCCTTGTCCACGGCCCAGTAGGTGATCGTGTGCGTGCCGTCCGGGATCGGCACCGCGCCGCCGTAGGTCTGCGTGGAGCCGCCGTCGATCTGGTACTTGAGCGCGTCGAGCCCGGAGAGCCCGTCGGCTCCGGACAGGGTGAAGGTGGGCGTCGTGACGTACCAGCCGTTCGAGCCGTCGGGCGAGGCCGGGCTGACGGCGAACGAGCTCGTCGGAGCCACCGTGTCGACCTGGATGTTCGCGGTGCCCGCGTTCTCGACGTTGCCGGCGACGTCGACCGACCAGAAGGTGATCGTGTGGATCCCGTCGGGAACCGTGACCGCACCGCTGTAGGTTTGGACCGCGCCACCGTCGATCTGGTACTTGGTCGTCGCCACGCCGGAGGTCGCGTCGGTCGCGGCCAGCGTGAAGGTCGGGTTGCTGTTGTCGTACCAACCGTTGCTTCCGTTCGGGCCGGCCGGATTGAAGGTGAGCGTGGTCGAGGGCTTGACGGTGTCGACCTTGATAGTCCCGCTCGTGTGCGTCGACTCGATGTTGCCCGCGACGTCCAGTGACCAGTAACTGTTCTTGTACGAGCCGTCCGGAAGCGGGAAAGGCCCGCCGTACGACTGCGTCGAGCCGCCGCCGATCGCGTAGCTCGTCGAGGCGACGCCCGACGTCGCGTCCGTGGCCGTCACCGTGTAGGTGGGCGTCGTGTTGTACCAGCCGTTGTTGCCGGTGGGGATGATCGGAGCGACCCCCGCCGTGGTCGTCGGGCGCGTCTTGTCGAACTTGAAGGCGAGCGACCCGGCGCCGGTGTTGCCCGCGTTGTCGAGGCACTGCAGCGCCTGCAGGCCGGAGGCCGCGTCGGGGCCGCTGTAGGCCACGTCGCCGTCGCAACTCTGGATCCCGTTTGTATCGGTGCTGGTGCTTGCACTGAACGTGACGGCGTGGTTGTACCAGCCGTTCGAGTCCGGGCTGCGGTCGGCCGTGACGATCACGTGCGGCGCCGTCGTGTCGAGTGTGAAGCCTCCGGTCTTGTCGCCTGAATCGTCGCCCTGGGCGCTCGTGACCTTCGCGGTGATCGTGATCGAGCCGTCGACGAGGCCGCTCGCGTCGAGCCCGTCGACGTGCACGGTGCCCGCGCCTTCGGTCGCCGAGTGGGAGCCCGAGACCGTGTTGCCGTGCCCGTCGTCGAGCGTCACGTGCACCGTGTCGGTCGAGAGCGAGGTCGCCGGCACGCCGACGTCGATGTCGACGCTTCCGGCGTTGGAGGTGTTGACGAACGCGTCGCCGACGCCAAGGCCGTTGGAGAGCGCCGCCGCCGTCGGGGCGTTCGGGCTAACGACGACGACCGCGCTCTTGCCGCTCTCGGCGCCTCGCCAGTTGTAGAAGGCGGGCGTGACGGTGTACTGCCAGTGCCCCGTCTGGACCGAATCCTCCGTGCAGCCGAGCGGGTCGGCCGAGCCGCTGATCAGCGACGAGCAGTTCGGAGGCCCGAACGGCGTCCCACTGCCCTCGGCGTAGCGCGAGATCAGGTAGCTCCCGCCGGTCTCGCCGCCGAGCGGCGAGACGTCGGGGAAGGTGTTCTGCGCCCACGAGAGGCTCAGGTTGTCGCCCGCGCTGAGGCTCGTCCTGGCCGGAACGGGAACGTGCCCGCCGGGCATCAAGCGCGAGGACGCGCTCGCCGCTGCGGTCGAGTTCGCGCCGGCCGACCAGAACGACCACGCGCCGACGCCGACCAGGGCGACGGCAAGGACGCCGAGAAGCACCATGAACCGGCGCGGCCAGCCGTGCCCGTTGCCGCGGGGCGGAGGCGCCGAGCCCCCGCCGCCGGCGAACGACACCGGAGGCTCGATCGGGGGCTTCGCAGGCGGCGCGCCGGCCGACCGCTCGCGCTCCGGCGCCTGCAGCCGCACGCTCGCAACGGCAACCAGAGCAGCGGGGAGGACGATCGCCTTCGCAACGCCCGCAGCGGCGCCGAGGATCGGGGAGGTGGCGGGCCTGCGGTTCATGAGTGCGCGCTCCCGCTGTAGTTGAGGGTGAAGGTGGCGTTCTTGCACGGGTTCTGGTCGGTCGGCAGGTTGACGAGCTGGATCGTCGGCGCTGTCGCGCTACCGGCGGGCAGCGTGGCCGTCCCGTTGGCGGGAACCGTCGCCATGATCGAGCTCGACAGATTCGACTGCGCGAGGGCGATGTTGTCGCTGTCACAGTTCACGTTGGTGCTGTGCACGACCACGGTCACGGTGAGCCCGGTCACGTAGATCGGAACGTTGTTCGGGTTGTGGAAGGTGATCGCGATCGGCGTGGGCGCGGCGCCCGGATAGAGCAGGCCGCTCGCGTTGCCCGTGATCGTGAAGGGCACGCCCGGATCCGCCGCCTGGACGACCCACGTGTACCGGATGAAGCCGGAGCGATTGCCGGCCCCGTCCACCGCGCGCACGTCGAAGCTGTGCGTACCGACGGCGATCGTGAAGGCGTCCGGGCTCAAGCAGCTCGCGAACGATGCAGCGTCGTTGTGATCGAGGCGACACTGGAACGCGACATCCGACTCGCTGTCCGTGAACTTGAAGGTGATCGATCCCGGCGCGCTCGGGTTGGGCGGGAGCGGCGGGACGAACGAGGGCGTGGGCGGCGGCAGGGTGTCGACGAGCCAGGTGTACGACGCGGGCGTCGAGGTGTTGCCTGCGCGGTCACGCGCCTCCACGAAGAAGGTGTGCGAGCCCTGCGAGAGGCCGTCGAAGTCGCGCGAGTTGCCGCATGAGCGGTACGCGGCTCCGTCGAGCTTGCAGAGGAAGCCGACCCCGCGCTGGGCGTCCGTGTACCGGAACGAGGCGTGGAGCGACGGCGACGGGTTCGGGGGCTTCGAGGTGAACGTCGGCGGCGGGGGCACGGCCGTGTCGATCGTCCAGGTCCAGCTGTCGGCGCCGCTCTGGGCGCCGCCCTGCACTGCGCGGACCCGGAACTTGTGCTTCCCGTCCGCAAGGCCGGTGTAGACCTTCGCGCTCGTGCAGGCGAGGAATGCGCCCGTGTCGAGCGAGCACTGGAACGAGACGCCCGACTTCGAGTCTTTGAACGCGAAGGTCGCCGTCGTGGACTTGGTCGGATCGGTCGGATGCGACGTGATCTTCGGCGTCGGCGGCGAGGCCTTCCTGGCGCTGGGCTTGGCGAGCGCAAGGCCCGACACCGCCCCGACCAGTCCGAGCACGGCGACGGCGACGATGATCCGGGTCGCGATCTTGGAGTGTCGGCGCTTCATCGAATAGGCCTTAGGAGTTCGCTGCCTGCAGGTAGACGGTGAAATCGGCGCCCTGGCACGCATCCTCCGCGGAGGTGTGCATGGTGAGCGCGCCGGGAAGGGTCAAATCGGTGTCGCCGGGCGCGAAGACGAAGTCCGAGCCGCCGTCTGTGACAGGCCCGTTGAACGTCACGCTGCTCGTGCTGTCGCCCGTGTTGCCGCCCGAGGAGCAGCCGGGCTGGTCGTTCGTGATCCCGTCGCTGGACTGTCCGAGGTTCAGGACGAACGCGTGAACGTGGATCGAATAGGTGTTCGGGTTGTGCACCGTGGCCTCGACCGAGGTCGAGCTCCCGGGCACGAGAGAGGCGGCCGGCACCGGATCCGCCGGCGTGACGGTGAGGTTCTGGGCGTGGACGAGCTCCGCCGAGCCGTTCCCCGTGCCGCTTGTCGTGTAGTAGGCGAGGCCGGCTGCGGCGAAGGCGAGCGCTGCGACCAGGAAGGTCACCGCCGCCGCCGTCTTCTTTCCGAACCGCTTCCTCATCGTTCTCGCCTCGTCTGCCTTTCGTCTGGGTGTGTGGGTTTCTGTGGGAGACGGGGCGGGCGGCGCCGCAATGCCGCCCGCCCCTGCTGTGCTGGGTCGATCAGCTCGTGGTGAAGGTCAGGTCCAGGGTCGCGCCCTGGCACCCGTCCTGACTCACGGCGGTGTCGGCCATCGCAAGGGTCCCCTGCTCGGTGATCGCAACCGGGCCCGTACTGCCTGCGATTGTGCCGTCGCTTCCTACCACGACGTCCGTCGCCATCGTGAAGTCAGCCGGGTCGCAGTCCGCCGGGCTCCCTTCGACCGAGACGCTCTCCAAGTGAATCCCGTTGAGCTTCTGGCTGTACGACGCCGCGTTGGTCGCGGTGAAGCTGACCGGAACGGTGCCGCCGGGAAGCAGCTTGCCGTCCGCCGTGCCGACGACCGTGATCGATCCGGCCGTCGAGTTCCCGACCGCGGCGGTGCCGGAGCCGGTGCCCGTGGTCGAGAAGAAGGCATAGCCGCCCACGGCCGCCGCGAGAGCAACGACGAGGACGCCGAGGAGGATCCATGTCCTCCGGGAAAACGACTTTCGCTTCATTTGGTACCTCCGCCCGTTGAGGGCTTTCGAAAAGCGTCCTCGGAAGCCCTGGTCGCAATTCCGACTCGGGAGTCCGACTTCTCACGCAACCTAGGCCTCCGGAAAACAACTGCGCTTACCGGTGGTCTAGCCTCACCTAGACCACGATCAAGTCGAAGGTTGAGGTCTTCCCGACACGGCAACGACCGCCATTTGGCGAGCGACGATCAGCAGGTGTGCGTCTCGAAGCCGGAGCGAAGCGGGTTGGCCACCCGACGTGTGCACGCACCCCTTTGCAGCGCTTACGGATCCCGGCTTCGCGCGCTGAACCGCTCGAGCGAAGCGCGTGGTACGAGTACCACGGCGGCTTTCGGCTGCGAACGCTCTCCGCCTAAGTGTAGTTCCTAAGCCGTTGGTTCATCCGGGCCGCCTTGGGAGGCTGGGAGCTGTCGAAGGCAACCAGATCCAAGGAGGCGACCCGGATGAGGCTTCACCGTAACGCGGCTCTCAGTTGGAGTGGCCGCAGGCTGCTGGCGGAGCGTGTGCTCGAGCAAGGCTGGACGCTGAGGGCGGCTGCTGAGGCGGCCGGTGTGAGTGTGCGCTGTGCCCGCAAATGGGCGGGTAGGTATCGGGTGGCCGGCGAAGCCGGTCTCGTTGATCGTTCTTCGGCGCCCAGGCGGGTCGCGAACCGCACCACGCCGGAGCGGGTGGCGGTGATCGTCGGGCTGCGCCGTTGCGGATGACGGCGGCTGAGATCGCTGAGACCTCGCGATGCCGCTCTCAACGGTGTCGGTAGTGCTGAAGCGCAACGGCGTGGGCAAGCTCGGCCGGATCGGGCTCGAGCAGCCCGTGCGCTACGAGCGCTCACGACCCGGCGAGTTCGTTCACATCGACATCAAGAAGCTCGGCCGGATCGAGGGCGGCGCCGGCAAACGCGTCGGCGGTCGCCTGCCCGGTAAGGGCCGGCCACGCCGCAATGACGGCACCGGCAGCCGCCGTGGCCTTACCGGCTGGGAGTTCGTCCACGTCGCCGTCGACGACTACAGCCGCCTCGCCTACGCCGAAGTCCTCGACGACGAACGCGCGACGACCGCGACCGGCTTCCTCCGCCGCGCCGTCGCCTATCTACCAACGACACGGCATCAGCGTCGAAGGCGTCCTGACCGACAACGGCTCCGCCTACATCTCCACCGTCCACGCAATCTGCTGCCGCACGCTAGGCATCAGACACCTCCGCACTCGGCCCCGCCGACCGCAGACCAACGGCAAAGCCGAACGCTTCATCCGCACCATGCTCAACGGCTGGGCCTACGGCGCGATCTACCGCACCAGCCACGAACGCACCAAGCCCTTGACGGCTGGCTCTGGCACTACAACCATCGCGACCGACACTCAGCCCTCGGCCACCAACCCCCGGTCAGCAGAACCAACCTGCTCGGGTCCTACAGCTAGCCGTGTACGAGGGCGCAGCTGGGTACCTGGTCGATCGCTTGGTCGAGCAGGGGCTGGTGGTAGGTGGTGCCGAGATGGATGAAGGCGGAGCCGACGGCTTTGCTTTGGGTGGTGATCGTCGCGACCTCAGCCGAGACGCTGAGGCTGGCGGCTCGCTGGATGTCTCGGGCGAGGGCGAGGTTGAACACGGCGATGCTCTGTTTGATCGTGGCCTGGATCGCCGGGCCCTGCGGTACCGCGGGCGTTCCGGCGAGGTCGATGGTCTTCCCCAGCTCGGCTCCGTCCGTCCGCAGCAGGGCGAGCGTGGCGAGCAGTTGCCGGTGGGTGGTTGCCGGGTGGTTCTGGCCTAGCGCGGCCGTGCGCCGCGCAAGTGTGTGCTGCCAGGTCGAGAGCGAGGTGCAGGTCTGCGTGGCCCACGTCACCGGCTGGACGGTCGCCGCGCCGGCGGTGCCGGCCAGCAGAGCCGCCCCGGCGAGGGCCCATGCGATCAGGGCGCGCCTCGGCATCAGTTGTTCGCGAAGGCGGGGTCGGTGAGGGCGGTGGCGAACTGGGCGATCGTGGTGTCGGTGTGGACTTCGAAGCGGTAGCGGCGGTTGTCGCCGTTGAGCGGGCCGACGGAGCCCGAGGCGAGCCCGTAGGTGATCGGGTCTGTCTGCATGAACACGATCGGGAACTTGGAGGCGGCGAAGCCGGGGAACCAAGACTGCACGGTGCCGGAGGCGTCGTTGTAGAAGTTCGTCCATTGTCCGCAGGCGTTCCAGGGACAGGCCCACGAGATCAGGCTCGCGCTGGGGATCTTCGCCTTCAGCTCGGTGATTCCGGCCGTGATCTCCGCGCTGACCTGCGACTCGAACTGCGCCGGCGTCTCGGGTGCGGTGGTGGTCTTCTTGTTCCTGCCCGTCCCGGTGGTGGTGGTGATCGTGCCGAGGCAGTTGTAGTACGTCCAGCAGGTCGTGGCGTAGCTCTGCGTCTGGGTGCTGCTGAGCTTGATCGTGTTCGCGGTCTCGCTGTAGTCGCCGTGGCCGTACTGGCCGGCGTGGAAGCCGATCTCCCAGCGGCCGTTCGCCGCGAAGGCCTGGAGCTGGGCCCAGGACATGTTCCCGGTCGGATCATTGCTGCCCGGAGTGGTGTTGTCGGCGAAGCCGGTGACCGCGTAAAGGACCGCCTTGAAACCGTACTTCTGCAGCAGCGGGTCCCAGGCGAGCTCGTCGGTGAGGCCGTCGTCGATGGTGATCAGCACCGGCTTGGTCACCCCGGCCGGCAGGGCGCCGCTCGTGAGCCAGGTCTGGTACTGCTCGACGGTGATCGACTGGTAGCCGTTCGCCTGCAGGTAGGCGAGCTGCCCGTCGGCCTCCGCGGCTGTCTGGTCGTAGACGTCGGGAGCCGTGTCGAGCGGCCCCTCGATCCCGTGGTAGTTGAGCACCGGCACGTACACGAGCGGGCCGCTCTTGAGTGAGATCGGGGTCGCCGTAGTGATGTTGCCCGCTTGGTCGGTCACGACCGCCGAGATCGAGTGCATCCCGGGCGCGAGCGTCGAGGTGTCGAAGCTGAGCGAGTAGAGGTACTGCTGGCCGGAGTCGGGCGCGGTGAGCAGCGCGCCGACCGGGGCGCCGTCGACGGTGAACTGCACCGACTTGACGCCGTAGGCGTCCGAGGCGTGCACCTGCAAGGTCGTGGGCCCGTTCGAGCGCGCATAGGTGTAGCCCGGCAGCAACGTCGGCTGGTACATCACGGCGGTGGGCGCCGTGTTGTCGACGGTCTCGTGGAGCACCGCCGAGCTCGCCGTGAGGTTGTCACTGCCCTTGACCGAGACCTGGATCGTGTGCGTACCGCTGCTCAACGTCGTCGTGTCCCAGCCGAAGGTGTAGGTGCTCCCGGCAACCGTCGGCACGATCGTGGTCGCGACGCCGTCGACGAGCAGCGTCACTGTGAACGGTGGGCTGCCGCCGGTCACCGTCGCCGTGACGGGAACGATCTTGCTCGCCAGCGACCAGTCGGGCGGTGTCGTCACGACGACCGTCGCGGGGCCTGTGCCGATCGTGAACGAGACGGGCGCCGAGGTCGTCGTATTGCCTGCGCCGTCGGTCGCGATGCTGGTCAACGAGTGTGCGCCGTTCGTGAGCCCGGCCAGGCTGAGGGTCGCCGAGTAGGTGTATCCGCTGCCGCCGTCGGGAGCCGTGAGCGGCGAGCTTACCGGCGCACCGTCGATCGCGAACTGCACGCTCGCGACGCCGTACGCGTCGGACGCGTGCGCGCTCACCGGCATCGAGCCCTGGAAGAACGAGCCTGCCGGGGGCGCGATCACGAAGGTCGACGGCGCCGTGTTGTCCACCGTCTGGTGGATGGTCGGCGAGGACGCCGTCCGGCCCTGCGCGTCGGTGACCGTCGCGACGAGCGTGTGCGAGCCGTCGGCGACCTTGGTCGTGTCCCACGAGAACGTGTACGGGCTCGCAGTGACCGGCGAACCGGTCGCGACGCCGTCCACATAGAGCTGGACCGAGTCGGGCTGGGCTCCGCCGGTGACGTTCGCAACCACCGACACCGTGCCATGCGCGAACGTCCAGTCCGGCGGGATCGAGATCGAGACGGCCGGCGGGGCGATCCCAATCGAGAACGTCACGGGCGCAGTCGTGCTGACGTTGCCGGCCATATCTGTTGCGACCGCGGTGAGTTGGTGCGCCCCCGACGTGAGCGAAGCGAGGCTCAGCGTCGAGGAGTAGTTGAAGCCGCTTCCACCGTCGGGAGAGGTCAGTGCGCCGCCCGCCGGCACGCCGTCGATCGCGAACTGCACGCTTGCGACCCCGTAGGCATCCGATGCATGTGCGGTCGCCGCGAGCGAGTCCGTGAAGAAGCTATTGGCGGCTGGGGTGACGATGAATGTCGACGGAGGAGTGTTGTCCACCGTCACGGTCGCGGAGGTCGACGCCGACTTGCCGCGCGCATCGACGATCGAGGCAGCGATCGTGTGCGCGCCGTCCGACACCGAGGTCGAGTTCCAGGTTGCCGTCGCGGTGCCGGAGCCCAAGGTCGTCGCGAGCGACGAGCCGTCGGCCGACAACTGCACGATCGGCGGATTCGCTGCGCTCGTGAACGCGGCCGCGACGGGCACGCTCGAGCCGTGAACGAACGTGAACGACGCTGGAGCAGAGAGCGAGATTGTCGGAAAGGCGGGACCGACGTCGACGGTGATCGGGTCGGATTCCTGCGTCGCGCCCTCAGGGAACGGCACGGACCAGTCCATCGCCGTCACCGACAGCAGGTGCGTGCCGGCCGCGAGGCCGGTCGTGTTCCAGTCGATCTCGTACAGGTACTGGCCGGTCGGCGTGCTGTCCCATGTCGCCGCGTTCGGATACGGCTGACCGTCCACGTTCAGCTGGACGCCGTAGATGCCCGAGGTCGCCGACGCGGTGGCCTGGACCGGCACGACGGTGCCGATGTCGCCGACGTGCGCCGCCGACGCCGGGCTAGTGATCGTTACTTCGATCGCAGCGGCGGCCGGGCCGGCCGCAAACGCGGCCAGGCCGACGACCAGAAGGAAGAGCAACTTCCTCATGCCGCGACCCTCTCTCTCACGGCAACGTCTGTAATGACATCTTCGAGAATGTCCACGAGCGAGTGCCGAGGCGCCCAGCCGATCGCCTCGCGCACCTTGTCGGTGCACGGAACGCGATGGAGCATGTCCTCGATGCCGGTGCCGTAGACCTCGCTGAACGGGATGTGTGCGAGCGTCGAGGTCGATCCGGTCAACTCCTTGATCCGCTCTGCAAGCCCCAAGATCGAGATCTGGTTGTTGGCGCCGACGTTGTAGATCTGCCCCGCGGTGCGCTCGATGTCGGTCATCAGATCGCGCAGCGCGCGGATCGTGTCCTCGACGTGGCAGAAGCATCGAGTCTGGTGACCGTCACCGTAGATCTCGATCTCGTCGTTCGCGAGGGCACGCTCGACAAACCGCGGCACGACCATGCCGTACATTCCGGTTTGCCGCGGGCCGACCGTGTTGAAGAGCCGCACGATCACGGCCTTGAGGTCGTGCTCCTCGTGATACGCGAGCGCCAGGAACTCGTCCATCGCTTTCGAGTCGGCGTAGGCCCAACGCTTCTGCGTCGTCGCGCCGTAGATCCGGCGGGCGGTCTCGCGAAGCGGCTCCTCCGTGCGGTGGTCGCCGTAGACCTCTGACGTCGACGCGACGAGCACCGGCTTGTTGAACGTGCAACACGCGGCGAGCACGGTCTCTGTGCCTTCGAGGTTGACGCGGAGCGTCCTCACCGGCTGCTCAACGATCGTCTTCACGCCGACGGCTGCAGCCAGGTGGTAGACGACATCCACCTTGTTCACGAGCTCGTTGACCACCGCCGGATGGAGAACGGTGTCGATCACGAGGTGATAGCGCTGATCGTCGGTGAACCGGGCGATATTGGCGAGCGACCCGGTCGAGAGATCGTCGAGAGCATAGACCTCTTCGCCGGAGGCAAGCAGTAATTCCGTGAGGTGCGAGCCGATGAAGCCCGCTCCGCCGGTGATGAGTACTTTCACGTCAGACTCCTCTGTCCTCGGAAGGTTTTGAGACATCGAACAGGTGCGTGTGCGCGCGGATGACCCTGATCACGCGGCGCGGCTTGGATCACTCGCCACCTCCTCGGCTTCGAATCGCGTCGGAGAGTCCCACTTGCAGGTTGCAATGGTGGGGCGAGCAATCGTCTTGATAAGTGCGTGCATCATCGTGACTCGATACACGAGGTCGAGCAGCATGATCGCCGGCGCCAGCACGATGAGCCGTGGCTTCCTGAGCGCGATCGAGGCGATCCCGATCCACAGGTAGCTCATCCCGACGTAGTAGATGAGGAACCAGATCGGGTCGACCCAGCCGCTGAGGAGCAGCGCGATGATCGGAACGAGAAGCGGCTCGAGCATGTACGGCGCCCAGTCGAGCAGCAGCGCAAGATACGCGGTGTCGAACCACGAGAACCGCAAGCGGAAGCGCTTCTCCGGGTCCCGCGAGATCGGCCAGCCGAGGCGGTGTCCTCGGATCGATTGGAATTGACCCCAAGACCACCGAACCGTCTGGCGATACCAGTCGCTGAACCGGTGTGGATCCATCGTCCAGGATCGAGCCTCATGGACGTACGCGACCCGGCCGAGTTGCCGGCGGACGATCTCTGCCAGCCAGTACATGTCGTCGATCGCATACGGCGCGTCGTCCTCGATCAGCTTGCCGAAGACGTCTGCGCGGAACACCGTATTCGCGCCGCAAATGACGTTGACTACCTTGAACGCATTCTGACCACGCTTGATCGTCGTCTGGTATGACCAGTACATAAACGCTCGCATTGCGATCAGAACGTTCCACCGGCGACGATGATCCCACACGGAATCTATCCGGCCAGACGCCGCCGCTATTTTGGGGTCGGCATCCATCTTGATTAGTACTTTCTCGACGTACTCGGGCTCGATCGTCGTGTCGTCGTCCAGAACGGCGACATAGTCGTACGACTCTCCTAGCCGAAAGGCGAGATTGCCCGCGCGCAGAGCGTCCGGCTTTCCGCCGCTGACCTCGCGATCAAGTACGCGCGCCCCGGCCCGCTTCGCCTCCTCGACCGTCTGATCGTCCGAGCCGTCAGAGACGACGAATACGTCGGCTTGAGCGCCGACGGAGCGAACGACGTTGCCGATCGTCGCCTCACCGTTCTTGCAGGCGACGAGGACTGCCGTCCGTTGCCTCAGCTCCAGTTGGGACGGCGCCTCGGCGCGTCGAACGATCGTCGCTGCGCGCGGCTCCGCCGACTGCGTCTCGATCCAATAGGTCTTTCCCCCCATGGCTAAGACGGTACGTCCAGGTCGGTTGGCGGGCCAGCCTGCGCACGGCCAGGAGTCACCCGACCAACGTAGAGGTCGCCTCGGAACTGTCCGCCCCTGGGGAAGCCGATTTTTGGCGAACACTTCCTTCGCGAGAAGCTAAGCGGCGAATTCCGCGCGACGAAGGCCGCGGGCTCCCGTCTGCCTCACAAAGCTCGGGCGTCTGCCCTTCAATCGGCTAGTACGGCGTTCGCGAACGAGCGAGACGAAAGCGGCGTCCCCGCGGGCGGGCTCAGCGGACGGGGTCCGGGCGCCAGTACGGCAGCAGCACTCGAACACGCGTCGGCCCCCCCGGCTTGGACTCGATTCCGAACTCCCCACCGAGCATGCGGGCACGCTCGCGCATCGCGACGAGCCCGATGCGACCGTTGTCCGCCGCCTGGCGCAGTGTGGGCTGGATGTCGAAGCCCGTCCCGTCGTCTCTGATCTCGGCCTCGACGCCCTCCGACAAGCAACGCGCCGATACCGTTGCCGTCGTGGCGCCGCTGTGTTGTACAACATTGGCGAGCGCGCCCTGAACGATCCGGACCAGAGCGATACGCTGCGAGTCCGTCAGAGCCACATCGTCGAGCTCGCGATTGAGGTTCAGATCGATCGCGAGCGACCCCTCGTACAAGAGCGCCGCGGCCTCGAGCGTCGAGGTCAGCGGCCCGCGGAGAAGCGACGACGACTCCGCCGAGGTGGCGAGCTCACGCAGGCTCTTGTCGATGACGACAAGCCGCGCGATCACGTCTTCGACGCGGCCGGCCAGCCGGGTTGCGTGCTCATGGCCGGCGAGCGACACCGCGAGCTGGTCGTGGAAAAGATGGAGGTCGGTGCCGAGAGCGGCGACGTCCTGGAGGACGCCGTCGTGGAGGTCGAACCCGAAGCGCACGAGCCGACGCCTCGCCGTATCGAGTTGCAAGCTCAGCGCCTCGAGCGACTCTGCGACCCCCTCGAGACCTGGCTCGCTTCGCAGCTGGAACGCGAGCCGACGCGCGTGCTCGGCCGGGTCCTCACGGGGCGGGACCTCGTCGGGAGGAATGTTTGGGTCGACGTCCTTGTCCATGCTCCGTCCAGGTACGAGTCCCCGCTCCCGCTCCGACAACACCGAGCCTCCGTCCTGGGACCGCCTTGGCACTAGCTCCTTCCCCACATGATTTGAAGCGCTGGACCAATACGCTACAGACTGTCGCGGTGGGCCCGGGTGCCGTGACCTTCACTCGGCGTAGAGGAATCTACGTGGGAGAGCGCCGACCGGATTGCCGAAACCGGTCGAGGAAGAGCGCGAGGAGAGCGCGTGCCCCGTTGGGGCAAACGGGGAGCGGGGCACGCCCCTCCTCAAGCGGACCACTGTGCGGGACGCCAAAACGGCCATTTCCGGCCGCACGGCTCCGGCTGGTCGGATCGAGAGTACGAGCGGCACGGCGCCCCGCCAACGGACGTTTGTAGGGTTCGGGCCTGGCCCCACGGCGCCGAGGGATGTCCGAACCACACCTTCCGTTGGGCGGAACTGTCGGGAGAGGCGGCGGCGCGCACGACATTCGTCAGGTCCGTAGGTCGTGTGAACCTGGACTTTCGGCCAGGAGAAGTCTGGCAAGAGCTTGCCTACGGTTCGTTTAGCCGCCGACCTTGCAGACAGGGAGGCGGTGGCACAACTGCGGTGTTGAGATTCAAACTCGGGCATAAGACGCGATGCGGTTCGCGTCCGCCTCGACGGCGTCTCTCTTCACTGGATCGACATGTTCACCTGCGGACGGGGAGGAACGAGCACGATGAGTCTTATCCGAATCCTGATTGCTGACGATCACCCCCTATTGCTGGCCGGTGTTCGCCAGGTACTGGAGCTCGATGGTGGCTTCGAGATCGTTGCCGAAGCCCATCACGGAACCGAGATCTTGCCGTTGGTCGGTCAGACGCAGCCCGAGGTTGTGCTGCTGGACATGCGCATGCCGGGGCTCGATGGGCTCGCGTGCCTCGACCGGCTCCGCGGTCGTTTCCCGGCGGTGCACGTGGTCATGTGCTCGATGGGCGCGGATCCGGAGCAGATTCAGTCTGCGTTCAAGCGCGGCGCCTGCGGGTACATCGTCAAGAGCGTCGACCCGCGCGATCTCGGCTCGGCAATCCGCCAGGCCGTCGACGGCACCGCCTACCACGCCCTGGGCCTCCCGGGAATCGACGAGGACACTGCGGGGCTCGCCGCTGGTCTCACAACGCGCGAGCTCGAGATCATGAAGGCGGTCGCGCGCGGCCTCGCCAACAAGGCGATCGCGAAGGAGCTCTGGGTCACCGAGCAGACGGTGAAGTTCCACCTCACCAACATCTACCGGAAGCTCGGAATCTCCAACCGGACCGAGGCAGCGCGCTGGGCGTTCAGCCACGGCCTGCAGGACCGCGAGTACCAGAACATCGGATGAGCGATCTCGCGATCACCGGCCGTTCCATCCGACCGCGCAGCCCAAGACGGCGAACGTACGACGTCGCAATCGTCGGCGCCGGCTACGTCGGCGTCCCACTTGCGCAGGTGTTCGCGGAAGCTGGTCGCCGTGTGCTTCTCGTCGATGTCAGCGAGGAGCGCGTCGCGCAGCTGAACCGGGGCGAGAGCTACATCGAGGATGTTCCCTCCGAGACCCTGGCCGCGCTCGTGAAGGACCGCGGCCTTCGCGCCACGACCGATTACGACGAGCTCCGCGACGCAGATGCAATTCTCGTCGCGTTGCCGACGCCGCTCTCGCGCCAGCGCGAGCCCGACCTCTCGATCGTGATCGGCGCCGTCGAGCAGATCGCGGCGCGCCTGCGCGCTGGTCATCTCATCGTGCTCGAGTCGACCACGTACCCGGGCACGACCCGCGAGATCGTGCAGCCGATCCTCGAGGAGAGCGGTCTCAGGCTCGGCGAGGACTTCCACCTCGCGTTCTCGCCCGAACGCGTCGATCCCGGGCGCACAGACTGGACGACGAAGAACGTCCCGAAGGTGGTCGGAGGGATCACTCCAGCTTGCACCGAGCGCGCCGCCGCGCTGTACGAGACTGCGGTCGACGAGGTGCACCGGGTCTCCACACCGGAGGCTGCGGAGCTCACGAAGCTGCTCGAGAACATCTTCCGCTCGGTCAACATCGCGCTCGTCAACGAGCTCGCCCAGCTCTGCGACCGGATGGGGATCGACGTCTGGGAGGTGATCGACGCCGCGGCGACCAAGCCGTTCGGCTTCATGAGCTTCCATCCAGGGCCGGGGCTCGGCGGTCACTGCATTCCGATCGATCCGTTCTACCTGACCTGGAAGGCGCGCGAGTACGGCTTCTACACCGAGTTCATCGAGCTCGCCGGCAAGGTCAACGAGAACATGCCCTACTACTGCCGCTCCGTCGTTTCCCAGGCGCTCAACCACGGCGCTGAGCTCTCCCTCAAGGGCTCCCGGGTGCTCGTGCTAGGAGTCGCCTACAAGGCGGACCTCGGCGACATGCGCGAGTCGCCCGCCGTCAAGGTGATCGATCTACTCGGCAAGGGCGGTGCGGACATCTCGTATCACGATCCATACGTGCCCGAGCTACCCGGGCTCGGCCTTCGGTCGGTCGAGCTCGACCCGGCCGCCTACGATTGCGTAGTCATCGTCACCGCTCATTCGGGCATCGATTACGCGGAGATCGTGGAACGGGCACGTGTCGTAGTGGACTTCCGCAATGCGACCGGCGCGGCGGGCACCGCCTCGGATAAGGTCTGGAAGCTTTGACCTCCGGCGTGCTATCTCGAGCTGTTTTGTACGCGGCGGTCTGAGCCGAGCCGCCGGTCGCCGCTGCCGCGCCGCTCGATGTTCCAGCGGCGGTCTGCGGCCCACCGGCGTTCGGAGGCTGTCGTGACACGCCTGTCGCGACCGGACCGTCGTTCAGCGACGCGTCGTTCGACCGGATCGCGTGGTCTCGAGCGGCTGCCGAACAGCGCGCGCAGATCCCGCCGCGCGCGAATCAACAACGAGGACACGTCCACGCCGTAGAGAATACGACTGCCACCTCGTCCTTTACCTGCCCATACGTCGAGAGCATCCGACGCTTCGATACGCCGCCCCGATGTCAACTCCTTCACGCTGGACGGATCGGTGGTCGACGGGGGACGCATGCAGCCGATATGTCCAGGACACGATCGACGCGGAGTCTGTAGCATTTTTCCCATCGCCAGCTCGACTCGACGGAAACGGCCGCCCGGCTTCCACCGCGTCCTGACACTCGGCGCGCGTGCTGGAGCGCTGCTCTTGCTGGCCGCAGTCCTCGTTCCGACCGCGAGCGCGGCATCGACGCGGTCGAGCTTCGCCCAGCAGCTGCTCGGCACCATGAACGTGATCAGGGAGGCACACGGGTTGGCGCCTCTCGACGACTCTCGCCTCTTGAACGCCTCCGCTCGAGAGCACAACCTGGAGATGGGGCGTTACGGGTTCTTCGATCACGACTCAAAGAACGGCGCGCCGTTCTGGGTCCGCATCGAGCACTGGTACCCGCCGCAACACGGCTACTGGGCGGTGGGCGAGAACATCCTCTGGAGCTCGCCGACCGTCGGGCCGCGAACGGCGATGAAGATCTGGATGAACTCGCCCGAGCACCGTGCGAACATCCTGAATCCCGCCTGGCGTGAGATCGGGATCTCGGTGGCCCACTTCAATTCGGCGCCCGGCGCGTTCGGAGGAGAACCGACGACGATCGTGACGACCGACTTCGGCGTACGGCGGGGCTGAGACCCGCCCGCCTCAGACGGCCGTGCTGCGCAGCGACTCGCCAGCGAGTCGGGCGAAGACGACCCACCGGTGGGACGCCGAGTACAGGGGATGGCACGCGCTCAGGATCAGCTTCTCGAACGGACGGGCTCTGAGGATCGACCAGTCGTTCGACGCGACCACCTTGTGGTAGTAGACGGTGTAGCGGAAGGTGCCGTACGGCATCTCGAGGTACACGTTGTCTCCGGAGCGGAGATCGTCGATGTGACGGAACGGGTGCAGGAACGTCGTCCGGTGCCCTGCAACGCCGATCACCTTCCCCATTCCAGGTAACCCTGTGTTCTCGCCCGAGGCGGCGTCGTAGTGGCCGGGCCCCTCTTGCAGGTCACTCTCAGTCGTCCCTTGCAGGACGACCATTCGCAGGTGAAGCCGCGGGACCACGATGCGCCCGATCGGGCTGCCGTCCTTGAGGCCACGCTCGAATTCCGAAGCCCGAAGGCGCATCAGCGCCGCCAGTGATGCCGTCTTGTCGGCCGCAGTCCTCTTGTCGGGCCCGAGTGCCGGCATCGCCGCCGGCCTTGACGCCCACTCCTGGTTCAGCGCGTCCAGCTTGCGCGAGAGGCCTCGCTGCTCGTACGCGGTGTAGAGCGACGTGATCGGATCGCCCCACCAGATCGTCACGCCGACCCAGGCGACCATCAGGACGCCCAGGCCGACGAGCACGAATCCCAGTTTGCGCACCATTAGCTATGAGCGCGCACAACGGCGATGGCGCTAGCCGCGGGCCTTCTTGGGCCGAATCAGGGTCATCAGCGCCCCGGCCGCCGTGATCGCCAGACCGACCACGACCAGCGGCAGGCTCGCGAATCCGGTGAAGGGCAGTCCAGTGCTTGCGCCTTTTGCCGCATTACTCATTTTGTTTCCCCTCCTCTCGTTCCCCTTTGGCTCCGCCCCGACAGAAAGCGTGTCACCGCGGCTGCAAGAGCGATTTGACTCTCGCCTACTCTGCCTCGTCGGGGCGTCCGCGCCCCTAGCCGAACGGTTGGTGAGCGCCCCACGGCCGGGGCGTCTGAGCCCGGGCGGGTCGGCGCCTCCTGGAGGCCGCTAACGCACTGAGAACTAGCTAGCCGCTCGCATCCGCACTGGACGTTGGTCCAGGAGATGCACTGCGCGATCCGCTTAGCGTGATCCTTGCCGCTGCGAGTGTGCCGAGGTTTGTGTCGAGGAGAGGCGTGACGAATGAAGATCCTGATTGCCGACGACCATCAGCTGATGCTCGCCGGTGTGCGTCAAGTGCTTGAGCTCGACGGCGGCTTCGAGGTCGTCGCGGAGGCCCACCATGGGACCGAGGTCGTGCCGTTGGTCGGCCAGACCCAGCCCGAGGTCGTGCTCCTGGACATGCGCATGCCGGGACTGGACGGGCTGGTCTGCCTCGACCGACTCCGTGCCCGCCACCCAGAGGTGCGTGTCGTGATGTGCTCGATGTCTGCCGACCCCGAGCAGATTCAGTCCGCATTCAAGCGCGGCGCGTGCGGCTACATAGTCAAGTCCATTAACCCGAGAGATCTCGGCTCGGCGATCCGTCAGGCCGTCGACGGTACCGCCTACCACGCCCTCGGTCTTCCGGCGATCAATGAAGACACTGTCGCGCGCGCGGCCGGCCTGACGGGGCGCGAGCTCGAGATCATGAAGGCCGTTGCGCGCGGCCTCGCCAACAAAGCGATCGCCAAGGAGCTCTGGATCACCGAGCAGACGGTGAAGTTTCACCTCACCAACATCTACCGCAAGCTCGGACTCTCCAACCGAACCGAAGCAGCCCGCTGGGCCATGAACCACGGCTTGCAGGACGCCTCGCTCGTCTGAGCTTGATCCTGTGACCTCGGAAGGACTCGGCTGTCGGATCGGGCCGGCCAAGGCGCCCGGGTGTCACTCACCTGGTGCTCGCCAGGCGTCCACCGGGACGGGCCAACCCCACCGTGAGCAAGGTGGACCGGAGCCCGAGGCGCTGCTGAAATGTGTAGCCGTCGACGGTGAACGCTGAGCCGTCGAGCCCGGTGAATGTGAGCGAGGAAGCCCGGCCGCTCGAGAAGCGGGCTACGTCGATGCCTGCGAGAGGGCTCGGGATCTCAGGAAACGCGGCGCGCAGCTTCGCGAGGTCGATATTCACAGGCCCCCAGTTCCGGTCAGGGCTGCGGGCGTCGTAGACATCCGGCTTGGAGACGAGGTACGGAACTGGATTGTCGCTGAAGATGCCTTCGACCCCGCTCGTCCGGCCGCCGTTCGCGGCCGAGAAGAAGGCATCTACCAGCCGACCGTCATATTGGAGCACTTGCCCCTTGGTCGCAGCGGTGGCCGTCCTCGCCGTAGGGAACTCCTTGTTTAGCCCGTGGTAGCTCTGTGACCGATCGTCGGGATAGAGGTCGAAAGCGCGCTCCGGGTGCAGATTCGCCAGCGCGTAGGTTCGCGACGCGACCGCCTGGGCGCGAAGCGCCTGCTGAGGCCAGTAGCCTGGGCATTCCGAGGAAACGACGTCCGCAACGTAGTCTTCGAGGGCGATCGCGTTGACGACGCTGAGCCCACCCTCCGCGGGCTCGATCTCGAGGGTTCCTCGATACTGTGTCGCGCCGAGGATGAGAAGCGCCGAGCCGGGGCGGACTCGTGCCGGCAGTAGAACGGCACGCCCGTCCAGGCGCCCATCACGATCGAACTCGAAGCGGCCGGCTGGAAGGCGAAGAACACGACCCGCAGCGTCGCTCACCGTGAACGGCGCGTTCGAGCCGATTCGTACCGACGGTCGCTCGGCAAGTAGAACGCGCACCGTCCGGTCCCGAGTCGTGGCCACAGCGGTTCCGGGGTAGTAGAAGTCGAGGATCGTCTGGTAGCTCTGGCCGACGGCAGCGCGCTCCTCAGCGCCCCACTGCGAAAGGCCGATGCCGTGTCCGAAGCCGTGGCCGCTGATGACGATCCCGCTGACCGGTGGTCCCACCACGGCGAGCTCGGCCGTCGCCGCGGACGTGCCGACAGACAGTACGGTGACGCAAAGGACGCCCAGACCGAGAGCAAGGAGGATGCGCCGCGCGAGGGCTGAGCACCAGACGAACATGATGACCTCATCGACACCGAGGTCAAATCTCTTTACGCCCCGCGCCGCAACCTTGAACGAAAGTCTAGATTGGTCGGGTCGGGGGTCGGCGTTCTTGAGGCTGGGGCCAAGGGGAAGCGAGGCGAGGCTAAAGGAGAGACCCAGAAACTGCCGAAATGCTCCTGGCCGGGGTCAGGACCTTCCTCCGGCCTCCGAGCCACATGGAGGTCAGGATCTTCCTTCGACCCCGGCACTACGATCTCGGTCCTGCGGAAACAGACGCACGCCGCGTTCGTACGTCCAAAGCACTGCGCCCGCGCGTCCCGTTACGCCGAGCTTGCGATAGACGTTCGACAGGTGATACTTGACGGTCCCGTCGCTGATTGTGAGCGCTACTGCGATCTCCTGGTTGCTGGCGCCGTCGCAGAGGGCACGAAGCACTTCCGTTTCGCGCCGCGTGAGCCCAGCTTCCCCGATCGCGCATGCTGTAGCTGGCGGAGGGCCGAACGGGGCAAACACAGTCGCCGTCGCTGCCCGCTTTATGGCCTCCGCCAGATCAGCCGGATCTATCGTCTTGAGGACGAACGCCGAAGCACCTCGCGAGAACCCCTCTCGGAGCTCCGGCGCGTGGGCGCTCGAGGAGAGCAGTACCACTTTCGTTCCTGGGAACTCTAGCCGCAGCTGCCGGAGGCACCAGAAGTCGTCAAGCGCACCAAGCCCGATGTCGAGCAGTACGACGTCGGGCGAAGTGAGGCGCGCGATCTCGAGGGCGTCCGACGCCGAGTTGGTCTCGCCGACGATCTCGATTCCGTCGGCTCCGGCAAGTGTGACGTTGATCCCAGCCAGTACCAGCGGATGAGGGTCCGCGACAACGACGCGTATGTCGTCCGAATGCTTCGGAGCTAGGTGCTTCACCGCAGAACTCCTTGCCGCTCTCCCGAACCGAGTCTAATCACGTTCCCGTCCCCGTCGAGACCCGATCGGGGTATTCGCTGGTACGGGTCGAACGACCTAGTCGGATCTACGCCTCTGCCCGGCTAGGTAAGCCGGAGTACGAACAGCACGATCGCGAAGACGACGGAGGCGATCCCACCCGCTGTCAGCACCAAGAAGATGGAAGCATCGAGGCCTGTCCGCCACCTGCCGGTCCGCTCGCCGGTCGCCGCCGCCAGCAGGAGCACGCCGATGATGATCAGCGAGAGCACCAGTGACATGTCGCCGACGTGCGCCGCTACCACCGCCTAGGGGTTCCGACCTGCTGGCTCGCTTTCCGCCGCCCGCCCGACCGACCGCTGCGCATCGATGCCCGCTCGAATCATCTCCTGCAACTCTTTCAGAGCAGACCCGCTTCGCGGTAACCGGCGTGCTCTGGAACCGTCCTTTTTACCCAGCGAGGGGGGGTGCGAGCCGCCGCTAGTGTCGAACTCACCTGTTCTGATGTCGGGGTGTCGGCGTAGCGCGATTGGGAGCGCCGATTCCAGGATCCGTACCCGTTCCGGATCGCCGCAGAGACCCAGCACGACGCCGAAGTCCGGCGAGAGCATCCGGGAACGACGGCGCACCGGTACTCGACCGGGTGCTGCGAGGCTCGGTGGGGCGCTCAGGTCCGGCAAGGCTCGCCACCCGCAAATAGTGGAACACAGGCGCGCGGACATCGCTCGTCGTTGGATAGGCATGACCTGGTCTGGCGCCTAGGTGTAGTCGTCACCGCGCTTGACCCTTGGCCAGGGCCGCCTGGGCTCTCGCCAGTCGACCTCACTCCTCTCAGCGCCTAAAACGAACGCATGACGATGCTAAAGACTTGCGCCTCAGTGGGCTGCACTGCGAAGGTCTTCGGCTCAGGCTCCTGCGTTGCATGTGAACCGGCCCAGCCGAAGCTGCTACTCGTCGGGCGCCCACTTCAGTCCTTCGTCAGCGCGCGAATCGAGGTGCTCGACCACCAGGCTGCGCCTCTCGCCACAACGCGCTGATCGTTGCTCGCAAGACCTCGATCTTCCTGGCCGACGGCGCCCGGGATCGGTCCGTTCGGGCAGCAGCGTCGGGTCCATCAAACAGGCCCGAAAGCTACGCCTACGCGGGCTCCTGCTCGACACTCCCGGCTGCAGGGCCGGCGCTCTCGGCAATGACAACCCGGTTCTTCCCGGCCGCTTTCGCGCGATAGAGGGCGTCGTCCGCACGGCGCAAGAACTCCGACTCGACCTCCCCACGGCTGTGCACAGCGACCCCGAAACTCGCCGTGATCGGCCATGTGACGCCGGCGACGCCGACTTCGTTGGATATCGCGAGACGGAGGCTCTCGGCGAGAGACACAGCGCCTGCTTCGGCCGTCGCCGGGAGCAACAGCGCAAACTCCTCGCCGCCGAGACGCGCCGCCGCATCCGAGCCGCGAAGGCGGTCGCTAATGACCTGCGCTAGCGACCGCAAGGCCGCGTCTCCGGCAGCGTGGCCACAGCGGTCGTTGATGCGCTTGAAGTCGTCTATGTCGAATAGCACGAGCGCCAACTCGACGGATGACCGCTTGGCCTTGGCCAGCTCACCCCGGAGTTCCTCGAGGAACTGCCGTCTGTTCGGGAGAGCAGTGAGATCATCTGTCACCGCTTGCTGCTGCACGATGGAGTGGTGCCGGGCCTTTTCGAGCGCGATCCGTCCTTGGGCGACGAGTGAGCGGGCCGCCTCCCAGTCGTCGGGGCCAAAGCCGCCTCGGGGCGGAAAGAGTACGAGTCTCGAGTCGCCAGGCACGTCGTCGAGATCAAAGACGACCGCGCGAGAGGCTCGTCGGCTTGACCCGCGGCGCGCCACCTCCTCGCCGTTCCAGACGAGTACGCCGCCCCTCGCTCCGGTGGCGCTCACCGAGGTGTCTAGGATGACCGGCAGCAGCGCCCGTTCGTCGTGCGCCGCTGCGAACGCCTCGCCTACCAGAACGAGAGAGCGCCGCTCCCGCGGTCGCGTGCGCTGTCGCCCGGCGAACAGCGCCAGCAGGGCCAACACAATCACGGTCGCCGCACCGGCGATGAACGTCAGCTCCTGCCTCCTGCGGGCAGCAGCGCCTGCAGCTGTGTTCCGCCGGTCGAGCGCCAGGACGCCGAGTAGGCCCTGCGACGCTAGACCGCGCGCGCGATATGTCTGCCCACCGAATCGTATGTCCGCGCTACGCCCGAGGGTACCGCCCGCCTCCAGCCCGGCGAACGGTCCGCCGACGACGTAACCCGCACGCATAGGCGCCAGAGTCACGCCCGTTTCACGCGCGATGTCCCCTAGAAGCGCGGATGTCAGCGGTACACGCGCTACAACCTGACCGAGCTGCCCGCGAGGCCCGACGAGCGTCACACGCCGCACGAGGCTCTGCGGGGAGCCTTTCTCTTCGCGCTGCCCCGGCTCGACGATCGACAGCGAGATCCGTCCGTCTCGTCGTGCGAGCCGTCTCAAGGCTTCCCGATCGTGAGCGACGAGCGCTACGGTCACTGCCCTTGAACGGGCGAGCTGCTGCGCCGCGCCGAGGGCCTCGCGCTCTACCTTGTTGAGCCTTTGCGCCACCTGGCCGAGGGCGAGGGCGATCTGCGTGTCCTGCCTGGCAGCTTCGTCCTGGCTATACGCATGGCCGTAGGTCCAAGTCGCGAGCCCCAATGGCACGAGGGCAAGAAGCGCGACGACCACGACGACGCCGAACCGCGAAGGCTCACCGATGGTCCCAAACCGCCGACGTGACGCCTTCGAGGCAGCGGATGAGGGGGACTCCGTAGGACCTGACGCCACGCTGCGCACGCGATCGCTTGAGTGTAGCTTCAAGCCGAACCGCTTCTATCCAAAACGGGAAAACCTTGACCTAGCCCTCACCTGTGCCGGGGCATGAGCTCAGGCGCAGCTGGACGAAAGGCGGGCTACACGCCGCGGAGGCCGCGATCCACGCACACCATCAGCGGTGGTTGCAGCCGCTGCGGCCCGAACCATCCTGGCTGCCGCCACCTCTGGACTCGTGGCCCGAACCATCCTGGCTGCCGCCGCTGGACCCGCGGCCCGATCCGTCGCTATCTGAGCCTTGCCCCGAACCCCCGTGACCTCCGCCACCGGATCCCTGTCCCTGTCCCTGTCCCTGTCCCTGTCCCTGTCCCTGTCCCTGACCCTGTCCCTGACCTCGATCGCCGCCGTTCTGCTTGCCGCCCGGAGTGGTAGTCGGAGGGCCGCTGTTTGGTGGCCGCTCAGGCTGATTTAACGCGTCGCCGGTCGACGCCGGGACGACCGTCGGAGTCGCCGGGGCGTTGGGCTCGGGGCGTGTCGGCGCCGTGGGGGCCGCGGGCGTGGTCTGTGGCGGACCGGGCGTGGGGACAGGTGTCGGCGGCGTCGGTGCGCTCGGGCCTGGTGTCGGAGTGTGAGGTGGCAAAGGCGCTGGGTGCGGATGCGACGAGCCCAGAGATCCGGTGTGAACTGTCGAGGGCGGCTTCGGCGACGCGCTCACGAGTTGGGAGACTCCGGCTGAGGAGGTTCGAGCGACCAGGATCACGCGGCGGCGGATCGATGCTCTGGGCACGACGCGCACGACGGCGGTCACACGGACCGCGGGACTAGCCGCCGCCGTGACGGTCCGCTGCCCGACGGTCATCGCCCGGTGCCAGAGGAGCGCTGACCCTCCGAGCAAGACGGCCACAAGCACACCGATGAGAGAGCCGCGCACGCCATCAGTATCACCGACGGGAAGGACGACCGGATCACTACCCGACGGACGCTTCGAGTCCTGGGCAACGTCCAGGAGAAAGTCGGCGCCGAAAACCGGTCGCGCACACGCGTGCGAGCGGTATTCCCAAGTCGGTTTGAGTCGGGTGTGGTCGTCGACGATCACGTGGGCGTAGTCGTAGCCGACTCTGGTCTCGGGGCGCATCCAGTTGCGGGAGCGCTGGGACCCGCCGAAGGTGACGGGATGGCCGGACCGCAGGAAGCGCGCGTAGCGGCTCGTGTCCATGTGCAGCAAATCACCAGGACACGGCCACTCGTAGCGGTTGGCCGGCTCCTTGACCTGCCGCGGCGCCCGTGAGATGCCCGCCCGGCGCGGCAACTTCCAGACGGTCGAGTGCGCGAAGCCCGTCGCCCAGCGACAAGCTTCGGCCCCCAGCCGGTCTTGCGGCGCCAGGCGCAGATCGCCTCCTCGAGCTCGGGCGCGAGCTGCCGGGCGGGCGGCGCGGTCGACTCGACCGATCGAACAGGCCGGGGAAGATCCACACACTCGAAGGAGAGCCGGATAGAACCCTCAGCCGTTCACAACCCTTTGTAGGCACGTCAGCTAGGCCGTCGCCGCGAGGGCGTCGTTCTGGTTGTTGGGCGACTCGTCGCGCGTCTGCCCGCGACGGTTGCTCCGCGGGCCTCGGTGGCGCGGACCCTACGGGAGACGGCGCTCCGCCACGCGTCTTGTCGGTTGCTCCCGACGCTCGCGAGCCGACAGGAAGATCGCGACACGCTGCCGGCGCTCGGCGCTGGAGCGGCGGTCGGGACATGTTCTCCGCTCTGCGGCTGCAGGCTGTCGTCGGAGGCCGTCGAGATAGCGGAACGCACGGTCGAACTCCAAGTCGAGCTCCGCCTGCTCCGCCGAGGGATAGATCGCTATTGCCTCGCGCCCCGCCCTGCTGAAAACTGGGCGAAGCTCGGCTTCGACGAACGAGCTCCCGAGCACGATAGTTGGTGGCCACCACTCGGTACACGGCAGCTCCGCGGGTCCGAGCGCGCCTGAACAGACGGTGGCATTGGCCCCTCCCCGAAGCGCGGCCAGCGCGCCCTCCAGATCCGTTGCCGGCGCGACCCCTGAACCGAATCGGCGCAGCAGAGTTCCGACGATGCGTTCGACGTCTAGGCGCGGGTCGCACAGGACGAATGTCCCCCTCATCCCGTCCGGCCGGTCCGCGAGAGCGCCTTGCACAGTCGCCGGGATATGTGTGACCCTCTGGCGCGACGCCTTCGGCGGGGTTCGGCGCGGCGGTGTCGCCGCCGCCGGTCGAGCCTCTTTCGGTTGAGCTAGCCGCCTGGCAACGACGAAGCATACGGTACCGACCAAAGGCCCACCGATCGCTGCGAGGAGGCTAACGTCCACGGCGGCTCCGGACGCGCATGCTCACACGCGGACGGTGCAAGGCTGCCATTGCCAGAATCCTCTCAGGTCGCAAGCGCCCTCGCACGGACACGTACATGGAGAGGGACGTTGGAGCATCGGATAGGGCGATCACGGTACACGACGGTGCCCGTTCTCCAGCCGTGCTGCACTGCGCAAGCCAGGGTCGCGCGCGCAATGCATGGGCTTCACGCAGTTTGGCTCGTGGGTGCACTCTCGAGAAGTCGCAGGTAGCATCGTCTACGAACGTCGAGCGGGCCTGACTGTAGGAAGGATCCGGGTATGGAGATTCGCGTCCCGCAGAAGGTCTCGTTCGACAACGGCGGCGAATTCATCCGCGAGACGCGCCGCGAGGTCGAGCTCTACCTGCAGTCCCGCTGGACCCGCGTGCGCGGGTACCTCCAGCTCTACGCGAAGACGGTCGTCGCGTTCGGGCTCATGGTCACCTCCTGGACGACCCTGATCTTCCTGAGCCCCGGGCTCTGGCTCGGCCTCCTCTGCCTCGTGGGGCTCGCCGCCGGCGCGACGCTCACCGCCTTCTGCGTCCAGCACGACGCGAACCACGGCGCCTACTTCACGAAGCGCCGCTACAACCACCTGATGGGCTGGACTGCCGACGCCCTGCTCGGCTTCTCGAGCTACGCATGGCGGGTCAAGCACAACGTCGCCCACCACACCTACACCAACGTCGACGACTACGACGACGACATCAGCCAGGTCCCGTTCGCACGGTTCATGCCTCAGCAGAAGGCGCGGCGCTGGTACCGGCTGCAGCACTACTACATCTGGCCGATGTACACGCTGATGGTGCTGCGCTGGCAGACGGCGGGCGACATCGCCGCGTTTGTCGCGCGGGAGCATCGGCCACAGCCCGGTCAGGCGTGCCGAAGCGCTGGGACCTCGTCGGGCTCCTCGCCGGAAAGGCGATCTTCATCGCCTGGGCGACTCGTGATCCCGATGCTCGTCTATCCGTGGTGGGGAGTGCTCACCGCCTACGTGCTCTTCGCGATGATCATGGGGCTGATCACCGCGACGACCTTCCAGCTCGCGCACTGCGTCGAGGAGGCCGACTTCGCCTCCGTCGAGGAGCTCAGCGGGCCGAAGCGGATCTGGGCCGTGCACGAGGTCGAGACGACTGTCGACTTCTGCCCGCGCAACCCGGTGCTCACGTGGATGCTCGGCGGGCTCAACTTCCAGATCGAGCACCATCTCTTCCCGCGGGTCCCGCACACGCACTACGCGCGGATCGCCGAGATCGTGAAGCGGAACTCCGAGAAGCACGGGGTCCGGTACACGACTCAGCCCACGCTCTGGTTTGCTCTGCGGTCGCATTTCCGGCACCTGCGCACGATGGGGCGCATGGGGCTTCCGGTCGAGATCGAGATGGGGTAGCGCAGGCGCGACCGGTCACGCTTTCACAGCAGAAACTTAAGCGGACCTGCTTCCCTGTGTTGCTCAAGCCCAGGTACGAGGAGGAGCGCAACGTGACCAGCCAGACCGAAGGAGCTTCCGGACCGACCCCGGAGGAGGCGAAGGAGCGGCTCGAGCAGGCGCTCTTCGAGATCAGGCGCGTGATCGCCGGCCAGGACGCGATGCTCGAGCGTGTGCTCGTGTGTCTGCTCTCGCAGGGGCACCTGCTGATCGAGGGCGTGCCCGGCCTCGCGAAGACGCTGACGATCAAGACGACCGCCGGCGTGCTCGGCGGCTCGTTCGCGCGGATCCAGTTCACGCCGGACCTCGTCCCGTCGCGACCTCGTCGGCACGCGGATCTACCGGCCGGGCGAGGGCTCGTTCGACACCGAGCTCGGGCCCGTGTTCTGCAACTTCCTGCTCGCCGACGAGATCAACCGCGCCCCGGCCAAGGTGCAGTCGGCGCTGCTCGAGGTGATGCAGGAGCGCCAGGTCACGATCGGCCACACGACCTTCCCGGTGCCGGCTCCGTTCCTCGTGATGGCGACGCAGAACCCGATCGAGTCCGAGGGCACGTACCCGCTGCCGGAGGCGCAGATCGACCGGTTCATGCTCAAGGTCGTGATCGGCTACCCCGAGCACGACGAGGAGCTCACGATCGTCCAGCGCCAGCTGGTCGCCGCACCCGAGCTGCGCGAGGCGCTCACGCTCGACGAGCTCGAGGCGCTGCAGGCCGCCGTCTTCGGCGTCTACGTCGACCCGTCGCTCGTCAGCTACGCGGTCAGTCTCGCGGACGCGACGCGGCAGCCCGCCGCGCACGGGATCCCCGAAGTCGCGGAGTACATCGCCTACGGCGCGAGCCCACGCGGCCCGATCAGCCTCGTCCATGGCGTCGAGGGCCCTCGCGCTCATCCGTGGCCGCGACTACGTCCTCGCCGAGGACCTCCACGCGCTCGCGAAGGACGCGATGCGCCACCGTCTCGTCCTCACCTACCAGGCGCTCGCCGAGGAGGTGAGCCCCGACAGCATCCTCGACTCGGTCCTCGCGGTCGTTCCCGCGCCGCAGGTCGACCTCGCGCGGACGAGCGCTGCATGAGCACGGCGCAGTCTCTGGCTCGAGTCCCGACGCCCGACCGTCCGGGCCCGGGACCGATGCCGGACGCGCTGCTGCGCGCGCTCGACGTCCAGATCGGCCGCAAGATGCAAGGCCTTCTCGCGGGCGACTACCGCTCGGCACGCCTGGGCGACGGGACCGAGCTCGCGCAGATCCGGCCGTACGCCGACGGCGACGACGTCCGTCGGATCGACTGGAACGTCACCGCCCGCACCGGAGAGCCGCACGTCCGCGTCCACGTCGCCGAGCGCGTCCTGGCGACCTGGCTCGTCCTCGACACGTCTCCCTCGATGCAGTTCGGCACCGCCGACCGGCGCAAGGCCGACGTCGCCGAGGGCGTCGCGATCGCGGTCGGTCACGTCGCGACGCGGCGCGGCAACCGCCTCGGCGTCGTCTCCTTCGGCGACGCCGACCCGAGGACGATCCCGCCGCGGCAGGGGCGCGTCGGCCTCGTCGGGCTGCTCGCCGCGCTTCGCGCCGAGGAGGAAGCCGAGACGAAGCCGGTCGGCGCGACGTCGCTCGGCGAGGCGCTGGCGAGGACCGGGTCGGCCGCGCGCCAGCGGGCGCTCGTCGTCATCGTCTCCGACTTCCGCGGCGCGTTCGACTGGCGGCGGCCGATGCTCGAGCTCGCCGGAGGTCACGACGTGCTCGCGGTCGAGATCCGCGACCCGCGCGAGCAGGAGCTGCCGAACGCGGGCGAGCTCTGGCTCGTCGACCCGGAGACCGGCCGGCAGCTCCGCGTCGACACGCGCGACGCGAAGCTCCGCGCACGCTTCGCCGCAGCCGCCGCGGAGGAGCGAAGCGGCCTCGCCCGCACGCTCGAGCTCGATCGGCGTCCGCCACGTCGTCCTCTCGACCTCGGGCGACTGGCTCCGGTCGCTCGCCGTCTTCCTCAAGAGGACGAGCAGGTGACCTTCTCCTCGCCGCTCTGGCTGCTCGCGCTTCTGATCGTGCCGGCGCTCGTGGTCGGGTACATCCTGCGCGAGCGGAAGCGTGCCTCGGACGCCGCGCGGTTCGCGAGCCCGGCGCTGCTCCCGAACGTCGTCGACACCGGCCCGGGCTCCGTCGCCACCTCCCCGTCGTCGTGCTGCTGCTGGCCTTCTCGCTCCTCGTCGTCGGCGTCGCACGACCGCACGCGACGGTCACGGTGCCGCGGGAGGAGGCGACCGTGATTCTCGCCATCGACGTCTCCCACTCGATGAGGGCGAACGACGTCAAGCCGACGCGGCTCGCCGCCGCCCAGGCGGCCGCCGAGGCGTTCGTGGCCCGGGTGCCGAAGAAGTTCCGGGTCGGGGTCGTCACCTTCGCGAGCCGCGCCACCGTCGCCCTGCCGCCGACGACCGACCGCACGCTCGTCCACACCGCGCTGACCTCACTGCACTCGAGCGACGGCACGGCGATCGGCGACGCCGTCGCGCTCTCGACCAAGCTCGTCCAGCACCAGCGCACCGTCGACGGGACGGTGCCGCCCGCCGCGGTGCTCCTGATCTCCGACGGGAAGCACGACGGCGGCCAGACGACCGCGGCGGCGGCGGCGACGAAGGCCAAAGCCGCGCACATCCCGGTCTACACGGTCGTCGTCGGCACGCCGAACGGCCAGATCCAGCAGAAGCTCATCGGCGGCTACACGGCGACGATTCAGGTGCCCGCGAATCCCACCGACCTCCAGACGCTCGCCCAGACGACCGGCGGCCAGTTCTTCACCGCAGCGAGCGACACGCGCGTCAACGACGTCTACAAGCGCCTCGGCTCGCGGCTCGGGCACCGCTCGATCAACCGTGAGATGACCGACGTCTTCGGCGGCGTCGCGGCCGTGCTGCTCCTCGTCGGCGGCGGGATGTCCGCGTTCTGGTTCAGGCGGGTGATCCCGTGAGGCGTGCGGCGGTGGTGGTCGCGCTCGCGCTCTCCGCGCTCGCCGTCGGCGTCGCCCCCGCCGGCGCCACGAACGAGTGCCGTGGCCTCAAGGTGTGCGTGCCCGTCGCCGGGCCCTGGGTCGTCGTGCCGACCGGCTCGGGAGCGCCGCGGCCGCAGGTCCAGTACGAGCTCGCGTGCCCGAAGCACTACATCGTCGGGGGGCTCGATGCCGAGCTCACCGACCGCGGGATCGATGTCGGCTTCCTCGGCACTGTCGGCGCCCCGGTCAACCCCGGGATCACGACCTCGCAGGACGCAGTGTTCGTCGCCTCGTACGTCGGCGGCGCACCGAACGCGCCGGCGTTCCGCCCGCACATCGGCTGCATCCCGAGCGCGGGCGGCGGCGGCCGAATTCCGGTGGCCGCGGTCGTGCCGCCGTCGAAGCCGACGGTCCGCCGCGTCCGGAACGCGGTGCTGCACCCGGGCGGCGTCCAGCGCGTCGCCCAGGGCTGCGCCGCGGGCGAGCGGCTCGTCGGTGCAGCGCACGCGATCGGCTTCTACACCGACCAGCCGCCGACCAGCGCCGAGGTGTCGAGCGTCACCGCGACGCAGGCCGTGAGCGGCGGGCGGGTCGTCGTCACCGTCCGCTCCGGAACGGGCGTGATCGGCGTGCGCGCGGTCGTCCAGGTCGAAGCAGTCTGCGCGGGCGGGAAGTGAGCTTCGACAGCCCCTACCTGCTGCTCTCGCTGCTCGTCGTGCCGGCGGCGATCGCGATCTGGCTGCTCGCGGAGCGCCGCCGGATGCGGTACGCGGTCACGTACACGAACCTCGACGTGCTCGCCGGGATCGCGCCCCGCCGCGCATGGCGTCGGTACGTCCCACCCATCCTGCTCCTGCTCGCGCTCACCTCGCTCTGTCTCGCGCTCGCGCGTCCACATGTGAAGACGTCGATTCTGAAGAACCAGGCCACGGTGATCCTGGTGATCGACGTCTCGGGGTCGATGCAGTCGACGGACGTCAAGCCGACCCGGCTCCAGGCCGCCCAGGCCGCGGCGCGCGCGTTCCTCGAGCACGCGCCGAAGGGCCTGCGCGTGGGCCTGATCGCCTTCGCCGGCGAGCCGGCCGTCGCTACCCCGCCGACGACCGACCACAAGCTGGTGCTCCAGGGGCTCGAGGACATCGGAGCCTTCCCCGGCTTCGGCGGCACGGCGATCGGCGATGCGCTCGCGGCCGCCGTGCAGCTCGGGAAGCAGGCGGTGCAGGCTCCGCCCAAGCCGCCGGGACAGACGATTGCCTACATCACCACGGCCGCAGTGAAGACCAAGTCCCCGGTCTCGATCCTCTTCCTCTCGGACGGCTCGCAGACGCGCGGGATCCTGCAGCCGCTCGAGGGAGCCGGTCGGGCCAAGGAGGCCGGAATCCCTGTCTACACCTTCGCGCTCGGGACCCCGGGCGGGACGCTCACGCGCGGGTTCGGGCCGTTTGCGCGCACGATTCCCGTGCCGCCCGACCCGGCGACCCTGAAGGCGATCGCCGACGCGACCGGAGGCCAGTTTCTGGCCGCGACGAAGGCCGAGCCGCTCAAGGCCGCGTACTCGAAGCTCGGCGCGAAGCTCGGCACCGTTCCCGGCCGCAGCGAGGTGACCTACAAGTTCCTCGGCGCCGCCGCGCTGCTCCTGCTCGCGGCTGGTCTGCTCTCGGCGCTGTGGGCGCCGCGGCTACCGTAGCCTCGCCGCGCACTCCTTCACCGCCGCCGAGATCGCTTCGGCGCGCCCCCGGTAGCCGTCGGCAGTCGCGTGGACGCCGTCGGCGCGGAGCCACGCGGGGTGACTGCGGACGAGCGCCCGCCAGTCGACGACGACGAGATTGCGGTGAGTCGTGGCCTCGGTCGAGAGCACGCGGTTGAGGCCGTCGTAGCTCGCGCCCGCAACGGGTGCGCGGACGATGTTCGTCCACACGACGCACCGGGCCGGGCCCGCGATCGCGAGGACCTCGCGCACTCCGGCGCGGAAGTCCGAGAGGCGGCGGGGATCGTCGTTCGTGCCGAGGCTGACCACGACGACCTGTTCGAGGCGGAGCTTCTCGGCACGCAGGATCGCGAGCCCCTGCGAGAGACGACGACCCACCGCGTACGACTGGCGCACCGACCAGTGCGGCAGCAGCGCGGGCAGGTACGGGGCGGTACCCTCGGCGAGCGAGTCGCCTTCGACGTAGACGCTCCGGGGCACCGTTGCGCCGCTCGTCGCAGCGGTCGCGCACGCGACGAGCATCGCGGCGAGCAGAGCGCGGATCACGAGCGCCCCTCAGCCTTGCTGATGAGGTCGTACCTCCGCTCGAGACGGGCGAGCACCTGGCGCGCGATCAGGTCGCCGCCTGCGCCCGCGTAGTGGATCCCGTCGAGCGCGCGCACGCGAACGAGGGTGCCGCTCGAGTCGGGGAGGAAGTCGGCGTAGCGGCCGTGCGAGTCCTGGAGAAGCGTGTAGGTGTCGACGAAGGCGACCCGTCCCGGCCGCTTCTCCGCCTCCGAGCGGTAGATCGTGTTCAGGAGCTCGAAGCGGCGGCTCTCGGCGGCGTCGCGGACGATCGGAGCGCCGAGCCAGACGAGGAATCGTCCCTGCGCGGTGACCTCGTCCATCAGCCCGCCGACCCGGCGCCGGTACTCGTCGATCCAAGTGCTCGAGCCGAACGGGCCGAGCTCGACTCCCGGCGGGACACCGGTCATGTAGTCGTGGTCGTCGTTGGCTCCGAAGCTGACCACAACCGCGTTCGGCTCCAGCCGGACGAGCGCGTCGCGGATGTAGGTGAACCAGTTGAAGACGTCGGGGCGCTCGAGGCCGGTTGCGAGGCGTCCGTCGACCCGCGCCACCGGCATCACCGCGCCCGTGGCGACGCCGGCCCGGTAGACCGCCTCGCCCGCGGCGACCGCGAGCGAGTCGCCGGCCGCCCAGATGCGCAGCTGTCGCGCGGGGCCGTACGCCTGGCGGCCGCCCGGGCCCGCCGCTGCGCGCTGCGAGCCGGCTGCGAAGACCACGCGGGTGTCGATCCGGTCGTCGCCGCTGCGCCCGAGCGCCGACTTCAGCTCTTGCCTGGGCCGGTCGATCAGCAGCGCGTGGCTGACGGCCGCGAGCGGAGTCGTGAATGCGATCCCGACGTCCCGCTGCCAGCCCTGCTGCTGGATGTGCGCCGTCTTCCGCAGCCCCTGTGCGTTCAGCAGCGTGCCCACGGCAAGCGCGACGACGAGGATCACCACCGCGTAGCCGGCGGGCAGCAGGCGCCGCCCGTTCTCCTCGACGGGTGCGGTTCGGCGGGGTGCGGTCGGCTCGGTCACGGCTCAGAAGCGGTAGTAGATGAAGGGGGCGACTCCCTCGGGGCCCATCGCGGCGACGACCATCAGCCCGACGCCGAGCGCGACGCCCTGGAGCACGGGCGAGAGGCGCGAGAAGCTGCCCATCGCGCGCTCGCCGAGCCGCGCCGGCACGTACTGGATCCCGATCCCGAGTGCGATCGCGGCGAGCACCCCGGTGGTCACGAGCGGCGAGGGCTGGCCCCACGCCGTGAAGAGCCGCCGGAGCACCGCACCCGCATCCGAGAGCGACGAGGCGCGGAAGAAGACCCACGCGAGACAGACGACGTTGAACGTGACGAGCCTGCGCGTCCAGATCCGGAGCGGCGTGTCGGCGGGCTCGGGCAGGCCGAGCGCGGTGCGCCGGTCGCGTCGCCAGTGCTCGAGCACGAGCCCGGCGCCCTGGATCCCGCCCCACACCACGAACGTCCACGAGGCTCCGTGCCAGAGCCCGCCGAGCAGCATCGTCACCATCAGGTTGACGTACGTTCGCGCCTTGCCCTTCCGGTTCCCGCCGAGCGGGATGTAGAGGTAGTCGCGCAGCCAGCGCGAGAGCGTCATGTGCCAGCGCCGCCAGAAGTCCTGGATCGAGACGGCGGCGTAGGGGCTTGTCGAAGTTCTGCGGGAACCGGAACCCGAGCAGCAGCGCGACCCCGATCGCGATGTTCGTGTAGCCGGCGAAGTCGGCGAAGATCTGCACCGCGTAGGCGTAGATCCCGACGAGCACCTCGAGCGACGAGTGGCGGTCCGGCGCGGCGAAGACCTCGTCCACGATCCGCGAGGCGAGGTAGTTCGCGACCACGACCTTGAGGAAGAGCCCGCCGCCGATCAGCGCGAACGCGCGCGTGGTGTCGACGCGCCTCGGGTCGCGGGGGGTCGACATCTGCGGGATCAGCTCGCCCGGGCGGACGATCGGCCCCGCGACGAGGTGCGGGAAGAAGGAGAGGTACGTGGCGAAGGTCGAGAAGCCGACCGGCTCGAAGTCGCCGCGGTAGATGTCGATCAGGTACGAGAGCGCCATGAACGTGAAGAAGGAGATCCCCACGGGCAGCGCGACTCCGACGATGTGCGGCACCCACGGGACGCCGAGGCGCTCGATCGTCTGCGCCGCCGAGCTGACGAAGAAGTCGTAGTACTTGAAGTAGGCGAGCACGCTGAGGTTGCCCGCGACCGAGACCGCGAGGATGGTCTTGCGGACGCGCCGGTCCGGTGCGCGGTGGATGAGCAGGCCGGCGATCCAGTTGCCGACGATCGAGCCTGCGAGCAGCGCGACGAAGCGCCAGTCCCACCACGCGTAGAAGACGAAGCTGGCAGCGATCATGAACACGCGCCAGCGCCGCAGCGTCGGCATCAGCAGCCAGCTCAGCGGCAGGACGAGCAGGAAGAAGATCGCGAACGTGGCTGTCGGGAAGAGCAGGCGGCGTCTCCTTCTAGACTCCGGGGCAATGGTACGCGTCCGTTTCGCACCGAGCCCTACCGGCACGCTCCACCTCGGTAGTGCGCTTTCGGCTGCCGCGAACCGAGCGTTCGCCGACGAGCACGACGGCACGATGCTCCTGCGGATCGACGACACCGACCCGACCCGCGTGGTCGAGGGCGGGGCAGAGGCGATCCTCGCCGACCTCGAGTGGCTCGGGATCCGCTGGGACGAGGGGCCGGTGCGTCAGAGCGGCCGCGCCGAACGCCACCGCGAGGCCGCCGCGTCCGTCGCCGGGGCGAACGCGGACGACGACGGCGCGCTCCGGTTCGGGAAGACGACGCTGCTGCGACCCGACGGCTCGCCGACCTACCAGCTCGCCAGCGTCGTCGACGACCTCGACTTCGGGATCACGCAGGTGATCCGCGGCTCCGACCATCGCGACAACGCGCCGCTGCAGGCCGAGCTCTTCCGCGCGCTCGGCGCCGAGCCGCCGGAGTTCATCCACCACGGCCTGCTACTCGGGCCCGACGGGCACAAGCTCTCGAAGCGCCACGGCGCGACCTCCGTCGACGACCTCCGCGACGAGGGGATCCCGGCCGAGGCGGTTCGTGCGTATCTCGTCGAGCTCGGGCTGCCCCGCCACGACGTCCACCTCGACCTTGCGCGGGTGCGGCGGCTCGCGGTCGAGGCGATCGCGGCGATGAGCGACGAGTCGCTGGCCGAGCGGGCCGGCGCGCCCGTCGAGCTCGTGCCCGCGCTTCGCGGCGCCCGAGACCTCGCCGAGGCGCGCGAGTGGGCGGAAACGATCCTGAGCCCGGAGCCGGCAGCGCTGCCCGAGGGCTCGGCCGTCACGCTCGAGCGCTTCCGCGAGCTGCGCGAGTCGGCCAACGGCTCGCTCGATCCCGAGGGAGCGCGCGCGCTCGTGCGCGAGCTGAAGGCGGTCGGCGGCAACCTGCGCGCGCTCCGGCTCGCCCTCACCGGGCGGGAGCACGGCCCCGAGCTCGCGACCGTGATCGCGGCGCTTCCGCGAGACGAAGCTCTCCGGCGGGTCGATGCGGCTCTATAGCACCCTGCAGCGCGAGAAGGTCGACCTGCCCGAGCCGCCCGGTCCGGTCGGGATCTACACCTGCGGCCCGACCGTCTACCAGCGGATCCACATCGGCAACGCGCGCCCGTTCGTGATCTCGATGTGGCTGCGCCGCTGGCTCGCGCACCAGGGCTACGCGGTCACGCTCGTCGAGAACATCACCGACATCAACGACAGGATCTACGACGCCGCGCCGGGCGCGAGCTCGGAGCTCGCGGCGAACGCCGCGCAGTGGTACATCGACGACACGAACCTGCTCGGGCTCGGCCGGCCCGACCACGAGCCGAGGGCGACGGAGAGCATCGAGCAGATCGAGTCGCTGATCGCCGAGCTGATCGCCGGAGGTCACGCGTATGCGGCCGGCGGCGACGTCTACTTCCGGGTCGGCGAGCTACCCGGACTACGGCACGCTCTCCGGCCAGCGGCCCGATCGCGTCCAGGAGCAGGACGGCGAGGCGAGCCCGCTCAAGGAGGATCCGCGCGACTTCGCGCTCTGGAAGGCGCACAAGGAGGGCGAGGACACCGTCTGGGAGTCGCCGTGGGGGCCGGGCCGTCCCGGCTGGCACATCGAGTGCTCGGCGATGGCGGAGGAGTTCCTCGGGCCGAAGTTCGACATCCACCTCGGCGGGCTCGACCTCGTCTTCCCGCACCACGAGAACGAGCTGGCCCAGTCGCGCGGCGCCGGGCGCGAGTTCGCGCACATCTGGATGCACAACGGGATGCTCGAGCTGACCGGCGAGAAGATGTCGAAGTCGCTCGGCAACATCGCGACGCTGCGCGACGTGGTCGAGCAGTGGGGCCGCGAGACGGTGCTGCTCTACTTCATGACCGCGCACTGGCGCAAGCCGATCGACTTCTCCGACGAGACGATGGCCCAGGCCGCGGCGCAGGTAGAGCGATTCAGAAATGTACTCACGGCGAATGACTTCGAGCGTCTTCCAGGCGTTGTTCCGGGCATGTTCCAGGCGGCGCTCGACGACGACTTCAACACACCTGAGGCGCTGGCTCTCATGCACCAGTGGCTGTCAGAGGACCGCGCGGATCTCGTGTACCCCTGCCTGTTGGTATTCGGCCTTGGGTCTTTAGCCGAGGTCGAACGCCGCGCCTCCCAATGTCGTCGAACTTGCCGAGAGGCGGCGAGTAGCCAGGGACTCGGGCAACTTCGCGGAGGCGGACAGCCTCCGCGACCAGATCGCTGTTCTGGGATGGGTGGTCCGTGACATCTGGAATGGATACAGGCTGTTCCCTTCACAATGAGCCGCGACCTCGTCTACGGGCGCCGCGCCGTCCACGAGGCGTTGCGCGGGCCGCGCGAGGTGCTCGAGCTCTGGGCGACCGAGCGGGCCGAGAAGAGCGAGCCCTGGCTCGCCGAGGCGCCGCTACGCCTTCAGGTGAAGCCCGATCGGGACCTGTCCGAGGCGGCCGAGACGCGTGACCACCAGGGCGTCGTCGCCTGGTGCTCGCCGTACCGGTACGCCGACGCGTACGAGCTCGCCGCGGCCGAGCGGCCGCTGATCGCCTGCCTCGACCAGGTCTCCGACCCGCGCAACCTCGGTGCCGTCTGCCGCAGCGCGGAGGGCGCGGGCGCGACGGGGATCGTGCTCCCCGCGCACGGCTCGGCGACGGTGACCGCCGCCGTCTGCAAGGCCTCGGCCGGCGCGGTCGAGCACCTGCCCGTCGCCGTCGTCACGAACCTCGCCCGCTGGCTCGGCGAGGTGAAGCGCGGCGACCTCTGGGTCTACGCCGCCTCCGGCGACGCCGAGACGACGATGTGGGACGCCGACCTCACGGGCGGCTCGATCCTCGTCTTCGGCGCCGAGGGCAAGGGGATCCGCCCGCTCGTGCGCCGCACCTGCGACGCGGCGATCTCGATCCCGCTCGCTCGGCCGGGTCGAGTCGCTCAACGTCAGCGTCGCCGCTGCCTGCTCCTCTACGAGGCAAGGCGCCAGCGCGGTGCCTGAGCCGACCCTCTACCTGTTCGACGGCTACAACCTCCTCCACGCCGGCGAGTTCGCCGACCCGCGCGAGCTGCGCGACCTGCTCGCGAGCTTCGTCGCCACCCAGGGCGCCCACGGCGTGCTCGTCTACGACGGGGTCGGCCGCGACGAGACGATCGGCCCGCTCGAGGTGCGCTACGCCGAGCACGCCGACCAGCTGCTCGAGCGGCTCGCGGCGGAGCAACCGGGCACCGCGGCCCGTCTGCGTCGTCTCGACCGACTCGGCGGTGCGCGGGACGGCCGGCCGGCAGGTGCAGACGATGACCTCGCAGACCTTCCTGCACGACCTCGATCCCGTGCAGCTCGACGCCGAGCGGCCCGCCCAGCTGCGCGACCGGCTCGACCCCGAGACGCTCGCGCGGCTCGAGCGAATGCGCCGCGGCCAGTAGCGAACACACGTTCGTATCAGGTTGGGTCCATTGCAAAGGACTTGTAAACGGTTGGACCGACTGCTATGTTCTGCCTCAACCTCAGGGTGAGGCTTGGGCGGACGCATGAGACGGCCGGCTCAGAAATCACCCGCAAACCACCGGGAGATGCCGATGTCTGCTCGCACGGCCACAGCAGCGCAGACCGCTCAAAAGGCTCAACGAGAGCTTGAGGATTTGCAGCTCGTGCTCCGTGCCCGCAACGGCGACGGCGCAGCGCTGCGACGCGCTGATGCGGCGCTACGCAGGCTTCGTCCGGCTCAAGGCGAGCAGCTACTTCCTCGCCGGCGGCGACTCCGACGACCTGATCCAGGAGGGGATGATCGGTCTCTACAAGGCGATGCGGGACTTCCGCACCGACAAGGAGACGTCGTTCCGCAGCTTCGCGGAGCTTTGCGTCACGCGCCAGATCATCACCGCGATCAAGACCGCGACCCGCTACAAGCACTCCCCGCTCAACACCTACGTCTCGTTCAGCCACACCCCGGCGGGACAGGAGTCCGAGAGCGAGTGCACCCTCGGCGACGCGCTCCCAGGCCCCGGCGTCGACGAGCCGTCGGTGTGCGTGATCTCGACCGAGGAGCTTCAGAGCCTCGTGTTCGCGCTCGGCAGCGGGCTCTCGCACCTCGAGTCGGACGCGCTCCGCCTCTATCTCGAAGGCTCGTCCTACGAGGACATGGCCGAGGAGCTCGGCTGCGACACGAAGACGATCGACAACGCGCTGCAGCGGGTGAAGCGCAAGGTGCTGATGCACCAGAAGTCCCGCGAAGTCCTGGCCTAGGACTACCCTCCGGTCGTACGCCGGAGTAGCTCAGCTGGTAGAGCAACGCCCTTGTAAGGCGAAGGTCGTGGGTTCGAGTCCCGCCTCCGGCTTTACCTCGCGCCGGTCACGTTCAGCATCAGCGAGTAGAGCGAGGTCGAGGCCGTCATGAAGAGCCGGTTTCGCTTGGGCCCGCCGAAGACGAGGTTTGCGGTCGGCTCGGGCAGGCGGAGCTTGCCGAGCAGCGTGCCGTCGGGGTCGAGGCAGTGGAGGCCGTCGCCGGCGCCCGCCCAGATCCGGCCCTCGGTGTCGAGGCGGATCCCGTCGAACACCCCGGCCGTGCACTCCGCGAAGACGCGGCTGTCGGCGAGGCCGCCGTCCGCGGTGACGGCGAGGACCCGCATGTTCCCGGCCTCGCTGTCGGTCACGTAGAGCGCCGTCTCGTCGAGCGAGAACGCGAGCCCGTTCGGCCGGGCGAAGTCGTCGGCGACGATCCGGATCTCGCCGCTCGACGCCGTCGACGCGGTAGACGTGGCACGCGCCGATCTCGCTCTCGGCCTGGTGGCCCTCGTAGTCGGTGTCGATCCCGTAGGCCGGATCGGTGAACCAGATCGAGCCGTCCGAGCGCACGACGACGTCGTTCGGGCTGTTCAGCCGCTTGCCGTCGATGCGGTCGGCGATCGCCGTGATCGAGCCGTCGTGCTCGGTGCGCGAGACGCGCCGGCCGCCGTGCTCGCAGGTGACGAGCCGGCCCTGGCGCGTCGAGCGTGTTGCCGTTCGTGTAGCCGGCGGGGTGCCGGAAGACGCCGACCGTGCCGGTCGCCTCGTCCCAGCGCAGCATGCGGTCGTTCGGGATGTCGCTCCAGACGAGGTACCGCGCGGCCGGGAGGTAGACCGGGCCCTCCGCCCAGCGGCAGCCTCCGTAGAGCCTCTCGACCACTGGATCGCCGCGGACGCCGCGGAAGCGATCGTCCAGGACCTCGAACTCCGTCGGGATGGCCCTCGGTCATTGCGCGCATGCTACGACCTGCCGCATAATCGCCGCAGTGTCTTTGCAGGAGGAAACGGCGGCTGCGCGCGTGCTCGCAGAGCGTGCGCGCTACGTGGCGCGCGGGGTCTCGACTCCCCGCCTCGTCGTCGCGCGCGCGTACGGCGCGCGGATCGAGGACGTCGACGGGCGCACGCTTCATCGACTTCGCCGGCGGGATCGGCTGCCAGAACCTCGGCCACGGGAACCCGCGCCGCCGTCGCCGCGATCCACGAGCAGGTCGACCTCTACCTGCACCAGTGCTTCATGGTCGGCACGTACGAGCCGTACGTCGAGGTCTGCCGGCTGCTCGCCGAGCTCTCGCCGTGCGGCAAGGGCGAGCAGCGGTCGCTCCTCGCTCAACTCCGGCGCCGAGGCGATCGAGAACGCGGTCAAGATCGCGCGTGTCGCGACCGGCCGGCCCGGCGTGATCGTGTTCGACAACGCGCTTCCACGGCCGCACGCTCCTGACGATGACGATGACCTCGAAGGTCGTGCCCTACAAGAAGGGCTTCGGGCCGTTCGCGCCCGAGGTCTACCGCGCGCCCGCGCCGTATCCGTACCGCGGCGTCGGCTCCGACGAGGCGATCCACGGGCTCGAAGAGCTCTTCAAGACCGACGTCGACCCCGAGTCGGTCGCCTGCGTCGTGCTCGAGCCCGTGCAGGGCGAGGGCGGCTTCATCCCGATGCCGCCGACTTCCCGGCGCGCCTGCAGGAGCTCTGCCGCGAGCACGGGATCCTCTACGTCGACGACGAGGTGCAGTCCGGCTGCGGCCGCACCGGGCCCGTCTGGGCGATCGAGCACTACGAAGGCGTCGAGCCGGATCTGCTCGTCTCGGGCAAGTCGATCGGCGGCGGGATGCCGCTCGCCGCTGTCACCGGCCGCGCCGAGGTGATGGACGCGGTCGACCCCGGCGGGCTCGGCGGCACGTTCGGCGGCAACCCCGTCGCCTGCGCGGCCGCCGTCGCGGTGCTCGAGGAGGTCTCGGCGCCGGAGTTCCAGGCGAGGGCGACCGAGCTCGGCGAGCGCATGCGCGGCCGGCTCGAGGCGCTCGCGGAGCGCGACGCCGCAGATCGGCGAGGTGCGCGGCCTCGGACCGATGCTCGCGCGTCGAGCTCGTCACGGACCGAGACTCGAAGACGCCGGCGCCCGAGCTCGCGAAGGCGGTCGTCGACGCGGCGTTCGAGCGCGGCCTCCTGCTCCTCTCGTGCGGGACCTACGGCAACGTGCTGCGGACTGCTCGTGCCGCTCGTCGTCACCGACGAGGAGCTCGAGCAGGGCCTTGGGATCCTGGAGGAGTCGCTTGCTGACGCAGGCGCCGGCGCCGCCTGAGACCGGCGCCGAGCTCGACGTCCGGGTCGTCGGCGTCCGCAAGACCTACGGCGAGGTCGTCGCGGTCGACCACCTCGACCTCGAGGTCGCGCCGCGGCGAGTTCTTCACCATGCTCGGCCCGTCGGGCTCGGGCAAGACGACGACGCTGCGCCTGATCGCAGGCTTCGAGCGGCCCGACGCCGGACGGATCGAGCTCGCGCGGCGTCGACGTCGCGCAGAAGCCGCCGTACGAGCGGCCGGTCAACACGGTGTTCCAGGACTACGCCCTCTTCCCGCACATGACCGTGGGCGCAGAACGTCGAGTACGGGCTCCGCGTCCGCGGCATCGGCAGGCGGGAGCGCCGGGCGCAGGCTGCGTCCGCGCTCGCGATGGTGCGGCTCGAGGCCTTCGAGCGGCCGCAAGCCGGTGCAGCTCTCGGGCGGCCAGCGCCAGCGCGTCGCGCTCGCGCGCGCGATCGTGAACCAGCCCGAGGTGCTCCTCCTCGACGAGCCGCTCGGCGCGCTCGACCTCAAGCTCCGCCAGGAGATGCAGATCGAGCTCAAGCGCATCCAGCAGGAAGTCGGGATCACGTTCATCTACGTGACGCACGACCAGGAGGAGGCGCTGACGATGAGCGACCGCGTCGCCGTCTTCAACGCCGGCAGGATCGAGCAGATCGGCACGCCCGACGAGGTCTACGAGCACCCGGCGACGGTGTTCGTGGCCGGCTTCGTCGGCGTCTCGAACCTGATCGAGCGGGACGGCCGCCGCTACACGGTCCGCCCCGAGAAGATCCGGATCGCTGACCGGCGACGAAGGGGAGCCGGGCACGATCCGCGACGCGGTCTACATGGGCCCGGTGACCCGCTACATCGTCGAGCTCGACTCGGGCGGGGAGCTCTCGGTCCTGCACCAGAACCTCGAGACGTCGCACTCGGACGTCGCTTCAGCGCAAGGTCAAAGAGTCCGGCTCGCATGGAGCCCGGACGCCATGTTCGAGATCAAGGAGGAGCAGTGAAGGTACGCATCCGCAAGCGGCACGCGGTGTTCGCGGCGCTCGTCGTCGCCCTCTCGATTCCGGCGGCCGGCAGCTCCAGGACGATCGCGGGGCCGCCGACGACGGTCGGCAAGGGAGAGGGCAAGCTGACCCTGATCGCGTGGCAGGGCTACACCCAGCCGCAGTGGGTCACGCCGTTCGAGAGGCAGACGGGCTGCCAGGTCGAGGCGAAGTACGCGAGCACCTCGGACGAGATGGTCGCGCTCATGCGCTCGGGCGGCGGCGGCCAGTACGACATGGTCTCCGCGTCCGGCGACGCGAGCCTCCGCCTCATCTACGGCGGTGACGTCGCCCCGGTCAACGTGAACCTCGTCCCGTCCTGGAAGGACTTCTTCAACGCCTTCAAGTCCCCGCCGAACAACACGGTCAAGGGCGTGCACTACGGGATCTCGCTCCAGTTCGGGCCGAACATCCTGATGTACAACACGAAGCTCGAGAAGAAGCCGACCAGCTGGAGCGTGATCTACAACCCGGCGAACAAGGGCAAGATCACGATCCCGGACAACCCGATCCAGATCGCGGACGCGGCGCTGTACCTGGCCTCGACCCAGCCCTCGCTCGGGATCAAGGACCCCTACGAGCTGAACTCGACCCAGTTCAACGCGGCGGTCAGCCTGCTCAAGAAGCAGAAGCCGCTCGTGAAGAAGTACTGGGCGACCGTGTCCGACCAGGTCGACCTGTTCAAGAGCGGCGGCTCGACGCTCGGCGCGTCGTGGCCGGTGATGCTGAGCACGCTGCAGGCGTCGCAAGGCTCCCGTCGCGTCGGTGATCCCGAAGGAGGGCGCCACGGGCTGGCTCGACACGTGGATGCTGTCGGCGAAGGCCAAGCATCCGAACTGCGCCTACAAGTGGCTCGCGTACATCTCGACGCCCAAGGTGCAGGCGATGCAGGCCACGAACTACGGCGAGACGCCGGTCAACTCGAAGGCCTGCTCGTACATGAACAAGCTCACGCCCGGCTCGTGCAAGCAGTACTTCGCGAACGCGCCCGAGTCGTACTACCGCTCGATCAAGTTCTGGAAGACGCCGCTCGCGGACTGCGGCAACGGCCAGAAGAACTGCATGGACTACACGAAGTGGGTTCAGGCCTGGACGGACATCAAGGGCTAGTAGTCCCGCTTGAGCGTTGAAGCAGCACCGGCGAAGGGCCCCTCGCGGCGAGGGGCCCTTCGCTCGCTCTCGCGCCAGGCGTGGCGGCGGCCCTGGCTGAGGGACCTGAGCGAGCTCGGCGTCCCGCTCGCCGCGTTCCTGTTCGTCTACGTCGCCGCGCTCGTCGCGCTCTTCGTGACGGCGTTCTGGTCGGTCGACCCGTTCACGAGCGAGGTCGTGCACACGTTCACGCTCTCGAACTTCAGCCTGATCATCCACGACCCGACCTACCGGCGGATCGCGTTCCGCACGCTCGGGATCGCGGCGGCGGTCACCGTCACCTGCGCCGTGCTCGCCTTCCCGTACGCGTTCTTCATGGTGCGGGTCGCCGGGCCGCGCCTGCGGATCGCGCTCCTCGTGCTGACGGTGCTGCCGCTCTGGGTCAGCTACCTCGTGCGGGTCTACTCGTGGCGGCTGATCCTGAACCAGGACGGCGCGCTCAACTGGTGGCTGAACAAGCTCGGGCTCCCCGACCAGAACATCGCCTTCACGAACTGGGCGATGTGGCTCGTCTACACCTACATCTGGTTCCCGTTCATGGTGCTGCCGGTCTACGCCGCGCTCGAGCGGATCCCGGACTCGTTCCTCGAGGCGTCGGCCGACCTCGGCGCGCGCGGCCGGACGACGCTGCGTCGGGTGATCCTGCCGCTCGCGATCCCCGGGATCGCGGCGGGCTCGATCTTCACCTTCTCGCTCACGCTCGGCGACTACATCGCGCCGTCGCTGATCGGCGGCCCGAACTCGCAGCTGATCGGCAACGTCGTGTTCGCGAACGTCGGGATCGCGAACAACGTCCCCTTCGCGGCGGCGTTCGCGACCGTGCCGCTGATGATCATGGGCGGCTACCTGCTGCTGATGAAGCGCCTCGGAGCGTTCGAGAGCCTGTGATCGAGACGCGCGCATCGAGGATCGGGCTCTGGATCTGGGCGGCGCTCGTCGTTCGCGTTCCTCTGGATCCCGATCGTGATCATGGGGCTGTACGCGTTCAACTCCTCGAACGTGCAGAGCTGGCCGATCGCCGGGCTTCTCGACGAAGTGGTTCTCGGTCGCCTGGCACGACCCGGACGTGCGCGGCGCGCTCAGGCTCTCGATCGAGTGCGGCCTGATCGCGACGGCGACCGCGCTCGTGCTCGGCTCGCTCGCCGCGTTCGGCCTCTCCCGCGCGAAGTTCTTCGGGCGCAACACGGTCTCGTTCATCTTCGTGCTGCCGATCGCTCTGCCCGGGATCATCACCGGGATGGCGCTGAACTCGTTCTTCCTCTACTGGGGGATCGGGCTCTCGATCTGGACGATCGTGATCGGGCACGCGACGTTCTGCGTGATCATCGTCTTCAACAACCTGCTCGCGCGGCTGCGCCGGACGTCGGGCTCGTTCTTCGAGGCCTCGGCCGACCTCGGCGCCGACGGCTGGCAGACCTTCCGCTACGTCACGTTCCCCGTGGTGCGGACGGCGCTCATCGCCGGCGGGCTGCTCGCGTTCGCGCTCTCGTTCGACGAGGTCGTCGTCACCTACTTCACTGCGGGGGCGCAGAACACGCTGCCGCTGCTGATCTACGGCTACATCCGCGAGGGGCAGCGGCTCCCGGTCGTGAACGCGATCGCGCTCGCGGTGATCGTCGTGACGGTGATCCCGGTCTTCATCGCGCAGCGGCTGACGTCGGACGCGGGCGTTGGCCGCCGCTAAAGAAGCGGCTCGAGGTCGGCCCAGAGCTCGGCCGGGTCCTCGAGGCCGACGCTGAGCCGCAGCAGGCCGGCCGGCACGCGGTCGCCCTCCCAGCGGGCGCGCGCCTCGATCAGCGAGTGCGTGCCGCCGAGGCTCGTCGCGTTCGTGATCACCCGGACGCCGGTCTCGACCCGGCGCGCGGCCTCCGCGTCGGCGACGTCGAACGAGAGCAGCCCGCCGAAGCCCGCGTAGCGGACGACGGAGACCGCGGGGTGCGCCTCGAGGAGCGGCACGAGCTCGCGCGCGCTCGCGGTCTGGCGCTCGACGCGCACGCGCAGGGTCTCGAGGCCACGAAGGAGCAGGTACGCGGGGTCCGGCGCGGCGACGATCCCGGTCGTCGAGCGGAAGGTCTTGAGCTGCGAGGCCGTCTCCGGGTCGCGGCAGACCACCGCACCGAGCAGCACGTCGTCGTGGCCGCCGAGGTACTTCGTCGCCGAGTGGAGGACGAAGTCGGCGCCGTGCTCGAGCGGCCGCAGGTGGATCGGCGTCGCCGCCGTCGAGTCGACCACGACGGGAGCCGGGTACGCCGCCGCCGCCTCGAAGTCCGGCATCGTCAGGAACGGGTTCGAGGGCGACTCGAGCCACACGAGCTGGACGCCGTCCGGTGGCGGCCCGGTCTGGTCGAACTCGATGAACCGCAGCCCCCAGCGCCCGAGCGCGCCGAAGAGGACGCTCGTCCCGAAGTAACAGCCCGCGGCCACCGCGATCGTGTCGCCCGTCCGCAGCTGCGAGAGAGCGAGCGCCGTCGTCGCGCCCGCGCCGGACGGAAACAGCAGCGCCGTTCCGCCCTCGAGCTCGCCGAGCGCGCGCTCGGCCTCGACCCCGGCCGGGTGGTCGTAGCGCTGGTAGAAGAAGGCGCCGGGCTCGCCGTCCTCGTACGGCCAGATCGTGGAGCGATCGAGGGTCATGAAGCGAATTTACACGCGACGCGGTGCCTTAACGAACGCGCCACGGCGGCTTAATCCCGCCTCGATACAAGTTCGGACATGAACAAGACATCGCGCATCCTCAGTTTGCTCGTCGTCGCGTCGGTCGCTCTGCTCGCGCTCGGCGCCGCGTACGCAGCCACCAACCACAAGGCGGCGCCGAAGGCACAGACGGTGGTCTCGACCACCCAGACGTCCTCGGTCGCGCAGCAGCTTCAGCAGGAGTACGAAGGCGTCGTCAACGCCGTCGAGCCCTCCGTCGTCCAGATCCAGACCTCCGAGGGGCTGGGCTCCGGCATCGTCTTCGACACCAAGGGCGACATCGTGACGAACAACCATGTCGTCGGCACCTCGAAGACCTTCAAGGTCACGCTCGCCAGCGGCAAGCAGCTCACCGGCACGCTCGTCGGCACCTTCGCCGCGGATGATCTCGCCGTGATCCACGTCGACGCGCCCGGCCTCAAGGCTGCGAAGTTCGCCGACTCGTCCAAGCTCCAGGTCGGCCAGATCGCGCTCGCGGTCGGCAACCCGCTCGGGTTCCGCTCGAGCGTGACCGACGGCATCGTCAGCGCGCTCGGGCGCACCGTCTCGGAGCCCAGCGGCGCCACGCTTCCGAACGCGATCCAGACCAGCGCCGCGATCAACCCCGGCAACAGCGGCGGCGCGCTCGTCGACCTCGACGGCGCGGTGATCGGGATCCCGACCCTCGGCGTCAGCGACCCGCAGATGGGCGGCGCGGCGTCGGGCATCGGCTTTGCGATCCCGAGCAGCACCGTCAGCGACATCGCGAGCCAGCTCGTCTCGAGCGGCAAGGTCACGAACTCGCACCGCGCGTACCTCGGCGTCCGCGTCGGCGACACGACCGGCGGCAAGGGAGCCCTCGTGGGCTCGGTCACCGCGGGCGGTGCAGCGGCAACGGCCGGCATCGTCGCCGGTGAGACGATCGTCAGCGTCGACGGTCAGGCGACCCCGACGACCTCCGACCTCGGCGACATCCTGGCCGGCCTCAAGCCCGGGCAGAAGGTGTCGATCGAGCTCGTCCGCCAGGACGGGACGCACCTCACGGTGTCCGCCACTCTGGGCCAGTACCCGGGGTAGTACGCTCTGGCGGCTTATGGCCGCGCAGGGCGACAGCACGGAAGCCAAGCTGGCGCAGCTCGAGGAGCTGCGCCAGCAAGCGCTTCACGCCGGCACGGAGGAGGCGGTCGCGAAGCACCGCGCCGACGGCAAGCTCCTCGCCCGCGAGCGCGCGGAGAAGCTGCTGCGACCCGGGCTCGTTCGTCGAGCTCGACCGCTACGTCCGCCACCGCGAGTCGAGCTTCGGGATGATGGCGACGCCGCCCGTACGGCGACGCGGTCGTCACCGGCCACGGCACGATCTTCGGGCGCAAGGTCTTCGTCTTCTCGCAGGACTTCACCGTCTTCGGCGGCAGCCTCTCGCGAGGTCTTCGCCGAGAAGATCTGCAAGGTGATGGACATGGCGGTCCGCTACGGCTGCCCGCTGATCGGGATCAACGACTCCGGCGGCGCGCGGATCCAGGAGGGCGTCGTCTCGCTCGCCGGCTACGCCGAGATCTTCTGGCGCAACGTCCAGGCCTCCGGGCGTGATCCCGCAGATCTCGCTCGTGGTCGGCCCGACGCGCGGGCGGCGCCGTCTACTCGCCGGCGATGACCGACTTCGTGTTCATGGTCGAGGGCTCGTCGTACATGTTCATCACCGGCCCCGACGTGGTGAAGACGGTCACCGGCGAGGAGGTCACGTTCGAGGAGCTCGGCGGCGCGGCGACGCACGCGGCGAAGTCCGGCGTCGCGCACTTCGTCTCGCCCGACGAGGAGGCGTGCCTCGAGGACGCGCGCTACCTGCTCTCGTTCCTGCCGCAGAACAACGTCGACCCGCCGTCTTCGTGGCCGCCGACCGACCCGGCCGACCGCGAGGACGCCGAGCTCGACACGCTGATCCCGGACAGCCCGCGCAAGCCGTACGACATGCACGAGGTGATCCGGCGGGTCGTCGACGACGGCGACGTTCCTCGAGGTGCAGGAGCGCTTCGCCGAGAACATCGTCTGCGGCTTCGCCCGGCTCGGCGGCCATCCCGTCGGCGTCGTCGGCAACCAGCCGCGCGCGCTCGCCGGCGTGCTCGACATCGACTCCTCGACAAGGCGGCGCGCTTCGTCCGCACCTGCGACGCGTTCAACATCCCGCTCGTGACCTTCGTCGACGTGCCCGGCTTCCTGCCCGGCACCGAGCAGGAGTGGGGCGGCATCATCCGGCACGGCGCGAAGCTGCTGTACGCCTACGGCGAGGCGACGGTGCCGAAGCTGACCGTGATCACGCGCAAGGCCTACGGCGGCGCCTACGACGTGATGAGCTCCAAGCACATCCGCGCCGACTTCAACTTCGCGTGGCCGACCGCCGAGATCGCGGTGATGGGCGCCGAGGGCGCGGTCAACATCATCTTCCGCAAGGAGCTCGAGGCGCGCCGACGATCCCGGACGCCGCGCCGCGCCGAGCTGATCGAGGAGTACACGCGAGCAGTTCGCGAACCCGTACACCGCGGCCGAGCGCGGCTACGTCGACGACGTGATCGAGCCGCGCCGCACGCGCCCGGTGCTGATCGGAGCGCTCGAGACCGCGCGCACGAAGCGCGAGGCGCGCCCCGCGCGCAAGCACGGCAACATCCCGCTGTGAGGGTCAGGCCTGTGTCCGAGGCCGACCTCGAGGGAGCGCTTGCGGTCGTCCACTCGGTCGATCCGACGGACGTGATGACGCCGGCAGTCGCTCGCGGCCGAGCTCGCGGCGCAGCCGGGCGAGCGGTTCGTGGCAGAGGTGGACGGCCGCGTCGTCGGCTGGGCGCCGGCGTTTCACCGCGCCGACGGAGCCGTCTCGTTCTGGGTCGGCGTGCTGCCTGAGTTCAGGCGCCGCGGCATCGGCGCCGCGCTCTTCTCGGCGCTCGAGCCGCAGCTCGAAGGCGTGCGGTCGCGCGGCTACGCCTACGACGAGGACGGCTGGCCGCTTCATCCGGGCGCGCGGCTACGCGCCCGCCGGCGAGCTTCACCTCGCGATGCTCGAGCTCGCGACGGCGCCGGTCGTCGCCGAGGTCGCCGGCTTCGACGCCGTGCCGCTCGTGTCGCTGCTCGACCGCCTTCCCGACGTCCACCGCACCTACGCCGCCGTCCGCGCCGACGTCCCGGTCTCGCACCGGATCTCGCCGATGCCGTTCGAGGTCTTCAAGGCAGAGCTCGACGGAGGGCTGCTCGACCCCGACGCCTGTGTTGTCGTGCTCGAGGGCGCCGAGCCGGTTGCGGTCTCCTTCGTGATCACCGACCGGGGAAGCGGCCGGGCCGACACGGCGCTCACAGGCACGCTCGCCGCCTACCGCCGCCGCGGGCTCGCGCGCCTGGCGAAGACCGACTCGCTCCGGCGGCTCCATGCGCTCGGGATCCGCTCCGTCGTGACCGCGAACGATGATGCGAACGCGCCGATGCGAGGGCTCAACGAGAGCCTCGGCTTCCGTCCGACCGTGACGCTGACGCGCTACGCCCGTTAGATGGGTGATGCCACACCCCGGCGCGCCCGGCTGGTGGCCCAGACACTGCGCAGGATCGTCCGGCTCGCCCTTGTCCAGGCCCACCGGCCTGGCCTGCGGTCGATCCGAACGCCCTGCTTGGTCTGAGCCATCCCCGGACGCACCCGGGCATGGCATCAACCATCTAGGCCACGGAGACGGGCACTTCGAGCTCGGCGCCGAGGTCGGCCGCGAACGCCGCGACGACCTCCGGGTCGAACTGCGTGCCGGCGCAGCGCGTGAGCTCCGCGCAGCGCCTCGGTGTTCGAGAGGCGCCGCTGGTAGACACGCTCCGAGGTCATCGCGTCGTAGGCGTCGGCGACGAAGATGATGCGCGCGCCGAGCGGGATCGAGTCGCCGTGGAGGCCGTCGGGGTAGCCCGTCCCGTCCCAGCGCTCGTGGTGGTGCAGCACCCACTCCGCGACGGGGTCGACGCCGAGGCTCTCCAGCATCCTGAAGCCGATCTGCGGGTGCCGCTCGAGCACCATCCGCTCCGGGTCGGTGAGCGGCCCGGGCTTGCGCAGGATCTCCTCCGGGACGGCGAGCTTGCCGAGGTCGTGCAGGCTCGCCGCGAGCCGCGTCAGCTCGACGAGCTCTGCGTCGGCGCCGAGCTGGATCGCGATCCGGGCCGCGAGCTCGCTGACCCGCTGCGAATGGCTGCCCGTGTAGGCGTCACGTGCGTCGACGGCCTTCGCGAGGCTCGCCGCGGCGCGGTAGCGGGCGGCGCGGTCGGGCCCGGCGGCGAGGCGCTTCAGCTCCGCCAGCTCGACCACGTCCGGGCGGTAGAGGCGCACGCGGTTCTTGCCGCGCTCCTTCGCCCAGTAGAGCGCGGAGTCGGCGAGGCGGATCAGCTCGTCGCGACCGACGCCGTGCGCCGGATACGTGGCGATCCCGGCGCTGACCGTGACCGAGCCCACGTGCTCGAGCTTCATCCCCGCGATCCGGTCGACGATCGAGTTGCCCGCCGCGAGGGCCGCCTCCTCGCCGTGGCCGGGCAGGAGCACGGCGAACTCGTCGCCGCCGAGGCGGAACGCCTCGCCGCCCTGGCGCAGGCGGCTCGAGACCTGTGCGAGCACCCGGTCGCCCGAGGGGTGGCCGAAGCGGTCGTTGATCCGCTTGAAGTCGTCGATGTCGACGAGGCAGACGGTGACGGGCAGCGCTCTGCTCCTCCGCCTCGACCAGCGCCTGCTGGAGCCGCTCGTGGAAGTGGCGGTGGTTGCCGAGGCCGGTCAGCGGGTCGGTGAGGGCGAGCCGCATCGCCTTCAGCGCGTGCGAGGTCGAGCGCTGGTAGAGCGCGATCGCGAGCAGCGGGCCCACCAGCGCGACCGAGAGCACGGGCTGGCGCTCCCAGAGCACGACGAGGATCACCGCCGCCGACGCCATCAGGGCGAACGGGACGATCGACGAGCGGATGTTGGTTCCGAGCGCCGGGACGAACGGGCGGCCCGAGCTCGCACTCATCGCCGCAGTGGTGAGCACCACGTTGATCGAGTAGTAGCCGAGCGCGCACGCGCCGACCTGCAGCACGAGCCGGTCGGTGCCCGGGCCGCTGACGGCCCAGAGAGCGAGGCCGCCCGCCCCGGCGGCGAGCGCGAACGTCGCGCTGTTGTAGACGATGCGGACGATCGGTCGGTGCTCGAGCAGGTTCGCGACGACGGTCGCGACGACGACGGTCAGCACGCCGGCCGCCCAGCCGAAGAGGTCGATCGCAGCGACGCCGAACACGAACATCAGCGAGACGCCCGCCGCGTCGACCCCCTCGATCGGCACGGGGAAGTGCTGTGCGAGCGCCGAGGCCGTAATCAGCGCCGCGAGGCCGAGAAGCTCCGTGGAGCTATGGGGCGTGCGCGAGTACGAGACACAGGCGGCCAGGACCACAGCGACGCCCCCTAGAGAGACGGGGGCGATGACTGCGAGCAGTCGCGGCGGGATTCCCGCCCTCGAGCTCACTCCGGCGGGCTTACCAGTTGAAGCTCGAGGAGTCGAAGCTGTCCGAGGCTGAGCACGGCCGAAAGCCGCAAAGGCCGCGATCAGAGCGAGGACAACAACGAGAGCAACGAGCTTGGGGTGCCACTGCAACATTCCGATATTCCTCCTTGGACGCCAGTCGAGACGATTCTCAACCGTTCGCCCATCGTGCTCCAATCCCCCAATGGGGGGATTTGGCCTCAGAAGGCGGTCATGGCCGAATCGAGGGGTCTGCGGCCCCACGCGAAGTGCGTCTGGTACCAGCCGGTGAGCGGCGCCAGGGCCACTCCGGTGCTGCCCGCCTGCACGAGCCAGCCGTTTCCGAGGTAGATCCCGACGTGGTCGACCTGGGCCGGCTTCGAGGCTGCTCCGTTTGTGCCGAAGAACACGAGGTCGGCCGGCTGCAGGTCGGCGAGCGCGATCCGGTCTGCGGGAGCGGCCTCCGCCGCCATCTGCGAGGTGGTGCGGCCCATGATCGTGCCGGCGAGGTCGGGCAGGTCGGCGTAGGGCTGGAGCTTGAAGACGCGCCAGACGAAGCCCGAGCAGTCGAAGCCCGCCTTCTCGCTCGTGCCGCCCCAGACGTAGGGGAAGCCGACGAACGAGAGCGCGGTGTGCAGGATCTCGTGCTGCGTCAGCGGTGAGGGTCGGCAGGACGAAGGTCGCGGCCGTGGCGCGCGCGTAGGCCTGCTGCGCGCCGGTCCAGGCGAGCATGCGCGCGGCCGAGTAGGCGGCCTCGGCGCGCGACGCGGGGCTGTTCGGCAGCGGCTCGAGGTAGTCGAGCGCGGTCGGGTGGTTCGTCCGCAGGCCCGAGGAGCCGGGCGACGGCCTCGGTGCCGAGCCGGCTCGGCGGGGCGAGCCCGGCGGCGCGGGCGCCGACCTGGAACTGTGAGGCCGCGGCGGTGAGCCCCGCTGCGCGGACGAGCCGCGCGTCCAGAGTCGTGATCGTGACGGGCGAGGTGCTCGTGGTCGCGAGCACGGGCTGCCCGGTGAGCCCGCCGACGAGCGTGTCCAGCTCCTGCGCGGTGAGCGGGTCGTCGGGCCGGAACGAGGCGACGTCGGGCGCGAGCAGGCCGTGGGCGACGACGGTCACGATCTGCGGCTGGGCCCACGACACGGGCGGCGCGGCCGCATGGATCGCGGCGGGCAGGACGGCGAGGGCGCAGAGCGCGAGGATGATGGTGCGGCGGCGCATCCCGGTCCCCATCGGCCGAGCCTAGCCGGGTCCTTAGGCTTTACCGCATGGAGCTCGAGATCACGCCGGAGCCGACGCCCGAGGAGCGGCGCGCGATCGAGCTCGCGCTGGCCGCCGGCGACGTGGAGCCGAGCGCCTGGGCCTCGTCGCTAGACGGCGGCGCGGCCGCGCAGCAATCCGGGCGCGAGCCGGGCGTAGTCGAGCCCTGAGACCCACGTCAGCACGAGGGCGACGAGCAGCGCCCACCACGCGACCCGGTCGCTCCACGCGCCGGCGGCCGCGAAGCCGCCGACCGCCGCGGCGATCGCCTGTGCCCAGGTCTTCAGCTTGCCGAGGTCGCGCACCTCGAGCGTGACGCCCCGCTCCATCGCGGCGAGCCGGAGCCCGGAGACGAAGAACTCGCGCGCGATGATCAGCGCCACCATCCAGCCCGGGAACACGCCCTCGCCGACGAGCACGACGAGCACCGACATCACGAGCACCTTGTCGGCGATCGGATCGAGCAGCGAGCCGAGCGCCGAGGTCTGGCCGCTCCGGCGCGCGATCCGCCCGTCGAACCAGTCGGTCGCCATCGCGACGATGAAGACGCCCGTCGCCCAGTAGTCGTGATTCGGGAAGTTCCAGACGTAAGAGGACGATCACGACCGGCACGGCGAGCATGCGCGCAATGGTCAGCTGATCGGCGAGGCCCACGGCGATAGAGAATATGCGCCGATGGCCCTGTTCTCGAAAGTGCTGGTCGCAAACCGGGGCGAGATCGCGATCCGGGTCTTCCGGACGCTGCGGGAGCTCGGGATCGGCTCGGTCGCGGTCTACTCCGACGCGGACCGCTCCTCGCGCCACGCCGCCTACGCGGACGAGGCCTATGCGGTGGGCGGCTACCTCGACCCGGAGCAGCTCGTCGCGGTCGCCGTCCGAGCGGGCGCCGAGGCGGTGCACCCCGGCTACGGCTTCCTCGCCGAGAACGCGGGATTCGCGCGCGCGTGCGAGGCGGCGGGTCTCGTCTGGGTCGGCCCGCCGGCCGAGGCGATCGAGCTGATGGGGCAGAAGACGGCTCGCGCGCGAGGCGATGCGCGCGGCGGGGGTGCCGATCGTCCCGGGCACCACCGAGCCGGTCGGCTCCGCGGCGGAGGTCGTCCGGCTCGGCGGAGGAGCTGGGCTACCCGCTGATCGTGAAGGCGGTCGCCGGCGGCGGCGGCAAGGGGATGAAGCTCGTCGACTCCGCTGCGGAGGCCGGGCGCGCGCTGGAATCGGCGGGGCGTGAGGGTCAGGCGTTCTTCGCGAACGCGGAGGTCTACGTCGAGCGCTACCTCGTCGATCCGCGGCACATCGAGGTGCAGGTGCTCGCCGACGCGCTCGGCAACGTCGTCCACCTGGGCGAGCGCGACTGCACGATCCAGCGCCGCCACCAGAAGCTCGTCGAGGAGACGCCGTCGCCCGCGGTCGACGAGGAGCTGCGGGCGCGGATCGGTGCGATCGCGGTCGACGCGGCGCGCGCGGCCGGCTACCGCTCGGCCGGGACGATCGAGGGGCTGCTCTCGGCCGAGGGCGACTACTACTTCATGGAGATGAACACCCGCATCCAGGTCGAGCACACGGTCACCGAGGAGGTGACGGGGATCGACCTCGTCCGAGAGCAGCTGCGGATCGCCGCGGGCGAGCCGCTGTCGATGACGCAGGACGAAGTCCAGTTCCGCGGCCACGCGATCGAGTGCCGGATCAACGCCGAGGACGTCGCGGCCGGCTTCATGCCCGCGCCGGGGACGATCACCGTCTACCGCGAGCCGGCGGGGCCCGGCGTGCGCGTCGACTCCGGCGTCGCGGCGGGCTCCGAGATCTCGCCGCTCTACGACCCGCTCCTCGCAAAGCTGATCGTCCACGACGTCGACCGCGAGCACGCGCGGCTGCGGATGCTGCGGGCGCTCGACGAGTTCGAGCTCGGCGGCGTGAAGACGCTGCTCGGCTTCCACCGCGCGCTGCTGCGGCATCCGTGCTTCGTCGCCGGCGAGACCTGCCACGGGCTCGTCGAGTCCGACGGCGCTCGCCGCCGCGGCCGCCGAGCTCGAGCGCGCGCCCGCGGGAACGGCGCCGAACGGACACGCACGCGAGCGGGTGACGCAGGTCGAGGTCGACGGCCGCCGCTTCGACGTCAAGGTGCTCGAGCCCGAGCCGCCGTGGGCCGAGCTCGCGCGCCGGCGGGCGCAGCGGCGGCGCCCGGGAGTCGCCGGCGCCGGCGAGCAGGTCGTGAGCCCGATGCAGGGCACCGTGATCACGGTCGAGGTCGCGGACGGCGACGAGGTCCGGGCGGGCCAGGTCGTGTGCGTCGTCGAGGCGATGAAGATGGAGAACGAGATCGTCGCGCACCGGGACGGCGTCGTCTCCTCGCTCCGGGTCGAGGCAGGCCAGGCCATCGCGAGCGGCGACCTGATCTGCGTCGTGGGCTAGCGCCGCCGGCAGACGTACTCGCCGTAGATTCCGAGCGGGTCGTGTGCCGCCTGCTCGATCACGAAGCCCGCGTGCTCGATCATCGGCTCTAGCAGCCAGCTGAAGGTGCTGTATTCGTCGCGGAGATGCGTTTCGAGCTCCTCACGCGTCCAGCCGTCATCGGGGTTCTCGGCCGCGCGGTCGAGCCACGCGCCGGTCGACGCATCGGCGTCCGCGGGCTCGAACGAGAAGACCAGGTCACGCAGGCGGAGCACGCCGTCGGGCCGGAGCACGGCGGCGATCCGGTGCAGCGCGATCGCCTTCCAGTAGTCCGGGAGGTGGTGGAGCGCGTTCCGCGAGTAGACGAAGTCGGCGGGCGCGGCCTCGTGCTCGTAGCTCAGGAAGCCGGCCTCGACGCAGCGGACGTTCTCGAGCCGCGCCTCGGCGACCCTCGCCTGCAGGCTCGCGACCATCGCCGGCGAGATGTCGACCGCGATCACGAGGGCGCACTCGTGCGCGGCCGCAAGCGCGAACGTGCCCGTCCCCGCCCCCAGGTCGACGAGTGTGCTCTCGCGGACGAGGCCGAGGCTGCGAAGCAGCTCCAGATCCGCGGCGGGGTCGACGCCGGCCTTCCCGTCGTACCGCTCGACGTAGCCCGGATCGAGATGCTCCGGCCCCGCGAAGGAGGGCTCGTCCAGCACTAGAGCGTGCGCTGGTAGGCGCGGAACGTCCGCGTCGCGAACGCGGTCATCACGAGCGTCAGCGCGAACAGGGCGGCCGCGCGCGTCCCGACCACCGTCCAGTCCGTCCCCGGCAGCACGACCTCGCGCGCCATCACGACGCCCCAGTTGACAGGGTTGAACTTCGCCACCGTCTGCATCCACGGCGGCATCTGCGTCACCGCGATCAGCGTCGAGGAGAGGAAGAGCAGCGGCAGCCCGATGAAGTTCGCGACCGCGATCATCGTCGCCTCCTTGCGGGTGAGCAGCGCGATCCCCTGCGACATCCCCGCGAAGGCGCTGTTCACGAGCACTCCGGCCAGGATCACGATCAGCACGCCGGCAAAGCCCTGGCTGATGCTGGCGCCGAGCACGAACGCGACGGCGACGATGATCACCGCCTGGATCGCGGCGGTGATCGCCGAGCGCACGATCTGCGAGACGACGATCGACGAGCGGCGCACCGGCGTCGCCAGGAAGCGCTCGATCACGTCGCGGTGCAGGTCCTGGATCATCGCCATCCCGCTCCAGGTGGCGCCGAAGAACGCGTTCATCACCACGATCGCCGGCGCGAGGAACGTGATGTACGAGCTCGTCCCGAAGCCGCCGAGGTGCACCACGTTCTTGAACAGCTGGCCGTAGAGGATCAGCCAGACGAGCGGCTGGATCAGGATCATCGCGATCCAGATCGGCTCGCGCATCAGGTTCCGGGCCTGCCGGCCGACCATGAACCAGGTGTCGCGAATCGCGTTCATGCCGCGCGGTCGTCCTCGCCGAAGTCGTAGCCCGTGTAGTGGAGGTAGACGTCGTCGAGCGAGGGCCGGTGCGACGAGACCGACTCCACGGCGATCCCGTTCGACTCGAGCACGGAGAGGATCGCCGGGATCGCACGCGCGCCGCTGTCGACGCGCATCCGCAGGAGCTCGCCGTCGAGGGTCGTCTCGTGGATGTCCTCGAGCACGCCGAGCACCGCCTCGGCGTGCTCCCGGTGGCCGTCGGCGAGGCGCACCGAGACGGCCTCGCCCCGCAGGCCCGCCTTGAGCTCGTCGGGCGTGCCCTCGACGACGACCTTGCCCCGGCTCACGATCGCGATCCGGCCGGCGAGCTCGTCGGCCTCCTCGAGGTAGTGCGTGGTGAGCAGGATCGTCAGCGACTCGCTGCGCGCGAGCCGCGAGAGCTCGTCCCACATCAGGGCGCGCGCCTCGGGGTCGAGGCCGGTCGTCGGCTCGTCGAGGAAGAGGACGCTCGGCCGGTGGACGAGCCCGAGCGCGATGTCCAGTCGCCGCTTCATCCCTCCGGAGTACCCGCGCACGAGCCGGTCGGCGGCATCGCTCAGGCCGACGAGCGCGAGCAGCTCGTCGACGCGGAGCTTGAGCCCGGCTCCGCGCAGCCGCTGGATCCGGCCCTGGAGCATCAGGTTCTCGCGGCCCGTGCCGTCCGGGTCGAGCCCGGAGTTCTGTGGCACGTAGCCGATCGCGCGCCGGACGGCATTCGCATCGCGGACGGCGTCGCTGCCGGCCACCACCGCGGTGCCCGAGTCCGGCTTCGTCAGGGTCGTGCAGACGCGCACGCTCGTCGACTTGCCGGCGCCGTTCGGCCCGAGCAGCCCGAACACCTCACCCTCGCGCACGGCGAAGCTGACGCCGTCGAGCGCCTGCACGTCCCCGTACCGCTTGCGCAGGTCGCTGACGACGATCGCGTCCACCTGCGCGAGTCTAGTTAGAGTCCTCGGCCGATGGATCTGTACGAGTATCAGGGCAAGGAGCTCTTCAAGCGCTTCGGGATTCCGGTCTCGGAAGGACGCCTAGCGCTGACTCCGGACGAGGCCCGGCTCGCCGCCGAAGGGCTCGGCGGGCCCGTCGTCGTCAAGGCGCAGGTGCTCACCGGCGGTCGCGGCAAGGCGGGCGGGGTCAAGCTCGCGGAGAACGCGAAGGACGCCGAGGAGAAGGCGCGCGCGATTCTCGGGCTCGACATCAACGGCCACGTCGTCCACAAGCTCTGGATCGAGCGCGCCTCTGACATCGCGAAGGAGTACTACCTCTCGATCGCCTTCGACCGCGGCGTCAAGAAGCCGCTCTTCATGCTCACGAAGCAGGGCGGCGTCGACATCGAGGAGGTCGCCGCGACCGATCCCGACGCGCTCTCGCGCCTGCACGTCGACGCGCTCGAGGGCTTCCAGCCCTACCAGGCGCGGCGCCTGATCTACGCGGCGGGGATCGACGACCCGGGCGAGCAGAAGCAGCTCCTCCAGATCGTCGGCCGGCTCTACAGCGCCTTCGTCGGCTGCGACGCGATGCTCTGCGAGATCAACCCGCTGATCGTGACCCCGGACGGCGAGGTGAAGGCGCTCGACTCGAAGTTCACGGTCGACGACAACGCGCTCTACAAGCATCCCGACATCGCGGCGATGCGCGACACCGCCGCGGCCGACCCGCTCGAGACCTTCGCACGCGAGAAGGGCGTCACCTACGTGAAGCTCGACGGCGACGTGGGGATCCTCGGCAACGGCGCGGGGCTCTCGATGTCGACCGTCGACGTCGTCGCCCACGTCGGCGGCCGGCCCGCGAACTTCTGCGACCTGGGCGGCGGCGGCAACGCGCAGGGTGTCGTCGACGCGCTCTCGGTGATCACCCGCGACGAGCAGGTGCGCTCGATCTTCTTCAACATCTTCGGCGGGATCACGCGCTGCGACGAGGTGGCGCGCGGGATCCTGCAGGCGCTCGACGAGATGGACATGAGCTCGTATCCGCTCGTCGTCCGGCTCGACGGCACGAACGCGGAGGAGGGCCGGCGGCTCCTCGCCGAGGCGGCGCGGCCGAACGTCCATCCCGAGGCGACCATGCTCGAGGGCGCCCGCCGCGCGGTGGAGCTGGCGCGATGACGTCCGGATCCAGTCCCTTTGCCTGCGCGTTCCTCGGGTGCCGCTGGCGGCGCGGGGCCGGAGGTCACAGTGTGAGCAACATTGGGCCGGAGAACACCGTGCCGTCAGCGGCGCCAGGCGGTGGCGGAGCCGGGCTCCGCCCGGCGAGAGCCGCCGCCGGCGAGGGACGCGCATGAGCCACTGGGACGAAAGAGCCGAGCAGTACCGCACGAGCGACGCGCACCGTGAGGGCCCGGATCTCGACCGGCTCGTCGAGTGGGCCGAGGCCGGCCCGGGCGTGACCGCGCTCGACGTCGCGACCGGCGGCGGCCATGTCGCGCGGCGCCTACGCGAGGCCGGTTGCACCGTCGTCTCGTGCGACCCGTCACCGGGGATGCAGCCGGACGTGCTCTGCCGCGCCGAGCACCTCCCCTTCGACGACGGGAGCTTCGACGTCGTCGCCTGCCGCGTCGCCGCGCACCACTTCGAGGACATCGGGCTCGCGGTCCAGGAGATGGCGCGCGTCGCCGGCAAGCGCGTGATCGTGGTCGACACCACGTTCATGGGCGACGCGGTCGAGGAGGCCGAGGCGATCCGCGACCCGAGCCACGTCCGCAACTACGACGAGGCCGAGTGGCGTGGGTTCTTCGAGGCCGCCGGGCTCGAGGTCGAGGAGGTCGAGTTCTTCGACAAGTCGTTCGAGCTGCAGGCCTGGCTCGACCGCTGCGGCTGCGAGGGCGAGGACGCGGAGCGTGCGACGGCGCTGCTCGGCGGCCGCGTCGAGAACGGGATGATGCGCCTCGACCGGATCGCGCTGCGAGGGGTGCCGAGGCCATGAACGTCTGGGACGAGCGGGCCGAGGCCTACCGCGCGAGCACGCTCCACCGCGAAGGGGCCGACCTGGACCTCATCGTCGGGTGGTGCGAGCCGGGCCCGGGCGTGACCGCGCTCGACGTCGCCACCGGCGGCGGGCATGTCGCGCGGCGCCTGCGCGAGGCCGGGTGCACGGTCGTCACGTGCGACGCATCGCCGGGGATGGAGCCCGACGTGGTCTGCCGCGCCGAGTCCCTCGCGTTCGACGACTCGAGCTTCGACGTCGCCGTCAACCGCATCGCGGCGCATCACTACGAGGACGTCCGGGGGGCCGTGCGCGAGCTGGCGCGGGTCAGCCGCGGCCTCGTCGTCGTGCAGGACCTGGCCTACGTGGACGAGGACGTGGAACAGGCCGAGAAGATCCGCGATGCGAGCCACGTGCGCTCCTACAGCGAGGACGAGTGGCTCGGCTTCTTCGCCGACGCCGGCCTCGAGGTCGAGCTCTCAGAGCGCTTCGAGCGCCGGGCCCCGTTCGACTACTGGCTCGCGCTGACCGACTGTGCCGGCGAGGAGGCCGAGCGTGTGGGCAAGCTCCTCGCACACCGGCTCGACGGCGGCGAGCTCCGCACAAGCCATGTCCTGTTCAAGACCAGGGCTTCGCGCTAATGGCGATCATCGTCGACAGCGAGACGCGGCTCGTCGTCCAGGGCCTGACCGGCTCGGAGGGGCGCTTCCACGGCGTCAGGAACCGCGACTACGGCACCAAGGTCGTCGCAGGGGTCACCCCGGGCAAGGGCGGCCAGGACGTCGAGGGGATCCCGGTCTTCGACACGGTCGCCGAGGCGGTCGCGGAGACCGGCGCGAACACGTCGATGATCTTCGTCCCGGCCCGCTTCGCCGCCGACGCGATCTACGAGGGCGTCGACGCGGGGATCGCGACGGTGGTCTGCATCGCGGAGGGCCTGCCGGCGCACGAGATGCTGCGCGTCTACACCTACATCCGGCCGAAGGGGATCACGATGATCGGCCCGAACTGCCCGGGCGCGCTCTCGCCGGGGAAGGCCAACGTCGGGATCATCCCGGCCGAGATCTTCCGCGAGGGCGGCGTCGGGCTCGTCTCGCGCTCGGGCACGCTGACCTACCAGATCGGCCACGAGCTGACCCAGCTCGGGCTCGGCAACTCGACGATCGTCGGGATCGGCGGCGACCCCGTCGTCGGCTCGTCGTTCGTCGACGTCCTCGAGCGCTTCGAGTCGGATCCCGAGACCGAGCTCGTGGTGATGGTCGGCGAGATCGGCGGCGACGAGGAGGAGAAGGCGGCGCGCTACATCCAGGAGTCGATGAGCAAGCCGGTCCTGGCCTACATCGCGGGCTTCTCGGCGCCGCCCGGGAAGACGATGGGCCACGCGGGCGCGATCATCTCGGGCTCGTCCGGGACGGCGCAGGCCAAGAAGGAGGCGCTCGAGGCCTGCGGCGTCGAGGTCGGGACGACGCCGACCGAGGTCGCGCAGATGGTGGCCGACCGGAAGTGACCTTCAGGGAGCTGCACGAGCGGGAGCAGCTGTTCGTGATGCCGAACCCGTGGGACGTCGGCTCGGCGAGGCTGCTCGCGGCGATGGGCTTCGAGGCGCTCGCGACGACGAGCGCCGGGCACGCCTGGTCGATCGGGAAGCTCGACCAGCAGGTCACGCGCGATGAGCTCGTCGCCCACGTGGCGGTGATCGCGGCGGCGACCGGGCTGCCGCTCAACGTCGACAGCGAGCGGTGCTATCCGGACGACCCCGGCGGCGTCGCCGAGACCGTGCGGCTGCTCGAGGCGGCCGGCGCCGCCGGGTTCTCGATCGAGGACTGGAACCCGGCGACCGGAGCGATCGACCCGGTCGAGGTCTCCGCCGAGCGCGTCGCCGTGGCCGCGTCGAGCTCCCTCGTCGTCACCGCCCGTGCCGAGAACCACATCCACGGGAGCGACGACTTCGACGACACGCTCGCGCGCCTCGTCGCCTACGCCGAGGCGGGCGCCGATGTGGTCTACGCACCCGGCCTCACCGACCTCGACCGGATCGCGACCGTCGTCACGGAGGTCGGGATCCCGGTCAACGTGCTGGCCCTGCCGAGCGCCCCGTCGATCCCCGAGCTCGCCTCCGTCGGTGTGCGGCGCGTCTCGACCGGCGGCGCGCTCACCCGCGCCGCGTACGGTGCGCTCGTTGCGGGCGCGCGCGAGCTGCTGGAGCAGGGCACCTCGAGCTACTCCGCCGGTGGGCTCTCGAACGACGCGCTCCGGGCCGCGTTCGAATGAAGATCGCCAACCGCGACCGCGACTGCCCGCCGTTCACGACGGCCGACGGCTCGACGATCCGCGAGTTCCTCCACACCCCGAACCAGAGCCTCGCAGAGGCGACGCTGGAGCCGGGCCAGGAGACCGAGCGCCACTACCACCGCGTCTCGGAGGAGCTCTATTACATCGAGGAGGGCACGGGCGAGATGGAGATCGACGGCGAGGTCGCCGCGGTCGGGCCCGGGGACGCAATCCTGATCCCGCCGGGCGCCTGGCACCAGATCCGTGTCACCGGCGAGGCGCTCCGTTTCCTCTGCTGCTGCGCGCCGCCGTACTCCCACGACGACACCTACTTCGCCTCGTAGACTGAGGCCATGACGATCGCCTTCGCCCGGGGCGCGCCCGCGCCGGAGTGCCTGCCCGTGGCCGAGCTCGCCGACTGCGCGAAGGCCGCGATCGAGCAGGACGGCGTCGCGATCCTCTCGTACGGCGCCGGGGGCGGCTACGGGCCGCTGCGCGAGTGGATCGCGCAGCGCCACGGCGTCGAGCCGGGCCGCGTGCTGCTCACGAGCGGCTCGCTCCAGGGCTTCGTCTTCCTCGCCCAGCACCTCGTCGGCAACGGTGGTGCGCGCGTGCTCGTCGAGGGGCCGACCTACGACCGGCCGCTGCTCATCCTCGAGCGGCTCGGCGCCGAGATCGTGCCGCTGCCGATGGACGACGAGGGGCTCGACCCGGACGGGCTCGAGCGCGCGCTCGCCGACGGCGAGAAGCCCGCGCTCCTCTACACGATCCCGACCTTCCAGAATCCGAGCGGGCGCACGCTCTCGACCGAGCGGCGCCACCGGATCGCCGAGCTCGTCGCCGCGCACGGGCTGCTCGTGCTCGAGGACGACCCGTACGGGCTCGTCCGCTTCGAGGGCGAGGCGCCGCCGAGCCTGTTCGAGCTCGAGGGCGGCGTCAACGTCGCGTACTCGTCGTCGTTCTCGAAGACGGTCGCACCCGGAGTCCGGGTCGGCTACTTCGTCCTGCCCGCGCCGCTCGCGAAGGAGCTCGAGGCGGTCGCCGTCTCGACGTACATCTCGCCGCCGTTCCTGAGCGAGGCGGCGGTCTACGAGTTCATCCGCCGCGGCAGCTTCGAGCCGAACCTCGAGCGGGTTTGCGGCCTGCTCGGCGCGCGGCGCGATGCGATGCTCGCCGCGCTCGAGCGCGACTTCCCGGCCGGGGCGAGCTGGAGCCGGCCCGAGGGCGGCTACTTCCTCTGGCTCGACCTCCCCGAGGGCACCGACGCCGCCGAGTTGCTCGTCCGCTCGACCGAGGCGGGTGTCACCTTTGTCAAGGGCGCCGACTTCTTCCCGGGCGCGGGCGGCGAGAGCTCCGCGCGGCTCGCCTACAGCTTCGCGTCGCTCGACGAGATCGGCGAGGGCATCGCGACCCTCGCGAGCCTGCTGAGCTAGGCAGCCGCGGGCTGCGGCTGGAGCGTGCCGAGCGGCCGCGGCACGAGGCGCGGCTGGCGCGGCGGCACGAGCGAGCCCATGCTGTTCGCGCGGAAGGTGGGGCAGGGAGTGTCTCCGGGGAGGGCGCAGAGCCCCGCGCAGCGGAAATAGCAATCCTTGCAGCTCAAATCAACGCGCTTGCTCATTCTCCCCTTTGTTCGGCCACCTACAGGCCCCGCCAGACTTGTCCAGATCATACGGAGAGCCGGTCCGGATGCAAGGGTAAGCGGTGGGACAAACCGTGCATTTTGCGGGAGTTTTATTTCGGCGTCAGGTGCACTTCACGGGCAGTGTTGCCAGCGCATGCAACGCCTGTTGAAAACTGCTGACAGGGATAACGCGCACCCGGCCCGCGTACCGCTTGGCCTCGTTGGCGTTATCCCCAGCCGGGACGAGGAAGACGTCGATGCCGGTGCGCCGGACTCCGATCACCTTCTGCTTGATGCCTCCGATCGGGAGCACGTCGCCCGCGAGATCGACCTCGCCGGTCGCCGCGATGCGACAGCCGTGGTCGACGTTGTGCCCGAGCTTCTCGAGCACGTCGAGCGCGAACGCGAGCCCGGCCGACGGGCCTCCGACACCGCCCGCGTCGATCGTCACCTTGCGCGGGAGCCGGATGTCTGCGGCCTGGCTGACGATGATCCCGATCACGCCGCGCGTCGAATTCTGCGGGTCGGGCGCGAGCTTCACCCGCACCGTCTTGCTCTGGGCGCCGCGCTTCAGCCCGAGCGTGACCGTGTCGCCGGGCTTGTGCGAACGGAGCAGCACGCGCAGGTCGGTGAGCTGGCGCACCGGCTTGCCGTCGACCGAGACGATGACGTCGGTCGGCTGCACGAGCCCGGCAGCCGGCACGTTCGGGGCGACGTCGTCGACGAGCGCACCCGTCGCCTTCGCGACGACCTTGTACCCGGCCGCCCTCAGCGCGAGCGCCGCCGCGATCTGCTGGGAGCGGGTCATCTCGCGCTGGTCCTGCTGTGCCCGCGCGGCGTCCGAGGCGCCCGGCGCTAGCAGGGCGGAGGCCGGGACGATCTCGGCGCCCTCGCGCAGCCACGGGAAGAGCTTCTCGGCGAGCGTCGCCTTCCGCACGAAGATGTCCACGAAGTAGATCGCCCCCGGATCGGCCCCGCGCTTCGCGCCCGCGACGGACACGAGCGGCGCGACCGGGTGCGCGCGGTCGGGCAGGAAGATGTAGCTGCCGGAGGGCGCGAACCAGAGCACCGCGGCTGCGACCACGAGCACGGCGAGCAGGGCGGCCGCGAATCTGGGCCGGGCGGCGGAGGTGGCGCACCTTGAGAGCTTAGAGAAGGCCGCGGGTGCGCCCGCCGTCGACCCGCACGACGGCGCCGGTGACGTAGCTCGCACGGTCGGAGGCGAGGAAGCAGACGACGTCGCCGATCTCCTCCGGCCGGCCGAGCCGGCGGAGCGGGATGTCGGGCCACTCGGTCGGGAGCTCCCGACCGGCGAGGCGCGAGCGGGTCGAGCTCGGTGAGGATCCCGCCGGTCGCGATCGAGTTGACGGTGATCCCCTTCGGGCCGACCTCGTCGGCGAGCGTCTTCGCCCAGCCGATCACTCCCGGCCGGACCGCGTTCGAGGTCGCGAGCCACGGGATCGGCTCGCGAGACCGAGATCGACTCGAGGTTGATCACCCGGCCCGCCTCGCTGCGCTCGAGCCACGGCAGGCAGTGGTTCGTCAGGTCGACCGTCGAGAGGAGGAAGGCCTCGAACGCGGCGCGGAGCGAGTCGGCGGTGAGCTCGGTGGCCGAGCCCGGCGGCGTGCTCGGCCCGTTGTTGACGAGAATGTCGATCCGGCCGAAGCGCTCGACCGTCTCGGTCGACGATCCGCTCGCGCGCCTCCGCGACGGTGAGGTCGGCGACGATCGGCAGCCCGCCGAGCCGCTCGGCCTCGAGCTCGAGCCGGTCGCGGCCGCGGGCGACCATCGCCACGCTGTGCGCCCTCCGCGGCGAGCGACTCCGCGCAGGCGAGGCCGAGCCCGGAGGAGGCGCCGCAGACGACCGCGACGCGGCCGGTCGAGGCCGAGCTGCATCGCTACTTCCGCTTCAGGACGCCGACGACGTCGCGCCACCGCGGCCGCCGAGCCCTTGAGCCATGCGCTTCTCGTCGGCGGTCAGCCTCGAGCTTCACGACCTCCTCGACGCCGCCCGCGCCGAGCTTGGCCGGGACGCCCATGTAGAGGCCGTTGATCCCGTACTCGCCCTGGAGATAGACGGTGCACGGGAGCACGCGCTTCTCGTCGAGCATGATCGCGTCGACCATCTGCGCCGCCGCCGCGCCCGGCGCGTACCAGGCGGAGGTGCCGAGCAGGTTGACGAGCTCGCCGCCGCCCTTGCGCGTGCGCTCGACCATCTTCGCGATCCTCGCCTTCGGCACGAGCTGCGTCGAGCGGGACGCCGCCGACGGTCGTCGCCGAGACGACCGGCACCATCTGGTCGCCGTGGCCGCCGAGCACCATCGCGGTCACGTCCTTCACGGAGGTGCCGGTCTCCCACGCGATGAACGCGCGAGAAGCGTGCGGTGTCGAGGATCCCGGCCATGCCGACCACGCGCTTCGTCGGGAAGCGCGAGACGGCCTTCGCGACGTGGCACATCGCGTCGAGCGGGTTCGAGACGACGACGATCACGCACTGCGGCGAGTGCTTCACGACCTCCTTCGTCACGGCGCCGACGATCGCCTCGTTCGTCGTCACGAGGTCGTCGCGGCTCATCCCGGGCGAGCGCGGCTTGCCGGCGGTGATCACGACGACCTCGGAGCCGGCCGTCTCCTCGTAGCCGTTCGTGCCGATCACGTTCGGCTCGAAGCCGAGCACCGAGCCGGCCTGGTTCATGTCGAGCGCCTTCCCCTGCGGGAAGTTCGGGATGATGTCGACGAGCACGACGTCCGCGTAGTCGCGGCGCGCGAGCTCCGAGCGCACGGTGGCGCCCACGTTGCCGGCGCCGACGACGGTCACTTCTTCCTTCGTCAGTCTTACCCTGGTCTCCAGCTTCCTTCTCGATGATCGCGTCGGCGTACTCCGCCGTGCCGACGGCGGTCGGGTCGTCGCGATTCGGCTTGAGGTCGTAGGTCACGTTCTCGCCCTCGGCGATCACGTCCGCGACCGCCTGCTCGAGGCGCGCCGCGGCGTCGGCCTCGCCGAGGTGCTCGAGCATCAGCTTGCCGGAGAGGATCATCGCGGTCGGGTTCACCTTGTTCTGGCCCTTGTACTTCGGCGCCGAGCCGTGTGTCGCCTCGAACACCGCCGCCTCGGTGCCGATGTTGGCGCCGGGCGCGACGCCGAGCCCGCCGACGAGGCCGGCGGTGAGGTCGGAGACGATGTCGCCGTAGAGGTTCGGCAGCACGAGCACGTCGAACTCCTCCGGCCGCTGGACGAGGCCCATGCAGACGGCGTCGACGAGGTTCTCCCACGGCTCGATCTCCGGGTAGTCCTTGGCGACCTCGCGGAACACGGAGAGGAAGAGGCCGTCCGTGAACTTCATGATGTTCGCCTTCGTCACGCACGAGACGCGCTTGCGGCCGTGCTCGCGCGCGTACTCGAAGCCGAAGCGGACGATCCGCTCCGAGGCCTCGGGCGAGATCGGCTTGACCGAGATCCCCGAGCTCGCCGCGATCTGGCGCGGCTGCATCGTGTTCAGGGTCTCGATCACCCGGCTGCGCCTCGTCGGTGCCGGCCTCGTACTCGATCCCGGCGTAGAGGTCCTCGGTGTTCTCGCGCACGATCACGATGTCGACGTTCTCGTAGCGCGAGCGGACGCCCGCGTAGGTCTTGCACGGGCGCAGGCAGGCGTAGAGGCTCGAGCTCGTGGCGCAGCGCCACGTTGACCGAGCGGAAGCCGGTGCCGATCGGCGTCGTGATCGGGCCCTTGAGCGCGACGCGGTTCTCCCGCACCGAGGCGAGCGTCGACTCGGGAAGCGGCGTGCCCTCGGCCTCCATCACCTCGACGCCGGCCTGGCGCACGTCCCATTCGAACGGGACGCCGGTCGCCTCGAGCACCCGCCGTGTCGCCTCGGTGAGCTCGGGACCGGTGCCGTCACCGGGGATCAGCGTCACGCGGTGGGCCACGCGGGCGATCATACGTAGAGTTCGGGCGATGACGCTCGCGGAGGCAGCAGCCCAGGCGGACGAGCTCGCGGCGAAGGGCGCGGAGCGCGAGCTCGCGGACCTGCGCAAGCAGTGGGACGAGGAGGTCGAGTCCGCCGCGCGCGACGCCGACTACCGCGTCCGCGCCCAGGCCTATCGCGCGATCGGCCAGTTTCGCTTCAAGCAGAAGCTCGAGCTCCTGCGGCGCGGGCTCGAGGACGAGAGCCCTGCCTGCCGCGGCTCGGCGCTGATCTCGCTCGAGCTGCTCTCGCGCGACCAGCCGAGCGTGGTCAACAAGGAGCGCTCGCTCCTGCACCACATCGTCGCCGCGGACTCGAACAACGCGATCCGCCGCCTCGCCGTCGTCTGCCTGAAGAACGGCTCGGCGCAGCGCGAGACGATCGTCCTGCTCGAGGGCGTCGCCGGCGACGACGAGGCGGACTCGGACCTCCGCCAGAGCGCGCGCAAGGTCGCCGAGCAGCTGACCCGCAAGCGCCCGCGCGCGCTAGCTCGCGGGGCGCTGCCGCTTCGCGTGCGGGTGGGCCTGGAAGTAGGCCTCGCGCCGCCGGCGGTCGGAGACGTGCGTGTAGAGCTCGGTGGTCGCGAGGTCGGCGTGGCCGAGCATCTCCTGCACGCTGCGCAGGTCGGCGCCGCCCTCGAGCAGATGGGTCGCGAAGGAGTGGCGCAGCAGGTGCGGGTGGACGCGCCCCGGCTCGAGCCCGGCCTTCTCGGCGAGCCGCCGCAGGATCAGGAAGGCGCCGGCACGGGTCAGCGCGCCGCCCTGCGCGTTGAGGAACAGCTCGGGCCGGTGGCGGCGGTCGAGGTACGGCCGGCCGTGGGCGAGGTAGCGGCGGAGCGCCTCGGTCGCCTCGCGGCCGATCGGGACGACGCGCTCCTTCTGCCCCTTGCCGACGGCGCGGACGAGCCGGCCGTCGAGGTCGACGCCGCCGCGCTCGAGCCCGACCGCCTCGCTCACGCGGAGGCCGGCGCCGTAGAGGAGCTCGACGAGGGCGCTGTCGCGCATCGCGCGCGGCGTCGTGCCGGTCGGCGGCGTCGATCAGCCGCTCGGCCTCGCCGGGCGAGAGCGTGCGAGGCAGCGTGCGCCGCCGCCGCGGCAGGTCGAGCTCGGCCGCCGGGTTGTCGGAGCGGGCGCCGAGGAGCTGCTGGTGGCGGTAGAACGAGCGGGCGGACGCTGCGCGGCGCGCGATCGTCGTCGCCGCGAGGCCCCGGCGCGCGCAGCTCGGCGAGGTACGACTCGATCTCCTCGGTCGTCGCCGACGCGGGCCCGTGCCCGAGGAACGCCGTCGAGCGCCGTCGAGGTCGCGCCGGTACGCCTCGACGGTCTTCGGCGCCCGCCGCGCGGCGAGCAGCGCGAGGAACCCCTCGACGTCAGGATCGCGGGTGGGAACGGTCATAGACCTTCCTCAGCCGGCGGCCGTCGACGTGGGAGTAGACCTGCGTGGTCGAGAGCGAGCTGTGGCCGAGCAGCTCCTGGATCGTGCGCAGGTCGGCGCCGCCCTCGAGCAGGTGCGTCGCGAACGCGTGGCGGAGGCGGTGCGGGTGGGGGAGCGTGCGGCGCAGGGTGGAGGTGTCGAGCCGGCGTCCGCGCACAGAGAGGAAGAAGGCGTCGCAGGCGCCCTTCGCGAGCGCGGGCCGGGCCTCGCGCAGGTAGCGCGCGACCCAGTAGGCGGCCTCCTCGCCGAGCGGCACCACGCGCTCCTTGCCGCCCTTGCCGCGCACGTGGACGTGCTCCTGCTCGAAGTCCACGTCCGCGAGGTCGAGCCCCACCGCCTCGGCGCTGCGGAGCCCGGCGGAGTAGACGAGCTCGACGAGCGCACGGTCGCGGAGGCCGAGTGGGCCCTCGTGCTCGAGCCCGGCGAGCGAGCGCCTCGACCTCCTCGGCCTTCGGCGCGTCGGGCAGGCGGCGGCCGCGGCGGGGAGCGAGAGCGACGTCGGGGACGTTGGCGGCGCCGAGCGTGAAGCGGAGAAAGGAGCGCACCGCGGCGAGCTTCCGCGCCACGGTCGCGGGCGAGCGCTTCGGCCTGCCGCGGCCGAGCTCGGCGGCGTACTCGGTCAGCGCGCGGACGTCCACGCCGTCGACCGCGGTGCCGCGGCGCTCGAGCCACCCGGCGAACTCGCCGAGGTCGCCCCGGTACGCGCGGCGGGTCGCATCGGCGAGCGACGGGCTCTGCAGGAAGCGGTCGACCTGGACGGCGGTGTCCACCCGGCCGGAGTTCGCCGTCAGGCCTGGATTTCCCCCGGTAGCGCCGAGTAGAGGACGAAGTCCATCCGCCGCCCGAGCCGCGGGTTGTAGCGCGACGAGCGGATCACGCCCTCGCGCCGGTAGCCCGCCTTCTCGGCGACGCGGCACGAGGCCACGTTCTCGAGCTCTGCCCGCACCTGGATCCGCTCGAGCGCGAGGGCCTGGAACCCCCACAACGTCACGAGCCGGAGCGCGCGCGTCGTGAGACCGCGGCCGCGCGCAGCCGCGCTCAGCCAGTAGCCGATCTCACCCGACGCGCTGTCGAGGTCGATCGAGTTGAAGCCGAGGCCGCCGACGACCTGCCCGGTCTCGGCCGCGAGCACTGCAAACGGCAGGAACTGGCCCGTGCGCCAGGCCTCCGCCGCCCGTGCGATCCATTCGCGGGCGTCCTGCTTCGTGTACGGGCTCGGCATCAGCTCGAGCCAGCGCTCGATCTCGGGGTCGCCGTTGATCAGCCCGGGGAGTACGGCCACGTCGTCCCTGCGCCACTGCCGGAGGCTGACGACGCCGTCGCCGAGGGGAGGGTCGGGCGGGCGGATCATGGCCGATCGTACCCCGACCGTTCCGCCGCGCGCCGACGGGCGTTTCGTATAGCTTCCTTGGACGTGGAGACGACGCACGACGTAGTCGTGGTCGGTGCCGGCTGTGCCGGGATGCGCGCCGCCATCGAGGCGCACGATGCGGGCGCCGACGTCGGCGTCGTCTCGAAGCTGCACCCGACGCGCAGCCACTCCGGCGCGGCCGAGGGCGGCATCAACGCCGCGCTCGGCAACGCCGGCGAGGACAGCCCCGAGAACCACACCTTCGACACCGTCAAGGGCTCCGACTACCTCGGCGACCAGGACGCGATCGAGATCATGTGCGACGAGGCGCCCGGGCGACATCTACGAGCTCGAGCACTGGGGCGCGGTCTTCTCGCGCACGCGAGGACGGCAGCATCGCGCAGCGCCCGTTCGGCGCCGGCGGGCTCGCCGCGCACGGTCTACGCGGCCGACATCACCGGCCACGTCCTGCATCCACGTGCTCTACGAGCAGCTCGTGAAGTGCGACGTCACCGTCTACGAGGAGTGCTTCGCGCTGGACCTCGTCGATCGACGGCGGCCGCTGCGTCGGCGTGATCGCCTGGGATCTCGTGCACGGCGGCGTGCAGGGCGTCGAGCGCGGGCAGCCGTCGATCCTGGCCACCGGCGGCGCTGGGCCGCATCTACCGCGGCACGACCAACGCCTACGCCTGCACCGGCGACGGCATGTCGATGGCGCTGGCGCGCCGGGCGTGCCGCTGAAGGACATGGAGTTCATGCAGTTCCACCCGACGACGCTCAACGCCGAACGGCGTCCTGATCACCGAGGGCTGCCGCGGCGAGGGCGGCTACCTGCGCAACACGCGACGGCGAGCGCTTCATGATGCAGCTACGCGCCCGAACGCGCTGCGAGCTCGCCTCGCGCGACGTCGTCTCGCGCTCGGAGCAGACCGAGATCGACGAGGGCCGCGGCGTCGACGGCTGCGTGCTGCTCGACCTCACGCCACCTCGGCGCCGAGCGGATCATCGAGCGCGCTGCCCGGCTCGCGCGAGCTGGCGATGGACTACGCCGGCGTCGACCCGATCGACGAGCCGATCCCGGTCCGGCCCGGCGCCCACTACCACATGGGCGGCGTCGACACCGACATCTGGGGCGCGCACCGATCATGCCGGGCCTCTACGCCGCCGGCGAGTGCGCCTGCGTCTCGGTGCACGGCGCCAACCGGCTCGGCGGCAACTCGCTGATGGAGACGATCGTCTTCGGCCGCCGCGCCGGCGCGCGCCGCCGCCGAGGACGCGCTGCCGCAACGGCGCCCGGCGCCGTGTGCCCGACGTCGGCCGTGCGCGACGCCGAGCGCGAGCATCCGCGCGCTCCTCGACCGCACCGACGGCGAGCGGCCCTGGCAGGTGCGCGACGAGCTCGGCCGACCTCGATGCTACGAGAACGTCGGCATCTTCCGCACGCGCCGAGAAGCTGGAGCGCGCAGGCTCGACGTCGTCGCCGAGCTGCGCGAGCGCTACGAGCAGCGTCGTCGTCGAGGACAAGGGCGACGTCTTCAACACCGACCTCATCCAGGCGCTCGAGCTCGGCTCGATGCTCGAGATGGCCGACTGCCTGGTCACCGCGGGCCTCGCGCGCACCGAGAGCCGCGGCGCGCACTCGCGCCTCGACTACCCCGAGCGCGACGACGAGCACTGGCTGAAGCACACGATCTCGCGCTGGGACGACGGCGGCGCCCGGCTCGACTACAAGCCGGTCACGATCACCGAGTACGCAGCCCGAGGTGCGGACCTACTGATGCAGAGATGCGCACCTCAAGATCTGGCGCTACGACGCCGGCGACCGGCGAGAGCGGCGCTGCAGGAGTACGACGGTCGACGCGCCCGAGGACGGCGACGCTGCTCGACGTGCTCGACGTCGTCAAGGACCAGCCGGACGGCTCGCTCGCCTACCGCAAGAGCTGCCGGATGGCGATCTGCGGCTCGTGCGGCATGCGCATGGACGGCGCCGCCGTGCTGGCCTGCAAGACGCGCGATGTACGCCGATCGTCGAGGCCGGGCCACGTGCCGGTCATCTCGGCGATGGGCAACCTGCCGGTCGTCAAGGACCTGGTCGTCGACATGGAGCCGTTCTGGGAGAAGATCCGCGCGGTCAAGCCGTGGCTCGAGCCGGGCTACGCGGAGCCGCCGGCGAGCAAGGAGTGCCGTCGTCGCCGCAGGAGCGAGATGGACCCGATCCACAAGGAGGCGCTCTGCATCATGTGCGGCTGCTGCGTCTCGGAGTGCAACTCGATGGAGTCCGACCCCGACTTCCTCGGCCCGGCCGCGCTCGCCAAGGGCGATGCGCTTCGTCGGCGACCTGCGCGACCGCGCGACGCGTGGAGCGGCTCGAGGTCTACAGCGGCGAGCACGGCATCTGGGACTGCACGCGCTGCTACTTCTGCAACGAGCGCTGCCCGAAGGGCGTCGACCCGCGCGACGCGATCGCGAAGCTCGGCGCCGAGGCGGTGCAGCGACGGGCATCGACTCGCGACAAGGGCGCGAGGCACGCGAAGGTGTTCGTCACCTCCGCGAAGACGACCGGGCTGGCTGCGCGAGACCGAGCTCGTGCCGAAGACGCAGGGCATCGTCGCAGCTCGCTCAAGGACATCACGTTCGCGATGCAGCTCGCGCAGGCCGGCAAGGTGCCGCTCGCCGTTCCCGCCGCACGTGGCGAAGGACGTCGACGAGGTGCGCGCGCTCTACGAGCTCGTGAAGGCGCAGGGCCGCGACGGCGCGACCGGGATCGTGCAGGGCGAGAAGGCGCTCGCGCGCTCGACCACGGCGTCCACGGCGACGAGCGCGACCCGTACGGGCCCGGCTCGTTCCCGCAGCCCTACCTGCCAGGCGACGAGGAGCCGCACGTGAAGAAGGTCGCGTACTACCCGGGCTGCCTCGCCTCCCTCTCGCCGAAGGAGCTCGACATCTCGACGCAGGCGCTCGCGCCGAAGCTCGGGATCGAGCTCGTCGAGCTCGAGTCGGTCACCTGCTGCGGCGCCGGCGACATCCACGAGGCCGAGCCCGACTACTACCTGCACCTGAACGCGCGCATCCTCGGCCAGGCCGAGGCAGCTCGGGCGCGGACACGCTGCTCACGATCTGCAACGTCTGCACGCTCAACCTGCGCCAGGCCAACAGGAAGCTGCAAGGACGACGCCGGAGCTGCGCGAGCGCGTCAACGACAACCTCGCAGACGGTCGGCGCCGCCGCCTACGCCGGCGGCGTCGACGTGCGCCACCTGCTGTGGGAGATCGCCGAGGGCGACGGGCTACGAGCTGCTCAAGCAGATCGCGCGCACAAGCGCGCTCAAGGGCGCTCAAGATCGCGCCGTTCTACGGCTGCCAGATCCTGCGCCCGTCGAAGCTGCTCGGCTTCGAGGATCCCGACCGCCCGCAGTCGCTCGAGCGGATCATCGAGGCCTGCGGCGGCGAGCGCGATCGACTACCCGGCGAAGATCAAGTGCTGCGGCTTCCCGATCATCCTGGCGCGCGAGGAGGTCGCGCTCGGCGAGCTGATCCAGCCGCTCGAGCAGGCGAAGGAGGCCGGCGCCGACGCGATGGTCACGCCGTGCCCGCTCTGCCACCTCTCGCTCGACGCCTGGCAGGCGAAGCTCGAGAAGCAGACCGGCATGGACTTCGACATGCCGATCCTGCACCTCGCGCAGCTCGTCGGCGTCGCCGCCGGGCTCGACGGACGACGAGCTGAAGTTCAAGCGCCACGTCGTCTCGGTCGCGCCGGTGCTCGAGAAGCTCGAAGCTTAGATGCTCGATGCCACACCGGCCCGCGTCTGGCTGGTGGCCCAGACACGGGCCGGCATGGCGTCGAACATGTGACCGCAAGTTTTCCGGCCCTGGTGCGTCTTCCCACCCGGAGGGGCGGATTCCGGCGCGGTGACCCTTCGGGGACGCCGCGCCGGAGCTCTATCTAGGGTCCGTTCCGTGTGGTTTCTCCTCGCAGTCGTTCTCCTCGCCGCCGCGGCGGTCGCCTGGGGCTGGTTCGAGGCCGGCTGGGTGCGCTATCGCGTGCTCGACGTCGAGGTGCCCGGGCTCCCGGCCGAGCTCGACGGGGTGCGGATCGTCCACCTCTCCGACTTCCACCTCGGCGTGCCTTCGCGCGGGCGAGGGCGCGGTCGCGCGGGCGGTCGAGTGGACGGCGAGCGCGCGACCCGGACCTCGTGCTCGTGACCGGCGACCTGCTCTCGCGGCCGCGCGGAGAGGAGCGCCTGCGCGAGCTCGTGGCGCGGCTTCCGCGCGCGCTACGTCGATCCTCGGCAACCACGACCTCGCGGTCAGCCGCGACCCGTTCTCGCAGGCCGGCGCGGGTGGACGAGCTCGGCCCGGCGACGCTGCTCTCGGACGAGGCCGGCGCCGTCGAGCTGCGCGGCCGGAGCGTCTGGATCGTCGGCGTCGACCCGCGCCTCGCGCGGGGACGAGCCGGGCCTCTCGGCCGGACGCCGACCTGCGGATCCTGCTCTGCCACTTCCCGAACGCGGTCGACCGGATCGAGCCCGGGTCGTTCGACCTCGTGCTCGCGGGCCACATGCACGACGGCCAGATCTGCGTCCCGTACCCGGGCGGGAAGCTCCGGCTCGCGCATCTCGGCGCCCGCTACACGCGCGGCCTCTACCGGCGGCCCGGCGGGCTCCTCCACGTCTCGCCGGGCCTCGGCACGACCTTCGTCCCGTTCCGCTTCTTCGCCCGCCCCGAGGCGACGGAGTTGGTCTTACACTCAGCGGTGATGGAGGGCCACGCCTCGATCTCGACCGACATCCTCGCGAGCTACGCCGCCGACGCGGCGCGCGAGGTGGGCGGCGTCACGGGCTCGTGGAGAGCACGCTCTACCGTCACCGCGGCGTGCGGGTGCTGAACGAGGACGGCGTCGTGCGGGTCGAGCTGCACCTCGCCGTCGACTGGGGCGCGCCGATCCCCGAGCTCGGCCGCGCCGTGCAGGAGCGGGTCGCGAGCTACCTCGCGCGGATGGCGGACGTCCGGCCCGAGGCGGTCGACGTCGTCGTCGACGAGATCGGCCCGCCCGGTAGTGGCGACGCAGGTACAGGCGCTGAGCCGCGGCGACGCTCGCGAGCGCGCCGGCGGTCTGCCACGACTGCGTCTGGTGGCAGTCCCGCTCGGGCCGCGAGGCCGACAAGGAGAAGTGGATCGAGCGGGTCGAGGACGGCTTCGGCGCCTGGGGCACCGTCTACCGGGACGACGACGGGCGGCTGCTCGGCTCGATGCAGTACGGGCCGGCGCACCTGTTCCCGCGTGCGGCCGAGCTGCCCGCCGGCCCGCCGTCGCTCGACGCCGTGCTCGTCACCTGCGCCTACCTCGTCGACCGGTCGAGCCCGTGGGTGATGCAGTCGCTCTTCCTCGCCGCGATCGGCGAGGCGCGCGACCAGGGCGCCGCGGCCGTCGAGGCGTTCGCCTACCGCTACCCCGAGGGCGAGTCTGCGTACGAGCGCTTCCAGGTCCACAAGACGGTCTTTCCGCGCGACTTCCTCTCCGACTTCGGCTTCCACACGGTGCGCAGCCACGGGCGAGTCGAGCTGGCGCGGCTCGACCTCGGCGGCCTCGCCCCGGTCACCGACCGGCCGCCGCTCGCACGTGCTGCGCGTCGTGCGCGAGGCGTTCTTCCCGCATCCGGTACCGGCGCCGCGCCCGTGAGCCACCCGCTTCGACGCTAAGCTCCCGAGATCCGTGGGCGGGGGGAGAAACGATGAACGCATCCGTTAACGCGAATGTCTTGTGCCTGATCGGGACGCGTCCCGAGGCGATCAAGATGCTGCCCGGTGGTGCTCGCCCTCCGTGCGAGCGCGAATTTCCATCCGGTCGTCGTCACGACCGGCCAGCACAAGGACCTCGTCGATCCGATCCTGGCGCTCGCGGAGATCACGCCCGACTTCGACCTCGAGGTCGGCCGCCCGGGCCTCACGCTCAACGAGCTCGTCTCGACCGTGATCTCGAGGCTCGACGCCTTCCTCCGCGAGCGGTTCGAGGCGACCGGCGCCGCGATCGCGACCCGCGAGGCGATCCTCGACGACGGCTTCCCCGTCGTGACCCTCGTCCACGGCGACACCTCGTCGGCCCTCGCGGCGGCGATCGCGTCGTTCAACCTGCGGATCCCGGTCACGCACGTCGAGGCCGGGCTCCGGACGCGGCTCGACGCTGAGCCCGTTCCCCGAGGAGCTGAACCGGCAGGCGATCTCGCGGATCGCCTCGTTCCACCTCGCGCCGACCTCGACGAACGAGGAGAACCTCGTCCGCGAGCGGGTCCCCTACGAGCAGATCTTCGTCACCGGCAACACGGGTATCGACGCGCTGCGGTTCGCATCGACGCTCGACGTCGTCTTCGACGACCCGGCCGTCGCCGAAGCCGTCGCCTCGGACGATCCGGTCGTGACCGTCACCGCCCACCGCCGCGAGAACTGGGAGGGAGGGCTGGCGCAGATCGCCGAGGCCATCGGCCGCCTCGCCACGGCGCATCCCGGCGTTCGCTTCGTGGTGCCGCTGCATCCGAACCCGCTCGTCCGCGAGGAGCTGGGCGAGCCGCTTGCCGCGTACGCCAACGTGATCAGGACCGAGCCGCTCTCGTACGCGCCGTTCGCCCGCCTGATGGCCCGCTCGAAGCTGATCGTGACCGACTCGGGCGGGATCCAGGAGGAGGCGCCTGCGCTCGACGTCCCCGTGCTCGTCGCGCGTGACACGACGGAGCGCGGCGAGGGCGTCGAGGCGGGAACGCTGCGGCTCGTCGGGACCGACCCGGACCGGATCGTCGAGGCCGCGACCCTGCTCCTCACCGATCCGGCCGAGCATGCGGCGATGGCGGCGGCGGCGAACCCGTACGGAGACGGGCACGCGTCGGAGCGGATCGTCGCCGCACTCGAGTATCTCGCGGGCCTCGGCCCGACTCCCGTTCGCTTCGGGCCGGGCTTCTCGCGCAAGGCGGTGCTGCTCGCCGCCGGCTATCCCGGCGGCACGGACACCGCGTCCGGCGTCCCGCGCGGCCTCGCGCCCGACCGGAGCGAGGAGCTCGATCGGTGGGTGGGACGCTGATCGCGTTCACCGGCCCGTTCGCCGGCCTCCCGGCCTGGGCGCAGGCGCTCTTCGTCATCGTCTTCGTGATCATCCTCGTCGTCTGGGTCTGGACGCTCGCGCTGTTCGTCGCCTCGCGCCGGGCGCTGCGCCGGGCCCCGCCCGAGGAGGGCTCGAGCGACGAGCTGCTCTGGGTGTTCCTCGTGCCGGCCCTGAACGAGGAGGTGACGATCGCCGACAGCGTCGACCGGCTCCTCGCCGTCGAGGCCACGAACCGGGCGATCCTCGTGATCGATGACGGCTCGACGGACGGCACCGGCGAGGTGCTCCGCGGGATCGAGCACCCGGATCTCCAGGTGCTGACGCGGAAGCCGCCCGAGGCGACGAAGGGCAAGGCCGCGGCGCTCAACGCGGCCTGGCGCTACCTGGACACGGTGCTCGCAGTCGGTCGCTGGGCCGGCTGGCTGCGCGACCGCGTGGTCGTCGTCGTGGTCGACGCGGACGGGCGGCTCGACCCGAGCACGCCTCGCGTCGTCGCCGGCCGCTTCGCGAACCCGCGGGTCGGCGGCGTGCAGCTGCTCGTGCGGATCTACAACCGCTCGACCCTGCTCACGTGGTTCCAGGACGTGGAGTTCTCGGTCTACGGCTTTCTCTACCAGCTCGGGCGCTCGCCGGCCGGGATCGCCGGGATGGGAGGCAACGGGCAGTGCAACCGCCTCGCCGCGCTCGACGACGTCGCCGACCCCGCGGCCGGCGGCCCGTGGCGCGACCGGCTCACGGAGGACCAGGATCTCGGCCTCCGCCTGATCGAGGCCGGCTGGCTCTGCGAGCAGGAGCCGCGTGCGAGCGTGAACCAGCAGGGCCTGCCCGGGCTGCGGAAGCTGTTCCGGCAGCGCACGCGCTGGGCTCAGGGAAACCTCCAGGCGATGGGCCACATCGGCGCGGTGTCGCGGGTCGAGCGGCCGTGGTACGTCCGCTTCGACCTCGTCGCCTACCTGCTCCTCCCGGCGATCCACGCGGTCGTCGGGATCGCGTTCCTGGCGAGCATCGTGCTCGCGATCACCGGCGTGGCGAACTTCTGGGGCCACGATGACTGGTGGGTGCTCGTCTTCTTCTTCCTCCTCGGCTACGGCGGCGTGCTGATGGGCTGCATCGCCCGCGGCGCCCAGTGGGGCTTCTTCGGGATCCTCCGCGGCATCCTCCTCGCGCCGATCTACGCGGCCTACACCTGGCTGCTCTGGCCGGTGCTCGCGCGGGCGACTGCTCGGCAGCTCACGCACCGCAGCGACTGGGCGAAGACGGCGCGCGAGCCGCTTGGCGACCAGGCCAAGGTCTAGGCCGGGACGCCGACCAGGAGGTCGGCGATCTGGAGCGCGTTCAGCGCCGCGCCCTTGCGGAGGTTGTCGCACGAGACGAAGAGCGCGAGTCCGTTCTCAACGGTTGGATCCTCACGGACGCGGCTCACGTACACCACGTCGGCGCCCGCCGCCTCGCCCGGAGTCGGGACCTGGGCGACGCGCAGGCCGGGCGCGGCGGCGAGGATCGCGTGCGCGGCCTCGGGCGCGAGCGGCTCGACCGTCTCGATCCAGACCGCCTCGGAGTGCCCCACCAGCACGGGCACGCGCACGCACGTCGCGCTGATCGGCAGCTCCGGCAGTTCCATGATCTTGCGCGTCTCGGCGCGGAGCTTCGACTCCTCGTCGAACTCGAACCCGTCGAACTCCCAGTCCATCCGCACCGCGTGCTGCTCGGCGCTCTCGCCCCTCAGCCGCTCCATCGCGGCGGCGCCTGCGCCCGAGACCGACTGGTACGTCGCGATGCGCACGCGCGCGATCCCGGCGGCGTCGTGCAGCGGCTTCAGCGCGCACGTGAGCGGGATCGTGCAGCAGTTCGGGTTCGCCACGATCCCGTCGTTCTCCCGAGCCCGGGCGCCGTTCACCTCGGGCACGACGAGCGGGATCCCCGGCTCGAGCCGGTAGGCCGACGACTTGTCGACGCAGACCGCGCCGCCGCGGACGGCGTGGGGGACGAGCTCGAGGCTCGCCGAGGTGCCGACAGAGAACAGGCAGACGTCCAGGTCGCCGGCCGCGAGCACATCAGGCGTCGCCTCCTCGACGACGAGCGCGATCCCGCCGAACGGCACCGACGAGCCGGCCGAGCGCTCCGAGCCGAACGCGCGCACGTTGTCGTACCCCCGGGCGGCGAGCAGCTCGAGCGTGACGGCCCCTACGGCGCCCGTGGCGCCGACCACGCCGATCCGCGCCTCGCGGAGAGATTTCTGGGCCACGGCCATGCCTCGATTGTACGGATGCGCTACCGGGTACAACTCAGGGATGGAAGGCGATCAGTTGCAGCCCGAGCCCGTGAACGGCTGGGCCCGGCGCTGGGCCGCCCCGATCTTCCTGATGGTCGCCCTCTTCCTGCTGCCGTGGACGGTCTGGCTGACGTGGGTGCTGCCGTCCCGGCACGTCACCAACGATTGGGACCTCACCTGGGTCGGCTTCGACATCGCGCTGACGGTTGCCGTCGCCCTGACGGGAATCGGGATCCTCCGGCGGGCACCGTGGCTGCAGGGAGCGGCGGCCGCGGCCGGCACGATGCTGCTCGCGGACGCCTGGTTCGACATCACGCTCTCCTCGGGGAACGCGAGCCGGATGGGCGCCGTCGCCGAGGCCCTCGTGAGCGAGATCCCGCTCGCGCTGCTCGCGTTCTGGATCGCCGCCGACACCGCCCGCTTCTTCGGGCGCTGGCAGCAGCTCACATCTCGCGCCGACCGGCCAGCGCCCGGCCGAGAGTGACCTCGTCGGCGTACTCGAGATCGCCGCCCACCGGCAGCCCGCTCGCGAGCCGAGTCACGCGGACCCTGTCGCGCAGCCGGTCGGCGATGTAGGCCGCGGTCGCCTCGCCGGTCATGTTCGGGTTCGTCGCGAGCACGACCTCGACGACGCCGTTCCGCGCTCGACCCGCGCGAGCAGCTCGTCGATGCGAAGGTGCTCGGGCTCGACGCCGTCGAGCGGCGAGAGCGAGCCGCCGAGCACGTGGTAGAGGCCGCGGTACTCGTGCGTGCGCTCGAGCGAGACGAGGTCGGCCGGCTGCTCGACGACGCAGATCAGCGAGCGGTCGCGCCGCGCGTCGAGGCAGATCGAGCACATCGGCGTCCTCGGTGAGGTTGCCGCACTCGTCGCAGAAGCGGACGCGCTCCTTCACGTCGGCGATCGCGTCGGCGAGCGCGAGAGCCTCGGGCTTCGGCACCTGGAGGAGGTGGAACGCGAGCCGCTGCGCGGTGCGCTGGCCGACGCCGGGCAGGCGCGTCGAGCTGGGCGACCAGATTCTCGACCGACGGCGAGAACACCCGTCACACTAACTGCCGGGTCAGAGGCCGAGTCCGCCCAATCCGCCCGTCAGCTGGCCCATCATCTTCTGCTGCTCGCCGCCTCGGCCGCGTGCAGCGCGTCGTTCACCGCGGCGAGCACGAGGTCCTGCGAGCATCTCGGGGTCGTCCGGGTCGATCGCCTCCGGCGTCGATCGTGATCTCGACGAGCTCGCCGGCCGCCGTCGCCTTCACGGTCACCATCCCGCCGCCGGCGGAGCGCCTCGACGACGCTCGTGCGCGGCCTCCTCCTGCGCCTTCGCCATCTGCTCCTGCATCTGCTGGGCCTGCTTCATCATCTTGTTCATGTCGACATGCTCACTGCGGCTCCTCCACCTCGTCGCGCGTCGAACGTCTCCTTCAGTCAGCTCGAAGAGGTCGTCCTCGCCCAGCGGGCCGCTCGTCGGCTGCTCGGCGCGGCTCCTCGGCCTCGCCGGTCGCGAACGCCACGCGCGAGCCGGCGCCCGGTCACCTCGTAGAGCGCGTCGCTGGAGCAGGACGGCGTTCTTCGGGTCCTCGGCGAGCTGGCGGTGGAACGACGCGCTCGCCGGGAACTCGACCGTGAGCGTCTCGCCGGAGAGCTCGGCCGGATGCGGCGAGCCGGAGCACGGCGGCGCGATCGGCGATCGACTCGCTCGCTCGACCGCCGAGACGATGCGTCCGCTGCCACGCCTCCTGAAGCTGCTCGAGCTCGAGCGGCGGGCCGGCGCTGCGACGGGCGCCGGCGGCTCGGCGCTCCGTCGGCCGGCTCGGCCGGCGCCGGGGACGCGGGACGCGGCGCGGCACGCCGCGGGCCGCGCCGTGCTCGAGCTGCTCGAGCCGGTAGGCCGAGCGACTCGCGCGAGAGGTCGGCGGCGGGCCGCGTCACCTTGACGAGCGCGAGCTCGAGCGGCAGGCGCGGGTCGCCGCCCTGGCGCAGGTCGTCGACGGCGACCGCGAGCAGGTCGCAGAGCCGGACGACGGTCGCCTCGCCGAGCTGGTTCGCCTGCGCGCGCAGGCGCTCGCGCGTCTCCTCGGTGACGGGCAGCGAGTCGGGCACCTCGCCCATGTGCTGGACGAGCATCAGGTGCCGCAGGTGCTCGAGCAGGTCGATCACGAGCGCGGCCGAGGTCCTGGCCCTGCTCGGAGAGCTCCTCGACGAACAGCAGGGCGCCGGCCGTGTCGTGGTCGACGATCAGGTCGCAGAGTCCGATAGAGCGCGTCTTCCTCGACGGCGCCGAGCAGTTGCAGCACGGCCTGGACGGTGACCTGGCCCTCGGTCGCGGCGGCGAGCTGGTCGAGCGTCGAGACGGCGTCGCGGAACGAGCCGCGCGGCCGAGCGGGCGATCGAGCGCGAGCGCCTGGTCGGGCGCCTCGATCTGCTCGCCGTCGGCGATCGCGGCGCAGCACCTTCGACGAGGTCGGGCAGCCGCGGCCGGGCGAACACGAACGTCTGGCAGCGCGAGCGGACGGTCGGCAGCACCTTGCCGAGCTCGGTCGTGCAGAAGCACGAAGACGAGGTGGGGCGGCGGCTCCTCGACGACCTTCAGCAGCGCGTTCCAGGCCGCGTCGGTGAGCTGGTGCGCCTCGTCGAGGATGTAGACCTTCGTGCTGCCCCTCGACCGGCTGCAGCACGACGCGCTCGCGGATCTCGCGGATGTCGTCGATCCCGCGCTGGGACGCCGCGTCCATCTCGATCACGTCGAGCGAGGTGCCGTTCGCGATCGCGACGCACGACGTGGCAGGTCTTGTCCGGCGTCGCCGTCGGGCCGTGCGCGCAGTTCAGCGCCTTCGCGAGGATCCGCGCCATCGACGTCTTGCCCGGTGCCGCGCGGCCCGGCGAAGAGGTAGGCCTGCGCGCACGTCGGCCGGAGCTCGATCGCGTTCGTGCAGCGTGCGGACGACCGCCTCCTGCCCGACGACCTCGTCGAAGTCCTGCGGCCGGTACTTGCGGTAGAGCGCGGTCACCGAGACGGATTCAAGCAGGAGAAGGCCCGGTCGCGCGCTCCGGCCTTCGAAGGGACTCCCCGGTAGGTACCTGCGTCGCTCGCTCGGGTCAGGCAGAACCGCGGCACCTGAGAGGGAATCCTTAGCGCTGCTTCCTTCCGGACCTGACGCGGTTCAGATGCTCTCAGTGCGCGGAACCTCGACCGTCAACGCTGCGTGCGCAGGCCCTGCTCCCGTTGAATCCGCCCCTCGGGCGGTGTTCGGTCCCGCTAGAGCGGATTGCGGGTTCAGGGAACCGCTAGCTCCCCACCTAGCGCGACCGGGCCCGAATATCGTACCATCGGGGTTCGTGTCAATCCGTACTTAGGGGGGACGGGCCAATGTCAGTCGCGGACGTGATGACGGTGAATGTCGTACAGGCGACGCCCGACGAGACCGTGCGGGCGACGGTGAAGAAGATGCTGAACGCGAACGTCGGCTCGATCGCGATCTGCGAGGGGCCGCGGCTCGTCGGGATCTTCACCGAGCGCGACGTCCTCCACCTCGCCGGCGACGCGATCGATCTCGACCTCACGCCGGTCGGCGCCGTGATGACGGCCGACCCGGTCACGATCCAGGCCGAGGGCGACGTCCTGGCGGCCGCGCGGATCATGAGCGAGCGCCGGATCCGTCACCTTCCCGTGATGGAGGGCGAGAACCTCCTCGGTGTCGTCGGGATCCGCGACCTGATGGGCGCCCTCGTCGAGCGCCTCTGGCGCGAAGGCGACCCGGAAGCGCGCGACACCGCGCACGAGCTCCTGCATCGCGGCTTGAAGCTTCGCTAACTCTCCGTCGAAAGTCCGGCGCCTTCGGCGCCATGAAGACTTTCGACGGGCCGAGCACTCCTGAGGCTGTCTCCGTCGGCGCCCGTGAGCCGCGCCCGCGCATGTCGGTCGCGGCGACGGGAGCGGCTGCGCTAACCTGAGCCGGCTCGGGCGTATAGCTCAGCGGGAGAGCGCCCGCTTCACACGCGGGAGGTCCCTGGTTCGATCCCAGGTACGCCCATTCTCCAACGGAAGTCCGCCTTGACACGCGCCTTGGCGACCGCCTAGTCTCGACCGGTAATGCAACCGGAAAAGAACCGGAAGCAACTGCGGCGACCGTCGACGGAAATACGCTGCGCCCGCACCGGGCGTGGCTCACCAGGGGGTGCCCGCATGGCACGGAAGTTGCTCCTTCTCGGTGCGGTGTTCGCCGCGCTCTTCATGCTCGACGCCGGCGTTGCCGCCGCGTCGCCGAACTTCGGACCGAACGTCATCGTCCTCAACCCGACGATGCCGCAGGCGACGATCCAATCCACCCTCGACGCGATCTCGACGCAGCAGGTCCCGAACCAGTTCGGTTCACAGCGCTACGCGATCTTCTTCCAGCCGGGAACGTACGGTTCCGCCGCCAACCCACTGGACTTTCAGCTCGGCTACTACACGCAGATCGCCGGCCTCGGCGCGCAACCGAGCGACGTCGTCATCAACGGGGCTATCAACGTCTTCAATCAGTGCGCCCCCGGCGGCCCGTGCGAAGGGCTCAACAACTTCTGGCGGTCGGTCTCGAACCTGACCCTCAACGTGCACCTGCCGAGTACGCCGCCGGCGTATGCGCCGAATCCCGGCGAAGACCCCGGCTGTATGAACAGCAACGACCTGTTCGCGGTCTCACAGGCCTCGCCGGTGCGCCGCGTGATCGTCAACGGCAACCTGTTCCTGCAGGACTACTGCGGCGAGGGGTTCGTGAGCGGCGGGTTCTTCGCAGACGACGAGTTCAACAACGGGATCGTCTGCAACTGCGGCCAGCAGCAGTGGTTCACGCGGAACAGCAACATCGACAACTGGACGAACGGCGTCTGGAACCAGGTGTTCCTGGGTAGCAATGGTGCGCCGGCGACCGCCTTCGGGCCGGGAACCAACCAGTTCACCACGCTTCCGACGACGCCGGTTTCGGCGGGGGAGCCGTTCCTCACCGCGGATTCGAGCGGGAACTACAGCGTGTTCGTGCCCGCCGTCCAGCGGAACTCGGTCGGCCCGTCGTATGCGAGCGGCAGCGAGGCGGGAACCTCGATCCCGATCAAGCGCTTCTTCATCGCCACCCCGAGCACACCGGTGCTCGTGATCGACGCGGCGCTCGCGCTCGGACAGAACCTGATCCTGACGCCAGGCGTCTACCACCTGAACGCTCCGATCCTGGTCTCGCGTCCCGACACGGTCGTCCTCGGGCTCGGCTTCCCGACGCTGATCCCGGAGCACGGGACGGTCGCGCTGCAGACCCTGGACGTGCCCGGCGTCAAGCTGTCCGGGATCATCTTCGACGCAGGCCCGCACAACTCCCAGTCGCTGGTCAACGTGGGGCTCTTCGGCGGGACGCACGACCGAAACGACCCGACGCTGCTGCAGGACCTGTTCTTCCGCATCGGCGGCGCCGAGGCCGGCCAGGCGAAGACGGGCCTGGTGGTGAACGCGGACAACGCGATCCTCGACAACCTCTGGATCTGGCGCGCCGATCACGGGGCCGGCGTCGGCTGGACCAGCAACACCGCCGACACGGGCCTGATCGTGAACGGCGACAACGTCACCGCGTACGGCCTGTTCGTCGAGCACTTCCAGAAGTCCGAGGTGATCTGGAACGGTCAGAACGGTGAGGACGTCTTCTTCCAGAACGAGATGCCCTACGACCCGCCCAGCCAGGCCGCATGGATGTCCGGCCCGACGACGGACGGCTTCGCAGCGTTCGTCGTGTCGCCGAACGTGACGAGCTTCCAGGGTTACGGGATGGGCAGCTACTCGTTCTTCAACCAGGGCGTGCCGATCTTCGCGACGCAGGCGTTCCAGTCGCCGAACACGCCCGGTGTGCAGTTCCACGATCTGTTGACCGTCTTCCTCGACGCGGTCCACGGGAGCGGCGGGATCAACTCGGTGATCAACGGCGTCGGCGGCCCGTCGACCGCCGCGAACGCCGACACGCCGGTGGACGTCACGAGCTATCCGTGAGCCGGAGCAGGTGCCTGGCGCCGCTTGCGCCAGGCACCTGCCTCATGGAGCTACGAGTTGAGGAGCTTCCGCGCGGCTGTCTGCAGGGCGCCCGCGGTGGCCTGCTCCGTGTGCGCGACCTGGCTCGCGTTTGGAAGCGCGACGCTCACGCGGCTCGGAAGCTTCTGTCCGGCGAGCGCGGCGATCGACGCGCGAGAGACGCCGAAGGCCTTGAGGATCGCGGCGATCGACGCCGGGACGCCCTTCGTCTTCAGTAGCTGCGTGCCCTTGGCGAGCGCGCTTTGCGGCACGTTGACGGTGGCCGCCGTGCCGAGCTTCGCAACGAGGGCAGCGCGCAGGCCGGCGTCGGCTCGAAGCTCGGCGGCCGCTGAGCTTGCGAAGTGGCCGGCGGCGTGGCGCTGGGTTGCGGCTGCAGCCGTGTTCCCGGCGCGGGTGGCGCCTGTCGCGCGGTTCAGCGCCGTCGAGTACGCATGGAGGTTGGCCTCGAGATTCACCGTGTTGGTCGCGAGCGCGTTTGCGGCGCCGGCGACTGCGGGCGACACGCCCGGACCCGGCTTCACGTGCGGGACCGGCCTCGGCGCAGCCGCCGCCACCTGCGCGAAGTGACTATCGGGCGGGTCGACCGTCTCGGCAAGATAGCCGCAAACGGAGCCTCCCAGCTTGAGCGCACCGGCGACGATCGCGAGCACCACGGCCACGCCCTTGGTGATGAACGGTTCGGGGAAGGCCGCGCTGACGAGAAGCGTGAGACCCAGTGCGTTCCCGGTGGTGTTGAGGGACTTGTCGACGCCCTTGAGCGCGATCTTCTGAGCATCGCTGAACGTGTGGTCCCCACTGCTGCCGCCGCCCCCGAACTTCTTCGCGACGCCCGAGACGTTCGCGTGCTGGGTGACGGGATCGGCGTTGTCGACGTAGATGAGTCTCCCCGAGTAGTCGCCGTAATGGGGGGCGCTGAATCTGACGTTGGTCGTGCAGCTGTTGCCCTTGCCAAGGTCTGCGCCCTGGCAGTTGTCGGACGAGATCAGCATCGCTCCGGCCCCGGAGGACATGTAGAGCTCGGTCTTGGTGATCGCCAGGTTCGAGCCCTTCTCACCCGTGTTCGTGACAGTCACGGTCTGCGAGTCGCTCACTCGGCCGAGCACGTGCGTCGAGAACTCGAGCTCAGGCGGCGAGACGGACGCGACCGGCTTCGGGCAGGTCGCGTCGTCTCCCTCCGTGGCGGCGGATCCGTGGGTGTCCGTGGCGGTGCACGTCCAGTGGCCGTCGGTGACCTCGACCGAGATCACCGCGGCGTGGACGGGCTCGGTGGGACAGTCTCCGGGCGGGATGAAGTCCTTGTCCGGATGCGACCACGTCGCCGTCGGCGAATCGCCTCCGGTGAAGGCGCCGCATGCCGGGTCCTGCACCTTCTTCCACGTGTAGTGGAGCGTGTCGCCGTCGGGGTCCGAAGCGGAGACGGTGTACGTGGTCACCGGCCTGACGAACGTCGCCGTGATCGGCGAGACCGTTGGCGGCATCGAGTCGACGCTCACGCGGGCAGGCTGGGCCGGACCGACTCCGGGCAAGACCACCGCCACGAGAGACGCGATGCAGACCGCAAGAGCACCGGCCTCTGCCCGCCGCTTCGTCACGATCGCGAATATCGCAGCGGCTGGTACTTGAGTCAATGGCAACGTAGTGGGCAGACTGAAGCCGATGGGTTCAGCGCTGCAGAGGATCGTGCAGGTCGGCCTGCTGGCTCTCCTGGTGGCCGTCCCGGCGGCCCTGGCAGACGGTGACCCGGCCAGCGATGTCCTCTACTTCGGCAACGTCTTCCTGCCCACGCCGGCGCCGCACCCCGATGGGGTGAAAGCCCTGCAGACGCAGGTGGCCAGCGTCTATCAGCACGGCGACAGGATCAAGGTCGCCGTGATCGCCGGCCCGTCCGACCTCGGCTCGATCCCGAGCCTGTTCGACCGGCCGGTCGACTACGCCAAGTTCCTGAGCCTCGAGCTGCAGCCGATCTTCATCGGCCCGCTTCTCGTCGTGATGCCGACCGGGTTCGGCATCTACGACGGCGGCCGGTCGACCTCGGCCGAGGAGCAGGTGCTGAAGGGCGTCCCGATCGAAGGCCAGACCCCGGACGCTCTGGCGAGCACCGCAACGGCCGCCGTCGGCCGACTGCTCGCGGCCGGCGCGCTCGTGTCCCGGGACATCCTGGCCCCGATCGTCCTCGCGATTCCGGCCAGCGGCCAGTTCGGCCAGTCGACTCGGCTCAAGTACACGCTCTCCGACGACAGCGGCCGAAGCAGCGTCGTCCTGCGGGTGGTCGCCGGCCGGGGGCACGTGCTCGCGACACTGAAAGAGCCTCTCGGCGACGCGCAAGCCGGGAAGATCTACTCCGTGACGTGGCGGATGCCGTCCCATCCGCCGGTGGGAGCGCTCAGGTTCTGCCTGGTCGCGACCGATCCGAGCGGCAATCGCAGCCTGCCGAGCTGCGCACCGCTCAAGGCCGGCCGCTAGGGGCCCGGCGTGGCCAGCTTCGTGATCGTCGCGAGATCCTCGGCCGCGTAGCGGAGCTCCTGCTGCACGACTCTTGGATCGGTCGCCGCCTGGGCAGCCGCGATTCGCGCCTCGGCGCGCGCCGCCGCCGCTCGAATCGCGCTCAGCGCATGTGTCGGCGGAGTCGGCGGGGGCGGGGGTGGTGGTGGCGGCGGCGGCGGCGGGCCCTGCGTCGCCTGCGGCGGTGCGAGCTTGTTCGCGTAGTCGAAGCAGTCGCCCATGTCGTCGGCCTCCGCTGTGCGCGGCGTGACCGAGGGGAGCCCGAAGGTGACCTCGCAAAAGCGGATCAGGCTCACGTGCGAGCGGAGGCTCGTCGAGATGTGGCCCGCCTTCGCGCACGGGCTGACGACGAGGCAGGGCACACGGTTCCCGTAGCGGAACTGGGTGCCGTCGCTCCACTTCTCGACCTCGGGCGGCGTGACGTGGTCGGCCCAGCCGCCCCAGTCGTCCCAGGTGATGAAGATCGCGACCTTCGGCCACAGCCCGCCCGCGACGATCGCCTCGACCTGCGCCACCGTCCAGTTCATCCCGTTCGTGACGTTGCCGACCCCGGCCGTCTTGTCGGCCGCCGTGTCGGGAGGGTGCTCGCTGAGCGCATGGTCGGCGTAGACCCAGGACACGGACGGGAGCTTGCCCGCCTGCGCGTCCGTGGCGAACTGGTCCGAGGTGAACGTGTTCCTGCCCGCGAGCGCCTTCACGAAGTTGAAGGCGTAGCCGGCGTAGTTCCCCCAGGTCAGGCCCGCCTGCTCGAGCTGCGCCGGCAGCGAAGGCAGGTCGTAGGTCGTGCCGGCGGTATTCCGGTAGCCGCCGGACGGGTTCTCGATGATCGGCGAGTCGCCCGTGATCAGCATCAGGTGGTTCGGCGTCGAGGGGCCTGCGACGTCCGTGAAGTAGTTGTCGCACAGCGTGAACTGGCGCGCGTAGGCCCAGTAGGCGGGGATGTCCGCCTCGGCGTATTGCTCACGCACCTCGCCGGTCGCGCGGTTCAGCCAGGACTTGTGCGTGTGGCTCGGGTCGACGGTCGGCGGATTGGCCGCGGCCGCGAGAGTCGGGTCACCGGCCGCGCCGGGAAACTTGCCGAAGTAGGTGTCGAAGCCGTGGTTCTCCTTGACGATGATCACCACGTGCTCGATCGGGCTGGCAGGCATGACGGCTCCCGTCGTCGCAACACCGCCCGCACCGCATCGGAGTGTGGCCTTTCCGGGTCAGACTTTCAAGAAGCGCTAGCGCCCGATCGCGACGACGCGCGCTTTCCACGAGCTCTTCGGCGCGCTGATCTCGACCTCGTCGCCGACCTTTGCGCCGAGGAGCGCGCTGCCGAGCGGCGAGTCGGGGGAGACCGCGCCGGCGCCGCCGACGCTCGAGATCTCGACCTGCATCTGCTCGCCGTCCTCGTCCTCGATCGTGACGTGGGAGCCGACCGCGACCTCGCCGCTCTCGGCGGCCGCGTCCTCGTCGATCAGGACGGCATTGTGGAGCCGCTCGCGCAGGATCACGATCCGCCGCTCGAGCAGGCCCTGCTCGTTCTTCGCCGCGTGGTACTCGAAGTTCTCGGAGAGGTCGCCGAAGCTGCGCGCGGTCGCGATCGCCTGCACCATCTCGGCGCGCTTTGGCCCCTCGAGCTCGGCGAGCTCCGCCTCGAGCGCAGCCTTCTGCGCGGCGGTCAGGTGGTCTGACTTGCGTTCGTTCACGCGCGGGAGACTAGATGATCGATGCCGCACCTGCCGGGCTCCGGAGGCTCTGTCGTCCGTCTCCGAGCCATGGTAGGTTCACGCGGATGCTGGTTGCCTCCGGCCTGTCCACGAGCTCGAAGATCATCCTGGGCGTCGTCGCCCTGGCGTTCATCGCCTTCGCTCTGATCTCGTCGTTCGTGCTGCCGAGGCGCAACCCGAACTTTCCCGGCGCGAAAGGGGTCAAGGCCTACGTTCTCGTCGCGTTCGGGTTCTTCGTCGCGATGATCCTGACGGTGATCCTCGTCGCCAAGGAGCCGAAGGAGAGCTCGGCCGCGCCGCCGCCTCCGGCCGCCACCGGCCCGAGCGCCGCGCAGCTCGCGGCGGGCAAGAAGGTGTTCACCTCGTCGGGCTGCGAGAGCTGCCACACGCTCAAGGACGCAAATGCGACCGGCAAGGTCGGGCCCGACCTCGACCAGCTCAAGCCCGCGCAGGCGCGCGTCGTCAGGCAGGTGACGAACGGCGGCAAGATCATGCCCTCCTTCAAGGCGACGCTCAGCCAGGCGCAGATCCAGGCTGTCGCGACCTACGTCTCGTCGGTCGCCGGCAAGTCCTAGACGCCGTACGCGTTCAGCAGGTTGAGCCAGACCTCGCTGCGCGTCGGGAACGACGGCACGGCGTGGTAGAGCCGCTCGAGCGGAACCTCGCCGATCACCGCGATCGTGGCCGCCTGGAGGAAGTCGGCCACCTCGGAGCCCGTGACGGTGGCACCGACGATCACGCCGCGGTCCTCGTCGACAACGAGCCGGAAGGTGCCGACGGTGCCGCGGCCGTAGAAGCTGCCGCCCGCGTTCCCCGAGGTCTCCTGCTCGACCACGCGCACCCGGATCCCCGCCTCCAGGGCGGATGCCTCGGTGTGGCCGACCGCGCACACCTGCGGGTCGGTGAAGATCACGCGCGGCGAGCGCAGGCCGTCGGAGACGATCGCCCGCTCCTTGCCGAGGATCGTGTCCGCGGCGATCCGAGCCTGGTACTTCCCCATGTGCGTCAGCAGCGCGCGGCCGTTGACGTCGCCGATCGCGTAGAGCCAGTCCGAGCCGACGGCGCGGCAGCGGTCGTCGACGGCGATCGTCTTGCCCGGCTCGAGCCCGACCGTCTCCAGCCCGAGCTCTGCAGTCGGCGGGCGCCGGCCGACCGCGACGAGGAGCTCGTCGCCCGTCACGCTCCCGCCTCCGTCGAGCTCCACGGTCACGCCGTCGGCGTCCCGTGCGCACGGCGACCGCTTTCGTCTCGACGCGCACGTCGACGCCCGCGCGCTCGAGCGCCTCGGTCACCTGCGCGGCGGCGAACGGCTCCTCGCGCGCGAGGAGCCGTGGGCCGCCCTCGAGCACCGTCACCCGCGAGCCGAACGACGAGAACGCCTGCGCCATCTCGACGCCGACGACACCGCCGCCGAGGATCACGAGCCGCGCCGGCACCTCCTCGGCGACCGTCGCGGTTCGGTTCGTCCAGGGCGCGGCCTCCGCGAGGCCGGGGATCGGCGGCAGGAAAGGATCGCTGCCCGCCGCGACCACGACTGCGGTGCGCGCGACGAGCGCCTCCTCGCCGACGAGGACACGGCGCTCGCCGTCGAGCCGCGCGTCGCCGCGCACGATCGTGACGCCGCGCGCCTCGAGCCAGGGAAGCTGCGACGAGTCGTCGAGGTTGTGGACGACCTCATCGCGCCGTTCGAGCACGGCCTTCACGTCGAGCTCGCCCGTCACCGCCTCGGCCGCGCCGGGGACCCGCCTCACCTCGGCCAGCGCCTCGGCCGGGCGGAGCAGCGCCTTCGACGGCATACAGGCGTAGAACGAGCACTCGCCGCCGACGAGATAGCGCTCGACGATCGCGACCTCGAGCCCGGCCTCGCCGAGGCGCCCGGCGCAGACCTCGCCGGCCGGGCCGGCCCCGATCACGATCACGTCAAAGGTCTGCTCGGGCATCTCGGGCTCCTTTCGAAGCGGAGAGGGCGGGATTTGAACCCGCGATCCACCTTTCGGCAGATACGCGATTTCCAGTCGCGCTCCTTAGGCCACTCGGACACCTCTCCGGGCGGGGCGACTCTAGCGCAAGCGCTACCCCGTCTCAGCGCTTCCGCATCGCGCCGAGGGCGTACCCGCCCTCGAGCATCGCGGGCGCCCGCCCTTGCAGGCGCTCCCAGGGCGGCACGTCCCAGCCGAGGGAGTCGGCGAGGCGCGTGATCATGCAGAAGAGCGAGCAGACAGTCGCCGCGTCGCGCAGGGCCTGCGGCGAGACGCCGGCCGCGTACACCGTCTCGGCGTCGGAGCGCGTCAGCTCGTCCGGGCGGAGCGTGAGCACCTCGAGGAAGACGAGCGTCGCCTTGAGCTCGGGCCGAAGCGGCGCCGTGCGCCAGTCGGCGACGACCGCGTCCCAGAGCTCCTCACCGAGGGCGAACGACGCGACCGCGCCGTGGGAGCCCATTCAGAACGGGCACTGGAGGAGCAGCGACGTGAAACCGGCGAAGAGCTCACGCTCTCCGGCGCTCCAGTCCGACGGCCCGCGCATGACGACGTCGAGCTCGTCCGAGAAGGGCGTCCCGAACAGCTCCGGCCGGTACAGGAGCGTCTTCACGACCCCGAGCGGCTCGACGCCCGAGCGCTCGCGAATCTCCTGGAGGATCGCGGCCTCCTCGGGCCCGTGCCCGTGGTCGACGACGTCGAGTCTCATGCGAGCACCTCGTTCGCGCGGTCGAGCCGGCGCAGCCCTTCGGCGATCGCCGCGGCAACGGTCTGCTCGAAGATCTCGTCCTCGGTGAAGCCGTCGGCCCTGAGGCCCTCGACGTCCGCATCGACGACCGTGTAGGCGCGCTCGTGCACCTTGGCGAGGTACGCAGCCATCGCAGCGGGCTCCGGCGGGACCCCGGCGACGGTCGCCCGCAGCTGGTCGATGTGCTCACTCACGCTGCATAGAGTACGGGCTGCGATGGCGATCCCAGGTGCAGAGTTCCAGGAGCGGCGCGATCGGCTGCTCGAGCACGTTCGCCGCAGCGGCCTTTCCGGCTACGTGCTCTTCGGCGCCGACTACATCCAGTACTTCACCGGCTTCTGGTTCCTCTCGAACGAGCGGCCGGTGATCTACGCCGAGAGCGCCGGCGGCGAGTCCGCGGTCTTCGTGCCGGAGTTCGAGGTCGAGCGCACGCGCGCGGAGACCGGCTTCGCCCGGATCGAGTCCTATCCGGAGTACCCGGGGCTCGAGCACCCGATGCTGATCTTCGCGCGCGTCGTCGCCGACCTCGGGATCCGGGACGCGATCGGCGCCGACGGGGACGGCTATCCGGGGATCCTCGGCTACAAGGGGCCTGCGCTGAGCGACGTCACGGGCGCCTCGGTCGCTCCGCTCGGCGAGGTGATCGAGAGCATGATGGCGCGCAAGAGCCCGAGCGAGCTCGAGCTGATCCGCGAGAGCGGGCGCTGGTGCGCGTACGCCCACCGGTTGCTCCAGGAGTACTCGCGGCCGGGCGCGACCGAGGCGGAGGCGAGCCTTCGCGCGAGCCAGGAGGCGACGCTCGCGCTGCTGGCGGAGCTCGGCGAGGTCGGCGGGATGTCGTCGTCCTCGGGCGCCGCGGCCGGCTACCGGGGCCAGATCGGACTGCGGAGCTCCTGGGCGCACGCGGTCGCGCACAACATCGAGTTCAAGGCCGGCGACGTGCTCGTGACGGAGACGAGCGCGCCGATCCACGGCTACAACGCGGAGCTCGAGCGCGCGCTGATCGTCGGCCCGCCGACCGACGAGATGCGCCGCCTCTTCGACCACACCGTCGCCTCGCAGCAGGCGGCCTTCGCAGCGATCCGGCCGGGCGCCACCTGCGCCGACGTCGATCGCGCGGTGATGCGCTACCTCGAGCAGAACGGCCTGCTCGGGTACTGGCGCCAGCACACCGGCCACGGGATCGGCCTGCGAAACCACGAGGCGCCGTTCCTCGACGTCGGTGATCCGACGCCGCTCGAGCCCGGGATGGTGTTCACGATCGAGCCCGGGCTCTACGACCCGGCGATCGGCGGCTTCCGCCACTCGGACACCGTCGTCGTGACCGAGGACGGGATGGACTTCCTGACCGACTACCCGAGCGACATCGAGAGCCTCACGATCCCAGTCTGAGGAGCCAGGCCGACACCGCGGCCGCGACCGCTTCGCGGTCCTTCCTCAGGCTGTGATCTCCGGCCACCTGCACGACCGTTCGCCCGGGTGCGGCGGGCGGCATCCCGAATGCGTCGTTGACACCCTGGACGACGAGCGTCGGAACCTTCACCGCGTCGAGCTCCGGCAGGCGACTCTGGGAGCTTCGCGGCGGGAGGAGCGGGAACGCGAGGCAGAGCACGGCGATCGCACCGGTGGCCTCCGCGGCTCGGCAGGCGACCCGCGCGCCCGAGGAGCGGCCGCCGGCGACGAGCGGGAGCCCGCGCAGCTCGGTCGCTCGCAGGTGATCGACCACTGCGGTCCACGCGGCGTCGAGCTGCCGCGCCGGCGCGGGCGAGCGTCGGCCGGCGACGCGGTAGGGCTGCTCCACGAGCGCGACGCTGACTCCGACGGAGAGCGCGGCCCCGGTCGCGGCGACGAGATCCGGCGCCGTGACCCCGCCGCCCGCGCCGTGGCCGAGAATGAGCGCGGCCCGCGGCCGCTCGGCCGGATGTAGGTGGACGTGCGCGGGGCCGTGGGGTGTCTGGATCTCGAGCATCCCGAGATCATTGCTCCTAGTCGGGCAGCAGAGGCATCGTGACGCCTGTGTCTCGGCCGAGCAGCACGGCCCGGGTGATCGCCGTCGACCCGAACCGGGCGCGGACTGCGTCCAGGGCGGCGTCGAGTGCGGTCCCGTCGTAGCGGTCGATCGGCAGCACGAGCTGCACGAAGTCGTCGTCGTCGAGGTTCGCGACGGCGACGCCCACGAGGGTCAGGCCCCGGCGCTCGATGATCGGCATCGCGGCCGCGACGAGCGCCCGCGCGGCGGCGAGCACGGTCTCGGTCTGGGCGGTTGCCCGCGGCAGCGTGAGCGACCGCGTCGCGCGCGAGAAGTCGCCGAAGCGGAGGCGGAGCACGACGGTGCGCCCGATCCGCCCGGCCGCGCGCATCCGCCGCGTGACGCGGTCGACGAGCGCGACGACCGTGGCGTCGATCTCGGCGGACGACCTCGGCGAGCGCCCGAGCGCGCGCTGCGAGCCGATCGAGCGGCGGCGGCGGCGCACCTGCACCGGCCGGGGGTCGCGGTTGTGCGCGAGCGCGTGGAGGTGCCGTCCCGTGGCGCGGCCGAGCATCAAGACGAGGGCCGTCTCCGGGAGCTGGGCGACCTCGCCGACCGTCTCGATCCCGAGGCGCCGAAGCTTGGCCCCGGTCACAGGCCCGACGCCCCAGAGCCGCTCGACCGGGAGCGGATGGAGGAAGGCAAGCTCGCGATCGGGCTCGACGAGCAGCAACCCGTCGGGCTTCGCCACGCCGCTCGCGACCTTGGCGAGGAACTTCGTCCGGGCGATTCCGACCGTGATCGGCAGGCCGACCCGCTCGAGGACGTCGCGCCGCAGGCGCCGGGCGATCTCGACGGGCGTGCCTGCGATCCGCTCCATCCCGCGCACGTCGAGGAAGGCCTCGTCGATCGAGAGCCCCTCCACGAACGGAGACGCGTCGTCGAAGACGCGGAACATCGCCTTGCTCGCCTCGGCGTAGGCCGACATCCGGGGCGAGACGACGGCCGCGTGTGGACAGAGCCGCCGCGCCTGCGCGCCGCCCATCGCCGTGCCGACGCCGTACGCCTTCGCCTCGTAGCTGGCCGCGAGCACGACCCCGGCGCCCACGATCACCGGCCGACCGCGCAGGCGCGGATCGTCCCGCTGCTCGACCGACGCGAAGAAAGAGTCGGCGTCGGCGTGGAGGATCGTCGCCCTGTCCATGCGAACATATGTTCGCATAGATCCGCTCCGGCTCCTTCGCGCGGCCGGGCGCCGGCGGTGCGGTAGGCTCGGCGGATGAGCGGTCGCAGACCGGGTCCGGCTCTCGCCGTCCTGCTCGCGCTGAGCTGCCTCGCGGCCGGTTGCTCCGGCTCATCCCGGGCGACGCGCAAATCCTCGCGGACGTGGTCGATCGTCGCACTTGGCGACTCGGTGCCGCGTGGCACCAACTGCGATTGCACGCCGTACCCGCCCCTCACCGCCGACGGGCTCGCGACGGAAACGGCTCAGACCGTCACGGCGACCAACGACGCCGTTGCCGGTGCAACCACGTCATCGGTCCTCCGGCAGCTCGACAGCAACGACGTGATCACCCACGTCCGAGCCGCGGACGTCGTCGAGATCGAGATCGGCGCGAACGACGTCGCGCACTCGCAGTCGTGCGGCAGCGATGCCGCCTGCTATGCGCCACGCATCCCGACGATGGAGTCCAACCTCGCCGCGATCGTCGCGCGGGTACACGAGCTCACGGCCGGGCACCGTGTGCTCGTCGTGCTCGTGGACTACTGGAGCGTCTGGCTGGGCGGCAAGTACGCGACCGCAAAGGGCGACGCCTACGTCGCCGCGGCCGAACAGGTGACCGGCGAGGTCAACTCCGTGATCAAGTCGACGGCCGCCTCGAGCGGCTCGGCGTACGTCGATCTGCGCGCTGCATTCAAGGGCCCCGACTATGCCTACGACGAGACCCACTACCTCTCCAACGACGGCGACCATCCCAACGCGGCCGGGCACGAGCAGATCGCGACAGCCACCGAAGCCGTGATCAAGAGCGCTCTCCACCTCTAGACCTGCGTGTAGGCCACTGGATCCGGCAAGTAGGCAAGGTCGGCGCTATCCGTTTGCGCCGCGATCCGGCGCAGACTTGAGCCTGCCGCCCAACGACCATGGAATTCCGCATTGGGGATGATGCAGCGCGTCGCTTGCGGATCGCTTGCGCGTCGCTAACGGAAGGGAAGAGGCCGAGCCCCGCAACGCCGGGGCCGGCTCTAGTCAACGGAGGGGGAGGGATTTGAACCCTCGATCCGCCTTACGACGGATAACGGTTTTCGAGACCGCCGCATTCGACCGCTCTGCCACCCCTCCAGCGGAGAAGGAGGGATTCGAACCCTCGAAGGAGGTTAAAACCCCCTTAACGCCTTAGCAGGGCGCCGCCTTCAGCCACTCGGCCACTTCTCCGAACGCGGGGGCAGGATAGCGCACGGGCGCGGGCGAAAATCACCCTTCGTAGGGACGCATCGGCCGGCGCGGGGTGGCAGAGTCCTGTTTGCCGGATCCCCTCCAGAACCCCCCTCCCCGGCAACTGCGGCGAATGCCCGTCCCCCCCGACGGGCTTCGCGCTTTCTAGGGCCCGAATTCTCAGTCGTGGACGCGGGCGATCAGCTCACCGCGGCGGAGCACCTTCAGCGCCGAGCCGCCCAGGCGGACGTCGAAGCCCGCATGCTTGGGGAACAGCACCTTGTCTCCGGGCTCGATCCCGGCGGCGCTGTCGCCGACCGCTGTCACGACTCCGCTCCGTGCGCCGGTGTCCTCGCTCGCGGGAATGATCAGCCCGTGGCGGGTCTCCGACTCCTCGTCCGAGGGTTGGATCACGACGTAGTCGTCGAGCGGCTCGAGCGTGACGTCGGTGCGCTGCGGTTCCTCGATCATCGTGGAGAAACGATACTTGGCATCGTGCCGTCGCCTTTCGTGGAGCTGGAGGTCGGTGAGCGCCTCGTCAAGGTCACGAACCCGGACAAGGTGTACTTCTCGACCCGCGGCGAGACGAAGCTCGACCTCGCGCAGTACTACCTCGCGGTCGGAGACGGGATCGTGCGCGCGCTGTACGAGCGCCCGACCCAGCTCAAGCGGCACCCCGACGGGGCCGAGGGCGAGGCGATCTACCAGAAGCGCGTGCCCGAGAAGCGGCCGGAGTGGATCGAGACCGCGCGCGTCACCTTTCCCTCGGGCCGGCACGCCGACGAGCTCTGCGTGACCGAGCTCGCGCATGTGATCTGGGCCGCGAACCTCGGCACGCTGGACTTCCATCCCTGGCCGTCGCGCCGCGCCGACGTCGAGCACCCCGACGAGCTTCGGATCGACATCGACCCGCAGCCGGGCACGACCTTCGCGGATGCGAAGCGCGTTGCGCTCGTCGTGCAGGAGGTGCTCGACGAGCTCGGCTTCACCGGCTGGCCGAAGACGTCGGGGAACCGCGGCATCCACGTCGCCTGCCGGATCGAGCCGCTCCGCCCGTTCACCGAGGTGCGCCGCTGCGCGCTCGCGTTCGCGCGGGAGGTCGAGCGGCGAGCGCCGGAGCTCGTCACGACCGCGTGGTGGAAGGAGGAGCGCGGCGAGAAGGTCTTCATCGACTACAACCAGAACGCCCGCGACCGGACGATCGCGTCGGGCTATTCGGTGCGGGCGCGCCCGGACGGAACCGTCTCGGCGCCGGTGACGTGGGACGAGCTGCAGCGGGTCGAGACCGAGGACTTCACCCTCGCCACGATGCCGGCCCGGTTCGCGGAGCTCGGCGACCTGCACGCGGGGATCGACGAGGCGGTGTGCGACCTCGCGGCGCTCGTCGAGTGGGTCGAGCGCGAGGAGCGGGAGGGCGTGGGCGAGGCGCCGTACCCGCCGAACTTCCCGAAGATGCCCGGCGAGCCGAAGCGCGTCCAGCCCTCGCGTGCGAAGCGCGAGCCGGAGGAGTAGCCGACACGCTTCCGTCACGGTTCCGTCACACACGGGTGCGCCGGATGTCGGTAGGGTCGACGCCAACGGGGCGGGAGGTGGGTCTCCCGAAGTGACGCGTCAACCTGAATCAGCGTTCGCGGCCAGGAGCCGTTCGTACTCCTCCCAGAAGTCTCCCCACTCCTTCCGGTCGGTGTCGTCGTGCAGGACCTTCTCGGCTCCCACGAACAGGCCCTTCGCCGACCGCGCGAACGCGACGACCTCGCGGCGGTAGGCCTCCTCCTCGAGCTCGACTTCGAGCCCCGGAAAGCGCACCGCCTCGGACGCATCCGTGCTGTCGAATCTGACGATGTCGCGCAGGCGAACCCGCCCGCCGCGGTGGGTTACGGACCAGTCGATCCCAACCGGACACGAAAGCATCATCAGCATCCCGCAATGCAGGATGAGTGTCCCGGACCCGACGGGCCGCTCGGGGGAGTGGTCCGACTCCAGGGTGCGCAGAAGCCCGAGCGCACTCGTGCTGATCGTGTATTCGCGCTCGTCTCCGGGGGCGATAACCTCTCCGCCGATCACAAGCCGGATATAGCCGTGCGAGCAAAGGTCACTCGGGTCCGTCGGCTCCGAGTTGAGCCACCCTTGTCTGGTTATCGCGATCGAGAAGTCTTCGGGGCTCATGCCTGCTCGGTTCCCAGCAGCGACTCGAACGTCGGATCGCCGGGGCGCCGCGGTGGGCGCACCTCGCGCCAGGTGCAGTCGGCCGGATCCTTGTCGGTGCGGAAGCGGAGCAGCCGCGTGCCGTGGCGGAAGCGGTTGCCCTGCACCTTGTCGTAGCGCACCTCGACGACGAGCTCGGGGCGGAGCGGCGCCTCCTCGAGGCCGCCCGAGCCCCAGCGGCTCAGCTCGGCGAAGCCGCGCTCGGGCGCGTCTTCGAGCAGCGGCGTCACGAGCGCCGCGATCTCCGGCTCGAGCTTCGCGGCGACCGCGGCCGAGCCGACGTAGTCGAGCTGGCCGTCGTCGTCGTAGAGGCCGAGCAGGAGCGTCGCGAGCTTCCGGGTGCCCTTCTTCCAGCGCACGCCGGCGACGACGCAATCGGCGGTCTTGTGCTCCTTCACCTTCGCGACTGCGTCCCGCGCGCCGGACCGGTAGGTCGCGTCGAGCCGCTTCGCGATCACGCCGTCGAGCCCGGCGGCCTCGAGGGTCGTGAGCCAGGTTCGTGCGACCTGCTCGTCTTGGGTCACGGGCGAGAGGCGGAAGCCGCCGGCAGGCTGTTCCAGCCTGCGCCCGCCGCTCCTCGAGCGGGAGCCGCCACAGCTCCTCACCGTCCCAGAGCAGGACGTCGAAGACGACGAACTCGGCGGGGATCTCGCCCGACAGCTTGCGGATCCTGCTCTCGGCGGGATGGAGCCGCGTCTGCATCGCGTCGAAGTCGAGCCGGCCGTCGCGGGCGATCACGATCTCGCCGTCGAGCGCGGAGTGCGGCGGCAGCAGCTCGCCGAGCGGCGCGAGCTCCGGGAAGTAGCGGAGCAGCGGCCTGCCGTTGCGCGACCAGAGCGCGAGCTCGCCGCCGTCGTTCTCGAGCACGCCTCTGAAGCCGTCCCACTTCGGCTCGTACTGCCAGCCCGGCTGGGCCGGAAGCTCGGCCAGCAGCTCTGCCTCCATCGGCGGGAACGGGACTCGCGGGCCGGGCTCCATTCGTGGCAGGCTAACGCGGATGACCGACCTCGACGGTGACTGGAAGGTGCGGCCGCTGCCGTTCGTGCGCAAACGGATCGCCGGCCCGCGCGGCGAGACGCGGCTCGGCCCGCTGCGCGCGGGGTTCGACGTGGTCGGCCTCGAGCTGCACTACGGGGGCCGCCTGAACGGCGTCGTCGACTTTCTCGAGCCGGACGGCGACGGGTTCCGTCTCAGGGGCACGTATCGGGGCCGCGGCTTCGGGGGCTTCCGGCTCGTCCGCGTCGAGTGATTACGATCGACCTGTGAGACGAGTCGCAGTCACCGGTCTCGGCGCGGTCACCCCGCTCGGCCTCGACGCGCCCTCGACCTGGGACGCGGCGATCTCCGGCCGGAGCGGGATCGACTTCATCCAGGCCTTCGACGCGTCGGCGTTCCCGGTCCGGATCGCCGCCGAGGTGAAGGGCTTCGACCCGGCCGCGGTCGCCGCGCCGAAGGACGCGCGCCGGCTCGAGCGCAACGTGCTGATCGCGCTCGGCGCCGCGCAGGAGGCGATGGCGGACTCCGGCCTCGAGGTGACCGACCCGTCGCGCGTCGGTGTCGTCTTCGGCTCGGCGATCGGCGGCGTGATCGGGATCGTCGAGCAGTACGCGATCCTCACCGAGCGAGGCGCACGACCGCGTCGCGCCGCACTTCCTCCCGAACGTGCTCGTCGACACCGCATCGGGCCAGCTCGCGATCTCACTCGGCGTGCGCGGGACGAACTACGCGCCGGTCTCGGCCTGCGCGACCGGCTCGCACGCGGTCGGCGAGGGCGCCGAGATCATCCGCCGCGGCGACGCCGACGCGATCGTCGCCGGCGGCACCGAGGCGTGCATCCACCCGCTGATCCTGGCCGGCTTCTGCGCGATGCGCGGGCTCGCCGTCGAGGACGAGTACCCGCCGCGCGCCTCGCGCCCGTTCGACGCGACGCGCGCCGGCTTCGTGATGGGCGAGGGCGCGTGCGCGCTGCTGCTCGAGGAGATGGAGAGCGCCAAGGCGCGAGGCGCGCGGATCTACGCCGAGGTGCTCGGCTACGGCGCCTCGAACGACGCGCACAGCCTCGCCCAGCCCGAGCCCGAGGCGATCGGCGTCTCGGAGATGATCCGCGCGGCGCTGACGCGCAGCGGCGTCGAGCCCGAGCGGGTCGGCTACATCAACGCCCACGGCACCTCGACCCCGCTCGGCGACGCCGCCGAGACGAAGGCGATCAAGGACGTCTTCGGCGCGCACGCCTACGAGCTCGCGGTCTCCTCGACGAAGTCGATGACGGGCCACTGCTTCGGCGCGGCCGGCGCGATCGAGGCGATGATGTGCGTGCTCGCGCTGCACCACGGGATCCTGCCGCCGACGATCAACTACGTGACGCCCGACCCGGTCTGCGATCTCGACTACGTCCCGAACGAGGCGCGGCACGTGCAGGTCGACGTGGCGCTCTCGAACGCGATGGGCCTCGGCGGGCACAACGGCTGTGTGCTGCTCGGCCGGGTAGAGTAGGACGCATGGACGACGCCGGTATCCACCAGCACATCGACGATCTCGTCGCCGAGGAGCACCGCCTGCTCGAGCTCGCCGAGGAGGGCGCCGGGCTCGACCGCGAGCAGCACGTCCGGCTCGAGGCGGTCCGGATCGAGCTCGATCGCTACTGGGACCTGCTCCGCCAGCGGCGCGCGAAGCGCGAGTTCGGCCAGGACCCGGATCAGGCACAGCTTCGCTCGGCCGATACGGTCGAGCACTACGAGCAGTAGCCGCTCGGCTCCGATCCTCCGCCGGCTGCGGAGCGACTCAGCGAATGCCCTGATTCCGTCCGCGCTGCCCGGTGGCAAGCTTGAGGCTCCGGGAGCGGCCCGGCCGACTCCCAGCGCCGCCATCGCCCCGAACGAGGTGGCGAAAACGTTTGTCCGAGGGAAAGGAATCGGCAAATGTCACCTTCAGCACATCAGCTGCGCGGCGGGCGCGGGCTCTTCGTGGGCCCGTTCGCCGTGGTGCTCGCCGCCACGCTCGTCGCACTGACGATCGGCGCTGCGCCCTCGAGGAGCGCGGCGACGGCGTGCGGACTGCCGTCCGGCTCGCCTCTCTGGATCGACTACGGAGAAGGCTCCGTGAAGGCCGACGTGCAGGCCGTGCTCGCTCGCCCGGGAGTCGTGGTCGCGACGAGCGGGACGGCGGTGCCCGCCCTGTACCGGAAGAACGGGGCCGCGACGACGTACTGGGTCCTCCATCTGGACAGGCTCGTCGGCGATCCGTCCGATCCGGCGGATCCGGCCACGATGCCGGACACGATCGCGAAGCTGCTCGCGCAGGCCAAGACATCCTCCGCGTGCGACACGCCCTGGATCGCACTGAACGAGCTGCTCGGCTCCGGGTCGCCGGCGCCGTGGTCCGCGACGACGACGCAATACCGAGCCGACGTGCTCGCGCTCGTCCAGGGGCTGGCAGCCGGAGGCGCCCATCCTGCCTTGCTCGTGCACGGTGATCCCACCGTGGCCGGCGCGACGGCCACCTGGTGGCAGCAGCTCGCGCAATCCGGCGACATCGTCTACGAGGCGTACTACGACGCCTCTCACATCTATCCGATGGGGCCCGTGATGGGGAACCGGCGGATGCGACTCGGGATCCGAAACGTCGTCGCGCTCTTCGAGAGCGCCAACATCCCGCCGGCGCGCCTCGGCGTCATGCTCGGCTTCCACTCCGCGCAGACGCCCGGCATCGCCGGCCGGCAGGGCCTGCAGCCGACGGCCGCGTGGCTGCGGGTGGTCAAGTGGGAGGCGCTTGCGGCCCGCCAGGTCGCGATCGAGGACCACCTCACCTCGATCTGGTCCTGGGGTTGGGGAACGTTCGGGCCGGAGAGCGTCGACGCGGACAAGGCGATCGCCGCGTGCACCTACCTGTGGGCGCGCGACCCCGCCCTCTGCAACGCGCCGGCGGGAGCCGGAGCGACGTTCAACCCGTCGCGGGTCGAGGGGCAGATCGTGGTGCCGGCCGGCGCCGCGTGCACCTTTGCCGGCGGCCATGTCTGGACGGCCGGTGTGACGCGACTTGCCTCGCTGACGCGTGATCCGAGCGTCGCGTTGACGGCCCTGTTCGCCCGTGCCGCGCTTTCGCGGGTGGTGCCCGTGACCCGGCAGCAGGTCCTCGCGGCCGAACAGGCCGCGATCGACCGCTCGTTCCACGGCAACAGGCAGGCGTATCTCCACGCGCTCGAGCTGCGGCACGCGACCGTCGAGACCGCGCGAGGGGTGATCGGCGACGAGCTCCGCCGGCGCGCGCTCGCTGCGTCGCTCAGCAGCCGGGGATCCGACGAGACGGTGTTCGGCTGGGCGGCCGAGCGCGAGTCTCAGTTGGCCACGACGGCCACATGTGTCGGAGACGTGCTGCCCGGCTCCGGCGACTTCCCCGCCAGCGACGCGCGCGACATTGGCGTCGTGCCGTTGCCCGCGCTCTTGCCGTTCCTGTTCGCCGATCGCACTCCGCCCGCCGCTCCCGCCCAGCCGGTCGCGACCTCGGCGCCCGCCGGCGTCACCCTGACGTGGCCGGCCGGAGCCGAGGTGGATCTCGCGGGCTACGACGTGATCCGCTCGGCCGGAGGCATCGTGCCCGGGCTGCTCAACTCCACGCCGCTCGAGCGGCTCACCTTCGTCGATCGGACCTTGCCGAAGGGCCAGACTGCGAGCTACGTGATCCGGGCCGTCGACTCGTCCGGCAACCTCAGCGCCCCCTCGCCGGCGGTGACGGTCACGAGGTAGTCATTCGCCCAGCGCGTCGAGCAGGCCGACGGTCAGCTCGGCGATCGAGCCGAGTGCCACGTCCGCCTCCGCGAGCGCATCGTCGCCCGGCGGGTAGCTCGCGTTCGGGATCGCGACGACGCACATCCCTGCCGCCCGGGCCGCCGCGATGCCGCTGTGGGAGTCCTCGATCGCGGCACACGACGCCGGCTCGAAGCCGAGCCGGCGCGCCGCCTCGAGGTACACGTCGGGCGCCGGCTTGCCGCGAGCGACCTCCTCCGACGAGACGGTGACACGGAAGCTCCCGGCCAGGCCCGCGAGCTCGAGCACCGTGTCGATCAGCGGCCGGTTCGAGGACGAGGCGAGGCCGAGCGGCCAGCGCGCCTCGAGCCGCTGCACGGCCGCGGCTGCACCGTCGATCAGCGGCAGCTCCTCCCGGTAGGCGTCGAGCATGCGCCGCACGACCTCGGCGTTGATCTCCTCCGGCGAATCGGGCACGCCCGCATGCTCGTGCAGGTAGCGCGACCACTCGGCCGAGCTCATCCCCATCATCGCCCGCTGCACCTCGGCGTCGTAGCGGCCGCCTCGTTCGCGGACGAAGCCCTCGCGCACGGCGTCCCAGACCTCCTCGGAGTGGATCAGGATCCCGTCGAGATCGAAGACGACGGCGTCGATCACGGCTCGCCGTGGTGGAGCAGCGGCGCCTCGTTCGAGCCCAGCCCGATCGAGAGCACCTCGCCGACGAAGAAGGTGTGGTCGCCTGCCGGATGCTCGGCGGCGAGCCGGCACTCGAGCCAGCCGAGCGCGCCGTCGAGCAGCGGCGCGCCGGTCTCGGGGCCCGGGCGCGTCGCGATCCCGTGCCAGAGCGCGATCGGCGGGACGCCGCGCGCGAAGTGCTGCGACAGCGCCTCCTGGCCGGCGCCGAGCAGGCTGGCCGCGAAGGCGCCGCCCGCGCGCAGGAGCTCGTGCAGCGCGGCCTGGCGCGAGATCGCGACCCCGACGAGCGGCGGCTCGAGCGAGAGCGAGACGAGCGAGCCGACGGTGAGGCCGAGCTGCTCGCCCTCGACGTCCACGGTCACGACGGCCACGCCGGTCGGAAACCGGCGCATCAGCGTTCTCAGATCCACGGCGCGATGCTAGCGTCGCCCCGGTGAGCAGGCGGGAGCTGGTCGAGTTCGGCGTCGTGGGAGTGCTCGTCGTCCTGGCGGGCCTCGCGCACTACGCGCATGCGAACGAGGTAGTCGCGTTCTTCGTCGCCGCGATCGCGATTGCCGGGCTCGCGCGTCTCGTCGGCTCGGCGACCGAGCAGCTCGGCGGCCGCGTCGGCACGGGCACCGCCGGCATCGTCCAGTCGGGGCTGGGCAACCTGCCGGAGCTCTTCATCGCGCTCTTCGCGCTCAACGACGGCCTCATCGTCGTCGTGCAGTCGGCGCTCGTCGGCTCGATCCTCGCGAACAGCGTGCTCGTGCTCGGGCTCGCATTCTGGGTCGGAGGGGTGAAGAACGGCCCGCAGGCATTCCACTCGCGGACGGCGCGCACGATCGCGACCCTGGCTCTGGTCTCTGCGGCGATCATGGCCGTGCCGAGCTTCACGCACGCCTGGGGCACCGCCGCCGCGGCGCACGAGACCGCGCTCAGCCTGATCGCCGCGGGCGTCCTGCTCGCCCTCTTCTTCCTCACGCTGCCTGCGCTGATGCACGCCGCCGAGGAGAGCGGGGAGCGGGAGCGGCCGCGCTGGTCACTCCGGACCACCGTCGTCGTGCTCGGCCTCGCCGGCCTCGGCGCGGCGTTGGCGAGCGACTGGTTCGTCTCGGCGCTGACGCCGGCGACCCAGGCGATGCACATGAGCGAGGCGTTCGCGGGCCTCGTCGTGGTCGCGATCGCCGGCAACGCCGTGGAGAACGTCGTCGGCGTGCAGTTCGCAGCCGCGAACCGGCCGGACTTCGCGATCTCGGTGATCCTCAACTCGTCGCTCCAGGTCGCGCTGCTCCTGACACCGCTGCTCGTGCTCGTCAGCCTCTTCTTCACGACCACCCTGACGCTCGTGTTCGCGCCGCTCCTCGCGCTCGTGCTGATCCTCTCGGCGCTGATCAGCGCGTTCGTGGTGTACGACGGCGAGAGCACGTGGTACGAGGGCGCGATGCTCGTCGGGTTCTACGTCGTGGTGGCCGCGAGCTTCTGGTGGGGCTAGCGCCGGTGACGGGAGCTGAGCTCTAGAAGCCGGCCGAGTGCCCGTCGCCGCGGCCGTCCGAGCCGGCGACAAGCGCGTCGCCGAGGGTGAGGATCACCTGGCCCACGCCGAACTGGTGCGGGTCTTCGGAGAGGACAGGCTCGTGACCCGCGGCGCGCAGCGCGTCGGCCTCCGGCCAGAGGCCCGGCTCGAGCGCGACCGTCCGTCCCCCCACGATCCGGAACCGCGCCGCGTCGAGCGCGGCCTGCGGGTCGGCTCCGGCGACGAGGCTGCGGACGACCTGGAAGTGGCCCTGCGCCTGCATCGAGCCGCCCATCACCCCGAAGGGGCCGAGCAGCCGTCCGCCCTCGAGCAGCATCCCGGGGATGATCGTGTGGAACGGGCGCTTCCCCGGCGCGAGCTCGTTCGGGTGGCCGGGCTCGGCGGAGAAGCAGGCACCGCGATTTTGGAGTATCACGCCGGTTCCCCCGGCCAGCACGCCCGAGCCGAAGTGGTCGTACGTGCTCTGGATCAGCGAGACCGCGTTCCGGTCGCCGTCCACGCAGCAGAGGTACGTGGTCGCGCCCGCGCGCGAGGGTTGCGCGTCGAGCGCGCTGCCGGCGCGGATCAGCGCTCGGCGCTTCGCGAGATGCGCCGGGTCGAGGAGGAACGCGGGCAGCGGGGCATCGGCGATGTGGCCGTACGCGTCGGCGAGCCCGAGCTTCATCGCCTCGATCTCGCCGTGGAGCCCGAGCTCGAGCCCCTCGGAGAGCGCGAGCGCGATCAGCGCCGCCGCGCCCTGGCCGTTCGGCGGCAGCTCGCACACCTCGATCCCGCCGTAGGCGAGCCGCAGCGGCTCGACCCATTCCGAGCGGTGCGCGGCCAGGTCCGACTCGGAGAGCCAGCTCGCGCCCGCGACCGCCTCGGCGACCGGGCCTGCGTAGAAGCCGTCCCTGCCGTTCTCCGCGATCCGGCGCAAGGTCGCCGCGAGCCCGGGCAGGATGTACCGCTCGCCGATCTCCGGCGCAGGCCACGGCGCGTGACCCGCGGCGAGCCGCCAGTGCTCGGCGACCCGCGGGGTCGCGACGACGCCGCGCTCGGCAGCGTCGATCGCCGGCGCGAGCGCCGCATCGAGGCCGACCCGGCCGAAGCGCGCGGCGAGCTCTTCCCACGCGTCGACCGCACCCGGCACCGTGACGGAGCGAGGCCCGACCTGGTCGACGACGTGGGCCTCGAGCTCCGCCGGCGAGCGGCCGGACCCGTTCAGCCCGACGAGCTCGCCGTCCCACCAGAGGAGCGCGAAGAGATCCCCGCCGGGGCCGTTGTGGCCGGGCTCGCAGACCGTGAGCATCGCGGCCGCCGCGAGCGCCGCGTCGACCGCGTTTCCGCCCGCCTCGAGAGCGCGGACTCCGGCGCGCGTCGCGAGCGGATGGCTGGTCGCGACGGCCGCCTCGCCGAGCACCGTCGGCAGCCGCGGCCACCCCGACGCGCGTCGGGCCGGCGCGAACAGACGGGCAGGGTCGAAGCGCACGGTGCGATTCTCCCGCATCCGCTAGCGTGAGGACGTGGCTCTCGTCGTCCAGAAGTTCGGCGGCACGTCCGTCGGCGACCCCCAGAAGCTGACCGCGGTCGCGCGCCGTCTCGTCGCCGCGCGCGAGGCCGGCTCGCAGGTCGTCGGCGTGCTCTCGGCGATGGGCCGGGTGACCGACGAGCTGCTCGCGCTCTCGCACGAGGTCTCGCCGCTGCCCGAGCCGCGCGAGCTCGACATGCTGCTGTCGGTGGGCGAGCGGATCTCCTGCGCGCTCGCCGCGATGGCGATCAACGACCTCGGCCACAAGGCGATCTCGCTCACCGGCTCGCAGGCCGGGATCGTCACCGACACCTCGCACGGCAAGGCGAAGATCGTCGAGATCCGCGCCCACCGGATCCACGAGGCGCTCGAGGAGGACCAGATCGTGCTCGTCGCCGGCTTTCAGGGCGTCTCGACCGACTTCGAGGTGACGACGCTCGGCCGCGGCGGCTCCGACCTCACCGCGGTCGCGCTCGCCGCCGCGCTCGACGCCGACGTCTGCGAGATCTTCACCGACGTCGAGGGCGTCTTCACGGCCGACCCGCGCATCGTTCCCGAGGCCCGCAAGCTCTCGAGGGTCTCCTACGAGGAGATGCTCGAGCTCTCGGCCAGCGGCGGCAAGGTGCTGATGCTGCGCTCGGTCGAGTTCGCCAGGAACCACGGAGTTCGCATTCATGTCCGCTCGTCGTTCAGCGACACCGAGGGGACGCTCGTCACCAGTCAGGAGGAGTTGATGGAGCAGCCGATCATCTCGGGGATCGCGCACGACACCTCGGAGGCCGAGATCACGATCCTCGGTGTCCCCGACCGTCCCGGCATCGCGGCGGCGCTCTTCCGCAAGCTCGCCGACGAGACGGTGAACGTCGACATGATCGTCCAGAACGTCTCGGCCGAGGGGCACACCGACATCAGCTTCACGGTGCCGAAGAGCGAGCTCCTGAGGATCGAGCCGGTGATCGCGGCGGTCGCGGCGGACGTCGGCGCGCGCGGGGTGCAGCAGGACTCCGAGATCGCGAAGATCTCGCTGATCGGCGCGGGGATGAAGTCGAACCCGGGCGTCGCCGCCGACATGTTCGACGCGCTCGCCGAGGCGGGGATCAACATCGGGATCATCTCGACGTCCTCGATCCGCATCTCGTGCGTCGTCCCCGCGGGCGACGTCGAGCGTGCCGTGCGGGTCGTGCACGACAAGTTCCGGCTTTCGGAGTCGGTCGTGCTGGCCGAGGAGGGCTAGTAGCTCCGCGCCGGGTCCGGGGCGGTTCTCGCGCTCTGGGCCGGCGCTCTCGTGCTGCTGTCCGCTGCCTCCGCGCCGGCGGCGACCAGGGCCTGCGCGGCGTCGTGGGCGGTCAGCGCGAGCCCGGAGCTCCGGGACGGCAGGCTCAACGCGGCTTCGGCGACCTCGCCGGCCGACGTCTGGGCCGTGGGCGACGTCGCGCCCTGGAACGGCGGTGACACGGTCGCCCGGCGTCTCGACGCCGCTGCTCGAGCACTGGGACGGCGGCGCCTGGTCGACCCTGGTGCAAAGCGGCCTCGTGGGATCGCTTCAGGGCGTCGCGGGTGTCTCCGCCGACGACGCCTGGGCGGTCGGCGACTTCCCCCATTCGCCGGCGACCGACTACGGCCCGGCCGCGTTCTCGGGGCCTCGGACCGGCGACGCGATGCTGATCGAGCACTGGGACGGGCACGTCTGGGCTCCGCTCCCGTTCGTCCACGACGGCGAGCTGAACGCGGTCGCGGCCGCGGGCGCGAACGACGTCTGGGCCGTCGGCGGCTACTACCAGAGCGCTGTGAAGACCTACGCGGGCGTGATCTTCCACTGGGACGGCGTCGGCTGGCGGCTGGTGCTGAAGACGGCGAACTACCTGAACGACGTCGCCGTCGTCGGCCGTCGCGATGTCTGGGCGGTCGGGGACGACATCGTCGTGCACTGGGACGGGAAGCACTGGCGGACGGTCCCGGTCCCGCAGCGCGTGGGAGCGTCGGTCTCGCCTCCCAGCCTCGCGAGCGTCACCGCGTTCTCCGCGAAGAGCGTCTGGGCCGTCGGCGCAGCCGACCAGGCGGAGCCCGAGGACTTCGACCAGCAGCCCGCAGTGATCGAGTGGAACGGGAAGAGATGGATCGACCACTCGCCGAGGGCCGGCCACCTCCAGAACTCGGTGATTGCCGACATCGCCCATGGGTGCACCGGGCTCGATCTGGCTCACCTCGGTCGAGCTCAGCGACTGGCTCCTCGGCCCGCTCGGCGGCTGGAGCCTCGACTCGCCGCACGGCCGGGGCTGGAACGAGTACTCCCTGGAACGCGGGCAGCGGCTCGAACGATTCGCGACGGATGCGAACCGGACGATCTGGGCGGTCGGCGCGAGCACATTCGGCACCTCGCCCGATCCCGACGGCTACGGCTTCTTCGATCACACGGAGCCGCTGATCATGCGCTACGGGTGCTGAGCGACTGGTAAAGCATCGTCTCCCGTGGTATCCCCCGCGGACTGTCAAGCGAGGGGGAGGGAAACATGACGCGTTTCACCGGCCGCGTGCTGCGGCTACTGCTGGTCGTCGGCGTGACACTGGGGGCGGCCGCCGGAGCGGCGTACGCCGTGTCGGCGAACCAGGGCTCCACGACCACGATCAACGCCTGCAGGGGGCCGCTCGGCCTGCTCCGGGTCGTCAACGGCCCGGGCGACTGCCGCCACGGCGAGGATGCGATCTCCTGGAACGTCCAGGGGCCGAAGGGCGATCCCGGGCCTGCAGGGCCTGCAGGTCCCGCCGGCGCCAAGGGCGCGAAGGGCGACACCGGAGCCGCAGGGCCGAAGGGCGACACCGGCGCGGTCGGGCCGGCAGGCCCGGCCGGAGCACAGGGCCCGATCGGTCTCACCGGACCGACCGGCGCCGCAGGCCCGATGGGCGTTCCGGGCCCGATCGGCCCGATCGGGCCGGCAGGGCTCGACGGAGTGGCCGGCGCAACGGGGCCGCCGGGACCGGCGGGTCCCGCAGGTCCTGCAGGCCCTGCAGGTCCGGCCGGCGCGCAGGGCACGACGGGCCCGGCAGGTCCGGCAGGCCCGGCAGGCCCGAAGGGCGATACGGGACCGCAGGGCCCGGCCGGCCCGGCGCTCGCGGGCTTCGGCAGCAACACGGGCAACGCGGCCGAGGGAACCGGTGCGCAGTGCACCCTGGGTGAGATCCTGCTCTCGGCGAGTCCCGAGGTCACGGTCGACGGCATCGCAGCGGACGGGCAGATCCTGCCGATCAACCAGAACACCGCGCTCTTCTCGCTGCTCGGAACGACGTACGGCGGGGACGGGAAGACGACCTTCGCGCTGCCCGACCTGCGGAGCGTCACTCCGAACAACATGACCTACTCGATCTGCATCGCGGGCATCTATCCCTCGCGCAACTAGCGGCGTGACGATCAGGGCCGGGCGCTCATCGCCCGGCCCTGGTCTACTTCTCACGTGAGCGAGCCGGAGAAGGAGGGGAAGAAGAAGCGCTCGGGCTGGTGGCGGATCGGCGGCACCGGCCTCGCGATCGCGGTGATCGCCGTCGTGTTCGCGTTCTTCCTGCCGAAGATCGCGAGCTACGCGTCGGTCTGGGACGTCGTCAAGGGGTTCTCGTGGGAGGACTTCGCGCTGCTCGGCGGCGCGACCGTGCTCAACCTCGCGACGTTCGCCCCGCCCTGGATGGCGGCGCTGCCCGGGCTGCGCTTCCGCCAGGCGTTCGTGGTCACGCAGGCGTCGACGGCGCTGACGGTGGTCGCGCCCGGCGGGCCGGCGGTGGGGATGGCGGCCTCGTACGGGATGCTGCGGAAGTGGGGGTTCAAGCCGGCCGCGGTCACGCTCGCGGTCGCGGTGACCGGCGTCTGGAACCAGTTCGCGATCCTCGGCTTCCCGGTGGTCGCGCTCGCGATGCTCACCGTCCAGGGCGGGAAGAACCCGCTCCTGCAGACGGTGGCGCTGATCGGGCTCGGGGTGTTCGTCGCCGCGGTCGCCGGGTTCGCGGCCGCGCTTCGCAGCGACCGCGAGGCGAAGTGGATCGGCGACCGGGCCGCGGAGATCTCGAGCTGGGGGCTGAAGCTGATCCGGCGCAAGCCGGTCACGTGGAACGGGCACGCGCTCGTCCGCTTCCGTCGTCAGACCGTCGGGCTCCTGAAACGGCGCTGGCACGTGCTCACGCTGGCGACGCTCGCCGGGCACCTGACCGTGTTCCTCGTGCTGATCGTCTCGCTGCGCGTGACCGGCGTCTCGTCGTCGGAGGTGACCGCGATCGAGGCGTTCGCGGCGTGGTCGATCATGCGCATCGTCGGCTCCGTCCCGATCACGCCCGGCGGTGTCGGCGTGATCGAGCTCGGCCTCACCTCGCTCCTCGTCGGCTTCGGCGGCAAGAACGCGGAGGTCGTCGCCGCCGTGCTCGTCTACCGCGCGCTGACGGTGCTGCCGACGCTCGCTCTCGGCACGCTCTCGGCTGCGACGTGGAAGCTGCACGACCCGGAGCGCGCCTGAGGTGGATTTCGCCGAGCGAGAGTCCCTCCGCCTGACGTTCGAGCAGGTGCCGGAGCTCTACGACCGCGTCCGGCCGACCTACCCGCCGGAGCTGTTCGACGAGCTGGTCGAGCTGGCGCGGATCCCGGAGGGCGGCCGCGTGCTCGAGATCGGCACCGGTCCCGGCAAGGCGAGCGTGCCGCTGGCGCGAGCGGGGCTTCGAGCTCGTCGGGGTCGAGCTCGGCGAGCGGCTCGCGGCGCTGGCGCGGCGGAACCTCGCCGGCTTTCCGGCCGTCGAGATCGTGACCGCCGACTTCGAGACCTGGGAGCCCGTCGCCGCTGCGTTCGACGCGGTCGTCTCCTTCACCGCCTTCCACTGGATCGATCCCGCGGTTCGCTACGAGAAGACCGCCCGGCTCCTCCGCGCGGGCGGGGCGCTCGCGATCGTCCAGACGAACCACGTGTTCCCGGAGGGCGGCGACCCGTTCTGGCTCGAGGTCGAGGACGACTACCGCGAGGTCTTCCCCGACGACGAGGCCGGCCCGCCTCCTGCGCCCGAGGAGATCGTCGGGATGAGCGAGGAGCTCGAGGCGAGCGGGCGCTTCGCCCGCGTCGAGGAGCGCCGCTACGTCTGGGACGTGACCTACTCGGGCGAGGAGTACGTCGGCGTCCTCGAGACCTATTCGGGTCACCGGGCCGCCGAGCCCGAGCTGCGAGAACGGCTCTACGAGCTGATCCGGCGCCGGATCGACGCGCGCCCCGGCTGCGAGGTGCGGAAGTCGTACCTCGCGCTGATGACGCGTCGCCGCGCGGGTCTAGGGGCTGCCGGGCGGGCAGGCGGCGCCGGCGGCGAACTTCGGCACCTTGTACCTCGGTGCGGCCAGGCTCGGATTGCGGAAGTCGAGCGCGGCGGCGAGGTTGGTCGCGGCGGCGTCGCGCGGCGACAGTGCCGGGAGCCCGAAGCGCCACTCGATCAGCTTCAGCACGGAGGTGTGGTCGTACACGGCGTGAGCGACGTGCTCGCGCCGGGCGAACGGCGAGATCAGCAGCGTCGGCACGCGGAAGCCGCGCTGCGCGTGCGCGGGTCGGTGTCGGGCGCGACCGCGGGCGGGACATGGTCGAAGAAGCCGCCCCATTCGTCGAAGGTGATCACGAGCAGCGTCTTCTTCCAGGCAGGGCTCGTCGTCACGGCGTGATAGATCCTGTTCAGGAAGTCTTCGCCGGCGCGGATGTCGGAGTGGGGATGGTCGTCGGCCATCGTGCCCTCGTCGGTGCCGGTGAAGATCGGGTCGACATACGAGACCGCGGGCAGGCGCCCCGTACGGCAGTCCGCGAAGAACTGTGCGTACGTGCGCTCGAGCGCCTCGTACTTGTCGCGCCAGAGCAGCAGGAACGGGATGTTGCCGTAGTAGTAGGCGGCACTCACGCCCTTCGCGGCCAGGCTGTCCCAGATCGTCGGCAGCGCGGATTCGGCGAACGAGTTCTCGATCCGGTCGGTCTGGCCGGTGTGCTGGTAGAGGCGGTTCGGGAACGTCGGCCCGAGGATCGCGGCGAAGTAGCGGTCGCACACCGTCCAGTCGGGCGCGGCCTTGCCGAGGAACGGCAGGTCCTTCTGGGTGTAGTAGCCGATCGCGAAGACGTCGCTGGCGGCGCGGAGGAAGCCGTCGCACGCGCCGCCCGCGAACTCGATCCGCGCGCCGTCGTAGCTGTGGTCGGGGTCGAGGTAGGCGCAGCCCTGAAAGTCGGGTGCGAGTGGATGGGTCGGATGCGAGACGCCGCTCGCGTCGGTGTAGCTCAGCCCCGCCTGTTTGCCGTCGGCCCCCGGGAGCCAGCCCATGAAGTGGTCGAACGAGCGGTTCTCCATCGTCACGACGATGATGTGGTCGAGCCCCGATCTGGCGGGAGCCGGCAGCGTGGCCGGCCCGAACGTGGCTGCCGACGCGGCGACCGCGCGCGCGAGCGGGCTCGCGGCCACCGCTGCGCCCCCGGCGGCCAGGAGAAGCTCCCGCCTCGAGAGTCCCGTCACCGGCGTGAGTCTAGAGCGTCCGTAGCGCCTGCACCCACCCGCGCAGAGCCGCGGAGAAGACCATCGCGTCGTTGAACGCGAACACTGTGAATCCCTTCTCCGCGAGGGCGAGCGCGTCCGCCGCGTCGTTCGCCATCGTGGCGACGGGCTTGCCGTTGAGGCGGCAGGCCTCGAAGACGCGCGCGACGGCTGCGGTATGCGCTTCGTTCCAGAACTCGCCCGGCGTCCCGAGTGACGTGGTGAGGTCGAAGTGCCCGATCCAGAGCACGTCGATCCCGTCGACGGCCGCGATCTCCTCGACGTGCTCGACACCCGCGGCCGTCTCGATCTGCGCGATCAGGAGCAGCTCCTCGTTGGCCTTCACGAGCGTCGCCGCGAGGCCCTCCGGCTCGACGTCGTCCGCGTAGTGGACACCCACTCCGCGCCGGCCGAGCGGCGGGTACGTCGCCGAGGCGACGATCTCTCGCGCCTGCCCGGCGGACTCGACCATCGGCACCATCAGTCCGAGCGCGCCCGCGTCGAGCGGCTGCGAGATCAGGTGGGACGCCGTCCCGGAAGTGCGCACGAGCGGCACGATCCCGCTCGCCCGGGCCGCGGCGAGCGCGTTCTTCGTCGCGCCGATGTCGATCCCGCCGTGCTCCATGTCGAACATCACGAAGTCGGCGCCGGCGCCCGCCGCGATCCGCGCGATCCCGGTTGTCGGAAACTCGGCGACGATCAGGCCGACGCTCGAGCCTCCGGCGGCGAGCGTCCGCTTGACGGGGTTCTCGCGCACGTCGCCCATCATCGCCAATCCGGCGTCCTCGTTGCTCCGTAACGGAAGAAGCAGGAACGTAACCGGGGGAAGGGGGAAGGTGATGGGTACGTCCTTCGCACGGATCGCGCTCGCGCTCGCAGCGGTCGCGCTCGTGCTGGTCGCGGTGGCAGGAGCCGCCGTGGCCGCCGGGGGGAACAGCTTCGTGGTCACACCGCTCGTCTCGGACAACGGGGTGCCGGGCACGACGCCCGATGCGAACCTCGTCAACGCATGGGGGCTCGTGGCCGGGCCGGCGACGCCGTGGTGGGTCGCCGACAACGGCACGGGCGTCTCGACGCTCTACACGGGAGCCGGCGCCAGGCTGGCCAGGGTCGTCGCCGTCGGTGACAACCCGACCGGCGTCGTCTTCAACGGATCGACCGCCTTTGCGATCAGGAGCGGGAACGGGCTCGCCGGCCTGTTCCTGTTCGACAGCGAGAAGGGCGTGATCAGCGCCTGGAACGGCTCGCTCGGGAACACGGCCGAGACCGAGATCGACATGTCGGCCCAGGGGGCCGTCTTCAAGGGGCTCGCGATCTCCCAGACGTCCGCGGGGCCGCGCCTGTACGCGACCGACTTCCACAACCGACGGGTCGACGTCTTCGACGGCTCGTGGCAGCCGGTCAACGCGCCGTTCGCATTCTTCGATCCGACGATCCCGCGCAGCTTCGCGCCGTTCGGGATCCAGGCGATCGGCTCGAGGGTCTACGTCACGTACGCGAAGACGCAGGCAGGGAGCGACGACGAGGCGCACGGGCCGGGCCTCGGCTTCGTCGACGCGTTCGACGCGGCGACGGGGCGGCTTGCCGGGAAGGTCGCCTTCCTCGGGCCGCTCGACGCGCCGTGGGGTCTCGCGCAGGCGCCGGAAGGCTTCGGTCGCTTCGGCGGCGACCTGCTCGTCGGGAACTTCGGCGACGGCCGGATCGACGCCTACCGGCCGATCCTCGGCGGGCTCCTCTATCTGCCGGACGGCACGCTGCGCACGGCCGACGGCGTACCGGTCTCGATCGACGGGCTCTGGGCGCTCCAGTTCGGCAACGGCGCCGCAGCCGGGCCGGCGGGCACGCTGTTCTTCACCGCCGGGCCGAACGACGAGGGCGACGGGCTGTTCGGCTCGATCGCTCCGGGCTAGGAAGACTCATCGAAATCACACGGCTCTCTTAGACACGTCGTGTTCACTGTGTGCTTCAGCTGCACGGAGGAGGTGACGAATCCATGAGTGCACGAGCTCGAGCCATGATCGCGTGCCTGGCGGTCTTCGGTGTCCTCGCCGGAGGAGCCGGAGCGTATGCCGCCACGGGCGGCTCGAAGACGAAGCCGCCTGCGCACTCGCACAAGATGAACGGGACGAAGGCCTCGGGGAACTGCCCCAACATGTGAGCCCGCGACGTGCGGCCGGCTCCTTCAAGGCGCCTGAGAAAGGAGCCGGCCGCCGATGCAGCCCTCGCAGCCGTTGAACTTGGGGACCGGCACCGACGCCCGCAGCTCCTGATACGAGTCTCGCACCGCTGTCGACAGAAGACATCGGGGAATCCCCCTCAGCGAACGCGAACGGATCAGGGGTGACCCTGATGTCGGGCGACGTCGATCATGATGTCATCGGTAGGCGCTCGAAAGAGCGGTGCAGGCTGCTTGCACCGAGGTTGCTGCGGCGCGTTCCCCACGCGGTGCAACCGGCTCCATCGGACGAAGGGGACAGAGATGAGACACGGTCAACCGCAGCGACGCTGGTGGTTGAGCGTCGCGTGCGCGGTCGTAGTCGTCTGCGCGATCGCATCGGTCGGGTCGACCGGGGCGCGCGCGAGCACGAGCGCCGCGTGCCCGAACTCCGTCGCGACGCCGTACGGCATGCAGCTGCAGGCGCTCACCGGCCCCGGTGGCACCTCGCTCACGGTCAGCATCGCCGCCGACCCGGCGTCGAGCTGCTCCGTGCCGGACACGCTCGCGAACGTCCAGCTGAAGACCTACAACACCGCCCAGACGATCTGGTACCTGCGCAACGTCGCAAACGTGCCCGCGCCCGGAGGCGTGGCGACCGTCGACCTCGGCGGAGTTCCGCGCAACCGCCGCGTCGACGTCGAGGTGCTCGTGCAGACCGGCACGCCGGCCCAGACGTTTGCGATCGACGGCACGACGAAGACGCTCCTCCGGCCCGATCTCGTCGTCCAGCAGCTCACTCCGGCACAGGCGCTCGTGGGAACGCCGTTCACGGTCCAGGCGGTGATCGCCGAACGGAACGGAGACAGCGGCGCAAGCGCAGACGTCACCCTGTCGGCGATTCCGGGGGCCGTCCAGCACGTCGACGTCCCAGCCGGCGGCACGACGACGGTGTCCTTCCCCGTCTCGTTCGGCTCGCCGGTGCCCGTCGGGCTGACGGCGACGGTGAGCGGAGCGTCGCCGGCAGAGACCGACGTCACGAACAACACCCTGACCACGACGGTCGAGATCACGCAGAGCCAGCTCGCGAGCCCGTTCCGCGTGCTCTTCCCGTCGCTCGACGGCTACGGCGCGCAGTTCGGCGACCACGTGTACGCGCCGGTCACGCCCTGGCCGCCGGGCCAGGATCACGCGGACGCCGACGCGAAGGTGAAAGCGCTCCAGCCGCAGCTCGTGCGGATCTTCTACAACGACAACTGGGACGCGAACGCGAACGGGAAGTTCCCGGACTACGCGACGAACTACGCATCGTTCGTGCAGGTCGTCCAGCTCGCGCAGGCGGCCGGGGCGACGATCGACATCAGCTTCCAGAACCTCGGCAACGTGCTGACCGGCCCGACCGGGCCGCCGATGGCGAAGTTCGCCGACGTCATCCAGGACCTCGTCGTCAACCACGGGCTCACCAACGTCCGCTGGGCCGAGGTCGGGAACGAGCCCAACTCCGGCAGCGTCACCTTCGATCAGTACAACGCGCTGTACCGGTCATTCGACGCGGAGCTCCGCGCACGCGGCCTGCGCGGCCAGGTCAAGCTGATGGGCGGCGGCCTCGTCGAGAACGGCGCCAACCAGGCGCGTGACCACTACTCGTGGATGAGCCTGATCGCTCAGAACATGGGCGACGTCCTCGATGCGTACAACGAGCACGTCTACTGGTTCTACTACGACCCGGGCCGGCTCGAGTACCGGCTCCGCGACACGTGGCACCTGATGAACGAGGTGCTCCCGCCCGAGCAGCGCAAGACGGTGTACATGATGGAGTTCGGGATCCGCGGCAACGGCACGTGCGGCACGAAGCCGGCGTTCGCGAACCTCTACTACGGCGCCGACCCGACGTGCCCCGAGATCTGGCGGACGAACATCGCCGGCTTCCAGCAGCTCTGGTTCAACATCGACTCGGCGCAGCTCGGCGTCGCCGGCACGTCGAAGTGGGATGCCTACTGGAGCCGCTACGACAACAGCAGCGCAGGCAACCAGCTCTACTGGATGATCGGGCCGCCGACGGAGGGCTCGCCGCTGACCCCGAGCTACAACGCGATGTCGCTGCTCTTCCACACGACGGCGCCGGGCTGGCAGATCATCGGCGTCGATCCGTGGGACTCGAGCGACTGGGGGGTCCCGGTCTACCGCCAGAACCTCGGCGACACGACGAACGACACGCCCGAGCAGGAGCTCACGGCCTACGCCGGCCCGAGCGGCGAGCTGACGATCGTCGGGCTCGACACCCACGGCAAGCTGCTGAACGTCGCCTCGACGGACCTGCCGTCGTCGTACAGCATCGGCGGGCTGCCGCCGAACACGACGTTCACGCTTGCGGAATGGAACGCAACCGGCGACGGCACGAACTCGATCGCCGGCCCGATCACGGCGAACGCCGCGGGCGTCGTGCGGTTCACGGTGCCCCTGCAGGCGGCCTTCGCACTGACGACGGTCCCCGTTTCCTGATCCTGCGACCCCGGGTCCCGCTTCGGCGGGGCCTGGGTCGTCGAGGCGGCGGGATCAGTGGTCGAACAGACGGCGGTCGTGCCTCGGCTCGAAGTCCGGTCGCGTCGCGCGCACCGCCTGCTCCGCTCTCTCGAACCCGGAGCGAAGGTCGTTTGACGGAAACTCGGGGGTTGCTCCCGAGCGAGTTCATTGCGCCACATCTGGAACACCATCCTGAACGTGTTCTGGGCGAGGTCCCCCGGGTGCTCCAGGGTCGACCGCCGATCGAGGACGCTTGATTGTGAGAAAGTTGGACCGTGTGGAGAGTCTCCGGGCACCGATGGTCCTCGAATGCCCAGACGGAGCGCTTTCGGTGACTTCCGAGGAGATGTACGACAGCGGCTTCTTCCGCAAGCAATCGGTCGGGTCGCGCCGCTCCGCGGAGTTCGTCCTCCCGTTGATCCTGGAGCGGATCCAGGTTGCCTCCGCGCTCGATGTCGGGTGTGGAGTCGGGTCGTGGCTGAGCGTGCTCTGCGACGCAGGTGTCGAGGATGTGATTGGTGTCGACGGGCCGTGGGTCGACCGGAGCGAGCTCATGATTCCGGACTCCTGCTTCTACTCGCACGACCTCACTACGCCGCTGGATCTCGGACGCAGCTTCGACCTGGTCCTGTCGCTGGAGGTGGCCGAGCATCTGCCTCTGGACGCGGCGGACACGTTCGTCGAGTCTCTCGCTCGTCACGGTGACCTCCTTCTCTTCTCGGCGGCAGTGCCGACGCAAGGCGGCCTCAATCACGTGAATTGCCAGTGGCAGAGCTGGTGGCTGGAGCGATTCGCCGGATACGGCTTCCGACTCTTCGACTTCGTCCGCCCGCTCGTGTGGAGCGAGCGAAGAGTCAAGGACTACTACCGACAGAACTCGATGGTGCTCGCCCGAGGCGACGCGGCGATAAGACTCGAACGGCATCCGCTACCGGCTACGCCGGTAGACATCGTCAACCCGGATTTCGTTCTCTACCTGGAGTGGGAGAGACAAAACGACGTGCCGGGCGTGAAACGCTCGGCTCGAGAGCTCATCGTCGCGATCCGACGTACGATTCGACGCAGGTTCGGGGTGGCGCGGACGCGCGTCACGCGACGTTCCCCGGGATCGGATGCCTAGGACGGTCGGCTAGTGTGGACGATCGCTCAGATAGAGGCGGCGGGAGTGGGATTCGAACCCACGAGACGCTTGCGCGCCCAGCGGTTTTCAAGACCGCCCCGTTCGACCGCTCCGGCATCCCGCCGGGGACGATCCTACGCGGCGGGGTATCTTGCGACGTATGGCGCTCGAGCAACAGGTCGACCTGCGTGCGCTCGTCGAGGCCGAGGCCGTCGAGGCCGGGCGCTCGCTCGCGGCGCTGAACGACGACAGCGTCACCGCCGCGCTCGAGCGCGCAGGCTCGCTCGTCCACGAGCGGCGCGCCGAGATCCTGCTCGCGAACGAGGCCGACTGCGCCGCTGCGGCCGGGAAGCTCGACGAGGGGACGCTCGACCGGCTCCGGCTCGACGAGCGCGCGCATCGACGCGCTCGCGGCCCAGGCCCAGGCGATGGCCGCGCTGCCGCCGCTCGAGCGCGAGGTCGGCACGCGCACGCTCGAGAACGGGCTCGTCGTCAGCGAGCGGCGGATCCCGATCGGCGCCGTCGGCGCGAACTTCGAGGCGCGCCCGAACGTCGCGCTCGACGTCGCCGGGCAGCTGCTCAAGAGCCTCAACACTGCCGTCCTCCGCACCGGCGGCGCCGCGCTGCGCACCGTGACCGTGCTCGTCGACGACGTGCTGCGGCCCGCGCTCGAGGACGCCGGGCTCCCCGGCGGCGCGGTCGGGCTCGTGCGCTCGCCCGATCGCGAGGGCGCGCGCGTGCTCGTCTCGCTGCCGAAGGTGCTCCCGCTCGTGATCCTCCGCGGCAGCGGCGAGACGACGGCGCAGCTCTCGCGGCTCGCCGCCGAGAGCGGGGTGCGCGCGCTCGCCCACGCGGAGGGCGGCGGCGTCCTCTACGTCCACCCGGCCGCGACGCGGGAGAAGACGCTCGCGATCGCCGAGGCGAGCCTCGACCGGCTCGGCGTCTGCAACCGGCTCAACCTGCTGCTCGTCGACCGCGGCGCGCTCGAGCTCCTGCCCGACCTGCTCGCCCTGCTCGACCGGCTCGGGCTCGAGGTGCGCGGCACCGAGCGGGCCGGCGCCGGCGAGCCGCTCGACGTCCGCCTCGGTCACGAGTGGGCGAACGACGCGGACCGCGTCTCGACCGTGACGGTCGACGTGGTCGACGATCTCGACGAGGCGGTGCGGCTCGCGAACGAGGAGACCTCGGGGCTCGCGGCCGGGATCGTGACCGAGGACGCCGGCGCGGCGCAGCGCTTCCTCGACGGCTACCGCGGCACGGCGGCGTACTGGCACGCGCCGACCCGCTACACGGACGGCTTCGAGCTGACGGGCGCGCCCGAGACCGGGATCAACGTCGACTGGGCGCCCGGCCCGCGCGGCCCGGTCACCTACCGGGACCTCTGGCTGCGCCAGTACCGAATCGTCGGTGACGGAACGCAGAGCCGCTGAGCTGTGCGGCGCCCGGTCGTCGTCAAGTTCGGCACGAGCCTGATCGCCGGCCCCGGCGGGCAAGGTCAGGCGAACGGTGCTGCGCCGCCGGGCGCGTGAGATCGCGCGAGCTCGTCGGCGCCGGGACGCCGGTCTGCGTCGTCTCCTCCGGCGCGATCGCGCTCGGGCTGCCGCGGCTCGGCCTCGAGCGGCGACCGCGCTCGATGCCGCAGATGCAGGCGGCCTCGGCGCTCGGCCAGGCGCGGCTGCAGGCGGCGTGGGACGACGCGCTCGGCCGTGAGGGCCTCTCCGCGGCGCAGGTCCTCCTCACCGGGCGGGAGATCGCCGACCGCGGCGCGTACGTCAATGCGCGCAACGTGATCGCCGCGCTGCACACGCTCGGCGCCGTGCCGGTCGTGAACGAGAACGACGCGACCGCGACCGACGAGATCTCGCTCGGCGACAACGACGCGCTCGCAGCGCAGGTCGCGATCCTCGTCGCGCGCGCGGCTGCTCGTGCTCCTGACCGAGGCCGAGGGCGTGTTCACGCGCGCGCCGGGAGAGCCCGGCGCCGAGCCGATCGGCGACGGCGCGTCGGTCGGCGACGCGGTCTTCGGCAAGGCGCACCGACGCTCGGCACGCGGCGGGATGGAGAGCAAGGTCGCCGCGGCGCACATGGCCGTCGCCGCGGGAATCACCGACGGTGATCGCCGGCGGGACCGGCGAGTCGGTGCTCGGCCCGATCGTCGCCGGCGAGCCGCGCGGGACGCGCTTCGCCGCCGAGGAGGGCGCCCAGCCCGCGTTCAAGCTCTGGCTCCGCTTCGGCACGCCGGTCGTCGGCAAGCTGCACGTCGACGCGGGCGCACGCCGTGCGGTGCAGGAGGAAGGGCGGAGCCTGCTCGCGGTCGGCGTCCTCTCGTGCGACGGCCGCTTCGAGGCCGGCGACGGGGTCGAGCTCGTCTGCGACGGCGTCGCCTTCGCGAAGGGCCTCAGCGCCGGCAGCGCCGCCGAGCTGGCCGGGCGTCCGCGCGGGGTCGAGGCGGTCCACCGGGACAGGTTGGTTCTCTACTAAAGCAAGAAGCCTCGTATGCCGATCTTTCCGCGCATGGGTGGTAAGTCGGTAATCGGTCTCTGCGCAGGGTTCGGCTCCATCGTCGGCGGCTACCTGCCAGAGCTCTGGGGCGCGTCGGGCTTCGGCCTCTCGTCGCTCCTCTTCTCGGTGGTCGGCGGCGTCGCCGGGATCTGGCTCGCGCTGCGAATCGTCGACGTCTAGACGCGTCTACTTGGCGCCGTTGTACGCCTCGAGCGGCTTCCCGAGCTGCTTCGACCACCAGTCGGCCTCGCGCCGGTCGAACTCGTTCTGCACCTGGGAGACGTAGGTCGAGAGGTCTCCCTCCTTGCGGCGCAGCTTGTCCTCGAGCGCGGCGAGGGCGGCCTCCCGCACCGCGAGCTTCTGGTCGTTGATGTCCTCGTCGGCCTCGAGGCGCGCCTCGCGCAGGTCGAGCTCGCGCTCGCGCCGCTCGAGATCCTCGAGCCCGGCGACGACCGTCTCCTCGCCGACGCCGAAGCGCCGCTGCTTGGTCTCGAGCTGCTCCTTGAGCGTGAGCACGAGCTTCTCGGCCTTCTGGAGCTCGGCCTCGCGCTTCTGCATCGAGCGCTCGCGCTCGTCGAGCTTCATCTGCGCGGCGGCGATGTTGTCCTCGGTGGGCGCGTTCGCCTCGGCCCGGCGCACGTTGGCCTCGGCCCGGCGCAGCTCGGCTTCGCGGGCGGCGAGATCGAGCTCGCGCTGGTCGAGCTCGGCGGAGGCCGAACCGCTGTCGGGCACCGCGACGAGGTGCTTGTGGGAGGAGAGCTGCTCGCGGGCGACGAGCTCCGCCTCGCGCGCCGCCAGCTCGACCTCGCGCTCCTGGATCTCGGCGAGGCGGCTGAGCCCGGCGCTCTGCTGGGCGAGGCTCGTCTTCGCCCGCTCCTCGAGCGCGCGCAGGTCGGCCTCGCGCTGCTCGAGCGCGGTGACCTTCTCCGAGGCGACGGCGAGCGAGGCCTCGCGCTTCTCGAAGTCGAGCCTGAGCTTGGCCTCGCGCTTGTCGAACTCGGCGGTCAGCGCGGTCTCGCGCCTCTCGACGTCCGCCTGCGCCTTCTTGACGGCGAGCTCTCGCTCGGCCACCTCGGCCAGCCGCTCGGCCTCGCGCTTCTCGAGCCCTGCGGCGAGGTCGGCCTCGGCCTTCTCGAGCTCCGCGGCCAGCTTGGCCTCGCGCTTCTCGAGCTCGGCCTCCGCGCTCTGGAGCGTGAGCTCGCGCTCGGCGGCGGCGGCCGAACGCTCGGCGACCTCCTCCAGCGCGCCGGCGCGCGCCTCGTCGGCGGCCTTCAGCGCCTGGGTCTTGAGCTCGATGTCCTTCTCGCGCTGATCCGCGCGCGCCTGCGCCTCTTCGAGGGCGGCGTGGGTCGCCGCGACCTGCTCGCGCACGGCCTCGGCCTCCGCGAGCTGCTCAGCGGCGGCGCGCTCGCGCGCCGCGACGGCTGCCTCGGCGGCGGCAAGCTGGGCGACGCGCTCGTCGAGCTCGTCCGCGCGGCGAGCCGCGTCCTGCTGAATCTGGAGCTCGCGCTCGTTCGCCTCGTCCTGCGCGCTCAGCGAGTCGCGCAGCGCACGCTCGCGGTCGAGCGAGGCCTCGAGCTCGGCGCGGAGCTGGTCGGCTCCGGCGTTCGACGGCGGCGGCTCGGCCACGGCGATCGCCTCGGAGACCGAGCGCGGCTCGACCTCCTCGGCCGGTGCCTCGTCCCCGCCGCGCTTGCGGTTCACATGGGCCCGAAGCCCGCTGCCGAATCCCTGTTCCGTCGCAGGAGGCATCGGTCGTCAGAACCCGAACATCTGCTTGAGGCTCATGAAGGCCGGGCCGAGGATCACGATGAACATCGCCGGGAAGACGAAGATCACCGTCGGGAACAGCATCTTGATCGGCGCCTTCATCGCCTTCTCCTCGGCGGCCGCCTGGCGCTTGAGCCGGCTGTCGGTCGCCTGGACGCGGAGGATCTTGCCGAGCGAGATGCCGAGCTGGTCGGCCTGGATGATCGCGCGCACGAACGACGAGACCTCCGGGGTGTCGACCCGTGCGGCGAACTTCTTCAGCGCCTCGGTGCGCGACTCGCCGACACGCATCTCGCCGAGCGCGAGCGACAGCTCGTCGACGAGTGACCCGTCCATGTGCTCGGTCAGCTTCGCGATCGCGCCGTCGAAGCCGAGCCCCGCCTCGACACTGACCGCGAGCAGGTCGAGCGCGTCGGGCAGCTCCCGCCCGATCTGCTCCTGTCTGCGCCTGGCGCGGCTGCCGACGATCCAGCCCGGTGCGATCCACCCGCCTGCGACGAACGCGAAAGTGAGCAGGAGGCCCGTCTGTGCGCTCGAGACCGCCATCAGCAGGAGCCCGAGCACGAGGCCGACGCCGGCGAGGATCGCCTTCGCGGCGAGGAAGCCGCTCGGCGAGACGTCGTGCATCCCCGCAGAGAGGAGCCGCTGCTGCACCGTGTCGAGGCTCTCGCGCGGGTTCAGCCGGAGCATCAGGCGGGCGATCCGGCCCGAGGCCGGGACGAGCATCCGGTCGCGGAGCGTCGCGCGCTCGCGGTCGGTGGGCTGCGCCCGAACCGCTCCGTAGTGCGCGGCGCGGCGGACGAGGGTACGGCGCTGGCGCTCGGGCAGGGACACGACCTCGGAGACGAGGAAGCCCGAGAGTGCGAGCAGGCCGACGGCGACTACGAGAAGCAGCATCTGCTCACCCCTTGAAGGAGACGATCTTGTTGAGGATCAGGGCGCCGATGCCCATCATCAGCAGGCCTCCGGCGATCAGCATGTGGCCCGCGCCCGTGTGGTAGAGCGGGGACATGTAGTTCGGGTTCGTGATCGTGATCGCCAGTGCGATGAAGAACGGGAGCCCGACGAGGACGTAGGCCGACATCCGGCCCATCGCGGTCAGCCCGCGGATCTTGCGTGCGAACTGCTGCCGCTGGCGGACGGTGTCGGCGACCATGTCGAACAGCCCGGCGAGCGAGCCGCCGACCTGGCGCTGGATCGTGACGGCCGTGATCGCGAACGAGAAGTTCTCCGAGCCGGTGCGCTCCGCCATGTCGGTGAGGGCGTCGTCCATCGGGCGCCCGAGCCCGGTCTCGGCGAGCACGCGCTTGAGCTCGTCGCTCGCCGGCGGATGCGCCTCGTCGACCACGGCCTGCATCCCCTGCTTGAAGGAATGGCCCGCCTTCAGCGTGGCCGCGATCGTGGTGAGGATCTCCGGCAGCTGGTCCTCGAAGGCCCGCGCGCGGCGGCGGACCCGGAACGAGATCACCAGGTACGGGAGTACGGCGCCGAGGGCGAGGAAGGCGAGGATCACGAGCGCCGACATGCCCACGAGGGCGGCGAGGATCCCGAGCACGAGGCTCAGGCCGACGCTGGCCCAGATGAACTCGGCGGGGCGAAGCGGCACGTCACCGCGCTCGAGCTTCTTCTCGAGCGAGGACCAGCGCCGCCAGCCTCCGAAGGTGGACTCGGTCGCCTTGTACAGCGCAGCGAGCAGCGAGAGCCGCTCCTTGCGGCGCATCAGGCGGCGCTCGCGCTCGCCGATGTGCGGGGCGAGCCGGGTCTTCACCCAGCTGCCGCGCGCGCCGACCATCACGAAGAGGCCGGCCACGAGCACGATCAGCCCGATCAGCAGCGCGAACGCGATCGTGCCGCCGGTCGAGTACAGGGGCGAGGGCAGGAGCGCCGACGGGCTCGCCGGCGGCCCGTTGCCGTATCCGGCGGGGATCGCGAGCGAGGTCGTGGCGGTGCCGGCCGGCGTCGTGGCGACGAGCGAGACGTGGTCGCCCGGCCGGGCGGCGGTCACGTAGCTGACCTGCCACGTCCGCGCGAGCTCGTCTGCGATCGAGCCGTACACGGAGCGCAGCGCGGCGCTCGAGGTGGCTCGGTGGTACGTCCCGTTCGTCTGCAGCGCGAGCTGCTGGAGGGGAGCAGGGTCGAAATCGTGCGAGGCGATCGCGATCGGGTAGACGGCGGCGTGAGCGGCACGGGCCGCGGCGACGGCGTCCTTGAGGGTCGCCGAGCTCGAGACGTCGTGGCCGTCGGTGAGCAGGATGATCACGCGGCCCGGGGAACCGTTCTTGCCGAGCAGGGTCGCGGCGGCGACGACTCCGTCGTAGAGCGCGGTTCCGGGGGCGGTGTCGACCTTGACCCCGCTCAGGGCGGAGTCGGCGTCGCCCGCGCTGGACGAGAAGCCGCCGAGCGTGACGGCGTGGCGCCCGAAGGCGACGACCGCGATCCGGTCGGACTTCGGCTTCTGGCCGACGAAGGCCTGCCCGGCCGCGATCGCGTTCCGGAGCGAGGCACCTGCCATCGACTCGGAGCGGTCGAGCGCGAGCACCACGCTTGCGCCGTTGCTGAGGTTGACCCCCGTGAGGTCGGTGACGGGTTGTCCGTCCTCGGTCAGGGCAGGGAGCGTCGACACGGGCTGCGAGGCGACCACGCTCAGGCGCACCTGAGGGTAGGCGCTCGTGTCGAGGCTCGAAATCTGCACCGCGCCCGCCGCCGGAGCGGCGAACGCGAGTGCGACGAGGGCGGCGAGGGAGAGCCGCCTCACGAGAAGGCTCCATCGAAGCTCGTCGCCGCGAACGAGGAGCGCGGCACGGCGCCCGCCTCGTCTTCGCCGAAGAAGCTCGGCGGCAGGATCGCGCCGTTTCTCGCGAGCTTCTCGAGGAAATGCGGCTTGAGCCCGGTGCACTGGAGCGGCGAGAGCAGCCGCACGTGACCGGAGCCGGGGTTTCTCTCTTCGTCCGGTGGCTTCGCGACGAAGATGTCCTGGAGCGCGATCACGTCGGCCTCCATCCGCAGCACCTCGGTCACGTGGGTGACGCGGCGCGAGCCGTCCACGAGGCGCGAGATCTGGATCAGGACGTCGAACGCCGACGAGATCTGCTCGCGGATCGCGCGCAGCGGCAGGTCGACGCCGCCGGTGAGGACGAGGGTCTCGAGGCGGGAGAGCGCGTCGCGAGGAGAGTTCGCATGGATCGTGGTGAGCGAGCCCTCGTGGCCCGTGTTCATCGCCTGGAGCATGTCGAGCGTCTCGCCGCCGCGGACCTCGCCGACGATGATCCGGTCGGGGCGCATGCGGAGGGCGTTGCGGACGAGCTCGCGGATCCGCACCTCGCCCTGGCCCTCGATGTTCGGCGGCCGCGACTCGAGCACGATCACGTGCTCCTGCTGGAGCTGGAGCTCGGCCGCGTCCTCGATCGTGACGATCCGCTCGTCGCCCGGCACGAACGCCGAGAGCGCGTTGAGCGTGGTCGTCTTGCCGGTGCCGGTACCGCCGGAGATCAGCACGTTGAGCTTCCCGCGGACGCAGGCGGACATGAACTGCGCCGCCTTGCCCGTGATCGTGCCGAAGCCGATCAGGTCGCTCATCGTGTACGGGTCGCGGGCGAACTTCCGGATCGTGAGCGTCGGCCCGCGCAGCGCGAGCGGCGGGATGATCGCGTTGACACGGCTGCCGTCCGGGAGACGCGCGTCGACCATCGGCGACGACTCGTCGACGCGGCGGCCGACCTGCGAGACGATCTTGTCGATGATCCGGAGCACGTGCGCGTTGTCGGCGAACGCGGCCGGAGCGCGCTCGAGCTTGCCGTTGCGCTCCACGTAGATCCGGTCGTGCGCGTTGACCATCACCTCGGTCACGCTGTCGTCGCGGAGGAACGGCTCGAGCGGCCCGTAGCCGAGGATGTCGTCGGTGATCTCGCGGACGAGCTGCCGGCGCTCCTCGCGCGTCAGCGGCGTCCGGTCGAGCGCGAGCTGCTCGGTGACCGTCCGGAGGACCCGTTCGGTGATGTCCTCGTTGGCCTCCTGCTTGAAGAGCTCGACGCCGAGCGCGGCGATGCACGCGTGGTGGATGCGCGTCTTCAGCTCCGCGTACGGGTCAGAGGCGATCGGCTCGACGGGGTGGCTGGCGCCGCCGGCGACCGGCAGGTCGTAGACGGCGCCGTTGTCCGAGCGGTTGAGGCGGTCGTGAAGGCCCATGGCTTAGGCCTTCGCCAGTGTCGGCATCAGCCGGCGGGTCTTCTTCTCCTGCTCGACCGGCAGGACGCCCTTCGCCATCTCGCGAATCGCCTTCGCGAAGTCGCACCCGGAGTCCGAGACCACGACGGGTGCACCGCGGTTGACGGCGACCGGCACCGCGCGGTCGGACGGGACCTCCCAGCGCACCTTCTGCTCGAGCGCCGCCTCGACCTCGCGCGGCTTCATCCCGACCTTCGAGTTGGCGCGGTTGAGCACGACCCTGATCCGGGCCTGCGGGAACGAGAGGAGCTGGAGCGTCCCCAGCGCGAGGCGGACGTTCTTCAGCGTCGGCACGTCGAGCCCGCACAGGAGCAGCAGCTCGTCGGTGCGATCGAGCGTCGACAGCATCGGCCCGTGGAAGAAGGGCGAGGTGTCGACGACGATCACGTCGTACGAGGCGCGTGCGACCTCGAGCAGGCGGGCGACCTTCGCCTCGGTGACGAGCTCGGCGTCCTCCGGATGCAGCGGAGCGGGGAGGATGTCGAGCCCGCACGGATGCGTCGTGATGTAGCCCGTGAGCTTCTCCGGGTCGAGCTCGCCCGGCGCGGTGACGAGATCGAAGATCGTCTTCTCCGGCTCGATCCCGAGCATGATCGCCGCGTCCCCGAACTGCAGGTCGAGGTCGATCAGGAGCGTCTTCCGCTTTTCGTCCTTCGCGAACGCGCAGGCGAGGTTGGTGGCGAGCACGGTCTTGCCGGTGCCTCCCTTCGGCGAGAAGACGGTGACGATCCGCCCGTCGTGCGTGCCGGCGGCGGCGGCGCGGCGACCCGCGTGCGTCGCCTTGCGGATCGCGAAGACGACGTTCTCCGTCAGCGCGGGCAGCAGCACGACGTCGGCGATGTCGGCCCCGAGCGACTCGTCGAGCAGGACCGAGGCCTCGCCCGACGCGACGAGCAGCACCGGCACCCGCGTGTGCTCGCGGATCAGCGCCAGGTCGTGCACCGGCAGCGCCGAGGCGCGCGTTGCATGGAGCACGCAGTCGAGGTGGCCGCCCGCGAGCGCGGACGCGCCGTCCTGGATCTGCTCGCTCGCACCGACGAGCTGGAGGTCCGGCTGCTGCGCAAGTGCCTCGCGCAGCGTGTCGAAGCCGTCACAGGAGCCGGTGAGGTAGACCCGCGTGCCGGCGGCCTGGGCCTCGCCGTTTGTGGTGTTCTGTGCGTCGCTCATCAGTGACCCACCGTGATGCCCGCCGAGCGGGCGTCGTTGAGGGCGTCGGCCTTGTTCGTGCCGAGCTCCGTGATCGCGGTCTCGGCGTTCTTGCCGAGGTCGGCGGAGTGGATCGTCGGGCGCAGCGCGAGGAGCCACGTGCCGTTCTCGATGATCCAGTACAGCTTCGGAGCCTGCGAGTCGGTGACCTGGAGCTGGGCGGAGAGCGGCGCGTTGGAGCCGCTCGTGAGGCGCGAGTCGATCGACGTCGAGTCCGCCGGCCTCAGCACGAGCAGGTCGCGGAGGACGACGCGGCTCACGTGGTGCGTCGTGCCTTCGGGTGCCTCCCAGTTGCCGATCACGTCGACGTGGTCTCCGGCCTTGAGCGTCCCGAGCAGCAGCTGGTTCGCGTCTCCGGGGACCTGCACGGCCCGCTGGGCGCCGGTGATCGAGGCGCGGACGCCCCCCGCCGACGTGGGTGCGAAGCGGCGTGCGCTCACCTGCTCGCCGGCGAACGTGCTCTGGACGGCGACGAGGCTTCCGACCTCGGCGCCGTCGGAGATCGCGCCCGGCACGACGGCGGTGCGGCTCACGCTGATCGAGCGCAGCATGTGACCGCTCATCACCTCGGCGCCGGACGTGCCGACGGGGATGTCCTTCGTGGCCACCAGGACGCTGACGTCGCTGGCCCCGTTCTGGACGTGACGTTTGTAGTTCGTCACGTAGTAGCTGATCATGAGCGCCGCCAGAACTGCGAGTGCGACGGCGATCCCAATATTGCGGACTCGGTACGTCATCGTCCTGTTCTCCCTCGTGTTTGATTCGTCGTTGAGGACTTAGCTGGAGCTAAAGCGGTGAAGCGTCATTCGACGCGCTCGGTCGTGGTGCTCGTCAGGTTTCCCGCCTGGACGATCACCCCGAAAAGGTCGATCGTGTACGGATACGTTGCGGTCACGGTCACGTCGTCGCCGTGCTGCCAGCCCGAGGTGACCGTGACCCCGAGCTTCGTCTGGTCGAGGTCGCCGGTCGCGGACTGAACACGCGCGATCGTGGCGCCGACCGGGTCGGCTGCGGTTCTCGAGACGGAGGCGGTGCGGGCGCCGGCGCGAACTGCGTCGGTCAGCGCGACAAAGTTGTTGAACAGAATCCCGAACTGGATGATCGCGAAGACGATGAGCAGGAGGACCGGAAGGACGATCGCGAACTCGACCATTGTCTGGCCTCGTTCGTTTCTCAACTTGATTCGCTTGTTCATTTCCCCTCAACTCCCCCCTGAGGTGATTGGGGCGGGCCCGGGCGGCGGGCCCACCCCTTTGCTCGGACTGCTACGGAAGCAGTCCGGTCACCTTGTTGATCATTCCGGCGATGCCACCCGACAGCGCCGCGAAGACGGAGACGGTCGCGACACAGATCACAGTGAGCGTGACGCCGTACTCGACCATCGTCTGTCCTACTTCGCGCCTGCGGATCGCGCGAAGGAACTCGGCTTTCTCGGTGGATCTGAGCATCGCTTCTTTCCTTCCCTCCCTCATGCTGTGCCTGCTTACTTCAACAGGTTGGTCACCTTGCCGATCGAACCGGAGATACCGGTCGACAGTGCGGTGAAGGCGACGACGGCGGTGACCGCGATCACGGCCAGAACGACGCCGTACTCGGCCATGGTCTGCCCCTCCTGCTTGCGCCACATGTCACGCGCAAAGCCATACCACTCAGAAATCGTCATGTAAGCTCACCTCCTCCCCAGAGATAGCGGGCACTGAAGGCGAAGCAGAAATGCCGAGACGCCTTTGGAGGCGGGTATTCCGAGTGGGTTACCGAATCAACTCGCGAAAGCGATTGATGCAGCCCCCTCAGTTTCCTCCAACAACTCCTCGGCGGCCGCAACGCCTTCGGGTATTCGTGTGGGCCAATCATCGTTCGATCGGCCCGCCGGCCAATCCCTCTTTCTGATGATTCGCTCTCGGGATCACCGTTTAGGGGGAGGGGCAATCGGGGCTGTCAGGGCGATAACCCGGTCACTGCAATTCGCGTCGATGTTTGCGGCCCCGGCGCCCAGAGGGAAAGGAACGATCCGGGATGCCGAGAAGGGGACGCAACAGACGCCGTAGGTTGATCGACTTCGTGTTCGGCCCGCGCATCGTGCTCGGGTGGTGAGCATGGAGATCCGCCTGCAACACGTGGACGGCCGGCCGGTGTGCGAGCGCTGCGTGGTCGCGCGCTCGTCGCTTCAGAAGATGCGCGGCCTGCTCGGGCGCAGCAGCATGGAAGAGGGGGAGGGGCTGCTGCTCGAGAAGGCCTCGTCGATCCACACGGCCTTCATGCGCTTTCCGATCGACGCCGTGTTCCTGGATTCAGACCAGGTGGTGGTGAAGGTGGCAGCGGACGTGCGCCCGTGGCGTGCGGCCGCCCGTCTGAGGGCCCGCGCCGTGCTGGAGCTTCCCGCCGGGGAAGCTGCACGGCGCGGACTCTCGCCGGGGACGGCGCTGCGCGCCGCGACCTAGGAGGATGGGGTCGCGATGCGCAGGTGGAGGGATGCCGCCGGGAAGTTCCGCAGTTTGCGCCTGAGCTCTGCCGCAGCCATCGAGTTCCTTTCGCGTCGGTCTTCTTCGTGTGCCCTCGTCCGACGCCGCACACACCGTGGCATGGGGGCGGCGGTTCACTCTTCCCCCGGCAGGTGGTTCATCGCCGCGCTTCACGTGGGTGCCGCCGCAGTGTGTGTGCTGGCCCTCCAGGGCGCCGCGGCGAACGCCTCGGCATGCACGATCACCGGCACTCCGGGCCCGGATCTCCTCGTCGGCACCGAGGGGCGCGACGTGATCTGCGGCCTGGGCGGCGACGACACGATCAGCGGCAACGGCGGCAACGACGTGCTGATCGGCGGCGACGGCAACGACCTGATCTCGGGCGGCGCGGGCAACGACCTGATCGAGGGTGGCCCCGGCAACGACAAGCTCGAGGGCTCGAGCGGCCGGGACACGATCCTCGGCGGGCCCGGCAACGACACGATCTTCGCCTACGACGGGCAGAAGGACGTCGTCGACGGCGGGCCCGGCGTCGACCACGCCTGGTGGGACTTCACTCTCGACAAGGTGCGAAACGTCGAGCAGAACAACTAGAGGCTTGACGTGAAACTCGGCCGGGCCGGACGACGCCCCAGACGCGGCGCCGGATCAGCACGTTCGCCCGCGGCACGTAGCGCTGCTACGCGCCGCGATCGACCGTGGTGCCCCGCTTGGTCTGGAGCGCCCTCCGGCGGCGGCCAAATTCCCCGCCAACCCTCTAGCCCGCGATGCGGGCCGGGGCGCCGTACTGCAGCAGGACCTCGGGCACCTCGCCCTGGAAGTTCTCGAGGATCGCGAGCGCCGCGCGGTCGGTGACTGCGGTGCCGTTGAGCGTGTGGACGGTCTCGAGCCCGCGCTCCGAGCGATAGCGAATCCCCAGCCGCCGGGCCTGGAAATCGGTCGTGTTCGAGCACGACGTGATCTCGCGGTAGCGCTCCTGTGACGGGAACCACGCCTCGATGTCGTACTTCTTCACCGCCGGGTCGCCGAGGTCGCCCGCCGCGACATTCACGACGCGGTAGGGGAGCCCGAGCGCCTGCACGAGCTCCTCCTCGATTCCGAGCATCCGCTCGTGCTCGGCCGCGGAGTCCTCCGGCCTCGTGAACACGAACATCTCGACCTTGTTGAACTGGTGGACGCGGAACATCCCGCGCGTGTCCTTGCCCGCGGCGCCCGCCTCGCGGCGGAAGCAGGTCGAGAACGCGGCGTAGCGCAGCGGCAGCTCGGCCTCCTCGAGGATCTCGCCCATGTGCAGGCCGGCGAGCGCCACCTCGGACGTGCCCGTGAGGTACAGGTCGTCGTCCTGGAGCGCGTAGATGTTGGAGCGCTCGGTCGGGAAGAAGCCGGTGCCGTACATCGCCTCCTCGCGCACGAGCACGGGCGGCAGCATCGGCGTGAAACCGGCCTGCGAAAGCCGGTCGAGGGCAAAGCGGTAGAGCGAGAAGGCGAGCAGGGCCGTGTCGCCGAGCAGGTAGCCGAACCGTGAGCCCGACAGGCGCGCCGCCCGCTCCATCTCGAAGCGGCCGATCTCGGTGTGCTCCTTCGGGTCGGCGAGCTGCGGCTGCTCGCCCCAGCGGCGGATCTCGACCGCGTCCTCGTCGGTCGTCCCGTCGGGCGCGGAGGGGTCGGGCGGGTTCGGGACGCGTGCGAGCGCCTCGTCGCGGACCGCCTCCGCGGCGGCGAGCTCCTCCTCGGCCGCCTTCAGCTCGTCCTTCAGCGCGGCGAGCTCCGCGAGCTGCTCCGGCGTCGGCTTTCCCTTCAGCTTCTGGCGGCTGCGCAGGTCGTCGACGCGCGGGACGAGGGCGCGCCAGCGCTCGTCGGCGGCGAGCAGCTCGTCGAAGGCCTCCGCGGCGCCCTTGCGCGCGAGCTGGGCGCGGAAGCCGTCCGGGTCGCTGCGGGCCGCCTTGAGGTCGATCACGCGGTCAAGTCTAGGTAGCTCTCGATCAGCGTTGCGACCCCGTCTGCCTCGGGGCCGGGGATCACGAGGTCGGCGCGCTCGAAGAGCGACGGGTGCGAGTCCTCGACGCAGACGGCGTACCCGGCCCAGTCGAGCAGCTCGCGGTCGTTCTCGCCGTCGCCGATCGCAACCGTCTCGGCGGCCGTGAAGCCGAGCCGCTCGGCCAGGAAGGCGAGCCCCGAGCCCTTCGACACCTCGGGGCTCGCGAACTCGAGGAAGTACGGCAGCGACTTCGAGATGAACAGCCGGTCGCCGAAGCGCTCCCGCATCTCGACCTGGAGTACGTCGAGCTCGTCGGGATCGCCCACCGCGACGAGCTTCGTCGGCGGCTCGGAGAGCCAGTCGCGGCAGGTCGCCGACCGCGCTCGACCGGCAGATTCTGGAAGTCCGCGTAGGCGCGCGCCCACTCGGTGATCTCGGCCACGGAGAGGTTGTCGTCGACGTAGCAGTTGAGCCCGAAGCCCGAATCCTCCACGGCCGCGATCGTCTCCCGCGCGAGCTCGAGCGCGATCGGCCGGTGGAGCAGGAACTGGCCGCTGACCGGGTCGGCGACGACGGCGCCCTGGTAACAGATCGACCGGCTCGTCGAGCCCCGCCTCCTCGACGTACGGGCGCACGGAGCGGAACATCCGCCCGGTGACCACGATCACGTGGATTCCCCGCGCGCGCGCCGCGGCGATCGCGGCGATCGTGCGCGGCCGCAGCACCGCGTCCTGGCCGATCAGGGTGCGGTCGAGGTCCGACGCGAACGCCTTGACCGTGCGCGGGAAGTCGTCCGGGAGGATCAGCCGGAGGTCGCCTGGACGACGTAGGCGGCGACGTCGGCGATCTGCTGCGGGCTGAGCGTGCCCTTGAACGACGGCATCGGCGACTTGCCGTACGTGACGCGCAGGAGCGCCTTCGCGAGCGAGGGCTTCCGCTCGTCGAGGTTCGGGCCGACCGTCCCCGTGGCGCCCGCGTCCTTGAGCGTGTGGCAGCTCGCGCAGCCGGCGCTCATGAACACCTTCTTGCCCGCGACCGGGTCGCCCTTGAGGTTCGTGACCGGCTGCGGCGGGGGCGCCGCGACCTTGCCGACGACTGTCTGAGGCGTGGCGCTCACCGTCCCCTCGTAGCCGCAGCCTGCGGCGAGGAGCAGAAGCGGCAGGGCGAGGAGGAGGCCGGCGCGCTTCATCGCTGGGCGAGTCTACCCCACGTCCAGACGACGGCGCACCCGAGCGCGCCGTAGCCGAACACGTCGACTGCGGTGTCGTTCACGAGCAGCGAAACGACCAGCGCGACAAGGAGCGCGTCGAGCGCGGCGACCCGCGGGCGGAGGAAGGCGAACATCACGCAGGCGGCACCGGTCAGCCCCGCGATCAGCGCCGAGTACCACGTCCTCGCAACCCCGTCCCAGGAGACGCGGACGCGGTGGCCGAGCAGGCCGAGCACGTGGAGGGGGCCGCCGCCGACTGCCTTGTCGACGTGGCTCGAGCCCCCGATCGCGGCGTCGATCCCCACGAGCGCGAGCCCGAGCGCGACCGCGAACACCGCGACCGCGGCCGCGCGGCGCACCGTCAGCGCGCGGCCCGAGAGTCGCAGCCGCAGCGTCGCGAGCCCTGCCGCGAAGACGAGGATCCCACCGCCGTCGGCGCCGGCCTTGCTCCAGGCCATGTTCGCGAGCGCGAGCGCGGCAACCGGCCAGAACCACGCGGTCGCAGCGACGAGCACCGGCGCCAGCATCAGCGTCTCGACCTCGTTCGTGATCCCGTAGTAGCGCCCGCCGCCGTCCGGGTGCGGGCCGACGATCGCGAGCGCGTTCACCTCGGGCCAGGCTGCGAGCACGACCAGGTAGAGGGCGAGGAAGACCGTCACGACGGCGGGCAGCGGCAGCCGGGCGAGCACGAGCGCCAAGGCCACCGTCAGCACGGCGAGCACGGTGATCGTGGCGGCCGGCCGCGAGCCGCCGAGCGCCGAGATCAGCAGCGCGGCCGAGAGCGACGCGGGGATCGAGAGCACGCCCGCGCGCGCGAGCCAGGCCGACCGGAACGCGAGCGCCAGCCCGGCCAGCACGAGCCCCGAGAACATCACGACGAGGATCCCGCCGTTTCGCGCGTCGTGCGCCTGATGGAGCCGGCGGTCGAGTCGCTCGAGGGTCGCGCGCGGGTTTGCGTCCCTCGTCGAGGAGAGCCGGTCGAGGTCGCGGATCGAGACGAGGCCGGGAATCCGCGTCGCCGCCGAGGTGAGCAGGCCGCCTGTGAACCCGGGCCCGACGACGGCGATCGGGTAGCGGCGAATGTTGTGCGACCGCCCCGGCGGAGGCAGCGCGACGTAGACCTCGACCCCGGCGGGCGGACGCTGCTTCGCGAGCTCGGCGAGCGCGCCGGCGCGCGTGACGGTGACCCCGTCGCCGGGCACGAGCAGCCCGAGCGCGCCGCCGTGCGCCCACGGCTCGGCGACGACGCGCACCTGAGCCACGGCCGCAGGCGCCGCCACCAGCGCGGCAGTCGCCACCGCACTAGCTACCATGAGTTTGACCCTCGACGCCTCCAAGGAGGCTTGATTCTCGATGAAACGTCGGAACTACGGTCGGGATGCCGGGCTCACCGCCAGGATGCTCTTCACCACGTTCCTGCTCGGGCTGCTCTACGTCGTCTTCGCCGTCGTGCTCCTGCAAGTCCTGAACGTGGCCCTGATCCCGATGATCCTGATCGTCGTCGGCCTCGCGTTCTTCCAGTACTACACCTCGGACAAGCTCGCGCTCGCCGCCTCCGGCGCGAAGATCGTGAGCCCCGAGGAGGCGCCCGAGCTTCACGCAATGGTCGAGCGCCTCTGCGCGCTGACCGACCTGCCGAAGCCGAAGGTGGCGATCATCGACACCGACATGCCGAACGCCTTCGCGACCGGCCGCAACCCGAAGCACGCCGCGGTCGCGGTGACGAGCGGGCTGATGCGCCGGCTCGAGCCCGAGGAGGTCGAGGGCGTGCTCGCGCACGAGCTCTCGCACGTGCTCAACCGCGATGTGCTCGTGATGACGCTCGCCAGCTTCTTCGCGATGCTCGCCGGGCTCCTGACGCGGTTCGGCCTGTACGCCGGCATGTTCGGCGGTGGTTTCGGCAGCAACCGGAACAGCAGCAACAACAACAACGGCGTCCCGGTGTGGCTCGCCGTGCTCGTGATCTCGGTCGTGGTCTACCTCGTCAGCTGGGTGCTGATCCGGACGCTCTCGCGCTACCGCGAGTACGCGGCCGACCGCGGCTCGGCGGTGATCACCGGCGCGCCGGAGCACCTGATGAGCGCGCTGCAGAAGATCACCGGCCAGATCGCGGTGATCCCGCAGCAGGACCTGCGCGACGTCGCGGCGATGAACGCGTTCTTCATCATCCCGACCACCGTGAGGCAGAAGACGGCCGAGCTGTTCATGGATCACCCGCCGCTCGAGAAGCGTCTCGCGAAGCTCGCGGAGATCGCGCGCGAGATGGGCCGCCCCGTCCAGTAGTGGGCCTCTTCGGCAAGTCGAAGCTGAAGGAGCCGGCCGACGAGCGGCTGTTCGCGCTCACGACCGCGGCGGTCACGCTCCAGGTCGAGAACGAGCTCACCTACGCGGGCAAGGGCGCGCTGGTCTTCAAGCCGCTCTCGGCGAGCGCGTTCGACGACGTCGTCAAGGCGGCCGACGAGCTGCTCGACTCGGTGGCGCACGACTCGGGCTCCAAGGTCACGCGCGAGACCGACAGCTTCGGCTACGAGTGGGTGGTCGTCGGCGACCCGCAGCTCGAGGACGCCGTCGCCGGCGTGCACCTGATCGCCCAGGAGCTCGAGGACCAGGGCTTCGGCGACCGGCTGCTCGCAGCGCTGTTCCGCTTCAAGGGCTACGAGCATCCGGTCTACTGGGTGTACGGCTACAAGGGCGGCGTGTTCTGGCCGTTCGTGCCCGCGGGCGGGCAGGAGCGCGACAACGCGAAGGAGCTGGAGCTGCAGGCGAAGCTCGAGCAGGAGCTGCCGATCGAGCCCGACCTCTCGCAAGTGGTTCGCGATGTTCGACGCGCCGCTCTAAGAAGCTCTGACGGAATGACCACGCGCCGACGGGCGGCCCGGTGGCCCGGAGGTTCTCGGTCTAGCCGGGCAGGTCGGGGATCAGGCCCTCCCCGGTGAGCAGTTCCTGAGCCTCTTCGAGCGAGAGGTCGGCCGGCGGCACGACCACGTCGGAGGCGGGGGTCAGCTCGTTGGCGGCGAGCGGGTCGCCGTTGGCCCGGACCAGCGCCCACATCTCCTCGATGCTCGCGTTGAGCGCGAGCTCGTCGCCGTCGGCGAGGGCGGTGAGCGCGCGCTCGTCCGCGGCGTTCAGCTCGTCGTGGAGCGAGTCGGGCACCTCGTACTGGCCCTCGTGCATCAGGCGGACGATCACGACGAGAGCTCTTTCGGCTTGTCGTCGCCCGTCCCGACCTCGGCCTTGATCTTCGAGAGCTCGTCGTCGACCTGCGTCTTCGAGGAGAGAGCCGCGAGCTGGCGGTCGATGTCGTCGCCGGTCGCGGTGACGTCCTCGAGCGCGCCGGAGTCGATCAGCTCGTCCATCGCGCCCGCGCGCGCCTGCATCTGCTCGGTCTTGTCCTTCGCGCGCTGGATCGCGAGCCCGGTGTCGGCCATCTGCTCGCCGATCCCGGTCGCCGCCTCGCCGATCTTGCACCTGAGCCTCGGCGGCCGAGTACTGCGCCTTGATCACTTCCTTCTGCGAGCGGAACGCCTCGACCTTCGCCTGCAGCTGCTCCTGGGAGGCGACGAGCTTGTCCTGCTGGGCCTGGAGCGTCTGCACCTGGCCGTCGAGCCCCTGCAGCTGCTGCTGGATCGCCGACTTTCGCTCGAGCGCCGTGCGCGCGAGATCGTCGCTCCCCGCCGCGACGGCCTGGTGCGCCTGTCCGTCGAGCTTGACCACGCTCTGCTCGAGCTGGGCCTGCTGGAGCTGGAGTCGCTTCTTCGCGGTGACGACGTCGGCCAGTCCGCGCTTCACGTTCTGGAGCAGCTCGAGCTGCTTCTCGTACGAGTAGTCGAGAGTCTCGCCGGGATCCTCCGCCCGGTCGAGCAGCTTCGAGACCTTCGCCTTGGTGATCGCCGAGGCGCGCGAGATCAAGCCGGCCATCCTTCCTCCTTCTCGGGTTCGGGAGTAGCGTACCGCTCGTGCTGATCGTGCGGAGCATGGATCCGGGCTGGCTCTCGAACGCGTATCTCGTCGCCGACGAGCCGGGCGGCACGGCGGTGTTCGTCGACTCGGGCGCGCCGCTCGAGCCGCTCCTCGCCGCGGTCGAGGAGGAGTCGCTCAACGTCACGCACCTGCTCACGACCCACGGCCACGGCGATCACGTCGCGGGCGACGAGGAGCTCGTCTCGCGCTTCGGGCTCACGGTCGTGAAGGGCCCGCTCGAAACGGGCGGGCTGGTGTTCGAGGCGCTCGAGACTCCGGGCCACTCGCCCGACGGGCTCGCCTTCCTCTGCAACGGTATTGCCTGCTTCACCGGCGACACGCTCTTCCGCGACGCGGTCGGCGGCGGCGCCGACGTCGACGTGATCCGCCGCTCGGTGATGGACGTGCTGATGACGCTGCCGCCCGAGACGCGCGTGCTCCCGGGCCACACCGACGAGACGACGATCGGGCGCGAGTGGGAGGAGAACCCGTTCGTCCGGGTCTGGCGCGGGATCGAGCCCGAGGGCACGGAGGCCGTCCGGGTCGGCGGCGAGGAGGCGACCCTCGTCGTCTGGTCGCCGGACTACGACGGCAAGGGCAAGGCGCTCGTCCGTTTTTCCGACGGCCGCGAGGCGATCGTCGGCGGCTCGCGCGTCGAGCGCGGCTGACCTGTCCGAGAGAGACGACGGTCTGCGCGACAGGGGCATCCCGGCGACTGGCCCGGGCGTCGGCCCCAGTGGGGTCTAGGGCTCCCGCCATGTTCGACCTCGGTGCGTATCTCGCGCGGATCGGACTGCGCGGTCGTCCGAGCGTCGCGGAGGTCCATCGGGCCCACGTCACCTCGATCCCGTTCGAGAATCTCGATCCGTATTGCGGGATCCCGGTGTCGCTAGCGGTTGAGGACCTGGAACGAAAGCTCGTCTCCAAGCGCCGGGGCGGGTACTGCTTCGAGCAGAACCTGTTGCTGAAGGCGGCGCTCGAGGCGCTCGGTTCGGAGGTTGACCTGTTTCTCGCGCGTGTGCGCTCGGGCGCGGCGCCGGGTGTGCTTCGCCCGCGATCTCATCTCGTCCTGCGTGTCCGCGCCGACGGCTCAGACTGGCACGCCGACGTCGGCTTCGGCCTCGGCAGCCCGCTCGAGCCGCTCCCGTTCGGCGCCGGCGGGGAGCATCTGCAATCGGGTTGGCGCTTTCGCGTCGTCGAGGTCGGGTCACGATGCTTGACCCCGGAGATTGTCCGAAAGAGACGGTACTGTCGAACGACCGTGCGTCTCGTCGTCGCCCGCTGTGAGGTCCGCTACACCGGCCGCCTGACCGCGGTCCTGCCCGAGTCGACGCGGCTCCTGATGCTCAAGGACGACGGCTCCGTCCTGGTCCACGCCGACGCCGGCGGCTACAAGCCGCTGAACTGGATGACGCCGCCGACGGTCGTCGAGGAGGAGGAAGGCGTGATCGTCGTCCGCAAGCGCGCCGGCAAGACGGAGGACCGGCTCGAGATCCGCCTCGTCGAGGTGCTCAGCGACGTCGTCCACGACATGGGCGAGGCGGCGCCGCTCGAGAAGGACGGTGTCGAGCGCGACCTGCAGGAGGCGCTCGCCGACCAGCCCGAGGCGCTCGGCGACGGGCTCCGGCTCGTGCGCCGCGAGTGGCCGACCGACCTCGGCCCGGTCGACCTGATGTGCCGCGACGCCGACGACGGCTGGGTCGCGGTCGAGATCAAGCGGCTCGGCACGATCGACGCCGTCGAGCAGCTCGCGCGCTACCTCGAGCGGATCCGCCTCGACCCGGCGAAGGACGGCATGCCGCGGGATCCTGGCGGCCCAGCGCTTCAAGCCGCAGGCGGTCACGCTGGCCGAGGCGCGTGGGATCGACTGCGTCGAGGTCGACCTCGAGGTGCTCCGCGGCGAGCGCGAGCCGGACCTCACGCTGTTCGCCTGAAGCGGAGCTCCCAGGTTCCCGTCACCGCACCGTGGTACCCGACGTCGGGGTAGTCGATCGACTGCCCGATCGTTCCGTCCAGCACGGTCAGCGGCCGGCTCTCGAGCTGCGCGAGGGTGACGGTCGAGTCCACCGAGAACTGGGCGGGATAGATGGCCGGGAACAAGGGGATGCAGCCGAACGCGTAGGGCTTCGTGCTCAGGTGCACCTCGAAGTTGAGGTCGTTCCCGTTCAGGAGCTTGAGGTAGAACTCGGCGCCGTTCCCGGCCATGTCGTAGGACCAGGTCCCGCACGCGCTCGGGTCCCACCTGGCCGGGGAGCAGGCGATCGTGGACGTGACCGCGCCGGTGCGGGTCGTCTGGCCCCTCATCGCCTCGAACGGGTCGCGCATCCTCCCGGTGAGCTCGACCGGCCCGAAGCGGCGAGCACGAGCATGGCCGCTGCGGCGAGGGTGAGCATTCCGAGGCGCATGTCCACGGGACGGTGCTCCGCCCGGGGATCTTCCCCGGCTACGGGCGGACGGCCGCCTTGAGGTAGCCGGGCGGCGGGTCGGCGAGCAGTCCGGCGACTCCCTCCAGCCCGACCTCGTGCGTGACGAGCTCGGCCCAGGGGTATGCGCCGCTCGCGAGGAAGGCGAGCGCTGCGCGGACGGTGCGCGGTGTGTGGTGGAAGGCGCCGCGCAGTGTGAGCTCCTCGTAGTGGAGGCGGTAGGCGTCGAGCGGCGGCATCGTCTGGCGGGGCAGTCCGCCGAAGAGGAGCGCGGTGCCGCCGGGCCGGACGAGCCGCATCGCCTCGAGCCAGGCCTCCTCGCTCCCGACCGCTTCGATCACGACGTCGGCGCCCCTGCCGTCGCCGGGCTGCGCGCCGAACGCGGGCGCCAGTGCGCGCCGCTCGGGACGGCCGCCGACCGCGACCGGCCGTCCGCCGGCGTCGGCGACGCACGCGCAGAGCATCAGGCCGATCGGGCCCGGGCCGATCACCGTGACCGCGTCGCCCGACTGGATCCCGGCGACCTCGACGCCGTGGAGGCAGCACGCGAGCGGCTCGACGAGCGCCGCGATCTCGGGTGACAGAGTGGGGGGCACCGCGAGGAGGTTCACTCGCGCGATCCGCTCGGGCACGAGCAGGAACTCGGCGTAGGCGCCGTTCAGGAGCGGGAACAGGTTCTCGCAGAGCGTCTCCTGCCCGCGCCGGCACGGGGCGCACTCGCCGCACGGAGCGGAGTTCGCGGCCACGACCCGGCGCCCGGTCTCGACGTCGACGCCGCAGAACTCGTGTCCGAAGCGGCCGGGCAGGTCGCCGAGCAGGACCGGATGGCCGCGGCGGAACGCCTTGGCGTCGGTGCCGTCGGTGAGCGCGACCTCGACCCGAACGAGCACCTCGCCCGGCCCCGGCTCGGGCCGCGGCACATCCTCCAGCCGCACGTCGCCCGGCCCGTGGAAGATCAGTGCCCTCACGCCCCTGGCCGCCTTTCGCTCCCGCCCGGCGGAGCCGGGCTCCGCGAAAGGCTGACGCCGCTCGCGGCACGATCCGAGGCCGGCCGGCGCGAAGCCGTGCCTCGACGTACTGTCATCGCGCCGGCCGGCGATGGCTCCCACCGCGAGCGACGACCCAGGAACGTGAGCAAGCTCATGGCACGAACACCACCTTGAGCGCCTCGCGGCGCCGGTAGAGCTCGAGCCCCTCGGCGAACTCGTCGAGCGGCAGCACGGTCGGCTCTGGGAGCTCGAGCCCGGGCAGGAGCCGCACCGCCTCGCGCATCGCCTCCGGCGTCGCGGAGCGGGACCCGACGAGCGTCAGCTCGCGGCGATAGATCGGAGCGGCCGGGATCGCACGTGCGTCTGCGAAGACCAGGACCGTCCCTCCCGGCTCGACGGCTTCGAGCGCCGTCTCGGCGCCGCCCTGCGCGCAGATCACCGCGGCGCCGACGGGCCCGTCGGGCGCGCGTCCGCTCCGGCTCGGGTCACGGTCGACCGCGAAGACCTCGTCTCCGCGCCGGGCGAGCACGGCCGCGAACAGCCGGCCGACGAAGCCGTTGCCGACGACGAGCACGCGGCCGGGCGGCACGCGCTCGACCCCGCGCAGTACGCACGCGAGCGGCTCGACCGCGGTCCAGCGCGCGTCGTCGACGTCGTCCGGAAGCTCGATCCAGCCGCGCGCGTTCACCCGCTCGGCGAAGCCGCCGGGCAGGATCGTCGCCGCCTCGAAGCTCGCGCAGGTCGACTCGTGCCCGGCGAGGCAGCGCTCGCACTCGCCGCAGGAGCTGTGGTGGATCAGGGCGACGCGGCGGCCGTCGGCGCTCGAGCCGACGACCTCGTGCCCGAGCACGGTCCCCGGCGAGGCAACGCCGAGCTTCTCGACGTCGGAGCCGCAGAGCCCGCACGCGAGCACGGTGACGAGCTCACCGGCCCCGTCGGGCTCCGGCACCTCGCCGAGTGCCGGCTGCCCGGCCGCGTCTAGTACGACCGCGCGCACGTGGGTATCGTAGGGCGCACACTTCGAGGGAGGCAGTGATGGCAGTCAAGCTCCACAAACCACCCGGCGGACTCTTCAGTGACCCGAGCAAGAAGGTGCGGCAGGCGCTCGACGCGCAGGGCATCGAGTACGAGGTCGTGAAGAGCAGCCACGACGAGCTGATCGCGCACACCCATCAGGACAAGTTTCCGGCGATCGAGCTCGAGGACGGGACGTGGTACTGGGAGGAGCCGAGCGACATGGCGCTGCGGATCAACAAGGGCGAGCTCGAGATGGCCGCGCACGAGCCGGTGCCGGACAGCGAGTGGGAGAAGCCCGGCGACCAGACCCTCGAGGAGCAGATGGCCCTCAAGGAGCAGATGGAGGCCGAGGCGACGAAGCTCCAGAATGCCCGCGGCGCCGAGCAGTGGCAGGGGTAGCTCTTGCTCTTTGAGGCTCGCTACACTGTGCCCTGTACGGGGCTATAGCTCAGCTGGGAGAGCGCCTGGATCGCACCCAGGAGGTCGGCGGTTCGAGCCCGCCTAGCTCCATTGCTCAGAAACCGCTGTGACCGCCGAGGTTCCACCGTTAGTAGTACGGCCTCGGCGGAGGCGGTCGGAGCAGTTGATTAGGTACTAGCGCCCAATGGGGCCGGGTGTTTCGCCGCGAATCAGCAGACCGCGCGCCACGGTCGCGTTTTTCGTTCGGTTCGTCTGGTGCGTGTAGAGCTCGAGTGTGGGGCGCGCGTTGCGATGTCCGATCTGCGCCATCACCTAAGCCGGATCAGCGCCCGCCTCAGCGAGCAGACTCGCGTACGTGTGATGCAACGAGTGAATCGTCACAGCGTCGGGGATGAGCCCTAGCCCATCCGTGGCGAGTTCGTCGTTAGCCCATTCGATCGCCGGACGCAACACCGACAAAGATCGTTGACGCGGTCGTCAAGACTCGTGGAGGGGCTGAACGTCACTAGGTCTTATGGGCGCTCCAAGGGCCACCGCCTCCGGGGGTCTGATAGTGACCTGACATCGAGCTGCCGGACACCGTGCCCGTGTAGGTGATCGCGGTGCCGTTGCCGACGGTGCCGAAGTTGATCGTGCTGCCACGGGTGTAGCCCTTGACGTTCGTCGTCCCGCCGGCCTGAGGGAGCGTGATCGTGCCGGTCAGCAACGTCCTCTTCTGGGTCCAGTGGAGGGTGAAGGTGCCGTGGTAGGCGCCGCTGTATTTCCCGGACCAGGTGCCGGTGAGAGAGTTCGAGGCGGCTAGGGGGGCGGCGCAGCAGACGGCGGCGAGCACGGCGAGGATCAACATCGCGAGTCCGGACTTCATCGTCCCTCCTTCGGGTTGGAGGGCAGTGTCTATACACGGGCGCGACGACGATTTCAACCTGCTGACTCGAACCGCGCTTTCGTCAAGGCGGCGTCTCCGACCTCGATGCAAGGTAGGCGATCGTGTTGTTCTTCGCGGGCGGAAGGATCAGTGGGTCTCGCAGGGGTCTTGACAGTCCGGCGTTCGACGCCGGACGCGGAGCTTCTATTCCTGACGGCTTGCGCGGTGTTTGCGCCGCCAGCGACCGTGGACGCGACGAAGACGATCGTCGCGAGTGTCGCGCCGATGACCGTTCGCAGCGTCGTCGTCTCAGCTCGGTAGTTGGCTCGGCGCGGGGTCGAACCTCGTCCGGATCTTGGCGTCCCCGTGCCACCGGCGCGCTTACGCCCACCCCAAGGGCTGCCTAGGTCCAGGTCGGACCCTGCAAGAATGGCGATGCTTGACTGCGGATGAGATCATCACGGACTTTGATCGCCTGCCACTCGAGGAGTGCACAAGCGCGCGCGACCGGGTCGCTGCGCTTTGTCGAGGCTGGAGACGAGGACTGCCCGGGGAGAGGCTTTGGTCTCCGGCTTGTTCTGGCGGGTCCGGCCTTGAACGACCCATGCGCCCGTCCGTCGACTGGGGGCAGTTGCCGGTCTTCTCGTTGAACTGATGGCCGCCCAGCACGACGATCTGTTCGAGCGGGCGGTGTTCCGGTGGCACGCACGGCTCGAGTTGGAGGTGCAAGGCTTGACGCTCGAGGCGTCGGCGCTCGCGCCAAGCGCGCTGCCGACGCTTCGGCGAGTTCCCGCCGACGCGACAGCCGAGGAGGCGCTTGATGTGTTTCTCCGCCGTCACGGTCTTCAGTCGGCGCGAACCGTCGCCGCGTGGCGATCAGGCATCGCCCGTCTCAGCAATCCGCGAGGATCGTCAGATCGTAAGAAGAAGTAGGCCGGTTGCGGGGGCGACTTGGCTCGAACGTGTGGCCTCGGGTACCCCTTTTCGAGCTCGGGGCCACACGTTCCCATCTGAAGGCACGGGCGCGAAGCGAGGCCAATAGCGCAGCGTGCTTCGAAGCCCCCGTACAGACATACGGGAAGGCTAGAGGCGCGACGATAGGAAGGCATCCAGTCACTTCTATTTGTTGCAGCGGGATGTCTCCGAGGTCGCTCTTGGCGGTTGTCCTCGTGCGCGGGCTCTTCCTGCGCGCTGAGTGTCCCCTCTGGCGCTCGCGCTGGGACGGCGAAGCCGTGCGATCACGGGTTCGTCAAGAAGCATGGACGCTGTGTCAAGGGCCCCGAAGCCGGCCCCATCGACGCAAGCGCCGCCTGTGCCACGGACTCCACCCCTAGCCCAGGACGGACACTACGTTGGCACCACCTCGGACCTTACGGCCATCACCTTCTGTGTCTCCGTGGGTTGGGACTCTAGTAACGAACCTGATTGGCTTAATCGTGCGCCGGGGCTGCGGGACGGCTCATGCAGCCGTCCCGCACCGCACCCGGGAGGTCGGCGGTTCGAGCCCGCCTGGCTCCATCTGACGTCCCGCCGTGGCCGTGATCGGGTCGCGGCCGCGGCGGCGGCGGCGGCCAGCACTTGTCGCTAGCGAGTGCCCGGAGCGAAGCCGTCACGGTCGTCGTACCCTCGCACTGAACGACACTCTCTGACTAAGATCAGAGAATGACCGACGCGGCCGTGAGCCGGGTCCGCAGCTTCAACCGGCTCGTCACCCAGCGAGTCGGCGCGCTCGAGGACCACTACCTCGCCCGGGACAGGCCGCTCGGCGAGGCGCGGCTGCTCTGGGAGGTCGGAACCGCCGGTTGCGACGTCCGCCGCCTACGGGCGCGGCTCGGCCTCGACTCCGGGTACCTCAGCCGACTCCTGCGCTCGCTCGAGGCCGCCGGGCTCGTCACCGTCGAGCCGAGTGAGAGGGACGGGCGCGTCCGCACGGCATATCTCACCCCCGCCGGCCTCAACGAGCGAGAGCTGCTCGAGCAAGGCAGCGACGAGCTCGCACGCTCGTTCCTCGAGCCGCTGAGCGAGTCGCGGCGCGAGCGCCTCGTGGCGGCGATGGCGGAGGTCGAGCGCCTCCTCACCGCCGCACTCGTCGAGATCGAGGTGATCGACCCGGCCCATCGCGACGCCCAGTACTGCCTGCACGAGTACTACGCCGAGCTCGGTCGCCGGTTCGAGGGGGGCTTCGACCACGTGCTGAGCATCGCCGCGGAGCCCGACGACTTCAGGCCCCCCGCGGGCGCATTTCTCGTCGCGACCCTGCGGGCGGAGCCCGTGGGCTGCGGCGCGCTGAAGCTCCAGGCCGACGGCTCGACCTACCTCAAGCGGATGTGGGTCGCGGAGTCGGCGCGCGGCCTCGGGATCGGGCGCCGGCTCCTGGACGAGCTCGAGCGCCACTCCGCGGCGCTCGGCGCCAGCGTCGTCACCCTCGAGACCAATCGGGCGCTGACGGAAGCGATCAGCCTCTACCGCTCGGCCGGCTACCGCGAGGTCGAGCCCTTCAACGACGAGCGCTACGCCCACCACTGGTTCGCGAAGGAGCTCGAGCGCTAGTCAGGCCGTGCGGCCCGGATCGACGACGGGTCGCCCGTCCGCACCCGGCACGAGCACGATCTCGTTCTCGACCGAGAACCACTCGCCGGTGACGCCGTCGGGTCGCTCCGGGTCCTCCGGGCCGCGGAGCACGAACTCGCGGAGGAGCGACGGCTTGACCGCGAACACGGCGTCGGAGTCTAGGTACTCGCTGGACGCGTCGAAGATGTGCGTCGCGATCGTCCGGTACCCCGCGGCGCGGACGATCATGTGGATGTGGGCGGGGCGCCACGGGTGCCTGCCCGTGCCGTCGAGCATCGCGCCGACCGGGCCGTCGCTCGGGATCGTGTACGGCACCGGGCGCACGGCGAGGAATGCGTAGGACCCATCGGGCCGCGTCTGGAAGCGGCCGCGGAGGTGATCCTCCGGCGCCTCGGGGTCCTGCACCGCATAGAGCCGGTTGTCGCCGTTCTGCCACACGTCGAGCTCCGCCCCGGCGATCCCGGCGCCGTCGAGGTCCAGCACGCGCCCGTGCACCCAGGCAGGCGCTCCGGCGGGCTCCGCGGCGAGGTTCGCGCCGTGCTCTCGTCGGGGTGCGCCCGGGACGTAGAACGGCCCGAGCACGGTCGACTCGGTCGCGCCGTCGGGCAGCGGGTTCGCGAGCGCGTCGACGAGCATCGAGAGCCCGAGCGCATCCGACCAGAGGATGAACTCCTGGCGCCGCTCGTCGGTGATGTGCCCGGTGTCGGTGAGGATCCGGATCCCGGCCTCCCACTCGTCCTGCGTCAGCCCGACCTCCGTCGCGAACGCGTGGAGGTGGCGCGTCAGGCTCTGTGCCAGCTCCCGCAGCCGCGCATCGCTCGCGCCCTCGAAGCTCGCGACCGCCGCGCTCGTGATGTCCGCCGGTTGCGTGCGCGTTCCGGACACGTCAGGCGACCGTACCAGGATGCGGCGCGGGGGAGAGGCGGCGCGCCACTCCCCCGCAGGTGCCGGCTACGGTGCGCCGGCCGCTCCCGCTGCGAGCTCGGCGAACGTCAGCGACGTGACCGCCCTGGTGTAGCTCCGCGTCTGCGGGCTCATCGAGGCGAGCACCGACGCCGTGGTCGGGCCAGTCGCCGTGCTCGGCAGCGCGTAACCCGTGCCGAGCGCGCCCGCGGCGAGGCGCGCGGGCGTCAGCGACGTGAGCCACGCGGGGCCGTTCGAGGACGCCGCGGCGGGGGCCGCAGGCGCGAGCCCCGTCGTGCCGGGCCCGCCCCCGATCGTCAGCGAGAGCACGATCGCAGACGCCCCGGCCGCGAGCGTCGCCGCGGCGAGGACGACCCATCGGCTCGGCCTCCGCGTGAGCGGAGCCGTGGTGGTGTGAACAGACATGGTTCCTCCCTTTTTGGTTGCCGTGCACGCTGTTCGCCCCACCAGACGGGGGATGCCGGCGCCCGCTTCCCGGCGAATCACTCGGCCGAGGGGTCAAGCGGGATCGCCGGGGCGCCGATTCGTCTGACGCTTCACGGTTTGACCAACGGCGACGCGGCCTCGCCCTTGATCTGGGGAGGGGTAAAGATGGAGGAAACGTCTCGCGTCAGCGTTGACACCAAGAGGGAGTCCGGCCAGGTCCTGGTCTTCGTCGCGATCTTGCTCGCGGCGGTGATCGGGCTTTCGGCATTCGTGGTCGATCTCGGCTACGCGTACTACGCACAGCGCTCGCTGCAGGCATCCGCGGACGCGTCCGCGCTCGCGGGGGCCCAGCAGCTGCCCGATCCGGCCGCGGCAGTCGCGACCGCAAAGCAGTTCGGCACGCAGGTGGGCGCCAAGAACGCCTCGTCCAAGCTCACGAACGTCGACGAGGTCGTCACGACGAGGTGTCTCGCCTCCGTTCCGGGGTGCAACCCCGTGAACGCGGTGAGCGTGCAGGAGACGGGCCACGTGAGCACGTTCTTCGTGCGCTTCTTCGGCATCAACACGCTCGACGTCCACGTCCGTTCGACCGCATGCTCGCCGTGCGGCGTCAAGCCGCTCGACATCATGCTCGTGCTCGACCGGACGGGATCGATGTGCCAGGACAGCGCAGGGCACAACGATCCGAGCTGCTTCGACCTGAACAACGCAAAGACGGGGATCAAGACGTTCCTCAACTTCTTCGACCCGTCGATCGACTGGATCGGGCTCGCAGTCCTGCCGCCGGGCGACACGATGGCGAACAAGTGCGGGGCGCCGGTCTCGGGGAACTACAACTCGCCGAGCAGTCCGTACGTCCTGGCTCCGCTGTCGCACGACTACAAGAACAAGGACGGCACGCTCAACACCGGCTCCAACCTCGTCTCGACCGTCAACTGCGTTCAGGGCGGCGGCACAACCGCCTACGCGAACGCGATCGACGCAGCGCAGGCGGAGCTCAGCAAGGACGGCCGCCCGAACGTGCCCGACGTGATCGTGCTGCTCTCGGACGGCGCCGCGAACACCGGGCCTCAGTACTACCCGACGAACTCGCCGTACCGGACGCAGCCCTGCCACCAGGGCGTGACCTCGGCGAACAACGCGAAGAACACCGGCACGGTCGTCTACACGATCGGCTACGCACTCGGCGACGACACCGGCGGCTGCAAGTCGTACAGCGGCCTCGCGGAGAATCCGCCGATCACCGTGTACCAGGCAATGCAGGGCATGGCCAGCGCCGCCGGCGACTTCTACAACCAGCCGACGCCCGGCCAGCTCAACACGATCTACACCCAGGTCGCATCGGACCTCGGGCACGGCGCCTCGTCGCTGATCAACGACAACGCTCCGTAAAGTCGCGGCGCGAGTGGGCAGGGGCGCTTCGGCGTCCCTGCCCACCGTCGCACGTCAGAATGGGCGCGTGACCTACGTCGCGGCTCCCGACCGGTACGACCGGATGCGCTTCAACCGAAGCGGTGGCAGCGGCCTGCGGCTTCCCGCCGTCTCGCTCGGGCTCTGGCAGAACTTCGGCGGCGAGACCCCGCTCGAGACGAGCCGGGCGATCGTGCGCCGGGCGTTCGACCTCGGCGTCACCCACTTCGACCTCGCCAACAACTACGGGCCTCCGTACGGCTCCGCCGAGGAGACCTTCGGCCTTCTCTACCGGCAGGATCTCGCGCGCTACCGCGATGAGCTCGTGATCTCGACAAAGGCCGGCTACGACATGTGGCCCGGGCCGTATGGCGACGGCGGCTCGCGCAAGTACCTGCTCGCGAGCCTCGACCAGAGCCTGCGCCGGCTCGGCCTCGACTACGTCGACATCTTCTACTCGCACCGCCCCGACCCCGAGACGCCGCTCGAGGAGACGATGGGCGCGCTCGACAGCGCCGTGCGCCAGGGGAAGGCGCTGTACGCCGGGATCTCCAACTACGACGCCGGGCAGACCGCCGCTGCGGCCGCGATCCTGCGCGGGCTCGGGACGCCGCCGCTGATCCACCAGCCGTCGTACTCGATGCTGAACCGCTGGATCGAGCCGGAGCTGCTCGACACGCTCGGCGCCGAGGGGATCGGTTGCATCTGCTTCTCGCCGCTCGCGCAGGGGCTGCTCACCGAGCGGTACCTCGACGGGATCCCCGAGGGCTCGCGTGCGAGCCGCGCCTTCACGCTCTCGCCCGAGCGGCTCACGGACGAGCTGCTGTCCTCGCTCCGGGCGCTGAACGAGATCGCGGCGCGCCGCGGCCAGAGCCTCGCTCAGCTCGCGCTCGCCTGGACGCTGCGCGACCCGCGCATGACCTCGACCCTCGTCGGGGCGAGCAGCGTCGCCCAGCTCGAGGCGAACGTGGCCGCGCTCGACAACCTTGCTCTCACCGGTGAGGAGCTGGCCGAGATCGACGCTTGCCTGGCCGGCGCATGATGCTCACGGCCTGGGCGCCCGGCCGCGTGAACCTGATCGGCGAGCACACCGACTACAGCGGCGGGCTCGTGCTTCCGGCGGCGATCCAGCTCGGGATCACGGTCGAGGTCAGCGCGGCCGCCGACGAGATCGTGCTCACGTCGACCCGCGACGGCGCCGCCGAGCCGTTCGCGGCGGACGGGACGGGAGCGCCGGCGACGGGCTGGGCCCGCTACGGCCAGGCCGTCGCGGCGGAGCTCGCGGCGCTCGGCCGCCCGCCGGTCGGGCTCGTCGCCGCGGTCGACTCCGATCTGCCGACCGGCGCGGGACTCTCGTCTTCTGCTGCGCTCGAGGTCGGGATCGGGCTCGCCCTGTGCGCGGTTGCGGAGTTCGAGCTCGCGCCGCTCGAGCTCGCGCTCGCGTGCCAGCGCGCCGAGCTGCGCGCGGTCGGCGTCCCGTGCGGGATCCTGGACCAGGCCGCGTGCCTGCTGGGGCGGCCGGGCTCGGCGATCCTGCTCGACTGTGCGACGCTCGACTACCGCCTCGTTGCGGTGCCCGGGCGCGCCGCGCTCGTGATCGTCGACTCCGGGGTCGCACACAGTCACGAGGAGTCGGGGTATGCGCAACGGCGCGCCGAGCTCGAGCACGCGCTCGCCCTCGTCGGGGCAGAGCGCTCGACGCAGGTTTCGGCGGCCGATCTCGACGGGCTCGACCCGGTCTCCGAGCGGCGATTGCGTCACGTGGTGACGGAGAACGAGCGCGTGGGGCTGTTCGCGGCCGCGTTCGAGGCCGGCGACCTCGAGACCGCGGGACGCCTGCTCGGCGCCAGCCACGCGAGCCTTCGCGACGACTACGAGGTCTCGATCGCCGAGCTCGACCTCCTCGTCGAGCTCGCAGGCGCGGCGGGCGGCCTCGGCGCGCGCCTGCTCGGGGGCGGTTTCGGCGGCTCGGTGCTCGTGCTGACGGAGGCGGAGGACGCCGACCGCCTCGGCGGCGAGATCGTCGGCGCGTACCGGTCCCGCACGGGACTGGACGGCCGCGCGCTGACCGTCTACGCGTCGGCCGGGGCCGGACTGCGTTAGCCCGCGTCCAGCTCGGCCCAGAGTGCGTCCGGGATCGGCACGTCGAGCAGTTCGAGGCTCTGGGCGAGCTGTGCGGGTGAGCGGGGGCCGAGGAGGACGCTCGCGACCGCGGGATGCCGGAGCGGGAACTGGAGCGCGGCTGCCGCGAGCGGCACGCCGTAGCCGGCGCAGAGCGCCTCGAGCTCCGCGGCGCGCTCCAGCAGCTCGGGCGCCGCGTGGCGGTAGTCGAACGTCGTCCCGCCCGCGAGGATGCCGCTGTTGTAGACCCCGGCCGCGATCACGGCGATCCCGCGCTCGGCGCACAGTGGCAAGAGCTCGGGCAGCGCGACGCGGTCGAGCAGCGTATAGCGGCCGGCGACGAGGAAGCAGTCGAAGTCGGCCTCGCGCGCGAAGTCGAGCAGCATCTCGACCTGGTTCATCCCCGCGCCGATCGCAGCGACGACGCCCTCGGCGCGCAGCCGGTCGAGCGCGCGGTAGGCGCCCGCGAGCGCCCCGTCGTAGTGATCGTCGGGGTCGTGGATGTGGAGGACGTCGATCCGGTCGAGGCCGAGCCGCTCGAGGCTTTCGTCGACCGACCGGAGCACGCCGTCATAGCTGAAGTCCCAGACCGGGTTGACCGGCGGCACGCCTCGCCAGTGCGGCTGGCCGGGGTCGGGCGGTGCGTCCGCGCGCAGCAGCCGCCCGACCTTCGTCGCGAGCACGAAGTCGTCGCGCGGCTTGCCGGCGAGGAAGCGGCCGAGCCGCTGCTCGGAGAGCCCGAGCCCGTAGAGCGGCGCGGTGTCGAAGAAGCGGATGCCCCGGTCCCAGGCGAGCTCGATCGTCGCGCCCGCCGTCTCGTCGCTCACGGCCTCGAACAGCCCGCCGAGCGGCGCCGTGCCGAGGCCGGTGCGGGGGAGGTGGATCACGCCCAGGCAGCTCCGCCGGGGAAGGTGTGGTCGGCGAGGCTCTGCGGCCTGAGCTCGGCGCCGTAGCCGGGCTCGAGCGGCGGCAGGTAGCGGCCGCCGCGCAGCACGACCGGATGGACGAAATGCTCGTGGAGGTGGTCGACGTACTCGATCACCCGGTCGGTCAGGTCGGCGGAGACGCAGATGTAGTCGACGATCGCGAGGTGCTGGACGAGCTCGCAGAGGCCGACGCCGCCGGCGTGCGGGCAGACCGGGACGCCGAACTTCGCCGCGAGCAGGAGCACCGCGAGCACCTCGTTCACGCCGCCGAGCCGGCACGCGTCGATCTGGCAGAAGCCGATCGCGCGGGCCTGCAGCAGCTGCTTGAAGATCACGCGGTTGTGGACGTGCTCGCCGGTGGCGACGCGGATCGGCGCGATCGCGCGCGCGATCGCCGCGTGGCCGAGCACGTCGTCCGGGCTCGTCGGCTCCTCGATCCACCACGGATCGAACCGGCCGAGCAGGCTCATCGCCTCGATCGCCTCGCCCACGTCCCAGACCTGGTTCGCGTCGAGCATCAGCTTCGAGCCCGTCGCCGATCTCGTCGCGGAGGAGCGCGGCGCGGCGGAGGTCGTCGGCCGGGTCGGCGCCGACCTTGAGCTTGAAGTGCGTCCAGCCGGCCGCCAGCGCCTCGCGGACGAGCCGGCGCACCTGCTCGTCGTCGTAGCCGAGCCAGCCCGCCGAGGTGGTGTACGCCGGGTAGCCGTCCGCGAGCAGCTCGGCCTCGCGCGCGGCGCGGGTCGGCTCGTTCGCCTCGAGCAGCTCGAGCGCCTCCCCGGGGGTCAGCGCGTCGGTGAGGTAGCGGAAGTCGATGCACGCGACGAGCTCCGCCGGGCTCAGGTCGACGAGGAGCTTCCAGAGCGGCTTTCCCTCCGACTTCGCGTACAGGTCCCAGACGGCGTTGACGAGCGCCGCGGTGGCGAGGTGGATCACGCCCTTCTCCGGGCCGAGCCAGCGCAGCTGCGAATCGCCGGTGAGTCGCCGCCAGAACGCCGCCCATGTCGGCGAAGACGTCGTCCGTATCGAGCCCGGCGACGAGCGGCGCGAGCGCCTCGATCGCCGCGACGCAGACCTCGTTGCCGCGGCCGATCGTGAACGTGAACCCGTGCCCCTCGAGCGGGCCGTCCGTGCGCAGGATCGCGTAGGCGGCCGAGTAGTCCGGGTCCGGGTTCATCGCGTCCGACCCGTCGAGCGTGCGGGAGGTCGGGAACCGTACGTCGACGGCCTCGACCCCGGTGATCCTCACGGCACGACCCGGAGCACGTACGTGAACCGATAGCTCGATGCGTTGAGCTGGTACTGCGGCCGGGTGTCGGGCCCGCAGCTCGCGGTGCCGAGGCCGCGCTGGGCGTGGTCGAGGCTCAGCATCACCTCTGGCCGCGGCTCGAGGTCGATCGTGTGACGCGCGGCGTAGAGGTCGGCGGTCGTGAAGTGGCTCGCGGTGAAGCCGATCGCCGGGCGGCCCTCGACGACGAGCCCGGAGCCGGCCTCGTCGGTCAGCCAGAGCCAGCGCGCGTCGCCGCGATGGCCGTGCTCCTGCGGGAGGATGTACGGCACGTACTGGTCGGTGACGGTGCTCCGGAACCGGCCGACGATCGTCGAGGCGAGCCGGTCGGAGTAGTTCTCCCACGGCCCGCGCCCGTACCACTCGAGCTGCTCGAGCCCGGGACGGAGCGTCAGCGCGACGCCGACCCGCGGCAGGTCGCGGAGCTCCGGCCCGACCCGCACCTCGTTCTCGACGAGGAGGTCGCCCGAGCCGAGCATGCGATAGGCGTGGCGGTGCAGCACGTCGTCCCAGCGCCCTCGCCCGCTCGCGCGGTGCGCGACCTCGACGCCGGTCCTCGTGACCCGGATCGACTCGAGCCGCTGCTCGACCCGGTCGAGCCCGAGCTCGAGCCAGCGCGGGAGCACCCCGGAGCGGCGCTCGGGCAGAAGCCGGAGCCCGTCGTTGTCGGTCGGCGCGCGCCAGAGCTGGAGCCGCGGCCCGTCGACGAGGACGTTGGCGCCGCCGGCCGAGAGCTCGGAGAGCCTCCCGGTTTTCCAGTCGACGAACGCCCGGACCCCCGCCGCCTCGAGCGCGCCGTGCTCGTCGGGCGCGATCGGCCGCCCGGGTGAACGGCGCCGCGCGCGGGAGGGAACCGCGACCTGCTGCCAGGCGACCTCGTGGCCTGCCGGCGCCCACTCGGTCTCAGCGCGCAGGAAGAAGCGGAACGTGACGAACCGCTCGCCGCTTCCCGGCGGGAGCTCGAGCTCCACCTCGAGGCCCTCGCCCGGGGCGATCCGCAGCGCCGGCAGCTTGCCACGCTTCACCTTCTCGCCGTCGACGGTGAGCTCCCACGTGCCGGCGAGCCGATCGAGGCTCGTGAAGTGGTCGCGGTTCGAGATCCGGAAGCGGGTGCCGGTGACGCGTTCGACGCGCACGGGCTGCGAGAGGAACTTGAGCTCGGCGAGCGCGGGGTGGGGGACACGGTCGGGCCAGACGATCCCGTCGGCGCAGAAGTTCGCGTCGTGCGGCGACTCGCCGAAGTCGCCGCCGTAGGCCCAGTATTCGCGGCCCCGGTCGTCCGTCTTGCGGATCCCGTGGTCGACCCATTCCCAGACGAAGCCGCCCTGCAGCGCGTGCTCGCGCTCGAACGCGGCGAAGTAGTCGGAGAGCCCGCCGTTCGAGTTGCCCATCGCGTGGGAGAACTCGCACATGATCAGCGGCCGCGGGTCGTCGCTCTCCCGCGCCCAGGCCACGATCGCGTCGAGCTCGGGGTACATCGGGCCGACGACGTCCGTCGCCCGGTGCCCGCCGTTCCAGTCGAACTTGATCGCGCCTTCGTAGTGCAGCGGCCGCGACGGGTCACGGCCCCGAGCCCAGCCGGCCGCCGCGTCGTGGTTCGGGCCGTAGCCGCTCTCGTTGCCGAGCGACCAGAGGATCACGCTGGGGTGGTTCTTGTCGCGCTCGACCATGTTCTGCGTGCGCTCGAGGAACGCCTTCGCATAGCGCGGGTCGCGGCAGACCTCATCGTAGTAGGCGTGCGACTCGATGTTCGCCTCGTCGATCGCATAGAGGCCGTAGCGGTCGCAGAGGTCGAGCCAGTACGGGTCGTCGGGATAGTGCGAGGTGCGAACCGCGTTGATGTTGTGCCGCTTCATCAGGCGCGCGTCGAGCTCCATCGCCTCGTGTGAGATCACGCGGCCGGTCAGGTCGTCGTGCTCGTGCCGGTTGACCCCGCGGATGAGCACGGCCTCGCCGTTCACGAGCAGGCTCCGGTCGCGAACCTCGACGGTGCGGAAGCCGACGCGGCACGAGACGCGCTCCTTCCCGGCGCTGACGACGAGCGTGTAGAGCGCGGGCTCCTCGGCCGACCAGCGAAGCGGCGAGCGGAGCCGCGTCTCGAGTGTGTCGCGGAAGCGCTCGTTGAGCACTGCCCGCCCGTTCGGATCGAGCAGCGTCGCCTGGAGCTTGCCCTCGGCGGACACGGTGAGCAGGCCGTCCGCGTCCGCCGTCGCGAAGACGTCCGGGATCGCATCGTCGGCGCACAGCGCCACCTCGCGCGAGATGCCCGCGTGCCACCACTGGTCCTGGTCCTCGATGAAGCTCGCGTCGGACCAGCGGATCACGACCGCGACGACCTCGTTCGGCCCGCGACGGCGGACGAGCTCGGTGACGTCGAACTCGGCAGGGGTGCGCGCGTCCTTCGAGATCCCCACCGGGCGGCCGTTGACGAGCACGTGCAGCACGCCCTCGACACCGCCGAAGCTCAGGCGCACGCGCCGCCCGCCCCAGTCGCGCGGGAGCGTGAAGGTGCGGCGGTAGAGCCCGGTCGGGTTCTCGTCCGGCACGGTCGGCGGCGGGTTCGAGAACGGCATCTGGACGTTCGTGTACCAGGGGATGTCGTAGCCCTGCATCGTCCAGAGGCCCGGGACCTGCACCGTGTCCCAGCCGCGGGCGAGGCCGAGCGCCCGCGGCGCCTCCCCGGGCCGGTCGACGAGCCGGAACTGCCAGGCGCCGCCGAGCGAGCGCCGCAGCGCGGGATCGCGGAAGAGGTCGGAGCGCGGCGGCAGCCGGTTCAGGCTCGTCAGCTCCGGGTTCTCCCAGCTCCTGCGCCCGCCCGGGTAGAGAAGCCGGTCGAGGGCCTGGACGCTCAAGGGGCGGCCTCGCGGAGCGACTGCGCCACGGCCTCGGGCGCGACGGGATTGAAGTAGACCCCTGAGCCGAGCTCGCCCGCCGCGACGAAGCGCGGCACACCCGGCGAGCGCCAGGGCGAGACGATCTCGACGTGCAGCCGCGCTTGTGGCCAGTCGCCGCCGTCGAACGGCCGCTGGTGGATCCAGAGCATGTACGGCGTCTGCGCGTCGAAGACCCGGTCGAGCCGCCCGAGCACGTCGATCAGAAGCAGCGCGAGGCCGTCGCGGCACTCGTCGTCGAGCGAAGGGAGATCGGGGACGGGGTAGTCCGGGACGACGACGAGCGCGTAGGGAAACATCGGCGCCGCGGGCACCCAGGCGCGCCAGCCCGGCGCGGTCGCGACGAGACGGTCGCCGGGCTCGTCGAACTGCTCGCCGCGCTCGAGCTCCCGCAGGGGCAGCTCCGGCACGAAGTCGAAGGCGTAGATCTGGCCGTGCGGGTGGGCGATCGTCGCTCCGACCTCGGGGCCGCGGTTCTCGAACACGAGCACGTAGGAGATGTCGGGCCGGGCTCCGAGCGCCGCCGAGCGCTCGGCCCAGAGGTCGATCACCCTGCGCGCGCCGCCCGCGCCGAGCGACCAGAACGTCGCGTCGTGCTCGGGCGTGTAGAGGACGACCTCGCAGCGGTCGTCGGCCATTGCGGGCCAGCGGTTCCGGAACCAGCGCACGTCGTAGAGCTCGGGCGCCTCGAGGCCGCCGGGGCAGAACGGGCAGCCCGCGTCGGGCAGGTTCGGGCGTGCCTGCCGCGAGCCGACCACGTACGTGTGCAGGCCGGTGTGGACGTCCTCGCGGAGCTCGGGCTCGCCGGGCTTCGCGCCCTTCTTCCGGAGGACGCGGCTCACGTCGAGACGGTCCGGCGCGGGCGCGAGGACGCGATCACGAGCTCTCCGACGCTGTCCTGCAGGGTCGCACGCGCCTCCGAGGAGAGGCCGCCGTCGGAGACGAGCACGTGGGCGTCCTCGAGGTGCGCGATGCTGATCAGGCCGCGGACGCCCCACTTGGTGTGGTCGGCGACGACCACGACGCGGCCGGCGGACGCGATCAGCGCCTCGTCCGTCTCGGACTCGAGCAGGTTCGGGGTCGTGAAGCCGGCGTCGGCGCTCATGCCGTGCACGCCCATGAAGAGCACGTCGACGTGCAGCGAGCGGAGCGTCGAGACGGCGACCGGCCCGACGAGCGCGTCGGACGGCGTCCGCACCCCGCCGGTGAGGACGACGGTCAGGTCCGGCCTGCTGGCGCCGTGGAGCACGTCGGCGACCTGGATCGAGTTCGTGACCACGGTCAGGTCGGGGACGCCGAGGAGATGGTGGGCGAGCCGCCAGGTCGTCGTGCCGGCGCTGAGGCCGATCGCCTGCCCCGGCTCCACGAGCTTCGCCGCGGCCTGCGCGATCGCCTCCTTCTCGCGCAGCTGGCGGTGGGACTTCGCCTCGAAGCCGGGCTCGTCCGTGCTCGCGCCGCCGCGCGCGGTCGCCCCGCCGTGCACCTTGTCCACGAGGCCGGCCGCGGCGAGCGCGTCGAGGTCGCGACGGATCGTCATCTCCGAGACGCCGAGCAGTTCCGTCAGCTCGCTCACGCGAACGGCGCCGTTCCGGCGGATCTCCTCGACGATCGTCATCTGGCGTTGGCCGGCGAGCATGGGTGTACCTCACAACTTCCGGGGCACGATCTTTGCACAATAACCAACATTTCCGAACAAGACGAGTCTCAGGACTGAAGGGAGCCGTTCACCCGCTCTTGACATTTGCCGCATGTGCATGCCAGTGTTACCTCGAACTGGTGCCCTGAGCGATCAGGTTCGGTTCTGTCCGAATGTGATCGTTTCCTCGAGACCCCGGGAGGATCTCATGTCGGACCACTCGTCCCCCTCGTCTGACTCAGGAGAGGCGATCAACCCTCGTCTGAGCCGGCGTAAACTGCTCTACACCGGCGCGGCCGGCGCTGCGGCGCTGTACGGCGCAGGTGCTGCGAGGGCGCTCGGCGCCACTGGCGCTCCGGACTTCGCGGCCCACGCCGAAGCCGGAACCGTCACGCTCGGGTCGTACGAAACGCATCCGGGCATCGAGGCTCTCGCCGCGGACACGAAGGCGTTCACCGCCAAGACCGGCATCGCCGTCAAGACGAACACCGTCGACCACAACACCTTCCAGGAGCAGATCAACAGCTACCTGCAGGGGCATCCGGACGACGTCTTCACGTGGTTCGCCGGCTACCGGATGCAGTTCTTCGCGGCGAAGCACCTCGCCACGCCGATCGACGACGTCTGGAAGGCCCTGACGCCGCAGATGCCGCCGGCGGTGAAGGCCGCCTCGACGGGCCTCGACGGGCACCAGTACTTCGTGCCCAACAAGAACTACCCGTGGGCGATCTACTACCGCAAGAGCCTGTGGGCCGAGAAGGGCTACAAGGTGCCCAAGACGTGGGCGCAGTTCCTCGCTCTCGCCAAGAAGATGCAGGCCGACGGGCTCACGCCGATCGCGTTCACGGACAAGGACGGCTGGCCCGCGATGGGCACGTTCGACATCCTGAACATGCGGATCAACGGCTACCAGTACCACGTCGATCTCATGGCCGGGAAGCAGTCCTGGAACAGCGCTCAGGTGAAGGCCGTCTTCAAGGCGTGGACCCAGCTCCTGCCCTACTACTCGCAGGGCGCCCTCGGTCTCACGTGGCAGGACGGCGCGACGCAGCTCGAGAACAAGGAAGCCGGGATGTTCCTCCTCGGTGGGTTCGTCGTCAGCAACTTCAAGCCGGCGAACGCCCCCGACGTCGACTTCTTCCCGTTCCCCGCGATCAACGCGAAGTGGGGCCAGGACTCGATCGACGCACCGATCGACGGCTACATGATCTCGAAGAGCCCGAAGAACCTGGCCGGCGCCAAGGCGCTCGTCGGATTCCTCGGCACCGCGCAGGCGATCAACCTGTACCTGCCGAAGAACCCGGGCAACCTCGCCGTCAACAAGCTCGCGAACAAGTCGAGCTACACGCCGCTCCAGAAGAAGGAGGCGGCGCTGATCGCGAAGACGAAGCACATTGCCCAGTACATGGACCGCGACACGCGCCCGGACTTCGCCTCCACGGTGATGATCCCGTCGCTCCAGCAGTTCCTGAACAACCCGGGCAACATCAACGGGCTCGTTCAGAGCATCCAGAAGCAGAAGGTCGCGATCTTCGGATCGTGAGGTTAGGGTGACTCCGCGCGATGGCGACTGACATCGCAACGAGTAAGAGAGCGGACGGCGCGCGACGCAATCGGAAGCGCGCCGTCCGCCTCTCGACTTCGGACCGCATCGCGATGGCGGTCATGGTCGGGATCCCTCTGTTCCTCACCGGGGCGCTGATCTGGTTCCCGACGGTCTCGTCGATACTGCTCTCCTTCACGAACTGGGACGGGATCGGCGGCCTCCACACGATCCACTGGATCGGGACGACGAACTACCGCCAGATCGCGACCATCTACCCGTCGTTCTGGCCGGCGTTCAGGCACAACTTCTACTGGCTCTTCGCGCTCGCGTTCGTCGGCACGCCGCTCGGGATGCTGCTCGCGTACGAGGTCGACAAGAACATCCGCGGCTCGCGGCTCTACCAGAGCGTCTTCTACATCCCGGTCGTGATCGCGCCGGCGATCATCGGCCTGATCAGCGAGCTCGTGCTCTCGCCGCAGCAGGGCCTGATCTCGAGCCTCTTCGCCGATCCGCGCCACGGCCACGTGATCGACTGGCTCGGCAACCCGAAGGTCAACCTCTGGGCGGTGCTCGTGTTCGCCTGCTGGCGGCACGCGAGCTACGTGATGATCCTCTACCTCGCCGGGCTGAAGGCGCTCGACCCGACGCTGCGCGAGGCGGCGGCGATCGACGGCGCGTCGGAGGCGCAGTCGTACTTCCGGGTCGTCCTCCCGGCGCTGAAGCCGATCAACATCGTGCTCGTCGTGATCACCGTGATCGAGGCGCTGCGCGCCTTCGACATCGTCTACATCATCAACCACGGGCGGAACGGGCTCGAGCTCCTCTCCGTCCTGATCACCGACAACATCATCGGCGAGGCGAGCCGCATCGGCTACGGCTCCGCGATCGCGGTGGTGCTGCTCGTGATCTCGCTCGTCCCGATCGTGATCTTCGTGTGGAACAGCTTCCAGCAGGCGGACGCATGACGGACGTCGCCGTCGAGACTCGCAAGCCGCCGCGGCAGCCGACCAAGCGCCGCGCGGGCCCGGGGCGGATCGCCCTCCACGTGTTCCTGATCCTGGTCGCGCTGCTCTGGATCTCGCCGATCCTCTGGGCGATCTTCACCGCGATGCGGCCGTACGCGGACACCTCCGCACACGGCTACGTCTCGTGGCCGCACCAGTTCAACTTCGACAACTTCAAGAACGCGTTCACGCAGTCGGACATGGTCCACTACTTCTTCAACTCGATCATCGTCGCGCTCCCGGCGATCTTCCTGATCCTGCTGTTCTCCTCCGCGGTCGCGTTCGTCGTCTCGCGCTACAGCTACTGGTTCAACGTGCCGCTGCTGATCTTCTTCCTGGCAGCGAACCTCCTCCCGCAGCAGGTGATCCTGCAGCCGCTGTACCGCCTCTACCTGCAGATCCCGCTGCCGACCTGGATCTCGGACAGCGGCTACCTCTACGACTCGTACCTCGGGCTGATCCTGATCAACGTCGCGTTCCAGACCGGGTTCTGCACCTTCGTGCTCGCGAACTACATGAAGACGATCCCGAAGTCCCTCAGCGAGGCGGCCCGGGTCGACGGGGCGGGCGTGCTGCGGCAGTACTTCCGGATCATGCTGCCGCTCAGCATGCCGGCGATCGCCGCGCTCGCGACGCTCGAGTTCACGTTCATCTACAACGACTTCCTCTGGGCGCTGATCCTGATCCAGAACGGGAGCAAGCGCCCGATCACGGCGGCGCTGAACAACCTGCAGGGCGAGTTCTTCACCGACAACAACCTGCTTGCGGCGGGAGCGCTGATGACTGCGATCCCGACGCTGCTCGTGTTCGTGATCCTCCAGAAGCACTTCGTCAACGGGCTCACGCTCGGAGCGAACAAGGAATGACGCGGATCGCCTTCATCGGCGCGGGCAGCGTCGTCTTCACGAAGAACCTGCTCGGCGACATCCTCGACTTCCCCGCACTGCGCGAGGTCGAGATCGCGCTCCACGACGTCGATCCCGACCGCCTCGAGACGGCCGCGGCGATGGCGCGGTACGTCGCCGGCGTCCGGGGCGCGAGCCCGGTGATCAGCACGCACCTCGAGCGGCGCGCCGCGATCGAGGGCTCCGACTTCGTCCTCAACATGGTCCAGATCGGCGGGCACGAGGCGACGCTCCGCGACTTCGAGATCCCGGCTCGCTACGGGCTGCGGCAGACGATCGGCGACACGCTCGGGATCGGCGGCATCTTCCGCACCCTGCGCACCGCCGACCACATGCTCGCGCTCGGGCACGAGCTGGCCGACCTCTGTCCGCCCGGGGCCTGGCTCCTGAACTACACGAATCCGATGGCGGCCCTGTGCGAGCTCGTCTACAAGGGCACGCCAACGCGGAACGTCGTCGGGCTCTGCCACTCGGTCCAGTTCACGATCCAGGATCTCTGCGCGCTCGTCGGCGTCCCGGAGAGCGAGGTCACCTTCCTCGCGGCGGGGATCAACCACCAGGCGTTCATCCTCCGCTTCGAGCGCGGCGGTGAGAGCCTCTACCCGCAGCTGGACGCACGGATCGCGGGCGACCCGGAGCTCCAGCGGCGCGTGCGGGTGGCGCTCTACCGGCGGCTCGGCTTCTTCCCGACGGAGTCGAGCGAGCATGCCGCCGAGTACGTGCCGTGGCTGATGACCCACGACGAGGAGCTCGAGCACTACCGGATCCCGGTCGGCGAGTACATCACCCGCAGCGAGGCGAACCTCGTCTCGTACGCGCGCGTGAAGGACGCGCTCGCGCTCGGCGAGGCGATCGAGGTCGAGCGCTCGAACGAATATGCCTCGGTGATCGTCAACTCGATCGTCACCGGCGAGCCGTCCGTGATCTACGGCAACGTGCGGAACGACGCGCTGATCCCGGCGCTGCCGGCCGGCGCCTGCGTCGAGGTGCCGTGCCTCGTCGACGGCGCGGGGGTCCAGCCGACGGTGATGACGGAGTATCCGGCCCAGCTCGCTGCGCTGAACCGCACCTACGCGAACGTGGTCGAGCTGACCGTTCGCGCGGTGCTCGAGAACAGGCCGGATCACGTCCGCCACGCCGCGATGCTCGACCCGGCGACCGCCGCCGCGCTGACGCTCGACCAGATCGACGCGCTCTGCGATGAGCTGACGCTCGCGCACGGCGAGCTCATCCCCGTAGGCTTGCGAGCGACCGACACGTCATCCCTAGCGAGGAGCAGCCGGTGAGCGGGATCTCACTCGACCAGGTCACGAAGGTCTATCCGAACGGCGTCAAGGCCGTCGACGACCTCTCCCTCGAGATCGCGGAAGGGGAGTTCTGCGTCCTCGTCGGCCCGTCCGGCTGCGGCAAGTCGACGCTGCTTCGCATGATCGCCGGCCTCGAGGACATCACGCTCGGCGAGGTCTCGATCGGCGGCGTCGACGTCACGGACATGCCGCCGCAGGAGCGGGACATCGCGATGGTCTTCCAGAACTACGCCCTCTATCCGCACATGACCGTGAAGCAGAACCTCGCCTTCGGGCTGAAGCTGCGGAAGCTCCCGAAGGCGGAGTGGGAGGCTCGGGTCGGCGAGGTCGCGAAGACGCTCGGGCTCGAGGAGCTGCTCGATCGCAAGCCCGCCGCGCTGTCGGGCGGGCAGCGGCAGCGCGTCGCGATGGGACGGGCGATCGTCCGTGAGCCGAAGGCGTTCCTGATGGACGAGCCGCTCTCCAACCTCGACGCGAAGCTGCGCGTCACGATGCGCGCCGAGCTGGCGAAGCTGCACGAGCGCCTCGGCGTGACGACGGTTTACGTCACGCACGACCAGATCGAGGCGATGACGCTCGGCCAGCGCGTTGCGGTGCTCCGCGACGGGACCCTGCAGCAGGCCGACGCCCCGCACAACCTGTTTCACCACCCCGCGAACCTGTTCGTGGCCGCCTTCATCGGCTCGCCCTCGATGAATCTCGTGGATGCGGAGATCGACGGCGCGACGGTGCGCTTCGCCGGCTACAGCCTCGCCCTGCCGGAGGCGTCGTCCGTCGTGGGCCTGAAGCAGCCGGTGATCCTCGGGATCCGTCCGACCGACTTCGAGCACGGCGAGTTCGCCGACCCGGGCTTCCCGCGCTTGCAGGTCTGCCCCGACGTGGTCGAGGACCTGGGCGCGGAGAAGCAAGCCATCTTCGCGATCGACGCACCGCGCGTGAGCGCGGATGCGGTTCGCGCCGCGGAGGATCTCGGCGAGGGCGACGAGGGGAAGCTGTTCGCGGACGACCGCGCCGTCTTCACGGCGTGCCTCGACGCTCGCGGCGAGCTCTCACCGGGCCGGGAGGTCGAGCTGGCGGTCGACTACCACCGCTTCCACTTCTTCGATCCGGCCACCGGGCTCACGCTCGGCGCCGGCGCGCGCGCGCCCGCAGTCGCCTAGAGGGTCGATGCGTAATTCGGCCGGGCCGGATGACGCGTCGGGCCTCTCTAGCCGGACTTGAGCGTCTTGATGTAGGCGACCAGCGCCTGCAGGTCCTGGCTCGGGATGATGCCGCCCCAGTGCGGCATGCTCACGATCGGCGCCTTGCCGATCACGCTGCCGCTGCGGATCACTTCGATGATCTTCGCGTCGGTGTTGAACTGGCTGAAGAAGTCGGCGCCGGAGAGCGGCGGGATCGACTTGTCGGGCGAGAGCGGGTTGGGCACTCCGCCGAGGCCGTTCGGGCCGTGGCAGTTGATGCAGCCGTAGCGAACGTACAGCGCGGCGCCCGCGACCGCGGCGCCCTGGCCGGTCGGCACGACCGGAGGCGTGGCGTCCGGCACGGCGGGCAGGCCTGCGTGGAGGTAGGAGATCAGGTTGTTCACCTGCGTGGTCGAGATCACCTGTCCCCAGACCGGCATGTACGGCTTGGTCGGGTTGCTCGAGACGCCGAGCCCGTGGTCGATGATGTGGCGGAGTTGGGCGGGAGTGAGTGCCTTGCCGACGACGTCGAGCGCCGGCACGTCCGGTGAGACGCCGCCCTTCCCCTGCTCGCCGTGGCACTGGGCGCACGCGAACTGGACGAACGTGTGCGCGCCCGCCGCGACGGCGGGATCGACCTGCACCGCCGGCGCCGTCACCGTCGCCGTGCCCACGGTGACCGTCTTCGCCGAGTAATGGCCTGCCGCCCACGCGCCGACCCCGACTGCGATCAGGACCGCGACTCCCGCTGCGATCACGGCTCCGAACACCGGCACACTGTCGCGCTTCATGAAGGGAGCCTACGCTGACGACCGGCGGGACGGAATAGTGGATTTCCCGCAGTTCTACGAGAGCGCGGGATCGCGCTCTCGCTTGCGCTTCGAGGCGCTGCTCGCCCGTTTGCCCTGGGAGAGCTCGACCTTGCGCAGGCGGATGCTCTGCGGGGTCACCTCGACCGCCTCGTCGTCGCGGATGAACTCGAGCGCCTGCTCGAGCGAGAGCGGCTTCGGCGGGATCAGGCGGACGAGCTCGTCGGAGGTCGACGAGCGCATGTTCGTCAGCTTCTTCTCCTTGCAGGCGTTGACGTCGAGATCCTCGGCGCGGGCGTTCTCGCCCACGACCATGCCCTCGTAGACGTGGATCGCCGGGCGCGACGAACATCGTGCCGCGCTCCTGCAGCGCGTGCAGTGCGAATGCGACCGCCTGTCCGCTGCGGTCGGCGACGAGGCTGCCGGTGGGACGGGTGCGGAGCTCGCCGTGCCAGGGCTCCCAGCGCTCGAACACGTGGTGCATGATCCCGGCCCCGCGTGTCTCGGTGAGGAACTCGGTCCTGAAGCCGATCAGGCCGCGCGCGGGCACGAGGTAGTCCATCCGCGCCCAGCCGGTGCCGTGGTTGACCATCTGCTGCATCCGGCCCTTGCGCAGCGCGAGGAGCTGCGTGACGACGCCGATGTAGTCCTCGGGCACGTCGATCGCGACGCGCTCGACCGGCTCGTTCCGCTTCCCGTCGATCTGCCTCGTCAGCACCTCCGGCTTGCCGACGGTGAGCTCGAAGCCCTCGCGCCGCATGATCTCGACCAGCACCGCGAGCTGCAGCTCGCCGCGGCCCTGCACCTCCCAGGCGTCCGGGCGCGAGGTGGGGGTGACGCGGAGCGCGACGTTGCCGACGAGCTCCTGCTCGAGCCGGGCCTTCAGCATGCTCGCGGTCACCTTGTCGCCCTCGGTGCCTGCGAGCGGCGAGGTGTTGATCCCGAGCGTGATCGAGAGCGACGGCTCGTCGACCGTGGTCACGGGCAGCGGCCGCGGGTCGTCGGGGTCGGCGATCGTCTCGCCGATCGTGACCTCGGGCAGGCCGGCGATCGCGACGATCTCGCCCGGCCCCGCCTCGTCGGCCGAGACCCGGTCGAGCGCGTCGGTGACGTAGAGCTCGGTCAGCTTCGCGCTCTCGATCGTCCCGTCGGCACGGCACCACGCGATCTGCTGCGCCCTTGCGCATCGTGCCGTGGCGGATCCGGCAGAGCGCGAGCCGGCCGACGTACGGCGAGGCGTCGAGGTTCGTGACGAGCGCCTGGAGCGGATGCTCGGGGTCGTACTCGGGCGGCGGCACCGTCTCGAGGATCACCTCGAACAGCGGCGCGAGATCGTCGGCGAGCGCGTCGGGCGCAGGGCCGGCGCGACCCTCGCGCGCGTTGCAGTAGACGATCGGAAACTCGATCTGGCTCTCGTCCGCGTCGAGGTCGAGGAAGAGCTCGTAGACCTCGTCCACGACCTCCTGCGGCCGCGCGTCGGGACGGTCGACCTTGTTGACGACGAGCACGACGGGGAGCCGCGCCTCGAGCGCCTTGCGCAGCACGAAGCGCGTCTGCGGCAGCGGGCCCTCGCTCGCGTCCACGAGCAGCAGCACGCCGTCGACCATCGTCAGGCCGCGCTCGACCTCGCCGCCGAAGTCGGCGTGGCCGGGGGTGTCGATGATGTTGATCTTCACCTCGCCGTGCCGGACGGAGGTGTTCTTGGCGAGGATCGTGATCCCCTTCTCGCGCTCGAGATCGGTCGAGTCCATCACCCGCTCGGCCACGTCCTCGTTCTCGCGGAACGAGCCGGACTGCCAGAGCATCGCGTCGACGAGGGTCGTCTTGCCGTGGTCGACGTGCGCGACGATGGCGACGTTGCGGAGGTCGTCGCGGCGGGCCACACACTCACAGTAGCCGTAGGATCGCGTCCGTGAGGATTCCGACCGTCGAAGGGATCGCGCGCTCGGCGCTGCTGAGCGTCTCGGAGAGCCCGCGGCTCGGAGCGCTCGCGCAGCAGCACGGAATGCGCTTCGGCGCGGCCCGTTTCGTCGCCGGCGACACGCTCGACGAGTGCGTCGCGGTGCTGCGGCGCCTCAACGACGAAGGGCTCGCCGCGAACACGACGATCCTCGGCGAGGCGGTCGAGGACAGCGGCCAGGCCGAGGCCGTCACCGCGCGCTACGAGGAGGTGATCCGGCGGCTCGTCGACGAGGGCCTGCACGCGAACGTCTCGCTCAAGCTCACGCACCTCGGGCTGGCGGTCGACGAGGAGCTCGCCTACGCGAACGTCGAGCGGCTCGTCGCGGAGGCGGAGGCGCTCGGCAGCTTCCTGCGGATCGACATGGAGCAGTCGAGCCTCGTCGACGCCACGCTCCGGATCTACCGGCGCCTGCGCGAGTCGGGCCACGACGGCGTCGGCACCGTGCTGCAGTCCTACCTCTACCGCACGAAGCGCGATCTCGACGACCTGCTGCCGCTGCAGCCGAACCTGCGCATCGTCAAGGGCGCCTACCTCGAACCGCCGGAGGTGGCCTTCCCGGACAAGGCCGATGTGGACAGGAACTACGTCGAGCTCGTCGAGACGGCGCTGCTCGGCGGCGCCTACATCGGCGTCGCGACCCACGACGAGAAGATCATCGCCCGCGTGCGCGAGTTCGCGAAGGAGCGGGCGATCGAGCCGGACCGCTTCGAGTTCCAGATGCTCTACGGCGTCCGCAGCGGGCTCCAGCGCGAGGTCGCCGCCGCGGGCTACAAGGTGCTCGTCGCGACGCCGTTCGGGCCCGACTGGTACCCGTACCTGATGCGGAGGCTGGCCGAGCGGCCGGCGAATCTGGCCTTCCTCGTCCGGAACCTCCTGAGATAATCCTCCCACCGCGACGAAAGGAGTGACATGTCCGCAGGGGTGCCGACAACGGAGCAGGCGGCAAGGATGTGGGGCTGGCTGCTCACCGCAGGGATCGCGCTCGTGGTCCTCGGCTTCCTGGTCTTCTCGATCCGTACGGACACGCTCGACGTGCTCGGGATCCTCGCGGGGATCGCGTTCATCTTCGTCGGCTTCAACTTCATCTTCGCGTCCTCGGCGGCGCCGGGCGGCTGGAAGTGGCTCTTCATCTTCGGCGGGATCGTCGCGATCGCAGCCGGGATCGTCGCCTTCGCCGACCCGTACAACACCGTGCTCGCGCTCTCGATGCTCGTCGGCTGGCTCTTCCTGATCGCGGGCGTCCTGGACGTGATCCGCGCGTTCATGAACACGCACCGGCAGTACTGGTGGCTCGGCCTGATCATGGGCCTGATCGAGATCGGCCTGGGCGCGTGGGCCGTCAACGACGTCACCAACTCGGTCGTCCTGCTCGTCACGATCGTCGGCGTCTACTGCATCGTGAAGGGGATCGCGGAGATCTTCCTCGCGTTCCAGCTCCGGGCGATCAAGCACGAGCTCGAGGCGAGGCCGGCCTAGTGTTCTTGACGATCCTGTACGTCCTGATCGCCCTGTTCATCCTCGGCGTGATCGTCTACTCGATCTACGACCTGATCAGCCGGTTTCGACGCCACCTGGTGTCGGGCTGGCACCTCGCGGCGTGGCTCGTGGCGATCCTGATCTTCCCCGTCGTCGGCAGCCTCGTCTACGCGATCGTGCGCCCGGCGCCGCCGATGAAGGAGAGCACCTAGGAGAGGCTTGGCGCGAAACACGGCCGTGCCGGATGACGCCCCAGACGCGGCGCCGGATCAGCACGTTCGGCCGCGCCGCGTAGCGCTGCTACGCGCCACGACCGCCCGCACTGCCCGGCTTGGTCTGGCGCGCCCCCGACGGCGGCCGAATTCCGCGCCAACCCTCCTTCACCAGGCGGTCGTCCGGAGCTTCTTGGCGAACGCTCGCCGGGCCTTGCGGGCCTCGGCGAGCGCGCGCCCGCCCTGTTTCAGCTCCAGGTGCGCCAGCTCGCGCTGGAGCTTGACCCAGCTCTCGTAGCGCTCCGGGGCGAGCGTTCCCGCAGCGAGCGCCGCCTGGATCGCGCAGCCGGGCTCGACGCTGTGGCCGCAGTCGGCGAAGCGGCACCGGTCGACGAGGTCCTCGACGTCGTCGAAAGCCTCCTGCATCCCCTCGGTCGACTCCCAGAGCTGGAGCTCGCGCATCCCGGGCGTGTCGAGCACGAGCCCGCCGCCGGGAAGCGGCACGAGCTCGCGGTGCGAGGTCGTGTGACGGCCGCGGCCGTCGCTCTCGCGGATCTCCTGCGTCGCGAGCAGCTCGCGGCCGGCGAGATGGTTCACGAGCGTCGACTTGCCGACGCCCGACGAGCCGATCAGCGCCACCGTCTTGCCCTCGCCGAGGTAGACGTCGAGCTCGGCGATCCCCTCGCCCGTGACCGTGGAGATCGCGTGAACGGGCACGCCGTAGGCGATCGACTGGACCTCGGCGGTGGCCGCCGCCGGGTCGTCGGACAGGTCGGCCTTGGTGAGCAGGATCGCAGGCTGTGCGCCGCTCTCCCACGCCGTCGCCAGGTAGCGCTCGAGGCGGCGGAGGTTGAGGTCGTCGTTCAGCGACGTGACGAGGAACACGGTGTCGATGTTGGCGCCGACGACCTGCGCCTCGGTCGGGTTCCCGGCGGCCTTGCGGACGACCGCGCTGCGGCGCGGGAGGACGGCGTGGATCGTGCCGGTGCCCTCGTCGGTGCGGGCGGCGACGGCGACCCAGTCGCCGGCGGCGGGCAGCTCGCCGGGCGCAGCATCGTGGCGGAGCTTTCCCGAGATCTCGGCGGTCAGCTCGCCGTCGTCCACGAGGACGAGGTAGCTGCCGCGGTGCGGCACGGCGATCCGGCCGGCGACGAGGCCGGCGGCGGCGTGCTCCTGGAAGTGTTCGGCGAGGTCAGGGCCCCAACCGAGCTCGATCAAAGACAAGCGCTTCTCCTTCGAACGTGAGTGCAGGACGGACGCGCCGTCCCGGCCCCGTTCAGAAGGGCTAGGTGGCGCGAGGCGAGAGGTGCAGATCGACAGTCATCGGTGCAGTCCTCCTCTCGCTCGGCTTCCCTGCGCGGAATCGCGCCCACAGGCAGGGTAGGGTGCGCAACCGTGAACGTCAAGGAAATGCACGTCGTCGTGACCGGCGCGGGGACCGGGATCGGGCGGGCGATCGCAACGCGCCTCGTCGCCGACGGCGCTCGGGTGAGCACACTCGCGCGCGACGTGTCGCGGCTCGACGTGGGGGAGGGCCACGCCTGCGACATCCGCGATCGCGGGCAGGTCGAGGCGGTGTTCGACCGGATCGGGCCGCTCGACGCGCTCGTCGCCAACGCGGGGATCGGCGGGCCGAACGAGCCCGGCCCGGGCGACCGGTTCGAGGATCTCGTCGCCACGAACCTCACGGGCACGTACTGGTGCGCGCGCTCTGCGGAGCGCCTGGGGGCGCGTCACATCGTCGTGGTCGCCTCGATCCTCGCCCGGATCGGCGTGCCGGGCTACACGGGCTACTGCGCCTCGAAGGCCGGGCTGCTCGGGCTCGTGCGCTCCTTCGCCGCGGAGCTCGGCCCGGACGGTGTCCAGGTGAACGCGATCTGCCCCGGGTGGGTCGACACGAGCATGGCATGGGAGGGAATCGACGGCTTTGCCGAGGCGATCGGCGGCACGAGGGAGGAGGCCTACGCCGAGGCGATGAAGGCCGTGCCGCTCGGCCGGATGAGCAAGCCGGAGGACATCGCGGGGACGGTGCGCTGGCTACTCTCGCCCGACGCCCGCGGCGTCACCGGCCAGGCGATCGACCAGAACGGCGGCGCGTTCATGCTGTAGCCGGCGGACGAAGACGAGCGTCGCCGCGCAGACAACCGCGCCGAGCACGTACGGGAGCGCGTCGCCGACCGCGTCCGCGAGCGCGCCGCCCGCGAGCGGCCCGACCGAGTTCCCCATCGCCCAGGCCAGGTTCATGAGCGCGAACACGAGCCCCTGGGCGAGGCCGATGTGCTCGGCGGTGTGCGAGAGGACGGAGAGGCCGGGGGTGTAGAAGGCGCCGTAGGCGACGCCCGCCAGGAGCGTGAGCACGACGAGCGCGATGCGGCCGGTGAGCAGGGCGAGCAGGAGCGAGACCGCGATGCACGCGACGAGCGCGACCTGCACCGGCACGAGCGGCCCGCGCCGGTCGCTGATCCGGCCGAGCACGGGATTGAGCACCGCCTCGGCTCCGGCGGTGGCAAGCCAGATCGCGCCGATCCCGACTGCGCCGAAGCCGACGCCGGCGAGCGCGAGCGGCATCAGCACCGAGAGGACGCCGAACAGCAGCGCCGGCAGTGTGGTCAGCCAGAGCCCGATCAGGATGCCGCGGTCGCGCAGCGCGCGGAAGGCGAGAGACAGCGGCTGTGGGTCGGCCGGCGCCGGCGGCATCCGCAGCGCCCAGAGCCCGAGCGCGGCGGCGAAGACGGAGACGGCGGTGAACGCGCCGCGGGTTCCGACGATGCTCGCGGCGGCTCCCAGCACGGGGCCGAGCAGTGCGCCGACGACCGCCGCCGCCATCGCCGTGCCCATTGCCGCTCCGCGGCGGGCGCTCGGCGTCGTCGTTCCGAGCCATGACAGCGCACCCGTCCAGGTGAGCGCGCTCCCGACGCCCTGCAGGAACCGCGCGGCCCAGAGCGCCTCGATCGCACCGCTCCAGCCGAACGCGAGGCTCGCGACCGCCATCAGCGCGAGCCCGCCGAGCACCGCCGCCCGCGAGCCGAGCCGCGAAGCGATCGCGCCGGCGGGCAGGCCGCCGGCGAGCGCGCCGATCGCGTACATCGCCGCGAGCAGCCCGGCTCCGGCCTTCGAGAGCCCGTAGAGCTGCGAATAGTGCGGGAGCAGCGGGGTCAGCGCCGCGTAGAGGATCGTGTCGACCGCGACGACGAGGCAGATCAGCGGCAGCAGGCGGCGCATGCCGCTCAGGCTAGACGGTCGATGCCATGCCGGGTGCGTCTGGGCCACCAGCCGGACGCGGCCCGGTGTGGCATCGCCCGTCTTAGCGCGCGGCGAAGGCGGAAACGGCCTCGACGACCTCGCCGAGCCGCTCGCCGGCCGGCGTGAGCCGGTACTCGACCCGCGGTGGACGCGCGTCGATCACGCGCCGCTCGACGAGCCCCGCGTCCTCGAGCTCGACGAGCCGGAGCGCGAGCGTTCGCGGCGGGACGCCGTCGAGCGCCTGCTTGAACTCACCGAACCGGACGAGTCCCGAATGGAGCGCCCAGAGCAGCGAGAGCAGCCAGCGCCGCTCGAGGAGATCCGCCGCGCGGCGGATCTCCTCGGGCATCGGCGCGCAGCTACGACAGCGCATGTCCCGGCTCCGTGACCGGCCGTCGCTCACGGCCGGCGGAGCCGGCCTCCGCGACGGCCTCGCCCCGCTGACGCCGCGATGCTCTACGGGTCCGTGCTACCTGCACTGTCCCCTCCGGCCTCACGACGCCAGCGGGGCGTCAGAGAGCCGGTGATTGGGAAGCGGCTCGAGTGCGAGCTCGAGCACCTCGCCTAGGCTCATCACCGGGTGGAAGGCCATCTCGTTGCGGACATCCTCGGGGATGTCGTCGAGGTCGGCCCTGTTCCGCTCGGGGACGATCACGTCGGTCAGGCCGGCGGCGTGCGCGGCGAGCGCCTTCTGCTTGAGCCCACCGATCGGCAGCACGCGCCCCTGGAGGGTCACCTCGCCGGTCATCCCGACGGTGTGCTTCACCGGGCGCCCCGTGAGGAGCGAGGCCAGCGCCGTCGTCATCGTGATCCCCGCGCTCGGGCCGTCCTTCGGGATCGCGCCCGCCGGGACGTGCACGTGGAAGGTGGCGTTCTCGAACAGGCTCTCCTCGATCCCGAGCTCGGTCGCGTGGCTGCGGACGTAGGAGAGGGCGATCTGCGCCGACTCCTTCATCACGTCGCCGAGCTGGCCCGTGAGCACGAGCCCTTCGGACGCGCTCGGCATCCGCGTCGCCTCGACGAACAGCACGTCGCCGCCCGCGCCGGTGACGGCGAGGCCGGTTGCGACGCCGGGCACCGCGGTGCGCTCGGCCGCCTCCTGGAAGAACCGCTGCCGCTTCAGCGCGTCGCGCACGGCGGGCTCGTCGACGGTCACCGGCGGCTCGGTCTTGCCCGAGGCGATGCCGGTCGCGGTCTTCCGGAGCAGCGTCCCGAGCTCACGCTCGAGCTGGCGGACGCCGGCCTCGCGCGTGTACTGGGAGACGATCAGCTCCAGCAGCTCGTCCGAGATCTCGACCTCGCCCTCGAGCAGGCCGTTGCGCTCGCTCTGCCGCGGCCACAGGTACCCGCGCGCGATCGCGACCTTCTCGTCGACGGTGTATCCGTCGAAGCGGATCACCTCCATGCGGTCGAGGAGCGGCCCCGGGATCGTGTCGGCGACGTTGCCCGTGGCGATGAACACGACCTCCGAGAGGTCGAGCTCGACGTCGAGGTAGTGGTCGCGGAACGAGTGGTTCTGCGCCGGGTCGAGCACCTCGAGCAGTGCCGCGGACGGATCGCCGCGCCAGTCGGCGCCGACCTTGTCGACCTCGTCGAGCAGGATCACCGGGTTCATCGTCCCCGCGTCGCGCAGGGCGCGGACGAGCCGCCCCGGCAGCGCGCCGATGTAGGTGCGCCGGTGCCCGCGGATCTCCGCCTCGTCGCGGATGCCGCCGAGCGACATGCGGACGAACTCGCGATTCAGGGCACGCGCGATCGACTCGCCGATCGAGGTCTTGCCGGTGCCAGGAGGGCCGATCAGGGTCAGGATCGCGCCGGAGCGCTTGTCCTCCTTGATCCCGCGCTCCTCGCGCAGCTTGCGCACGGCGAGGTACTCGACGATCCGGGACTTGACGTCGTCGAGGCCCGCGTGGTCGGCGTCCAGCACCTCACGCGCGTGGATCGGGTCGAGCCGCTCCTCGGAGCGCTTCCCCCACGGCACGGCCAGCAGCCAGTCGAGGTAGGTGCGGATCATCGAGGACTCGCCGGTCTGGTCGCCCATCCGCTCGAGCCGCGCGAGCTCGCGCTCGGCCTGCTCGCGGACGGTCTCGGGCATCCCGGACTCCTCGATCTTCGCGCGATAGTCGTCGGCGGCGGAGCCGTCGTCCTCGCCGAGCTCCTTGCGGATCGACTCCATCTGCTTGCGGAGGATGTAGTCGCGCTGCTGCTTCGCGGCGCCCTCCTCGACGTCGTCGCGGATGCGCTTGCGCACCTGCATCTCGGCGAGGCGCTCGCGCTGCAGCTCGACGGCGAGGGTCAGCCGCTCGACGACGTCGACGGCCTCGAGCACCTTCGTCTTCTGGGCGAAGCTGAAGTCGGGCGAGTAGCCGACGGTGTCGGCCAGCGTGCCGGGCTCGACGATCGCGCGGAGGAAGGCCGCGACGCGGCCGTCGTCGCCGCGCAGCTCGAGGATCTCCTCGGCGATCGCGCGGTACTCGCGCTCGAGCTCGCGGGTCTTGATCCCGGGCAGCTCCTCGTCGGGGCGCTCCTCGACCTCGACGCGCAGGCGGCCGGCGGAATCGGTGTGCGCCGCACCGGCGACTCCGCGGTGGAGGCCGGTCAGCTGCGCCGCGCGGGCGCCGCCGGGCAGGCGGACGGTGTCGGACACCTCGGCGATGGTGCCGACCTTGGCGTATTCGCCCTCGTGGACGGGCACGAGCAGCACGCGCTCCTCGTCGCCCACCTCGACGGGCAGGGTCACGGTCATGTTCGGGAAGACGACGATGTCTTCCAACGGAACGAGCAGCAGTGAAGTCACAGTCGGGCTCTCCTGGTTCATTGGGTGCTAGTAACTATACAAAATGAACTACGGCGGCCGTCGAGGTATTCCCGGTTTGGCTTGGCGGGTTCATGCTCGCCTTCCTCGTGAGCGCGATCTGGATCGGCCTCAGCGCGCTACGCCGCCGGGGGGATGTAACGAGTCCGGTCAGGTCATACCTCACCATGTCGTGGTCGAGTTGATCGCCATTGTCGGCGCCGTCTCGCTTGCCGAGTCCAACCGTGGCGGATCGCGAGTCCCTGTAGTTGCCGACCTGTTGGTGCTCGCGTTCGTTGGTGGGCCGATCGCGTGGAACCTCGCGATCTGGCGGGCGCTGCGGAGCCCCGTTCAAAGATCGTCGCGTTAGGAGCCGAGCGGGGCCATCGTCAGGCCTCGCGCTTCGAGCTGCTGCCAGTAGAGCTCGGCCTGTTCCTGGTGACCTGACCACACGACGGCTCGGCCCGTGTTGTGGATCTTCGTCGCGAGTCGCATCCCGCCGTCGTAGTCGACGCCGGGGATCACGCTCGCGATGGCGAACGCCACTCCCTCGAAGGTGTTGTGGTTGTCGTTCAGCACGATCACCTTCCATGCGTCGCCGTGGCCGGTGCCCCTGCCCGTCCGCTCTCGCTCGCGCGGCGGCGTGAGGGTCTCAGCCACCGGCGATCGCTGCGATCAGGCGGATCGTCGCGCCTGCGGCGACCGGCTCGTCGAGCGACTCGCGCGCGTCCTCGCCGTCGACGTACACCCGCACGAGCGGACGCAGCACGCCTCGCTCGTCGAACAGGAGGTCGGCGACCGGCAGCTCGTGCAGCGCCGCGCGCGGGGTGTCGGCCTCGACCTCGAACCGCCGGCGCCCGCCCGCCTCGTTCTCGAGCTGGCTCGGCAGCAGGACTACGACCACGAGCCGGACTCGACCGAGAGGATCGGCGGAAGCTGGCTCGCCGCCTCCTCCCAGCCGTCGGCCTGGTGGCCGCGCGTGAAGACCGAGCCGCTCTGCGTGCCGAAGTAGACCCCGTACGAGTCGAAGGAGGTGGCCTCGCGCAGCACGCCGGTCCAGCCGCGCTCGGGCAGGCCGGCCGCGTCGAGCTCCCAGCTCGCGCCGCCGTCGCGCGTTCGGTAGGCGCTCACGCGCCCGCCCACGGTGACGCGGTTGCCGGCGCCCTCCTCCGGGATCACCCAGGCCGTGTCGGGGTCGGCCGGATCGAGCGCGATCCCGAAGCCGAAGTCGCTCGGGAGCCCGTTGCCGTCGAGCCGCTCCCAGTTGTCGCCGCGGTCGTCGGAGCGGTAGACGCCGCAGTGGTTCTGCTGCCAGAGCCGCTCCGGCCGCGCGGGGTGGACGAGCAGCTTGTGGACGCACTGGCCGACCTCGGGATACTGGTTCTCCGGGTTGAAGTCCGCGGCGACGTCTTTGTTGATCGGCGTGAAGGTCTCGCCGCCGTCGTCGGAGCGGAACGCGCCCGCGGCGGAGATCGCGATGTAGAGCGTCCCGTCGGGCGCGACCTGGATCGAGTGGAGGCACATCCCGCCCGCGCCGGGCTGCCAGCGCTCGCGGGTCGGATGATTGAGCAGTGCCGCGTTTACCGTCCACGTCTCGCCGCCGTCGTCGGAGGAGAACAGCGCGCCCGGGTCGCAGCCGAGCCACAGCCGCTCGCCCGCGGGCTCGACGTGCCAGGCGGCGTTCATCGTGAGCCCGCTCTCCTCCGGCATTCCGAGCGGCTCGCCGCGCTCCCACGTCTCGCCGCCGTCGGTCGTGCGCTGCACCGTGGCGCCGAAGAACGGGCTGTTCGCCGCCGCGTACACGACGCCGTCGTGCGAGACCGCGTGGTAGACGGCCCAGCCCTCGAGGAAGGGGCCGCGCAGCTCGCCGCGGTCGGTGAAGGCGAAGAGGCCCTTACGTGTCCCGATCAGGAGACCCATCAGGGAAGACGCTATCGCGCCAGTGCGTTAACGTCGAGGGGGACTTCTTCGAAGAAAGGTGGACACGACCATGGCTCTGACCCAGCAGCAGCTGGCCTTCGTCGACGACAACCCGTACGTCGGCGTCGTCACCGACCTGCGGCCCGACGGCTCGCTCCACTCGACGATCGTGTGGGTGGACGTCGCCGACGGCTACGTCGGCTTCAACACCGCGGTCGCCCGCGCCAAGGAGCGCTACCTCCGCAACGACCCGCGCATCTCGCTCGTCGTCGTCGACCCGGCGGACACGCACAAGTGGGTCTCGATCTCCGGCCGCGCGGAGTTCGTCACCGAGGGCGCCGACGCGCAGATCGACAAGCTTGCGAAGAAGTACCTGGGCGTGGACAGCTATCCGTACCGCACGGACACGGAAACGCGGATCGGCGTCAGGATCGTCGCCGACAAGGTCGATTCGTCGGGTTTCGAGTAACCGCTACCTCAGCGCGTCCAGGATCTCGTTCGCCGCACGGATCCCCTCGGAGGCGCCGCCCTCCATGTAGCCCTGGAAGTCCGTCGAGCAGTGCTCGCCGGCGAAGTGGACGTTCCCCTGCGGTGCGCCCTCGTAGCCGGAGAAGCCGGTGTACTGGCCGACCTTCCAGTACGAGTACGAGCAGAGCAGGTTCGGGTCGCGGAACGGCGTCGAGAGCGTCGCCTTGCCGTTCCAGTGCTTCGTGATCCCGGGGTACACCGTCTCGAGCTGCGAGAGGAACGCGGTCGCGTACGCGGTGACCTGCGGGTTCTGGGCCGCGTTCGAGTACGGCGTCGACGGGTGGTATCCGCCCGCGACGCTGCCGCCGGAGTAGTCGTTGAGGATCCCCGACGCGCCGCCCTGGCCGCGCGTCGACTCCCAGGTGTTCTGGATCCCGATGTCGGTGAAGAGGTTCCCCGTCGAGCGGCCCCACGGGCCCCTGCTGTTCCAGTAGCGGTCCTTGAACTGGAGCTGCAGCTTCGTATTCCGCCCCGCACCCAGTTGCGTGATCGCCGTCTTCTTCAGGGTGTCGAAGCCGGCCTTCGAGTAGTCGAGCGTCCGCAGCACGCTGAACGGCAGCGCGAGGATCACCTGGTCGGCGGTCACCGTCGTCGAGCCGGAGTCGGTCGAGAAGCGCAGGGCGACCGTGCCGTCGCGGTTCGTCGAGACCGACGTCATCTGCCAGCCGGTGCGGACGTCGGAGAGCGTCGCTGCGATCGCCTCCGGGAGCTGCTCGTTGCCGCCGGTGATGTGGTACCGCTCGTCGGAGGCGCCGAACATCGCGAAGTCGGTGAGCCCGTCCGGCTGGAACCCGAGCAGGTAGAGCAGGTTCAGCGACGCCTGCTGCGAGGTGTCGGAGCCGTACTCCTCGGTGTAGGCCGCGTCGAGCAGCCGGCCGAACCGCGACGAGTGCCCACCCGGGACGCGGCTCTCGATCCAGTCGTAGACGCTGAGATGGTCGAGCGCCTTCCCGGCGTCGGTGTAGCTGTTGTAGAGCGTCGGGTAGTCGGCCGCGTTCGTGTCGGCGACGAGGACGTCGGAGATCGAGGCGAAGTCGTCGTCGGCCTGGGCCTGGGTGTAGTAGCCGCCGAGGAACCAGTAGGTGTCGTCGGTTCCGTCGGGCTGGGCTGCGATCAGGTCGGTGAGCGGGAGGTGGAAGCGCTTCGCGAGCTTGCGGATCGTGGTGTGGCCCGTGTCGATCAGCTCGCCGCAGAACTCGGCGACCTGGCCGTTCGAGAAGTAGCCGCTGCGGTCGGAGTGCATGCGCCCGCCGATCCGGTCGGAGGCCTCGTAGACCGTCGAGCCGAGCCCCTTGTCCTGGAGGCGCAGCGCGGCCGAGAGCCCGGCGATGCCGCCACCGACGATCGCGATCCGCGAGCGGTTCCAGCCCACGGCGGCGCGGCTCGCCTGCGCGAGCGCCGTCGGGCCTCCGAGCATCACGGCCGCGCCGATCAGCCCGCCGCGCTTGACGAGCTCTCTCCGCGTCAGCGTTCGCTCACGAACCTCTGCCGGGCTGATCCCGAGCGCCGCGGCCTCGCGGTGCTCGCGGGCCAGACGCTGTAACGACCGCATCAACGGTGTCCGTGCCATCTCGCGCTCCTCTCCCGATACCCCCTGAGGGGACGACAATCGGCGATCTGCCGCCGGTAGTCAATATCCCGGGATTGTCCCCGCAGCGCGCTCGGGCTAGGCTGGCCCTGTCGTCTGAACGGAGGTCAGTTGTGAGCGTCACGGTTTCCCAGTTCAAGAACTTCGTCGGCGGCGAGAGCGTCGACGCTGTCGAGGGCGGCACGATGGAGGTGCTGAACCCCTCGACGGGAGAGACGATCGCCGAGGTGCCGAGCGGCACCGCGGCCGACGTCGAGCGCGCCGTCGCGGCTGCCCGCAAGGCGCAGCCGGAGTGGGCAGAGTCGACGCCGAAGGAGCGCTCCGAGGTGCTCCTCAAGCTCGCAGACGTGATGGACGATCACGCCGAGGAGCTCGCGCAGCTCGAGTCGCTGAACGTCGGCAAGCCGCTGATGGCCTCGCGCGACGAGATGCCGTTCGCGGCCGACAACCTCCGCTACTACGCGGGCGCCGCCCGGAACCTCGAAGGGAAGGCGACCGGCGAGTACATCAAGGGCTACACCTCGATGGTCCGGCGCGAGCCGATCGGGATCGTCGCCGGGATCATGCCCTGGAACTACCCGCTGATGATGGCCGTCTGGAAGCTCGGCCCCGCGCTCGCGGCCGGCAACTGCCAGATCCTGAAGCCGGCCGAGACGACGCCGCTCTCAATCATCAGGTTCCTCGAGCTGGCGAAGGACGCGATTCCCGCCGGCGTGCTCAACGTGATCACCGGCGACGGCGTCCCGGTCGGCTCGGGGCTCGTCGAGCATCGCGCGATCGGGCTCGTCTCGCTCACCGGCGACGTCTCGACCGGCAAGGCGATCGCCCGCAACGCCTCCGACACGCTCAAGCGCGTGCACCTCGAGCTCGGCGGCAAGGCGCCGATGGTGATCTTCGACGACGCCGACCCCGAGCAGGTCGCCCAGGCGATCCGGCTCGCCGCCTTCTGGAACTCCGGCCAGGACTGCACCGCCGGCTCGCGGGTGCTCGTCGGCGCGAAGCTCTACGACAAGCTCCTGGAGGAGCTCGTGCCCGCGGTCGAGTCGTTGAAGGTCGGCGACCCGGCCGACGGCGATGACGTCGAGATGGGCCCGGTGATCTCGCAGGCCCAGCAGGAGCGCGTGCTCGGCTTCCTCGAGCGCGCCACCGCGGCGAAGGCGACGATCCTGACCGGCGGCGGCACCGTCGGCGAGCGCGGCTTCTTCGTCTCGCCGACGATCGTCACCGACGTCGCCCAGGACGCCGACATCGTCCAGAACGAGGTGTTCGGCCCCGTCGTGACGGTGCAGCGGTTCGACGGCGACGACGAGGCGATCGCGATGGCGAACGACGTCCGCTACGGGCTCGCCGCCTCCGTGTTCACGCGCGACGTCGCCCGAGCCATGAACGCGGCCCGTCGCCTTCAATTCGGCACGGTGTGGGTCAACGACCACCTCCTGCCGATCACCTCCGAGATGCCGCACGGCGGCTACAAGGAGTCCGGCTACGGCAAGGACATGTCGATGTACTCGGTGGAGGAGTACACCCAGGTGAAGCACGTGGCGGTGAGTCTCGCCTGATGGCATTGAAGGAGCCGACGAAACTCGACCTACAGAAAGCCGCGCGCGACCACCTCTGGATGCACTTCACCCGCATGGGCGGCGACGGCGAGGTGCCGATCATCGTCCGCGGCGACGGCTGCTATCTCGAGGACTCGAACGGGAAGCGGTACCTGGACGCGCTGGCCGGGCTCTTCTCCGTCAACCTGGGCTACGGCTTCGGCGAGGAGATCGGGCAGGCCGCGCTCGAGCAGATGCGCGAGCTGCCGTTCTACACCAACTGGTCGTACGCACACCCGCGTGCGATCGAGCTCGCTGCCGAGGTCGCCTCGCTCGCCCCGGGGGACCTGAACCGCGTCTTCTTCGTCTCCGGCGGCTCCGAGTCCGTCGAGTCGGCGTGGAAGCTCGCGCGGCAGTTCTACCAGGCGCGAGACGGGAAGCGCGGCCGGACGAAGGCGATCGCACGCAAGGTCGCCTACCACGGCACCACGATGGGCGCCCTCTCGCTGAACGGGATCGACGCGATCCGCGAGCCGTTCCTCCCGCTCGTGCCGGAGGTGCGCCACGTCGAGAACACGAACCGCTACCACCGCCCGGCCGGAGAGACCGAGGCCGAGTTCACGGCGTATCTCGTCGCGGACCTCGAGGCGGCGATTCTCGAGCTGGGCCCGGAGACGGTCTGCCTGGTCCACATGGAGCCGCTGCAGAACGCCGGCGGCTGCTTCACGCCGCCCGAGGGCTACTGGCGCGGCGTGCGCGAGCTCTGCGACCGCTACGACATCCTGCTCTCGGCCGACGAGGTGATCACCGGCTTCTGCCGGCTCGGCTACTGGTTCGGCTCCGAGCGCTACGACATCAGGCCCGACATCATCTGCTGCGCGAAGGGCCTCTCCTCGTCGTACGCGGCGATCGGCGCCGTGATCGCAACCGACCGCGTGATGGAGCCGTTTCTCGAGTCGGCGAGCATGTACTCGCACGGGATCACGTTCGGCGGCCATCCCGTGATGAGCGCGATCGCGCTCAAGAACATCGAGATCATGAAGCGCGAGCGGATCGTCGAGCGCGTGCGCGAGCAGGAGCCCGCGCTTCCGCGAGACGCTCGCGCAGCTGCTCGAGCTGCCGATCGTCGGCGACCTGCGCGGAGCCGGCTACCTCTATGCGATCGAGCTCGTGAAGGACAAGGAGACGCGCGAGACGTTCTCCGACGAGGAGTGCGAGACGCTGCTGCGCGGCTTCCTCTCGCCCGCGATGTTCGATCGCGGCCTGATCTGCCGCGCCGACGACCGGGGCGACCCGGTGATCCAGATCTCCCCGCCGCTCGTCGCGGGGCAGGCGGAGTTCGACGAGATCGTGGGAATCCTCGGCGACGTCCTCGCCGAGGCATGGCAACGGATGACGTAACCGACTACCCCGGGGAGGTTCACGTGGAAGCAGGCGCAGTTCCGTCCGAGTTCGTCGATGTCACCACACAGGCGGCGCTCGAAGAGAAGGCAAAGCTCAAGAAGCACTTCGGCCGGTTCGACATCCTCTTCTTCCTGATCTGCACGATCGTCGGGCTGGACACGCTCGGCGCGGTCGCCTCGAACGGCGCCCAGGGCTTCACCTGGCTGATCTTCCTGAGCGTGCTCTTCTTCGTGCCGTACGCACTCCTCACGGCCGAGCTCGGCGCAGCGTTTCCGGAGGAGGGCGGCTGTTACGAGTGGACCAAGCTCGCGTTCGGTCGCTTCGTCTCGGGGGTCAACGCGGTGATCTACTGGATCGCGAACCCGATCTGGCTGGGCGGGGTGCTCGCGATCACTGCGCTCACGACCTTCTCGACGTTCTTCACCGACATCTCGGGAACGAGCGACCCCTGGCGCTACGTCTTCCTGCTCGGCTTCATCTGGTTCGCGGTGTGGGGCGCGATCCTCTCCTTCAACGTAGGGAAGTGGATCCCGTCGATCGGCGCCTTCGCTCGCGTCGGCCTGCTCGCGTTCTTCTCACTCTCGGTCGTGATCTACGCGATCAAGCACGGCGTCCACGGCTTCGGAGGCGGCGACTTCAAGCCGACCTACGCGGTCTTCATCGCCGCCGTTCCCGTACTGTTCTTCAACTACGTCGGCTTCGAGCTTCCGAACGCGGCCGGTGAGGAGATGAAGAACCCGAAGCGCGACGTGCCGTTCACGATCCTCCGTGCGGCCGGCGCCTCGATCCTGCTCTACGGGATCCCCGTGCTCCTGATCCTGCTCGTCCTGCCCACAGGACAGGTCACGAACCTCGGCGGCTTCATCGATGCGATGAAGACGGTCTTCACCGTGTACGGCGGCTCGGTCGCCTCCGACGGCACCGCGACGCTGACGGGAGCCGGGCACGTGCTCGGCGACATCGCGGCGATCGGGTTCATCTGGGTCCTGATGTCGAGCGGCGCGACGTGGATCATCGGCGCCGACCGCACCCAGGCGGTCGCGGGCTACGACGGTGCCGCACCCCGCGTGCTCGGCGTCTTCTCGAAGCGCTTCGGCACGCCGATCGTCGTCAACCTCTTGTCCGGCGTCGTTGCGACGCTCGTAATGATCTTCGCCTCTGTGCTGACCTCCGGGAGCTCCGAGAAGTACTTCAGTGCGGTGCTGGGCCTGGCGATCTCCACGACGACGATCTCCTACCTCGCGATCTTCCCGGCGCTCGTGAAGCTGCGCTACAGCCATTCCCACGTGCCGCGGCCGTTCAAGATCCCGGGCGGGACATCGGTGGCCTGGATCGTCGAGCGTCCTCACCACGGGCTGGGCGCTGCTCGCGACGGTCGTGCTGCTGTGGCCGGGGCTCGGCACGTCCGATCCGAACGCGGCACTCGACAACCTCGGCTTCTCCCATCAGCGCTGGCAGTACGAGGCGTCGCAGCTGATACCGCTCGCGATCATCGTCGCGCTCGGCGTGATCTTCTACGCGCTCGGCGCGCCGACCCGCAAGAAGACGGCCACGGTCTCGCTCATCGAAGAGCCGGCGCCGGCTCCGGCGTAGCCGACCGCTCGGCCATCGGCACGTAATCGCGCTCGCCCGCTCCCAGGTACACCTGGAGCGGGCGGGCGATCTTCTGCTCGGGATCGGTCAGCAGCTCCAGCCACTGCGCGAGCCAGCCCGCCGTCCGCGGGATCGCGAACATGACCGGGAACATCGCGACCGGCAGCCCGAGCGCCTGGTAGATCAGCCCGGAGTAGAAGTCGACGTTCGGATAGAGCTTCCGCGAGACGAAGTAGTCGTCCTCGAGCGCGATCTTCTCGAGCTCGAGCGCGATGTCGAGCAGCGGGTTGCGGCCCGTGACCTCGAACACCTCGTCGGCCGTCGCGCTTGATGATCGTCGCGCGCGGGTCGTAGTTCTTGTAGACGCGGTGGCCGAAGCCCATCAGGCGGAACTCGCCGTCCTTGACCCGCTTGATCATCCCCGGCACGTTCTTCACGCTGCCGATCTCGTTCAGCATCTTCAGCACGGCCTCGTTGGCGCCGCCGTGCAGCGGCCCGTAGAGCGCGGCCGCCGCGCCCGCGAGCGCGCAGTAGGGATCGACGAGGCTCGAGCCGATCGAGCGCATCGCGTTGGCCGAGCAGTTCTGCTCGTGGTCGGCGTGGAGGATGAACAGCACCTCGAGCGCGCGCTCCAGCACCGGGTCGACCGCGTAGCGCGGCTCGGCCATCCGGAACATCATCGAGAGGAAGTTGGCGGTGAAGCCGAGGTCGTTCTCGGGGTAGACGTACGGCTGCCCGAGGTTGTGGCGGAACGAGAACGCGGCGATCGTCGGCACCTTCGCGATCAGCCGGTGGATCTGCTCCAGCCGGTTCCCCGGGTCGGTGACGCGGTTCGCCTCGGGGTAGAACGTGGAGAGCGCGGCGACCACGCTGATGAACATCCCCATCGGGTGCGCGTCGTAGCGGAAGCCCTCCATCAGGCGCTTGACGTTCTCGTGCAGGAACGTGTGGACGGTGATCTCGTGCGTCCAGGCGGCGAGCTCGGCCTCGGTCGGCAGCTCGCCGAAGAGCAGGAGGTATGCGGTCTCGAGGTACGTGCTCTGCTCGGCCAGCTGCTCGATCGGGTAGCCGCGGTAGCGGAGGATCCCCACGTCGCCGTCGATGTAGGTGATCGTGCTCTTCGTCGAGGCGGTGTTGAGGAACGCCGGGTCGTAGCTCATCAGCCCGAGCTCGCGAAGCGCGGTCGCGTGGATCGCGCCGTCCTCGATCGGGACCTCGACGGTCTGACCCGTGCGGTTGTCGGTGACGGTGAGCGTTTCCTCCGGCATGGCTCCTCCTTTCGCGACTACTGCGGGGCGGCGGCGGGGGCCGGGCGCTTGCGTGCGACGCCGCTGTCCTCGGCCGCCTGGGCGACTGCGATCGCGACGGCGGGTGCGACGTCGCGGTTGAAGACGCTCGGGATGATGTACTCGGCCTCGAGCTCGTCCTCGGGGATCACGGCGGCGATCGCGCGTCCCGCGGCGACCTTCATCTCCTCGGTGATCTGCGTCGCGCGCACGTCGAGCGCGCCGCGGAAGATCCCGGGGAAGGCGAGCACGTTGTTGATCTGGTTCGGGTAGTCGGAGCGGCCGGTCGCGATCACCGCGGCGAGCCCGTCGATCTCCTCGGGCAGCACCTCGGGCGTCGGGTTGGCCATCGCGAACACGATCGCGCCCTCGGCCATGCTGCGGATGCCGTCGACGCTGACGGCGCCGGGCGAGGAGAGGCCGATGAAGACGTCGGCGCCGACGAGCAGCTCGTCGGCGGTTCCCTCGCAGGCCGTCGGGGTTCGTGAGCTCCGCGTACTCGCGCTTCACGTCGTCGAGGTCGCTGCGGCCCTTGTGGATCGCGCCGTGGCGGTCGCAGCCGATCACGTTCCGCGCGCCCGCGGCGAGCAGGATCTTCGTCGTCGCGACCCCGGCCGCGCCGACGCCGGTGAGCACGATCTTGACGTCCTCCGGCTTCTTGCCGACGAGCCTGAGCGCGTTCTCGAACGCGGCGAGGACGACGACGGCGGTGCCGTGCTGGTCGTCGTGGAAGACCGGGATGTCGAGCGACTCGCGCAGGCGCCGCTCGATCTCGAAGCAGCGCGGCGAGGCGATGTCCTCGAGGTTGATCCCGCCGAAGACAGGCGCCATCAGCTGCACGGCGCGCACGATCTCGTCTGTGTCCTTCGTGTCGAGCGCGATCGGGAACGCATCGACGCCGCCGAACTCCTTGAAGAGGACGGCCTTGCCCTCCATCACCGGCAGCGAGGCCTCGGGCCCGATGTCGCCGAGCCCGAGCACCGCGGTGCCGTCGGTGACGACGGCGACCGTGTTCTGCTTGATCGTCAGGTTCCAGACCGCGCTCGGCGTCTCGTGGATCGCCATGCAGATGCGCGCGACCCCGGGCGTGTAGGCCATCGAGAGGTCGTCGCGCGTCTTGATCGGGTTTCTGCGGCGTGACCTCGAGCTTGCCGCCGAGATGGAGCAGGAACGTGCGGTCGGAGACGTGCTCGACCTCGATCCCCGGCACCGCGCGAACCGCGTCGACGATGTGCTGGATGTGCTCGGTGTCGGCGGCGAGGATGGTGACGTCGCGCACCTTCTCGCCCTTGCCCACGCGCACGAGGTCGATCGCGTCGAGCGAGCCGCCCGCGTCGCCGATCGCCTCCGCGAGCTTCGCGAACGCACCGGGCCGGTCCTCGATGTGGACCCGGATGATCGCGCTGAACGACGCCGAAGGATGGGACATCGCCGTGGACCTTAGCGCGGCAGGCCCTCGCTCAACCGGCGTAGCTGTTGTCGTAGGGCGTGGTGTCGGCGGCGATCGCGCGCGCCAGGTCGAGGCTCGAGACGACGCCGAGCGGGCGTGTGGTCTCGGGGCTGACGACCACGAGGTGCGCGATCCGGTGCTGGGACATCAGCTGTGCGGCGCGTGCGATCGGCGCGTCGGCCTCGACGGTCACGACGTGCTCGTGGGCTGTGCCCCCGGCCGTACGCTGTTCGATATCCGGCAGCGAGGCCTCGATCAGGTCGAGGTCGGTGAGCACGGTCCAGAACGGCGAGTCGTCGTCGGTCGAGGCGAACACGAAGATGGCGTGCACCTGGTAGGTCGCCATCATCCGGGCGGCCGTGCGGAGCGGCGTCTCGGGCGGGCACGAGAGGACGCCGGGACTCATCACGTCGATGACACGGTCGGTCGAGAACGCAGGCGCGGAGATGGTTGTCGGAGTCGGATCCATGTCCGAATCCTCACGGGCGGCGGGCGCTCCTACATCCGGGCGCCCCCGAATCGGCTTGCGGGGACTTACGTACCGTCGGGCAGGCGGACGATCCGGGCTGCGGCGAGCTCGCCGATCTCCGCATCCGAGTAGCCGGCCTCGCGCAGGATCGCCGCGCCGTGCTCGCCGAGCAGGGGCGGCGGGGAGGCGTACGCGAGCCGCTCGCCGTCGAACGAGAGCGGCGGCGCGACCGCCTTGCGGCCGTCGAGCTCCTGGAGGATCCCGAGCGCCTTCGTCTGGGGATGCCTGGACACCTCGAGGAGGTCGTGGACCGGCGCGACGGGGATCTCCTCCAGCGCCTCGAGCCAGTGGGCCGAAGGCCTGGCCGCGAGCGGCTCGCGCAGGAGCGGCAGCAGCTCGTCGCGGTTCGCGACCCGGTCGGGGTTCGTGCGGAAGCGGGGGTCGGCGACGAGCTCCGGCCGCCCGACCGCGTCGCAGAGGAGCGCGAAGAGCCGGTCGTTCGCCGCCGCGATCATCAACTGCCCGTCGGCGGTGTCGAACACCTCGTAGGGCGCGATCAGCGGGAAGGCGGTGCCGTGGCGCGCCGGGACTACGCCGGTCGCAATCGTCTCGGCGAGCTGGTACGGGAGCAGCGCGAGCGTCGTCTCGTAGAGGGAGACGTCGATGACGCGGCCGGCACCGGTCTGCGCGCGTTCGAGCAGCGCGGCGACGATCCCGAGCGCGGCCCAGGTCCCCGTGCCCTGGTCGATCGCCGAGACCCCGACGCGCACACCGGGGCGGTCCGGCTCGCCGGTGACGCTGATGATCCCGCCGAACGCCTGCATCAGCGGGTCGTAACCGGGGCGCCCGGCGAGCGGCCCCTCGCGTCCGAACGAGCCGATCGAGCAGTAGACGAGCCGCTCGTTGCGGGCGCGCAGCTCGTCCGGGCCGAACCCGAGCCGCGTCGCTGCGCCCGGGCGGAGGCTCTGGATGAACACGTCCGCCCGGTCGGTGAGCCGGTACAGCACCTCCAGCCCGCGCTTCACGTCGAGCCCGAGCGAGCGCTTGCCGGCGTTCGCGGCGAAGAACATCACGCTGCCGCCCGGGAAGAACTCGGGGCCCCAGGCGCGGGCCTCGTCGCCGCGCTCCGGGTGCTCGATCTTGACGACGTCGGCGCCGAGCGCGGCCAGCATCTCGGTGCAGTACGGCCCTGCGAGGGACGACGTGAGGTCGACGACCCTGGTGCCGGTGAGCGGCCGGAACTCCATCGCCGCGAGCCTAGATGGTCGACGCCACACGCGCACACGCCCGGTTGGTGGCTCAGACACGGCGCGGGATCGCCCGGCCAGCCCTTGACCAGGCTAACCAGCCTGGCCTGCGGGCTATCCGAACGCCCTGCTTGGTCTGATCCATCCCCAGGCGCGCGCGAGCGTGGCGTCGAACATCTCCTTGTAGGCTCGGGGTGTGGTTGCGGCTTCGATCCACGAGCTGATCACGGGGCCCTGGGCCTACGCGGTCGTCTTCGGGCTCGCGGCGCTCGACGCCGTGTTCCCGGTCGTCCCGAGCGAGTCGACGGCGATCGCGGCGGGCGTCCTCGCGGGGTCGGGCGACCTCGTGCTCGGCTACGTGATCGTCGCCGCCGGGTTGGGTGCGTTCATCGGCGACTCGTCGGCGTACTGGATCGGCCGCTCGCTCGGCCGCTCGATCCTCGGGCACCGGCTCTTCCGTGGCGATCGGGGCAAGAAGGCGGTGAGCTGGGCCGAGAGCACCCTCCAGAAGCGCGGCGGCTACCTGATCGTGGTCGGGCGCTTCATCCCGGGTGGCCGCACGGCAACCACCTTCACCGCCGGGAGCGTGCACTACAGCGTGCTCAAGTTCTCGCTCTTCGCCGGGCTCGCGGCGGCGATCTGGGCGACGTACGCCGCCCTGCTCGGCTACATCGGCGGGCGCGTCTTCACCGACAAGCCGTGGCTCGGCCTCGTCGTCGCCCTCGGCCTCGCCGCGGGGATCACGGCGCTCGTCGAGCTGGGCCGCAAGCTCTCGAGCCGCCGCGGAAGATGAATCGGCTCGGCGACGAGACGAGTCCGTACCTCCTCCAGCACGCGGAGAACCCCGTCGACTGGTTCCCGTGGGGCGACGAGGCGTTTGCACTTGCGCGGGCCGAGGACCGGCCGGTGCTGCTCTCGATCGGCTACTCCGCCTGCCACTGGTGCCACGTGATGGCGCACGAGTCGTTCGAGAGCCCCGCGACGGCGGCGGTGATGAACGAGCGCTTCGTCAACATCAAGGTCGACCGCGAGGAGCGGCCCGACGTCGACGCCGTCTACATGGACGCGGTCGTCGCGCTCACCGGCCAGGGTGGCTGGCCGATGACCGTGTTCCTGACCCCGGACGGAGAGCCCTTCTTCGGCGGCACGTACTACCCGCCCGAGCCGCGGCACTCGCTGCCGAGCTTCCGGCAGGTGCTGCTCGCCGTCTCGGACGCGTGGCGCGAACGGCGCGACGACGTCGCAACCCAGAGCCGGGCGCTCGTGGAGGCGCTCGCGAGCTCCGGCCTCGCCGAACCGTCCGGCGAGCCGCTCGTCCCGGGCCTGCTCGACGAGGCGGTCGAGGGCCTGCGCCGCGGCTACGACACTGAGTGGGGCGGCTTCGGCTACGCGCCCAAGTTCCCGCCCGCCTCGGCGATCGAGTTCCTGCTCCGCCGCGGCGAGCTCGGGCTCGCGACAGGGACGCTCGACGCGATGGCGCGCGGGGGGATGTACGACCTGCTCGGCGGCGGCTTCCACCGGTACTCGGTCGACCGGCAATGGCTCGTGCCGCACTTCGAGAAGATGCTCTACGACAACGCCCTGCTCGCGGCGGCGTATCTCCACGGCTGGGTCGTGACCGGAAACGAGCGCTACCGCGAGGTGACCGAGGCCACGATCGACTACATGCTGCGCGAGCTCTCGCTCGACGGCGGCGGCCTCGCCTCGGCGCAGGACGCCGACACCGACGGGGTGGAGGGGCTCACGTTCACGTGGACGGCCGATGAGGGCGCGCCCGCGGAGCTGCTCGAGCCGTTCGAGCACGGGCGTTCGATCCTGCGCGGCCGGCTCGACGTGGAGACGAAAGAGCGGCTCTTCGCGGCGCGCGAGCTCCGGCCGAAGCCGTTTCGCGACGACAAGGCGATCGCCTCGTGGAACGGGCTCGCGCTCGCCGCGCTCGCCGAGGGCGGCCGGAGGCTCGAGCGGCGCGACTGGCTCGACGCGGCCGTCGCGCTCGGCGAGTTCCTGCTCGGTCCGCTCTCGACTCCCGAGGGCCGGCTCCACCGCACGTGGCGGGCGGGCCGGGCGAAGGGGACGGGCTACCTCGAGGACTACGCCGACGTCGCGCACGGGCTGCTCGAGCTCCACGTCGCGACCGGGGAGCTGCGCTGGCTCGAGGAGGCGCGGAGGCTCGCGGTGCTCGCGGTCGAGTTGTTCGGCGACGACGAACGGGGCGCCTTCTTCCTCACTCCGGTCGACGGCGAGCGGCTCGTCGCGCGCCAGAAGAGCTTCGACGACAACCCTGCCCCGTCCGGGAACTCGATGCTCGCCCACGTGCTGCTGCGGCTCGCGCGGCTCTACGGCGACGCGGAGCTCGAGCGGCGGGCGGTCTCCGTGCTCCGGCTCGTCTCCGGCCCGGTCACGCGCGCGGCGTCGGCCTTCGGCTGGGCGCTCTGCGCCTTCGACCTCTACTTCTCGCCGCCGCGCGAGCTCGCCGTGATCGGGCCTCCCGACTCCGCGGTGGCGCGCCGCTTCCTCGATGCCTGGGACCCGAATGCGGTGGTCGCGGTCGGCCCGGCGGACGGTGTGCCGCTGCTCGAGGGGAAGGGCCTCGTCGGCGGGAAGCCCGCCGTCTACGTGTGCGAGCACTTCGCCTGCCAGGCTCCGGTGACGGAGTAGGATCTCGCCGTGAGCCGGTTCAGCGACGCACTCAACGAGCAGATCGCGTACGAGTTCGGCGCCTCGCAGCAGTACGTCGCGATCGCCGTCTACTACGACGCGGAGACGCTGCCTGCGCTCGCGGCTCACTTCTACCGCCAGTCGGTGGAGGAGCGGAACCACGCGATGATCATGGTGCAGTACCTGCTCGACGCCGGTGAGCAGATCGTGACGCCGGGAGTCCAGGCGCCGCAGACGGGGTTCAGTGACCCGGTCACCCCGGTCGCGCTCGCCCTCGACCAGGAGCGGCGCGTGACGGCTCAGATCTCGGCGCTCGCAGCACTGGCGCGCGAGGAGGGCGACTTCATCGCCGAGCAGTTCCTCGGCTGGTTCCTCAAGGAGCAGCTCGAGGAGGTCTCCAGCATGTCGTCGCTGCTCGCGGTCGTCGAGCGCGCCGCCGTGACGAACATCCAGTTCGCCGAGGAGCACCTCGCCCGCACCGCGGGCGGCACTCCGGCGCCCGAGCTCGACGCTCCGCCCGCCGCCGGCGGCGCTCTCTAGCACCTTCGCGCTCGTGCCGATACGAGGTGGATGCGCCTGGCGCTCCTCCTCTTCCTCGTGCTCGCGCTCACGCCCTCGGCCGGCGCGGTCACTCCGGGGCTCCCCGACTACACGGCTCTGCTGAAGCGGCCGGCGACGCCTGACGAGCGGCTCGCCCAGTCGGTCGCCGCGCGGTTGACGAACCTCAAGCCGGAAGTTCGCTGCACGACGGTCCCGCTCGGGAGCGGGGAGCTCGGCGTGACGCCGTTCGTGAACGGCAAGCCGCTCGGCTACTTCCTGCTGAGCTCGGACGTGTGCGCCGACCTCGCCGCGTTTCGCGCGAAGCCGACCGCATACGACCCGAGGACCTGTACCGACGACACGTGCGCTCAGCGCGCCTTCCAGATGGTGCAGTCGATCCAGACCATCGCCCACGAGTCGTACCACGTGCTCGGCTTCTACCTCGAGGCGACGGCCGAGTGCTACGGGATGCAGTCGCTCTGGTACGCGGCGCACCGGCTCGGCGCCTCCGTCGAGCTCTCGCAGGCGCTCGCGCAGTTCTACTGGAAGGACGTCTATCCGCTCAGGCGCACGAGCAACTTCCCGTGGTACTGGTCGGCGCAGTGCCGCGACGGCGGCAAGCTCGACCTGCGCCCGAAGACGCACGGCTGGCCGAGCTAGACGACGAACCGCTCGACGCGCTCGGACCCGCTTGCGAACCGCTCCAGCGAGAACGGCGAGAGGTCGAGCGTCGGCGTCACGCCGGCAACGAGCTCCGCGAGGTGCTCGCCGACGGCCGGCGCCTGCTGGAAGCCGTGGCCCGAGAAGCCCGTCGCGACGAGGAACCGGCCCGGCCCCGGCAGCTCGCCGACGATCGCGTTGTGGTCCGGGCTGACCTCGTAGTAGCCCCACCAGGACGCCTGCACCGGCAGCTCGGCGAGGAGCGGCAGCCGCCGCTCGATCGCCGGCGCGAGCGCCTCGAGGCTCGCCTCGCGCCCGCCGAACACGAGACCCGGTCCCTCGCGGTGGGCGTAGAGACCCGTCGAGAAGTCGATCGTCATCGGCATCGGCTCCGGGAGCTCGCCCGCCTCCGGCGAGAACCACATCCAGCGCGGCTCGCCGTGAACCGGGATCTCGACGCCGGCCAGCGCGCCGAGCTCCGCCGCCCAGGCACCGGCGCAGTTGATCACCGTGCCCGCTGAGATCGGGCCGCGGCTCGTCTCGACCCGCCCCGCGCGGAGGTCGATCCCCGTCACCTCGCACCCCTGCAGCACGTTCAGCCCCCGCGCGTACCACTGGACGACGGCCTCGGGCGTGCAGTGGCCGTCGAGCGGGCAGAACGTGGCGCCGAGCAGGCCCTCCGGCTCGAGCTGCGGCACGAGCTCCAGCGCCTCGGCGACCGACAGCTCGCGCGAGGGAACGCCGAGCCGCGCCTGCAGCGAGAGGGCGGCGCGGAACTCGGCCAGATCCTCCTCGCGGTCGACCAGGAAGAGGTAGCCGACCTGCCGCAGGTCGATCCCGTCCATTCGCTCGAGCTCGACGAGCGAGCGCTGCGCGATCCGCACGTTCAGCTCGTCGGCGAACTGCATCCGCACCCCGCCGGCGGACTTCGAGGTCGAGCCCGATCCGAGCGAGTCTCGCTCGACGAGCAGCACGTCCTCGATCCCGAGCTCGCGGAGGTGCCACGCCGCGCTCGCCCCGACGGCGCCGCCGCCGATCACGACGACCTCAGCCGAGCTCTGCAAGCTCTGCGTCCGGCAGCGCGCGCAGGAGATCCTCCGTCCCCACGCAGAAGACGGCGTGCGGGGTGCCGGCGGCGCACCACACCGTCTCGAACCGGCGCAGCGAGAGGTCGACCAGCGTCGGCAGCTCGCGGTCGTGCCCGAGGGGCGGGACGCCGCCGATCGCGAACCCCGTCGCCGCCCGCACGCGCTCGGCGTCGGCGCGGCTGAGCCCGAGGCGGGCCGTGTCGACCTGCCGGTCGCCCGCGCACAGGCACATCACGATCTCGCCGTCGCGCTCGAACACGAGCGACTTCACGATCTGGCCCACCTCGCACCCGACCGCGGCCGCGGCCTCCGCCGCGGTGCGCGTCGAGTCGGCCAGCACCTGCACCTGAACGTCGAGCCCTCGCTCGTGCAGGCGCGCCTGGACCTTGCTCGCGGTGGGATGAAGCTCCAAGGTGGTTTACGGTAGCGCAGCGATGGCATTGCTCTCTGTCGAGGATGTCACTCTGCGCTTCGGCGGGATCGTGGCGGTGGACCGCGTGTCGCTCGCCGTCGAGGAGGGCGCGATCGTCGGGCTGATCGGTCCGAACGGCGCCGGCAAGACCACGCTCTTCAACATCATCACGGGCCTCTACCGGCCGAACGAGGGTGAGCTCAGCTTCGAGGGCGAGAGCCTGCTGAGGACGCCGCCGTACAGGATCGTGCGGCGCGGGATCGCTCGCACCTTCCAGAACGTCGAGCTCTTCAAGACGATGACGGTGCTCGAGAACGTGCTCGTCGGCGCCCACAGCCGCTTCGGGGCCCGCTCGGCGCGTGCCGCCCGGGCCCGCGCGCTGGAGATGATCGACTACGTCGGCGCGGCGGACGTCACCGGCCGGCACGTCTCCGGGCTTCCGTTCGGGACGCTGAAGCGCGTCGAGCTCGCCCGCGCGCTCGTGGCGAAACCGCGCCTGCTCCTGCTCGACGAGCCGGCGGGCGGGCTGAACCACGAGGAGGTCGCCGCGCTCGGCGAGACGATCCGGCAGCTGCGGGTCGACTTCGGCCTCACCGTGCTCCTCGTCGAGCACCACATGGGCCTCGTGATGTCGGTCTCCGATCACGTCCACGTCCTCAACTTCGGCGAGACGATCGCCGCGGGGACGCCGGACGAGGTGCAGCACGACCCGGCCGTGATCGAGGCCTACCTCGGAGCCTGAGCGATGCCGCTGCTCGAGCTCAGCGACGTCGAGGCCCGCTACGGGCCGATCGTCGCGCTCGAGGGCGTCTCGCTCTCGGTCGACGAGGGTCAGGTCGTCGCCGTCCTCGGCGCGAACGGCGCCGGGAAGACGACCACGCTGCGCGCGGTCTCCGGCACCGTGCGGAGGTCCGGGCGGATCGCGTTCGCCGGGCAGGAGCTGGGCCGCCGCGGGCCGGAGGCGGTCGCCTCGCTCGGCGTCGCCCACGTCCCGGAGGGCCGCGGCACGTTCGTCGAGCTCACGGTCTGGGAGAACCTCCGCCTCGGCGCGTACACGCGCAGCCGCGGCTCCGACCTCAAGGCCGACCTGGCGCGGATGGTCGACTACTTCCCGTGGATCGAGCAACGCCGCGACCAGCAGGCGGCGACGCTGTCGGGAGGCGAGCAGCAGATGCTCGCGCTCGCGCGCGCCCTCATGTCGCGACCGCGCCTGCTCATGCTCGACGAGCCGTCGCTCGGGCTCGCGCCGCTCGTCACGCGCGAGATCTTCCGGATCGTGGGCGAGCTGAACGAGCAGGAGGGCCTCTCGGTGCTCGTCGTCGAGCAGAACGCGAACCTCGCGCTCGAGCTCGCCCAGTACGCCTACGTGCTCGAGGTGGGCCGCGTCGCGCTCGAGGGCACGGGCGAGGAGCTCCGCAGCCATCCCTCCATCCGCAAGAGCTACCTGGGCTACTAGTGGGCGCCCCGACCACATCCTCCGGCCCCCGGCGCGCGATAACGCGGCGCCATGCTGCGTCCCCAGTCGCACCCGTAGCCTCGGCTACGGGTGCTCCCTGCGTCCTTGCCTGGCTTGGTTCTCGCACCCCGGGAATCCGGCAATGTGGCCGGGGAGCCCACTGATGCAGCAGTTCCTTCAGCAGGTCGTCAGCGGGCTCGCGTCGGGCGGGGTCTACGCCTCGCTCGCGCTCGCGCTCGTCCTCATCTACCGCTCGACCGAGGTGATCAACTTCGCGCAGGGCGAGATGGCGACGTTCACGACCTTCGTCGCCTGGCAGCTGATCGACTGGGGCGTGCCGTACTGGCTCACGTTCTTCCTCACGCTCGCGTTCGCGTTCGTGTTCGGGGTCACCATCGAGCGGGTCGTGATCCGACCGTTCGAGCGCGGGCCGGTGCTCACGGTGGTGATCGTCACGATCGGCCTGCTCGTGCTGCTGAACGGGCTGGACGGGTGGATCTGGGGGGCGGAGATCAAGTCGGTCCACAGCGCGTTCCCGACCCGGCCGATCAACATCGGCGGGGTCGCGTTCTCGCTCCAGGACATCGGGGTGATCGCGGTCTCGCTGGTCGCCGTCCTCTGCCTCTGGGCCTTCTTCCGCTACACGAAGGTCGGGCTCGCGATGCGCGCGGCGGCGGTGAATCCCGGACTCTGCGCGCCTCACAGGCGTCCGCGTCGGCTGGATGCTCGCGCTCGGCTGGGGGCTCGCCTCGATGCTCGGCGCGCTGTCGGGGCTGATGATCGCGCCCGTCGTGTTCCTCGACCCGAACATGATGCAGGTCGTCCTGATCTACGCCTTCGCCGCCGCAGTGCTCGGCAGGCCTGCAGAGCCCGGCCGGAGCCGTCGTCGGCGGTCTGCTGCTCGGGGTGATGCTGAACCTGCTCGGCACCTACGTGCACGCGATCACGCCGGAGCTGCGCCTGCCGGTCGCGCTGGCCGTGCTCCTGATCGTGCTCCTCGTCAAGCCCTCCGGGCTGTTCGGTCGCGCGGTGGTGAGAAAGGTATGAGCCGCGTGGGCGCCGTCAAGCTCGTCGTGATCGCGCTCGCAGTCGCGCTCGTCGTCGTGCTCGGCTTCACGATGACCGACTACCACCAGTACCAGGGCGGGATCGTCGCCTATTACCTCGTCGCGATCCTCGGGCTCAACATCCTCACCGGCTACACGGGCCAGATCTCCCTCGGCAACGGCGCCTTCATGGCGGTGGGCGGCTACACGACGGCGATCCTCTGCGGCCACTACGGCTGGGGCGAGCTCTGGACGATCCCGGTCGCCGCCGTCGTGGCGGGTGCGGCGGGCTTCCTCTTCGGGATTCCGGCGCTGCGGCTCGCGGGCCCGTACCTCGCGCTCGCGACCTTCGCGATCGCCGTCGCGGTGCCGTCGCTCGCGAAGCGGTTCGACCACTTCACCGGCGGCTCGAGCGGGATCACGCTGCCGATCCACACCGGCCACTACCTCTACTGGGCGGCCTGGATCTGCGGCGGGATCGGGTACGTCGTCGCGTGGCTCGTTCTGCGCGGCCGCACGGGACGGGCGTTCCGCGCGGTGCGCGACAGCGAGGTGGCGGCCGTCTCCTCCGGCGTCAACCTCGCGTCCTACAAGACGCTCGCGTTCGGGATCTCGGCCGCGTACGCCGGAGTCGCGGGCGCGCTGCTCGCGATCGGGGCCGGCTACACGAACCCGGACACCTTCCCCGTCACGCTCTCGCTCTACCTGCTGATCGGCGCCGTCGTCGGCGGGCTCGGCTCGCTCTGGGGGATGATCTTCGGCGCGCTCTTCATCGAATACCTGCCGATCTACGCGCAGAAGACGTACTTCGGCTTCGCGTTTTCGAAGCAGGCGCCGTCGGTCGTCTACGGCCTCGTCCTGATCCTGATCATGCTCGTCGCGCCGACCGGGATCGTGGGACTTGCGCGACGGCTACGCCGCTCTATCTAATCGCTTTACCACTCGTCCATAATCGTGCGTCCCGATGAGGGGGCACACTTCGAGGAGGTACTCAGATGGGCAAGAGGATCTACGCACTGGCAGCGGCACTGGGCGTAGCGCTCGCCGTGCTCGTCGGCGTCTCCGCCGGCGCCGGCGGCACTCCCGGCGTGACGAGCAAGCTGATCTCGATCGGCGGCACGTTCCCGCTCAGCGGCCCGGCCTCGTCGTACGGGACGATCCCGCAGGCCGAGGCGGCCTACTTCTCGTACTTCAACTCGCTGAAGCAGCCGAGCGGGAAGCGCGGCGTCTACGGGCGCCAGATCAAGTTCACGTACCTCGACGACGGCTACAACCCGGCGCAGACCGTGCAGCTCACGCGCCAGCTCGTCGAGCAGACGAAGGTGTTCGCGATCTTCAACAGCCTCGGCACCGAGCCCGACGAGGCGATCCGCGCGTACCTCAACCAGGCCAAGGTCCCGCAGGCCCTCGTGGCGACCGGCGCGTCGGAGTGGGGCGTGCTGGCGAAGAAGTACCCGTGGACGATCGGCTACCAGCCGACCTACGTCAGCGAGGCCAACGCGTACGGCCAGTTCATCGTCAAGAAGGTGCCTCAGGCCAAGATCGGCGTCCTCTACCAGAACGACAGCTACGGCAAGGACTACATCGCCGGCCTGAAGAAGGGCCTCGGCTCCCACCAGTCCCAGATCGTCGACATGGAGGGCTACGAGGTGACGGCTGCGGACGTCGGCTCGCAGATCGCCAAGCTCAAGGCGTCCGGCGCGAACACGCTGTGCATCTTCGCGACGCCGAAGTTCTCGATCCAGGCGTTCGCGATCGCGGCGAAGCTCGGCTGGAACCCGATCGTGTTCAACAACTCGGTCTCGGCGACGACGACCCTGATGACGATCGCGACCGGAGCCTCCAGCGCGGCGACCACGAACGGGACGATCACGGCGACGTACACGAAGGATCCCGCCGACGCGAAGTGGGCGAACGACCCCGGGATCAAGCTCTACAAGAAGATCATGGCCCAGTACTACCCCAAGGGGAACGCCAACGACCAGTTCAACGTCTACGGCATGTCTGCCGCCTGGACGATGATCAGGGCGCTGCAGGGTGCCGGGCCGAACCCGACCCGTGCGTCGCTGATGGCGTCGCTGCGGAGCATGAACTACAACAACAACCCGTTCCTGCTCCCGGGGATCAAGGTGCAGACGAGCGCCTCGAACCCGTTCCCGATCATCCAGCAGCAGCTGACCCGCTGGACGGACGGGCACTTCGTCAACTTCGGGCCGCTGCTCAAGGGCTAGCGGTCACTCGCTCGTCGTCTCCCGTCCGGCTCGGCGCGCCGGGTCGGACGGGAGACGAGCTGTCATGATCCCGCCGTGGAGCGCAGCGAGCAGGTGCGTGAGTTCATGGACGCGCACGTCGTCCCGAACGAGCCTGCGTTTGCCCGGGAGGACGACGCGGCCGAGGCGCTGATCGCCGAGCTCCAGGCGCAGGTGAAGGCGGCTGGGCTGTGGGCGCCGTTCATCGGGCCGGAGGCGGGCGGCACCGGCACGGGCTTCATGGACTACGTGTTCCTGAACGAGATCATCGGGCGCAGCGCGTGGGGCCCGCGCGTGTTCGGCTGCCAGGCGCCCGACTCCGGCAACGCGGAGATCCTCCACCTCTTCGGGACGCCCGAGCAGCAGGAGCGGTGGATGAAGCCGCTGATCGCGGGGGAGATCCGCTCGTTCTTCGCGATGACCGAGCCGGAGGTCTCCGGCGCCGACCCGACCGGGCTCCAGGGCCGCGCCGTCCGCGACGGCGACGAGTGGGTGATCGACGCGCACAAGTGGTTCTCGAGCGGCGCCGACGGGGCCGCGTTCGGGATCGCGATGCTCGTCACCGATCCCGATGCGGAGCCGCACCGGCGGATGTCGCAGATCATCGTCCCGGCCGACGCGCCCGGGTACGAGATGGTGCGTGCGATCCCGGTGATGGGCCACACGGGCCGGGGCTGGATGACGCACTGCGAGGTGCGCTACACGGGTGTTCGCGTCCCGGTCACGAACACGCTCGGCGAGCCGGGCGACGGCTTCCGGATCGCGCAGAAGCGGCTCGGGCCGGGGCGGATCCACCACGTGATGCGCTGGCTCGGCCAGATGCAGCGCGCCTTCGAGCTGATGTGCGAGCGCGCGCTCGAGCGCGAAGCCTTCGGCGGCCCGCTCGCCGACAAGCAGACGGTGCAGAACTGGATCGCCGACTCGGCCGCCGAGATCCAGGCCTGCCGGCTGCTGACTCTCGACGCGGCCCGCAAGATCGACTCGGGCGACGAGGCGCGGGTCGAGATCTCGCTCGTGAAGTTCTACGCCGCGCGCGTGCTGAACGACGTGATCGACCGCGCGGTCCAGGTGCACGGCGCGCTCGGTCTCACCGACGACCTGCCGCTCTCGGGGATGCTCCGCTTCGCGCGTGCCGGCCGGATCTACGACGGCCCGGACGAGGTGCACCGCATGGTCGTCAGCCGCCGGATCCTCAAGTCGTTCGCCGCCGGCGACGGCTGGACGTTCTCCTAGCGCGGCCCGGGCACGCCCCGGAACTCGTACTGGAGCGGCTCGCGGCCGATCTGCACGATCCACGCGCTGCCGGTGTCCTCCGAGCGGAGCGCCTGCATCGCGGCTTCCGCGACCTGCGACGGCGCCACGAGTTGCTTCCCGGCGAGGTACCCGTCGCGGAGCTCCTGCGTGACGAGCGGCGTGTCGGCGAAGGCGGGGCAGATGGCGTTGATCCGGAGGCGGTGCTCCGAGAGCAGCCGCGGCGCCGCGCTCCGCACGAGCCCGATCAGCGCGTGCTTCGTGAGCCCGTAGACCGGGTCCTCCTCGATCGGCGTGAGCCCGGCCAGCGAGACGGTCACCGCGATCGAGCCGCCGTCCATCACCGGTGCGAGCGCGCGGATCCCGTAGACGACCGCGTCGACGTTGACGCGCATGATCCGCCGGTACTCCTCGTCGGTCAGCTCCGTGAGGTCGCCGCGGGCGAGCATGATCCCGGCGTTCAGGCAGGCCACGTCGAACGAGCCCTCGAGCCGCTTCCAGGTCGCCGGGTCGCCGACGTCGTAGCCGTTCGCGAGGTCCCAGACGACGACCTCGTAGCCCCCGGCCTCGAGCCGCTCGACGAGCGCCGCCCCGATCCCCGACGCGCCGCCGGTGACGAGCGCTCTCACGCCGTCTCGCCGGCGAACATCTCGCGCAGCGCGGTCTTGCGGAACTTGCCGACGCCGGTCTTCGGGATCGCCTCGACGAACTCGTACCGCTCGGGCAGCCACCATTTCGCGAAGCTGGGAGCGAGGAAGTCGTGCAACTCCTCGGCGGTCGCGGTCTTCCCCTCGCGCAGCACGACCACCGCGAGCGGCCGCTCCTGCCACTTCTCGTCGGGGATCCCGATCACCGCCGACTCGGCCACCGCGGGATGCCCCATCAGCGCGTTCTCGAGCGCGACCGACGAGATCCACTCGCCTCCGGACTTGATCACGTCCTTCGTCCGGTCCTGGATCTGGATGTAGCCGCGCGGGTCGAGCGAGACGATGTCGCCCGTCCGGAACCAGCCGTCGTCCGTCCAGCGGTCGGCCTGCTCGGGCGTGTCGTAGTAGCCCGAGGCGACCCACGGGCCACGGGTCTCGAGCTCGCCCATCGTCTCGCCGTCCCACGGGATCACGTTCCCCTCGGCATCTCGCGCGCGGAGCTCGACGAGCGGCAGCGGCAGCCCCTGCTTGGCGACGTAGTCGAACCGCACCTCGTCGCCCTCGTCGAGGAGATCCGGGTGGACGTCGGACTCGCTCGCGACCGGGGAGGTCTCGGTCATGCCCCAGCCGTGGATCACGTCGAGCCCGTGGCGCTGCTTGAAGCCGGCGATCATCGAGCGCGGCGCGGCCGAGCCGCCGACGAGCATCCCCTTCAGCGCCGAGAGGTCCCAGCGGTCGGGCTCGGCGTCGAGCAGCTGGAGGATGCCGAACCAGATCGTCGGCACGCCCGCGGTCGCGGTCACCTTCTCCTGCTCGAACGCGTCGAGCAGGCTCTCGGGATCGAGGAACGGGCCCGGGTACACCTGCTTCGCGCCGAGCATCGTCGCGATGTACGGATAGCCCCACGCGTTCGCGTGGAACATCGGCACGACTGGGAGGATCACGTCGCGCTGCGAGAGGTGGAAGCCGAGCGGCGCGGTGACCGCGACGCCGAGGGTGTGCAGCATCGTCGAGCGGTGCGAGTAGACGACGCCCTTCGGCATCCCGGTCGTGCCGCTCGTGTAACACATCGCGGCGGCCTCGTTCTCGCGCAGTTCGGGATCGCGCCATGCGTCGGCGTCGGAGCCAGCGAGCAGCTCCTCGTAGGAGTCCTCGACCACGAGCACGTGCTCGATCGGCGTGCGATCGCGGAACTGGTCGAGCAACGGCACGAGCGAGCGGTCGACGATCACCGCGCGGTCGCCCGCGTGGGTCGCGATGTAGGCGAGGTCGTCCGGGTGGAGGCGGAGGTTCAGGGTGTGGAGGACGAAGCCGCCGGACGGGATCCCGAGGTACGCCTCGACGTGCTGGTGGTGGTTCCAGCACAGCGTCGCGACCCGGTCGCCGCGCTCGAGGCCGAGCGACTCGAGCCCGACGGCGAGCGCCCGCGCGCGCCGGGTCATGTCCGCGTACGTGTAACGGAAGAAGCTCCTGTCGGGCCGTCGCGAGACGATCTCGGCCCGGCCGAAGTACGACTCGGCGCGACGCAGCAGCGCGGGGAGCGTGAGCTGGAAGTCCATCATCATCCCGTCCATCGGGTTGCATCTTGGGCCGCGGCGAAGGCCCTGTAAAGTGACTGCGATGCGGAAGCTCACGCTCGCGGTGGTCGTGCTCGGTGTCGCACTCGCGGTGGGCCTCACGAGCGCCTGGGGCCGCGGGGCGGCCGATCCGGGGGTCACGAGCAACTCGATCCTGCTCGGCGGGACGACTCCGCTCTCCGGGCTCGCGTCCGGCTACGCCTCGGTCGCGCGCGGCGCGGAGGCGTACTTCAAGTACGTGAACGCGAACGGCGGCGTCAACGGCCGGCAGATCACGTTCACGTACCTCGACGATGCGTACAACCCGTCGCAGACCGTCCAGGCGACGCGGCAGCTCGTCGAGCAGGACAAGATCTTCGCCGACTACGACAGCCTCGGCACCGAGCAGAACCTGGCGATCCGCGACTACCTCCAGCAGCGCGGAGTGCCTCAGGTCTTCGTCGCCACCGGCGCCCGCACGTTCGGCGCCGACTACCAGAAGTACCCGGGCACGATCGGCTACCAGCCGACCTACGCGGCCGAGGGCTACATGTACGGCCGGTACATCCGCACGACGACGCCCAGGGCGAAGATCGCGGTGCTCTACCAGAACGACGACTACGGCAAGGAGTTGCTCACCGGGCTCCGCACCGGGCTCGCGCCGCTCGGCAAGGCGATCGTCTCCACGCAGGGCTTCGAAGCGACCGCGACGGACGTCAGCTCGCAGATCTCGTCGCTGAAGGGCTCGGGCGCGACCACGCTGATGATCTTCGCGACGCCTGCCGCCACGATCCAGGCCTACGTCTCGGTGAACAAGCTCGGCTGGAAGCCGCAGATCTTCGTCAACGCCGTCTCGTCGGCCTCGCAGCTGATGAAGATCTCCGCCGCGAGCTCGAGCAATGCGACGGTGGAAGGCTCGCTCTCGATCGTCTTCCTCAAGGACCCGACGAACCCGAAGTGGAAGAACGACCCGGCGATGAAGCTCTACCGCTCGATCATGGCGAAGTACGGGTCGGGCGATCCGAACGACGTCTTCAACGTCTACGCGATGGCGTCGGCGTGGACGATGGTCGATGCGCTCAAGCGCGCCGGCAAGAACCTCACGCGCGCCGGGCTGCTGAAGGCGGTCACCTCCCTGAACGAGTCGAAGAACCCGTTCGTGCTGCCGGGGATCACGATCCGGACGACGCCGACGAGCCGCTTCCCGATCGCGCAGGCGCAGATGCAGCGCTGGCACAAAGGGGCGTGGCTGGGCTTCGGGCCGCTCCTCAGCGCAAAGAGCTAGGGGCGCGCGGCCCGCCGAGCCGGCGTCCGCGGGCGAGCATGTAGGCGACGATCCAGAGCGAGACCGCGGCGACCGCCGAGGCGACCGCGAACACCGGATCGTCGTAGATCACCGTGTAGGCCACGCTGAGCGTGAGCAGCAGCGCGAAGAGCCCGACACAGAACGCCGTGAAGGCGTTGAACCAGCGCGGGATCGGGGCCCGGTCCTGCTCGATCAGCGCCTTGAGCCGGTTCGTCGCATCGTCGACGTACCAGCGCATCGCCGTGGGGAAGAACGGGAAGCGCTCCGGCTTCTCCGCGTCGAGCGTGACCGTCAGCTGCGTGCCGCCGCCCTGCTCCTCGAGCATCCAGCCGAGCTCGACCGCGATCGGGCCCTGCACCGAGCGCAGTGTCAGCGTGCTCGGCGACTCGAGCTCCTCGACGTCGTAGATCGTCGTGTACTTGTTGCCGAGGAACGTCGAGGTCTCGACGGCGGTGCCGCCCGCCTCGAAGGATTCGCCGTCGAGCGGCCCGAACGTGACCGCGAGCGGTCGCCAGACGAGGTGCTCTTCGGGATCGGCAATCGCCGCGAACACCGTTTCCGGCGGCGCGTCGATCGTGATCGTCTGCTCGGTATGCACGATGCCTCAGGATAGAGTCACGCGGATGGACGCGCGCGAGCTGGTGCACCTCCCGACCGCGGAGCTGTGCGCCGAGGCGCGCCTGCTGCGCCCCGGCCGGCTCGTCACCTACTCGCCGAAGGTCTTCATCCCGCTGACGACGCTCTGCCGCGACGTCTGCGGCTACTGCACGTTCGCGCGGCCGCCCCGCCGGGGTGAGCGGGCGTACCTGAGCGTCGACGAGGTGCTGGAGATCGCCCGCGCCGGCGCCGCTGCGGGCTGCCACGAGGCGCTCTTCACTCTCGGTGACAAGCCGGAGCTCCGCTACCGCGTCGCGCGGGAAGAGCTCGCCGCGCTCGGCTGCGAGACGACGATCGAATACCTGGGCCGGGTCGCCGGCGCCGTGCTCGAGGAGACCGGGCTCCTGCCGCATCTGAACCCGGGCGTGATGAGCCGCGACGAGCTCGTCGCGCTGCGTGAGGTGAGCGCCTCGATGGGGATCATGCTCGAGACCGCGTCCGACCGGCTCTCGGGAAGGGGGATGCCGCACTACGGCTCGCCGGACAAGCTGCCAGCACGCCGCCTGGAGACGATCCGGCTCGCCGGCGAGCTCGAGATCCCCTTTACCACCGGCGTCCTGATCGGGATCGGCGAGACCCGCGAGGAGCGGCTCGAGGCGCTGCTCGCGATCCGCGAGCTCGACGAGCGCTACGGCCACATCCAGGAGGTGATCGTCCAGAACTTCCGCGCGAAGCCGGGCACGCGCATGGCCGAGCATCCCGAGCCCGACCTCGACGAGCACCTCTGGACGATCGCCGCCGCACGTGTCCTGCTCGGTGCGGACTTCCACGTGCAGGCGCCGCCGAACCTCGCGTACTCCGAGTTCCCGCGCCTGCTCGACGCCGGGATCGACGACTGGGGCGGGGTCTCGCCGGTCACGATCGACCACGTCAACCCGGAGGCGCCGTGGCCCGAGCTCGAGGCGCTCGGCGAGGCGACGCGGTCACGCGGGCTCGAGCTCGCGCCGAGGCTCGCGGTGTATCCCGAGTACCTCGACGCGCGCTGGCTCGACCCCGCGGTGCTGACGCCGACGCTGCGCAGCGCCGACGCGCTCGGGCTGGCCCGCGAGGATCGCTGGTCGCCGGGCGAGGCCGGCGACGCTGCCGTTCGTCGTCCGCCGCGACGCCCTGCCGCTCGAGCTCTCCGGCGACGAGCTCGGCGAGGACGAGCTCGTGCGCCTGTTCGAGGCGCGCGGCGCCGAGCGCCAGCGCGTCTTCGCCGCCGCCAACCGGCTGCGGCAGGAGGTCAACGGCGACGAGGTCAGCTACGTCGTGACGCGCAACATCCAGTACACGAACGTCTGCTACTTCAAGTGCGGCTTCTGCGCGTTCTCGAAGGGCAAGCTCGCCGAGAACCTGCGCGGGCCCGCGTACCTCGTCCCGCACGAGGAGATCGTCCGCCGCGTCGAGGAGGCGTGGGAGCGGGGCGGGACCGAGGTCTGCCTCCAGGGCGGGATCCATCCCGCGTTCGACGGCGACTACTACCTCTCCGTCGTGCGCGCGATCAAGGACGCGGTGCCGGGGATCCACGTGCACGCCTTCTCGGCGCTCGAGGTGTGGCAGGGCGCCGCGACGCTCGGGCTCTCACTCGACGAGTACCTGCCGCTGCTGCGCGACGAGGGGCTCGCCTCGCTGCCCGGGACGGCGGCGGAGATCCTCGACGACGAGGTGCGGCGCGTGATCTGTCCGGACAAGGTCACGACCGACCAGTGGCTCGAGGTGCACGACGCCGCCCACCGCGCAGGCCTGCGCTCCAACGTGACGGTCATGTTCGGTCACGTCGAGTCGCCACGCAGCTGGGCCCGCCACCTCGTGCGCGCGCGGGAGCAGCAGCGTCGCTCGGGCGGGTTCACCGAGTTCGTGCCGCTGCCGTTCGTCGCGATGGAGGCGCCGATCTACCTCCAGGGCCGCGCGCGCCGCGGGCCGACCTTCGGCGAGACGCTGCTGATGCACGCGGTCGGCCGGCTCGCGCTGCATCCGGCGATCACGAACATCCAGGCCTCGTGGGTGAAGCTCGGCCCCGACGGCGTCCGGGCCGTGCTCGACGCCGGCGTCAACGACCTCGGCGGCACGCTGATGAACGAGTCGATCTCCCGCTCGGCCGGTGCGGAGTTCGGGCAGGAGCTGCCGCCCGCCGCGATGGAGGCGCTGATCCGCTCGGCCGGCCGGGTGCCGCGCCAGCGGACGACGCTGTACGGCGACGTGCCCGAGGAGCGGCGTCTCGCCTCGTTCGGCGCGTCACCGCTCGCAGAGGCCTGGAACCCGCCGGTGAAGGACGCGGCCCTCGTCGCGCCGCCGCGGCTCGTGCGGCCCGGCTTCGCCGCTACCGCTTCTTAGGCTTAGGCTTAGGCTTCGGCTTTGGCTTCGGTTTCGGCTTCGGGCCGAACACGGCGACCGCCGACTTCGGCCCGTTGATCGTGATCTTGCACGCGGCGGTACCGGTGCAGGTCCCGCGCCAGCCGAGGAACACTGCGCCGGTGTTCGGCCGGGCCACGAGCCGGACGGCGAGATCGCTGTCGAGCGTCGACGAGCACGTCGGCCCGCAGGCGGGAACGCCGGGAACGCCGGTGACGTTGCCGGGGCCGACCACGCTCGCGGAGAGCGGGAACTGCGGGAGGTGGATCAGCCACGGCGAGTTTCGCACGTCCCACCACGCGCCGCCGTGGTCGTAGTAGTCGTCGCGGTTGAAGTCGAGCACCGCGTTGTCGAGCGTGTCGCCGTCGTAGGTGTACGGGTACATGATGTCGGTCTTCGAGTCGCAGACGTGGCCGCTGTCGGGCGGCGGGCAGGCGTTCGGGGCGGCGTCCGGGACGGCGCCGAGGTTGTGGATCAGCTCGTGCAGGGCGACGCGGGCAAGGCCGCCCCCCTGGCCGAGGTCGGTAAAGCACTGCGACTGGAGGAAGAGGAAGGAGAAGCCCGCGGCCCCACCGCTCAGCGAGTTCGTGAAGCTCGTGCCGCAGATGTTCGGATCGACCGTCGGGCCGTCGTAGTAGACGAGGGTCTTCACGGCAAAGGAGGTCGAGGCGCCGATCTCCTCGGCGAGCGCGGCGATGTCCACGCCCGAGGAGTCCACGTAGTCCACGCCGGGGTGCGTCGTGCGAACGAAGCCGAGGTCGAGGTCGCCGAAGGTCGTCGTGCACCCCGGGAATGGATAGAGGTCGAAGCGGGGCGTGCGGGTGGGATCCTGCCCGCGCCACCAGGCGTCCATCGCGCCGATGTCCGAGGCGATCGGCGAGGCGTCCGCGGCGAAGTTGTCGACGCCGTCGGCCGGGATCGCGTATACGACGCGGATCTGGTGGGTCGACGAGACCTGCAGGTTCGGCACGCGGTTCGCGCTCACCTCGTCGGTGCCGCACCAGGTGACCGGAGTCGCGGTCGCGGCGGCCGGCCGGGCGAAGCCGAGCGCGGCGGCTCCGACGAGCAGCGCGAACACGAGGGGACGAAGGGCGCGCACTGGTGCGCACCGTAGCTGCCCACGGCGCGGGTGGGTAGCCTCCTTTTGGTGCGGCTGTATTCGGTGCCCATCTCCACGAACGTCGAGCGCGTGACCCTGGCGCTCGCTCACAAGGGCCTCGCCGTGGAGCACGTGGAGGTGCCCTTCGACGACCGCTCCGAGATCGTCCGGGTCAGCGGCCAGGAGCTCGTGCCCGTGCTCGTCGCCGACGGCGAGGTCGTCGCGGACTCGACCGCGATCCTGCGTTGGCTCGAGGCGCGCTTCCCCGAGCCGCCGCTCTTCCCGCTTGAGCCGGCGCGGCGCGCCGAGACGATCGTCTTCGTCGACTGGTTCAACCGGGTCTGGAAGCGCGCTCCGAACGCGATCGCCGACGAGCTCGAGGGCGACGCGCCGGACCCGGAACGAGTCGCCGCCGAGGTGGTCGAGCTGCAAGCCTCGCTCGACGTGTTCGAGGCGCTGCTCGAGGGCCGCGACTACCTGCTCGGGCGGGAGCTCTCTGTCGCCGACTGCGTCGCCTTCCCCTTCCTCAAGTTCGGTCTCCTGTGGACCGAGGGCGACCCGTACGTGTTCCACGCCGTGCTCCGCGACAACCTGCGGCCCGACTCGCACCCGCGGATCGCCGCCTGGATCAGCCGCGTGGACGAGCGCCCGCGCGCCTGAGCTCGAGGCTCGACGTGAAACTCGGCCGGGCCGGATGACGCCCCAGACACGGCGCCGGATCAGCACGTTCGGCCGCGCCGCGTAGCGCTGCTACGCGCCACGCCCGCCCGCACTGCCCGGCTTGGTCTGGAGCGCCCCCGGCGGCGGCCGAGTTTCCCACCAACCCTCAGCCGACTTCGCGCGCGAGCAGATCCTCGGTGGTCTCGCGCACGCGGATCAGGCGCGCGTTGCCCTCCGAGACGAGCACGACTGCCGGGCGCGGCACGCCGTTGTAGTTCGAGCTCATCGCGAGCGTGTAGGCGCCAGTCGCAGGGACCGCGAGGAGGTCGCCGTCGCGCGGGGCGGCGAGCGGCACCTCGCGCGCGAGCACATCGCCCGACTCGCAGTGCTTGCCGCTCACCGCGTAGCTGCCGTCGGGCGGCGCGTCGGCGCGATTGGCGACGAGCGCCGTGAGCCGGGCGTCGTAGAGCTGCGGGCGGGGGTTGTCCGACATCCCGCCGTCGACCGCGGCGTACCTGATCCCGCCGCCCGCCTCCTTGACGGCGCCGATCCGGTACAGCGTCACTCCGGCGCGGCCGACGAGCGACCGCCCCGGCTCGAGCACGAGCTGCTCCGGAGAATCGAGCGTCCAGCCGGAGAGCTGGGCTGCGACGTACTTCTCGACGCTCGGCACCTCGTCCCCGGGGAGGTAGCGGACGCCGAGCCCGCCTCCGAGGTCGAGCACGCGCGGCCGCCAGCCGCCGCACGACTCGACGAACGCTGCGAGCGCCTCGACTGCGGCGCGCGGCCTGCTCCAGGCTCCGGAGCTGCGAGCCGACGTGGAGGTGCACGCCGAGGATCGCCGGGTCCCGCTCGATCAGCGCGCGCGCCTGGTCGGGCGTGAGGCCGAACTTCGAGCCTTCGTGCGCGGTCCGGATCGCCGCGTGCGTCTCCGCGTCGACCCCGGGCGTGACCCGCACGAGCAGTCGTTTCGCCCCGGCCGCGCGCGCCCGGTCGAGCTCGTCGGGGCCGTCGAGGACGACGAGGGTGTCCGCTCCGGCGGCGAGCTCGTCCGCGCTCTTGTTGTTGCCGTGCAGGACGAGCCGGTCGTCCGGGATCCCGGCGGCGCGCGCAAAGGCGAGCTCGCCGAGCGTCGAGACGTCCGCGCCGAGCCCCTCCTCGGCCAGGACGCGGAGCAGCGCCACGTTTGCGAATGCCTTCGTCCCGTAGGCGACGAGCGCGCCGGGCGCGGCCGCCCGGTATGCCCGCGCCTGGGCGCGCAGCGTCTCCTCGCAGTAGACGACGAGCGGCGTCCCGAACTCCTCGGCGAGCGCCGAGGTGGTCACGCCGCCGAGTCGAGAGCTCGCCGGCGTCGATGCGGGCGCTTCGGGGGAAGAGATCGAGCACCGTTCGACCGTAGCAGGTGGTACAGTTTCGCCTCTATGCAGCACCTTCTCGCATAGCGCAGGAGGCAACCGCGGCCAGTCCGTGGCAAGCTTCCCTGGCCTCTCTCGCGAGAGGCTTTTTCGTCTCTGGAGGAGAGATCGTGGAGCGGTACGAACCGGCACAGATCGAGGAGAAGTGGCAGCGGGTCTGGGCCGACGCGCGCGCGTTCAACGTGCCGAACCCCGAGCCGGGCACGACGAAGGACGCGACCAAGACCTACGTGCTCGAGATGCTGCCGTATCCGTCCGGCGAGCTCCACATGGGGCACGTGCGCAACTACATGCTCGGCGACGTCGTCACGCACTTCCGCCGGCGCCACGGCTTCGCCGTCCTGCGCCCGATGGGCTTCGACGCGTTCGGGCTGCCGGCCGAGAACGCGGCGATCCGCGAGGGCGGCCATCCACGCGTGGTCACCGAGCGCAACATCGCGACGATCCGGCGCCAGATGGAGCGGCTTGGCTGGGCGATCGACTGGGACGCGGACGCTCTCGACGCACGAGCCCGAGTACTACCGCTGGACGCAGTGGCTGTTCCTCCGCTTCTTCGAGCGCGGCCTCGCCTACCGCAAGGAGGCGCCGGTCAAGTGGTGCCCGAACGATCAGACCGTGCTCGCGAACGAGCAGGTGATCGACGGCCGCTGCGAGCGCTGCGGGGCGGAGGTCGAGTCGCGGAGCCTGACGCAGTGGTTCTTCCGGATCACCGAGTACGCCGACGCGCTGCTCGACGAGATGGACCAGCTCGAGTCGTGGCCCGAGCGCGTGCTGACGATGCAGCGCAACTGGATCGGGCGCTCCGAAGGCGCCGAGGTCGACTTCCGCGTCGACGGGAGCTGACCGGATCCTGCCGGTGTTCACGACGCGGCCGGACACGCTGTTCGGCGCGACGTTCTTCGTGCTCGCTCCCGAGCACCCGCTGCGCTCGACGAGCTCGTCGCAGGATCCGAGCACGAGGCTGCCGTGCACGGACTACGTTCGCCACGCGGCGGCGCGCTCGGCGGTCGAGCGCGAGGAGAAGGAGAAGGACGGCGTCTTCACGGGCCGCTACGTCGTGAACCCGGTCAACGGCGAGCGCATCCCGATCTGGGTCGCCGACTACGTGCTGATGGAGTACGGCACCGGCGCGATCATGGCCGTGCCGGCCCACGACGCGCGGGACTTCGCCTTCGCTGAGCGCTACGGGTTGCCGGTGCAGACGGTGGTCGTCCCAGTCGAGGGTGAGGGCGAGGCCGAGGGCGCGTACTCCGCGCATACCGAGAACGAGCGCCTGGTCAACTCGGGCGAGTTCTCGGGGCTGCCGGCGCCGGAGGGCAAGCGCGCGATCGTCGCGTGGCTCGAGGCGGAGGAGCTCGGACACGCCAGGATCGGCTATCGCCTGCGCGACTGGCTGCTCTCGCGCCAGCGCTACTGGGGCTGTCCGATCCCGATCATCCACTGCGAGGCTTGCGGCACGGTGCCGGTGCCCGACGACCAGCTTCCGGTGCTGCTGCCGGAGGTCGAGGACTACGTGCCGAAGGGACGCTCGCCGCTCGCGGCCGCGGAGGATTGGGTCGCAGTCGACTGCCCGCAGTGCGGTGGCCCGGCGCGTCGTGAGACCGACACGATGGACACCTTCGTCGACTCGTCCTGGTACTTCCTCCGCTACGCCGACGCGCAGAACGACGAGGCGCCGTTCGACCGCGAGCTCGTCGACTACTGGCTGCCCGTCAACCAGTACATCGGCGGAGTCGAGCACGCGATCCTGCACCTGCTGTACGCGCGGTTCTTCACGAAGGTGATGAACGACATCGGGCTGCTCGGCTTCCGCGAGCCGTTCGCCCGGCTGTTCACGCAGGGGATGGTCTACTACCGCGGCGCGAAGATGTCGAAGTCGAAAGGGAACGTTGTCGACCCGGACGAGTACACCGCGCGCCACGGCGCCGACGCCGTCCGCCTCTTTCTGCCCTTCCTCGGCCCGGTCGACCAGGACGCCGAGTGGCAGGACAACGGCTTCGAGGGCATGGTGCGATTCCTGCACAAGCTCTGGCGGGTCACGCTCGAGCAGGCGGCCCTGCCGGCGGGCGACCCGGGCGACGGCCCGCTCGTGCGCAAGGCCCACGCGACGATCGCGAAGGTGTCCGACGACATCGGGCGCCGCTTCGTGATGAACACGCCGATCGCGGCCGTGATGGAGCTCGTCAACGAGATCGGCCGCAGCGAGGGCGACCCCGGCGCGCGCTTCGCGGCGGAGACCGCCGTCTCGCTGATCCAGCCGTACGCGCCGCACATCGCGGAGGAGCTCTGGCAGCGGCTCGGCCACGAGCGGCTCTGGGAGCACCCCTGGCCGGAGGCCGACCCCGCCCTGCTCGAGCACGAGACGCTTCGAGCTCGTCGTCCAGGTGAACGGCAAGGTGCGCGACCGCTTCGAAGTCGCCGGCCGACACGACCGAGGACGAGCTCGTCGAGCGGGCGAAGGCATCCGCGAAGGTCAGTGCGCACCTCGACGGCAAGGAGATCCGCAAGACGATCGTCGTGCCGCAGAAGCTCGTGAACCTCGTCGTCGGCTAGCGCTCTCTCCGCTATTAGGTTGACGCGGCAACCGGGTTTCCCAAGCCCGCCCCACCAGCCGTCAGGCTAGGCCTATCCGGCGCACCCGTCTGTGCCGAGACCGCGCCGAAACACGCACCGGCGCCGTGTTTCGCCGCGGAGACCGCGCCGTAGGCGAAGATTCCACGGTGAGCCGTCGGATCGCATACGTCCTCTTCCTCGTGCGGGCGCGGCTCGCGCGCCGCGCGGGGCGCGTCTTCCTCGTCGTCGCCGGGATCGCCGCGGGCGCCGCCGTGCTCGCCTGCGTGCTCGCCGGCGCTCAGGTGATGCAGGACCGGAGCCTCGCGCGGGCGGTCGCGACGCTCTCGCCGGCCGACCGCTCGGTGCAGGCGGTCTGGTTCGGCACGAATGAGGCGTCCTGGCAGTCGCTCGACCGGATCGCCCGCCCGGCGCTCGAAGCGCTCGGCGGGAAGCCGGTCGCGGTGATGCTCTACCGCGAGGCGAGCGTCGGCGGTCGCCTCGTCGACATTCGCGCGGTGGACGGGCTCAGCCGGTTCGTTCGTGTCACTTCGGGACGCCTTCCGCACCGGTGCACCGCGACGCGCTGCGAGGTGCTCGAGGTCGGCGGCTCGCTCCCGGTGCCGCACACCGCGGGGCTCCCGCTCGTCGTCGTCGGCCACGGGATCGTCTCACGCTCGGCGCCGTTCGCCCAGTACATCTCGCGTCCGGTCACGACTGGCACCTCGCTCGGCTACCACACCCCCCAGACTCCGCCGCTCGTGATCGCCGACGGTGTGAACGCGCTCTCGCATGCGCCCGAGCTCGCGACCTTCTACCGCAGCTACGCCTGGATGCTGCCCCTCGCCCCCGGGAGCGTCCACCCGTGGACAGTCTCGCGCCTCACGACCGAGATCGAGAAGACGCGCTCTCGGATCGAGGCCAGCTCGACTCTCTTCGAAGTGGACGGCCCGATCCAGGCGCTCCAGGCGGCGTCCGCGACGGCCCGCGCATCGGAGCGGCGCCTGCTGTTGCTCGGCGGTCAGGCGGTGGCGCTCCTGCTCGCGTTCACATTGCTCGCGGCGGCGAGCCTGCGGCGCGATGTCGAGGCGGCGAGACGGCGCCTCATGTGGCTCGGCGCTCCCGGCTGGCAGCTCGAGCTCGGTACCTTCGCCGAGGCGGCGGCGATCGCCGTCGCCGGGACGCTGATCGGCGGCGCGGTCGGAATCGGGCTCGCCGCGGCACTCGCCGGGCGGGCCGGATCCGCCGTCGGCCCGGTACTCGACCACTCGGCACTTGCGGCCACGGGGCTCCTCGTCGGGCTCGCCCTCGCCCTGGTCGCGACCCTGCTGATCACAACGGTACTGCGGTCGCCGTCGGCGCGTATAGGAGGGGTCAGGGTGACGATCGCCGACGTCGCCGCGGTCGGCGCTCTCGTCGCGATCGTGATCGGGGTCACCCGGGGCCCGGCGACCACGAGCACGCTTGCCTCGGGCAGCGGTGCGGGCCTCTTCCTGCTCCTGCTGCCGGGCCTCGTCGCGCTCGTCGCCGCGGTCGTCGGCGCGCGCCTCCTCGCCCCGGTGCTCCGCGTCGGTGAGCGCGCGGGGCGCCGCGGCCCGATCTCGGCCCGGCTCGCGGCGCTCTCGCTTGCGCGGAACCCCGGCCACGCGACGGTTGCCGCGGTGTTCCTCGTCGTCAGCCTTGGGCTCGCGCTGTTCGCGGGGCTCTACCGCTCGACACTCCTTCAGGGCGAGCACGACGCCGTCGCCTACGCGGTGCCGGCCGACTATGTGCTGCGCGAGAATCCCGAGCTGCTCGTGCCGGTCACGGCTGTGCCGCGGCCGCCCGGGGCGACACCGGTGCTCCGGCTCGAGGCGCAGCACGCGACCGTGCTCGGGATCCCGGCGAGGGCTCTGCCAGGTATCGGCGGCTGGCGCCGCGACTTCTCCTCGACGCCGCTGCCCGAGCTCGCGCGCAGGCTCACGCCCACCGAGAGCATGACCATGCGAGGTAAGCCTCTCGGACGAGTGCTTCGGGTCGTGGTCTCGACGAGCGGCAACGACGTCCTCGTCAACGGGCTCGTGAGGACGCGCGCCGGCGCGTTTCAAACCGTCGCGCTCGGCGCCACGGAGGGCACGCGTCCGGTCGTCCTGCGCGCCGCGGTGCCGGGCGGCTCGCGCCTCGTCGAGCTGACCTTCGGGCTCCAGAATCGAGGGCGCCTCTCGAGCAACGGAGGCACCGGCTACCAGCCGGTGGCGCACGGCCTGCTGACGCTCGGCGGCGACTGGAAGGGCTGGCACGGCACCGGGGGCGTGCGCGCCAACGTGCTGCCCGGCCGGGCCCGGCTCCGGTACCTGCTCACGACCGAGGTCGTCTCGGGGCTCCGCGCGACGCAGCCGACCGACACGGCGCCGATCCCGGCCGTGGTGACGCCCGCCCTCGCCAACGCCGCCGGCCCCGGCGGGCTCCTTCCGCTGGAGATCCAGGACGAGCGGCTCACGGTCAAGGTCGTCGGCGTGGTCGACCGGTTCCCCTCGGTCACCGGCGACCTCGTCCTCCTCGACGGGCCGACTGCGCAGACGGCACTCGACACGCTTTCGCCCGGGCTCGGCGCCCCGTCGGAGCTCTGGGTCGAACGGGCCGCGACCCTCGCCCGGCCCGCTCGACCTCGTCTCGCAGGCTTCGCTCTCGAAGCTCGTGCGTTCCGATCCGCTCGCGCGCGGAGCGCTGATCGCGCTCACCGGCGCAGCGCTCGTCGCGCTCGTGCTCGCGCTCCTCGGCCTCGTGCTCGTCGTCTCATCCGATCTTCGCGACGAGTCGGGCGAGCTGTTCGACCTCGAGACGCAGGGGGCCGACCCGGCGACGCTCCGTCGTCACCTGCGCTTGCGGGCGCTGTTCGTGACCGCGTTCGGGATCGCGGGCGGGCTGATCACCGGCGTCGCGCTCGGTGCGCTCGTGCTCCAGCTCGTGAAGCTGACCGCGGGCTCGTTGCCCGCGCAGCCGCCGCTCGTGCTCTCGATCGACTGGGCGCTGCTCCTGCTGGCCGTCGCCGTCTTCGCGCTGGTCGCCGTCGGGATCGTCGCGCTCGTCACCTGGGCGGGATTCCGCTCGTCGTCCGCCGGCCGATTCCGCGAGGTCGGCGCATGAGCGCGGCGATCGAGCTGCGGGACGTCTTCCGCGTCCACTCGACGCCGGAGGGCGATGCAGCCGCGCTGCAGGGGCTCTCGCTCGAGGTGCAGGAGCGCGAGGCGCTGGTCGTGCTCGGGCCGAGCGGGTCCGGCAAGACGACGCTGCTGCGGATCCTCGCGGGCCTCGACCGGCCCTCGGCGGGAAGCGTGCGCGTGTTCGGCACCGAGCTCTCGCGGATCCCGGCGCGACGGCTTGCCGACTATCGCGCGGGCGCGGTGGGCTACATCGAGCAGCAGTACTCGCGCGCACTCGCCTCCGAGCTCAGCGCGCGTGAGCTCGTCGGCGTCAGGCTCGGACTGCAGGGCGTCCCGCGACGGCGAGCGCCTCGTGCGGGCGGACGAGCTCCTCGAGCGCGTCGGTCTCGCCGGGGAGCGCGATGCCCGGCCCGACGAGCTCTCCGGCGGCGAGCGGCAGCGCGTCGCCGTCTGCGCCGCGCTCGCGCATCGGCCGCGGTTGCTGCTCGCCGACGAGCCGACGGGCGAGCTCGATGCCGGCAACGCGCGCGTCCTCTACGACCTGCTCGCCGAGCTTACGCACGCCGAGGGCTGCACGACCGTCGTCGTGAGCCACGACTCCGCAGTCGGCCTCGCTGGCCGATCGCATCGTCCGCATCCGCGACGGCAGGGTGAGCGAGGAGACCGTGCGCGAAGGCGCTGCCTCGGATGGTGCGATCGTGGTCGGCCGCGGCGGCTGGCTCCGGCTCCCCGAGGAGTACCTGCGTCGCGCGGGCATCGAGACGCGGGCCACCGCCCGGGTCGAGGGGGAGCGGATCGTGGTCACGTCGGCCGACGCCAGGCCCACGGCCCCGGTGGGCGAGGAGGGCGCGCGGCCGCTCACAGCTGCCGCTTCGGAGGGCGGCGTGCTCGTGCGCGCGTCGGAGCTCGTGAAGACGTTCGCGCACGGGCCCGGCCGGATCGCGGCGGTCAACGGCCTCGACGCGTCGTTCGAGGCGGGCAAGCTCTACGCGGTCACCGGGCCGTCCGGGTCCGGGAAGACGACGCTCCTTCACCTCTTGGCGGGCCTGGACACGCCGGACGCAGGTGAGATCGAGGTGCTCGGCACCCGCCTCGGCGGGCTGGACCGGGCGGGGCGTGCTGCATTCCGGCGGGCCCACGTCGGCTACGTCGGCCAGCAGCCCGGGCTCGTCGAGACGCTCAGCGCCCGCGAGAACGTCGAGCTGGGCCTGGCGCTCCGCGGCGTCGCACCGCCCGATGCCTCGGCGCTCGCGGTCGAGACGCTCGCGGCCGTCGGGCTCTCGGAGCGCGCCGAGCAGCGAGTCGGGCGGCTCTCCACCGGCGAGCAGGTTCGCGTTGCGATCGCCCGGGCGATCGCACCGGGGCCGAAGGTGCTTCTCGCCGACGAACCGACGGCGCGCCTCGACCAGGCGAACGCGCTCGCCGTCGCGCTCCTCTTCGCGCAGCTCGCGCGTCGGCGCGGCGCGACGATCGTCTGCGCGACGCACGACCCGGTCGTGATCGAGCAGGCAGACGCCGAGCTTCCCCTGCGTGGCGACGCGCCCGCGCCGCGGGACGTGACCGCGCTGCACACGGACTAGCCCCCGGGCCGTTTCGTCACTCTTTCGACACAGACACGTGACGGTTTCGCGGGCACGATCGGGGCATGCCACAGCTCGGGCTTTCACGGGGCCGCACGCTCGCCAGCGTGGCGCTCCTACTCGTCGCCCTTCTCCTCGCCGGCCGCCTTCTGCTCCACGCGGGCGCGCCGCATGCGGCGCCTGCACCGGTGCTCATGCCGACGGCTGCCCCGGCCGCTCCGGCGCTTCTCGTCGTCGACGTCGTCGGTGCGGTGCGCCGGCCCGGCCTGCGCCGCCTCGCGAAGGGGTCTCGAATCGCCGACGCGGTCGCACAGGCGGGAGGAGCGACAGGCCATGCCGACCTCGCGCAGGTGAACCTGGCGGCGCCGCTCGCCGACGGCGAGCAGGTCGTCGTTCCGGCCCGCGGGAGCCCGGCCTCCGGCGCGTCCGCGCCGGGTACGCCGTCCGCCGGGCCGGTGCACCTGTCGACGGCGACCGCCGAACAGCTCGATGCGCTTCCTGGCGTCGGCCCCGTCACCGCGCAGAAGATCGTCGACTACCGGATGCAGCACGGGACGTTCTCGTCGGTGGACGAGCTCGACGCGATCCCCGGAATCGGACCGGCGAAGATCGACCAGCTCCGCGGGTTGGTTGCGCCGTGAGCGAGCTCCGGACACGGTTTCCGGCCCACGTCCTGCTCGGCGCGCTGTGCTGCGGGATCGCCGCCGCGAACGCGGTGCGTGTCCCGATCGTCGCGCTCGCCGCGGCAGCGGTCGGTCTCGTCGCCGCGGCGAGCAGCTCGGCTCCGGAGCGGCGGTTCATCCTGCTCGCGCTCGCCCTGGCTCTCGCGGGGTGGTGGTGGGGCAGCGCGCGGCTCGGTGTGCTCGAGCGCAGCGTGCTCCGGGCGGAGGTAGGTCGTGCTGAGGAGTCGCTCGTTGTCGTCACCGGCCCGCCGAGGCGCGGCGGGTTCTCGATCCGCGCCCCTGGCCTCGTGATCCGCTTCGGCCGCCTGCGCCCGCACGAGTCCGTCCTGCTCGAGCTTCCGCTCGGCCGGTCGCCACCTCAGGGAGCGGAACTCGAGGCGCTCGGGGTCCTGAAGCTGCCCCGGCCCGCAGCGAACGGCTTCGACGAGCGAGCCTGGCTTCGGCGCCATGGCGTGCACGTGGTGCTGCGCGTGGATCGCTGGCACGCCGTGGGAAGAAGGGGTGGGCTCGGTGGAATAGCCGATCGGCTCAGGGCCAGGCTCGCGGGCTCGGTTGCGCTCGGGCTGAACGGAGACCGACGCGCCGTGCTCGAAGGGGTCGTGCTCGGCGACGATCAGGACATCCCGCCCGGGCTTCGGAACCGCTTCCGTGCCTCGGGGCTCTACCACCTCCTCGCCGTCTCGGGACAGAACGTCGCGCTCGTCGCCGCGGCGGCGCTCTGGGTCGCGTGGCTGGCAGGGCTGCCCAGGCTCCTCGGCGAGTTTGCCGCTCTGGCCGGAATGGCCGCGTACGTGCTCGCGGTCGGGCCACAGCCGTCGGTGATCCGCGCGGGAGTCGCGGGCGCGCTCGCCTCTCTGGCCTGGCTGTCGGCGCGCGAGCGTGACCGGTGGTACGCGCTCCTGCTCGGGGCGCTGGTCCTGCTCGGCTGGAACCCCTACAACCTGTTCGACCCGGGATTCCAGCTCTCGTTCGCGGCAGTCGTGGCGATCTTCCTGCTCGTGCCATGGCTGATGCGGATCCTCGAGGGATATCCCGTGCCCCGGCCCCTCGCAGGAGTGGTCGCCGTCTCGACCGCCTGCGGGCTCGCGACCGCGCCGGTGTCATGGCTGCAGTTCCACGCGGTGCCGCTCCTCACGGTGCCGGCGAACGCTCTCGCAGCGCCCGTTGTGGCGCCGCTGCTCGGTCTCGCGCTCGCGACCGCCGCGCTGGCTCCCGTCGCGCCGTCTGCGGCGGCAGCGCTCGCATGGGTCAACGGCTGGTGCGCGGCCTACCTGGCGGGTTGCGCGAGGCTCGTCGGCGGGTTGCCCGGTGCGCAGATCCGCTCGGGGCGCGCCGCACTCGCGCTCGCCGCGGCCGCCCTCCTGGCCGCGGCCTATGCTTGGCGGCGATGGCACCGGCGCTGAAGCCCGTCTACCTGCTCGCCGGCTCGGACAGGCCGAAGATCCTCACCGCGCTCGGTCGGCTGCGCAGCCACTTCGACGACGGGGAGATCGAGACGCTCTCGGCGCTCGACGGGACCACGGGCGCCGACGCGGCAGCGGCCTGCAACGCCCTCGGGCTGTTCGGCAGCGGCCGCCGGCTCGTCGTGGTCGAAGGCGTCGACGGACGCCGGAACACGGACGGGCGGCTGACGGGCGGCTGGAAGGTCGCCGACGTCAAAGCTCTCGCCGAGCATCTCGAGCACCCGCCGCCGGACACGGTGCTCGCACTCGTCGGCGAGGAAGGCCGAAAGGACTCGCCGCTCGCCAAGGCGGTCGTTGCGGCGAAGGGCGATCTGCTCCTCTACGACATCCGCCGGCGCGCCTGGCCTCAGTGGGTCCACGAGAAGTTCGCCGAGCGTGGGATGCAGGTCAACGCCGACGCCTGCCGCGTGCTCGTCGAGCTCGTCGGCGAATCGGCGCACGCGCTCGCGTCGGAGATCGACAAGATCGCCACCTGGGCCGCCGGAGAGCCCGTAGGCGAACGGGAGATCGAGGAGCTCGTCGCGACGACGGCAGACGCGCCGGTCTTCTCCGTCACCGACGCGTGGGGCCGTCGGGATCTCGGCGCCGCGCTCGGCGCCTGCGAGGCCGTGTTCGAGCGCTCCGGCAACCCCGATGCGACCGACGCGATTCGGCTCCAGGCCGCGCTCGCCTCCCAGATCGAGCGCGTCCGCTCGGTTCAGCGGCTCGCGGCAGAGGGCCTGCCGGCCCGCGAGATTGCGACCGTCCTCAAACTCCGCTATCCGGTGATGGCCGAGACCGCCGCCGCTCAGGGCCGAAACTACGACGAGACAGAGCTTCGAGCCGCGCTCGTCCGCCTCGCCGAGCTGGACCGTGCGCTCAAGGGCGGAAGTCGGCTATCGGGCAAGCTCGAGGTCCAGCGCGCGATCGCGGACGTGACGCGAGCCTAGGCGGGCTTCGCGGCGGCCTTCTTGCGGGGGGAGGGCTTCTTCGCCTTCGTCTCCTCCGCCGCGACCGCGTCGGCACCGACGAGCTTGGCCGCCTGCGCCTTGCGCCGCGCAGCAGTGTTCTTGTGTAGCGCCCCGCGGGACGCCGCGCGATCGAGCCAGCGGACGACCTCGCGATGCTCGGTCGAGATCGTCGCGGCGTCGCCGTCCTCGACCGCGGTCTCGAGCCGGCGCATCAGCGTCTTCACGGTCGAGCGGTAGCGGAGGTTCTCCTCCCGCTCGCGCGCCGCGATCCGGACCCGTTTCTTCTGCTGCTGGATATTGGCCATAGCGTTGAAATGCCCGCGTCCTGCGGGCTGGTCGATGGTACCAGAGAACGACGGGGGCGCTCCCTATACTCGCGGCGTGGAGGAGCACCCCCCGCGTCGCCGTCTTGCCTGGTCGACGGCGATGTTCTCGCTCGCCACCGGCCTCTCCCGCGTCCTCGGTCTGATCCGGGAGATGGTGGCCGCCTACTACTTCGGGGCGAGCGGCAAGATCAACGCGTTCACCGTCGCGTTCCAGATCCCGAACCTGCTGCGCTCGCTCGTGGCCGACCAGGCGCTCGGGTCGGCGTTCGTGCCGGTCTTCAGCGAGCTGCTCGTCAAGGGGGACCGGAAGCGCGCATGGCACGTCGCCTCGAGCGTCTTCTTCCTGATGGCGCTCGGGCTCGGCGGCGTGACTGCCTTCGGGATCATCTTCGCGCCGCTGATCATCAAGCCGTTCGGCGACCCGGGCGGCGACGTGCAGCTCGCGATCGGGCTCACGCGCGTCCTCTTCCCGGTGGTCTTCCTGCTCGGGCTCTCCGGGATCGTCGTCGGGATCCTGAACAGCTACGACGAGTTCACGATCCCGGCGATCACGCCGGTCTTCTGGAACCTCGCGATCATCGCCGGCCTCGTGCTGGGCGTGCCGAACGCGCACACGATGAACGCGAAGCTCTACGTCTACGCGTTCTCGATCCTGATCGGCACGGTGATCCAGGTGCTGATCCCGCTGCCGTGGCTGTTCCGGCTCGACGGGCGCCTCCACGTCGCCCTCGACTGGCGCGACCCGACGGTACGGCGCGTCTTCGCGCTGATGGTCCCCGTCACTCTCGGCCTCGGCCTGATCAACTTCAACGCCGTCGTAGACACGCTCTTCGCCTCGCGGCTGCTCAACCCGGAGCTCGCGCCGACGGCGATCGACAAGGCGTTCCGCGTCTACATGCTTCCCCAGGGAATCTTCTCGGTCGCGATCGCCACGGTGCTCTTCCCGACGCTGTCGCGGCTCGCCGTCCGCGCCGACTGGGACGGGTTCCGCGGCACGGTCGGGCTCGGCCTGCGCCAGATGGCGTTCCTCCTGATCCCGGCGAGCGTGACCGTCGCCGTGCTCGCGACGCCGATCGTGCGGCTCCTCTACCAGCGCGGCGCGTTCTCGCCCGAGCAGACGACCGTCGTCGCGGGCGCGCTCGCCGCGTTCTCGCTCGGCCTCACGTTCAACGGCGCGATGCTGATGCTGAATCGCGCCTTCTTCAGCCTGCAGGAGAACTGGATCCCGACGATGGTCGCGCTCGGGAACCTCGGGCTCAACGCCCTGCTCGACTGGGCGTTCTACCGCGTCGGCGTCTGGGGGATCCCGCTCTCGACCGCGGTCGTGAACATCGCCGGCACAGTGGTGCTGTTCTGGCTCCTGCGCGAGCGGCTCGACGGGTTGCCCGCGCGGCCGATTCTCGTCGCCGTCGGCAAGATCCTGATTGCCTCCGCGGTGCTCGGCGCCGTCGCGTACGGCGTCTGGCGCGGGATCGACTCGGTCGTCGGGCAGCGGTTCGTCGCCCAGGCGGTCGCCCTCGTGGGCGGGATTGCGGCCGGTGTCGTCGCCTACGCGTTTTCCGCCCGTTTGCTCGGGATTCGCGAGATCGACGCGTTGCTAGGGTTGAGAGCCCGCTTCCGGCGGAGTTGACCATGCGCCAGGACCAGATCCGCAACTTCTCGATCATCGCCCACATCGACCATGGGAAGTCGACGCTGGCCGATCGCATCCTCCAGCTCACCGACTCGGTCGCGGATCGCGACATGCGCGACCAGCTGCTCGACTCGATGGAGCTCGAGCGCGAGCGCGGGATCACGATCAAGGCGCAGGCGGTGCGCGTGCGCTGGAAGGGTCACGAGCTGAACCTGATCGACACCCCCGGCCACGTCGACTTCACCTACGAGGTCTCGCGCTCGCTCCAGGCCTGCGAGGGCGCGCTGCTCGTCGTCGACGCGGCGCAGGGGATCGAGGCGCAGACGCTCGCGAACGCCTACCTCGCGATCGAGAACAACCTCGAGATCGTCCCGATCCTGAACAAGATCGACCTGCCGCAGGCCGACCCGGACGCCGTCGCGAGCGAGGTCGCCGACCTGCTCGGCGGCGACCCGGCCGAGGTGATCCGCATCTCGGCGAAGACGGGACAGGGCGTCGAGGAGGTGCTCGACGCGATCGTCGCGCGGATCCCGGCGCCCGGCGGCGACCCCGACGGGCCGCCGCGCGCGCTCATCTTCGACTCGTCGTACGACCAGTACCGCGGCGTCGTCGCGTTCGTCCGGGTCGTCGACGGCTCGTTCTCGACGCGCGACAAGGTGCGGACGATGGCGACGCGCACCGAGTTCGAGGCCGAAGAGCTCGGCTTCATGGCGCCCGCCCGCACACCCACGGGAAGGCTCGAGGCGGGCGAGGTCGGCTACGTGATCACCGGGCTGAAGGACGTCTCGCGGCTCCGGGTCGGCGACACGCTCACGCTGCAGGATCGCCCGGCCGCCGCGCCCGTCCCGGGCTACAAGGACGTCAAGCCGATGGTCTTCGCCGGGCTCTTCCCGACGGACTCGGACGACTACCCGGAGCTCCGCGACGCGCTCGAGAAGCTGAAGCTCAACGACGGCGCCCTGTTCTACGAGCCGGAGACCTCGCAGGCGCTCGGCTTCGGCTTCCGCTGCGGCTTCCTCGGGCTGCTCCACATGGAGATCGTGCGCGAGCGGCTCGAGCGCGAGTTCGACCTCGACCTGCTCGTCACCGCGCCGAACGTCGCCTACCGCGTCAAGCCGCCGCACACCGACTGGGTCGAGGTGCACACGCCCTCCGACATGCCGAACGAGTACGACGAGGTCGAGGAGCCGTACATCCGCGCCTCGATCATCGTCCCGAAGGAGTTCGTCGGCACGGTGATGGAGCTCAACAACGACCGGCGCGGCAACTTCGACCACATGGAGTACCTCTCCGAGGAGCGCGTCCACCTCATCTACGAGCTGCCGCTCGCCGAGATCGTGCTCGACTTCTACGACCAGCTCAAGTCGCGCACGCGCGGGTACGCGAGCTTCGACTACGACCTGGCCGGGTTCCAGCCGGGGACGCTCGTCCGCGTCGACGTGCTCGTCGGCGGCGAGCCGGTGGACGCGCTCTCGCTCGTGATCCATCGCGGCAACGCCTACGACCGGGGCAAGCTGCTCGTCGAGAAGCTGCGGCAGGAGATCCCGCGGCAGATGTTCGACGTCCCGATCCAGGCGGCGATCGGCTCGCGGATCATCGCCCGCGAGACGGTCAAGGCGCGCCGCAAGGACGTGCTCGCGAAGTGCTACGGCGGCGACATCACCCGCAAGCGCAAGCTGCTCGAGAAGCAGAAGAAGGGCAAGAAGCGGATGAAGCAGGTCGGCGGGGTCGAGGTGCCGCAGGAGGCGTTCCTCGCCGTGCTCAACCTGAACGAGGACAAGAAGTGAGCGTCCGCCACCTCTACGTGCACCTGCCGTTCTGCGCGTCGCGCTGCGGGTACTGCGACTTCGTGACGGTGCTCGGCCGCGAAGACGAGCACGGACCGTACGTCGCGGCGCTGCTCGCCGAGCTCGAGCTTCAGCGCGGGCTGCTCGCGCCCGAGCTCGAGACCGTCTTCCTCGGCGGCGGCACGCCGACGCTGACCGAGCCGGCGGCGCTCGCCCGGCTCCTCGAGTCGCTGCCGACGGCGGACGAGGTGACGGTCGAGGCGAACCCGGAGACGGTGACGCCCGAGCTCGCGCAGGCGCTCCTCGCGAGCGGAGTGACGCGCGTCTCGCTCGGCGCGCAGAGCTTCCAGCCGCAGCTGCTCGCGGTGCTGGAGCGGCGCGCGACCCCGGACGACGTGACGCGCGCGTTTCGCACGCTCCGCGAGGCCGGCTTCGACAACCTCTCGCTCGACCTCATCTACGGGATCCCCGGCCAGAGCCAGGCTGACCTCGAGGACGACCTCGCCTCGGCGCTCGCGCTCGGCCCCGAGCACCTCTCCTGCTACGAGCTCGAGGCGAAGCCGGGCACGCGGTTCACGCACGCGCACGGCGAGGAGCTCGAGCGGCAGGCCGAGGCGATGGAGGACTACTTCGAGCGCGTCGTCGACACGCTCACCGGCGCGGGCTACCGCTGGTACGAGACGGCCAACTTCTGCCGCGAGGGCGAGCGCGACCTCCGCTCGCGGCACAACCTCGCGTACTGGCTCGGGCGCGACTACCTCGGGCTCGGGCTCGGCGCGGTGTCGACGGTCGCCGGGACGCGCTGGCAGACGACCAGGCGTCTGGCTGTCTACCTCGAGGCGCTCGGGCGCGCCGACCTCCCGCCGCGCGAGCTCGAGCCGCTCGACGACGAGGTGCGCCGGCGCGAGCGGCTGATGCTCGGCCTGCGGCTCGACGAGCCGCTCGTCCTCGACGGCGTCGCGGAGGCGATCGACCCGGCCGCGCTCGTGCGGCTCGAACGGCTCGGCCTCGTCGCCGGCGACGGCGCGACGCTCTCGCTCACGGATCGCGGGCGGTTCCTCGGCGGCGCGGTCACCGCCGAGCTGCTCGCTTGACTGACTCGTCCAGAACGAAGCGCTGTGCCGCCGGGCCACGCTGGGCGGCGCGACACGTCGTCCTCGGTCGCCCCAATAGCGTTGCTATTGAGGCTCCCTGCGTCCTAGCCTCGCACTCACCCATCGCAACCCGGCGGCGAGCCATCATTCTGGAACGAGTTCTTGACGTACAGTCAGCACAAGGCAGTGAACGTGCAGCTCACCCCCAGACAGCGCGAGATCCTTCGCCGCGTCGTCGAGGAGTACGTCGCCACCGGCCAGCCCGTCGGCTCGAAGGGACTCGTCGAGCGGGCCGAGCTCGACGTCTCGTCGTCGACGGTGCGGAACGAGCTCGCCGAGCTCGAGGGCTTCGGCCTGCTCACGCATCCGCACACCTCCGCGGGGCGCGTCCCGACGGACAGCGGTTACCGGCTCTACGCGGGCGACCTGCTCGAACGGCTCGAGCCGCGCCCGGCCGGTGAGTCGTTCGCCGCGCCGGCGGTGCGTACCGAGCTCGAGGCGGCGATGCAGCAGGCGACGGAGATGCTCGCGGACGCGACGCGCCTGCTCGCGCTGGTCTCGGCGCCGCCACTCGCGACCACGACCGTGCGCCACGTCGAGGTGCTGCTGCTCCAGCCGCAGGTCGTGCTCGTGGTGCTGATCACCTCGACCGGCGGCGTCTCGAAGCGGACCGTCGCCTTCGACGCGCCCGTCGACACGGGCCTCGCCGCGTGGGCGCGCGCGTACCTCAACGAGACGGTCGTCGGCCTCCAGCTCGGCTCGGGCCTTCTGCGGCGGCGGCTCGACGACCCGAGCCTCTCCCAGCGCGAGCGCGCCTTCCTCGCGGAGCTCGCGCCGGTCTTCACCGCCTCCACCGCGGCCGACGACCAGCGTGTCTTCGTCGGCGGCGCGGCCGGCCTCCTCGACGACGTGCGCGCCGACGAGCGTGAGGCCTGTCGTCACCTGCTCGAGATGCTCGAGCGGCGCGCGGCCGTGCTCGAGCTGCTGGGCGAGACGCTCGACCTGCGCCGCCCGGTCGTGCGGGTCGGCGACGAGCTCGACGCCTCCGGGCTCCACGACGTGGCGATCGTCGGCGCCGGATACGGGCTCGCGACCCGCACGCTCGGCTCGGTCAGCCTGCTCGGACCGGTGCGGATGGACTACGACAAGGCGATCCGTGCCGTGCGCTCCGCCGCAGCCGAGCTCTCGCGCTTCGTCGAGGCCGTCTACGAGGAGAGCTGACCGGCTCGGTACGCTTGAACGCGATGGCGACCACGGAGCGCGACTACTACGAGGTGCTCGGCGTCCAGCGCAATGCGTCGGACGCCGAGATCAAGCGGGCGTTCCGCAGCCTCGCGCGCGAGCTGCACCCCGACGTCTCTGCCGCGCCCGACGCCGAGGAGCGCTTCCGCGAGGTCGCGGAGGCCTACGAGGTGCTCTCGAATGCCGAGCGGCGTGAGCTCTACGACCGCTACGGCCACGAGGGTCTCCGCGGCGGCGGCTTCGACCCGAGTCACTTCGACCTCGGGAACCTCTCCGACATCTTCTCGGCCTTCTTCGGCGACGACCTCTTCTCGGCGGCCGGCGCGGCACGCAGGGCCCGGCGCACGGAGCGGACATCGCCGTCGAGGTCGAGATCGAGCTCGTCGAGGCTGCGCACGGCGTCGTCCGGCAGGTGCCGTTCCAGGTCGCGACGGAGTGCGCGCCGCTGCGGCGGCGACGGCGCCGAGCCGGGCACCGAGCCGGTCCGCTGCGAGACCTGCGGCGGCGCCGGCCGGCTCCAGCAGGTCTCGCGCAGCGTCTTCGGCGAGTTCGTGCGCACGCAGGCGTGCCCGCGCTGCAGCGGCACCGGGCGCATGGTCGAGCATCCGTGCGCGGAGTGCGCGGGCGCCGGGCGCGTGCTCGAGGAGCGCTCGGTCGAGGTCGACGATCCCGGCCGGCATCCACGACGGCCAGCGCATCCGCGTCTCCGGCGAGGGACATGCCGGCCGGCTCGGCGGCCAGACCGGCGACGTGTACGTGCTCGTCCACGTCGCGCACGACGAGCGGTTCGTCCGCACGGGCGACGACATCGTCTCGACCGTCTCGCTGACGATGACGCAGGCTGCGCTCGGCGGCACCGTCAGCGTGGCGACGCTCGACGGCGACGTCGAGCTCGAGTTCGAGCCGGGGACGCAGCCGGGCGAGGTGCAGACGTTGAAGGGGAAGGGGATGCCGGTGCTGCAGGGCTTCGGGCGCGGCGACCACCGTGTGCTCGTCAACGTCCTCGTGCCGCGACACCTGACCGACGAGCAGCGGCGCGCGCTCGAGGACTTCGACCGCAGCGCGACCGACCGCACCTACGAGGCCGACGAGGGGTTCTTCGCCAAGCTGAAGAGCGCGTTCCGCTGAGCCCGCTCCGCCGCGTCTCGGTCACCGTCTCTCGCCGTGCGCGCGGAGGAGGCGCGGGCGACCATGATCGAGCTCTTCCCGACCGGCTTCGAGGAGGTCGACCATCCCGGCGGCGAGGTCGAGCTCGCCGCCTACACCGACGCGGGCGGCGAGGAGCGGCTCTGGCACGCCTTCGGCGGCACGGGCAGCGCGGCCGACGTCGAGGACGGCTGGGAGGAGCGCTGGCGGGCGTTCCACCGACCGGTCCGCGTCGGCGGCCGCTCTGGATCGGGCCGCCGTGGGAGGAGCCGCCCGCCGATGCGCTCGCGGTCGTGATCGACCCCGGCCGCGCGTTCGGCACCGGGGCGCACGCGACGACGCGGCTCTGCCTCGAGCTGCTCGCGCGTCGATCCCGCGCGGCAGCGCTCCTCGACGTCGGCTGCGGCTCCGGCGTGCTCTCGATCGCCGGCGCGCGGCTCGGTTTCGGCCCGGTGGTCGCGGTCGACGTCGACGCCGAGGCGGTCGAGGCGACGCCGCGAACGCTGCGCAGAACGGCGTCGAGGTGGACGTGCGCTCGCCGACGCGCTCGCCGACCCGCTGCCGGCCGTCCGACGTCGCGGTCGCGAACGTGACGCTGCGAGTCGGTCGCGGCGATCGCGCCGCGGCTCGAGTGCGAGCGGCTCGTCACGTCGGGCTACCTCGCCTCGGAGCGGCCCGAGCCGCGCCGGCTTGCGGCGCGTCGACGGGCGCGACGCCGAGGGCTGGGCGGCGGATCTGTTCGTGCGCGAGCCGCTGTAGTTCTAAGCTCCGGGCCGTGGCGACGTTCTCCGCGAGCTTCCTCGGCTGCAAGGTCTCGCAGACCGACGCGCAGGCGTTGCGCGAGCGGCTGCTCGCCGACGGGCACACGGAGACCGGCGCCGGCGCGGACGTCGCCGTCGTCAACACCTGCTGCGTCACGCACGAGGCGGTCGCGAAGTCGCGGAAGGCTGCCGCGCGCGCGGCGCGGACGCACGGGCGCGTCTACGTGACCGGCTGCGCTGCGAATCTCTCGACCGACGCGTTCGCCGGGCTGCCCGAGAACGTCGTCGTCGTGCGCCCGGCGGAGCGAGGAGACGCCCGCCTTCGTCGCGGGCGACGTCGGCGCGATCGGCTGCGTCCAGGCCGACGTCGCGGCTCGACCGCGTCCGTGCCTTCGTCAAGATCCAGGACGGCTGCAGCTTCTCGTGCGCGTTCTGCGTGATCCCGCTCGTGCGCGGCGGGACACGCTCGCGGCGCGGCCGCAGCGGTGCTCGACGAGATCCGCCGGCGCGTCGCGCAGGGGCACCGCGAGGTCGTCCTCACCGGCGTCAACCTCGGCTGCTTCCGCGATCGCGAGGCCGGCTACGACCTGCCGCGGCTCGTGCGCGAGGCCGGTGAGGTGCCGGGGCTCGAGCGGCTGCGGCTCTCGTCGATCGAGGTCAACCACCTCGACGACCGCGCTGATCGCGGCGCTGCGCGAGACGCCCGTCGTCTCGCCGCACCTGCACGTCCCGCTCCAGTCGGGCGACGACGGCGTCCTGCGGGCGATGGGCCGCCGCTACAGCGCCGCGCAGTACCTCGCCCGAGTCGAGCCGCTCGAGGACTTCAACCTGACGAGCGACGTGATCGTCGGCTTTCCCGGCGAGGACGAGGCCGCGTTCCGCGCGCACGCTCGACGTCGTCCGCCGCGCCGGGATCACGAAGGTGCACGTGTTCCCGTACTCGCCGCGTCCCGGCACGGTCACCGCGGCCGCCGACACGGTGCCGGCCGCCGTGAAGCGCGAGCGGTCGGCGCGGCTGCGTGAGGCCTCGCACGAGGCGTGCCTGGCGCCGGTGGCGGAGCAAGCTCGGCCGCGAGGACGTCGTCCTGGTCGACCGGCCCGGTCGCGGGTACGGCGACGACTACTCGCCGTGGCTCGTCGACGGCCCGGTCGGCGAGCTCGTCCGCGTCCGCGGCGCGGCCGTGACCGAGGAGGGGATCCTCGCTGCCTGACGACTGCCTCTTCTGCCGGCTCGTCGTCGAGGGCGACCACGTCCACGCCGCCGACGGCTTCGTCGCGATCCGCGACATCGCCCCGAAGGCCGAGACGCACCTGCTCGTGCTGCCCGCGCGGCACGTCGACACGTTCCGCGACGTCGCCGCGTTCCCGCCCGACGAGGCGAAGCGGATGCTCGACTTCGTCGCGGAGACCGCGCGCCGTGCGGGGCTCGAGGACTACCGCGTGCTCGTCAATGTCGGCCCGGGCGGCGGCCAGACTGTTTTCCATCTCCACTGGCACGTGCTTGGAGGCAGGATCGAGGGGATGCCCGAATGACCGTCGTGACGCAGATCGAGGAGGACCTGAAGGCCGCGAGGCTGGCCCACGACGACGCGCGCCGTGACGCGCTCTCGCTGCTCCTGTCCAGCCTGCGCGGCGGCCGAGAAGGACCTCCAGCGGCCGCTGAAGGACGACGAGGCGCTGCAGGTGCTCCAGCGCGAGCGCAAGCGTCGCGTCGAGGCGGCCGAGGCGTTCCTCGCCGCCGGTCGCGACGAGCAGGCGGCGAAGGAGGAGTACGAGCTCGACGTGATCGAGGAGTTCACGCCGCCGCAGCTCTCCGAGGAGGAGCTCGAGGAGATCATCGACGACGTGATCGCGGAGGTCGGCGCGACGAGCCTGAACCAGCTCGGCCGGGTGATGGCCGACGTGATGCCGCAGGTCTCCGGCCGGGCCGACGGCTCGATGGTCAGCCAGCTCGTCCGCGAGAAGCTCGCCTAGATCCGGCGCGCGCCGACGTAGCCCGCGGCGTAGCTGCCGGTCAGGGTCGAGACCCTGACGACGTCGCCGGTATGCGGCGCGTGGATGAACTCGTTCGCCCCGATGTAGATTCCGACGTGGTCGAGCGCGTTGAAGAAGACGAGGTCGCCCGGCTGGAGCTGGTCGCTCGGCACCGGCACGCCGAGCGCCCACAGGGCGACCGTGTAGTGCGGTAGCGCGATCCCGAGCTGCGCGTAGACGTAGACCACGAGCCCGGAGCAGTCGAAGCCCGCGGGCGTTGCGCCGCCCCAGACGTACGGCACACCGAGGTAGCGGGCGGCGACCGACGCGGCGTCGGGATGTCCGGCCGGGAGCGGAGCCGCAGGCGTGTCGGGGACCGGGACCGGAGCAGTCGTGCTGGCGGTTGTCGTCGGTGTGCTGTCGGTCGTGGTCGTGGTCGTGGTCGGCGTCACAGTCGTCACAGTCGCCGCGGAAACCGGCGGCTGGGCCGCGCGCGCCCTGGCCGCCGCCGCTTCCGCCTGGGCCTGCTCGCGCGCCAGGCGCGCGCGAGCCTGAGCCGCGAGCCGTGCCTCCTGGACCCGCTGGGCCGCCTGGATGCGGGCGATCTGGCCGTGAATCGACGAGAGGAGGCGGCGGCGGGTGGCCAGCGAGCTCTGGATCTGGGCACGCTTCGCCGTGAGGTCGGCGAGCGTCGCGCGCTGCTCGGCCCGGGCGCGCACGAGCGTGCGCTCGTGCGAGTCGAGCTTCGCCTTCAACGCATTCGCCTGTGCGGCGATCTGCCGGTCCTGCGCCGTCACCTTCGAGACCGCGTCGAGCCCGTCGATCAGGTCGCCGACGTTCGAGGCGCCCAGGATCACGTCGACCATGTCGGGCTCGCCGGCGACATAGATCGCGACGAGGCGGCGAGCGATCCGCCGCTGCGCAGCGCGGTACTGGGCCTGTGCCACCGCGAGCTGGGCTGTGTTGGCTTTCAGCTCGCGCTCGACCGACGCGAGGCGCAGGTTGGCGCCGTTCCAGGCCTCGACGGTGTGGCCGAGCTGCGCGTCGATGCCGTTGATCTCCGCGAGCACGTGCGCCGCCTGGGCCTGCTTCGACCGCACGTCTGGCGGCGCGGCGGTTCCGGCGGCGGCTGCGCTCAGGGCGACGACCACCACCGCGGCGATGAGGACGCGGACTCGCATCGTCGCTGGATTCGCCGCCGCCGCCCCTCCCCCTACACTTCGAGCACCATGCAGGAGGTTCTCACGATCACGAACGACGTTGCCGCCGAGCTCGCCGGCGTCGGCGACGCGGTGCTCGACGAGCTGCGCGACCGGCTCGCCTGCACGATCCTCCTGCGCGGCAACCGGCTCACGATCGAGGGTGAGGAGCTCCAGGTCGCCGAGGCGCGTGCGGTCGTCGACGAGCTGGTCGAGCTCGTCGGGGCGGGTCACGACATCGGCCCGACGACCGTCGACGCGGTGATCGGCGCGCTCGACCAGGCGGGGGCGATCCGCGACGCGCTCGACGACGTCGTCTGGCGACATCGCGGCAAGCGGATCGCGCCGAAGACGGTGACCCAGAAGACGTACGTCGACGCGATCCGCGGTCACACGGTCACCTTCGGGATCGGCCCCGCCGGCACCGGCAAGACCTATCTCGCGATGGCGCTCGCCGTCGCCGCCCTGCAGGAGCGGCAGGTCGGCCGGATCATCCTCACGCGGCCGGCCGTCGAGGCCGGCGAGCGGCTCGGGTTCCTCCCGGGCGACATGCTCGCGAAGGTCGACCCGTACCTGCGCCCGCTGTTCGACGCGCTCTACGACATGCTCGACGCGGACCGGCTCGCCGCCTTCATGGAGCGCGGCACGATCGAGGTGGCGCCGCTCGCGTTCATGCGCGGCCGCACCCTGAACGACTCGTTCATCATCCTCGACGAGGCCCAGAACACGAGCCCGGAGCAGATGCAGATGTTCCTGACGCGGCTCGGCTTCGGCTCGAAGGTCGTGATCACGGGCGACGTGACCCAGATCGACCTCCCGCGCGAGCAGGCCTCCGGGCTGATCCAGGTCCAGGAGATCCTCGGCTCGATCGAGGGCATCGCGTTCGTCCGCTTCACCCACGAGGATGTGGTGCGGCACAAGCTCGTGCAGCGGATCGTCGAGGCATACCGGCTGCACACGGAGGAGACGGGGACGCAACGACAGCGGTGATCGAGGTCGAGGTCGTCAACAGGAGCGGCCGCGAGGTCGATTCGGCTGCGGCGGTCGCGCTCGCCCGGACGGTGCTGGCGGGCGAAGGAGTCGAGTCGGGCGAGCTCGGCCTCTCGTTCGTCGGGCCCGAGGAGATCCGGGCCCTCAAGCACGAGCATCTCGGCATCGACGAGGAGACCGACGCGCTCGCGTTCCCGATCGACGGGCTCGAGCCGCTGCCGGACGGCCTGCCGCGACAGCTCGGCGACGTCGTCGTCTGCCCGCAGGTCGTCGGCGACGAGTGGCGCGGTCCGCTCGTCCACGCCGTGCTCCACCTCCTCGGCTACGACCACGGCGAGGAGATGGCGTCACGCGAGGACGCCTACCGGTCGTGAACGCCCCCCGCAAGGCACCGTCGGTCCTCGAGAGCTTCAACTACGCATTCGAGGGCATCATCCACGTCCTCCGCACGCAGCGGAACATGCGGATCCACCTGGTGATCGCGGCGGTCGTGCTCGTGCTGGCGTTCGCCGTCGGCGTGACGAAGTTCGAGCTGATCGCCCTGCTGCTCGCGATCGCCTTCGTGCTGATCGCGGAGATGGTCAACACCGCCCTCGAGCATGCGATCGACGTCGCGACCACGTCGTTCGACCCGATGGCGAAGCTCGCGAAGGACATCGCCGCGGGCGCCGTCCTGATCGCCACCGCTGCTGCGGTCGCGATCGGCTACGTCGTCTTTGCGAGCCGGCTCGCCGACCCGAGCGGCCGCCTGCTCGACCGGTTGCGGGACGCGCCGGTCGACCTCACGTTGATCGCGCTCCTGCTGACGATCATCGTCGTGATCGGGACGAAGGCGCTGACCGGGCGCGGCACGCCGCTGCGGGGTGGCCTGCCGTCCGGGCATGCGGCGATCGCCTTCGCAGCATGGATGGCGGTCACCTTCGTCGTCGTCGACTCGCGCCACCGGTTCCTCATCTCCTCGCTGGCGCTGCTGATGGCGCTGCTCGTCGCGCACAGCCGGGTCGAGTCGGGCGTCCACTCGACGCTCGAGGTCGCCTACGGCGGTGTGCTCGGCGCGATCGTCACGCTCGTCCTGTTCCAGGTGCTCCGGTGAGCGACGCCGAGCTCTACGAGCGGGCAGTCGCCGCGGCCGAGCGCGCATACGCGCCGTACTCGAACTACCACGTCGGGGCCGCTGCGCTGACGCGCGACGGGACCGTGCTCGAGGGCGTCAACGTCGAGAACGCGGCCTACCCGCTCGGTGTCTGCGCGGAGCGCACGCTGCTCGCGGGCGCGGTCGTGGCGGGATACCGGCCCGGCGAGGTCGAGGCCGTCGCGATCACCGCTTCACCGTGCGGCGGCTGCAGGCAGTGGCTCTACGAGTTCAAGGTCGACCGGGTCGTCTTCCCGAGTGCCGGCGAGCTCGTCGTCCGCACGACGGCCGAGCTGCTGCCGGATGCCTGGGACGAGCTGTGAAGTCGGGGTTCGTCGCTGTCGCGGGCCGTCCGAACGTCGGCAAGTCCACGCTCGTGAACGCGCTCTGCGGTGGCAAGGTCGCGATCACCTCGCGTGTGCCCCACACGACGAGACGGCGGATCTTCGGGATCGCCAACGGTGACGACTATCAGCTCGTGCTCGTCGACCTTCCCGGCTTCCAGCGTCCATTCGATCCGCTCACCGAGCGGATGCAGAAGACAGTCGACTCGGCGTTCGAGGACATCGACGCGGTGCTGTTCGTCCTCTCGGCGCGCGAGCGGATCGGCGCGGGCGACAACTTCATCGCGAAGCGCGTCTTCGCGCTCGACGTCCCGGTGATCATCGGGCTGAACAAGGTCGACCGGCTCAAGGCGAGTCACATCGCTTCGCAGATGCAGACCGCGGCGAGGCTGGGGGACTTCCACGCGCTCCATCCGGTCAGCGCGAAGACGGGTGACGGGATCGGGGAGCTCCGCTCCGACCTCGTCTTCCTGTTGCCGGAGGGGCCGCCGTACTTTGCGCGTGACACGAACACGGATCTGACCGTCGAGCAGCAGATCGCCGAGCTGATCCGGGAGAAGGCACTCCAGCTCACGAAGGAGGAAGTCCCGCACGCGGTCACCGCCGAGGTGGAGGAGATCACCGACAAGGTCGTGCGCGCGGTCGTCATCGTCGAGACCGAGTCGCAGAAGCAGATCCTCGTCGGCAAGCGCGGCGCGATGGTGAAGGAGATCGGCGTCCGCGCGCGCCCCGAGATCGAGCATCTCCTCGGCGGCCGGATCTTCCTGGAGCTCAAGGTGAAGGTGCGCCCGAAGTGGCGCCGTGACGCGGCAACGCTGGAGCGGCTCGGGCTCTAGGCGAGTTCACAGTTCCGGCCAGTTCCGGCGCATTTCCGTGTCCCATCCGTGCGCTGCGCGCAGCTAGGCTCGACGCCAACGGGGTGGGAGGTGGGTTTCCCGGTCTGACGCGTCAACCGGTAAGGGCGAGAGGCCGCGACGAGCGTCGAGGACGCACGGGGCTACACTCCGCTGCATGGCCCAGGCTCCGGCTCTTCCGCGCGGGTTCGAGCTGCCGCTCGAGCCGCGGCTGCCCCGGATCGGAGCCGTGGACGCGGTCGCGCTCGAGGAGCGTGCCGCCTCGCTGGCGAAGCGCTCGATCAAGCAGGAGTCGAAGCTTCACGCGCTGGAGCTGGCCGTTCGCTGCATCGACCTCACCACCCTCGAGGGCGCCGACACGCCCGGGAAGGTCGCGGCGCTCTCGTCCAAGGCGCTCCATCCCGATCCTGCCGATCCGAGCGTGCCGGCCTGCGCCGCGGTCTGTGTCTACCCGAACCTCGTTCCTGTCGCGGTCGAGCGTCTCCGCGGCAGCGGCGTTCACGTCGCTGCGGTCGCGACCGCGTTTCCATCGGGTCAGAGCCCGCTGGACGTGAAGCTGCGCGAGGTCGAGGAGGTCGTCGCCGCGGGCGCAGACGAGGTCGACATGGTGATCGACCGGGGAGCGTTCCTCTCGGGCCGCTACGCCAAGGTCTACGACGAGATCGTGCACGTGAAGGAGGCCTGCGGCGCAGCGCATCTCAAGGTGATCCTCGAGACCGGCGAGCTCGGCACCTACGACAACGTCCGGCGCGCCTCGATCCTCGCGATGGCCGCCGGCGCCGACTTCATCAAGACCTCGACCGGCAAGCTCACGACCTCCGCGACGCTGCCCGTGCTGCTCTGCATGTTGGAAGCGATTCGCGACGTCCACGACGAGACCGGTCGTGCGGTCGGGATGAAGGCGGCCGGTGGGATCCGCGTCGCGAAGCAGGCGATCCAGAACCTCGTGATCGTGAACGAGACCCTCGGGCCCGAATGGCTGACACCGGATCGCTTCCGTCTCGGCGCCTCGACACTCCTGAACGACGTGCTGATGCAGATCCGCAAGCAGAAGACCGGCAGGTACCAGAGCCCGGAGTACTTCACCCGTGACTGAGATGTCTACGCGGGTTGCCGAAGGAGGGGGCTCGTGGGGGAACCATGGGTTCCCCCACGTTGAGAAGACCGGCAGGTACCAGGGCCCGGAGTACTTCACCCGTGACTGAGCTCGAGCAGGTCGGCGAGCGCTGGGACTACGCGCCGGCGCCGGAGTCGCGGGAGATCGTGCAGCTCCAGGAGCGCTACGGCCACTACGTCGGCGGGGAGTGGCTGGAAGCGACCGAGACCTACACGACGATCGCGCCGTCCAGCGAGGAGCCGCTCGCGGAGATCGGCCAGGGGACCGCCGCCGACGTCGACGCAGCGGTCGCCGCTGCGCGCGCGGCCTTCCCCGTCTGGGAGGCGCTGCGCCCGGCCGAGCGCGCGAAGTACCTGTTCCGGATCGCGCGCATCCTGCAGGAGCGCTCGCGCGAGCTCGCCGTACTCGAGTCGCTGAACGGCGGCAAGCCGATCAAGGAGTCGCGCGACGTCGACCTCCCGCTCGCTGCGGCTCACTTCTTCTACTACGCGGGCTGGGCCGACAAGCTCGAGTACGCCTTCCCGAACGCGAGCCCGCGCCCGCTCGGCGTGGCCGGCCAGATCATCCCGTGGAACTTCCCGCTGTTGATGCTGTCCTGGAAGATCGCGCCCGCGCTGGCGGCGGGAAACACGGTCGTGCTGAAGCCGGCCGAGACGACGCCGCTCACCGCGCTCTTCTTCTGCGACGTGCTGCGCCAGGCCGAGCTGCCGCCGGGAGTCGTCAACATCGTCACCGGCGACGGCCGCACGGGCGCCGCGCTCGTCGAGCACCCCGGGATCGACAAGGTCGCCTTCACCGGCTCGACCGAGGTCGGCAAGGCGATCCAGCGGCAGCTCGCGGGTACCGGGAAGCGACTCACGCTCGAGCTCGGCGGCAAGGCCGCGAACGTGGTCTTCGACGACTGCGCGCTCGACCAGGCGGTCGAGGGAATCGTGAACGGGATCTACTTCAACCAGGGCCACGTCTGCTGCGCGGGCTCGCGCCTGCTGCTGCAGGAGTCGATCGCGGAGCAAGCGATCGACAAGCTGAAGCGGCGCCTCGGGACGCTTCGCGTCGGCGATCCGCTCGACAAGAACACCGACGTCGGCGCAATCAACTCGGCGGCGCAGCTCGCGAGGATCAAGGAGCTCGTCGCCTCGGGCGAGGCCGAGGGCGCCGAGATCTTCCAGCCGGAGTGCCGCCTGCCCGACAAGGGCTACTGGTTCGCGCCGACCGTCTTCACGAACGTCGCGCAGAGCTACCGGATCGCGCAGGAGGAGATCTTCGGGCCGGTGCTCTCGGTGCTCACGTTCCGCACGCCCGAGGAGGCGGTCGAGAAGGCGAACAACACGGCGTACGGGCTCTCCGCGGGCGTCTGGACCGAGAAGGGCTCGCGCATCCTCTGGATGGCCGAGCGCCTGCGCGCCGGGGTCGTCTGGGCCAACACCTTCAACCGCTTCGACCCGACCTCGCCGTTCGGCGGCTACAAGGAGTCGGGGTTCGGCCGCGAGGGCGGCATCCACGGGCTCGCGCCGTACCTGGAGCTCGGCGAATGAGCCGGCTGCCGGTCAAGAAGACGTACAAGCTGTTCATCGGCGGCGCGTTTCCCGCGCTCCGAGTCGGGCCGCACGTACGAGGCCGAGGGCCAGAACGTCGCCCGCGCGTCGCGCAAGGACGTCCGCGACGCCGTCGTCGCCGCCCGCGCTGCGCTGCCGAAGTGGGCCGGGCGCGACCGCGTACAACCGCGGTCAGGTCATCTACCGGGTCGCCGAGATGATGGAGGCGCGCCTCGACGAGTTCGCCGCACTCTGCACCGGGGAAGAGGAGGCGGCACGCGCCGTGGACAGGCTCGTCTGGTACGCGGGCTGGGCCGACAAGCTCGCGCAGGCGACCGGGGCGGCGAACCCCGTCGCCGGGCCGTACTTCAACTTCACCGTCCCCGAGCCGACCGGGGTCGTCGGCATCCTCGCACCCGCCGAGCCGCCGCTCGCCGGGCTCGTCTCGCGGCTGGCGCCTGCGCTCGTCGGCGGCAACACGGTCGTCGTGGTCGCCTCGGAGCCGCATCCGCTTCCCGCGGTCGAGCTCGCCGAGGTGCTCGCGACCTCGGACGTCCCGGGCGGGGTCGTCAACATCCTCACCGGGCTCCGGGAGGAGCTCGCGCCCCAGCTCGCCGGCCACCTCGACGTGAACGCGCTCGACCTCTCGGAGTCGGACGACCGGACCGAGCTCGAGCGGCTCGCCGCCGACAACGTCAAACGCGTCGTGCACGGGCGGCCGGACGGCCAGAGCCTGCGGGAGATCACCGGGTTCCTCGAGTTCAAGACCGTCTGGCACCCGATCGGGCAGTAGCGAGTCGGTTACGATCAGCGGCAGTTGACCGGCGCCCGTCGTTTCAGTCAGGCCATCTCCGAGGGGGACGGCATCTCAGTGATCGTGGATGTGACGCGACGCCGACGGCGCCCGCATGGCCGAGGAGCAGGGAGCCGAGGCTTTCGTGGTCAGCTCCGTGCCGCACGGCGTGCCCGCGGAGTCGGAGCTCCCGGTCCTCTGGTACTCGGCAGGCGACCCGCGCGAGGCGGCCGACGCCGGCGCCGACGCGGTCGTCCTCCTCTGGGACGACGACGACGCCGAACGCGTCCTCGCGCTGCGCGACGAGGCGCTCGCCCTCGGGCTCGACTACGTGATCGAGGTGCGCACCGAGGAGGAGCTCGAGTCGGCGCTCGAGCTGCTCGACCCCGAGATCTTCCTGCTGTCGGCGCGCGGCTCGGACGACGAGGACGGCTTCGAGCGGGCGCTCGAGCTGCTCCCCGACGTTCCGGCCGGCAAGCTCGCGATCGCCGAGCTGCACGCGCCGGGCCGCGAGCAGGTGCTCGAGCTCGAGCGCGCAGGCGTGGACGCCGTCATCGTCGGCGCGCGCGACGTCGCCGAGCTCGTCGGCGCCGCGCCGCCGCAGGTCTAGTACGCGCGTGCCACGGCGGCTCGGCCCCTTCGGGCTCGCGCTCGCCGCGATCCTCGTGCTCGCGGCCGCGCTCCGCCTCGTCGGGATCCGCTACGGCCTGCCGTTCCCGCTGCTCGATCCCGACGAGGCCTCGATCGTGCCGCGGGCGTGGCGGATGGTGCACGGGGGCGGACTCGACCCGCACTGGTTCGACTATCCGAGCGGGTTGATGTACGTGCTCGCGCCGTTCCAGGCGTGGCAGCACCAGCCGTCGTACCTCGCGGCGCGCCTCGTCGATCGTCGCGTTCGGCGTCGGTGCGGTCGCCGGCTCATGGTGGCTCGGGCGGGTCGCGTACGGGCGGAGGGCCGGGCTCGTCGCCGCGGCGGCAGTCGCGGTCTGCTCGACCCACGTCGCGTACTCGCACGTCGCGGTCACCGACGTGCCGCTGACGGCGGCCGTCGCCGTCTCGCTCGCGCTCGCGGTCACGGGACGGCTCGAGTGGGCCGGCCTCGCCGCCGGGGTCGCGACGGGCTTCAAGTACCCGGGCGTGCTGCTCGCCGTGCCGCTCGCCGTCGTCGGCTTCCGCGAGCTGCGCCGGCTCGCCGTCTCGCTTCGGCCTCCTCGCGCTGGGATTCGTGGTCACGAGCCCGTTCGTCTTCGTCCATCCGCAGGAGGCCTGGGCCGACGCATCCCGGGTGAACCGGCTCGCCCGGGCCGGCTGGCTCGGCTTCGAGCACGACGGCTCGGCGCCGCTCGCGTTCGCGCACCGGCTCTGGAGCGGGCTCGGCCCCGTGCTGTTGATCGCCGCCGCGGGACTCGTGATCGCGCTCTGGCGCCGGCGCCGCGCGGATCTCGTGCTCGCCTCGTTCACGCTCGCGTACGCCTTGACGCTGCTGCCGCTGCACGCGCACTTCGGCCGCTACGTGCTGCCGCTCGTGCCTGCCGCTCGGCGCGCTCGCGGGGCGGCTGCGCGCGCTCGTGCCCCTGACGCTCGCGCTCCTGGTCGTGCCCGCTCGTCTGGTCGATCAGGGACGACAGAACCCTCACGAAGCGCGACACGCGCGTTGCAGCCCACGCGTGGATCCAGCGGAATCTCCCGCCGGGAGCCGCGCTCGCGGCCGACTCGTCGACCCCGCCGCTGCAGGGGTTCCACGTGCTCCCGCTCGCCCTGCCGGGGCCCGGGCGCCCGTCCGACCCGAACCGCGACGTCGCGCGCCTGCGCCGGCAGGGCGTCCGCTACGTCGTCGTCACCGGCGCGGTCGAGGACCGCGTGCTCGCTGCCGCGCTCGCACTACCCGCGCGAGACGCGCTTCCTGCAGACGCTCCGAAGCCGGCGCCTCGTCTACGAGGTCACGCCTGGAGACGGGCTGGTTGGCCCGTGGCTGCGCGTCTATCGGCTGTACCCTTGAGGGCCGTGAAGCGGCTGGCTCTCCCTGTTCTGGCCCTCGCCCTCGCGCTCGTCGCCGGCGGCGTTTCGTCCGCGGCGCTCCCGAAGACGCTGCCCTGCCCGAACAAGGCGAGCTGGCAGAAGCTCGCCGAACAAGATCAAGGCGCCGGTCTACTGCCCGGCCTGGCTGCCCGATCCGCTGGTCGGCACGATCGGCAACCGCTGGAACAACATCAATTCCGTCAGCCCCGATCGCAGCTACCTCGAGTCGTTCGTGTGGCAGGAGACCGGAGGCGGGGCGGCCGGCGGCGAGCTCCACGTCAACCTGCGCGGCTATCCGGGCCGCACGAAGATCCCGATCTGCAGCGAGATCAACACGGTGAACGGCAAGAACCACACCGTGAACATCCCGTGCTTCGCCGACCCGGCCGGGACCGTGCGGGCGCCCGGGATCACGGCGACGATGTACACGGTGAACCAGGACGCCGACCAGTGGCACCTGCTGCTCGCCTGGCACCACGCGGGCGGGCTCTACACGGTCAGCGAGCACGTCGCGCCGCCGCTCGACTACGACGAAGGTCGTCGCGTACCTGAAGCTGGAGCTGAACCACCTCGTCCTGATCAACCCGACGGCGTGAAGTTCACCCGCAAACAGGTCGTGGTCGGCGCTGCGGCCGCCGGGGTGCTCGGCGCTGCCGGCATCTACGAGGCCGTCGACCAGCTCACGAGCGCGCCCGACCGCCCGCCCGCGGTGGCGCTCGGCCCGGAGCAGCACCTGCTCGGCGGCCAGCAGATCGTGCGCGACAACGGAGCCGAGGTGATCGTGCCCCCGCTCCACCACGAGATCGTCACCGCCACGGTCGAGACCGAGGACCTTCCCGCAGCGAAGGCCAAGCTCGAGGAGGCGCTGTCTGACCTCGACCGGCGCTATCCCGCTACCCCGGCCGGGCTCGGCGTCCTCGTCGCCTGGGGCCTGCCGTACTTCCGCCGCTACGTCCCCGCGCCCGCGCAGACGTACCTGCCGCGCGACCGGCGCGCCGAGAAGCCCGCCCTCCTCGACGCGATCCGCTTCCCCAGCGATCCGGCAGACACGATCCTCGAGCAGAACGACGTCGCGGTGCTCCTGCGCAGCGACCAGCTCGACCACATCGCCGACGCCGAGCGCGCCCTCTTCGACGGCACCGGACTGTTCCGGGTGACGAGCATCCGCAAGGGCTTCGCCGGCGGCGGCTTCGACGGCGGTGTCAGCCTGCCGAAGCAGATGGCGGTCGCGGCCGGGGTCGGCGGCGCCGACCTGATTCCCGAGACCGCCGAGCTCTTCATGGGCTTCACCTCGACGCTCGTCGCCAACCTCGGCCCCGAGCACATCGCGAACCTCGAGACGCTCGGGCTCGCGCTCGTCCCGGACGGCTACTTCCGCGGCGGCACCCACATGCATCTCTCGCACATCGCCGAGGACCTCGAGGCGTGGTACCTGAACTTCGCGTACGACGAGCGCGTCGACACCGTGTTCCATCCCCACCTGAAGCGTGAAGCCCGGAACGCAGACCGTGCCGCAGGGCCCCGCGGACGTCGCCACCTCGGCCGACGTCGTCCGCGACTACCGGACGCTCGGGACGATCGGCCACAGCCAGGCGATCCAGCCCTCGTCGCGCCTGCAGGAGGACTACCTCGGCGAGGACGGCACGCTCTACAAGAAGGGGACGGCGATCCCGCAGCGGGCCGACTTCAACACCCTCGACAACCCGTTCTTCTGGAGCGCCGACCCGAAGCGCGACCGCATGAGCGCGACCCCGGCCGCGGGCGTCCACTTCGTCGTCTTCAACCCGACGAGCGACGACTTCCACCGAAACAGGATGGCGATGGACGGCGTGCTTCCGGACGGGACGAAGCTCGAGTTCGAGCCGCACTCGCGGGGGCAGGGCATCAACTCCGTGCTCACGACGACCCACCGCCAGAACTTCCTCGTGCCGCCGCGGCGACACCGGTCGTTCCCGCTCGTCGAGCGGCTCTAGCGGCCCGCGAGCCGGAGGCGCCGCGCGCCGTCGTACGAGCCGAGGCGGACGCTGAGTCGCATCGTGCTCACGACCTGGCCGGTCTGCGGCGCGTGGACGAAGAGCCCGTGCCCGACATAGATGCCGACGTGGCCGAGGTGGTCGAAGAAGACGAGGTCGCCCGGCCTGAGCGCGCCGCGCGGCACCGCCTTGCCGTACGAGAACTGCTGGCCGGACTGGTGGGGGAGGTCGATCCCGACGTGCTCGTAGACCCAGCGCGTGAAGCCCGAGCAGTCGAAGCCGGTGTTGGGCGACGTCCCGCCCCAGCGGTAGTGGACGCCGCGCTGCGAGAGGGCGACGCGGACGATCCGCTGGGCGCGAATCGTCGTCAGCCGGCGCAGGTGCGCCTGCCGGGCAGCGAGCCGCTGCGCCCGGGTCACGACCGTCTTGCGCGCCTTCTGGGTCGAGTGGCGCACGGCATGCCGCGCGGTCTGCGCCTTCGCGGGCAGGAACCCGGCGAGTGCGAGCGCAAGCAGAAGTGGGAGGGTGAGGAGACGGGGACGCATGAGGGGACGCAGCGGGTTCGTGGGGGACGTGCCGGCGAAAGAGAGCGCGGCGCCGCTGCTGGTTGATGCGGGGGCGTCGGACTGTAGCAGACTTGTTAGCGATTTGTGACGGAGAACGTCAAAAATCGTTAGCGAGCAGCCGTTCGAGCGCGATTGCGACCCCGTCGAGGTCGTTGGAGGCGGTCACCTCGTCCGCGACGGCAAGGGCGTCGGGGTGAGCGTTCGCCACCGCGACGCCCCGGCCGGCCCAGGCCAGCATCTCGGCGTCGTTCGGCATGTCGCCGAAGGCGACGACCTCGTCCGGGCGGATCCCGAGCTCCTCGCAGTGGCGCCGGAGCGCGAACCCTTTCGTGACACCGGCCGCCGAGATCTCGACGAGGCGCTCGCCGGAGATCGTCACGGTGGCCTCCTCGCCGCAGATCTCGACAGCGAGCTGCTGGAGCCGGCCCTGCACGACGGTGGGATGCTGGACGACGAGCTTCGACACCGGCTCCCGGACGAAGACCAGCGCGTCGGTTCGCGGGCTCATGTCCGGCGTCGGCCAGAGCGGGTCGTACGCCGGCTCCCGGATCGCGGTCTCCTCGCGCTCGCACGCGAACGCGACACCGGGCGCGGCCGCCCGCAGCGCGCGCACGATGCGCTCGCCCACCAGCGCGGGGAGGGCGAAGTGGTGCAGCGTGCGCCGCGCGTGCAGGTCGTGGACGATAGCGCCGTTGCAGCAGATCGCGATCTCGCCCGCGCCGACGTCGGCCGCGATCTCGGACAGCCAGTGCGGCGGACGAGCCGAGGCGAGCACGACCTCGAGCCCGGCGGCACGCGCCGATGCGAACGCGGCGCGGGTCCGTTGCGAGACGCCGCCGTCCGAGCGCAGGAGCGTGCCGTCGAGGTCGGAGGCGACTAGCCGAAGAATGCCGAGGCCACCGCGTACCACTCCGGCGGGACGCGCTTCAGCTCCCGCGTCGCCTCCTCGAGCGAGACGTCGACGATCTCGTCGCCGCGCAGCGCGGCCATCTGGCCGAACTGACCGCTCTCGACGAGATCCGCCGCCTTGAGGCCGAACCGCGTCGCGAGGATGCGGTCGCGGGACGTCGGCGAGCCGCCGCGCTGCACGTGCCCGAGCACGGTGACCCTGGTCTCGTAGCCGGTCCGGCTCTCGATCTCGCCCGCGAGCGCGTCGCCGACGCTGCCGAGCGCGAGGCGCTTGTGCCCGAACGCGTCCTCGCCGCCGAGCTCGACCGACCGCTGCTCGCCCGACTCGTACGTCAGCTCGTAGCCCTCGCTGACGACGACGATCGAGAAGTCGCTGCCGGCGCTGTGGCGCTTCTGGAGCTGCGCGCACGTCTGCTCGACCGTGATCGGATGCTCGGGGATGAGGACGACATCCGCGCCGCCCGCGATCCCGGACATCACCGCGATCCACCCCGTGTGCCGGCCCATCACCTCGACCACCATCACGCGGTTGTGGGACTCGGCGGTCGTGTGGAGCCGGTCGATCGCCTCGGTGCAGATCGAGACGGCGGTGTCGAAGCCGAAGGTGTAGTCGGTCGCGGAGAGGTCGTTGTCGATCGTCTTCGGGACGCCGACGACCGGTAGCTGGTGGTCGGCGAAGAGCCGCGCCGCGACGCCGAGCGTGTCCTCGCCTCCGATCGCGACGAGCGCGTCGAGGCCCTGGCGGCCGAAGTTGCGGAGCACGCTCTCGACTCCGTCGTCCGTCTTGTAGGGGTTCGTGCGCGAGGTGCCGATGATCGTGCCGCCGCGCGGGAGCAGGCCGGTGACCTCGCGCCGGCCGAGCGCCTGGAACCGGCCCTCGACGAGTCCCCGCCAGCCTTCGCGCACTGCGATGACCTCCCAGCCCGACGCGAGCGCGCGCCGTGTGACCGCACGGATCACCGCGTTCAGGCCCGGACAGTCGCCGCCGCCGGTCAGGATGCCGACTTGCTTCGCCACGGCTCCAGTCTTGCACAGCGGCTCGTGCCGGTCTGAAGGGTCCGTTTAGGATCGGCGGGGATGATGCGCACCCAGGTCGGGATCGTCGGCGCGGGGCCTTCCGGGCTCCTGCTCGCGCACCTGCTCGGCCTGCAGGGAGTCGAGTCGGTCGTGCTCGAAAACCGAAGCCGGGAGTACGTCGAGCAGCGGGTCCGGGCGGGAGTGCTCGAGCAGGGCGCCGTGGACGTCTTCCGCGACGCCGGCCTTGCGGGCCGGATCGACGCGGACGGTCTCGTCCATCACGGGATCGAGCTTCGCTTCGCCGGACGCGGCCACCGGATCGCGATGAGCGAGCTGACGGGCGGCCGCACGATCACGATCTACGGCCAGAACAAGGTCGTCGCTGACCTCGTCGAGGCGCGACTCGCCGCCGGCGGCGCGCTGCTCTACGAGGTCGGGGACGTCGCCGTGCACGACCTCGGCTCCGACCGCCCGTCGATCAGCTTCACGCACGGCGGCACAGACGAGGTGCTCGAATGCGACGTGATCGCGGGCTGTGACGGCTTCCACGGCGTCTGCCGGCCGGCCGTCCCCGAGGGCGCGATCACCGAGTACGAGCGCGTGTATCCGTTCGCGTGGCTCGGGATCCTCGCGACCGTCGCGCCGTCGACCGAGGAGCTGATCTACGCCCATCACCCCGACGGCTTCGCCCTGCACAGCCTCCGCTCGCAGGAGGTCAGCCGCCTCTACATCCAGGTGCCGGCCGGCGAGGACCTGGCCGAGTGGCCGGACGACCGGATCTGGTCGGAGCTCCACAAGCGGCTCGCGACCGACGACGGCTGGACGCTTGCGGAGGGGCCGATCTTCGAGCGCGGGATCGCGCCGCTACGCAGCTTCGTCGCCGAGCCGATGCGCTTCGGCCGCCTCTTCCTGGCCGGCGACGCCGCCCACATCGTGCCGCCGACGGGCGCGAAGGGGCTCAACCTCGCCGTGGCGGACGTGACCGTCCTCGCCGCCGCGCTCGCCGACTTCTTCGCCACCGGCAGCGAAGAGAGGCTCGATGCGTACTCCGACACCTGCCTGCGCCGGGTCTGGCAGGCCCAGCGGTTCTCGTCGTGGATGACCGCGATGCTGCACCGCTTCCCCGACGAGGGGCCGTTCGTCGCGCGGCTCCAGCTCGCGCAACTCGACAACGTCGTCAGCTCGAAGGCCGCCGCGACAGCGCTCTCGGAGAGCTACGTCGGCCTTCCGATCCCATGACCGGCGGCCTCTTCACACCGATCTTCGTGCCCGCCCCGTTTCGCGAGGCGGTCTCCGACCGGGCCTGGCTCCAGGCGATGCTCGACGCCGAGGCGGCGCTCGCGCGCGCGCAGGCGCGGGCGGGAGTGATCCCGGCCGAGGCCGCGGAAGCGATCGCCGCCTGCTGCGACGCCGACCGGTTCGACGTCGCGTCGTTCGCGGAGCGCGCACGCGCGATCGGCAGCCCGGTCGAGCCGCTCGTGCGCGCGCTCGCAGAGGCCGCCGGGCGACTCGGGCCGCTACGTCCACTGGGGCGCGACGACCCAGGACGTGGTCGACACCGCGTCGATGCTCGTCGCGCGCAGCGTGCTCGACCTGATCCTCGCCGAGCTCGACGCCGTCGCCGCGGCGTGCGCCGGGCTTGCCGGGACGCACCGCTCGACGCCGATCGCGGCCCGCACGCTGATGCAGCAGGCGTTGCCGACGACCTTCGGGCTCAAGACCGCAGGCTGGCTCGTCGGCGTGCTCGAGGCGCGCAGCAGGCTCGCGGCGGTGCGCGACGAGCGGCTCGCCGTCCAGCTCGGCGGCGGTGCGGGGACGCTCGCCGCGCTCGGGACTCGGGGGCCCGCGGTGCTCGCGCTCTTCGCCGAGGAGCTCGCCCTGGCCGAGCCGGCGCTGCCGTGGCACGCGAACCGGACGCGTATCGCCGAGCTCGCCGCCGCGCTCGACCTCGCGGCCGGCGCGCTCTCCAAGCTCGCTCTCGACGTCGTGCTCCTCTCGCAGACCGAGGTCGGCGAGGTCGCGGAGCCCGGTGCCGGCGGCTCCTCGACGATGCCGCACAAGCGGAACCCGACCGGCTCGATCCTCGCGATCGCGTGCGCCCGCCGCGTCCACGCTCAGGCGGGGCTGCTCACGGGCGGCCTCGCCCAGGAGCACGAGCGCGCCGCGGGAGGCTGGCACGCCGAGTGGCAGCCGCTCTCGGACGCTCTCGCGCTGACCGGCGGCGCCGCCGCCGCGGTGCGGGAGGTCGTCGAGGGCCTCGAGGTCCGCCCGGAGCGGATGCGGGCCAACCTGGACGCGACCGACGGCCTGATCATGGCCGAACGCATCACGTTTCTCCTCGCCGAGCGGCTCGGACGCTTCGAGGCGCAGGAGCTGGTGGCCGAGGCGTGCGCCTCCGGCCGTCCACTGCGCGAAGCGCTCCTAGCCGACCCGCGCGTCGGTCTGGCCCCCGGCGAGCTCGACGCGGCGCTCGACCCGACCGGCTATCTCGGCTCCGCCGAGGCGTTCGTCGAGCGCGCCCTCGACCTCTACCGGCAGCAAGGAGGCACGCGATGAGCGATCCGACCTACGACCGCGGCATGGAGGTGCGCCGCGCGGTGCTCGGCGACGCCCACGTCGACCGGGCGATCGAGCGGACGGACGACTTCACCGCCGATTTCCAGGACCTGATCACGCGCTACGCGTGGGGCGAGATCTGGTCGCGCCCCGGCCTCGACCGGCGCACCCGCAGCGCGATCACCCTCACCGCGCTCGTCGCCCTGAACAAGCCGGAGGAGCTCGCGATGCACGTCCGCGCCGCCCTCCGCAACGGCCTCACCCCGGACGAGATCAAGGAGGTCCTCCTCCAGAGCGCGATCTACTGCGGCGTTCCGGCCGCAAACTCGGCCTTCGCGATCGCGCAGCAGGTGCTCCAGGAGGACGGCCGAACGGCGTGAGCGCGGGCCAGCCGAGGGTCGGCGTCGCCAGGTAACAGGACGCTCGAGCAAGCGAGAGCGCTCATCGGGTTCGGGTCGTTTAGGTTCCTCTTAGTCACGCCTGCTTGCCTTTGAGGGCGATGTCAGGCTTGAGGTTTCGTTACTCCGTGCTCGCTGGCGGTCTCGTGTCTCTTTCGTTGCTCGCGTCGGGATGCGGCGGCGCGTCGGGCAATCATGTAGCGCAGCTCGGCTCCGCCTCGACGACAACCGGATCCGGGGGCGCATCGACTACTGGAGGATCACCGACTTCCCAGGCGCTCGCCTACGCCCGGTGCATGCGATCGCACGGGGTGCCGACCTTCCCAGACCCCTACAGCAGCGGGCAGATCCCGAAGACCCAAGTCGTAAACGCAAGGAAAGACAATCCCTCCCGATTCGACACGGCCAACGCCACCTGCCGCGACCTACTGCCAAACGGCGGCACAAACGGCCCGACCCCGGCCCAGATAGCGCAGGACTGGGCCGACTTCCGAGGGTTCGCCCGCTGCATGCGCTCGCACGGAGTGGCCAACTGGCCCGACCCAACCAGGCGGTCCACATCCGACAATCGACCCGCGTTCAACCTGACGGCCGTCGGGCTCTACCCAAACTCCCAGCCGCAGCTCAAGACGAAGGCGCAGCAATGCGCGTCGCTGAGCGGCCTACCCGCGGCCCACTGACCAGCGGTCAATTAATGCGGCCAGCGCAGTCACACCGTTAGCAGGCGTCTGCGAGAGTCGGCGGGTCAGTCCGTCGGGGGCCATTGGCGAACACTCGCGCAAGTGACGTTGGTCTCGGGCGGCTTGCCCGCGGGTGCTGTCCTCAGTTCAGTTCGTCGCGCCTTGACAGATCGAGCCAGGCTCGCCACGCACTCCGAGCACACAGCCAGACGACGTATACGACCAGGAACGCAGCAAAGGGCGCCGCGAGCCCCGGCAGCAGAGCCAGTCCGATTGGATCCTGATCAGCCGGGTAGGTGACGAACAGGTAGACGCAGAGCGCGACTGCGATGGCAGAGAGCCGCGAGACCGTGGATCAGATACCGGCTGAGCTTCACTCCAGAGCTTGGGGGAGTCGAGTGCGTTCCCATCACGTGCGATGGTGACGTAGACGCACGACGTCCGCATCACCCGACCTGCGCCTCGGGTGACATTCCTGAACACTGGCCCACGCCAAGATCGCGTGACGCGACCCGGGCACGCCAAAGGAGAGCCGGGGGTGCGCCGCCGGGCGACGGCGCACCCCCCGATCCACGTGGTTACTTAACGGTGGTTGTCACGCCCGCCCCGTCGCCTGTCCCCTGGCCGACGATCTGCGCGCCCGGGTGCTGGCTCGCGAGGCTGAGCAGGCCCAGGTTCGCCGGACTGGCGGGCAGGTACTCGTACGCTTTGAACTCGATCGTCTCGGCGACGAGAGCCCCGGTCGGCCCGGCCTGCGCGGCGGTCTGGATCTCGAGGGGGCGGTAGTCGCTACGGCGAACGAAGACCGTCCCGTTCAAGTAGTGCGGCGAGGCGCCGTTCACGGTCAGTCGATAGGCGGCGACGCCGTCGAAGCTCGTCTCCGAGTCGATCGTCGCCTGGCCCGACTCCACCAGCGCCCGCAAGTCGGCGGCCGCGTCGTCGGGAGAGTTGCGGCTGCCGCTCGAGCCGCCCGGCTGCTGGCTGATTGTGTTGGAGCTCTGGTCGTAGTTCGCGTAGCTGGAGCCGTTCCAGCTCGCCTCCTGGCCGAACTTGATCACGCGATATGCGTATGGGCTGTCCGCCTGCTCCCACAGCTCGTAGTGGCTGGGCGCCTGCCCGGCGATGGTGACGAGCGCCTGCTCGTGCAGGATCGTGCCGGGGTGCGGGGCGAGCGCAGTAGCGACGCCGCGCAGGATCGCCGCGTCGGCCGCCGACACCTGTGAGCCGCCGGTGAAGACGACTACTGCGGCTGCGACAGCCGCGGTCACGGCGGTCGCCGGCACGGCGAGCCGCAGGGTGCGGCCCTGGATCTTGCCACGGCCGAGGTCACGCGCCACCGCCTCCCGTAGCTGATTGCGGTAGAGCCGAAGTCCGGCAGGAAGCTCGTTCATCTCAGTTACCTCCTAGAGTCAGCTGAAGTCGGCGCAGGGCGCGTGAGACGCGAAGACGTGCGACCGCAGGCGAGCATCGGAGCCGCTCCGAGATCTCCCGATAGGGCCGCTCCTCCACGACACGAAGTCGCAGGAGCTCGCGGTCCTTCTCAGGAAGCTCGGCGACAGCCGCGAGCACCGCCTCGGGCAGAGAGAGCTGCCGCTCGACCGCCTCGTACCCGGGATCCAGGCCCATCACGAGCGGAAGGCCAAGGCGGGCGCGGGCAGACGCCTCGACCCGCCGCTTGCGCAGCGAGTCGCGGAGCACGTTCTGCGCGATCCCGAGCAGCCAGGGCAGCGCCGAGCCCTCGGCCTCGTCACGGAACCTGCGCCTACACAGCCAGGCGCGGGCGAAGACCTCCGCGGTCAGATCGGCGGCATGCTCGCCGACCCGCACCCGGGCCCACCCGAGCACCTGCTTGACGTGACGGTCGTAGACGAGCGCGAACGCATCGGCATCACGTGCCTCGAGCAGCTCCGCGTCCGTGGCATTCGCAAGATCACGTCTCACACCCGTATATCGCGGCTCGCCCAAAAACGCATCATGCGCAAAGCGGGCGACGGGACGAGCTCCGATACGCTCGCGGCATGAGTGCTGGCGTGCTGAAGGGGCGATGCGGGTGTCGTGTTGTCGAGTTCGAGGTATCTGATGAGTTCGTCGAGGCGTACAACTGCCATTGCTCGAACTGCCGTGCGATGACGGGCTCCGCCTTCAAGCCCTGGGGAGAGATCGAACCCGAGAAGATGAGTGTGACTAAGGGTTCGGATTCGTTACTCGTGGTCGGCGATGCGGACGGACGTCACGCCGTGCGCTGCAAGGAGTGCTTCTCGCTTGTGAATTGGACGGGCTACGAAGGCAAGATCCGTATTCCGTATGGGACGTTGATCGACGAGCCGACGCTCAAGCCGATGGCGCACATATTCGTCGGCTCGAAGGCATCGTGGTACGAGATCCTCGACGACCTCCCGCAGTACGACGAATCCCCGTGGTCAGGGTCGCCCGCGCCGGCCGGGTGACATTCCTGAACGCTGGCGCAGACGACGGTGGCGACGCCACGGGGACCGCGGTCGAAACGCGGATAGGCACATGTCGCCCGGAAGCCGAGCGCCTTGTCGCCGAACCCGGAAGGAACTGCGCCGCTACGAAGTCACGACCTGCGCAGCCGCATGCGATGCCAGAGCGATGCGATACCCCTAACAAGCAGTATCAGAATCAGCATTACCAGCACGAATGCGGCGAGATAGATGAGAACGTATCTCGTGCCCCCGGTGCCCTGAAAAAGGACCACGTATCTCATGTCCGGGTGTCCAAGTGCCGAGTGTACGCCCCGAAGTCCGCGGCGATCCCCTCGGTGCCGAACGCAGCGTCCAAGAGCCGAGGTCGCTCGGGTGACATTCCTGAACGCTGGCCCGGGCCAGGATCGTCGGGCCGCGATTGTCGCCGCCTGTCTCGCCGGAGCAAGCACGGACACGAAGACCGGCCATTGCCTTACGCACCAATTAGACACGTCTGCGCGTCGCTCCCCGGTCTATTTGACACCTCGAAAGCGTCATGCGAGGGTGACCGCATGCGAATGCCCGTCGCGCTAGGCGCGGTTGCCGCTGGGTTCTTGGTCGTGGTATCCCCCGCGGCGCCCTCCTCGACCGCATCCTGCGGTTCCCGAATCACGGCCGGGGGCCACCAGTGGATCGTGGCCGCAACCGTTCCCTGCAGCGTCGCATTGCCGGTAGCGCGGAGCCTCGCGACTGCTCGCGTGACGGGGCACGTCGTACGCCGTGGGGTGCACATCACCACTCTCAGGAGTCCGCGCGGGTGGACGTGCGTTTCAGCAGCATCAAACCCACGCGGCCGCGCCTGCTCACGCGGCATCCACGATAGCGTCACCCTCGTTCAGATCGCCTAGCGTGCTCGCCCCGCTTGCCGCGTGTAGTGGACGTACCACCGGCGCGTCGCGAGGGTCTGGGCGCAGCCGGGTGCACCACCTAGTCGGGCCTGGCGTCCCGTTAGCAGGGTTCCACGGCCCGTTTGTCGGCGAAGAGAGGAGCCCGCGTGGCTGGAAAGGTTCTCGTCAATCTCGCGACAGGCATGGAGGACGCGGAGCGGGTGACGGTCGCGTTTCTGGTGGCGACCGCGGCGCTCGACCAAGGCAAGTCCGTCGTGATCTGGGCCACGAAGGACGCTGTGCGCCTTGCCTTGCCGGGTGAGGCGAAGGGCGAGGCTTGCGACGGCTGCCCGCCGCTTGAGCGGCTATTCCAGCAGTTCGCGGACGGAGGCGGGGAGCTCTGGCTCTGCCCGATCTGCCTCAACGCCCGCGGGCTGGCTGACGACGAGAAGGTCGGCAACGTGAAGGTCGCCGGCGCGACGCCGATGTGGGAGTGGGCAGGAGACGACGCGACTGTCTTCAGCTACTAGCCGGCGAACATGCCGCGCACTTCCTGATCGGGTCACATTCCTGAAACCTGGGGCACTCCAGACGATCCACGTCTCGGGCTAGCCGGGGAACAACCGAGGAGAGAATGGTTACCCCTTCTAGGGGAAGCCTGTCCCGTAGTTTGAAGCGACAAGAGTTGATGAGCGGAAAGTTTGCTCGCCAGCCAACTTCCCGCCGCATCGAGAGGCATCCCCGGCAGGTCCTAGATGTGGCGTGGCAATCGGGGCGCCTCTCTTCAATTTGGCACGAGGGTACGATCATCGCGGGCGCCCTCCCACAATCCGGGGGCGCCCGAAAAGCCCATCCTTCGGGTGACATTCCCGAACACTGGGGCACACAAGGATCCCGTGCCTTCGATCTACGATTCGATGGCGATGCCCGGTTCCCAGCGCATGTTCAGACTGAGGATGCGACCCGGACGTTCCATGTTCACAGCGAGTTCCAACCCGGACGAGGAAGCACCGACCTCGGCTCGGGCAGGAGAGGAAGTGGTCGTCTCCGAGCAAGCCGCTGCCTTCCTCGTCCGGCAGCGAGCGGCCGACATCGTCGAGGTCATCGAGATTCCACCTGACCCCCAGACGAAGGACGACGGTCAGAGCTGACCTCGGGCGTCATTCCCGGACGCTGGCGCACGTGAGCGGCGTGTCTCGTGAGCGTTCGGCGCGCGCGTAAGCTCGTGCCATGAAAGGGGCGGGTGAAGAACGCTTCGATTTGAGCGACGCGAAGGCGACCGCGATGGGGGCCGCACAAGAGTGGGGACTCGAGATCGGAGAGCCGTTCGCGCTCTCGAACGTCTCATACGTGGCTCCGGCCGGCGACTTCGTCGTGAAGGTTGGGTGGGAAGGGGACGATGAGTCGCTACACGAGGGCGACGCACTCGAGCTCTGGAACGGCAACGGGGCGATTCGGCTTCTCGGTCGGTCGGGCCGCGCGCTCCTCGAAGAGCGCGCTGAGCCGGGCGACGATCTCTCTGCCGTCTCGGAGGACGAGGCAACGGCCATAGCGGTGGCGGTTGCGTCCCGGCTGTGGCGGCCTGCGGGATTGCCATTCCGACCGGTCCTGCCGGAAGTCTCGCGTTGGCTCGATCGGGCGGAGCTCGAGGGCAGCGAACTCGTTCCCCTCGCGCGGCAGCTGCTCGCCGCGCTCGACCCCGCGCCAGACTGGCTAGTCCACGGCGATTTCCATCACCACAACCTCCTCCGTAGCGGAGATCAGTTCGTGGCGATCGACCCTAAGCCGTACCTCGCTGATCGCGAGTACGACCTGCCGTCGTTTCTCTGGAATCCGCTCGACAACCGAATGGAGGATCGCGGGCAGACGGAGCGTCGCATTGCCGCGTTCGTCGCGGCCGGTTTGGACGAGTTCCGCATCCGTGCGTGGACCGTGATTCGAGGTGCGTACTTACGGCCCGGCTACGCTGACCCGATTCGGGCGCTCCTCTGAATCGGTCCGGCCTGCTCGGGTGACATTCCTGAACGTTGGCGCATCCGAGCGAGCTGACTCGCGAGGCGTGGTCCGGTCGCCGTAGGGTCCAATCCCTCGATTTACTACGTGCGGCGTAGTATGATCGTGGCTGTGTCTGTCGGGGTGAGGAGTGTGACTGGTGGGAGCGGGCGGGAGAATGATCCGCCTGTTCTGATTCTGACGAGCCTTGCGTCGGGTCCGAAGCATGGTCATGCGTTGCTTTTGGATATCGAGAGCTTTGCTGGTGTGCGGCTTGGGCCGGGCACGTTGTACGGCGCGATCGGCCGTTTGGAGGAGCGGGGGTTGATTGAGCCAATCGCCTCGGACGGTCGTGCTCGGCCATATCGACTGACGGCTGAGGGCTCTGCAGTGCTGGAGGCAACACTTGCGGCGTTGCGTTCGATAGTCGAGGAGGGGACGGCAAGGTTGCGCGCCCGCGTGAAGCCTGGAGTGAGGCGCAGTTGGGGTGTGGCATGAGGCTCCTCCGCGTCTATCCAGCGGCGTGGCGGGCGCGGTACGGGGATGAGCTTGCTGCGTTGATCGAAGAGCTAAGCGGTGGCGCGCGATTGCCGTGGCGCGTTCGTCTTGATGTCGTGCGCGCGGGTGTCGCCGAGCGTGTCCGGGTGCTGGGTTTGGACGGGCTTCCGCCGCGTGAGCGGGCGCGGGAAGGGTCGCTGCTCGTCCTTTACGCATGGATGCTGTTCGTGCTCGGCGGTTTTGGTGTGCAAAAGGCATCCGAGCATTGGGCAGCCGTGACACCGCTGGCCAGGCAGGGACTACCCGCCGCCGCGTTCGACGTCTTGGTTGTGGGCGCCGCCGTCGGCTCGACGCTCGTCCTAGTCGGGGTCGCGGTCTCCCTTCCCGGTCTCATGGCGCTGATTCGTCGAGGCGGCTGGACGGAGATTCGCCGGCCGATCATCCGCGCCGTATCGGTCAGCCTGCTGGCGGTGGTAGCAACATTCGGGCTTGTCGCCTGGGCTCACTCACTGACACCCGCAGCACGGAACGGCCACGACGCCATCTACAGCGGAGCGTTCCTCGCCTGGGTCATGCTCTTCGCTGCCTGTTTGTTCGCGTGGGCGGTCGCGGCCGCAGCTACCGCCCGTCGCCTGTCACTTCCGGCGGGGCTTCTTCGCCTCGAGGTGTGGCTCGGCGTCTCGGTCAGTGTGTCGATGTCGGTGATGGCGATCGCGACCGCCGTCTGGTGGGCGGCGCTCGCAAACGCGGCACCCTGGTTCTTCGAAGGCCGACCAGTCGGATCCACCGCCTCGGCACTCACACCGAACATGATCGTGCCCACGATGCTAATGCTCTGCGCAACCCTGCTCGGCCTCACCGGCGCGACACGAGCCATGCGGGCGCTCGCAGCCTCCACCCACTCCTAGACACGCCAAGGCGAGGCGCGCCACCGAAGCGAGGTCAAGCGACATTCCTGGACACTGGGGCAGTCGGGAGTGGCGAACTCGAGGCTGAGGAGTGGTTTCCGAACGTCGAAGCTGCGCGGCGCCGGGCGGCCGAGTTGCGTCTGCGCTATGACTGAATCGAGAGCTGGATCGAGTCCATACCGATCCGTCCCGGCTCGAAGAAGCTCTCCGCCCATTCGTCGGACTTGCAACGGAGTGGGACTACTACGACGACCGCCGACCCGAGTGCGAGCACGAGATCCTGGTAGCCGAGGGACCCTGAGGCGCTACTTCGGCGTCTAGCTTGGACGCGCCGACGTCTATCGAGCGACATTCCCGAACGCTGGCGCAGTCGAGTGTCAGCCGCCCCGAAGCATGAGTCGTCGCTGTGGTGGCGCGGGATGGGGTCGGCGTCTACGGTGCGAAGGTGCGGTTCGAGCTTGATTGGCGCGATCGGTCGGTTGGACCGATGCAGACCCCGCGGCGTTTCCTCGACTTCATCGTCGACGGCGAATCGCTGTACGAACGGCACGGGTACGACCTGATCTCGCCCCTCGGTTGGTTTGTTCCCGATGAAGACGAACGGGCGTCCCAGCGTCTTCTCGGCCAGGAGGCCCCTGACGTTGAAGGGCGTGTTGCCATCTACGTCTGTCCCGGGTGCGGTGATGTCCACTGTGGTGCATTGACCGCGATCGTCGCTCGCGAGGGGGACGAGATCGTGTGGAGTGATCCGGCTTACTCGACATACGACTTCATCGATGAAAGCTGGGTACACCGGCCAGCGCGCGACATGGAGACACTTCGCTTCCCTGCCGCCGACTACTGGCGCGGAATAGCCGGGCGGCCCAGACCAGCCGCAACGTAGTGGGTCCCGGCCTCTGACGATCGATCTCGCCGCGCCCGACATGCGCGGGCGGCTCGCGGGCGCCGGGATCCGAGAATGGCGAGTGATGCCGAAGGTGGGAATCGAACCCACACTCCCCGAAGGGAACCGGATTTTGAGTCCGGCGCGTCTGCCAGTTCCGCCACTTCGGCGCTGGCCATCACTATAGGTCGGATAGCGCGTCCTCCCTTGCAATCTCGCTCTCACCCTCCGATACTTGCCCCTTCGCGAACGCGAGGCGGACCGGCGTTGGCCGGACGTCCCGCGACCAACTTTCCACAGGGAGGAAGCGTGAGCAGAGGCATGAAGATCGGAGCGCTCGTCGGGCTGGCGGCGCTCCTCGCTGTCGTCGCCGCCGGGTGCGGCGGCTCGAGCTCGAAGAAGGCGACGGCACTTCCCGCCTCCGCGTGCTCGGACATCTACTACCAGGGCAGCGGCTCGCCGCAGTACCTGATCTCGTCCGACCTGCCGCTGCAGGGCTCCGGCCGGACGCAGACCGTGCAGATGACCCAGGCGATCCAGTACATCCTCAAGCAGGCCAACTTCAAGGCCGGCAAGTACACGATCGGCTACCAGTCCTGCGACGACTCGACGGCGCAGGCGGGCAAGTGGGATTCGGCCAAGTGCTCCTCGAACGCGAACGACTACGCCAACAACAACAGCGTGATCGGCGTGATCGGGACGTTCAACTCCGGCTGTGCCGAGATCGAGATCCCGGTGCTGAACCGGGCTCCGAACGGCCCCGTCGGCATGATCAGCCCGGCGAACACCTACGTCGGCCTGACGCACAAGGGCCCGGGCACCGCACCGGGTGAGCCCGAGAAGTACTACCCGACCGGCAAGCGCAACTACGTGCGCATCGTGGCGGCGGACGACTTCCAGGGCGCGGCGGATGCGTTGAACGCACAGGGTCTCCACCTCACGAAGATCTACGTGCTGAACGACAAGGAGGCCTACGGGCAGGGCGTCGCGACGAACTTCAAGAACGTCGGCGCAGTCGCTCGGGCTCAAGGTCGTGGGCTTCACCTCCTGGGACGGCAAGGCCTCGAGCTACCAGGGCCTCGCCACGCAGATCAAGTCGTCGGGAGCCGACGCGGTCTTCATCGGCGGCCTCATCTGCGAGAACGGCGGCAAGCTCGTCAAGGACCTCCGTGCCACTCTCGGCACGGGCGTCACGCTCCTCGCGCCTGACGGCTTCACGCCGGTCTCGGCGGTCGTACAGGGTGCGGGCACCGCCGCCAACGGCATGTACATCAGCGTCGCCGGCGTCCCGAACGAGCAGCTCGGCCCGGCGGGCCAGGCGTTCGTGAAGGACTTCGGCGCGACGCAGTCGAGCGGCACCGTCGACCCGTACTCGACGTACGCCGCACAGGCTGCCTCGGTGCTGCTCGCCTCGATCGCAGCGTCGGACGGCACACGTGCCGGTGTGGCCTCCCAGCTCCTGACGGCGAAGGTGATCAACGGGCTCCTGGGGACGTTCTCGATCAACAAGAACGGCGACACGACCTCGAACCCGGTCACGCAGTACAAGGTCGTGAACGGCGCCTCGACCACCTACAAGGTGATCACGCCGCCGCTCACCCTCGTCAAAGTCTCATAGAGGCAGCGACGGAGAGATGACGCTTCGGGGGGAGGGCGAGAGCCCTCCCCCCGGGCTAATCAGCCCCGCGGAATGAGCGCCCAAACCGTCACCTCGTTCAGGAGCCGATCGCGGCTCACGGTCATCGACGCGATCGGCCTGCTGCTGGTGGCGCTCGTGGGCGTCTGGCTCGTCGTGAACCTGTTCATGGAGCCGGCCGCGTTCGCGACGACGTTCCTCAACGGCCTCACGGTCGGCCTCGTCTACGGGCTGATCGCGCTCGGCTACTCGCTCGTCTACGGCATCCTCGAGCTGATCAACTTCGCGAACGGCGACGTGTTCATGCTCGGCTCCTGGGTCACCTTCTCGGTCGCCGTCGGCTGGTTCGGCCTCGGCGACACGAACTCGCTCTCGACCCTGATTCCGGCGCTGCTCGTCACGCTGCTCTGCGCGATGGCGTTCTGCGCCTTGCTCAACACGGCGATCGAGCGGATCGCCTACCGGCCGCTGCGCCATGCACCGCGGCTGGCGCCGCTGATCACGGCGATCGGGATGTCCTTCATCCTCCAGAACGTGGGCCTGAACCGGCTCGGCCCGGCGCCGGTGTCGCTGCCGAACATCCTCTCGCACAACCCCGTCTTCAACTGGCACGGCATCGAGTACGACTGGTATCAGCTGATCGTCGGCGTCGCGACGCTGCCCGTGCTGGCGATGCTGATGTTCCTCGTCCAGCGCACGAAGCAGGGCAAGGCGATGCGCGCGACGGCCCAGGACCAGGACGCCGCCTCGATGATGGGGATCGACGTCAACCGCACGATCTCGTTCACGTTCTTCCTCGCCGGCGCCCTCGCCGGCGTAGCCGGGATGTTCTACGCGCTCTACACCACGAACATCCAGTTCGACCAGGGCTTCAGGCTCGGCCTGATCGCTTTCACCGCGGCGGTGCTCGGCGGGATCGGGAACCTGCCCGGCGCCGTGCTCGGCGCGGTCATCATCGGCCTGATCCAGCAGTTCAACGAGGCGCTCACCTGGATGACGCCCGGCCCCGACTGGACCCAGTCGATCGTCTTCTCGATCCTGATCCTGATCCTCGTCTTCCGCCCCGAGGGCCTGCTCGGCGAGCGGACGCCGGAGGGCGGATAGGTGCATCGCCCGCACCTGGATACGGGCAAGCTCCCGGGGATGCACCGCTGGCGTGCGCTGAGCAACAGCCAGCGCTCCCGGACCACGATCATCTTCTTCGCGATCGTCGCGGTCACCTGGCCGTACTGGCGGCCGGGCGCGAGCAACCTGCCGATCATCACCCAGGCGCCGACGATCGGGACGGGCGTGATCATGGTGATCTACGCGATGATGGCCGTCGGCCTCAACATCGTGGTCGGCTACGCGGGGCTGCTCGACCTCGGCTACGTGGCGTTCTACGCCGTCGGTGCCTACATGGCCGGCTGGCTCGCCTCCGAGCAGTTCGCGGGGGTCAACTTCCACCTCTGGTCGACCGCCGATTCGACGGTGGCGGGGTTCCACATCTCGGTCTGGATCATCATCGCGCTCGCCGGTTTGGGGACCGCACTGATAGGCATCCTGATCGGCCTGCCGACCCTGCGCCTGCGCGGCGACTACCTCGCGATCGTCACGCTCGGCTTCGGGGAGATCCTGCCCCAGATCGCGCGCAACGGCGACAACCTCGGCGGCTTCAACCTCACGAACGGCCCGAACGGGATCACCCCGATCGACGCGCCGGGCTTTCCGGGCCTCTCGAAGATCACCGGTGGGCTGTTACCCGCGAACTTCCTCAACGTGACGAACCGCGACAACGTCTACTACTGGGCGGCGCTCTGCCTGCTCGCGGTGACGGTGTTCGTGTCGCTGCGGCTGCGCGACTCCCGGCTCGGCCGCGCGTGGATCGCGATCCGCGAAGACGAGACGGCGGCGGCCGCGATGGGCGTGCCGCTGATGAGAACCAAGACCTGGGCCTATGCGACGGGCGCGTTCTTCGGCGGCGTCGCCGGCGCGTACTTCGCGAGCTACAAGAGCTCGACGTTCCCCGGCGACTTCTCGTTCAACATCTCGGCGTTCATCCTCGCGATGGTGATCCTCGGCGGGATGGGCAACGTCTGGGGCGTGATCTTCGGCGCCTTCTTCCTCGCGTGGCTGAACTTCGAGGGGCTCGCGAACATCAGCGCCTCGATCAACAACACGTTCGGCACCGACATCGACGGGCCGAAGTACTCCGCGGGGATCTTCGGCCTGATCCTCGTCGTCACCATGCTCGTCCGGCCGGAAGGCCTGATCCCGAGCCAGAGGCGCAAGGCCGAGTTCCAGCACGGCGTTCACGACGAGTACCTGTACGACGTCGAGCACCACGACGAGCCCCTGTTCGACGACCGTGGGGAAGAGGAATGAGCGACGACCTGCTCACGACCGTGCAGCTCCGCAAGGAGTTCGGCGGCCTCGTCGCCTCGAACAACGTCGACTTCACCGTGCCGCGCGGCTCGATCGTCTCGCTGATCGGCCCGAACGGCGCCGGCAAGACGACGTTCTTCAACATGCTCACCGGCGTGTACAAGCCGACCTCGGGCGTGATCACGCTCGACGGCGAGGACGTGACCGGGAAGCCGCCGCACGCGATCACCGAGCGCGGCATCGGCCGTACCTTCCAGAACATCCGGCTCTTCCAGAACATGACCGCGCTCGAGAACGTGCTCGTCGGGATGAACTCGCGCCTGAACTCCCGGATCCTCAACAGCATCTTCCGCACGCGCGGCGTGAAGCGAGAGGAGCGGGAGGCGCGCGACCGGGCGCGCGAGCTGCTCGCCTTCTCCGGCCTGCCCGGGAAGGAGGACGAGACGGCGCGCAACCTCTCGTACGGCGACCAGCGGCGGCTCGAGGTCGCGCGCGCGCTCGCCACCCAGCCGAAGCTGGTGCTGCTCGACGAGCCGACCGCGGGGATGAACCCGCAGGAGACCGCCGACTTCACCGCCTTCGTGCACAGGCTGCGCGACGACGAGGGCCTGTCCGTGCTGCTGATCGAGCACGACATGCGCGTCGTGATGGGCGTCTCCGACCGCGTCACCGTGTTCGACTACGGCGAGAAGATCGCCGAGGGGACGCCCGGCCGAGGTCCAGAAGAACGCGCGCGTCGTCGAGGCGTACCTCGGGAAGGCCGCGGCCGAGGAGTTCCTCAAGGAAGGCGGCGGCGCATGAGCACGACGCGCGAAGTCGTCCTCAAGCTCGACAACATCCACACCTTCTACGGCGCGATCGAGGCGCTGAAGGGCGTCTCGCTCGAGGTGCGCGACGGCGAGGTCGTGACGCTGATCGGCGCGAACGGCGCCGGCAAGTCGACGACGCTGCGCTCGATCAACGGGCTCAACCGGCCGCGCAGCGGGTCGATCAGCTTCCGCGGCAAGGACATCACGCAGTCGTCGGCGCACGAGATCGTCGAGGCCGGGATCGCGCAGTCGCCGGAGGGACGGCGCCTCTTCCCGCGCATGACCGTGCTCGAGAACCTCGAGATGGGGGCCTTCCAGCGCAAGGATCACGAGAACTTCAAGGACGACCTCGAGCGGGTCTACGGGCTCTTCCCCCGCCTCGCCGAGCGGAAGAGCCAGAAGGCCGGCACGCTCTCCGGCGGCGAGCAGCAGATGGTCGCGATGGGGCGCGCGCTGATGGCGCGGCCGAAGCTGCTCCTCCTCGACGAGCCCTCGATGGGGCTGGCGCCGATCTTCGTCGACCGGATCTTCGAGATCGTGCAGGAGATCCACGACCAGGGCACGCCGATCCTGCTCGTCGAGCAGAACGCGCTGATGGCGCTCGACGTGGCCGACCGCGGCTACGTGCTCGAGACGGGCCGCGTCGCGCTCACCGGCGACGCGAAGTCGCTGCGGACGAACGAGCAGGTGCGCAAGACGTACCTCGGCGAGGGTTAGACGGTCGATGCCACACCTGCCCGCGTCTGGCTGGTGGCCCAGACACGGCGCAGGATCGTCCGGCTAGCCCTTGACCAGGCGAACCCGCCTGGCCTGCGGGCTATCCGAACGCCCTGCTTGGCCTGAGCCATCCCCAGACGCACTCGGGCATGGCATCGACCGTCTAGATCTTCACCCGCAGCGGGAAGTAGGGCGGCGAGAGCAGGAAGCCGACGCGCGGCGGGCGGTCGTCCCAGCCCTGCGTCATCGAGAGCGCGGCGCCCGACCCCGTGGGCGGGCACGAAGCCGAGCTGGCGTGCGGAGACCGCGTCGCGGCACCCCGCGACGAGCACCTGGCCGAGCCGCTGCAGGGCGGGCTGGCACGCCGACCAGTCGGCGAAGGGGAGCAGCGGGTGGCAGGCCTGCCCGGCGCGATAGGCCTCGAGCGCCCGCTCGTCGGCGCCGGCGGCCTGCTCGGCGCCCGCCAGCTCCTCGGGGTCGCGGCCGAAGCGGGTCGCGGCGAAGAACGCGCGGTACGGCTGCTGCCCCGGATGCGCGAAGTGGCGTGTGAACCGGCTGAGGAGGATCGCGGTACCGCCCTCCACCACCGGGAAGTCGTCCCGCCAGAGCCGCAGCGCGAGTGCAAGGCCGAGGTACGCGCTGAGCAGCGGGTTGGGCCGCTCGCGGGGGAGATACGGGGTGAGGCGCGGGATCCCGATCACGATCGCGTCGAGCTTGCGGTCGAGGTCGGCCGAGCGCAGCTCGATCCCGCGCAGGAGCGCCTCGGCGTGCGCGACCGACGGCGGCCCCGCGAGCGCCGTCGCCGCCGAGAGCTCGACCGGCAGCGAGCGCAGCACCTCCTGGCGGAGCCGTGCGGGCATGAGGCTGAAGAACGGCCGCAGCGGCGAGCCGGCGATCCGCTCGAGCGCCTCCGGCTCGTACGGGTAGCCGCGGAGCATCCCGCCGAGCCGGGGCTGGTTCAGCACGAGCGAGACACCGATCACCGGCACGCGGCGGGCGAGCGCCCGTTCCAGCGCGACCGCCATCCTCCAGCCGCTCGAGCCGGCGGTCTCGAGCAGCGACGCCGCGCCCGCGGCCCGGAGCGCCTCGGGGTTCGCCGCGCCGAGGAGCGCGGCCGGGCCGCCGTTCAGCACGGTCTCGGCCGCGGTGACGGAGATCACGAGGTCGGTCTCGACGAGCCGCGGGCTCGCGCGGAGCGGGATCTCCCCGACGGCGCCGAGGTCGACCAGCTCGTCCGAGCTCGCGTCGTGGACCTCGACGTGGCCGTGGAACCGGCGCGCGAACTCCGGTGAGACGAGCGTCTGCAGATCGCGGTGCGGGAGCCGGCGCTGGAGCCCTCCCGCCACGAGCAGGGTCTGGTAGCCGGAGGGGATCCCGAGGCGCTCGAGCTCGTCGACGGTCGCTGCGATCGCGGCGCGCCGCGGATCGGTCGGCGCGCCCGGGATCGGCAGCGCCGGAGGCTCGACCACGATCGTCGCGCGGCCGCCTCGGCGGGCGAGCGCCTCGAGCGGCTCGCCGGAGAGCGGGAACCGGAACGCGTCGCGCACCGCCGCGGCGACATCGGCGATCGCCTCCCCGGGCCCGGGCGGCCGGAGGATCTCCGCGTCGGCGGGGGCGGTTGCGATCGTCAGCCGCGAGCCGGTCAGGAGCGGGATGCGAGGCACGGGTCAAGTCAACCACTAGACTCGGCGGGCGATGTCGCCGAAGACGCTGACCGGGGCCGAGCTGGAGCTCGACGACGCGCCGGCCCGCGGCGCTGAGCTCTTCCTCGTCGACGGCAACAACCTCGCCTACCGCGCGTTCTTCGCCCTGCCGGAGGAGCTGGCGACCTCGCGACGGCTTCCCGACGAACGCGCTGCTCGGCTTCACGAACATGCTCTTCAAGCTGCTCGCCGACTACCGGCCGAAGGGCGTCGCGGTCGCCTGGGACACGCGGCCCGTCCACCGTGCCGAGCTGCACGAGGACTACAAGGAGGGGCGCCGCCCGATGCCCGACCTCCTGCGCGAGCAGTTCCCGCACTTCCGTCCGATCGTCGAGGCGTTCGGCTACCGAACCTCGAGTTCGAGGGCTGGGAGGCCGACGACGTGATCGCGACGCTCGCGACGCGCGCCGACGAGGCCGGGGTCAAGACCTGCGTCGTCTCGACCGACCGCGACGCCTTCCAGCTCTGCTCGGAGAACGTCTCGCTGATGATGACGCCGCGCGGGGTCTCCGACGTCCAGGTCTACACGCCCGGAGCGCGTCGAGGCGCGCTACGGCGTCCGCCCGGACCAGGTGCCCGACTTCATCGGCCTCAAGGGCGACACCTCCGACAACATCCCGGGCGTCCCCGGAATCGGCGACAAGACCGCCGGCCAGCTGATCGCGCAGTACGGCTCGCTCGAGGCGGTGCTCGAGCACGTGGGCGAGCTCTCGCCCGGCGCGCGCGAAGGCGCTGCGCGAGCACGGCGAGCAGGCGCGCACCTCGAAGGAGCTCGCGACGATGCGGCGCGACCTCGAGCTCGGCGTCGACCCGGCCGCGCTCGTGCTCTCGCCGCCCGACCGCTCCGAGCTGCGCGAGATGTTCCGCCGCTTCGAGTTCCGCGGCCTCCTGAACCGGATCGACGACCTCGACGTCGCCGTGCCCGCCGCCGAGCCGGTGCGCGTCGCCGGCGACCGAGGTCGCCTGGCGCGAGGACACCTTGCCCGAGGCGCGCGGCCGGGTCGGCCTCGCGATCGCCGACGGCCGCTTCGCGCTCGCCGACGACAGCGGCGTCGCGGTCGGCCCCTGGGAGCGGGCGCTCGCGGCGACAGCTGTGCGAGCGCCGAGGTGGTCGCGCACGACGCGAAGGCGCTGCGGCTCGCCGTTCCCGCCCGTCGACGACACGATGATCGCCGCCTACCTGATCGAGCCGGGCCGCGCCTCCTACGAGCTCGACGACCTCGCGGCCGAGTACGGCGTCGAGGCGACGCCCGATCCCGACGGCCGAGGAGGAGACCGACGGCGCTCGTCCGACGCGCCGAGGTCCCGCGCCGCCTCGCCGCGCCGATGCGCGAGCGCCTCGCCGAGCGCGGCTCGACCGAGCTGTACGAGAGCATCGAGCTGCCGCTCGTCACGCGTGCTCGCCGCGATGGAGGACGCCGGCGTCAAGATCGACACCTACCGGATGGGCGAGATCACGGCGCGCCTCGCCGAGAACGGTCGAGGAGCTCGAGTCGCGCGCGTACGAGCTCGCGGGCGAGGAGTTCATGCTCGGCTCGACCCAGCAGGTCGCGCGGATCCTGTTCGAGAAGCTCGCAGCTCACGCCCGGGCCGCAAGGGCAAGACCGGCTACTCGACCGACACGCGCGTCCTGCGCGACGATCCGCGACGAGCACCCGATCGTCGCCGTGATCGAGGAGTGGCGCGAGCTACTCGAAGCTGCTCAACACCTACCTCGGCCCGCTGCCGTCGCTGATCTCGGAGGACGACGGCCGGCTGCACACGACGTTCAACCAGGCCGTCGCCGCCACCGGCCGCCTCTCGACCTCGAACCCGAACCTGCAGGCGATCCCGATCCGCACCGAGCTCGGCCGCGAGATCCGCTCCGCCTTCGTCGCCGAGCCCGGCTCGCGGCTCGCTCTCGGCCGACTACTCGCAGGTCGAGCTGCGCATCCTCGCGCACGTCTCCGGCGAGCCGATGCTGCGCGAGGCGTTCGCGCGCGGCGAGGACATCCACACCGCGACCGCGGCCGAGGTGCTCGGCAAGGACCCGGCGACGCTGACGAAGGACGAGCGCAACGTCGCGAAGATGGTCAACTTCGGGATCATCTACGGCATCTCCGCCTTCGGCCTCTCGGAGAACCTCGAGATCCCGCGCGAGCAGGCGCAGCTCTACATCGACACGTACCTCGCCCGCTTCCCGCACGTGCAGGAGTTCATCCGCGCGCACGTCGAGCAGGCCGAGCGCGACGGCTACGTGACGACGCTGCTCGGCCGGCGCCGGCCCGTGCCGGAGATCCGCGCCTCGAACCGGCAGACGCGCTCGCTCGGCGAGCGGCTCGCGGTCAACTCGGTGATGCAGGGCACCGCGGCCGACGTGATCAAGGTCGCGATGGTCCGCATCCACGAGCGCCTGCGGGCCGAGGGCCGAGGCGCGCGGCTCGTGCTCCAGGTGCACGACGAGCTGCTGCTCGAGGCTGCCCGAGCCCGAGACGAGCGCGGTCGCGCGAGCTCGTGCGCGAGGAGATGGTGCGGCGCGTACCCGCTCGACCCGCCGCTCGCCGTCGACGTCGGCGTCGGCGAGAACTGGGCCGAGGCAAAAGCCTAAAGTCGCCGGGCGCACTCCAGCCGATGCATCGGTTCATGCGGCTGGCGATCCTCTCTCTCACCATGCTTGCATTGGCCGGAATCGTGGCGAGCTCGACGCCTGCCGCCGGCACCGAGAAGATCGCGTGCAACACCAGGAAGTTCCTCGTCGAGTTCACGCCGACGACCCAGGGCGTGGTCGCCAACACTCCGAAGGACCTGCTCGCGGTCACCTCGCCGACGGCCTATCGCCTCTCGACCGCGTGCAGCGCCGCCGGCAAGGCGTCGGTCGTGAAGTGGGGCAGCGGCCCGGTCAAGTCGGCCTCGAAGGAGACCTTCCTCAAGTGCAGCACACCGACGTCGGTCGAGATCGGCATCGCGCAGACGAGCGCGGGCGACGGAGCGGTCCTCAACGTCGCGCTGGCACACGGCGGCGACGGCGTCCTCTCGATGACGATCAAGAAGGGCGCGGGCTCGAAGCTGAGCTACGACTCGCGCTTCTGCAAGGCCGCCTAGAACCCACTCCGGTTCGAGGCGCTGAACGGTCGCTATACTGAGCGGCCGCTATGCCCGGAACCGCTGACATGACCGATCCTCGCCTCGAAGAAGGCGTCTGGACGCTCGGCCCCGACGGGGAGCTCGTCCCCGACTACGAGTCGACCTTCCCGACGATCAACGAGGGCGAGGTCGTGCACGGCACCGTCGTCCGCGTCGACAAGGACGAGGTGCTCGTCGACATCGGCTACAAGTCCGAAGGCGTCATCCCGGTCTCCGAGCTCTCGATCCGCCGCTCGATCAACCCGGCCGACGAGGTCAACGTCGGCGACGAGATCGACGCGCTCGTGATGACGAAGGAGGACGCCGAGGGCCGGCTGATCCTCTCCAAGAAGCGCGCCCGCTTCGAGCTCGCGTGGAAGGCGATCGAGGTCGCGGCCGAGTCGGGCGAGCCCGTCGATCGGCAAGGTGATCGAGGTCGTCAAGGGCGGCCTGATCCTCGACCTCGGCGTCCGCGGCTTCCTGCCCGCGTCGCTCGTCGACATCCGCCGCGTCCAGGATCTCGACGAGTTCCTCGGCAAGGAGCTGCGCTGCAAGGTGATCGAGCTGAACCGCTCGCGCAACAACGTCGTCCTCTCCCGTCGCGCCGTCCTCGAGGACGAGCGCAAGGAGATGCGCCAGGCGATCCTCGACCGGCTCAACCCGGGCGACGTCGTCGAGGGCCAGATCTCGAACATCGTCGACTTCGGCGCCTTCGTCGACCTCGACGGGATGGACGGCCTGATCCACATCTCCGAGCTCTCGTGGAGCCACGTCAACCACCCGTCGGAGGTGCTCGAGATCGGCCAGACCGTCAAGGTCAAGGTGCTCGACATCGACCGCGACCGCCAGCGCATCTCGCTCGGCCTCAAGCAGACGCAGACCGACCCGTGGCAGCAGGTGCTCGACAGCTACCGCGAGGGCGACGTCGTCGAGGGCCGCGTGACGAAGGTCGTCACCTTCGGCGCCTTCGTCGAGATCCTGCCCGGCGTCGAGGGCCTCGTGCACATCTCCGAGCTCGCCGCGCACCACGTCGAGAACCCGCGCGAGGTCGTCTCGCAGGGCGACGTCGTCAACGTGCTGATCCTCGAGATCGACGCCGAGCGCCGCCGCCTGTCGCTCTCGCTGAAGCGCGTCGAGGAGGGCGACGGCGCCGCTGCCGCGGCCCGACGGCGCCGAGTCGGTGCACCGCACGCCGAAGCTCAACCTCTCCGAGGAGGTCTTCGCCGAGGACTCCGCGCCGCCGCTCGAGATCGCCGTCGAGCGAGGCCGAGGTGGAGCCGGAGCTCGCTGGTCGAGGCCGACGTCCGAGCTCGAGGCCGGTCGAGGCCGAGGTCGAGCCGAGCCGGTCGAGGTCGAGGAGCCGTCGCCGAGCGAGGCGGCGCCGAGGAGCCGGTCGCCGAGGCGCCGAGAGCGCCGAGCAGCGCTGAGCCCGACGACGACACCGCCGCGTAGACCGGTCGCGGTCGCGATCACCGGCGGGATCGGCGCCGGCAAGAGCGAGGCGCTGAAGGCGTTCGCGCGCCACGGGGCCGCCGTCGTCTCGAGCGACGACATCGTCCACGCGCTGCTGCGCGAGGACGAGGCCGTGCGCGCCGCGCTCGTCGAGCAGTTCGGGCCGCAGGTGATCGACGCGAACGGCGAGGTCGACCGCGCCGCGATCGCCGACATCGTCTTCAAGGACCGCGCCGCGCTCGACTGGCTCGAGGCGCTGCTCCATCCGCGCGTCGATCCAGGAGTACCTGGCGTGGCGCGAGCAGCTCGCGGAGCGGCCGCACCCGCCCGCGCTCTCGCGTGACCGAGATGCCGCTCCTCTACGAGTCCGGCGGCGAGACGCGCTTCGACTACGTGGTCGTGGTCACCGCGCCGGCCGACCTGCGGGGCGAGCGGACGGGCGTCCGCGCCGACGACCGCGAGCAGCGGCTGATCCCCGACGAGGAGAAGGTCGCAGCGGGCCGACTTCGCCTACGTGAACGACGGCACGCTCGAGCCGAGCTCGACGCCTTCGTGACCGACGTCGTCGCCAGACTGAGCCCGTGAAGAAGCTCGCCGCGGTGCGTCGTCCTCGCCGGCGTGCTCGCGCTCGGCGCGTTCTACGTCGTCCGCAGCGAGCCGCCGTGGTTCGAACGCCTCCGCTATCCGCTCCGCTACCAGGCGATCGTCCGCGGCCACGCCCACAACTACCGGCTCGACCCGGCGCTGCTCGCCGCCGTGATCTACCAGGAGAGCAAGTTCGACGCGACCGCCCGCTCGAGCTCCGGCGCGATCGGGCTGATGCAGCTCCTGCCCGCGACGGCGGAGGGGATCGCGCTCCACACCGGCGGCTCGAAGTTCCGCGTCAGCGACCTGGACGAACCCGGAGATCAACGTCCGCTACGGCTCGTGGTACCTGCGCCACCTGCTCGACAAGTACGGCGACGAGCAGCTCGCGCTCGCCGCCTACAACGCCGGCCAGCACAACGTCGACATGTGGCGCGCGGCGGGCGAGGGGATCCAGTTCGGCGAGACCCGCCACTACGTGAGCCGGGTCGAGCACCTGAAGAAGGTCTACAGAAAGGCCTACGCAAGCGCTCTCGGCTACTGACAGCACGGTGGCACTTGACAGACATCGAAGTGATGTCATAATGACATCACGATGCGAATCCAGATCTACGTCGAAGCGCTGAAGGACGACCTCGCCGCCGCAGCCGCGGCGGGCGACGAGGACGTGGCGAACGCCGCCGCGCGACTCGTCGCGGTGATCGATCCCGCACTCCGGCTTCGCCTGCTCGACCTGCTCGGCGAGGCGGCGCGGGAGATCGGCGACCTGCTGCCCGACGGACGCGTCGAGGTTCGCCTCGCCGGGCCGGACCCGGAGCTCGTCTACGTCGACGACGCGCCTTCCGCCGCCGCACCCGCGGCCGAGGACGCCTTCAGCGCCCGGATCACCCTTCGCCTGCCCGACGGCCTCAAGGCCGGGATCGAGGCCGCCGCCGCCCGCGAGGGCGTCTCGGTCAACTCCTGGATCGTGAGCGCCCTCGGCCGGGCAATCGAGCCGCGCCGCGGCCGGGCGGGGAACCGCCTCACCGGCTTCGGCCAGAGCTGAAAGGAGCACGAGATGATCGCCCGCTTCCCGTTCATCGTGATCGAGCTGCACGACGAGCAGCATTCGCCGACTCGCCCGAGCAAGAACGACACGCGCGAAGTGCGCCGCCCGCGGAAGGGCAAGTCATGACGAGCTTCGAGACTCCAGGGCCGCTGGCACTCGACCTCAGCGTTCCCGCGGGGAAGATCGAGCTCGCCGCGTCCGAGACGGGAACGACCGAGATCGAGCTAGACCCGGTTCACGACACGGAGGCGGCGCGCGCCCTGATCGAGCGCAGCACGGTGGAGCTGCGGCAGCGCGGCGACGGGCACGAGCTCGTCGTCGACGTCCCGACGGAGCGCGGTTTCGGGATCCGGTTCGGGCGCTCCTCGGATGTGATGCTGCGCGTCCGCTGCCCGGAGGGCGCGACCGTCAAGGTGCGCTCGCGCTCGGCGGACATCGAGGCGCGCGGGACGTTCGGCCGCACCGATGTCCGCACGTTCTCCGGCGACATCGAGTGGGAGTCCGTCGACGGCGACGGGTCGCTCCACTCCACGAGCGGCGACGTCCGCGTCGAATCCGTCACCGGCGGGCTCGAGGTAAAGACGGTCTCCGGCGACTCGGAGATCGGCACGGTCGGCGGGGACCTCAAGGTCGACGCCGTCTCGGGCGACGTCAGGGCCGACGGCGTCGGCGGCTCGGTGACCTCGAAGACCGTGTCGGGCGACCAGCGCCTCACGGTCGCCGAAGGGAAGGTCGCGCTCGTCTCGGTCTCCGGCGATCTCGAGGCCCGCGTCCGGCCCGGCTCGCGCGTGTTCGTCGACGCGAACGCCGTCTCGGGCGAGGTCTCGTCCGAGCTCGAGCTCTCGGGCGCCGCCACCGGCGGCGACGGGCCGCTCGTCGAGATCCGGGCACGCTCGGTGAGCGGTGACATCCGCATCAACCGCGGCTGACGCGGGCCGTCAGCGTGACGGTGCCCGTTCGGCCGGTGAGGTCGATCGTCTGCGACACCGGGTCGAAGCGCGCGTACGGCCGACCGTCGAGGAGAACCTGGACGACTCGCGTGCCGCGGGGGAGCCGTAGCCGCAGGCGCAGCGAGCCGATCGGCGCGCGGTTCGGCACCTGAAGCCGTGCCCGGACCGACGTCCGGGTCGCCTCCAGCGTGTACGAGACCGGCCCAAAGCTGGTCGGAGCGCCGTTCACCACGATCCGCTTGCCGGCCTCCAGCCATCCCCTCGGCGTCGCGAATGCGAGCTCGAGCCCGGAGGGGCTGCCGTCCGCCGTCCTGGTCTCGTGGATCAGCAGCGAGCGGAGACACTCGAGGAACGCGGCGTTGCTCGTGCTGTTCGGCGGGAGGTACATCGAGCGGTAGAAAGCCCCGGGCTCCGGGGAGACCGTGGCGCCTTCCCCGGAGACGAACGTCCCGTCCGTCATCCCGGCGGCAAGCTGCCCGTACAGGCTCAGGACGAGCTCGTCTGGCTGGTCGTTGTCCGCGAGGAACCGGACGAGGTTGAGGCCGTACACGTCGTCGGTGCCCGAGGTGCGGTATCCGGGCAGTCCGCCGGCGCGCACTCCGCCGACCGGCTCCGCGTAGTAGTTGAAGCGCGGCAGCCCGAGCAGTCGCGAGCCGTGGTTGTAGAGGTACCGGAGCACACCGTTCGCCTGCACGCCGCCGGGCGTGAGCAGCCCGGAGGCGAGCGCATCCGGAACGACGAGGTTCCAGTAGCTCCCTCTGACCGTGGCCGTCAGCGATCCGTACGGCTTCTCACCATCGAGTAGCCTCGCCGGGACGAAGAGGGAGCCGTCCGGCAGCCGTTGCGCGGAACGGCTCAGAGCCGCGCGCAGCCCCGCCTCGAGCACCGCGGCGGCGTTGCTCGCACGCCCGGACAGGTCTGAGCGACCGGTGGCTGCCCAGGCCCGCGAGATCGAGCCGAGCGCCTGCCAGGCGACGGCCTGTGTCGCGAAACCGTAGGCGACATCCGGCAGATCGGCCGTGTAGCGCTCCTTCGCCAGCAGTCCCGCCCCTGAGGAGGGGAGCCGGCCTGCGAGCAGGTCCGTGTCCCGTTCCAGGCTCGGCGTGGCGGCGGCCAGGAAATCCACGTCACCGGACAGGGCGAAGTAGCGGCCCGCTTCGAGGAGGCGCATCGCCGCCTCCCATTCGGGATAGAGGCGTGGCTCGCGCGCCGGCGACTCCTCGACGATCGTGCGGTCCACCGCGGCGAAGCCGTACTCGCCCATCACGCCGGCGGTCTCGAGGCTCTCCGGGTACTCGAAGGTCTCGTACGCGTTCCCCATGCTGTAGCGCCAGGTCAGGAGAAGGTTCTGGAGCAGGAGGCTGCGCTCGGCATCGAGCACCCGGCGCTCCGGCACGACGAAGACCGTCCCCGTGGGCGAGACGCTCCGTCCAGTAATGGATCAGCGACCGGCGGGCCGTGTCGTACGCCACTTTGTCCGCCCTGACTGCGCCGTGCGCGAGCCAGGCCGCGTACACCGTCGTCGACCGGTTCGCCACGTACTCGACCGACGAGCCGCGCGACGCCGTAAAGCGGACCCTCACCGGCGGCGCGCCGCGAGGAAGGTCGACCGAGAGCCGGACGAAGCTCACGAGCGCCGAGGTTCCGCCGACGTGCGAGGAGAACGACTCCTGCCGGTAGCGGACCCCGTCGGCGTCCGTGTACGCCGTGTCGAGGATCGGCAGGTACCCGCCGTACAGCCTGGGCGTCGCCAGGCGGGCGAGGCAGGATCCGTAGCGCTCGTCGCCACGCCGGCCGACGGCGAGCGTGAGCGAAGGGCCGGTCGTCCGATCCGAGACGATCTGGCTCCCGTCGGCGACGTGCAGCGCGACGGCGCCTCCGCCGCTCGCACCCGTGGGCTGACCGAAGGCCAGGTAGTACACGCCCGAGTCCGTGAGACGAAGGCCGCCTGCGCCCGCGGGCCGACCGACCAGCAGCAGCGGTGCCAGGTACCGCTTGGCAGCTGTGTACGTCGGGCCGTTCCGGGCTGCGATCAGGCTCTCCCCCAGGCTGTCTCGCTGCGCCTGGAGTGCGCTCTCGACCCGTGCCGCGTAGGCCGGGCCGAGGTTCGCGCCACGACACGGGTCGATCACGGCCGCATGTCCCCCGGCACCGCCGAGAGACACGAGGAGGACGGCTGCGAAGAGGACCGAGAGGATCTTCATCACGATCACGCGGCCTCGGCCGGCATGTACGCGACGTTGGTGGGCAGAGTGCTGGGCTGCGCGGGCATCAGGCCGAACCCGGCGAGCGCGACGGGGAGGAGTGCGGTGTAGCGCATCTCGGTCGAGTGTGCCCAGCTCCCGACATATTCGGAGATCGGGGCGTGCGGGTTCAGGCGGCGCAGCGTCTGAAACAGCGCGCCGGACTGGCTGGCCTGGTCGGTCACGATCCGGTCCTTGCGGCTCCACCAGATCTGGAGCGGCACGCCCGAGAACGCGATCGCCTTCGCGTTGGCCTCGGGGCTCCGGGCGGCCCAGGCGCTCGGGTTCTGCGCCGGCTTCGAGCCGACCTCACGGACGAGCATCGCCTGGAGCAGGACGCCGGACTTCTTGCCGAGCTTCTCCACGCACCGCTTGTTGCACGGCATGCCGGGCATCTGCCGGTAGCGGAGGGTGAGGTTCGCGACCGAGTCCATCGCGGCGGCCCCGGCGAGGAGGTGCGGATGGCGGGCGACCAGCATCAGGGTCTCGAGCCCGCCCATGCTGCTTCCGAGGGCGTAGACGCGCTTGGTGTCGATCCGCAGCCACGGGAGCGCCCTGGTCACGATCTCCGGCATCTTCGCGAGATCGTCGATCTGACCGCGGTAGGCGAACGAGTAGCGGGCGGTGTGGAGGCCCATCCCGTCGGGGTTGACGACCGCGAAGCCGCCGACTGCGGGGAGGTTGCCCCAGTAGCCGGCGTTGACGAGGCCGTTGCCGCCGCGCCCGTGAGGAGAGATCACGAGCGGGAGCGGGGGGTTGTTCCCCGGGCCGTAGGCCGCCGGCAGGATCACGTAGGCCGGGCGGGTGACGCCGTTGCTCGAGCGGTAGTGGATCTTCCAGATCTTGACCTTCGCGGTGCTCTGGCTCGCGGACGGCGTCGTGGCGGCCGTTCCGGAGGTGCTCCGGACGGCGGTGACGGAAACTGCGAGGACGAGGACAAGGGCTGCGAGGCCGAGACGCGTGGCCACGCTGCGGGGGTTGAGATGTGTGGTGATCGTGGTCATGAACCCACGGTCGCCCCGGGTCCAAACCGGCCTCTCACCGCCCGCAAACGGCTCGCTAACGGGCCTCCGCTGCCCGGAGTAAGCTCAGTGGAGAGCCGTCGTGATCGAGTTCCGCATCCTCGGTCCGGTCGAGGTGATCGACCGGGAGAAGACCCTCGCGCTGGGAGGGCAGAAGCAGCGCGCGGTCCTCGCCGCGCTCCTGATCGAGGCAGGCCGCGTGGTCTCGACCGACTACCTCGTCGACGCGCTCTGGGGCGAGCACCCGCCGAAGACCGCGGCCACCTCACTGCAGAACTTCGTCTCGCAGCTGCGCAAGGCGCTCGGGCCCGAGGTGCTCGTCACGAAGGCGCCCGGCTACCAGCTCCGGCTCGAGCCGGGCCAGCTCGACCTCGACCGCTTCATGGAGCTCGTCGAGGAGGCGCGCGCCGCGGGCGGCGACGAGCGCTCGACCAAGCTCCGCCGGGCACTGGCCCTCTGGCGGGGCGCGCCGTATGCCGACTTCACGTTCGAGTCCTTCGCGCAGCCCGAGATCGCCCGGCTGGGGGAGCTACGGCTGTCCGTGCTCGAGGAGCGAATCGACGCCGATCTCGAGGCGGGTCATCACGCCGAGCTCGTCGCCGAGCTGGAGCCGCTCGTCGCCGAGTATCCGCTCCGCGAGCGGCTACGGGCGCTGCTGATGCTCGCGCTGTATCGCTCCGGCCGGCAGGCGGAGGCGTTGCAGGCCTACCAGGACGCCCGCAGTGCGCTCGTCGACGAGCTCGGGATCGAGCCGAGCCCGGCGCTCAGCCAGCTGCACGGCTCGATCCTGCGGCAGGACGCCGGCCTCGAGCCCGCCGGTCCCGCGCCGCCCTCCGAGGATCACTACGCCGAGGTCGCAAAGGCGATCCTCTCGGGCCGGGTCGTCCCGATCCTCGGAGCCGACGCCGGGGAGCTCGGCGCGCGCCTCGCCGAGCGGTTCGCGTACCCGCCGGCGCAGGGATCGGAGCTGACCCGTGTGTCCCAGTTCGTGGCCGTGATGAAGGGCTCGGGGCCGCTCTACGACGAGCTCCACGCGCTGCTCGAGGCGGACGTGCCGCCGACGTCGGTGCACCGGTACTTCGCGAGCCTGCCGCCGCTCCTCCGCGAGCGGGGCGCTCCTCATCAGCTGATCGTCACGACGAGCTTCGACCTCGCGCTCGAGCAGGCCTTTCTCGAGGCCGGCGAGGAGTTCGACGTCGTCTCCTATCTGGCGACCGGCAGGAACCGCGGCAAGTTCTGCCACATCGCCCCTGACGGGACCGGCACGCTGATCGAGATTCCGAACACCTATGCGGAACAGCTGTCCCTCGCGCGCCGCACGGTGATCCTGAAGCTCCACGGCCGGGTCGATCGGACCCCGGCGCGGGAGTGGGAGAGCTTCGTCGTGACCGAGGACGACTACATCGACTACCTCGCGCGAACGGACCTCTCGAACGTGATTCCGGTCGGGCTGGCCGCGGCGCTCCGTCGCAGCCATCTGCTCTTCCTCGGCTACACGATGCGGGACTGGAACCTGCGCGTCGTGCTCAACCGCCTCTGGGAGGACGATTCGCTGACGTACCGGTCGTGGGCGGTGCGCCCCGACGTCGAGCCGCTCGAGCGCGAGTTCTGGCGCCGTCGCGGCGTCGACGTCCTCCAGCTCCCACTCGAGGAGTACGTCGACCTCCTGGCCCGTCAAACCGGTCCTGTTGTCTCTACCATTCCAACGTGATGGGGCCCCCGCCACCCGTCAGCCCGTACAAGGGCCTGATGCCGTTCGACGACTCCGAGCGCGACGCGCTCCTGTTCTTCGGGCGCGGGCGCGAGCGCGAGATCGCGGCCGGAAACCTGATGGCCTCTCGCCTCACGGTCCTCTACGGGCCGAGCGGGGTGGGGAAGAGCTCGCTCCTGCGGGCAGGGGTCGTCCACGAGCTGCGGGCCCAGGCGCGGCGCAACCTCGAAGAGGGGGGATCCCCGGAGCTCGCGATCGCCGTGTTCAGCGCGTGGCGCGACGATCCGGTCGAGGGGCTGCTCGACGCGGTCGCCGAGGCGGTCGAGGATCTGCTCGGCGAGCAGGCGCCCGTCGCGCCCGAGCTCTCGTTCACCGACGAGCTCGACGCGTGGGCGACACGGGTCGGCGGCGAGCTCTACATCGTGCTCGACCAGTTCGACGAGTACTTCCTCTACCACGGCAACGAGGACGGCCCGGGCACGTTCGCCGTCGAGTTTCCCGAGGCGGTGAACCGGCGCGGACTGCGGGTGCACTTCCTCGTCGGCCTCCGCGAGGACGCGCTGGCGAAGCTCGACGTCTTCAAGGGGCGGATCCCGAATCTCTTCGCGAACTACCTCCGCCTCGACCGGCTCGACGAGGCCGCGGCGCGGGAGGCGATCCTCGGCCCGATCGCCGAGCTGAACAGGCTCTCCGGCAACGGGAGCTACGACGTGGAGCCGGTTCTCGTCGGCGCGGTGATCCGCGAGGTCGCGGCCGGACGGATCGATCCCGGTCTTTCGGGGCGCGGCGTCGTCCACGGCGCGGAGGAGACCGGCCGGGTCGAGGCGCCCTACCTCCAGCTCGTGCTCCAGCGGATCTGGGAGGTCGAGACCGCCGCCGGGTCGTACACGCTTCACCTCGAGACGCTGAACGACCTCGGCGGTGCCGAGCAGGTCGTCGAGGATCATCTCGAGCTGGCGCTCGACGCGCTCACTCCCGCCGAGAAGGATGCCGCGGCGCGGATCTTCGGGTATCTCGTGACGCCCTCCGGAACGAAGATCGCCCACGACGTCGGCGACCTCGCCCGCTACGCCTCGGTGAACCAGGGTGAGCTCGATCGGGTGATCGCCGTGCTCGAGGCCGAGCGAATCCTGCGGCCGCTCGCCGGCGCCGAAGAGGAGGGGCGGCGCTATGAGATCTTCCACGACGTCCTCGCGGCGGCCGTACTCGCCTGGACGAACCGGTACGAGGCTCAGCGTGCGCTCGAGCAAGAGCGGAGCGCGGCCCAGCGGCGTCACCGGCGCGTGCTGGCGGCGATGGGAATCGCGCTCGTGCTCCTCGCGGCGATGACGGCGATCGCCGCCTACGCGATCTCGCAGCGCGGGGTGGCGCGCTCCCAGGCGCGGCTCGCGCAGGTACAGCGCGGCCGCGCGGAGCGTGCGACGACGCGCGCCAAGGCGGCGGCGAACGAGGCGCACAAGCAGGCGGGGCGCGCCGTCGCGAAGTCGAAGGAGGCGCAGCGCCAGAAGGCCATCGCGGTCCACCAGCGACAGGTCGCACAGCAACAGACAGCCAAGGCGAATCAGGCGACGCAGGCCGAGCAGCAGCAGACGGTCAAGGCGAATCAGGCGACCTCCGTCGCGCAGCAGCAGACAGTCAAGGCGAATCAGGCCACCACCGAAGCGAACAAGCAGAAGAAGATCGCGCAGACCCAGGCGACGAACAACAGGGCGAGCGCGCTCGCGGCGCAGGCGGCTGCGCTGATGCCCGTCAACCCCGAACGGAGCGTCAGCCTGGCCCTCCAGTCGGCGGCGCTCCATCCGACCGGCCAGGTCGAGAGCGTGCTCAGGACCGCGCTCGTGGCCATGCGCGAGCGGGCGGTGCTCCCGAGCGGGGGCGGGCCGGTGACCGGCGCGTCGTTCAGCCCGGACGGCTCGGTCGTCGCGGTTGCCGGCGGGACGACCGCCACGGCAGGCGTGCGGCGTCCGGCCGGGGCGCGCACAGCCGGCTCGGGCGAGGCGCGCATCTATCGCACGGCGACGGGAGCACTCATCCGTGTCCTCCAGCGCGGCGCCGCCGTCAATTCGATCTCCTTCAGTCTCGACGGCCGCACCGTCGTGACGGCCGGCGCCGACGGCAACGCGCGTCTCTGGAGCACGGCAACCTGGAAGCTGCTCCACATCCTCCACCACGACGGCCCTGTGCGGAGCGCCTCCTTCTCGAAGGACGGCAGCCTCGTCGTCACGGCCGGCGACGACAAGACGGCACGAGTGTGGAGCGTCGATTCAGGCCAGCCGGTGAGCATCATCCACCTGGACGGACCGGTCTCGAGCGCGTCGTTCAGCCCGGACGGTCACACCGTCGTCACCGTCGGCTCCGATCCGCAGGGGCACCTAACCGCACGGCTCTACGACGCGAGCACCGGCGCCTTCCTCATCGCGCTCGACGAGCGCGGCATCACGAGCGCCACGTTCAGCCCGGACGGAAAGCTCGTCGCGACAACGAGCAACGACCGCACCGCCAGGGTCTGGGACGCGCGCTCCGGAGCTCTGGTGAGGACGTTCCCGGAGACGCAAGGGCACGTGGTCGCTGCGGTCTTCAGTGCCGACGGCTCGCGCCTGCTCACGTCGAACGACGGGAGTGGCGCGTCGCTCTGGGACGTGGCGTCGGGGCAGCGTGTCCTCTTCCTCGTCGGTCAGACCAACGCGGTCACGAGCGCCTCCTTCAGTCCGGACGGGAAGTTCTTCCTGGTGTCGAGCCTCGACCGCAGCGCGCGCATCTACCGCGCGATCGACGGCTACCAGGTTGCGATCCTGCTCGGCCACACCGGAGGAGTCACGGGCGCGGCGTTCAGCCCTGACGGGCGGATGGTCGTGACGGCGGGCGACGACGGCACCGCGCGCCTCTGGGACCCGGGGACGGAGGACCAGCTCGAGCCGCTCGGCAGCCATGACAAGGCGGTCGCAGGGGCGTCGTTCAGCCCCGACGGCAAGCTCGTCGTCTCGGCGAGCGCGGACGGGACGGCTCGGATCTGGTCGCTCGCCGGCCGCAGGCAGCTCCAGGTGCTCCGGCACGACGGACCGGTGTCGAGTGCGGCCTTCAGCCTCGACGGGAAGCTCGTGGTGACGGCGAGCAGCGACAAGACGGCTCGGATCTGGCGGGTCGCCGACGGAGCGCAGCTTCGGGTCCTTCATCACGACGCCGCGGTCTCCAGCGCGAGGTTCAGTGAGGACGGCAAGCTCGTGGTCACGGCGAGCGCGGACGGGACGGCGCGGATCTGGCGGGTCGCCGACGGCGCGCAGCTCAATCTCCTCTCCCAGGGCAGCCCGGTGTCGGGCGCCGAGTTCAGCCGGGACGGGACGCTCGTGGTCACGGCCGGCTCCGACGACAAGGCCCGCCTCTGGAGCACGAGCAGCGGCGCCCTCCTGCACGTGTTGCGCGGCCATCGGGGCGCCGTCGCCACGGCCAGGTTCAGCCGGGACGGGCGCCTGGTCGTGACGTCCAGCGCAGACGACACCGCCCGGCTGTGGTCGGCGCGGACAGGGGGGCTGCTCCACGTGCTCCGCGGTCACACCCAGGGGGTCACCGATGCGGAGTTCAGCCGTGACGGCAAGTTCGTCGTCACCTCGAGCGTGGATCACGACGCGCGAATCTGGAGCGTCGCGAGCGGAAAGACCGTCAAGGTCCTCCGGGGCCATTTCTCGGCCGTGCAACAGGCGACGTTCAGCACGGACGGGAAGTGGGTCGTGACCGCCGGCCCGTTCACGGTCGGGCTCTGGCCCGTAGCCGAGGGACGCCTCTTCTCGCCCTCGGGGCTCGTCAACGATCCGTTCCTGAGGGGCCCGACGGCGACCGTGACGAGCGTGGCGTTCAGCCCGGACGGCAAGACGCTCCTGTCGACGAGCGCGGACGGGACGGTGCGGACGTTCCGGTGCGATGTCTGCGGTGCGCTCCCGAGCCTGGTCGCGCTCGCGAAGGCGCGACTCGCCCGGCTGCCGCACTAGCGCCTCGCTACGCTAGGGCGATGCCCGAGTTCCGGACCACGGCCGCCTACCGGCCGACCGGCGACCAGCCGCCGGCGATCGAGACGCTCGCCCCGGCGATCCTCGCCGGGGAGCGCTACCCGACCCTGCTCGGCGCGACCGGCACGGGCAAGACGGCGACGATGGCGTGGATGATCGAGAAGGTCAGCGCCCGACGCTGATCATCGCCCACAACAAGACGCTCGCCGCGCAGCTCTGCAACGAGTTCCGCGAGTTCTTCCCCGACAACGCGGTCGAGTACTTCGTCTCGTACTACGACTACTACCAGCCCGAGGCGTACGTCCCGCAGGCCGACCTCTACATCGAGAAGGACTCGTCCCGGAACGACGACATCGACCGGCTGCGCCACGCGGCCACCGCGGCGCTGCTCTCGCGCCGCGACGTCGTGATCGTCGCCTCGGTCTCTGCATCTACGGCCTCGGCTCGCCCGACGAGTACCGCGACCGCGTGCTCGAGCTCGCCGTCGGCGAGGAGCACGACCGCGACGAGGTGCTGCGCACGCTCGATCGACAGCCAGTACGTGCGCAACGACACCGTGCTCGGCCGCGGCCGCTTCCGCGTCAAGGGCGACCTGCTCGAGGTGCAGCCGGCGAACGGCGAGACGGCCTACCGCATCTCGTTCTTCGGCGACGAGGTCGAGCAGATCACGCACTTCGACCCGATCACGCGGCGAGGTGCTCTCGCGGCTCGACAACCTCACGATCTTGCCGGCGACCGCAGTACGTGACCTCGAAGCCGACGATCGAGCGCGCCGTCGCGACGTCCAGGCCGAGCTGGAGGCGCAGGTGAAGCTGTTCGAGTCGCGAGGACAAGCTGCTCGAGGCGCACCGGATCCGCCAGCGCACCGAGTACGACCTCGAGATGATGAGGGAGCTCGGCTTCTGCAACGGGATCGAGAACTACTCGCGGATCCTCGAGGGCCGCGCGCCCGGCTCGCACCCGTTCACGCTGCTCGACTACTTCCCGGACGACTTCGTCTGCTTCGTCGACGAGTCGCACCAGACCGTGCCGCAGATCGGCGGCATGTACGAGGGCGACCGCTCGCGCAAGCAGACGCTCGTCGACTACGGCTTCCGGCTCCCGTCGGCGCTCGACAACCGGCCGCTCCGCTTCGACGAGTTCCTCGCGAAGGTGCCGCAGCTCGTGTTCGTCTCGGCGACGCCCGGCGCGTTCGAGCTGCGCCACTCGACCGTCGTCGCCGAGCAGCTGATCCGCCCGACCGGGATCGTCGACCCCGAGGTCGAGCTGCGCGCGACCAAGAACCAGATCGACGACCTCCTCAACGAGATCCGCCGGCGCGAGGAGGTCGGCGAGCGCGTGCTCGTCACGACGCTGACGAAGAAGATGTCCGAGGACCTGACCGACTACCTGCTCGAGTCGGGCGTCAAGGCGCGCTACCTCCACTCCGAGATCGACACGCTCGAGCGGATCCAGATCATCCGCGAGCTGCGGCTCGGCGAGTACGACGTGCTCGTCGGCGTCAACCTCCTGCGCGAGGGGCTCGACCTGCCCGAGGTGTCGCTCGTCGCCGTCCTCGACGCCGACAAGGAGGGCTTCCTCCGCGGCAAGACGGCGCTGATCCAGACGATCGGCCGCGCCGCGCGCAACGTCAACGGCAAGGTGCTGCTCTACGCCGACAAGATGACCGAGGCGATCGACGGGCGCGATCGAGGAGACGAACCGCCGCCGCGCGATCCAGCTCGCCTACAACGAGGAGCACGGGATCACGCCGGAGTCGATCGTCAAGGGCGTCTCCGACATCGCCGAGTTCCTCACGCTCGAGTCGCCCACGGTGCCGGGCCGCCGCCGGCGGGGTCAGTCGAAGGTCGAGGGGATGGGCAGCGAGGAGCTCGAGAAGCTCGTGATCACGCTCGAGGAGGAGATGTTCACCGCCGCGACCGGAGCTCCGCTTCGAGTACGCGGCCAAGCTCCGCGACGAGATCAAGGAGCTGCGCCGCGAGCTCCAGGCGCTGGCCCAGAGCGCGGCCTAGGCCCGGTGAAAACAACGTGGCATGGCGCGTCTAGCTCAGATCGAGAGCAATCTTCAGCGCCGCGCCGAGTCGGAACAGCTCCTCCGGCCCGAGCGAGCCGCGCAACCGTCCGAGGGAGGCCTTCGGAACCGTGGCCAGGTTGTCGCAGTTGGCGACGCAGGCGCGGTTGAGGCCTTGAGCCGGCCCAAGGGGAACCTCGGTGGGGAGGTCGCGCACCGTACTCGTCACCTGGACGACACACACGTTTCCGAGCAACGGAATCGCCCGGTCTCGCGTCACGATCACGGCGGGGTGCATGCCGCCGGGGAACGCAATGTCGTAAATGTCACCGCGGTTCACAGGGGGTCGGCGCCCGACTCCTCGGCGTTGACCATGGCCGCGAAGAGAGCGAGCCCGTCCTTGCCGAGCCAGTCCTCTTGCGGGTGCTTCCCGTAGCCGCGGCGGTACGCATCGTCGATCGCGCGCTCGCGCTCTTCGCGCAGGAGCAGGTCGAGGCCGGCCCTCAGCGCCGCGCTCCGGTTCTGAAAGCTCCCGCGGGCGATCGCAGCGTCGAGTTCGGCGAGGTCATCGTCTGGGATACGAATTGGGATTTGAACTGTCATACAATCAGTGTACCAGCGAATCCAGGGAGAATGCGGCGATGAGCGCCGACACCGCCCTCCGCGGGAACGTCCGCCTGCTCGGCAACCTGCTCGGGCGCGTGCTCGTCGAGCAGGAGGGCGAGCGGCTGCTCGAGCTCGAGGAGCGGATCCGCAGCCTCGCCCGCGCCGGCAGGCAGGGCGACGCGGCCGCCTCGGCGGAGCTGTCCGAGACGGTGCACGGGCTGCCGCCCGGCGAGCAGGCGACGATGCTGCGCGCGTTCGCGCTCTACTTCCAGCTCGCGAACATCGCCGAGCAGCACCACCGCATCCGGCGCCGGCGCGCGTCCGAGCGCGAGGGCCGCGTGCAGCGCGAGTCGCTCGCCGAAGCGCTCGCGCGGCTCGGCGACGCGGGGGTCTCCGAGGACGAGCTGCGCGCGGCGGCCGCGCGGGTCTCGGTCGAGCTCGTCCTCACCGCCCATCCGACCGAGGCGACGCGGCGAACGATCCTCGCCTCGCACCAGCGCATCGCCGGGCTCCTGCGGGCGCTCGACGACGCCGAGCTGACGCCTTCGCGCCGCGCCGAGGCCGAGGACTCGCTCGCCGAGGAGATCACGATCCTCTGGCAGACCGACGAGGTCCGCTCGCGCCGCCCGCGCGTCGTCGACGAGATCCGCCAGGGCCTCTGGTTCGTGGAACGAGGCCTGTGGGAAGCGGCGCCGCGCCTGCTCGCCGCCTGGCGCACCCGTCTCCCGGGCACCCCGCTCCGGTTCGGGACCTGGATCGGCGCCGACCTCGACGGCAACCCTTCGGTCGGCCCCGACACGGTCGAGGAGGCGGTCGAGCAGGCCCGGGCGCTCGCCGTCTCGCTCTACCGGCGCGAGGTGCGCGAGCTCGCGGTCGCCTGGGGGATGGGCGAGCGGGTCGCGGGCGCGGATCCGCGGATCAGCGATGTGCCCCTCGATGCCGACCTGAACGACGACGAGCCGTACCGGCGGCGGCTGACCGCGATCTGGGAGCGGCTCGGCGCGGACGGCTACGCCTCGGCGGCCGAGCTCGACGCGGAGCTCGGGCTGATCGATGCGAGCCTCCGCGCGCACGGCGGCGCCCGGATCGCCGACGGCGGCCTGGCCGCGCTGCGGCGGCGGCTCGACGTCTTCGGCCTCCACCTCGCCACGCTCGAGCTTCGCGTTCACGCCGGTGCCGTGCGCGAGGCCGGCGAGCGGCTCCGCGCCACGCTCGAGACGGCCGCGCGCATGCAGGCGCGCTACGGCCCCGAGGTGCTCGACACGCTGATCGTCTCGATGACGCACTCCGTCTCCGACGTCGAGGCCGCGGAGGCTCTCGCAGCGGACGCCGGGCTCGAGGTCCGCGTCGTGCCGCTGCTCGAGACGATCGACGACCTGCGCGGCGCCGGCTCGCTCGTCGAGGAGCTGCTCGAGCGGCGCCCTCGTCCGGCGCTCGAGGTGATGGTCGGCTACTCCGACTCGGGCAAGGACGGCGGCTATCTCACCGCCAACTGGGAGATCTTCCGCGCCCAGGAGGACCTCGCCCGGGTCGCCGCGCGCGCGGGACTGTCGAGCTGACGGTGTTCCACGGGCGCGGCGGCAGCGCCGGGCGCGGCGGAGGGCCGACGCACGCGGCGATCCTCGCCCAGCCGCCGCACGCCGTCGACGGGCGGCTGAAGCTGACCGAGCAGGGCGAGACGATCTCGTTCAAGTACGGGCTGCCCGGGCTCGCGTACCGCAACCTCGAGGCGGCGGTGGCTGCGACCCTGCTCTCCGCGTTCCCCGGCGAGGTCGGCGGCGCGCCGCCCGAGCGCGCGCGGGAGACGATGGCCGATCTCTCCGAGCGCGCGTACCGCGCCTACCGCGAGCTCGTCTGGGAGGACGAGGCGTTCCCGCCCTTCTTCCGCAGCTTCACGCCGGTCGACGAGCTCGCGCTGCTCGAGATCGGCTCCCGGCCGGCCTCGCGCCCGGAGGCGGCCGCGGCCGTCGAGCTCGAAGCGTTGCGCGCGATCCCGTGGGTGTTCGCCTGGACGCAGACCCGCTGCATGCTCCCGGCCTGGTACGGCGCCGGCACGGCGTTCGAGTCCACGCCCGCCGACGAGCTGCGCCGCCTCTACCGCGGCTGGGCGTTCTTCCGCGCGCTCGTCGAGAACCTCGAGATGACCCTCGCCAAGTCGAGTCTCGAGATCGCGGTGCAGTACCTTCCGCTCGTCCCCGACCACGCCGAGGGCGAGCGGCTGTTCGCCGTGCTGGCCGCCGAGCACGAGCGGACGGTCGCGGCGGTGCTCGAGATCGTCGAGGCCGACCAGCTGCTCGACCGGCACCCGGCCCTCCAGCAGTCGATCCGCCTGCGGAATCCGTACGTCGACCCGATGAACGCGATCCAGGTCGAGCTCCTGCGGCGCCACCGCGCCGGAGACGAGGAGGCGCTGCGGCCACTCCTGCGCTCGGTGACCGGGATCGCCGCCGCGCTCCGGAACACCGGCTAGCGGAGCGGGAACGAGCGGGCGGCCGTCTCGGCCCAGCCGTCGCCGCGCCAGACGTACGTCCGCACGGTGAGCGTCCGTCCGTCCGTCTCGTGGACATGCAGGCCGCGCGCCTCGCCGTCACGGTGCGGGCGCGGACGGCCGAGGCCCGGGGCGGTCGCGGCGACCACCGTCGGCTCGGTCGCGGCGTCCGCGAGGAAGTCGCGCCGCTCTCCGACCTCGGCCTGGTGGGTGTGCCCGCCGAGGATCAGCTGCGCACCCAGCCCGGCCAGCACCTCGTCGCGGCGCGCGAGCGGCTTCTTCCGCGTCCGCCACGGCGCCCCGAGCAGGTGGTGGTGGAGCACGGCGACGCGGAGCGCGCCCTCGGGCGTCTCGCGCAGCCGGGCCGCCGCCTGCTCGAGCGCGGACGCGCTCAGCCCTCCTGACTGGTGTCGCCAGGGCCGCACCGAGTTCAGCCCGACGACGTGGAACGAGGCCGAGCTGTGCTCGGGCTCGGTCGTCCCCCAGAGCCGCTCGAACTCGGCCCACGGGCTCGTGAAGCGCGCCGGGAAGGTGTAGGGGATGTCGTGATTGCCCGGCACGGCCAGCACCGGCGGGCCCAGCCCGGAGAGCAGCGTGTGCGCGCGCTCGTGCTCGTCTCGGCGGCCGCGGTGGGTGAGGTCGCCGCTCGCGACGACGAGCTCAGGCGCGAGCTCCGCCGCGAACGCGGCCAGCGCAGGGCCGAGCTCCGGCTCCTCCCGCTTGCCCATGTGGAGGTCGGAGAGGTGGAGGATCCGCGCGGGCGCCATGGTCGCGGGGCACTCTACGTCCCCGGGCGCCTCTATAGTTCGCGCGATGGACGAGTCGGCCGAGATCTTCGACGACCTCTACCTCGGCATCCGCGCCGGCGGCGCGATGCGCAAGCAGCGGCGCGGCGAGCCGCTCACCGCCGAGGAGCAGGAGGCGCTCGGCCGCTGGCAGCGGCTCTCGGCGTGGCGGAAGTCGATCGCGATCGGCAGCTTCGCGGTCGGCACCTTCGGGCTCGGCTTCACGCTCGGCGGCCTCGTGTTCGGCCGCTGGCGCAAGGCCTAGGGAGGCGCTAGCCGCAGTTCGGCGTGTCGGCCGACGTGCTCGGAAGGTTCGCGAGCAGGCGCCGCAGCGTCTCGAGCTCGTCGTCGTCGAAGCGATCGGTGAACAGCTCGCCGACGCCCTGGCGGTGGGTCGGGAGCGCCTCGGCCAGCCTCGCGTGCCCCTCCTCGGTCAGCGTCGCGTAGATCACGCGCCGGTCCGTCGGGCAGGCGTCGCGGCGGACGAGCCCGGCCTCCTCGAGCCCCGCGAGCAGTCGCGTCACACCGGAGCGGGTGAGGATCACCATCTCGGTGAGGTCGGACGGCCGCATCTTGTGCTCGGGCGCCCGCGAGAGGTAGATCAGCACCTCGTAGTCGCGCAGCGTCAGGCCGTGCGCGGCGATCAGGTTGGCGTCGAGCCGGCGCGTGATCGTCGAGTGCGTGCGCAGGAACAGGCGCCACGGCTCGAGCTTGTCGATCGCGATCTCAGTCGGCATCGCCGTAAGTCTCCATGAAGGCCAGGACGCGGGCCCAGGCGTTCGCCGACGCGTCGGCGAACTCGTCGTGGCTCCGGTCGAAGAAGCTGTGCGGGGCGCCGTCGTAGGTGATCACCTCGTGCTCGACTCCGGCGGAGCTGAGCGCGTCGTCGAACTCCGCGTTGAGCTCGCGCGTGATGTTCTGGTCGTCGCCCGCCTGCAGGGCGAGGATCGGCGCCTCCATCATCCCGACGACCTGAGTCGGGCCGGGCAGGTCGTTGCGGACGCCGGGGTGCCCGTAGAAGCCGACCGCGCCCGCGAGGCCGTGGCCGCCGGCGGAGGCGAGCCAGGAGTTGCGGCCGCCGAAGCAGAAGCCGACGGTGAAGACCGAGCGGCACGAGCCGCCGGCGGGCGAGCGGAGGTACTGCACCGCCGCGGCGACGTCGGACTGGATCCCCTCGGGCGTCGTCTGGGCGACGTGCTCCATGTACTCGAAGTCCTCGCCGCGCTTGGCGACGCCTGCGGTGCGCCCGAAGTAGTCGATCGCGACCGCCGTGAAGCCGCGCTCGGCAAAGCGCAGCGCGAGCTCCTCGTAGAAGCGGTAGAGGCCGCGCACGTCGGGGAGCACGACGACGCCGACGCCGGAGGGCTCGTCGGGAGTGGCCACGAACGCGGCGAAGCTCGCGTCATCGCGCGCGAGGAGCGTGAGGTCGTCGTGCGAGACCGCAGCGCCCCTGATCGCCGGTACCGGCGGCAGGGAGTCAAGCTCGAAGCACATCTATGCTCACCATAGCGGGAAAAGAGTTCTTAATCCGATCTTACGTCGAGGTGTTTGGCTTGATGGTGCCGGCCGGTAGCGCAGCCCTCCTGGGGGGTCGAGCCACAGCGTCTCTCCTTCGCTCGCGCACCGGCCGGCCAACTTCTCGGGACGGCTGGACGAACGTACGTTCGACGGCTACACTGTCTCTCGCGCATGGCTGCCGATGAGCTGATCGTCCACGGGGCCCGCGAGCACAACCTCAAGGACATCACCGTCCGGCTGCCGCGGAACTCCCTGATCTGCATCACGGGCCTCTCCGGGTCCGGGAAGTCGTCGCTCGCCTTCGACACGATCTACGCCGAGGGCCAGCGCCGCTACGTCGAGTCGCTCTCGGCCTACGCGCGCCAGTTCCTCCAGATGATGGAGAAGCCCGATGTCGACTCGATCGACGGCCTCTCGCCGGCGATCTCGATCGACCAGAAGACGACGTCGCGCAACCCGCGCTCGACGGTCGGCACCGTGACCGAGATCTACGACTACCTGCGCCTGCTCTATGCGCGCGTCGGCCATCCGCACTGCCCGATCTGCGGCAAGCCGATCGCGGGCCAGAGCCTCGAGAACATCGTCGACCAGGTGCTGCGGCTGCCCGAGGGGACGAAGTTCACGGTCAACGCGCCGGTCGTGCGCGACCGCAAGGGCGAGTTCCGCGACGTGCTCGACGAGATCCGCGCCGAGGGGTTCTCACGCGTGAAGGTCGACGGCGAGCCGCGGCTGCTCGAGGAGGAGATCGTCCTCGACAAGAAGTTCAAGCACTCGATCGAGGTCGTGGTCGACCGGCTCGTGATGAAGGCGGATCTCCGTACCCGGCTCGCGCAGTCGGTCGAGACCGCCGCCGCGCTCGCCGAGGGCCTCGTCGCGGTCGACGTGGTCGACGGCGAGCCGATGCTCTTCTCCGAGAAGTTCGCCTGCCCCGACCACGGCGTCTCGCTGCCCGAGCTGCAGCCGCGCATCTTCTCGTTCAACTCGCCGCACGGCGCGTGCCCGCGCTGCACCGGCCTCGGCTCGCAGCAGGAGATCGACCCGGACCTGCTCGTCCCGGACGGCTCCGTCTCGCTCAACGGCGGCGCGCTCGTGCCGTGGTCGGTCGGCGGCTCGAGCTTCTACGAATCGGTGATCCAGGCGATCGCCGAGCGCTACGAGATCGACATGGACGCGCCGTGGGACGAGCTCACCGAGGAGCAGCAGGGCCTCTTCCTGTTCGGCACCAAGGGCGACAAGATCTACGTCCAGTACCGGAACCGGATGGGGCGGCGCCGCTCGTACATGCTCGCGTTCGAAGGGATCGTCACGAGCCTTCAGCGCCGGTACCGCGAGACGGACTCCTCGCAGCAGCGCGAGCGGATCGAGGAGTACATGTCGTTCCGGCCCTGCCCGGCGTGCAACGGCGCGCGGCTGAAGCCGGAGGTGCTCGCCGTGACCGTCGGCGGCAAGCCGATCAACGAGTTCACGACGATGTCGGTCACCCGCTCGCTCGAGTTCCTCGACAGGCTCGGCCTGACCGAGACCGAGGAGCTGATCGGCCACCGGATCGTCAAGGAGATCCGCGAGCGGCTCACCTTCCTCGACAACGTCGGCGTCGGCTACCTGCAGCTCGACCGTGCGGCCGCGACGCTCTCGGGCGGCGAGGCCCAGCGGCTGCGGCTCGCGACGCAGATCGGCTCCCAGCTCGTCGGCGTGCTGTACATCCTCGACGAGCCGTCGATCGGGCTCCACCAGCGCGACAACAACCGGCTGATCGGCACGCTCGAGCGGCTCAAGGATCTCGGCAACACCGTGCTCGTGGTCGAGCACGACGAGCAGATGATGCGCGCAGCCGACTGGCTCGTCGACATGGGGCCGGGCGCCGGCGTCCATGGCGGCTACGTCGTCGCGGAGGGCAAGGCCGCCGACGTGCAGCGCAACAAGGGCTCGGTCACCGGCAAGTTCCTCTCGGGCGAGCGCGAGATCGCGGTGCCGGAGCGGCGCACGGACGATCGAGGCTCCTTCAGCGTCGTGGGCGCGACCCAGCACAACCTGAAGGGGATCGACGTCGAGTTCCCGGTCGGCAAGTTCGTCTGCGTGACCGGCGTCTCGGGCTCCGGCAAGTCCACCCTCGTGAACGAGATCGTCTACAAGGCGCTCGCGAACCGGCTCAGCCACGTGCGCGTGAAGCCGGGCGCCCACGAGTCGGTCGAGGGGATCGAGGTCTTCGACAAGGTGATCGAGATCGACCAGAAGCCGATCGGGCGCACGCCGCGCTCGAACCCGGCCACGTACACCGACCTCTTCACCCATATCCGCGAGCTCTACTCGCTCACGCCCGAGGCGAAGGTGCGCGGCTACAAGCCGGGGCGCTTCTCGTTCAACGTGAAGGGCGGCCGCTGCGAGACGTGCAAGGGCGACGGCACGATCAAGATCGAGATGCACTTCCTGCCGGACGTCTACGTCCCGTGCGAGACGTGCAAGGGGCACCGCTACAACCGCGAGACGCTCGAGGTGCGCTTCAAGGGCAAGTCGATCTCCGACGTGCTCGAGATGTCGGTCGAGGAGGCGCTGCGCTTCTTCGCGAAGATCCCGAAGATCCGGCGGCGGCTGCAGACGCTCCACGACGTCGGCCTCGACTACATCAAGCTCGGCCAGCCGGCGACGACGCTCTCGGGCGGCGAGGCGCAGCGGGTCAAGCTCGCCGCCGAGCTCTCGAAGGTCGCGACCGGGCGGACGCTGTACATCCTCGACGAGCCGACGACGGGCCTCCATTTCGCCGACATCGAGAAGCTGCTCGAGGTGCTGCAGCGGCTCGTCGACGCGGGCAACACGATGCTCGTGATCGAGCACAACCTCGACGTGATCAAGCAGGCGGACTGGCTCGTCGACCTCGGCCCCGAGGGCGGTGAGGCGGGCGGCGAGATCGTCGCCGTCGGCCCGCCGGAGCTGGTCGCGCAGGTCGACGGCTCGTTCACCGGGCAGTTCCTGCGGCCGCTGCTCGAGCGCCGCGCCGTCGCCGCCTAGCTCCGATCACTCGGACGGGGGAGCGCCCGGCGGGCGCCGGCGTCGATTACGCCTGCATGCGGCGGGTTTTCGCGGCTCTACTCCTGGCGGTCTCGGCGGTGGTGCTCGCCGGCTGCGCCGGCCCGGACGGCCAGAAGGCGCTCGCGCTCCTCTCCCAGGCCGACGCGGCACAGAAGGCGCTCAGCTCCCAGCAGTTCTCGATGCACGAGACCATCGTCGCCGACGGTCAGACGACCGCGCTCCAGATCGCGGGCGGCGGCTATCTGAAGGGGCCGCAGGCAGGAGACGTCTACGTGAATACGACCGGGCAGAGCCCCGACGGAAAGGCGCTCGACGCGACGATCGTCAAGCACGGCGACACCGTCACGCTGACGGCGAACGGGCAGACCCAGGTGCTGTCGGCCGCACAGGTCCAGCAGCAGCTCGGCCCCCAGCTCCAGTCGATGGCCACCACGGGCGGCTTCAACTTCGCGGCGTACGTGAAGAGCGTGAAGGTCTCCGACGCGACCGACCCGGACGGCGGTCCCGCGGATCAGATCACCGGCGTGATCGACACCCAGGGAGCGGCGAACTCGCTCACCCGGGGCCTCGTCGGGCTCGGCTCGCTCGCCAAGCTCGGCGACACGCGCGCGGTGCTGACGATCTCGCGCAAGACCCACCTCGTGACGTCCGCGCTGATCGACATGAGCATGGACGTGCTCGGCAAGAAGGTGACGCTCAGCCTCACGTACGGGCTCACCGGCGTGAACGTGCCGATCAACTTCCCGGCGACGGGCTAGCGCCGAGCCGGAACCGGCCGCGCTCGTACCAGCGGCCGTCGGGCCGTTCCTCCAGCCAGGTCACCGTCTCGGCCCGTGCGCGGATCGGCAGGCCCGGCCGGAGGCTCTCCTCGACGTCCTTCGGCACGTCGTAGCCGATCGTCAGGTGCGGGACGATCGCCGCGTACTCCCCGCGGAAGGGCGGGAACTCGGGGTAGCGGGCGATGAGCGCTTCGATCAGCCGCACGAAGGCCTCCGCCGGCTCGGGCGCGAGGTAGAGGATCGGCTGCTCGGCGAACCGCTCCGTGCGCGCGAGCGCGAAGTCGAACGGCGCTGCGGCGGCGAGGAGCTCCTCGAGCCCCTCCGGATCGTCGCCGAACGGAAAGAGGAGCGTGATGTGCGCGGGCACGCCCAGCCCGCCCGCCGGGTGGTCGTACCGCTCGCGGAGGCGACCGACGAGCGACTCGGCCTCGGGGACGACCACGACGAGGGCGGTGCGCACCCTTCGAACGGTAACGTGAGCGCATGGCGATGAGGCTCGAGGGGCTCCACCACATCACCGCGATCACCGGCGACGCACCGGGCAACGTGGACTTCTACGCGCGGGTGCTCGGCCTGCGCCTCGTGAAGAAGACCGTGAACCAGGACGACCCGACGGTGTACCACCTCTTCTATGCCGACGAGATCGGCAGTCCCGGCAGCGACATCACGTTCTTCGAGTATCCGGGGGCCCGCCGCGGCCGGCCGGGCGCCGGAATGGTGCACCGCGTGCTCTGGCGCGTCGCGTCCGAGGAGGCGCTCGCATTCTGGGAGGAGCGCCTCCGCGGGGAGGGCGTCCCGACCCAGCGGACGCCGGGCTCGCTGCGCTTCTCCGACCCGGAGGGCCTCGCACACGAGCTCGTCGTGGACGGGAGCGGCGACGAGCCGCTCGTGGCGCAGCATCCCGGGATCCCGGCTGCGCTGGCACTCCAGGGCTTTGCCGGCGTGCGCGCGTTCAGCGCCGAGCCCGAGCGGAGCCGCGATTTCCTGGAGGGCACGCTCGACTTTGCGCCGGACGACGACGGCTGGGAGGTGCGCGGCGACAAGCGCAGCTCGACCTACGTCTACGACCCGCCGCCTCCCGAGCGCGGGATCCCGGGCGCGGGCACGATCCATCACGTCGCCTGGGCGACGACGATGGACGAGCACGAGGCCTGGCACGACCGGGTCGCAGCCGCGGGCGCGATGCCATCGCCGGTGATCGACCGCTTCTGGTTCCACTCGATCTACTTCCGCGAGCCGAGCGGCGTCCTCTTCGAGCTCGCGACGCTCGGCCCCGGGTTCACCGCAGACGAGCCGCTCGACACGCTCGGCGAGGCGCTCACGCTGCCGCCGGCCTTCGAGCACCTGCGGCCTCAGCTCGAGCAGGTGCTCACGCCTCTTCCCGAGGTGACCCGAGTAGGCTGAGCGCAGGCTCCTTTCGGAGTGACGACACGTCGGCGGGGTGCGATGGGTGAGTGCGAGGCAAGGACGCAGGGAGCGCGCATAGCAGCGCTATGCGCGCGACTGAGGACGCCGCATCGCACCACCCAGCGCGGCCCGGCAACCTGTCCTTCGCTCCGAAAGGAGCCGTAACCGTGGGCGCGACCGCAGCGGAGACGCACGAGCTCGAGCGGCTCTGGTGGAAGCGGGCGCTTGCGGTGCTGATCTCGCCCGGGCCGGTCTTCGCGGCGCTCCGCGACGACTCCGATCGCGCGGCCGCGGCGCTCCAGGAGCCCGTGCTCGCGTTGATCCTGCTCGGCGGCGTCGCCACCGTGCTCGACACGACGGTGACCGGGCACATGCTCGACGACCCGGCCGTCGACGGGCTCCTCGTCGCGGTGTGGGCGTTCATCGGCGGCGGCTTCTACGGCACTGCGCTCTACTGGCTCGGCGGCGGCATGCTCGCGCTCGCCGGCGATCTGCTCGGCAGCACCGGCAGCTACCGGCGTGCCCGCCACGTGCTCGCGCTCTCGCTCGCGCCGCTCGCGCTCTCGCTCGTCACGGTCTGGCCGTTGCGGATCGCCGTGCTCGGGAGCTCGGTGTTCCGCTCCGGCGGCCGCGACTCCGGCACCGCGGGCGCGGTCTTCACGTGGGTGTCGCTCGCCTTCGCTGCGTGGGCGCTCGTGCTGCTCGTGATCGGCGTGCGCCGGGTGAACGAGTGGAGCTGGCCGCGGGCGCTCGCGACGACGGCGTTCGCTGCCGCGATTCCGGTCGTGCTCGTGGTGCTGCTGCGGATCTAGCCGGTACCGGCGACCGACGAGACGTAGGCGGCGACCTGCTGGATCTGCGCCGGCGTGAGCGACCCCTTGAACGACGGCATGATCTTGCCGCCGTTCGTCACCTGCTTGACGACGCGCGCCATGTCAGGCTTCAGGGTGTCGAGGTTCGGCCCGACGGCGCCGGAGGTGCCGGCGTTCTTGAGCGTGTGGCAGCTGCCGCAGCTCGAGACGAAGAGAGCCTTGCCCGCCTCGGCGGCGCTCGTCGTCGTTGCTCCGGTCGTCGTCGGCGCGGGAGCCGTGACGGACGGTGATGCGCTGCTGCTCTTCTTCGGCGCCGTGTCTCGCCCGAGGAAGAAGCCGATCACGCCGACGCCGATCGCGGCGCCGACCGCGGCGAGGATGAACAGCGCCTCAGCGGTCGAGGCATTCCGCTTCTTCTTCGAGCCCGCCATCGTCCGGACGATGTTGCAGGCGCGGGCGAGCTACGTCAAGCGGGCTCGGTCGCGGCCGCCGCGTCGAAGGCCGCGAGCTCGTCCTCCGGGATCGAGTACGTGTGCTGCTCCTCGGGGAACGCGCCGCTCCGCACCTCGGCGACGTACGCCTCGAGCGCGCGGCGGATCTCGGAGGCGAGATCCGCGTACTGCTTCACGAACCGCGGCGGGCTGCCCTCGTAGAGGCCGAGCAGGTCGTGCCAGACGAGCACCTGGCCGTCGCAGCCGCCGCCCGCGCCGATCCCGATCGTCGGGATCGTGAGCTCGGCAGTGATCCGCTCGGCGACCGGCGCCGGCACCGCCTCGAGCACGAGCGCGAAGCAACCGGCCGCCTCGAGCGCGCGCGCGTCCGCGAGCAGGGCGCGGGCCTTCTCCGCGTTGCGGCCCTGCGCCTTGAAGCCGCCGAGCATCGTCGCCGACTGCGGCGTCAGCCCGATGTGCCCCATCACCGGGATGCCGGCCTCGACGAGCGAACGCGCGCGGGAGAGCATCGCGCCGGCGCCCTCGAGCTTGACCGCCTCGACGCCGGCCTCCTTCACGAACCTGATCCCGTTCTCGACCGCCTGCTGATCGGAGACCTGGAACGAGCCGAACGGCATGTCGGCGATCACGACCGGTCTGCGCGCGCCGCGGGTCGTCGCGCGCGCGAGCACGAGCATCTCGTCCATCGTCGCCGGGACGGTCGAGTCGTGGCCGAGCATCGTCATCGCCGCCGAGTCGCCGACGAGCACGAGGTCGACTCCGGCCGCGTCGGCGAGCGCGCCGCTCGGCGCGTCGTAGGCGGTCACCATCGCGATCTTCTCGCCGCGCCGCTTCATCTCGACGAGCTCGGTGAGCGGCAGCTTCCCCGGGGCGGGCGCGTTCGGGGCGGGGGTGCGCGGGCGTGTGGTCATGCGGCGTCTCCTTCCAGCTGGACGTTGTCGATCAGGCGGGTCGAGCCGACGAGGACTGCGACCGCGAGCGTGGGCCCGTCGAGGTCTGCGACCGCCACGTACTCGGGCTCGAGGCCGGCCTCGGCGAGGGCGGCGCGGGCCCGGTCGGGGTCGCCCGTCTCGAGAGCCCGCGGGATTGCCAGCGCGCGGCGGCGGTCAGCTCGCGGACAGGCGCGCGTTCCGGGACGAGATCGCGAGCCCGTCGGCGTCGCGGACGGTCGGTACCACGCGGATCTCGAGCTCGAGGTCGAGGTCGCGGACGAGCTGCTTCGACCACGGCGACCTGCTGCGCATCCTTGCGGCCGAAGTACGCGCGCTCGGGCCGGACGAGGTTGAAGAGCTTGAGGCAGATCGTCGCGACGCCGCGGAAGTGGCCCGGCCTGAATTCGCCCTCGAGGCCGATCGCGGCTCCGCCGGGCTCGACCCAGGTCGCGAAGCCGGGCGGATAGACCTGCTCGAGCGCCGGGACGAAGAGGACGTCGACGCCTCCGCCGGCGGCGATTCGCGCGTCGGCCTCGGGGTCGCGCGGATAGGCATCGAGGTCGGCCTGCTCTCCGAACTGCGCCGGGTTGACGAAGCTCGTCGCGACGACGAGGTCGCACTCGTCGCGGGCTGCGCGGATCAGTGCGAGGTGGCCCTCGTGGAGCGCGCCCATCGTCGGCACGAGGCCGACGGAGCCCGTGCGGCCGGCGAGCGCCTCGCGCAGCTCCGCCTTCGTGCGCACCGTGATCACGGTGCGGTCACCGCCGCCAGCGCGCGGTACATCTCCTCGAGCTCCGGGCGGCGCGACTGCAGCGCGGCGAGGTGCGCGTCGACCGTCGTCCAGTCGCCGCGCGAGATCGGCCCGGTCAGCTCGAAGCCGTTCTCGATCGTCCGCCGCATCAACGGGACGAGCGCCTCCGGCGGCGCGCCGGCCTCCTCGAACAGGCTCGCCGCGGCGCGATACAGCGTGACGAGGTAGTTGGAAGCGACCGCGGCGCCCGCGTGGTAGAGCGTCCGCATCGCGTCGTCGAGTTCGAACGGCTCGAGCCCGAGAATGCCGGCCAGCCAGAGCCCGTGCCCGAGCGCCTCGGGTGTCTCCGCGCTGACCGCGGCCCAGGCGCCGTCGAGCTGCTCGGGCCCCCGCGCGCGGGTGAACGTCTGCAGCGGATGCACCGAGAAACGGCGCTCGTGCGGGTCGAGCGCGGCGAGCGGCGTCGCCCCGCTCACGTGCGCGATCCACGGCCCAGGCTCGATCGTTCGCGCGACCTCTGCGATCGCGGCGTCCGGAACGCAGAGAATGATCAGCTCGGCGGCGTCCGAGGACACGAGCAACGCCGCGCTCGCCCAGCCGGGCGGCGACCGCCGAGCCGACCCGGCCGAGACCGATCACCTGAATGTCGTCGAACACATGAGCTCCAGTTCCGTAGCGGATACCGGGCAAGACGGAGTGTACCCCCGAGAGGCGGTGCTCGACCTGCTGCGCCGCCACGGCCGCAGCCCGCTCTCGTTCCTCCTGCGCTACGACGCCCCGTGGCGGGCGTTCGTCGCGCCGCGAGGGAGCCGTCTGCTACCTCGCCTCGCCCGGCGCCGCGGTGGTCTGGTCGGACCCGCTCTGCGCTCCGGCGAGACACCGAGGCGCTGCTCCGCCGCTTCACCCGCGAGACGCGCGCGGCCCGGCTCGGGATCTGCCTCGTCGCGGTCGACGAGCTCACGGCGCGCGCGTCGCTCTCCTGCGGGTACTCGGCGCTCAAGGTGGGGGAGGAGCCGTGGTTCGAGCTCGAGTCGTGGCGCCCGCCGGCGGGGAACCGGGGCAAGAACCTCCGCTGGTGCGTGAATCACGCGCGGCGCGAGGGCGTGGTGGTGGAGGAGGCGAACCGCGACGACCCGGCGCTCGACCGCGAGCTGCGCGATCTCCTCTCGAAGTGGGAGGCGGTCGTCGGCCGTGCCGTCACGCGGTCGGTGCTCCGGCCCTCGCCGCTCGACGAGGTCGCGGAGAAGCGGATCTTCGTCGCCCGCCGCGACGGGCGGCTCGAGGCGTTCGCGGCCTGCTCGCCGATCTACGCGCGCGGCGGCTGGTACCTCGAGGACGTGTTCCGGGCGCCGGGCGCGGTCAACGGCGCGAGCGAGCTGCTCGTGGTCGAGACCCTCGCGGGGCTGCGCGAGGCGGGCGCCCGCTCGGCGGCGCTCGGGATCGCCCCGTTCCGCGGCTCCGGCGAGCAGCTCGACCGGCGCGCCCGCTGGATCGGCCGCACGCTCACCGTCGCCTTCCGCTACCTCGACCGGAGATACGGCTTCGCCTCGCTCGCCGGGTACGAGGCCAAGTTCGAGCCGTCGGCCTGGACGCCGCGCTACGTCGCGTTCTCGCCGCCGTGGCCGGGGCCGCGGGTCGTTCGCGCGGCGGTCCGCTTCCTGGACGCTTAGGCCAGCCTCGCCTCGAGCGAGGCGCGCACCGCGGGCCAGTCGTCGACGATCACGCTGTACCACGCCGAGTCGCGCCGCTCGCCGTCTCGCACGACCATGTGCCGGCGGTGGATCCCCTCGAACTCGGCCGGGATCCCGGCCAGCGCCGCGCGGGCGCGCCCGTTCAGCGCGTCCGTCTTGAACTCGACCCGCAGGCAGCCGAGCTCCTCGAAGGCGTGGCGGAGCAGGAGGTACTTCGCCTCGGTGTTCGCGCCCGTGCCCCAGGCCGCGGGCGAGAGCCAGGTGTGGCCGATCTCGAGGCGCTCGTGCTCGGGCGCGAGCGACATGTAGCTCGTGCTCCCGACGGGAGCGCCGTCGTGCAGCACCGCGAACGGGTAGCGGACGCGAGCCGCCGCCTCGGCATAGGCCTGCTCGATCCACGCGTCGACGTCGCGTGTCGTCATCCACTCCCAGGCCGCCGGGTCCGCGGCCGCCGCGCGGAGCCCGGCCTCGTGCTCCGGCGCAAGCGGCTCGAGCACGACGATGCGCCCGACGAGCCGCGTGGCGATCTGCTCCCGCATTCCGCACGCATGTCTATCGGAATCGAGCCCGGACCGGCTAGCCTTCCAGCGTGCTCCGGGGAAAGGGTCTGTTTCTGTGTGCCGTCGCGCTCGCCGCGCTCGCGATCGTGCCCGCCGCGAGCGCCGACTCGTGGCTCCCGCACGCGGCCGACGCGACCTGGACGTGGCAGTGGACGGACACGCTCTACGCGCCGACGCCGACGAGCGAGAAGGTCACCGTGAAGGATCAGAAGGGTGCCTCGTACACGCTGGCCTGGACGACCGACGGGCTGAGCAACCCCGACGGCGCGGTCACCTCGAACGGCGAGGTCACGTTCCAGGAGACGAATTCCGGGCTCGTCAACACGAACTGGACGAGCACGCCGCCCCCGGCCGCGTTCCCGGTGCTCTGCGCGTCCGCGACGCAGTGCCCGAACGCGCTCTCGAGCGTCTACTACAACGTGATCTGGGGAAGCCGGAACCCGGTGTTCTACGAGCCGCTGGTGAAGGGGCTCGCCTGGGCGGGAACGGGCGGCGCCGCCGGAGACGTCGCCGGCGTCTCGACGTACCTCGGCACCGAGCCGATCACGATCCCGGCGTTTCCGATGCCCGTGACCGCGGCGAAGATCCAGACGCAGATCACCCAGGCCGGGGCGCTCGGCGACCCGTACGGGAGCGGCCTGCGCACGACCTGGTGGGTCTACGGTGTCGGCCCGGTCAAGGTCGAGTTCCTCCACGCCGGCGGCGCCCCCGCCGCGGTGACCAGCGCGGTGCTGCAGAGCACGAACCAGACGCCGCTCCCGCCGCCCACCGACGTCGACTACTTCCCGCTCACGAAGGGCCTGAGCCTCACCTACCGGTGGACGAACACGAAGCACCTGAAGCAGGGCGAGGTGCAGAACTTCACGGTCGACGCGGTCGCCAACGGCTCCGGCCGGTTCACGGCGAAGGACGTCCGGAAGACTCTCTCCCCGGCCAGCCCGATCAGGATGGCCGGGACGTACGGGTTCTCGAAGAAGCTCGACGGCGTGGTCAACCTCTGGGGCCGCACCCAGTCGGCGACGCTGCTGAAGTTCCCGGCGCTCGGGCCCGGCGGCGCCCCCGCAGCCAAGCGCAACCACTTCATCACGGTCTTCGACCTGATGACGTACGGCTACAACCCGGTCTTCCCCGCCTATCCCACCGCCGGGCAGACCTGGTCGGCGGTCAAGCCGAGCCTCGACTTCAGCACCTACGGCGTCACCGGCACGTCGACGGTGGTCGGCGTGCAGCCGGTGACCGTGCCCGCCGGAACCTTCCAGGCGCTCGTCGTCCGCTCGACGCTCTCGCAGCCGGGGTTCCCGTACGGCAGCGGCACGCGCACCTCGTGGTTCGCGCCGGGCAAGGGCCTCGTCAAGCTCGTTTTCGCGCACGGCGATCACAGCGTCTCGACCGTCGTGCTCCTCAAGTAGGGCCGCGATGAGGCGGGCCCGGATCGGCGCCGTCGCCGTCCTCGTCGTCGTGCTCGCGGGCTGCGGCGGCGGAGGGGGAGGGCATCCGCGCCGTGACGCCGTCAACGCCTACTTCGTCAAGGTCGACGAGTCGGAGGCCTCCCTGCTCAACCGGCGGACCGAGGTCGAGAACGCGCTTCGCGCCTTCTCGATGAGCACGAACCCGCCGGCAGAGGTGAAGGCGCTGCAGCAGGCGCGGGCCGAGATCCTCGCCGCGGAGAGCCGCGTCGCCGCGATCAAGGCTCCGCCGGACGCCCGGAAGATCCACGCCGACCTGCTCGCGCTCCTGCGGCTCGAGGCGTCGCTGACCGGCGACCTGATCCTCACCGCGAGCTACTCGCCCGCGTTCAAGCAGGCGCTCGTGCCGGCGGGGCCTGCCGGCGCCGCGCTCGCGAAGGAGCTGGTCAAGGCGAAGGGCTGGACCGCGCAGGCGGACGCGTTCGCCCGGTACACGGCGGCGCTCGAGCCGGTCGTCGCGAAGCTCGACACGCTGAAGGCGCCGCCGCTGCTCGCGCCGACGCTCGTCGGCGAACGGGCGGCCCTCCGACGCCGCGTCGAGCTGAGCGGCGAGGTCGAAGCTGCGCTCAGGAAGAAGGACACGAAGACCGCGAACACGGCGATCCGCTCGCTCTTTGCGATCGGCTCCGACGCGGTCCGCACGAGGAACGCCGAGATCGTCGCCGCGCATGCATACAACGCCCGCGTCGGCCGGGTCTCGGCCCTCACCGACGCGATCGCGAAGGAGCGGCGGCGCCTGATCGCGGCGATCGGCTGACGTCCGGTGCGGGGTCGAGAATCGGCGGTCCGGATGTTTCGTCGTCGCCAGCGCGGTTGGTAAGGTCTGTAGCCAGGTGCCTATCTACGAGTACGTCTGCATGGAGTGCGAATCGCACTTCGAGGAGCTCGTCAGGTCGTCGGGGCAGGAGGTCGCGTGCCCGGACTGCGAGTCCGCGAAGGTCGTGAAGCAGTTCTCCGTGTTCGCCGCTCACGGCACCGCCGCACAGCCGAGCTTCGGCGGAGGCGGCGGCTGTTGCGGCGGAAGCTGTGGCTGCGGGCACTGACCTAGACGCCTACGGCGAGCTGACCGCCGGGTGCACGCGCTGCCGGCTGGCCGAGGGCCGCACCCAGGTCGTCTTCGGCTCCGGCGACCCGAACGCCGACCTGATGTTCGTCGGCGAGGCGCCGGGCTTCCACGAGGACAAGCAGGGAGTCCCGTTCGTGGGGCAGGCCGGCAAGCTGCTCGAGCGGCTGCTCGAGGGGATCGGCCTCGGCCGCGGCGATGTCTACATCGCAACGTGCTCAAGTGCCGCCCGCCGGGCAACCGCGACCCGCAGCCCGACGAGATCGAGGCCTGCGAGCCGCACCTCTTCCGCCAGATCGAATTGATCGAGCCGCGCGTCGTCGCGACCCTCGGCAACTTCGCGACCAAGCTCCTCTCGGGCCGCCCGCTCGGGATCACCCGCGTCCACGGCCAGGAGCAGGAGGTCACCCTCGGCGCCCGCAGCGTGTTGCTCTACCCGATCTACCACCCGGCCGCCGCGCTCTACACGCCCGCGATGCTGAAGGTGCTCGAGTCCGACTTCGCCCGCATCCCGGCGCTGCTCTCCGGTTCGACGACCCCTGCCGCGCCCGTGCCGTCGCCGGTTCCGTTCGAGCCCGGGCCCGCTGCGCCGGCGACCGTCGCCGACGTCGAGCCCGTAGGCCAGCTCGGCCTGTTCTGAGTGCGGTGGAGCTCACGTCGTCCTCGCCCGAGGAGACCGAGGCGATCGCGGCGAAGCTCGCCTCGGTGCTCGGTGCGGGCGACGTCGTCACCGTCTCGGGCGAGCTCGGCGCGGGCAAGACGACCTTCGTCCGCGGCGCATGCCGTGCGCTCGGCGTCGAGGGGCCGGTCACGAGCCCGACGTTCACGATCGGCCACCGCTACGAGGGACGCATGGCCGTGTCCCATCTCGACCTGTACCGGTTCGCCTCGGTCTCGCCGGCGGAGTGGGGCGACCTCGAGCCGTACTTCGACGAGGCCGTCTGCTTCGTCGAGTGGCCGGAGGCCGCGGGCGCCGGGCTGCCGCCGGTGAGCGTCGCGGTGCGGTTGCGGCACGTCGACCCCACGCATAGACTTGTTGAGCTCGAAAGTTCGGCAAAATCCCTGCTAGAAGGGCTATTTTAGACGTGCTGATCCTCGCCATCGACACGGCCACGGACGTCGCCACGAGCGCGCTCGTCGAGAACGGTGAGGTGCTCGGGGAGCGCTTCTCGCGTGCCGCGACGGTGCTCGAGGACGTCGACGCGCTGCTGCGCCAGGGCGGACACCGCGCGTCCGACGTCGACGCGATCGCGGTCGGCACCGGCCCCGGAAGCTTCACCGGGGTGCGGATCGGCCTCGCGACGGTGCGCGGGCTCGCGCTCGCGCTCGGCGTCCCGGCCGCCGGCGTCTCGACGCTCGACGCGCTCGCCGCGGGCGCCCCGGGCGCGCTCCCGGTCGTCGACGCGAAGCGTCGCGAGGTGTTCGTGCTCGATCGACGGCGAGCCGCGCTGCCTCGCCCCCGCCGACGTGCCCGTCGACCGCCGGGACGACGTGCGTCGGCGACGGCGCGCGCCGCTACCGCGAGCTGCTCGAGGCGGCGGGCGCCGTCGTGCCGCCCGACGACAGCGAGCTGCACCTCCCGCGCGCCCGCTTCCACGCGGCGCTCGCGCGCGACTTCGGCCCGGCGGAGCTCGTCGAGCCGCTCTACCTGCGGCTTCCCGACGCCGAGCAGGCGCGCATGACGGTCGAGCTGCGCCGTCTCACCGCGCGCGACCTGAGCGCGATCGAGGAGATCGAGCAGCGCTCGTACCCGACTCCGTGGTCGCGCGCGATGTTCGCGGGCGAGCTCGCGAAGCCGACCTCGATCTGTCTCGGCGCCTACGACTCCGTGACGGACGAGCTCGCGGGCTACCTGATCATCTCCCGCTACGTCGACGCGTGGCACGTGATGAACGTCGCCGTCGCGCCCGAGTTCCGCCGCCGCGGGATCGCGCAGACGCTGCTCGAGCAGCTCTTCGACCTGACCGCCGGCGACGAGCGCCGCGGCTACACGCTCGAGGTGCGCGTCTCGAACGACGCCGCGATCCGCCTCTACGAGCGGCTCGGGTTCGTCGCGCGCGGGATCCGGCGCGGCTACTACACCGACAACCGCGAGGACGCGATGATCATGTGGAAGGACCCCGTCGAGGACGCTGCCGAGCCCGCGGCCGGCGCTTCGTGATCCTCGGGATCGAGACCTCCTGCGACGAGACGGCGGCGGCCCTCGTCGAGGAGGACGGGACCGTCCGCTCCAGCGTCGTCTCCTCCCAGGCCGAGCTCCACGCGCGCTTCGGCGGCGTCGTGCCGGAGATCGCCTCGCGACGGCATCTCGAGCTGATCGTGCCCGTGGTGCGAGAGGCGCTCGGACGAGGCGGGCGCGACGCTCGACGACGTCGACCGCGTCGCCGTGACGCAGGGGCCGGGGCTGATCGGGGCGCTGCTCGTCGGCCTCGCCGTCCGCCAAGGCGATCGCGTGGGCGCGACGGCTCCCGCTCGTCCCCGTCGACCACCTGCACGGCCACGTCGCCTCGCTCTACCTCGGGCCCGACGCGCTCGAGCCGCCCTTCCTCTGCCTGCTCGCGAGCGGAGGCCACACGATGCTGGTCGAGGTGGCCGAGCGCGGCTCGTTCCGCGCAGTCGGGACGACGCTCGACGACGCCGCCGGCGAGGCGTTCGACAAGGGCGCGCGGCTGCTCGGCCTCGGCTACCCGGGCGGGGCCGCGATCGACCGCCTGGCGCGGGAGGGAGATCCGGCGGCCTATTCGTTTCCCGTCGCCCGCGTTCCCGGGCTCGACTTCTCGTTCTCCGGCCTGAAGACGGCGCTCCTCTACGCCGTCCGCGACCTGACCGAGGCGGAGCTCGCGGACCGCCGCGCCGACCTCGCCGCGAGCTACCAGCGGGCGATCGTGCGCGCGCTCGTGGAGCGGCTCGAGGCGGCCGGCGCCGACCGGGTCGCGGTCGTCGGCGGGGTCGCCGCGAACTCCGAGCTGCGCGCCGCGCTGCCGGAGGCCGGGTTCGCGCCGCTCTCGCTCTGCACCGACAACGCGGCGATGATCGCGTCGGCGGCCCGGTACGCGAAGGCCGTCTCCTATCCCGGGTACCTTGGGCTCGATGCGTACGCCTCGTCGGGTTGAGCCGCGCGCGACGGCGCCGCTCGGGCTCCTGGCGGCCGGCGCAGCGCTGGCGCTCCTGCTTGCGGGCGGCGGCGGCGCCGGAGGCGGGATCCCGGCAGAGCGGCTTCCCACCGCCGCCGCGTGGGCCGGGCTCGTCGGCGCACGGCCGCACGTCTCGGTCGGACAGCGCGTGATCGTCGTGCTCAGGGCGCCCTCGCTCGCGGCTCGTGTGCGGCCGGGCGCGACCGCCGCAGACGAGCGGAGCTGGAGCGCCGACGCGCTCGATGCCCAGCGGAGGCTGATCGGCCGGCTCGCGCTCGAGGGCGTCGTGATCCGGCCCGAGTACACCTACACCCGGGTGATCGACGGCTTCTCGGCTGCGATCGACTCGCGCGGGATCGGCCTCCTCGACGCGGCGCCCGAGGTCGCCGGCGTCTATCCCGTCAGGGTCGCCTACCCGGCAACGGTCGCCGGAGTGCAGCAGTCTGGCGGCGGCGCGGCGAGCCCCGGGCTCGCCCTGCCCGGGATGGACGGCAGCGGCGTCACGATCGCGCTGCTCGACACCGGGGTCGACCGCTCGCAGCCGTACCTGCGCGGGCGCGTGCTCCCCGGGTACGACATCGTCCGGAAGCACGGCTCTGCGCTGCCGGCGGCGAAGCCCGGCGACTCCTCGACGGTCGAGGAGCACGGGACCGAGCTGGCCGGGGTCCTCGTCGGCGCCGGCGGGCCGGCCGGGCTGTCCGGGGTCGCCACCGGCGCCACGGTCCTGCCGCTGCGCGTCGCGGGCTGGCAGCCGGATGCCTCGGGCGGCTGGGCGATCTACAGCCGCACCGACGAGCTCGTCGCTGGGCTCGAGCGCGCGGTCGACCCGAACGCCGACGGAGATGCCAGGGATGCGGCGCGGATCGCGCTCGTCGGGCTCGCGGCGCCCTTCGCTGCGTTCGCCGACGATCCGGTCGCGCTCGCGGCGGGCGGCGCGGCCCGGCTCGGCACGCTCGTCGTCGCGGCGGCCGGGAACGACGGCGCCGCCGGGCCGAGCTTCGGCAGCATCGCGGGCCCGGGCGGCGCGCCCGACGCGCTCACCGTCGGTGCAGCGGACCTTCGCGCGCAGAGCAGCCGTGTGCGCCTCGTCGTGCGCGCCGGCCTGCGGGTGCTGCTCGACGCGGTCGTGCCGCTCGCCGGATCGGTCGACGCCGGGCCACGCGCTCGGGCTGCGGGTCGCCCAGCCGCGGCCCGGAGAGCAGGGAGCTCCCGGCGTCGACGCGTTCTTCGACCGGCGCGGCTACAGCCTCGTCGCAGGCCGGGCCGCCCTCGTTCCCGCCGCCGGCGCCCCGCGCGACGTGGCGGAGGCGGCTGCGCTCGCGGGCGCGGCGGCGATCCTCCTCTACGGCGCGAGCGTGCCCTCCGGCAGCCTCGGCGTCGACGGCGTCGTGCCCGTGCCGGTGGTCGGCCTCGACGCGACGGCGGGCGCGGCACTGCGGAAGGCGCTCGCGGGCGGGGCGAACGTCGGCGTCTCGATCGCGCCGCTGCGCGCCGGCCCCAATCCCGGCTACGGGCGCGTGGCCGCGTTCTCGTCGCATGGCCTCGCTTTCGACGGTGGGATCAAGCCCGAGCTCGTGGGGCCGGGCGTCGGCGTCGTCACCTCGGCTCCCGGCACGAACCCCGACGGCTCGCCGCGCTTCGTGGCGGTGAGCGGGACGAGCATCGCCGCGGCCGCGGTCGCCGGGGCCGCCGCGGTGCTGGCGCAGGCGCGGCCCGGGCTCGGCCCGGCCGGGCTCAGGAGCGCGCTGATCGGGACCGCCGACCCGATCACGGACGGCGGGCCGGGCCTCGTCGACCTGCCTGCGGCGCACGCAGCGCCCGTCGCGACCGCGCCGGCCACCGTCTCGCTGAGCCGGACCTCGCTTCGTCAGGTGCTCGTCGTCCGCAACCTCTCGACGCTGTCCCGCACCGTCTCGATCTCGGTCGAAGGTGCGGCGTCGGTGCATCCGGCGCAGGTCACGATCGAGCCCGGCGGGTCGCAGAAGGTCGTGGTCAGCGCGCGGGCAGACGCCTCTCCGGCGGAAGGGGCGGTCGTGCTCGCGGTCGCAGGCGGCGGGCCGCAGATCAGGGTCCCCTGGGCCGGCTCCTTCGACGCTCCCTCCGGCGGCCTGATCTCGGACGTCGCGATCTCGAGCCCGGTCCTCGATGCCCGCGCACTCGAGCCCGCCCTGTTGACGGTGCGGCTCGGCCGGCTCGCCGACTCCGGCGGCTCGGTGGAGGTGACGCCGGTGGCCCGCTTCGACGCCCAGCTCGTCGACCCGAACGGGCAGCAGCTCGGGCTGCTCACACGGCTGCGGGACGCGCTCCCGGGCACGTATGCGTTCGCTCTCACGGGGAGGGCTCCGTCGGGCTCGCGGCTCGGCCCCGGCCGGTACACGCTGCGGCTCCTCGCCTTCCCGACCGACGGCGGCCGTCCGAGCCGCGCCGTGCTCCGGTTCACGGTCCGGTAGCGCCATATACTCGGGCTGCCGTGGGCGCGACCGTCTCACACCTGCGCGAGAACCCGTTCGAGATCGCCCGCGACCAGCTTCGCCGCGTCGCCGAGGTCTTCGGGATCCCGGACAACCTCGTCAACGTCCTCCAGGAGTGCAAGAAGTCGGTGGAGGTCTCGATCCCGGTCTCGCTCGACAACGGCGAGACCCGGGCCTTCACCGGGTACCGGGTGACGCACAACGTCGCCCGCGGCCCGTCGAAGGGCGGGATCCGCTACCACCCCGACGTCACGCTCGACGAGGTGAAGGCGCTCTCGATGTGGATGACGTGGAAGTGCGCGCTGATGGGGATCCCCTTCGGCGGCGCGAAGGGCGGCGTCGTCTGCAACCCGAAGGAGATGTCGCGCGGGGAGCTCGAGCGGATGACGCGCCGCTACACGAGCGAGATCATCAACGAGATCGGCCCCGAGAAGGACATTCCGGCCCCCGACGTCGGCACCGACGCGAGCGTGATGGCCTGGATCTTCGACACGTTCTCGATGAACAAGGGCTACTCCGTCCTCGGCGTGGTCACCGGCAAGCCGCTCGCGATCGGCGGCTCGCTCGGCCGCGAGGAGGCGACGGCGCGCGGCGCGCTCTACTGCGTGGAGGACTTCGCGGCCAAGCGCGGGCTCTCGGTCGACGGGATGCGCGTCGTCGTGCAGGGGTTCGGGAACGTCGGCAGCTTCCTCGCGAAGCTCCTGGCCGAGGAGGGCGCGATCGTGATCGGGATCTGCGACTCGACCACGGCGCTCCACAACGCGAGCGGCATCGACGTGCCCGCCGCGTTCGCGCACAAGCGCGCGACCGGTGAGCTGGCCGGGCTCGGCGGCGCCGAGGAGATCTCCCACGAGGATCTGCTCACGCTCGAGTGCGACGTCCTTGCGCCCTGCGCGCTCGAACAGGTGATCACGAGCGAGAACGCCGACCAGATCCGGGCCAGGGCGATCGTCGAGGGCGCGAACGGGCCAGTCACGCCGACGGCCGACGAGATCCTCGAGGGGAACGGGATCGCCGTGGTGCCCGACGTGCTCGCGAACGGAGGCGGCGTCGTGGTCTCGTACTTCGAGTGGGTCCAGGGGCTCCAGGAGTACTTCTGGAAGGAGGCCGAGGTCAACGACAAGCTCAACGGGATCGTCTCGAAGGCCTTCGAGGAGACCTGGCAGACCGCGGAGGCCCGTGGCGTGAGCCTCCGGCTCGCCGCGTACGGCCTGGCGGTCGAGCGGGTCGCCGAGGCGACGGTGACGCGGGGGATCTACCCGTAGTCACGCTCTACCACGCGGAGGGCTGCCATCTCTGCGACCGGGCGCGCGACCAGCTCGAGGAGCTCCGCGCCGAGCTCGGCTTCGCGCTCGAGGAGGTCGACATCACGGGCGACCCGAAGCTCGAGGCCCGCTACCGCGAATGGCTTCCGGTCGTCGAGGTCGACGGTGAGAGGGTCTTCACCTACCACGTCCACCCCGACGCCCTCCGTCGAAGGCTCGCCGCACAAACTCGGGACTAGGTGGGTTCGCCAGCGGCGAAGTAGCGCGGCTGGCAGAATGCGGTCGGTGTCACAAACTTCGAGCTAAGGAGCGGGTGTGGCGGATCGTTTGACGGTGGGGGTGGCGGCACGCCTGTCCCGGTACCTACAGGTGCTGACCCAGTCGAAGAAGATGGGGAAGGACAGGATCTCGTCGCAGGAGATCTCCGACTACACGAACATCAACGCGACGCAGATCCGGCGCGATCTCTCCGGCTTCGGCAAGTTCGGCAAGCGCGGAGTCGGCTACAACATCGACTCGCTGCTCGCCGAGATCCGCTCGATCCTCCGCACCCAGGGCCAGCACAACATCGCGCTCGTGGGCGCCGGCCGCCTCGGACAGGCGATCGCCAGCTCGCCGATCTACGCCGAGCACGGGATCAACATCGCCGCCGTCTTCGACTCCGACCCCGAGAAGGTCGGGCGCACGATCGGCGGGGTCGTCGTGACCGAGGTCGCGCAGCTGCCGGAGGTCGTGCGGGACAAGAACATCATCGTCGGCGTGCTCGCGGTTCCCGCCGCCGGCGCCCAGAGCGCCGCCGACGACCTCGTCGCGGCCGGCGTGAAGATCGTGTTCAACTACTCCGAGGCTCTGCTCGACGTGCCGTCGGACGTCGCCGTCCACACGTCCAACCCGGCGATAGACCTGCTCTACGCGCTCTACTTCCACCTCGCCTAGCGGAGCAGGAACGGCCTCGGCGCGATCTTTCGCGCGCACGAGAGGTCGAGCTTCTTTGCCGAGCCGAGCGCGACGAGGCGCGCGACGAGGTGGGGGAGGCAGCCGTACTGGCCGACGCCGTGGCCCATTCCCGGGGCGACGACGATCCGCGCGTTCGGCATCACGTCCTGAAGCCCGGCGATGTTGCCGATCGGGTCCTGTGGATCGGTGCCGCCGACGAGCGCGAGCACCGGTGCGGTCGAGGTGACGCGCGCCCACTGGTCGGCCGGCTCGGCGCGCTTCGGGAAGCCGGCGCAGACGGCCTGGTCGTTCTCGAGGCCGAGGGCGACCGAGCGCTCGAGGTAGGTGCCCATCGCGTCCGCGGCCATCGCCGCCGGGTCCTCTCCCCACCACGGCTCGTTGCACTTGCTCGACCAGTACATGATCGTCAGGTCGGGCGGTGCCGGCGGAGTCAGGTGGTCGGCAAGGACCGAGTAGTCGCCCGCCGCGGCGCGCGACACCAGCAGAGGGATCCACGCCGCCGTGTCGTCGGACCTCGTCATGCTCTGGATCGTGCTCGCAAGCGTGACGTCGTCCGCAACCAGCGGCGCGCCCCCGACCTGGAGCGTCACCGGCGAAGCCTGGAGTCGCGCGAGCAGCGGCATGAGGTCGGCGCGCCAGCTCGGGAAGGCGTGGGCGCAGGCCGCCTGCGCGGCGCAGCGCGAGGCGATCAGGTCGAGCGCCCGCTGGCCGTTCGAGGCGAAGCGGCTCATGAACGGGACGTCGAGCAGCGTGGCGCCGTCGAGGACGACGGTGCGCACGGAGCCGGGATGACGACGGAGGAACACCTGGGCCGCGGTGGCGCCGTAGCTGATCCCGTAGAGGTCGAGCCTCCCGTAGCCGAGCGCCTTGCGGACGGCCTCGAGGTCGTCCATCGCCGCGGTCGTACCGTACTGCGACGCGTCCCCGGCCAGTGCGGCCGTGCAGCTCTGGGCGTATGCGGTCAGCTCCACCGGCGTGGCGATCGCCGCGGTCGGCGGGGCGCAGGCGAGCGCGTTCGAGCCGCCCGTGCCGCGCTGGTCGACGAGGAGGATGTCGCGGTCACGGCGGAGCTCGTACCAGATGCCCGCCGCGGCGGCGGCGGACTGCGTCGCTGCGCCGCCGGGGCCGCCCGCGAGGTAGACGAACGGGTCGTTGCGGGCCCGCTTCACCGTGGCCGGTAGCACCACGACCCGCAGCGAGATCATGCGGCTCAGCGGGATCGCCCGGTTCTCCGGGACGGAGAGCGTCCCGCAGCGGGCGGCCAGGCCCTGCACCGTGCACCTGTGGAGCGGCAGCGCAGCATGGGCGGGAGCCGCTGCGCAGACCGCAGTCGCGCCTGCGACGGCAGCGAGAGCACGGACGTTCACGCCCGAATGATCGCCAAGCCTCTCGGATCCCGCATCGGGAACTTTCCGCGACCCGGCTAGGGTCTTTCCCGTGAGGATCCTCCTCTGGCACGGGTACCTGCTCGGCGGCACGGGGTCGAACGTCTACTCGCGCGCGCTCGCCCGCGAGTGGAGCCGGGCCGGGCACGACGTCACCGTGCTCTGCCAGGAGCGGCATCCGGAGCTCTACGACACCGGCACCGCGGCCGTCGTCCGGCCCGAGCTCGGCACCCGCCTGCCGACCTTCGTGCTCGACGAGTACGAGGGGCTCGAGGCCGTGCTCCTCCAGGAGATGCCGTGGGACGAGCGCCACCGCTACGTCGAGGCGAACGTGAGGGCGATCCGCGAGCTCGGGCCGGCCGACCTCCTCTTCACGAACCACCTCCTGCTCGGAGGCCCGGTCGGCGCCGCGTCGGGCCTGCCGTTCCGGGTCAAGGCGCACGGCTCCGAGCTCGAGTACTCGATGCGCGGACGGCCCGAGCTGATCGACTGGGCGCGCGAGACCCTCTCCCACGCCGAGGCGGTGTACGTCGGCTCGGAGCACATCCGCGCGGTCGTGGACGAGGTGATGGGCCACGTCGAGCGGGTGGCCGAGGTGCCGCCGGGCGTGGACATCGAACTGTTCCGGCCGCTGCCGCGCGCCGAGGCGCTGGCGGGCCTGCTCGAGGAGGCCCGCCGCGACCCGCCGAACCCCGGCAACGCGAACGAGCGGACGCCCGACGAGGGCAACGCCGAGCGGCTCGAGGCGTTCCTCGACGGCGAGCGGCCGACCGTCGTCTTCGTCGGCAAGCTGATCGAGAACAAGGGCGTGCAGGTCCTGTTCGAGGCGCTGCGCGGTCTCGACGCGCGCGCGCTCGTCGTCGGGTTCGGCGACTACCGCGAGGAGCTCGAGGCGGCTCGCGCCGCCGGACACGCTCTTCACGGGTGCGCTCGAGCACCGGCATCTGCAATACCTGTCCCGCTCGCCGACGTCTCGGTCGTGCCCTCGATCTTCCCCGAGGCGTTCGGCATGGTCGCGGCCGAGGCAGCCGCCGCCGGCGTGCCTCCCGTGGTCGCCCGGCACTCCGGGCTCGCCGAGGTCGCCGCCGGGATCGAGCGCGAGTACCCGCCCGAGCACGGAGATCTCGCCGGCTTCGAGAACCGCGACGCCGCCGACCTCGAGTCGAAGCTGCGCCGCCTGCTCGCGCTGCCCGCGGCCGAGCGGCAGGCCCTCGGTGCGGCCGCGCGCCGGGCGGTGGTCGAGCACTGGAGCTGGACGGCGGTCGCCCGGCGCCTGCTCGCAGCCCGTCGAGGGATAACCTTTCCCCCGCCATGGGAGACGCACAGCGCCTCAGCCCGGAGGAGCAGCTCCGCTTCGCACGGGAGCAGTTCGAGTCCGCGCGCGACTTCACCGTCGCGATCGAGGAGGAGTTCGCCCTGCTCGACCCGGGCACGCTCTCGCTCGTCAACCGGTTCGAGGACGTCCATGCGGCGGCGCAGGGCACCGAGCTCGAGCCCGACCTCGTCGGCGAGCTGATCGCCTCCGAGGTCGAGGTCAAGACCGGCCTCTGCGAGAGCTTCGGCGAGGCGGCGCAGGCTCTCGGCGAGCGGCGCACCCAGCTCACTGCGCTCACCGACGGGCTCGGGATCGCGCTCGGCGCCACCGGCACGCACCCGTGGAGCCCGTGGCAGGAGCAGCGGATCATCGACACGCCGCACTACCGCCGCAACGACGAGCTGCTCCGCTACGTCGTCTGGCAGAACAACAGCTTCGGGATCCACGTCCACGTCGCCGTCAACGGGCCCGACCGCGCCGTCCGCGTCTGCAGCGCCCTGCGCGGGTTCCTTCCCGACCTGCTCGCGCTCTCCGCGAGCTCGCCGTTCCTCGAGGGCGTCGCGACGGGCCTGCACTCGACCCGGTCGCAGGTCTTCACGCGAATGTTCCCCCGGTGCGGGATCCCCGACAGCTTCGCGGGCTGGGACGAGTGGGAGACCTACGTGCGGTTCCTCTACGAGACGGGCTCGATCGACGAGTACACGCAGATCTGGTGGAGCGTCCGCCCGCACCTCGCTTTCCCGACCGTCGAGGTGCGGATCTGCGACGCCCAGCCCGACCTCGCCGACGCGCGAGCCCTCACGGCGCTGATCCACGCGCTGATCGTGCGCGTCACCCACGCGCTCGACGAGGGCGAGCCGCTGCCCGATCACCCGCACCGGCTGATCGAGGAGAACATGTGGCGCGCGATCCGCTACGGCCTCGCGGGCGAGCTGATCGACCTCGACCGCGGTGTCGCCGTTCCGGCGCGTGCGCGCATCGAGCAGCTGATCGAGTGGGTCGCGCCGGCCGCGGAGGAGATCGGCGCGGCGCCGTTCCTCGCCGTGCCCGCCGCCAACGCGACCGAGCGGCAGCTCGCCCGGCTCGCCGAGGGCGCCTCGCTCCAGGAGATCTACGCCGAGCAGGTGCTGCGCGCGGAGCGGGTCGGTGGCTGACGAGCCGTCCGCCGACGAGCTCGTCGAGGAGCTCCGCCGCGCGAAGGTCTCCGACCTCCTCGTGCACACGCTCTCGATGGTCGCGTCGATGGGATTCGCGAAGCTCGCCCCCGAAGGGCGCGACCTCGAGCAGGCGAAGATCGCGATCGAGGCGCTGAAGGCGCTGCTCCCGGTGCTCGAGGGAGACGTCGAGGAGGACGGTGCTGCGCGACTTCGGCCAGGTGCTCGCGAACCTCCAGCTCGCCTACGCCGACGCCGCGAAGGCGGACGCTGCGACCTGACCGGCGCTTGTGATACAAAACTGCCCGCGCCGAGGGAGACTCGGCTTGACTTTGTGAGGGGAGCCGAGCGATGAACTTCTTCAACGATCACGCGGTCGCCTTCGCGCTGGTCTGCGCGGTGCTGGCGATCGCCTGGGGCGTGGGCCTCATCTACTGGCTGCTCAAGCAGCCCGCCGGGCAACGAGCGGATGCAGGAGATCTCGCGCGCCGTCCAGGAGGGCGCGGCGGCCTACCTGCGCAAGCAGTACACGACGATCGCGTTCGTCGCGATCGTGCCGTTCCTGCTGATCGGCTTCTACCACCAGCTCGGCTGGGGCACCGCGGTCGGCTTCCTGATCGGCGCGGTGCTCTCCGCCGCAGCCGGCTTCATCGGGATGAACGTCGCCGTGCGCTCGAACGCGCGCACCGCCGAGGCCGCCCGCAGCGGGCTCAAGCCCGCGCTCAACGTCGCGTTCCGCGCCGGCTCGGTCACCGGCCTCCTCGTCGTCGGGCTCGCGCTGCTCGGCGTCGCCGGCTACTACGCGATCCTCACGAACTGGTTCAACGTCTCGCAGGACCGCGCGATCCAGGACCTCGTCGGGCTCGCCTTCGGCGGCTCGCTGATCTCGGTCTTCGCGCGCCTCGGCGGCGGCATCTTCACGAAGGCGGCCGACGTCGGCGCCGACCTCGTCGGCAAGATCGAGGCGGGGATCCCCGAGGACGACCCGCGCAACCCGGCCGTGATCGCCGACAACGTCGGCGACAACGTCGGCGACTGCGCCGGCATGGCGGCCGACCTGTTCGAGACCTACGCCGTCACCGCCGTCGCCGTGATGCTGCTCGGCACCTCGTTCCCGACCTCCGACCTCTGCGCTCTACCCGCTCGCGATCGGCGGCGATCTCGATCATCGCCTCGATCATCGGCACCTTCTTCGCGCGCATCGGCCGCGGCGGCTCGATCATGAACGCGCTCTACAAGAGCGTGCTCGTCGCCACCGTGCTGTCGGCGATCGGCTTCATCCCGGTCACGATGCGCGTTCGACCACGGCGCCTTCAGCTTCACCGACCTCTACTGCTCGGCGCTCATCGGCCTCGTCGTCACGTTCCTGCTCGTCGCGATCACCGAGTACTACACGGGCTCGCCGCTGGAACCCGGTCAAGGAGATCGCGAAGGCCTCGCAGACCGGTCACGCGACGAACATCATCGAGGGCCTCGCGATCGGGATGCAGGCGACCGCGCTGCCGGTGGTCGTGATCGCGGGCGGGATCCTCGTCGCCCACCACTTCGCCGGCCTCTACGGCATCGGCGTCGCCGTGATGGCGCAGCTCTCGATGACCGGCCTGATCGTCGCGCTCGACGCCTACGGCCCGGTCACCGACAACGCGGGCGGGATCGCCGAGATGGCGCACCTGCCCGAGTCGGTGCGCACGATCACCGACCCGCTCGACGCGGTCGGCAACACGACGAAGGCGGTCACGAAGGGCTACGCGATCGGCTCGGCCGCGCTCGCCGCGCTCGTCCTCTTCGACAGCTACACGAACGGGCCTCGCCGACCAGGGCCACACGTCGCTCTTCAGCCTCGCCGACGCGTGGGTGATCGCCGGCCTCTTCATCGGCGGCCTGATGCCGTTCCTGTTCGCCTCGCTCGCGATGACCGCGGTCGGCCGCGTCGGCGGCGAGGTCGTGGTCGAGGTGCGCCGCCAGTTCCGCGAGCACCCGGGGATCATGGAGGGCACCGAGCGGCCCGACTACGGCACCGCCGTCAGCATCGTCACCGGCCGCGCGATCCAGAAGATGATGCGTGCCGGCGCTGATCCCGATCGTCTTCCCGATCGTCGTCGGGATCATCAGCGTGCGAGATGCTCGGCGGGCTCCTGATCGGCACGATCGTGACCGGCCTCTTCCTCGCGATCGCGATGACCTCGGGCGGCGGCGCCTGGGACAACGCGAAGAAGCTGATCGAGGACGGCGCCTACGGCGGCAAGGGCTCGGAGGCCCACGCGGCCGCGGTCACGGGCGACACGGTCGGCGACCCGTACAAGGACACCGCCGGCCCGGCGATCAACCCGATGATCAAGATCACGAACATCGTCGCGATCCTGATCATCCCGCTGCTCGTCTCGATTCACTGGAGGCTGAGTGCCGCCGTCGCGGACCGCGAGTAGATTCCGGGAGTGGCCCGCAGGCGGCGCCAGGCTAGCACGGACTCGAGCGGGTACTCGGAACGCCCGCGCTCTTCGCGACGGCCTACGGCAACGTCGGCTCGTCGATCTACTACGCGCTCGGCGTCACGGCGGTCTATGCGCTCGGCCTGACGCCGGCTCGTCTTCATCATCGCGGGGCTGATCTTCGCCGCGACCGCCGCGACCTACGCCGAGGGGACGGTCCGCTATCCCGGAGGCGGGCGGCTCGTCGAGCTTCGCGCGGCATGCCTTCAACGAGTTCGTCAGCTTCCGCGCGGCCTGGGCGCAGATGCTCAACTACGTCATCACGATCGCCATCTCGGCGTTCTTCGTCCCGCACTACCTCTCGATCTTCTGGCCGCCGCTGCGCGAGAACCCGTGGGACATCGTCGGCGGGATCGTCGTCGATCGTCGTGCTCGTCGCGCTGAACATCGTCGGCGATCCAGGAGTCGGCGCGGCTGAACGTCGTCCTCGCCGTCGTCGACTTCATCACCCAGATCCTCCTCGTCGGGCTCGGGTTCGTGCTCGTCTTCAACCCGCGCGATCCTGCGCGCGAACATCCACTGGGGGGTCGCGCCGACGCTGGAGCGCAGTTCTTCCTCGCGATCCCGGTCGCGATGCTGGCCTACACGGGGATCGAGACCGTCTCGAACCTGGCGGAGGAGGCACGCGACCCGGTTCGCACGATCCCGAACTCGATCAAGCTCGTCGCGGGCGCGGTCTTCACGATCTACTTCACGCTGCCGCTGGGTCGCGCTCTCGGCGATGCCGGTCACGCTGGTGGACGGGAAGTACCAGACGCTGCTCGGCGAGCCGCCGCCGCAAGGGCTTCGCGAACGACCCGGTGCTCGGCGTCGTCGAGAACCTCGGCCTGCACGGCGTCGTGCTCAGCGCCGCCAAGGTCTACGTCGGCATCCTCGCGGCGACGATCCTCTTCATCGCGACGAACGCCGGCGTGATCGGCGCGTCGCGGATCACCTACGCGATGGCGAGCTACCGGCAGCTGCCGAGCATCTTCCGCACGCCTCCACCCGCGCTTCAAGACGCCGTGGCTCTCGATCCTCGTCTTCGCGGGGATCGTTCCCGATCGCTCGTGATCCTGCCGGGCCAGACCGCGTTCCTCGGCACGATCTACGCGTTCGGCGCGACGCTTCTCGTTCACCGTCGCGCACGCGTCGATCATCGCGCTGCGAGTCCGCCACGAGGAGGAGCGACCTCGCGTACCGCGCACGGCCGAACCTGAGGTGGCGCGGGATCGACTGGCCGCTGTTCGCGATCTTCGGCGGGCTCGGCACGGGGCTCTCGTGGCTCGTGATCGTCGTCCAGTCGCCGGCCGCGCGCTGGGCGGGCCTCGCGCTGGCTCGCGCTCGGCGCGGTCTTCTATCGTGTTCTACCGCCGCCGCGTCGTGCACGAGCCGCTCACGCGAGACGGTGCGCGCCGCCGGTCGCTGATCGGGCCCGGCGCTGGCGCTCGAGTACCGGAACATCCTCGTGCCGATGGGCGCCGGATCGCGAGTCGGAGGAGGCGCGTCGACCTCGCCTGCCGCCTCGCCGCCGAGCGGCGCGCGACCGTCGTCGCGATCACCGTGATCGAGGTGCCGCTGCACAAGCCGCTCGACATCGAGCTTGCCCGAGGAGGAGTACGGCGCCGACGCAGCTGCTCGACGAGGCGAAGGCGATCGGCGACTCCTACGGCGTCAAGGTGATCGTCCGCGTCGTGCGCGCGCGCAGCGTCGGCCGCGCCGTCGTGCGACGAGGCGACGCGGCGCGACTCCGAGATCGTCGTCGTCGGCGCCGACCGCCGCGACCGCGGGCTCAGCAGGCAGCGCGCTCTTCGGCGAGACGGTCGACTACATCCTCAAGCACGCACCCTGCCGCGTGCTCGTCGCGGCGGCGAGAAGGGCGGCGGCGTGAAGGCCTACCGCACCTCGATCACCGTGCTCTCGGCGATCTTCGTCGTGCTCGGCTTCGCGCATCCTCGTCCGCACGGCGCGTCTCGGCGGAGGCGTCGTCGGGTTCATCTTCGGCGCGCTGTTCATCGGGCTCGGCACGGGCCGGCTCTGGCTGCTGACGGAGCAAGAGATAGATGGCCCGTAAGCTGCCGCGCCTCGCAGCGGGTGCTCGACGTCCCCGCGCTCGCCTCGATCGCCTACAGCGAGGTCGCCTCCTCGATCTACTTCGCGCTCGGGATCATCGCCGAGCAGGCGCTCGGGCTCACGCCGCGCGGTCCTGCTCGTCGACCGGCGTGCTCTTCCTGCTCGTCGCGCTCTCGTACGCCGAGGGCACGGCGGCGATCCCGGAGACCGGCGGCGCGGCCACCTTCACCCGGATCGCGTTCAACGACTTCGCCGGCTTCGTCACCGGCTGGGTGCTGTTCCTCGACTACCTGATCGTGATCGCGCTCTCGGCGCTGTTCCTCCCGCACTACCTCGGCGTACGCGCTCCAGCTGCACGGGCTCGAGGGCGAGCCGTGGGACGTCGTCGCGGCGGTCGGGGTCGATCTCGGCGATCACCGCGATCCGGCTCGTCCGGCGGCCCAGCCTGCACCGGATCGGGCTGTTCGTCGCGATCGTCGACCTCGTCACCCAGCTGCTGCTCGTCGTGCTCGGCTTCGCCTTCCTCTTCTCCGGCGACCTGCTGACGCACGGGATCTCGCGTCGGCGCCGCGCCGTCGTGGCACCAGCTCGCTTTCGCGCTGCCGCTCGCGATGCTCGCCTACACCGGCCTCGAGACCGTGGCGAACCTCGCCGAGGAGGTGCGCGAGCCCGGCCGCGACCTGCCGCGCAGCCTCTTCAGCGCGCTCAGCGCGGTGGTCGTGACTCTACGTGCTGATCGCGATCGTCGGGCTCTCCGCCTTCCCGGTCGAGCACGGCAAGACGGCGCTCGGCACGACGTGGGGAGGGGCGCCGCTGATGGGGATCGTCGCGGCGCTGCGCGGGCAGCTGCCCGACCTGGATCGGCGACATGCTCCGCGTCTACGTCGGGGTCACGGGCGCGCTGATCCTGCTCGACGGCGGCGACGACCTCGGTCTCGGGGATCGGCCGGCTCGCCTACTCGCTCGGCGAGCACGGCAAGCTGCCGCGGCGCGTTCGGCCGCCTCGACGGCGCACGCTCACCTCGCCCGACGCGCTCATCTGGTCGGCGCTGATCTCGATCGCTGCTGATCGTCTCGACGTCGTGGCTCGCCCACCCGGAGACGCTTCCTCGCGAGCCTCTACAGCTTCGGCGATCCTGCTCGCGTTCACGGCCGCGCAGCTCGCGGTGATCAAGCTGCGCGTGAGCCGGCCCGAGCTGCCGCGCCCGTTCCGCGTGCCGGCTCTCGGTGCGCGTGCGCGGAGCGGACGTGCCGGTCCCCGCCGTCGTCGGCGCCGTCATCACGCTTCGCGGTCTGGATCGTCGCGATCGTCACGCACCCGGGCGCGCGCTACGCCGGCCCGGCCTGGCTCGCGCTGGGCGATCGTGATCTACCTCGCTCGTGCGGCGCAGCCGCGGGGAGGGGCTGATCGAGCACGTCGTCTCGGCCGACGAGCAGGTGCTGCCCGAGACGCGAGTTCTCGCGGATCCTCGTGCCGATGAAGCTCGGCGAGATCGGCGAGGAGATGGTCGCGACCGCCGTGAAGCTCGCGCAGGAGCGCGGCGCGACGGTCGACGCGCTGCACGTGATCCGCGTGCCGCTCGAGCTGCCGCTCGACGCCGAGCTCGCCGCCGCAGGAGGAGCGGCGCCGCGCGAGTCGCTCGACGAGGCGCAGGTGCTCGGGGAGGACCACGGCGTCGAGGTGGTCGGGCGACACCGTGCGGGCACGCGCGATCGGCGAGGCGATCGTCCAGGCGGCGGCGGAGCTCGGCACCGACCTGATCGTGCTCGGCTCGGCGCCGCGCTGGCGGCGGCAGTCGCGCTTCTTCTCGCCCGACGGTCGAGTACGTCCTCCGCAAGGCGCCGTGCGAGGTGCTCATCGTCGCCTTCCCGCAGGGCGTCCTCGAGGATGCGTAGAGTCAGCTACGCTGCGTCGGTGAATGCGATCGTGATCGGCTGCGGCCGCGTCGGCTCCACCATCGCCCTGCGGCTCGTCCGCGAGGGCTGGGACGTGACCGTCGTGGACGAGAAGGAGGAAGCGCTCGGCCGCCTCGGCGAGAACTGGCGCGGCGGCTTCGTCGTCGGCCACGGGATGGACACCGAGGTGCTCCGCCAGGCCGGGATCGAGACCGCGGACGCCGTCGTCGTCTGCACGAACGGCGACAACACGAACATCGTCATCGGCCAGGTCGCGCAGAAGCGCTTCGACGTCGACTGTGTCGTCGTCCGCCTCCTCGACCCGGCTCGCGCCGAGTTCTACGCCCAGCGCGGGATGCGCACCGTCTGCCCGACCTCGACCGCGATCGACGTGCTCACCGAGGCCGTCCGCTCCTGCGACGTCGCGGCGGTCAAAGCCTGATGTACGTCGATCGTGGCAGGCGGTGGCAAGGTCGGCGCCAACGTCGCGCGCACGCTGCTTCGCCTCGGCCACGAGGTGACGCTGATCGAGCAGCGCCGCAGCACGCTTCGAGCGGCTCGAGGTCGAGTTCGAGCACCAGGTGCAGCTCGGCGACGCGACCGAGCTCTTCGTGCTCGAGCGCGCCGGGATCACCCGCCCGCCCGACCTCGTGCTCGCGCTCACCGGCGACGACGAGGACAACATGGTCATCTGCCAGCTCGCGCGCGAGAAGTACGGCGTCGACAAGGTGATCGCCCGCGTCAACGACCCGCGCAACCAGCCGCACTTCGACCTGCTCGGGATCACGCCGACCGTCTGCGCCACCTCGAGCATCCTCGCGCTCGTCGAGCACGAGGTGCCCGAGCACGAGCTGATCCACCTGCTCGAGCTGCGCAAGGAGAACCTCGAGATCGTCGAGGTGCAGATCGACGAGAGCTCGCCGAGCGCGGGCAAGCGGATCGAGACGCTGTCGCTGCCCGAGGGCTCGCGCCTGATCTCGGTGATGCGCGCCGGCGAGGCGGAGATCGCGGTCGGCTCGACGCAGCTCCTCCCCGGCGACCAGGTGCTCGCGATCCTCCAGCCCGGCAAAGAGGACGAGCTCCGCCGGGTCCTGCTCCGGGCTTAACCCCGTCCCACCGAAGGTCGATGTACCCTCTGTTGTGGTGATCAGGCACCGTTTCTCAGCCCCTGCCGTGCTGGCGTTCGGCGCGTTCGCCGCGGGCGCGATCGGCATCGCCTCCGCTTTGACCCCGGAGTTCGCAGACCGCTCGCGCCTCGTGCGCGGGGTCCTGCCGCCCGACGTCCCTGCGGCCGCTCGTATCCTCGCGCTCGCGTTCGGGATCCTGCTGATCTGGCTTTCGCTCGGGCTCGCGCGGCGCAAGCACCGCGCCTGGAAGCTCGCGACCGGGCTCGTGATCGCGCTCGGCCGTGCTGCACCTCGTCAAGGGCCTCGACTTCGAGGAGACGACGGTGTCGCTGATCCTGCTCGCGGCGCTCTGGTACTGGCGCGACGAGTTCGTCGCGCGCGGCGATCCGAAGACACGCTGGCCGTTCCTCCAGGCGGTGACAGGACTTGCTGCGATCGGTGCGCTCTCCTGGCTCCGCTCCACCGACCACGTCGGCTACTCCGACCGTCTCGAGGACGCCCTGATCGTGATCGCCGCGCTCCTCGCGACGCGGGCGCTCTACTTCTGGCTGCGCCCCTATGCGCAGCGCGCGCGCTCTTCGCCCGAGGAGCGCGCCGCGGCCGAGGAGCTCGTGCGCGCCGAAGGCCACGACTCGCTCTGCTACTTCGCGCTGCGCCGTGACAAGAGCTACTTCTTCTCTCCGAGCGGCCGCTCGTTCCTCGCCTACGCGGTGATCAGCGGGAGCGCGATCGTGAGCGGCGACCCGATCGGCGAGCGCGAGGAGTTCGTCGAGCTGCTGCAGGAGTTCAAGCGCGTCGCGCTCGCGCGCGCCTGGCGCATCGGGATCATCAACGCGAGCGAGGAGCTGCTTCCCGTCTACCACGCGGTCGGGCTCAAGGCCTGGTATATCGGCGACGAGGCGATCGTCCGGCCTGCCGCGTTCTCGCTCGACGGCCGTGCGATCCGCAAGGTGCGCCAGTCGGTGAGCCGGCTCGAGAAGTCCGGCTACCGCGCGCGGGTGCTCGACGTCGCCGAGACCACGCCCGCCCAGCGCGCCGGGATCGAGGAGGTCTCGCTCGAATGGCGCGGCCGGGCGCAGGAGCGCGGCTTCTCGATGACGATGGACACGCTCTTCGCGTGCCCCGGCAGTGTCGTCGCGGTCGCCGAGGACCAGTCGGGCCGGGTCGGCGGCTTCATCCACCTCGTCCCGTCTCCGGCGAGCGGCGGGTACTCGCTCTCGACGATGCGGCGCCGCGACGACGTGCCGAACGGGCTGATGGAGTTCCTGATCGTCGAGATGCTCGCGTGGGCGAAGGAGCACGCCGTGCCGGAGGTGTCGCTCAACTTCGCGATGTTCGGCCGCATCCTGAGGGCCGACGACGAGAGCCCGCGGCACAAGCGGGCGCTGCGCTTCGCCCTGATCAAGCTCGACCGCTTCTTCCAGGTCGAGCGCCTGCACAGCTTCAACCGCAAGTTCTTCCCGGAGTGGCGGCCGCGCTACTTCTGCTTCGAGCGCTACTCGGACCTGCCGCTGCTCGCTGTGCACTACGGGCATGTCGAGGGCTTCGTCGTGCTGCCCGCGCCCTGGGCGAAGACGACCGACCTCACCGTGGCTTGAGGCTCGGGCTCGGGATCGCCACCGCCGCCGTGGTGGTCGCAGCCCTCGCCGGCCCGGGCGCCCAGGCGCGGCCCGGCGCCGTCCATCTCGGAGGAGACTGGCTGCGCTTCGGCTACGACGCCGGTCGCCACGACTCGGGCCCGGCCGCCACCGGGATCGACGCCGCCAACGTCGCCTCGCTGCGCCGGCAGCAGGTTGCGCTCGACGGCACCGTCGACTCCTCTGCCGTCTACGTCCGCGGCGTGCGCGGCCGCGACCTCGCGATCGTCACCACCACCTACGGCAAGACGGAGGCGATCGACGCGGGCACGGGCCAGCGGGTCTGGCGCTTCACGCCGCCCGGCTATACGAGCTGGGCCGGGACCTACCGGATCACGAACGCGACGCCGATCGTCGACCGGGCGCTCGGGGCGGTGTTCGCGGCGGCGCCGGACGGGCGCGTACGGCGGCTCGACCTCGCGACCGGCCGGATCCGGTGGACCGCGACGGTGACGCTGCTGCCGGCGCGCGAGAAGCTCGCCTCGCCGCTCAACCTCAGCCGCGGCCGCCTCCTCGTCACGACCGGCGGGTACCTCGGCGACGCGCCGCCTTACCAGGGGCATGTGGTCACGATCGACGAGCGGAGCGGGGCGATCCTCGCGGTCTGGAACTCGCTCTGCGCCGAGCGGACGGAGCTCCAGCAGCCGAGCACCTGCCCCGAGTCGGACTCGGCGATCTGGGCCAGGTCGGGCGCCGTGGTCGACCCGGCGACCGGCCGCCTGCTCGTCGCGACCGGGAACGCGCGCTTCGACGGCAAGCGCTACTTCGGCGACAGCGTCCTCGTGCTCTCGCCCGACGGGAAGCAGCTCGTCGCCTCGTACACCCCGGCAGAGTTCCAGCGCCTCGACGACACCGACGGCGACCTCGGCTCGACGGCACCCGCGCTCCTCGCCGGCGGCTACGCGGTGCAGGGCGGCAAGGACGGGAAGCTGCGGCTGCTCGGGCCCGTGCAGCTCTCGCGTCCGCCGGGCTCGACCGGCGGCGAGCTCCAGATCGTGGCGACGCCAGGCGGCGACGCGCTCTTCTCCGCGCCTGCCGTCTGGCAGGGCACGTGGCTCTTCGTCGCCGACGGCTCGGGCACTGCCGCCTGGCGGCTGATTGGAGGACAGCTCACGAAGGTGTGGGAGAACGGGACGAGCGGGACGAGCCCCGTGGTCGCCGGCGGCCTCCTCTACGTGCTCTCGCTCGGCGGCGGCGTCAACGTCTACCGGCCGGTGCTCGGCAAGCTCGTGACGACGCTTCCGACCGGCTCGGCGCACTGGCAGAGCCCGATCGCGACCGACGGCCGCGTGATCGTCGGCGAGGGCAACGCGAACGACCACGCCACCAAGGGCGTGATCGACATCTTCAGGCTCGCCGGCGCCTGACGGTCGGAGCCTGCGCCCCGAGCGCCGCGTAGGCGAGTGCCTGCAGCGACTCGTTCAGCGTCGAGAGCTCGCGCGCGATCCTCGTCAGTCCCTCGGCGCTGTCGAGCCGGCCGTTGAGGTCGTGGACCTCGTCACAGAGCCGGTCGAGCCGCTGGAGCAGCGCGTCGAGCTGGCGGTCGGCGACCTCGTTGCTCTCCAACGGCTAGCGCCCCTTCCGGTAATGCCGTCGAGTTTCTGGGTCGCGAGCACCAAGCGATGCAAGGACGCAGGGAGCGCCGATAGTAGCGACTATCGGAGCGACTGAGGACGCCGCAGCGCGCCGTGTGATCGCGGGCCAGAAGCGGACATGGATTGCTGGAAGGGGCACTAAACGCTACTCAGCAGCTCCGCCCTCGTGCGGAGGACGGGAGTCCCGGGGCCGAGCCGCTGGAGCAGGCGCTCGAGCGCGCCGGGGCCGGCCTCCCACACGTCGAGGCGGCGGGCCGCGCCGAGGTGCTCGATCGCGATCCGGGCGAGCGGCTCGGGCGCGTCGGTGAACGCGCCAAGGGTCACGCCCTGAGCCTGGAGCCGGCGGAGCGCGGCGCTCACGTCGGCGTTCGGCCGGAAGTACACCGGGGCCCGGTCCTCGGCGAAGCGCTCGAGCAGCACCTGCCAGTTCCCGGCGCGGGCGTCGAGCTCGGCGGCGGCCGCCGCGCGATCCTCGGGGAGGTCGAGCTCGTCGAGCCGCAGCCGGCGCGTCGCGTCCTCGAGCCACTCGCGCCACAGCGGGCGCGTGTCGCCGAGCACCGCGTCGAGGTCGAGCGCGAGCGCGCTCACCTCGCCTCGTTCCAGCGGTACGCGAGCAGGCCGATCCCGAGCCCGACCGCGTCGATGCCCACGTCGACCGGCGAGGCGTGGCGTCCGGCGACGAAGTGCTGGTGGAACTCGTCAGACGCCGCGTATGCGACGCCGAGCCCGAAAGCCGGCAAGTCGCGTCCGACGGCGCGCCGCAGCAGCACTGCGAGGATCGCGTACTCGGTCAGGTGCGCGCACTTCCGCAGGACGAGATCCCAGGTCCCGAGCCCGCTCGAGAGGTGGGGGACGGACGAGAAGGCGAAGATCACCGACGCCCACGCGACGACGGGCAACCACGCCGCGAGGAGGCGCTGAGATGTCACGGGGGGATGATAGGCTGCCGCCTGCAAAGGGCGAGCGGAGAGGGAACCCGGTGCGAGTCCGGGACGGTCCCGCCGCTGTGAGGGGAGACGCTCCACGCCGAGGTGCCACTGGCCGAAGGGCCGGGAAGGCGGCGAGGGAGGGAGCCCCGAGTCAGAAGACCTGCCTCTCGCCTCCATGATCGAAACCCCTCGTGGAGAAGGAGGCTTCGTGTTTCGACGACCCATCGTTCTCGCCCTCGCCGGGGCGGCTGCGCTCGTGCTCGCAGTCGCGCCCGCCGCGCTCGGTCGCACTCGTGCACGTCCGGGTGGAGGGCAAGACACAGACGATCTTCGGCGCGACGCAGCCGCGCGCCGTGGCGACGAACGCGCTCGACGCGCTCGAGGCGGCGAGCTTCGCCGGCGAGTTCTACTACCACGTCACGCAGACCTCGTTCGGGCCGTACGTGGACCAGATCGGCCGCTATCCGGGCGGCGGCTCGACGGGCTGGGTGTTCAAGGTGAACAACGCCTCGCCGCCGGTCGGCGCCGACAAGGTCGTGCTGGTCGACGGCGACAGCGTGCTCTGGTACTACGCGGACTTCTCCGCGGGCTCCGGGCCGAAGACGCTCGGGCTCTACTCCAAGGGCGGGTGTTACCGGGTCGCCGCGTACGACGACGCGGGCAAGGAGTCGCCCGCGCCCGGCGCGGTGCTCCACGTCGACGGGCGCGCGCTGAAGGGCTCGTACACCGGTACGTGCATCGGCCCGCACCGGGGCATGGTCAAGGCGACGGCGCCCGGGATGGTCCGCTCGAACGCGCTGCCGTGAGAACCGCGGCCGCCACGCTCGTCCTGCTCGCCGCGGCCCTCGCCGGCTGCGGCGGGCAGGCGACGCACGGCACCGCGACGCTCTGGGTCACGCGCGACCGCGGCGCGCAGGTGCTGCTCGTCCGCTCCGTGCCCGCGGGGGAGACCGCGATGCAGGCGCTCACGCGCGCGGCGAAGCTGAGCACGCGCTACGGCGGCCGGTTCGTGCAGGGGATCGACGGGATCGACGGCTCGCTGTCGGGGCGGCGCGACTGGTTCTACTTCGTGAACGGGATCGCGCCGAGCACGGGCGCGGCCGAGGTGAAGCTCCGCCCCGGCGACGTCGAGTGGTGGGACTACCGCTCGTGGGGCGACGGGAAGGAGGTGCCCGTGGTCGTCGGCGCCTTCCCGGAGCCGTTCCTGCACGGCGGCCGGCCGGCGGTCGTGGTCGGCTCGGGCGCGGTGGCGCGGCGGCTCGCGCGCCTCGTCCACGGCCGTGTCGTGTCCGCCGCGCCGAACGGACGCGAACGTGCTGCAGCTCGTCCCCGGCTCGGGCTTCACGGCACGGATGGACGGTGGGCGCGTGATCTTCACCCTGGGCGCCGCCGATGCGGCGCGGCTCGCTGGGAACGCCGCGCTCGCCCGCTTCCACTACGAGGGACTGTCGTGAGCCCGGGGCCGGCAGCCGCTCTCCTCGCCGCGCTCGCCGCCGCCGCGCTGCTCGCGCACCGGCCGGCGACCGTCGCCGTGATCGCCGCCGGCCTGCTCGTGGTCGCGTTCCGCGCGCCGCGCGCGCGGCGGCGCCTCTACCTGTGGAGCGTGCTCGTCTCGTGCGTCTCGCTCGTCGTGATCACGCCCTTCGTCGAGTCGATCGGGATCCACGTGCTCTGGAGCGGGCCGACGATCCCGGTCCTCGGCACGCTCGACGTCACCTCCGAGGAGCTGCGAAACGGCGTCGTGCAGGCCCTCCGGCTCGGCGCAGTGATGCTCGCGTTTGCCGTCTACGCGCTCATGCTCGACCACGATCGCCTCGTGCAGAGCGCCGGCTTCGCGCGCCGCTCGGTGCTCGCGGTCGCGCTCGCGACGCGGCTGATCCCGACCCTCGAGCGCGACGGCCGCGGCCTGATCGAGGCGCTGCGGGGGCGCGGCCTGAAGCCGGAGGGCGTCCGCGGGCACGCGGCGCTGCTCTCGCCGCTCCTCGCCGGGTCGCTCGAGCGCGGGCTCGGCCTCGCCGAGGCGATGGAGGCGCGCGGCTTCGGGCGGCCCGGGCGCACGCGCGTGCCGCGGCCGCCGTGGGGACTCCTCGACTGGTTCGCGATCGTGGGCGCGGTCGCGATCGTGACGGCGGGGTTGCTGTGGCTCTAGCGCGCGCCGAGGGCCTGACGTTCACCTATCCGCGCGCGGCGCGGCCGGCGCTCGACGGCGTCGACCTCGAGCTCGAGCGCGGCGAGGTCGTGCTCCTGGTCGGCCGCTCCGGCGCGGGCAAGTCGACGCTCGTGCGGGCGTTCGCCGGGCTCGTGCCGCACTTCCACGGCGGCCGCTTTGCCGGCAGCGTCGTCGTCGCGGGACACGACACGCGGCGCACGCATCCGTCGGCCCTCGCCGGGACGGTCGCGACGGTCTTCCAGGACCCAGAGGACCAGGTCGTGATGACGCGCGTGGAGGCCGAGGTCGCCTTCGGGCTCGAGAACATCGGCACGCCGTTCGCGGAGATCCTGCCGCGAGCCCACGCGGCGCTCGGCGCGGTCGGAGCGGGGCACCTCGCCGACAGGAATGTGGCCGAGCTCTCCGGCGGCGAGCTGCAGAGGGTCTGCCTCGCCTCGGCGCTCGCGCTCGAGCCGGAGCTGCTGCTGCTCGACGAGCCGACGTCCCAGCTGGATCCGGAGGGCGCGGAGGCGTTCCTCGATCTCGTCCAGACGCTCGCGCGCGAGCGCGGCACCGCGGTGCTCGTCTCCGAGCAGCGCCCTGCGGCCGCGCTGGAACGCTGCGACCGCGTCGTCACGCTCGGCGCGTTCGATCCCGACGGGCCGCCCCCGGTCGCCGAGCCGCGCGCCGGCCGCGGGGTCGTCAGCGCGGTCTCGGAAGCCTCGTTCGCCTACGGCGATCGCCAGGTGCTCACGGGCGCCTCCCTCGAGCTGCGTCGCGGCGAGATCGTCGCGCTGACGGGCCCGAACGGCTCCGGGAAGACCACGCTGGCGAAGCTCGCGGCGGGGCTGCTCGCGCCCGCGTCGGGCCGGGTGGAGCGGGAGGGGCGCGCCTCGTTCCTCGTCCAGGATCCGGGCCGGTATCTCGTCCGCGAGCGCGCAGACGAAGAGGTCGCGCTCGGCGCCGACCGCGAGCGCGCGCAGCGTGCTCTTGCCGAGGTCGGGCTCGCCGGCTTCGAGTCCCGGCATCCGCGCGACCTCTCGAGCGGAGAGCGGGAGCGGCTCGCGCTCGCGACGGTGCTCGTCACCGATCCCGACCTGCTCGTGCTCGACGAGCCGACCCGCGGGATCGACCCCGAGCGGAAGGCGGAGCTCGCCGGGCTGCTGCGCGACCAGGCGTCCGGCCGCGCCACGCTCGTCGTCACCCACGACCGCGCGTTCGCCGCCGCCGTCGCCGACCGCGAGGTGTCGCTCGGCCGTGCACCGGCGCGGGAGGCCGTCCTTGCCTAGGCTCGTGCTCCTCGGCGCAGCGGCCGCGGCGTTCATCGCCGCGATCCTGACCGCGCTCGAGCCGCGCGACGCGGGGCTCACGCTCCTGCTCGCGGCCGGCGCGGTCGTCGTGGGCGGAGCGGCGTGGCTCGAGACGGGACCGAGCTCGGCGAAGGAGATCGCGATCATCGGCACGCTCGGCGGCGTCGCGGCCGCGGGGCGGGTGCTCTTCGCGGCGGTGCCGGGAGTCCAGCCCGTGACCGTGATCGTGATCGCCGCCGGAGTCGCCCTCGGCGCGCGGGCGGGCTTCGCGGTCGGCGCGGTCGCCGCGCTCGCGTCGAACTTCTTCCTCGGCCAGGGCCCGTGGACGCCGTGGCAGATGCTGGCGTGGGGCGGCTGCGGCGTGATCGGCGCCCTCGCCGCGCCGCTCGTCCGCCGCCGGCTCCCGTTCGCGGTGCTCTGCTTCGTGCTCGGCTTCGCCTTCAGCGTGCTGATGGACCTGTGGGAGTGGTACTCGTTCTACCCGCACACGTGGGCCGCGCTCACGGTGCAGCTCGGCCGCGGCGTCGCCTTCGACCTCGCGCACGCGGGCGGGAACTTCGTGCTCGGCGCTCGTCGCCGGGCCCGAGCTGCGGAGGCTGCTCGAGCGCACGGGACGCCACCTGCGCGCGGAGGTCGTCTGGGAGCCAAATGCTCATGAGCACAAGGAGCTGGTCTCGTGAAGCTGCTCGCGATCGCTGCGACCGCCCTCGCGCTCGGCTCGCCGGCGGCGTTTCTCCAGGGGCGCCAGGGCACCGACGGCGGGTTCGCCGAGCCTGGCGGAGCCGCGACTCCGGGTCTCACGGCCTGGGCGGCGATCGGGCTCGTCGCTGCCGGCGACTCGACGGGCAGGGCGCACGACTTCCTCGTCGCGCACGAGTCGGCGCTCGCGAGCGCGACCGACGTCGAGCTGGCCGTGGTCGCGGAGGCGGTCACCGGCGGCGCCTCGCCCGCGCTGCTCGGGCGGCTGCATGCGCTCGTCCAGCCGTCGGGCCGCATCGGCCCTGCGCTGAACTCCACGATCTGGGGGATCCTCGCGCTCCGGCAGGCGGGCAAGGCCGTGCCGCCGGAGAGCGTCCGCTATCTCACGGCGCACCAGGCGCGATCCGGCGGCTTCGCTTGGGTCGAGGGCGGCGCGCCGGACTCGAACACGACCGCTGCCGCAGTCGAGGCGCTGGGCAAGGGCACGGCCGCGACCCGCGCGCTCGGCTACCTGCACCGGCTCCAGGGCCGCGACGGCGGCTTTTCGCTCTCGCCCGGCAGAGGCTCGGACGCGCAGTCCACCGCCTGGGCGATCCAGGCCTACCTCGCCGCGGGCAGGAAGGCGCCGGCCGGAGCGGCGGCGTATCTGGCGCGCCTGAAGCGGCCGGACGGCAGCTACCGCTACTCCTCCGCGTACGTGACGACGCCGGTCTGGGTCACGTCGCAGGTGCTCGCCGCGCTCGCCGGGAAGCCGCTGCCGCTCTGAGCGATACTCCGCCGATGGGCTTCGCCGTGATCCTGACGATCGGGAACGAGATCGTCTCGGGCGACGTCCCCAACACGAACGCCTCGTGGCTCGCGAAGCGGCTCGAGGCGCTCGGCTTTCCGGTGCGAGCGCTGCTGGCGGTGCCCGACGAGATCGAGCTCGTCGCGGAGACCGTCCGCCGTCACGCGGCCGAGGCGGAGCTGATGGTCGTCACAGGCGGGCTCGGCGGCACCCCGGACGACCTCACGCGCGAGGCGCTCGCGGCCGCGTTCCGCGTCGGCCAGGCCGAGGTGCCGGAGCTCGCAGCCGAGCTGCGCGCCCGCTTCACGCGGAATCCCGACTACGCCGCGCGCTGGGCCGAGCTACCCGTCGGCTCGGCGCCGCTTCGAGAACCCCCTCGGCGGCGCGCCGGGCTTCCAGCTCGAGAACGTCTACGTCCTCCCGGGCCTGCCGGCGGAGATGGAGGCGATGTGGCTCGCGCTCGAGGACGGCCTCGAGGCGCGCGCGCCGATCGCGGCCTGGCGGCGCACGGTCGAGACCGGCGAGAGCCAGATCGTCCACCTGCTCGTCGAGGTGGGTGAGCGCCACCCCGACGTGCTCGTCGGCTCGTACCCGAGCTTCCACGCCACCGGGCCCGAGGTCGAGATCGTGCTCAAGTCGGCCGACGCGGACGAGCTCGCCGCAGCAGCAGCGTTCCTCAGCGCTGGACTCGAGTGACCAGCTGCGCCGGGAGCGCGTAGAAGACCGCGATCGCGAGGTAGAGGAACGCGCTCGCGACGGGGCTCACGAACGCGACCAGCGTCGCGCCGGCGTACATCGGGATTCCCGGCCGGAAGCTTCGGGTGATCGCCTTGAGCTCGGCCTGCGGGACTTCGTCGCGCACGAGCCGCCGGTCGATCGCGATCGCGCGCCAGGTCAGGTTGAAGATCACGGAGAGCACGATGAACGTCAGCCCGTAGAAGACCGCGGCGGTCCGCGCGCCGTCGGGGCCCCGGATGTACTCGGCGAGCAGCCTGGTGGGGAACGGGACGAACGCGACCGTGGCCAGGAACACCGAGTTGGTGAAGACGAGACGCCGGTCGGCGTACGTGACCTTGGAGAACATCGCGTGATGGTTGACCCAGATCACGGCGATCGTGAGAAAGCTCGTCGCGTAGGCGAGGTAGGCCGGCCACTCCTTCACGAGCGCGTGCGCGAGGTGTGAGCCCGAGCCCGGCGGCACCGTCACGTCGAGGATCAGCAGGGTGGTCGCGATCGCGAACACGCCGTCGCTGAACGCCTCGAGCCGGCTCTTCGACATCACCTCGTGCACGGCGGCCATCTTGACCGTCGCTGCGGCTAGCATCGACGGAGTGCCCGTCGCCTCGCCCGAGACCTATCTCGCCGACCTGAATCCCGCTCAGCGCGAGGCCGTGCTCACCACCGAGGGGCCGCTGCTCGTGATCGCGGGGGCGGGCTCCGGCAAGACGCGCGTGCTCACGCACCGCATCGCGCACCTGATCGGCGCCTGCGGCGTGAAGCCGAACGAGATCCTCGCGATCACGTTCACGAACAAGGCCGCGAACGAGATGCGCGAGCGGCTCGAGAAGCTGATCGGAGGCCAGGCGCGCGCGGTCTGGGCGCTGACGTTCCACTCGGCCTGCGGCCGGATCCTGCGCCGCGAGGCCGAGCGGCTCGGCTACAGGTCGAACTTCACGATCTACGACTCGGCCGACCAGGTCCGCCTCGCCAAGCTCTGCCTCGAGGAGCTGGAGAAGGACCCGAAGCGCTTCGTCGCGCGCGGGATCCACTCGCAGATCTCGACGCTCAAGAACCAGCTCGTGACGCCGAAGGAGGCGATGGAACGGGTCGCCTCGTTCTACGACCAGACCGTCGCCGAGACCTACGACCTCTATCAGCGGCGGCTCCACGCCTCGAACGCGATGGACTTCGACGACATGCTGATGCTCACGGTCGAGGTGCTCGAGCGCTTCCCCGACGCGCGTAAAAAGTGGCAGGACGCGTTCCGCTACGTGCTCGTCGACGAGTACCAGGACACGAACCGGGCCCAGTACCGGCTCCTGCAGCTGCTCGCCGCCGAGCACCGCAACGTGTGCGCCGTTGGAGACCCGGACCAGTGTCTGGTCGGGGGGACGACAATCTCGATGGCCGACGGCACACGCAAGCCGATCGAGGAGATCCAGATCGGCGACGAGGTGCTCTCCTGCTTTGGAAGCGGGGAGTTTCGCGGGGCGCGCGTCGCGCGGGTCCATCGCTCATCACGTCCGGTCGGTGTTGCGATCACGACGGAGTCGGGCCGATGTCTGACCTCTACGCCGGAGCACATCCACTTCGCAGGGTTCAAGGCCGGCCGTACGCCACAGCTGTTCCTGACGTACGCGATGTGGAAAGCAGGCTGGGGGTTTTGCGTCGGGACTTCGCGGACCTACACGAACGGGCAGCGCCAGTCGATCGCCGGGCCTGCGCTGCGCCTCCACGGCGAGCACGCCGACGCTGCCTGGGTCGTCTCGGTTCACGATCGCGAGGCGGAGGCGCGAGCGGCCGAGGCGATCCTCTCGCTCCGCTATCAGCTCCCGGCCGTTCCGTTCGTCGCCCGCCCGAACGGTCGACACAACAGCCTTGTCGGCGACCAGGCTCTGCTCGATCGGATCTTCGCGGAGCTCGACACCGAGTCGAGCGGCAAGCAACTGCTCGCTGATGAGGGCCTCAGCTTCGAGCATCCGCATTTCAGCACCGCGACGACGACCAGTGGCAGGCGCGTCCGCAGACGGCTCTCGGTCTCACTCTGTGGCGATCGACGAGGAGCCGGACCTCAGCACCGCCTCGCGCTCTTCGGGTACGACGCCGAGGGACGTGAGGCGCTGGAGCGGGCCGGATTCTCTCTCCGGCCGGCTCGAAAGGGATCAGACGGGTGGCGTTACGAGACGTCTCATGCCGAGTTCGCGCGTGTCGCCGAAGTCATCGGCGAGCTCCAGTCGATTCTGCCGGTGTCCGTCCGCTATTCGGCTCGGCTTGCGGTGAGCGACGGCCCGGCCGGGAAGGAGCGCAACTCCGTGCCGTTCATGCCTGCGTCTGCGGTGCGGCCGGGAATGGTGATGGTGACCGAGGACGGAGCCTTCGATGTCGTAGAGCACGTCGAACGGGTCGAGCTAGACGAGCCTGTCTACGACATCGACGTCGAGCGAACCCACAACTTCGTCGCCAACGGGCTTGTCACCCACAACTCCATCTACGCTTTTAGAGGCGCCGACATCCGCAACATTCTCGAGTTCGAGCGCGACTTCGGCGAGACGAGGACGGTCGCGCTGGAGCAGAACTACCGCTCGACGAACTCGATCCTCGAGTCGGCGAACACGGTGATCGCGAACAACCGCGACCGCAAGCCGAAGAATCTCTGGTCGGAGCTCGGCGACGGCGAGCCGGTGCGCGTGATCGAGGTCGAGGACGAGCAGGCCGAGTCGCGCTTCGTCGCGACCGAGATCGCACGGCTCGTGGACGAGGGCTTCTCCGGCCGCGAGCTCGCGGTCTTCTACCGGATGAACGCGCAGTCGCGCGTGCTCGAGCAGACGCTGCGGCTCTCCCAGATCGCCTACCAGGTGATCGGCGGCCCGCGCTTCTACGAGCGCGCCGAGGTCAAGGACGCGATCGCCTACCTGCAGGTGATCGACAACCCGGCCGACGCGATCTCGCTGCTGCGGATCGCGAACCGGCCGCGGCGCGGGATCGGCGATGCGTCGCTGGCGCGGCTCGGCTCGCACGCCGATGCGATGGGGATCTCGCTGTTCGCGGCGCTGGCGCGGCCCGAGGACGCGGGGATCTCCGGCGCGCCGCTGCGGGCGCTCCAGCACCTCCACACGCTGCTGCTCTCGTTCCAGTCCTCGGCGCAGGAGCTCGAGGTGTCCGAGCTGCTCGCCTCGGTGATCGAGCGCAGCGGCATGGTCGACGCCTTCGAGGCGGAGCGGACGGTCGAGGCGCGCGGCCGGATCGAGAACCTCGAGGCGTTCGTCGACGGCGCGCGCGAGTACGAGACGACCGCCGCCGACGCCTCGCTCTCGGGCTTCCTCCAGGAGATCTCGCTCTTCTCCGACCAGGACGCGATCGCCGAGGAGACGGGCGCGGTCACGCTGATGACGCTGCACAACGCGAAGGGCCTCGAGTTCCGCGGCGTCTTCCTCGTCGGCTGCGAGGAGGAGATCTTCCCGTCGGCGCGCTCGGTCGAGGAGCAGGGGATCGAGGAGGAGCGGCGCCTGTTCTACGTGGGGATGACGCGGGCGAAGGAGCGGCTGACGCTGACCCACGCGGCGTCGCGGCTCTTGTGGGGCCGGCAGACGCACAACCTGCCGTCGCGCTTCCTCGACGAGCTGCCCGAGGGGCGGATCGAGCGCGAGCGGCTGCGGCCGACCTCGTGGACGAGCTACAACGCGCCGGGCGCCGCGGCGGTGACGCCGCGCGAGGACGTCCCGCAGCTCTCGACAGGCGACTCGGTGCGCCACGGCACCCTGGGCGAGGGCGTCGTGATTCGGATCGAGCCGGGCGGGGTCGTGACAGTGCGCTTCGAAGGGGACGAGACCGAGCGGCGGCTGATGCTCGAGTACGCGCCGCTCGAGCGGCTCTGAGCGCCACGTCCGGCGCGAGCGCAAGACTTCGGCGATGACTCAGCGCTGGAGGTCGCGGATCTCCGTCGCCGTGAGGCTCGCGGCGGTGGCAGCCCTCGGCCTGCTCGCCGCGGTCGCGCTCTCGTCGTGCGGCGGAGGAAGCACCGCCGCCGGCACTCGAACGTCCGCGGCCCTCACCGCGCCGACGGTCTCGACCCAGGCGCTCACCACGACGGAGACCGCGACGACTCAGACCGCACCGGTGCAAACCGTGCGAGTCCCGCCCACGACCGTGACCGTGACGACGCCGGGGCCGACCGTGACCGAGACGACTCCGCCGGTGACCGTGACCCAGACCGCTCCGGCGACGACGGTCACCGTTACCCAGACGCAGACCCAGCAGGTCACTGTCACCGCGGCGCCTCCCGCCACGACCACCACGGCGGCGACGACCGGCTCGACCGTGAGCCCAGGGGCCGCCGCGGCCGCCGGAGCCGCTGCCGCGTCGAACAACCAGCCCGAGAGCAGCGGCACGCAGTGGGGCTGGATCGCGTTCGGCATCCTGGCGGGCGCCGTGATCGGCGGCGCTGTCGTCTGGTGGCTGCTGCGAAGGCGGGCGGCGAAGAAGAAGCCGAGCTAGGCCGCGCGGGAGCCGTAGATCCCGACGCGCTTGCCCTGGAGCGCGCGCGCCACGCTGGCGAGGCTCCAGCCGCGGGCGAGGAGGTGCGCGGCGAGCTCACGCTCGTACTGCGTCAACGGAGAGGTCGCAGGATGCGTCATGGCAGCACTTGTTCTCTATCGGCATCCCGATTCATTCTCTGTCGGTAGACTCCGCGATCCAGGGGCGGTTAGCTCAGTTGGGAGAGCACCAGCTCGACAAGCTGGGGGTCACTGGTTCGAGCCCAGTACCGCCCACTCCGTCCGGAAGTCCGCCCGCGCTGTCGCGCGAGCATGACGACTTCCGGACGTTCGTTCTCGAGGATCAACGTCGGTGAGCCGCGCCCGCGCATGTCGGGCGCGGCGAAATGTTGCATTGCGAACCAAGGAGAACAGGCGTGGCGGGAAAAACGACAAGCTCTGAAGCGGTCCTGGGAGAGACGGTCGCAGGCCGACTAGAAGCGCTGGGCACTAGCGGTGTCCTCGTGCAGATGGCTAAAAATGGCCAGATCATCGAGCTCCGCTGTGAGATGCCGAACTGCTATTGCCACGTGGGTCGAGGTCATTTCGATCCGAAATCCACTCCTATGACGGCTTGGGCACCCTCGGCCGACCACTACCCCAGACTCAAGAAGGATGGTGGCTATCTCGTCCCCTGGAATGTCCGGCTTGCGCACGTGCGCTGCAACAAAATGGACTATGGCTGGCGTATGAGGATCGGAGCGATGCTCGAGAAAGGGAAGTCACTCGAGGAGATCGCCGAGAACCTGAACAGCAAGGGAATACCAAGGCCACACGGCAGCGCCACGTGGTCGGCCGCGAATGTGCGAAAAGCGTTCGTCTCTTAGCCGGCGGAGGGCAGCAACAATGAGCGACCACGACCACGACCATGATCACGACCACGAGCTCGATGCCGGCACGGCGGCTTGGCACGTCAAGCTGCACCACACTCGGCACGACGAGCTCAGCGAGGACACCGCCCAGACGCCTGGGATGCGCCGGTACGAGGCGATCTCGGGCAAGCGCAACGGCTCGCGGAAGATCTGGATGGGCAAGAACCGCGTCGGGCCGGGGCTCGTCTCGGCCGACCATCACCACGGCGAGGCGGAGACCGGCATCTACGTGGTCTCGGGGCATCCGGTCTTCGTGTTTCTCGAGAACGGCGAGGAGCGGCGGATCGAGACCGGGCCTGGCGACTACGTCTACGTGCCGCCGTACGTCCCGCATCGCGAGGAGAACCCATCGCTCGACGAGGAGGCGGTCGTGGTGCTCGCGCGGAGCACGCAGGAGGGCATCGTCGTCAACCTCTCGAGCCTCCGCGAGCATGTGCCGGAGCTCGATGAGCTGATCGCCGACCTCTAGACTCGCAAGCGCGATGGCCGAGAAAGGATTCACAGCGGAAGAAAGAGCCGCGATGAAGGAGCGCGCCAAGGAGCTGAAGGCGCAGAAGTCAAAGGCTGACGGGGAGGCCGACGTGCTCGCGAAGATCGCAGAGATGCCGAAGGCGGATCGCGTCTTGGCCGAGCGGGTTCACGCGATCGTCAAGGCCACGGCGCCGGACCTCGAGCCGAGAACCTGGTACGGGATGCCGGCGTACGCCCGGGACGGGAAGGTCGTGTGCTTCTTCCAGAGCGCCGAGAAGTTCAAGTCGAGGTACGCGACGCTCGGCTTCAGCGACAGGGCGAACCTCGACGACGGCGCCATGTGGCCGACCGTGTTCGCGCTGAAGACGTTGAGCGCGGCCGAAGAGAAGAGGATCGTCTCGCTCGTGAAGAAAGCGGTGAGCTGAGGCTCCACCGTCCCTTGCATGCCGTTTTTCGGTGTGTGATCATCGCCGCGTGAAAGGCGTAGCTGCGGCAGTGATTGTCGTCGCCGCGACGGCAGGCATCCTCGTATCGGCGGCACCCGCGTTCACCCCTCCGGGCTCGCTCGGCAGCGTCTCGCTCGCGCCGTTGCCTGCAGCCGGCAAGGTGAGGCTCTTCCAGATCACGGTCTCAGGGCATCTCGAGGCGGGCGTGAAGAAGCCGACGATCAACCTGGAGCTCGGCAACAGCTCGGTGATCAGGGGAAAGCTCGCCGTGGCGGCAGAAGGGTGGAGCGCGACGAAGGGCGGCACGACGACGGTTACGTTCCTCGTGGCGGTCTCGAACGGCGCCGTGCGCACGAAGTCCTCCGTCGAGCAGGGCGACGCGATCGACATGATCGTCTTCGGCTCCACGCTCGAATGGGGCCCGGCTCCGGCGGTCAAGTCCGGAGACGAGCCGTGCGCACGGGCTCGTAACTACATCGGCTTCAAAGTGCGCGCCGACTACACGAACTACTGGCAGGCGGATTCGAACGGGGAGAAATACAGCGTCTCCAACTTCATCGCCGGCTCGATCAAGTCGCAGTGCCCCTGAGCCGTCCTGGTATGAATGGACGTCGTGACGGCGAGCCCCTCCGAGCTGATCGACCAGAGGATCAGGGACCTCGGCGACTGGCGCGGTGAGACGCTCGCCCGGCTCCGTGCTCTCATCAAGGAAGCCGACCCCGAGGTCGTCGAGGAGTGGAAGTGGCGGGGGGTTCCGACGTGGTACCACGACGGGATCATCTGCACGGGCGAGTCGTACAAGAGCGTGGTGAAGACGACTTTCGCCAAGGGCGCGTCGCTCGAAGACCCCGCGGGCCTGTTCAACTCGAGCCTGGAGGGCAACGTCAGGCGCGCGATCGACTTCCGCGAAGGCGAGCCGATCGACGAGGAAGCCTTCAAGGCGCTCGTCGGCGCCGCCGTTGCCCTGAACACAGCATGAACAGGTTCGAGAAGGCCGTCTACGACTGCATGATCCCGACGGCCGAGCTCCTCGCCGTGACGACGAATCCGCTGCACCGGGCGATGCTGCTCAACTTCTGGCGCCACGTGCACCTCGAGGGCGCGGGCGAGTTCGAGCGGATCCTCCAGCCCGACATGATCGTCGAGACCCCCGTCTACCGGGTCACCTGGGGCGCGAGCCCCGCCGTCATCACCGGCAAGGACGGCGTGCTCGCCTTCTACCAGAGCGTGGGCGACTCCGTCCTCTGGCACTCCGACGACCGCCTCTCGGTCGCCGACTGGGGAATCTGCGACGAGATCACCTTCCACCAGCTCGCCCGCGGCGCCGACCTGCGGGCGATCGGCTACGAGGTCGACGATCCGGAACTGCTCTACCACGTGTCGAGCCGGCAGGCGTTCATCTGGCCCTACGACAGCCAGGCCCGGCTCGCGGGCGAGCACCTTTACGAGGACAAGACGAGCCTCGCGATCGAAGAGGTGAGCCCCGAGGAGGCGATCACGGCGGCCCGGGTCCGCGAGATCCACCGCGAACAGCTGGCGAAGCTCGAAGCGGAGCGCGGAGAGCGCTTCTGGGTCCTGTAAGAGTCTGAAAGAATCGAGTCCCCCGGCTCCGAGGAGGTTGTTGACCATGGCAGCACCGTCAGCGGTTGGTTCTTTCCCGAGCCCCTACGAGATCGAGACCCCGCCCGGCTGCGAGGGCTGGGAGGAGATGTACCCCTACTACGCGCGCTTCGACGAGGAGCGCCGCGCCGAGGACGAGCACCGGTTCTGGTTCTGGAACTCGATGCACTTCCCGGTGCCGATGCCCGCCTTCGACGCGATCTGTTGCGACAGCCCGTACCAGGCGATCGGGAACTGGCAGAACCGCGTCTTCGCCGTCCCGCCGGCGATGGGCATCGACTGGCGCTGCATAAACGGCTACATCTACATCTCCGGCAACCCCGTCCTCGACCCGGCGAAGATCGGCGAGCGCGCGGGGTACTTCCAGGCGCGCGCCGGCTACTACTACGCGAACTGGGACGAGCTCTACGGGAAGTGGCGCGTGAAGATGGACGCGCTGATCGTGGAGCTCGGCGAGCTCGAGGTTCCGGAGCTCGGGGAGTACGAGCCCGACGCGGTCGCGTTCGAGGACGACGAGACGAGCTTCTGCGCCGTGATCCAGGCCTACCGGCACGCGCTGCGCCTCCTCGACCTGATGTGGCAGCACCACTTCGAGTTCCTGCTGCTCGGCTACGGCGCGTACATGACCTTCGCCGAGCTGTGCAAAGCGAACCTGCCGGACATCCCCGACCAGCACATCGCGCAGATGGTCGCCGGCCTCGACGTGCTCCTCTTCCGGCCCGACCAGGAGCTGCGGCGGCTCGCGCACCTCGCGATCGACACGGGGGTCGACGGCGCGTTCGTGGAGGGGCGCTCGCCCGCGGAGATCGACGCCGTGCTCTCCGAGAGCGAGGCCGGGCGCGCGTGGCTCGCCGAGCTCGAGGACGTGAAGGAGCCCTGGTTCCACATGGCGACGGGCGACGGCCTCTACCACACGTACACGAGCTGGCTCGACGACCCGCGCATCCCGTACGCGTCGCTGATCGGCCACATCGGCGCGCTCAACGCCGGCGTGGATATCGAGCGGCCCGCCGAGCACATCGCCGAGACGCGGGAGAAGCTCGCGACGGAGTACGCCGCGCTGCTCGGCGACGACGCGCGGAAGGGATTCGACGACCTGCTCGCGCTCTCGCGCACGGTGTTCCCGTACGTCGAGGAGCACAAGTTCATCTGCGACTACTGGTTCCTCACGGAGTGGTGGAACAAGATCCGCGAGTTCGGCGACCTGTTCGTCGCGCACGGGTTCTTCGAGCACCGCGACGACATCTTCCAGCTGACGCGGCTCGAGGTGTACGAGGCGCTCGACGAGCTCGCGCTGACGTGGGCGACCGGCGGGCCGGCGCGCGGGCCGAAGTACTGGCCGCCGATCGTCGCGCGCCGCAAGGAGATCCTCGAGCGGCTCGGCGAATGGACGCCGCCGCCCGCAGTCGGCGCGGTGCCGGAGGAGATGCTCGATCCGGCGCTGATCATGCTCTGGGGCGTGACGACGCAGCGCGTCCACGCGTGGGCGCGCGAGCAGGAGGGCGGGCCGGAGCTCACCGGCGCCGCCGCTTCGCCCGGCATCGTCGAGGGCCCCGCGCGCGTCGTGAGGACGGTGAGCGAGATCGGCGACGTCCGCGACGGCGAGATCCTCGTCTGCAGCATCACCTCGCCGGCCTGGGCGCCGATCTTCTCCAAGATCCAGGCGGCGGTGACCGACATCGGCGGCGTGATGTCGCACGCCGCGATCGTCTGCCGCGAATACGCGCTGCCGGCCGTCGTCGGCACCGGCCGGGCGACCTCCTCGATCAAGACGGGACAGATGATCCGCGTCGACGGGACCGCGGGTACGGTGACGATCCTCGAGTGAGCGGCGTCGCTCACACGCGTCAGCTCGCCGAGCTGCGACGGGTGGACAGCGGGTCGTTCGGCGGCAAGAGCGCGTCGCTCGGTGAGCTGATCGCCGCCGGGATCCCGGTGCCGCCCGGGTTCGCGGCGTCGACGTCCGCGTTCCGCGCGTTCGTCGACGAGGCGGGGCTCGGCGGGATGATCGCGACCGAGATGTCGCGGCTGTCGCCGGACGATGTCGACTCAGTCGGCGCCGCGTCGCATGCGATCAGCCAGGCAATGCGGTCGGCGCCCGTCCCGGAGGCGGTGCGGGACGAGGTCGCGCGGCGATACGCCGAGCTCGGCGAGCCGCCGGTCGCCGTCCGCTCGAGCGCGCTCGGCGAGGACAGCCAGGACGCGACGTTCGCCGGGCAGCAGGAGACGTACCTCTGGGTGCGCGGCGCCGACCACGTCTGCGACGCCGTGCGCGACTGCTGGGTGAGCCTCTACAGCCCGCCTGCGATCAGCTACCGGGCCCGGCTCGAGGCGCAGGAGCCGGCAATGGGCGTCGCGGTCCAGGAGATGGTGGACGCCGAGGTCTCGGGCGTGCTGTTCACCTGTAACCCGGTGAGCGGGGACCCGAGCATGGTCGCGGTGAACGCGAGCTGGGGCCTCGGCCTCGCGGTGGTGGGCGGCGAGGTGACCCCGGACGACTACCTCGTCAGCAAGGTCACGAAGGAGGTCGTGCGCGAGCACGTGCACGCGAAGGAGGTCGAGTACGTGCCGGATGCCGCCGGGCGCGGCGCCGTCCGTAGAGAGGTGCCGGCGGAGCGGCGTGAGATCGCGTGCCTCGACGCCGCGGCGATCGGCGCGCTCGTCGACGTCGCGGGCCGCATCGAGCGGTACTTCGGCTCGCATCAGGACGTGGAGTGGGCGATCGCCCGAGACGGCGAGCTCTTCGTCGTCCAGTCGCGGCCGGTCACGGCGGTGCAGAAACCGGCCGGGACGACTGCAGCGACCTCGGCGATGGCCCTCGTGATGAGCGCGTTCGGCGTCGGCGAGACGAAGAGCTGACGTGCCGCTGAGCGACGACGACGTCCGCGAGATCCTGCGGATCATCGACGAGTCCGACCTCGACGAGCTCCGCGTCGAGACCGGGGAGCTGTCGCTCCACGTCGTGCGAGGCGCTGCCCCGGCCGCCGCGGTGGTGCCGGAGGAAGCGGCCGACGTCATCGCTGCTCCGATGCTCGGGACCTTCTACCGCGCGCCCGCGCCGGGCGAGGCGCCGTTCGTGGGCGTGGGCTCCGCGGTCGAGCCGGACACGATCGTCGGGATCATCGAGGTGATGAAGATGATGAACTCCGTGCACGCGGGCCTGGCCGGCACGATCGCGGAGGTCTGCGTCGAGAACGGCGAGCCGGTGGAGTACGGGGCGCCGCTCTTCCGGGTCGAGTCGTGAGCCGCTCGGTCGAGCTCGTCGACACGACGACCCGCGACGGCAACCAGAGCCTCTGGGGCGCGACGGGCCTCACCGCGCTCGACATCCTCGCGATCGCGCCGACCATGGAGCGCGTCGGGTTCCACGCGCTGGACTTCACGTCGAGCACGCACATGGCGGTCTCGGTGCGCTTCCATCGCGAGGACCCGTGGGAGCTGATCCGGCTGATGCGCGCCGCGATGCCGGACACGAAGCTCAACTTCATCACGACGGGGATGCGCTTCATCGCGTGGCAGCCGTGCGACGACGAGGTGATGCGCCTCGCGTTCCGGTGCGTCGCCCGCAACGGGATCCGCCGCTTCCAGTTCGCCGAGCCCGCCAACGATCCGGCCGCTCTCCGCCGCGCCGCGCGCATGGCGCGCGAGGAGGGCGTGGAGGAGATCGTCGTCGGGCTGACGTACTCGATCAGCCCGGTCCACACGCACGCCTACTACGCCGAGCGGGTCGCTGCGCTCGCCGACTGCGCCGACATCGACCGCTTCTACCTCAAGGACCCCGGCGGCCTGCTCACCACCGACGCCGTGCGCGAGCTCGCGCCGCACTTCGTCGCGACGGGTCGCACGGTCGAGCTGCACAGCCACTGCACGATCGGGCTCGCGCCGCACGTCTACATGCAGGGCCTCGACGCGGGCTTCCACGTCCTCCACACCGCCGTCGGCCCGGCGGGGAGCGGAACGTCCCAGCCGACGGTGGAGTCGACGCTCAGGAATCTCGAGGCCGAGGGCTACACGCATTCGCTCGACACGGCGGCGCTCGCGGAGGTCTCCGCCTACTTCCGCGACCTCGTGTGGGAGAAGCGCCTGCCGCCGGGCTCGCCGCGCGAGTACGACGCCGCCTACTACCACCACCAGCTGCCGGGCGGGATGGTGACGACGACGACGCGGATGCTCGCGGAGATCGGCCGCCCCGAGCTCTTTCCCGCCGTGCTCGAGGAGATCGTCCGCGTCCGCGCGGAAATGGGGTATCCGATCCTCGTCACGCCCGTCTCGCAGCTCATGGCGACGCAGGCGTTCCGGAACGTCGTCGACGCCGAGCGCTGGACGACCGTCTCGGACGAGACCGTTCGCTACTTCCTCGGCCACTACGGCGAGTTTCCGGCGCCGCCGGATCCGGACGTCGCCGACCGGGTGCTCTCGCTCCCGAAGGCCGAGTCGCTGCGCGACGCGCAGCCCGTCAGCCTCGACGGCGCGCGACAGCGGTTCGGCGCGGGGATCTCGGACGAGGAGCTCCTCCTGCGGCTCACGATGCCGGCGGAGCAGGTGGACGCGATCCGGCCGATCGGCGAGCGGGCGTGCGTCCGTCACCGTCGCGGGCCACCACCCGCTCGTCCGGCTCCTGCGCGAGGTCGAGCGGCGCCGCTCGATCTCGTACCTGCGCGTGCAGAAGGGCGACGACCTCGTGGAGTGGCGCCGTGCCTCTTGAGGGCGTCCGCGCGTTCGTGTTCGACATCGACGGCACGCTCGTGCACCGCACCGGCCCGGATGAGGTGCACGCGATTCCCGGTGCGCGCGAGGTGCTCGACCGGATCGTCGCGTCCGGCCGCCCGTTCGCGGTGTTCACGAACGGCAGCCACCTGCCGCCGGACGCGTTCGCGGAGCAGCTGCGCGCCGCGGGGCTGCCGGTGGCGGATGGGCAGGCGCTCACGCCGTTGCGCTCCGTGCAGGCGTACCGCGCCGGGATGCGTGTGATCCCGTTCGCGAGCGAATCGGCGCGTGCGTACATGACGAGCGTCGGGATGGAGATGGTCGACGACGGCGGCCCGGTCGACGCGGTCTTCGTCGCGCACTCGGATCACGTCGACTTCGCGGAGCTCGAGCGCGCCGCGCGCGCCGTCATCGCCGGCGCGAAGCTCCTCACCGCGAGCTACGTCCCGGCGTACGCCGGCGCGAACGGCCCGATCCTCAGCCGCGGCGCGATGATCACCGCGGCGATCGCGAAGGCGAGCAGCGCGCGGCCCGTCGTCGTCGGCAAGCCGTCGCAGGCGGCAGTACGCGTGATGCGGCAGCTGCTCGGCGTCCGCTCCGAGGAGCTCGCAGTGGTCGGCGACGACTTCCGCCTCGACGTCGCGCTGGGCCGGCTCGGCCGCTCGACGACGGTCCTTGTCCGCAGCGGGATCAGCGCCGACCTCGACCTCGCCCGCGTGCCGGAGAAGCAGAGGCCCGACCTGACTGTGGGAACCGTGGCGGAGCTGCTCGAATGGCTGTGACGCGCGCGGTCGGAGTCGTCGAGCCGGGCGGGCCCGAAGTCCTGCGCGTGATCGAGCGCGAGGTCCGCGAGCCGGGGCCGGGCGAGGTGCGGCTCGCGGTCCGTGCCGCCGGCGTCAACCCGACCGACATCGCGCTGCGCCAGCGCGGCGCCGACGGGCTGGCGCCGCCGTGGGTGCCGGGAATGGACGCCGCCGGGAGTGTCGAGTCGGTCGGAGCGGGCGTCGAGAGGCTCGCCGTCGGCGACGAGGTGATGGCCGCTGTCTCGCCGCGACGCGCGGATGGCGGCGCGCAGTCGGAGCTCCTCGTCGTTCCCGAGGCGTCGGTCGTGCCGATCCCGGAGGGCGCCACGCTCGAGCAGGCGGCGACGCTGCCGATGAACGGCCTGACGGCCCTCCGCGGCCTGGAGCTTCTCGACCTCGAGCCGGGCGAGACGCTCCTCGTCACCGGCGGCGCCGGGCTGCTCGCGTCCTACGTGATCCCGATCGCGAAGCTGCACGGCCTCCGCGTGATCGCGGACGCCGCTCCGAAGGACGAGGAGCTGGTCCGGGGTTTCGGCGCCGACGTCGTCGTGCCGCGTGGCGATGTCCTTCCCGGAGGAGTCGACGGTGTCTTCGACACGGCCCTGCTCGGTCGAAGCGCTTTCCCGGCGATCCGGCCCGGCGGCGCGCTTGCCTACGTCAGGACCTGGGACGGCCGCGACGTCGAGGACGGCATCACGATCCACCGCGTCCTCGTCGCAGAGGTGCTGGAGCGGACCGAGTGGCTGCGCGAGCTGAGCGACCTCGCCGCCAGAGGCGTGCTGGCGCTACGCGTCGCCGACACGTTCCCGCCCGAGCGGTGCGCCGATGCGCATCGGCAGCTCGAGGCCGGCGGCCTCCGGGGCCGCGGCGTGATCGTCTTCGACTGAGCCATGTCGTTTACCGACATGGCGTCAGGCGCCAATTGACGGAGCTTCGGCCGCCGGGGAACATCAGTGCGAGATGCGAAGCCGCCGGCTGTCGATGGTTGCCCTCGGGGCCGTGCTGGCGGTCGGCATCCTCAGCGGCGGCTCCGCGGCCCGCAACCTGGTCGCCGCGCCCTCGCAGGAACTCCCGCAACTCGGCGCGATCACGACCATCGGCTTCACCTCGATCGAGGGCCAGCAGGCCGGGTATCCGACCTTCCGCTGGAAGTTCCCCGCCCGCGACGGCTCGGGGCCGAACTGGGTGACAATGGACGACACGCCGCTCGAGATCGGCACGATCCTGGGGGCGGGCTCGCCCGTCGTGGCAGAGCCGCTCTCCTGGACCTACAACCCGGACGGCCGCGTCCTCGCCGACGGCAGCTCGAGCGGCCCCGGCTGGAGCCTGTACTTCACGAGCAACACGTGCGGCGGGGCGAACACCTTCGTGATGGCCGACCCCCCCGGGCCGTCGAAGTACCTCTGTCCCAACGAGGCGTGGCAGGCGATCACCGAGGAGCTCGACGGGATTCCGGGAACCTGGATCTCTCTCGCGCAGACCGACGACTGCGGCTACGCCGTCGCCCAGGACGGCGGCGGCTCCTGCCTCGCGCGCTTCATACCGCTCGACCAGATGAGCCGGTACATCACCCCGGTAACGGACGTCGAGGTCTGGGACAGCCAGCCGTGGGACGTCCTCTGCCCCGTGAACGTGTTCGGGATCCCGTGCTGGGGCACGGCGCCGCCTCCCGTCGACAACAGCGTCAACGTCAGCGTGCTCCCTCAGCAGTCGCCGATCCCGGGCGGGACGACGTCGGACAGCCTCGCGATCGAGGTCTCGAACGTGCAGGACCACGACATCCTGGTGTCGTCGATCTCGGCCGCTCTGCCAGACGGCTTCACGTACGCCCCGGGCTCGACGGCCGGCAAGATCACGAGCGACCCGACCGTCATCGGCCAGACCCTGACTTGGGCAGGCCCGTTCGATCTCCCCGCCCACAGCAACTTCCTGTTCGGCTTCGGGGTGAGCATCGACGGCGCACTCACGGGCGGCGACTACGCGACCTCGGCGTCGGCAGTCACCGACCAGACCCACTCGGGCACCGGAACGGTGACGATCAGCCCAACGCTGACGCCGCTGATCTTCGTTCCCGGGCTCCTCGGCAGCAAGCTGTCGTGCGCGATCACGCTCCTCAACCTCTGGCCGTACGGCGGCTTGCTCAGCGACGCGGCGTTCCAGGCCCTTGCACTCACCGATCACGGCAACGGTGAATCGACGTGCCCGGCTCCGCTCATGGCAACTGACATCGTCTATAGCGCGTTCAACCAGGACGAGTACGACAAGACGATCGCCGCACTCCAGGCGTCCGGGTACGTCCTCGACCGAACGCTGTTCAAGTACCCCTACGACTGGCGCAAGAGCGTGATCTCCCAGGCCTACGGGTTGGAGGAGCTGATCGACTCGGTGCGCGCGCAGACGCACGCGCAGAAGGTCGACATCCTCGCGCATTCCCAGGGCGGCCTTGTGACCCGTGTCGCACTGACCGACCCTGCGAGCGTCGGCAAGGTTCGGCGCGTGCTCACGATGGCGACGCCGTTCTACGGCGCCGCCAAGCTCCTGGCGGTCATGCTCACCGGGCAGCCGTGCACGCCGAAGCTCGTCTCGGTCACGATACCGCTCGTCTACTGGCACTTCTCGGCTTGTCCGACGAGCGGCGAGACGGTGCAGCACGTCCTGCAAACGCTACCCGGCCCTCACGATCTCCTACCGAGCCTGAGCTACTTCGGCGCGGTGCGCGCTCCGATCTCGGTGGACGGAATCGGGGCTGGGCCGGCGGAGTACCAGTCGTACGTCGAGGCCGCGTCAGATCCGGTGCTGGTCGACTCCGCGTTTCAGTACCACGCGACGTATGACGCGCTTACTGCGGCGGATCCGAATGTTCAATGGACCCAGATCGTCGGTCACGGCAAGCTGACGATCGGTGACGTCGGCTTCTCCAGCAATCCGCGGCTGAACTGGGCGACGTTCGACTACGTCGACGGCGACGGCACCGTTCCGTCCGGATCCGCGCACTCCGGAGGCCTGTTTCCGACCCTGGGCACGAACGGAATCGACCACATGGGAATCGCGACGAGCAGCTGCACGCTCGCGTTCGCCGTCGAGTACTTCCAGGACACGACCTCGCCGTCGGCCGGCGGCTGCGTCGGCGCGGACACCACGCCGAGTGCCGGAGGCCCGTCCGCCGTGCGCAAGATCGCCGTCGCCGGGTCAGCGGTCGAGCTCGCGGTCGACGGGAGCCTCGACGGAGTCGTCACCGACGCCGCCGGGCGAACGACGAGCGGCGACACCGGCGACACCGCGATCCCGGACAGCGACTACAACGCCCTCGGCGATTCGCAGTCGTTCCTCTTCCGCGCTCCCGGCTCCTACCACGCGACCTTCACGGCGACCGGCTCGGGGATCGCGAGGCTGCGCGTCCGGAGCCTCGGCCTGGACGGCCCGCTCTCACAGGCGCTCTTCCTGATCCCCGCGTTGCCGCAGGGCGCACGCCTGTCGCTCGACGTCGACGGCCAGGATGTCGGAGCGACCCGAGTCGCCGCCGACCTCGACGGCAACGGGACGACGGACGAGGTGCTCGCACCCGACGCCGTGACGACGGGTGCAGCCGCCGCGGACACGACGCCGCCGACGCTCGCCGGTGACGCGACACTCGCAGGGCTCTTCGCGAGCAGGGTCACGCTGACAGCGGCCGACTCGGGGAGCGGCGTCGCGCACATCTACTACCGCGTCGACAGCGGCGGCGAGCGGACGTATTCGGGTCCGTTCACGGCGCCGATGTTCTCGACGATCGCGTTCAGCGCGATGGACGCCGCGGGGAACATGAGCACGGAGAGCACGTTCGTCGCCGACGACGCACCGAACACCCGACAGTTCGCAGACACGCTCTCGCCGTCCCGTCCGATTCTCCGATTCCTCGATCCGCGGGGCGACGTCGACTGGTTCACCTTCCGTGCGAACGGCACCACGCGCTATCGCGTGCAGCTGTACCAGCTTCCGGCCGACTACGACCTCCAGCTGTTCGACTCGACGGGAAGGCTCGTCGCCGCACCGAGGGTTCGCGGGCTCGGCCCGGAGGCGATCTTCCAGCTGCTCCCGGCCGGGACGTACTACGCGGAGGTGAGCGGCGCAGGCACGCCCGGCGCGAACCGCCCATGGGACCGGATCCACCCGTACGGCCTGCAGCTCCTCACCGTTCCGGGCCGTTGAGCGGCACGTGAGGCCCGGTATGCCCCACCCGGGGGATGAGAAACCCTTTTCGGCACGTCGATAGTCGCCGGGTGAACGGAAACAGGAACAGCGCGTTGTGGGGGAAGTCCGGCAAGCGCCTCGGTGCTCTGCTGCTCGTCGCGGCGGCTTTTGCGGCCGCGGGCGGCGCCTCCTGGGCCGAGCGGCTCTTCGCCTGACCTAGGCGGCGGAGAGCAGCGACAGCCGGAGCGAGCCGTGCTCGCAGACCGGCGTGGGCGGGCTCACCGCGACCGTGAGGCTGCTGCCGCCGACCGTGACCCGGAGGCGGTGGGCCGTCGGCTCGCATGCCCCGATGTGCCCCTCGCCGGGCCCCGGGACGTCGGGGGAGAAGCGCGCGTCGGCCTTCGCCGAACGGCCCGGCCGGAGCACGATCTTCGCGGCGGTCGCCTGGCCGGGGTACGCCGCCGAGACGGCCGTCGGCAGCGCGCCGCCCTTGGCGCCGAGGAGCCGCAGGTGCGGGATCCCGGAGACCCAGCAGGCGGCGGACGAGGTGTTCTTCAGCCGCAGCCGGTAGGTGATCCCGCCTGCGCCGGGGCTGCCCGGGACTGCCGTGAAGCTGCCGCCGAGGTCGCGGCCGCCGCACGGAGGCGTCGTCGTCGCGGCCGTCGCGCCGCCGCCAACGAGCAGCGCGCCGGCGATTCCGGCCCCGGCGATCAGCATCCTCATCGCCGCCATGGTAGAGGTCGGACGTAAGCTGCGAGCGCGGGCATCACCGCCAGACGGCTCGGGCTCGCGCTCCTCGCCGCCGGCGTCCTCGTCGTCCGGGGCTGCCACGTCTGGAGCACGGCGAAAGGCCAGGCCGGCCCCTCGACCAGGCTCGTCGTGAAGCGGGGACGCGCCTCCAGATCAGAGTCTCCTGCCCGATGGACTTCGACTTCACCCGGACCGCCGGGCCGGCCCTCGGGCTCGGCGATCCGCGCACCCACACGGGCATCGTGCGGACGATCGTGTTCGCGAAAGCCGGCGTCTACCGCCTCACCGCGAGGAACGTTCAGAGCTCGGCCGAGATGGGGATGCAGACGCTCGGCCCCGACAACACGTTCTCGCTCACCGTCCTCGTGAGATAGAGAAGTCGCGCGCGCGGTCGGCAGGTGCCGGCCGGTACGTGATCCCTCGTTCGAGTGAACCTGGGGCGACTACTCCCATTGGGGCTTACGTTCGCGCCTGAAATAGCCGAAAAGAGAGTCAGCGCGCAGGGGTTGCGCCTGAAGACGATGGATCGCGAACACGGTTATCTGCGGCAAGGCACTCCGGGCGGGCGAGCGCGGGGCTTCGGCCTGCTCCTCGGAGTGCTCGCTCTCGCGGCGGTCACCGCGGCCGCCGGGGTCGCGATCCTGGTCGTTTGGCCGGACTCCGCAACCCGATCCGCGGCGCCCGCGACTGGGCATCACGTCGTCAATGCCGCGCCGCGCACGCCGGCCTTCGTCGGTGCGCAGCTCGGTGCACGCCGGCCCGGCCTCCACGCCGTCGCGCGCCAGAGCGAGCGCGCCTCGAGCGCGGTCACCCCGGGCGGCTTCCGGGTCAGCGTCGCCGGCGGCTCCGTCGCGCTTTCGTCGCTCGACGGCCGCGGCGGCGCGTGGACGTCGTATGACGGCGGTGCCGCTCGTTCGGCTCCGTACGGACGCGAGTTCGTGACCGTCGGGTCGTCCGGCGCCGAGCAGCTGCTCCAGGTCGACCGCCTGCAGGGCACACACACCTGGCGCTGGAAGCTCGACACCGCGGGCATGATCCCGCAGCTCCGCGGCGATGGCTCGGTCGCCCTCGTCGGTGCCACAGGGAAGGACACGGGACTCCGCATCGCCCCGGTTCAGCTCCTCGACGCGCACGGAGCCAAGATCACTCCGAAGAAGCTGCGCTGGACGCTCGACGGCCGTTACCTCGAGCTGCGCCTCGACGACGCCGGGCTCCCGCTGCCGTATCTGATCGACCCGGCGGTCGCGACGCCGATCAGCTTCGCGGGCACCTCGATGGTCGCCGGCGCGACCGCGGACTGGACGGTCGGCTTCACGACGAGCGCCTCCGGCGCCCTCGCGACGGGGAACCAGATCATCGTCACCTTCCCGAACTCGGCCAACCACCTGAACTTCGTCTCACCCGCGACGCCGACGATCGCGCTCGTGAGCGGGTTCGTGAACTGCTCGGCGACGGCGACGGGTGGCGCGAACATCGTCACGATCACGCTCGCGAACAGCGGCGGCGCGTGCGCTGTGGGCAACAGCACTGCGGTGTCGCTGACGATCCAGGGCCTCACGAACCCGACGCACGGCGCCGCCGCGACGATCAACAAGAACCTGTTCACAATCTCCACGACGAAGGACACCGTGAACAACTGGGCAGCGTCCGGCGCCGGCACGGTCAGCTTCACCGTGGGCCCGGCCGTGAAGCTTCTGATGGTGCTGACCGGCCAGGTGGCGGACCCGGGCGCCGCGCCGGGGTCAACGGCCTGATGGCGCCCGGCACGCCGACCAAGGTCGCGGCCGCGGCGGGGGACGGGTCACGCTGATGGCGGTCGACCAGTACTGGAACAAGGTGACCACGGTCACCGACACGCTCGAGATCACGTCGAGCGACGCGGCGGCGGCTCGCTCGCCGACGTTCACGCCCGCAAGCTCGTCGCGGGACAGTGGGTCGGGCGGGATCATCCTGAATACTCCGGCGCTGCCGGGCCAGACCGTGACGGCGTCGGACACTACGACGCCGGCGATCACGGCCTACACGAGCGAGCAGATCCCGGTCTATGCGGCCGAACGTCCGGGACGATGACGGTCGACCAGCCGAACGTCTCGACCGGTGCGAACGATACCCTCACGTTCACGTACACCGCGGCCACCGGCGGTACTGCTCGGCGGTGCGGTGCGCCTCGTCGCGCCGGCCGGCTGGACCGGTTCCGTCGAACGCCGACACCTCGATCAGCTTCTCGGGCTCCGGAACGGGAACCCTGGGGCACTCGGCTGCGCAGCGGATCGACATCAACTTCAGCGCGGTCACCATGTGCGGCGGCGACACCGTCACGATCACGTACGGCCCGGTCACGATGCCCGCGATCGGCGCCGCGGCTGCCTGGACGACGTACGAGTACTCGGTCTCGGGCGGCGCGTTCATCGCGCTCACCTCCGGCTCGCCGACGCGTCACCGTGAACGTCGGCCGACGGCTCCGGGACGATGACCGTCGCGCCGACGGTGGTCACGGCCGGCTCGACGACGAACACGCATACATTCACGTACACCTCCGCGGCAACCGGGCGGCGTCGCGGGCGGCACGGTCGCGATCGCGATTCCGTCGGGCTGGGGCGATCCGCAGACCGCGTCGAACACGAGTCCGAACTACACGACTGCCTCGGGCGGCACCGGCTCCAACACGATCAGCTGGAGCTCCGGCACGCGCAAGCTCACGATCAGCAACGTCACGCTGCGCCGTCTCCACGGCGCTCACGGTCAAGTACGGGGACACGACCGGCGGCGCGCATCCCGGCGCGGCCGCCGTGGCGACGACCTCCGCGGGGACGAGCACCTTCACGACCACGGAGAACTCGACAGGCTCATCGCCCCTCGTCGCGCTCGGGGCCTCGCCGACCGTCACGGTCGAGGCCGGCGCGGCCTCGGACTTCGTCCTCTCCGGCACGCCTGCGTCGCTGACCGCCGGCACGACGGGTGACGTCACGGTCACCGCGATCGACGGGTACGGGAACACGGCCACGTCGTTCCTCGGCACGGTCACCTTCAGCTCGAACGACGCGCAGGCGGTGCTGCCCGCCGACTACACGTTCGTCGCCGGCGACAACGGCGCGCACTCCTTCCCGGCCTCCTACACGCTGAAGACGGCAGGCTCGCGCACGGTCACCGCCACCTCGGGCGCCGTGACCGGGACGAGCGCCGGGATCACCGTCAACTCGGCCCTGCCCGCAACGACGATGACCGCGGCGGCCCCGAGCCCGACCACCGCGGGCTCCGGGCTCTCGGTCACCGTGACGGCGAAGGACGCCTACGGCAACATCGCGACCGGCTACACCGGCACCGTCAGCCTGACCAGTACCGATCCGCAGGCCGGACTGCCGGGCCCGTACACGTTCGTCGCCGGCGACAACGGCTCGCATGCGATCCCGGTGACGCTGAAGACCGTCGGCTCGCGGACCGTCTCCGCCTCCGACGGGACGCTGAACGCCACCACCGGCTCCGTCACCGTGAATCCGGGCGCGACGTCGAAGCTCGCACTCTCCGGCACTCCCGGCTCCGTGACGGCCGGGAACACCGGCTCGGTCACGGTCACCGCCACCGATGCGTACGGGAACACGACGCCGGCCTACACCGGCACCGTCACCTTCTCGTCTAGCGACGGCGCCTGGAGCGCACCGTCGAACTACACCTTCACGGGCCCGGACGCGGGCGTCCACACCTTGACCAACGCCTACACGCTGAAGACCGCCGGCTCGCAGACGGTGACCGCGACCGACACGCCGACGAGCTCGATCACGGGCACGAGCGCCGCGATCAACGTCAACGCGGCGGCGGCCTCGACCGCGCTCTCGACGGTCGTCGCGGCGCCGGGCTCGATCACGGCGAACGGCACCTCGACCTCGGTCGTCACCGTCCAGCTCAAGGACGCGTTCGGCAACAACCTCACCGCTTCGGGCGGCACGGTCGCGCTCTCGAGTACGAACGGCTCGCTCTCCGCGGTCACCGACCACGCAAACGGCACCTACACGGCGACGCTGACGTCGGCGACGACGGCGGGCACCGCGTCGATCACGGGCACGCTGAACGCGGCGGCGCTCGCGGCCTCGGCGAGCGTCACCTTCGCACCCGGGCCGACGACGAACTTCGTCGTGAGCGGCCCCGCCACGGAGACCGCAGGCAGCGGCATCAGCGTCAGCGTGACGGCAAAGGACGCGTTCGGCAACACGACTCCGGCCTACACCGGCACCGTCAACCTCGGCAGCGGCGACCCGCAGGTTCCGTCCCCCGGCTCGTACGCGTTCACGGGCGCCGACGTCGGCGTCCACTCGTTCCCCGTCACGCTGAAGACCGCCGGCTCGTGGACGGTGACCGCCTCGGACGGCTCGAGCAACGGCACGAGCGGCACGATCGCCGTCTCGCCCGCAGCGACCTCCGTCCTCGCCGTCACCGCCCCGGCCACGGCTGTCGCGGGCACGCCGGCGACGGTGACCGTGACCGCGAAGGATGCCTACGGCAACACGACCACCGGCTACGCGGGCACCGTGAGCCTGACGAGCACCGACCCGCAGGCCGCCGCCCTCGGCTCGCACGCCTACGTGGCCGGCGACCTCGGGACATACAACTTCTCGGCGACGCTCAAGACCGCGGGCTCGCAGACGGTCTCGGCCGGCGACGGCTCGAGCACCGGCTCGGGCAGCCCGACCACCGTGAGCCCCGGCGCCGTCAGCACCTCCGCCTCCACGGTGACCGGAGCGCCGGCTTCGGTGCTCGCGGACGGAGCCACGCCGGTGACCGTGACGGTCACGCTCAAGGACGCCTACGGCAACGCCGAGCCGGGCAAGACCGTGTCGGTCTCGGCGACCGGCTCGGCCGCGGTCTCGTCGGCCACCGCGACGAACGGGTCGGGCGTCGCCGCGTTCACCGTCACCGACACCGCGGTCGAGACGTCGACGTTCACCGCGACCGACTCGACCGACTCCGTCACGCTGCCGACCACGCCGTCGGCCTCGTTCGTCGCCGGCCCGCTGGCGACGATCCAGATCAGCCCGACCTCTTCCACCGTGGCCGCCGGCGTGAGCCAGGCCTACGGGGTCACCGGCTCCGACGCGTACGGCCACAGCCTCGGCGCGCAGACCGCCACCTTCGGGATCGTCCCCGACGGCGCCTGCGTCAACGCGACGTCGTCGTGCTCGGCGACCGTCACCGGCCTGCATGCGGTCACGGCGACGGTGAGCGGCCACACGTCGGTCGCCTCGCTCACCGTCACCGCCGGCGCCGGCGCGGGCGGCAGCTCGACGATCGCGGCCTTCCCCAGCACGATCGTGGCCGACGGCTCCAGCCACTCGACGATCACCGTCACCCTCAAGGACGCGTACGGCAACAACATCACCACGGGCGGCGCGACCGTCGATCTCTCGATCGCATCCGGCGGCACCGGCACTCTGGCGCCTGTGTCGCCCGCGCACGCGACCGACCACGGCGACGGCACGTACACGGCCGTCCTGACCGCGCCCTCCGCCGCCGGCAGCGCCACGATCACCGGCACGGTCAACGGCAGCCCGCTCACGCCCACCGCCACCGTCGCGTTCACGAACAGCGACACGACGCCGCCGGTCCTCGCGACGGCGACCGCGCAGAGCGGAAGCGGCAACATCACCCTCAGCTACAACGAGGCGCTCGACGCCAACTCGACTCCTGCGCCGGGCGACTTCACGGTGTCGCAGAACCTGACGCCGATCGCCGTGACCAGCGTGACCGTGACCGGCACCACGGTGTTGCTGACCGTCGGCAGCCCCTTCGCGACCGCCGATCTTGCCTCGATCAGCTACTCGGGTAGCGCGATCAAGGATCTCGCGGGCAACGCCGCGGCGACGTTCCTCGGCCAGACGATCGCGATCACCGGGCCGGCGCCGCCGTCCACCCCCGCACAGCTTGCGTGTGTGCGCCCGCTCCTGATCAACTCCGACGGCACGGCGTGCGTCGCGCCGCCGCCCCCGCCGCCGCCGATCAAGTTCGTCGGCTCGAGCCCGGCCGACGGCTCGGCCCCGTCCGCGGTCGACTCGATCACGCTCACCGCCAACCACATGGCGAGCTGGGTCGCGATCTCGGTCAGCGGCCCCGGCGGGACGACCGTGATCCCGCTCCGGCTTCGGCGTCTCGTATACACAGCCCTTCAACGCGACCCAGCCCGGTGTCTACACCGTGACCGCGACGATGGACGACGGCTTCAACGCGGCCGAGCAGGTCACGACCCACTTCACCATCGTCCCGGCCCTCCCCGACATCGCCGTTCCCGGCAAGGCGGGCTCGGTCACGTCGAGCTCCGGCGACACCACCGTGAGCTGGGGGATCGGCACCTTCACCGACCCGGTGCGCGTCCTCGTCACCGACGAGCCGACACCGGGCGGCACGTTCGGGATCGGCAGCCGCGTCGTCCGCGTCACCGTGACCCGGTTCGCCGACGGCACCGACCTCCAGCTCTTCGCCCAGCCGCTCGAGCTCGTCTTCCAGGCGGGCCCGGCCGGCGTGCCGTCGTTCTCCGAGGACGGCGTCGCCTGGTCGCCGCTGCCCAGGCTCACGGCGGACGTGCTTCCGGCGGGCCAGCTCGACGGCTACTTCGTCGACTCGACCGGCGCGGTGCACGTGCTCACGCGGCACCTCACGTTCTTCGGCGTGCTCGCACCCAGGTCGGCGAAGCTGGCCATGTCCGTGAGCGGCAGCATCGTGCAGCTCCGGAGCGGTGCGAGCCGGATCGCGGTCACCGTCCAGATGACGAAGCCGGCGCGTGTCGTCGCCACGCTCTACTCGCCGCACGGCGAGCTCGTGCAGTCCTGGACGCGAACGGTCGGCGCGGGCGCCTCGACGCTCAACCTGATCCTGCCGGCCGCGAAGGTCCAGAAGGGCATCTGCACGATCGTCCTCCAGGCCACCTCAGCCGGCCAGACGACGCAGAGCGCGATCCCCCTCTCGCTCCACTAGGGCTTGACCAGGAGCGTCGCGACCATCCCGAGCGCGCGGTGGTTCCCGAGCGAGCACCAGAGCCGGTAGCGGCCGGGCAACAGCTTCAGCGAGAGGTCGTAGACGCCGCCCGGGTCGAGCACCGGAGTCCCGTAGACCTTCGTGCCGCCCACGCGCTGGAGGCGCAGGTCGTGAGGATCCTCGCCGAAGTTCGCGAGCTCGACGATCGCCGGGCCGGCCTTGACCGACGGGCGCGAGAGCGAGAGCGAGAACTCCTTCGCCACGACCTGGACCCGGGCGGGCGGCGCGGCCGCCGCCGCGGGGACGGCGAGCGCGAGCACCGCGGAGAGGAGCGCCGCGACTCTCACCGGAGCAGCTGCGGGCGCTGGAACTGGGCGGCGTTCGGGATCACCTGTGCAGCATCGGCGCCGAGCCACTGCTCGATGAGGGCGGCGTAGACCCCGCGGAAGTCGGCGCTCGGCTTCAGGTTGCCCAGGTCGTCGAGGCCGCCGGCGAGCCCGGGGTACTCGCCGATCATGCCGCCCCTGACGCGGGAGCCGATCAGGAAGCCGACCCCGGCGGCCCCGTGGTCGGTGCCGTCCGAGCCGTTCTCCTTGGCGCGCCGGCCGAACTCCGACCAGACATGGACGAGCACCCGGTCGGCGAGCCCGCGCGCCTCGAGGTCGCGCTGGAACGCGAGCAGCGAGTCGGAGGTGAGCTTGAGCCCGTCCGAGAGCGCCTGCGGCTGGGCCGCGTGCGTGTCGAAGCGGCCCGGCGCGGTGAGCGCGACGCAGTGCAGCGGCAGCCCGGCCGCGATCATCGCCGCGAGCCCGGCGAGCCGGTGCGGGAACTCGTCGGTCGACTGCGGGTAGGCGACGGGGGAGTGGAGGTCCGAGCCGAACTGGCCGAGCTGGCCGCGGAGCACCTGTGCCTGCTGGGCCGCCGAGCCGGCCTGGCGGAGCGCCTGGTCGCGCCCGGCCGCGTGCACGGCGCCGAGCGCGCCCGCCGACGCGAGCATCCGGTCCTCGAGCGGGAACGCGGGCAGGCCCGCGGCCGAGAAGCGGTAGTTGTCCGGGCTGTCGAGCGAGGCGATCGGCACGCGCGCGGTCGCGAGCGCAGGCTGGAGGCCGGTGTCGAGCGAGAGCCCCTGCAGCGGGTTGTCCTTCGTGCCGGTCGCGTCGAGGTAGCGCCCGAGCCAGCCCGTGCGGAGCTGCGGATCGGTCGCACCGACCTCCCAGTAGTGGCGCGAGGTGAAGTGCGAGTGGTCGGGGTGGTCGTAGCCGACGGTCGGCATCACCGTCACCTTCCCCTCGCCGTGCAGCGTCGCGAGCGGCGCCGCGGACGGATGCCAGAGGAGCCGCGAGTCCTCGGCGAAAGAGATTCCCGACGAGGCGGGCAGCGCCAGTTTCGGGCGCAGCTGCGCGTAGAGCGGGTCGCCGGCCGGGAACAGCACCGAGAGGGCGTCGATCCCGCCCTCGAGGAAGACCGAGACGAGGATCGGCTGCGCGGGCATCGTCGCGGCGCCCGCGATCCCGTCCTCGAGGAGCCGCGAGGAGAGCCGGGTGCCGCCGTAGATCGCGAGCGCGAGCCCCGCCGCCTGGGCCACGAACGCCGTCCGCGTCAGGCCGGTTCCCGCAGGCAGCGGCATCCCCGGCTCGATCTCGGGCAGGCCCCGGCCCGCCTCCGCGATGGCGCGGCGGAGGAGACCGGTGCGGTTGCAGTCGTCGCAGGCCATCAGCAGGTCTGGAGGTCGGGGGACACGGCCAGAAGCTGACGCAGCGCCGTCTCGACCGACGATCGCGCCGCTCGAGCGGTTTGCCTTCGCGAAGTCGAGCAGCGCCTTGCTCGTCTCGGAGCTCAGCGTGGGGTCGCCGAGCGCGGTCTGCGCCCGGTCGACGAGCCGCTTCGGATCGGTCGAGCCGCTCTGCGGCGGCTTCGTCGCGAACGCGAGCGCGGCGAGGAACCAGCGCCCGCGGAAGGTCGCGGTGTCCAGCCAGCGCGTGTCGTCCCAGCCGGCCACGTTCGGCGGGTAGAAGAGCCGCTGTCCGGCGCCCGCGTCGAGCCGCGTCCAGTAGATCGTGTCGACGCCGCGGCCGAGCGCACGGAGCAGCCCGGCGGTGTAGACGACGGGCGGCTTCACCATCCGCGGCCCGTCGTAGAGGTCGGGGTGCTGGAGGATCGCCTCGACGACGGGCCTGATCTGGTAGCCGTCCCCGTACAGCGACGTCAGGCCCGACACCGTCGCCTTGCCCGGCGCGGTCGGGACGAAGTAGCTCCAGAGCTTCGTGACGAAGTACGCGGCGTGACTCGGGTGCTCGAGGCAGAGCCGGCAGGAGTCCTGCCAGTCGAAGTTGCCGGACTTGCCGAAGATCGTCTTCGTCCCGGAGTCGTGCCGGCGCTGGGCGAAGACGAAGTCGGCAGGATTGTTGTCCTTGCGCCGGCCGCTCCAGCCCGTGAGCGCGCGCGCCTGCTCGCGGACGTCGTCCTCGGTGTAGCCGTTGTCGACGCCCAGCGTGAAGAGCTCCATCATCTCGCGGCCGTAGTTCTCGTTCGGCGCGCGCACCGTGTTCTGCACCCCGGAGAGCCAGAGGAGCATCGCCGGGTCCTTCGTGACCGCGAGCAGGAGGTCGCCGAAGCTTCCGAGCGCACCGGTGCGGAACGTCTGGTTCTGGTTCAGCATCAGCGTCTGCGAGCCGACGCCGAGATTCGAGGTCGCGAACCAGTCGTGCCAGACGAGCGTGATCCGCTCGACGAGCTGGCGGTTCGACCGCACCATCCGGTCGAGCCACCAGAGATGGTCGTGGCCGAAGGCGTCGTACGGCGCGATCGGCGCGCCGCGATCGGTCGGGGCCGGGCCGGTGAGCTGCTCGGCGGCAGGCCTCGTGAGCGAGAGCACCGCGTCGTGGAGCCCGCTCTTCGCGAGCTCCGCCGCCTCGCCCGGGCGGGGGCCGAAGCCGGCGCGCCACAGCAGGCGCTCGGCCTGGAGAGGCCCGAACTGCTTCGCATAGACGGGGAGCTTCGCCACAGTGGTCTCCTTGTAGGGACGCTGTGTATTGGCTGTGTACGCCCGTTTGTATTGGGGAGGTAAAACTGCGGCCCGGCTAACACCTGCCTCCGTGGGCCGTCTACTCGGGTCGGTAGGCTAGATCGCTCGGTCCGACTACGAAGGGAGCTCGATCCTGTGATCCGCTTCGCGCGCCTCGCGCTCGCCGCTGCGATATTCGTCCTGCTCGCCGCCACGGCGGCCAACGCCGCGCCGAGGATGTGGATCGGCTTCCACGACGACCCGAGCTTCCGCTGGCGCACCGACCGCTCCGACAATCTGGACGGCGCGACGCAGGTCGGCTCGACCGTGATCCGCGCGTGGGTGTACTGGCCGCAGATCGCGCCGACGAGGCCGGCGAACCCGGCCAATCCCTTCGATCCCGCCTACCGGATGGACGACCTCGACGAGCTCGTCCGCGGCGCCCAGGCGCGCGGCGAGGAGATCCTGTTCACGATCTGGGGCGTCCCGAAGTGGGCCAACGGCGGCAAGGGTGCCAACTACGCGCCGAAGAACTACGCGGACTGGCAGACGTTCTGCAAGGCCGTCGCGAACCGCTACAACGGCAAGCACTCCGGCTACCCGTTCGTGCGCTTCTACTCGGTCTGGAACGAGCCGAACCTGAACCAGTTCCTTGCGCCGCAGTTCACCAAGGGGAAGCCGTCGAGCCCCGCGATCTACGCCAAGCTGTACCGGGCCGCCTACGCGGGGATCAAGGCTCGCGAGCCCGACCGCGCTCGTCGCCGCCGGTGACACCTCGCCGCGCGGCCGCGACAAGCCGCTCGGCTCGAACTCGACCCAAGACACGCTCTCCCCGGGCAACTTCGCGCAGCTCGTCTCCCAGCAGAAGCCGCTGATCAAGTTCGACGCGTGGTCGCACCACCCGTACCCGACCGACCTCACCGCGCCCGTCACGCAGGTCGTGAAGTGGCCGAACGTCTCGGTCACCTCGCTGCCGCGGTTCGAGAAGAGCCTCAACACCTGGTTCAAGCGCAAGAGCACCCCGATCTGGATCGACGAGTACGGCTACCAGACCAAGCCGGCGAACCCGAAGGGCGTCACGCTGACCCAGCAGGCGGCCAACATCCGGCAGGTGCTCGGGATCCTCAGGGGCTACTCGTTCGTGAACATGTTCATCTGGTTCACCTACCGCGACGACAGCGGCAACGCTCTGGAAGAGCGGCGTCGTCGACAACGGGAACACGCACAAGCCCGGCTGGAACGCGTTCGCGTCGGCCGCGCCGCCGTTCGATGCCCGCAACGCGATTCTCTCGATCCCCGCGGGGCGGAGCCCGACGGTCTCGGTCTCGGCGCTCCAGCTCGCGGCGACGAACCCGATCGGCACGCTGATCGGCGTCACGTACAAGGTGTACTCCGGCGGCAAGCTCGTCGCGGTCGCCCAGCCGAACCCGGCGCTCCGTTTCGACGGCTGGATCTCGATCCCGCTCAACTTCATCCCGGCGAGGGGCCAGAGCTACAGCGTCACCGTCGACATGAACGCCCCGAGCGGCGGCAACCTCTCCCACACGCTGACGCTGAACGCGAGCTAGTTATTCTGCGAGGACGATGAAGGTCGTCCTCCCGGACACGACGGAGCTCGAGCTCCCCGACGGCGCCACCGGCCTCGACGCCGCGCGGGCGATCGGGCCGAAGCTCGCCGAGCAGGCGGTGCTCGTCCGCTCGAACGGCTCCGTGCAGGACCTGCGGGCACCGCTCGAGGACGGCCAGCCGATCCAGATCCTCACCACGCGCGACACCGCCGACCCCGACGCGCTCTACGTCCTGCGCCACTCGACCGCGCACCTGCTCGCCGAGGCCGTGCGGCGGCTCTACCCGGGGTGAAGATCGCGATCGGGCCGCCGATCGAGAACGGCTTCTACTACGACTTCGAGTTCCCCGAGCCGATCCGCGAGGAGGATCTCCAGCGGATCGAGGACGAGGTGAACCGCGAGCTCGCCGAGGGCCGCGAGTGGACGCGCACCGAGATCACCGCCGACGAGGCCCGCGAGCGCTTCGCGGCCGAGGGCGAGCCGTACAAGGTCGAGCTCGTCGACACCGCCGAGGGCCCGATCACGCTCTACACGCAGGGCGACTTCACCGACCTCTGCCGCGGCCCGCACCTCCAGACCTCGGCGCCGATCAAGGCCGTGAAGCTGCTCAGTCGCTCGCGGGCGCGTACTGGCGCGGAGACGAGCACAACCCGCAGCTGACGCGGATCTACGGCACGGCGTTCTACTCGCAGGCCGATCTCGACGCGTACCTCGAGCGGATCGAGGAGGCGAAGAAGCGCGACCACCGGCGACTCGGGGTTCAGCTCGACCTCTTCCACCTCTCCGACGACTCGCCAGGCTCGCCGTTCTGGCATCCGAAGGGAATGGTGCTGTGGAACGCGCTCGAGGATCTCCGTCGCAGCGAGAACCTGAAGCGCGGCTACTCCGAGGTGAAGACGCCGCTGATGTACGACGTCGAGGTCTACAAGACCTCCGGCCACTACGAGAACTACGCCGAGAACATGTTCTTCGTCCCCGACGGCGAGCGGACGTTCGCGCTCAAGCCGATGAACTGCCCCGGCCACATGCTCCTGTTCGGGAGCCGGATGCGGAGCTACCGCGAGCTGCCGATCCGCTACGCCGAGTCCTCGACGCTGCATCGCAACGAGCTCGCCGGCACGCTGCACGGGCTGCTGCGCGTCCGCCACATCACCCAGGACGACGCCCACATCTTCTGCACCGAGGAGCAGATCCAGCCCGAGATCCACGCGATGATCGAGTTCGTGCGCGACCTCTACGGGCTGTTCGGCGTGACGCCGCACGCGGAGCTCTCCACGCGTCCGGAGAAGCGCCTCGGCACCGACGAGCAGTGGGACGCGGCCGAGGGTGCGCTGCGGCTCGCGCTCGAGGAGCACGAGATCCCGTTCGTCGTCTCGCCGGGCGAGGGCACCTTCTACGGGCCGAAGATCGACCTGCACATGGACGACGTGCTCGGCCGCAGCTGGCAGATGGGCACGATCCAGCTCGACTACCAGATGCCCGTCCGGTTCGGGCTCACCTACGTCGGCGCCGACAACACCGAGCACCATCCGGTCGTGATCCACCGCGCGCTGCTCGGCTCGCTCGAGCGCTTCCTCGGGATCCTGATCGAGCACTACGGCGGCGCGTTCCCGTTCTGGCTCGCGCCGGTGCAGGTGCGCGTCGTGCCGGTGAGCGACCCGTACCGCGACGCCGCGGACGCGCTCGCGACCCGCCTGCGCGAGGCCGGCTACCGCGTCGAGCTCGACGACCGCGACGACACCGTCGGCAAGCGGATCCGCGACGCCGAGCTCGACAAGGTGCCCTACACCGTCGTCTACGGCGAGCGCGAATCGGACGAGTCGCTGGCGATCCGCGAGCGCGGCGGCGAGCAGAAGACCGCGAGTCTCGAAGCATTTCTCGCCGAGCTTGCTACGCTGTGACCCTGCAAAGCAGGGGCGGACCCGCTTCCTCACCTCCGGAGCCACGCTCCGCGGGGTTCAACCGAGTCGTCAGACGAGGAATTAGGGCCGCTGCTTGCAGCGGTTTTGTCGTCAGACGAGAGGATTGAGCTGAACTTGGTGAAGAGCATTTGAGACCACGGCGTAGGGTCGAGCCCGTTCGGCCGCAGCCGCAGGACCGGATCAACGAAGCGATCCGGGCCTCGCAGGTGAGGCTGATCGACGAGGACGGAAGCCAGCTCGGGATCAAGCCCGTCGAGGAGGCGCTCAAGTACGCGTTCTCGAAGAACCTCGACCTGGTCGAGGTGGCGAAGGAGGCCGATCCGCCGGTAGCCCGGGTGATGGACTACGGGAAGTACCGGTACGAGCAGGAGCAGAAGGCAAAGCTCGCCCGCAAGCACCAGGTCTCGATCAACGTCAAGGAGATCAAGTTCAGGCCGAAGATCGGAATACACGACTACGAGACGAAGAAGGGCCATGTCGCGCGCTTTCTCAACCAGCGCGCGAAGGTCAAGGTCACGATCATGTTCCGGGGGCGCGAGAACCTGCACCCGGAGCGGGGGCGTGACCTGCTGATGCGGCTCGCCGAGGACGTGAAGGAGATCGGTCAGGTCGAGTCTCCGCCGCTGCTCGACGGTCGCAACATGGTGATGGTGCTGGGCCCAACCAAAAATGCAGGAGTGCTGAAAAGCGATGCCAAAGCAGAAGACACACAGGTCGACGGCGAAACGGTTCAAGGTGACGGCGAGCGGGAAGCTGCTTCGGCGCTCGGCGAACAAAAGCCATAACCTCGAGCACAAGCCGCAGAAGCAGAAGCGCAGCTTCGGCAAGGACCAGCCGGTCGCGAAGGCCGACCGGAAGGTCATCAACCGCCTCCTGGGGCGCCGCTAGATGCCGCGAGTCAAGCGATCGGTTCACGCGCGCAAGAAGCGGCGCAAGGTACTCGAGCAGGCCAAGGGCTACTGGGGCCTCAAGAGCCGCAGCTACCGCTATGCGAAGGAGCAGGTCGAGCACTCGCTCGTCTACGCCTACCGCGACCGCAAGAACAAGAAGCGGACGTTCCGGCGGCTCTGGATCACGCGGATCAACGCTGCGGCGCGCGCGGAGGGGCTCTCGTACAACCAGTTCGTGCACGGCTGCTCGAAGGCCGGGATCGAGCTCGACCGCAAGGTGCTCGCCGACCTCGCCGTGAGCGACCCGGCTGCGTTCGGCAAGATCGCCGAGCGGGCGAAGGCCGCGCTGCAGAGCTGAGCGCGCGCCGCCAGGTCTTCCTCGACCAGGCCGAGTCGGCCGCCGGCCGCTCGCCGCTGTACGAGGAGCTCTGGCGCTCGCTCGCCGACGAGCCGCTCGTCGACTCGATCGTCGAGTCGTATTCGTGGGACACGCCGCTTCGGCTCTCCGGCGGGCTGCACTACCTCGCGCTCGGCGGAGAGGCGTCGTGGGACGCGGTGCCGGAGGCGCTCGTCGAGCATCGTGAGTTCCTGCGGCGGTTCGTTGCCGAGCAGCCGGTGCAGACGAACGAGGTGCAGCGCTGCTGGACGCTCCTGCCGTGCTTCCTCGAGGCGGCGCGGCGAAGCGGCGCCGAGACGCTCGACCTGATCGAGCTCGGCCCGAGCGCCGGGCTGAACCTCGTCTGGGACCGCTACGCCTACGGCTACGAGCAGGGCGCGTGGGGCCCGGCAGGCGCACCGTTCGAGCTGCGCGGCGAGGAGCGGCGGGCCGTGCCGGGCGAGCTCCTCGAGCTCACGCCACGCGTTCGCGGGCGGGTCGGGATCGACCGCTCGCCGCTCGACCTCGCGAGCGATGAGAGCGCGCGGCTCCTGCGGTCGTTCGTGTGGCCCGACCAGGCCTGGCGTCTGGAGCTGCTCGACTCGGCGATCGAGGCGGTGCGGCGCGACCCGCCGCGACTCGTGCGCGGTGACTTCGCCGAGCTGCTCCCGGATGTGCTGGCCGAGCGCCGGCCGGACGGGCTCACGGTCGTCTTCGAGACCGCCGTGCTCGGCTACCTCGACTCCGCGGGTCGCCGGCGGGTCGATGACGCGCTCGAGGCGGCGGGGGCCGAAGGGCCGCTCGCGTTCGTCTCGAATCCCCACCACACCATGACCGTGCGCCTGTGGCCCGGCGGCGAGCCGACCGTCGTCGCGGACGCGGACTTCCACGGCGCCTGGCTGGAGTGGCTCCTGTGACGATCACCTCGCGCGACAACGACAAGCTGAAGCTGGCGCGGAAGCTCCACGAGCGCCGCTGGCGGGAGAAGCTCGGGCTGTTCCTCTGCGAGGGCGAGGATCTCGTCCTGGCCGGGCTCGACGCCGGCCTCGTCCCGGTCGAGGCGCTCGTCGACGTCGAGCGGCCCGCTCTAGCCGAGCGGCTGCACCGCCACGAGCTCGTCGAGCCCGCGCTGCTGGCGGAGATCTCGACGCTCGGCCATCCGCCGCGCGTGCTCGCCGTCTTCCGCCGCGACGAGCTGCCCAGGCTGGATCAGACAGCGCCGCCCGCGGTCGGGCTCGCGTTGTGGCGGGTGGGCGACCCGGGCAACGTCGGCACGCTCCTGCGCGCCCTCGACGCGCTCGGGCCCGGCTTCCTCGCGCTCTCGGCCGGATGTGCCGACCCGACCGGGCCGAAGGCGCTGCGCGCGGGTGCGGGCGCGACGTTCCGGGTACCGGCGTGCGGCTTCGACGAGGCGCCGGGCCGGCGCATCGCGCTCGTCGCGCACGGCGGCACGCCGCTCGCCGAGCTCGAGCCCGCCGAGCAGACGACCTTCGTCCTCGGAGCCGAGCGCGATGGATTGCCCGCCGACGTGCTCGCACGCTGCGACGAGCTGGCGACGATCCCGCAGACCGGCGCCGCGGAGTCGCTCAACGTCGCGATGGCCGGGACGATCGCGCTCTACGAGGCCGGACGCCGCGCGAGCCAGACCGAGTCCTCGCCGCCGTCGTAGGGGCGACGGTCGAACCAGCTGTAGAGCGCCTCGACCTCGAACCCCGCCTCCTCGATCAGCCGGCGCCATTCGGCGGGGGAGATCCACGAGAGACGAAGGGTCGACTCGGCGTCCGGCCCACGAACGCTCAGCGTCAGCGTCCGCGCCTCGCGGTCCCAGTCGGCGCGCTCCCAGATCCCGGGCTCGCGCTCGAGCCAGCGGCCGTGGGTCTCCTCGATCCCGTCGTCGAGCGGCTCGAAGACGTCGAACACGAACCGGCCGCCGGGGACGAGCAGCGCGTATGCGCCGCTCAGCGCCCGGCGCCGGTCGTCGTCGTTCTCCATGTGCAGGAACGCACGGAACGGGCAGATCACGAGCGGCACGCGCTCGCTCACCGGCGGCTCGCGCAGGTCGCCGACCCGCAGGTCGACCCGCTCCGAGACGCCCGCCGCCTCGGCGCGCTCGCGGCAGACAGCGAGCATTCCCTCCGACGAGTCGACGCCGATCACGCGGACGCCGGCCTCGCGCGACCGGGATCCCGAGCCGCCCGGTGCCGATCCCGAGCTCGACCACCGGCCCGCCCGAGGCGAGCGCCTCCTCGACGTAGAAGGAGACGTCCTCGACCACGCTGCGGCTCCACGGGTCGTACAGCCGCGCGATCGGGTCGTAGACGTTCATCCCGCTAGTCTGCCCGCTCCGATACAGTCGCGCTCCGATGGACCCGCAGGCCCTTGAGACCGAGGCGCTGAGCGCGATCGAGGCGTCCGCGTCGCCCGCCGCGCTCGACGAGGTGCGCGTGCGCTACCTCGGCCGCAAGAGCGAGCTGAAGCAGGCACTCCGCGAGGTGCGCGACCGCGAGACCGGGATGGCGCTGAACGCGGTGCGCGAGCGCCTCGAGACGGCCTTCGAGGCGCGCGAGACCACGCTGCGCGACGCCGAGCTCGAGGCCGTCTTCACGGGGCCCTCGGTCGACGTGACCCTGCCGGGCGAGCGCCCGCCCCGCGGACACCTGCACCTGATCACGCAGATCCGCCGCGAGGTCGAGGACATCTTCCTCGGGCTCGGCTACGAGGTCTACGACGGCGACGAGGTCGCGACCGTCTTCGAGAACTTCGACGCGCTCACCACCGAGCCGGGACACCCGTCGCGCTCGCCGGGCGACACGTTCTATCTCGACGCGAACACCGTCCTGCGGACGCACACGTCGCCGGACCAGATCCGGGTGATGCAGTCGCGCAAGCCGCCGATCTACATGGTCTCGCTCGGCCGCTGCTACCGGCGCGACACCCCCGACGCGACGCATTCGCCGACGTTCAACCAGGTCGAGTGCCTGGCCGTCGACCGGCACATCACGCTCGCCGATCTCAAGGGCACCGTGCTCCACTTCTCGCGCGCGCTCTTCGGCGAGGGTCGCGACGTGCGGATGCGGACGAGCTACTTCCCGTTCACGGAGCCTTCAGTCGAGTTCGACGTGTCCTGCTTCCTCTGCGACGGGGCCGGCTGCGCGGTGTGCAAGCACTCGGGCTGGATCGAGATGGGCGGCGCCGGCGTCGTCGACTCCGATGTGTTCAGGAACGTCGGCTACGACCCCGAGGAGGTCTCGGGTTTCGCGTTCGGGCTAGGGCTCGAGCGGATCGCAATGCTGCGCCACGGCCTCCCCGACCTGCGCCTGTTCTGGGAGAACGACCTCCGAGTGCTCGGCCAGTTCTGATGAAGGTCCCTGTCTCCTGGCTGCGCGAGTACGTCACGTTCGAGCTTCCGCTCGCCGAGCTCGCGCGCCGGCTCGTCTTCACGAGCTGCGAGGTCGACCGCATCGTCCGGCTCGGCGTGCCCGACGTGGACGGGAACCTCGGCAACTTCCGCGTCGGGCGCGTCCTCGAGGCAGGCAAGCATCCGAACGCCGACAAGCTGCAGCTCTGCGTCGTCGACGTCGGGGACGGAGAGCCGCGTTCGATCGTCTGCGGCGCGTGGAACTTCGGCGCCGGCGCCACCGTCGCGGTCGCGCTGCCTGGTGCGGCGATGCCCGACGGGCTCGTGATCGAGAAGCGCAAGCTGCGCGGCGAGGTGTCGGACGGGATGATCCTCTCCGAGCGCGAGCTCGAGCTCGGCACGGACCACTGCGGGGATCATGGTGCTGGCCGACGGGCTCGAGCCCGGGACGCCGCTCGCCGACGTGCTGCCGCTCTCGGAGGACGTGCTCGAGATCGAGACCGGGTTCAACCGGCCGGACCTCACCTCGATCTACGGGATCGCGCGCGAGGTCTCCGCGCTGCTGGACGTCGAACTGGCCCCGCCGCCGGGCACCGACCCGGCGCAGGCAGACGACGAGGCGGTCGACGTCGGGATCGACGACTACGAGGGCTGTCCGCGCTACATCGGCCGGCTCTTCCGCGACGTCGCGATCGGCCCTGCCCCCGTGTGGCTGCGGGCGCGTCTGACCGCCGCCGGGATGCGGTCGATCTCCAACGTCGTCGACGTGACGAACTACGTGATGATCGGCCTCGGCAGCCCGCTCCACGCGTTCGACTTCACCAAGCTCGACGGCGGCCGGATCGTCGTTCGCCGCGCGGCGGCGGGCGAGGAGCTGCGGACGCTCGACGGCGTGCTCCGCCGGCTGGACGAACGCGACCTCGTGATCGCCGACGCGTCGCGCGCGTCGCCCTCGCCGGGATCATGGGCGGCGAGGAGACCGAGGTCGCCGACGACACCTCCGTGATCCTGCTCGAGGCGGCGAACTTCGAGTCCGTCGGCGTCTCGCGGAGCGCCGAGCGCCTGCACCTGCGCACCGAGGGGCTCAACCGCTGGGAGAAGGGCGTCGACCCGTACGTCGCCGAGCAGGCGGCGCGCTGGGCCACCGAGCTGATCGTCGAGCTCGCCGGTGGCGCGCTGGGTCGGCCACGCCGATGTCCACGCGGGTCTTCCCGAGCGCGCGGCGATCGAGCTGCGGCCCGGCCGGGCAGCGGCCGTCGCCGGGCTGCCGATCCCCCCGGAGCGCCAGCGCATGCGGCTCGAGCGTCTCGGCTTCGACGTCGACGTCGACCGCGTGACCGTACCGACGTGGCGCGCGCGCGACGTCCGGCGCGAGATCGACGTCGTCGAGGAGGTCGTCCGCTTCGAGCTCGAGGACGTGCCGCCGACCCTGCCCGAGCGCACGGTCATGTTCGGGCGACTCACCCATTACCAGCGGCTCCGCCGCGTGGTCGAGGAGGTCCTGGTCGGCGCCGGGTTCTCGGAGGCGTACACCTACTCGCTCCAGGCGGAGGATCCCGATCCGAACGCGCTCGAGCTGCCGGAGCCGCTTTCGGCGTTCCAGCGCGTGCTGCGGACGACGCTGCTCTACGGCCTGGTCGGAGCCGCGGGCCACAACGTCGACGTCGGCAACGAGGACGTCGCGCTGTTCGAGATCGCGCACGTCTACCTGCCGTCAGGCCGCGAGCGCCCCGACGAGCCCTGGCACGTCGGCGGGATCGTGGAGGGCGGCTACCTGCGGGCGAAGGGCGCCGTCGAGCTCCTGTTCGAGACTCTCAAGCTCGAGCCCGGCTTCCAGCGCGCCGGGCACCCGTTCATGCGGACGCCGGCCTCGGCGTCGGTGCAGGGCGGCTGGGTCGCCCAGCTCGATCCGCGGCTGCTCGACGGGGAGTGGGGGGCGTTCGAGCTCGACCTCGCCGAGCTCTTCTCGGAGGTGCCCGAGCGCGTCCTGTACGAGGACGTGATCACCTACCCAGCGCTGAAGCAGGATCTGGCCTTCGTCGTCGACGAGGACGTGCCGGCGGGCGACCTCGTCGCGGCCGCGCGAGAGGCGGCAGGCCCCGAGCTGCGCGAGATGCGCGTGTTCGACGTCTACCGCGGCGAGCAGGCCGGCCCGGGCCGCAAGTCGGTCGCCTTCCGGGTCGAGTTCCAGTCGCCCGAGCGGACGCTGACCGACGAGGACGGCGCCGCGCTGCGAGAGCAGATCGTCACGGTGCTCGCGGAGCGCTTCGGCGCCTCGCTGCGCGCCTAAAACCGATCCGGCCGAACTGTCGTACTGTGTGGACGATGCGCCTGCTCGTCACGCTCGCCGCCGCCTCGGCGCTCCTGCTGCTTCCGGCTTCCTCGTCGGCCGACAGCCCGCAGCTGGTCGGAACCGTCGGCCCCGGCTTCACGATCAGCCTCAGGGGCGCCGACGGCTCGCCGGTGACCCATCTCGACCCGGGCACCTACCAGCTGCTCGTCCATGACCTCTCGGCGGAGCACGACTTCCACCTCTTCGGCCCGGCCGGCTCGAATCTCGACGCGACGACCGGGCCCGATCTCACCTTCGTCGGCGACAAGACCTTCACGATCGTGCTCACGGACGGGATGAAGGTCGACTTCGTCTGCGACGCGCATGCCGTGATGCACGGCTCGTTCACGGTCGGGACCGTCGCAGCGACGCCGCCGCCGGCCACCTCGATCCATCTGCGCGCGAACCTGAGCGCGGCGCAGGAGGTGCCGAAGCAGGTGGTCAAGGCGCCCGCGGCGACAGGGACGTTCACGGGCACCCTCACGGGCACGAAGCTGGCCTGGAGCCTCACCTACCGCAAGCTGACCGGCAGGGCGACCGCCGCGCACATCCACCTCGGCAAGCCCGGGAAGGCGGGGCCCGTCGCGGTGCCGCTCTGCGGGCCGTGCACCCCGGGCATGAAGGGAACGGCGACGCTGACCGCGGCGCAGGTGACCGCGGTCCTCGGCGGCGGCACGTATGTGAACGTGCACACCGCCAAGAACCCGGCCGGGGAGATCCGCGGGGGCCTCCGGAGGACGTAGCGGGCGCTAGGCGCCTGCCCTGAAGCGGAGCGCGGTCCCGTGGGGGAGCACGAGCACGGGACACAGGATCAGGTCGATCAGGTACTGCGCGGCGGCGCTGAGCGTGACGCGTCCCGAGGCCGTGCCCGGCTTCGAGCCGATCACGACGAGGCCGGCCTCCTCGTCGGCGCGCGGGACGACGGTCGCCCCGAGCCCCGACGCGAGCGATGACGCCGTCTCGTTCGCCGCCGGGTCGCCGTTCTCGCTCACGGCCGCGATCGTGCCGATCTTCGCGTCGGGCTTGTATCTGAAGCCGGCCGGGGCCACCGCGAGCGCGATCGGGCCGCCCTCGATCAGCAGCTGCGCCGAGGTGCCGAGCTGGACGTGGCCCGGCGTCGTCCGGTACTCGGAGCCGAACACGATCAGCTCCGCGCCTTCACGCTCCGCGAGGTCGCGGAGCCCTTCCGGCGTCGAGGCGCTGATCACCACGTGGCGCGGCACGTCCGGCTCACCCAGCCACGTCGCGCCGTTCTCGAGCAGCTCGTCGGCCTCGCCCGCGGCGCGCTTCTCGAGCTCCGCGTCGGGCTCGGCCGCGTGACGGACGTACGCCAGCGCGAGCGAGCCTCCGGCGCGCGCCAGCAGCTGCCCGAGCGCCAGCGCGTCCGTGTCGTTCTCGGTTCCGTCGTAGGACACGATGATCTTGATTGCCATGCTTCCTCCGGGTTCGCAGTCAGGGAGCAGGATCGCCGCCGGCAAAGGGGGAGCCGGCGGCGATCCCACATCGAGTCCCGCTCAGCCGGCAGGCTCCGGCGCGGGTGTGATCGCGGACGCTGTGCCCGCGTACCCGAGGGACGGGACGTCCGAGGGGTAGACCTCGTGGCCGTGGACGGCCAGATCGCCCATCTCCATGTCCTTCTCGCTCATCCGGAGCGGGATCACGAGCCCGATCACCTTGAGGATGATGAAGGTTGCACACGCTGAGAAGACGATCACCCAGAGTCCGGCTTCGGCCTGCAGCTTCAAGAGGTGCAGGCTACCGCCGGCCGCGAAGCTCGGGGTCTTGCCGAGCCCGATGTACACGATCATGTGCGAGTCCGCGAGGACGCCGACGAGCAGTCCGCCGACGAGCCCTGCGATCCCGTGCGTGTAGATCACGCCGAGGGTGTCGTCCACGACGCGGAACGGCCAAACGCGGCTGAGGTAGTTGTAGGCCAGGTAGACGACCGAGGCGCCGATCGCGCCGATCGCCATCGCGCCGTAGCCGTTGACGAAACCGGCGGCGGGCGTGATCGCGACGAGGCCGACGATCATCCCGTTGACGCTGCCGATCAGCGACGGCTTACGGCCCGTCGAGTAGTCCCAGATCACCCAGACGAGGAACGCGACTGCGGTGGCGAGGTTCGTGTTGAGCACCGCTGCTGCGGCGTCGGCGCCGGCGTAGTACGGGTCGCCGCCGTTGAAGCCGTTCCAGCCGAGCCAGAGGAGCCCGGCGCCGGCGGCAACCATCAGCAGGTTGTTCGGTGCGTCGATCTCACGGTCGCGCGCCAGGCGCGGCCCGATCACCGCGGCGGCGACGAAGCCGGAGACTCCGGCCGCAAGATGGATCACGTAGCCGCCGCTGAAGTCGATCGCGCCCTGCTGGGCGAACCAGCCGCCGCCCCAGATCAGGAACGCATTGACGACGTAGACGCAGGTGATCCACACCGGCACGATCACGAGCCAGGCCTTGAAGTTGATCCGGCCGAGCACCGCGCCGAGCATCAGGATCGGCGTGATCGCCGCAAACACGAACTGGAAGTAGACGAGTGTCGACTGCGGGAAGTGGAACGGCGGCCCGGTCGTCACGAGCGGGATCGCGGCCTGTCCCTGCAGTGCCGTGTGGTTGAGCACGGGTCCCGGCTGACCGATGAAGTTGCCGAAGAAGCCGCTGCTCGAAAGGCCGTGCCACGGGTTTCCGAACGCCATGTCGAAGCCGTAGAGAACCCATACGACCAGGACGAGCGCAAAGGCGACGAACGCGAGCATCATGCTGTTCACCGACCAGCGCTTCTGCATCACCCCGCCGTAGAGCACGACGAGGCCGGGGACGCTCATCAGGCCGACGAGCGTCGCAGCGGTCAACTGCCAGGCGTTGTCGCCCGGGTTCAACCAGGGCGGGTAGGCGGCCCACGCATCAGCTAGCAAAGACATTCCTCTCCCTTCGGGGAAACCACAGAGGTCTTGAGGCAGCGTCACCTCGGCGCCACCGGCATCGGCGGCAAGCCCACATAGGCCCGGCAAACAAAAACGCCCCAGGACTGAAAGTCCCGAGGCGCCGTCGCCTTTCGTCTCCGTCTACGTCGCCGGAGGCCGCGAATATAGACCAAGCGCAGGACGGTCGTCAATCGTCGTAAAGTTCCGGCCGTGCCGGTCGAGGGACAGTGGGAGCGTTCGCACACGCCGTTCAGCCGGAGCGAGAAGCGCCTGCTCGCCGTGGCCGGCCTGATCGCGGCGGTCGCGGTCGCCGTCGGCGCGGCGTTCTATCTGACCCGCTCGTCCGCTCCGGTGGCCGGAAACTGCGTCGTTGCGGACGTCGCCTCGACGATGGGCGGGGCGCGCCTCACGGTCTGCGGCGCGGCGGCGCACTCGTTCTGCGCGACCCACGGCGGCCGTGATGCGCGGATCGCCGCAGCCTGCCGGCGCGACGGCTTCGCAGCCGACCTTCCCTAGACGTTACGGCCGGCGACGAACCAGACCGGGCCCTGCGTCCCGACGGGGTTCAGATCCGAGAAGACGTGGAGGATCGTCACCGTACCCGGGATCCCCGCCTCGTCCAGGCGCTCGAGGCAGCGTCGCACGACCGGCTCCGCGGCGCCGTAGCCGAACCGGCGGGCGCTGCGGAAGCGGAACGCGAGCCGCTCGCCGTCGCGCAGCGGGTTGAGCGGCGCGAGGCAGAGCGCGGCGGGCCCCAGGTCGTCGCTCGAGCTGAACTCGACCTCCGCGAAGATGTCGCTCCAGTCGGCCGGAACCGCCGCGAGCTCCGCGGCCCAGGCCGCTGCGGCCGGCGCCTCCTCCGCCTCCGCCGCCAGGACGGGGACGGCGGTCGCCTCGAGCTCGAGCGCGCCTGCGATCCGCTCGCGATCGAGCTTCCCGAGCAGCTTCGCGGCGTTGTCGGTGCCGGTGCGCGAGCAGGAGAATCGGATCGTGGCGCCGCTGCGCCCGGGGGCGAGCGGGCCGAGCAGCGCGGCCGCCCTGGACGCCGTCGCGGGGTTGGCCACCGTTAGCGCGAACTCCGCGCTGGGCCAGTCGGGAGGCAGCTCGGAGAGCATTCGACGGAACTGTTCGGCGAGCGCCATCGCTCTCAGCATAAACTTCCGAGCCGGTGGCCCGAGTAGAAAAGAAACCAGCGACGCTCTCGAAGGAGCGCCTCCGCGAGCTGCTGCGCGAGATGCTTCTGATCCGTCGGTTCGAGGAGAAGGTCGAGGAGCGTTTCCGTGCGGGAGAGCTCCCGGGCTTCCTCCATGTCGCGATCGGCGAGGAGGCGTGCGCCGTCGGCGTCTGCGCCGCCCTCGAGGACGGCGACGTGATCGCCTCGACGCACCGCGCGCACGGCCACACGCTCGCGAAGGGCACGCCGCCGAACGAGGTGATGGCCGAGCTCTACGGCAAGCTCGAGGGCTGCTCGCACGGCTACGGCGGCTCGATGCACCTCTACGACGTCGAGCGCGGGAACCTCGGCGCCAACGCCGTGATCGGCGGCGGCCTGCCGGGGATCGTCGGCGCCGCGCTCGCGTTCCAGATGCGAAGCGAGCCGCGCGTCGCGCTCGCGTTCTTCGGCGACGGCGCGACGAACATCGGCACCTTCCACGAGTCCCTCAACCTCGCACAGCTCTGGCGCGTCCCGGCGGTGTTCGTGCTCGAGAACAACCACTGGGCCGAGTCCACGCCCGCGAGCCAGCAGCTGCCGATCGAGGACCTCACGCAGCGGGCGGTCGCCTACGGGATGAAGTCGCTCAAGGCCGACGGCCAGGATCTCGAGGCCGTCTACGCCGCCGCGACGGAGGCGCTCGACTACGCGCGGGAGGGCAACGGGCCGGTGCTGGTCGTGCTCGAGACGTTCCGCTTCTCCGGCCACTTCGTCGGCGACGCGCAGCTCTACCGGCCCAAGGGCGAGGTGCAGCTGCTGCGCGAGACCCAGGATCCGATCGAGCACCTGCGCGCGAAGCTCGAGCTCGGGGACGAGGAGCTCGCCGCGATGGACGCCGAGGTGCACGCCGTCGTCGACGCGTCGGTCGAGTTCGCGAAGAACGGCACCGATCCGCGCCCCGAGGACGCGCTCAAGAACGTCTATGCCTGAGCTCTCCTACCGCGAGGCCGTACGTGATGCGCTCGTGCAGGCGATGCGCCGCGACGACGACGTGTTCGTGATGGGCGAGGACATCGCCGAGATGGGCGGCTCGATGGGCGTGACGGTCGGGATGCTGGACGAGTTCGGCCCCGAGCGCGTCCGCAACACACCGATCTCCGAGATGGCGCTCGTCGGCACCGCGATCGGCGCAGCCGTGCAGGGGATGCGGCCGGTGGCCGAGGTGATGTACGAGGACTTCCTCACGCTCGCCGCCGAGCAGATCGTCAACCAGGCCGCTAAGCACCGGTACATGTCCGGCGGGCAGATGACCGTTCCGGTCACGATCCGCACACAGGGCGGCGCCGGCTGGTCGCCGGGCGCGCAGCACGCCCAGCAGCTCGAGGCGTGGTTCTGCCACATCCCGGGCCTGAAGGTCGTGTTCGCCTCGACGCCCGAGGACGTGCGCGGGCTGCTCTGGTCGTCGATCTACGACGACAACCCAGTCGTCTTCTTCGAGCACCGCACGCTGTACCCGATCAAGGGCCAGGTCCCTGAGGAGCTGGAGCCGATTCCGCTCGGGAAGGCGCGGATCCAGCGCGAGGGCGAGGACGTGACCGTGGTCGCGATCGGCCGGCTCGTCCACGACGCGCTCGCGGCCGCAGAGATGGCGGAGGCGGAGGGGATCTCGGTCGAGGTGCTCGACCCGCGCACGCTGCAGCCGCTCGACGAGCCGGCGATCGTCGCGTCCGTCCAGAAGACGAATCGCGCCGTCGTCGCCCACGAGGCCGTGACGCGGATGGGCTTCGGCGCGGAGGTGGCCGCGGTGATCCAGTACCAGGCCTTCGACTACCTGGACGCCCCGGTCGAGCGCGTCGGCTCGAAGTTCACGCCGCTGCCGTTCTCGCCGCTGATGGAGGAGTACGTCGTCCCGCACGCCGAGGACGTCCTCGCCGCGATTCGGAGGACCGTTGGCCGATGACTCACCCGGCCCCATCCTCCATGTCCCCGGCGCGCGATCACGCGGCGCCAGGCGGCGTCCTCAGTCGCCCCCGCGTCACAAGCACAGGGGCTCCCTGCGTCCTTGCCCGGCTTGGTGCTCGCCCGCCGGGAACGTGGCAATGGAGCCGGATGAGTCATGGCCGTTGAGGTCAAGCTCCCCCGGCTCGGGCAGGGGATGGAGTCGGGCACGATCGTCAAGTGGCTGAAGGCCGAGGGCGAGGCCGTGAAGAAGGGCGAGCCGCTCTACGAGCTCGACACCGACAAGGTGACCCAGGAGGTCGAAGCCGAGGCGGACGGCGTGCTGCTCTCGATCGCCGTTGCCGAGGGCGAGGTGCCGGTGGGGCGGACGATCGGCGTGATCGGGGCGCCCGGCGAGACCTTCGAGGTCATCGCTCCCGTCGAGGCCGCTCCCGCAGCCGCGCCCGCCCCTGCTCCGGTCGAGGCCGTCGTGCCTGTGACTCCGGCGGCGGCCGCGAACGGCGATCGGATCAAGGCCTCGCCGCTCGCCCGCCGGATCGCCGGTGAGCGCGGGATCGAGCTCCGCGGGCTCGTCGGGACCGGCCCGGACGGCCGGATCGTCGCCGAGGACGTCGAGCGCGCGGCCGCCGGCGCACCGGCCCCGGCCCCGGCCGCGGCTCCCGCCGCGCCGGTCGAAGGCGTCGAGCTCGTGCCGCTCACCTCCCTTCGCAAGACGATCGCGCGCCGGATGACGGAGGCGTGGCAGGCGCCGGCGTTCCAGATCTCGATGTCGGCCGACATGAGCCGCGCCCAGGAGCTGCGCGCACGGCTCGTCGAGCTGCACGACGGCGAGGGCGCGAAGCCGACGCTCAACGACGTCCTCACGAAGGTCTGCGCCGCCGCACTGATGCGCCACCGCGCCGTGAACGCACGCTTCGCGGGCGATGCGATCGAGCTCCACCCGACCGCCAACGTCGGGATTGCCGTGGCGCTGCCCGGCGGGCTCGTCGTGCCGGTGATCCCGTCCTGCGAGCGCAAGACGATCGCCGAGCTCGCGAATGCGCGCGCGGACGTGGTCGGCCGTGCGCGCGAGGGCAAGCTCACCCAGGCCGACCTCGACGGCGGCACGTTCACGATCTCCAACCTCGGCATGTACGGCGTCGAGCAGTTCGTCGCCGTGCTCAACCCGCCCGAGGCCGCGATCCTGGCCGTCGGCGCGATCGAGGAGAAGCCCGTCGTCCGGGACGGCGACCTCGAGATCGTGCCGCTGATGCAGCTCACGCTCACCTGCGACCACCGCTCGCTCGACGGTGCGACCGCAGCCGAGTTCCTCGGAACGGTCAAGGCGTTCCTCGAGGAGCCCGGCCTGGCGCTGTGATCCGCCCGGCGGGACCGAACGACGTCCGCTTTCTCTCCGACATGCTCCGACACGCCTACTACTGGCATGTCGGCGAGGACCCCGACCTGCCGGTCGCGCGCTACGTGACCGGCTGGGGGCGCCCCGGCGACGCCGGCCTGATCGCCGCCGAGACCGCCGGGCCGGTCGGCGCCGCCTGGTACCGCCTCTTCCCCGAGGAGGAGGCGGGCTTCGGCTTCGTCGACGAGAAGACGCCCGAGCTCACGGTCGCCGTCGTCCCGAGCCGTCGCGGCCGCGGGCTCGGCCACGAGCTGCTCGCGGGACTGCTCGACACCGCCCGCGAGGCGGGGTTCGAGCGGATCAGCCTCGGCGTCGAGCCGAACTCCCCGCAGGAGGGCTTCTACGCGCAGTTCGGCTTCGAGGCCGTCCGCCCCGGCGTGATGGTCGCGTCACTCGGCTAGCCTTGAGCTCAACCACGACCTGGGAGATTCCATGGATTTCGACGTAGCCGTGCTCGGCGGCGGGCCGGGTGGATACACCGCCGCGATCCGCGCCGCGCAGCTGGGCGGCAAGGTGGCCTGCATCGAGCGCGAGCCCGAGCTCGGCGGCACGTGCCTGCGGGTCGGGTGCATCCCGACCAAGGCCTGGGTGCAGACCGCGTTCTCGCTCAAGGAGGCGGAGCACACGTTCCCGCTCCTCGGGGTGAAAGTCGGCGCCCCACAGCTCGACTTCGCGGTCGCGAACGAGTGGAAGGACAAGGTCGTCAAGCAGATGACCGGCGGTGTGGCCGGCCTGTTCAAGGCGAACGGCGTCGAGTGGGTGAAGGGCGCCGGTTCGTTCAAGGACGCGAACACGATCGCGGTCGAGGGTGCCGAGGACGTCTCTTTCCGCAGCGCGATCGTCGCCACCGGCTCTTTCCCGATCGTGCCGCCGATCGAAGGGCTCGACTCGCCCCGCTGTGTCGACTCGACCGGGCTGCTCGCGCAGACCGACGTGCCGCGCCGGCTCGTGGTGCTCGGCGGCGGGATCATCGGCTGCGAGTTCGCGTCGATCCTCAACCGCTTCGGCAGCGAGGTGACCGTGATCGAGATGCTCGACTCGCTGATCCCGCAGGAGGACGGAGACGCGGCGAAGGAGCTCGCGAAGCAGTTCGGCAAGCGCGGGATCGCGCTGAACCTCGGCAAGCAGTGCACGAAGGTCGCCGACGACGGCTCGCAGCTCACCGTCCACTTCGGCGACGGTGAGACCGTCCAGGCCGACCTGATGCTCGTCGCCGTCGGCCGTGCGCCGCTCGTCGAGGGGCTCGGGCTCGAGGCGATCGGCGTCGCGCTCGACCGGCGGACGGGGATCGCGACCGACGACCACCGCCGCACGAGCGTCGCCCACGTCTACGCGGTCGGTGACTGCGCCGGCTACTGGCAGCTCGCGCACACGGCGTTCCGCGAGGGCGAGGTCGCAGCGGAGAACGCGATGGGCCACGACGCGATCGTCGACGCGCGCGCGGTGCCGCGGCCGATCTACACCGACCCCGAGATCGCCGGCGTCGGCCTCACCGAGGCGCAGGCGCGCGAGCAGTACGGCGACGACGTCGCGGTCGGCGTCTTCCCGTGGGTCGCGAACGCGCGCGCGGTGATGCAGAACGAGACCGTCGGCTGGGTGAAGTCGATCCACGAGACGCGCTACGGCGAGCTGCTCGGCCTGGTCATGGTCGGCCCACACGTGACCGACCTGATCGAGGCGGGCGTGGTCGCGATCGACGCCGAGGCGACCGTCGAGACCGTCGCCGACGGGATCGCCGCGCACCCGACGCTCTCGGAGGCGGTCAAGGAGGCCGGGCTCGTCGCACTCGGCCGCGCCATTCACCTCCCGCCGAAGCGGAAGGCCGCAGCGACGTCGTAGTCGGGCGGAGCCGGCCTTCGCCCGGCGCAGCCTTGTTCTGCCGTGGCGAGCGCCTCGTGAAGGAGAGGGCTCATGGGGGAACCATGGGTTCCCCCATGCTGGGTCCACCTGCCGCCGCGCAGGCCTGAAGAAGCTGCGCAAGTTTTGTCCAGGGGCGGCATCTCAACTGGCAGGACGTGCCCTCGTCCCACGCCGGGGTCATGCCGCCCGCAGGCCCCGGCGGATTTTCACCCGAGGAATGCAGCTCTGCCGCAGGGGCTGCATTCCTCTGGTCCCGTGCTAGCCTCGCCCAAAGGAAAGGAGCTGCATGGGAGTCTTCAACAAGAAGAACGCGATGATCGGCTGGGCGGTGATGGAGGCCGTGAAGATCGCGAACGGCCGGCGCGCCAAGGCCGACGAGGCCGCTGCCGAGGAGAAGAAGTCGCACTGGGCCGGCAAGACCCTCGCGGTGGCGACGGGCGCCGTGGTCGCGGTCGGCGGGCTCGCCGCGCTGCGGCGCCGCAAGAGCGGGCCGAGCGCGGAAGAGTGAGCCCGGCCTTCTCGTTCCGCCCTCCGGTGGAGGCGCTCGTCCCGTACGAGCCGGGCAAGCCGATCGAGGAGGTGCAGCGCGAGCTCGGGCTCGAGCGCGTTGTCAAGCTCGCGTCGAACGAGGGTCCGTTCGGGCCGTTTCCCGCTGCGCTCGAGGCGCTCGCGCGCTGTGCCGGGGAGCTCAACCGCTACCCGGACGGCGGCGCGTACCGGCTGCGCGCCGCGCTCGCCGAGCATCACGACCTTCCGTTCGAGCAGGTCGCGGTCGGCGCCGGCGCAGACGGAGTGATCGACTCGGTCGTCCAGGCTGCGCTCGGGCCGGGCGACGAGCTCGTGATCGGCTGGCCGTCGTTCCCGAGCTACGTGATCGACGCGCTCAAGATGGGCGCGACCCCCGTGCGCGTGCCGCTTCGGGCCCACCGTTACGACCTCGAGGCGGTGCTCGCCGCCGTTTCGCCGCGAACGCGCATCGTCGCGATCTGCAACCCCAACAATCCGACGGGGACGATGGTCGGCCGCGCCGAGCTAGCCGACTACTTCGAGCGCGTGCCCGAGCACGTGCTCACCGTCCTCGACGAGGCGTACTTCGAGTACGTGGACGAGCCGGACTACCCGGACGGGATCGAGGAGCACGTGAAGGCCGGACGCCGCGTGCTCGTCCTGCGCACGTTCTCGAAGATCTACGGCCTCGCCGGCCTGCGCGTCGGCTACGGCGCCGGCCCGAGCGACGTCGTCACCGCCGTGAACAAGCTCAAGCGCGCCTTCGACGTGACGACGCCCGCGCAGGAGGCCGCGTTCGCGAGCCTCGGCGAGGCGGCCGAGCTCGGGCGGCGCCGCCGCGTGAACGCGGAGCAGCGCCCGGGCGTCGAGCGCACCCTCGTCGAGCACGGGCTCGAGCCGGTGCTGCCCGCGGTGGCGAACTTCTTCTACGTCGAGACCGGGCGCCCCGCCGCCGAGGTGTTCCAGGAGCTGCTGCGGCTCGGCGTGATCGTGCGGCCGCTCGCCGCGTTCGGCGCCCCGGAGGCGATTCGGGTCACGGTCGGCGAGGCGGACGAGAACGCGTTTCTCGCCCTCGCGCTGGGCCGCCTCGTGCCCGCGTCCTAGTTTCGTCGCACCTTTACTCCCGGCTTGCGGACAAGTGTTAGCGTCTCGCGGCGCGTGGCGTCCTCTTCGCTCCGGCGGCAACTCGGCCTGCTGCACCGTGCAGCCAGCTTTCGCCTGCTCTTCTTCGCGACGCTCGCGTCCGGGATCGGCACCTGGCTCGCCGCGATCGCGCTCACGATCAACGTCTACGACCTCACGGGCTCGGCGTCGTGGGTGAGCGCGCTCCTGATCGCGGATTTCCTGCCGACGGTCGCGATCGGCCTCTTCCTCGGCTCGCTCGTCGACCGGCTCCAGCGGAAGCAGCTGATGATCGGCGCGGACCTCTCGCGGCTCGCGGTGTTCGCCGTGCTTCCGTTCACTTCGAGCCCCACCACGATCGTCGTGCTCGCGGGCGTGACAGGCGTCGCCAACGGCTTCTTCCGCCCCGCGGTCTACGCCGGGCTGCCGAACCTCGTCGAGAACGCCGACCTCTCGAACGCGAACTCGCTCTTCCAGACCGCCGACAACGTGACGTGGGGGCTCGGGCCGCTGATCGGCGGCGCGCTGGTCGGCATCTCGGGGCCGCACCTCGCGTACTGGGTGAACGCCGTCACCTTCGGGATCTCGGCGCTGCTGCTCTCGCGGATCCCGCAGCGGGCGCTGCAGTCCGCCCAGGCGCTCTCGCGCGGCCACTTCCAGGATCTCGCCGATGGGTTTCGCGCTGTGCTGGGCTCTCCGGCGCTGCTTGCCGTGCTGGTCGCGTGGAGCATCGCGATGTTCGGGAACGCGGCGATCAACGTCTCGGAGGTGGTGCTCGCGACCGTGACGTTCAACGCGGGCGCCTTCGGCTTCGGCTTCCTCGCGGCTTCGGCGGGGATCGCGCTCGCGATCGGCAGCTTCCTCGCCCCCGGGCGGGTCGAACGCCACGGGATCGCGCGGGTCTACGCCCTGGGGATCAGCCTGATGGCGTTCGGCGTGCTCGGAGCTGCTCTCTCGCCGAACGTCTGGGTCGCGTCGGCGTTCGTGGTCGTGGTGGGAGCGGGGAACGGGGCGGGCGGCGTCTGCAACGCGCTGCTCGTGCAGCGAGGCGCCCCGGACGTCGTGCGCGGCCGCGTCTTCACGCTGATCATGAGCGTCAACTACGTGTTCCTCGGCCTCGGGATGGTCTTCGCCGGGCCGCTCACGAACGCCGTCGGCGCGCGCTGGGTCTGGGCGGCCGCCGCGGGGCTCTACGCCGTCGCAGCTGTCGTCGGCTACGTTCTCGTGCGGCGGGCGAAGGGGGTCGACGACGAGTGACCGCGCGGAAGGCGTGGGCGCGGGATGAGCTCGTCGCGGGAGTCCGTGCCGGTGACACCCGTGCGCTCGCGCGCGCGATCAGCCTCGTCGAGAACCGCGACCCGCTCTCGTACGACGTCGTCCGCGACCTGTACCCCTACACGGGCAACGCGTACGCCGTCGGCGTGACCGGCCCGCCCGGGGTCGGCAAGTCGACCCTCGTCAGCGCGCTCGTCCGCCACGTACGCGGCCGGGAGCGCACCGTCGGCGTGATCTCGGTCGATCCCGTCGAGCCCGTTCACCGAGGGTGCGCTGCTCGGCGACCGGATCCGCCTCTCCGATCACTTCCTCGACCCGGGTGTCTTCATCCGCTCGATGGGGACGCGCGGGCATCTCGGCGGGCTCGCCGAGGCGGCGCTGCAGGCGCTGCTCGTGCTCGACGCGGCCGGCAAGGAGCTCGTCTTCCTCGAGACGGTCGGCGCGGGGCAGAGCGAGGTCGAGGTGATCGGGATCGCCGACACCGTGGTGCTCGTGCTGATGCCCGGCTCGGGCGACTCGGTGCAGGCACTGAAGGCCGGGATCATGGAGATCCCCGACGTGATCGCGATCAACAGGATGGACCTGCCGACTGCGAAGACGATGCTGAACGAGGTGCGCTCGATCCTCGCGCTCGACGGCGACCGGGCCTGGAAGCCGCCGATCGTGCTCATCGAGGCAGCGCGTGAGGAGAACGTGGCGCAGCTCTGGGAGCACGTCGAGGCCCATCGCGCGCACCTCGAGACGGCAGGGCTGCTCGAGGAGCGCCGAGGCGACCACCTTGCGGGCGAGGTGTTCGCGGTCGCCTCGCTGCGGGCGAAGGCGCTGCTCGAGCAGGCGGTCGCCGACGACCCGGAGCTGCGGCGCCTGCTCGACGCGGTGCGCCGGCGCGAGCTCGACCCGCTGACCGCGGTCCGCGAGATCATGGAGAAGGTGTTCAAGGTTGGCGACGAAGACAGCGCCCACACTCGCTGACGTCGAGGCGGCGCGCGCCCGGATCGACGGGATCGCGCGGGTCACGCCCGTCTTCGGCTCCGAGACGCTCTCCCGCATGACGGGGCGCTCGGTGCTGCTGAAGGCCGAGAACCTCCAGCGGACGGGCTCCTTCAAGGTCCGCGGCGCCGTCAACAAGATCAACTCGCTCTCCGAGGCCGAGCGGGCCGCCGGCGTCGTCGCGGCGACGGCGGGGAACCACGGCCAGGCGGTCGCCTGGGCGGCGCGCGAGGCGCGGATCGCCGCGACGATCTTCATGCCGCGCGATACGCCGATGGCCAAGGTCGAGGCGACGCGCACCTACGGCGCGCGGATCGAGTCCGAGGCGGAGACGCTCGATGCTGCGTTCGCGGCCGCGTTGGAGTTCGCGGCGGCGACGGGCGCAACCTTCCTCCACGGCTTCGAGGACGAGCAGGTGATCGCCGGCCAGGGGACGATCGGGCTCGAGCTCGCCGAGCAGGTGCCGGAGGCGGGCACCGTCGTGATCCCCGTCGGCGGCGGTGGGCTCGCCTCCGGCGTCGCGATCGCGTTGCGCGCGCTACGGCCCGAGCTGCGGCTCGTCGGTGTCCAGGCGGAGGCGTGCGCGCCGCTCGCAGGCCGCACCGCGCACGGCTACACGATCGCCGAGGGGATCGCGGTCAAGAATCCCGGGGAGCTGACCTCGTCGATCATCCGCGAGCGGCTCGACGACATCGTCACCGTCACCGACGAGGAGATCTCGGCTGCGATCGTTCTCCTCGTCGAGCGGACGAAGCTCCTGGTCGAGGGCGCGGGGGCGGCCGGCGCGGCTGCTCTGCTCGCCGGCCGGGTCGGCGGCGGCGAGGGACCGGTCACGGTGATCCTCTCCGGCGGCAACATCGACGCGACGCTGCTGATCACGGTGCTGCGCCACGGGCTCACCGTCGGCGGCCGCTACCTCGTGGTGCGGACACGCATCTCCGATCGTCCCGGCGCGCTCGCAAAGCTCCTGGGCCTGATCGCCGAGGAGCGCGTCAGCGTCGTCTCCGTCGAGCACCACCGCGAGGGGATGTCGATGTCGATCGCCGACACGGAGGTCGCGCTCACGCTCGTCACGCGCGACGAGGATCATTGCACGGCGCTGCTCGAAGCGATGCGGCGCGGCGGCTACGACCCCGAGCGGCTGCGCTAAACCACCTTGTGCTCATGAGCACTAGTTCGCACGTGACTTCACGCGGCGCGTCGTCAGCGCGGCGGTTGTCTCACTCGCGAGGGCACGCGGCCGGGCGAAAGACAACCTTGTGCTCATGAGCATTAGGAACCGCAGCGGCGGAACTCGATCGTGCGCCCGCCGCGGGCTTCCCAGGTCTCGATCCCGCCGCCGACGACCGGATGCGCGTCGAGGCCGGCGGCGACGAGGACGCTCGCCGCGATCGCCGCGCGGGGGCCGCTCTCGCAGATCGTCACGAGCGGGCGGTCGGCGGGCAGCTCGTCGGCGAACGCGCGCAGCAGCCGGTAGGGGATGTGGCGGCTGCCGGCGATGTAGCCGGCGTCGCGCTCGTCCTTCTCGCGCACGTCGATCACCTCGACCTCGCCGTCGGCGAGCATCGCCTCCAGCTCGGCGATGCCGACCGGCGTCATCTGCTCGGAGGTGTCCGGGTGCTCGAGGAAGCCGCCGAGCTCGAGGAAGCCGACCGCGTGGAGGCGCGCCGCCGCGAGCTCGACCTCCTCCGGCGAGCCGTGCAGGACGATTCGCTCCTCCGGCGAGATGAGAAAGGCCGCGCGGGTGCCGAAGCTCGAGCCCGAGACAGGAACGTTGATCGCGCCCGGGACGTGGCCGCTCCCGTAGGCCGTCGCGGGGCGGACGTCGAGCACGGTCGCGCCCTCGGCGCCGGCCGGATCGAGCGGCGGCACGGCGCCGACGAACGGGCCTGCGTTGAGCGCGACGATCCGCTCGAGGTTCGGCGGGCGCGGCGTCGAGATCGATGCCGAGGCGTTCACGAAGCCCTCGACGTCGACGAACGCGAGCGCATGGTTGCCGGCCAGCTCGGCGGCGATCGTCGAGCTCGGGTCGGCGCTCATGTGACCGCCGCACAGCGAGCCGGCGACGTGTCCCGGGTAGACCGAGACGGCGCCCGGCAGCTCCGCGAGCCGGTGCAGGCTGTGGAAGAGGTCGCGCGCGCCCTCGCGGGCTCCGACGGCGAGGTCCGGGCGCGCCGCGTCGCCGACGAACAGCGAGTCGCCGGTGAGGAGGATCCGCTCGTCGGCGAGGAAGCAGCAGTGCTCGGGGCGGTGGCCGGGCGTGTGAAGGACGCGGATCCGGACCGAGCCGACCTCGAGCACCTGGTCGTCCGCGAGCGGCTCGTGCGGGTAGGCGACGGCGGCGAGCGGATGGATGTGGACGGTCACGCCGTGCTCGAGCGCGAGCCGCCCGTGCCCGGAGAGGTGGTCGGCGTGCGTGTGCGTCTCCAGCACTGCGACGAGGCGGACCGCGTGCCGCTCGGCCTCCTCGAGGTACTGCTCGATCGCGTAGGCGGGGTCGACGACGACGGCGACACCGGCCTTCTCGTCACCGACGACGTAGGACGCGCAACCGAGATCCGGGTCGACGAACTGCGTGAAGAGCACGATCGCCGAGGCTACCAGCACCTGTCGCTTGCTTTCTTGAAGCGTTGACCGGTGCCGCTACCGTCTCCGTCATGAGGCGCGCTCTCGCCGTCACCTGCCTGCTCGCGGCCGTCTTCCCGCCGCTTGCGCACGCCCACGCGCGCCTGGTCCGCAGCGAGCCGGCGAGCGGGGCCGTCGTCGCGCGCGCGCCCGGGTCGGTGCGGCTCTCCTACGACGACATCGTCTCGGTCGGGCCCGGGAACGAGGTGGTGCGAAACGGCGGCGGCTCGGTGCTCGCCGGACGGCCGGCGGCGAAGGGCCACGTGCTGACGCTGCCGCTCCGGCGGGGCCTCGCGGACGGCGACTACAGCGTGCGCTGGAGCGTGATCTCGAACGACGGCCACATCGTGCAGGGGGTGCTCGCGTTCGCGGTCGGGCGCGGCCAGGCGGCGCCGTCCTCGTCGCTCCGGCCCATGTCGCGCAGCCGGACGGCCGACACGCTCGAGCGCTGGCTGTTCCTGCTCGGGGTGCTCACCGCGGGCGGAGCCGCCGTGTTCCGGTACGCGGCGCTCGGGCCGGGGCGCGCGGGGTCGCGCGTGATCGCGGCCGTGCTCGCCGTGTCCTTTGCGGCCTGCGTTGCAGGGGCGGTGCCGCTCGCCCGCACGGCGAACGGGTCGGCGACCCGCTTCGGGCTCTTGCTCGAGCTCGCAACCGTGCTCGCCGTCGCCGGCGCGGTGCTCGCCGTTGCGTCGCTCCGGGTGCCCGGCCTGCTCCCTGTCGCGGCGGTGGCCGCGGTGGCGTTGCTGCCGCTGCCGTCGCTCTCCGGGCACGCGCTCGACCCGGGACAGCCGTTCTACGCGCCGGTCGCCGACGTGCTCCACGTCCTCGCCGCCGCGGTCTGGCTCGGCGGGCTGATCGCGCTTGCGGCGGTGCTGCGGTTCGTGCCCGGCCGCGCGTCCGCGCGGGCCGGAGAGCGGTTCTCGACGATCGCGCTCGCCGCCGTGCTGGTCGTGGCCGCGAGCGGGCTCGTGCGTGCGCTGACGGAGCTGTCGTCGGTCGACCAGCTCTGGACGACGACCTACGGCCGGGCGCTGCTCGTGAAGGGAGCGCTGCTGGGCGTGCTCGTCGTGCTCGGCTATGTGAACCGGCGCCGGCTCCGCAGGCCGGTCGTCGTCGCCGAGCTCGCCGTGTTCGCCGTGCTCCTGCTCGCGGTCGCCGTGCTGACCGGCTCGCGGCCGGGCGTGCGGCCGGCCGCGGCGTCCGCCGCGGCGTCCGCAGCCGGGCCGATCGCCTTGCCGCCGCTTAGCGTCCTCACGCTCGCGGCCCAGAGCGGACGGGACGCCGTCACGATCGCGGCCCGGCCCGCCGGCGGCGAGACCGAGCTCACGGCGACGATCCTCGGCCCCGGAGGCCTTGGCGCGAACGGCCTCCCGGTGCGGATCAACGGCGTCGGCGCCGACGCGTGCGGCCAGGGCTGCTACACCGCGCGCGTCCCGGGCCGCCCCGCAGCGGCGCGCGTCGACACGGGAACCGGAACCGTCGTCTTCCCGCTCCACACGCAGCCGGGCCCGGGCTCAGCCCTCGTGATCCGCTCGGGCCAGCTCCTCCGCGCAGCGTCGAGCACCGTCTTCAGCGACCGTCTCTCTTCCGGCCCCGGGCAGACGCTCCACACGCTCTGGAAGGAACAGGCGCCAGACCGGCTCAGCTACGTGATCGAAGGCGGTTCTGCCGGGATCGTGATCGGCGACCGCCGCTGGGACCGCGAGACGCCGGGCGGGCACTGGGCCCCTTCGCCCCAGGAGCCGCTCACGCTCCCCTCCGTGCCGTGGACGAGCCAGATCACGAACTTCAACATCCTCGAGGCGGACGGCAAGGGGTGGACGGTCGCGTTCCTCGACCGCTCGACGCCTGCCTGGTTCCGCGCGCGGATCGACCGCCGCAGCGGCCGGCTCCAGTCGTTCGGGATGATCGCGGCCTCGCATTTCATGGCCGACGAGTACCTCTCCTACGACGGCGGGGTCGAGATCCGGCCGCCGCACTGACGGAACAGGATCCCCCGTACGGAGGATTCGCGTCGCCCTCCGGCCGACGAATGTCAGAAGCGGTGGAGAAGGCGCTCCAACTGCGGCGCGTCGTCACGGCCTCGGCCGTCGGCGTGGCTTGGCTTGCCTGCTATGCAGCGGTGATCGCGCTGCGGCCGGACGGCGAGCGCGGCCTGCTCGTCTTCTCCGACACCGTCTATCTCGTCCCGATCGCCGTCGCGGTCGTGCTCGCTGCGATCGCGGCGTCGCGCGCGGCGCGGGGGCTGCGGCTCTTCTGGGCGCTCGTCTCGGTCAGCGTCGCGATCTGGCTCGCCGCCGAGACGCTCTGGTCGGTGCGCGAGCTGGCCACCGGCGCGGTGCCGTTCCCCTGGTGGACGGACGTGCTCTATCTCGCGGCCTACGCGGTGATGCCGGTCGCGCTCCTCGTCGCGTTCCGCCCGTCCCTGCGCCTCGTCGGGGCGGCGACGCTGCTCGATGCGCTCCTGCTCACCGGTGGGCTCGCGCTGCTCTGGTGGTGGGCAGTCCTGCGCCCTCTGCCGGTCACCACGGAGCTCGGCGCCCTCGCCGCGATCGCGCCGCCGGCGGTCGGCCTCGTCGCGCTCGGGATCCTCGTCTCGACCAGGCTGCTGCCGGCGCGGCAGGGGACCCTGGCGCTGAAGGTCTTCGGGCTCGGGCTCGCCGTCGCGACGATCACCGACGGGATCTACGCCCACTCGATCGTCGCCGGAGGCTACTTCTCCGGCGACTGGCTCGATCTCGGCTGGCAGGCCCAGGCCGTGCTCATCGCGCTCTCCGCCTACATCGCCGCACGCGGCCTCGATCGCCGCTCCGACTGGGCCCGTTCCCGCACTCCCGCCCCTGTCGGCGCCGGTGCGCTCATCGCCGGCGTCTTCTCGATCCTGCTCGCGGTGCTGATCGCCGCGCGGTCGAGCGACCGGATCACCACCGGTCTGATCGTCGTTGCCGCGGCGCTCACCGTCGTCGTCGGCCTCCGGGTCTGGGTTGCGGTCGCGCCGGCCCGCAGAGCCTCGGCGACCGATCCCGAGACCGGCGCCTACCGTCCCGAGTGGTTCCAGCAGCGGCTGCGGCAGCTCGCCGGCGGCGCGCGGACGTTCGGCGACCCGTTCGCGGTGGCGCTCGTGGAGCTCGACGGCGACCGCCACGCGGGGGTCGAGGTCGCGAGACGGCTCGTCGACCAGGCCGGCGCGGGCGGCGCGGTCGCGAAGCTGAGCGACGCGCGGCTCGCCGTGCTCCTGCCGAGCGCCGAGGCGGCGGAGGCGCTGGCCCAGGGAGAGCTGCTGCGCGGGCGCATCGCGAACCAGCCGATCGGCGCGCGGCCGGTCACGGTGAGCGTCGGCGTCGCGACCTGGGAGCGCACCCGCGGGATCGAGGCGCTGCTCGACGCCGCCGAGGATGCGCTCGAGACCGCGCACAAGCTCGGCGGGAACCAGGTCTGGGCCGCGCGTCCCGGCTCGGACGCGGCTTTCGACCAGCTCGTCGCGCTCGTCGGCGAGGTGGACGCGCGCGAGGGCGACGACCCCGACCATTCCCGCACGATCGCCGCGCTGTCACGCGACCTCGCCGTCGCGCTCAACCTCGACGCGGACGCGGTCGGGCGCACGTACTTCGCCGGGCTGCTGCACGACGTCGGCAAGGTCTCGGTACCGGAGTGGGTGCTGCGCAAGCCGAGTGGGCTCACGAACGACGAGTGGGCGACCGTCGCGCGCCATCCGCTCAAGGGCGCGGCGCTGCTCGCGCGGGTCGACGAGCTGCGCGACGCCGCGTCGGTCGTCGCCAACCATCACGAGCGCTGGGACGGGCGCGGCTATCCCGGCGGGCTCGCCGGGCGCCGGATCCCCGTCGAGGCGCGGATCATCGCCGTCGTCGACAGCCTCGTCTCGATGACCGCCGAACGACCTTACCGGCCCGCGATGTCGGTCACCGGCGCGCTCACCGACATCTGGCGCAGCTCCGGCCGCTCGTACGACCCCGCCGTCGTCAGCGCGCTGTTCGCCTTCGCCCGCGAGGGACGGCTCCCGACTCCGCCCGTCGCGGTGCCGTCGGCCTCGATGCTGTACGCAGTTCCTGTCTAGAAGCCGAGCTGCTTCGCGATCACGATCCGTTGCACCTCGTTCGTGCCCTCGCCGATCTCGAGGATCTTCTGGTCGCGGTAGAGGCGCGAGATCGGGTACTCGTCCATGTAGCCGTAACCGCCGTGGATCTGGAGCGCCGCGTTGACGGCGCGGTTGGACAGCTCGCCGGTGTAGAGCTTGGCCATCGCCGCCGAGAGCGCGAAGTCGCGGCCCTGGTCCTTGAGCCACGCCGCCTTGTAGACGAGGTTCCGGGCCGCCTCGATCTCGACCGCCATGTCGGCGAGCTTGAACTGGATCGCCTGGAACGACGAGATCGGCCGGCCGAACTGCCGTCGCTCCGTCGCGTAGGCGGCGGCGAGGTCGTACGCGCCCTGCGCCAGCCCGACGCCCATCGCCGCGACCGAGATCCGGCCGCCGTCGAGGATCTCGAGGAACTGCTGCAGGCCCTGCCCGCGCGTCCCGAGCAGGTTCCCTTCGGGGACGGCGCACCCGCGGAACGACAGCTCGCGTGTGTCGGACGCCTTCCAGCCGAGCTTGCGCAGCGGCGCCGAGAGCTCGTAGCCGGGCGTGCCGTTCTCGACGACGATGTTCGAGATCTCGTTCTCGCCGGTCAGCGCCGTGATCGTCACGCAGGCGGTGATCTCGGTGCCGGCGTTCGTGATGAACTGCTTTGCGCCGTCGATCACCCATCGTCCATCGCGCAGCTCCGCCCGCGTCCGCGTCGCGCCCGCGTCGGAGCCCGCCTCCGGCTCGGTCAGGCCGAACGCGGCGAGTCGCTTCCCGGACGCGAGCTCCGGCAGCCAGCGCTGCTTCTGCTCCTCGGTCCCGAACAGGAAGATCGGCATCGAACCGAGCGAGACGTGGGCGGCGAGCGTGATCGCGAGCGACGAGTCGACCCGGGTCAGCTCCTCGACCGCGATCGCGTAGGAGACGGTGTCGGTGCCGGCGCCGCCGAGCTCCTCGGGGAACGGCATCCCCATCAGCCCGAGCTCGGCGAGCTCCGCGACCAGCTCGTACGGGAAGCGCGACTCGCGGTCGAGCTCCTCCGCGACCGGGGCGACGCGCTCGAGCGCGAACTCGCGGACGGTCTTGCGGACGAGCTCCTGCTCGGCGGTGAGGTCGAAGTCCACGGCGGGAGGATAGGCTGAACGGATGAGAGAAGGCGTGGACAGGCGCGCGATGGTCGCGCTCTCGGGCGGTCATCTTGCGACCGACTTCGCCGGCGGTGCGCTGCCGGCGCTGCTGCCGTTCTTCCGCGACAAGTTCTCGCTCTCGTACACGCTCGCGGCCGCGCTCGTGCTCGGCTCGACGTTCGCCTCGTCGATCATCCAGCCGCTGTTCGGGGTCTGGTCCGACCGCCGCGGCGCGATGTGGCTGCTGCCGACGGGGGCAGCGATCGCCGGAGTCGGGATTGCGCTCGCCTCCGACGCGCCGAGCTACGGGCTCGTGTTCGGGCTCGTCGTGATCTCGGGTATCGGCGTCGCGGCCTTCCACCCCGAGGGCTCGAAGTTCGCGTCGTATGTGAGCGGGCAGAAGCGGGCGAGCGGGATGTCGTACTTCAACATCGGCGGCAACATGGGCTACGCGCTCGGGCCGCTCATCGCGACGGCGCTCGTGCTCTGGCTCGGGCTCAAGGGCGGGCTCCTGCTGATGATCCCGGGGCTGATCGCGGCGGTCGTGCTCCTGTCGCAGCAGGCGTATCTGCGGGGATTCATCCCGGAGCGCCGCCCGGGGAGCACGGTCGAGGGCGTCGACCGCCCGTGGGCGATGGCGAACCTGCTCGGCGTCGTCGCGTTCCGGACCACGGCCTGGTTCGGCCTGCTCGTGTTCGTGCCGCTCTGGGAGGTCTCGCTCGGCCACTCGAAGGCCGCGGGCGGGCGGCTGCTCGCGTTGATGCTCCTTTCCGGCGGGATCGGCACGCTCGTGCTCGGCCCGCTCGCCGACCGCTACGGCCGGCGGCTGGTGTTGCGCGCGAGCGTCGCCGCGATGCCACCGCTGATCCTCGTCTTCATCGTCGTCGGCGGCGTGCCCGGGGCGATCGCGCTCGCCCTGGTCGGCGCTCTCACCGTCGGCACGTTCGGCGTCACGATCGTGCTCTCGCAGGACTACCTGCCGCGGCAGATCGGCCTGGCCTCGGGCCTCTCGGTCGGCTTCGCGATCGGGCTCGGTGGGATCGCGGCCGTCGCGCTCGGCGTGATCGCCGACTCGGTGAGCCTCAAGGCGGCGCTCTACGTGTGTGCGCTGGCGCCGATACCGGGCTTCTTCCTTGCCCTGCTGCTCCCACCCGGGCGTGCGGTAGGCTCGTCCAAGACAGCGACCGGGGAGGCGACATGGCAGAGAGCGTGAACGACTACTTCGACGGCCTCGAGGCCCGGGCCGACGCGGGCAAGCTGGCCGGGATCGACACGACGTACCTGTTCGAGATCGACGGGGCCGGCGAGTGGCTCGTGGCGATCCACGACGGCCATCTGCACGTGAGCGAGGGGGACGGCGACGCCGACTGTGTGATTCAGGCATCCGCAGACACCTTCCTGAAGATCGCCAACGGCGAGCAGAACGCGACCAGCGCCTACATGACCGGCAAGATCAAGATCAAGGGCGACATGGGCGCGGCGATGAAGCTCCAGTCGATCTTCTAGAGCTACTCCTCGAGCTCGACGAGTAGCGCTCCGCCGGCGACCTGGTCGCCCTCCGAGACGTGCACCGCGTGCACGACCGCGGCGTACGGCGAGACGACCGGCGTCTCCATCTTCATCGCCTCGAGCACGAGCAGCGGCTGGCGCGGCTCGACGCGGTCGCCGGCGGCGACGTGGACCCGGATCACGGTCCCGGGCATCGGCGCCGAGAGTGCGCTCGACTCGAGCGCGGCGCCGGTCGCGCGCGCCGAGGCGGCGAGGTCGGGCGGCGGGGCCGGAGGCGGCGCGCCCAGGTTGAGGCGCCAGGCACCGCGCCACGGGCGCGCGGGTGCGCGCGAGAGGCGGGTCGGAGAGAGGGGGGTGCTCGGTCAGGAACGCCGTCGTCGTGTGACCGGTGCGGAGGACGGGGTGCGCCACGAGCCAGCGCAGGAACGGCAGGTTCGTGGTCACGCCGCCGACCTCGGTCCCGGCGAGCGCCTCGCCGAGAAGATCGAGCGCCTCGTCGCGCGTCTCGCCGTGGGCGATCAGCTTCGCGAGCAGCGGGTCGTACGCGAGGGGCACCTCGTCGCCCTCCTCGACTCCCGCGTCGACGCGGACGCCGTCGGGAAAGCGCAGCCGCTCGATCCGCCCGCCCTGCGGAAGAAAGCTTCGCGGGTCCTCGGCGTACAGGCGAACCTCGATCGCATGCCCCTGTGTTACCATGTTAACATGATGGGATAGAAGTGGTGAGCCCGCCGCGATCCGGAGCTGCTCGGCGACCAGGTCGACGCCGGTCACGAGCTCCGTGACGGGGTGCTCGACCTGGATGCGGCCGTTCAGCTCGAGCAGCCGGAAGTCGCGCCCCTCGAGCATGAACTCGACGGTGCCCGCGCTCGTGTAGCCGATCGCGCGGGCGAACGCGATCGCCGCCTCGCTCATCGCCGCGCGGAGGGCCGGATCGAGCGCGGGGGAGGGCGACTCCTCGAGCAGCTTCTGGTGGCGGCGCTGCACCGAGCACTCCCGCTCGCCGAGCGCGACCACTGCGCCGTGCGCGTCGGCGAGGATCTGGATCTCGACGTGCCGCGGCCGCTCGACGTAGCGCTCGCAGAAGACCGTGTCGTCGCCGAACGCGGCGAGCGCCTCACGTCTTGCCGCAGCGAGCGCCTCGCCGAGTTCCTCGCTGCTCCTCACGACCCGCATCCCTCGCCCGCCTCCGCCCGCGGCCGCCTTCACGACGAGCGGGAAGCCGATCTCCCCGGGCTCGCCCTGGTCGAGCACCGGCACGCCGGCCTCCCGCGCGATCCGCTTCGCCGCGAGCTTGTCGCCGCCGGAGGCGAGCGCCTCGGCGCCCGGGCCGACGAAGACGATTCCGGCGCCGGTGACGGCCCGGGCGAACTCCGCGTTCTCGGCGAGGAAGCCGTATCCCGGATGGATCGCCTCGGCGCCGGTCTCGCGGGCGGCGCGGACGTGCTCGGCAGCGCTCAGATAGCTCTCGATCCCGACCGTCTCGTCGGCCGAGCGCGCGTGCAGCGAGCCGCGGTCGTCGGGGGCGACGACGGCGACCGTCGCGATCCCGAGCGAGCGGCAGGCACGGAAGACCCGGAGCGCGATCTCTCCCCGGTTGGCGACGAGCACCTTGCGGAACATCCGCTCATCTTCTACCCACGACGGTCGAAAGTGCGCTCGAGCGCGCCTTGGGGCATCCTTTCCGGTCGAAACGATGAGCGCACCAGCCTCACCGGCCTTTTCCGGCCCTACGCTCTCGTTTCGGGGCCGGTCGTACCCCGTGCTGCTCCCGAAGCTGAGCGATCCGAGGCTGCATCTCGCCGCGGTGATCATCACGCTGCAGGTGCTCGGGCAGGTCGCGTTCGACTTCCGGCTCTCGATCTCGCAGATCCTGATCTCGATCGGCGTCTGCGCGGCGCTCGAGGTCGGAATCGCGCTGCGCCGCCAGCACATCCTGATGTGGCCCGCGAGCGCGATGCTCACGGGGAACGGCGTCGCCTTCGTCCTCCGCGTCCCGGGTACGCAGCACGGCGACTGGTGGAGCCTCAACGGCTGGTACATCTTCGCGGGCACCGCGGCATTCGCGCTGCTCTCGAAGTACATCTTCAAGGTCGGCGGCGCGCACATCTTCAACCCCTCGAACATCGGGCTCGTCGTCTGCTTCCTGCTCCTCGGCCCGGAGCACGCCGAGCCGCTCGACTTCTGGTGGGGCCCGATGACCCCCTGGCTCGCGGTGGCGCTGGTCGTGATCGTCGGCGGCGGGCTCGCGATCCTCATGCGGCTCCACCTGCTCGTGATCGCCGTCGGCTTCTGGGTCTCGTTCGCGCTGGGAGTCGCCCTGCTCGCGGCCACGGGCCACGCGATGACCGCCCGCTGGCACCTTGGCCCGATCACCGGCCCCTACTTCTGGTGGGTGCTCATCACCTCACCCGAGATCCTCGTCTTCATGTTCTTCATGATCACCGACCCGAAGACGACCCCGAAGTCGAGGCGGGGGAGGCTTGTCTACGCGGTCTCGGTCGGCCTCCTCGCCGCGCTGCTGATCGCGCCCGCAAAGACCGAGTTCTGGAGCAAGGTCGCTGTGCTGGGCGCGCTCGCGATCGTCTGCGGGGCGCGGCCGCTGCTCGAGCGGGTGCCGTCGATGCGGTTCGAGCGGCGCCGGCTCGCGGCGCTGGCGGCCGTCCTCCTCGTCGGCTACACCGGCGCGATCGCCGCGGCGGGGATCCGTGCGCGTCCCGAGACGCTGGCCGCACCGCTCGCGCAGACCGGGAGGCTGCCGCAGCTGACGATCCTGCCGTCGAAGGGCGTCGAGACGGTGCTCGACCGGAGGACCGCGCGCCGGATCGCGGGCGACCTCGTCGCCGACCTCGGGCTCCAGACGACGGCCCTGGCGACCCGCAGGCCGCAGGCGCTGCCACGCGCGGCGATCGGCGACGCGCTCAACGGGCTCCAGGCCCAGCTGCGCGGAGCCGGCGGCGGCGACGTCCAGGTACCCGCCTACCGGCTCGACCGGATGCGCGTCTGGCTCGAGCGTGGCCACGGCCAGGGCGCGGCAATCGCGGTCGCGGCGATCACGGGGACGCGGCAGCTCTCGGCGTATCGGGATGCCGCCGCGGTCGTACGGCGCGCGGCGCCGGCGGCCTTCCACCAGACACTCGAGCTCCAGCTCGACCAGGGGCGTTGGCTCGTCGCGCACGTCAGGGGCGCGCCGCCGGCACCGCTGCCGCCCGCGCCGAAGCAGAGCCCTGCGCTACTCGCCGCCGCCGCGAAGGCCTTCGCCGGTGTCAGGCTGACGGACGTCGCGCAGCAGGCCGGCCTCGACTTCACGCCAGGGTGACTTCCGTTTCGGGTCGGCGTACGACGTCCACTCGATGATGGGCGGCGGCCTCTGCTGGCTCGACTACAACAACGACGGCTGGCTCGACCTCTTCGCCGTCAACTCGTACTCCGACGCCGACGTGCCGGCCTGGGACGCACACGGCGGGCTGCCGCAGAGCGCGCTCTTCGAGAACGAGCACGGCCACTTCGTCGAACGTCAGCAAGCGCTCGCACGCCAACGTCGCCGTCCAGGGAGACGGCTGCGTCGCCGCCGACTTCAACGGCGACGGCTACACGGATCTCCTGATCACGACGACCACCTACAACGTGCTGCTCTGGAACAACGGCAACGGCACGTTCACCGACGGGACGCACGCCGCCGGGATCGACGCCTTCGGCACCTACGGCTGGCACACCGGCGCCACCGTCGCGGACGTGAACGGCGACGGGCGCCCCGACATCTTCGTCTCGGGGTACGCCGACGTGAACGCGCCCTCGACGAACTCCTCGGGCGGCTTCCCGCTCAACTTCCAGGCCTTCCGCGACCTGCTCTACCTGAACGAGGGCCCCGACGCGCACGGTCACTCGCGCTTCAAGGAGGTGTCCCTGAAGGCCGGGATCGAGAGGCACCACGTGGACCACAGCCTCGGCGCGGTGTTCACCGACGTGAACGGCGACGGCCGGCCCGACCTCTACGTCGCGAACGACCTCGACCCGAACCGGCTCTACATCAACGAGCCGGGCGGGCCGCTCGGCTTTCACTTCGTCGAGGAGGGGCGCAAGTACGGCGTCGCCGACCCGAACGCCGGCATGGGCGTGGCCGCCCAGGACTACTCGGGCGACGGCCGGCCCGACCTGTTCGTGACGAACTCCCGCGGCCAGGGGCATGCGGCGCTCCGCTCGACCGCGGCCCGGTTCGTCAACGTGCAGTCGACGTTCGCCCCCGCAGTCGGGCCCGACGCGACCGGCTGGGGCGCGTCATGGGTCGACCTCACAAACGGCGGGCGGCTCGACCTCCTGCTCGCGAACGGCGCGATCCCGATCACGAACCTGAGGCGGGACGCGGGCACGATTCAGGTGCTCGGGGACGTGGGCGGCCGCTGGGCCGACGCGAGTCGCGCGGTCGGCCTGAGGCCCGGCCCGATCGTCAACGGGCGTGGGCTCGCCGCTGCGGACTACGACAACGACGGCCGGATGGACGTCGCCGTCAACTCGATCGGCGGCAAGCTCATCCTGCTCCACAACACCGGCCCCTCGGGGCACTGGCTCGAGGTGAGCCTCGCGCCGCTTGCACCCGGCGCATTCGTCACGGCGGTGCTCCCGGACGGCACCCGGCTCGTCCACGAGGTGCAGCTGGGAAGCAGCTACCTCTCCAGCGAGGATCCGCGCGTGCACTTCGGGCTCGGCAGGGCGGCGAGCGTGAAGGAGCTGATCGTGCGCTGGCCGGACGGCACGCTCACGACGCTGCGAAACGTCGCTGCCGACCGGATCCTGACCGTGAAGAGCTAGCGGCCCGAGCGAACCTGGAGCCGCGTCGCGATCGTGTCGAGCGTGACCGCGAGCAGCAGGATCACACCGGTGACCTCGTAGATCACACCGGTCGCGTACCCGGCCGTGTTGAGGCCGTTCGAGACCGTTGCGATCACGAGTGCGCCGAGGAACGCGGCCCGCACCTCGCCGCGGCCGCCGAAGAGGCTCACGCCGCCGATCACGGCCGCCGCGATCGAGTTGAGCAGCAACGTGCCGCCGCCGAAGTTGAGGTCGACCGAGTTCACGTTGGCCGCCAGGATGATGCCGCCGATCGCGGCCATCGAGCTCGAGATCATGAACACGATGATGCGGATCCGCGGGACGCTGATACCTGCCCGGCGCGCGGCCTCGGCATTCCCGCCGACGGCGTAGACGTGGCGGCCGAACGTCGTTCGCTTCGCCAGGAACGTGAGGAGGACGAGGGCGATGACGACGAGAACGCCCGGGAGCGGCAGCCCGTGCGGCACCGACGCGTGGTTGCAGATCGCGATGGTTCCGAAGGCGGCCGCGGCGACGCCGACCAGCTTGAGGATCACGAGCCAGAGATCCGTGACCGCGACGCCCGCCCGGCGCTTGCCGATCACGCCGAAGATCACGACCAGGGCGTACATGCCGGTGATGATCCCGGCGATGATCCAGCCTGCGGTATCCGAGAAGAAGTAGCTCGCCGTGTAGTTGATCCAGCGGTCCTGGATGATGATCGAGCCCGGTTGCTCGAGCTTTTGCAGGATCACGCCCTGCCAGATCATGAAGCCGGCCAACGTCACGACGAACGACGGCACGCCCACCTTCGCGACGATCGAGCCCTGCCCCAGGCCGATCACGGCGCAGATCGCGACCGCGCAGAGCATCGCGAGCAGACCGTTGATCTGGTGCCCGCTGGCGGGGAGCTGGAGCTCCGCGACGGTGAGGGCTCCGATCCCGGCGACGTAGCTGATCGAGAGGTCGATCTCGCCGAGCAGGAGGACGAAGACGACGCCGTAGGCCAGCATCGCCGTGCCGGCCATCTGGATGATGATGTTGACGAAGTTGTTGGCGGTGAAGAAGTTCGTCGCCTTGAAGCTGAAGAAGACGACGATGAAGATGATCCCGATCACGATCGGGAGGACGCCGAGGTTGCCGGACCTCAGGTTGTCCATCGCCCGCTGGTACAGGCTGGCGAAGCCGCGCGGCTTCTCGTCGACCGGCGCGGCGGGCTTCTCGACGGCTCCTGCTGCGCTCACGAGGCGGCTCCGGCGGTGGCGGTGCCCGGGGTGATCCCGGAGACCTTCGTCGGGGCGCCGGCCGTGATCGCGTGAACGACCTCTTCCGGTGTCGTCTTGTCGCGCTCGAACACGCCGACGTTACGGCCGAGGCGGAGCACGGTGATGCGGTCGGCCGTCTCGAAGACGTCGTGGAGGTTGTGCGAGATGATCACGACAGAGAGGCCCTGCTCGCCCAGGCGCCGGACGAGGGCCAGCACCTGCTCGGTCTGGGCGACGCCGAGGGCCGCCGTCGGCTCGTCCAGGATCACGAGCTTGGAGTTCCACTGCACGGCCTTCGCGACCGCGACCGACTGCCGCTGCCCGCCCGAGAGCGTGGCGACGGGCTGGCGGATCGAGTTGATCGTCGTCACCGCGAGCGACTTCAGCGTCTCGGCCGTCCGCTGCTCCATCGCCGGCTCCTTGAGGCGCTGGAACCCGTCGTGCAACTCACGGCCGAGGTACATGTTCTGGACGACGTCGAGGTTGTCGCAGAGCGCCAGGTCCTGGTACACGACCTCGATCCCGAGCTTGGCCGAATCCTTCGGGCCATGGATGTTGACCTCGTGGCCCTCGAACAGGATCTCGCCGCTGTCCCAGCCGTGGATGCCGGCGATGCACTTGATCAGCGTCGACTTGCCGGCGCCGTTGTCGCCGACGAGCGCCATGATCTCTCCGTCCCGCACCTCGAAGTCGACGTCGGACAGCGCCTGCACGGAGCCGAACGACTTCGTGATGCTGCGGAGCTCGAGGAGCGGTGTCGTCGCGTTCACGGTGAGGGAGTTCCTACCAGAAAACAGGGGGAGACGCCCACTGGGCGTCTCCCCCTCGACTCGATCTGCCTGCTTAGCAGTACTTCTTGTACTGGCCGATGCAGACCTCACTCGGCTTCAGGAAGCCCTGCGTGAAGAGCTGCTTGTAGTTCGCCTTCGTGATCCAGATGACGGGAAGCGCGAGCGTCGGCTCGTTCTTCGCGCCGTTCTTCCGGAACCCGTTCGACTTCGGCTTCTTGCCGTTGAGGAGCGCGACCGCGGCTGCGGCGGTGGCGTTGGCCTCGTTGGGCACGTACTTGTAGACCGTGCCGGTCTGCCAGCCGGCCAGGATGTACTGGACACCCTGCGCCGTCGCGTCCTGCCCGCTCAGCGGGATCGGAGGCAGATGGCGGGCCTTCAGCGTCGCGACCACAGCGCCGGCGATGCCGTCGTTGGCGGCGATGACTGCGTCGATCTTGTTGTTCGTCTTGACGAGCATCTGAGCGAAGATCGGAGCCGCGTTCGTGGCGAGCCAGTCCGGCACGAACTGCTGCGGGCCCTTGCTGATCTTCCCGCTCGCGAACAGCGGGTTCAGGACGGCGTCGTTGCCGCTCTTGAACCAGAACGCGTTCTGGTCGGTCGGGCCGCCCCAGAGCTCGGCGACGACCGGCTTGGTCTTGCCAGCGAGCTTGGCGAGAACGCCCTTGGCCTGCGCCTCTCCGACGGCCTTGCCGTCGAACGTGACGTAGATGGACGCCGAGCCGCCGCTCACCTGGCGGTCGTAGTCGATGGCCTTGCCGCCGGCCGAGGTGAACAGCTTCTCGATCGACGCAGCCGAGCCGTTGTCAAGCGCGGTCTCGACGACGACCTTGGCACCGGCTGCCAGGCAAGCCTGGGCCTGCGCCTTCTGCTTCTGCGGGTCGTTGAGAGCGTTGTTGATCGACGCGGTGACGCCGGCCTTCTTGAATGCCTTGGCGAAGGCGGGAGCGTCGAACTGCACCCAGCGGACGGACGACTTCGTGTCCGGCAGCAGGACGCAGACCTGAACGCTGGCCTTCTTCGTGGCGCTGTGGTCGGTGGAAGCCGCAGCCACAGCCACAGCAGCTCCGGCAACCGCGACGGCTACACCGATCGCGATCACCTTGCGAGAAACGTGCTTCACGTGCTCCTCCTTCTTAGCATTGTTGACGACGTCGTCATTCCTGCCTTGGTTCGTGCGCGTCGATCTTCCGAACGCGTGGAGCTCGGAGCGCGCTGCGCGTGGCAAAGACTGGTGTAAACCGAAGCCGCAGTCAAGGCTGATCGCATACGCCCTGCGCTATAGGATCACATCCATGAAGACTTCGCTTGGGATCTGGGCATTCGGTGGGATGGCGACGCGGTTCAATCCGGCCGGGTACAAGCCGGAACTGGCGGGCGTGTCGACGGCCACGAAGGTGCGGACTGCGGTCGCCGGGCTCGGCGACCTGATGGACGACTACGAGTTCCACTATCCGCAGGAGCTGAACCCGGGGAATCTCGCCGAGGTGCAGGAAGCACTGGCCGGTCACGGGATCTACTGCATCGCGAGCGGGTTGCACCTCGATCCGCGGTTTGCGAAGGGCGGTTTCTCCTCGCCGGACGACGCGACGCGCGCCGAGGCGTCTGCGCCTGACCGTCGAAGCGATCGACCTGGCGGCCGAGGTGGGTGCGCAGATGATCATCTGGCCGGGGATCGAGGGCTACAACTACCCGTTCCAGACCCCGTACAAGGCGTCGTGGGCGCGGTTCATCGACGGTGTCGGCGAGTCGGCACAGCACGCGGCGGGCAAGGGTGTGACGGTGTTCCTGGAGCACAAGAACTCCGAGCCTGCGATGAAGATCTTCATGCGCAACATCGGTATGACGCTGCACGTGATCCACACGCTCCGCACCCAGGGGATCACCAACATCGCCGTCAACATGGACTGGCAGCACCTGATCATGAACGGTGAGAACCTCGCCGAATACGCGGCGCTGCTCGACGCCGAGGGCCTGCTCGGGCATCAGCACGCGAACAGCGGCTGGGGCACCTTCGACGACGACAACATGGTCGGCGCGACCGCGTTCATGGAGACCCTCGAGCTCGCACTGGAGCTCCGGCGCGCCGGCTACGGCAACAACGGCGAACGGCTCGGGTTCGACCTCTACCCGTACACCGAGGATGCCGTCGGCGCCGTCAAGCGCTCCGTCCTGCAGTGGAACTTCATCGACGGCGTCGCCGCCCGGATCGACGAGCCGGCCCTCAAGGCCGCCCAGGCCGACAAGGACGCCGTTCGCGCCTACGAGCTCGTCTACGCCGCGCTCGGCGCATGAGGATCGGCGATCTCGAGGTCGGGCGCCTGGGTTTCGGCGCGATGCGGCTGTGCGGCCCGGGGGTCTGGGGCGAGCCGGACGATCGCGAGAACGCGCTGCGCGTGCTGCGCCGCGTCGTCGAGCTCGGGATCGCGCTGATCGACACCTCCGACGCGTACGGCCCCGAGGTCAACGAGCTCCAGATCGCGGACGCGCTCTACCCGTACCCCGAAGGGCTCGTGATCGCGACGAAGGGCGGGCTCCTGCGGCCGGGCCCGGGCCGCTGGACCACCGACGGCCGGCCCGAGCACCTCCGCGAGGTCTGCGAGGGCAGCCTGCGGCGGCTGCGGCTCGAGCGGATCGACGTCTACCAGCTGCACGCCCCGGACCCGGCGGTGCCGTACGCCGAGACGATCGGGGCGCTGAAGGAGCTGCGCGACGAGGGCAAGATCCGCCACGTCGGCCTCTCCAACGTGAGCGTCGCCGAGCTCGAGGAGGCGGAGCGGATCGTGCCGATCGTCTCGGTGCAGAACCGCTTCAACTCGGCCGACAGCACCTCGGACGACGTGCTCGAGGCGTGCGAGGCGCGCGGGATCCCGTTCCTGCCGTGGGCTCCGGTCGGCGCGGGGAGCCTCGATCCGGGCGCTGCGCTGCGGTTCCTGCTCGAGCGCTCGCCGGTGATCCTGCCGATTCCGGGTACCTCCTCGGTGGAGCACCTCGAGGAGAACGTCCGGGCCGTGATTTGACCGTCCTCGTCGGCCTCGACGTCGGCACGACGGGCGTCAAGGCGCTCGCGCTCTCGCCCGACGGGCGAGGTGCTCGCGCGCGCCGAGCGCGGCTATCCGCTCTCGACGCCGCGGCCGGGCTGGTCGGAGCAGGACCCCGAGGACTGGTGGCGCGCGAGCGAGGCGGCGCTCGCCGACCTCGGCGTCGAGCCGGCCGGGATCGGCCTCTCCGGCCAGATGCACGGGCTCGTCTGCCTCGACTCGGCCGAGCAGGTGCTGCGCCCGGCGATCCTCTGGAACGACCAGCGCACGGGCGCGGAGTGCGAGGAGATCGAGGCGCGGGTCGGGCTCGAGCGGCTGATCTCCCTCACCGGCAACCGTGCGCTCACCGGCTTCACGGCGCCGAAGCTGCTCTGGCTGCGCCGCCACGAGCCCGAGACGTACGCGCAGATCGCGCACATCCTGCTGCCCAAGGACTACGTGCGGCTGCGGCTCACCGGCGCCCGCGCGATCGACGTCGCCGACGCGTCGGGGACGCTGCTCTTCGACGTCGGCGGGCCGCCGCTGGAGCGAGGAGGTGCTCGACGCGCTCGAGCTGCCGGCCGAGTGGCTGCCCGAGGCGCTCGAGTCGCCCGAGGTCTCCGGGCACTGGAACGGGATCCCGGTCGCCGCCGGCGCCGGCGACCAGTCCGCGGCGGCGCTCGGGGTCGGGATCGACCGGCCCGGGCCCGGTCTCGGTCGTGCTCGGCACCTCGGGGGTCGTGCTCGCGGCGCTCCCGGCCTTCCAGGCCGACCCGCAGGCGCGGGTGCACGCGTTCTGCCACGCCGTCCCGGGCGGCTGGCAGGCGATGGGCGTGATGCTCTCCGCCGCCGGCTCCCTCGCCTGGCTGCGCGACGTCGCGGGCGGCACCTACGACGAGCTCACCGCCGAGGCGGCCAGGTGGGAGCCCGGCGCCGAGGGGCTCACCTTCCTCCCGTACCTGCAGGGCGAGCGCACGCCGCACGCCGATCCCGGCGCGCGCGGCTCGTTCACCGGCCTCTCGCTCCGCCACGACCGCGGCGCGCTCGCCCGCGCGGTGCTCGAGGGCGTCGCCTACGGCCTGCGCGACTCGCTCGACCTCCTGCGCGCGCTCGGAGTCGAGGCGGAGGTCGGCCGCGTCTCCGGTGGCGGCGCCCGCAGCGAGCTCTGGCTCTCGATCGTCGCCTCGACGCTCGGGATCCCGCTCGAGCGCACGGTCTCGGAGGAGGGCTCGGCCTACGGCGCCGCGCTCCTCGGCGGCGTCGCCGCGGGCGTCTTCGCCGACGTGCACGAGGCGGTCGCCGCGTGCGTGCGTGTCCGCGATACCGTGGAGCCCGTGGCCGGCTGGCGCGACGCCTACGAGGACGGGCACGCGCGCTACCAGGCTCTCTATCCCGCACTTCGACCCCTGGAGGCATCTGCATGATCTCGTTGGAAGGCAAGGTGGCGCTCGTCACCGGCGCGAGCGGCGGGATCGGCGCCGCCGTCGCCGGCCAGCTCGCGGAGGCCGGCGTCAAGCTCGGGCTCGCCTCGCGCAGCGGCTCCGACCTCGGTCTCGCCGACGCCGTAGCGCTGCCGTGCGACGTGCGCGAGCCGGCGCAGCTCGAGGCGCTCACCGAGGCGACCGTCGCCCGGTTCGGCCGTCTCGACATCCTCGTCGCGAACGCGGGCGTGGGCGCGTACGGTCCGTTCCTCGACCTCTCGCCCGAGTTCCTCGACGAGATGATCGACGTGAACCTGAAGGGGACGATCTACGCGGTGCGCGCTGCGCTGCCGTACCTGATCGAGAGCGGTGCGGCCGACATCGTCACGCTCGCCTCCGAGGCCGGGCGCCGCGGGCTGCCCTACGAGGCGGTCTACTGCGCGTCGAAGTTCGGCCAGGTCGGCTTCACGCGCGCGCTCGACCACGAGTTGCGCGAGAAGGGCATCCGCTGCACGAACGTCTGCCCGGGCGGGGTCGCGACAGGGTTCGCGATGGAGCCGGGCCGCGGCCGCACCGAGGACGCGCTCGCCGGGATGATGTCCGCCGACGACGTGGCCGAAGTCGTCATGTTCGTGCTGACGCGGGCCCGTGGCCATCGCGTCCTCGAGACAGCGTTCCGCCCGGTCGGGGAGCCGTCATGGGGGTAGCCTGGGGCCTTCTCTCCACCGCCGAGATCAACCGCAAGGTGCTCGCGGGCGCCGCGAAGTCCGATCGGGTCGACATCGTCGCCGTCGGGAGCCGCGACCTCGCGAAGGGCCAGGCGTACGCGGCCGAGCACGGGATCGAGCGCGCGCACGGGAGCTACGAGGCGCTGCTCGAGGATCCCGGCGTCGAGGCGGTCTACATCTCGCTGCCGAACTCGATGCACGTCGAGTGGTCGATCAAGGCGCTCGAGGCGGGCAAGCACGTGCTCGTCGAGAAGCCGTTCGACCGCAGCCCGGCAGAGGTCGAGCGCGCGTTCGACGCGGCCGAGGCGGCCGACCGCTTCCTGATGGAGGCGTTCATGTACCGCCACAACCCGCAGACGCCTGCGGGTCAAGCAGCTGGTCGAGGAGGGGGCGATCGGGGAGCTGCGGGTCGTCCGCACGCACTTCTCGTTCACGCTCACCGACCTGCGGAACGTCCGCATGCTGCCGGAGCTCGACGGCGGCGCGCTGATGGACGTCGGCTGCTACTGCGTCAGCGGACAGCGGCTGCTCGCGGGCGAGCCGGAGACGGTCGCGGCGCAGCAGATCCCGTCGTCGACCGGAGTCGACGTCCGTTTCGCCGCGGCGCTGTCGTTCGCCGGCGACGTGCTCGGGCACTTCGACTGCGGCTTCGACTCCAGCAACCGCAGCTCGCTCGAGGCCGCCGGGCCGGACGGCTCGCTCCATGTCCGCGATCCGTGGCACTGCCACGACAGCGGGATCGAGCTCCGGCGCGACGGGAAGCCGATCGAGCTGATCGCGGTCGACCCGGCCGACAGCTACCAGCTCGAGCTCGAGAACCTGAGTGACGCGATCCGCGGCGAGGCGTCGCCTCTGCTCGGCCGGACGGACGCGCTCGGCCAGGCGCGGGCGATCGACGCGCTGTACCGCTCCGCCGAGTCGGGCGAGCGCGTCGAGCTAGCGCAGGGATAGACAAGTGTCACCCGTGGTTCTAGTGTGGCGGCGCGGCTCCGGGGCGTCGGCCCTGGATACTCGGCGCTGGGCAACTCCCGTTTCGGCGGGTCGTACCCGACCCGGATGCCCGGGGCTCCCGGAGTCGCATAGCTAGCCTCGCCAGGAGGGCGGGCGCTTCTCGAGGAAGGCGCGCAGGCCCTCCTGGCCCTCCTCGCTCGTCCGCTGCTCTGCGATGCGGCGCGCGGTGTCGGGGCCGTCGGGCCGCTCGAGCACGAGCTTCTTCGCGGCGCGAGCGGCCTTCGGGCCGGCGGTGAGCAGCTCCGCGAGCACGCGCTCGACCGCGCCGTCGAGATCCGCGTCGACCTCGTGGACGAGGCCGATCCGCAGCGCCGTCTCCGCGTCGAACCGCTCGCCCGTGACGAAGTAGCGCCGTGCTGCGCCCGGGCCGATCCGCGCGAGCACGAACGGAGAGACGACGGCCGGGATGATCCCGAGCTTCACCTCGGAGAACCCGAACACGGCATCGGCCGCCGCGATCGCGACGTCCGAGCAGGCGACGAGCCCGGCGCCGCCGCCGAGCGCGTGGCCCTGGACGCGACAGACGACGGGCGCGGGGCAGCGGTCGACCGCCTCGAACAGGTGCCGGGCCGCATTCGCGTCGCGGAGGTTCGCCTCGTAGTCGAGGTCGGCTGCTGCGCGCATCCATTCGAGGTCTGCGCCGGCACAGAAGCTCGCGCCCTCGCCCGCCAGCACGACGGCGCGCACGCGTCCGACGTCGACGAAGGCCTCGGACAGCTCCGCGATCAGCGCCGCGTCGAACGCGTTTCGCTGCTCGGGCCGTGCCAGCGTGACCCGGAGGATCTCGCCGTCTCGCTCGACCCGCAGGGCGGCCATCTGCGGAGCTTACCTTCGCCGTTCGCGCGCTTTACGTGCGCGTGACGAGGCGGGGGAACCATGGCGGTGATGGGTCTTCTCGTCGCCGCCTTCGCATTCTTCGCCCTCGCCGGGACGCCGCCCGCGGTCACGGCGTCACCGACGATCTCCGGCACCGCGCTCCGCGGCCAGACGCTGACCGCGCAGAGCGGCAGCTGGAGCGGGACGACGCCGATCTCGTTCGCCTTCCAGTGGCGGCGCTGCTCGTCCTCGGGCGGCGACTGCGGCTCGATCGGCGGCGCGACCTCGCAGACCTACACGCTCGGCTCCTCCGACGTGGGCCACACGATCCGCGTGCAGGTCACGGCGAGCAACTCCGCCGGCTCGGCGCAGGTCGTCTCGAGCCAGACCTCCGTGATCGCCGCGCCCGCCGCGCCGGCCAACACCGCCGCGCCGGCGCTCTCCGGGACCGCGCAGGACGGCCACACGCTCACCGTCTCGAACGGGAGCTGGAAGAGCGACTCGTCTCTCGGTTACTCGTACAGGTGGGGCCGCTGCGACTCGGGCGGCAACGGCTGCGCGACGATCTCCGGCGCGACCCACTCGAGCTACAAGGCGACCTCCTCGGACGTCGGCCATCGGCTCCGCGCCACCGTGACCGCCAGGAACAGTGCCGGCTCGACCGCGGCGACCTCGTCCGCGAGCGACGTCGTCGCGCCTGCCGGAGTCGCGCCTCAGATCACGGCCCGGCCGTCGCTGACCGGCACCTCGACACAGGGCAAGTCCCTCAGCGTGTGCTGCGGCTCGTGGAGCGGGACGCAGCCGATCGCGCTCGCGTTCCGCTGGGTGCGATGCGGGCCGAACGGGACGGCGCCCTGCAACCCGATCGCGGGCGCGACCCAGCAGTCCTACACGCTCACCGCAGCCGAGATCGGCGGCACCGTGCAGGCCTTCGTGACCGCGACGAACGGCTACGGCTCGGTCGAGACGAGTACGCCTCCGAGCGGGACGGTGGTGAGGGCGCTGCCGGTCGGAGCGGTGAAGCTCTCGAACGGCCGGATCTCGATCCCGGTCACGAGCGTCGCGCTGCCGCAGCGCCTCGTGATCGCGGGGATCACGCTCGATCCGGGCCGCATCCGGACACGCGCGCGCGGGACCACGGTCACGGTGCGCGTCCTCGACAACAAGGGCCACCTCGTGCGAGGCGCTCTGGTCTCGGTGACCGGGTTCCCGGCCTCGTGGATCAAGCCCGTCCCGTCGGGCCGCACGTCGCTCGACGGGACCCTGAAGCTGCGGCTGCGACCGACGGCCAGGCTGCCGCTGAAGAAGGACGGGGCGCTGGCGCTCTTCGTCCGCGCGAGCAAGCCCGGCGCGAGCCCGTTCGCGGGCATCTCCGCGAGCCGGATGTTCCGGGTCGGGCTCGGCCCGCGCTAGCGCGGCTCCTCGACGTCGAACTCCTCGCCGGCCTCCGGCTGCTTCCCGATCAGCACCGCAGCGAGCTCGAGCACGTCCTCGTCGACCTCGCCGTAGGCCACGAGCCCGAAACGCTCCGTCGCCTCGTTCGAGATCCAGACGCTCGGCGGCTCGAGCTCGGGCAGCCGCGCCCGCAGCTCGTCGAGGGTCGTCTGCGAGTCGGCGAGGCTCCAGAGGAGCAGGCGCACGATCATCTAGAACGGCCCCCGCGGCTCGTAGCCGCCGCCGGGCACCGCGCCGACGCAGACCCACGAGAGCCCGTCCGGCCCGGCCACGGGCTGCCGGGTCGCGCCCGCGCTGACCGTGAGGTAGAGGCCGGGGCGGAGCGGCACCTCGTCACCGTCGATGCGCATCACGCCGCCGCCGGCGAGGATCACGTAGACCTCCTCCTGGCCCGAGTCCTCGTGGCTGTGCTCGAAGCCCTCGGCCCCGGGCGGGAGGTCGAACTGGTTGATCCCGAACGCCTCGGTACCGAGCTCCCGGCGCATGAACCTGATCACGCCTCGCTGGGTCTCGACGTCGTCGACGTGGACTGCCTTGTATGCCATCGCTGCTCCTTTCACATCCGGAAGACGCCGAAGGTGGACTCCGGGATCGGCGCGTTGAGCGCGGCCGAGATCCCGAGCGCGAGCACGCGCCGGGTGTCGAGCGGGTCGATGATCCCGTCGTCCCAGAGCCGCGCGGTGGAGTGGTACGGGCTGCCCTCGACCTCGTAGCGCACGCGGATCTCGTCCGGGTCCGCGTCGCCCACCATCGAGAGCACGATCGCCGCCTGCTCGCCGCCCATCACCGAGATGCGCGCGTTCGGCCACATCCAGAGCTGGCGCGGCCCGTATGCGCGGCCGCACATCGCGTAGTTGCCCGCGCCGAACGAGCCGCCGGTGATCACGGTGAACTTCGGCACGTCCGCGCAGGCCACGGCCATCACGAGCTTGGCGCCGTCGCGCGCGATCCCGCCGGCCTCGTACTCCTTGCCGACCATGAAGCCCGTGATGTTCTGGAGGAAGACGAGCGGCACGCGCCGCTTGCACGCGAGCTCGATGAAGTGCGCGCCCTTCTGCGCCGACTCGGCGAACAGGATCCCGTGGTTCGCGAGGATCCCGACCGGGTAGCCCTCGATGTGCGCGAAGCCGCAGACGAGCGTCTCGCCGTAGAGCTGCTTGAACTCGTGGAAGCGGCTCCCGTCGACGAGCCGCGTGATCAGCTCGCGCGGGTCGACCTGGTGGCGGAAGTCGTCGGGGATCAGGTCGTAGAGGTCGGACGGGTCGACGGCGGGCGGCTCGGCGGGGAGGACGTCCCACGGCGGCTCCTTGCGGCCCTGCAGGTTGCGGACGATCTCGCGCGCGATCGCCAGCGCGTGCTCGTCGGAGGCGGCGTAGTGGTCGGCGACGCCGGAGAGCCGTGCGTGGACGTCGGCGCCGCCCAGCTCCTCGGCGGTCACGTCCTGCCCGGTCGCGGCCTTCACGAGCGGCGGGCCGCCGATGAAGATCGTGCCGGTGCCCTTCACGATCACCGTCTCCTCGCTCATCGCGGGCACGTAGGCGCCGCCGGCGGTGCACGAGCCCATCACGACCGCGAGCTGCGGGATCCCGGCGGCCGACATGCGCGCCTGGTTGTAGAAGATCCGGCCGAAGTGCTCGCGGTCGGGGAAGACCTCGTCCTGGAGCGGCAGGTACGCGCCGCCCGAGTCGACGAGGTAGATGCACGGGAGGCGGTTCTGCGCGGCGACCTCCTGGGCGCGCAGGTGCTTCTTCACCGTGAGCGGGAAGTACGAGCCGCCCTTCACGGTCGCGTCGTTGGCGACGATCACGCACTCGCGGCCCTCGACGACGCCGATCCCGGTCACGATCCCCGCCCCGGGCGCGTCGCCTTCGTACAGGTCCCAGGCGGCCAGCGCGCCGAGCTCGAGGAACGCGCTGTCCGGGTCGCAGAGGAGGTCGATCCGCTCTCTGGCCGGCAGCTTCCCGCGGCCGCGATGCCGTTCCATCGAGGTCTCGCCGCCGCCCTGCGCGACGAGCGCCGTCCGCTCGCGCAGCTCCGCGACGAGCGCCTCCATCCGTTCGCGCGCCATCGTCCGAGCGTACTACCTTAGGAGGAATGCGCGTCCCCTGGGCCATGTCCTTGGCCGTCCTGATCGCTCTGCTCGTTCCGGGGCTGATCATCGTCTCGGGGATCCGCGTGCTCGCGCACCCGACGCTCGTGCGCGCGGAGTACCGCCGCTCCGGCTTTCCGGTCGACCCGTACGGCTTCACGACGGCGGACCGGCTCCGGCTCGGCGTCGTCGGCCTTCACTCGGTCTTGCCCGGCGGGCAGGGGATCGCGCTGCTCCGCGCGGCGCGGCTCCCCGACGGCAAGCCGGCCTTCGGCGAGCGGGAGATCCGCCACATGACCGACGTGCGCGCGTGGATCAAGCGCTTCTGGTGGTTCCAGTACGGCGCGCTCGCGGCGGTCGCGCTGGGCGCCGTGCTGCTGCTGCCGAGCTGGCGGACGCGTGCGCTCTTCCCGCGCGGACTTCGCTGGGGCGGGGTGCTCACGCTCGTCGTCGCGGCGGTGATCGGCGGGGTGATGGCGGTGAGCTGGAACACGTTCTTCGTCGACTTCCACCGGCTCTTCTTCGCCGACGACACCTGGCGCTTCGACGACTCGACCACGTTGCGCCGGCTCTATCCCGACCGGCTCTGGGTCGACGTCGGGATCGGCGCGGCGACGTTCACCGTCGTCACGGCGCTCGTCCTGATCGGCGTGATGACGCTCTGGCTCCGGCGCCTGCGCTACTGACGGAAGAGGAACCCGGCGCGGCGGCGCAGGACGCGCACCGTTGCGAGGCCAGCGCTGCTCGAGAAGAACCGGTGCCGGGCCGAGGCGACCGCGCGCTCGCCGGGCGGCAGGTAGTCGAAGCTGAGCCCGCCGCCGAGCCGCTCGCCCTCCCAGTCGAACGGCGGCAGGCCCTCGGCCAGCTTCCGCACGGGCACGGTCCTGTAACCGATCGCGGGCAGCACCTCCCAGTCGGGCGAGCGGCGCAGGAAGTCGACCAGCATCCCGACGGGCGGCATGTACGCGTCGTCGAGCACGACGAGCCCGCCGAGCTTGATCTGGCCGGCGAGATACCACCAGTCGAGCACGGGATACGGGAAGCCGTGGGCGCCGTCGACGAGCACGAGGTCGAGCGGCCGCGGCTCGCGGGTCGCGAGCACCTCGTGGGAGAGGCCGACGTGGAAGCGGAGGCGCTCGCTCGAGATCCCGAGGCGGGCGCACTCGGCGCGGATCGCCTCGTGCTCGGCGGCGCTCGGGCTCACGGCCTCGTGCTCGGCGCCGCCCGCCGCGAACACGATCGTGCTCGAGCCGGCGCCCGTCTCGAGCGTCGCCATCCCGGGCTTCACGTTCTGCTCGAGCCACTCGAGCGCGTGCCACTCGAGCCCCCAGAACTCGCTGCCCTCGCCGTGGAGCGCCGGCGGGTCGGCCCGGAGCCTCGATGTCAGCGTCGTCGCGATGCCGCACCGTAACGAATTACACTCCGCTCGTGAGCGAGCCGGGAGCAGTCGCGCAGGAGCTCGAGGAGGTCGTCCCCGGCGTTTTCTCCTGGCACGTGGCGGACGACCGGATCGGCGGCTACACGAGTGCCGCCCATGCCGTCGCAGGGGACAACGGCCACTTCGTGCTGATCGACCCGCTTCCGCTCGTCGACTCCGAGCTCGCGCGGCTCGAGCCCGTCGAGGCGATCGTGCTCACCGCGGCCACGCATCAGCGCTCGTCGTGGCGCTACCGCGCCCGCTTCGGTGTGCCGGTCTTCCTGCCGGAGGGCTCGCGCGAGACCGACGAGGAGCCGGACGCCCGCTACGGCGCAGACGCACCCCTCCCGGGTTATCTCCTCGCGGTGCATGCGCCCGGGCCGGAGCAGCCGCACTATGCGCTCCTGCGCGAGCGCGGCGACGGCGTCCTCTTCTGCCCCGACCAGCTCATGCGCGGCCCCGACGGCGCGCTGCACTTCGTCCCCGCCGAATACCACGAGGACGGTGCCGAGACCAGGCGCACGGTCGAGCGGCTGCTCGAGCTGCCCTTCTCGGTGCTCTGCCTCGACCACGGGCCGCCGCTCGTCGACGACCCGAAGCAAGCGATCCGCGACCTCCTCGCCGCGACCGCCTGACTCAGCTGCCCGCGGGCGGCTCCGTGGCTGCCGTCCGCGGCCGTGGTGTCCGCGGCGAGATCGGCGGCGGCCGTGCGCGCGTCGTGGTCGGCGTGACGACGATGTTGCCGACGATCGTCTGGTTGTCCTTGAACGGCTGCTCGACGAGGATGTAGCCGATCACGACGATGATCGAGAACGCCATCGTCGCGCGCGGGCCTCTGGATCCCGACCGCCCGCTCGCCGCCCGACATCGGCGCGGGGTCCTTGGCGACGACCTTCCGCCACGTCCGGTGCGAGCTCATCGTGTCGGTGACGAACGGCACGAGGATCACGAGCACGAGCCCGAGGGCGAAGATCGCGACGAGGATGATCGTCGTCCAGTTCGAGCTCGGGGACGCGACCAGGAGTTGAGCGCCTGAGAGCGACATGTGACCTCGTCACGGCGTGAGGCGCTTGTCTACCCGAGCAACTCTAGGCGGCGATCTGCGCCGGTGCCAACAGGGCGCAGCGCACCTGCACGCCGAGGAGCGTCGACGGGCCGACCTTGCGAACCGTGAACGCGGCACTGCCGTGCTGGACCACGGCGCCGACCTCGGGCGCCGGGCCGCCACGCTCGACCATCGTGTAGCCGTCCGGCCCGGGGACGAAGAGGAGGTGCTTGTCGATCGGCGTCGGCGGCGGCTGCTGCGCCTCCAGCGCCTGGCGGGCCTGCACGAGCTCCGCGTAGACGCGCGCGAGCTCGGTGGCCTTGTCGTCGAGCGCCGCATTCAGGCGCATGATCGCGGTGTCCTGCTCGCGGCTCTCGGGCGCAGGGACGGCGACGGGGCCTTTGGGAGTCGGCCCGATCGCGAGGCCGTACTCGGTGCGGAGCGGCCCGCCGTGCTGGTCGGCGAGGGCGTTCGCGATCGTGGGGCCCTTCGAGAAGCCGAGCCGGACCAGGATCTCTCCCAGCGGCGCGCCGCTTCTTCGCTGCTCGGCGAGTGCGATCTCGAGCTGTTCGCCCGTGAGGACGCCCTTGTGTACCAACAGCTCGCCGAGCTGAATCCGAGCCGGTTCCGCAGACATGCACTCCATCTATCGGCGGCGCCTCTCCGGGACTGGAGACTCGGACGGGCGAACTAACGGAATCTCAACAATCAGGTCACCGGGACGAGCTGGACGACCGTGCTCCCGAGGAGGCCGGTGCTCGTGATCGAGTAGTCGCACGGTCCCTGGGCCGAGGGCTCCGACGGGACGACGACGTGCAGCACCTTCTGCGGCTGGCCGCCGAGCTTCACGTTCAGGCTCCGGTACAGGCGCCCCTGCCGGTAGAGCGAGATCTGCTCGTCCTGCTTGGCGAGCAGGGTCAGGTGGAGCGAGCCGGGACAGCTGAAGGCGTGGACGCCTGCGGTCCGGTAGATGTCGCCGTTCGCCTGGATCCCGCTCGTCCTGCCGACCACGGTCAGGGGCCCCGCGAGCTGCCAGAGGCGCCACGGCGCCACGACTCCGCCTGCGCTCGTGCCGGCGTTGGCGGTTACCGTGCCGTTGGTGAGCAGCCCGAGCTCGGCGACGGCGTAGCGAGGCGTCAGCGACCGGCCGGCGAGGAGCACTGTCCCGCTGTTCGAGAGCGCGACGTAGGCACCCGGCGCCGGGCCGATCAGCTGCGCGCCCGGAAGCGCATAGGCGCCGCTGATCTTCTTGTTCCAGAACAGGGACTGCCAGACCGCAGGCCACTGGAGCTTGTCGCCGTAGAGCAGGGCGGTCTGGCCGGTCGCGGCGCGGTCGACCCAGGTCGGCTGCGGCCCGAGCATCGTCTGCTGCGAGAGACGTGACTGCCTCGCCGCATACTGCTCTGCCAGCACCGACCCGGCGCCGAGCAGCACGATCAGCACGTACGGCACGGCGCGGAGCACCCGGCGCGGCGCGAGGATCAGCACGAGCGCGCCGAGCAGGAGCCCGCCGTCGAGGAGCAGCCGCTCGTGGCCGAGCCGGTGGAACGGGATCAGCCCGGCGCCGTCGGGGAGCGCGGCCGGGGCGAGCAGCGTGTGGAGCGGCCAGGCGAGCAACAGGACGAGTGCGACGGCGGAGACGAGCAGCGTCCGCCGCGTCGTACGCGGCGCGCCTGCCTCGAGCCAGATCGCGAGGCAGAGGAACAGGGGCGGCGCAGTGACGATCAGGTCGCGCTCGGCCACGTGGCCGACGTAGTGCGAGGCGAAGGCGCCGACCTGGAGCACGAGCCACAGCGACAGCGCCGTTGCGACCGAGAGCGCCGCCCGCCCCTGGGCGCTCAGCCCGCGCCGGTCGAACCAGAGCAGCGCGGCGGCGGCGGCCGGGAAGAAACCGCTCAGCAGCACGAGATCTCCGCCGTGGTAGAAGACGAATTTCAGCACCGAGAACGGGTGGTAGCCGCCCGACGCGGTGGTGGTGTAGGCGCCGAGCGCGCCGCCGCCCTCCGCGAGCCGCCAGACGAGCCAGGCGGCGACGATGCAGCCGAACCCGACGAAGGTGACGGCGAAGCGGCGCGGCGCCGCGCGGAGCCCGACCCCGGCGAGGAGCGCCGCCGAGGGGAAGACCACCAGCAGCACGCCGGCCTGGAGGCGCGTCAGCACGGCCGCCGCCACGAGCCCGACGAGCAGCAGCTGGTTACGTCGCGTCGGCGCGACGATCGTGAGCGCCGCGACCCAGCAGACGAGGACGAGCAGCGGATAGAAGACCGTTTCGGTCATCAGGAGGCCGCTGTAGGCGAACGCGGGGAGGGCGAGCGTCAGCGCGGCGACCAGCACCGCCGATCGCGTCGAGACGACCGAGCGAGCCCAGAGGTACGCGGGCACCGCCGCGAGCGACATGCTGATCGCCCCCAGCGCCTTCGCGACCTCGTAGCCGCGGTGGGGCGAGAGCCAGGCGAGCGGCCCGCCGATCAGCGCGGGATAGACGAGGCTGTAGAAGTCGCTGTGCGCGCCCTCGATCGCGAGGCGCCCGCTGCTGTAGAGCGTCCGCCCGACGATGCCGTAGATCATCTCGTCGGGGGCGATCCACGGTGTCGGGATCTCGCGCCCGAGCAGGATCCGGCCGAGGATCGAGACGGCGACGAGCCCGGCGACGACGATCCCGGCGAGCCGGCCCCGCGAACGCCTCGCGCTCAGATCGCCCTCCACAGCCGGGAACCTACACGCGGCCCGGGCCCGCTATCGTCCTGACGAGGCATGTCTCTGCGGACGCTCCTCGCGACCGGCCTTGCCTGCGGCGCCGTTCTCGCCGTGGGCACTGCCGCCGCGCCGCCGCCCGGCGCGACGGCGCGCTGCATCGACGGCACCTACAGCTTCTCCCAGACGCACTCGGGGACGTGCTCGCATCACGGCGGCGTCGCCCAGTGGCTGGACGGAGCGGCGGCCTCGGCGCAGGCGGCTGCCCCGGTCGCGCTGAGCCTCGGCAGGACCGTGCTGATCTCGCCGCGCACGAAGACGAGCCACTGCAAGCTCGGCCCGAACCCCGACCGCGCCTGCTCGCCGGGCGCCTACTACAGCGGGCTCGCGAAGGCCGTGATCTGCTCGTCGAGCTTCCGCACGGGCACGATCAGGAACGTGCCGGAGAGCGAGAAGTTCGCGGTCGAGGCCGAGTACGGGATGGCGCCCGGCCACTACGGCAGCTCGCTCGAGATCGACCACATCGTCCCGCTCGAGCTCGGCGGCTCGAACGACATCGCGAACCTCTACCCGGAGAGGCTGGACGCCGGCCCGGGCTACCGGGTCAAGGACCGGCTCGAGAACAGGGCGCACGACCTCGTCTGCTCGGGTGCGATGGCGCTCCATGCCGTCCAGACCGCGATCGCCACGAACTGGCAGGCGCTCTACAAGCGGGTCTTCGGCATTCAGTAAGCGGCCGCCGGATCGTTTACTTCACCCGCGCGAACCCTCGGCTACAGTATCCGCACCGACCCAGGTGTGGGGACCGCGGCCGGTCCACTCGATAGAGCGTCTCAAGCCGGTAAGAACGTCCGCCGATGCGATCAATGGCGGACCTGCGGCTACCGGCGGCGAGTCCGCCGCGAACGATCGCGCCGTTTGGCGCCTGAACAGGAGAGATAGAGATGATCAGAAACAAGAAGCGCGCAATCATCGTCGCCGTCGTCGCCGTAGTGGCGCTGGCTGCGGCGATCGGAGGCTATGCATACTGGACGACGACCGGCTCGGGTTCTGCGGCTGGTAATGCCGCCACAGCCACGAGTGATCTCACTATCAACGGGAGCTTCCCCGACGGCATCTACCCCGGTGGCAACGAGCCGGTGAGTTTTTCTATCGTCAACCCGAACCCCGGATCCGTGCAGTTGGGGACGATCTCGCTGCAGAGCGTCGGCATCGACTCGGGTCACTCTCCGGGCTGCTTGCCGGCTGACTTCACGATGTTGGATGTTCTTGTGAACCACCTGGTCACAACCGGCACTCACGCCATTACGGAGACGGGCAGTCTCGTGATGGCCGACACCGGTGTGAGCCAGGACGCGTGCAAGGGCGCGACGATCACGCTCAACCTGACCAGCAACTAAGCACAGAGAGGTCGTAGTACGTAAGGACGGTTAGCGATGCTAGGCCGCATGCGACGGCGCACGGTGATCGCCATCGTGGTGATCGCCGCCGGCGTGCTGGCGGGTGGCGCTGCTGCCTTTTGGCTTGCGTTCGGGAACGGCACCACGAATAGCCAGGCGGGAACCGTCGTCCCGGTGACCCTGGCGCCCGGCTCGGCGATCACGCCCCTGTACCCGGCCGGGACGGCCGACGTCGGCGTCTCGATCACCAACACCAACCCCGGCGCGATCTTCGTCCCGTCGCTCCTGCTCGACACGAGCCAGGGCTCGAGCGGCTTCGCGGTCGACGGCGGCCACTCCGGCTGCAATCTCGCGGCCCTGTCGTACACGACGCAGACGAACGGCGGTGCCGGCTGGACGGTCTCCGGGAACTCCACGAGGACGCTCGACCTGACCGCCGCCGCGGCGCTCTCGACCGCGGCGGTCTCTGCGTGCCAGGGCGCCCAGGTCTCGATCTACCTGAAGGTCGGCCCGTGAGCAGGATCGCCTTGCTTCGGGCCGTCGTGATGGTCGCGTTCTTCGGCACGGCAACGGTCGCGACGGCGCAGGCACTCGGGGGGTTCGGGGATGCGTCCGGGCCTCCCGCACCGACGATCACGGACGGGCCGATCAGGCCCACGGTCGCGACGAGCGTGACCTTCGGCTTCACCGGCGCGGCTGCGGGCTTCGAGTGCAGCCTGGACGGGGCGGCGTTTCGGCCCTGCACGAGCCCTGTCACCTACGCGGGGCTCGAGCGGAAGACCCACACGTTCAGGGTGCGGGGGCGGGACGCGGACGGCAACGCCGGCGACGCGGCCTCATTCACGTGGCAGATCGTTCCGCCCGTGACCACGTCACCGCCGGGGGTCGTGCCTCGGCCGGTGATGACGACCGTGCCGCTCAAGCCGTGGGTCTCGCGGAGCGCCACCTTCGCCTGGGAGAGGCGCGGCGCGCCCGCCTCGCAGTGCTCGCTCGACAACTCGAGGTGGACGACGTGCGTCGCGCCGAAGACCTACCGAGCCCTGGCGCTCGGGAAGCACATCTTCGGCGTGCGTGGCACGGACGGCTCGAGACACAGCAGCGCGAACACCTTCACGTGGACGATCGCGCCGGGCGTGCCGCCGGCGCCGCCGGTGCTCACCGGCGAGCCTGACGCAGACACGACGTCCACGGAGGCGGTCTTCACGTTCGACGTCCCGCCCGGGATGACGTTCGAGTGCCTGATCGACACGAGCGGCTGGCACCAGTGCTCGAACCCGGCGATCTACGTCGGGCTCGGCACCGGGAGCCACACGTTCTGCGTGCGCTCGGTGCGGCCGCCCGGGGTACCGGGCCTACCGTCGTGCACGACCTGGTTCATCCATAGCTCCGTCCAGCCGGCCGCGGCACCGCCGCCGGCACCGCCCTCGCCGCCGACCGGCACGTTCACGATCTCCGGCGACGTGCCGGGCACCCTCGCGCCGGGACTCGGCGCGGCCGTTCCCGTCACGATCACGAACCCGCTCACCTTCCCGCTCACCGTCACCGATCTCGTGATGACGCCCGCCGCCGGGAGCAGCAACCCGGGCTGTGACGGCGCCACGAACCTGAGCGTCGCTCAGTCGAACATGGCGGGCGGCGCCGTCTCGGTCGTCGTCCCGGCCGGAGGCTCGGTGCTCCTGCCAGCCCAGGGGGCGACCGCTCCGGTGGTGACGATGCTCGACCTCGCCTCGAACCAGGACGCCTGCAAGGGCGCCACCTTCAGCCTTTCCTACGCGGCGATGGGGACCGGATGAGCCGCCGCGTCTGGCTTCTGCTGATCGCGCTCCTCGGCGCAGGCGCCTACGCCGGCCACGAGTCGCGGCGCCGCCGTCTCGGCCGTCGTCCCGAGCCCGTGTCCGTCGAGCCCGTCCGGCCGGAGGAAGCTGCCGCCGCCGTCGAGGTTGTCGAGCTCCCGGTCGAGCGGGGATGGCACGGCAGGAGGCGCCGGTTCTGGGTGCTCGTGGCCGCCCTCGTCGTCGCCTGCGCCTGCGCTGCGGGCGCCCTCGCCTACTGGACCAGCGGCTCCTCGACGGGCGGCAACGGCCGCGGGGACATCGGGACGCTCGGGACCGGCGCGACGCCGTCGGCCTCGCTCGTCGGCCGCACGGCCACCGTGAGCTGGTCCCAGACCGTCATTGCGGGGTCGCGGCTCGGCTTGCTCACCTCGGGCGGCTACACGGTGCGCCGCTACGCGGCAAGCGCCCCCTCGACGCCGATCACGCCGGGCGCCTCGTGCTCGGGCTCGATCACGGGTGCCGCAGACCCGCTCTCCTGCTCGGAGTCTGGGTTGACGACCGGCCGCTGGCTCTACACCGTGACTCCCACGTATTACCTGTGGACGGGCGCCGAGAGCCCGCAGAGCACGTTTGTCGCGGTGGTTCCGGATGCTCCGACCTCCGTGACGTTGACGAACGGCGGCGGCACGGGCAACGCCTTCGTCAACGCGGCGAACGCCGCCTCGCTCTCGTTCAGCGTCGTGCTGCCGGCGACCTCGCTCGCGAGCGACACCGTGCACCTGTCCGTCAGCGACGGGACGACGACCGTCAACGCCACCACCCAGGCCGGAATCGCGGGCGGCGGCACCCGAACCTTCACCGGCGTCAACGCCTCGACGCTCGCCGACGGCACGATCACGGTCAAGGCCTGGTCGACGAGCACGTACGGCGACGCGGGGGCGACGACGTCGATCACGCCGACCAAGGACACCGTGAAGCCGGCCCTCTCGACGATGGTCACCGGCGACACGGGCGGCACGGCGGGCAAGCTCGACACCGTCACCGTCACGTTCTCGGAGCCGCTCGCGGCGTACTCGGCGGGGACGACGCCGTGGACGGTCGCGAGCGTTCCGAGCGGCGGCACGCTATCGAGCGTCGCCGTGGCCGGGTCGACCGCAACGCTCAGCTTCACGGAGGGCGGCGGCGCGATCGACACCACCGTCGGCGCCTTCACGATCGCGCTCGCGACCAGCGCCACCGGGATCCGCGACGCGGCGGGCAACCTCTCGACCTTCGCCGCGACGGCACCGACCGACGGGATCGCCCCGGTGCGGACGGCGATGGTGATGCAGGACGTGAACGGGAACGGGAAGGTCGACCAGGTTCAGGTCACGTTCAGCGAGACGCTCGCCTCCTCGACGAACACGTCGCAGTGGTCGCTCGCAAGCGTGCCCAGCGCCGGCTCGCTCACGAGCGTGTCGACGGCCGGCGCGGTCGCGACGCTGACGATCGCCGAGGGCGCGGGGGCGGCCGACACCGCCGTCAACAGCTTCACGCTGGCCCTCGCGGCGAACTCGGGCGGGATCCGGGACGCCGCCAACAACGCGTCCTCGTTCGCGGCGGCGGCGCCGACCGACGGCGCCAAGCCCATCCTCGTCAGCATGACGATGCAGGACACGAACGCGAACGGCAAGGTCGACCACGTTGTCGCGGTCTTCTCGGAGCCGCTGTCGACGTACACGGCCGCGAACACGCCGTGGACGCTCGCCGGCGTGCCGAGCGGCGGGTCTATCGCGAGCGTCGCCGTCGTCACCACGACCGCGACGCTGACCCTCAACGAGGGCGCGGGCGCGGCCGACACCTCCGTGGGCAGCTTCACGATCGCGCTCGCGACCAACGCGAACGGGATCCGCGATGCCGCCGGCAACCTCTCGAGCTTCACCGCCAGGGCGCCTCTGGACGGAGCGGCGCCGGTGCGCACGGGGATGGTGATGCAGGACGTGAACGCGAACGGGAAGGTCGACCAGGTCTCGGTGACCTTCAGCGAGACGCTCGCCTCATCGACGGACACGAGCGTGTGGACACTGGCGAACGTGCCGAGCGGCGGCACGCTGGCGACCGTGTCCACCTCGGGCGCGGTCGCGACGATTGCGATCACCGAGGGCGCCGGTGCGGCCAACACCGCGGTGGGGACGATGACCGTCGCGCTCGTCACGGGCGCCAGCGGCATCCGCGACGCCTCGGGCAACCTGTCCTCGTTCGCCGCGGCGGCGCCGACCGACGGCGCCAAGCCCATCCTCGTCAGCATGACGATGCAGGACACGAACGCGAACGGCAGGGTCGACCACGTCGTCGCGGTGTTCTCGGAGCCTCTGGCGTCCTCGACGTTGACCTCGCCGCCGTGGACGCTCGCGAGCGTGCCGAGCGGTGGGACGCTTGCGAGCGTGTCGACCTCGGGGACGAATGCGACGCTGACCCTCACCGAGGGCGCAGGCGCGGCCGACACCGCGGTCGGCGCCTTCACCGTCGCGCTTGCGACGAACGCGAACGGGATCCGCGATGCCGCCAACAACCTCTCCAGCTTCGCCGCGGCGGCTCCTTCGGACGGCGCGGCGCCGGTCCGTACGGCGATGGTGATGCAGGACGCGAACGCGAACGGCAAGGTCGATCAGGTCTCGGTGACCTTCAGCGAGAACCTCGCCTCGTCGACGGACACGGCGCCGTGGACGCTTGCTGCTGTGCCGAGTGGCGGCACGCTCTCGGCCGTCTCGACCTCGGGCGCGGTTGCGACGGTCACGATCGCCGAGGGCGCGGGCGCGGCGGATACCTCCCTCGGCAGCTTCACGGTGGCACTGGCCGCGAGCGGGACTGGGATCCGCGACGGCTCGGGCAACCAGTCCTCGTTCGCCGCCGCAGCGCCGACCGACGGCGCCAAGCCCATCCTCGTGAGCATGACGATGCAGGACACCAACACCAACGGCAAGGTCGACCATGTCGTCGCGGTGTTTTCGGAGACGCTCGCGACGTACACGGCTGGAAACGCGCCGTGGGCGCTCGCCAACACACCGAGTGCAGGCACGCTCTCGGGCGTGGCGGTCGCCGGGATGACCGCGACGCTCACGATCACCGAGGGCGGAGGCGCCCAGAACACGGCCGTGGGCAGCTTTACGATCGCTCTGGCGGCGAACGGTGCCGGGATCCGCGACGCCGCCAACAACCAGTCCAGCTTCGCCGCCACCGCTCCGTCCGACGGAGCGGGGCCGGTGCCGACCGCCGTGACGGACACCATTCCGGGCAGCACCTCCGGGACGATGCAGGTCGGAGACGCGATCACGATCACGTTCAGCGAGGCGATCCTCGCATCGAGCGTTGCCAGCACCACGGCCACGATCACCGAGACCGACCCATCGGGCACAGGCAACGACACGTTGACGATCACGGGCCTGACGAACGGCGCTGTAGACCTCGGCGGCAACTACGTGACTACGAACAACGCGAGCGCGGGCTTCTCGCCGAGCGTTGTATCGGTCGCAGGCGCAGGCGTGACGGCGACCGTCGGAGGGACCTGCGCGGGAGCCGGCTGCGTAGGCATCAGAAGGGGCGTCGGCGCCTTCGTGTTCGCGCCCGCGACGTCGATCACCGACATCGCCGGCAACCCGGCCGGCGGCAGCTTCACGACCCCGACGACCTTCCGCGTCTTCTAGCCGAAAGCCCGCGCTTGAACCGGCGCCACACGGCGGGCACGGCTCACGGACACTCGGACCGACGGCGACGCGGGAACGCCGTCTGAGGCCGAAGGCGTCAGACTTCCGGCGAGAACAGGGGCGGCAGGACTCGAACCTGCAACCCCCGGTTTTGGAGACCGGTGCTCTGCCAATTGAGCTACGCCCCTCGGTTCGCGGCGGTGATTGTACAGCGCGGTCTACGATCATCCGATGCGGGCCGGCCTGCAGCGCCGCGCGCTCGGCGCGCTCTTCCTCGTGATCGCGCTCGCGATGGCCGGGATCGCGGTCGCCTCGGCCCTGCACGGGCGCTGGGTGATCGTCTTCGCCGCGGGAGTCCTCGCCGCCTGGCTCGCCGGTCTCGCGCGCCGCGGACTGTTGCGCTGAGGAATATCGCGCCTCCGCAGCGTATTGTCTCACCGTGAGCGTCGAGGACACCAAGGGTCTCTGGCAGGAGTACCGCCGCAACCGCGACGAGAAGCTGCGCGACCGGCTGATCCTCACCTACGCGCCGCTGGTCAAGTACGTCGCCGGGCGCCTCGGCAGCGGGCTGCCTGCGCACGTCGAGGAGGGCGACCTCGTCTCGTACGGCCTGCTCGGCCTGATCGGCGCGATCGAGCGCTACGACCCCGACCGCGACGTGAAGTTCGAGACCTACGCGATCGCCCGGATCAAGGGCTCGATCATCGACGAGCTGCGCGCGCTCGACTGGGTGCCGCGCTCCGTCCGCGCCCGCGCCCGCGACATCGAGCGCGCCGTCGCCGAGCTCGAGTCGAAGCTCGGCCGCGCGCCGAACGACGACGAGATCGCGAGCAAGCTCGGCCTCACCGAGGACGAGCTCGAGGACAGCCTCACCGAGATCTCGCGCTCCTCGATCGCGGCGCTCGACGAGCTCTGGACCGTGTCGGCCGGCGGCGACCAGATCGCCCTGATCGACACCATCGAGGACACGCAGGGCCCCGAGCCGCAGAGCGCGCTCGCCGCAGACCGAGCTGCGCGAGGCGATGGCCGATGCGATCGCGCGCCTGCCCGAGCGCGAGAAGCTCGTCGTCACGCTCTACTACTACGAGGAGCTGACGCTGCGCGAGATCGGCGAGGTGCTCGGCGTCACCGAGTCCCGCGTCTCGCAGCTGCACACGAAGGCGATCCTCCGCCTCAAGGCTCGCCTCGGCGGCTCGCCCGCCGCCGTCCGCGAGCAGTAGCTACTTCGCAGAGCAGGCGCGGCCGACCGCGCCCCACGAGCGCCACGTGTCGCCGTCGTGCTTCCACAGGCGCCAGGCGCGGTAGAGCTGCTCCTGCTTCGAGGCCGTGAACGGGAACGCCGGGTCGCCCGGGTGCCTGAAGGCCGGATCGGGCGCACCGCCGAGAGTGAGCCAGGTCCTCCGCATGAACTGCAGCCCGCCGTAGAAGCCGTTTCCGGTGTTCGCGCTCCAGGGCGCCTCCTTCGAGTGGACGCACATCGCCTGCGCGAGCCACTCCTTCGGCGGCTGCCAGGTGTCCGCCGAGGCGGCGGCCCCCCCGAGCAGGGCCGCGCAGAGGACGATCGCCACCATCCGCATCCCGCGTATTCCTACCAGCCCGCGCCGGTTAAGATCGGCGGGACATGGCAGCTTTCGAGCCCGGCAAGATCCGCAACGTCGTCGTCGTCGGCCACCGCGGCACCGGCAAGACCTCGCTCGTCGAGGCGATGCTGTTCCAGGGCGGCGCGACCAACCGGCTCGGCACCGTGGACGCCGGCACGACCGTCTCCGACTGGGACGACGACGAGAAGAAGCGCCAGATGTCGCTCCAGGCGTCGCTGTCCACGGTCGAGTGGCAGGGGCGCAAGCTCAACCTGATCGACACCCCGGGCGACGCGGGCTTCCAGGGCGACGCGCTCGCTGCGCTGCACGTGGTCGAGGGCGCGATCTTCACGATCAGCGGCGTGATGGGCGTCGAGGTCGGCACGCAGCGCCTGTGGAAGCGCGCCGACGAGCTCGGGCTCTCGCGCGTGATCTTCGTCAACATGCTCGACCGCGAGCGCGCCGACTTCTTCCAGGATCTCGACGCGATGCGCGAGCAGCTCTCCGAGCGCTGCGTCGTCGTGGAGCTGCCGATCGGCCGCGAGCACGAGCTGAGCGGCGTGGTCGACATCCTCCACATGTGCGCCTACGCGAGCCCCGAGGGCCAGCGCGAGGGCGAGCCGCTGCCGATCCCCGCGGAGATGGCCGGCGTCGTCGCCGAGTACCGCGAGAAGCTGCTCGACGAGGTCGTCCAGAGCGACGAGGGGCTGATGGAGCGCTACCTCGAGGGCGAGGAGCTCTCGGTCGAGGAGGTCGCCGGCGCGCTCAAGGACGCGGTCACCCGCGGCGAGGTCTTCCCGGTCGCCTGCGGCGTCGCCACGAAGAACCTCGGCGCGCGCTCGATGCTCGACCTGATCGTCGAGGGCGTCCCCTCGCCGGCCAAGAAGGGCGCGCCGGTCGACATCGACGCCGGCACGGCCGCGTTCGTGTTCAAGACGATCGCCGACCCGTTCGCCGGCCGGATCAACCTCTTCCGCGTCCTCCAGGGCGAGATCACGACCGACTCGACGCTCACGGACGCGCGCACCCACGGCAAGGAGCGGATGGGCACGCTGCTCCAGCTGCAGGGCAAGGAGCACACGAATGCGACCGCGTTCGGGCCGGGCGACATCGGCGCCGCCTCGAAGCTGAAGGACGTCGGCACCGGCGACCTCCTCCTCGACCACGACAGGCCTGTCGAGCTGCCCGATCTCGGGCTGCCGGAGCCCGTGATGAGCTTCGCGGTCACGCCGAAGGCGAAGGGCGACGAGGAGAAGATGGGCACGGGCCTGCGCCGGCTGCGCGAGGAGGACCCGACGCTCTCGCTGCGCCGCGACCCGCAGACCGGCGAGCAGCTCCTCTCCGGGATGAGCCAGATGCACGTCGAGGTCGCCGTCGACCGGCTCCACAGCCGCTTCGCCGTCGACGTCGAGCTGCACCCGCCGCGCGTCCCGTACCTCGAGACGATCCGCAAGGAGTCACGCGCGCAGGGGCGGTACAAGAAGCAGACCGGCGGCCGCGGCCAGTTCGGCGACTGCCACGTCGTGCTCGAGCCGCTCGACGGCCACACGGGCTACGAGTTCGTCGACAAGATCGTCGGCGGCGTGATCCCGCAGAGCTTCCGACCGGCGGTCGACAAGGGGATCCAGGAGGCGATGCAGCACGGCGAGCTCGCGGGCGCGCCGGTGCAGGGCGTGCGCGTCCGCCTCGTGGACGGCTCCTACCACACGGTCGACTCCTCCGAGATGGCGTTCAAGATCGCCGGCTCGATGGCGTTCAAGCAGGCCTACGAGAAGGCCGACCCGGTCCTGCTCGAGCCGATCATGGAGGTCGAGGTGACGGTTCCCGACGAGACTGTCGGCGCCGTCAACGGCGACCTCAACTCGCGGCGCGGGCGGCTGCTCGGGATGGAGCCTCGCGGCGGGATGACGACGATCAAGGCCGAGGCGCCGATGGCCGAGATCCTCACGTACTCCCAGTCGCTCACCTCGATGACCGGGGGTCGCGGCGACTACTCGATGCACTTCCTCCGCTACGAGGAGGTGCCGGCGCACATCGCCCAGAAGCTGATCGCCGACTTCAAGAAGGAACGCGAAGAGGCGAAAGCCTAGGGCTTCCGCCTCCGCGATCCGGCCTAGGCCTGAGGCTGGGACTGCGGGGTCTTGTCCCGCAGGTGCTCGATCAGGTCGGCCACGTCTGCGACCTCCTGTTCGAGGTCGCGCTGGTAGGCCTCGAGGCGCTCCAGCAGCTCCTGCCTGTTCGGGAAGGGCCGCGCGAAGCGGAGGCCGCCGCGGTGCCCGCGGTGTGAGTGTCTATGTCCGTGCATCTGTCACCTCCTCTCGTGACTCGTAACGGTCGAGGAAGCCCGAGATCACGCCCTGCGCCTCGCGGAGGGAGGCCGCCCACTGGTCGAGCAGCGCGCCTCCGGACTCGGTCAGCTCGTACGTGCGCTTGCCGTCGCTCCAGTCGGAGGTGACGATCCCCTCCAGCTCGAGCGCGCGCAGGACGCGGTAGAGGTTGCCCATGTCCACGCGCGCCTCGCCCGTCAGCTCGCCGAGCCGTTCGAGCAGCTCGTAGCCGTGGGCGGGGCGCTCGCGGAGGAGCAGGAGCACGGCCGGCTCGCTGAACCGCTCGACCCGCGCGGTGACGCCCCAGCGTCCAGAGTGCAGGCGGCGGCGGGAGCGGGGCCCGCCTCTCATGCTTTCCTCTTACAGTGTAAAACACACATGTATCGGGACACTAGCAGTTCGGTCGCTCGCTGCGCTGGGCTATAGTCCGGCCGCCATGCGCATTACGCGATCCTCGGTGACGCGAACCTGCGCGATCTGCGAGCGCTCGTTGCTGATGGGCGAGCGCGCGACCCGGTTTTCTCCGGACGGCGACGATCGCTGGGTCGACGTCTGCCCGCTCTGCCAGGAGGTCGCCCTCGAATACGGATGGTTAAAAGAGGGGAGCCCCACGACGCCGACGGTTCCCGCCGCCGCGCGCCGGAAGGGCCGGTTCAGCCTCGTCGGCCTGCTCTCGCCGCGCTCACAGGTCGAGGAGACGATCGCAACCGAGCCGATCCTGCGCCGTCTCTCCGAGCCCGAGCTGGCGATGGTCGAGGCCTCCGACCTCTTCAACGCGAGCGACTACCGGCGCACGATCGGCGGGATCGCGAAGAGCCTCGGCCCGCCGACCGCGAGCATCGTCCCGCTCTCCGGCGTGACGGGGGAGCTCGTGATCACGGTCGCCTGGGACATCTCCTGGTACCAGTACCGCGTCCTCCCGGACTCGGCGCAGCCGATTCGCCTGGCCGAGCGAGGGCACGATCTCGATCACCTCGAGGAGAGCTTCAAGGGCTGGAACGCCCACATCGAGGAGGACGGCCGCATCGTCCCCGAGATCGCGCGCCTGTGACCGAGGACGAGAAGACCCGGCTCGACTACGAGACGACGGTGGGGGTGATCCTCGGGCTGGGGGACGTCCGCTTCAAGCTGCTCGGGCTCGTGCCGACGATCGCCGCCGCCGCGATCGCGATCGTCTCCAGGAGCGGCGCCACGCCGGCCGAGCTGATGTCGCTCGGGACGGTCGGGCTCGTGGCGACGCTCGGGATCCTCGTCTACGAGCTCCGCAACACCCAGCTCTACGACGCCTCGGTCGCCCGGGCGGGGTCGCTCGAAGGCGCGCTGGGGCTCGAGGGCGGCGGCCTCTTCGGCGGACGGCCGAAGGAGGGGTTCCGGCTTCTGGGCACCTTCGAGATCTCGCACGACCGCGGGCTCGGGCTCGTCTACGCGGCCGCGCTCGGCGGCTGGACCTACCTCGTCGTGTGGGGGTTCGCGGCGGCCGTCCACCTCGTCCATCCGAAGGCGTGGGGCGGCGGGGCGGCGATCGTCGTCGCGCTGGTCGTGCTCGCGGACGTCACTCGATCGAGGGCCACGGCCTAGCGTTCTCCGGCCCGCTGCCTACAATCTGAAACAGATGATCTACTGCGTGATTCCACGTGAGCTCGAGTCCGAGCTTTACGCCAAGATGGTCGAGTACTACGAGGACAACCCGAACGTGACGGTCATCGTCGACCGGCGTGAGGGCCCCGACCGTCGTCACGGCAAGGCTGCGGGCGGCAACCGCCTGCTCCGCGACCGCCGCCGCGCCCGGGTGCCGGGGACGTTTCCCGACATCGACGGCGACTCGAACTAGCCAGGCGGTACAGTCGGGGGTGTGCCCCGGCGCTTCCAGAACTTCATCGCAGGCGAGTGGGTCGACGCGGCGAGCGGCGAGACTTTCGAGTCGCTGAGCCCGGCCACCGGCGAGGTGCTCGGCAACTTCCCGGCCTCCGGCGCCGAGGACGTCGACCGGGCCGTCGCCGCCGCGAAGGCGGCCTACGAGGACTGGCGGCTTGTGCCGGCGCCCCGGCGCGCCGAGGTGCTGTACCGCTTCGCCGCCTTGCTGACCGACGAGAAGGACTCGCTCGCCGAGCTGATGAGCCGCGAGATGGGCAAGGTGCTGGCGGAGGCGGGCGGCGACGTGCAGGAGGCGATCGACATGAGCCTCTACATGGCCGGCGAGGGCCGGCGCATGTTCGGGCAGACGACGCCGTCCGAGCTGCGCGACAAGTTCATGATGAGCGTGCGGATGCCGATCGGCGTCGTCGGCGCGATCACGCCGTGGAACTTCCCGATCGCGATCCCGGCCTGGAAGCTCACGCCCGCGCTCGTCTGCGGCAACACCATCGTCTTCAAGCCGGCCGAGGACACGCCGCTGCTCGCGGAGCGTTTCGTCGAGCTGCTCGTGGCCGCCGGGCTCCCCGACGGCGTGCTCAACGTCGTGCACGGCTTCGGCGAGACCGCGGGCGACGCGCTCGTGCGCCACCCCGACGTGCCCGTGCTCACGTTCACCGGCTCGCGCGAGACCGGAGTCCTCGTCACGAAGAACGCGGCCGACCACCTCAAGCACGTCCACCTCGAGCTCGGCGGCAAGAACGCGATCATCGTGATGGACGACGCCGACGTCGACCTCGCGGTGGACGGGATCCTCTGGTCGGCGTTCGGCACCACCGGCCAGCGCTGCACCGCGGCGAGCCGCGTGATCGTCCACGAATCGGTCTACGACGCACTCCAGGGCAAGCTGGTCGCCCGTGCGGAGGCGATGCGGCTCGGGCCGGGCTGGGAGCCGTCGACCGATGTCGGCCCGGTGATCAACCGCGAGGCGCTCGAGAAGATCCACCACTACACGGGCGTCGGCAAGGACGAGGGCGCGCGCCTGCTCACCGGCGGCGAGGTCGCGACCGGCGAGGGGCTCGAACGCGGCTTCTTCTATCGCCCCACGGTGTTCGGCGAGGTCGAGCCGGGGATGCGGATCGCGCAGGAGGAGATCTTCGGCCCGACGACGGCGCTGATCCGGGTCTCGTCGTTCGACGAGGCGGTCGGGGTCGCAAACGGGATCCGCTACGGGCTCTCTTCGTCCATATACACGCGCGACGTCAACCGGGCCTTCCGGGCGATGCGCGACCTCCAGGCCGGGATCACGTACATCAACGCCGGGACGACGGGGGCCGAGGTGCACCTCCCGTTCGGCGGCACGAAGGACACGGGCAACGGCCACCGCGAGGCCGGGCAGGCCGCGCTCGACGTCTTCACCGAGTGGAAGGCGATCTACGTCGACTACTCGGGCAAGCTGCAGCGCGCCCAGATCGACGTCGAGTGAGCCGGTGAAGGCCCGCCTCTTCACGGACGGCGGCGCGCGCGGCAACCCAGGCCCCGCCGCCTACGGCTTCGTGATCGAGGCCGCGGACGGCACCGTGCTCGCGGCCGAGGGCGAGGCGATCGGGATCGCGACGAACAACGTCGCCGAGTACAGCGCCCTGATCGCGGGGCTCGAGCGGGCGGTGGAGCTGGCCGTGACCGACCTCGAGGTCGTGTCTGATTCGGAACTCCTGATCAAGCAGATGACCGGCGAGTACCGGGTCAAGAACGAGACGTTGCAGGACCTGCACACCGACGCGAGGCGCGTCGCGAGGAAGCTGCCCCGCGTGAGCTACACGGCGGTGCGCCGCGAGCACAACAAGCTCGCCGACAAGCTCGTCAACGACGCGCTCGACGCCGCGCGGTAGGCCCGCTATCGTTTCCGGGTAGATGACCCGCGTGCAGCTCTCCGCGCTCGCTCTTCTCCTGCTTCCCCGCTAGGGGGATCGGTCGTCGACATACCCGTGCCCGTGCGCCCCGCACCTCGAGGGAGGCGGTGCGCCTTCCGTGCCGAAGTCGAAGGGAAGCGCCATGCCGATGCCGTACCGCAAATACCGACAGTTCGAGACCGTAGACCTGCCCGACCGCACCTGGCCCGACCGGGTGCTGACCCGTGCGCCCGCGTGGTGCTCGACCGATCTGCGCGACGGGAACCAGGCGCTCGTCAACCCGATGGACGCCGAGCGCAAGCGGAAGATGTTCGACCTGCTGCTCGCGCTCGGTTACAAGGAGATCGAGGTCGGCTTCCCCTCGGCCTCGGCCACCGATTTCGAGTTCTGCCGGCGTCTCGTCGAGGACGGCCTGATCCCGGACGACGTCACGATCGCCGTGCTCACGCAGGCGCGGCCGGAGCTGATCGAGCGGACCTTCGAGGCGATCGACGGCGCGCGCCGGGCGATCGTCCACCTCTACAACTCGACCTCGGCGATCCAGCGCCGCGTCGTGTTCCGCCTCGACAAGGCGGGGATCACCGACCTCGCCGTGCGGGCCACGGCGCTCTGCAAGGAGCTCGCGTCCCGCACCGAGACGGAGATCGTGCACCAGTACTCGCCGGAGAGCTTCAACGGCACGGAGCTCGACTACGCGCTCGAGATCTGCGAGGCCGTGATCGCGGAGTGGGGGCCGACGCCCGCCGCGAAGATGATCGTCAACCTGCCGACCACGGTGGAGGAGTTCCCGCCGAACGTCTATGCCGACCGGATCGAGTGGTTCTGCCGGAACGTCTCCGCGCGCGACTCGATCATCGTCAGCGTCCATCCGCACAACGACCGCGGCACGGCGGTCGCAACCGCAGAGCTCGGGCTGATGGCCGGGGCCGAGCGCGTCGAGGGGACGCTGTTCGGAAACGGCGAGCGCACCGGCAACGTCGACCTCGTCACGCTCGCCCTGAACCTGCTGGCCCAGGGCGTCGATCCCGGCGTCGACCTCTCGCAGATCGACGAGGCGAAGCGGATCGTCGAGGAGTGCAACGAGCTGCCCGTCCACCCGCGCCACCCGTACGTCGGCGAGCTCGTCTACACGGCGTTCTCCGGCTCGCATCAGGACGCGATCAAGAAGGGCATGGACGCACGCGAGCGCGAGCAGGCGGAGGTGTGGGACGTGCCGTACCTGCCGATCGACCCGATGGACGTGGGCCGGAACTACGAGGCGATCATCAGGGTCAACTCGCAGTCGGGGAAGGGCGGTGTCGCCTACCTGATGGAGACCGAGCACCACTTCGTCCTGCCGCGCGGGCTCCAGGTCGACTTCGCGCAGAAGGTGCAGCAGGTGACCGACGCGCGCGGCGGCGAGCTGACCGGCGACGAGATCTTCGAGGCCTTCCGCGCGAACTACCTCGACTGGACACAGCCGTACGAGCTGCTCTCGTACACGCACTCGAGTGCGGACGAGGACCGGATCGTGGCGAAGGTGCTCGCCGAGGGCGAGGAGGTCGAGATCGAGGGCGTCGGCAACGGCCCGATCGACGCGCTCGTCGATGCGCTCTCGCGCAGCTTCGGCGTCTCGGTGCGGATCCGCGACTACCACGAGCACGCGATGGCTGCGAGCGCTGACGCGTCCGCGGCGGCCTACGTCGAGGCGGACGTGAACGACGAGGCGATCTGGGGCGTCGGCATCCACCCGAGCATCGTCACCGCCTCACTCCGCGCGATCCTGAACGCAGTCAACCGGGCCGCGGCGGCACGGGAAGCGGCGCTCGAGGCGGCCGCGGCCTTCGAGAAAGAGGGGGCGTGAAGTGGAGATCAAGCGCTGGAACGCGGAGCCGGTCGACCAGCTCAATCCGCTGCTCGGCCGGCAGATGCTCCACACCGAGACGATGACGCTCGCGCGGATCATCCTCGCCGCCGGGTGCGTCGTACCGAGCCACCGGCACGAGAACGAGCAGATCGCGACGGTGCTCGAAGGGCGCCTGCGGTTCACCGTCGACGGCGAGGAGCAGGTGCTCGTCGCGGGGGAGAGCATCCCGCTCCCGGCGAACGTCCCGCACGAGGTCGAGGCGCTCGAGGACTCGGTCGTGATGGACGTCTTCTCGCCCGTGCGCGAGGACTGGCTCCGCGGCGACGACGCCTACCTTCGGGGCTGATCGACCGCCGCTATAATCCGGCCCACGCGGATGTAGCTCAGTTGGCTAGAGCGTCTGCTTGCCATGCAGAAGGTCGTGGGTTCGAGTCCCATCATCCGCTCTTCGAAAGGTCCCGGAAACGGGGCCTTTCGCGTTGAGGAAGATCGCGTCTTCGTTCCCCGTCATAGGGACCTCGGCAGTCGTATTGCGAAGGGGGACGACGATGAACAAGCAGAAGCTGATCGGGGCGATTTCGGTGGCTTTCGTCATGGCGGCGTCGGTGGTGGTGACCTCGGCAACGGCGTCCGTGGGGCCCCGGATGTGCCTCGCGTTTTGCCAGCCGGTCCGGTCGACGGGCCCGGCTCTCAGCCAGGACCTGAAGCTCCCGGCTCGGCGTGACAAGGTGAGCGTGACCCTCGGCACGTACCCGCCGAAAGTGGCGACTTGCGTGGGCGCGGTCTGCACCGTCGCGTCCGGATTCGACGCGCGCTACGTGGTGCGCGTCGACCAGATCAACGTGGGGCAGGCGCTCGTCGTGCTGTTCCGAAACTCCGACGACGCACAGCTCTGGTCGGAGACGGTTCCGGTGACGCCGTACGGGACCAGGCCGGGTGGCTGGCTCTCCGTTCAGACGGGGATCCTCGACTGTGGCGGCGGCGCGAACACCGCCCCGAACGCGTACTTCCGTGTGAAGGACGAAGCGTCCGGCCGCTGGTCGATCCGGCAGTACGTCACGACCGGCTGCGCCGGCTCCTGAGGGAGCGCGGCGAAAGGCTCGCGCCGCCCGACAGACCTGTCGGGCGGCGCGAAAGCGCGAAAGATTCACGCAATTTGCGGATGTTTAGGTGGTGAACGGCCCGCCCGCCCCTTGAACAGCGGAGTCCGATGGTGGTACCCGTTGCACGATCGGTTCGACTGCGGGAGGGCATGAGACCGGTCACTGGGGAGAGTTTCAACTGCGTGGGGCAGTACGAGGGGAGGGGTGGAAGTCTTCACAGCGGCGTCCGTGAAGCCTTACGAATTCGGCCTGATCGAGCTCCGCCGTGGCGCGGTGGCGAAGGTCGCCGTTGCCGTGGGGTCGCTCGCACTGATCGCGCTGTACGTGGCGCCGGTCGTGCGTGCCTTCGAGGTCAGCCCGCCCGCGCGCGTCCACACGCTCGGCGCCGTCGTCGCGCCGGTCCTCCAGTTCCCCGGCGTCGCGACCCCGGCCCCGCTCAAGGTGAAGGCCGCCCCGGCCGCCTTCCAGTTCCGCGCCCCCGTCCAGCACAAGGCCGTCCCCCGGTCGACGAAGGTCCCGGTCGTGACGAGCCAGGTCGACTTCCTCCCGCCGAAGTCCAAGCCGGCCGCCGCGCCCGCGCTGGCCGCGCAGCCTCCGGTGGTCGAGACCGGCGTGGGGCTCGACCCGGGGACGTTCTCTGCTTCGGCAACGTCGCCGACCCCGGCGACGCCGTCGGCTGCTCCGGCAACGTCGCCTGATCCGGCAACGGCGGACGCGGCTGCGACGACGGGCACGGACGACCCGGACGCGATCGACCGCTGGCTCGTCTCGCACGCCGGCGACCCGCAGTCTGTTGCCACCACGGTCAACGACACGCTGTACGTGATGTCGGTGAGCAGTGCGCCGCCGACCGCCGCCGACACGATCGCGGCGCCTCCCGCTTCGAACGTCTCCGACCCGGCCGTCGTCACCCCGCCGGCCGACCCGCCGACCGTGACCGAGCCGACCGTGACCCTGACCGGCGACCCCGTCGCGCCGCCGACGATCTCCCCCGACGCCGCCGCGAACGGGTGAGACCGAGCACATCGTCCCGCGCGCGATCAGGCTGATCGAAGGGTGGCACCGGCGACGACGGGATGCTCGGTGAAGATGGCCTGCTCGAGGTCGCGCGCGGGGCTGCCGACAACATGCCTCGTGACAACGACGAGAGAGCTTCTGGTCGTCGGCCTCGCGATCGTCGTCGTTGCCGCGGGCGGCGCGACGGCGGCCCGCTCTGTGCCGAGCGCGCCGCCTGATCCCACGGCCGTCGCGTACTACACAGCTCATCAGGATGCCGTCTATCGGATCGCGGCCGCCGTGGAGTTCGTCCACTACCGGACACTCCAGCTGCGGAAGACACATTCTCAGGCGACGCTCGCCCAGCTTTTCGCAGCGATAGCGAAAGGACGGTCGGACATCACGAGATACCGCGTGATGATCACGCCGAATAGCTCGCACGGCGCTCTCGCCGCTGCGGAGGGCGATCTAGTGGCTGGAGCGGGCCGGCTCTACGACGCGCTCTCGGTGTTGCGCGTGCATTACGACGTCCCTACCACGTCGACGTCGAAGCGCTTCCTCAGCCAATACGCGGAGGCCGCGATGGAGTGGAACGCCGGAGCGCGGTTCATCTCGTCGCTTGCGCAGAAGGGCACGCTTCCGGTCGTCCCGGTCTCGCTCTAGGCCGACTCTCGTCGTTCGCCGCCGGTGCGGCGCTCAGCGCCCGAACGGCGCTCGCCGTCCTGCGGCGGGGTGCCGTCGGCAGCGCGGCGTTCGACCCCGGAGCGCCGCTCCTGGCGGACGCGCCGGTCGACCGCGGCCTGCTCGGCCTTGCTCCGCCGCAGGCCCAGGTGGCGGAAGGCGATCGCCACGCCGACCGCCGCGGCGATCAGCCACGTGATGGGACGTGCATGAAAGCGAATCCGCCGCACGGGCTGACTGTCTGCCCGCGGCGCACACTTGTCAAGCTCGTAAACACCTCCTAGTCCCCGGCGAGCTCCTCGGCGAGGAGCCCGCACGCGTACAGGCGCCACGCGAGCTCCGGCTCCGCGAGCAGGAGCTCCGCCTCGGGCTCGTCGGCCGAGAGCGCTCTCAGGCCTGCGAGCAGCGCCGCGCGCCGCTCGGGCTCGTCCAGCTCGTCGGCGAGCGAGGTCACCGCGCGGCCGTCCAGCTCGAGCCCGCGGTGCGGGTCGCCGCCCGAGGCGAGCAGCAGGAGCGACCGTCGCAGCGCGCCGCGGAGCTCGTCCTCGTCGAGCGGCACCTCGCGCCCCGCGATCAGGGCGAGCGCGACGAGCTCCTCAGCGTCCGCCACAGTGCTCTGCGGTCTCGCCCTCGCAGCAGCCGATCTTGAACCGGCACCGCGGGCACTGCCAGGTCTGGTGGCGCCACTCCATCGGTGCGCTGCAGCGCAGGCAGCGCTCGACGGCCTGCTGCGGCTCGGGCTTCGTGGTCACGCGAGGATGTTCACGGCCCGCGCCGCGCAGAGGAGGATCGTCATCGCCGAGACCCCCGACTCGATCAGCATCAGGAGCTTCGCGCGCCGCGTCAGCGGCATCGCGTCGGTGGGGCTGAACGCGATCGAGTTCGTGAACGAGACGTAGACGTAGTCGACGAGGTGCGTGCGCCAGTCCGGCTCGGCGAGCTGCGGGTTCTCGTCCTGCGGGAACTGGAAGTCGTGCGGCGGTGGGTCCGGCTGGACTCTGCGGACGGGGCCGCCCTGGTCCACGGCCCAGTACCAGAGGCCGAAGATGATCACGTTGGTGCCCCAGATCGTGATCGCCTTGAGCAGGAGCTGGGCGCCGCTCTTCTCGTGACCGTTCAGGAGCGAGCCGATCAGGGCGACGAGGGCGAGCGCGTTCGTGACGCTGATGATCACGAACAGCGTCAGGGCGACGGTCCTGCGATGGCCGCTCTGCACGAGCGCGTGATGCGGGCGGCTCCAGGCGAGCGCGCCGAACAGGATGCTCTCGGGGACGATCGCCACGAGCCAGATCCACCAGGGAAGCCCCCAGAGCTTCCAGTCGTACGTCTCGCTCACCATCGCGAGCACGAACTGGAGCACGATCACGATCGCGACGGCCGGCGCGGCTTCCCAGCGTGACTCGACCTCTTCCTCGTGGAGGTTGCTCACACCTCCGATTTACGCAGGCGCCTCGGACGTGAAGTCGTCGAGCAGGACCCAGATCCGGGCCACCTCGACGAAGCCGACCCGCTCGAGGATCGGCCGGGACATTGCGCCCGCCTGCGTGACCAGAACCGGGATCCCGCGCTCGACCGCGTCGTCCCAGCGCGCGGACACGAGCGCGCGGTACGCGCCGCGGCCGCGGGCATCGGGCGCCGTCGAGCCGCCGTTCAGCGTCACGCCGTGCTCGGTGTAGGTCGAGGTGCCGTGAGCGACGATGCGGCCGCCGATCAGGGCGACGAAGGTGCGCGAGCGGTCGTGCTGGTCGTTCCAGGCGTCGCGCCAGGAGCGCTCGTCGTCCGGATTCGCCGGCATCCCGAACGCCGCGTGCGCGACGTGCCTGGCCTCGATGAACTCGTCGACGTCGCGGACGGTGCGCGCCTCGATCCCCGGCGGGGGCGGGGGAGGCGGGGCCGTGAGCACCATCGCGGCCACGTCGGGGTCGCCGTCGTCGACCATTCCCCGCGCGTACAGGCGCTCGCGCAGGTCGGCCGGCGTCGCGGAGCTGCCGATCTCCCACGTGCAGGCGTGGCGGCCGCGCTCGCGCAGGATTCCGTGCACCTCCTCGACGGTCGCGTCGACGGTCTCGGGCGTGAGCCGGAGCCGCTGGGCGACGTTGTGCGACGGATGGTCGCCCGGCCCCATCCAGAGCACGAAGCGGTCGTTCTCGATGCGCTCGTGCTTCGGCCCGAGCGGACCGTGCGTGTTGGCGTTCTCGGCGAGCGACAGCGTCATGCGCGATCCTTGAGCCGGCGGATGCGGCAGACGTCCTGGAACCCGAGCCGCCGCAGGATCGGGGCCGACATCTCTCCGCCCGGCACCACGAGCGTCGGTGTGCCGCGGCGCTCGGCCTCGTCCCAGCGTGCGCGTACGAGCGCGCGGTACGCGCCGCGGCCGCGCGCCCACTCGAGCGTCGCGCCCGAGGCGAGGAAGCCGCCGAGCGGGCAGTAGGCGCCGATCGCGGAGGCGGCGGGGCGCCCGTCCACCCAGGCGAGGAAGCGGAGTGCCGCCCGTGAGGCGTTGTCGGCCTCGAAGCGCTCGGCGAGCGTTGCGCGGAGGCTCTCGCGCACCTGTTCGGGAAGCTCGAAAACGTCCCAGTTCAGCTCGCACGCGCTCGTGTACTCCTCGAGCGTCTCGACCGGCCGTGCGACGACGTCGGCCGGCGCCGCCTCGGGCGGCTCGAGCGCGACCATCGCGGTCAACTCGGGGGCCTCGTCGTCGTCCTCGAGCCCGAGCGCGCGCAGGCCCTCCCAGAGCGACTCGTCCGAGAGCCACCAGACCGTGTTCTCGTGGCCGTGCTCGGCGACGAGCTCCCGGACCTCCGCGTGCGTCTCGGCCAGCTCCTCGGGCGAGCAGCGCACGCGCTGCACCGAGGTGAAGCCGGCGGGTGGTCCGAGCAGGAGCGAATAGCGCCCGGTCTGGAAGCGTTTGAAGCCCGGCGGCAGGGTGAGGTAGGCCTCCGTGTTCACGGCGAAGTCCCGGACCTCGCCGATGATCATCCGCGGTCCTGAAGCCGGCGGAGGAGGCAGACCGCCTGGAAGCCGAGGCGGCTCAGGATCGGCTCGGAGGACGGCGCGGCCGAGACGGCGAGCGCCGGCGTGCCACGGCGGACGGCCTCGTCCCAGCGGGCCCGGACGAGTGCCCGGTAGGCGCCCCGGCCCCGCGCCTCCGGCAGCGTCGCGCCGCCCACGAGGAGGCAGCCGAGTGGTGCGAAGATGCCGATCGCGTGGGCGACCGGCTCGCCGTCCGAAAAGGCGAGGTAGCTGACCGCGGTCGGTGTCTCCTGCGCATGGCGCCAGCGCTCGGGCCGGATCCGGCGGCCGTGCTCGCGCAGGCGCTGCGGCGTCTCGAACCCGTGGTAGGCGATCTCCGAAGCCAGCTCGAACTCCTCGAAGGTCGTGACGACGCGGACCTCGATCTCCGGAGGTCCCGGCTCGGGCGGCTCCGTCATCGCCATCCCGGCGAGTGTGCTGATGCCGTCCTCGGGCTCACCGGCACCGAGCTCGACAAGCTGCTCGTACAGCCCCGGTGGCTCGCTCGAGGGGCCGAGCCACCAGACCGTTTCCGAGTGATCGTGCTCGGCGGCCAGCGCCCGGATCTCGGCGACGTCTGCCTCCACATCCTCGAGCCGGAGCCGCTGCACCTCTGTGAATTCCGGCGTCGGCCCGAGCAACAGGCAGTAGCGATCGTTCAGGAAGCGCCGGAAGCCGGCCCCGACAATCGTGTGCGCGGTGGGGCTTTCGGCGAAGTCTCGGAGCTCAGTCTGCGTAGTACTCGTCCGCGATCGAGAGCACGTCGTCGAGGATGGCGAGGCCCTCGGCGAGCTCCTCGCTCGTGATCGTGATCGGCGGGCAGACCATGATCACGTTCCAGTGGGTCATCAGGTACAGGCCCCGGTCGAGGGCGGCCTTCGCGAGGCGCGCGACCGGGGCGGCGGCCTCGCCCGAGCCGTTGAACGGGACGAGCGGCTCGCGGGTCTCGCGGTTCTTGACGAGCTCGAGGCCCCAGAAGCAGCCGAGCCCGCGTACCTCGCCGATCGACGGGTGCTTATCGGCGAGCGCGTTCAGGCCCGCGCGGAACTCTCCGTCGAGCGCCGCCGCGTGCTCGACGATGCCCTCCTCGCGGAAGGCCTCGATCGACGCGACCCCGGCCGCGCAGGCGAGCGGATGGCCGGAGTACGTGAGCCCGCCGGCGAACGGCTTGTCGCGCACCCAGTCGGCGAGCGCCTGCGAGATCACCATCGCGCCGAGCGGCACGTAGCCGGAGTTGATCCCCTTCGCGAGCGTGATGATGTCGGGGACGACGTCCCAGTGCTCGACCGCGAACCACTTGCCGGTGCGGCCGAAGCCGGCCATCACCTCGTCGGCGATCAGCAGGATCCCGTGGCGGTCGCAGACCTCGCGGATCGACTGCAGGTAGCCGTCGGGCGGCACGATGATCCCGTTCGTCCCGGTCACGGTCTCGAGAATCACCGCCGCGACCGTCTGCGGGCCCTCGTACTGGAGGATCTCCTCGAGGTGCGGCGCGCCCGAGCAGACAGGGCACGGGTCCGGATGACCGGCGGGACAGCGGTAGGTGTACGGGTCGAACATCCGCACGACGCCGGGGATCCCCGGCTCGGCCGCCCAGCGGCGCGGGTCGCCCGTGAGCGTGATCGCGCCGCCGGTGGCGCCGTGGTAGCTGCGGTAGCGCGCGATGATCTTGTGCCGGCCGGTCGCCCAGCGCGCGAGCTTGATCGCGTTCTCGTTCGCCTCCGCGCCGCCGTTCGTGAAGAACGCCATCGAGAGGTCGCCCGGCGTCACCTCGGCGAGCATCCGCGCGAGCGTCGAGCGCGGCTCGGTTGCCATCGGCGGGCCGATCGTGCAGAGCTTGTCCGCCTGCTCCTTGATCGCGGCGACGATCTTCGGGTGCTGGTGGCCGATCGAGACGTTGACGAGCTGCGAGGCGAAGTCGAGGTAGCGGTTCCCGTCGTAGTCCCAGAAGTAGCGCCCCTCGGCGCCCGCGACGGGAAGCGGGTTGATCGCGCTCTGGACGCTCCAGGAGTGGAGGACGTACTCCTTCGCCTCGCGCTGGATCCGCTGGCCCTCGGCCGCGCTGCTCTCGGTGGTCGCCACGCCTCGGATCCTACCGCCGCGCGGTACGCTCTTGGTCACAACGAGGAGGGATGAGATGACCGAGACGATCCAGGCGCCCGAGGCCGTGAAGCTGATCCACCACTGGATCGGCGGCAAGCCCTACGAGGGCCAGTCGGGCCGCAGCGGCCCCGTGTTCAACCCGGCCACCGGCGTGCAGACCGGCTCCGTGGACTTCGCCTCGGTGGAGGAGGTCGACGCGGCCGTCTCCGCGGCGCGCGACGCGTTCCCCGAGTGGCGCGCGATGTCGCTCGGCCGCCGCGCCGAGCTCTTCTTCTCGATCCGCGAGCTCTTCAACGCCCACCGCGAGGATCTCGCGCGGCTGCTCGTCGCCGAGCACGGCAAGGTATTCACCGACGCGCTGGGCGAGGTCGCGCGCGGGCTCGAGGTGATCGAGTTCGCGTGCGGGATCCCGACGCTCCTCAAGGGCGGCTTCTCCGAGCAGGCCTCGACCGGGATCGACGTCTACTCGATCCGCCAGCCGGTCGGCCCGGTCGCCGGGATCACGCCGTTCAACTTCCCGGCGATGGTGCCCATGTGGATGTGGGCGCCCGCGCTCGCGTGCGGCAACACGTTCGTGCTGAAGCCGTCCGAGAAGGACCCTTCGGCATCGCTCCTCGCCGCCGAGCTGCTGCAGGAGGCGGGCGTCCCCGACGGCGTCTTCAACGTGATCCACGGCGACAAGGTCGCGGTCGACGCGATCCTCGAGCATCCGGGCCTCAAGGCGGTCAGCTTCGTCGGCTCGACCCCGATCGCGCGCTACGTGTACGAGACCGGGACGAAGGCCGGGAAACGCGTGCAGGCGCTGGGTGGGGCCAAGAACCACATGATCGTGCTCCCCGACGCCGACCTCGAGATGGCCGCGGACGCCGCCGTCAGCGCCGCGTACGGCTCCGCGGGCGAGCGGTGCATGGCGGTGTCGATGGTGGTCGCCGTCGGCGGCGTCGGCGACGAGCTCGTGGCCGCGATCAAGGAGCGCCTGCCGAAGGTGAAGGTGGGCGACGGCTTCGATCCGAGCTCCGAGATGGGGCCGCTGGTGACCCGCGAGCATCGCGACAAGGTCGCCGCCGCGATCGAGAAGGGCGCCGAGCAGGGTGCGACCGTGGTCGCGGACGGCCGCGAGACGGCGCCGGAGGGCGACGGCTTCTTCCTGGGCGTCACGCTCCTCGACGACGTCACCACCGAGATGGACTGCTACAAGGACGAGATCTTCGGGCCGGTGCTCGGCGTCACGCGCGTCGCCACCTACGACGAGGCGCTGCGGCTCGTGAACGACAACCCGTACGGCAACGGCACCGCGATCTTCACGCGCGACGGCGGCGTCGCGCGTCAGTTCCAGTTCGACGTGCAGGCCGGGATGGTCGGGATCAACGTGCCGATCCCGGTCCCGGTCGCCTACTACTCGTTCGGCGGCTGGAAGGCGTCGCTCTTCGGCGACAACCACGCCTACGGGCCCGAGAGCATCAACTTCTACACGCGCGGGAAGGTCGTCACGAGCCGCTGGCCCGACCCTGCCACGAGCAAGGTCGACCTCGGCTTCCCGCAGACGCGCTAGGCCGTAAAGGTCACCGGCTCGCCGAGGAGCGTCGTCCGCGACGGCTCGGTCTCGGCGATCACACGGCCGCGGCGTACGACCCAGCGCCGCGCCGGGTGGAGCCGCAGCACCTCGATCGCGCTCGGCGCGTCGAAGACGACGCAGTCGGCCGGCTTGCCCTCCTCGAGCCCGTACTCGTCCTCCACCCCGAGCGTTCGGGCGCCGCGCGTGGTCGCGCACTCGAGCATCTCGGGGATCTCGTCGAGGCCGCTCATGTAGGTGAAGTGGAGCGCGAGCGAGGCCGCCTCGACCATGTCCGCGCGGCCCATCAGGTACCACGGGTCCATGATCACGTCGTTCCCGAGCGAGACGTTGACCCCGGCCGCCAGCAGCTCCTTCAGCTGCGCGAAGCCGCGGCGCTTCGGGTAGACGTCGAGCCGCCCCTGGATCAGCGAGTTCGCGTACGGGTTGACGACGATGTTGATCCCTGCCCGCTTCAGGAAGCCGTGGAGCTTCGAGGAGTAGTACGGCTCGTACGAGCCCATCGCGGTGCAGTGGCTCGCCGTGACGAGTCCCGAGAGGCCGTAGGAGACCGTGTTGTCGGCCATCACCTCGAGGAAGCGCGAATTCGGGTCGTCGGTCTCGTCACAGTGGACGTCGATCTTGCGGCTGTAACGACTTGCGAGCTCGAACACGCGGTGCACCTCGCGCAGGCCGAGCTCTGAGGTCGGCTCGTAGTGGGGGATCCCGCCGACGCAGTCCGCGCCCAGCTGGAGCGCGCGCTCGAACAGGGCCTCGTTCTCCGGATGCGAGTAGATCCCGTCCTGAGGGAACGCGGTCACCTGGATCGTGACCAGGTCGGCCATCTCGTCTCGCAGCCGCAACAGGCCCTTCAGCGGCGCCTCGTTCTTCGCGGACACGTCCGCGTGGGCTCGGATGAAGAGCGTGCCCTGGGCTGCCGACCAGCGCACGATCTCGCGCGCGCGCGTGAAGACGTCCTCCGGTGTGAGGCTCTCCTTGAGCTCGCCCCAGACGTGGATCCCCTCGATCAGCGTCCCCGATTCGTTGAAACGCGGCTTCCCCGCGGTGAGCGACGCGTCGAGATGGAGGTGGCAGTCGACGAGCGGCGCGGTGACGAGACGGCCGTCCGCGTCGAGCTCGGTCTCGGCGTCGAGCTCGAGGCGCGGGCCGATCGCCGTCCAGCGTCCGTCTTCCGCGGCGAGGTCGACGACGCCGTCATGACCGGCGAGGTGCGCGTTGCGGATCACGAGGTCTGCCATCGGGTTACTGTAAACCGGTGCCGGAGCCGCCGTATCGCCCGCTCGACGCGCAGGAGATCCCGCGCTTTGCCGGGATCCGCACGTTCATGCGCGCCCCGCACGTCACCGACCTCGACGGCGTCGACGCGGCCGTGTTCGGGATCCCGTTCGACACCGCGACGAGCTTCCGCACGGGCGCGCGCTTCGGGCCCGAGGGGATCCGCTCCGCCTCGGCCCTGATCCGCCCGTACCACCCGGTGCTGGAGATCGACGTCGTCGACGCGCTCTCGATCGTGGACTACGGCGACCTGCCGGTCTCGCCGGGCGACACCGAGCGCACCTACGCGCAGATCGAGGAGGCCATGCTTCCGCTCGCGGCCGCGGACGTCTTCCCGCTCGCGCTCGGCGGCGACCACTCGATCACGCTCGCCGAGCTTCGCGTGCTCGCGCGCAAGCACGGGCCGCTCTGCCTCGTCCAGCTCGACGCGCACGGCGACACCTGGGACGAGTACTTCGGCCAGCGCTACTTCCACGGGACGACGTTCAGGCGCGCAGTCGAGGAGGGCCTCGTCCACGCGCGCGGCTCGATCCAGGCCGGGGATGCGCGGGTCGGTCTACGGCGCGGGCGACATTCGCGCCGCGGAGGAGCTCGGCTTCACCGTGCTCCCGAGCGAGGAGCTGCGCGCGCTCGGGCCGGAGGCCTACGGCCGGCTCGTCCGCGCGAGCGTGGGGGACAGGCCGGTCTTCCTCACCTTCGACGTCGACTTCCTCGACCCGGCCTTCGCGCCGGGGACAGGGACGCCCGAGATCGCCGGCTTCTCGACCGCCGAGGCGGTCGCGTTCCTGCGCTCGCTGCGCGGGATCAAGCTCGCCGGCGCAGACATCGTCGAGGTCGCGCCGGCCTACGACGGGCCGGGGCAGCAGACCGCGCTCGCGGCGGCGAACGTCGGCTTCGAGCTCCTTGCCCTCCGTGGAATCGGCGGCGCGCCGTGATCCAGGCCTGTCTCACCTTCGACGTCGACGCCGAGGCGCCCGTCCTCGTCGAGGGCCGCCGCCACGCCGACAACGCGGGCGCGATGAGCCACCAGGCCTACGGCCCCAACGTCGGCGGGCCGCGGCTGATCGCGATGCTCGCCGACTACGGGATCAGTTCCACCTTCTTCGTCCCGGGCCTCACCGCCGACCGCCACCCGCAGACGGTGGAGCGGATCCTCGAGGCCGGGCACGAGGTCGGCCACCACTCCTATGCCCACTTCAGCCCGGTCGACCAGTCAGACGACGAGCAGCGGCGCGACTTCGAGCGCGCGCTCGAAGCGCTCGAGCGCCGCGGCGTCCGTCCCGAGGGCTTCCGCTGCCCGAGCTGGGAGCCGACCTGGCGCACGCCGCAGCTCGTCGCCGAGCACGGGCTCTCCTACGACTCGAGCCTGTTCGACGACGACCGCGCCTACATCCTCGACACCGGGATGGGCGAGCTCGTCGAGCTGCCGGTGCAGTGGGCGCTCGACGACTGGGAGCAGTACGCCTACCTGCCGCGCCCCGCCTTCCGCAGCTCGATCGAGTCGCCCGCGAAGGTGCTCGACCTCTGGCGCAGCGAGCTCGACGCGGCCGTCCGCTACGGCTGCCTCTTCGTCCTCACCTGCCATCCGTTCCTCTCGGGCCGCCCGAGCCGGGTCGAGACGCTCCGCGCCCTGATCGAGCACGGGCTCGCCCGCGGCGACGTCGAGTTCCTCACCTGCGGCGAGGTCGCCCGGCGCGCACGCGCCGACGACGGGATCCGGCGCAGGAAGCTGGAGCCCGTCGTCGTCGACGAGGAGATCTACCCGGAGCTCTAGCTCGACTCGGCCGCCGCGGCCATGTCCACGACCGCGTTGCTCGGGATCGCGTCGTCCGGGATCGTCGAGGCGATGCCGAGCTGCCCGCGCACCGAGCCGAGCAGCTTCGCGACTCCGACGAGCACGATGTAGAGCCCGCCCGCGATCAGCCACGACTCGAGCGGCACCGGGCCCCAGTTGTTGTCCGGGGCGGCGTTGAGCCAGCCGTTCGGCCAGCTCGCCGAGCCGGTGACGCCGTAGAAGACGGCCACGAGCAGGGCAATCACCGCGGGCCAGTTGAAGAGCCCGGCCTCGCTCCAGGTCGGCACCTTCGTCAGCGGCCGCGAGACCTTGTAGATGCGCGGCAGCAGGAAGTGGTCGACGGCCATGATCACGCTCGCCGACGGAACCGAGATCGCGAGGAACGTGGCGACCTTGAACCAGCCGTTAAGGAAGTGGAAGTTGACGAGGTCGGCCGCGATCACGCCGCCGACGGCGACGAGCAGCACGGTGTAGGGCCGCCGCCAGTGCTTCCAGCCGCCGGCGAGGTTCTGACCGGCATTGACCGACTCGTAGTAGTTGCCGTCGTTGATCGCGACCTGGCTGACCGTCGCGATGATCCACGCGAGCCAGAACGCGCCGAACAGCGAGTAGTGCACGGTGAAGTTGAAGATCGTCGCCGAGTCGCTGGACTTGGCCAGCGCGGCCATCATCCAACCGCCCATCGTGAAAAGCGTGAACCAGACCGCGGCGAAGAGGTACGTCGGCAGCGGCCACCAGAACTTCGGCTTGCCGTAGCGCCAGAAGTCGGGCTCGTTGCCCCACATCGAGAAGCCGATCACCGCCGCGACCGCGACCCAGAGCGGCAGGCCGCTTCCCTGCGGCGTGCCGTGGAACGAGCCGCTGTCCGAGACGAAGCCCTTGATCACCATGTAGAGCGCCCACAGGATCAGGAGCGGCGTCACGAGGTAGCGCGCGAACACGCTGATCCCGGTGAAGCCGAGCAGGTTGTTGAAGATCATCAGCCCGGCCACGATCAGCGTCAGCCAGAAGATGTGGCCCCAGCCGTAGAAGCCGTCCCAGATCGTGACGAGCAGGTTCGCCTGGAATGCGACCCAGCCGAGCGGCGCGAGCAGGACGAACAGCGACACGATCACCGAGCCGCCGCTGCCGAAGACCGAGCGGCTCAGCAGCCCGAACGTCTGCCCGGTGCGCGAGCCGAGGTACGAGCTGAACATCGCGTAGCAGACGTAGAGCCCGTAGCCGAGCAGCGTGATCCCGACCGTCGAGGCCAGGCTGTGGCCGCCGTCGCGGATCTCGAAGCCGAGGAACATGTACGAAAAGCCGGCTACGAACGTCGTCCAGAGGCCCATGAAGTGCCACATCGGGCGCCGGTGCTCGAGCGGCACGATCCCGGTCTCGGTGGTCGAGTAGTCGTGCTTGATCGAGGCGTCGAGCTCCTGCCGCTCGAAGTCGATGTCGGACCTGAGGTCGCCGAGGTCGTGCGCGATCTCCTCGCGGTGCTGCGGCGGCTCGGTCATGGGGGCCTCCCTCCAGTGGGACTACCGGATGGGCGAGTCTAGAAGTGTCGCCGAGCGGAAAACAAGCTACGGAGCGGGATCGATCCCGAACAGCGCCGAGAGGAGCTCCGGCACCTCCGCCTCGTCGATCTCGCGCTCGGCACGCTCGCCGCCCGCGTGGGTGATCAGCTTGTCGTCGAGCAGCGTCAGGCGGCCGTCCGGCGTCGCGATCGTGCACATTCGATGGCCGGTGAACCACGGCGACTCCGTCTGCTGCCAGCGGCACATCGGCTCGAACTCGGCGTAGGCCCGCGGGGTGAGGGTGAAGCGGTACTGCGGCTCCGCGTCGCTCAGCTCCCAGAGCTCGCCGTCGACGGCGAGACGGTACGAGCGCCCGAGCGAGTCGACGAACTCCGAGTCCGCCCGAAGCGGCATCGGCTCGCGAAAGCAGTCGCCGTAGCCGACGTCCACGAGCCACGGCTCCACGAGGTCGACCCGCAGCGTGAGGTGGTCGTACTCGTGGCTCTCGCGCCCGTCGGCGTGCAGCACCTGCGCGGAGAGCAGCGTGACCGTGTAGCCGAGCGCCTCGAGGAGTCGGGCGAAGAGCCCGTTCAGCTCGTAACAGAAGCCGCCGCGCCTGCGGCCCACGATCTTGTCCCAGACCGCGTCCGGGTCCATCGAGACGCCGAGGCCCGCGTCGATGTCGAGGTTCTCGAACGGCACCGCGAGCAGGTGGGCGACCTGGAGCCCGGCGAGGGTCGCGGGCGGCGCCGCAAGCCCGAGCCGGGCGAGGTACGCCTCAGAGTTGATCGCCGAAGCGCGCACGCTTGACGAACTGCCCGATCCCCGGCTTCGCGACGAGCTCGCCGCCCTCGACGAGCGTCGTGCCCGCGCAGGAAGACCGTCTCGACGGCGCCCGTCACCTCGGTGCCCTCGTAGAGGTTGTAGTCCGAGCGCGAGTGCTGCGCGGCGGCCGAGATCGTGTGGCGCTTCTCCGGGTCGAAGATCACGAGGTCCGCGTCGGAGCCGACCGCGACGGTGCCCTTGCGCGGGTAGAGCCCGAACAGCTTCGCGGGATTCGTCGCCAGCAGCTCGACCATCCGGTTCAGCGAGATCCGGCCCTGGCGGACGCCGAACTCGTGGATCATGTGCAGGCGGTCCTCGAGCCCCGGGCCGCCGTTCGGGATCTTCGAGAAGTCGTCCGCGCCCATCGTCTTCTGCCCCTGCCAGGTGAACGCGCAGTGGTCGGTCGAGATCACGGACAGCACGTCGGTGCGAACGGCGTTCCACAGAACGTCCTGGTTCGCCTTGTCGCGCACGGGCGGCGAGTAGACGTACTTGGCGCCCTCGAAGTTCGGCGCGCGTCGAGGTCGTCCAGTCGACTTGAAGAAGTACTGCGTGCACGTCTCGCCCCAGACGTTCCAGCCCTTGTCGCGCGCGAGCGCGATCGGATCGACGGCCTCCTTGCAGGTCACGTGGACGACGTAGAGCGGGGCGCCGGCGAGGCGCGCGAGCTGGATCGCGCGGTTCGTCGCCTCGCCCTCCGCCTCCGGCGGCCGGGTCAGCGCGTGATACACCGGCTCCGTGTTGCCGGCGGCGAGCGCCTGCTTCACGAGCACGTCGATCACGTCGCCGTTCTCGGCGTGCACCATCACGAGCGCGCCGGTCTGCGAAGCGACCTCCATCGTTCGGAACAGCGTCTCGTCGTCGACCATGCAGCGCGCCCTTGTAGGCCATGAAGAGCTTGTACGAGGTGACGCCCTGGTCGGGCAGCGTCGCAAGCTCCTCGAGCGTGCCGCCGTCCTCGAGGTCGGTGACGGCCATGTGGTAGCCCATGTCGATCACCTGCTTGCCCTCGGCCTTCGCGCGCCAGTCCTCGAGCGCCGCGCCGAAGCTCTGGCCCTTCCCCTGGATCACGAAGTCGACGTGACACGTCGTGCCGCCGAACGCCGCCGCGGTCTGGCCCGACTCGACGTCGTCGATCGTGACCGTGCCGCCGAACGGCATGTCGAGATGGGTGTGCGGGTCGACGCAGCCCGGCAGCACGTACTTGCCGGTCGCGTCGACGACCTTGTCCGCCGGCGACGTCGAGCGAGGCGCCGATGAGGGAGATCCGCTCGCCGTCGACGTAGACGTCGGCGACGTAGTCGTCGGCCGCGGTCACGATGCGGCCGTTCTTGATCAGGACTGACATGGCGGATCTCCCTCCTTCGGCTTCCGTTCCTACTTGCCGCCCGGGGTCACGACGACGACGGCCTTCTTGTACTTGAGGCCGGTCACGTCGACTCCCTTGGCCTTGTCCATCGCGCACCGCCGCCTTCGCGAGGTCGGTGCGGTAGGCGCCCGACGGCAGCTTCTTGATCACCTTGTACTTCTGCGCGATCGCCGCCGTGCGGTTGAAGGCGGCCGCGCTCATCACGCCGATCCCCGTGCGGGTTCGGCCAGGTGATGGCGTTGATCTCGTTCATCTGCCACGTCTGGTGGCCCTTGCCGAGCGTCGGCCCGTTCTGGAGCACGATGTTGACGCAGGCGGCCGGGTTGTCGCGGCAGTACGCCCAGCCCTGGAACGTCGCTGCGAGGAACCGCTTCGCGATGTCCTGGTTCTTCGCGTTCCTGATCCAGTCGCGACGTTCACGAAGACGCCGTCCTCGAGCATGCCCGTGCCCTGGTCCTGCATCTTCAGCACGTTCAGGTCGCTGAGCGTGTAGAGCTTGCCCGTCGCCGGGTTCTTCGTCTCGAGCACCTGCGCGAGCTCGTTGTAGGTCATCGCCGCCGCCGCGTCGACCTTCTTCTGGAGGAAGAGGTTCATGTCGAACGGCTGGTTGACGATCGTGACGGCGCTCGAGCTGTTCGGGTTGATCCCGTTCTTCGTCAGCGCCGCGTAGAGCTCGAACTGGTTGCCGCAGCACCACACGCCGACCTTCTTGTGGGCCAGCGACTTGACCGTGGTGAGGCCGCGAGCTCTTCCACGTCAGCTCGGTCATGCCCGACCTGTTGAAGACCTGGCGCGATGTTGAGCAGCTTGCCGCCCTGGTCGCGCGCGGCGAGCAGGCTCGGCAGCCAGTCGAGGCCGAACTGGGCCTGGCCGGAGGCGACGACCTGCTCCGGGGTGATGTCCGGGCCGCCGACCTTGAGCTTCACGTTGAGGCCGTCGGCCTTGTAGTAGCCCTGCGCCGCCGCCGCGTAGTAGCCGGCGAACTGCGCCTGCGTGACCCACTTCAGCTGCACGGTCACGTTGTCGAGCTTCGTCGTCTTCGTCGCGCTCGTCGCGATCCCGGCGACTGCGAGGCTCCGCCAGTGCCGCTGCCAGCGCGAGGACGCTCATAGAACCGCTCCTCCGTCGCATTGCCACCCTTCTACCCTGCCCTCCTGTGACGGATGCGACGATCGACGACGTGCTCGGCCAGCGAGACGGCGAGGTAGAACCCGATTCCGAGCAGGCACGCGACCACGATCGCGGCCCATGCCAGTCTCGAACTGGAACAACGCGGCCGAGTTCTTGATGATGATCCCGAGCTGCTGCTGTGACCCTCCGAAGTACTCGCCGACGATTGCGCCGATCATCGCGAGAACGCTCGCGACCTTCAAGGCCGAGAAGAGATACGGCAGCGAGTTCGGCAACCGCACCCGCCGGAAGATCGTCAGCTCGCTCGCGGCGTACGAGCGCATCAGCTCGATCGAGGCCGGCGGCACGGAGGTCAGCCCGCGCACCATGTTGATCAGCACCGGGAAGAAGCAAAGGATCGCCGCGACCGCCATCTTCGACTCCTGCCCGATCCCGAACCAGGCGTTGAGGATCGGCGCGAAGGCGATGATCGGGATCGCGTTCGCCGCGATCGCGTAGGGCATCGACGCCTCGCCGAGCACCTTGAAGCGCGCGACCACGAACGAGAGCAGGATCGCGGCCGACGAGCCGACGATGAAGCCGCCGAGCGCCTCCTGGAACGTGTACCAGCCCGACGCTCCAGAGCTGGCCCCACTCGGCGAAGAGCGTGTGCGCGATCGCGGTCGGCTTCGGGAGCAGGAAGCGCTGGATGTGGAAGATGCGGATCCCCTCCTGCCAGGCGACGAGCCCGAGCACGAGCACGAAGACCGCGGGAACCCAGTCGCGGCCGCGCTTGTAGAACCCGCGCAGGTATCCCTCGGGGATCGCCTCGACGGGAGTCGGCTCTTCGACGAACGTGCTCATGCGGCGTGGAGCGCGTCGCGCACCTCGGGTCACGAGCTCGAAGAAGCGCGGCTCCTCGCGCGTGTCCGCGGTGCGCGGCTGCGGCAGGTCGATCGTGACGAGCTCTGCGATCCGCCCCGGCCGCGGCGACATCACGACGACGCGGGTCGAGAGGAAGACGGCCTCGGCGATCGAGTGGGTGACGAAGACGACGGTCGAGCCCGACGCCTCCCAGATCCGCAGGAGCTCCATGTTGAGGCGCTCGCGCGTCATCTCGTCGAGCGCGCCGAACGGCTCGTCCATCAGCAGGAGCGTCGGGTCGAAGGCGAGCGCCCGCGCGATCGAGACGCGCTGCTGCATCCCGCCCGAGAGCTGCCACGGATGGTGGTCCTCGAAGCCCTTCAGCTCGACGAGCTCGAGCATCTGCGCGACGCGGTCGCGGCGGCGCTCCTTGCTCCAGCCCGGCGAGCTCGAGCGGGAGCGCGATGTTCTTCGCGACGGTGCGCCAGTCGAAGAGGACGGCGTCCTGGAACACGATCCCGTAGTCGCGGTCGCGGCGCGCCTGCTGCGACGGCTTCCCGTTCACGAGCGCCTCGCCGGCGGTCGGCGCGATCAGGTCGCCGATCACGCGCAGGAGCGTCGACTTGCCGCAGCCGGACGGGCCGATCAGCGAGACGAACTCGCCGGGGACGATCTCGAGATCGATCCCCTGGAGCGCGGTCGTGCCGCCGGGAAGGTCTTCGACACGCGCGGACGGACACGGCCGCCGCGCTCGGTCACGCGACGTGCTCCGGGGCGCGTCGCACGACGAGCCGCTCGACGAGGACCACCACGAGGAAGAAGATGATCCCGAGCAGCGCCGCGATGATGTTCGTCGCCCAGAGATCGGCCGGCTCGATCGAGTAGTACTGCGCGTAGTTGAGGATCGCGCCGCCGAGCCCGTCCTGGATCGACGAGGGCAGCTCGCCGATGATCGCGCCGACGACGCATGCGGTCGCCGAGATCTTGAACGCCGCGAACAGGAACGGGAGCGCGGCCGGCACGCGCACCTTCCAGAGCACCGCCCACGGGCTCGCCGCGTACGAGCGCATCAGCTCGACCGCGCGAGGGTCCGCCGACTGGAGCCCGCGCAGCGTGTTGATCGTGACGGGGAAGAACGTGAGGATACGCGGCGATCACGGCCACCGACTGCCAGCCGGATTGCATCCAGACGACCACCATGGGCGCGACCGCGAGGATCGGCACGGTCTGCGAGGCGACGATGTACGGCATGAACCCGCGCTGGAGCAGCTTCGACTGGAACAGGAGCGCGCCGAGCACGAAGCCGACCGTCGCGCCGAGCGCGAACCCGATCACCGCCTCCTTCGCGGTGAAGAGCGCCGCCTTCAGCAGGACCGTGATCAGCAGCGGGCCGTTGACGCGCGACGGCTCGAACAGGGCGCTCACGATCGAGCGCAGGCTCGGCATCGTGATGTCGTCGACCACGAACGGACGCGTCCAGTGGAAATGGATCCCGAGCCAGCGGTAGCCCGAGTAGAGGACGATCAGGAAGAGGGGGACGGCGAGGTAGAGCGCGACACGGCGGCCCAGGGAGCGGGCCTGGCGCCGTTTCTGAATCGCGATCGCCGCCAAGGTCAATCTCTACCACACTCGATTGCGTTTTGTATCGTCCTCCCGTGGCCCTGCAGCCCACCCGAACCGTCGAGGAGCTGCGCGAGCTCCAGCGCCTGACCGGAGACGACGACGGCGCCCAGCGCGTCGCGTGGACCGACACGTGGGTCGCCGCGCGCGAGTGGCTCGTCGGGCGGCTCGACGGGCTCGGCCTCGAGTACGAGGTGGACGCGGCGGGCAACCAGTGGTGGACGCTGGCGGGGCGCTCCGGGACGGCGCTCCTGATCGGCGGCCACATCGACTCGGTGCCGAACGGCGGCTGGCTCGACGGCTGCCTCAACGTCCTCGCGGGCGTCGAGGTGATGCGCCGGCTCGCCGAGGCGGGCGAGCCCGCGGTGACCGTGCGGCTGGTCAATTGGGCCGACGAGGAGGGCGCGCGCTTCGGCCGCAGCCTGTTCGGCTCGTCTGCCGCGTCGGGCACGATGGCCGACCAGGCACGAGCTGCGCGAGCTGGCCGACAAGGACGGCAATCCGCTGCCGGCGACCCTCGCCGCGCACGGCGTCGAGCTCGACCGCGCGCTCGACGCGCACGCGCAGCTCGCCACGGCGGGCGCCTACCTCGAGCTCCACATCGAGCAGGGCCCTGTGCTCGAGGATCTCGGCCTGCCGCTCGGCGTCGTGCTCGGTACGTACGGCGTCCAGCGCCACGCGGTCCGCTTTACCGGCCAGTCGGCGCACGCCGGCTCGACGCCGATGGACCGCCGCCGCGACGCGCTCGCCGCCGCCGCGAAGCTCGCACTGGAGATCCGGCCGATCGCGGTGCGCCACGGCGGCGTCTGCACGGTGGGCCGCGTCGTGACGAAGCCCGGGATCGTGACCGCGGTCGTGGGGGAGTGCGAGATCCTGCTCGACCAGCGGCACCTCGACGCGGGCGCGCTGGCCGAGATGCTGGCCGAGGCGAAGGGCGCGAGCGAGCGGTTCGCGGTCGAGGAGGACGTCCAGGTCGAGTGGGAGCGGATCTGGCAGATCGAGCCGATCCTGTTCGACCCCGAGCTGATCGACTTCGCAGACGCGGCGATCGAGGACGTCGCCGGAGCATCGCACCGGCTCCCCAGCGGGCCTTTGCACGACGCCGCCGAGGTGGCGCGGGCCGGGATCCCGACGGTGATGGTGTTCGTCCAGAGCCTGCGCGGCCTCTCGCACACGAAGCTGGAGGACACGAAGCCGGAGCACCTCGAGCTCGCGGTCGAGGCGCTCGACCGGCTCGCCTCGGAGACGATCGACTGGCTAGCCGCGCGCGGCTAGTCGCAGCGTTCGCGGTCGGCTTCGCCGCGAGCTGGAGCCTCACGAACGTCGGCTCGGTCGCCGACCGGATGGCCCGTGCCTACGGCGTCCATCTCGCCGCGGTCGGGCTCCTCACCTCGGCGCTCTTCCTCGCGCACGCGGCGGTGCAGATTCCGGCCGGCCGCGCGATCGACCGCTGGGGCGCCCGCGGGGTCGGGATCGCGTCGTTGCTCGCGATCGCGATCGGGAACCTCGCGGCGCTGGCCTTCCGCGACTACTGGGTCGCGCTGGGCGCGCGGGCGCTGATGGGGCTCGGCACCGGCGCCGGGTTCATCTCGGGTGCCGACTACATCCGCTCGGCCGGTGGACAAGCCCGTTTGCAGGGTTTTTACGGCGGCGCGACGCTTGGTGCGACCGGGCTCGCGGTCGCGATCGTGCCGCAGCTCGCGGGCTGGAAGGCGCCGTACTGGACCGCACTCGCGCTCGTCGTGCCGGTGCTCGTCCTGCTCCCGTTCGTGCCTTCGACGAAGCGCCCGCCGCAGCGCCGCTCGAACGTGTCGGTGCTCCGCGACCGGCGCCTCTATCCGCTCTCGTTCCTGCACACGTCCTCCTTCGGGATCAGCATCGTCGCCGGCGAGTGGGTCGTCAGCCTGCTCACGCGCTCGGGCCACAGCCATCGCGTCGCCGCCCTGGCCGGCGCGCTGACGCTGATCGGCGGGCTCGTCACGCGCCCGGCCGGCGGGATCGTGCTGCAGCGGCGTCCCGACCGGGCGCGCGCCGTCGTTGCGGGCGCCGTCCTCCTCTGCTCGCTCGGGATCCTCGTGCTGGCGAGCCGGGCGCCGCTCCCGGTGGTGGCGCTCGCGGCGCTCGTGGTCGGGCTCGCGGCGGGCGTGCCGTTCGCAGCGGTGTTCCGCGGCGCCCAGATCCTGCGGCCCGACGCGGCCGGCACGGCGGTCGGCCTCGTCAACGCCGTCCCGAACCTCTTCGTCCTGATCGCGACGCCGCTCGTCGGCCTGACCTTCTCGCTGCCGGGCGACGGCCGGCTCGGCTTCGTCGCGCTCGCCGCGGTCGGCCTCGTCGGCCTCGCGCTGCTACCCCCGTCGTCCTCCCTCGGGCGGTAAGGCGAGCGTTACCCGACCTGCGAGCGCTTAGCGCTCGAGGCACGGAAGCGGGGCTTGATCCGGTTGCTCCAGATGCCGCGCACACCGACCGCAACGAGAACGAGAACAAGAGGGTCGATGAAGAATCGGATCCGCTGGTTTTCACTGACCTCACCGAACGTCACCAGCACCGTCGCGTAGACCACGGTGAGCCACGCGAAGGCAAGCGCGACCCGATCGGGAGTCGGCGCATCGAGCCGCAACGCGAGGCGGGTGATGAGGATCAGTCCGTACAGACCGCCGAAGACGTACGCCGCAAGGATCGACCAGCCGATTCCGAAAACGTACGGCGTGCGGAGGTAGACCAACCCATTGAAGAGGTGCTCGTACGGGCGGATCTTTGCCCGATTCTGGAGCACGAAGAGATCGTCGGACGACGGGATCAGGAAGAGCTTCACGCCCTGTTCGACACCGCGGAGATATGCGATCGGATCGGATCGAATGAAGCGCAGCGAGTCGCGCAGGTAGTCGCGCGAGATCTTCACGTAGGTCAGGTCGTTGAGGTTCTGAGTGCCGTTCAGCTTCATCGGGTTGTCGAGCACGGGGATGCCCCGCCTGCGTGCGGGCGTGACGATTCCGTCGTACTTGCTCAGTGGCGAGAAGGGATCGACGAGCGAGACGCGCGAGAGGGTGCCGTTCGCCACGAGCCGGTTCCGCTCGGCCGCCGGCACCGACCGATACGTGACCTGCGCGAGGTTCATTCCCAGCCACGAGCTGGTGCTCGGGGTCCCGAAGACGACGATGTTCTTTCCGTAGAGCAACGCGACTGCAAGCACCGGGACGGCGCACGCAACGAGAACGACTCGCCGCGACTTTGGCATCGCCAGCAGAATCAACGCGAGCACGAGTCCGAGCCAGGGGAGCTGGAAGGTGGTACGTGTGTAGATCAGGGTCGTGCAGAGCCCGAAGAAGACGAACCCCGACCAGAACGAACGCCGAGTTGCAAAGACGTGCAAGGCGAGAACCGACAGTACGAGAAGCACGGCGACCGGGTACTCGTAGAAGAGCCAGTTCTCATAGAGGAGGACCGCCGGGCTCACCGAGAGAATGACCGAGACCGCAGTCGCGAAGGCTCGGCGGAACCCAAGCCGCGTCAGCAGGAAATACATCGCAACGGCAAGCGCAAGACCGAGAGTCAGGTAGGTGGCGTGCGCGGCGCCGGCGAAATGCCCGGGGAAGAGCTTGAGCAGAACGCCGAGCCAGAGGTTGTAGAGGGGCGGCTGACTGTGGAGGTAGAAGAGGCTCTGGAGCAGATGGTGCTTCAGGAGCGGAGGATCGATGTACTGCCAGAACGTGGGGAGTGAGCTGGCGTCGAATCTGACCCCGGCGGCGTAGATCGCGAGGCGGGAAACGATGAACGAGACGCCGATGACGATCAATGGCACGCGGTGCGCGGACCGGCTCACGGCTTGTCCCCGATCCCCGTCCAGAGCGAGACGCCCCCTTGCGTCTCGTCCGGTGCACGGCCCAGAACTGTCTTCAGGAGTGCGCCGATCTCCTGCTGATGTTCCATTGGGCCAAGGACGACCGTCTGGACTCGAGCCGCGGTGAGTTCGGTGAGCACACTCCTTCGTTGCGCAGGGGTTATCTGCTGGGTCTCGCCTCGCTGACCGGCTGCGATCAGAGAGTCCAGCCCGAAGTTCTCGAGTCCGTAGGCCGGCCCGTGAGCTCCTGGATTGAAGGCCGAGCCGCCGATCAGCCGAAAGCGAAAGTCGGTCTCTTCCTGCCACACCATCGGATCCGTGAAGTCTCCGCCGGTCGGTGTCGGAAGATACGCGGCCGAGCCTTCTGCGATCGTGCCGGCAGCTTGCTTGGTGAAGAACGGCGGCACGTCGATCGGGTGCGTGGGATAGGGGTATCTCGGCACAAGCGGGAGCAGCGCGAGGACGATCGCTGCCGCGATCACGGCACGGCGCCAGCGCGGCTCTGCGCGGGAAGCCAGGTCGGCGATCACCGAGACCTCGAGCGCCACCAGCAAGAAGACGTAGAGCATCAGACGAGTGGGGAGGAGGTTCTCGAGCACCGGCAGGTGATCCACGAGCGACCATGGGAGCCGGATCCCCGTCGTCCGTCCGCCGAGGTGCAACGTAGAGCCCAGGGATAGGACAATCAGCACGACAGCGAGCAGGCTCACGAAGCGGATGAGGCGCAATCGCCAAAGCCGGACGGTCGCGATGATCAGGACCAGCAAGAGCGGAAGGCCGAGGTAGCCGTCGGTCTCCTCGACACCACTCGTGAATCGGTTCGCGATCGCCGTGGCGTGGGCCGTCGTGAAGTGCTGGCGGTCCGACGGGACCACGAGCGAATAGAGATCGGTGACGTAGACGTTCCGAGGCTGCAGAAGGCCATGGACTCGGTGCGGTCCGAAGAACTGCACGAAGAGCGGGTACGAAGCGAGTACGAGAAACGCGACCAGTGAATATGCGAGCGGTCGCAGCGCATGACGGAGATGCTCTCGAACGATCTGACGAGGGTTCAGCAGGGCAAGGAGTACGACCCCGAACGACGCGACAATTACGGCACTCGCAAGGATCTCTTCGGACGCCAGCAGCTGGAACGCGGCGACCGCGCCGAGAAGGGCCGCAAACACCGTCGTTCGCGGGCCCTGGCGGATGAACATCTCGTCGAGGCACAGGAGAGCGAGCGGCGGGAACACCGCGACGGTGAGGTTCAGGTGGCTGAAACCCTGCGAGATCATGTACGGGCTGAAGCCGTAGATCAGGCCACCGATTCCGGCGGCGACAGCACTGCTCGCATAACGCCGAAACGCGAGGAAGGCGAACCACGACGACAGTGCGAACGACGCCGTCAGGAGCACGTTGTACGCCGCCGCGGCGCCGACTGCCATCGTGATCGGGGCGGCGAGAAGGGCCGGTGAGAGGACCGACGTGTTCCACATCAGGTTGATGCCGTGCGGGTAGAGCAGGTAGCTGCTGAGCAGTGGAGTGTGGCCACCGCCGAGCGCGAACGGAACCCACCGCAGGTACCAGAGGTACACGCCGACGTCGCCTCCGACTCCGACCACGCGATGAGTCGGATCGCGCCAGGTGTTTTCGAACAGGAAGAGCGCCAGGCCACCGTAGATCGCGAGCGCTCCGGCCAACTGGAGGAGACCTCTGCTGCGAACGTGGGGGTCTCCACACGCGTCTTGCACGAAGGCGAACCCTAACACGCGGTCCGGCCGCTTCTTCTCTGGCCGATAAGGGCTATATGCTCCGGCCTTCGCGATGCTCAGCTTCGGCGTAACCGTCCTGCCAGACCCGCCCTACCAGCGGCTCATCGAGCTGATGCAGCTGGCGGAGCAGCACGGGTTCGAGTACGGCTGGACGTACGACTCGCACGTGCTCTGGCAGGAGTCCGTGCCGCTGCTGACGCTCGCCGCCGCGCAGACCAAGACGATCAAGCTCGGGCACTGCGTGACGAATCCGGGCACGCGCGACCCGACCGTGCTCGCGAGCGCCTACGCGACGATGCAGGACATCTCGAACGGCCGCATGGTGATGGGGATCGGGCGCGGCGACTCGGCGCGGCGCGTGATCGGGCAAAAGCCCGTGCTCGTGGCGGAGTTCGAGAAGCGGCTCGTGATGATCAAGGACTTCATGAACGGCCGCCCGGTGGACTGGAACGAGAAGGAGCTCGAGCTCAAGTGGGTGCGGAAGGAGCTGCCCGAGATCCCGATGTACGTCGCCGGCTACGGGCCGAAGGCGCTCGCGGTCGCCGGTCGAGTCGGAGACGGCGTGATCATCCAGCTCGCCGACCCGCAGATCATCCAGTGGATCATGGACGTGGCCCGGACGGCCGCAGTCGAGGCGGGACGCGACCCGGACGAGCTCCAGTGCATCGTCTGCGCGCCGAGCCACATCTCCGCCGACCTCGCCGACGCGCGCGAGCAGGTGCGCTGGTTCCCGGCGATGGTCTCGAACCACGTGATGGACCTGATCGAGCGCTACGGCGAGGGCGGCGAGATCCCGACTGCGCTCACCGACTACGTCGAAGGCGCGGAAGTTCTACGACTACAAGGACCACTCGCGCGTCGGCGCCGCGCACGGCGAGTTCGTCACCGACGAGATCTGCGACCGCTTCTGCGTGCTCGGCGACTCGGCGGCCGCGACCGCGAAGCTGCGCGAGCTCGAGTCGGTCGGCGTCGACCAGTTCAACATCTACCTGATGACGCACGGCCAGGAGGAGACGCTCCGGGCCTACGGCGACGACATCATCCCGGGCTTCGCCGCCTAGTGCTGTCCCTCGGCGATCTCCTCGAGGCACGCGTCGCGGTGCCGGCTGACCTCTCCGGGGACGGCGAGACGGTGCTCGTCTCCTCGAACCTCTCGGGGACGATGCAGCTGTACCGGATGTCGAGCGCGGGCGGCCTGCTCGAGCGGCTGACCAACCTCGACGAGCCGGTGACCGGGAGCTTCCTGCCCGGCGGCGAGCGCGTCCTGCTCCAGATGGACACGGCCGGCGACGAGCGGCAGCAGCTCTACCTGCTCGACGCGGGCGACGAGCCCGAGCCGCTCGTGCACGACCCGCGCTTCATGCACGCGAATCCGCGCGTCTCGCGTGACGGGCGCCTGCTCGTGTACTCGACGAACCGCCGCAACGGAGTCGACTTCGACGTCGTCGTGCGCTCGCTCGAGAGCGGGGAGGAGCGCTGCGTATACGACCTCGGCGGCTGGAACGACCCGGCCGGCGGCTTCTCGCCCGACGGGCGCCTGGTCGGAGTCTCGAGCCTCACCGAGCGTTCCGGCGACAACCGCCTGCTGCTGATCGACATCGAGACGGGCGACCTGGTCGAGGTCGCGCCGCACGACGAGGCGGCCTACGTCGGCCCGCCCGCGTGGCTTCCGGACGGGAGCTCGTTCCTGCTCGCGACGAGCGTCGGCAGGGACACGGCCGCGATCGCCCGCTACGACGTGGCTGCGCGGACGTGGGAGGTCGTGCTCGAGAGCCCGTGGGATCTCGGCGTGCAGGTCGACGACGCGGGGGCGAACGCGCTCGTGCACGAGAACGAGGACGGCTACTCGCGGCTCGAGCTGCGCGACCCGGCGACGCTCGAGCTCCGGCGCGAGGTGCCGCTGCCAGGGCGCGGCGTCGTCACCGACACGGTCTTCTCCGGCGACGGCCGCCTGCTCGCATTCCACTTCAGCTCGCCGCTCGAGCCGGGCGACATCTGGCTCCACGACACGGTTTCCGGAGAGACGCGGCGGCTGACGACGAGCCCGAGCGAGGTGCCGCGCTCGCACCTCGTCGAGCCGAAGCTGCACCGCTTCGAGTCGTTCGACGGCGAGTCGGTACCGGTCTACCTGTACGAGCCGGAGGACGGGTACCCGGTTCCGGTCGTGATCTGGATCCACGGCGGCCCCGAGTCGCAGCTGCGCCCGACCTGGAACGCGCTCCACCAGTACTTCATCGCGCGCGGCTTCGCGGTCGCCGCGCCGAACGTCCGCGGCTCGACGGGCTACGGGAAGCGCTACGAGCACCTCGACGACGTCGAGAAGCGGCTCGACTCGGTGCGCGACCTCGCCGCGCTCCACGACTGGCTCGAGACGCGGCGCGGGATCGACGCCTCGCGGGCCGTCCTCTTCGGCGGCTCCTACGGCGGCTACATGGTGCTGGCCGGGCTCGCGTTCCACGCCGAGCGCTGGGCGGCCGGGGTCGACATCGTCGGGATCTCGAGCCTCGTCACCTTCCTCGAGAACACATCTGCGTACCGGCGCACGTTCCGCGAGCGCGAGTACGGCTCGCTCGAGCGCGACCGGGAGCTGCTCGAGTCGATCTCGCCGATCTCGCGCGTCGACGAGATCAAGGCGCCGCTCTTCATCATCCACGGCGCCAACGACCCGCGCGTGCCGCTCTCCGAGGCCCAGCAGCTTCATCGCGAGCTCACCGCGCGCGGGCGTCCCGAGCGAGCTCGTCGTCTACGCGGACGAGGGGCACGGCCTCGGCAAGCTGAAGAACCGCCTCGACGCCTACCCTCGCGCCGCCGCCTTCCTCGAGAGCGTGCTGCTGCGCCCGTTCGACCGCAACGAGCTCACCGCGCCCCGCCCGTAGAATGCGACCGCACTGGCGCCTTGGCCGAGTGGTTAGGCAGAGGCCTGCAAAGCCTCGTACAGCAGTTCGAATCTGCTAGGCGCCTCTCCTGTTTCGTCCGATCTCGGTGGGTTCCCGGGACGGCTGTCCCGGGAACCTGTGTCGCTCTGGTCAGGCCTCGACTTCGGCGATTCTTCCGGTCTTGACGTCGTAGACGAAGCCGGTTACCGCGTAGTCGTCGGGGACGAGGTCCGACTCGCGGAGGCGGCGGACGCTCGCCGCGACGCTGTCGTGGACTTCGGGGAACGGGTGGAAATCGACGTCGGACGCGTCGGCGCCGAGCTCGTCCTGGAGCTTCCCGCGGATGTCGTCGTTCGTGAAGGTGACCATCCCGCAGTCGGTGTGGCCGATCACGAGCGCCTCCTGGGTGCCGAGCAGCGTGCGGGAGATCACGACCGAGCGGAGCGCGTCGTCGGTGACGATCCCGCCGGCGTTGCGGATCACGTGGGCGTCTCCCTCCTCTAGCCCGAGCGCCTTCGCCGGGTCGATGCGGGCGTCCATGCAGGTGACTACCGCGAAGCGGCGGCCCGGAGGCATCGGCAGGTCTCCCTTCGTGAACTGGGCGGCGTAGGCGGCGTTCGCGGACTTGACGGCATCGAGCTCGGACACGATGGTCTCCTTCCGTGCGGCTGGCAATGCCAAAACTATACAAAGGGAAGCACCAAAGACCAATCGCGGTCGCGATCGTCCTCACTCTCGCGGCGGTCGCCGGCCTGATCGCCGCGATCGCCGGCGGCCTTTTCCTCAACGATACGGCCAGGCCCGCCTCGATCCAGGGTGCGATCCAGCGTTTCCAGACGGGCGACGCCGGCGCCGGCAAGCTCGACGGCGTCTACCTCTACGCGACGAAGGGCGGGGAGTCGGTCGACGCGCTCGGCGGCGCGCACCACCGCTATCCGGCGACGACGAGCATCACCGCGGTCGGCGCGCCGTGTGGCCTGAAGCTCCGCTGGGACGCGCTCAAGGGCCGCACGACGACCTGGACGCTCTGCACGACCGCGGCCGGGGTCGAGCTAGGCACCGAGGAGGTCGTGCACACCTTCTTCGGGCAGGCCGACGACACCACCTACGTCTGCGCGGGAAGCGAGCTCCTGCGGTCCGGCTCGTTCAAGTGCCGCTCGGCGCGCGGCCGCCAGGACGGGACCGTCAGCGTCACCGGGCGCGAAGACGTTGCTGTCGGCAGCAGGCCCGTAAGCGTGCTGCACGTCCGCACGGTCGCCCGGATCTCGGGCGGCGACGAGGGCGCGGAGACCGTCGACTGGTGGCTCGGCACCGCAACGGGACTCCCGGTCCGCATCGCGTTCACGAGCCGGACGAGCCGCAAGACGGTGATCGGCCGCGTCCACTACGCCGAGGACGCCGAGCTCCGGCTCCTCTCGCTCACTCCTCGGCGTTAGCGGTCGATCGCGTACCAGACGATGTCGTAGCCCCGCCAGACGGTCTCCCCGCGCCGGGTGAGCCCGAGCCGCTCCATCACGGCCTGCGAGCGGACGTTTCCCGGCGTCGTGAACGAGTAGAGCCGCGGCTCGTCGGCAGTCGCTCACGCCAGCACTCGAGCGAGGCGCGCCCGCCCTCGGTCGGCGAGCCCGCGCCCCCACCAGTCGCGGTGGAGCACCCAGCCGACTTCGGGCGGATCGTGCGGCTCGAGCGGCCAGTCGTGGTGGCGGAGGATGCCGATCCGGCCGATCAGGCGGCCGCTCTCCGGGTCCTCCGCGGCCCACTGGCCGTGGCCGTCGTCCTCCCACATCCGCCGATAGCGCTCGATCTGCGCCCGCGCCCCGTCCAGGTCGGACGCCGGCATGTGCTCGAGGTACTCCGGCTGCACGTAGATCTCGTGGAGCGCCTCGGCGTCGCCGGGTCGAAACTGCCGCAGGAGGAGGCGCTCGGTGCGCAGCTCGTCTGGCAGGACTCTCGAGGCCACAGGCACACTGTAGGCACCCGTTCAAGGGATGGCTTCTCGACGCCGATAGGAGGATGCGATGACCGGTCCTGCGGAGCGGAAAAGGTGGCGGATCAGCCGGCCCAGCCCGGCGCTCGTCGTGGCGTTGCTGGCCCTCTTCGTGGCACTTTCGGGCACGGCCGTCGCGGCCGGAATCGTCCCGCTCGCCAAGCGCTCGCTCACGGCCGACACGGCCAAGAACGCGCTCAAGCTCGGCGGTCTCACCGCGGCGCAGGTCGGCTCGCTCGCGCCGCCGCCCAACATCTACTACAAGACGGCGCCCTGGACGCTCGCAGCAGGCAGCGACCCGACTGACTTCACGACGACCTGCGATCCCGGCGAGCACGTCCTCTCCGGCGGCTACGACAACCCGGACGGAAACGCGCTCGCTCAGGACACGCACCCGAGCGCGGACGGCCTGAGCTGGGTGGTCAACCTCCAGAACCTCTCGCCGTCGAGTGACACCTCCGGCACCCTCTACGCCGTGTGCCTGCGCTGATGGACGCTCAGATCAGAGGAACCACGATGCCCGTGCTCGAGGTGCGCCTCGATCCGGGTGAGAGCCTCGTCGCCGAGTCGGGCGAGCTCGGCTGGGTGACCGACTCGATCGAGCTCCAGACCTCGACTGCGCTCGCCGGCTCGGACGGCATGTGGGACGCGGCGAAGCGCTCGTTCGGCGGCGGCTCGTTCTTCATGACCGAGTACTCGGCCACGACCGCTCCGGGCGTGGCGGTGTTCCCGGCGCGGCTGCCCGGCTCGATCATCACCGTGCCGCTCGGGCCCGAGCACACCTACATCGTGCAGCGCGGCGGCTTCCTCGCCGGCAGCTACGGCTGCGAGCTCGCGACGGCCTTCCATCCCAAGAAGATCGGCTCGGGCCTCTTCGGCGGCTTCGGCTTCGTGCTGCAGAAGCTCACCGGCAACGGTCACGCGTGGATCGCGCTCGGCGGCGAGATCTCCGAGTACGAGCTCGACGCGGGCGAGACGCTGCGCGTCCATCCCGGCCACGTCGGCCTGATGGACGGGACGGTGACGTACGAGCTGACGACGGTGCCCGGCCTGAAGAACAAGGTGTTCGGCGGCGACGGCCTCTTCCTGATGCGACTCACGGGGCCGGGGAAGGTGTGGCTCCAGTCGATGAACCTCGCCGACCTGGCGGGCGCGCTCGCGCCGTACCTGCCGGAGAGCGACGGCAACACGAACGTCGAGGCCTCGGCCGGCTCGGCCGTGATCTCCGGTCTCGGCAAGCTCCTCGGCTGAGCTAGCGCCTCTCCCAGCGCACGAGCAGGCTCTCGAGCTGCCGTCGCTGGCCCTCGCCGAACTCCATGCGGGCGAGCAGGCGGCGCGCCTCCGCCGGGTCGTCGTTCGCCACGGCGGCCTCGAGCCGCTCGCGGAGCGGGCTCGGCTCCCGGAGCTGGCGGCGCAGCCAGCGCAGCAGGCTCACGGCGGCGGCGTCCGTCGTCATCGCAGGCGCAAGTATGAACCTAGGACTCCTTAGGATGGAGCGGTGATCGATCCGCTCGAGCGCTGGCGGCGCGCCTCGGCGACAAGCCCGACTACGCCGGCCTGCTGACCTTCGCGGCGCTGCCGTACACGCAGGATCCCGCCGAGCTCGACGGGCGTCGACGTGGCGATCGTCGGCGCGCCGACCGACGACCTCGTCTCCGACCGGCCCGGGCGCGCGCTTCGGCCCGCGCGCGATCCGCGCCGCGAGCTGCCCGCCGGGCCCGCACCTCGAGGCGGGGATCGACGCGCTCGCGGCGCTGAGGGTGGTCGACTTCGGCGACGCGCCCGTGATCCCGGCCGATCCGGCCGCGGACGCACGCGGCGATCGAGGAGACGGTGGCGCAGGTCGTCGACGCCGGCGCCATCCCGATCGTGCTCGGCGGCGACCACTCGATCGCCGAGCCGGACGTCCGCGCGGTCGCGGCGACGCCATGGCCCGGTCGGCCTCGTCCACTTCGACACGCACACCGACACGGGCACCGAGGTCTTCGGCGTCGAGGTCTCGCACGGGACGCCGATGTACCGGCTCGTCGAGGCGGGCCACGTCGACCCGCGCGCGGTACGTGCAGATCGGCCTGCGCGGCTACTGGCCCGGCGAGGCGGAGTTCGCCTGGCAGGCCGAGCGCGGGATCACGAGCTTCTTCATGCACGACGTGCGCGACCTCGGGATCCGCGAGGTGGTCGAGCGCGACGGTCGCGGTCGTCGGCGACGGGCCGGTGTTCCTCACCGTCGACGTCGACGTGCTCGACCCGGCGTTCGCGCCCGGGACCGGCACGCCCGAGCCGGGCGGGATGACCTCGGCCGACCTGCTCTGGGCCTGCCGGACGCTCGCGCAGCAGCTCGAGCTCGTCGGGCGCCGACGTGGTCGAGGTGATCCCGACCGCGGTCGGCTCGGCCGACGTGACCGCGCTCGTCGCCGAGCGGATCGTCCGCGAGATCCTGACCGGGATCGCGCTCGCGCAGGAGCTAGGGAAGACAGCGCGAGCTCCGCCGCGTCCTGTTGGCACTGATCGAACAGGAGGAGGCGGAAATGTACGTCAGGAAGACCATCGTGCTCGTCGCCCTCGCCGCCGTCGGCTGCGGCCCCTTCGGCCCTCGCCATGCGGACGCCGCCCGAAGTCGGCAATCCCGGCACGCACATCCTCACGTCGGAGTCGGGTCTGCACAGGAAGGCGAAGCCGGCGAACAAGCCCCAGCCGAAGCTCTGTCAGCGGGGCGTCGAGTCGCAGGGAACCTGCCTCGCGTTCGGCATGATCCCGTCAGGGACTTCACGCGTCAGGCTCGCCGCGGGTGGGCGAGCCTGACGCCAATCGCCGCGATAGGGTCCGCCTCATGGCTGCGACGCTGATGGACGGCAAGGCGCTCGCCGAGCGCGTGCGCGCCGAGGTGGCGCGCGGAGGTCGCGGAGCTCGGCCCGGTCGGGCTCGCCACGGTGCTCGTCGGCGACGATCCCGGCCTCGCACGATCTACATCCGGAAGAAGCACAAGGCGGCCGGCGAGGTCGGGATCACGCGCGCACGACCATCACCTGCCGGCCGACACGAGCCAGGACGACCTGCTCGCGCTCGTCGACGGCGCTGAACGCCGACGACGCGGTCGACGGGATCCTCGTCCAGCTGCCGCTCCCGGACCACATCGACGAGGACGCGCGTGCTGCGCGCGGTCGATCCGCTCAAGGACGTCGACGGCTTCCACCCGTTCAACGCCGGCCAGCTCTACCTCGGCACGGCCGACGCTCGTCCCCGCGACGCCGCTCGGGGTGCATGGCGCTCCTCGACGAGTACGAGGTCGCCGCTCGAGGGCGCGCGCGCGGTCGTCGTCGGCCGCAGCGCGATCGTCGGCAAGCCCGCGGCGATGCTGCTGCTCGCGCGCGAACGCGACCGTCACGATCTGCCACTCGCGCACCGCGACCTCGCGCGCAGTGACGCGCGAGGCGGACGTCGCTCGTCGCCGCCGTCGGCCGCGCCGGGCTCGTCACGGCGGACATGGTCAAGCCCGGCGCGGCCGTGATCGACGTCGGGATCAACCGCACCGAGGACGGGCTGCGCGGCGACGTCGACCCCGCGGTGGCCGAGGTGCGCGGGCTTCCTGACGCCGGTGCCGGGCGGTGTCGGGCCGATGACGATCGCGATGCTGCTGCGAAGCACGCTGCGGGCCGCGCGATTCCGGCGCGATGGCCTTGCGTTCATCCGAGCGCTGAGGCTACCGTTCGCGCGCTTCATACCAGGTCGGCGGCTCGGTGCCCGGGCCGTCGTTGTTGCTGTACTAAGGAGGACGCGTTGGCTCAGGGCACCGTCAAGTGGTTCTCGAACGAGAAGGGCTATGGGTTCATCGAGCGTGAGGGTGGCGACGACGTCTTCGTCCACTTCTCCGCGATCACGATGGACGGCTACAAGTCGCTGACCGAGGGTCAGCGCGTCGAGTTCGAGGTCGTGCAGGGCCACAAGGGTGCCCAGGCCGCGAACGTCGCGGGCCGCCTAGCTTTCCCTTTCGGAACCGAATGCGCACGGGCCCCCGAAAGGGGGCCCGTCTCTTTTTGGGAGGATCTGACGCGATGGCGATCACCAGCGACGACGTCCTCCACGTCGCCCGGCTCGCGCGGCTCGAGCTGCGCGACGACGAGGTCGAGCGGCTGCACGAGCAGCTGGCGCGATCCTCGAGGCGGTCGGCAAGGTCGCCGAGCTCGACCTCGCCGACGTGCCGCCGACCTCGCACCCGCTCGACCTCGTCAACGTCTGGGCCGAGGACGAGCCGCGGCCGTCGCTCTCGCTCGAGGAGGCGCTCGCGAACGCGCCCGACCCGCGAGGACGGCTTCTTCCGCGTGCCGCGCCGTATGACCGCGCGATGATCGACACGCTGCGCCTCACCGCCGAGGAGGCGATCGGGCTTGCTCGAGCGCGCGCGAGGTGTCCGCCGCCGAGCTGCACGCGCGCGTACCTCGCCGCGATCGCGGAGCGCGACCCGCGAGCTCCACGCTACCTGCGCACGCGTCGACGAGCCGAACGGCAGCGGCGTCCCGATCGCGCTCAAGGACGTGATCTCGACGAAGGGCGTCGAGACCACCGCCGGCTCGAAGATCCTCGAGGGCTACGTGCCGCGTCTTCGACGCGACGGTCGCCGCGCGCTGCAAGGCGGCCGGGCTGTCGCTGCTCGGCAAGACGAACACGGACGAGTTCGCGATGGGCTCGTCCACCGAGAACTCCGCCTTCGGGCCGACGCGCAACCCGTGGGATCCCGACGCGCGTGCCGGGCGGCTCCGGCGGCGGCTCCGCGGCGGCGGTCGCCGCCGGGCTCGCGCCGTGGGCGCTCGGCTCCGACACCGGCGGCTCGATCAAGCAGCCGTCCGCGCTCTGCGGCAACGTCGGCCTGCGGCCGACCTACGGCACCGTCTCGCGCTACGGCATCGTCGCGTTCGCGTCGAGCCTCGACCAGGTCGGCCCGGTCGCGAAGACCGTGCGCGACTGCGCGCTGCTCTACTCGATCATCGCCGGCCGCGACCCGTGCGACTCGACCACGGTCGAGCTGCCCGAGCCCGTCGAGCTCCCCGACGCGCGAGCGACCTGAAGGGCCTCCGGATCGGCGTCCCGCGGCAGCTGAACGAGGTCGGAGGGATCGAGCCCGGCGTCGCGGGCCGCGGTCGACGCGGCGATCGAGCTCGCGCGCGAGCTCGGCGCCGAGGTGGGCGAGTGCGAGCTGCCGCTCTCGGTCGAGTACGGCCTGCCCTGCTACTACCTGATCGCGCCGGCCGAGGCCTCGTCGAACCTGGCCCGCTACGACGGCGTCCGCTACGGCCCGCGCGTCGAGCGCGCGACACGTACCGCGAGATGGTCGAGCGCGACGCGCGACGAGGGTTTCGGCGACGAGCCGAAGCGCCGGATCATGCTCGGCACCTACGCGCTCTCGGCCGGCTACTACGACGCCTTCTACGGCCAGGCGCAGAAGGTGCGAACGATGATCGTGCGCGAGCACGGCGCCGCGCTTCGAGCGCTTCGACGTGCTCGTCTGCCCGACCTCGCCGACCGTCGCGTTCCCGCTCGGCGAGAAGGCCGCCGACCCGCTCGCGATGTACGCCTGCCGACCTGCTCACGATCCCGTCGTGCATGGCCGGGCTGCCGGGCCTCACGATCCCGTGCGGGCTCTCCGAGGGCCTGCCGGTCGGGCTCCAGCTCGTCGGCCCGCAGTTCTCCGAGAACACGCTCTTCCGCGCCGGGCACGCGCTCGAGCAGGCGCTCGGCTTCGACACCGTCCCGGAGCGGCTGCGATGAGCGGTGGGAGACCGGTCGATCGGGCTCGAGATCCACGTCCAGCTGAAGACGCGGACGAAGATGTTCTGCCGCTGCGAGACCGGCTTCGGCGCGCGGCCGAGAACACGCGCACCTGCCCGGTCTGCCTCGCGCATCCCGGGCGCGCTGCCGGTCCCGAACCGGCACGGCGGTCGAGTGGACGATCAAGCTCGGGCTCGCGCTCGGCTGCGAGATCGCCGACCGCGCGCCGTCTTCGCCCGCAAGAACTACTTCTATCCCGACCTGCCCAAGGGCTATCAGATCTCCCAGTACGACTAGCCGCTCTTGCGTCGACGGCAAGTTGCTAGTGCCGCGGCGAGACGGCGAGCACGAGGTCGGGATCGTCCGCGCGCACCTCGAGGAGGACGCCGCGAAGACGGTCCACCTCGGCGGCGCACGCCGGCCGGATCGGCGGCGCGAGCCACTCGCTCGTCGACTTCAACCGCGGCGGCACGCCGCTCGTCGAGATCGTCACGCACCCGGACATCCGCTCGGCCGAGGAGGCGCGGCGCTTCCTCCAGCTCCTGCGCCAGACGATCGTCGAGCTCGGGATCTCGGACGCGGAGATGGAGAAGGGCACGCTGCGCGTGCGACGCGAACGTCTCGGTGCGCCCGGCCGGCGAGGACGAGCTGCCGCACGCGCTGCGGAGCTCAAGAACATGAACTCGTTCAGCTTCGTCGCGCGCGGGATCGAGGCCGAGGTCGAGCGGCAGATCGCCGTCTGGGAGTCGGGCGGCGAGGTCGAGCAGGAGACGTACGACTTCGACGCCTGCGACCGGCACGCTGACGCCGCACCGCTCGAAGGAGGAGGCCGACGACTACCGCTACTTCCCCGAGCCCGACCTCGTCCCGGTCGAGCCGCCGGCGGAGCTCGTCGAGCGGCTGCGCGCCGAGCTGCCCGAGCTGCCGGGCGACGCGGATCCGCCGGCTCGAGCCGGCGCTCGGCTTCGCGCTCGCCGGCGACACTCGTCACGAGCGGCCGCGACCGCGCTCTACGAGTCGCTGCTCGCGGAGCGAGCTCGACCCGCGCGAGGTCGCGAACTTCGCTGATGAACGACGGTCGCGAGCTCGAGGACGGTGCCGAACCCCGGTGAGCTTGCGAGCCTGCTCGAGGCGCGCGAGCAGATCCCGCGCGAGCAGTTCGACGCAGCGGTCGCCGCAAGCGGCGACGCCGGGCTTCTCCGCGGCGCCCTACCTCGCGGAGAAGGTCGTCAGCGACACCTCCGAGCTCGAGCCGCTGATCGACGCGATCCTCGCCGCGAACCCGGCGCAGGTCGAGGCGTACCGCGGCGGCAAGGACGGGCTGCTCGGCTTCTTCGTCGGCCAGGTGATGAAGGAGACGCAGGGCAAGGCCGACGCGAAGGTCGTCAACGAGCTCGTCCGCGAGAAGCTCTCTGCCTAGAGCAGGCCGCACATCCGCGCGGTGTTCGGCCACGGATAGAAGCCGCTGTCGCGCTCGGCCCGCTCGGCGACCCACATCTGCTCGATCGGCGTCCAGTGGTCGGCGGTGCCCTTCTGTCGCAGGAGCCACGCGGCGTAGAAGCGCTGGAACTCGAGGTCCATCTGCAGCCCGCCGTAGTAGCCGTTCCCCGTGTGCGCATGCCACGAGCCTTCGTAGCGGTGGATGCAGAGCCACTGGCGCTTATGGGGCGGGTTCGCCGCCTGCTTGCGCACCGCGATCGCGATCTTGCGCCACACGCCGACCGGGAGCGCCCCGTGCGCTGCGGTGAGCGGCTTGCCCATCACCTTCTGCCAGCGCCACGTCTCGGCGCGGTACCGCGTGACGGCGGCGGTGTCGGTCACCCGCGAGCTCACGCGCGTTTCGGCGGCCGTGGCACGATCGATTGTTGCGCCGGCGCCCAGCGCCGCTGTGACGGCGAGGACCAGCGCAAGGGAAGTCGCTTGTCTCAAACAGCACCCCTTGCTACGGGAATACGGGCCGACGCACCGGGACAGGGATGGAGCCGCAGACCGTCCCGGCAGGCGCGACCGGAGGCCGCGCCGCGTCGTAGTTGTGGCTACCCGGGCAAGCTAGCAGAGCCCTCGGACGCCACGCGCCGGTCCCCGAGGCGGGCCGGCGTGACGAAGCCGAGGTAGAGCAGCACCGCTGCGGCGGCGATGAAGAGGGCCGTTCCCGCCTCGCCGAGGCCCGCGAGCGCACTGCCGACCGCGGCCGTCGCAATGCCCGCGAGGATCAGCGCGTTGCCGAGCGGACGCCTGCGGATCCCGAGCAGGGCGACCACGACGATTGCAATCGTGCCGGCGGTGTTCCCCACCACTGCTAGCAGCCGCGCGGGCAGGAAGTCGAGGTGCGCCTGAGCCGTCGGGATCGAGGTTCCGGTGAACGCGCCGTGCACCGGCACGGCCACCATCACGCCGACCGCGAGCCCCGTCCAGAGGAACGCGGCAGGCGTCGCCCACCGCCGCCCGGCGAGCAGGAGCGAGCCCGCGCCGAGGAGCGGCGCCGTCAGGAGGCCGCCGAAGAGGTAGTAGGCGCGGAAGGCGCGCGCATCCCAGCCGTGCGCGGCGCCCCAGGCGAGCGCGGCGCACGCGAGCGCGTAGGCGAGCAGCCCGCAGGCCCAGGCGGCAAGCTCCGGTGAACGGCGCTCGCGCCAGCGTCCCCAGAGCCCGCCGGCGAGGCGGAGCGTGAGCAGCGCGGCACCGAAAGCGAGGAGGGCCTCCACGGGCGGAGCGTAGTAGGCTTGCCGCCCGGTGAAGCGGGTCGCTCTCCTTCTCGCGCTGTCGGCGCTCCTCCTCGGGGCGATCTCGGCCGCCGCCGCGCCGCCGCACGACTACGCCGCCGTGGCGCGCGACGTCCTGCCGCCGGGCGAGAACGGAGGCGTCGCGTTCGACGCCAACACCACGGACCAGGCGGCGCTCTACGACGGGCTCACGCCGCTCGGCGCGAAAGTCGGGGCCGGCGACATCACGCGCTGGTTCAAGCCCGAGACGCTCGGCCTCGGGGGCCTGAAGGCCGTCCGCACCGAGAAGCTGCCGCGCACGGGCGTCGTGATCCAGCGCGACAAGTGGGACGTGCCACACGTGTCCGGAAAGACGCAGGCCGACGTCGAGTACGGCACGGGCTGGGCGACCGCCGAGGACCGCGGCCTGCTGCTCGGCCTGATCCGCGGCCCCGCCCGGGCCGCCGCGCTCGACATCCCCGGGATCGACCCGATCTCGCTCGCCCTTTCGGGCAAGACGTTCGTGCCGAGCCCGCAGACCGAGGCCTTCCTCGCGAAGCAGCTCGACCTGCTGCGCGCGCAGGGGCCGCTCGGCCGGCACTTCGTGACCCTGCTCCAGGCCTATGTCGCCGGGATCAACGCGTACTACAAGTCGACGGGGACGCCGATCGAGCCGTACACGCCGAACGACGTGATCGCCGCCGCGGCGCTGATCGCCGCGCGCTTCGGCGCCAACGGCGGCTCGGAGGTCGCCCGCTCGGAGCTCCTCTCCGCGCTCCAGAAGAAGCTCGGCGCCGCGAAGGGCGAAGCGGTGTTCGGCGACCTCCGCTCGGCCAACGACCCCGAGGCGCCCGTCTCGCTTCCGGGCAGCTTCCCGCAGGAGCTGCCCGCCGCGACCCCGGACGGCAGCGTGGTCGTCGACGACGGCAGCTTCCAGCCCGTCCCGCTCGCCGTGCCGCAGCTCGCGCCCGCCTCGACCACGATGTCGAACGCGCTGCTCGTCGGCGCGAGCCGCTCCGCGACCGGGCACCCGCTCTTCGTCGCCGGCCCGCAGGTCGGGTACTTCTTCCCGGAGTTCTTCATGGAGGTCGACATGGAGGGCGGGGGCTTCGCGACGCGCGGCGCGCTCTTCCCCGGAGTGCCCTTCGTCGTGATCGGGCGCGGCCTCGACGACGTCTGGAGCGCGACCTCGTCGCAGGCCGACAACACCGACGTCTTCATCGAGACGCTCTGCGGCGACGACACGCACTACATGGTCAAGGGCGCCTGCCGCGCGATGACCACGTTCGACGCAGGCGTGCTGAGCGCGTCCGGCTCGCCCGACCAGCCGGTGGTCTTCCGCGAGACCGTCCACGGCCCGGTCGAGGGATACGCAACGGTCGACGGGACCAGGGTCGCCGTCTCGCTCGAGCGCTCGACCCGGGGCCGCGAGCTGCTCTCGACCAAGGCGTTCTTCCAGCTCGACACGAACCAGGTGAGCTCGGCGCAGAGCTTCGTCAAGGCGATGGCGCGGGGTCGAGTTCTCCTTCAACTGGTTCTACGCCGACGACAGGGACATCGCGATGTACTCGAGCGGCCGCCTGCCCGTGCGCGCGCCCGGCACCGACCCCGCGCTGCCGACGGACGGCTCCGGCGCCTACGACTGGCGCGGCTTCCTCACGCCGGCCCAGCACGCGCAGGCGATCGATCCGAAGAGCGGCGAGATCCTGAACTGGAACAACAAGCCCGCCGCGAACGTGGGCGCCTCCGACGACAACTGGAGCTTCGGGCCGATCCAGCGCGTCCAGCTCCTCCAGCGCCAGCTCGACTCGCACCAGGGCAAGCTGACGCTGGCCGACGTCGTCTCGTCGATGAACGGCGCCGCGACCCAGGATCTCCGCGCCGTGCTCCTGCTGCCGGACATCGACGCCGTGCTGAAGACCGGCCCGGCGCCCGACCCGCGGGCGGCGCAGATGCTGCAGCTGCTCGACGCGTGGGCGGCGAACGGTGCGAGCCGGATCGACCTCAACCTGGACGGCAAGATCGACGATCCCGGCGCCGCGATCATGGACGCCGTCTGGGACCGGTGGGCCGACGCGGTGATGACCCCGGTGCTCGGGCCGGCGCTCGTCTCGCGGCTCGCCGACCTCCACATCCGCAGCGACGACGCGAACTCCGGCGGCTCGTCGTACATCGACGGCTGGTACGGCTACGTCGACAAGGATCTCCGCACGCTGCTCGGCAAGCCGGTGAAGGGCGCGTTCTCGACGCGCTACTGCGGTGCGGGCGACCTCGCCGCTTGCCGCGCCTCGCTCTGGGCCGCTCTCGACGCAGCGGGTGCCCAGCTCGCCGCCGCCCAGGGGCCCGACCCGGCCGCATGGCGCGCGGACGCGACCGCGGAGCGGATCAGGTTCACCTCGGGAATCCTCTCGACGACGATGCGCTGGACGAACCGGCCGACCTTCCAGCAGGTCGTCACGTTCTCGGGCCACCGCCCGCGCTGAGCACGGCGAGCGGCCCGCACCGGGGCGGGCCGCTCGTCTGGGCTGATGCTTCGAGCCCTAGTGCGTCTGCGCCCGCGCGATGTGGACGATCGACCCGCCGTTCCCGCAGAAGGCGAGCGGCGATCCCTGCGCGGTGCAGATCGAGCCGACGGTCACATAGAGGGACCCGTCCCACGCGCGCGCGATCCCGTTCGGGAAGGTGAGCCCACTCGCGATGACGGTCGCCGCACCGCGGCGGGAGAGCTCGACGACCGAGCCGGTACCGACACCCGTCGTCGGATTGGGCGGTCCGGCCAGGCCCCACATGTCGACGAAGTAGAGGTTCCCTTCCGGGTCCGAGGTGCAGCCGGTGACGTGGTGCAGTAGCGCATTTCCGGACGAGTCCACGACCGGGACCTGCGTCGTCAGCGTCACGGGCTGCCCGCCGCCGTGGTCCTCGGCGTCGCCGTGCGCACCGAGCTTCCAGACGCGTCCGAAGAGATCGGCTGCGTAGAGGCCGCCGTCACCGGACGTGACGCACGTCGGAACCCCGTCGACCGGCCAGCTCCCCGCGGGCGGGAACGAGACGTTCGCAGCCAGGTGGACACGGCCACTCGCGCCGATCCGGTCGATCAGGTTCGCGCCGGAGTCGGCGACCCACACGCCGTCCGGCACGGCGAGGACGCCGAACGGGTTCGCGTCGACGCCGGCAGTCGGGTCGACCTGACCCGGGTTCTGCACGGTGTACTCGTAGTCCTGACCGCCGACGTCCGCGACCGGCCTCCACGTGCCGCCCGGCGTGAACTGGATCAACCTCCCGGCCTCCGCCTGGGCGGCGGCCAGCACCTGCGGGCAGTCGGCGGGCTGGCCGCTGCAACTCCAGTCGGCGAATGCCTGCCGGCTCTCGCTGAGGATCGCGAGCAGCCGGCCGCCCGAGGCGGAGAGCCCGTCGACCCCTGTGATGCCCGGCTTGGGCTCGGAGCTCGAGAACAGCCCGGTCACCGCCGGCGTCAGGGCACCGGTCCCGGGGTCGACCTTCGTGATCTGCGAGCTCGTACCGATGCAGTGCTTGGCGGTCCCTTCCGTGACGCAGACGTCGCCTCCGTGGCCGGCCTCGGCCACGTACAGGCCGCCCTTGGGAGCGAACGCCAGACCCCGCGGCGAGTCGAGACCCATCGCCACCGTCGTGACCGACCACGGCGTGCCCTGCGACGTACGCGCCGCCATTCCCGACGAGCCGGCGGCCGCGAGGGCGAGAGCAACGGCGACGACGCCGACGAGAGTTCGTCTTACGATCATTCCTCCTCCTTTCGGGACGAGACGGCCTCGACGACGCGGATCGGCTCGAGCCCGGCACGCTGCGCGGCGAGCGCAGCCTCCCGGCCCGAGGCCGCGTCGAAGACGAAGAAGCAGAGCTCGTCCTCGGGAACGTAGATCGAGTGTTCGAAGCAGACGCGTGTCCCCTCCTGCGTCAGCTCCTCGACGGCCGAGCGTGCCCGCCCCTCGCGGGCGGCGCGCTCTCCCGCCTGGTTGCGCGCGAGGTAGGTCTCGACGAGATAGCCCGGCACTCGCCCGACGCTAGAGCGACGGCGCTGCCGTGGAAACGTCAGAACGTCTGAACCTTGCGCGCGAGCTCGGTGCGCGAGCGCACGCCGAGCTTGGCGTAGACGTGCGTCAGATGGCTGGCCACCGTCCGCTCGCCGAGGAAAAGCGCGGCGGCGACCTCCCGGTTCGTCCGTCCCTCGGCGACGAGGGCGGCGACGCGTCGCTCGGCGGCGGTGAGCCCGTCCTCGCGCGTGCGCCCGCCGATGCTCCCGAGCTCGCGGCGGGCCTTCGCCGCCCAGGTCGCCGCTCCGAGCTCCTCGAATCCGGCGAGCGCCGCGCGGATCGCGTCGCGGGCGTCGCGCTTCTGCCGTGCGCGCCTGCGGACGACGCCGAGTGCCAGCAGCGCACGGGCGCGCCCGAAAGGATCGCCGACCTCCTCGTGCTGCGCGACCGCCTGCCGGAGGAGGACGGCGGCTTGCTCGACGCTGCCGTCGGCGGCGGCGACCAGGCCCCGGCATCGGGTCGCGTGCGCGAGCACCCACGCGCGCCCGACCCGCGCGGCGTCCGCCTCCCACTCGTCCAGTACGCGCATCGCATCGTCGACCCGTCCGAGCCCGAGGAGCAGCTCGACGTAGTCGGCGCTCCACCAGCGGACGCTCGGCTCGCCCCAGCCGAGCTTCGCGGCCTGGCGGTCGGCCTCGTCGAGCCACTCGGCGGCTGCTGCGTCCTCGCTCCAGAGCGCGGCGAGCCCGAGCACCGCGAGGAGCTGCGGCGGGTGGAGCCCGAACTGCTCCCGGGCCAGCTCGAGCCCGCGTCTCGCATGCTCCTGCGCCAGCTCGATCTGTCCCCGGTGGACGGCGACCACCGCGAGCGGAAGATGGTCCTGCGACACCTCGAGCCCGTACTGGATCGAGATATCGCGGGCCTGCGCGGCATGGTCCGCCGCCAGCTCCCAGCGGCCTGCCCAGAGCTCGACCCAGGCGAGACCCCAGAGGGCGCGTGCGCCCCGCGGCTCGTCGCGCTCGTGCCACTCCTGGTGCTCGCGCTCGAACAGAGCGCGCGCCTCCTCACGTCTCGCAGACGGCGCGAGGGTGTTCGCGACGGCGAGCGTCGCCTCCTGGACGAGCTGCTCGCCGCCGACCGCGGTGGCGAAGTCGTGCGCTTGCGAGGGGAGAGAAGACGGTCGCGTCGCCGACCATCCACCCGAGCACGAACTGCACCGCGTGCGCGCGTACGCGAAGCACGTCGTCGTCGAGCTCCTCGGCGAGCTCGAGCGCGGCGTCGGCGTGCTCGAGCGCTCGCACGTACCCCTTCCGGAAGCGCGTTGCCCATGCGAGCCGGCAGTGGATAGCCGACTGGAGCGCCGGGCTCGAGGCCGCCTCAGTCAGCGCCTCCTCGAGCAGTGCGACCGCGCGGTCGGTGCTCTCGAGCTCGGCGAGGAGGACGAGGCACTCGGCACGCAGCGGACCGATCTCGGGGTCAGCCGAGCAGCGCGGTCGCGATCGCGCGGGCATGCGTCCACTCGCCGGCCACGCGATGCGCCCGGGCCGCGGCCAGGGCCCGCCGACGGCGTGCGTCCGGCCGGTCCGGCGGCGTCAGCCGGAGCGCCTGCTCTGCCAGCTCCGCGGCGACCCAGGAGGCGCCTCGATCGGAGGCCAGCGCCGCGGCGTCGTCGAGCACTCCCGCGATCCCGGCATCGGGCGCGTCCCGCGAGAGCGCGAGGTGGCGGGCGTGGAGCAGCGGGTCGTCGACGACCTGCGCGATGCGTCCATGGACGATCCGCCGTTCCTCGCCGAGGTCCTGGTAGAGGACCGACGAGAGGAGCGGGTGGCTGAAGCGGATCGTCCCGTTCTCGCGCTCGATCACGCGTGAGGCGAGCGCCGGCTCGAGCGCGTCGGCCGAGACGCCGGCCCGCTGCAGGAGAGCCTGCGAGGTGGTGCCGAGAGCCGAGGCGAGGGCCAGTGCCTCGCGGGTGGGTGCGGGAAGCCCGGAGATCCTCGCGCGGACAAGCTCCTCGAGCGTCTCGGGAACCGGCAGCGGCTGAATCGGGTCGACGTCCGCGTCGAGCACGCGGGCCAGCTCGAGCGCGAAGAACGGATTGCCGCCCGACCTCTCGTGGATCCGGAGCAGCGTCTGGCGCGCGAAGGGCCTGCCGAGCCGGTCGCGCAGGAACCGGTGGAGCGCGCCGACGCTGAGCGGTCCCACCGGCAGCTGCCGGACCCTCTCCGCCTCGAGCGCCTGCTCGACCCCCGCCGCCCGCGAGCCGTCCCCGACGCGCCGGGCGAGCAGCACGAGCACGTCGGCCGTGCCGAGACGTCGCAGAGCGAACCGGAGCGCGCCCGACGTCGCATCGTCGAGCCACTGGACGTCGTCGATCGCAACGACGACCCGCTCGTCCGCGGCGAGGAGCTGCAGCGAGCTGCGTACCGCCGTCCCGAGCGCACGCGAATCCACGCGGTCCCCCGCCGGCTCCTCGAGCAGGAGTGCGCCCTCGAGCGCACGGCGGCCCGGCGGCGCCAGCGCGGGGAGCACGTCGTCGAGGGCGCCGTCGAACAGGTCGCCCAGCCCCGCGTGAGCAAGGCCGCGCTCGGCCTCGGCCGGTCGAGCCGAGAGCACGCGGAATCCCGCCGCGCGCGCCTGCTCGACGCCCGCGAGCCAGAGAGTGGACTTGCCGATGCCCGCCTCCCCCTCGAGCACGAGCGCGGCCGGTCCCCCCTCCAGGTCGCTGACGAAGGCGCGAAGGGCGGCGAGCTCCTCCTCCCGGGCGACGATCTCGTACACCATCCCCCTCCCGACGATGGTGTTGAACACTCGTGAGGCGACTGGGCGCTCGCTCACGTGTCGCAGAACGATACGACGAATGTCCACACATGGGAAGCGGGGGAGCCCGCGGACCGGTTCGCTAGGCTAGGCCGCAATGGCGGGGAAGCGCTATCTGATGACCCCCGGGCCCACTCCGGTGCCGCCCGAGGTGCTCGCCGCGCTCGCGGCGCCCGTCGTCCATCACAGAAGCCCCGACTTCAAGCCGGTCTACGAGGAGTGCCTCGCGCGGCTGAAGCAGGTCGTTCGCACAGAGCACGACGTGTTGCTCTTCACCGCCTCGGGCACGGGCGGGTTCGAGTCTGCCGTGGCGAACCTGACCTCGCCCGGCGACCGCGCGCTCGTCGTCTCCTCGGGGAGCTTCGGCGAGCGGTGGGCCGGGATGGTCGCCGGCTACGGCGCCGACCTCCTCCACCTCAGGCTCGAGTGGGGGGCGACGCCCGAGCCCGCAGAGCTGCGCGCGAAGCTCGAGGAGTCGGGCGGTGCGAAGGTCGTCTACCTCGTCCACTCCGAGACCTCGACCGGCGTCGTCGCCGACATCCAGGCGCTCGCCGCGGTGGCGAAGGAGGCCGGCGCGCTCGTCGTCGTCGATGCGGTCTCGAGCCTCGGCGCGGTGCCGCTCGAGACCGACGCCTGGGGCGTCGACGTGGTTGTCTCCGGCTCGCAGAAGGCGCTGATGACCCCGCCCGGGCTCGCGCTCGCCTCCGTCTCGCCCGCTGCGCTCGCCGCCGCCGCGGAGTCGACGACGCCGCGCTTCTACTTCGACTGGGAGCGGACGCGCGCCGCGCAGCACAAGCTCGACGCGCCGTTCACGCCGTCGGTGCCGCTCGTCGCCGGCCTCGACGTCGCGCTCGGCCTCCTGCTCGAGGAGGGGCTCGATGCGTGCTACGACCGCCACGTCCGCCTCGGCCGCGCCTGCCGCGAGGGCGCGAAGGCGATGGGCCTCGAGCTCTTCTCGCCGGACGAGGACCGCTCGGCCGTCGTGACGGCGATCCGGGCGCCGGAGGGGATCGACGCGAAGGACGTCGTCCGCACGCTCCGCGACCGCTTCGGGATCACGATCGCGAACGGCCAGGGGCCGCTGATGGGGAAGATCTTCCGGCTCGGCCACATCGGCTGGTTCGACGTGTTCGACATCGCCACGCAGCTCGGGGCGGTGGAGCTCGCGCTCGTCGAGCTCGGGGCCGAGATCGAGCGCGGCGTCGGGGTCACCCGCGCGCTCGAGACGTACGCCGACCGCGCCCGCGTGTGAAGGTCCTCGTCCGCGAGTCGATCGCCGACGCGGGGGTCGAGCTGCTGCGCTCGAAGTTCGACGTCGACGTCACGACGGACGGCGACCTCACCGAGCTGATCGGCGCCTACGACGCGATCGTGATCCGCTCCGCGACCAAGCTGACCGCGGAGCTGATCGACCGCGCGACGAACCTGAAGGTGATCGGCCGCGCGGGCGTCGGGATCGACAACGTCGACGTCGAGGCGGCCACCCGCCGCGGGATCGTCGTCGCGAACGCGCCGGAGTCGACCGTGATCTCCGCCGCCGAGCACACGATCGGCCTGCTCGTCGCCCTCTCCCGGAACATCCCGCAGGCGCACGCCGCGCTGAAGCAGGGCCGCTGGGAGCGCTCGCGCTTCGGCGGCGTCGAGCTGGCCGACAAGACGCTCGGAGTGCTGGGCTTCGGCCGTATCGGCCAGCAGGTCGCGCGCCGCGCGCTCGGGCTCGGGATGCGCGTCACCGCCTACGACCCGTTCGTCTCGCGCGAGCGCTTCCGCGAGCTCGGCGTCGACCGGGTCGAGACGCCGGCCGAGGTACTCGCGGTCGCCGACTTCGTCACGCTCCACCTGCCGCTGAACGACGAGACGCGCGGGAGCATCGACGCGGCCGCGATCGCGCAGATGCGCGACGGCGTGCGGATCGTCAACGCCGCGCGCGGCGAGCTCGTCGACGAGCAGGCGCTCTACGACGCGCTCGTCTCGGGCAAGGTCGCCGGCGCCGCGCTCGACGTCTTCTCGTCCGAGCCGTACTCGGGGCCGCTGCTCGAGCTCGAGCAGGTCGTCGCGACCCCGCACCTCGCCGCCTCGACGGGCGAGGCGCAGGATCGCGCGGGCGTGATCGTGGCCGAGCAGGTCGTGGCCGCGCTCGAGGGCGGGCTCGTCTCGAACGCGGTCAACATCCCGGTGATCGGCGCCGAGGATCTCGACGCGCTCGGGCCGTACCTCCCGCTCGCGACGAAGCTCGGGCGCCTCGCGATGGAGCTCGCCTCGGGCCGCGCGGAGCAGCTCTCGCTCACGTACTTCGGAGCCCTGGCCGAGCGCGACACGCGGCTGCTCACGGTCGCGGCGCTGAACGGCGCCTTCCAGGGCCGCGTCGACCAGGCCGTCAACTTCGTCAACGCGCCGCTCGTCGCCGCCGAGCGCGGGATCGAGGTGCGTGAGGAGCGCCGCGCCGCTTCGCGCGACTTCACGAACCTGATCCGCGTCGGCATCGTCACCGACGGCGAGGACCTGCGCGTCGCAGGGACGACGATCGGCACCGAGAACAGGCTCTGGCTCGTGAGCGCGCTCGGCTTCGAGGTCGACATGGAGCTTGCGCCGCTGATGGTCTTCCTCGCCTACGACGACATCCCCGGCGTGATCGGCAAGGTCGGGATGCTGTTCGGCGGCGCGGGGATCAACATCGCGAACATGGCCGTCTCGCGCTCCCGCCAGGGCGGGAAGGCGCTGATGGCGCTCTCGATCGACACGGCCGCGCCGCCCGAGCTCGAGGAGCGCCTCCGCTCCGAGGGCTTCGACGAGGTGCACGTCATTGCGCTCGGCTGACCGCGGCGAGGCCTGGGTCGCCGGTCAGCTCGTGCTGCTCGCGCTGGTCGTCGTGGGCGCGTTCTTCGGGGAGAGCTGGCCGTGGCCCGTGCGGCTCTTCGGCGGCGTCCTGCTCGTGCTCGGCGTCCTCTTCGCCACGACCGCGTTGTTCCGGCTCGGGCCCGCGATGACGCCGCTGCCGCGGCCGCTCGAGCGCGGAGAGCTCGTCGTCTCGGGCCCGTACGCCGTCGTGCGGCACCCTGTCTACTCGGGCGTCGCGGTTGCGGCCGCCGGGTTCTCGGTGCTGTTCTCGAGCTGGTGGTCGCTCGGCTTCAGCCTGCTGCTCGCCGCCTTCTTCCACTTCAAGGCTGTCCGCGAGGAGCGGTGGCTGGTCGAGCGCTACCCGGGCTACTCCGAGTACATGGCCCGTGTTCGGCGCCGACTGATTCCGTGGCTCACCTAGGTTGCGCTCGTCCGCCCGGAACGTGACACTGACAGCGTGCAGTTCGCAGAGCTCCCGACGGCGCGGACAAGGCTGCTGGACAACCTCGGGCGCATCCGCCGGGAGGTAGGCCCGGTGACCCCGGAGCTCTCCGATGCGCTCGCGGACCACATGCGGATCCGCCGCGGCGAGGTGGCCGAGGTCGTCTCGTTCTACTCGTTCCTGCGTCTGCCGGTCGACTCGCTGCGGGTCTGCACCGGGCCGATCTGCGCGTGCGCAGGCGGTCACGAGTTGCTCGCCGTCGCGCAGGAGGTCGCGCCCGAGGGCGTGCCCGTGGTCGAGGTCGCCTGCCTCGGGCACTGCGACCTCGCGCCGGTCGGGACGCGCGGCGACATGATCCTGCCGCACCTCTCGCGTGCGGTGCTCGAGGGCGCGGCGCCCGAGCCCGTGACGCACTCCACGAACGACGGCCCCTCGCTCGGGCTCACGCGGCCCGACGAGCCGGCGAGCCCGCCGCGGCTTTCGCCCGAGCGGGTGCTGGCCGAGCTCGAGGCATCCGGGCTCGTCGGCCTCGGCGGCGCAGGCTTCCCGACCTGGCGCAAGTGGGACGCGGTGCGCCGCGAGCCCGGGCCGCGCGCCGTGATCGTGAACGCCGACGAGGGCGAGCCCGGCACGATCAAGGACCGCTACATCATGGAGCTGCGCCCGAACCTGCTGCTCGAGGGCCTGCTCGTGGCGATGGAGTTCGCCGAGGTGGACCACGCCTTCATCTACCTGCGCGAGGAGTACGCGACCGCGCGGGCGCGCCTGACCGAGGCGATCGCGGCGCTCGACGGGCCGCGGATCGAGCTCGTCGTCGGGGCGGGCTCGTACGTCGCCGGCGAGGAGAGCGCGATGCTCGAGTCGATGGAGGGCCGGCGCGCGATGCCGCGTCTGCGCCCGCCGTTCCCCGCCCAGCGCGGCTACCTCGGGATGCCGTCGCTGATCGACAACGTCGAGACGCTGGCCCACATCCCGGCGATCCTGCGCAACGGCGGCGAGTGGTTCGCGGCGCTCGGCGAGAACGGCGCGAAGGGCTCCCGGCTGTGGTCGATCTCCGGCGCCGTCGCGACGCCGGGTTGCTACGAGGCGCCGAGCGGGATCAGGCTGCGCGAGCTGATCGAGGGGTACGGCGGCGGCGCGACGGCCGGGATCGGTGCGATCGTCCCCGGCGGCCCCGCGAGCGGGATCCTGCCTCCGGCCGCGCTCGATGAGCCGATGACGCGGGACGGGCTCGCGAAGTGGGGCGTCTCGGACGGCTCGGCCGCGGTACAGGTCTTCCCGGATACGTACTCGCCGCTCGAGCTCCTCACCGAGACGATGCGCTTCTTCGCCGAGGAGTCGTGTCAGAAGTGCACGCCGTGCCGGATCGGCACGCGCGGGCTCCACCACCTCGCAGCCGGGCGCACCTCGTTCGAGCCCGACGAGCTCGACGCCTGGCTCGAGGCGCTCGAGCAGGCCTCGATCTGCGGGCTCGGCCAGGCAGCGCCGATCCCGGTTCGCTCCGTCCGCCGCTACTGGCCGGAGCTCCTGCCGTGACCCAGGTCCGGTTCACCGTGGACGGGCGCGAGGCGGTCGCCGAGAGCGGACAGCTGCTCCTGCACGCGCTGCGCGAGAACGGCGCGAATCCCCCGACCCTCTGCCACGACGACAAGCTCGAGCCCTACGGCGGCTGCCGGCATGTGCCTCGTCGACGTCGAGGGCGCGTCGCGCCCGGTTCCCGCCTGCGCGGTCAGCGTCGAGGAGGGGATGGTCGTCTCGACCAACGGCCGGCTCCCGAAGCTGCAGCGGACGCTGACCGAGATGCTCCTCACCGAGCACGTCTCGACCGCGAGCGGCGGCCGCGCCGAACGAGCTGCTCGACCTCGCGCTCGACCTCGGCGTCCAGGCGCCGTTCGTGCTCCCGGACGCCGGCCGCGAGCCGTACTACGACCGCAACCAGCTGATGGGCTACGACCCGGACGCCTGCATCCTCTGCGACCGCTGCGTCCGCTACACGCAGGACGTGATGCAGTGCTCGGCGCTCACGCTTCGAGGGCCGCGGCGCCGAGGCGCGCGTCGTCCCGACCCACGGCCACTCCTGGCTCGACACGGAGTGCGAGCTCTGCGGCGGCTGCCTCTCCGTCTGCCCGACCGGCGCGATCTACGAGAAGATCGAGCGACCGGCACGACGGTGCCCGACACGCGCGCTCGACGAAGACGCGGACGACGTGCACGTTCTGCGGCGTCGGCTGCCAGATCGACCTCAACGTCGACCCGGAGACCGGCTCGGATCGTCAAGGTCACCTCCGAGCCGCAGTACCTGCCGAACGAGGGCAACCTCTGCGTGAAGGGCCGCTTCGCGTTCAACTTCGTCCACCATCCCGACCGGCTCACCGAGCCGCTCGTCCGCGGCGAGGACGGCGAGCTCCACCCGGCGACTGGGAGGATGCGCTCGCCGCGGCCGCGGCCGGGCTCAACGCGGTGCGCGAGCGGCACGGCGCGCAGAGCGTCGGCGTGCTCGCGTCGGCACGGCTGACGAACGAGGAGAACTACCTGATCCAGAAGCTGGCGCGGACGGGGCTCGGAGACGAACTCCGTCCACTCCTGCGAATGCACCTGACACGCTCCGACCCTTTACGGCCTGGTCAGGTCGTTCGGCAGAGGAGCCAGCACCAACTCGATCCCGGAGATCGAGGACGACCGCTTCCTGCTCGTGATCGGCTCGAACACGACCGAGGCGCACCCGGTGCTCGCGCTGCGGATCAAGAAGGCCGTGCGAGAGCGGCGCCACGCTCGTCGTCGCCGACCCGCGCAAGATCTGGCTGACGAAGATCGCGAAGCGCCACCTCCAGCTCCGGCCCGGGCACCGACGTCTGGCTGCTCAACGCGATGATGCACGTGATCCTCGAGGAGGGGCTCCAGGACGACGAGTACATCGCGCGAGCACACGGTCGAGTTCGAAGCGGTGCGCGAGATCGTCGCGCGCTACACGCCGGAGGAGGCCGAGAAGGTCACGGGCGTCCCGGCCGAGGCGATCCGGGTCACGGCCCGCGAGTACGCGTCCGAGCCGCAGGCGGCGATCTTCTACACGCTCGGGATCACCGAGCACGCCTGCGGCGTCGACAACGTCTGGTCGCTCGCGAACCTCGTGCTGATGACCGGCCACCTCGGCTACGACTCGACCGGCCTCAACGCGCTGCGCGGCCAGAACAACGTCCAGGGCCTGAACGACTCCGGCGCGAACCCGGTCGTACCTGCCACGGCTACCAGCCGGTCGACGACCCGGAGGTGCGCGCGAAGTTCGCGGCGGCGTGGGGCGTCGAGGTGCCCGAGACGCCCGGCTACCGGCTCGACCAGATGATCCACGGCCTCCACGACGGCCGGTCAAGGCGCTCTACCTGGTCGGCGAGAACCCGGCGCAGACCGAGCCGAACGCGCGCCACGTCGAGGAGGGCTTCGCGCAGCTCGAGTTCCTCGTCTCGCAGGACATCTTCCTGAACGACACGACGCGCGACGCACGCGGACGTCGTCTTCCCGGCGTCGAGCTTCGCCGAGAAGGACGGGCACGTTCACGAACACCGAGCGGCGCGTCAGCCGCGTCCGCGCCGGCGACGCCGCTGCCCCGGCGAAGCGCGCGTCGACCGCGAGATCGTGATCGACTTCGCCCGCGCGCTCGGCTGCGACTGGCCCGAGTACCCGGACGCCGAGTCCGTGTGGAACGAGATGGCCGACCTCGCGCCGAGCCTGGTACGGGATCCGCTACGACCGGCTCGAGGAGAACGGGATCCAGTGGCCGTGCTACGACCGCGACGACCCGGGCACGCAGTTCCTCCATGCGCCGGCGCCGGCGCGCTCGGGCGAGGGCGTCTTCCCGCGTCGAGTACCAGCCGCCCGATCGAGCCGACCGACGCCGAGTATCCCGTTCGTGCTCTCGACCGGGCGCACGCTCTACCACTACAACTCGGCGACGATGACGATGCGCGAGGACGGGATCCTGCTCAAGCAGGAGGAGCCGTTCTTCGAGATCCATCCGCACGACGCGACCGCGCTCGGGCTCGCGGACGGCGACCTGGCGAGGCTCGTCTCCCGCCGCGGCGAGCTCGAGGCGCGCGCCGTCATCGGCGAGCGCGTCTATCCCGGGCCTCGTCTGGATGGCGCTCCACTTCGCCGAGCAGAAGGTGAACTGGCTCACCGCACGACGTGGGCGATCCGCTGCATCGGGCACGCCCGAGTACAAGGTCGTGTGCAGTGCGCGTCGAGCGCGTGATGGCGTGACCGACGAGTGGCCCGAGGCGGTCGAGCGCGTCTCTGCGTACGTCCGCGCGGCCGGCGTCGAGGCCCGGCTCGAGGAGTTCGACGAGGGGACGCCGACCGCGGCGAGCGCGGCCGAGGCGATCGGGTGCGAGCCCGGTCTGATCGTGAAGTCGCTCGTGTTCGACTGCGACGGCGCGCCCGCGGTCGTGCTCGTCCCCGGCGACCGCCGCGCCGATCCGGCGAAGGTCGCTCGCGCGCTCGGCTGTGCAAGCGCGAAGATCGCAGGCCCCGACGAGGTCCGCCGCGCGACAGGCTTCGAGCCGGGCGCCGTCGCCCCGTTTCCGCTGCCCCTCGTCGAGCGCGTGTTGATCGAGCAGACGCTGCTCGGCCACGACCGCGTGTGGGTTGGCGCGGGCTCGACGAACCACATGGCCGGGCTCGCGCCGCGCGACCTCGTCCGCCTCTCGCGCGCGGAGCCGGTCGACGCGGTCCAGGAAGGCTGACCGCGCGGCCGGTACGATTCAGCGCAGTCGCGGCGAAAAGGAGCAGACGATGCGCGAGACCGAGAAGATCTGGATGAACGGCGAGCTGGTGGACTGGGCCGATGCCCGGATCCACGTCGGCTCTCACGGCCTCCACTACGGCACCGGCGTCTTCGAGGGGATTCGCTGCTACGAGACCCCCGACGGCCCGGCCGTGTTCCGTCTCACCGACCACATGCAGCGGCTGCTCGACTCTGCGCGCCTCCTCTACATGGAGATCCCGTACGCGCTCGAGGACCTGCGCGCGGCGACGCACGAGGTCGTCGCCTCGAGCGGCCTCTCCGCCTGCTACATCCGCCCGATCGCGTTCTACGGCTACGGGGAGCTCGGAGTCTCGACGGCCGGGAACCCCGTCGAGACCGTGATCATGTGCTGGCCCTGGGGCGCCTACCTCGGCGAGGACTCGCTCACCCGCGGGATCACCGCGAAGATCTCGTCCTGGAAGCGGATCGGCGCCAACACGATCCCGCACGCCGCCAAGGCGACCGGCGTCTACCTCAACTCGATGCTCGCGACGACCGAGGCGCAGGCGCGGCGGCTACGACGAGGCGATCCTGCTCACCGACACGGGCACCGTCGCCGACGGCCCGGGCGAGAATATCTTCGTCGTCCGCGACGGTGTGATCACGACGCCGCCGCTCTCGACCTCGATCCTGCCCGGGATCACCCGCGAGACCGTGATCACGATCGCCCGCGACCTCGGCTACACGGTCGTCGAGGACGAGCTGATCCGCACCGACCTCTATCTCGCCGACGAGCTGTTCATGACGGGCACCGCCGCCGAGGTCACGCCCGTGCGCGCGGTGGACGACCAGGAGCTCGGCGTCGGCGACATCACGCTCGAGCTCCAGTCGGTCTACCTCGACGTGGTGAACGGGCGCAGCGAGGAGTACGAGGTGCACGGCTGGCTCGACTACGTCGCGACGCCCACCGAGGCGTGACGGCCGCCACGAAGCAGATTCCGCTCGCCCGGCCGGTGATCGGCGAACGGGAGATCGAGCTCGTCTCGGAGGTGCTGCGCTCCGGCCGGCTCTCGCTCGGACCGGTGGAGCGAGAGTTCGAGGAGCGGCTGGCGGTGTACGTCGGCGCGCGGCTACGGCGCCGCGGTCTCGAGCGGCACCGCCGGGCTTCACCTGTGCGTCCGCGCGGCGGGGATCGGCCTCGCGCGACGAGGTGATCACCTCGCCGTTCTCGTTCGTCGCGTCGGCGAACTGCTTCATCTACGAGGGCGCGAGCCCGGTGTTCGCCGACATCGACCCGGCCACGCTGAACCTCGACCCGGCCGCCGTCGAGGCGGCGATCACGCCGCTGACGAGAGCCGTCGTCGCGGTCGACATCTTCGGCTATCCCTGCGAGCTCGACCCGCTGCGCGAGATCTGCGACCGGCACGGGCTCGCGTTCATCGAGGACTCCTGCGAGGCGCTCGGCGCGGAGTACAAGGGCCGCCGGCTCGGTTCCCACGGCCATCCCGCAGTGTTCGCGTTCTACCCGAACAAGCAGATGACCACGGGCGAGGGCGGGATGGTCGTGACCGACGACGAGGAGCTGCACCGTCTCTACAAGAGCCTCGCCAACCAGGGCCGCGCCGACGGCGGCGGCTGGCTCGAGCACGCGCGCTTCGGCTTCAACTATCGCCTCGACGAGATCGCCGCGGCGCTCGGGATCGCGCAGCTGGAGCGGCTCGAGACGATGCTCGCCGACCGCGCCGCCGTGGCCGCCCGCTACACCGAGCTGCTGGCCGGGGTCGACGTCGAGCCGCCGCTTGCCGACGACGCCGACCACGTCCGCTCCTGGTTCGTCTACGTCGTCAAGCTTCCCGACGGCTGCGACCGCGAGGCCGTGATCGCTGCGCTCGACCGCGACGGGATCGCGACGAGCCGGTATCTCCCGTCGATCCATCTCCAGCCCTACATGCGCGAGCGCTACGGCTTCGCGGAAGGCCTGTGCCCGGTCTCGGAGGCGACAAGCCGCCGCACGCTGGCGCTGCCGTTCTTCCCGCAGCTCGAGCGGGAGGACCAGGAGCGAGTCGTCGAGTCGCTGCGAACCGCGCTCGGCTGACCCGCCGATCCCAAATGCTCATGAGCACAAGCCTCGTGAGCCTTGATCGGACGTTCTCCGCACGAGGCCACGGACCTCGGACCAAGCTCCGCCCGCCCGGGGTCAGGCACCGGGCCATGTCTCGAACGGACAGCGCCGAAGATCGGGCTGACGCCGTCGCCTTCAGAGTAGATACTTCGCGCATGGCGGACGGATCGCCCCGCATGGTCTTCCTCGGGTTCGGCAAGTACGCGCGCGCCGACCGGATCTACGCGCTGCAGCCGATCACCGGCGACGATCGCGGCGGCGGCCGCCGAACCCACGTCTGGGTCGAGGGGATCGGCGAGCCGATCGTCGCGTCGCGCACCGAGCGGACGATCCTGCAGGACATGGGCCAGGACGCGGCCGCCGGCACCGCGTTGCTCGACGAGGCGCTCGCGTTCGCCGAGCGGGTCGCCGTGGACGCCGAAAAGGGCCGGGTCGACCTCTCCGACCTCGGCCGCCGCGCCAAGCACCTCCTCGAGGCCAGTGCCGGCCCCGCGGACACGGCCAAGCTCTTCTAGGTGACCGAGCCCGGGGACGTCGCACCCGGCGCCGACCGGCCGGGTACGCGCGAGCGGCTGCGCAGCCTCACCGTCGACACGACCCCGCTGCGGAAGTACCCCGCGTTCCGCCGCCTCTTCGTCGGTCAGACCGTCTCGACGTTCGGCTCCGAGATCGCGGCCGTCGCGGCGCCGTTCCAGCTCTATTCGCTCACGCACTCGACGCTCCAGGTCGGCCTGCTCTCGCTCTGCGAGCTCGTGCCGCTCCTCACGCTGACGATCGCCGGCGGCGCGATCGCCGACGCGTTCGACCGGCGCAAGCTCCTCTTCCGCACCGAGACGCTGCTCGCCGTCGTCGCGGCGCTGTTCGCGGTCAACGCCGCGCTCGCGCATCCACAGATCTGGGCGATCTATGTGCTCGTCACGCTGGCGATGGCGATCTTCTCGCTCGGCGTCGCGGGGATGAGCTCGCTGATCCCGAAGCTCGTCGAGCCCGAGGATCTCGTGCCGACGAACGCACTCGAGTCGGTCTACTCGAGCACGACGTCCGTGGCGGGGCCTGCCGCGGCGGGCCTCCTGATTGCAGCCGTCGGCCTGCCGTGGGCATACGCCCTCGACTCGATCACCTTCGCCGCCTCGCTCTGGAGCATCTGGCGCCTGCCGCCGCTGCCGCCGGCCCACGACGCCGACCGGCCGAGCCTCCGCTCCATCAAGGAGGGCTTCAGCTACGTCAAGTCCAAGAAGGTCGTGCTCGGGATGTTCGTCGTCGACTCGAGCGCGATGGTGTTCGGGATGCCGCGCGCGCTGTTCCCGGCGATGGCCGTCTCCCGCTTCGACGGCGGCGCCGGCGTGCTCGGCCTCCTCTACGCGGCGCCCTACGGCGGGGCGCTCATCTCCTCGCTCCTGTCCGGCTGGATCGCGCGGGTGCGGCGCCAGGGCCTCTACGTCGCGATCGCGGCGTCGGCCTGGGGCCTTGCGATCGCGGCGTTCGGCTTCGCGGAGAGCCTCTGGGTCGCGCTGATCCTGCTCGCGCTGGCCGGCGCGGCCGACAACGTCAGCGCCGTGCTCCGCAGCACGATCCTCTGGACGGTCACCCCCGACGCGCTCCGCGGCCGCGTCGCCGGGATCGAGTTCGCGCAGGTCGCCTCGACGCCCTCGCTCGGCAACGTCGAGGCCGGGGTCGTCGCCTCGCTCACGAGCGTCCGCTTCTCGATCGTCTCGGGCGGCCTGCTCTGCATCGTCGCCGCCGCGGTGACCGTCGTGCTCGTGCCTGCGCTGCGCTACTACGACGCGAGGCCCCGTGCCGCTCCCGCGTGAGTTCTTCGACCGCGGCGTGCACGAGGTCGTGCCGGAGCTGATCGGCGCGACCCTGCTCGTGGACGGAGTGGGCGGGAGGATCGTCGAGCTCGAGGCCTACGAGCGGGACGATCCCGCCTCGCACGCGTTCCGCGGCCGGACCGCCCGCAACGCCTCGATGTTCGGGCCGCCGGGCTGCGCCTACGTGTACCGCTCCTACGGCGTCCACTGGTGCCTGAACGTCGTCTGCGCCGGCGTCTCCGCCGCGCTCGTGCGCGCGCTCGAGCCGACGCACGGGCTCGAGGCGATGCAAGAGCGCCGCGGGCTCGATGACGTGCGCCTCCTCTGCTCGGGCCCCGGCCGCCTCACGCAGGCGCTCGGGATCACCGGCGCGCACGACGGACTGCCGCTCGACGCGCCGCCCTTCGAGCTCACCGCCGCGACAGAATCGCCCGCGCTCGCCCGCGGCCGCCGGATCGGGATCTCGAAGGCCGTCGACCGGGACTGGCGCACCGTCGAGGCCGGCTCGCGCTTCCTCAGCCGCCCTGTCTAGCCGCGGCCGAGCTGCACGACGACCGCCATCCCGGGCGCAGCTGCGACCCCGGGCAGCGGCGCCTGCGCGAGCACGATTCCCTGCTTCCCGTCGACGAGCCCGCCGACCCGGATCCCGAGCTTCACCTTCCGCAGCCGGGCCCGTGCCGCACGCAGGTCGAGCCCGACGACCGCCGGGACGACGCCGTGGAGCGGCTTCGCCATCACGAGCGTGACCTTGCTCCACGACGAGAGCCCGCCGGTCGACGGGAACTGGTCGACGACGATGTCCACGCGCTGCCGTGGCTCCGCCGGCTTGTAGACGACGGACGAGAGCAGCGGCTGCTGCGCGAGCCGGGCCTTCGCCTCGGCGAGCGTCATCCCGACCACGCGCGGCACCTCGACCTCGTTCTTCTTGCAGTTCGCGCGGCGGGCAGGCCCTGCGTCTGCCGAAGTAGACGATCTCGCTCGTGTCGCGGCAGTAGCCGTTGTCGAGCTCGATCCGATTGTCGCGGTACACGACCCGGCGCGGCGACTGGTAGAGGAGCGGCGGCGCCGAGAACCCCTGGGGCTGGTCGTCCAGGAGCTTGAGCGCGCTCGTCATGAACTTCTTCCAGATCTCGGCCGGGAACGTGCCGCCGGCGACCGCCTTGCCGTGGTACTCGCTCAGCATCGGCACGTAGCGGTTCGGGTATCCGACCCAGACGGCGGTGACGAGCTGCGGTGTGTAGCCGACGAACCACGCGTCGCCGAAGTTCTCCGTCGTCCCGGTCTTCCCCGCGACGGGCCGGTCGGCGAGCGCCGCCTTCCGCCCCGTGCCGGAGGTGACGACGCCCTGGAGGATCTGGTTCAGGTACTCGTCGGTCTCGGGCGTGAGCACCCGCTGCGGCTGCGGGCTGTTCGGCACCCCGTTCACCGAGGCGATCGCCACGGGATGGTTGCCCGTGAGGCGGCCGTCGATCCGCAGCCCGCCGTTCGCGAAGGCGCCATACGCGCGGGCCATCTCGAGCGGGTTGACCGCCTCGACGCCGAGCCCGATCGCGAAGTAGTTCTGCAGCGGGCTCGTGATCCCGAGCCGGTGCGCCGTCTTGACGATGTTCCCCGGCCCGACGATCCGCGTCAGCTGCGCGTAGACCGTGTTGTCGGACTCGATCGTCGCCTCGGTCAGGTTGATCGGCCCGAGGTATGCGCCCTCGTAGTTGTGGACGTACCAGTCCTTGTCGCCGAGCGAGATCACCTGCGGCTTCGAGGTCGAGCATCGTCGCCGGCGAGATCCCCTGCGAGAGCGCCGTCGCGAGGACGAACGGCTTGAACGACGAGCCCGGCTGCCGCTCGCCCTGGACGGCGAGGTTGAACTGGCTCTTGTGGTAGTTGGCGCCGCCGATCATCGTGAGCACGGCGCCGGTCGCGCGGGTCGATCGCGACGAGCGCCGCAGTCGGGCCGTTCGGATCGGTCAGCGTCTGGTCGATCGCGGCATGCGCGAGCGTCTGCAGGCGGAGGTCGATCGTCGTCTTCACCTTGCAGGCCGCCGCCGAACACCCGGCTCGCGCCGTACCGGTCGACGAGCTGCTGCTTCACGTAGTTCACGAAGTACGGCGCAGGGCCCCTGCGTCCCGGGCAGGTGCACGTCCTGCGGCTTCGGCAGCGGCGCGCGGACCGCCTTGCGGTACTCGGACGTGCGAGATGTCGTGCTGGTCGAGCATCTCGCGCAGGACCAGGTCGCGCCTGCCCTTCGCGTGGTGCGGGTTCACGACCGGGTCGTACAGGGTCGGGTCCGCGGGGATCCCGGCGAGGAGCGCCGCCTCCGGCAGGGTCAGGTCCGCGGCGCGCTTGCCGAAGTAGGTCAGCGCGGCCTGCTGGATCCCGTAGGCGCCGTTGCCGAAGTAGATCGTGTTGAGATAGGCGGTCAGGATCCGGTCCTTCGACCAGCGCTGCTCGAGCTGCCAGGCGAGCGCCGCCTCCTTGAGCTTGCGGGCGATCGACCGCTCGTTGCCCGTCCATCGTGTTCTTGACGAACTGCTGCGTGATCGTCGAGCCGCCCTGCACGAGCCCGTGCTGGCTGATGTCGGCCCAGAGCGCGCGCGCCATCCCGTGCACGTCGATGCCGCGGTGCTCGTAGAAGCGCTTGTCCTCGATCGCGACGATCGCCTGCTTCATCTGCGGCGAGATCTGGCTCGAGGGCACGATCACCCGCGCCTCCGAGCCGCGGAGCACCGCAGGATCGTGTGCCCGTCCGCCGCGTAGATGTAGCCGTTGACCTGCTGGTGGTGGGCCGACGGGTCGAGCGCCGGAACCTGCGAGGCGATCGCCGAGATCAGTCCGAGCCCGAGCGCCGTCGTCCCGAGCACGCCGAGGACGACGATCAGACAGGAGGAGGCGGAGCTTGCGGATCCGCCGGCGCCGGCGTTTCGGCGGCGCGTCGGTGGTGCGCTTACGTCGCAGCAAAGCGCGGGGAGTGTAGCTCCGCTCGGGCGATCTTTGCGCCGGTGACAGGCGCGCCGGTCGGCCGCGCGACGCTGCCCTCGATCACCCAGGCCTCGTAGGTCTTACCCGCGGCGCCGCTCCTCGCGCCGGACGACGTCGACCCTCACGACGGGAGTTCGTCCGCGGGCTCGGACCGGTTCGCGGGCACCGTCTAGACTCGCGCCATCGTGACGCTGACGAGCAACGCCGTGGACGTCCTGCCCGCCGGGGGCCTGGAGAAGAAGCTCGCGCTCGGGCGGCCGCTGCGCGTGAAGCTCGGGATCGACGTCACCTCGCCCGACATCCACGTCGGTCGCGCGATCCCGCTGCAGCGAATGCGCGCCTTCCAGGACGAGGGGCACACCGGCGTGCTGATCGTCGGCGACTACACGACGCGGATCGGCGACCCGTCCGGCCGCTCCGCCGAGCGCCCGATCCTCTCGGACGAAGAGATCGACGCGAACGCGCGCAGCTACCTCGACCAGGCGATGGTGATCCTCGATCCCGACCGGACCGAGGTGCGCTACAACGGCGAGTGGCTCTCGAAGCTCACCTACGCCGAGGTGGTCGCGCTCGCGCGCACGATGACCGTCGCGCGCCTGCTCGAGCGGGACGACTTCGCGAAGCGCTACGCTGGCGCGGCCAGCCGATCTCGGTCTCCGAGCTCCTCTATCCGCTGATGCAGGCCTACGACTCGGTCGCGGTCGAGGCCGACGTCGAGCTCGGCGGCACCGACCAGCTGTACAACCTCCTCGCCGGGCGCGAGGTGATGGAGGCACTACGGCCTCGAGCCGCAGATCGTGCTGACGACGCCGCTGCTCCTCTCCTGGGACGGCGAGAAGATGAGCTCGTCGGTCGGCAACAACATCCCGCTGCACGATGGCCGCCCGAGGAGCAGTTCGGCCGCACGATGCGGATCACGCGACGACCAGCTCGCGTCGTGGTACCAGCTCGTGATGGAGCAGCCGGCGCCGGCCGGCGACCCGCTCGAGGCCAAGCTCGAGCTGGCGCGCTTCATCGTCCGCCGCTCGCACGGGGACGAGGCGGCGCAGGCGGCCGAGGCGCACTTCACGCGCGTCGTGCGCGAGGGCCAGGCGCCCGAGGACGTGCCCGAGGCCGACGCTGCCGGCCGGCGATCCGGTGCACCTGCCGGCGCTCCTCGCGGCGCACCTCGGCATCGCCTCGACCAGCGAGGCGCGCCGCCTGATCGCCCAGGGCGGCGTGAAGGTGAACGGCGAGCTCGTGACCGAGCTCGACGTGCCCAGGTCAGCGCTCGACGGAGCGCTCGTCCAGGCCGGGAAGCGGCGTTTTGCGCGCTTCATCTCCGGTTGACGTCGGGCGGCGAAAGCTGTGCTAGTATCCCGTCTTGGCTGCCTCGAAGAGGCTGCCCGGAGAAGGTTCCCCTCGACACTGGAGCGCCCTTCGGACGAATCGGATACGACCTAGGTACCGAACAGTCTGAAGGCCTCTGGTGTAAGTCGGAGGCTTTTCTTTGCGGACAGCAGGAGCAGCGCCGGTCTTTGAAAACTCAACAGCGTGCGTTTACGTCGAGACCTCCTCGGCTCCCTTCGGGGTGCCGGTGAGGAATCAACACCTCGTCATGTCCTTCGGGACATGACCTTTGAGCTCAAGCTCGAAGGAAGAAGATTGCCCTTCGGGGCAAACCATCCTTCACGGAGAGTTTGATCCTGGCTCAGGACGAACGCTGGCGGCGCGCTTAACACATGCAAGTCGAGCGAGAACCAGGACTTCGGGCCTGGGGACAGCGGCGAACGGGTGAGTAACACGTGGGTAATCTGCCCTCGATATCGGGATAGCCCGGGGAAACCCGGATTAATACCGGATAGCCTCCGGGCCTTCGGGCCGGCGGAGAAAAGGTAGCTTCGGCCTCCGATCGAGGATGAGCCCGCGGCGGATTAGCTTGTTGGCGGGGTAATGGCCCACCAAGGCGACGATCCGTAGCTGGTCTGAGAGGACGATCAGCCACACTGGGACTGAGACACGGCCCAGACTCCTACGGGAGGCAGCAGTGGGGAATCTTGCGCAATGGGCGAAAGCCTGACGCAGCGACGCCGCGTGAGGGAAGAAGGCCTTCGGGTTGTAAACCTCTTTCAGGAGGGACGAAGCCACTCGGGTTAATAGCCCAGAGGGTGACGGTACCTCCAGAAGAAGCCCCGGCTAACTACGTGCCAGCAGCCGCGGTAATACGTAGGGGGCAAGCGTTGTCCGGATTTATTGGGCGTAAAGAGCGTGTAGGCGGCCAGGTAGGTCGGTTGTGAAAACTCGAGGCTTAACCTCGAGACGTCGACGGAAACCATCTGGCTAGAGTCCGGAAGAGGAGAGTGGAATTCCTGGTGTAGCGGTGAAATGCGCAGATATCAGGAAGAACACCCGTGGCGAAGGCGGCTCTCTGGGACGGTACTGACGCTGAGACGCGAAAGCGTGGGGAGCGAACAGGATTAGATACCCTGGTAGTCCACGCCGTAAACGATGGGTGCTAGGTGTGGGGGGTGTCGACTCCCTCCGTGCCGAAGCTAACGCATTAAGCACCCCGCCTGGGGAGTACGGCCGCAAGGCTAAAACTCAAAGGAATTGACGGGGGCCCGCACAAGCAGCGGAGCATGTGGTTTAATTCGACGCGACGCGAAGAACCTTACCAAGGCTTGACATGCATTGGAATGTCGTGGAAACACGGCAGCCTTTCGGGGCCAGTGCACAGGTGGTGCATGGCTGTCGTCAGCTCGTGTCGTGAGATGTTGGGTTAAGTCCCGCAACGAGCGCAACCCCTGTCCTATGTTGCCAGCGAGTAATGTCGGGGACTCATAGGAGACTGCCGGTGACAAATCGGAGGAAGGTGGGGATGACGTCAAGTCATCATGCCCCTTATGTCTTGGGCTACACACGTGCTACATTGGCCGGTACAAAGGGCTGCAAACCCGCGAGGGGGAGCGAATCCCAAAAAGCCGGTCCCGGTTCGGATTGGAGGCTGAAACTCGCCTCCATGAAGGCGGAGTTGCTAGTAATCGCGGATCAGCATTGCCGCGGTGAATACGTTCCCGGGCCTTGTACACACCGCCCGTCACACCACGAAAGTCGGCAACACCCGAAGCCGGTGGCCTAACCCGCAAGGGAGGGAGCCGTCGAAGGTAGGGTCGATGATTGGGGTGAAGTCGTAACAAGGTAGCCGTAGCGGAAGCTGCGGCTGGATCACCTCCTTTCTAGGGAATCCGGAGCTCTTACTCCGGTAGGCGCCCGGCTCGTCGATGGTCTCGTTCTCGAGACCGTCCGGTGACCGGGCTCGCCTAGAAATACGTCGACCTCGACGTAACCACGCTGTTGAGTTTTGAGAGACCGGCGAACGAGCCGGCCACTCGCGACGGCGGGGTTTCCCGCGCGCACCTTGAAAACTCCATAGCGGCAACACACGTGTTCTTTCTGATCAAGAGAACAAGAGCACACGGTGGATGCCTTGGCGCCAAGAGCCGATGAAGGACGTGGGCGGCTGCGATAAGCCTGGGGGAGGTGCTGACCAACCTTTGATCCCGGGATTTCCGAATGGGGAAACCTATGCGTGGTAATGCGCGCATGCTCTCGCCTGAATAAAATAGGGCGAGCAGTGGCAAGCTGGGGAACTGAAACATCTTAGTACCCAGAGGAAAGGAAAGAAACCTCGACTCCCTGAGTAGTGGCGAGCGAAAAGGGAAGAGCCCAAACCTGTGTGACGTGATAGACGGCAGTCGTTTTCACATGGGGGTTGTAGGGCCTGACTTGATCCGTCTGCCGATGGGTCGGGAAGTTACAAAGTTATGCGTTAGTCGAAGTGAATGGAAATTCACACCACAGAGGGTAACGGTCCCGTAGACGAAAACGCATAGCCTTCCTTGTCAGGTACCTGAGTACGGCCGGGCACGAGAAACCCGGTCGGAATCTGCGGGGACCACCCCGTAAGGCTAAGTACTCCTTGGCGACCGATAGTGAACTAGTACCGTGAGGGAAAGGTGAAAAGTACCCCGGAAGGGGAGTGAAATAGCACCTGAAACCGTGTGCTTACAAGCGGTCGGAGCAGACTTGTTCTGTGACGGCGTGCTTTTTGCATAACGAGCCAGCGAGTTACTCTTCAACGGCAAGGTTAAGGAAACGGAGCCGTAGCGAAAGCGAGTCTGAATAGGGCGCTTAGTCGTTGGAGGTAGACCCGAAACTGAGTGATCTACCCATGGCCAGGTTGAAGCGGGGGTAAGACCCCGTGGAGGACCGAACCCACGTCGGTTGAAAACGGCGGGGATGAGCTGTGGGTCGGAGTGAAAGGCTAATCAAACTCAGAGATATCTGGTTCTCCCCGAAATATATTTAGGTATAGCGTCACGTGTTCAGTGACGGTTGTAGAGCACTGTTTGGCCTAGGGGGCCTACCAGCTTACCGAAGTCAGGCAAACTCCGAATGCCGTTACTCTAGAGCGTGGCAGTCAGACTGCGGGGGATAAGCTTCGTGGTCGAAAGGGAAACAGCCCAGACCGTCGGCTAAGGCCCCTAATTCCTAGCTAAGTGGGAAACGATGTCCGATTGCAGAGACAACCAGGATGTTGGCTCAGAAGCAGCCACCATTTAAAGAGTGCGTAACAGCTCACTGGTCAAGTGGTCGGGCGCGGACAATGTAACGGGGCTCAAGCTAGGAGCCGAAGCCACGGACTTCACGGGTCAAACCGTGGAGTGGTAGGGGAGCGTTCCCAAGCCGGCGAAGCGGCGGCGTAAGCCAGCCGTGGAGGCTTGGGAAGTGAGAATGCTGGCATGAGTAACGAAAGAGGGGCGAGAAACCCCTCCGCCGAATGCCCAAGGGTTCCTGAGTAAAGCTAATCTGCTCAGGGTTAGTCGGGACCTAAGCCGAGGCCGAAAGGCGTAGGCGATGGACAACAGGTTGATATTCCTGTACCACGTCCCCACCGCTATCACCAATGGCGGGACGGGGTAGGCTAAGGAATCCCAGGCGATGGTCGTCCTGGGGTAACCGCGTAGGGCGGGTGATAGGGAAATCCGTCACCCATTAAGCCTGAGACGGGATGCCGAGCTCCGCAAGGAGCGAAGTTCCTGAAGCCATGCCTCCTAGAAAAGCGTCTAGGGAGGTGGGACGTGCCCGTACCAAAACCGACACAGGTGGGCAGGTAGAGAATACCAAGGCGATCGGAAGAACCCTCGTTAAGGAACTCGGCAAAATGGTCCCGTAACTTCGGGAGAAGGGACGCCCCGGTAGGGTAATAGGGATTTACTCCCTAAAGCCCGAGGGGGCCGCAGTGAAACGGCCCAACCGACTGTTTACCAAAAACACAGGTCTCTGCGAAGTCGAAAGACGACGTATAGGGGCTGACGCCTGCCCGGTGCTGGAAGGTCACGAGGAGAGGTTAGCCTTCGGGCGAAGCTTTGAATCCAAGCCCCAGTAAACGGCGGCCGTAACTATAACGGTCCTAAGGTAGCGAAATTCCTTGTCGGGTAAGTTCCGACCTGCACGAATGGCGTAACGAGTTGGGCGCTGTCTCAACGAGGGATCCGGTGAAATTGTAGTCTCGGTGAAGATGCCGAGTACCCGTGGTTGGACGGAAAGACCCCGTGAACCTTTACTGCAGCTTGACGTTGGAGTCTGGGGTACGTTGTCCAGGATAGGTGGGAGGCTTTGAAGCGGGGACGCTAGTCCTCGTGGAGCCAACCTTGGGATACCACCCCCCGTGTTCTGGGCTTCTAACCCGACGCCGTAATCCGGGTCGGGAACAGCGTCAGGTGGGCAGTTTGACTGGGGCGGTCGCCTCCCAAAATGTAACGGAGGCGCACAAAGGTTCCCTCAGCACGGTTGGAAATCGTGCGTAGAGCGCAAAGGCATAAGGGAGCTTGACTGCGAGACCGACAGGTCGAGCAGGTGCGAAAGCAGGTCTTAGTGATCCGGCGGTTAAGAGTGGAATTGCCGTCGCTCAACGGATAAAAGGTACTCCGGGGATAACAGGCTTATCCTTCCCAAGAGTCCACATCGACGGAAGGGTTTGGCACCTCGATGTCGGCTCGTCGCATCCTGGGGCTGAAGCGGGTCCCAAGGGTTGGGCTGTTCGCCCATTAAAGCGGTACGCGAGCTGGGTTCAGAACGTCGTGAGACAGTTCGGTCCCTATCCACCATGGGCGTTGGATGTTTGAGAGGAGTGGCTCCTAGTACGAGAGGACCGGAGCGAACAGACCTCTGGTGTATCAGTCGTCGTGCCAACGGCGCTGCTGATTAGCTACGTCTGGATGGGATAACCGCTGAAAGCATCTAAGCGGGAAGCCCACCTCGAGATGAGACATCCCATCTCCTAGAGAGAGTAAGAGCCGTGGAAGACCACCACGTTGATAGGCGGGACGTGCAAGCGCGGCAACGCGTTCAGCGGACCCGTACTAATTGCTCGAGGTCTTGATTTAGAACACGTATGAGCTGCTATGGAGTTTTGAGGGTGTGCGCAGCTGTGCGCCCCTTGACAGTTTCGGCGGTCTTACCGGCAGGGGTACACCTCTTCCCATTCCGAACAGAGAAGTTAAGCCTGCCAGGGCCGATGGTACTCGGAGGGCAACCTCCCGGGAGAGTAGGTCGCCGCCGAATTCTTTGAAGAGAGCCCTGGAAACGGGGCTTTTTTCGTGGTCCGTGCGACACTCCTCCGCGTGGGTCAGTATCACTTCACGCCGGAGCGGTACCTCGAGCTGATGCAGGCCGAGGTGCCTGACTACGAGACGCTCCAGGAACGCACGGCCGCATCGACCCGCGGGAGCGAGCTCCTCGAGCTCGGCGTCGGGACGGGCGAGACGGCGCGGCGCGTGCTCGAGCGGAATCCCGGCGCGCGCCTGACGGCGATCGACGAGAGCCCGCCCATGATCGAGCAGGCCCGGGCTTCACTGCCGGCAGGGGTCGAGCTGCGGGTCGGCAGGCTCCAGGATCCGCTGCCGCCCGGCCCGTTCGACGCCGTCGTCTCCGCGCTCGTGGTGCACCATCTGACGACGGCGGAGAAGCGCGACCTGTTCGTCCGCGTCGCCTCGGTGCTGAGGACCGGCGGGCTCTTCGTCCTCGCCGACGTCGTCGTCCCGGAGCGTCCCGAGGACGTGGTGACGCCGATCGAGGAGGGCTACGACCTGCCTGACCGTCTCGACGACCAGCTCGGCTGGCTGCGCGAGGCCCGGCTCGAGCCGGAGGTCGTCTGGGCGGAGCGCGACCTCGCCGTCGTCAGAGCTACGCTGCTCTGAGCTTGGCCTGCCACTCCGGGTCGAGCCCGCGGAGCCGGCCGACCCGATCCCCGAGAGGAGGATGGGTGACGAACATCCGCGCAAGCCCTTCATCGGCGAACGGGTTCACCGTGTAGAGCGGCTCCGTCGCCGGGCTCGCCTCGAACGGAATCACCTCGCCGGCCTGGTCGAGCCGCAGCAGCGCGTCGGCGAGACCGTGCGGCGTACCCAGCAGCTCCGCGGCGGCGCGGTCGGCCTCGAACTCGCGCTTCGGCGACAGGAACAGGTGCTGCGTGGCGGCTGCGACCGGCGCCAGCACGAACAGGAGCGCGCGCTGGACGGCGCCGCCGACCCGGCTGCCCTCGACGAGCGAGGCGCCGGCGAGGACGACCGAGGTGGTGATCAGGACGTCGCGGTTTCGAATGTGCGCGAGCTCGTGCGCGAGCACTCCTTCGAGCTCGGCCGGCGCGCAGACGGCGACGAGGCCGCTCGACACCGCGAGCGCCGAGCTCCCGGGACCGCGACCTGTCGCGAACGCGCGCGGGTAGGCGTCGGGCAGAACGTAGAGCTTCGGCATCGCCACGTTCGCTGTCGCCGCGAGGCGGGCGACGGTCGAGTGCAGCGCCGGTGCCTCGCCGACCGGCAGCTCGCGGGCGCCGACGAGCCCGAGCACCGCACGGTCCTGGTACCAGTAGCCGGCGAGCGCGAGCAGCAGTGCGCAGAAGACGAAGATCTCGAGCCCGCGCAGGCCGCCGATCAGCCAGCCGATCCCGGCGAAGACCGCGACGACGGCGAGCAGGAGCAGCCACGCCTTCAGCACGTTGCGCACGACGAGGAGCGTGCGGCCCACCTCTTCCTACTCGTCGTCGCCCGGCTCGTCCTCGCGGAGCATTCGCGGGGGCCAGTCGTCCTCGGGCGCATCGCACCGGCTCGAGCAGTGCAGGGAGGCGATGTTCTGAAGCGGGACGAGGATGTGCCCGTTCAGCTCGATGTGGGCGACGTCCTCGATGTAGCAGTACGCGGTGAGGACGCCCTCCTGGTACTCGCCGCCGAACAGCGCGACCTCGACCTGCTCGCCCTTGTATTTGTTCGTGTAGTCCTCCACGCGCGCTCAGTTTAGCCGTCGAGCGGAAGCCGAAAGACCTCGCAGTTCGCGAGTACGCGGGCAGGTTCGCCGTCGAAGTGGCGCTGGAGCGCGCGGATCGAGCCTCCGTGGCTGACGATCAGGACGCGCCCTTCAGGGTGCCGCCCGGCGATCCGTCGCACCGCTGCGACGACGCGTTCCCCGAGCGCCTCACGGCTCTCGCCGTCATGGGTCTCCCAGTCCGGAAACTGGACGGCGACCTCCTCGCGCGTCAGGCCGGACCACGAGCCGACGTCGATCTCGCGCAGGTCGGGGTCGGTGGTGACGGGGTGCCCGAGCGCGGCGCCGAGGATCTCTGCGGTCTCCGTTGCGCGGCGGAGGTCGCTCGAGTAGATCGCGTCGAGTCTCTCGCCGGCGAGGGTCGTGGCGAGCGCGTGCGCCTGAGCGCGGCCGGCCTCGTTGAGGGGCGGATCGGCATGGCCCTGCCAGCGGCCCTCGCGATTCCATTCGGTCTCGGCGTGGCGTACGAGCAGCAGCTCCGTCATCGCGGGCTATCGTAGGCGCCCGGGCCGAGCGGGGCCGTCGCGCTCATCGACTAATCTGACTTCGTGCCGGAGCTAGCGGGTCGAGTCGCCGACGCCTTCGAGGCGAGCATCCGCGCGCAGGAAGCGCAATGGCTCTCGCCGCTCGCGGTCCGCTCCTACGACACGCGGGGGCGTGCGCGCGAGGAGGAGGAGCCGTGCCTGTTGCGCACGCCGTTCCAGCGCGATCGCGACCGGATCGTCCATTGCAAGCCGTTCCGGCGCCTGAAGGGCAAGACCCAGGTCTTCATCGACCCGCAGGGCGACCACTACCGGACGAGGATGACGCACACGCTCGAGACGACGGCGATCGCACGGGGCGTCGCGCGGGCGCTGCGCCTGAACGAGGATCTGACCGAGGCGATCGGGCTAGGCCACGACATGGGCCACCCGCCGTTCGGCCACGCCGGCGAGGAGGCGCTCGACCAGATCCTGCAGGAGCGCGCCGGCCGTCGCTTCCGTCACAACGAGGAGTCGCTGCGGATCGCGGAGCGGATGAACCTCACGGCCGAGGTCTGCGACGGGATCCTCACGCACACCGGACCGCAGGAGCCCGAGACGCTCGAGGGCAGGATCGTGCGCATCGTCGACCGGGTCGCCTACATCAACCACGACATCGACGACGCGATCCGCTACGGGTTGCTCGCCGAGCCCGACCTACCGCGCGAGGAGATCGCGCTGCTCGGCGAGACGGGCGCGCGCCGGATCGACCGGCTGGTTCACGATCTCGTCGAGACGTCGGCGGCCGAGGGCGACATCCGCCAGAGCGACGAGATCGGCGCCGCGATGCTCAGTCTCCGCAGCTTCATGTTCGAGCACGTCTACCTCGGGCCCGGCGCCCGCGCCGAGCACGAGCGGGCGCACGCCGTGATCAGGACGATCGTCGCGCACCTGCTCGAGCGCGGCGATCCGGTCGACGACGTCGTCGACTACGTCGCCGGGATGACCGACCGCTTCGCGCTCGTCTACGCGGAGGGGCTCGAGTAGTGGCGAGGATCAAGGACAGCTCCGTCGAGGCGGTGAAGCAGGCCGCGAGCATCGTCGACGTGATCTCGCTGCGCACTCCACTCCGCAAGGTCGGCGGCCGCTACACCGGGCGCTGCCCGTTCCACGACGAGCGGACGCCGAGCTTCTCGGTCAACGCGGAGAAGGGCGTCTACTACTGCTTCGGCTGCGGCGAGAGCGGCGACACGATCAAGTTCGTGCGCGAGACCGAGCAGCTCGACTTCGTCGGCGCCGTCGAGTTCCTCGCCGAGCGGTTCAACGTGCCGCTCGAGTACGACGAGTCCTCGCCGCAGGCCGACGCCGACCGGAAGCGGCGCGACCGGCTCTTCGCGCTGCTCGAGCAGGCGACCTCGTTCTACGAGCGCTACCTCTGGGACTCGGAGGCCGGCGCCCCCGCGCGGGACTACCTGGCCGGGCGCGGGCTCGGCGAGGAGACCAGCCGCGACTTTCGGCTCGGGCTCGCGCCGCTCGCGCCGGCGCTGGCGCGCAAGGCGCAGGAGAAGGGGTTCACCGGCGCCGAGCTCGCTGCGGCCGGGCTCGTCGGCAGGCGTGGCAGCGACTACTTCAGCGCCCGTCTGCTCTTCCCGCTCGCCGATGCGCGCGGCCGTGTGGTCGGGTTCCAGGCGCGGAAGCTGCGCGACGACGACCCGCTCAAGGCGAAATACGTCAACACACCGGAGGGTGAGCTCTTCCACAAGGGCTGGCTTCTCTACGGACTGGACAAGTCGCGCTCCGCGATCGCGAAGCAGGACCGGGCGGTCGTGGTCGAGGGAAACACCGACGTGCTCGCGCTTCGCCAGTCGGGCTTCGAGCCCGTCGTCGCGTCGATGGGGACGGCGCTGACCGAGCAGCAGCTCAAGGAGGTCGCGCGGCTGACGCGGCGCGTCTGGCTCTGCTTCGACGGTGACGCTGCCGGTCAGGAGGCGACGCTGCGTGGGATGGAGCTCGCGGTGAAGATGGGCCTCGAGGTCAGCGTCGTCGCGCTCGAGCCGGGAACCGACCCGGCAGACGATCCGGCCGGTTTCGAGGCCCGCCTGGCCGGCGCCGAGTCGTATGCGCTCTACCGTGTCCGCCTCGAGATCGACCGCTCGGCGAACGCGCAGTCGGCGCACCAGCGCGTGACCGAAGTGTTGAACGGAGTCCCCGAGTCCCCGGACCGGCAGGAGGCGTGGCGCCACGCAAACGACCGCCTCGGGATGACGGTCGCGATCAAGCGCGGCGCACCTTCGACGATGTATGGAGGAGCCCAGATCTCGCCGCGGCTGCTCGAGGCCGGCGAGCGGCTCGAGCGAGATGCGCTCGCCGGCTGCATCGCGCATCCGAATCTCGTCAGGCTGCTCGGGCAGCTCGGGCCGGAGCACTTCGACTCCGAGCCAGCGCGGCGCCTGCGCGACCACCTCGTCGCCGGGACGCCGCCGCCCGACGACCTCGTCCCGCTCTACGCCGAACTGGACGCGCGCGCCGCCTCCTCGGGGATCGACGAGGAGACGGCCGAGCAGCTGCTGCTGAGGCTCCGCGAGCGAAGGCTCGAGCGGGAGCTGCAGACCGCGGACGCCGAGCACCTCCGCGATCTCCAGATCGCGCTCCAGAAGGTCCGTACGGCCTTCCGCGAGTTCGCGTAGTAGAGGCCTGACGCGAAACTCGGCCGGGCCGGATGACGCCCCAGACACGGCGCCGGATCAGCACGTTCGGCCGCGCCGCGTAGCGCTGCTAGGCGCCACGACCGCCCGTACCGCCCGGCTTGGTCCGGAGCGCCCCCGACGGCGGCCGACGTTCACATCAGGCCTCAGCGGCCGCGGCTACAATCCGGCTCGCACCGTTCCCCGGTAGCTCAATTGGCAGAGCATCCGGCTGTTAACCGGAGGGTTGTTGGTTCGAGTCCAACCCGGGGAGCTTCTTCCGCGTGGCAGGCGCTTTACACGGGTCCGGCCGCCGTCTTACACGCCCGCGAGACTATCTCCTTCGATCCGATTACAAAGGAGCTCTCGCATGAGACGCAAGTTCAAGTTTCCATCGCCCGCAATCGTTCTTGCCTCGATCGCCCTGCTCGTCGCGCTCGGGGGAACGAGCTACGCCGCGGTCGTCCTGCCCGCGAACAGCGTCGGCACGGCGCAGCTCAGGAACAGCGCCGTCAACTCGCTCAAGGTCAAGGACCGCTCGCTGCTCGCCCGCGACTTCGCGCGAGGCCAGATTCCTGCCGGGCCCGTCGGTCCGACCGGCGCCACCGGGCCCGCGGGCCCCGCCGGCGCAACCGGGCCTGCCGGCGCAGCGGCCGGCGCGATCGTGCACGTCACCTCCGTGGCCGCGCCTCCCGGAACGACCACCTCCGGCCTCGCATCGTGCGCGACCGGCCAGAAGGCAACCGGCGGCGGCGTCTATCTCAACGGCAACACGACCGACAACGACCATCTCACGACCAGCGCACCCGTCATCCCGACCGGCGCCACCACCTTCAACACGGTGGCCGACGGCGGCACGGCGACCGGCTGGTACGGATCGATGTACAGCAGCGGGCCCGTCGCCCGCACGCTCACCGTCTACGTGATCTGCTCGTAGACGACGCGGAGCCGGGGTCGTCGCCGCGGGGTTACTCGACGGCGACGACCACGCCCGCCTCCGGATAGAGCACGTTCCAGACGCGGAGGTAGATCTCGACCTCGATCCGGGCGGTCTCGCCCGTCGGTCTCGGGCTCGAACAGCTCGACCGTCGCCGGACCAGAGACGATCGCCCTCTGGCCGAGGCTGGTCAGGAACGAGGCGAGTCGTTCCGTGTAGGCGGGGTCGGTGAGACGGAGGTCGATCAAGGGAGGGGAGACCGAGTGTGTCCCTCAAACGGGTTCGCTACATCCCCCAACAGGGGGCGGCGTTCACTCGAAAGGGTGATTTCTGGCCGCGTCCAAGGTGATTTGACAAAATCCGCGTCGTTCTGCGTAAATCGTTCCATGCTCCTGCGCGAGGTCGAATACGCACGCCCGTCCTCGCTCGACGAGGCGCTGCGGATCCTCGGCAGCAACGACGGCGCCCGCGCCCTCGCCGGCGGTCAGACGCTGATCAACGTGATGAAGTCCCGCGCCGCCTCGCCCGACGTCCTCGTCGACCTCGCCGGGCTGGACGAGCTGACGACGGTTCTCGACGGGCGCCGGCGGGCTCGAGCTCGGCGCGATGGTGACCTACACGCAGCTCGCGTCGTCGTCCGAGGTCGAGGTCACGCGGCCGATCCTGGGCGAGGTGGCGGCGACGATCGCCGACGTCCAGGTGCGTAACCGCGGCACGATCGGCGGCAACATCTGCTCGAACGATCCGACGAACCACCTCCCGCCGCTGCTCGTCGCGCTCGACGCGACGATGACGATCGTCGGGCCGGGCGGCGAGAGGACGGTGCACCGCCGACGACTTCTTCCTCGGCGTCTACATGACCGCGGTCGGCGACGGGCGAGCTGCTCACGAAGGTGACCGTGCCGCCGCCCGAGCGGCGCCGGCGACGGCTTCGCGGCGCTCACGATCGGCACGCGACGGGACGTACATCGTCAGCGCGGCCGCCTCGGTTGCGAACGGCGGCGCGCGGATCGCGATCGGCTGCGTCTCGGCCACGCCGGTGCGCGCGACCGCGATGGAGGCGAAGCTCGGCGGCGACTTCGGCGAGGCGAGCGTCCGCGAGGCCGCGAAGGGCCTCGGCGCGACGCTCGATCCGCCCGGCGACGTCCACGCGAGCGCGCGACTACCGCCGCCACCTCGCCGAGGTGATGGCCGTTCGCGCCGTCCTGCAGGCGGCCGGAGGGAGCGAAGGTACTGAGTGGAGCCCGTCACGTCGAAGACGATCAGCGTCGAGATCAACGGCGAGCTCTATCGAGCGCGAGGTCGAGGCGCGCCGGCTGCTCGTCCACTTCATCCGGGACGACCTCGACCTGACCGGGACGCACATCGGCTGCGACACGGGCAACTGCGGCGCCTGCACGGTCCAGCTCGACGGCGAAGGCGATCAAGAGCTGCATGATGCTCGCGGTCCAGGCCGACGGCGCGACGATCCGCACCGTCGAGGGGCTCGGCGCCGACGGCGAGCTGACGGCGCTGCAGCAGTCGTTCAGCGACCACCACGCGCTCCAGTGCGGCTACTGCACGCCCGGGATGCTGATGAGCGCGAGCCACCTGCTCGAGCAGAACCCGCATCCGACCGAGGAGGAGATCCGCAAGGCGCTCCAGGGGAACATCTGCCGCTGCACCGGCTACGTGAACATCGTCGAGGCCGTGAAGGCGGTCGGAGAGGGGCGCCCATGAGCACGACGACGATCACGACCGAGTCCGGCACCGTGCTCGAGAAGGGCGCGTCGGGCAGAGCATCCCGCGCAAGGAGGACAGGCGGCTCGTCCAGGGGCAGGGCATCGTTCTTCGACGACATCCGCCGGCACGGCATCGGCTACGTCCACTTCGTCCGCTCGCCGTACGCGCACGCGAAGATCGTCTCGATCGACGTCAGCGCGGCGCTCGAGCTGGACGGCGTCTACGGGACGATCACCGGCGACGAGGTCGCGATCCACACCGATCCGTTCTTCGAGATGTCGATCGCCGCCGGGCGCGAACATCAAGGACTACGCGCTCGCCGTCGGCAAGGTGCGGTTCCAGGGCGAGCCGGTCGCGGCCGTCTGCGCCGCGACGCGCGAGCTCGCGCGCGACGCGGCCGAGCTCGTCGAGGTCGAGTACGACCCGCTGCCGGTGCTCGTCGACGCCGAGGAGGCGCTGAAGGACGAGATCGTCCTCCACGACGAGGCCGGCTCGAACGTCGTCTGGTCGGGCGTCTTCGACTGGGGCGACGTCGACACAGGCGCTCGCCGAGGCCGACCACGTCGTGAAGATCAAGCGGCTCCACTTCCACCGCTTCAGCTCGACGCCGCTCGAGTGCTCGGGCGCGCTCGTCGAGTACGACAAGGGCACCGGCCAGTGGACGCTCTACTGCAACCACCAGATGCCCGGTGTCGGCGCGATCTGGATGGCGCCCGCGCTGCGCACCGGGATCGACAAGCTGCGCTTCGTCACGCAGGACATCGGCGGCGCGCTTCGGCAACAAGATCTGCCTCCACCCGTACTACGTCGTGCTCTGCCTGCTGGCGCGGAAGCTCGGCCGGCCGGTGCAGTGGACGGAGTGGCGCACCGACCAGCACACGGCGAACGCGCACGGCAACGAGCGCACGTTCCTCGACGTCGAGGTCGCGCGTGAAGGCCGACGGCGACGATGACCGGCTTCAAGGTCAAGGCGCTCGACGACTGCGGCGCCTTCCCGCGCTACGAGCCGCTCGGCTGCATCATCTGGGCGCAGGTCACGCCCGGTCTGCTACGGCTGGCGGAACATCCGGGTCGACTTCACGCAGGTCTGCACGAACAAGTCGCCGGTCTCGCCGAACCGCGGCTACTCGCGGATGCAGCACCTGTGGCTGACCGAGCGGATCATCGACATCGTCGCGGCCGAGCTCGGGCTCGACCCGGTCGAGGTGCGCAAGCGCAACTACGTCAAGGCGGAGCAGATGCCGTACGAGACGCCGAACGGCTGCGTCTACGACTCCGGCGACTACGCGCGCTCGCTCGACATCGCGCTCGAGCTGATCGGCTACGACCGACTGGAGGAGCGGCGCAAGGACGCCGCCGCGCGCGGCAAGCTGCTCGGCTTCGGGATCGGCTCGACGCTCGACTCCGGCACGAACAACTTCGGCCAGTCGCAGCTTCTCAACCCCGAGCTCCAGTTCTCGGGCAACAACGAGGCGGCGATGGTCAAGCTCGACATCTTCGGCGAGGTCGTCGTCACGCTCGGCACCGTGCCGCAGGGGCAGGGGCACGAGACGACCGCGTCGCAGGTCGTGGCCGACATCATCGGCTGCTCGCCCGACCAGGTGAACGTGCGCCCCGGACACGACTCGTTCTTCAACTCGCAGCGCCGGCTTCTCGGGCACCTACGCGAGCCAGTTCGCGGTCACCGGGCTCGGCGCCGTGAAGGGCGCCGCCGAGCTCCTGCGCGACGAGATGATCAAGCTGGCCGCGTTCGTGCTCCAGGCGCCGGAGGAGGCGATCGAGCTCGCCGACGGGTTCGCGCGGATCAAGGACGGCCCGCGAGGAGGCGGCGCTGCCGTTCATGGCGCTCGGCGCGATCGTCAACGCGAACAACGCGTTCCTGCCGCCGGACTTCAACCCGACGCTGAACCACCGCTATGTCTACCGGCCGTACTTCGGGATGGTCGACACCGAGAAGAAGATGGGCAAGCTGACGCTCACGTACGCGACGCAGATCCACGCCTGCCTCGTCGAGATCGATCCCGAGACGGGCCAGGTCGGAGATCGTCGACTACGCGGCCGTCGACGACTGCGGCGTCCGCATCCACCCGCAGATCGTCGAGGGCCAGGTGCACGGCGCGACGGCGCACGCGATCGGCGCGGCGCTCCACGAGGACTTCGTCTACGACGAGGACGGCACGCTCCTGACCCCGAACTTCTACGACTACCACGTGCCCCACGCGATGGACATGCCGCCGCTCAAGACCGGCTACGTCGAGTCTCCGTCGCCGGTCGTCGCCGCTCGGCGCGAAGGGCATGGGCGAGGGCGGCGGCGGCGGGATCCACGCGATCTGCTCGGCGATCCAGGACGCGCTGCGCTCTGCCGGCGCGCCGATCGTCTACGACAGCTGCAACCCGTCGCACCGCGTCTGGTCGATGCTGCAGGACGCCGAGCAAACACGGGCGACTCGTCGAGGTGACGAGCAGGTGAGAGTCGAGGGAGTGAAGGAGCTCAGCGGCTTCGCGCGACGTCGGTCTGGAAGGTCCTCAACGAGCCGGCGTCGATGGCGAAGCTGATGCCCGGCGTCGAGAGCTTCGAGATCGCCGACGAGACGCACTGGACCGCGAACGTGAAGGTGCCGCTCGGGCTCGGCGGGCTCAAGATGAAGATGAACTTCGAGAAGGCGGAGGAGCGCGAGCCCGAGTTCGCGCGGCTCGTGCGCGCAAGGGCACCGGGGTCGGCGCGATCATGAACATGGACGACGGCGTTCACCCTCAGCGAGGCGGGCGACGGGCACGTCGATGGAGTGGGAGGCCGACGTCAAGATCGCCGGGCCGGTCGGCTCGATGGGCCAGCGCGTGCTGCAGCCGATCGTCAACCAGCAGGTCGAGAACGTGCTCGACGCGCTCGAGAGACAGGTCAGCGACAGCGGCGGCGACGAGTAAGGCTCATCGTGCCGTTCCGTTCCGGATCGGCGTCATGCAGCTGACGATGGAGCCGCTCGACGAGATGCTCGAGTCGGCGCGGGTGATGGACGAGGCGGGGATGGACACGATCTGGCTCGCCGAGGCGTACCCGTGGTGGCGCAAGCACGGGATGGAGGCGCGCTCGTCCACCGTCGTCTCGGCGCTGATGGCGCGGGAGACGGAGCGGCTGACGATCGGCTGGGGGATCATCTCGCCGTTCACGCGTCACCCGGTGCAGGTCGCGATGGACGCACGCGTCGTGCAGGAGGCCGCAGGCCCGGGTCGGTTCATCCTCGGCTTCGGGACGTCGAAGATCTTCCTCAACAACATCGCGCTCGCAGACCAACAAGACGCTCGGCCCGATGCGCGACGCGGTCGAGATCGTGCGCGGCGTGCTCGGCGGCGAGCCGTTCGACTACGAGGGGACGACGTGGAGCGCGGATGTTCCCGCGCTTCAGGCCGAGGCGCACACGCCGCGCGGCGTGCCGCCGGTCTACGTCGCGGCGACCGCGCCGAAGATGCAGCAGCTCGCCGGCGAGATCGCGGACGGCTGCCTCACGCCGTCGATCACGACGCCCGGCGTTCGTCCGCTACACGCGCGAGAACGTCGCGGCGGACATCGACATCGGCTGCACCGTCGTCGCGTCGATCCACGAGACGGATCGTGACGCGGGGCGCGACGGCGCGCGCGAGATCGCCGGGATGTACCTCGCGAACAAGGTGCAGAACATCCAGGGCTCGGCCGACACGCTGCTCGACCTCGCCGGGCTCGAGCAGGACGAGATCCGGCCGGTCGCCGAGGCGATGGAGCAGGGCGGGCGCCTGGCGGCGAAGGCGAAGGTGACCGACGCGATCCTCGACAAGTGCAAGCCGATCGCCGGCACGCCCGCCGACTGCATCGCGGCGATCGAGGAGTACCGCGACGCGGGCTGCACCCACGTGATGCTCGAGCTCTGGGGCGAAGACGGCACGACCAGATCCGGCTCTTCGGCGAGCAGGTCCTCCCGCACTTCCGGTCGTGATGGACGTCAAGATCGACCGGAAACGGCTCGTCGAGTGGGCGAGCGGCGCGATCTCCGTCCCGAGCTTCACCGGCTCCGAGCAGGAGATGGCGACGTTGATGGCCGAGACGTTCCAGGAGATGGGGCTGCGCGTGCAGTGGCAACAGGTCGAGCAGGGCCGCGCGAACGTGCTCGGGATCCGCGAGGGCTCGGGCGGCGGGCCGACGCTGATGTTCAACGGCCACATGGACACGTCGTACTCGGGGCAGGAGCCATGGCTCGCGCACGTGCCCGGCTTCCAGCCCGAGCCGTTCGTGAAGGACGGCCGGCTGTACGGGCTCGGGATCTCGAACATGAAGGGCGCGCTCGCCTGCTACGTCGAGGCGCTGCGCGCGCTCGACGACGCGGGCGTGCGGCTGCGCGGCGACGTGATGATCGCGGCGGTGTGCGGCGAGATCGAGAAGACGCAATACGGCGACGCGCAGGGCCCGCAGTACCGCGGCTACGCCGCCGGCTCTCGCTACCTCGTCTCGCACGGCGGCGTCGCCGACATGTGCATCCTCGGCGAGCCGACCGAGGGGAAGGTCGTGCTCGGCCACTACGGCTCGCTCTGGGTGCGCATCTCGACGCAGGGCAACTTCATCCACACGGCGTTCACCGAGGGCAAGCGCGAGCTCAACTCGATCTTGCGCATGCGCGAGGTGCTCGACGCGGTGCTCGACTGGATTCCGGAGTGGGAGGACGATCCCGGAGAACTCGTACCGGGGGCGCGAAGGCGATCGTCAACGTCGGTGCGATCAACGGCGGCTTCGGCTGGCGCGTGTCGCGCACGCCGCACCGCACCGATCTCTTCCTCGACGTGCGCGTGCCGCCGACGAAGCCGATGGCCGAGGCGCGTCGGCAGGTGATGGAGATGGTGCGCGGTCTGCGCGGGCGGTTCCCGGACTACGGCGATCGAGGCGGAGGTCTACGTCACCGCGCCCGGGCGCCGAGATCGACGAGGACCATCCGCTCGTCCAGGCGATCGACGCGAGCCACGAGGACGTCTTCGGCGTCGCCGCCGGAGCGCGACGTGACGCGCTGGTTCTCCGATGCATCGGCGCTGACGCGCTACGGGATCCCGACGGTCAACTACGGCACGTCGACCGGACTGCTCGACGAGGAGTACGGCGAGAATCTCGACATCGACGGGCTCGTGAAGATGGCCCAGGTGTACGCGCTCGCGGCGATGCGAGTCTGCGGGGTGGCGTGAGCGTCGACGTCTACTCGCTCCCGCCGGACCTGCCGGCGCCCGAGGACGACGGCGCCTGCGACGGGCTCCCCGGCACCGCGGTACCGGCGCTCGTGCTGCCGTCCTCGCAGGGGCCGGTCGACCTCGCCGAGCTCGCGCGCGAGCGGCTCGTCCTCTACGTCTATCCGCGCTCCGGCCGGCCTGATGTGCCGCTGCTGCCGGGCTGGGACGCGATCCCGGGCGCGCGCGGGTGCACGCCCCAGTCGTGCGCGTTCCGAGACCACGCGGAGGAGCTGGCGGGGCTCGGCGCGCGCGTCGCCGGACTGTCCGCGCAGAGCCTCGACGATCAGGTCGAGTTCGCCGCAGCGCAATCACATGCCGTTTCCCGTGATCAGCGACGCGGAGCTCGCGCTCCGTGACGCGCTCGGGCTGCCGACGTTCGAGACCGCAGGGGCTGACGCTCTACAAGCGGGTCACCGATCGTCGCCGAGCGGGGCACCGTGGTGAAGGTCTTCTATCCCGTCTTCCCGCCGGACCGCAACGCGGAGGAAGTCGTGGCGTGGCTCGGCGGGGTGGGGTGAGGCGATGAAGCTCGTCACGTTCGACGACGGGCTCGTGGGCGTGTCGCGGGCGACGACCTGGTTCACCGCCTCGACGTCCCCGACATGCGGACGTACTTCGAGCGCGGCGGCGCCGACGACACGGGGGAGACCTACCCGCTCGAGGAAGTCCGGCTGCGCGCGCCGATAGTGCCGAAGAAGTTCTTCCACACCGCCGGCAACTTCCGCGAGCACGAGGAGGAGTCGAAGCAGGTCGGCTGGTCGCACGAGATCGCGCCGTGGATCGTCTTCTTCCAGAACGTCGACGCGATCGTCGGGCCCGACGACCCGGTGATCTATCCGGAGCACCTGACCGAGGAGCTCGACTACGAGCTCGAGCTCGCCGTCGTGATCAAGAAGGCCGGGAAGTGGTTCGGGCCCGAGGAGGCGGGCGACTACATCGGCGGCTACGTGATCTTCAACGACATCACCGCCCGCGACATCCAGCGGCGCGAGATGCGGTCGGGCGTGTTCTCGTTCTGCAAGGCGATCGACACGTTCTGCCCGCTCGGGCCGTGGATCGTCACGCCGGACGAGATCCCGGACGCGCACGACCTCGCGATGGAGCTGCGCGTGAACGGCGAGTCGCGGCAGGTGTCTCACTCGTCGCGGATGAGCGTGACGATTCCGGAGATCATCTCGCACTACTCCGCGCTCGGCTACAGCGCAGGCGACGTCGTCTCGACGGGGACGGTGAGCGGCGTCGCCGGGTTCTCGGAGGACGCGGCCTCGCTGTACCTGAAGCCCGGCGACGTGATCGAGTGCGAGATCGAGCGGATCGGGGTGCTCCGCAACCCGGTGATCTCGTGGCAGGACGGTCACGGCGAGCCCGCTCCCGCGCGCGTGCGCTGGTGAGTGCGAGGCGGCCGTGAGCGCCTATAGGTACACGCGACAACCTCGGGTCCCGACCCGCCCCCTGCTCAGGCGTGAGCCTAGTCGCGCCGGACGCGCGGCGCATCGTCTGAATCGTGTCGAAAGCGTGCCGACTTGAGCTGGCCCCGCGACGATGCGAAGCTCGGCCGCGTTCGCGCGCTCATGGAGGAAGCCGACCTCGACGCGCTCGTCGTCCGCGCACCCGACAACGTTCTCTACCTCTCGAACTTCTGGGGGATGAAGGGCTACGACGCCGTGGTCTTCCCGCGCGAGGGCGACCCGACGCTGATCTGCCTCGAGGTCTCGGCCGACGCCGCCGAGCGCACCGCCTGGACGAAGGACGTGCGTTTCCTCACCGGCTACGACGCGACCGACCCGCGCCCGCCGACCGCGCGCACGCTCGAGCTCGCGCGCGATGCGGCCTCCCCCTACGGAACGCGTCGGGCTCGAGCTGTCGCTCGGCACCCAGGCGACCGACCAGATGGTCGGCGAGCCGACGACCTTCACCAGGGCCTGGTTCGACGCGTTCCCCGGCGCGGTCGACGCGATGCCGGTGCTCAATGCCGCCCGTGGGATCAAGACCGCGCAGGAGATCGAGCGCATGCGCCTGGCCAACGAGATCGCCGCGGGCGCGATGGAGCACGTCGCCGAGCACCTCCGACCCGGCATGCGCGAGAGCGAGGCGGGCGCGCTCTGGAACGGGTACGTGCACCGGGAGGGCACCGGCTTCGAGGGCAAGGTCGAGCTGGCGCACGGCTTCTCGCTCGTCTGGTCCGGCCCCGGGATCCGCACCTTCACGCCGACCGGCCACCGCCCGGTGCAGGAGCACGAGCCGACCCTGTTCGAGATCTGGGTCTGCGCCGACGGCTACTGGTGCGACCACACGAAGAACCTCTGCCCGGGCGAGCTGACGCCGGAGTACGACCTCCTGCTCGAGCAGCTCCTCGTCGTCTACAACGCGGCGGTCGCCCACTGCCGCCCGGGCGCGAGCCTCGCGGAGCTCGACCGGCTGATCCGCGACGGGATCGCCGCAGCCGGCTACCCCGGCCAGCCGTCGCATCCGATCTGCCACGGCGTCGGTGCGCGCGCCCACGAATCGCCCTACGCCCACCAGGCCGGCGGCGGCACGATCGAGGAGGGGATGGTGCTCGCGATCGAGCCGGGGATCTACTGGGAGGGCGGCGGCGGCCTCCGGCTCGAGGACAACTACCTCATCACCGCCGACGGGCCCGAGAAGCTCTGCCGCTTCCCGGACGACTTCCGATGAGCGGCCTGATCTGGACAGGCGAGCTCAACGATCCGTTCCGGCTCGGCGGCTCGGTCGGCCTCTACGACACGACGCTGCGCGACGGCGAGCAGACCGTCGGCGTCGTGCTCGATCCCGAACAGAAGCTCGAGATCGCCCGCGCCCTCGACGAGCTCGGGATCGACCGGATCGAGGCCGGCTTTCCCCGCGTCTCCGACGAGGACCGCCGAGCCGTCGAGCTGATCTCCGCCGCAGGGCTGCGCGCCGAGATCTGGGGGTTCTCACGCGCGGTCCCCGCCGACCTCGAGGCGCTCGTCGAGCTCGGCGTCGGCGCCTCGGTGATCGAGTCGCCGATCTCCGACCTGAAGCTCGACGCGATCGGCGTCAGCCGGGAGAAGATGCTCGGGCGGATCACCGACGCGATGCGCTTCGCCGACGAGCACGGGATCCGCGCCGCCTTCTTCGGCGTCGACTCGACCCGGGCCGACGCCGGCTTCTACGAGCAGGTCTATCGCGCGGCGGTCGAGGCCGGCGCGAAGGAAGTCGTCGTCGTGGACACGCTCGGGATCGCCTCGCCCGAGGCGGCTGCCGAGCTCGTCGGCCGGACCGTCGAATGGGTCGGGCCCGGCGTCCCGGTCCACTTCCACGGGCACAACGACTTCGGCGTCGCCACCGCCGCGGCCGTTGCCGCCGTACGCGCAGGCGCGACCTGGGTGCAGGGGACGATCAACGGGATGGGCGAGCGCGCCGGGAACGCCGACCTCGGCGAGGTGGCGCTCACGCTTCGCGCGCTGTACGGGGTCGAGTCGAACCTGCGTCTCGACCGCATCCGCGCCGTCTCCGAACGGGTGCGCGAGCTCTCCGGCTACACGCTCGCGCCGTGGAAGCCGGTCACCGGCGAGACGCTCTTCCGGCGCGAGAGCGGCGCCGTCGCGAGCCAGTTCCACGACCCGCCGTCGATCGAGCCGTACTCGTCGGAGCTCGTCGCGGCCGAGCGCGGGATCGTGCTCGGCAAGAAGAGCGGCCTCGACTCGATCCGGATCAAGGCCGACGAGCTCGGGCTCGACGTGCCCGAGGAACGGCGCCCCGAGGTCCTCTCGGCCGTCAAGCGTCTCGGCACCGAGAAGCGCGGCCTCGTCACCGACGACGAGTTTCGCGGGATCGTCGCCGGAGGCGCCTGAGCGTGGCCGACTACGACGCCGTAATCGTCGGCAGCGGGATCAACTCGCTCGCGGCGGGTGCGATTCTCGCGAAGGCAGGCTGGCGCGTCTGCGTGCTCGAGCGCAGCGATTATCTCGGCGGCGCGATCAAGACCGCGGAGCTGACCGAGCCCGGCTTTCACCACGATGTGTTCTCTGCCTGGCACCCGCTCTGGGTCGGCGGCGCCGCGCACGCGCAGCTCGGCGACGACCTCACGGCCCGCGGGCTCGAGTATCTCAACACCGATTTTCCGACCGGCTCGCTCTATCCGGACGGCTCGGCTGCCTTCCTGCTTCGCTCGACCGACGCGAATGCCGCCGAGCTCGAGACGTACGCAGCGGGCGACGGCGAGGCCTGGCAGGCGACCGCCGGCTCCTTCTTCGCGAACGCGGACCTCTCGTTCGGCCTGCTCGGCACCGAGCTCTGGTCGGCGGCGGGGGCGCGGCTCGCACTCAGCGCGTACCGCCGCCTGGGCCGGCGCGGGCTGCTCGAGTTCACCGGCGGGCTGCTCGTCTCGTGCCGCGACTGGGTCACCGAGACGTTCGTCTCGGAGCGCACGCACGGCCTGCTCGCACCCTGGGTGCTGCACACGGGGCTCGGGCCGGACGCCGCCTCGTCCGGGTTCATGGCCCAGGTGATCGCGGTCGCGACCCAGGAGGGCGGGATGCCGATCCCCCGCGGCGGCGGCGCTCGCCTCGTCGACGCGCTGGTCAAGTTGATCCGCGACTTCGGCGGTGTGTGCGAGACCGGGGCCGACGTCGAACGCGTGCTCGTGACGGGCAGGCGCGCGGTGGGAGTGCGACTCGCCGGCGCCGAGACGGTCACGGCCGAGCGTGCGGTGATCTGCAACGTCACCCCGACCCAGCTCTACGGGAGGCTGCTCGAAAGCCCACCGGCCGAGGTCGCCGCTGCCGGGCGCCGTTACCGCTACGGGCGCGGCGAGATGCAGATCCACCTGGCGCTCTCCGGGCCGCCGCGCTGGGACGGCGACCAGCGGCTCGGCAAGACCGCGATCCTCCACGTCACTCCCGGCCTCGACGGGGTCTCGCGTGCGGTCAACGAGGCCGAGCGCGGGCTGCTCCCGGCCGAGGCGACGATCGTCTGCGGCCAGCCGATGACGATGGACGAGACCCGGGCTCCGGACGGCAAGTGGATTCTCTGGATCCAGCTGCAGGAGCTGCCCCGGCAAGTCAGGGGGGACGCTGCGGGTGTCCTCGACACGGGCGACGGCACCTGGACGGAGTCGCTGCGCGAGCGCTACGCCGACCGCATCGTCGAGCGGCTTGCGCGGCACGCGCCGAACCTCGAGTCGTCGATCATCAAGCGCGTCGTGCTCTCGCCCGCCGACCTCGAAGCCGCGAACATCAATCTCGCCGGCGGCGACCCGTACTCCGGCGCGCTCTCACTCGACCAGAACTTCGTCTGGCGCCCGTTCCCGCAGCAGCCCGGCCACCGCACGCCCGTCGACGGGCTGTACCACATCGGCGCCTCGACCCATCCGGGCCCGGGGCTCGGCGGCGGCTCGGGCACGCTGGTCGCCCACGAGTTGCTCGAGCCGCGCCTGCGAGAGAAGGCGCTCGGGAAGCTGAGGGGGCTCGGCGGCCGCTAGCGCGGCCGGCACACGCAGCAGGAGGATGTTCCCGAGCAGGACCCTGTGTCAGAGGTTACGGAGCAGGTGCCCTGAGCCCAGGAAATCGAGTCAGCGCCGGGACCGCATTCACAGATTGCTGCGACGGGTTTGTCGATACAGATAACGAACGACTTTCCGGGCGCGGATGGGCCGGGCGGGCCGGGCACTCCCTTCGCCCCGGTCGCCCCGGTCGCCCCGGTCGCCCCGGTCGCCCCGGGCGGCCCTTGCAGAGTGGCAGTCGTTTGAACGGTTCCGTCGGGAAACTCGATTCCCCCTTGGGTGGTCTGGATCAGCCCGACGACGGTTAGCGTGGCAGTCGGTGCGTCCGTTCCGATCCCGACTCTGCCGTCTTTCACGATCAGCTCCGTGAAGACGTTTCGGATCGGCCTTGGGCCGGGGCGAAGCCTAACCACTCGTGTCACGACGAGTGCGGGGACGCTGGGGGGCGGTGGCTGTCCTTTCACCAACGGACCCTGCTCAACCGCTATCTCGAGCATCGCCCCAGGAGCGCTTGTCCCGATGCCGACGAAACGGTCGGCATTCACGCGCATGGCCTCTGTACCACCGGTCTTGATCACGAGCGGCTGCTGGTCAGTTGTGCCGAGAAAATCGGCCGGCGTCGTCCCTGCATTACCTGCGAGCTCCCAGCTCATGCTGTTTCTCCTTGGTTGCTTGAGGCACGCCGGTCTAGGGAGACCGCGTCTGACACACTCGTTACCGGGTCCGATAGCTCTTCCAGGACCTGGATGGCGCCGCTCAGGCGCAGCATCGTGTCGTGCAGGTAGGTCCGGTAGTTCTCGAGCGCCTCGGTTTCGACTCGACCCTTCTCGAGCTCTTCCCTCAGAACAGCGAGGCGGGATTGGATGGGATCCGTGTCGCCGACGCTCGCAAGAGTGAGGATCGGATCGATCCCGACCGCCACGTCGGCTGCGATGACGCCTTCTTCGTCGACCAGGTACGCAATTGGAGTCGCGAACATCCCGTACTCGCGGGACGTGTTCCAGCCCCTCTGCAGGACAACCGGGAAGGTTAGGTCCAGCTCCTGGATCTTGGCGAGATTCGTTTCCGCGTCGCCACGGCTCACCATCAGGACCCGGAGTTCGTTCGCGGGGCTGCGATGGAGCCGCTCGAGCTCCGGGGCCAGCGCGGTGCACGGACCACAATCCGGATCTGAGAAGACGAGCAAGACGCGCGTCCCGCGGAACCCCGAGAGAGTCAGCTCGTCGCCGTCGGCTGTACGAAGCCGGAACTCAGGAGCAGAGGCGCCGCGCGGCAACCCGTTGCGGTTGATCCTGCTGGCTTCGATGGGCTTCGTGGGCATGGCGGCTGTGTGCCCCCCACACCGCGGACAGGCCGGGGGGCCAACCCGAAGCTCCGTACCGATCATGTCCGCCCACGGATGGCCGAGAAGCTCACAAGGTACTCCGCTCGAGACGTTGACTCAAGGCCACCGCGGCTGGGGGCCGCTAGGGCTCGAAGATCCCGCGCCCGCCGAGCTCGTGCGAGTAGAAGTCGCCGAACAGCTCGAGGTGCTCGGAAAGCGCCCCGGCGGCGCGCTCCGGGTCGTGCGACGAGCACGCTTCGAGGAGCGAGCGGTCGAGCGCGGCGTGCCGGTCCTGCAGGCTGCCGTGCTGCGCCAGGAGCGCCGCGCGGTAGCGCTCGCAGCTCTCCCAGGCAGGGCGGATCAGCCGCACGAGCCACGGCGAGCCGGCCGACTCGTACAGCGCGAAGTGGAACTCCGTGTGCGCACGCATCGCGCGGCGGACGTCACCGCGGCTGCGCGCCTCGACGCACTCCCCGAGCAGTTCCGCCGCACGGCTGCGCTCCTCTTCGTCGAACCGCTCAGCCGCGCGCCGGACCGCCATTGTCTCCAGCGCAAGCCGCACCTCGAACAGGTCGCGCAGCTCGCCCACGTCCAGTGCGGTCACCTTCGCGCCGTGGTGGGGGACGTGCTCGGCGAGGCCGAGCGCCTCGAGCTGGCGAACCGCCTCGCGGATCGGCGAGATGCTCATCCCGAGCGTGCTCGCGAGATCCTCGAGCCGAAGCGGCGTCCCCGGCACGATCTCGCCGAGGACGATCGCCTCGCGGAGCTCGGCCAGCGCGGCCTCCGCCATCGTGCGATGGCGCGACTGGGCGCTGGGTTCCCGGGTGCGATGCGAGCTCATGAGGGCGCTTCTCGCGCGCAACTTCCCACGGTCTTGATCAGATGTCAAACAGGTGACAGGATTGCCCCACCTTGAAGTTCAGCATCTACTCGGAGATCCAGAGCTGGCCGGGCAAGTCGCCCGAGACGATGTATGCCGAGGCCCTCGAGCAGGTCGTGAACGCCGACCGGCTCGGGTACGACGCCTACGCGATCATCGAGCATTTCTTCTTCCCGAAGTTCTCGATCTCGGCGAACCCGACCGCGTTCTTCGCGGCCGCTGCGCAGCGCACGAAGCGGATCAACTTCCGCACGCTCCTCCATGTGCTGCCGTTCCACAACCCGATCGTGCTCGCCCATCAGATCGCCGTCACCGACATCCTGCTCGACGGCCGCTACGAGTTCGGCGTCGGCCGCGGCCACGGCTGGATGCCGACCAAGGCCGGGATCCCGCTCGACCCCGACTCGCGGGAGCGCTACGAGGAGGCCGTCGAGCTGCTCTTCACCGCACTCGGCCAGGACTCGTTCTCGTTCGACGGCAAGTACTTCAAGGTCGAGAACACCGGGATCACACCGCGGCCGCAGCGGAAGTTCCGCGTCTTCCTCGGCGGCACCTCGGATCGCACGTACGAGCTCGCTGCCGAGCGCGGCTGGGCGGTCGTCGTGCCGCCGCTCCTGCCCTACGCGGCGCTCAAGGACCAGCTCGACCTCTACCGCACCCGCTGCGCCGAGCACGGCACGACGCCCGACATCGTCTGGATCCACGCGTGCTACATCGACGAGGACCGCGATACCGCGCGCCGCGAGGCGGAGGAGTGGATGAAGGGCTTCCTCGCCGGGAACGCGTCGCCGCTCACCGAGCACGAGCCGCCGCCCGCCGACGACCTCCGGGCCGCCGGCTACGGCTTCTACGCCGCCGGGATCATGGAGGAGCTCGCCGCGACGCCGTACGACCAGATGATCGAGGGCGACATCGTCTGGGTCGGGACACCGGCCGACGTGATCTCACGGATCGAGGACGTGCTGAAGGTGTGCGAGGGCGTGACCGAGATCGCGATCACGGTCAACGCCGGCGGGGCCGAGCACTGGCAGGCGATCAAGGCCCAGGAGCTGTTCGCCCGCGATGTGATGCCTCACTTCCGTGGCTGAGCCCTCGTTCTCGATCTCGCAGGTCTCGACGCTGCAGGCGAGCTTCGCCGAGGACGTCGACGCCTACGCGGCCGCGGGCGCCGGCGGGATCGGGATCTGGGAGATGAAGCTGCCGCAGGGCGACGACGCCGAGAGCCTGGCCCGGATCCGCGATGCCGGGCTCGAGGTCACGAACTGCATCCCGGCGATTCCCTCGATCCTGCCCCTGCCGCTCCTGGAGGGGCCGGTCGACCCGCGCGAGCGGATCGAGGCCGTCTGCGCGTCGATCCGCCGGCTGGCCGCGTTCGAGCCGCAGAGCGTCGTGTGCCTCACCGGCCCGCAGGGTGAGCTCGATCCCGGCGAGGCGCGCCGGATCGTGGTCGACGGCCTGCGCCGGATCGGCCGCGAAGCGCAGGCGGCGGGCGTGCGGGTCGGGCTCGAGCCGATCCAGCGCATCGGCGCAGAGAGCTGGACGATCCCGACCACGATCGGCGACGCGGTCGAGCTGCTCGACGAGGTCGGCGACTCCGGCCTCGGGATCATGTTCGACGTCTGGAACCTCTGGAACGGCGCCACGCTCCTCGACGACATCCGCGAGCACACGGGGCGCTTCACCGGCGTCCACGTCAGCGACTGGCGCGAGCCGACGCGGGGCTGGTGCGACCGGGTGCTCCCCGGCGACGGCGTCGCCGACCTCACCGGGATCCTCGGCGCGCTCGACGAGGCCGGCTGGCGCGGCCCCTACGACCTCGAGATCTTCTCGGACGACGGCAGCTTCGGGAACGACTACGAAGGGTCGCTGTGGCGCCTCCCCGCTCACGAGCTGGCCCGGCAGGGCCGCGAGGCGTTCATGACCGTGTGGCAGGCGGGCAGGCAGGGAGTTCTGCAATGACCGAACAGGAGGGAACGAGATGAGAGGAAGAGCGAGGTGGATCGCGCTCGGTGTCGTCCTGGCGCTGGGCGTCGGCATCGCCGCCGTCGCGGGCGCTGCGACCAGTCACAGCACGCAGAAGTTCGCAGGCCCGCCGATCGTGATCGGCGCGGCGGTCGACCTGACCAAGAACATGGCGCCGTTCGACGCGCCGGCGGTGCAGGCGGCCCAGATCGAGATCAAGCAAGATCAACGCGGCCGGCGGCGTCCTCGGCCGGCCGCTCCAGCTGAAGGTGATCAACGACCAGCTCGACCCGCAGAAGACGAAGCAGGCCGCGCTGACGCAGATCTCCAACGGCGCCGTGATCGGCTGGGTCACCTGCGACGTCGACTATGCGACGCCGGCGATCCAGGAGTTCCTCAATGCCAAGATGCTGACCATCGCGCCGTGCATCGGCACCGACCAGATGGGCCCGTCGCGCTTCGGCGCCGCCGGGCAAGCTCGCGTTCAGCTACGGCAACGCGGCGCAGGACGAGGGCTCGGCGATGGCGCGAGTACGCGTATCAAGAACGGCTGGCGGTCGAGCGTGGTCGTGACCGACAACCTGCTCGTCTACTTCAAGAACGTCTGCAAGGCGTTCACGATCCGCTTCAAGCAGCTCGGCGGCAAGATGCGTCGCAGGAGTCGTTCACCCAGGGCGACAAGACGATCGGCAACGTCGTCACGCGCGTGAACGCGAAGCACCGGCGAACATGATCGCCTTCTGCACCTCGTTCGGCGGCGACCAGCCCGCGTTCGTCGGCGGGGCTCCGGAGCCTCGACAACAACACGCCGATCATCAACTCGTGGGCCGGTGACGGCGCGTACTGGTGGTCGAAGAGCCCGAAGGTGACGAACTTCTACTACGTCACCTACGCGTCGGTGTGGTGGCGACGACCCGAGCACGGCCGTCAAGAGCATGCGAGGCCACGATGAAGGCGCAGGGCCAGCCGGCCCAGACCGGCGGCTTCGTCACGGGCGCCGACGCGATCGACGCGATCGCGACGCGATCCGAAGTCGCGAAGGGCTCGACGAACGGCGCGACGCTCGCCGCGATCCTGGAGCGATACCACAACCAGCCCACGATCTCGGCGGCCCGATCACCTTCTCGCCGCAGTTCCACAGCGTCGACGGGGCGGACGTACCGCGTGATCAAGGTCAACAACAACGTCGGCAAGCTCGTGGCGGTGGTCACGCGCCAAGCTCGGTGCCGAACATCCACTAGCGGACGGAGTTGGAAGCAACAGCACGAGCGCTGCGCCGATCGCCCGGGTCTCTCCGGGCGATCGGCGTCTCGCGCGCGTTCGAGGGCGTGCTACGCGCTCGAGGACGTCGAGCCTCGAGCTCGAGCCGGCACGAGGTGCGTCGGCCTGATCGGGCCGAACGGCGCGGGGAAGACGACGCTCGTGAACGTCCTCACCGGGCTTCGACCGCCGACGGGCGGGACGCGTCGAGCTCGAGGGGCGCGACATCACCGGCTGGCCGCCGTACCGGCGCGGGCGCACCGGGCTCGCGCGGACGTTCCAGCACGGCCACCTGTTTCGCGAGCTGACCGTGCGCGAGAACGTCGAGGTGGCGGCGCTCGGCGTGGGCGCGCGCGGGCGCGAGGCGCGGCGCCGGGCCGGCGAGCTGCTCGCGCTGCTCGGGCTCTCCGGCCGCGCGGAGGAACCGGCGGCGGTGCTACCCCACGGCGACGAGCGGAAGCTCGGCGTCGCGCGGGCGCTCGCGCACGAGGCCGCGCTTCGTGCTGATGGACGAGCCCGCGGCCGGCCTGCACGAGGCCGAGATCCCCGACTTCGCCGCGGTCGTGCTCGCCGTCCGCGATCAGTTCGATGCGGGCGTGCTCCTGATCGACCACAACGTGCCGCTGATCATGGAGGTGTGCGACCGGATCCAGGTGCTCGACCAGGGGCGCACGCTCGCCGAGGGGACGCCCGGCCGAGATCCGGGCGCAACGTCGAGGTCGCGACCGCCTACCTCGGAGCGCCCGACCGTGGCTGAGGACGTCGTGCTCGGGATCTCTGAGCTCGAGGTTCGGTACGGCACCGTGCCGGCGGTGCGGCAGCTCGGCTTCGACGTCGCACCGCGGCGAGATCGTCGGGCTGATCGGGCCGAACGGCGCCGGCAAGTCGACGACGCTGCACGCGATCATGGGCCTCGTCCCGCGTCGCGGGCGGCGAGATCCGCTCGACGGCCGCTCGCTGCGCGGCCTCGCGCCGGAGACGATCGCGCGGCGCGGCGTCGCGCTCGTGCCCGAGGGCCGCCACATCTTCGCCGCGCTGACCGTCGACGAGAACCTCCGGCTCGGGCTCGCGGCGCGCCGCTCGCGCGAGGGGCTCGACGACGACCTCGCCTGGGTCCGCAGCCTCTTCCCGGTGCGTCGCCGAGTTCCGCGGCCGTCATGCCGGCGCGCTCTCCGGCGGGCAGCAGCAGCAGCTCGCGATCGCACGCGCGCTGCTCGCGCGGCCCGAGCGTGCTGCTGCTCGACGAGCCGTCGCTCGGCCTCGCGCCCGACCGTCGTCGAGACGGTGTTCGAGACGCTCGGCCAGATCCGCGACCGCGGCGTCACGATCCTGCTCGTCGAGCAGCGCGCGCCTGCTCACCGTCGCGTTCGCCGACCGCACGCACGTGATGGCGAACGCGAGCTCCGGCTCACCCTCGGCCCGGCGGACGCCGCCGACACGGACGCGGCTGAGCGGCCGCGCTACCTCTCATGACGCTTCCTCCAGCAGCTGATCGACGGGATCGCGCTCGGCGCGTGTACGGCGCTCGTCGCGCGTCGGGATCGGGCTCGTGTTCGGGGTCATGCGGCTGTCAACCTCGCCTACGGCGAGCTGATCACCGCCGGCGCGTACACGCTCGCGATCCTGAGCGGGCAGTCGGCCGTGCGTCGCGATCCTCGCCTGCTGTCGCGGTCGTCGTCGCGCTCTCGCTCGTGATGGAGCGGGTCGCGTTCCGGCCGCTGCGCGGCGCCTCGCCCGCGACGATGCTCGTCGCCACCTTCGCGATCAGCTTCCTGCTCCAGAACGTCTACCTGCTCACGTTCGGCTCGCGCGGGAGGACGGTCGGGCACGCTCGGCGGGCTGAACACGCGCGATCACGATCGGCTCGCTGCGACATCCGCTGGATCTCGATCGTCGCGCTGATCGTCGGCGCCGTGCTGCTCGCCGCGACTGACGCTGCTCCTGAACCGGACGACGATCGGGCTCCAGATGCGCGCCGCCGCCGCCGACTTCCGCACCGCGCGGCTCCTCGGCGTGCGCGCGAACCGCGTGATCGCGCTTCTCGTTCGTCGTCTCCGGTGTGCTCGCGGCGGCCGTGAGCGGTGCTGCTGACGGTGCAGGACGCCGCTCGTGACGCCCGACTACGGCGTGCTGGTGACGATCTTCGCGCTGATCGGCGTCGTCGTCGGCGGGCTCGACCGGCTCTCGAGCGCGGCCGCTCGGCGGCTTCGCGATCGGCTTCGCGAACGCGTTCGTCGGCGACGAGCTGCCCGACGAGCAGCAGCGTCTACCTGCCCGTCGGTGATCTACGGGCTCGTGATCATCGTGCTCGCTCCTGCGCCCGGGCGGCCTCTTCGCGGCCGCCGGCGCCGGGCCGTGGAGCGCGTGTGAGAGGCGGCTCGACTCGCAGCTCGCCGGCGCCGATGGCGCTGATCGTGCGCGGTCGCCGCGCTCGGCACGCACCGTCAGCGCGGTGCGCCAGCTCGAGTTCGACGACGCGCTCGTGAGCACGGCGATCGTGGTCGCGCTCTACGTCTTCATCGGCAACTCGGGCGTGATCTCGTTCGGCCACATGAGCTTCGTCGCCGTCGGCGCGTACCTCTCCGGGATCCTCACGCTCGACGCCGCAGCAGAAGAGCTTCGTGCTGCCGGGGCTGTTCCCGGTCCTCCGCACACACGCACGTCGGCGACGCCGCTCTCGCTCGTGCTCGCCGCGCTCGCCGGCGGCGATCTTCGCGCTGCTCGTCGGCCTCGCGCTGATGCGGCTCTCCGGCCTGCCCGCGGGCATCGCCACGTTCGCGGTGCTCGGGATCACCTACAACCTGTCTCCGCTACTGGGAGAAGATCGGCCCGGCGTGCGCAGGCGCTCGACTCGGTGCCGGAGAGCGGCGATCTGGACGCTGATGCTCGGCGCGCTGATCGCGATCGTCGTCGCGTTCGCCTACCAGCGGAGCCGCTTCGGCCGGCGGCTGCGCGCGACGCGCGAGGACCCGCGCGGCGGCGCAGGCGAGCGGGATCGACGTCCACCGCCAGCGGCTCGTCGCGTTCATGATCAGCGGCGCGCTCGCGGGCTTCGCGGGCGGGCTGCTCGTCCACGAGCTCGGCATCGATCACGACCGACCAGGTCTACCTCGAGCTCACCTTCATCACGCTCGCGATGCTCGTCGTCGGCGGCGTCGGCAGCCTCTGGGGCGCGGTCGTCGGCGCGCTCCTGTCAGCGGCGCTCGACTCGTTCCTCGGACGACGCCGAGAACACGGTGCACATCGGCTTCAGGCTGACGCTGCCGGAGGGCTCGAGGCTCGTCCTGCTCGGCGCGCTGATGGCGCTCGTGCTGATCCTGCGCCCGTCGGGCCTCACCGGCAGCAGGGAGTTCTCGCTGTCCTGGCTGCGCAGGCGGCGGTAGGGTCTCGGAGTGAGCACGCCCGCCGCCTTCGACGCGCTCCGCCTGCGCATGGCCGAGCTGAACGACCTCCAGCACACCGGAGGCCTGCTCTCCTGGGACCAGAAGACGAAGATGCCTCCGGCCGCCTCGGCCACCCGCGCCGAGCAGGTCGCGACGATCGGGCGGATCGCGCACGAGCGGTTCGTCGATCCCGAGGTCGGCCGGCTGCTCGACGAGCTGCGTGGGTACGAGGACAGCCTCCCCCGCGACTCGTTCGAGGCGAGCCTGATCCGCGTCACGCGCCGCGACTGGGAGAAGGCGATGCGCGTGCCGCCGAGCCTGACGGCCGAGATGCGCCGGAGCGGCGCGCTCGGCTTCGGTGCCTGGAACGAGGCGCGCACCGCTTCCGACTTCAGCCTGCTCGCGCCGCACCTCGAGGCCAACCTCGAGCTGAAGCAGCGCTACGTCGCCTGCTTCCCGCCCGCCGCCGAGAAGTACGACGTCCTTCTCGACGACTACGAGCCGGAGATGAAGACGGCCGAGGTGCGGGCGGTCTTCGACGAGCTGAAGCGCGTCCTGGTGCCGCTCCTCCGCGAGGCGACATCGACAGAAGCAGCGCCTGAGCTCGAGCTGCCGCCCGACGCGCAGGAGCGCTTCGCACGGCGTGTGCTCGACCGCCTCGGCTTCGACGACCGCTCCTGGCGGCTCGACGAGACCGCGCACCCGTTCATGTCGGGGCTCGGCTACGGCGACGTGCGCCTCACGACGCGCTGGGAGGCCGGGCTCGACTGGCTGTTCGGCGCGATCCACGAGTTCGGCCACGGCGTCTACGAGCACGACATCGACCCGGCGCTCGCCCGCACCCCGCTCGGCTCGGGCGTCTCGCTCGGGCTGCACGAGTCGCAGAGCCGCACGTGGGAGAACCTCGTCGGCCGCAGCCGCCCGTTCTGGCAGTTCTTCTACCCGCAGCTCCAGGAGGTGTTTCCGGAGCACTTCGCGTCGCTGTCAGAGGACGACTTCTACCGCGCGACGAACCGCGTCGAGCCGTCGCTGATCCGAGTCGACGCGGACGAGGTGAGCTACAACCTCCACATCATCCTGCGTTTCGAGCTCGAGCAGGAGCTGATCGAGGGGAGGCTCGCCGTGGCCGACCTGCCCGCGGCCTGGAACGAGCGCTTCGAGGAGTACCTCGGGATCCCGGTCCCGTCGGACCGCGAGGGCGTGCTCCAGGACATGCACTGGGGCGGCGGCGGGATCGGCTACTTCCCGACCTATGCGCTCGGGAACGTGATGTCGGTACAGATCTGGGAGCGGATGCGCGAAGACCTGCCCGACCTCGACGAGCAGTTCGCGCGTGGCGAGTTCGGGCCGCTCCGCGCCTGGTACGGCGAGCATCTCTACCGGTACGGGCGCAAGTTCACGCCGCAGGAGACCCTCGAGCTTGCCTCCGGCTCGCGCCTCGACGCGGGGCCGTACCTGCGGTATCTGCGCGCGAAGTACGCCTCCGGATGATCTCGCGCGTCTGCGTCGTCGGCGGAGGCGTGATCGGCAGCCTCTTCGCCGGACACCTTGCGCGGGTCGCCGAGGTGAGCGTGCTGACGCGCCGGCAGGAGCACGCGGACGCGCTCAACGCCGAGGGGCTCCGCGTCTCCGGCCGAGGCGACTTCACTGCGTCGCTCGTCGCCTCGCCGGATCCCGCCGCGCTGCCCGAGCCCGACCTCGTGATCGTTGCCTGCAAGGGAACCGATCTCGAGCCCGTGGCGGCCCGGCTCGAGGGGCGGTTTCCGGGCGCGGTCGTGATGACAGTCCAGAACGGGCTCGGCGCGGAGGAGATCGTCCGCCGCCACGGGGCCTGGCCGCTCGTCTCGGGCGTCACGTTCATGAGCGGCACGCGCCACGCCGACGCGCACGTCGAGTACATCCTCGACACGGAGACCTGGGTCGGCCCGTACGAGGAGACCGCCGAGTCGGTCGCGGTCGAGATCGCGGAGCTGATCCGCGCCTCCGGCCTCAAGGCCGAGGCCTTCCCCGACCTGCGCCCGGCGCAGTGGTCGAAGCTGATCTTCAACGCGACGGTGAACGCGGTCGCCGCGCTCACCGGCCTGCCGCACGATCCGCACTTCGCCGCCGAGGAGCGTCCCTCCGACCTCGGCTTCCTGATCCACGACCTGGTCGAAGAGGGGAAGCGGGTTGCGGCCGCGGCGGGGATCGCGCTGCGAGAGGATCCGTGGGAGATGAACGTGCTCGCGACCAGGCGCGGCAGCGCGCACTACCCGTCGATGCTCGAGGACGTCGAGGCGCACCGGCCGACCGAGATCGAGCTGATCACGGGCGCGCTGGTGCGCGAGGCGGAACGCCACGGGGTCGAGGCGCCGCTGCACACGGCGCTGTACCGCCTCGTCACGGCGAAGGAGGCGAGCTACTCGTGAGGATCGCCGTCGTCGGCTGCGGCGCGGTGGGCTCGCTGTTCGCGGCGAACCTCTCGCTGCTCGACGACGTCGAGGTCTGGGCCTACGACCTCGCGCAGGATCACGTGGACGCGATCAACCGCGACGGGCTGCGGCTCTCGGGCGCGGGCGAGGTGCTAGGGCACCCGCGCGCGACGAGTGATCCCGCCGAGCTCCCGCCCTGCGACTTCGGGATCGTGCTCACGAAGGCAATGCACACCGAGAGCGCGATCGCGGCGACCGCCCACGCGTTCGCCGACGGCTCGGTCTGCACGGTGCAGAACGGGATCGGCAACGAGGAGGTGCTGGCCGCCCACGTCGAGCGCGTGATCCGCGGCACGACCTTCCCCGCGGGCCGGATCGTCGAGCCGGGCCACGTGCAGTGGGACGTGAAGGGCGACACGACGATCGGCCCGTTCGAGCCGAAGCCGGCTCCGATGGCCGAGATCGAGCGCCTCGCGGACGCGTGCACGCGCGCGGGGATGCCGACGCATGCGGTGCCGGACGCGCGCGGCGCGCAGTGGCGCAAGGTGATCTTCAACGCGGCGACGAACCCGATCGGCGCCCTCACCCGCCTCACGCACGGGCAGACGTGCGAGCTCCCGCCGCTGCGCGCACTGATCAGCGGGCTCGTGGACGAGGGCAAGGCCGTCGCCGCCGCGCAGGGGATCGTGCTCGACATGGATCCCGAAGACCTGATCGACCACGCCGCGAAGCCGGAGGTCGCGTACGACCACAAGGCCTCGATGCTGCAGGACGTGCTGGCGGAGCGGCAGACCGAGATCGACTGGCTCAACGGCGGTATCGTCCGCTACGGCGAGCAGGCGGGCGTGCCGACGCCGCTGAACCGGGCGATCTGGGCCCTCGTGAAAGGACTGGAGCAGTCATGGTGATCACCGAGATCGAGCGGCGTTACGCGCGCGTGCGGGAGGCGATGGCCCGGGCGGGCGTGGACGCGCTGATCGTGTCCGGCAACGAGTACTCCGGCTTCGAGGGCGCGGTCAGGTACATGTCCGGCTTCGTGATCGTGCACCGGTACGCGTACGTGCTGCTGCCGCTCGAGGGCGAGCCGTCGATCGTCTTCCCGAGCGAGGCGCGCTACGTGGGCGAGCACGGGACGACGTGGATCGAAGACCAGGTCTTCGTCGACCACCCGGGCGCCTGGCTCGCCGACCGGCTCAAGGGCAAGCGGGTCGCCGTCTACGGGCTCGACTACATCATGCCCGCGCGCGACTACCGCGCCCTCGACGGCTTCGACCTCGTCCCGTTCGACGTCGAGTTCGACCTCGCCCGTGCGGTCAAGAGCGAATACGAGCTCTGGTCGGTGCAGGACAGCGTGCGCATCAACACCGAGGGCTTCTGGATCTTCCTCGAGAACTACGAGGCGGGGAAGACCGAGCGCGAGGTGCTCGCGCCGTGCGAGCAGTACTTCGTCGCCGAGGGGTGCGGGCGCCTCACGATGGACATGGTGCTCGCCGGGCCGAACGGCTCGGCGCTGCCCGAGTTCAAGATCGCCGGCGATCGCGTGATCGAGACGACCGACCTCGTGCTCCCGTCGCTCGAGATCGCAGGCCCCGGCGGCCACTGGGTCGAGGTCTCGCGTGCCGTCACCGCGGGTACGCCGTCCGAGGAGACGGGCCGGATGATGGACGCCTACGACGAGTACTACGCGGCCGCGAAGGGTGTGATGAAGGCCGGTGCGACCGCGCACGACGTCCACCGGGCCGTCTCGCGTGGCTTCACCGGGCGTGGCTTCAAGCTCGGCCACGTCACCGGCCACTCGATCGGGATGACGATGATCGAGTTCCCGAAGATCGGCGAGGGCGTCGAGACGGTGCTCGAGGAGAACATGGTCTTCTCGATGCACCCGCATGCGATCTCGGAGGACGGGCAGGCGTGCCTCTACATGCAGGACACGTGGCTCGTGGGCGCCGACGGCGGCGAGCCGCTCGCGCCGCTGGCGATGCGGATCTTCTTCGGCTCGGAAACCCGCTAGATCTGCCACTCGCCACGGACGAGCACGGGCACGCGCTCTCCCGCCGTGGTGATCCCGGTGACCGCGACCTCGTCGCTGCCGATCATGAAGTCGGTGTGCACCTCGCTCACGTTCAGGCGGGGCTGGTCCTCGGGCAGGACCGACAACTCGTAGGCGGCGCCGAAGGCGAGGTGGCTCGCCGCGTTCTCGTCGAGCAGGGTCTCGTAGAAGACCGTGCCGAGCCGGCCGATCCGGCCGGCGCCGTCGACGAGCGCGACCTCGCCGAGGCGCGAGGCGCCGTCGTCGGTCGCGAGCTCGGCGCGGAGCGCGTCCGCTCCGGCTTCGGCGCGGAGCTCGGCGACCCGGCCGCCCTCGAAGCGGAGCTCGAGCCCGCGCACGACGACATCCGAGGCGAAGAACGGCATCGTCGCCGAGACGACGCCGTCCACGCGCTCCGGGTCGGGCGCCGTGAAGGTCTCCTCGGTCGGCAGGTTCGGCAGGTGGACGATCCCGTCGACCGTGGCGCTTCGCCCGCTCTCCCAGCGGCTGGTCGGCAGCAGGCCGACCGTCAGGTCGGTCCCGGGGCCCTCGAAGTGGAGCGCGTCGAAGCCCCGCCCCGTCAGCTCCGAAGTCGCCTTGCCGAGCGCCGAGAGGCGCGACTCCCACGCGGCGACCGGGTCGTCCTCGTCGAGGCGGCAGACGTGCTCCACCGCCAGCCACAGCGCGTCGAGCGCCGCCTTCGGCTCGAGGTCGGGATACGCGAGCTCGGCCCAGGCCGGCGTCGGGCACGGCGCGACGCACCAGTTGATCGTGCGCTCGTTGACGAGCTCGACGTACTCCTTCAGCGAAGGCATCCGGTCCTTCGCGACCAGCGCCGGGTCGAGGTCGTCGAAGAGGGTGGGCGCGATCGGCCCGTTGAGCGCGATCACGGCGGCACGGATCTCGCCGAGGGCGAGCGCGCGCTCGCGGTACCACGGGGGCACCCAGTCGAGCGTGTCCTCGGCGGCGTGCTCGACCCTGATGTGCTTCACCCACGGATCGAAGTAGTTGACGTCGACGAAGCGGGCGCCGAGCCGGTAGGAGGCGGCGGCGATCGCGCGGGTCGCCTCCTCTCGGCCGGGCTCCGCGTCGACGAACACGACCTGGCCCGGCTGAACGTTCGCGCCGACGCGGACGATCAGCTCGGCGAGCCGCTCGAGCCGGTCCATCAGCCGGCCGGAGCCGGCTGCGAGCGGATGCTGCCCGCGCGCTCGCGCAGCGGCCCGCCCTCGCGCCTGGCGCGCGTGGCCATGATCTCGGTCAGGATCGAGACCGCGGTCTCCGCGGGAGACTCCGCGCCGAGGTCGAGCCCGGCGGGCCCATGGACCCGCTCGAGCGCCTCTGCGGCCACGCCCGCCTCGAGCAGGCGCTCGCGCCGCGAGGCCTGGGCGATGCGCGAGCCGAGCGCGCCGATGTAGAACGCGTCGCTCGCGAGCGCGCCCTGGAGCGCCGGGACGTCGAAGCGCTCCTCGTGGGTGAGCACGACGATCGCGTCGTCGGGGCCCGGCTGCAGCCGGGGCAGGACCTCGTCGGGCCAGCCGATCACGATCTCGTCCGCGCTCGGCAGCCGCTCGGGAGTGGCGAACCTCGCGCGCGCGTCGACGACGACCGTCCGCCAGCCGAGGAGCTTCGCGGCCGCGCAGAGCGACTCGGCGGTGTCGATCGCGCCGAAGGCGAGCAGGCGTGGGGGAGGGCCGTAGACCTCGGCGAAGGCGCGGCCGCCGTCCTCGAGGTCGATCAGCTTGCTCTTGCCGCCCTGCAGGCCGTCGGCGAGCGGCGCGAGGTCGGCTTCGCCGAGCACCTCGCCGCCGTCGAAGACGAGCGCCTCCGCGCCGATCCGCGGCCCGGCGACCACCGTGAGATGGACGGCGCGCTCGTCCCGCTCGGCGACCTCGAGAATCCGGTCGACGAGCGGCGACTCCTCGACGAACACGTCGATCTCCCCGCCGCAGGAGAGCCCGACGGTCGCCGCGAGCTCGTCGCTGATCCCGTAGCTGAGCAGGCGCGGCTCGAGGCTGGAGAGCACCTCGCGCGCCTCGCCGAACACGTCGCTCTCGACGCATCCGCCGGAGACCGAGCCTGCGATCTCGCCGCTCTCGGAGACGAGGAGCTTCGAGCCGATCGGGCGCGGAGCCGAGCGGCGCGCGCCGACCACCGTGGCGACCGCGAATCGTTCCCCGCGTGCGCGCCAGCGTGCGATGTCGGCGGCGAGCTCTCTCACGCCGTCATCGTATCGACCTCGCCTCGTTCGTCAGTGCGTGCGGCCGCAGCCGCAGACGGTCTGGCCGAGCCGGCGGCGCTCCAGCGGGAGCCCGCACTGGGCGCAGGACGGCGGCAGGACCTTGGCGGTGACGAGCACTGCACGTGCGACGGTGACGAAGGCGACGAGATACGGAAGTACGAGCCAGCTGGGCATAGCTTCCTTATCGGCGCCCGGCCGCAGGGAACTTGATACCTAACGGACGACGATCGGTGCGAGCCGCGGCATGCCCGGAACTAGAGGCGGCGCTACACTCAGCCCTGTGAGCTGGCTGTTTGCGATCCTGCTCGCGCTCGCCGTTGTCCTGGTCGCCGCAGCAGAGTGGCCGCGGCTACAGCAGCGCTTCGGCGTCGAGGCACGGCGCCGGCGCGAGCGCGCCCGCCGCAAGGCGAGCCTGAAGCTGCTGAAGTCCGAGACCGACGAGTTCGCCGCGAGCGTGGCGCGCGACCTCGAGCAGCTGCCGACGCTCGACCACGATCGCGACCGTCCCTAGCCGGTAACCCGGAAGTTGGCGCCGAACGTGGTCGTGTTCGGGAGCACCGGGCCGGTGTTCTCGTTGTTCTTCGACTCCTGGACGTCCGAGGCGACGAGCGTGACCCGGTGCGTCCCGGGCGCGAGGCCCTTGAGCGCGATCCGCGCCTGGCCGTTCGCGTAGACGACCGCGCGGCGCTTTCCGTCGACGGTCGCGACGAGCGTCGCGGGGTCGACCCCGGAGCCGCCGTCCGTGACCGAGAGCCGGAGCCCGGCCGCGGCGGTCACGGACCGGGAGGCGAGTGCGACCGCGGGCGGCGTCTTGTCGTTGACCCAGTAGCGGAACGTGAACTTCCCGGGCTGCGCGCCGGTCGGCGTGTCGAACACGATGTCGTAGTCGCCGGCCGACGGCAGCGTGACCGAGGCGACCGGCTCCAGGGCGTAGAAGTCGGTCTGGTACGGGTTGAGCGCGAACGGCAGGGCCGTGTAGCCGGCGAGATGGTTCTCGTCACCCGCGAACACGATCCGCGGCGTCACGGTCACGCCGGGCCCATGCGTGATCACGTCGACGCCGAAGTTCGCGACGGTGCCGCTGCTGTGGACGCGGAACACCTGCTCGGGCCCGCCGAGGTGCGTCTTCACGCCGATCCCGCTCGGGGCGTCCGGGTAGCGGTAGCTTGAGACCAGCGAGGCCTTGCCGCGCGTGTCGCCCGCGTAGACCCCCGGGCGGGCGATCGGCGTGCTCGGCTCCGTGCCGAGCTTCGGCGCCTCGACGCGGAACCAGTACGGGATCCGGCGGACGTTCGCGCCCTGGGTCAGCACGACGAAGCCGGTCTCGTCGGACTCGGCGGCGGACGACCCCACCGTGGCGGTCAGCTGCAGGTCGCCCGGGACGGTGACCGTGCCGGGCGCCGTCACCGTCACGCCGGCCTCGGGGTCCTGCTGCTGGACGACGACGCTCCACGCGCCGGCGCCTCCGCCCGCGTCGGTGAGTGTGACCGAGCGCGTCGCGGTCGTCGAGCGCCGCATCAGCCCGAACGAGACCGTCGTCGGCGCGTCGAAGATGAGCGGCTCGTTCGCGCGCGGGATGTCGATCACGCCGCCGCCCTCGCGCGTCGTCGGCGCCTCGGTCGTCCGCGACGTGTTGGTGAAAGCGGCGTCGCCGGTGAGCACGAGCGCCGACTTGATCTGGGCGGGCGTCCAGGCGGGATGACGCTGGAGCAGCAAGGCCGCTGCGCCGGCGACCATCGGCGAGGCCATGCTCGTGCCGCTGAACGTGTCCCAGAGGCCCACGTGGGCGGGGACGGACGAGAGCACGTTGACGCCGGGCGCGCTGACCTCGGGCTTGAGCTGGAGCGAGATCGGGGTCGGGCCGCCCGAGGAGAAGTCGGCGATCACGTCGGCCGGTGCGCCGCGGCCGTTCGTCACGGCGGCGACGGCGATCGCGTCCGGTGCCGATGCGGGCGAGCCGACGGTGCCGTTGCCGAGGTCGCTGAAGTCGTTCCCGGCCGCGGTGACGCAGACGACGCCCGCCGCGGTCGCCGCGTCGATCGCGTCGACCACGACGTCGCGCTTCGGCGTCATCTCGGGCTCGCCGATCGAGAAGTTGAGCACGTTCATCCCGTCTTTCACCGCGGCCTCGATCGCGGCGGCGATCTCCGGGGAGTTGCCGTCGAGGCCGTCGCCCGGCGTCGGCACGGTGAGGGCCTTGTAGTTGCCGAGGTACGCCTTCGGCGCGATCCCCGACACGGTCACCGTGCGGCTCTCGGCCGTGCCGTTGTTCCCGGCCGCGATCCCGGCGACGTGGGTCGCGTGCTCGGAGAGCTGCGGATCGAAGGGAAGGTTGGCGTACTTCCAGGTCGTGCTCGCGGGCGGGAAGGCGCGCGCGACGATCACCTTGGCCGTCGTGTAGGCGATGTTCCCCTTCGGGTATCCGGCCGGCATCGTGTACCCCGCCGGGTTGAAGAACGGATGCGACTGGTCGATGCCCTCGTCGACGATCCCGATCTTGATCCCCTGGCCCGCCGTCGCGAGATCCGGCCCCCACATCGCAGGCGCCCCGATCAGCTGCGGGCTGCGGTCGAGCAGCGCGTGGTAGGTGACGCTCGGGTAGACCTCCGCGACGCCTGGCACCGAGGCGAGGCGCGGCGCGTCGGCGCGAGGCACCACCACGGCGATCCCGTCGAGGACGACCCCGTAGTGCCAGCGCACGGTCGCGCCGGGAATCGTGCGGACGATGCGGCTCGCGAGTGAGCGCTGCGCGGTCGCGAGGGTGCGGAGGTACGAGACGCTCGCGGGCGCGCGCACGTCGAGGCGGCGGTTGCGCACGGTCGCCGCGGCGAGCGTCCGGTTCGTCCGCGTCGCGTTGACGAGCGAGGGCGCACCGAGCCGGACGACGAGCTCCACGGTGCCGCCGGCGGACCGGAGCGGGAGTCCGCGCGGCTGCAGCCGTGCCGAGCACGAGCACGATCGCAGCGACGAGAAGTGGAAGACCGCGCCTCAGGCAGTGCATGTTACGTAGGACGAGCGCGACGAGATCGAGTTCGCCCACCCGGCCAAATGCTCATGAGCACAAGCTCGGTTCGCTTCGCGCGCCATGGCCGTGTCTCGCAGGATTGAATGCGCCCGACCAGTCAAATGCTCATGAGCACAAGGTCAGGACGAAGCGTTCGCTCTGCTCTGGCGGCTCGGCTCGGCGTCGTGGCTAAACTGTCGCTCCGCGCGGATGTGGCGGAATTGGTAGACGCGCACGGTTCAGGTCCGTGTGGGGGAAACCCCGTGGAGGTTCAAGTCCTCTCATCCGCATCGCGAGGCCGGCTCAGGCAGCCTGATCCAACGCGCCGACCTGCGCCGTCCGCGCCAGGTCGGCTCGTACTCGCGTGATCTCCGAGGCGTGACGCTCGAGCTCCGGCTCTGCGGCGCCTCGCTGTTCGAGGATCGCTCTGACGAAAACGAGCCCGCGCAGATGGAGCAGCAGCTCCTCGATCTGGCGTTCCTGGTCGGTCATCGCTTCTCCTTCCGTCGTTCCCACCATCGTGCGACTGCGAGATGAAGAGGGGATGAGGCTCGGCTAAGGAGTCGCTAAGAATCGCGCTCGAAAATCCCCGCAAACGCTCATGAAATGCGGTTTACGTTCCGATTACACGACAAGCACGCGCCGGTAACACGCTGGTGCGACGGTACGACAACGCACATGCGCACACGCCTCACCCTCCTCTCCATCTGCCTGATCGGCGCACTCCTCGCTGCCGGGGCGGCGTCGGCTCGCACCGGCGGCGCCGTGCTGGACCGTGGGATCGTGCAGTCGGTCTCCGCGGGCCAGGTGGTGCTGCGGGCGCTCGACGGCAGCACGATCACGATCACGATCGGCCCCAAGACGCGCGTGTTCCTCAACGACAGCCCCGCGCCGCTGAGCTCGATCCAGCCCGGGTACGTGGCGGGCGCGCTGCACGACGGCGGCAGGCCGGCCGTCTACATTCGAGCCGTCGGGCGGGCGCCTGTCACCGTCGATAGGGGCGTGATCACCGCCGTCTCGTCCGGCTCGCTGACTCTCCGCACGGCTGCGGGACCGGTCACGCTCACCGTCGGCCCGACGACCGCCGTGATGATCAACGGGCAGCCGGCAAGCGTCACCGACCTCCACCCCGGGTACGCTGCAGAAGTGGCCCACAGGGGAAGCGACCCCGCGATACAAATCCGCGCGCAGGGGCGGCGGAGGTAGCCGATGCCCGGGACCGTGCTTCTGATCGAGGACGAGGAGAGCATCGCGACGCTCGTCACGGCCTACCTCGAGCGCGACGGCTTCCAGCCGAAGTGGGTGCGCTCGGGCCAGGACGGCCTCGCCGCCGTCGAGCGCGAGAACCCGCGGCTCGTGATCCTCGACATCGGCCTGCCCGACATGGACGGCTTCGAGGTCTGCCGCCAGATCCGCCGCAAGCGCACCGTCCCGATCGTGATGCTGACCGCGCGCGACGACGAGATCGACCGCGTCACCGGGCTCGAGGTCGGGGCCGACGACTACGTCTCGAAGCCGTTCTCGCCGCGCGAGCTGATCGCGCGCGTCCGCGCCGTGCTGCGTCGCACCGAGCCGGAGAGCGAGGCTGAGATGATCGTGCTCGGCGACGTCGTCCTGAACCGCAGCTCGCGCGAGGTGATGGTCGGCGACCGCGACGTCGACCTGCGCGGCAAGGAGTTCGACCTGCTCGCGTATCTGATGGAGAACCGCGGCGCCGTCGTCACGCGCGACATGCTGCTCGACCGCGTCTGGGGGCTCGAGTACGCGGCCGGCACGCGCACCGTCGACGTCCACGTCGCCCAGCTCCGGAAGAAGCTCGGCCGTCCCGACCTGATCCGCACGGTCCGGGGGACCGGCTACAAGCTCATCCGTCCGTGAGGTCGCTGAGGGCGCGCCTGTTCGGGGCGATCGGCCTCGCAGTGATCGTTGCGGTCTCGCTCTCGCTCGTCACCGGCGCCCTCCTCGTCCGCCGCTCGGTGCAGCACGAGGCGCTCGCCTCCCTCGGCCGCCAGGCCGATCTGCTCGCGCAGCAGCAGCGCACCGCGCCTCCGCCGGCCGCGCTCGGCCAGTTCCTCGCCACGCAGCAGATGCGGATGGCGCTGCTGACGGTCGACCAGGCGGCTGCGCTCCTGCCGGCATCCGGGGCGTCGAGGGTGTACGCAGGAGCGCCGGCCTCGGGCACGGTCCAGGTCGGCGCCACCTCGTTCCTCTACCAGGCGCGGATCGTGAACGGGAAGGCGATCGTGCTCCTGCGCGCCTCGAGCCAGGCGCAGAACTGGTCGCCGTACGAGCTCGCCTTCATCGTCGCCGGGCTCGTCGGGCTCGTGCTCGCGGCGCTCGGCGCGTTCGTGCTCGCGCGTGCGATCTCGCGCCCGATCCAGCGGGTCGCAGACGCGAGCCGCGCGCTGGCCGTCGGCGAGGTGCACGGGCCTCTCGCCCCGGTCGGGCCGACGGAGGTGGTCGCGCTGGCCGAGGCGTTCAACTTCATGAGCGAGGAGCTGGAGCAGGCGCGGAACGCCGAGCGGACATTCCTGCTCTCGGTGAGCCACGAGCTGAAGACGCCGCTGACCGCGATCACCGGCCACGCCGAGGCGCTCGGCGACGGCGTCGTCTCGCCCGAGCGCGTCGCCGAGGTGATCCTGAAGGAGTCGAAGCGGCTGGAGCGGCTCGTCCGCGACCTGCTCGACCTCGCCCGCCTGGACGCGCACGTCTTCGGCGTCCATCCCCAGCCCGTCGACCTCGCCGAGCTCGCCGACGAGGCGGTCGTCCGGTTCGAGCCGCAGGCCCGCGCGTTCGGCGTCGAGCTCAGCGCGAATGCGCGGCGGGCCGCCCCCGCGGTCGCCGATCCGGACCGGGTGCTCCAGGTGCTCTCGAACCTGATCGAGAACGCGCTCCGGATCACTCCCGAGGGCGGCTCGGTGACGGTCCACGCCGAGCCCGCTACGCTCACCGTCGCCGACACGGGGCCGGGCCTCGCAGAGGAGGATGTGCTGCGCGCCTTCGAGCGGTTCTATCTCTACGAGCGCCAGGGCAGCCGGAGCCGCACCGTCGGCACCGGGCTCGGCCTCGCGATCGTGCGCGAGCTGACCGAGGCGATGGGCGGCTCGGTCGGGGTCGAGAGCCGGCCCGGCGCGGGCACCACGTTCACGGTCTCGTTCCCGCGCGAGGAGAGCCCTACGCCGGCAGGGCGTCGAGCACCTCGCTCGCGTGCCCTGCGGGCTTGATCCCGCGCATCGCCACCGCGACGTTGCCGTCGGAGTCGATCAGGAACGTCGAGCGCTCGATCCCCATGTACTTCTTGCCCATGAACTTCCGCTCGCCCCAGACGCCGTAGGCTTCGGCCGCGACGTGGTCGGGATCGGCGAGCAGCGGAAACGGCAGGCCGTACTTGCTCTTGAACTTCTGGTGCGACTTCTCCCCGTCGGGGCTGACGCCGAGGATCTCGGCGCCCCGTTCGCCGGAAGACGTCGTAGGCGTCCCTGAACTCGCAGGACTCGGTCGTGCAGCCGGGCGTGTCGTCCTTGGGGTAGAAGTAGAGGACGACGGGCTTCCCGCGCAGGTCGGAGAGCCGGACGGTGGCGCCTTCGTCGCTCACGAGCTCGAAGTCGGGAGCAGGCTTGCCTTCCTCAACCATGTCGCATCCTCTCTGTAGTGTCAGGGCACGACGATGCTAACGGCGCACCACACCGTCGCATTCCTGGTCATCGCCGTGTGCCTCGTCGCCGGCGTCTGGGCGCTCGTCGCCTACCGGCGCGGCCGGGGCGCCGGGCGCTCGCTCGCGCACCTGCTCGCGCTCGCCCAGACGCTGATCGTGGCCCAGGTCGCGCTCGGCCTCGTGCTCCTCTCCGACCACCGGCACGCCGCCGACCATCTCCACTACCTGTACGGGACGCTGGCGCTCGCAGCGATCCTCGCGCCCTGGCTCTACGCGCCGACCGACCCCCGGCGCCGCCTCGCCTGGTTCGCGGGCGCGACGCTTCTCGCCGCCGCGCTCGCGGTTCGCGCTTACATGACGGCGACATGAAGGGGTTTCTCGCAGACATGAACCCGACGCTGCGCGGGTTCATCCTGATCGCGATCGTCGCCGGGGTGATCGTCGCGCTGTCGCTCGGGTCGGCGCTCGGGACGCTGTTCTTCATCGTCCAGATCCTGCTGCTGATCGCGCTCGTCGTGTTCCTCTACCGGCTCTGGCGCTCGCGCCGCGCGGAGATCGGGATGTGGCCGCGCCGGGCCCAGGTCGTGTTCTACGGCGCGGCGCTCGTGATCATCGCCGACCTCGTCGGCTACACGTTCTTCGCCCACGGCGGCCGCGACGCGATCGCGTTCCTCGGCGTGCTCGTCCTCTGCGGCTTCGCGATGTTCCGCGTCTGGCGCGACCAGCGCTCGGCCTACTAGGGCCGCGCGTCGACCTCGACCGGGCCGGGGTGGTGGCCCTCCACGTCCGGCTGGAAGAAGCGCTGCGCGATCGCGGTCGGCACGATCGCGGCAAGGGCGACGACCGCGATCAGCACCGAGAACTGCGTCGTGTCGATGATGTGCGCGTCGAGCCCGTAGAGCGCCGCGATCGCGCCGAACGTGAGGCCGGTCGACATCAGGAGGGTCGTGAACGCCTCGTGTGGCGAGCAGTAGCGGCGCGCGAGCGGATAGACGCCGGCGAGCTTCGGCCCGACCTTCGCGGCGAACAGCAGCGCGACGAGGCCCAGGTTCGCCCACAGCGCCGAGGCGGAGATGCTCATCCCGCTCTTGAAGAAGAAGAACGGCGTGAGAAACGCGAAGGTGACGACGCGCATCCGGTGCTGCTCGGCGCGGTGCTTCGAGTAGTGGCCGCTCATCACGAGCCCGAGCACGAACGCCGGCAGCACCGCGTGCGAGTGCGCCCGCCCGGCGAGCCACATCAACAGGAAGAGCGCGGCGAACACGAGCTTGATCTCCGGCTCGGTGACCCGGTCGCCGTAGCGCGAGAAGAACCACGGTGCGAGCTTCGGCAGGCCGGTGACGAGCGCGACCGAGACGAGCGCGAACGGCACGATCCAGAGGCTCGGCTCGATGAAGAGCACTGTCAGGGCGACGACGGTGCCGAGGTTGGTGGCGAACGTCGCCGACATCAGGCGCTTCCCGGTCACCGTCCGGTTGAGGCCCGTCTCGACGAGGAGCGCGTAGACGACGGCGAGGCTCGTCTCCGAGAGCGTGATCCCCGCGATCTCCGCCTGCCGGTGGTTCCAGCCCAGCGCGTAATAGGCGAGCAGCGCGACGACGAGGAACGGCGCCGCGAAAGAGACGGCGCCGATCGAGAGCGAGGCGCGCCACTCGCGCCGGAGCAGCGGCGTGTCGACCTCGGCGCCCGCGAGGAACGCCAGCACGACACCGGCGAACGTGGCGAGGAACGTGAGCCAGTCCGGAGACGCGATGCCGAACGAGTTGCCGGCGACGAAGCCGGCCACGAGCTCGAACACCGCGACCGAGATCCCGAGCTCGACGGAGAACATGCTCGCGAGCAGGATCGAGCCTGCCAGTACCGCCGCTATCGCAAGACCGCTCATCGCTCTACCTCCTGGTAGGTGGAAACCCGGTGGTAGAGGCCATCAGCTCCCGGAGGAGCGGTTATGCGCGAGCCTCATCGCGCGTGCGGCCCGCGCACTATAGCCGGGCGCGCGCCTCCACGATGATCTGCTCGGCCTCGGCGCGGTTGCCGAAGCCGCGGGTCTCGGTCTTCTTCTTCTCGAGCTGCTTGTAGACCTGGAAGAAATGCTCGATCTCGTCGCGGAACTCGGGCTGGATGTCGTGCACGTCGTGGACGCGCATGAAGCTCGGATCCCTGAGCGGCACGCAGATCACCTTCTCGTCAGGGCCCTTCTCGTCGGTCATGTGGAAGACGCCGACGGCGCGGGCGCGGATCCGGCAGCCGGGGAAGGTCGGGTCGCCGACGAGCACGAGCGCGTCGAGCGGGTCGCCGTCCTCGCCGAGCGTGCCCTCGATGAAGCCGTAGTCGGCCGGGTAGCTCATCGAGGTGAAGAGCCGCCGGTCGAGCACGATCGTCCCCGTCTCGTGGTCGAGCTCGTACTTGTTGCGCGAGCCGCCGGGGATCTCGACGAACACGATCAGGCTGTCGTCGGTCACGGCCTAGGCCTGCACGCGTGCGCCGGCGCCGTCGAGCGCGTCGAGCGCGGCGCGGATCTCCATCAGCTGGCCGACGAAGATCGGCGTGTCGCGCTCGGTCCACCGGGAGGCCTCGCTCTCGCGCAGGGTCATCATCAGGTGCATGAAGTCGGCCGGCTCCTCGCACTCGAAGGCCGGCATGAACTCCTGGTCGTCGAGCCCGAACGAGTAGGTGGTGTGGTTCGTGATCGTGACCCAGCGCGAGCCGATCTCGGCGTGCTCGCGCATCGCCGCCGCGCGCTCCTCGAACGTGAGGAAGTACCACGGCCGCGTCTTCACGAACGGGTAGACGACGAGGTACTGCGCGTTGCGCGGGATCACGCGGCCCTGGCGGACGCGCTTCTTGTCGGTGTAGACCGACGGCTTCGTCGTCGCGAGGTACGAGTACGGCGTCTCGAGCCAGCCGGCGAGCGGGGTCGCGTTCAGCGAGGCGGCGAGCTCACCGAGGTCCTCGAACCGGTCGGTGATCTTCCAGAGGAAGAAGTCGGCGTCGGGGCGGACGCCGGTGACCGAGTAGGCGCGCAGGCCCTCCATCCGGCCGGCCCACTCCTCGATCGTCTCGGCGAAGGCCTCCTTGCCGGCCGCGCGCTCCTCGACGGGGAGACGGCGCCAGGCCGGGTCGACCTTGTAGAACGTGTAGGCGATGTACTGGCCGCTCGGGGCTGCTTGCTCCACGCCCGAAACTCTACCGCCCGAATAGACTTCGACGTGACGTCGAGCGAGGAGGAGAGCATGGATACCTACGTGATTCTGCGCCGCGGCGGTTGGCGGAAGGGAGCGGACCTGGAAGCTGCGGCGGCGCGGTCGACCGCCGTCGGCGACGAAGAGATGCCCGACGACATCCGCTGGATCCGCAGCTATGTGATGACCGAGGAGGACGGCACGCTCGGCACGGTCTGCGTCTACCAGGCCTCGAGCCCGGAGGCGATCCACGCGCACGCCGCCAAGGCGGACTTGCCGGTGACCGAGATCATCCCGGTCGCCGACACGGTGATCGTCCGACCCGACCCGTCCTAGGAGAGCCGGAACGGCTTGCCGGTCAGTCCGGTCGCCGGGCCCGGGTTGACGGGCGCGAGCAGGCTCACCTTGATCTGGTAGATCCCGGGGCGCGGCTTCGGGAACAGGATCCCGCCCGGGATGCCGCCGGTGACGTGGCCGTGCACCATCGAGGTGGCCGCGCCGCCGTTCACCCGCACGAGCCGCGCCGTATACGTGCAGTCGATGTCGCAGGTGACACGGAAGTGCGTCTCGGCCAGGCGCGCCACGGTCGCCTTGACGCGGAGCTCGAGGCCCGCGCAGCGCGCCACGATCCCGCGCCTCGACTCGACCGCCGCGTTGCGCACGACGTCGCGGCTCGGCTTCGGCTTGCCGTCCGCGTAGTAGACGCCCAGACTGCCACTGGGCGAGCGCCGGGCTCGTCGACGACGTGGAAGATGAAGAGGCCCATCACGTTCGGCTGGCAGAACGCGAGCTGGACGGCCTGGCTGTAGTAGAGCGCCTGCGTCGCCTCGTCGACCGGCTTCGTGGTGGCGGGCTCGGTGCCGGTGTAGAGCTTCGCCTTCGCCGCGGGGATCTGCGACTCGACGCCGAACTCGCCGTAGAGGATCGGCAGCGTCGAGCCGGGCTGGGCCGTGCCGTCGAACGCGGTGCCGAGCAGCTTGACGAGCTTGCCGTAGTCGGCGAGCGAGATCGTCGTCGTGGTCGGGTGCTGGGTTCCCGGCGGCACCGAGGAGTTGTCCTCGTACACGTGCTGCACGTAGACGTCCATGATCGGCTCGGTGCGGCCGCTTGCCCGGTACGCCGCGCCCATGTCCTTGATGAACGACGGTCGGCGAATGGGTGTCCCTGCCGGTGCCCGGCTTGTCGCCGCCGCGCGGAGAGACGGCGCCGCCGTAGACCTGAATCTCGGGCGAGACGGCCTTGAGCGCGTCGTAGGTGAGCGCGAGCAGCGACTCGTAGGCCGGCGCGGCGGCATCGGAGCCGTCGGCGTTGAACTGCGGCAGCCAGTAGCGGTTCAGGTTCGGCTCGTTGCCGACGATCACGTCCTGCAGACCCGGCACCTTCGTCACGACGGCCGCCGCGAACTGGGCGAACTGCGCCTGCATGTCGTTGCCGAGCGGCGTCGTCTTCGAGCCGTACGGCATCACCGTCACGAAGGCGCGCATCCCCGAGAGGTCGGCCGCGGTGACGACGTTCGTCAGCGCGGTGACGTCGTCGGCGGTCGGCTCGGTCTCACCCGGCGCCCAGATCTCGGTGACCCGGATCGAGTCGAAGCCGGCGAGGCGGGCGAGCGTCATCTGCGCCTTCGCGACCACGATGCTCGTCGAGCGCGGCGCGTCCTCGACGGCGCCGACGAGCATCGTCGGACCGCCTGCCTGTGCAGGGCCCGCGAGCGCGAGCGCGGCGACGAGGCCGCAGGCCGCAGAGATCCATCTCACGGGGGCACGGTAGCTGCGGGCTAGGCTAGACCGCATGGAGAACTCACCGCTCCAGGCCCAGCTCAAGGCCCTTCCGGCCAAGCCCGGCGTGTACCTGTTCCGCGACGCGAAGGGCGACGTGATCTACGTCGGGAAGGCCAAATCGCTGCGCTCGCGCGTCCGCCACTACTTCCAGAAGGGCGGCGACGGGCGGATGCAGTCGGCGCAGCTGGCAGAGCGCGTGGCCGGGGTCGAGGTGATCGTCACGGGGACCGAGGCCGAGGCTCTCCACCTCGAGCAGAACCTGATCAAGCGCTACCGGCCGTCGTTCAACGTCCGCCTGCGCGACGACAAGTCGTTCCCTTACATCGCGGTTACGGTCGAGGACGAATATCCACGGGTGATGTTCACACGCGAGCGCCACCGGCGCGGGGTCGTCTACTTCGGCCCGTACGCAAACGCGAAGAAGGTGCGGGAGACGCTCGACGTGCTCAACCGCGTCTTTCCGTACCGGCCCTGCGAGGGGCCGAAGCCCGGCCGCCACTCGGGGATCCCGTGCCTCGACTACCACATCGAGCGCTGCCTGGCGCCGTGCGTCGGGTACGTGACCAAGGAGGCGTACCGCGACGTGATCGACAGCGTGATCGAGTTCCTCTCGGGCGACACGATGCCGATCCAGCGCGAGCTCGAGCGCCGGATGAACGAGGCGGCGGCCGACGAGCGCTTCGAGGAGGCCGCACGGCACCGCAACCGGCTCTTCGCCGTGCAGCACCTCGCCGAGCGCCAGGCTGCCGACCGCCGCGCGGTGGGCACGGTCGACGTGCTCGGGCTCGCGATCGCGGAGGACCGAGCTGCGGTGCAGGTCTTCCCGCTGCGCGACGGCAAGCTCGTCGACCGCTACGCCTTCCACCTCGAGAACGTGGCCGGGCAGGACGCGGCCACGATCGTCGAGGCGTTCTGTCTCGAGTACTACGGCTCCTCGCCGAGCGTGCCGCCGCAGCTCGTCGTCCCGCGCGGGCTCGGCGACCTCGGCGCGCTCGAGGAGTTCCTCTCCGAGCGCCGCGGCTCGCGTGTCGAGATCCGCGCCGCCGAGCGAGGCGACAAGCGCCGCCTGCAGGAGCTCGCAACCCAGAACGCCGAGCTCGCGATCGAGGCCGAGGCGGCGGGCGCGGAGTCGCGCCGGCTGCGCCGCGTCGAGGCGCTCGAGGAGCTCCGCGAGGTGCTCAACCTCGAGAGCCTGCCGCTGCGGATCGAGTGCTTCGACATCTCGACGACGATGGGCGAGGAGAACGTAGGCTCGATGGTCGTGTTCCAGGACGGGCAGCCGAAGAAGGCGCACTACCGGAAGTTCGCCGTGCGAGGCCAGGCGGGGATGGACGACTTCGCGGCGATGGCCGAGGTTGTCGCCCGGCGGTTCGCCCGGCTCGCGACCCCCGTCGGCGACGACTACGACGAGGGCTTCGCCGCGACGCCGAACCTCGTCGTCGTCGACGGCGGCAAGGGCCAGCTGTCCGCCGCGCTCGAGGCGATGGAGGCCTACGAGCTGCCGCGCGTCGCGGTGATCTCGCTGGCGAAGCGCGTCGAGGAGGTGTTCGTGCCCGGCCGGCCGGACCCGATCGTGCTCGACCGCCGCTCGCCCGGGCTCCAGCTCCTGCAGCGCGTGCGCGACGAGGCGCACCGCTTCGCGATCGGCTTCAACCGCCAGCGGCGGGAGACGAAGGCGTTCAAGACGGTCTTCGACGACCTGCCCGGCGTCGGCCCGGCGCGGCGGCGTGCGCTGCTGCAGCACTTCGGCTCGCCGGAGCGGATCCTCGCCGCGAGCGAGCAGGAGCTCGAAGGAGTGCCGGGCCTCCCCGCCAAGACTGCACGCACGGTGTACGCGCAGCTGCACAGGACCGGGGGAGCATGAGGCGCGCCGCGCTGCTCGCCCTGGTGGCTGCGCTCGCGGTCGCGGTTCCCGCGGCGGCGGCTCCGATCAAGCCGGGCGCAGCCTTCGCCCAGCTCCTGGCGGCGGCCAAGGCGGGGAAGAGCGCCACGGTCTTCGCAGGCCTCTCGGCCGCGACCCGCGCGCACTATGAGACTCCTTCGGCCTTCGCGAAGAGCCCGGCCGGCGTCGCGCTCACCAGAGCCGCGCGTGCCTCGCACGCGCCGCTCGTCGACCAGTCCTTTCCCGACGGCGGCGCGGTCGAGGCCGTGAGGACGCCGGGCGGCGGCTACGCCGGAGCGCTGCGCCTCGAGGGCGGGCGCTGGAGGCTCGTGGTCGATCCGAACGTGCTGATCCAGCCGCTCTCACCCCAGCCCGGCGCGGTGAGCGGCAAGGTGTTCCAGGTCGCCTCGCAGGCGATGCTGCCCGACCCCGTCGACACGGGGGCGCTGTACCTCGACGGCAAGCCGCTCACGACCAAGGGCGGCGCCACGAACGGCGGCCGAACGGTGACCCTGTACGCGAACATCCCGCAGGGGGTCGCGAAGGGACGTCACACGCTGGTCGCCTACGCCCGCGGCGGCGCGCACTCGGGCGCGCTCGCCTGGGCCTTCACCATCCGCTAAACGGTTGACGTCATGCCGCGGTGCGACTGGGGGTGACTCAGACCAAGCGGGGCGATCCTGCGCAGTGTCGGAGCCACCGGCCAGGCGCGCGCCGGTGTGGCGTCACCCGTCTCTACGGATGGATGGGCGCGACGAGGACGATCAGCGAAAGCAGTCCGGAAGCAAGAACGAGGAATCTCATGCCTCCAGGGTAGGGGCGGGGTGTGGGGGTGCCGTTACGCAGACGTTAATTTCGCGTAATCAGTACGCGTAGATGCTCGCCCGCATCGAGCCTCGGCCGTGGAGGCTCACGTACAGGTACAGATCGCACTGGACGCGCCCCGGGTAGAGCACCGGGTAGCCGACGACCGAGCCCGTGCCGCGGGCAGTGCCGGCGTGCGGGTAGCTGTGCTCGTGATTCGGGTAGCAGAACGACGTCCAGCGGATCGTCACCGGCTGGCGCGGCGACTCCGTGACGACGTAGGCCATCCGGCGCGGGATCGGCGGTTGCGGGGGGAAGGCGATCGTCTGCGCGACGGCCTGGGTCGGCCAGTGCGCAAGGACCGTGAAGGTCGGCCGCGTGCCGGCGGTCCGCTTCGACGTCACGAGCTGCCAGTGCCCGGGCGCCAGTCCGACCGGCGCGCGCGCCTGCGCGACACCGACCGCGAGCAGCGAGAGAACGGCTATCGCCAGGGCCCGCACGGCGCAATTGTGGCAGCTGGTTCGGAGCCGCCGCAACACAGGAGCGGCACGGCTCCTTTAGGGTTGTCCGGGTGGAGCAGTGGGCCCTCTTCGTGCACCTCGTCGGCGTGCTGCTGTTCGTCGGCGGGCTCACCGTGGCGGCGGTCTGCTTCGAGGCTGCGCGGAGGAGGACCGAGTCGGCCGAGATCGCGATCCTGCTCGGGCTGAGCCGCTGGGGCGTCGTCCTGCTCGGGATCGGCGCGGTCGTCCTGCTCGCGGGCGGGTTCTGGCTTGCGGGCGAGGTCCACGCGAACGGCGACGGCTGGCTCGACGCCGCGATCGCGCTCTTCGTCGTCACGATCGCGCTCGGGATCGTCGGCGGGCAGCGGCCGAAGCGGGCGCGCAAGCTCGCCGAGGCGGGCGGCGACCCCGCCGAGCTGCGGCGGCTGCTCGACGACCCGGTCGGCCTCGCGATCAACTACCTCGGCGCCGTGCTCGTGCTCGCGATCCTCGTCCTCATGGTCTGGCGCCCCGGCGAGTAGGTGCGCCTCTACGACCTCCGCGTCACGGTCGAGCGGATCGAGGGGCGCTCGGACTGCGGCCTGGAGGTCGGCGAGTCGTGCGGGAGTTGATCGGCAACGACGAGGTGGGAATCGTGGTCGGCGCCGTCACCGCGGTGGACGACGACGGCGATGCGGCGCGGGCGCGCGCAGCGAAGGCGGTCGAGCGCTGCCTGCCGCTCGTCGGCAGGCTCGACCCGACCTTCGAGGGGCGTGAGCCGCCGCTCGACCGGGTCACGATCGCGGGCCGCGTCGCGCCGTGGTTCAGGACATGAACGGGTAGCGGTAGTCCGTCGGCGGGACGAACGTCTCCTTGATCGTGCGCGGGCTCACCCAGCGGATCAGGTTCCACATCGAGCCGGCCTTGTCGTTCGTCCCCGAGGCGCGCGCGCCGCCGAACGGCTGCTGGCCGACGACCGCGCCGGTCGGCTTGTCGTTGACGTAGAAGTTGCCGGCCGCGTAGCGGAGCGCCTCGTGCGCCTGCTCGATCGCGGAGCGGTCGTCGGCGAAGACGGCGCCGGTGAGCGCGTAGGGCGCGGTCTCGTCGACGAGGCGCAGCGTCTCCTCCCACTTGCCCTCGGGGTAGACGTAGGCGGTCACGACCGGCCCGAAGAGCTCGTCGCGCAGGAGCCGGAAGCTCGGGTCGTCGGTCTCGACCACGGTCGGCTCGCACGAAGTAGCCCTCGGCGTCGTCGGTGCCGCCGCCCGCGACGATGTCGGCGCCGGCCGCGCGCGCCTCGGCGATCGCGTCGCGCTGGGTCGCGAACGAGCCGCCGTCGATCACCGCGCCCATGAAGTTCGGAAGTCGGCGACGTCGCCCATCTTGCACCTCGCTCACCTCGGCGGCGAGCCGCTCGCGCAGCTCCGGCCAGAGGTTCGACGGGAGCGTAGACGCGCGAGGCGGCCGAGCACTTCTGCCCCTGGTACTCGAACGAGCCGCGCACGATCGCGGTCGCGAGCGCGTCGACGTCGGCGGAGGGGTGGGCGACGATGAAGTCCTTGCCGCCGGTCTCGCCGACGAGGCGCGGGTAGTTGCGGTAGCGGGCGATGTTCGCGCCGATCGTCTTCCACATCCCCTGGAAGACCGCGGTCGAGCCGGTGAAGTGGATCCCGGCGAGCTCGGGGCTCGCGAGCGCGGCGTCGCCGATCGCGGCGCCGGGGCCGTAGACGAGGTTGATCACGCCGTCCGGGCAGGCCCGCCTCCTGGAGGATCTGCATCAGTGTAGTAGGCGGAGAGCGCCGCGGTCGAGGCCGGCTTCCAGACGACGGTGTTGCCCATCAGCGCGGGCGAGGTCGAGAGGTTGCCGCCGATCGCGGTGAAGTTGAACGGGCTCACCGCGAAGACGAAGCCCTCGAGCGGCCGGTACTCCATCCGGTTCCAGACGCCCTGCGAGGAGACCGGCTGCTCGGCGTAGATCCGCGTCATGTACTCGACGTTGAAGCGCCAGAAGTCGATCAGCTCGCAGGCGGCGTCGATCTCGGCCTGGTGCGCGGTCTTCGACTGGTTGAGCATCGTCGCGGCGTTCACGACGGGGCGCCACGGGCCGGCGAGCAGCTCGGCGGCGCGGAGGAAGACCGCGGCGCGCTCCTCCCACGGCAGGCGCGACCAGTCGTGGTGGGCCGCGCGCGCCGCGTCGATCGCCTGCTCGACGTGCGGGCGTCGCCGCTGGCTCACGTCGGCGAGGACGTGGTCCTTGCGGTGCGGCATCACCGCCTCGAAGGTCTTCGCCGGTCGAGACCTCCTTGCCGCCGATCACCATCGGGATCTCGATCCGCTCGCCCTGCATCCGCGCGAGCCGGCCTTCAGCTCCGCCCGCTCGGGCGAGCCCGGCGCGTAGGAGCGCACCGGCTCGTTGACCGGAGCCGGGGGCTTCGGAGATGCCGAGCGCAGCCACGACGGACGATTGTAGATTGGCGGGGTGGCCGTGACACGCGTGGCCTACGAGGTCGACGGCTGGGGAGTCGGCGAGCTGTGGGCGCAGGACGGCCGGCTGCTCCAGCTCGAGCACCCGACCGCCGGGCGGCCGCGCCGACGGTCGAGCATCCGCTCGTGCCGCGGCTCCAGGCCTACTTCGCGGGCGAGCGCGTCTCGTTCGACGACGTCCCGGTCGACCTCGACTGGTGCACGCCGTTCCAGCGCGAGCTCGCGGAGGCGCTCCGCGCGGGTGCCCTGGGGCGAGGTCGTCACCTACGGCGAGCTGGCGGCGCTCGCGGGACGGCCCGGGCGCGCGCGCGCGGCCGGGACGTTCTGCGCGCAGAACCGCTTCGGCGATCGTGATCCCGTGCCACCGCGTCGTCGCCGCGGGCGGGATCGGCGGGTACGGCTCGCTCGGCCTCGGCTACAAGCGGCGGCTGCTCGCGCTCGAGGGAGTCGAGCTGTGAGCCCGCTCTCCGAGGACCTGCGCGACGAGCTCGCCGCGATCGCGCCGCGCCGCGACTGCGACCGGCTCGCCGAGCTCTCCGGCCTCTTCCACGCCGCCGGCAGCGCGCACCTGCGCGGGCGCGGCGAGATCTCGCTCCACCTCGACCTGTCGAGCTCCGCGGTGGCGCGCCGCGCGTTCCGGCTCCTGCGCGAGCTCGGCGTCGAGTCCGAGATCCGCACCTACCGCCGGCATGCGTTCGAGCAGGCGACGCGCTACCAGCTCCACGTCGAGGGAAAGCAGCGCGCGCTCCAGGTCCTCGCACGAGGCGGGCGTGCTCGACCAGCGGCTCGCCCCGCTCGAGCGGCCGCCGAAGCGCGTCGTCGCGCGCCCGTGCTGCCGCGGCGCCTACCTGCGCGGCGCGCTGCTCGGCGGCGGCTCGCTCAGCGGCCCGCGCGCGCCGCACCTCGAGCTGCGCGCCGGCAGCGTCGAGGGGGCCGAGTTCGCTCGCCTCGGTCGCCGCGGGCGAAGGGGTGACGCTGCGCGTGCGCGACCGCGGCACGCCACGCGGTCGCCTACGCGAAGGGCGCGGAGGCGATCGAGGGCGTGCTCGCCGCGGCCGGCGCGTCCGACGCCGTGCTCGCCTTCGAGGAGCAGGCGGTGGTCGGCGCGACGCTCGGCCACGCGAACCGGCTCGCGAACGCCGACCACGCGAACCTCGTGCGCACGAGCCGGGCCGCGCACGCCCAGCTGCAGGCGGTGCGGGCGCTCGACGCGGCCGGGATCCTCGACGATCTGCCCGAGCGACTGCGCGAGGCCGCCGGCTCCGGCTCCGCTATCCGACGCTCTCGCTCCGCGAGCTCGCCGCGCGCTGCGACCCGCCGGCGACGAAGGCCGCCGTGCATCGCCGGCTCGCGAAGCTGCGGGAGCTCGCCGAAAACGAGGGCTGACGCGCCGGCCGGAGGGCGTCATACTGGCGGGAGGCGGCGAGCTGGCGCTCGCCAACCGGCGGATACAGACCCCGTTCGCCGGCGCGGATCCGAGCCCGGTTTTATCCGGAGGGGGAGGTCGTCCTCGGAGCTCCCCCTCCGGTGCCGCCTTGCCGTGCGCATTTCTACGGAGGCCCGTTGCCGAGGCCAACCTTTAGACTCGAAGCCAGACAACGAGACTCTTATTCTGGGGGAAACCATGGCACTCCGACTCGGCATCAACGGCTTCGGGCGCATCGGGCGCAACTTCTTCCGCGCGCTGCAGGCGCGCGGCGCGGACTATCGAGATCGTCGCGATCAACGACCTCGGCGACGCGGCGACGATGGCGCACCTGCTCAAGTACGACTCGATCCTCGGCCCGCTCGACGGCGAGGTCGTGCTCGCGGACGGCGAGATCCGCGCCGGCGGCCAGGAGATGAAGGTGCTCGCCGAGCGCGACCCCGCCGCGCTGCCGTGGGGCGAGCTCGGCGTCGACGTCGTGCTCGAGTCGACCGGCTTCTTCACGAAGCGCGAGGCCGCGCAGAAGCACCTCGACGCCGGCGCGAAGAAGGTCGTGATCTCGGCGCCCGCGACCGACCCGGACATCACGCTCGTGCTCGGCGTCAACGACGACGAGTACGACACGGCGACGCACCACATCATCTCGAACGCCTCGTGCACGACGAACTGCGTCGCGCCGATGGCGAAGGTGCTGCACGACCTGGCCGGGATCGAGTCGGGCTTCATGACGACGATCCACGCGTACACGAACGACCAGCAGCATCCTCGACCTGCCGCACAAGGACCTGCGCCGGGCCCGCGCGGCCGCGATCAACCTGATCCCGACCTCGACCGGCGCCGCGAAGGCGATCGGCCTCGTCCTGCCGGAGCTCAAGGGCAAGGTCGACGGCATCTCGGTGCGCGCGCCCGTCCCGACCGGCTCGCTCACCGACCTCGTCGTCACGCTCGGCCGCGAGGTCGACCGCCGAGGAGATCAACGCCGCCTTCGCGCGCGGCCGCGTCCGGGCCGCTCGCGGGATACCTCCAGTACTCGGAGGATCCGCTCGTCTCGACCGACATCCAGCAGTCGCCGTACTCGTGCATCTTCGACAGCAAGCTGACGATGGCGCACGGGAAGACCGGCGAAGGTGTTCGGCTGGTACGACAACGAGTGGGGCTACTCGTGCCGGCTGGTCGACCTCGTCGGAATCCTGCTCTAGCGAGATGAGGAAGCCGCGCTCGGTCCGTGACGCCGACGTCGCGGGCAAGCGCGTGCTCGTCCGCGCCGACCTCAACGTCCCGCTCGAGGACGGCCGCGTCGCCGACGACACGCGCATCCGCGCCTCGCTGCCGACGCTCGAGCTCCTGCTCGACGCGCGGCGCGCCGAGGTGCGCGTCTGCTCGCATCTCGGCCGGCCGAAGACCGAGGAGGACCGCGCGAGTTCGCGATCGCGCCGGTCGCGGCGCGGCTGCACGAGCTGCTGCCGGACGACCGGATCCACGTGCTCGAGAACACGCGCTTCGACCCGGGCGAGACGAAGAACGACCCCGGCTTCGCGCGCGAGCTCGCCGAGGGCTGCGACCTCTACGTCAACGACGCGTTCGGCTCGGCGCACCGCGCGCACTCGTCGACCGAGGCGTCGCGCAGCTGCTGCCCGCCTATGCGGGCCTGCTGCTCGAGGCGGAGCTCGAGCACCTCGGGCGCCTGCTCGGCGAGGTCGAGCGGCCGTTCGTCATCGTCGCCGGCGGCGCGAAGGTCGACGACAAGCTCGGCGTGCTCGAGCATCTCGGCGGCCGGGCGGACACCGTGCTGGTCGGCGGCAAGATGGCCGAGGAGCTGCGCGTCGAGAACCCGCTCTCGTTCCCGGTCGCGCTCCCGACCGACGTGGTCGCGGCCGCAGCGTTCGAGGCGGACGCGGAGTCGGCGATCGTCCCCGTCGACGCGGTGCCCGACGGCTGGCTCGGCCTCGACATCGGGCCCGGAGACGCGCGCGGCGTTCCGCGAGCGATCTGCTCGGCGCGAAGACGGTCTTCTGGAACGGCCCGATGGGCGTCTTCGAGTGGCCGCGCTTCGCGGAGGGCACGAAGGCCGTCGCGCAGGCCGTCGCGGACGCCGACGCGTACACGGTCGTCGGCGGCGGCGACTCGGTGCGCGCGGTCAACGAGCTCGGGCTCGCGGACAGCGTCTCGTGGGTCTCGACCGGCGGCGGCGCCTCGCTCGAGCTGCTCGAGGGCAAGGAGCTCCCCGGCGTGGCCGCGATCCCGGAGGCCGAATGAAGCTCATCGCCGGCAACTGGAAGATGTTCAAGGGGCCGGCGGAGACGGCCGAGTTCTGCGCGGCGTTCGAGCCGCCGGCCGGGGTCGAGGTCGGTGCTCTGCCCGCCCTACGTCTCGCTCGCGGCCGCGGTCGCAGGCGGCGCGACCGTATTCGCGCAGAACGTCCACTGGGCGCGCCGACGGCGCCTTCACCGGCGAGATCTCGGTCTCGATGCTGCACGAGCTCGGCGTCACGGGCGCGATCGTCGGGCACTCCGAGCGCCGCCAGTACTTCGGCGAGACCGACGAGACGGTCGGCCGCCGCGCGGCCGCAGCGCTCGCCGGCGGCCTGCGCGTGATCGCCTGCGTCGGCGAGCTCGAGGACGAGCGCGAGGCGGGCGAGACCGAGGCCGTGCTGCGCGCGGCAGCTCTCGGTGCTCGAGCCGCATCCCGCGCTCGTGATCGCCTACGAGCCAGTCTGGGCGATCGGCACCGGCAAGACGGCGACGCCGGAGCTCGCCCAGGAGGCGCACGCGTTCATCAAGTCGCTGCTCGACGCGCCGGTGCTCTACGGCGGCTCGGTCAAGCCCGACAACGCCGCCGAGCTGATGTCGCAGCCCGACGTCGACGGCGCGCTCGTCGGCGGCGCCTCCCTCGATCCCGAGTCGTTCGCCGCGATTTGCCGGTCGGCCGCACCTATCCGCTCGTAGCGCTCGTGATCCTCGACGGCTGGGGCTGTGCCCCGCCCGGCCCGGGGAACGCGGTCTCGCTCGCCGACACGCCCGTCTTCGACCGGCTCTGGGCGACGCTTCCCGCACACGACGATCGAGGCCTCCGGCGAGGCGGTCGGACTGCCGCCCGGGCAGATGGGCAACTCCGAGGTCGGCCACCTGACGATCGGCTCGGGCCGCGTGCTCTACCAGGACCTGATGCGCGTCAACCGCGCGATCGAGAGCGGCGCGCTCTTCGAGAACGAGGCGCTCGTCTCGGCCTTCCGCGCGCGGCGCGAACGTGCACCTGCTCGGTCTCGTCTCCCACGGCGGCGTCCACTCCCACATCGACGCACGTCCAGGCGCTGCTCGAGCTCGCCCGCCGCGAGGGCAAGGCGGAGCAGACGTGGATCCATGCCTTCACCGACGGGCGCGACGTCTCGCCGCACGCGGCGCTCGCCGACCTCGCCGAGCTGCCGGCCGAGCGGATCGCGACCGTCGCGGGCCGCTACTACGCGATGGACCGCGACAAGCGCTGGGATCGCACCGACCTCGCGCTCGCCGCGATCACGCGGGGACCGGATCCCGCCGCGGACGACCCGATCGCCGCCGTCCAGGCGAGCTACGACGCCGGCGTCACCGACGAGTTCATCGTCCCGGTCGTCGTCAGCGGCCGGCCGCGCCTCGAGCGCGGGCGACGCCGCGATCTTCTTCAACTTCCGCCCCGACCGCGGCCGCCAGCTCACCGCGCGGCTGCTCGACGGCGGCTACGACCTGACCACGATGACGCGCTACCGCGACGACCTCGACTGCCCGGTCGCGTTTCCGGAGCAGAACGTCCCGAACGTGCTCGCCGAGGTGCTCGCCGCGCACGGCGCCCGCCAGCTCCACGTCGCCGAGACCGAGAAGTACGCGCACGTGACCTACTTCTTCAACGGCGGCGAGGAACAGGAGTGGCCCGGGGAGACGCGGATCCTCGTGCCGTCGCCCCGCGACGTGCCGAGCTACGACCAGAAGCCGCGAGATGTCCGGGCCGGAGGTCGCCGCCAGCGTCGCGGCGCGAGGTCGGCAACGGCTACCGCTTCGCTGGTCGTCAACTTCGCCAATCCGGACATGGTCGGCCACACCGGCGTGATCCCGGCCGTGGTCGAGGCGGTCGAGACGACGGACCGTGCCTCGGCACCGTCGATCGAGGCGGTCGACCGCGCGGGCGGCGTCTGCCTGATCACGGCCGACCACGGCAACGCGGAGCAGATGTTCGAGGCCGACGGCGTCAGCCCGCTCACCGCGCACACGACGAACCCGGTGCCGCTGATCCTCACCGCCGAGGGCGCGCTCGCGGCGGGGGCGAGCTCTCCGACCTCGCCCCGACGGCGCTCGCTTTGCTCGGAATCGAGCAGCCGCCCGAGATGACGGGCCGGGACTTAACGACGCCGTAATGATCGCTCAACACACGTCGGCCGGGGCGTCTGCATAATCAGGTGCACCTGTGGCACTACCTCAACCCGACTTCGGAGTCCTCAAGAAGGCGCAGCGCGGAGACGAACGCGCCTTCGCGATCATCGTGCGGACCTACGAGACGCCGGTCTTCAACTACGTGCTGCGGCTCGTCCGCGACCGCTCCCTCGCCGAGGATCTGACGCAGGAGGTCTTCCTCCGCATCTACCAGGGGCTGCCGAAGTTCTCCCTCCGCTCGCGCTTCACGACCTGGATGTTCCAGGTCACGAAGAACCGCGTGCTCGACGAGCTGCGCGTCGCTCGAGCGCCGGCCGCGCTCGCTGATGTCGATCGAGGACGCGCCGCCGCTCGAGGTCTACGACGCGCCGTACGAGCGGGCCGAGACGATCGACGCGCTCTGGCGCGCGGTCGAGGACCTGAACGTCGACCTGAAGATGGCGCTGCTCCTGCGCGACGTCGTCGGGATGTCGTACGCCGAGATCGCCGACGCGCTCGAGATCACGCTCGCCACCGTCAAGTGGCGGATCTACACGGCCCGCGACGAGGTGCAGCTCGCACTCGGCCGCGAGGGCATCACGTTCTCCGGCGCGACCGCCTCGGTCGCCCAGCCCGTCGAGAGCTAGCTGCCGGCCGCCAGCCGGGCGGCGAGCAGCTCGGGCAGCCCGCCGCGCGGATCTCCGCCTGCGTCGCCTCGACGTCGTACTCGACGCGCTCGAACGTGGCGCGCCGCGCCTCGTAGTCGACGAGGAGCCAGGCCGCCCGCGGGTCGCCGTCGCGCGGCTGGCCGACCGAGCCCGGGTTGAGGAGCCAGCGCCCCGAGTCGAGGTCGACCTCCGTCCCCGCGGCGGCGAGCCCGCCGGTGAGGTCGCCGTCGGCGAGCCGGAGGTCGAGTGCGACGTGGCTGTGGCCGACCAGCACGAGCGGCGCGTCCGTGGCCTCGAGCGAGGCGCGCGCGACGTCGTTGCTGAGCACGTACTCCCAGACGGGGTCGCGTGGGCTGGCGTGCGCGAGCAGCGTCCCGTCGCGCTCGGCCAGCGACGGCAGCCCGGCGAGGTAGGCGCGGTTCTCCTCGGTCAGCTGCGACTTCGACCAGGCGGCGGCGTCGGCCGCGTCGTGGCTGAACTCCTCGAGCCCGAGCACGCCGATGACGACGAGGTCGTGGTTGCCCGCGAGGCAGACGGCTGTGCGTGCGCGCACGAGCTCGCAGCACTCGTTCGGCCGCGCCCCGTAGCCGACCACGTCGCCGAGGCACCAGACCTCGTCCGGCGCTCGCCGCGTCGAGGACGGCTTCGAGCGCGTGGAGGTTCCCGTGGATGTCCGAGAGAACCGCGACGCGCATCGTGCTACGGGCTCGGCGGCACCTCGGGGAGGTTCTTGATCTCCTCGCGGCTCGACCACTTCGAGTAGCTGTCCTTCATCGCCTCGATCAGCTCGGCCGTGAATCTCGTGGACATGTTCACGCGCGAGACGACGACTCCGGGCACGGCGCCGTCCTCGACCTCGTGGTCGATGCGGGCGAAGGTGATCGTGAACTCGTAGTCGGAGAAGCTGACGTTCGCGAAGTTCGCGTAGACGCCCGCCATCTGGTCCGGGTCGAGATGGATGTTGAGATGGCGCTCGTTGCTCTCGTCGTCCACACCCGTACGATACAGGCGATTTGACCGGGACCTCAGCCCCCGCCTTGCCGCCTAGAGCGCTCGATCGCCTCGCCGAGGCGCTGGCGGCGGTGGCCGGAGCCCCGGTCAAGCTCGAGCGTCCGAGCGATCCCGGGCACGGCGACTACGCGACCGGAATCGCGCTCAGGCTCGCGAAGGAGCTCGGCAAGCCGCCCCGGGCGATCGCCGACGAGCTCGTCGCGGCGGCCGAAGCGCTGCCCGAGGTGGAGCGCGCCGAGGTGGCCGGGCCGGGCTTCGTCAACATCTTCCTCGAGCCCGCCTGGTTCGGGCAGGCCCTGTCCGAGGCGCTCGAGCCGGACTACGGCTCGGGCAGCGCCGACCCCGTGCAGCGGATCCAGGTCGAGATGGTGTCCGCGAACCCGACCGGGCCGGTGACGGTCGCGACCGCCCGCAACGCGGCCTACGGCGACTCGGTCGCGCGGCTGCTCGCCTTCGCGGGGAACGAGGTCGAGCGCGAGTACTACTACAACGACACCGGCGCGCAGATGGACCGCTTCCGCGAGTCGGTCGAGGCGCGGCGGCGCGGGGAGGAGCCGCCCGAGGACGGCTACATGGGCGCCTACGTCGACGAGCTCGCGGCCGAGCCGGGCGACCCGGTGCCGCGGATGCTGCAGTCGATCGAGGCGACGCTCGAGCGCTTCCGGATCCACTTCGACACCTGGGAGCGGCAGAGCGTCGTCGAGGCCGAGATCCCCGAGGTGCTCGCCGCGATCGAGACGTACGAGGCGGACGGCGCGACCTGGGCGCCGACCTCGAAGTTCGGCGACGACAAGGACCGCGTCGTGATCCGCTCCGACGGCAGCTACACCTACTACGCCGCCGACCTCGCCTACGCGCGCAACAAGCTGGCGCGCGGCTTCGACCCGGCGATCTACGTGCTCGGTGCGGACCACCACGGCTACGTCGGCCGGCTCAAGGCCGCGGCGGCGCTGCTCGGCGAGGATCCCGGGCGGATCGAGGTGCTGATCTACCAGCTCGTCCACCTCACGAGGGGCGGCGAGGCGACCAAGATGTCGAAGCGGCGCGGCGACGTCGTCTTCCTCGACGAGCTGATCGACGAGATCGGGGTCGACGCCGCGCGCTGGTACCTCGTCAACCGCGGCCCCGACCAGGCGATCGAGATCGACATCGATCTCGCGGCGGAGAAGAGTCAGAAGAACCCTGTGTATTACGTCCAGTACGCGCACGCGCGCGTGGCCGGGATCCTGCGCAACGCCGAGGGCGCACGCCCGGGCGCGGAGCCGCCCGCCGAGCTCGCCCCGGCGGAGCGCGAGCTGGTGAAGCGGCTCGTCGAGTTCCCGGCGATCGCCGCCGAGGCGGCGGAGCGCCGAAGCCCGCAGGCGATCCCGAACTACGCGATCCGGCTCGCCGACGACTTCCACCGCTTCTACCACGACCACAAGGTGCTCGGCACCGAGGCCGAGGCCTTCCGGCTCGGGCTCTGCGAGGCGACCCGCACGGTCACGGCGCGCTGCCTCGACCTCGTCGGGGTCGACGCGCCCGACCGGATGTAGGTGCGCTGGAACCTGTACGTCGCCGCCCTTGCGGCCTCCTGGGGGCTGATCTCGGTGATCGTCGCGCACGTCGACCTGTCGGCGACGGTGCTCGTCTTCTGGCGCGTCGCGATCGCCGCGGTCACCGTCACGGCCGCGTGCGCGATCGTCGGCCGCACCGACCTGCTCCGCGTGACCGAGCAGCGCCGGATGATGGCCGCGGTCGGCATCGTGCTCGCCGTGCACTGGTACCTGTTCTTCGAGACGATCAAGCTGTCGTCGGTCGCGGTGGCGGTGCTGACCGTCTACACCGCGCCGATCTTCCTCGCGCTCCTCGCACCGCTGTTCCTGCCCGAGCGGCGGAGCCGGGTCGCGCTCGTCGCCCTGGTCCCGGCCGCCGCGGGCCTTGTGCTCATGAGCACTTGGAGCCCGGGCGGGACGCACGCGCGGCCGCTTGCGATCGCGACGGGGATCGCCGCCGCGATCACATACGCCCTGCTCGTGATCGGGACGAAGCGCCTCCGGGCCGGGATGGGGCCCGTCACGATCACCGCGTGGAGCTACGGGATCGCGGCGGTCGCGCTCGCACCGTTCCTGGCCACAGCAGGCCAGGTGATCCCACGCGGCTCCGAGATCTTCTACGTGCTCCTGCTCGGCGTCGTCTTCACGGCGCTCTCGGGCTACATCTACGTCAGCCTGCTCGCGCACGTGACCGCGCAGGCGGTCGGGATCCTCGCCTATCTCGAGCCGGTGAGCGCGGCCGTGCTCGCCTGGGCGCTGCTCGGCCAGCCGCTCGGGTGGCAGGTGATCGTCGGCGGCGCGCTCGTCGTCGCCGGCGGGGTCGTGATCGTGCTTCGCGAGCCGGTCGAGACCGAGGTTAGGATTGCCGCGTGAGCCCGCCCGACCGGAACCTCGCGCTCGATCTCGTGAGGGTGACGGAGGCCGCAGCGATGGGCGCCTCGCGTCTGGATCGGCCGCGGCCGGAAGGAGGAGGCCGACCAGGCCGCCGTCGACGCGATGCGGCTGATGCTCGAGACCGTGACGATGAACGGCGTCGTCGTGATCGGCGAGGGCGAGAAGGACGAGGCGCCGATGCTCTACAACGGCGAGCGGATCGGCAACGGCGCGGGGGCCGAGCTCGACGTTGCCGTCGACCCGCTCGAGGGCACCCGGCTGACGGCGCTCGGCCAGCCGAACGCGATCGCCGTGATCGCAGCGGCCGAGCGCGGCTCGATGTTCTTCCCCGGCGCCGCGTTCTACATGAACAAGATCGCGGTCGGGATGGACGCCGCCGACGCGATCGACATCGACGCGACTCCCACCGAGAACGTGAGACGGGTCGCCGAGGCGAAGGGCAAGCCGATCGGCGCGCTCACCGTCGTCGTGCTCGAGCGCGAGCGGCACACCGCGCTGATCGAGGAGCTGCGCGAGGCGGGCGTGCGCGTGAACCTGATCCGCGACGGCGACGTCGCCCCGTCGATCGCGGCGGCGCAGGGCGCGACCGGGGTGGACATGCTGATGGGGATCGGCGGCACGCCGGAGGGCGTGATCTCGGCCGCCGCGCTCAAGTGCGTCGGCGGCGCGCTCCAGGCCAAGCTCTGGCCCCGCAACGACGAGGAGCGCCAGGCGCTTCTCGGCACCGGCTACGACCTCGACCGCGTGCTCACGCAGGACGACCTCGTCACGGGCGAGGACATCTTCGTCGCCGCGACCGGAGTCACGAGCGGCCCGCTGCTGCGCGGCGTCCGCACGATCCGCGACGGCGCGGTGACCGACTCGCTCGTGATGCGGTCGCGGTCGGGCACGGTGCGCCGGATCGAGGCGCGCCATCGGTTTGCCAAGCTGTCTAAGCTCTCTGATGTGACCTACGAGAGCTAACGACACCCAAGGGATGTGACCGAGATGGCAGTGGCAACCGGACAGGGAATCGACAGGATCGCGGAGCTCCTCGGCGACGAGGCCTCGAGCCTCCTGGAGCACGAGTCCAAGACGATCGACCGCTCGCTCTTGCACCTGCCGGGGCCGGACTTCGTCGACCGCGTCGTCGCGCAGAGCGACCGCTCGAACAACGTGCTGCGCAACCTGCAGCTGATGCTCGACCACGGCCGGCTCGGCGGCAGCGGGTTCATGAGCGTGCTCCCCGTCGACCAGGGGATCGAGCACTCGGCCGGCGCCAGCTTCGCGCCGAACCCCGCGTACTTCGACCCGGCGAACATCGTCGAGCTCGCGATCGAGGGCGGCTGCAACGCGGTCGCCTCGACGATCGGCGTGCTCGGGGCCGTGAGCCGCCGCTATGCGCACCGGATCCCGTTCATCGTGAAGATCAACCACAACGAGCTCCTCAGCTATCCGAACGTCCACGACCAGACCATGTACGGCACGGTGCAGAAGGCGTTCGAGATGGGCGCGGTCGCGATCGGCGCGACGATCTACTTCGGCTCCGACCAGTCGCGCCGGCAGATCATCGAGGTAAGCGAGGCGTTCGAGGCCGCGCACGACCTCGGGCTCGTGACGGTGCTCTGGTGCTACCTGCGCAACTCGGCCTTCAAGAAGGACGGCGTCGACTACCACGTCGCGGCCGATCTCACGGGCCAGGCGAACCACCTCGGCGTCACGATCGAGGCGGACATCATCAAGCAGAAGCTGCCCGAGAACAACGGCGGTTACCCGGCGCTGAACAGCGACGGGGTCACCTTCGGGCTCACGAACGCGAAGGTCTACTCGGAGCTCACGACCGACCACCCGATCGATCTCACCCGCTACCAGGTCGCCAACTGCTACATGGGCCGCGCGCCGTTGATCAACAGCGGCGGCGCTTCCTCGGGCGCGGGCGACCTCGCCCAGGCGGTGCGCACCGCGGTGATCAACAAGCGGGCGGGCGGCGTCGGCCTGATCAGCGGCCGCAAGGCGTTCCAGCGTCCCACCGCAGAGGGTGTCGAGATCCTCCACGCCATCCAGGACGTGTACCTCTGCGACGACGTGACAATCGCATAGCGATGGGTCTATAGTCGCGCGACGAGAGGGGCGGCGCTGCGGCGGGCGCCCCTCTTGTCTTTCGGAGGGAGGGCGCAGTTCCCAGGGTTCGGCTCGCGGTGGCCGTCTGCGCGCTCGTCTGCGCGGCGCCGGCGCACGCCGCCACGAGCCCGATCGCCGCCGAGAACGCGCTGCCCGGAAGCCAGAGCTGGGCCTCGGTGCGGCCGACGGCGGCGATTCAGGGATACGCGGGCGCGACGAGCGTCGCGCCGGGCGACAAGCTCGAGCTCCACGTCGCCGCCTCCGTGCCGGCTCGCTACCGGATCGACGTCTACCGGCTCGGCTGGTACCGGGGCCTCGGCGGCCGCCGCGTTGCCTGCCTGCCCTCGTGCGACGGCGACCGGGCAGCGCCGCTCGAACCGACGCGCCCGGCCCCGGACCCGGCGACGGGGATCGCGCGAGCGGGGTGGCCCGTGACCGACACGCTCGTGCCCTCGCCGCTCTGGGTGAGCGGCTACTACGAGGCGCGCGTCGTCGTCACGAGCGGCGCGGCCTCCGGCGGCTCGTACTCGATCTTCTTCGTGGTGCGGGAGCCGCTGCTGCGAGCGTCGGCGATCCTCGTCCAGGTTCCCGTGAACACGTGGCAGGCGTACAACTCCTGGGCCGGAAAGAGCCTCTACGGCTTCTCGAGCGAGGGCGGCGTCGCGGCGAACCGTGTCTCCTTCGACCGGCCGTACACGATCGACCGGGCCGGGAGCCAGGCCTCGCCGCTCGAGTGGGAGATCCAGGTCGCGCGGTTCCTCGAGCGCGGAGGCTACGACGTCTCCTACCAGACCGACGTCGACACCGACCGCGACCCGGGCTCGCTGCTGCGCCACCGGCTCGTGATGACGGTCGGCCACGGCGAGTACTGGACGAAGGGCGAGCGCGACGCCTTCGAGACCGCTCGCGCCGAGGGCACGAACCTCGCATTCATGGGCTCGAACACCGGCTACTGGCAGGTGCGCTACGAGGACGACCGGCGGACGATCGTCGGCTACAAGTCCGCGGCCGACCCGAATCCCGACCCGTCTCTCAAGACCACGCTCTTCCGCTCGCTCGTGCCGCCGCGGTACGAGTGCGCGCTCCTCGGCGTGATGCACATCGGCGGCCTCGGCCAGGCCGACTACACGGTGACGCCTGCCGGCGCTGCGGACCCATGGCTCCAGGGGACCGGGCTCGGCGCGGGCGCCACGCTCGCCAATCTCGTCGGCCGCGAGTACGACCGCGTCCCCGGCCCGTACCTGCCGACGGACTGCCAGATCCCGGGGCTCACCGTCCTCTTCCACCACGACGCCCCTCCCGGCCAGGCCGACGCGGTCCGGTACACGGCGACGTCGGGAGCGCGGGTCTTCGCGAGCGGCTCGCTGCAGTTCGGCTGGGGGCTCGACGACTCGGGCAACGGGGACCACGGCTCCGCATACGCCGACCCGCGGGTGCAGCAGTTCATGCGGAACGCGCTCGCCGACCTGACGAGGCCCGCGGAGCCGCTCACGGTTACCGCCGTCGGAACGGTGCGAGGGGTGCGGGTCACGGCCGGCGTCGCGGCCGACCCGCGCGTGCAACGGATCGAGATCTACCGGCACGACGGTCCCGATGCGTTCGCGCCCGGCGACCCCGGCAGCACCCTCGTCTGCACGTCGGGAACCGGGCGCTGCCTCGACCGGGGCGTCGCTCCCGGCGCGATGGAGCGCTACGCCGCCTGTGAGGTCGACGCCTGGGGCACCTCCGCCGCGATGCTCTCGGCTCCGGCCGCCCGCCGACGCCGTGGCTAGAGTCGCGGTTCCCTCGGATGGAGGTGACTCCGTGAGCAATTCCGGTCCGCTCGGTCAGCCGCGCGGGATCTTCTTCGTGATCGTGATCTCGATCATCACGCTCGGTATCTACCACCTGTACTGGACCTACAAGACCTTCGAGGAGATGAAGAGGCGAACGGGTCAGGGCCTCGGCGGCGTGCTCGGCCTCGTGATCGCGATCGTGATCTCGATCGTCAACTACTTCGTGATCCCGTCCGAGCTCGGCCAGATGTACAAGAGCGACGACGAGAGCCCCCCGATGACGGGCTGGACGGGCCTCTGGGTGATCCTGCCGATCGTGGGCTGGTTCGTCTGGATGGTGAAGGTCCAGGGCGCGCTGAACCGGTACTGGGAGAGCCACGCGGCGCCGGCGGCAGAAGCCGTGTCGTAGCGTTATCGTTCAGGGCGTAGCGCGGGTGTAGCTCAGTTGGTAGAGCATCAGCTTCCCAAGCTGAGGGTCGCGGGTTCGAATCCCGTCGCCCGCTTCAACCGGACGGAGACTCCTCATGAGCTCAGCACCCCCCGAACCGAACCCCGTTCCGTTCACTCAGACGCGCGCGTTCTGGGTCCTGATGGGGTACGCGGCTGCGCTGGGCGTCTTTGGCGCGTTCGGCGCACTGGCGTTCATGGGAGTGGTCGGGGTCGGGAACAACTGGTTCACGAGCACCGACTTCGGGTGGTTCGGCGGGGAGTGGTGGTGGGTGGCCGTCACCGCGGCTGCCGGCCTGGCCGTCGGGCTTTTGCACCGTCTGCTGCGCGTCCCTGACCAGACCCCGAGCCTGATCACGGACCTGAAGACGGGGTACATCGACCCGAGCTCGGTTCCGGGCATCGTGGCCGTCTCGGCGGTCTCGCTGATCGGCGGCGCGAGCCTCGGCCCCGAGAAGGCTCTCGGCACGATCGGCGGCGGAGCCGCGAGCTGGGCCTCCAAGCGCGGCCGGCTCAGTGCGGAGGACCAGACGACGACCGGCCTCTCGGGCTTTGCGGGTGCGTACGGCGGGCTGTTCTCGAGCACCGTGATCGTCGTGATGCTGATCCTCGAGGTGGCGCGCCCCGCTGGAGCGAGGATGACCAAGACCCTGGTTACGACGATCGTCGCGTCCAGCATCTCGTTCGGGATCTACTTCGCGATCGCAGGCGCGTTCTTCGTGGATGCCTACCAGGTGCCGCCGTTCGCATACCACGGCTGGCAGCTGCTCCTGGGGGTCGGCTTCGGGGTGCTCGCCGCCGTCGTCGTGACTGTTCTGGCGCTGGTCGTGAAGGTTGCGACGGTGCTGTTCGAGCGGGTGAAGCCGATCGTGCTCCGGGCGACGATCGGCGGCGTGGTGTTCGGCGTCGTGGGCGTGATGTTGCCGCTCACGATGTTCACCGGCAGCTCGCAGCTGACGAGCGTCGTCACCGATGCCGGAGCACTCGGCGCCGCGTTGATGGTGGCGATCGTGCTCGGCAAGATCGTCACGTTCGCCGTCTGCCAGGCAAGCGGGTTCGTGGGCGGGCCGGTCTTCCCGGCGCTGTTCATCGGCGGAACGGCGGGGGCGGCCATCCACGAGATCTTCACGAGCGTCCCGCTCGGGCTGTCGTTCGCCTGCATGCTCGCCGCCGTCCCCGGTGCCGTCGTGTCGGCGCCGTTCTCGATGGTCCTGTTAGCCGCGTTCACGACTCAGCTGGGGCCGCTCGAGACCGCGCCGGTCCTGATCGCCGTCGTCACGGCGTTCCTGACGATGGAGAGCGTGAAGTATGTCCTCGTGGGCCGCAAGCAGGAGGCGGCGGCGAAGGCGGCCGTGGCTCCGGCGACCGCAGCCTGATCCGCTACCCGGTGGGCCAGTCGGCCGCGAGCCGGCGCCGCGTCTCTGCGAGCGCCTCCGGGATCACGCGGATGTCGGCGAGCACCGGCATGAAGTTCGTGTCGCCGCCCCAGCGCGGCACGACGTGGAGATGGATGTGGTCGAGCACGCCGGCGCCCGCGGCGCGGCCGAGGTTCCAGCCGACGTTGTAGCCGTGCGGCGCGTACGCCTGCGCGAGCACGGCGAGCGAGGTCTGGGTGAGCGCATGGATCTCGAGCGCCTCGTCGTCCTCGAGGTCGCCGTAGTCGCCGACGTGCCGCACGGGCGCGACCATCAGGTGGCCGGAGGTGTACGGGAACCGGTTCAGGAGCACGAACGCGAGCCTGCCGCGATGGACGACGAGCGCGTCCTCCGACTCCTCGCCGGCCTCGACCGCGTTGCAGAACACGCACCCTTCCTGCTCGTCCGCGCGCTCGATGTACTCGAGCCGCCAGGGCGCCCAGAGGCGCTCGGTCACCGTCAGCTCCCGTCCGGCGAGCGCTTCTCGAGCCGCTCCTCGAAGCGGCGGCGCAGGTCCTCGCCCGTCACCCGGAGCTGGAACCGGGGCCGCCGCGGCTCGAGCTTGACGACGCGCACGTCGTTGTCGCGCTCGCCGTGCAGCCGGTGGTAGCACTCGGCCTCGCCCAGCGGTCGGAGCCGTTCTCTGGACCGCCGGGAGCGTCGGAGCAAGCGCACCCCTTGGGCATATCACGCGTGCTTCCGGAATGGAAGCGTGATGGGCCGATTGACGCGCCTCGCCCGGGGAGTAAGCCCTGCGAGGAGGACTCCTAGACGGTAGACTGACATGCTTTCTGCGGCAAAGCGTGCACTTCACTCGCGGCTGTTCTGGGTGGCTGAGGGTGCGCCTGTTCTCGTTGGTGCAGCGTCGGGCGCAGCCTTGTGGTCGAACGTCGGCATTCCCCGATTCCAACGGAGTGATCCACCGCTGCTACGCGAGGTCGGACGGCGACGTTCGGGTCGTCAGCTCGTCCAGCCAGTGCAAATCGGGCGAGACCGCGCTCGACTGGAACCAGACGGGTCCGAAGGGTGCAACGGGAGCGACCGGGCCTGCGGGCCCGACCGGCCCGGCGGGGCCAAGGGCTCGACGGGTTCGACCGGAGCGACCGGGCCTGCAGGTCCGACCGGGCCGGCCGGTGCAACCGGTCCGGCGGGTCCCGCCGGGACAGCCGGCGCAAGCGGCGCCACCGGGCCTTTCGGTGCCACGGGTCCCCAAGGCCCCAGGGGGCTCAGGGGCCAATCGGTCCGAGTGACGGGTACGTCGCCACGGGGTACGACCAGACGGGTCTCACGGCGACTGAGGCGCCGGTCGTGACTCTGACCGGCCTCCCGGCAGGGAGCTATGTCTTCTCGGCCTCGCTGTGGGCGGGCAACTCCGACACAACCGCCCCTGCGAGGTTCTACTGCGACCTCTATAGCGGAGCCACGTTCCTCGTCGAGGGGATCTCAGACCTGCCCCCATCGCTCGGGGTCGGCCACTCGGGCGCAGCGACGATGGCGCTCACCACCGCAGGCCCCGTGGCCGCGGGCGATCCGCTCAAGCTCGTGTGCGCGAGCCTGGCCGGCGATTCGATCCAGGTGTTCCAGCCGCGGCTCACCGCGGTCAAGGTCGGCACGGTCACCGGCCCGTAGTGAGCGAACGGAGCGGCGGGGCACCGAGCCCCGCCGCTCCGCCGCATTTCACAGCCAGCGCTTGAGGCGGAAGAACGCGACCATCGCGACGAGCACCCCGACCATCACGCCTGCGATCACCCAGAACGCGGCCGCGGTCCCGAAGCCCGGGAAGTCCACGTTCATCCCGAAGATGCCCGAGATGAACGTCAGCGGCAGGATGATCACGCTGAAGACCGTGAGCAGGCGCAGCACGTCGTTCTGGCGGTGCGGATCACCGACTCGTTCGTCGCCTCGAGCGCCTCGACGACCTCCTTGTAGTTGTCGAGCAGGTCCCAGATCCGCTCGGTCGCGTCGACGATGTCGTCGAAGTAGAGCTCGAGCGCCTCGGGCAGGAAGCGCTCGGTGTGGCGCTCGAGCAGCGCGCAGCGTCGCGCGCTCGGGCTTGATGATCTTGCGGTAGGAGATGATCTCCTGCTTCACGTTGGAGATGTCGCGCACGACGTCCTCCGCGCGCCCCTCGAACATCTCGTCCTCGATCGAGTCGAGCTTGTGGCCGATCTTGTCGAGGATCGGGAAGCAGTAGTCGAAGAGGTCGTCGAGCACCTCGTAGAGCAGGTAGCCCGAGCCCTTCGCGAACAGCTCGTCGCGCAGCTCCTCGTCGTCGCGGCAGCGCGTCGAAGAGCCGTGTCACCGGGCAGCAGCTCGACGTTCGGCAGCGTGACGAGGAAGTCGGGGCCGAGGAAGACGTCGAGCTCGGCCGCGTTCAGCCGCTGGATCGTCTTGTCGTAGACCGGGAAGTGGAGGACGACGAAGAGGTACTCGGGGTACTCGTCGATCTTCGGCCGCTGGCGCTTCGAGAGCACGTCCTCGAGGTCGAGCGGGTGCCAGCCGAAGCGCTGCGCGAGCTGCCGCGGCCTCGTCGGGCAGGGGCGTGTCGAGGTGGACCCAGGTGAGCCCGGCGGCGCTCGAGCTCAGCGAGCCGCGGCTCGAGGCCGAGCGACGCCCTCGGCAGGCGCGCTGCCGCTGCGAGCGCTTGATGCGGGGCAGGCTGGGCATCGGTACTGAGAGGGTCGTCCAGGATCGGCGTCGGCATGCGGCGCATTCTACCCGCTCGAGCCCGCGGGAACACCCTCCAACCCGGACGGGACGAGGCTCGCCGCGACCCGCGGCGTCCGGCGCAGAGCCGCCGGCAGGCGCCGCTCCAGCGCGAGGCAGCCGGCGCCCGCGAGCAGGCAGGCGCAGGCCGCGAGCGGCCAGACCGCGTTCGGGTGCCAGCCGAGGAGCACGCCGCCGATCGCGGGGCCGAGGATCGCACCGGTGCTCCACGACATGCTGGAGAGCGCGAAGTAGCGGCCGCTCAGGTGCGTCGGCGCCATGTCGGCGACGAGCGCGCCCTGCGTCGGTCCCTGCAGGCACTCACCGACGGCGAAGATCAGCGTCGCCCCGATCATCACGAGCGCCGCTGCGCCCGCCTCGAAGAAGGTGCCTCCGACCAGGATCACGAGCGAGGCGGCCGCGAAGCAGACGTTCATCGCCGCGAGGGCGAGCATCCGCCGGCGACCCTCGAGCCACTTCGAGATCGGCATCTGCGCGAGCACGATGAACAGGGTGTTGGCGAACCAGATCATCCCGATCCAGCGCTCGCTCACGCCTGCCTGGTTCTTGGCGTAGACGGGTGTGAGCAGCAGGGTCTCGTAGCCTGCGGCGACGAACACCACGTTCAGCCCGAGCAGCGCGAGGAACGGCCGGTCGCGGAGGACCTCGCGGTAGCCCGGCTTGGCTTCACCGGCGGCCGCCGGCCCGGGCCTCGGCTCCGCGCACGAAGCCGAGCACGACGACGAACGCGAGGAAGGTGGCGGCGTCGAGGAGGTAGAGCACCGTGAAGCTGTGCGGGTCGGCCGTGGTCGCGATCAGCCCGCCGACGATGCCGCCGAGCCCGATCCCGAGGTTCATGCTGACCCGCTGCAGCGCGTAGGCGTGGTGGCGCGTGTCCGCATCCGCGAGGCGCGCGAGCAGGGTGGACTGTCCCGGCCAGAAGCACGCGGTGCCGATCCCCTGGAGCGCGAGCAGCGCGGCCGCCTCCCAGGCGGTGCGAACCTGCGGGAAGAGAGCCATCGAGATCGTCTGCAGCAGGAGGCCGAACGCGAGCGTGTTCCGGCCGCCGACGCGGTCGACGACGCTGCCGGCCGCGAACCCGGCCGCGAGCGCCACGACCGCCGCGACCGCCAGTGCGCCGCCGGCCGCCGCGAGCGAGATCCCGCGGCACGTTGTGCAGGTAGATCAGCGTGAACGGGATCACCATCCCGGTGCCGAACGCGTTCACGGCGCCGCCGATCTGGACGAGCCAGACCGAGCGCGGGAGCTGCGGATCGAGGCTGCGGAGGTAGGCGCGGGCGGCGGTCACGGCGGTCAGGCTACCGGCCGCCCTCTACGATCCCTCGATGAGGCTGGCGTCGCTCCGGATCGAGGGCTACAGCGGGATCCGCTCGGCCTCGCTCGAGCTCGAGCCCGACATCACTGCAGTCGTCGGAGAGAACGACTCCGGCAAGCGGCGCCTCCTGGACGCCCTCGACGACGTGCTCGGCGGCGAGCCCGATCGCGGGGCCGCCCCAGCTCGGGCCCGGCGTGCGGGTCGAGCTCGACTTCGACGGACGGCGAGCAGCGACGCACGCTCGTCGCGGCCGGCGCGGGCCTGGTCGTTCGAGGGCGACTCCGACCCCGAGCTCCTGACCCGGCTGCGGCGGATGAACCCCCGTGATCTCGCTGCGCCGTGCGACCTGGGCACGCACCGACGAGCATGCGCGCGCTGCGCCGGCCGACCTCCGGGCGCTCGTCGAGCGGGTCGCTCCGCAGCGCCACCGAGCTTCTGGACGGGACCGCTGCCGATCCGGAACGCGAGCTGGAGCAGGGCTTCGCAGCGGCCAAGCAGGTGATCGAGCAGGCCGAGCAGTACCTCGATCCGCAGCGGTCCGCCGTCCACCCGGTCGTGGCCGAGGTGATGGGGCTCTCAGGCGGCACGGGGTCGGTGCGTCCCGGGTGGTCGGGAACGAGCGCCGAGCGCATCGGCGTCCTGTACGTGGTCGCCGGGCTGCTGAAGGAGATCGACCGGCCGTTCGAGCCCGGCGCGGAGCCGATCCTCGTTGTCGAGGACCTCGAGGCCTACATGCACGTGATGACGCTCGCCGCGGCGATGAGCCTTATCGCGCGGATCCGCTGGCAGCGAATCCTGACGACCGAGTCGACCGACCTGCTGGGGGAGATCCCGCTGCGGAACGTGCGGCGCCTCGTCCGTCACGAGGACACGGTCTACGAGTCCCGCATCGACGCGGGGTCGCTCTCGCCGACCGACCTGCGGCGGGTCACCTACCACCTCCGCGCGCGCCGCGGGCAGGCGATGTTCGCGCGCTGCTGGCTGCTCGTCGAGGGCGAGTCGGAGGCCTGGCTCCTGCCCGAGCTCGCCCGCCTGTGCGGCTACGAGCTCGCCCAGGAGGGCGTCGCGCTCGTGGAGTACGCGCAGGCGGGCCTCGACCCGGCGATCCGCACCGCCGACGGCCTCGGGATCGAATGGCACGTCCTCGCGGACGGCGACGAGGCCGGCGAGGTCTACCGTGCGCTCGCCGAGAGCTACGCCGGCGCCGATCCGCCGGAGCTCCGCGTGACCGCGCTCCACGAGCCGGACCTCGAGCTCTTCCTCTGGCACAACGGCTACGCGGAGGTCTACAAGACGGTCGCCAGGGTCGGGCCTTTGAGCAGCGCCGCGCTGACGCCGAGGCGGATCATCCGCCGGGCGATCGACAACGCCTCGAAGCCGATGCTGGCGCTCGAGGTGCTCGGCGCGATCGCCGAGCGCGGCGAGGAGTGCGTGCCCGCGCCGCTGCGCAAGCTGATCGAGACGTGCGTCGCCCTCGCGAGGGAGGCGCCTGCGCGCCGGGCTGCTAGCCCGAGAAGCTCGATGCGACCGGAGTGAGGCTCTCGCTCACGTTGGTCGTGCCGGGCTGCCCGGCCGCGGGCAGGTTGAAGTTCGCCCAGGTGTCGTTCGGGCTGAGGTTGTAGATCTGGTGCGCGATGATGCCGCCCTGCACGGTCGATCCGCTCGACGGGGTCCCGTTCTGGTTGACGTCGCCGACCGCCTCGATCGCGCCCTGGAACTTGCTGGTCGCGTTGAGGTTCACGGCCCAGCTCGGGCTCACGTTCGGGGAGCCGGAGACGAGAATGAGCATGTTGGTGTTCGTGTTCCACGAGCTCGTGCAACCGCTGATCCCGCAGACGTTGACGCCCGCGCCGAGTGTGATCGTGCCGCCGAAGTAGAAGGTCGCGCGGCCCGTGTAGTTGAACGAGGTGTTCGCGACGAGGTTGCCGTCGAAGAACACCGTGCCGTTCACCAGGAGCGTCCCGGGGCTGCCGGGAGTCCACTTGACCTCGCCCTGGACGACGCCGCCGCTGGCGAAGATGCAGTCGTACGCCGCCGCCGGGGTCAGGTTGATCGTGCCGTTGCTGTTGTTCTGGGTGGTGTCGTTGTCGAAGCCGCCCGGGAAGGAGCCGCTCGTGCACGGGTTCTTCGGGCCGGGCAGCGCGTCCTTGTACCAGCCGGCGAGGTCGATCACGGGCTTGGCCAGGTTCGGGGTGCCGGTCAGGAACGTATTCGCGTCGATGTGGATAGCGGGCCTGCACGCCTCTGCCGCGCCGCCGCTGACGCTGCAGTTCGCCGTCAAAGGGGGCCCGGTCTGGATGACGTTGAAGTACTTCCCGCTGTAGCCGAGGTGGCCGGGCGGGGTGATATCGATCATGCCGCCGACCATGAGCTGCGGTTCGCCGGGCAGCGAGGCGGGCGGCCAACCGACGATCGGGTCGCTGTCGCCGCTCGCGTCGACGCACAGGTCGCCGCGGACGTACATCGGCACCTCGACGATCGCGTTCCAGTGCAGGCAGTTCCCCACCGGAGCGTCGGAGAAGAACATGTTCCAGAGGCTGATGTTGACGCCGGAGCTCGCGGCGCTCACCCGGACGCTCCGCTGCGAGACGTGGGTGTCCGGCATGCTGCCCTGGGTCTGGTTGGGCGCTGTCCCGACCGACTTGACCGTCCAGATCGGGTAGTTCGGGGTGAGCGTGATCGTGTACTTCTCGCCCCGCCCGAGGGTGACCGGCCCGACGGTGATCGGAGTGGACGTATGCCACACGGAAGCGTTGTTGTTGAGGTACGCGACTCCCGCGCTCAGGCCCGCTTCGGAGGCGCTATATGCCAGTTCGCGCTGCCTCGAGTCGGTTGAGCTCCGCATGCTCGACATCGTGTACATGGCGAGCGTCGTGCCGAGGATCATCATCACGACGCTGATCCCGAGCGCCATCACGAGCGCGAACCCCTCCTGGCCGGCGAGCCGCCGCCGGCTGCGAGGGGCGAGGCAGCCGACCGCCACGAGGACGATCAGCACGGCGTCCGCGGCCCCGGCGACGGCGGTCGAGCCCGCGAGGTAGGGCGTCAGCGTGAAGTTCCAGTAGACGCGAAGCGCCGTCAGCACCCCGATGTAGCCCGCGTAGGCGAGGACGACGCCGAGGCCCACGCGCAGGCGTCGGACGAGAGTCTGGGAAGGGAGGTCCGCAGGCATCCTCTGATTCGGCACCAGAGACGAGCCGCGTGCGTCCCCTGCAAGGGCCAGGAAACGTTGACGTTTCTCCACGAGAGCGTTGATGTTTCTCAACGCTCGACGGTGGTGCCGGCGCGGGGTGGACGCGAAGGTACCCTGTCGCTCGCTCCCCCGTGGCACCCTCGACCCTCGCATCCACTCCGTCCCGAAGCGGGTCGGCGCTCGGACCGTGGTCGCTGACGGTCGTCGTCGCGATCCTCTCGGCGGCATTCACGGCTCTTGTGCTCCTCGTGCGCCCGTTCGACGTCGCCTACCGGAGCATCGTCATGCACGTCGTGGCCGAGACGATCGCCGTCGTGGTCGGGACGACCGCCGCCTACCTCTTCCTCGGCCGCTACCGGCTCCGGCGGCGCGCAGGCGACCTCGTGCTGGCCGGAGCGCTCTTCGTGCTCGCAACCGGGAGCCTCTGCTTCCTGCTCCTGCCGGCGCTGCTCTCGTGGGTCGACGACTTCGGGCGCTTCTCGACGTGGGCCCAGGTGATCACCGGCCTGATCGGCGCCGCCGGCTTCGCGGTCGCCTCCTACTGGGATCGCGAGCTACGGCTGCCGAGGCGCGCGGGCATCCTCGTCGGAGCCGCCGTCGCCGGGGCGCTTCTGGCGATCGCCGCGCTGATCCGCGTGCTGTCTGCGCACCTCCCGCTCGTGGTCTCGCCGACGCTCTCTCCGGTCGAGGGTGGTCGCCAGATCTTGATCGGGCAGCCGGGCGCGCTTGCCGCGCAGATCTTCACCATGGCCCTGTTCGCGCTCGCGGCGGTCGGCTTCCTCCGCAAAGCGGAGCGGTCGGGCGAGCAGCTGCACGCGACGCTCGCGGCGGCGTCCACGGTCGGCGCGTTCGCGGCACTCAACTACTTCGTCTTCCCGTCGCTCTACTCGCAGTGGATCTACTCGGGCGACATCCTCAGCTTCGTCTTCTACGTGCTGATCTTCGCCGGCGTGCTCAGCGAGCTGAACGGCTACTGGCGCGACCTCGCCCAGACGGCGGTGCTCGAGGAGCGGCGCCGGATCGCGCGCGATCTCCACGACGGCCTCGCGCAGGAGCTCGCTTTCATCTCGACCCAGACCCGTCTCCTCGGCTCGGGTGGGCGCGAGCAGCGCCTCACCTCGGCCGCAGATCGCGCGCTCGAGGAGTCGCGGCGAGCGATCGACGCGCTCACCAGGCCGCTCGGGGAGCCGGTCGACGTCGTGGTCGCGAAGGCGGCGGAGGAGGTCGCGACCCGGGTCGGCGCAACCCTGGCACTCGACCTGCAGCCGGGCGTCGAGACGACGCACGAGACGCGCGAGGCGCTGCGGAGGATCGTCCGCGAGGCGACCGTCAACGCGACCGAGCACGGAGGGGCGACCCAGGTTCGGATCTCGCTCCAGCGAAACGGCGGCGGCCTGCACGTGGCGATCCGAGACGACGGCGCCGGGTTCGATCCCGCGCTGCCCACGGAGGGCTTCGGCCTGATCAGCATCCGTGAACGCGCGGCCAGGCTCGGCGGCGATGTCACCGTCAGCTCCGAGCCGGGCGCGGGAACGACCGTCGAGGTCGTCCTGCCGTGACCGAGAGCACGACCGTCCTCGTCGCCGACGACCACGCACCGACGCGGGCCGGGGTCCGCGCCGCGCTCGAGGCTCAGGGCTTCCGGATCTGCGCCGAGGCCGCCGACGCCGACGGCGCGGTCGAGGCAGCCCTCCGCGAGCGGCCCGACGTCTGCCTGCTGGACATCAGGATGCCCGGGAGCGGGATCGCGGCGGCCGCGACGATCTCGGCGAGGATCCCGAAGACGGCGATCGTGATGCTCACCGTGTCCCACGACGAGGCGGACTTCTTCGACGCGCTCCGCGCAGGCGCCGCCGGTTACCTGTTCAAGGACACCGACCCGCACCGCCTGCCGGTGCTCCTGCGGGGCGTGATCGAGGGGGAAGGGGTGCTCTCGCCCGGTCTCGTCACGAGGTTGATCGAGGAGTTCCGCGAACGAGGGCGTCGCAGGCGGCTCCATCTGCCCGGGAGCCGGGGCGTCGAGCTCACGAGCCGCGAGTGGGAGGTGCTCAACCTCCTCCGCCAGGGCCTCACCACGGCCCAGATCTCGAAGCGCCTCTTCATCGAAGAGGTCACGGTCCGCACCCACATCTCGGCGATCCTGCGGAAGCTCCGCGTCCCGGACCGGCGCTCTGCCCTGCGCCTGCTCGACGAGAGCTGACCGGAATGCGAAGGGGCGCGGTCTCCCGCGCCCCTTCTGATGGCCCCTGCTGGTGCAAGCTAAGGCCTATGTGTTGGTGTCCGCTTAGACCCTCGGCGGCGCTGTGCGGCGACGAATCCCCCGTCGGAGCCAGCGGATGTTGATCTTCCTCAGCGTGGATGAGCCTGCGCCGCGGGCGCGGCTCACCGACTCTGACCTCTGGAGAAGTGCGCCCGGCAGGAATCGAACCTGCGACCTTGCGCTCCGGAGGCGCACGCTCTATCCCCTGAGCTACGGGCGCGAGGCCGCGTAGTCTACCCGCGTGGAGCTGACCGCCCGGATCGTGACCCTGGCGCTCGCCGAGACCTTTCGTGATCTCGCGCGAGTCGCAGGACGTCGCCGACGTCGTCCAGGTCGAGATCCGCACGGCGACGTCGACCGGGTTCGGCGAGGCGGCGCCGATCGAGCGCTACGACGAGACGCGCCGCGTCGGCGCTCGGCGTTCCTCGAGGAGGCCGAGCCGCTGCTCGGCGACGACCCGTTCGCGCTCGAGGAGATCGGCGGCCGCTCGCGGAGCGTCCCGGGCGAGCAGGCGGCGAAGGCGGCGCTCGACGGCGCGCTGCACGACCTCTGCGGGAAGCTCGCTCGGCGAGCCGGTCTGGCGCCTGCTCGGGCTGCCGCGCGCCGGCCCGCCGACCTCGTGGACGGTCTGGCTCGGCGATCCCGACGACATGGCGCGCCGCGCCGAGCGCGTCGCCGGCGCGGTTCCGCCGGCTGAAGCTGAAGCTCGGCGGCGCGCGACGGGCTCGACGTCGAGCGCGTCCGCGCGGTGCGCGCGCGTGACCGACGCTCCCGCTCCAGGTCGACGTCAACGAGTACTGGTCGCTCGACGAGGCGCTCGACGCGCTGCCCGCAGCTCGCAGACGCTCGGCGTCGAGTACTGCGAGCAGCCGCTTCCGGCCGGCGACCCGGGCGGGGCCGAGCTGAAGCGCGCGCTCGCCGCATCCCGATCTACGTCGACGAGGACTGCCACACGCTCGCCGACGTCGCCGCCTGCGCGCGAGATCGCGCACGGGATCAACATCAAGCTCGCGAAGTCGGGCGGGATCCGCGAGGCCGTGCGGATGGCGCACGCGGCGCGCGCGCTCGGGCTCGGCGTGATGCTCGGCTGCATGGTCGAGTCCGGCCTCGGGATCGCCGCCGGCTGCGCGGTCGCGCCGCTCTGCGACCACGTCGACCTCGACGGCAACCTGCTGATCGCGCGACGATCCGTGGCCGGGCGTCGAGTTCGTCGACGGCGTCCAGGTGCCCGTCCGACGCGCCCGGGCTCGGTGTCGATGGCGGAGCAGCGTATGCTGATCCTCGCCGAGGGCTACTCGGCACGACCCGCACTACGGGAAGACGATGCGGGGCGTCATGCGCTACCGGCCCGAGTCCGTCGTCGCGATCCTCGACTCGAGCGGGCGGGGGAGACGCGAGGACGGGCGTCCCGATCGTCGGCGACCGTCGAGGAGGCGCTCGCGCTACGCGCCGACCACGGCGCTCGTCGGCGTCGCCACCCAGGGCGGGCGCTTCCCGCCCGCCTGGCGCGAGCTGCTGCGGCAGCTGCGTCGCGCGCGGGCCTCGACCTCGAGAACGGCCTGCACGAGTTCCTCACCGACGACCCCGAGCTCGTCGCGAGCTCGCCGGCCGCGCACGGCGTCGAGCTCCGCGACCTGCGCAGGCCGCCCGCCGGCCTCAACTGCCCGACCGGCGCGAACCTGCGCGGTCGCCGCGACGGATCGTGCTCACCGTCGGCTCGGACTGCGCGATCGGGAAGATGACCGTCGTCGCTCGAGCTCGACCGCGAGGCGCGGCGGCGCGGGATCCGCTCCGAGTTCGTCCCGACCGGGCCAGACCGGGATCGCGATCGCCGGGTGGGGGATCTCGGTCGACGCCGTCGTCGCCGACTTCATCGCCGGCGCCGCCGAGCGGCTCGTGGTCGAGGGCGCGCGAGCGCGGCGGCGAGCTGCTCTGGGTCGAGGGGCAGGGCTCGCTCCTCCATCCGGCCTACTCGGGCGTCACGCTCGGCCTGCTCCACGGCAGCGCGCCGCACGCTGTTCGTGCTCTGCCACCAGGTCGGGACGACCGAGATCGAGGGGCTGCCCGCGGCCGCATCCGATGCCCGTCGCTCGCCGAGCTCGTCGAGCTGCACGAGCGGATCGCGCTGCCCGCCCGGCAGGCGAAGGTCGCGGCATCGCGCTCAACACGCGGCATCTCGACGAGGCCGCCGCACGGCTCGCGATCGCGGCCGCCGAGGCCGAGACGGGCCTCGCCGGCCGACGATCCGGTGCGCTTCGGCGCAGGCAGGCTCGTCGACGCGGTGCTCGCACAGGCTCCTTAAGCCGCACGCCTCAGCCGCCGATGGTTAGAGTCGCCCGCTGATCGTCCGTCAGGGGGGCACCGTCCTAATGCTGAGAGCACTCATCGCATCAACCTGCCTGCTCGTCTGCCTCGCCTTCGCGGGGGGCGCGGCGGCAGGCCCGAAGATCGGCTTCGCCGAGGACGGGACGAAGTACGCGCCCGACGGCGGCGCCGCGCTCTTCGACGAGATGAACAAGCTCGGCACGACCACGAACCGGATGGCGGTGTTCTGGGACTCCGACGCGCCGACGACGATCCAGGACCTCGCGTTCCTCCAGCGCTCGGTCCCGGTCGCGGTCGCGCACGGGATCCAGGTCGTCTTCGCCGTCTACCCGCGCAAGCCCGGGATGGTCACCTCGGCCGGCGCGCAGGCCTTCTGCGACTACACCGCGGAGGTCGCGCGCGCCTTCCCGCAGGTGACGAAGATCATCGTCGGCAACGAGCCGAACCAGCCGCGCTTCTGGCAGCCGATCTTCGACGGCTCCGGCAAGCCCGTCGCCCCCGCGGCGATGGAGGACGTGCTGGCCCGCTGCTACGACTCGCTGAAGGCGGTCAACCCTGCGATCGACGTGATCGGCGCCGGCCTCTCGCCGCGCGGCAACGACGACGCGAACGCGCCCAGCAACGCCTCGATCTCGCCGGTGCGCTTCATCGCGGCGCTCGGCAAGGCGTACCGGGCCAGCGGGCGGACGAAGCCGCTGTTCGACGAGTGGGCCTGGCACTGCTACCCGAACGTGAACACCGATCCGGTCTCGAAGGGCTATCCGTGGCCGCAGACGGGCTGCGTCAACCCGAGCCGCGTCAAGCAGGCGATCTGGGACGCGTTCAACGGCACCGCCCAGCCGGTGTTCGCCGAGTCCGGCCCGTTCAACGACACGTTCGGCGCCAGGGTCGCGACGAACCTGACGATGGTGATCGACGAGACGGGCTGGCAGGTCGACACGACCGGACTGCCCGGGTACACGAACGTCGAGAACGTGCCGCCGATCGACGAGACGGCCGAGGCAAGCTACTACGCGCAGCTCGTCCACCTGAGCAACTGCGAGCCGACGCTGACCGCGTTCCACTTCTTCCACGAGATCGACGAGTCGAACCGGATCGGCTTCCAGAGCGCGGTGCTCCGGGTCACCGGCGAGGAGCGCCCGGCCGCGCAGGCCGTCGAGTCCGCGATCGCGCAGGACCACGGCACGTGCACGGGCAAGCTCGCGACCTGGCGCCACACCATGAAGGTGCTCGGCGCGCACGGTTCGCGGACGACGAGCGGCGGCGGCGTCTACGTCCAGCTCGGCGCCGAGGAGGGCTTCACCTACACGATCACCTTCACGAAGCAGGCCCTACGGACGGTCAAGGTGTCGGGCAAGGCGCCCCAGATGACCGCGGCGGTCAAGGTTCCGGGCGGCTACGGCTCCGGCGGGAGCGCCGCTGTTCAGTTCGCGGCCGAGGTGAACCCGGCCCGCACGAGCTCGGCCACGGTCGCGCTCGGCTGAGCTTGACACGAACACGCGTTCGCTCTAGTATGGCGAACACATGTTCGGAAGAATCATCATGATCGCTCTGGTAGCCACGGTTGCGTGGGCTGTGCTGGCGCGGGGCTCGAGCGGGGCCGGGAGGCCGGAGCACTACCTCGTCAAGCCGACCGACACGCTCTGGTCGATCGCGGCGTCGCGCTACGGCGGCGATCCGCGCGACGGGGTCTGGAAGCTCGAGCAGGCGAACCACCTCACCGACGCGACGATCGTGCCGGGCGAGCAGCTCCTCCTGCCGTAAACGCCGCTACATCCCGCGGTAGGCGTGACCCGCCATCCCGAACGGGTCCAGCATCACGTTCACGATCGACGGCTCGCCCGAGGCGAGTGCTCGCTCGAGCGCGGGGCCAGCTCGCCGGGGCGCTCGACGTGCTCGCCGTGGCCGCCGAAGGCCTCCGTGAGCCGGTCGTAGCGCGTCGGAGCCAGGAGCGTCGCGACCTCCGCGTCCTCGCCGTAGATCCCCCGTTGCGGGATTCGGATCTCGCCCCAGGCGGCGTCGTTCCCGATCACGAACACGACCGGCAGCCCGAAGCGGGTCAGTGTCTCGAACTCGAACCCGTTCAGCCCGAAGGCGCCGTCGCCCGCGATCACGACGACCTGCGCGTCCGGGCGTGCGGCCTTGACGCCGAGGGCGTAGGGCGGGCCGACGCCGAGGCAGCCGAACGGGCCAGGATCGAGCCAGTGCCCCGGCCGGTGGACGCGAAGGACGCGCGAGCAAGCGGCCACGACGTCGCCGCCGTCGCCGATCACGATCGTGCCGGGGTCGAGCACCCGGTCGAGCTCCGCGCCGAGGCGATAGTGGTTGAGCGGGGCGCTGTCCGACTCGATCGACGCGCGGTTCTCGTCCCACCACGCGCCCTCGAGCACCCGCAGGCGCTCGAGCCACTCGTCGTTTCGCCGCCGGTTCTTGACCCCGTCGGCCAGGATCCCCAGCACGGCGGCGCAGTCGCCGACGATCCCGGCGTCCGGCGCGCGGTTGTGGCCGAGCTCGGTCGGGTCGGAGTGGATGTGGACGAGCTTCGCCTCGGGGTTGAAGCGACCGAACTTGAGCCGGAAGTCGAGCGGCGTCCCGACGACGCAGACGACGTCGGCGCCTGCGACCGCGGCGCCGCGCGAGTGCTGGAAGAACAGCTCGTGGTCGGGCGGCAGCGCACCACGCCCGGAGCCGTTGAGGTAGATCGGCAGCCGGCCGTTCTCGGCGAACGCCGCGAGCTGCTTCCACGCGCCGTCCCACCAGATTCCGCTGCCGGCGATCACCGCCGGCCGCTCCGCGTTCGTCAGCAGGTCCGCGGCCTTTGTCATCTCGACCGGGTCGCCGAAGGAGCGCGCGGCGGAGCGGGACGGCGCCGCCGGCTGCGCCTCCTCGGCCTCGGCGAAGAGGACGTCCATCGGCAGCTCGAGGTAGACCGGGCCGCGCGGGTGGGCGAGTGCCTGGCGGAACGCGGTCGAGATCAGGTCGGGCACGCGCTCGGGATGCGTGCACACCGCGGCCCATTTCGTGATCGGCTTGAAGATCGAGAGCTGGTCGAGCTCCTGCAGGGCTCCCTGCTCGGCCTGGACGAGCGGGCGGGCGCCGCCGAGCACGACGAGCGGCGTCTGCGCGACCCTGCAGTTCGCGACGGCGGTCACGACTCCGGTCACGCCCGGGCCGGACGTGACGAGCGCGACGCCGCAGGCGCGGTTGACGCGGCCCCACGCCTCGGCCGCGTGGGCGGCAGCCTGCTCGTGGCGGACGTCGAGCACGCGGACGCCCTCGACGCGGCACCCCTCGTAGATCGCCATCACGTGGCCGCCCGAGAGCGTGAACAGCGTGTCGACGCCGTTGGCCTTGATCGCGCGGGCCGCCAGGCGCCCCGCCTGCATCGACTCGCCCATCGGGGCGAGCCTAACAGCGTCTCGGCTCGCGACGGGCTCCGAGACCTGCGGCCGAATCGGTGCGAGATCCGCCGGCGGACCTCGACGGCGGCGAGGAAGGCGTCGACGTACTGGGTGAGGCTCGTCCGACAGGCCGCAACAAGGAACCGTTATTGGCTCGCGGCGGCCGCGACTTTGCATTCGCGCTCGTAGAATCGGGAACATGGATCTGGACGTCGTCTTCCTCGGCACCTCGGGCTCGATGCCGACCGCGCAGCGCGCGGCCGCGGCCACGCTCGTGCGGCGGGGCGGCGAGCGGATCCTGTTCGACTGCGCCGAGGGCACCCAGCGCCAGCTCCTGCGCTCGGACGTCGGGCTCGTCGAGCTGCGCGAGATCTTCCTCACGCACTACCACGCCGACCACTTCCTCGGGCTGCCCGGGATGCTGAAGACCTTCGCCCTGCGCGGCCGCGAGACCGCGCTCACGGTCTACGGCCCGCCCGGTCTCGAGGAGCTCTTCGCGAGCCTGCGGCGGATCTTCGGCCGGCTCACCTATCCGCTCGAGCTCGTGGAGCTCCGGCCGGAAGAGGCGCTCGAGCGCGACGGCTACCGCCTCGAGGCGCTCCCGGTCGAGCACGGAGGCGCCGCCTACGGCTACGCGCTGGTCGAGGAGGAGCGGCCGGGCCGCTTCGACGTCGCGGCCGCCGACGCGCTCGGCGTCCCGAACGGGCGCGAGCGCGGCGCGCTCCAGCACGGCGAGGCGGTCACGCTCGCCGACGGGCGCGTCGTCTCGCCGGACGACGTGCTCGGCCCCGCGCGGCCCGGGCGCAAGGTCGTCTTCTCCGGGGACACGGCCCCGTGCCATGCTGTGCTCGAGGCCGCGGTCGGCGCCGATCTGCTCGTGCACGAGGCGACGTTCTGCGCCGACGAGCGCGAGCGGGCGCGCGAGACCCTGCACTCGACGGCCGCCGATGCGGCGGAGATCGCGCGGCGCGCCGAGGTCGGGCTGCTCGCCCTCACGCACCTCTCGACCCGGTACGCGCCGTCCGAGGTCGCCGCCGAGGCGCGCGCTGTCTTCCCCGACACGATCGTGCCACGCGACTTCGACCTCGTCGAGGTGCCGTTCCGCGAGCGCGGGACGCCGCAGCTCGTCAAGGGCGGCGCGCTCCATCACCCGCCGGAGGCCGTATCATCGAGCGTGGAATGACGCGCATGGTTCAGCTAGCCGTGGCGGGAGACGTCACCGAGGCGGAGGAGCTCCGCACGATCCTGGCCTCGGCCGGAATCGACTCCGAGCTCGAGGCCGCCGAGGAGGACGACGCGTTCGCGGTGCTCGTGCCGGAGTCGTCGCTCGAGGCCGCACAGGACGCGGTCGACGCGCTGACCGAGCCGGACGAGCTCATTGACGAGCAGTCCTGACTTCGGGCGCCTCGCCCCGGTCTACGACGAGCTTCGCCCCGCCAACGAGAACTGGTGGGAGCTCTTCGCGCTCCTCGTCGCTGAGGGCGACCTGCGCGGCCGGCGCGTGCTCGACGTCGGCTGCGGCACCGGACGGCTCGCCGCCGCGCTCGCCGAACGGGAGAGCTGCAAGGTCTGGGGCGTCGACCGCTCGGCGGAGATGCTGGAGGTCGCGCGCGGCCGAGTGCCCGACGGCGTCGGGCTGAAGCAGGGTCTCGCCGAGGAGCTGCCGTTCAGGGACGGCTGGTTCGAGCGGTCGGTGACGCAGCTCTCGCTGCACCTCTGGGACCGGCCGCGCGCGTTCGCCGAGCTCCGGCGCGTCGTCACGGGCAGGGCGGTGCTGGCGACGTTCGACCCGGCGCATTTCGACGACTACTGGCTGAACTCGTTCTTCCCGTCGATCGAGCGGATCGACCTGGCCCGGTTCCCCGACGGCGAGACGCTCGAGCGAGAGCTCCGCGCCGCCGGCTTCCCGGCGCCGCGCCTCGTGCGGCTCGACCAGCAATCCGAGACCTCCCGCGACGAGGCGCTGGCGAAGATCCACGGCCGCCACATCTCGACCTTCGACCTGCTCGACGAGGACGAGATCGTCGAGGGCACGGCCCGGGCCGAGCGCGAGCTGCCCGAGCGGGTCGTCTCGCGGCTGCAGTGGCTCGTCGCGGTCGCCGGGTGATCCCGCTCCCGGTCGAGACCGAGCGCCTGCTCGTCCGCCCCTTCGTTCCCGCGGACGCGACCGCGCTCTTCGCGGTCTACGGCGATCCGGAGGTGATGCGCTTCATCCCCGGCGGCCCGCTCGCGGACCTCGACACGGTGACGGCGGCGCTGGAGACGTACGCCAGGGAGCAGGAGCGCCGCGGCTTCACGTTCTGGGCGCTCGTCGAGCGGGAGACCGGGCTCGTCGTCGGCGACATCGGCTTCGGCGTCTTCGAGCCGAGCGGCGAGATCGAGCTCGGCTGGACGCTCGCCCGCGACCGCTGGGGGCGCGGCTATGCGACGGAGGCGGCGTCGGCCTGCCTCGCGGCGGGGCTCGCGCACCTCGGCGAGTCGCGGATCGTCGCGATCGTCGACGCGGAGAACGTGGCGTCGGCACGCGTTGCGGAGCGGATCGGGATGGCGAAGGCCGAGACGATCGAGGCGTACGGCCGGCGGCACGTCGTCTTCGCCGCCGAGCTCTAGCCGACGACCTCGACAGCGCTGCTCGCGCCGTTGCGCGGGTCGACCTCGTCGAACCAGGCGACGTGCTCCTGCACCAGCGAGATGCCGAGCCGGTACCGGCCGGACTCGAGCGGCACCTCGAGCGGCAGGTCGATCGAGACCGGCGTGCCGGGCGGCAACGCCCGCGGCAGCGGCACCCGCTCGCCCTCCGAGATCTCGCGGCGGCCGTCGTACCAGCGATACGACAGCGAGACCGGGTTCGGCGGCGAGGAGGTGAGGATCGCACCGCCGTCGTTGCGGACGACGCAGGGGATCAGCTCGCGGTCGCCCGCGCGCATCGAGCGCGACACGTCGGCGATCACCTGGCTGCGCATCGCCTCCTGGGGCAGTGGCTCGCCGGTCGCCCAGAGCCGGACGGGCTCGACGCCGACCGACTCGAACATCGCCGCCTGCACGAGCTCGCCCTCGAGTCGCCCGTTCGTCCGTAGCCCGCGGCGCAGCCCCTCGCGGAAGGCGGGCCGCACCGGCGCGAGGTCGTAGATCTCGCGGCACGGCAACGTGAGCCGCTCGCGCTCCTCGAACGAGTCGAAGTCGAGCACGACGAGCTCGGCGGTCGCGCCGGGCGTGCTCTCGTCACGGCGCGCGCTCACGCCGACGAGGAGCAGGTCGTCGACGAGCGCGAGCCCTCGCGTCCAGCCTCCGAGCTCGACGCCGCGGCGGGGGACGCCCTGCTCGTCGAACTCGATCACCTCGCCGGTGCCGGAGTTGCACACGAGCCAGCCGCCCGGGAGCCGCCGAGGGTTGTGCGGCGCGGTGAGGCCCCGCGAGGACCGTCTCCTGCGACGCGACGTCGAAGACGATCCCGGAGCCCTCGCGCGCGCCGTCCTCGGCCCAGGCGCGGTCGGAGGCAAACCGGCCGAAGGCCGAGCAGAGCAGGCGCCCGTCCGAGAGAAGGAGGTTGTTGAGATGCCACGCGTCGCCCTCGCCGCCGGGGGTCCAGCGCTCGACGAGCTCACCGCTCATCGCGTAGCGGAGGATCTCGTTGCACCCGGTCGAGACGACAACGATCTGATCGCCGTCGAGCGCGACGTCGTGCGGATCGACGAGCCCGTCGAGGCGGAGGTAGCGGGCGACCCCTTGCTCGTCGTAGACGAGCAGGTCGGGCCCCCAGAGCAGGCGCAGGAAGAGGCCGCCGGCGGCGTACAGGCCCGTGGTCGTGAGCCAGTCGACGCGCTCGAGCTCGCCGTCGAGGAGAAACAGCCCGCCGCCGCTGTCCTCGTCGCCGAGCCCGGAGACCGCGAGGACGAGCCCGCGCTCTCGAAGTTCTTCGCCGAGGGCGCGGGTCGGATTCCTCCGGCGGTTCAGCACTGCGGAAGAATCGCAGCACGAGCTAAGAGGCCGATAAGAGTTAGAGCGCCCAGTCGCCGCCGCGCAGCACGGGCACGCGCTCGCCCGCGGCGGTGACGCCCGTGACGGCGACGTCGTCGGCGCCGATCATGAAGTCGACGTGGATCGCGCTCTCGTTGATCCGCCCGCGATCCTCCTCGCCGACCATGCTCGCGTAGGCGTTGCCGAGCGCGATGTGGCTCGCTGCGTTCTCGTCGAGGAGCGTCGAGCAGAAGATCGTGCCGAGGCGGCCGATCCTGCCCTCGCGGTCGACGAGCGCGACCTCGCCGAGATGCGAGGCGCCTTCGTCGCGGGCACAGCGCTCGCGCAGCACCTGCGCGTTCTCGTCTGCGTCGATCTCGACCACGCGACCGCCCTCGAAGCGGATGCGGAGGCCGCGGACGATGGTGCCGGAGACGTCGAGCGGCTTCGTCGCGCGCACGAAGCCGTCGGCGCGCCGCGGGTCAGGTGTCGTCGCCACCTCCTCGGTGGGCAGGTTCGGCCCGTGCACGATCCCGTCGAGCGTCGAGTGCGAGCCGCCCTCGAACTGTGAGGTGGGGAGGAGGCCGACCGTGAAGTCCGTCCCCGGCCCCTCGAAGTGGAGGGCGTCGAAGCGGCGCTCGGTCAAGCGGGCGGCGGCGCCCGCGAGCGCGGCGAAGCGCTCCCGCCAGGCTTCGGCCGGATCGGGCTCGTCGAGGCGGCAGACGTGGGCGACCTCCTCCCACAGCTTCTCGAGCGCGGCTTCAGGCTCGAGCTCGGGGTGCGCCGCCGTAGCCCACGCGGGCGTCGGGTACGGCACGACCGTCCAGTTCGTCGTCCGCGCGTTGATCACGGCGAAGTTCTCCTTCAGCGCCGGCATGAGGTCCCGGCCGGCGCGCTGCGGGTCGAGCCCCGCGAGCCCGCCGGGCTGCACCGTGGGGTGGAGCATGATCCGCGCGCAGCGCTGCTCGCCGAACTGGAGGTGCCGCTCGGTCCACCACGACGGGACGAACTCGAGCGTGTCCTCGGCGGCGTACTCGATCCGCAGCCGTTTGACCGCCGTGTCGACGTAGATCGGGTCGACGAAGCGCGCGCCACGGCGGTATGCGTGCTCTGCGATCGCGCGCACGAGCGGGGCAGCCTCGATCGCGGCCGTCACGACGAGAATCTGCCCCGGCTGCACGTTCGCGCCGGACTCGACGGCGAGCGCCGCCAGGCGGTCGATCCACTGCCCCTCCACGTCGCGCAGGCTATCTGTCCGCGCGAGGCGGTAGTCTCTCGTGCGCACGGTTCCTTTAACCCGGTTCAGCGAGGCCGGAAAGGAGTTCGATGAATACGTCTGCGCGGCTTTCGGCCGCCAAGGTGCTGCTCGACCACGAAGCGATCGAGCGAACCCTCTCCCGGGTCGCGCACGAGATCATCGAGCGCAACCCCGACCTCGACGATGTCGCCCTCGTCGGGATCCACACGCGCGGTGTCCCGATCGCGCAGCGGCTGCGGCGCCTGATCGAGGAGCGAGCCGGGATCGAGGTCCCGCTCGGCGCCGTCGACATCACCTTCCACCGCGACGACGTCTCGGTGCGCGGCGGCGAGGCGCCGCTGCATGCCCAGCCGGTCGTCCGCGCCACCGAGCTCGACTTCCCGCCGGAGGGGACGACCTGCATCCTCGTCGACGACGTTCTCTACACCGGTCGCACGATCCGCGCCGCGATCGAGGCGTTGTTCGACTACGGCCGGCCCGCGCGCGTTCAGCTTGCGGTGCTGGTCGACCGCGGCCACCGCGAGCTGCCGATCCGCCCCGACTACGTCGGTAAGAACCTGCCCACCTCGGCCGGCGAGCGGATCCAGGTGCAGCTCGTCGAGGTGGACGAGGTCGACCGCGTCCTGCTGATCCCGGAGGAGGCCCCCGATGCCTGACATCCACGTCGTCTCCGACGACCTGCGCCCGCCGGCCCGCCCGCCGCGGCGCCACCTGCTCTCGATCGCCGACCTCACCCGTGACGACGTCGAGCGGCTGCTCGCGACCGCGGCGACCTTCGAGCGCTCGCTCGAGCGCGAGGTGAAGAAGCTCCCGACCCTGCGCGGGCGCACCGTGATCTCGCTCTTCTACGAGTCCTCGACGCGCACCTCGTCGAGCTTCGAGCTCGCCGCGAAGCGGCTCTCCGCCGACACGATGTCGGTCAAGGCGGAGGGCTCTTCGGTCGACAAGGGCGAGTCGCTCAAGGACACGGCGCTCACGCTCGACGCGTACGACCCCGACGTGATCGTGATCCGCCATCCGCAAATCGGCGCGCCGCAGCTCGTCGCCCGGGTCAGCGGCGCGCACGTCGTCAACGCGGGCGACGGGAAGCACCAGCACCCGACCCAGGCGCTGCTCGACCTCTACACGATCAAGTCCGAGCTCGGCCGGATCGAGGGGCTCCACGTCGCGATCGTCGGCGACGTGCTCCACTCGCGGGTCGCGCGCTCCGACATCCAGGCGCTGCTCCTGATGGGCGGGCGCGTCACGCTCGTCGGGCCGCCGGCGCTCCTGCCGCGCGGGATCGAGGCGATGGGCTGCGAAGTGACCACAGACATTCGCGCGATCGCCGACGCCGATGTCGTCTACGTCCTGCGCATGCAGCGCGAGCGGATGGAGGCGGGCTCGAACTACGTGCCGAGCCTGCGCGAGTACGCAGCGCGCTGGGGCGTCACGGCGGCGCGCCTGCGGCCGGGGCAGAAGGTGATGCATCCCGGCCCGATCAACCGCGGCGTCGAGCTCTCGGCCGAGGTCGCCGACCGGGTCGACACGCTGATCCAGGATCAGGTGCGCGCCGGCCTCGTCACGCGCATGGCGGTCCTCTACGACCTGCTCACGCAGGGCCCCGCGCCGGTGCGCGTCCTCGAGGAGGCGGTGGCATGAGCGTCCTCCACGGCAGGCCCGGGCCCGGTGAGAACCTCGTCGTCCGCGGCGCGCGCGTGCTCGACCCCGCCGAGGGCGTGGACGCCGTGATGGACGTCCGTGTCGACGGCGGCATGATCGCGCAGCTCGGCGAGGGGCTCGACGTCAACGGCCACCGCGTGATCGACGGCGCCGGGCTCGTGCTCGCGCCCGCGTTCGTCGACCCGCACGTGCACCTGCGCACGCCCGGGCGCGAGGACGAGGAGACCATCGCCACGGGCACCGCTGCCGCGGCCGCCGGCGGCTTCTGCGCGATCCTCGCGATGCCGAACACCGACCCGGTGGTGGACTCCGCCGCGGTGCTCGAGGGGTTGATCGAGACTGCCCGGCTCGAGGCCGAGGTCCCGGTCGGCTTCCTCGCCGCGATCTCGAAGGGCCAGCTCGGCGGCGAGCTCACCGAGATGGGCGAGCTCGCCGACGCGGGCGCCGCCGGCTTCTCCGACGACGGCCGCCCGGTCGTCTCGGCGGGCCTGATGCGGCGCGCGCTCCAGTACGCCTCGACGACCGGGCTGCTCCTCGCGCTCCACGAGGAGGAGCCGACGCTCTCGAAGGGCGGACATGTCCACGAGGGGACCGTCTCGGCCGAGCTCGGCTTCGGCGGCTACCCGTCGGTCGGCGAGAGCGTGATGGTCGAGCGCGACCTCGCCCTAGCGGCCTTCGAGGGCCAGCCGCTCCACCTGCTCCACCTCTCCGCGAGGGAGTCGGTGGAGGCGCTCTCGCACGCGCGTGCGGCCGGCGTCCGGGCGACCGGCGAGGTCACGCCGCACCATCTCGTCCTCACCGACGAGGCCGTCCGCTCGCTCGATCCGAACCTGAAGATGAACCCGCCGCTGCGTGCCGAGGATGACCGGCAGGCGCTCGTCGAGGCCTTACGGAACGGTGACATCTGCGCGGTAGCTTCAGACCATGCGCCGCACGCCCGCCACGAGAAGGACGCTCCCTTCGAGGAGGCGCCCTTCGGTGTCACCGGGCTCGAGACCGCCTTCGCCTCGCTCTACACCTATCTCGTGCAGCCCGGCGTGCTCCCGCTCGAGACGCTCATCGAGCGCATGTCGGCCGGGCCGGCGCGGGCCTACGGGCTCGACGCGCCCCGGATCGCCGCGGGCGCCCCGGCGAACCTCGTCCTGCTCGACCTCGACCGGAGCTGGCTCGTGAGCGAGGACGGCTTCCGCTCCCGCTCGGCGAACTCCTGGCTGCTCGGCGAGACGCTGCGCGGCTCGGTCCTGCTCACGGTCGCGGCGGGAAGGGTGGCGTTCGCGGCGTGAGGCGGGGCTTCCTCGCACTCGAGGACGGGACGGTGTTTCGGGGCGAGTCGGTCGCCGCCGAAGGGCACGCCTTCGGCGAGGCCGTCTTCACGACGGCGATGGGCGGCTACCAGGAGGTCGTCACCGACCCGAGCTACGCCGAGCAGCTTGTGTGCTTCACCGCGTCGATGGTCGGCAACTACGGCGTCGCGAGCGGCCGCTCGGAGTCGGAGCGCCCCTACGCGAAGGCGGTGCTGATGCGCGAGGCGCGCGGCCCGGCCTGGACCGACTGGCTCCACGAGCGCGGGATCGTCGCGCTCACGGGGATCGACACCCGCTCGCTCGTCCTCCACCTGCGCGACCGCGGCGCGATGCGCGCAGTCGTCGTCGCGGGTGAGGGCACCGTCGAGGAGGCGGTCGACGCCGTTCGCGCCCAGCCCTCGATGGAGGGGCGCGCGCTCGTCGCCGGCGTCTCGACGAAGGAGCCGTACGTCTACGCCGACGGCGGGCGGGTCAACGTGGCCGTCGTCGACTACGGCGCGAAGCGCTCGATCATGAGACGCCTCGCAGGGGCCGGCGCGGGCGTGACCGTGATGCCGCACGACGCGGACGCCGACTCGCTCGCGGGCTTCGACGGCGTGATGCTCTCGAACGGCCCCGGCGACCCCGAGCCGCTCGCGGCCGAGGTCGCGGTGCTGCGCGAGCTCGTCGGCCGCGTGCCGATCCTCGGCATCTGCCTCGGCCACCAGCTGCTCGCGCTCGCGACCGGTCACGAGACCTACAAGCTGCCGTTCGGGCACCGCGGCGCGAACCACCCGGTGCTCGAGCGCAAGACCGGCCGCGTGCTCGTGACCGTCCAGAACCACGGCTTTGCGGTCGCGCCGAGCGACGCCGAGGAGGCGACCCACGTCTCGCTCTACGACGGCACCGTCGAGGGCCTCGACTTCCCCGACCTCCGCGCCCACTCGGTGCAGTTCCATCCCGAGGCAGGCCCGGGCCCGCACGACGCGTGGCCGATCATCGAGGAGTGGGTGGAGGGGATTTCGTGACGCTCCCGGTGTCGGCGGCCAGGCTCCTGGCGCCCGATGAGCGGCGCCGGGCGGCGTCCTCAGTCGCGCTCGTAGCCTCTGGCTACGAGCGCTCCCTGCGTCCTTGCCCGACTTGCTCCTCGCACCCCAGGAGCGCGGCGGCGACACCGAGAGAGTCACGGCTTGCCCCGGCGCACTGACATCGAGTCGATCTGCCTGATCGGCTCGGGGCCGATCGTGATCGGGCAGGCGTGCGAGTTCGACTACTCGGGCTGCCAGGCGCTGAAGGTGCTGCGCGAGGACGGCTTTCGCACGATCGTGATCAACTCGAACCCGGCCACGATCATGACCGACCCCGGCTTCGCCGACCGGACGTACCTCGAGCCGCTCGACCTCGCCGGGGTGACCGACGTGCTGGAGCGGGAGCGCCCTGATGCGCTGCTGCCGACGATGGGCGGCCAGACCGCGCTCAACCTCGCGGTAGAGCTCTCGGAGGCGGGCGTGCTCGAGCGGCTCGGGATCGAGCTGATCGGCGCCCGCCTCGACGCGATCCAGCGGGCCGAGGACAGGCTGCTCTTCCGGGACGCGGTGCAGTCGGTCGGGCTCCAGGTGCCGCGCTCCTGGATCGTCACGACGCCCGACGACATCGCCGGCGTGAGCCTGCCGGCGGTCGTCCGCCCGGCCTTCACGCTCGGCGGCCACGGCGGCGGCTTCGTCTCGACCGGCGCCGAGCTGCGCGACCAGGTCGAGAAGGGCCTGGACGCGAGCCCGATCGGCCAGGTGCTCGTCGAGGAGTCGGTGCGCGGCTGGGACGAGTTCGAGCTCGAGGTCGTGCGCGACCGAAACGACAACGTGGTGATCGTCTGCTCGATCGAGAACCTCGACCCGATGGGCGTCCACACCGGCGACTCCGTCACCGTCGCACCGCAGATGACCCTTCCCGACGAGGCCTACCAGGAGCTGCGCGACGCCTCCGTCTCGATCATCCGAGCCGTCGGCGTAGACACCGGCGGCTCGAACATCCAGTTCGCGCGCGAGCGCGAGACGGGCGAGCTGCGCGTGATCGAGATGAACCCGCGCGTCTCGCGCTCCTCCGCGCTCGCCTCGAAGGCGACCGGCTACCCGATCGCCAAGGTCGCCGCGAAGCTCGCCGTCGGCTACACGCTCGACGAGATCCCGAACGACATGACCGGGACGACGCCCGCCAGCTTCGAGCCGACGCTCGACTACGTCGTCGTCAAGTTCCCGCGCTTCGCGTTCGAGAAGTTCCCCGGAGCCGATCCGCGCCTCGGCACGCAGATGAAGTCGGTCGGCGAGGCGATGGGGATCGGACGGACGTTCACCGAGGCGTTCCTGAAGGCGATGCGCTCGCGCGAGCTCGACCGCGGCGCGAAGACGCCGTGGCACACCCTCGCCGACGTGCCGGCAGGCGTCCACCCCTGGTTCCAGGAGGAGATCTTCTCGATCCAGGACGCGCTCTACCGGCTCTCGTCGCTCGACGATCTCGTCGCCGAGGACTGGGTGCGGCTGAAGCGGCTCGGGCTCGCCGACGCCGACATCGCCGAGGTGTGCGACGTGACCGAGGCCGAGGCGCGCCGCGCCCGGCTCGCCCTGGGAGTGCGGCCGGCGTTCCGCCGCGTCGACTCGTGCGCCGGCGAGGTCGAGGCCGCCTCGAACTACTTCTACTCGACCTGGGGCGAGGCCGACGAGGCGCCGCCCAGGGGCCGGTCGGTCGTGATCCTCGGCTCCGGGCCGAACAGGATCGGCCAGGGGATCGAGTTCGACTACTGCTGCGTCCACGCGGCGCGGAGCTTCCGCGCGCTCGGGTTCGAGGCGGTGATGGTGAACTGCAACCCGGAGACCGTCTCGACCGACTACGACACCTCCGACCGCCTCTACTTCGAGCCGCTCGGGATCGAGGAGGTGCTCGCCGTCTGCGAGCGGGAGCAGCCTGATGGAGTCGTGATCCAGTTCGGCGGCCAGACGCCGCTGAAGCTCGCGCGCTCGCTCGAGGAGGCGGGGTACCGGATCATGGGCACGCCGTTCGACGCGATCGACCTCGCCGAGGACCGCGAGCGCTTCGGCGCGCTGCTGGAGCGGCTCGGGATCCGCTGCCCGGAGTGGGGGATCGTCGAGGAGGCCGAGGCGGCGATCGAGATCGCCGAGCGCATCGGCTACCCGGTGCTTGATCCGACCCTCGTACGTGCTCGGCGGTAGGCGCGATGCGCGTCTGCTACCGGCCCGAGGACGTCCGCGAGGCGCTCGAGCGCCAGGTCTACGGGCGGGTGCTGGTCGACCGCTTCCTCGAGAACGCGATCGAGATCGACGTCGACGCGCTCTCCGACGGCACCGACACCTACATCGCCGCGGTGATGCAGCACGTCGAGGAGGCCGGGGTCCACTCGGGCGACTCGGCCTGTGTGCTGCCCGCGCCCTCGCTCACGGCTGCGACCGCAGCGGAGATACACGCGACCGCGAGGACGCTCGCGGCGGAGCTCGGGGTGATCGGGCTGCTCAACATCCAGTTCGCGGTCGCCGACGGCGATCTCTACGTGCTCGAGGTCAACCCGCGCGCCTCGCGCACCGTGCCGTTCGCCTCGAAGGCGATCGGCATCAACCTCGTCGAGGCGGCGTGCCGGCTCGCGTCCGGCGAGAAGCTCCTCGCGCTCGGCCTGCCGCCGGAGCGCGAGCCCGCGCAGGTCAGCGTCAAGGCGGCGGTGCTCCCGTTCGCGCGCTTCCCGGGCTCCGACCCGGTACTCGGCCCCGAGATGCGCTCGACCGGCGAGGTGATGGCGAGCGCAGCCGACCTGCCGACCGCCTTCGCCAAGGCCGAGCGCGCCGCGGGCCGCCCGCTGCCGACGAAGGGCACCGCGTTCCTCTCGGTGCGCGACGCCGACAAGGCCTCGCTCGTGCCCGACCGCCGCCGCCCTCGCCGGGCTCGGCTTCAGCCTGCTCGCGACCACCGGCACCGCGCAGACGCTTGCCGCCGCCGGGCTCGAGGTCGAGCAGGTCAGCAAGGTGGGCGAGTCGCTGGGTGACGACGGCCCGACCGTCGTCGACCTGATCCGCCGCGGCCGCTGCGACCTCGTGATCAACACGCCGCAAGGCTCGGGCGCGCGCGCCGACGGGTACCTGATCCGCGAGGCTGCGCTCGCCGCGCGGGTGCCGTGCATCACCACGCTCTCGGGCGCAGCGGCCGTCGTCCATGCGATCGCGGGCGCCCGCACCGAGATCGCCCTGAGCCTCCAGGAGCGGATCGATGCGGAGACGCGAAGCGCTTAGCGTCGTCGCCCGCGAGCCGGTCGGGCCCTACACGCTCCTCCGGCTCGAGCGCGGCGGGATCGAGCCCGGAGCGCCCGGCCAGTTCTTCATGCTCGAGGCGCCGGGGCGGCTGCTGCCGCGCCCGATGTCGCTCTGCCTCGCGCCGGCGGGCGAGCTCGCGTTCCTGATCGACCCGATCGGGCCGGGGACGCGGGCGCTGTGCGCGCTCCAGCCGGGCGAGCGGATCCATGTCTTCGGCCCGCTCGGCACCGGCTTCCGGCTCGACGTCGAGCGGCCGCTGCTCGTCGGCGGCGGGATCGGGATCGCGCCGCTCCCGTATCTCTCCGCGGCGCTCGGCTCACCGCCCGCTGTCCTGGGCTTCCGCACGGAACACCACGCCGAGGCGGCCGCGCTCGTCCCGAACGCGGAGGTCGTGATCGAGCCGACATATGTCACCGAGCTGCTCGATCCGGCATGCGACGTGCTCGCGTGCGGGCCCGAGCCGATGCTCGAGGCCGTCCGTGGGATCGCCCCCCATGCGCAGCTCGCGTGGGAGGCGCCGATGGCCTGCGGGCACGGCGGGTGCTACGGGTGCGTGGTCGAGATCGACGGAGCGCTGCAGCGGCTCTGCATCGCAGGCCCAGTCCTAAATGCTCATGAGCACAAGGAGCTCGCGGCGTGACGTTTCCGTCCACTCGGTGCGCGTGCGGGAGCACGTCTCAGCGTCTCCGGAGCGCTGCCCGAACAGTAAATGCTCATGAGCACAAGGAGCTTCTGGGTTGAGGCTCCTCAACGCTTCGGGCTGCCTCGACGCGCTGACGGCGCCCGAGGTCGCGCTTGCCCTCGACGTCTTCGTCACCAAGACCGTGACGCCGCTGCCGCGCGAGGGGAATCCGCCGACCCGCATCGTCGAGACCGAGCACGGGATGCTCAACTCGATCGGGCTCGCGAACCCCGGCATCGACCGCTTCCTCGAGGAGAGCCTGCCGCGGCTCGCGGAGCTCGGAGTCCCGCTCTGGGTCTCCGTCGGGGGCTTCGACGCGGCGCAGTACGCGGCGAGCTGTGCGCGGCTCGACGAGCGTCCCGAGGTCGAGGCGCTCGAGCTGAACCTCTCCTGCCCGAACGTCGAGGAGGCGGCCGAGAGCGCGGCCGAGATCGTCGCCGCCTGCCGCGCCGCGACCTCGAAGCCGCTCTGGGCGAAGCTCTCGCCGGCTCTTCCGCAGGTGCCCGACGTGGCCCGTGCGGTCGCCGCGGCGGGGGCCGACGGGCTCTCGCTCGTGAACACGATCCGCGGCCTCGCGCTCGACCCGGCGACCCTCGAGCCGGTGCTCGGTACCGCCGTCGGCGGCTACTCCGGCCCGGCACTGAAGCCGATCGCGCTCGCCGCCGTCTACGCGTGCGCCCGAGCCGTCGACCTCCCGATCGTCGGCATGGGCGGGGTGATGACAGGCGCCGACGCGCGCGATCTGCTCGAGGTCGGAGCGACACACATCGCGCTCGGCACGGTGCTCTTCCGTGACCCTTTCGCGCCCGGCCGGATCCGCGAGGAACTGCTCGACCCTCGACCAAGCATCGAGAGTCTAACCGGTGAAAAACCCTCGATTTCGAGGTAAATCTGCCCGATTGACGGCGCGCCTCAAGGTGGTAGTATCGGGCGCTCATGTCGCCCGCGAAGACTCAAGCCCAAGCGCCGGTCCGGTCACTCGACCAGCGCATGGAGGCCCTCAAGCGGGCCAACGACATCCGGGTGCGGAGGGCGCAGCTGAAGAAGGACCTGAAGGACGGCACCGTCCGGATCGAGGTCATCCTCACGCGCCCGCCCGAGTACGTCGAGACCGCGAAGGTGTTCGACATGCTGATGGCGGTGCCGAAGCTCGGCCGCGTCAAGGCCGGCCGTTTCCTCAACCAGTGCCGGATCAGCCAGTCGAAGACGGTCGGCGGACTGTCGGAGCGCCAGCGCGCGGAGCTGATTGCACTCTTCAACCGCTAGCCCGGCCCGAGTCGTCGTCGTCACCGGCCCCTCGGGGGCCGGCAAGGGGACGCTGATCAAGCAGCTGCTGCACCGCGTGCCCGGTCTCGAGGTCGCGATCTCGGCGACCACCCGCGGGCAGCGCGTCGGGGAGCAGAACGGCCGCGAGTACTGGTTCCTCACCACGGACGAGTTCGAGCGGCGCGTCCAGGACGGCGAGTTCCTCGAGTACGTCACCTACGTCTCGGGCCACCGCTACGGCACGCTCCGCTCCGAGGTCGACCGCATCGCCGGCGAACGGGAGCACGGCCCTGCTCGAGCTCGAGACCGACGGCGCGCTCCGCGTGCGCCGCCAGGTGGCCGGCGCGGTGACGATCTTCATCAGCGCTCCCGTCTCGGAGCTCGAGCGGAGGCTCACCGAGCGCGACACCGAGAGCGCCGGCGAGATCGGCGAGCGCATCGACCTCGCGCGCAAGCAGCTCGCGCAGGCGTCCGAGTTCGATTACGTGGTCGAGAACGATGACGTGGAGCGGGCCTCGGAGGAGCTGGCGGAGCTCGTCGAGCAGCTACTGCTACCATCGAACGACCGTGATCCATCCCCGCATCGATGAGCTGCTCGAAAACGTCGACTCGCGCTACGCGCTGGTGATCGTCGCGGCGAAGCGCGCCCGGCAGATCAACAACTACCACCACCAGCTCGGCGAGGGCATCGGCTTCGAGGACGCGCCGCCTCCGCTCGTGGAGTCGCGCTCGAAGAACTACTTGACCATGTCCCTCGAGGAGATCGCCGAGGGCAAGCTCAAGTACGAATACAAGAAGTAGCGCTCACGAAAGGGGTCTTCCGGTGGCCCGCATCCTCCTCGGTGTGACCGGCGGCATCGCCGCCTACAAGGCCTGTGAGCTCTGCCGCCTGCTCGTGAAGGACGGCCACGACGTGATCCCGCTCGTCACGCGCGGGGCCGAGCGCTTCGTCACCGCCGAGACCTTTCGCGCGCTCGCCCGCCGGCCGGCGGGGGACGATCCCTACCCGCACCTGGCGCGCGCCGACCTGCTCGTCGTCGCGCCGCTGACCGCGAACACGCTCGCCAAGCTCGCGCGCGGCCTCGCCGACAACGTCCTCACCGAGGCGGCGCTCGCACACCGCGGCCCGGTCCTCGTCGCCCCGGCGATGAACCCGCGGATGTGGTCGCATCCGGCGACGCAGGCGAACGTCGCGCTCCTGCGCGAGCGCGGCGTCGAGCTGATCGGCCCCGACGAGGGCGAGATGGCCGAAGGCGAGTGGGGCGTCGGGCGGATGTCCGAGCCGGAGGAGATCGCGGCCGCGGTCCGCTCGATGCTCCACACCGACTCGCCGCTTCGGGGGCTGCGCGTGCTCGTCTCGGCGGGCGGGACCCGCGAGCCGCTCGACGCGGTGCGCTACGTCGGCAACCGCTCCTCCGGCCGGATGGGCGTCGCGCTCGCCGCCGAGGCCCGCCGGCGCGGCGCCGAGGTGACGCTGCTCGCGGCGAACCTCGCCGTGCCGGCTCCCGACGGCGTCGAGCTCGTACAGACGCCGACCGCCGAGGAGCTCGCGCGCGAGGCGCTCGAGCGCGCCGACGCCGACGTCGTCGTGATGGCAGCCGCCGTCGCCGACTACCGCCCCGCCGCCGCGCAGCCGGCAAGCGGAAGAAGAACGCGAGCGCGTGGACGGTCGAGCTCGAGCCGACCGCTCGACGTGCTGCAGGCGATCGGCGAGCGGCGCGACCGACGCCCAGGTGCTGGTCGGCTTCGCAGCCGAGACCGGAGAGGACGGGCTCGAGCGCGCGCGCGAGAAGCTCGACCGCAAGCACCTCGACCTCGTCGTCTACAACGACGTCTCCGAGCCGGGGATCGGCTTCGACGCGCCCGAGAACGAGGTCGTCGCTCGTCGGCGCGGACGGCGACCGTCCGTTGCCGCAGGGCCGCGAAGACGGTCGTCGCCGCCGCGATCCTCGACGAGATCGAGCGGCTGCTCTCGTCGCGATGAGCGACGCGTACGAGCTCTTCCAGCAGGGCAGGCGACACCTCCGCAACGGCATGGCCGCGCAGGCGACGGTCGCGCTCGAGAAGGCGAAGCGGCTCGAGCCGGAGAAGGCGTCGATCCGCGAGGCGCTCGGGATCGCGTACCTCCGCCTGCGCCGGCCGCGACGAGGCGGCCGCCGAGTTCCGGAAGATCCTCGAGCTCTCGCCGGCCGACGACTTCGCCCACTACGCGCTCGGTCGTGCGCTCGAGCTGCAGGGCGTCGACGCCGAGGCGAACGGCCACTACAAGCTCGCCCGCTCGCTGCGCCCGGACAGCGAGCAGTACGCCGCCCGGATCCGCGAGCTCTAGCTCAGCACGGTCGCCGGTGACGCGGCGGATCTCGTCCAGCGACGAGACGCCGGCGAGGCAGAGCCGGATCCCGTCCTGGCGCAGCGTCCGCATCCCCATCTCGACCGCCGCGGCGACGATCTCCTCGGTCGAGGCCTCGATCAGCCGGCGGATCGGCCCGATCACGGGCAGCACCTCGTAGAGCGCGACGCGCCCTGCGAAGCCGGTGCCGCGCGCAATGCGAGCAGCCCGCCGCGCGGTAGAGCGTGGCCCTCGAGCGCGGAGCCCGCGATCGTCGCAGATCCGCCTGGCTCGGCGATACGGCTCGGCGGCACTCCATGCAGAGGCGGCGTGCGAGCCGCTGGGCGACGATGCAGTTGATCGAGGTCGCGAGCAGCCCGGCTCGACGTCGATGTCCAGCAGGCGCGGGAGCGAGCTCGCGGCGTTGTGCATGGCAGCGATCGTGAGCACGAGGTGGCCGGTCATCGCTGCCTGGATCGCGATCTGCGCGGTCTCCTCGTCACGGATCTCGCCGACCAGGATCACGTCCGGGTCGCAGCGGAGGATCGTGCGCAGGCCGCGTGCGAACGTCAGCCCGGCCTCGGCGTTGACCTCGATCTGCGTCACCCCTGGCAGCTGGTACTCGACGGGATCCTCGATCGTCGTCAGAACGCGGTCCGTCGTCGTTGAGGAGCTCGAGCGCCGCGTACAGCGTCGTCGTCTTGCCCGCTCCGGTCGGCCCGCACGGCGAGCACGGCGCCGTACGGCTGGTCGATCGCGCGCGCAAAGGTCGCCTCCGCGGTCGGCTACATGCCGAGCTCCTCCAGACCGAGGCGGCCGCCGGCGCGGTGCATGATCCGCAGCACGACCTGCTCGCCGTAGGTCGTCGGCAGGACGGCGATCCGGAGGTCGACGGCACGCCGCCGACGCCGGATCGAGACCCGGCCGTCCTGTGGCGCGCGCCGGTCGGCGATGTCGAGCTCGCCCATGATCTTGAGGCGGCTCGTGACGAGCGGCCTGGAGATCGCCTGGCATGCTTGCCATGTCGCGCATGACGCCGTCGATGCGGGCGCGCACCTTGACGCCGCGCGGCCTGCGGCTCGAAGTGGAGGTCGGAGGCGCCCTCGTCGATCGCCCTGGTGACGAGCTGGTTGACGAGCTTGATCGCGGGCGCGCTGGTCGTGGCCAGGATTGCGGACGTCGTCGGACTGCTCCTCCTCGGTGGATCTCGACGCTACGTGCGGTAGACGCGGCGGAGCACGCTGCTCGATGCTCGTCCCGTGCCGCGACGCCGATCCGGACGTTGAGACCGAGCGCGAGCCGCAGGTCGTCCGAGAAGAGAACGTTCGTCGGGTCCGCGACGGCGACGAGGATCGTCTCCTCGTCGAGGAACCGCACCGGCAGCGCGCCGTACCGGTGCGCGAGCTGCTCGGAGAGGAGGCCGGCCGCGGCCTGGTCGACCTCCCCCCGCGAGATCGACGTACTCGAGCCCGTGCTGCTCCGCGAGCGCGCGGGCGAGGTCGGACGCTCGAGCGCAGCCGCGCTCGACGACGATCTCGCCGAGGCGGGCGCCCGTCTGCTCCTTGACGGCGAGCGCCTCCTCGATCTGCTCGGGCGAGAGCAGGCCGTCGCGCAGCAGGAGTGAGCGCAAGTGGAGCCGGGCGACGCTCGAGCGGCAGCGGTGGGGGGAGCTGGGGCCGCAGCCTCCATCGCCCAACCCCTATCGGCGCATAGTGACAGGAGGCATGAGAGCTGTCTTGCAGCGCGTCTCACGAGCGTCGGTGACGGTGGACGGCGAGGTGCGGGCACGGATCGGCCCCGGCCTCCTCGTCCTGCTCGGCGTTGCCCGCGGCGACGCCGGCGGCGAGCGCGGCCCGACTCGCCGGCGAAGGTGGCGACGCTGCGTGTCTTCGAAGACGACGAGGGCGCTTCGACGCGCTGCTCGACACCGGTGGCGAGGCCCTCGTCGTGAGCCAGTTCACGCTCCTCGCCGACACGTCGAAAGGCAACCGCCCGAGCTTCTCCGGTGCCGCGACCGCCGGAGGAGGCCGAGCCGCTCTACGAGGCTTCTGCGCCGCGCTGCGCGCGGAGGGCGTGCCGGTGGAGACGGGTGTCTTCGGCGCGCGGATGGAAGTCGAGCTGGTCAACGACGGCCCCGTCACGATCGTCTTCGAGGCGTAGACGGCCGGTCGCGCAAGCCAGTCTTGAGCGCTCCGACCGAGTGCTCTTGTACTCTGGAGCGAACATGCTGTTCCGGCTTGCGCATGGTGGCGTCGACGACCGCATCGTTGCCATAGTCCGACATGCGGGAAACGGAAGTAGAGAGTCGACGACAAGCAAGCAGGATCCGTCGCTCGCGGCGAAACAGCTGGCGAGTCAAGAAGTCCACTGCCCGGCGCAAAAGAAAGTAGCCGGTTCGGGCAGCTCGCTCGGGTTGCCACAGCGCAAGCAAGCCGTGCGGATCGATCTCGACGTCGGAGTCGCGCAGCCGCGCGACTCCGCTACCTCTACTCGCTTTGGTGTGTCTGCGAACGCTTCGCAATGGACGCGTCGTCAGAACCGCACGAGTGCCTCCCGCGATCACGATTCGTGCTCGACTAGCAGCGCGAATTGCTATCCTGGTCACACTTCAGCTGAGGACGATTCAACTGGGGCGCCTGAGCGCCCCTTTTCTTTGAGATGACGAAGCCAAACGAGACCGAAAGGGCGTTGACGCGAGAGGTGACACAGAAGGTGGAGACCGGGATGCCCGGGGTCGAGGTGCTCGCCGTCGAGCTGCTCTCGCCCCAGCCGCTTCTGCGTGTACGTCGACCACCCCGGCGGGGTCGACCACGCGCTCTGCGCGCGCGTCACGAACATCCTGCGCGACTACCTCGACCGCTACACCGTCGACGTCTCCTCGCCGGGGCTCGAGCGGCCGCTCCGCAAGCCCGCGCACTTCGCGGGCGTGGTGGGCCGGCGCGTCGCGCTCCGCACGGCCGACGAGATCAACGGCCGCCGGCGCTTCCGCGGTGAGCTGGTCGCGGCGGGCGAGCGCAGCGTGACCGTCTCCCCGGTCGAGGGCGAGACGGTGGAGATTCCCTATGACGAGATCGTGCGCGGCAATCTGATCGACGAAGGGTAGGACCGACATGAGCACAGGAGATCATCGAGGCGGTAAGGGAGATCGAGCGCGAGAAGGGCATCGAGACCGGACACACTGGTCGCGCGCGCTCGAGGACGCGCTCCTGGCCGCCTACAAGAAGACACCCGGCGCTGCCCGGCACGCGACGGTCGAGCTCGACGACAGCGGCGACTTCCGCGTGTTCTCGATCGAGCTGCCCGAGGACCTCGAGGAGCACCTGCTCGGCGAGGCGCGCGAGCGCAAGCTCGAGGAGCTCGAGGCGCTCGAGGTCGAGACCGGCGAGCGCTCGCACACGCTCGTCTCCGACGACGACCTCGAGCTCGACTGGTCCGAGGTGCCCGAGAGCAAGATCAAGCGGGCGGACGTCACGCCCGAGAACTTCGGCCGCATCGCCGCGCAGACCGCGAAGCAGGTGATCCTGCAGCGCATCCGCGAGGCCGAGCGCTCGATGATGTACGACGAGTACGTCGACCGCGTCGGCGAGGTCGTCACGGGCATCGTCCAGCAGGCCGGCGACCGCAACAACGTGCTCGTCGACCTCGGCCGCGTCGAGGCGCTCCTGCCGCGCTCCGAGCAGGTCGACGGCGAGCGCTACGAGCAGGGCTCGCGGATCAAGGCCGTGATCACCGAGGTGCGCTCCGGCACGAAGGGCCCGCAGGTGATCCTCTCGCGGCGCGATCCCGAGCTGATCAAGACGCTGTTCGAGCTCGAGGTGCCGGAGATCGCCGACGGGCTCGTCGAGATCCGCGGCGTCGCCCGCGAGCCGGGCTACCGCTCGAAGATCGCGGTCGAGTCGCACACCCAGGGAGTCGATCCGGTCGGCGCCTGCGTCGGCCCCCGCGGCTCGCGCGTCCGCATGGTCGTATCCGAGCTCCGCGGCGAGAAGATCGACATCATCCCGTGGAACCCGGAGCCCGCGCGCTTCGTCGCCAAGGCGCTCTCGCCCGCGCGCGTGCGCGAGGTCTTCGTCGACGACGAGACCAAGGAGGCGACCGTCGTCGTCCCGGACGACCAGCTCGCGCTCGCGATCGGCAAGGAGGGTCTCAACGCCCGCCTCGCCGCCCGCCTGACCGGCTGGAAGGTCGACATCCAGTCCGACAGCGAGTTCGCCCAGGCCGAGGCCGCTGCCGCGTACGGCGGCGGCACCGACGAGGAGTTCACCGGCCGCTGCGCCGCGGTGCTCTCGAACGGCAAGCGCTGCCCGAACGCCGCGCTGCCCGGCTCGCACTACTGCGGCGTCGCCGCCCACCAGGCCCTCGAGGGCACCGAGCCGCCCGTGGCGGTCGCTGCGGTCGGGGTCGTCGAGGTCGTCGACGAGGACGGCGTGATCGAGGTCGAGGTCGTCGAGTCCGTGCTCGAGACCGGCGAGGATCTCGAGGCCGATCCGGAGCTCGCAGCCGAGGAAAGTGCTCATGAGCACAAGGACGAGGTCGAAGCCGTCGAAGAGGCGGAGGCCGAGCTCGAGATCGCCGAGGCCGTCGCTGATGCGGAGGCCGAGGTTGTCGAGGTGCCTGCGCCGGTCGCGGCCGAGGAGGACGAGAGCGCTGCCGAGTGAGCGAGCCGATCAGGACGTGCACCGGCTGCGGGCGCAAGGCGCCGCAGGCCGAGCTCCTGCGCTTCGTCGCGCAGGACGGGGCGCTGGCGCCCGGGCTCGCGCCTGCCCGGCCGGGGCGCGTACACCTGCCGGCGGCTCGCTCTGCTTCGAGCGGGCGGTCTCCCGACGGGCCTTCAACCGCGCGCTGCGGCGCACCGTCGCGATCGAGCCGGGGCTCGCGCGCCTCTACACTGACACCGATGGCTGACGAAGCAGCAGAGCCCAACAAGCCGAACCGCCCCGTGCGGCCCCGTCAGGGCGCCCCCGGATCGCGCCGCAAGCGCCGCGTCGTGATCGAGGGCGTCGGCCAGCGCCCGCGCGACCAGCGCCAGGCCGCCCGCGACCGCGCCGCCGCGCCGCCCAAGCAGCCTCGCGAGATCGTCGCGCCGACGGGAGTCGTCACGGTCGTCTCGGGCGTCTCCGTCAAGGAGCTCTCGAGCGCGCTCGGGATCCCGGTCTCGCAGATCATCAAGATCATGATGGCCTTCGGGGAGATGATCACGATCACCCAGACGCTCGTCCGACGAGGCCGTGCAGCTGATCGCGACCGAGGTCGAGCGCGAGGTCGACGATCAAGCACGCCGCCGACGAGGACGAGGAGCCCGAGGCCTTCGAGGACGTCGAGGACGATCTCGCTCCGCGGCCGCCCGGTCGTCACGATCATGGGCCACGTCGACCACGGCAAGACGACGCTGCTCGACGCGATCCGCGAGACCGCCGTCGCCGAGAGCGAGGCGGGCGGGATCACCCAGCACATCGGCGCCTACCAGGTCGAGCGGCACGGCCGGAAGATCACCTTCCTCGACACGCCGGGCCACGAGGCCTTCACCGCGATGCGCGCCCGCGGCGCGAAGGTGACGGACATCGCCGTGCTCGTCGTGGCCGCCGACGACGGCGTGATGCCGCAGACGCGCGAGTCGATCTCGCACGCGCGCGCCGCCGAGGTGCCGATCGTCGTCGCCGTCAACAAGATCGACGTGCCCGACTCGAACCCCGAGCGGGTGCGCACCGAGCTGACCACCGAAGGGCCTCCAGCCCGAGGAGTGGGGCGGCACGACGCAGTTCTCCGACGTCTCCGCGAAGCAGAAGCTGAACCTCGACGACCTGCTCGAGCGCGTCCTGCTCGTCGCCGACGCCGAGCTCGACCTGCGCGCGAACCCGAAGGCCGAGGCGTCCGGGCCCGATCATCGAGTCGCGCCTCGACGTCGGCCGCGGCCCGGTCGCGACGATGCTCGTCCAGCGCGGCACGCTGCACGTCGGCGACGCGATCGTCGCCGGCGACGCGCACGGCAAGGTGCGCGGGCTCCTCAACTACCGCGGCGAGAAGATCAAGGAGGCACGGCCGGGCGACCCGGTCGAGATCATCGGCTTCGACAAGCCGCCCGTCGCCGGCGAGCTCGCGCGCGTGGTCGAGAACGACCGCCAGGCGCGGCACCTCGCGAACATCCGGGGCGAGCGGCTGCGCCGCGAGCAGCTCGCGCAGCGCTCGAAGCAGAGTGTGTCCCTCGACCGGCTCTTCGAGCAGCTGCAGGAGGGCGCCGTCCAGGACCTGAACCTCGTCGTCAAGGCCGACGTGCAGGGCTCGGTCGAGGCCGCCGTCTCCGAGCTCGCAGAAGATCACGCACACCGAGGTGCGCGTGAACGTGATCCACACCGGCGTCGGCGGGATCTCCGAGAACGACATCATGCTCGCCTCCGCCTCGAACGCGATGGTCGTCGGCTTCAACGTCCGCCCGAACGCCGAGGCGCGCGCGCTCGCCGAGCGCGAGGGCGTCGAGATCCGCACCTACCGCGTCATCTACAAGCTCACCGAGGACATCGAGCAGGCGCTCGTCGGGATGCTCTCCGCCGTCAAGACCGAGGAGACGATCGGCGAGGTCGAGGTGCGGGCGCTGTTCAAGGTCTCGCGGCTCGGCACGATCGCCGGCTGCTACGTCACCCACGGCGTCGTGAAGCCGCAACTCGCAGGTCCGCGTCGTCCGCGACGGCACCGTGATCTACGAGACCCAGATCGCCGACCTCAAGCGCTTCAAGGACGACGCGCGCGAGGTCGCGGAGGGCTTCGAGTGCGGGATCCGGCTCGAGGGCTTCAACGACCTCCGCGAGGGCGACATCTTCGAGATCTTCGAGACGCGCGAGGTCGAGCGCACGAGCCTCGACGAGCCCGCGCCGGCCACGCCTGCCTCCAGCTCGTAGCGTCGAGCGGCGATGACCGACCGCATGAGGCGCGTCGACCACCTCGTCCGCGAGGTGCTGGCCGAGGCGATCCCCGAGCTGAAGGACCCGCGGATCGGGATCGTCACCGTGACCGGTGTGTCGACGACGCGCGACCTGCGCCAGGCGACGGTGTACGTGAGCGTGCTCGGCTCCGAGAAGAAGCGCGTCCTCGCGATCACGGCGCTCCAGTCCGCCGTCGGCGTGCTCCAGGCGAGGCTCTCGCGCGAGCTCCGCATGAAGCGGACTCCCCAGCTGGCGTTCGAGTACGATCCGTCGGTCGAGCGTGGCGTCCACATGTCACGACTGATTGATGAGCTTGCCCCAGACGACGACGAGTGACCTGCAGGCGGTCGCGGAGGCGCTTCGTGCGCACGACCGCTTTCGTGCTCACCACCCACGAGAACCCGGACGGCGACGCGCTCGGCTCGCTGCTCGCGCTTCAGCTCGCCCTGACCGGCCTTGGCAAGGACAGCGTGATGGCGATGACCTCGCCCGCGCCGCTGCCCGGCGAGTACGGCTTCATGGATCTCTCCGGGCTGCTGCGGGAGCTGGCCGGCGGACGTCTCCGAGCGCGTCCTCGTCGCAGTCGACTGCGCCAACGAGGGCCGGATCGCCGACCCCGAGGTGCTGGGCCGGGTGCCGCTCGTCGTCGACATCGACCACCATCACGACAACTCGCGCTTCGGACAGGTCAACCTGATCGTCGCCGACGCGTCCTCGACCGGCGAGGTCCTGCGCGACGTCCTCCGCGAGCTCGACGTGCCGCTCACGCCCGGAGATCGCCGAGGCGCTCTACGTCGCGCTCGTGACCGACACCGGTCGCTTCCAGTACACGAACACGACGCCGAAGGCGCTGCGGCTCGCGACGGAGCTGCGTCGAGTCCGGCGCGGACGTCCACCGGGTGTTCCAGGGCGTCTACGAGTCGATGGAGCTCGCGAAGCTGAAGCTGCTCGGCCGCGCGATCGACCGCGTGCAGGTGTACGAGGGCGGGCGGATCGTCGTCTCCAACCTGCTGCGCACCGACTTCGCCGACGTCGGCGCCGCCGAGCCGTACTCGGAGGGGATCATCGACTCCCTGCGCGCGGTCGACGGGGCCGAGCTGGCGGTGCTGATCCGCGAGCCGCCGCGCTCCGACGGGCCGACGCGGCGTGTCTCGCTGCGCGCCTCCGTCGACGAGCTCGACGTCTCGCTGATCGCGCGCGGCCTCGGCGGCGGCGGCCACCGACAGGCGGCCGGGCTTCTCGAGCGAGGCGTCCGTCGACGAGATCACCGAGTTCATCCGCAGCGCGTACCGGGAGCAGCGAGACGGTGCCGCCGCGCGCGCTTGAGCCTGCCGGCGTGATCCTGGTCGACAAGCCGGCAGGGCCTTCGTCCTTCGCCGTGGTGAACAGGATTCGCAGCCGCACCGGCGCGCGCACCGGGCACGCGGGCACGCTCGACCCGTTCGCGACGGGCTGCTGCTCGTCCTGCTCTCCGGCAGTGCGACCCGGCTCGCGCCGCACTTCGTCGGGCTCGACAAGCGCTACCTGACCGAGATCGACCTCGCCGTTCGCACCGACACCGGCGACCGCGAGGGCGAGGTCGTCGACGAGCACGAGGCGCCGGGCCGGAGGAGCTCGAGGCCCGGCTCGCGAGCCTGCGCGGCGAGATCGAGCTGCCGGTCCCGGCGGCCTCGGCGGTGAAGATCGACGGCGAGCGCGCCTACCAGCTCCACCGCAAGGGGATCGAGGTCGAGATGCCGCTGCGGCGCAGCACGGTGCACGCGCTCGAGCTCGTCGCGTTCGACGGCCGCATCGCGACGCTCGACCTGCTCGTCTCCTCGGGCACCTACGTGCGGGCGATCGCCGACGCGCTCGGCGGGCACTGCGTCTCGCTGCGACGCACCGAGGTCGGGCCGTTTCGGATCGACGAGGCCGACGAGGAGCGGATCGTCCCGCCCGCGGACGCGCTGGCCCGCCTGTGAAGGTCGCGCACGCGCCGGCGCAGCTCGACCGGCAGCCGCGCGCGGTCGCGATCGGCGCGTTCGACGGCGTCCACCGCGGCCACCAGGGCGTGATCCGCACCGCGATCGAGCACGGGCCTCGCCGCGACGGTCGTCACGTTCGACCCGCACCCGCGGATCGCGTTCGGCCACCGCGTCGAGCTGATCACGACGCTCGAGCGGCGGCTCGAGCTGTTCGAGGAAGCCGGCGCCGAGGCGGCGCTCGTCGTCGCCGTTCACGCCCGAGGTGATGGCCCTCGCGCCGGAGGCGTTCGCCGAGGAGTACCTGCGCGCGATCGGGGCCGAGGTCGTCGTCGCGGGCGCCGACTTCCGCTTCGGGCACGGCCGCGCAGCGGCGATCTCGAGCTGCTCGAGCGCCTCGGCTTCGAGGTGCGGACGGCGCCCGAGGTGCCGGGCGTCTCGTCGTCTGCGATCCGTGCGCTCGTCGAGGCCGGCGACGTGCGCCGGCGCCGCCGCGCTGCTCGGGCGGCCGCCCGAGCTCGACGGCGTGGTCGTGCCGGGGAGCGCCGCGGCGGCACGCTCGGCTATCCGACCGCGAATCTCGGGCTCGACTCGAGCCTGCTCGTGCCGCAGTTCGGGATCTACGCGGGCGTCGGCGCTCGGCCACCGGGCAGCGCTCTCGATCGGCACGAACCCGCACTACGGCGGCACCGAGCGCCGGATCGAGCCGTACCTGCTCGACTTCGACGGCGACCTCTACGGACAGCGGCTCGTGGTCGAGGTCTGGGCTGCGCCTGCGCGACGAGCGCGTGTTCCCGAGCGAGGAGGCGCTGATCGAGCAGATCGCGCGTCGACGTCGAGGCGACGCGCAAGGCCGTGAGACCCGCCTGAAACCCGCAAGATTCCACGGCTTGCGGCGTCTTCATGGGCATGGGGGAAGAGGCGCCGCTGACGATGTACCAGAGCGTTCGGTGCCTCGAGTGCGGCGCGGTCTACTCGAAGCCGGAGCGCGGCGGCACCCTGATCGTGAATCCGGGGTGCCCCGACTGCGGCTACGTCGGCTGGCTGCCGCTCGCCGTCCCGGTCTCGCGGGAGCTCGTACGGCCGCGGTCGTTCCGGCCCGCGGGCTGACGCGGATCGCTGGTACCCTTGCGCCTGACCCCGATCTCGGCCGTACGCGTCTTCCTTGCGCGGCGTGCGGGGACCGGCGGAGTCCACACAACGGAGGTGCAATGACCCTCACCAAGGAAGCCAAGTCCGAGATCTTCAAGAAGTACGGCCGGCACGAGTCCGACACGGGCTCGCCGCGAGGTGCAGATCGCGATGCTCACGGAGCGGATCAACCAGCTCACCGAGCACCTGCGCACCCACCCGAAGGACCACTACTCGCGGCGCGGCCTGCTCAAGCTCGTCGGGCAGCGCCGGCGGTTCCTGAACTATCTCCAGAAGACACGATCTCGAGGGCTATCGCGCCCTCATCAAGGAGCTGGGGCTGCAGGCGCTAGCTCGACAGGGAGGGTGGAGTTTGGGCGAGCGCCGCGACGGCGACGCTGTCCCAAACCTCCACCCTCCACCCATACAGCAGAGTGGAGGAAGAGAGAGATGAGTATTGCAACCGAGCGTCTGGCCTCGGTTACCGTCGCGGTCGGCGAAGAGTCGATCACGTTCGAGACCGGCAAGCTGGCCAAGCAGGCCGACGGCGCCGTCGTCGTCCGCGCGGGCGACACGATGGTGCTCGCGACCGCGCAGTCGGAAGGCCGGAGGCCCGTGAGGGCGCCGACTTCTTCCCGCTGACCGTCGACGTCGAGGAGCGGATGTACGCCGCGGGCAAGATCCCCGGCGGCTTCTTCAAGCGCGAGGGCCGCGCCACCGAGCGCGCGACCCTCACCGCACGCATGATCGACCGCCCGATCCGGCCGCTCTGGCCGAAGGGCTACCGCAACGAGGTGCAGGTGATCTGCACCGTCCTGTCGGCCGACCTCGTCGCGCCGCACGACATCCTGTGCATCAACGGCGCCTCCGCGGCGCTGATGATCTCGTCGCTGCCGTTCTTCGGCCCCGTCGGCGCTGTGCGGATCGGGCTGATCGACGGCAAGCTCGTCGTCAACCCGACGCTGCAGGAGACCTACGAGGAGAGCGACGCTCGACCTGATCGTCGTCGGCACGAAGGACGCGCTGACGATGGTCGAGGCGGGCGCGGACGTCGTGCCCGAGCAGACGCTGCTCGAGGCGCTCGACCTCGCCCAGGGCGAGATCCGCAAGCTGTGCGAGGCGCAGGAGGAGCTCCGTGCCGCCGTCGGCAAGCCGAAGTGGCTCGACATGGAGCTGACCGCCGAGCTCGAGGCCTCGCACGGCGCGGCGATCATGGCCCGCATCCAGGCCGAGGGCCTGCGCGAGGCCGGCGCGATCGTCGACGAGCTCGTCGACGAGCTCTCGCCCGCGGTGACGATGGACTCGACCGAGGCCGACATCACCCGGCGCACGCAGGTGCGCTCGAGCCTCGAACCTGCTGCTCGAGAAGCAGCGGCAGGCCGCGGTCGAGGGGCCGGTGCGCGCAGCAGTTCGAGAGCGACCTGCGTCGCCCTCACCGACGCCGAGCAGGACTCGAAGGAGCTGAAGTCGGCGAAGCGCCATCTGCTCTTCGAGCGGATCGTCGACGACGGTCGAGCTGCCGTTCCCGGTCGGCGACGCCCGGCCCCGGACGGCGAGCGTCGTGAAGGACTCGCTCACGAAGAGCTTCGTCAAGCGGGCTGCCGAGGCGATCTACAAGAACATCGTCCGCCGCAAGATCGCGGTCGACAAGCGGCGGCCGGACGGCCGCAGCGCCGAGGAGATCCGCCCGATCGAGTGCGAGGTGGGAGTCTCCCCGCGCACGCACGGCTCGGGCCTCTTCACGCGCGGGCAGACGCAGATCCTGACGCTCTGCACGCTCGGCACCGCGAAGGAGGGTCAGCGGATCGACGACCTCTCACTCGAGAACGAGCGCCGCTACATGCACCACTACAACTTCCCGCCCTACTCGGTCGGGGAGACGGGCTTCATGCGCGGCCCGAAGCGGCGCGACATCGGCCACGGCGCGCTCGCACAGCGGGCGCTCGAGCCGATGATCCCGCCGGCGGACGAGTTCCCCTACACGATCCGCCTCGTCTCGGAGACGCTCGAGTCGAACGGCTCGTCGTCGATGGGCTCGGTCTGCGGCTCGACGCTCGCGATGATGGACGCCGGCGTGCCGATCAAGGCGCCGGTCTCCGGGATCGCGATGGGTCTCGTCGAGGAGGACGACGACTACACCATCCTCACCGACATCCAGGGTGCGGAGGACCACCTCGGCGACATGGACTTCAAGGTCGCCGGCACCAAGGAGGGCGTCACCGCGCTGCAGATGGACATCAAGATCGCCGGCGTGACGCGGGAGATCATGGGCCAGGCGCTCGAGCAGGCCAAGCGGGCCCGCGCCTTCATCCTCGACAAGATGCTCGAGGTGATCGCCGAGCCGCGCGGTGCGCTCGCAGACCATGCGCCGCGGATCTCGACCGTCAAGATCAACCCGGAGTTCATCGGCATGGTGATCGGCAAGGGCGGCGAGACGATCCGCGGCCTCGAGGCCGACTACGACGTCCAGATCGACATCGGCGAGGACGGCACGATCATGATCTACGCCACCGAGGGCACGAAGGCCGACGCCGCGATCGCCGCGATCCAGGCGCTGACCAAGGAGCCCGAGGTCGGTGACACCTACACCGGCAAGGTCGTCAAGACGACGCAGTTCGGCGCCTTCGTCGAGCTGAAGAAGGGCACCGACGGCCTGCTCCACGTCTCGAACGTGGGCCCCGGCCGCGTCGGCCACATCGAGGACGTGATCGCGCGCGGCGACGTGCTCGACGTGATCGTCCAGGAGGTCGACAAGGCGCGTGGGCGCATCGGCCTCAAGCTGGTCGCGAAGCACGAGGACGGCCGTCTGGTGCAGCCCGAGGAGCTGATCGAGCGCGCGAAGAGCGCGCCGCCGCGGGAGCCCGAGGAGGAGCGTCCCCGCCGCAGCGGCGGCGATCGCGGCGGCCGCGGAGGGCGTCGCTAGGACAACGGGAGCGTGCGCCGGCCGCAGGTCACCGCGGCCGGCGCGTTCTCCGACGAGGACTGCCGGAGCCGACGGCGTACGCTGTGGCCGTGCAGAAGTACACCCTCACCGAGCTCGACTCCGGCGAGCGCGTCGTCTCGGAGAAGGTGCCGGGCGTGCGCTCGGTCGCGATCGGCTTCTGGATCGGCTCGGGCTCGCGCGACGAGCGGCCCGACCGGGCCGGCGTCTCGCACTTCATCGAGCACCTGCTGTTCAAGGGCTCGCGCCGGCACGGCGCGCAGGAGATCGCGGAGATCTTCGACGAGATGGGCAGCGAGCTGAACGCGGCCACCTCGCGCGAGCACACCGTCGTCTACGCCCGCATCCCCGACTCGCACCTCGAGCGCGCGCTCGACGTGATGACCGGGATGGTCTTCGAGCCGACCTTCTCGGAGCTCGACGCCGAGCGCGAGGTCGTGCTCGAGGAGATCGCGATGTACGAGGACACCCCGGGCGAGGCCGTCCACGACCTGTTCTCGGAGGCGGTGTTCGGCGGGCACGCGCTCGGCCGGCCGGTGATCGGCACCGTCGAGGTGATCGCCGGGATCGGGCGCCGCGCGATCGCCGGCTACCACGCCTCTGCGTACGTCGAGTCGAACGTCGTGATCGCGGCGGCGGGAAACGTCGACCACGAGCACCTCGTCCGTGCGCTGCGCCGTGAGGGCGGCGGGCGGCGGCGACGCGCCGGCCGCCGCTGCGACGGCCGCTCGTGAAGGCGCCGGCGCCGAGCTCTCCGGTTCGGCCGCAAGGAGACCGAGCAGTACAACGTGTGCATCGGCGCGCCCGGGATCTCGCGCTCCGACCGCCGCCGTTTCGCGGCGTCGCTGCTCGACTCGATCCTCGGCGGCTCCGCCTCGTCGCGCCTCTTCCAGGAGATCCGCGAGAAGCGCGGGATGGCGTACTCCGTCTACAGCTTCGCTTCGCAGTACACCGACACCGGACTGATCGGCGTCTACGTCGGCACGCGCGAGGAGAACGTCGGGCCGTCGCTCGAGATCGTCGCCGAGCAGGTGGCCGACATCGCGGCGGGCAACCTCCGGACGCGCGAGCTCGAGCGCGCGAAGGAGAACCTGAAGGGCCGGATCATGCTCTCGATGGAGTCGACCTCGAACCGGATGAGCCGGCTCGGCAAGTCGCTGATCACCGACGCGGAGCTCCTCTCGTTCGAGCGGATCATCGCCGAGATCGAGAGCGTCGACGGAGACGAGGTGGCCGAGCTCGCCTCGCTGCTGCTGGCGCCCGAGCGCCTCTCCGCGGCCGGGATCGGGCCGAGCGAAGAGGTCTTCCGGGCGGCGGTCGAGCGCGTCAGCCCCGCGCTGTCGGCCAAGGCGGCGGCGTGAAGGTCGTCTTCTTCGGACGGGACGGCAAGGTCGGTCGCGCCGTTGCGCCCGCGGCTCGAGGCCGCGGGTCACGAGCTGGTCGAGCTCGCCGACGCCGACGTCGCGCTCGACTTCACGCGGCCCGACGCGGTCGTCGGGACGGCCGAGGCCTGCCTCGCGCTCCGGACGCCGATCGTGATCGGCACGAGCGGCTTCGACCAGGACCGCGTCGATGCGCTCGCCCGCGAGGCCGGGACGGCGGCGTTCCACGCACCGAACTTCGCGGTCGGCGCCGTGCTGATGATGCGCTTCGCCGCCGAGGCGGCGGCGCAACTGCCCCGGGCCGAGATCGTCGAGCTGCACAACGAGGCGAAGGTCGACGCGCCGTCGGGCACGGCGCTGGCGACCGCAGCCGCAATGGGCACGTCGCCCGCGATCCACTCCGTCCGGCTGCCCGGGCTCGTCGCGCACCAGGAGGTGCTTGCTGGGCGGCGACGGGGAGCTGCTCACGATCCGCCACGACACGTTCTCGCGCGAGGCGTTCGCGCCCGGCGTACTGCTCGCGCTCGACCGCATCGGCTCGCTCCCGCCGGGGTTGACGGTCGGGCTCGATGCGCTTCTCTAGGCAGGTCCCATCCCAAACCCCCACCCACCCACGGGGATGTGAACGGTAGGGGGACGCGACGCGCGTGTCTGTGCCGGTTTCGTGCCGAATCACGCCTGGGCGTACAATCGAGCCGTGCTCGGCGAGATCCTGACCGCGATCGCGACGCCGTTCTCGGCGGACGGGTCGGTCGATCTCGGCCGCTTTCGCGGAGCTCGCGCGCTACCTCGTCGAGAACGGCTCCGACGGGATCGTCGTCGCGGGCACGACCGGTGAGGCCCCGACGCTCTCGGACGAGGAGCGCGTCGCGCTGTTCGCCGCGGCGGTCGAGGAGGTCGGCGATCGCGCGACCGTGATCGCCGGCACCGGCACGTACTCGACCGCGCACTCCGTTCACCTGACCGAGCAGGCACACGCGCTCGGCGTCGACGGGCTTCCTCGTCGTCACGCCGTACTACAACAAGCCGCCGCCGCGCGGGATCGTCGAGCACTTCAAGGCGATCGCGGCCGTCAGCGACCGGCCGATCATCGTCTACAACATCCCGAGCCGCGTCGTGATCAACATCGAGCCGGAGACGCTCGTGAAGCTCGGCCGAGATCCCGACCGTCACCGCCGTGAAGCAGGCGAACCCCGATCTCGACCAGGCCCGACGGATCCTCGACGAGACGGGTCTCGCCCTCTACGCCGGCGACGACGACCTCCTGCTGCCGTTCCTCGAGCTCGGCGGCACGGGCGGCGTCTGCGTCCACACGCACATCGTCGGGCCGCAGGTGCAGGAGCTCGTGCGCCGCGTTCCGCGAGGGCGACCTCGAAGGTGCGCGAGCGCTCGACGAGGAGCTGCGGCCCGCGATCGACCTGCTCCGGGTCGTCGCCAATCCGATCTCGATCAAGGCCGCGCTCAACCTGCTCGGCCACGAGGTCGGGGGCCTCAGGCTCCCGCTCGTCGAGGCGAGCCCCGAAGAGCTCGCCCAGGTGCGCAGCTGCCTCGAGCAGCTCGGGCCTCCTCGCGGCCGCGCCCGCGTAGACTCAGGCCATGCTGCGAATCATCCCGCTCGGCGGCCTCGGCGAGGTCGGCAAGAACATGACCGTGTTCGAGCTCGACGGCGAGATCGTCGTCGTCGACGCCGGGCTCGCGTTCCCGCGCGACGAGCACCTCGGCGTCGACCTCGTCCTTCCCGACATCAGCTACCTGAAGGACCGCGGCCGACCAGGTGCGCGCCGTCGTCCTCACGCACGCCCACGAGGACCACGTCGGCGCGCTGCCGTACCTGCTGCGCGAGGTTCCCGTGCCGAAGATCTACGGCACCCGCTTCACGCTCGGGCTCGTGAAGTCGAAGCTCGACGAGCACGGCCTGCTGCGCGCGGTCGAGCTGGTCGAGATCGACCCGGCCGACGGGCCGTTCGAGGTCGGCCCCTTCAGCGTCGAGCTCGTGCGCATGGCGCACTCGATCCCGGACGCGGTCGCCGTCGTGCTCACGACCAGCGCCGGCACCGTCGTCCACACGGGCGACTACAAGATCGACCACACGCCGGTCGACGGCTTCCGCACCGACGTCGGCCGCCTCGCCGAGATCGGGAACCGCGGCGTCGACCTCATGCTCGGCGACTCGACGAACGCCGAGCGGCCGGGCTTCACGCCGTCCGAGCGCACGGTCGGCGAGGCGTTCCGCACGATCATCCCGCAGCGCGAGGGCCGGATCCTGATCGCCTCGTTCGCCTCGAACGTCCACCGCGTGCAGCAGGCGATCGACGTCGCGCTCCAGACCGGGCGCAAGGTCTGCGTCGTCGGCCGCTCGATGCGCAAGAACGTGAACATCGCGCGCAACCTCGGCTACATGGACGTGCCCGACGACGCGATCGTGCAGCCGAAGAACCTCGGCGATCTCGCCCCGCACGAGACGATGATCGTCTGCACCGGCAGCCAGGGCGAGCCGCTCTCGGCGCTGACGCGGATCGCCTACAACGACCATCCGACCGTCACGGTCGAGCGCGGCGACACGGTGATCATCTCCGCGAAGCCCGTGCCCGGGAACGAGCTGCGCGTCCACGACGCGATCAACCGCCTCGCGCGGTCGGGCGCCGAGGTGCTGCACCAGGAGAACGCGCCGGTGCACGTCTCCGGCCACGCCTGCCGGAGGAGCAGCGGCTGATGCTCGCGCTCGTCCGGCCGAAGGCGGTGATGCCGATCCACGGCGAGTTCCGGATGCTCGAGGCGCACGCGCAGCTCGCCCGCGAGGCGGGCGTGCCGGCGAGCGCGATCGTGCTCGCCGAGAACGGCACCGTCGTCGGGCTCGACGCCGACGGCGCCCGGATCATCGACAAGGTCGAGGCGGGCATGACGTTCGTCGACGGGCTCGGGCGTCGGGGACATCCACGACGTCGCCCTGCGCGACCGGCGCCGCCTCGCCGAGGACGGCGTGCTGATCGTCGTCGCGACCGTCGGCGAGGACGGCGAGGCGCCGCCGCCGGAGCTGATCGCGCGCGGCTTCGGCGAGGGGGCCGAGCCGCTGCTCGACGAGCTCCGCGAGGAGGCCGGCCGAGGTCTTCACGGAGCTGCCTCGGCGACGACATCACCGAGATCAAGCTGCTGCAGGAGCACCTCCACGACGCGCTCGCCCAGCTCGTCTACGACCGCACCGGCCGCCGCCCGATGATCCTCCCGGTGGTGGTCGAGGTATGAGGCTCCGGCACCTGCCCGGCTGGGCGGACGTGATCGAGGAGCACGCGGCCGAGCCCGAGACGGCGCGACAGCTCGTCGGCCAGCTCGGCGCCTGCGAGGCGGCGGCGCTCGCGTTCTGCCGGCTGCTCGAGCGCTGGGCGCGCGGCGACGCGTCGCCGGCGACCGCCGGCGGACGGCAGGCGTCGCTGCGGCACGCTGCCGATCGCGCCGAGACCGCCATCGCCGGGCTCGAGCGGCCGCTCGAGCGCTACCTGCTCGAGCTCGAGCCGGAGCGAGGCCCGAGGGTCGCTCGTGGTACGGCGGGCCCGGCGCGGGCAGAGCTGATGGACTGGGAGCCGGTGCTCGAGCGCGCCGGCGTGCAGATCGAGCCGATCCGTGTCGCGCAGGCCTACCTCGAGCTCGCCGTGCTCGTGCGGGCGCTCGCAGGGCCTCGCCGACATCGCGCGCGTCGAGCTCGAGCCGGACCCGTCCTCGCTCTGGGCCGGTCTCTTCGACCTGCGCGAGAACCTGCTCGGCCGCGCGCACGACGACCTCCGCGCCATTGCCGCCTAGCATCTGCGTCGTCGGCTCGGCGAACGTCGATCTCGTCGCCCGCTGCGAGCGGCTGCCGCGCCCGGGCGAGACGGTCACCGGCGCCGTCTTCGAGCGGATCCCGGGCGGCAAGGGCGCGAACCAGGCGGTCGCCGCGGCGCGGCTCGGCGCGCGACACGCGCTTCGTCGGGCGGATCGGCACCGACGACCTCGTCCTCCGCTCGCTCGAGGCCGAAGGCGTCGACGTCGTCGGGCGTTCGCCGCGACGACGGCGAGAGCGGCGTCGCGCTGATCCTCGTCGACGCCGAGGGCGAGAACGTGATCGTCGTCGCTCCGGGCGCGAACGCGCGGCTGGTCGAGGCCGACGTGTCCGGCGTCGACGCCGATGCCGTGCTCTGCCAGCTCGAGATCCCGATGGCGGCGGTCGTTGCCGCCGCGGCGGCGCAGGCGCAGGGCCTCTTCTGCCTCAACGCCGCGCCGGCGATCGAGGTCCCGGCCGAGGTGCTGCGGCGCGCCGACCTCGTCGTCGTCAACCGCTACGAGCTCGACGCGCTCGTCGAGACGCCGCGCCTCGTCGCGCTCACGCTCGGCGCCGAGGGCGCGGTGCTGCTCGAGGACGGGGAGGAGGTCGCCCGCGCCGCGCCCGCCGCCCGTGACCGCCGTCGACGGCACCGCGGCCGGCGACGCCTTCTGCGCCGCGCTCCTCGTCTCGCTGCTCGAGGGGCGCGACCGCGGAGGAGGCGCTGCGCCGCGCGTGCGCCGCGGGAGCGATCGCCGCCTCGCGGCCGGGCGCGCAACCGTCACTTCCCACCGCCGCCGAGCTGGACGAGATACTGCGCACGTGAGCACGCCGATCCTCCTCGACTGCGATCCCGGCCACGACGACGCGATCGCGCTCTTCCTCGCGCTCGCGAGCCCCGAGCTCGAGCTGCTCGGCGTCACGACCGTCGCGGGCAACCAGACGCTCGAGAAGACGACCGCGAACGCGATCCGGCTCCTCGACGCCGTCGGCCGCGCCGAGATCCCGGTCGCGGCGGGCGCCGACCGGCCGTTCGTCCGCGAGCAGCTACGTCGCCGCGTACGTCCACGGCGAGTCGGGCCTCGACGGCCCGGACCTGCCGCCGCCCGAGCCGGGCGCCCGACGGCCGCCACGCGGTCGAGTTCCTCGCCGACACGCTCGACGCGGCCGCAGCGGCCGGTCACGCTCGTCCCGATCGGCCCGCTCACGAACATCGCGCTCCTGCTCGCCCTCCACCCGGGAATCGGGGAGCGGATCGAGCGGATCGTGCTGATGGGCGGCGCGATCGCCGAGGGCAACGTCACGCCGGCCGCGGAGTTCAACATCTGGGCCGACCCGGAGGCCGCGCGCCGCGTCTTCGCGAGCGGGATCGACCTGACGATGGTCGGTCTCGACGTCACGCACCAGGCGCTCGTCGGCGAGGCGGAGGCCGAGCGGATGCGCGCGGCGGGCCGCGCCGGCGGGATCGTCGCCGACCTGCTCGGCTTCTACGGGCGTTTCCACCGCGAGCAGTACGGCTGGGCGGGCTCGCCGATCCACGACGCCGTCGCGGTCGCCCACGTCGCGCAGCCCGGCCTGCTCGAGACGAAGCACCGCCGCGTCGACGTCGACTGCTCCTGGGAGCTCTCGCGCGGCCGCACGCTCGTCGACCTCTGGGAGCGGATGGGGCAGCCCGCGAACTGCCACGTCGCGACGGGAATCGACGCGCCCGGCTTCGTCGAGCTGCTGGTCGAGCGCATCTCCTCGCTGCCGTAGGCAGGAGGGGCGCTTCGCCCCGCGAACCTCCCGGTATGGCGCGCAGAAAGCGCACGACCAAGCTACGCCCGAAGTCGCCCGCTCGGATCCGCAAGCGGACGCGGGCGAAGCCCGGGCGCGCTCACGCACACCGCACCGAGCTCTGGGGCCTCGTGCTCGTCGCGCTCGGGATCTTTCTCGGCGCGCTCCTCTACCTCGGCTGGAACGGCGGGGTCGTCGGCGGCGCGGTCTCGAGCGCGATCGAGTCCGTGGTCGGCGACGCCGGCTACGTGCTTCCGGTTGCGCTCGTCTGCGTCGGCGCGCTGATGGTCGCGCGCAGCGCGCTCGTCGACGTGCGCCCGTTCCGCACCGGCCTCGCGGTCAGCGCCTTCGGGCTGATGCTCACGCTCGGCGCGAACGGCGGCTGGGTCGGCCGCGAGCTCGACCGGCTCTTCTCGGCGCTGCTCGGCGCGACCGGGGCGACGATCGTCGGTGTGACGACGCTCGTCGTCGGGGTGCTCCTGCTCACCGGCGCCTCGCTCGGCGCGTGGCTTCGCCGCTCCGGCCACGCGGTGCGCCGCGCCCACGGGCACGCGCGCAAGCTCGCGCTCGCGTCCCGCAGCCCGCCGTCGCCGCCGCAGCACAGCTGCCGCCGGTGCTCCATGCCGTCGAGCCGCCGGTGGACGTCGAGCACGACTATCCCGACGTCGTCTCCGAGACCGGGCCGCCGCCGCTCCTCGCCTACGAGCCCGGGCCGAGGAGGAGCCGGACCAGCCGAGCCTCTTCGACGCGCTGCCCGGCCATCCCGACTACGACCTCCCGGACCGGAACCTGCTGAAGCGCTCCGCGCCCGGCAGCGGCCCCTCGCCCGAGGCCGGCCGCCGCGTCGCCGAGGCGCTCGTCCAGACGCTCGCCAACTTCGGCGATCGACGCGACCGTGGTCGGCCAGATCTCGGGCCCGCGCGTGACCCGCTACGAGCTCCAGCTCGCGCCCGGGACGAAGGTGGCGAAGGTCGCCGCGCTGAAGGACGACCTCTCGTACGCGCTCGCGACGACCGAGATCCGCATCCTCGCGCCGATCCCCGGCAAGCAGGCCGTCGGCGTCGAGCTGCCGAACCTCTCGCCGAACATCGTCACGCTCGGCGACGTCTTCGACGACCTGCCCGCGACCGCGAGCCCGCTCTCCGTCTGGCTCGGCAAGGACATCTCCGGCAACTCGGTCTGGGCCGACCTCGCGCGGATGCCGCACGTGCTGATCGCCGGCACCACCGGCTCGGGCAAGTCCGGCTGCATCAACGCGATCATCACCTCGATCCTCCTGCGCGCGAACCCGGACGAGGTGCGGCTGATCCTGATCGACCCGAAGCGCGTCGAGCTGAACCACTACGAGTCGATCCCGCACCTGCTCACGCCCGTCGTCTCGAGCCCGAAGGAGGCGGCCGCCGTGCTCGCCAACGTCGTGGGGGAGATGGAGCGCCGCTACGAGCGCCTCTCCGAGCTGCGCGCCCGCAGCCTGCCCGAGGCGAACCGTGCGCTGCGCCAGCGGAACGAGCGCCAGCTGCCGTACCTGCTCGTCGTGATCGACGAGCTCGCCGACCTGATGATGACCTCGCCGCAGGAGGTCGAGGACGCCGTGATCCGGCTCGCGCAGAAGTCGCGCGCCGTCGGCATCCACCTCGTGCTCGCGACCCAGCGCCCGTCGGTCGACGTGATCACCGGGATGATCAAGGCGAACGTCCCGTCCCGGATCGCGTTCGCCGTCTCGAGCCAGACCGACTCGCGCGTGATCCTCGACCAGTCCGGCGCGGAGAGCCTGCTCGGCCAGGGCGACATGCTGTTCAAGCCGCTCGGCACCTCGCGGCTGCAGCGCGTCCAGGGCGCGTACGTGACCGAGGAGGAGATCGCCCTCGTCGTCGAGCAGTGCCGCCACCAGCGCGACCAGGAGCTCGACGAGTCGCTGCTGCAGCTGCCGGAGGCCTTCGCCGAGGACGCCGTCGACGACGGCGAGTTCGACCCCGACGAGGATCCGCTCCTCGAGAAGGCGATCGAGATCGTCGTGCAGACGCAGACCGCCTCGGTCTCGCTGATCCAGCGGCGCCTGCGCGTCGGCTACACGCGCGCGGGCCGGCTGATCGACATGCTCGAGCGGCGCGGGATCATCTCGGGGTACGAGGGCTCGAAGCCGCGGCGCGTGCTGGTCGACGAGCACGAGCTGCAGCGGCTCCATGCCGGCACGGGCTAGCATCCCCGCGATGAGAGCGATCCGCGCCTGCGCAGTCGCCGTGCTCCTCGCCGTGCTCGTGGCAGGCTGCGGCGGCGGCAAGAAGAGCGGCGCCGGGAGCCAGACGTCGACGACGGGCCAGGGCCCGCTCCGCGTCGGGCTCGTCACCGACATCGGCCAGCTCAACGACCACGGCTTCAACCAGCTCGCCTACGGCGGGCTGCTCCGTGCCGAGAAGGTGCTCGGCGTGAAGGGGCGCGTGTTCCAGTCGGCGAGCCCCGCGGACTACGTGCCGAACCTCGCCGCGTTCGCGCGCCAGGGCTACGACCTCGTGATCTCCGTCGGCTTCGACCAGGCCGCCGCGGTCGCGAAGGCCGCCGCCTCGTTCCCGAACACGCACTTCGCGATCGTCGACGTCAGCAACGCCGACCTCACGGGCAAGCCCGCGAACGTCCGCGGCCTGATCTTCAGGGAGCAGGAGGCCGGCTACCTCGCGGGGTACGCGGCGGCTCTCCAGCTCAAGGGCACGCCGGGGCCCCACGTGATCGGCAGCGTCGGCGGCGAGAAGCAGCCGCCGGTCGATCGCTACATCGCGGGCTACCAGGCCGGCGCGAAGGCCGCAGACCCGACGATCAAGCTCCTCAACGGCTACTCGCAGGACTGGGTCGACCAGGCGAAGTGCAAGGAGCTCGCGCTCCAGCAGATCGCCTCGGGCGCCAAGGTCGTGTTCGCCGTCGCGGGCGGCTGCGGCCTCGGCGTGCTCGACGCGGCGAAGGAGCAGAAAGTGTGGGCGATCGGCGTCGACGCCGACCAGGGCTACCTCGGCAAGCAGGTGCTCACGAGCGCGCTGAAGAAGGTCGACCAGGCCGTGTTCCTCACGATCCAGGACGTCAAGGACGGCACCTTCAAGGGCGGCGAGGACTCGGTGTTCGGCCTCGATCGCGACGGCGTCGGGGTCGGCAGGTTCAGCCCGGCCGCGAAGGCGACGCTCGACGCGCAGATCGCCAAGGTGCGCCAGGAGATCATCTCCGGGGTCGTGAAGAACATTCCGACGACTGTGCCCTAGCGTTCCCCTGGAAAGACCGCCAACTTCGGCGTAGAGTCGCCGTCTCTACTCACTGGGCCGTTGCACGGACCGCGGCCCGACAGAACTCTGACGAGGAGGAACGAGTGAGGATCAAAAGGTTCTTGCCCCTTGCGCTGGTAGCGATTGCGGTGGTCGCGATTGCGGTCGTGGCCGGTTCGGCCCGCGCTTCCAGCCAGGCGCATCATGCGGCACCGCTCAAGGTCGGTCTCGTGACCGACATCGGCGGTCTCAACGACCGCGGGTTCAACCATCTCGCTTACGTCGGCCTCCAGGCCGCCCAGAAGAAGCTCAAGGTTTCCGGTCGCGTGCTGCAGTCGAAGTCGGCGGCGGACTACGTCCCGAACCTCTCGAGCCTGGCCCAGCAGGGCTACGGCCTCGTGATCGCGGTCGGCTTCCTGATGACCGACGCGGTCGACCAGGTCGCGAAGCAGTTCCCGAACACCAAGTTCGCGATCATCGACGTCGACGCGACGTCGATCGCCGACAAGCCGAAGAACGTCCAGGGCATCCTCTTCAAGGAGCAGGAGTCCGGGTACATCGCCGGCTACCTCGCCGGCCTCGAGATGAAGGCCAAGGGCGGCAAGCAGGTCGCCGGCACGGTCGGCGGGCTCAAGATCCCGCCGGTCGACCGCTACATCGCCGGCTTCAGCGCCGGCGCGCAAGGCCGCCGACCCGGGCGCGACCGAGCTCAACGGCTACTCCCAGGACTTCGTCGACCAGGCGAAGTGCAAGGAGGTCGCACTGCAGCAGATCGCCCAGGGCTCGCAGGTCGTGTTCCAGGTCGCCGGCGGCTGCGGCCTCGGCGTCCTCGACGCGGCCAAGGAGGCCAACATCTGGGGGATCGGCGTCGACAGCGACCAGCTGTACCTCGGCCCGCAGATGCTGACGAGCGCGATCAAGAAGGTCGACCAGGGCGTCTACCAGACGGTCCAGCGGACGCTCGCGGGCAAGTACAAGGGCGGCTCGAACCTCGTCCTCGGCGTCGCCGCAGGGCGGCTCGGGCATCGGCACGATCAGCAAGAAGGTGCCGAAGTCGATCGTCGCGAAGGTCAACGCCGTCACGGCGGCGATCAAGGCCGGGAAGATCAAGAACATCCCGACCACCGTCGCGTAGCACCTCGCAGTCAGTCGTTTCGTCCGGAGGGGCGGGCCCAGTGCCCGCCCCTCCGTCGTTACCGGCGTCATAGAATCCCGCGGGTGCCAGACGCCCCGCCGGTCCTCGAGCTCCGCGAGATCACCAAGCGCTTCCCCGGCGTCCTCGCGAACGACAGGATCGACTTCGACCTGAGCGCCGGCGAGGTGCACGCGCTGCTCGGCGAGAACGGCGCCGGCAAGTCGACGCTGATGAACGTCCTCTACGGGCTCTACCACCCGGACGAGGGCGAGATCCTCGTCAACGGCGAGCAGATCACGATCGACTCGCCGCGCGGCCGCGATCGAGCACGGGATCGGGATGGTGCACCAGCACTTCATGCTGATCCCGGTGATGACGGTGGCCGAGAACATCGTCCTCGCGACCGAGCCGATCCGACGACGGCGTCTTCCTCGACGAGGGCGGCCGCCGACCGCCGGGTGCGCGAGCTCTCCGAGAGCTTCGGCCTCGCGGTCGACCCCGACGCGAAGGTGCGAGAACATCACCGTCGGCCAGCAGCAGCGCGTCGAGATCCTGAAGGCGCTCTACCGCGGCGCCGAGATCCTGATCCTCGACGAGCCGACCGCCGTCCTGACCCCGCAGGAGGCGGACGAGCTGTTCGCGATCCTCGCGAGCCTGACGGCGCAGGGGAAGTCGATCATCTTCATCACCCACAAGCTCAACGAGGTGCTCGAGATCGCCGACCGGATCACCATGCTGCGCCGCGGCAAGATGATCGACACGGTCCCGCGCGAGGGCGCGACCGAGGACTCGCTCGCGCGGGTGATGGTCGGGCGCGACGTCCTGCTGCGCGTCGAGAAGCCCCCGGCGCACCCGGGCGAGCCGCTGCTCGAGGTCGAGCGACCTGCACGTCTTCGACGACCGCGGCCTCGAGGCGGTGCGCGGGGTCAGCTTCACCGTGCGCGCGGGCGAGATCGTCGGCATCGCGGGCGTCGACGCGAACGGCCAGATCGAGCTGATCGACGCGATCACCGGGCTGCGGCGCGTCGCGAGCGGCACGGTCACGCGTCGGCGGCAAGGTCTTCGACCACGCGAACGCGCGCACGATGCTCGAGGCGGGCGTCGGCCACATCCCCGAGGACCGGCAGCGCCGCGGGCTCGTGCTCGACTTCACCCTCGCCGAGAACATCGCGCTCCACGACTTCCGCGCCGCGCCGGACTCGAAGTGGGGCTGGCTCTTCCCGGGGCGCCTGATCTCGCGCGCGCGCGGCGCCTGCTGAAGGAGTTCGACGTGCGCGGCGGCGGGCCGACGACGCGGGCCGGCGCGCTCTCGGGCGGCAACCAGCAGAAGGTCGTGATCGCGCGCGAGATCGCGCGCGACCCGCAGCGTGCTGATCGCGGCGCAGCCGACGCGCGGCCTCGACGTCGGCGCGATCGAGTTCGTGCACCGCCGCCTCGTCGAGGAGCGCGACGAGGGGCGCGGCGATCCTGCTCGTCTCGCTCGAGCTCGACGAGATCCTCTCGCTCTCCGACCGCATCCTCGTCATCTACGAGGGCGGATCGTCGGCGAGCACGGCCCCGACGTGACCGAGCAGCAGCTCGGGATCGAGATGACCGGCGGCGGCCGGAAGGAGGCCGCGTGACCGACGACCAGTTTCCGCAGGAGCCGCTGGAGAAGCAGGAGGAGGAGGCGGTCGAGACCGGCGCGCCCGGCACGATGCCGAGCCTCGCAGCGCGGATGGCGCTCGGACAGCGCGCCGGCGGCCTCGTCGTCCCGATCGTCACCACGCTCTTCGCCTTCTCGATCGGCGGCCTCGTCGTGCTCGCGACCGGGCACAACCCGCTCACCACCTACAAGGCGATCTTCAACGGCACGGGCCTGAACTGGTTCTTCCCGTGGGTGACCGGCGTCGAGCGCGCGAACGCCGCGATCAACCTCCAGCAGACGCTGATCGTCACGACGCCGCTGATCCTCACGGGCCTCGCGGTCGCGTTCGCGTTCCGCTGCGGGATGTTCAACATCGGCGGCCAGGGCCAGTACCTCGTCGGCGCGTACATGACCGTCTGGGTCGGCTCGAGCTTCGCCGGGCATGACCGGCTGGCTGCACATCCTCCTCGCGATCGTGATCGCGACGCTCGCCGGCGGCGGCCTGGGCGGGGATCGCGGGCTTCCTGAAGGCGACGACCGGGGCCCACGAGGTGATCTCGACGATCATGCTCAACTGGATCGCGATCTGGGTCGGCTCGTACCTCTTCGGGCTCGGCGGGCCGCTCCAGAGCTCGAGCCAGAAGTTCGTCCCGATCTCGAACGACGTCGTCCCGAGCGCGCAGCTGCCGGTCTTCTGGGGCGATCCCGCTGCTCCAGGGGCTCCACATCGGCTTCTTCATCGCGATCGGCGCGCTCGTCGTCTTCTGGCTCATCCTCAACCGCACGACGCTCGGCTTCGAGGTGCGCGCCGTCGGCTTCAACCCGGAGGCGGCGCGCTACGGCGGCATCAACGTGCCGCGGAACTACTTCCTCGCGATGGCGATCTCCGGCGATGTTCGCCGGCCTCGCGGGCGCGATCGACATGCTCGGCTGGCAGTTCCGGATCGCGACGACGCGACATCCAGGTCTCGCAGATCGGCTTCATCGGGATCGCCGTCGCGCTGCTCGGGCGCAACACGGCGGTCGGCATCGTTCTTCGCGGCGCTCCTCTTCGGCGCGCTCTACACGGGCACCTCGACGCGCCACCTCGACCCGGGCGTCTTCGAGCCCGAGCTCGCCGGCAACCTGACGCTGATCATCCAGGGCCTCGTCGTGCTCTTCGTCGGCGCCGACGTGCTCGTCCTCTACATCTGGAACGCGCGGCGGAAGCTGCGGCGCAAGCGCGCCGGACTGCCGGCGCACCGCGGCGGAGGCCGGCGCATGACGGTCTCCGGCGTCCCGCGTGCGACGGTCGACCTCGGCGCGATCGGCCGGCCGAAGACGATCGGCGATCGTCGGGATCGTGCTCGGCCTGCTTCGCGTTCCTCGTCGCGCTGCCGCCGATCGACGCGCGCGACGATCTACCGTGCCGATCGCGATCGGCTTCCTCGCGCCTCGCCTGCGGCGATCTGGGCGATCGCGCGCGGCGAGCAAGCGGCTCGGCTGGGGCGTCGCGGTCGGGCGCGTTCCTCGCGATCCCGGCGGGCGTCGCTCGCGACCTGCTCGAGCGCTCGGCAACCTCGAGACCGTCTTCGCGTGGCGGCCCTGATCGGCTGCGACGCTCCGCTACGCGACGCCGCTCACCTTCGCCGCGCATCGGCGGGCTGTTCTCCGAGCGCAGCGGCGTCGTGAACATCGGCCTCGAGGGGATGATGCTGATGGGCGCGTTCTTCGGCATCTGGGGCGCCGACAAGACCGGCTCGCTGGGCGGCTCGGCCTCGGCATCGCGATGGTCGCCGGCGGCGCTGATCGGCGCTGCTGCACGCGTTCTTCGCGATCCACCTCCGCGCCGACCAGATCGTCGGCGGCACCGCGATCAACTTCCTCGCGCTCGGGATCACCGGCTACCTGTTCATCGACATCTACGGCGTCGAACGGGACGCCCGTCGGACATCCCCGACGATCCCGGACGTCCACCTCCAGCTTCCTCGGCCACATCCCGCTGATCGGCAACTTCCTCGAGCGGGCGTTCGGGCAGCTCGAACCTGATGATCTGGCTCGCGCTTCGTGCTCGTCGTCGTTGTCGTCGCTCGTTCATCTTCAAGACGCCGCTCGGCCTGCGGCTCGCGCTCGGTCGGCGAGCACCCGCGCGCGGCCGACACCGTCGGGATCGACGTCTACCGGACGCGCTACGTCGCGGTGACCTTCTCGGGGATGCTCGCGGCGCTCGGCGGCGCCTACCTCTCGATCGGCTTCGTGCACTCGTTCAACGAGAACATGACGCGCGGGCCGCGGCTTCATCGCGCTCGCCGCGCTGATCTTCGGCAAGTGGAGGCCGTTCGGCGCCTTCGGCGCGGCCTGCCTGTTCGGCTTCTCGAGCGCGCTCGCGCGAGCGGCTGCCCGTCTACTCCGGGTCGGCGGCGACGCTGTTCCAGACGCTGCCGTACGTCCTCACGCTGATCGCCGTCGCCGGCGTGATCGGCCGCTCGATCCCGCCGGCAGCCGTTGGCCGCCCGTACGTCAAGCAGTAGCGCCCGCGGCGCGCGGGTCGCTCGCGCTCGGCGTGCTCGCGGTGGTCGCGATGCCGGCCGCGATCGCCGTCGCGCGCTCGCTCGGCGACGGTCTCGCTCCTCGACGCGGTCGTACACGTTCCCGCTGCCGATCCTGCTCGGCGCTGCTGGCGATCGCAGCAGGCTCGCCGGCGCGCGCGAGCGGGTCGAGCGCACGCTCGGACGGGCCGGCGGAGCGCGGCGGCGCGCTGGGGCCGGCGGCTCGGCTTCGTCGGGATCTGCGATCGGCGTCGACGGCGGGCCTCGCGCTCGGCTTCTACGGCCTGCTCGCGCCACTATTCGCGCGTAGAGCCCGTCCGGCGGCCGGGCCTCTACACTTGAGGCCGTGTTCGAGATCGGCAACAGCCTGCGCGAGGCGCGCCTGCGCCGCGAGATCGACTTCGCCGAGGCCGAGCCGGCGACGAAGATCCGCGGCAAGTACCTGCGCGCGCTCGAGGACGAGCAGTTCGAGCATGCTCCCCGCGCAGACCTACGTCAAGGGCTTCCTGCGCACCTACGCGGACTACCTCGGCCTCGACGGGCAGCTCTACGTCGACGAGTACAACTCGCGCTACGTCGAGCGGCGAGGAGGAGGCGCCGTGCCGCGCGCGCAGCACCGTCGACGGGCGCCGCCGGGACCGCGCGCACCGGCGGGTCGAGTCGAACGTCGTGATCGTCGCGCTCGTCGCGATCGGCGTGGTCACGGCGCTCGTGATCGCCGCCTGGAAGTTCGGCGGCTCGTCGGGGCGCCGCGACGATCCCGAACCTGCAGCCGCCGGCGACGTCCAGCAGCGGCGAGCACGACTGCGCCCGCCGGAGTGGCGGTCGTCGTGCTCCAGGGCGTGCGCGGAAGCTCGGCGCTCCAGGTGCACGCCGGCTCCGCGCGCGGGCCGCACGCTCTTCAGCGGCACGCTCGAGAAGGGCCGGACGCAGCGGTTCGTACGCGCGCTCGCTCTGGATCTCCGTCGGCTCGCCCGAGAACCTCCGGCTGATCGTGAACGGCCGGACGCAGGCCGCTACGGGCGGGGCTCGGGCCCGGTCAACATCGACCGTCTCGACGTCGGGCCGCGTCGTCCAGACGGCGCGCTTGAGCCGGCCCCGCGCCGTCATCGTCGTCACGGGCAGCGAGCTCGTGCGCGGCGAGCGGACCGACCGGAACGGGCCGTTCCTCGCGCGCGCAGGCGCTCGCGCTCGGGCTTCGAGCCGGCGCGGATCGTGATCGTCGGCGACGGCGCGGAGGAGCTCGCAGCCGGCGCTCGCGGAGGGCCTCGCGGCCGATCTCTGCGTCATCTCGGGCGGGCTCGGCCCGACGCACGACGACCGCACGGTCGAGCTGCTCGCGCGCGCCGCGGGCCGGGCGCTCGTGCTCGATCGCGGCGCTCGAGCGACGAGATCGAGGACGATCTCGCGCCGATCGCCGAGCGGCTGCGGCGGCCGTACGCCGACTTCGCGCCGGGCGTCAGCAAGCAGGCGACCCTGCCCGAGGGCGCGATCTCGCTCGGGCTCGCCGGCACCGCTCCGGGCTTCGTGCTCGAGACGGGCGGCGCGCGTCGCGGTCGTCCTGCCCGGGCCCGCCGCGCGAGCTGCAGCGGCTCTGGCCGCGCGCGCTCGAGACGGAGCCGCTTGCAGCGCGCTGCTCGGCGCGGGCGCGCCCGCCGGGACGGCGTGTGCTGCGCTTCTTCGGCGCGAGCGAGTCGGCGGTCGCGCGGGCGCTCGCGGAGGCCGGCGGCGACGGCGACGGGGTCGAGGTGACGATCTGCGCGCGCGACTTCGAGATCCACGTCGACCTCGTCGTCGACGCCGGGGCCGAGGCGCGCGGCCGACGAGCTCGAGGCGGCGCTCGCGCGAGCCGCTGGCGCAGTACCTCTTCGCCGAGGACGAGCGGCCGGTCGAGGAGATCGTGCTCGACGCTCTGCCGCGCGCGCGGGCTGACGCTCGCGACGGCCGAGTCGTGCACGGGCGGCCTCGTCGCCGCGCGGCTGACCTCGGTGCCGGGGTCGAGCGACGTCTTCGTCGGCGGCGATCGTCGCCTACGCGAACGAGGTCAAGGAGGCGCGAGCTCGGCGTGCCGGCGCGGACGTGCTCGCGGCGCACGGCGCGGTCTCGGCCGAGACCGCGGCGGCGATGGCCGCGGGCGCGCGGGAGCGGCTCGGCGCCGACGTCGCCGTCGCCGTGACCGGCGTCGCCGGGCCCGGGCGGCGGCACGACGGAGAAGCCGGTCGGGCTCGTCTACCTGCACGCGGCCGGGCCCGAGGGCGAGCGCGCGCGCCGAGTTCGACGTGCCGAGCGACCGCGAGACGATCCGGCGCGCGCGCGGCCGTCGCCGCGCTCCACCTCGTGCGGCGACTTCTGACACAGAGCCGGCACGAAGACGTGTGAGCTTCCGCCGCTAGCGTGCCGGGCGATGAGACGACTCCGCCTCTTCTGCGCCCTGCGGCTCCCCGACGACGCGGTCGACCGGATCGTCGCCTGGCAGCGGCGAGCTTCCGGCCGGCGCGTTCCGGATCGTCCCGCCGCGAGAACCTGCACGTCACGCTCGCGTTCCTCGGCGCGCGGCCCGCCGGCGAGGTTCCGGCGGTCTGCGGCGCGCTGCGCGAGGCCGCTGCGGCCGCCGTGGCCCCGTCGCTCCGCGTGGCCGCGGTACCGCGAGACGCGGAGCGTCGGGATGCTCGCCCTCGACGACGAGGGCGGCCGCGGCGGCGGCGCTCGCGGCGGATCTCGCCGGCCGGCTCGAGCGGCTCGGCGTCTACCGGCGCGAGGCGCGGCCGTGGCTCCCGCACGTCACGGTGCTCCGCTTCCGCGAGCGGCCGCGGCTCGCGGCCGCCGCCGCCCGACCTCGGCGACGGTCAGTCCGTCCGATGCCGCTGTTTACTCTTCTCGTGCTGCGGTCCGGACGGGGCGCAGTACGAAGTCGTTGGAATCAGTTGCGCTAGGAGGTTGATGACGTGGATCGCGAGGAGGCACTCGACATCGCGCTCGGCCAGATCGAGCGGCAGTTCGGCAAGGGCTCCGTCATGCGGATGAGCGACCAGGCCGCACGTGTCCGTCGGCGCGATCTCGACCGGCTCGCTCTCGCTCGACCTCGCGCTCGGCATCGGCGGGCTGCCGCGCGGCCGCATCGTCGAGATCTTCGGCCCGGAGTCCTCGGGCAAGACGACGCTCGTCTACCACGTGATCGCCGAGGCGCAGCGCCGCGGCGGCATCTGCGCCTTCATCGACGCCGAGCACGCGATGGACCCGACCTACGCGAAGCACATCGGCGTCAACATCGACGAGCTGCTCGTCTCGCAGCCCGACACCGGCGAGCAGGCGCTCGAGATCACCGAGCTCCTCATCCGCTCGGGCGCGGTCGACGTCGTCGCGATCGACTCGGTCGCGGCGCTGACGCCGAAGGCCGAGATCGAGGGCGAGATGGGCGACAGCCACGTCGGCCTGCAGGCGCGGCTGATGAGCCAGGCGCTGCGCAAGCTCGCCGGCACGCTCAACCGCACCGACACGATCTGCATCTTCACGAACCAGCTGCGCGAGAAGATCGGCGTCATGTTCGGCAACCCCGAGACGACGCCGGGCGGCCGCGCGCTCAAGTTCTACGCCTCGGTGCGGCTCGACATCCGCCGGATCGAGACGCTCAAGGACGGCGTCGAGGCGTTCGGCAACCGCGTCCGCGTGAAGGTGGTCAAGAACAAGGTCGCGCCGCCGTTCAAGCAGGCCGAGTTCGACATCATCTACGGCGACGGGATCTCCTGGGAGGGCACGGTGCTCGACGCCGGGCTCGAGCGGAAGATCGTCCAGAAGTCGGGCTCGTACTTCAGCTTCGGCGACGAGCGGCTCGGCCAGGGCCGCCAGAACGCGACCGCGTTCCTGCGCGAGCATCCCGACGTCGTGCCAGCAGATCCTCGCAGCGGATCCAGGCGGAGGTCGGCGACGAGCAGGTCGTCTCGGCGCGCCTGCTGCCGACCGTGGTCACCGAGGACGGCGATGCCGTGATCGAGGTGGTCGTCGTAGACGAGCCCGAGCCCGAAGCCGAGAAGGTCGAAACCACCGCCGCGTAGGCGCACGTGGCAGAGGTCACCGCGCTCCGCACGCGGGGCACGGGTCGCGTCGTCGGTCGAGCTCGACGGGGCGCCGTGGCGGGTGCTGCCGGTCGACGTCGTCGTGCGCGTCGGGCTCGCGGTGGGCGAGCAGCCTCGACCGGAGCCGGCTGCGAGAGCTGCGCCGCGAGCTGCGCCGCCACGAGGCGCTCGCCGTGGCGGCGGGCGCGCTGCGCCATCGCGATCTCTCGAGCCGGGCGCTCGAGGCGAGGCTGGCGCGCGCGCGGCGTCGCGCCGCGTCGAGCGCGCCGAGGCGCTCGAGATGCTCGAGCGCGCCGGGGTCGTCGACGACGCGCGCTTCGCGCGCCGGCCGCGCGCGAACGCTCTCGCGAGCGGGGCTGGGGCGACGCTGCGATCCGCGCCGACCTCGAGCGGCAGGGGCTCCCCGACGAGCTGATCGAGCCCGGCGCTCGCGAGCGCTCGAGCCCGAGGCGGAACGGGCGCAGGCGCTCGTCGCGCGGCGGGGCGTCGGGCCTGCGACGCGCGCGCTGGCTCGCGCGCAAGGGCTTCGCGCGAGGACGCGGTCGAAGCGGCTCGTCGGGCGTGGCCATTGCGGACGACCCGTGAGCGGCGCTAGGATGAGCTGGGCTCAGTCCTGACATTTTGCCTGCATACGCGCAGTTTTCGAATCGACTGACGATCTCGATGACACGCTCGTACTACCGAGTCAGCTTTCCGACCAATCAGAGGTTCCTAGCGGCGTGCCGGCGACCGCCGGGCCTCGCTGCCTGAGGCCCACCGATTCGAGGCAGCGCATGCCGGCTCGATGACGGGCCGTGGCAGCCCGCGGTGAGCCGCGGGACGACCCATCGGTTCCCACGACGGGAAGGCGGCGCTGCATGCTCATTGCGATCGGCATTCTCATCGGCCTCGTCGCTCGGTGGGGTCGCCGGCGCCCTGGCTGCGCGCAGCTCGTCCGCGCAGGCTGCGGCTGCGCGCCGCCGAGCAGACGCGCGCGCAGCTGCTCCACGACGCCGAGCGCGAGGCCGAGTCGCTCCGCCGCGAGGCGCAGGTCGAGGCGCGCGAGCAGGCGGTGCGGCTCCGCGCCGAGATCGAGGCCGAGGTGCAGGAGCGCCGCGTCGCAGATCGTGAAGATCGAGGAGCGCGTCGCTCAGCCGCGAGGAGGAGACTCGAGCGGAAGCTGGTCGAGCTCGAGCGCCGCGAGCAGGGCGCTGAACGACCGCGAGGTGCACGCGCGCCAGCTCCAGGACGAGCTGAAGGCTGCGCAAGGACTCGGAGCTCGACGAGCTCGAGCGGATCTCCGGGCATGACGGTGAACGAGGCGAAGGCAGCAGCTGCTCGAGCGCTCGGAGGAGCTCGTCCGCCACGAGCTCGCGCGGCGCGTCCGCCAGATGGAGGAAGAGGCGCGGACCGAGTCGCAGCGCCGCGCGCGCGAGCCTCGTCGCCGACGCGCTCCAGCGGGTCGCCGCGAGCCACGCGGCCGAGACGACCGTCTCGCTCGTCGAGCTGCCCTCCGACGACATGAAGGGCCGGATCATCGGCCGCGAGGGCCGCAACATCCGCGCGCTCGAGCACCTCACCGGGGTCGACTTCATCATCGACGACACGCCGCAGGCGGTCGTGCTCTCGTCGTTCGACGGGATCCGGCGCGAGATCGCGAAGCTGACGCTCGAGAAGCTGATCGAGGACGGGCGCATCCACCCGGCCCGGATCGAGGAGATGTACTACCAGTCGAAGGCCGAGATCGACGACGTGATCCACCAGGCCGGCGAGCAGGCGGTCTTCGAGGCGAACTGCGGCGAGTTCGCGAGGAGCTCGTGAAGATCCTCGGGCGGCTCAAGTACCGCACGAGCTACGGCCAGAACGTCCTCAAGCACACGCTCGAGGTCGTCCACCTCGGCGGGATCATGGCGACCGAGCTCGGCGCGGGCGTCAAGACGACGAAGCGGGCCGCGCTCCTGCACGACATCGGCAAGGCGATGACGCACGAGGTCGAGGGCTCGCACGCGGCGATCTCGGCCCAGCTCGCCAAGCGCTACGGCGAGTCGCAGGGTGTCGTCCACGCGATCGAGGCGCACCACTACGAGGTGCAGCCGCAGACGGTCGAGGCGGTGCTGCTGATCGCGGCCGACGCGATCTCCGCCTCGCGGCCGGGCGCCCGCGGCGAGAGCCTCGAGCACTACATCAAGCGGCTCGAGGCGCTCGAGGAGATCGCGGCGAGCCAAGCAAGGGCGTCGAGAAGGTCTACGCGCTGCAGGCGGGGCGCGAGATCCGCGTGATCGTCAAGCCGACCGAGGTCGACGACGACGCCGCCGTCCTGCTCTCGCACGAGATCGCCCGCGAGATCGAGGATCAGCTCGAGTACCCGGGCCAGGTGAAGGTGACCGTGATCCGTGAGAGCCGCGCCGTCGACGTGGCGAAGAACGTCTCCGGCGCAGGGGCGATCCACGCCAGATGAAGCGCTACCACGTCACGACGTTCGGCTGCCAGATGAACGCCCACGACTCGGAGCGGATCAAGGGGATGCTCGAGTCGATCGGGCTCGGCGAGGCGGCCGACCAGGTCGAGGCGGACGTGATCGTGTTCAACACGTGCACGATCCGCGAGAAGCCCGACCAGCGCTTCGCCGCCCACCTCGCGCAGGCCGCGGCGCTCAAGCAGCGAGACCCGGAGAAGGTGATCGCGGTCGGCGGCTGCTACGCCGAGGCGCAGCGCGAGCGGCTGTTCGAGCTGTACCCGTATCGTCGACGTCGCGTTCGGGCCCGGGTCGATCCCGCATCTCGGCGGACTGGATCGGCGCCGGCGGCGATCGCGTCGCGCGGGCCGCTTCGGCGAGTGGGACTCACTTCGCCGGCGACCTGCCGGCCGCACCGTGAGCGTCGCGTTCCAGGCCTGGGTGCAGATCTCGATGGGCTGCAACTCGACCTGCTCCTACTGCATCGTGCCGGCCGTGCGCGGCCGCGAGCAGAGCCGCCGGCCGGGCGAGATCGTCGCCGAGGTCGACGCGGCTCGCGGCCGACGGCGTGCGGGAGCTGACGCTGCTCGGTCAGAACGTCAACTCCTGGGGGCGCGACCTGCTTCCCGACCTCAGCACCGAGTTCGGCGAGCTGCTGCGCGCGTGCGACGCCGTCGAGGGGATCGAGCGGATCCGCTTCACGAGCCCGCATCCGAAGGACTTCCGCGCGCCGGTGATCGAGGCGATGGCGGAGTGCGCGTCGGTGTGCGAGCACGTGCACCTGCCGCTTCAGTCGGGCTCGACGCGGATCCTGAAGGCGATGCGCCGCACCTACGGCGCCGAGCGCTACCTGCGCGCTCGTCGCGCGAGCTCCGCGACGGCGATCCCCGACCTCGCGCTCACGACCGACCTGATCGTCGGCTTCCCCGGCGAGACGGAGGCCGACTTCCCGGAGACGCTCGCCGTCGTCGAGGAGGTCGGCTTCGACGGCGCGTTCACCTTCGTCTACTCGCCGCGGCAGGGCACCGACGCGGCCGCGATGGCCGACCAGGTGCCCGAGCGAGGTCAAGCGCGAGCGGATCGAGCGGCTGATCGACGTCGTGCAGCGCTCGCGCGCACGCGCGGAACGAGGAGCGGGTGGGGCGGGTCGAGGAGGTGCTCGTCGAGGGCACGAGCCGCACCGATGCCGCGGTGCTGCGCGGGCGGACGCGCCGCAACACGACCGTCAACTTCAGCGGGAGCCGCGGCGCCCGGCGAGCTCGTGCCCGTCCTGATCGAGGGCGCTACGTCGACCACCCTGCGCGGACGGCTCGCCGCCGCCGTCACTGCGTGACAGTTTCGACGCACTTTCGGCACGGTCCCGTGCGGATTTCCCGACTAGGCTGATCAGTGGGGGTTCCCCCTGGGGACATGGCTAGATTGGTCATTGCGATCTTCGGGCCGACGGCGAGCGGGAAGACCGCGGTCGCGGAGGCGGTGGCACGCCTCGTCCACGGCGAGGTCGTCTCGTGCGACTCGATGCAGGCCTACCGCGGCCTGCCCGTCCTGACGTGCCAGCCGGCCACGCCGACGCGGCTCGTCGGGATCTGGCCGCTCGACCACGAGGGCTCCGTCGGCGAGTACGCCGGACTCGCACACGCCGCGATCGACGAGGTGCTCGCAGACGGGCCTGACGCCGGTCGTCGCGGGCGGCACCGGCCTCTACCTGCGCGCCGCGCTCGCCGAGCTCGGCCTGCCGCCGGCGCCGCCGCCCGGGCGCACGGGCGCGCTGGGAGGAGCTCTACGACCGCGACCCGGCAGAGGCGCGCGCGCCGGCTCGAAGCGCTGGATCCGGAGGCCGCTGCGGTCGTGCACGCGAACGACCGCAGGCGTGTCGTGCGCGCGCTCGAGCTGGCCGAGAGCGGCGAGTCGCTCGTGCCGGCCGACGACCGGCTCTGGGCCGGCGAGACGCGCCACCCGACGCTCCTCGTCGGCCTCGAGGTTCCGGAAGACGTTGCTGCTCCGGCGGATCGAGCAGCGAACCGCGGCGATGTTCGACGCCGGCGTCCAGGAGGAGGTCCGCGCCGCACTTGCAGGCCGGTCTCGCTCACCGCCGCGCAAGGCGCTCGGGCTCGAGGAGGTCGCGACGCTCCCGCGCGAGGACGCCCACGCCGCGATCGTGCTCCGCACGCGCCGGTACGCCGCCTACCAGCGCAAGTGGATGCGACGCATACCGGGCCTCGCTATGGTCAACGCGGATCGCCCCGCGGAAGAGGTCGCCGATGAGATTCAGCAAATGGCACGCGCTCGGGAACACCTACCTGCTCATCGAGCAGGCTGACGCACGCCGCGCCGCTGACCCCGGAGCAGGCAGCGCGCTGCCTGCGACGAAGGCGACTCCGACGGAGTCCTCGAGGTGCTCTCGGCGACGGACGACGAGCTGACGGTGCTGATCTGGAACCCCGACGGCTCCCTCGCGGAGATGTCGGGCAACGGCACGCGGATCGCCGCCTCCTGGCTCGCCCAGCGCAGCGGCGCAGCCGGACGTGCAGGTGCACGTCGGCCCGCGCACGGTGCGCGCGCAGATCCGCGCCGACGGGCTCGTCGAGCAGGAGCTCGGGGCGGTCGAGGTCGGCCGGCCCGAGACCCTCGACGTCGACGGCGAGCCGCTCGAGGTGACACCGGTCTCCGTCGGCAACCCGCACGCCGTGGTCCGGCTCGAGCACGACCGCGGCGATCTCCTCCGGCTCGGGCCGCTCCTCGAGCGCCATCCAGCGCTTCCCGGACCGCACGAACGTCCAGCTCGTCGAGGTCGAGGACACGCACACCCTGCGCGTCTCCGTGTGGGAGCGCGGCGCGGGGGAGACCTCGGCCTCGGGGTCGAGCGCGGTCGCCGCCGCCGCGGCCGCGGTCGCGCACGGCTGGTGCGAGAGCCCGGTCACGGTGCGCCTCCCGGGCGGTGAGCTCCTCGTCGAGCTCCAGGCAGGTCAGGCCCGGCTCACAGGCCCGGCCGTCGAGCTAGCTGCCGATCTCGAACTCGCGTAGAGCGTCGTTCAGGCTCGTCTTGAGGTCGGTCTGCGCATTGCGCCGGCCGATGATCAGCGCGCACGCGACCTGGTAGGTCCCGGACGGGAACTCCTTCGGGCGCGTGCCGGGAACGACGACCGAGTACGGCGGCACGAAGCCCCGGTACTCGACCGGCTCGGGCCCGGTCACGTCGATCACGGGCACGGACGCGGTCAGCGAGACGTTCGGCGCGAGCACCGCGCGCTCGCCGACGCGCACGCCCTCGGTGAGGATGCAGCGCGAGCCGATGAAGGCGCCGTCCTCGACGATCACGGGCGTCGCCTGTACGGGCTCGAGCACGCCGCCGATGCCGACGCCGCCGGCGAGGTGGACGTCGGCGCCGATCTGCGCGCACGAGCCGACGGTCGCCCAGGTGTCGACCATCGTGCGCGGGCCCGACCCAGGCGCCGATGTTGACGTAGCTCGGCATCAGCACGACGCCCTCCGAGAGGAACGCGCCGTAGCGGGCGATTGCCGGCGGCACGACGCGCACGCCGAGCGCGGCGTACCCGTGCTTGAGCGGGATCTTGTCGGAGTACTCGAACGGGCCGAGCTCCTGCGGCTCGATCTTGCGCAGGCCGAAGTAGTCGAGGATCGCCTGCTTCGCCTCGATGTCGACGACCCAGTCGTCGCCCCGTTTCTCGGCGACGCGCAGCTCGCCCCGGTCGAGTGCGGCGATGGTCTCCTCGACCGTCACAGCACCTCCCGCAGGATCGCGGCGGCACGGCGGCACTCGTCCTCGGTCGGCACGAGCGCGATTCTGACGTACCCCTCGCCGGCAGGCCCGAAGAACGAGCCCGGCGCGACGACGATGCCGTGCTCGAGCAGCGACGCGGCGAACGCCTCGGACGAGCCCCCGCCGGGCACCTCGACCCAGAGGTACATCGTCGCCTCGCCGCCCGCGACGCGGATTCCTTGCTCGTTCAGCACCTCCAGGAGGATCTCGCGCTTGCGCCCGTAGGTCTCGCGCGTCTTCTCGACGTGCGCCTCGTCGCCCCACGCGGCGATCGCGGCGCGCTGCACGAACTCCTGCGGCGCCGTGCCCGACCGTGGGGCGGAACTGCCGGAGCGCAGCGATCAGCTTCGGGTCGCCCGCCACGAACCCCGAGCGGTAGCCGGTCATCGACGAGCGCTTCGACAGCGTGTGGAACGACGGCGACGTTGCGGTGTGGGGCGAGCTGGAGCGCCGACGGCGGCGGCTCGCCGAAGTAGAGCTCGGTGTATGCCTCGTCGGAGGCGAGCAGGAAATCGTGCTCGACCGCGAGGGCGCCCAGGCGCTCGAAGAACGAGAGCGGCGCGACCGTGCCCGTCGGGTTGTTCGGGTAGTTGACCCAGAACACTGCGATGCGATCCCAGTCGGTCGATCGCGTCGAGGTCGGGGAGAAAGCCGTTCTCCTCGAGGAGCGGCGCCTTCAGCACGCGGCCGCCTGCGAAGAGCGCGCCGCGCTCCTGCACCGGATAGCCGGGCTCGGTCATCACGACGAGATCCTTCCCGCCGGCGACGTCGAGCGCGATCTGCGCGAGCGAGAAGATCGCCTCCTTCGCGCCGAGGGTCGGGATCACCTCGGTGTCCGGGTCGAGCTCGGACGCCGAAGCGGCTGCAGGCACCAGGCCGCGATCGCGCGCCGCAGCTCGGGCAGCCCCTGTGCGAGTGGGTAGCCCATCCGCTCCTCGACGCCGTCGACGAGCGCCTGCCTGATGAACGGCTCGACCGGCTCGCGCGGGTCGCCGATCCCGAAGTCGATGAACGAGACGCCCCCGGCGGCGAGTCGCCGCTTCGCCTCGTCGAGCCGCACGAACGGATAGGTGCCGAGCTCGGCCAGGACGGGGGAGAGGCGCATCGCCTAGACGCTAGCGAACCGCTGGAGCGCCTCGTAGGTGCGCACCAGCTCTGCGGCCTCCACCTGCTCGTCGCGACGGTGCGCGTACCGGGTCGCGCCCGGGCCGAGGTTGACGGCGTCGATGCCCGCGGCTCGTGAAGTCCGCGACGTTCGTCCAGGCCTGCTTCGGCTCGAGCTCGAACGGCCCCGCGCGGCGCAGCTGCTCGACGAGCGGCGATCGAGACCGACCCGGCCGGGGGGCGCGTGGGCGAGGATCTCGACGCCGGGCGCGAGCAGGCGAAGCCGCTCCTCGGCCTCCTCGGGCTGCGAATCGGCGCGTAGCGGAAGTTGAGCGTCGCCTCGACCCGGTCCGGGATCACGTTGTCGGCGATCCCGCCGTGGATCCGCGTCACCGAGAGCACCTCGACGAAGGTCAGCCCGTCGACCTCGATCGGGTTCGGCACGACCTCGAGCAGCGGCTGCAGCCCCTCGAACGCCTTCGCGACCGCGTTCACGCCGAGCCACGGGCGCGCCGAGTGGGCGCTCTCGCCGCGGAAGACGATCCGCGCCGTGATGTTGCCGAGGCACCCGGCCTGGATCGTGTTGTCGGTCGGCTCGAGCAGCAGCACGAGCCCGGCTTCGTACAGCTCCGGGCAGCCCTCGAAGAACGCGGGCAGCGCGCTCTCGTCCGGGCCGATCTCCTCGCGCGGGAAGAAGAGGAAGCCGAGGTCGAAGGCGAGGCCCGGCGCCTCGGCGGCCCAGTGCGCGAGCTCGATCATCACCGCGAGCCCGCCCTTCATGTCGCTCGCGCCGAGCCCGATCACCGTGTCGCCCTCGCGGCGGCCCGGAATGTTGCCCTGCGCCGGGACCGTGTCGAGGTGGCCGGCGAGCACGACGAGCTCGCGGTCGTCGGAGCGCGGGGTCGTGAACAGCACCGAGTCGCCGTCGTCGAAGGCGCGCTCGAGCGGCATCGCCTCGGCGACGTAGCGGGCGATCGCGGCCTCCTCCCGGCTGACCGAGGGGATGTCGACGAGGTCGAGCGTTCGTTGCGCGAGCGTCTCTGCGTTCATCTGCTGCGCAATAATCCCACGGTGACGCAACGCCGACCCGATCCCACGCCGGGCAGCGAGCCCGAGCGCGGGTTCGTGCTCGCCGTGCTCGCGCAGGGAATGGACGACGAGGACGAGCTCGGGGAGCTGCGCGAGCTGATCCGCACCGCCGGTGTCGAGCCCGGCGGCGAGCTCGTCCAGCACCGCGCGCGGCCGGACCGGCGCACCTACGTCGGCAAGGGCAAGCTCGAGGAGCTCAAGGAGGAGTACAAGCGCTCCGGTGCCGAGGTGCTGATCGTCGACGACGAGCTCGACCCGACGCAGCAGCGGACGCTCGAGAACGCGCTCGAGGCCCGGGTCGTCGACCGCACGCAGCTGATCCTCGACATCTTCGCCCAGCACGCGAAGAGCGCCGAGGGCAAGCTCCAGGTCGAGCTCGCGCAGCTCGAGTACAACCTGCCGCGGATGCGCGGGATGTGGCAGCACCTCGAGCGGCTCGGCGGCGGCGTCGGCACGCGCGGCCCCGGCGAGACGCAGCTCGAGTCCGACCGCCGCGTTGCGCGCCGTCGCGTCTCGCTGCTGAAGCGCCGCCTCGACGAGGTGCGCAACCAGCGCGGCATTCGCCGGCAGGAGCGGCAGCGGACGCAGGTGCCCACGGTGGCGCTCGCCGGCTACACGAACGTCGGCAAGTCGACGCTCCTGAACGCGCTCACCGGCGCCGACGCGTCGGTCGACAACCGGCTCTTCGAGACGCTCGACCCGACCACGCGCGGGTTCGAGCACGACGGGCGCCGCTACCTCGTCACCGACACCGTCGGGTTTCGTCCGCCGGCTGCCGACCCAGCTCGTCGAAGGGCTTCGCGGCGACGCTCGAGGAGACGCTCGTCGCCGACCTCGTCCTCCACGTCGTCGACGCGTCCGCGCCGGACGACCGGCTCGAGGAGCAGGTTGCCGCGGTCGAGTCGGTGCTCCACGACATCGCCGCCGACGAGCTGCCGGTCGAGATCGTCCTCAACAAGGTCGACCGGGTCGACGCGCTGCGCCGGCGGCGGCTCGGAAACCGCTTCCCGGGCGCGGTGCAGGTCTCGGCGCTGAGCGGCGAGGGCCTCGACGAGCTGCGCGCCCGGCTCGCCGAGCGCTTCGCCGACCGCTTCGACGAGGTGCGCCTCTTCCTGCCGCACACCGAGGGCGGCAAGCTCGCCGAGCTGTACGCGCTCGGCGCGCCGATCGACGAGCGGGTCGACACCGAGGAGGGCGTCTACATCAAGGCGAGACTGCCGCGCCGCGAGCTGCGACGCTTCGCTCCGTTCCTCGTCGCGGAGGCCTACGCGAAGACCGTGATCGAGCTTCCGGTCCAGCGTCTCCACGACGATGCCGTGCTGCCTGCGCCGCGCCTACGCGGGCGACGCGGGCCTCGACCTCAGCTCGTGCGAGCGCGTCGAGCTCGGCCCGGGCGAGCGCGCGACCGTCGGCACCGGGCTCGCCGTCGCGATCCCCGACGGCTACGCGGGCTTCGTCCAGCCGCGCTCGGGCCTCGCGTCGCGGCACGGGATCACGATCGTGAACGCGCCGGGCCTCATCGACTCCGGCTACCGCGGCGAGCTGCGGGTCGTGCTGCTCAACACCGACCTTGCCGAGCCGTTCGTGGTCGAGCCCGGGATGCGGATCGCGCAGCTCGTCGTGGTGCCGGTCACGCCCGCCGGGCTCGTCGAGGTCGACGAGCTGCCCGCGAGCGAGCGCGGGCGTGCGCGGCTTCGGGTCGTCGTCGGCCTGATGGCGCTCGAGCCCAGGATCCGGGTCTCCGCCGTCGTGCGCTGGCGCGACCGGATGCTGCTCGTCCGCCAGGAGAAGCACGGACAGGGAGTACTGGCTGCTGCCCGGCGGCGGCGTGAAGTCGGGGGAGAGCCTCGTGGAGGCGCTCGTGCGCGAGCTGCGCGAGGAGATCGGCGTGCTCGGCCCCGACGAGGAGATCCCGTTCGAGGGGCCGGTCGCGCTCGTCGACTCGATCGAGCCGCGGCGGAGCTTCTCGGCCAAGCACGTCGTCCACATCATCTTCGCGAGCGACTTCAGCGACCTCTCGCTCGAGGCGGCCGTCTCCCAGGACGACGCCGTGCGCGGTCACCGGCTGTTCACGCCTCGAGGAGCTCGACGGCGTCGTGATGCACCCGCCGATCCAGCGGTTCCTGCAGCGCTGGCGCCCCGGAGATCCCGCGGTGTACCTCGGCGCGCTCTGGGTGCCCTAGCGTCCGCCGCGGGCACGGCCCGCCGAGACGATCGTGCGCCCGCGCCTCGAGCTCGTCGGGCAGCGGCTCGAGCGCGACCCCGCCGAGCGCCTGGCCGAGCAGCCAGTCGGCGAGCCACGGGTTGCGAGGCAGGAGCGGGCCGTGGAGATAGGTGCCGAGCGCCCGGCCGACGCGGCAGCCCTCGAAGCCGCTCTCGCCGTCGTTGCCGAAGCCCGCGAGCACCCGGCCGAGCGGCACCGCGCCCGGATCGAGCAGCGTGCGTCCGGCGTGGTTCTCGAACCCGGCGACCGTGCGCGGCTCGCCCGGCTCGAGCTCGCACTCGAGGAGGACGTCGCCGATCATCCGCCGTTCGCCGGCGACGGTCTCGAGCGGGAAGAGCCCGGCGCCCTCGAGCCACTCTCCCCGCGCGTCGCGATACCCGCGCCCGAGGAGCTGGTAGCCGCCGCAGACCGCGAGCAGCGCCGCGCCCCGCTCGACCTCGGCCGCGAGCAAGGCGCCCCTGCGCCGCCAGATCCGTCGCGACGAGCGCCTGTTCGCGATCCTGGCCGCCGCCGATGTAGTACAGGGAGCAAGCGCCCGGCTCGATCCGGTCGCCGAGGCCGATCGCGACGCACCTCGAGCTCGTGGCCGCGCCACGCCGCGCGCCGCGCCAGCACCGCGATGTTGCCGCGATCGGCGTAGATGTTCAGGTAGCCGGGGTACAGGTGTCCGACGACGATCTTCACGCCGGCGCCTTCTCCCAGTAGTTCCGGCGCGTAGCCTCGCCCGGCCACGATCGCTCGCAGCGCGAGCATCGCGGTGTAGGTCGGGAGGATCACGAGCTCGCCGCCGGGCGGGGTGAGGTCGAGGCCGCGGTCGAGCGCCTGCTCGAGCGCCGGCACGACCTCGAGCGCGGCCTCGCTCGAGGCCGCCGTACTTGAACCGCAGCGCGAGCTCGGCGGCGCGGTCGCCGCTCGCGACGACGTGCTGCGAGGCCGTCGATCAGCGGCTCGAAGTCGACGTCCCAGATCCACGAGACGTCGCGTCCGTCGGCGATCGCGTCGTTGAGCGCGATCAGCGCCGTCGAGGGCGCGCCGCCGTCGACGAGCGTCCGGATCGCCTCGTTCGCCCCGGCAGGGTTCTTGATCAGCAGAAACAGCACGCTGCGGTCGTTTCCGACCGGAATGCGCTCGAAACGGCCGAAGGCGGCGTCGAAGCTCGCGAGCCCCGCCGCGATCTCGTCCGAGCGACGCGCCGAGCGCACGGGTCAGCGCGGCCGCCGCGAGCGCGTTGTAGACGTTGTAGAGGCCGGGGAGGGCCAGCTCGATCCGCCGCGACCCCTCGGGGACGTGCGAGCTCGAACGAGACGCCCTCGAGCCCACGGAGCTCGAGCGTGCGCGCGGCGACGTCGAGCTCCGGCCGCGCGTGACCGCAGTTCGGGCACCGGTAGTCGCCGAGATGGCCGACGTAGGCCGCGGCGTAGTCGTAGGGCGTCCCGCAGACGACGCAGTACTTCGAGTCCGCGGCGTGCTGGAGCGCGGGACGGGCGTGGCGAGGGTCGTCGAGGCCGAACCGCACCGCCTTCTCCCTCTCGCGCGCGAGATCCGCGACGAGCGGGTCGTCGGCGTTGACGACGAGCGTCGCAGCCTCCCCGAGGCCCGCGACGGCCCTGCGCCAGCCCTCGGCGACGTGCTCGAGCTCGCCGTAGCGGTCGAGCTGGTCGCGAAAGAGGTTTCCGAGGCAGACCGCGCGCGGCCGCAGCCGGGCGGCGACCTCGGGCAGCGCCGCCTCGTCGACCTCGAACAGGCCGAGCTCGGCCCCGTCCGCCTCGAGGAGCGCCGAGGCGACCCCGGAGACGAGGTTGGCGCCCGAATCGTTGTGCGCAAGCCGCGTGCCCGCGGCGAGGATCGCCCGGGCCATCGCGGCGGTCGTGGTCTTCCCGTTCGTCGCCGAGATCAGGGCCGAGCCGCTGCGGAAGCCGGTCTCCGAGGCGGTCGACGGCGCCCGGATCGAGCTTCCAGAGCAGCTTTCCGGGCAGGGTCGTGCCGCCGCCGCGCCCTGCGAGCCGCGAGAGGCGGCCGGCCGCACGGGCCGCGGCGGCCTCGACCGAGAGCGGGACCGGCGGGCGCACAGGCCGAGGGTAGCTGCCGGGGTCACTCGAACGAGGGAACTTGCGCCGCGCTACCCCGGAAGGGGGAGGTTCGGCCCGTGCCGTGGATCTAGGTTCTGCCCAGTTCTATGGCACACATGCGGCCGGCGACTGCAAAGGGCAGATCGCTGAAGGGAGAAAGCGGGACATATGCGGCAAGATCGCGGCAATTCAAATGATGTACGGGCCAGCGCCCTCTGGGGACGCGGGGGCGGCTCGGACAAACGCTCACGGATGGGCAAGAGTGCAGTAGCGCTCATGGTCGTCGTGCTCGCGAGTGTCCTTGCGGCCGGCGCCACTGCCGGCACGAAGGTAAGCACGCCGACGGCAACAGTGCCGGCGAGCCTCCTTCAGGCGGCACAGGCTGGCCCCAACAAGATGTTCAAGGTGATCGTCCAGGGTCGCTCGGCAACGGGCTCCTCGACGGTCGCTTCCGACGTGCGGTCGACCGGCGTTGCCGTTCGCCGCAAGTTCCAGGTCATCTCGGGCGTCTCCGCGACGCTCCCGGGCAAGCTGATCCTCCGGCTTGCGAAGGTCCGGGACATCTCGGCGATCACTCCTGATGCCCAGGTCTCGTCCCAGGACTACCAGGACAGCGAGATGTGGCGAGACACCGCCGACGTCACGCCGCTCTGGGATGCCACGACCGCCGCGGGCGCTACGCCTCCGGCGATCGCGATCGTGGACAGCGGGATCGACACCTCGAAGGCGAACGACTTCGGCAACCGGGTCGTGGCGAGCGTGAACTTCTCGTCCGCGAGCCCCGGCGCCACCGGCGACGCTGAAGGCCACGGCACCATGGTGGCCGGAATCGCAGCCGGCGCGTCGTCCGACTACACGGGTGTCGCCCCGACCGCTCCGCTCGTCTCGGTGCGCACTGCCGATGCGAACGGCATGTCGTACACCAGCGACGTGATCGCGGGCGTGGACTGGATCCTGCAGCACAAGGATCAGTACAACATTCGCGTTGCGAACTTCTCGATCGCGGGCTCCGTGGCCTCGAGCTTCACCGTCGACCCGCTGGACAAGGCGGTCGAGAAGCTCTGGTTCAACGGGATCGTGGTCGTGGCAGCCGTGGGCAACCAGGGCACGCCTGATGCACCGGCGCCGATCTATGCGCCGGGCAACGACCCGTTCGTGATCACGGTCGGCGCGTTCGACCAGAACGGCACCTCGATGACCTGGGACGACACCGTCGCTCCCTGGTCGGCGTGGGGAACGACTGCTGACGGCTTCCACAAGCCGGACATCAGCGCTCCGGGCCGCTGGCTGATCATGCCGGTGCCGGCCGAACTCGACGCTGGCAACCCAGTTGCCGGACCGCGTCGTCGAGCCGGGTTACATGTGGATGTCGGGTACCTCGTTCGCAGCCCCGGTCGTTTCCGGTGCGGCGGCGCAGCTCCTGGCACTCCATCCCGACTGGACGCCGGATCAGGTCAAGGGTGCGCTGATGCTTGCGGCACGCCCGCTCAATGACCCGAACTACACCGGCGGTATCGGCGAGGTCGACGCGGCGGCTGCGGCCACCGTGGACAGCCCGCCGAACCCGAACGACGGTCTCAACGCGTACGTCACCCAGGACCCGACCACCGGCCAGCCCGTGTTCGACGCGGCCAGCTGGAACGAGGCTGTCACAGGGCGACGCTTCGTGGACTGAGGCGAGCTGGAACGACGCGAGCTGGGCCGAGGCGAGCTGGTCTTCCGCCAGCTGGGCCGAGGCGAGCTGGTCTTCCGCCAGCTGGGCCGAGGCGAGCTGGGCAGACGCCAGCTGGACCGAGGCTACGAGCTCGGAGTCGACCAACCAGCGAGTAGGAACACGGGGGCCGGCGGCGCGAGCCGCCGGCAGTCCCCCGAACGGGTGATTCTTCTCGGCGCCCGGCACTTTCCCCGAATGGGGGATGCCGGGCGCCGACCCGTAGGCGTACCTTCCGTCGAACCGGGCTCTCAATTCCTGCGGACCTCCGTCAAGGACGGAGAGAGGAGAACGGCAAGGCAGCAATGAGGGTTTCGCACCGACTCAAGGCTTGGATGCGGTGACCACCGCGCCCGAAGAGGTCCTGTTCGAGACGCAGGCGACACCGCTCGACGCGATGCGTGAGCCTCGCGAAGGCGAAAGCCTGTCTCCGATCGCGCGCGCGTACATGCTGCTCGTGTTCGTCGGCGCCGCCGCGGTGACGCTGCCGTTCATCGACAGGCTGCCGACGACGACGAACTGGTTCGGGTTCGCCGTCCTCGCGGCGGCCGCGGCGATCGCGCAGCTCTTCATGGTGCGCACGCCGCGCAACCAGTCGTACCACACGACGATCGTCTTCCTCGTGCCGGCGGCGTTGATCCTGCCGCCGCAGCAGCTGCCGCTGCTCGTGCTCGTCGTGCACATCCCCGAGTGGCTGAAGCATCGCTACCGCTGGCCCCTGCAGACGTTCAACATCGCGGACTACATCGTCGCGGTGATGGCGGCCTGGGGCTCGGCGCAGCTGATCGAGCACTCGACGTGGATTCCGAACGCCAACCTTCGCTTCGCGGTCGACCGGGCTCGTCGCGAGCATCGTGCTCGTGCTCGTCAACCACGGGCTGCTCGCGGTGATGCTCTACCTCGCGTACGGCCATTCGATCCGCGAGACGGGCCTGTTCAGCTTCGAGAACCTCTCCACGGAGCTCGTGCTTGCGGCGCTCGGCGTCGCGTTCGCGTACTTCTGGCTCGACAACCCGTGGCTGATCCCGTTCGCCGTCGCCCCGATCCTGCTCGTGCACCGCTCGCTGACGGTGCCGGCGCTCCAGGCCGAGGCCCGCGTCGATCCGAAGACCGGCCTCTTCAACGCACGGCACTTCGCGCTCGCGTTGCAGGAGGAGCTCGGGCGCGCCGAGCGCTTCCAGCGGCCGCTGTCGCTGATCATGGCCGACCTCGACCTGCTCCGCGACATCAACAACAACTACGGCCATCTCGCGGGCGATGCGGTCCTGAAGGGCATCGCCGAGGTCTTCCGGGCCCAGCTGCGCCACTACGACATCCCGGCGCGGTTCGGCGGCGAGGAGTTCTCGATCCTGCTGCCGGAGACGCCGCCCGAGCAGGCGCTCGAGATCGCCGAGCGGATCCGTCGCGCGGTCGCGGAGCGGCACTTCGACGTCGAGACCTCGAGCGAGCCGATCCGGGCGACCGTCTCGATCGGCGTCGCCGGCTACCCGAAGGACGGCACCGACCCGAACGAGCTGATCCACCAGGCCGACCTCGCCGTGTATCGCGCGAAGCTCCAGGGCCGAAACCGCGTGCTCGGCGCGAGCTCCGAGCCGCTGCTCGTGCCCGCCGAGCGCACCGCGCGCCTCGTCGCGGTGCCGGAGGACGGCGAGCACCACGCGCCGATCCCTGCCGCGCTCGACATCAAGCCGGACTCCGAGCGCCGCCACCCGCGGCCGCACGCGATGCACGGGCCGCGCTTCCTCTCGCTCTCACCGCGCCTCGCGCTGCTCGTCGGCCTCGTCAGTGTGCTCGGGATCGCCGCGGGCATCGCGGGGATCGTGCTCGGGCAGAGCCAGGACATCCTCGGCCTGATCGCGATCGTCGCGCTCGTCGGGATCGGACAGGCTCTCGCGCTGGAGTTCGACGAGGGCACGATCTCGGTCGCTGCAGTCGGTGCGATTGCAGGCGCCGCGCTATTCGGGCCTCGTGCCGCGCTGGCCATCGCCGTCACGACCTCCGTGGTCGAGTGGAGCGCCCGCCGCTCCGCACTGCACAACGTGCTGTTCAACATCGGTGCGCTCACGTTCGCCTCGCTCGGCGCGGCCGGCGTGTTCTCGATCGCGAACAACGTCACGGGCCACTGGCACGACCTCGCCACGGCGATCCTCGGCCTCGCCGCCGGCGCGGTCTACTTCGCGATCAACATGTCGCTCCTGAGCCTGGCGGTCTCGATGGAAGGCCACGAGCGCTGGTGGGCCGTGTTCAAGGAGCGCTTCGCGTGGCTGATGCCCCACTACGTCGTCTACGGCTTCGTCGGCGCCGTGATGGGGATCGCCTACGAGGCGGCCGGCCTGTACGCGCTGGCCGTGTTCGCGGTGCCGCTCCTGCTGATGCGCAAGACGCAGGACGCCTACCTCGCGCACACGCAGCGGAGCGCCCAGAAGCTGCGCCAGGCCGCAGAGACGATCCAGACCCAGAACGTCTCGCTCGAGCAGGCCAACCGGCTCCTCAAGGAGCGCTCGACGGCGGCGATGGAGTCCCTCTCGGCCACCGTCGACGCGCGCGACGCCTACACCGCCGGCCACTCGCGCCGCGTGCAGCAGCTCGCCCTCGCGATCGGCCGCGAGCTCGGCCTCTCGCAGGCGGAGCTCGACCTGCTCGGCCACGCCGCGCTCTTCCACGACATCGGCAAGCTCGCGATCCCCGACGCGATCCTCCTCAAGCCCGCGAGCCTGACCCAGGAGGAGTGGGCGCTCATGCAGCGCCATGCGGACGAGGGCGCACGGATCATCGACCGCCTCGGCTTCCTCAACGACGCCGTCCCGGCGATCCGCCACCACCACGAGCGGTTCGACGGCACGGGCTACCCGGACGGCCTCTCGGGCGAGGACATCCCGCTCGGCGCCCGCATCATCCACGTCGCCGACGCACTCGACTCGATGCTGACGACGCGGATCTATCGCGCCGCCAGGCCCGCCCCGGAGGCGCTCTCCGAGCTCCGCCGCGCGGCGGGGACGCAGTTCTGCCCACGGTGCGTCGGCGCGCTCGAGCGGATCCTGCCGGTCGAGAGCCTGCCCTCAGGCGGCGAGCAGCCCCGCCAGGGCCTCGTCGCCGCCGCTTCCTAACGACCCTGTTCGCCCGCACTTGCGCTTTGTCCAAAGCGCTCTATTCTGTTTGGCATGGCCAAGAAGCCGTTCCGGGCGGTCGCGGAGATCGACTCCGAGGCGCTCGCCGCCTTCCAGGCGGGGATTCGCAAGCGCTACACCGACGAGGAGATCCTCGCCGCGCTCGCGGCGGCCGCGCACCGGCTCGGCAGAACGCCGACGATGCGCGAGTTCGCGGCCGATCCGGAGACCGAGGTGCATCCGCAGACGGTGATCGAGCACTTCGGCAGCTGGAACAACGCGACGCGCGCCGCCGGCCTCGTGCCGCGGCGCTTCGCCACGCGCCCCGAGCTCGTCCGGCTCCTGCGTGACCTCGGCGAGCAGCTCGGGCGGGTGCCGACGGCGAAGGACCTCGACGCGCACCGTGCCACGATGCCGTCGAAGTCGCTGTACTGGCACACGTTCGGCTCGCTCACGACGGCGCTGCGCGAGGCCGGCTTCGACGTGCCGGTGGGGGAGGAGAGGCTCGAGCGCGCCGTCACGCAGGGAGTGGCGCTGGCGCAGGCGCTCGGCCACCTGCCGAAGTTCACCGACTGGGCGCAGGCGCGGCGCGCGGACCCGAGCCTGCTCACCGAGTGGCAGGTCTACCGGATGTTCGAGGCCCGCCGCGGCGCCTGGTCGACGTTCCAGTTCCTCGTCGCAGAGCGTCTCGGCGCCGAGGGCGTCAAGATCCGCTCGGACGGGATGTTGACCTAGGCCGCGAGCCCGGCGATCGCGTACAGGCGCTGCAGGCTCTTGGCGCCCTCGTGGGGCGCGCGCACGGACGGAAGCGACTGCTCGGTGAACGAGCGGTCGGGCGTGAACCGGTACGTGTGCAGCGACCGCGCCGTCGCGGACGGCGATGATCCGCCCTTCGCGCGAGCTCGCTCTTGCGCAGGCTCGTGCCGAGCGTCCGCTCGACGACGCCGAGCGCATCGCGGGTCGAGGCGAAGAAGAGCTCGTTGCGCCCCCGGCCGAGCCAGAGCGGCCGGCCGACGCCGCGAGCCGCGTAGAGCAGCTCGGGCTGGCGCTCGTCGAGCCAGGCGGTCGCCATCGAGCCGTCGCAGCTGCTCGAAGGCCCGGGCGACCGAGCCGGCGCGCTCGGCCAGGGCGAAGATCACCTCGGAGTCGACGCTCATCTCCGGGTCGGCGCGCTCGATCCCGTGCTCGGCGAACAGCGCGTCGTCGTTCGTGATCAGCCCGTTGTGGATCCCGACGACGGCGCCGTGGCGCACGGGGTGGTTGTTCGCGGCGATCGTGGGGTGGCCCTTCGTGTAGTCGCGCACGTGGACGAGCGCCTGCAAGGCGCAGTCCGGCACGGCGATCTGATCGAGGAGCGCGCTCGCACCGGAGCGCTGCTTGTGGACGTGAACGGGATCCGAGCCGCAGCGGTACGCATACCCGACGGCGTCCGAGCCGCGCTCGGCGATCCCCGCGAGCAGCGCCTGCGCAGCGAGCGTCCGGTCGGCGCCGCTGGCGCTGGCGAGGCTGTATCCCGCTATTCCGCACATACGGACCTAAGACGTAGAAGTGAGGCCGCAGTTTCCATTGATCAGGTAAGCATTCTGTGAGTCGGCATCGGCTGAACGTACTAACACCCCCGGATGGCGGATTCGTCGCTCTCAGACGAATCCCTCGCTCAAGCCGGGGCTGCCGAAAGCCGATACGTGAGCCATGGAGCAGCGGCCGCTCCCCGAGTCGGCCCTCGAGCTTTCCGTGGCGGAGCCACGGCTCGAGCTGGTACCCGCGCTCGACGACCCGGAGACCGAGGCGGAAGCCGAGGTCGAGGAGGCCGACGAGGAGGTCGCCGACGGCGAGGAAGTCGTCGAAAAGGTCGAGGCGACCCAGGATCCGCTCAAGCTCTACGTCCGCCAGATCGGCGACGGCCGGCTCCTGACGCCGGCCGAGGAGCGCGAGCTCGCCCGGCGCAAGGACATGGGCGACGAGGAGGCCAAGAAGCGCCTGATCGAGTGCAACCTCCGGCTCGTGATGTCGATCACCCGCCACTACACGAAGGCGGGAGTGCCGTTGCTCGACCTGATCCAGGAGGGCAACCTCGGCCTGATCCGCGCCGTCGAGAAGTTCGACTACAAGATGGGCTTCAAGCTCTCGACCTACGCGACCTGGTGGATCCGCCAGTCGATCACGAGGGCGCTCGCAGATCAGGGGAGGACGATCCGGCTGCCCGTCCACGTCGCCGAGCAGGTGCGCCGCCTGATGCGCTCACGGCGCGTGCTGGCGCAGAAGCTCAACCGCGACCCGACCGTTGCCGAGCTCGCCGCCGAGAGCGGCTTCCCGGAGAAACGCGTCCAGGAGCTGCTCGACCTCGTCGAGGATCCCGTGAGCCTCGAGACGCCGGTCGGCGACGGCGAGAGCCTCTACGGCGACCTGATCGAGGACCTCAACGTGAAGGCGCCGCACACGACCACCGCCGAGAAGCTCCGCTCGACCGAGCTCGCCGAGGCGCTCCAGCGCCTCAATCCGCGCATGCGCCACGTGCTCCAGCGCCGGTTCGGCCTCGACGGGCGCCCGTCCGAGACGCTCGAAGAGGTGGGCGCCGGGCTCGGGATCACGCGCGAGCGCGTCCGCCAGCTCGAGTCTCGCGCCCTACGCGAGCTCCGCACGGTCGCGCCCGACCTCGAGCTCTACCTCCGCGCCGAGTAGCTCCTTCTCGTCGGGCGGCTTCGTTCGCGAGGAGAGGAGCACGGCGCCCGCGATCACCGCGGCGAACGAGGCGATCCGAGCGACGCCGACGAGACCCCCGGGCAGCGGCTCGTTGAAGACGATCATCCCGGCCGCGATCGGGAGCGCGTTCGTCAGCAGGGTCGCGAGGCCCGCGGTCGTGAGCGCGCTGCCGCGCTGGAAGCCCGCCTGCAGGACGGCGGTGCCGGCGGTGTAGTAGACGATCAGGGCGACCAGGAACGGAATGTTCTTCACGCTGCCCGAGACGGCCATCTTGGTCGAGACGTCGCCCGCCGCGAACAGGATTCCGGCTGCGATGCCCCAGGCAGGCCCGCCGCCGATCACCGGCGCCAGCAGCGTGACGCAGAGCACTGCGACGACCGCAGAGGCTGCGAGCCACACGCCGACCCAGAGGTAGCCGGCGCCGCTTCCCTCGCCGTGCGAGCCGAACAGCGAGAGCCCGAGCAGCACGAGCCCGACCACCGAGACGACGACGCCGACCTGTTCTCGGCGGGTCAGCGGCACGTGCGTGAACCGGGCGACCATGATCGCGAGGATCCCGATCCCGCCCGCGGCGGTCGCCTGCACGAGCGAGAGCGGAGCGAGCGCGAGCGCGACGACGTAGAGGACCCAGCCGAACGCCTCGGAGCCGAAGCCTGCGAGCCAGCGCCGGTTCGAAAGCAGCGACCGGACCGAGACGACCGGGGTGCGCCACGACAGCGGCGGCAGCTTCGAGGCGACGCTGTGCTCGAGCAGGTAGCCGAGGTTGAGGAAGCACGCCGAGACGATCGTGATCAGCAGCGCGAGTGCGATCTGCATGCGGGCTCAGCGCCGAAGGTGCCGCTCGGCGAGCTGCAGCAGGAGCGCGTGGAGCTGGCCGCGCTGCGCCTCGTCGAGCGGGCCGAGGAAGTCGTCTTCGAGCTCGCCGCGCGAGCGCGCGGAGGCGGGTCAGCGTGCGCCTGCCGTCGGGCGTGAGACGGACGATGTGACGGCGGCGGTCGCTCGGGTCGCGCTTGCGCTCGACGAGGCCCTGCTCCTCGAGCTCGTCGAGCAGTCCGACGAGCTGGCCGCGGTCGTAGCCGAGCGCGTCGGCGATCGCACCCTGCGTCTCGTGCGAGTTCTCGTCGAGGACGATCAGCACCGCGTGGTGGTACGGGCCGAGCCCCGTGACCTCGTAGGCCTCCATCGCCTGCTCCTTCGCGATGAAGCCGAGCCGCTTCAGCAGGAACGTCGTCGAGGCGAGGAGCTCGTCCGGAGACGCGGACGGCGGGGACAGGGATCGACTGTCATGGGAATAGCGTAGCGCGCCCAACCGTTGGATCGCTATATTGTTGAGGACTACAACGATTGGAGGTACGGATCTTGTTCGGAAGCGCCGTCGATACTAGAACGAACGGCGCTGGAGCGCGCTCGCGCTCATCGTCACCGCGCAGTTCATGGTGATCCTCGACGTCGCCATCGTGAACGTCGCGCTGCCGTCGATCAAGTCCGATCTCGGCTTCTCGCAGACGAGCCTGCAGTGGGTGATCTCGGCCTACGCGATCATCTTCGGCGGCGCGCTGCTGCTCGGCGGCCGGCTCGCCGACCTGCTCGGGCGCAGGCGCATGTTCATCGCCGGGCTCGCGCTCTTCACCGCGAGCTCGCTCCTGTGCGGGCTCGCCTGGTCGGAGGCCTCGCTGATCGCGTTCCGCGCGCTGCAGGGGCTCGGCGGCGCGCTGCTCGCCCCGGCCGCGCTCTCGCTGCTGATGACGACGTTCGCCGAGGGCCGTGAGCGCAACCGTCGCGCTCGGCATCTACGGCGCCGCGTCGGGCAGCGGCGCGGCGGTCGGCGTCCTGCTCGGCGGCCTGCTCACCTCGTACCTGAGCTGGTCGTGGATCTTCTTCATCAACGTCCCGGTCGGGCATCGCCGCGATCGCCGCTCACGCCGCTGCTCCTGCGCGAGAGCCGGGCCGAGCCTGCCGCACCGGCACTTCGACGTCGTCCGGTGCGGTCACGATCACCTCCGGGCTGATGCTGCTCGTCTACGCGATGACGCGCGCGACGAGCGACGGCTGGGGCTCGCGCACGACGCTGGCGCTGCTCGCGGCGTCGACGGCGCTCGTGCTCGCGTTCGTCGCGATCGAGCTGCGCTCGCCGCTCGCCGCTCCTGCCGATGCGGATCTTCCGCTCGCGCACGCTCACGGCGGCGAACGCGACGATGGCGATCGTCGGCGCGGTCGCGTTCTCGGAGTTCTTCCTGCTGACGCTGTACCTGCAGGACGTCCTCCACTACTCGCCCGTCGCAGAGCGGCGTCGCGTTCACCGGCTTCGCGCTCACGGTCGTCGTCGTCTCGAACCTCGCGCAGGCCGTCGTCGGCCGCGTCGGCGTGCGGCCGACGCTCACCGCCGGGCTGCTCCTCTCGGCCCTCTCGGTCGCGCTGCTGACGCGGCTGCCGGTGGACGGGCACTACTTCTGGGACCTCTTCCCGGCCTTCGTGCTCGGCGGCGCCGGGATGGGGCTCTCGTTCGTCCCGGTCACGATCGCGAGCCTGCACCGGCGTCGAGCGCGCCGACGCCGGCGTCGCGTCGGGGCTCGTCAACACGAGCCGCCAGATCGGCGGCGCGATCGGCATCGCCGCGATCAGCGCGATCGCGGCCACCTCGACGAGCAACTACGTCCACTCGCACGGCAGCCGTCGCGTCGAGCGCGCTCGCGCTCGACCACGGCTTCCAGACCGCCCTCTACGCGATGATCGCGCTGCTCCTCGGCGGCGCCGTCCTCGTCGCGGCCTTCGTCAGGCCGCCGAGCCGCCCGGTAGTCGCCACGGCCGCGTCCGCCGAGCCGCGTGCTCGAGGAGGCGGCGTGATCACCAAAGGAGGAACCATGAAGCAAGGTTTCCGGCAACTCGACGATCTCGTCCTCGACCTCAAGGGCCTCGTGCTCGTGCGCAAGCTCCGTGCGGCGCAGGGCGCCGACGCCGGCGAGCTCGCGATGTACGGCGACGCGATCGCCCAGGTGCGTGAACGGCTCGCGGAGACCGCCCATCCGGGCGGCTCCCGCTCGCGGCTTGACGCACGATAACCTGCGTTATGTCAAGTCGGATCGGACGAGAGCCCTCTCGCCCAATCCACAGGCTTCTCCCCAGGGCGTTTCGAAGAATGTGGAAATCAGGGTGCAATTTGCGGATCTTTTCCCCTCTGGCCACCCTTGCATCGGCCCTGGCCGATCCGTAGAGTTCTGCTTGCACCGAGCACGGGACGCGAGTAGGTCGAAGTCGTCACCGGAGGCCGTACGCGGAAGCCGCAAGGCTGAGGGCGGAAAGTCAATGGGGGCGGTGGACGAAAGCGCACCCGGCTCGGTGAACCTTTGGTCCCGCATCGAGCGACCCGCCGGCGGGCCCTGGGCGAGCTCCTCACCCCCGTAGCACCGTGCACAAAACGCTGCGCTGCTAGAGAAAAAGGAGAAGTCCGCAAATTGCGTCTGTTTCCGCTTTGACACCCCTTGCATCCCGGTCCGGCACGGTCTAGTGTTGTGTTTGCACCGAGCAGGGGACGCGAGTAGGTTGAAGTCGTCACCGGAGGCAGTACGCGGAAGCCGCAAGGCTGAGGGCGGAAAGTCGACGGGGGCGGTGGACGAAAGCGCACCCGGCTCGGTGAACCTATGGTCCCGTTTCGAGCCGACGAAAACAGGCCGCGGGACGATAGTCCGCAAATTGCGCGTGTTCCGTCTTTCGCGCCCCTTGCGTCGCCCCCACCCCGCCCTATAGCTTCCCCTTTGCACCGAGCAGGGGACGCGAGTAGGTCGAAGTCGTCACCGGAGGCAGTACGCGGAAGCCGCAAGGCTGAGGGCGGAAAGTCAATGGGGACGGTGGACGAAAGCGCACCCGGCTCGGTGAACCTATGGTCCCGGCCGGCGGCGTTTGGACACGGCCGCCGCGGCCGGTAGCATCGCGCTCGTGCACCTCCGCTCCCCCAGCTTCGACCGCGGCGTCACCTCGTTCCTCTGGGCGCTCCTGTTCGCCGTGTTCATCTGGCTCGGCGGCCGCTCGATCGGGATCTCTCAGGCGATGTCGCTGCTCTGCGCAGCGGTCGCCGGCTTCTTCATCTTCCTGTTCGTCAGGCTGCGCGGCGGGCCGGCGCCCCGGCTCAGCGCCCCGGTTGATGACCAGCTAGGCGACGAGCTCGGTCGAGCGCATGCGGTTGTCGCCCGTGAGCGCGACCAGCAGAAACCGCAGGAGCTCTGGGCCGACGGCGCGCTCGAGGCGCTCCGAGACCGGATCCCTCGGCGCCGACGTCGTAGGCGCCGATCGCGAGGCAGTGCGCCAGAAGCAGGGCCTGTCCCCTCCGGAGTGGTTGGCGTGCGGCATACTCCATCCTGGCCCGTCTATCGGCGGTGGACGGACCCCGCGATGATCCCTCGCGCAGGGGGTCAAGCGTTTGCGTCTAGCCGAGATCGAGCCTGCGGGCGTCGAAACGCGCCGAATAGAGGTCGTCCCGGAACTCCTCGAGCGTCCGCGTCGCGTCGCCGTCGAACACGTGCGGGATCACGCCGACGCTGGCGGTCGTTGTGGAACGGCACGTCGACGTGCTCGCACGAGACGAGATTGACCGAGACGGCGCTGCAGACCGGGCAGTGCACCGCGAGCCCGATCCAGCCCTCCGCGGGGGCCAGCAGGAAGAACGAGGACGGGAAGATCGGCCGCGGCCGTTCCTCCGGGTAGCAGAAGAAGCTCCAGGGCCACTCCCCCGCCCTGATGCGGCGCGCGGCGTGGTCGCCGAGCTCTGGGGCGACGGCGTCGAGGCGCGAGGTCATCAGGTTGAGGAACGTGCCCTCCGCCAGGCCGAGCGGCGCCCAGTCGAGGTCGTCGTGCGAGACGAGCGCCGGGTGCTCCTCACCGCAGGCGCACGCGTAATCGATCCGGTAGACGGCTGGATGGGCCGCTCCGGGAAGCCGCTCGAGCGAGCGGAAGGCCGACAGGTGCACGCGGCTCTCCCCCCGGTTCGGGCACGAGAGCGTGTAGGTGCTCGTCAGCGCGTCGTACATCCACTACATATATCGACCCGGGCGGACGGGAAGTTAGTACTGGATCAGAGAAAACACGTCGTAGCCCTGCAGTTTCTCGCGCCCGTTCAGGAACGTCGAGCTCGATCAGGAACGGCAGGCCGACGACCTCGCCGCCGAGCTGCTCGACGAGCTCGACCGTCGCCTTCGCCGTGCCGCCGGTCGCGAGCACGTCGTCGTGGATCAGGACGCGCTGCCCGCCGGCGATCGCATCCGCGTGGAGCTCGAGCGTGTCGAAGCCGTACTCCAGCGCGTACTTCACGGCCACGGTGTGCCAGGGAAGCTTGCCGGGCTTGCGGGCGGCGACGAAGCCGCAGCCGAGCCGGCACGCGAGCGCCCCGCCGGTGATGTAGCCCCGGGCCTCGGCGCCGAGCACGATGTCCGGCCTCCGCGGCTCGGCCCACTCGGCGAGCCGGTCGACGGCGGCCTGGAGCGCCTCGCCGTCGGCGAGCAGCGGCATGATGTCCTTGAAGACGACGCCGGGCTGGGGGAAGTCCGGGACGTCCCGGATCTTCGACGGCGAGATCGATCGTGCTCACTTCGAGGCCAGGTCGCGCACGTCGCGCCAGAAGAGGAGCTGGGAGAGCTCCTGGGCCAGCTGGGCGAGCGCCTGCAGGTCCTCGAGGCCCGACTGGCGGCGCTCCGGGTTGCGCGAGCGCAATGCCGGCGCGACGAGCTGCTCGAGCAGGCGCGACCTCGCGGTCCGCGGCCGAGCGGAAGGCCCGGAGGTGGCGGGGCGCGATCCCGAACCGGGCCAGCTGGCCGCTCGCGAGGGCGATCTCGGCGTCCGTCTCGCGGTAGAGGCGCTCGCCGCCCTCCACCCTCGGCGCCAGGAGCCCGAACTCCTCGAGCTCACGCGCCTGGTCGGCGGTGATCCCGGCGCGCTCGCACAGCGTCGCGAGGTCGAGCTCGTCCTCGTGCTCGGCGAGCCCGGACGGACGGCGCCGGCGGCGCTCCTTCGTCGTGCCGGGCGCGGCCAGCTCCTGGCGGATCACCCGGAGCGGCAGGAACTCGTCGCGCTGCAGGCGGAGGATCGTCTCGAGCCGCTCGACGTCCTCCTCGCTGAAGAGGCGGTAGCCGCCCTGCGTGCGCCGCGGCGTGCAGCAGGCCCTGGTCCTCGAGGTAGCGGATCTTCGAGATCGAGATGTCCGAGAACTCCGGCTTCAGGCGCCGGCAGACGGCCCCGATCGTGGAGAGGCGGGCGCGGCGCTCGTTGGTGGCTTCGGTCGCGGTCGTCATCGCACCAGGAAGGTCAGCCGGTACTTGCCGATCTGCAGCTCGTCCCCGTCCTCGAGGGGCGCGGAGTCGATCCGGCGGCGGTTGAGGAAGGTGCCGTTGAGGCTGCCGAGATCGTCGACGGTGAAGCCGTCGCCGTGGCGCGTGACCGCGGCATGGCGGCGGGAGACGGTGACGTCGTCGAGGAAGATCTCGCAGTCCGGCGAGCGGCCGACGGTGGTGCGCTCGCCGGCGGGGTGGAACGTCTCCCCCGCCCTGCCGCCGCCGGCCCGGACGACGAGCGTCGGGCCGTTCACGGCCTCGGCGTCGACCGCGGCGTCGGGCTCGTCGTCGCCGTCCTCGAGCGCGTAGACGAGCGTCGTCTCGACGGGCTCGTCGGCGACGAGCAGCGTGCCGCACTTCGAGCAGTAGTTCGCGGCCTCCGGGTTCTGGAAGCCGCATTCCGGGCAGTAGACGTGGCTCACGAGGGCGGCGCGGCCTTCGCGGTGAGGATGTCGGTCAGCGACTCGACGTCGACCTGGTCGAGCACGCTCCTGCCCCCCGTCTTCTGGAGGCGGGCGACGAGCTCGGCGCGGAGGATGTCGATCTTGCCGTGCAGGATGCGGCGGCGGTACGAGACCTCCGACTCCTCGTGCTTGAGATCCTCGATCAGCTGCTTGAGGTCGTCGTCGGAGATGGTGGCAAGGTCAGGGAGCGGTTCCATGTCCACGGGCGTGCCTTTCGCTCGGGTGGTGGGCCTTCCGCAGTAAAGCAGCAGGCCCCCAAAGGGTCAACCTATACTTTAGCTTTCACGTTACGGGCTCCTGCTTCGTCGCCCTGGAGAATCTCGTCGACGAGCCCGCGGAGCTCGGCTTCGAGCGCCGCCGTCGCCTCGCTGTCGCGCCCTTCCGCGTACAGGTGGAGCACCGGCTCGTCGGCGTCGGGCAGCGCCTGCATCCAGCCCCGCTCGTCGAAGACCTTGATCCCGTCGAGGAGGTCGAGCGCGCCGGTCGGCGAGCTTCTCGTTCAGCACGCGCATCACCGTGCCCTTCATCGCCCACGGGCACGGCAGCTCGCGATGCACGAGCCACGAGACCGGCAGCTCGGCGACGAGCTCCGAGACCGGCCGCCCGACCGGTGTGAGCAGCTCGAGCAGGTTGCTGAGCGCCGCGACGGCGTCGTAGGCGGGCAGGAACGTCGGGGAACACGTAGCCGCCGCCGAGGGCGCCCGCGAAGACGACGCCCTCCTCCGGCCGCCGATTTGGTCAGGTCGGCGAGCGAGTGCGCCGTGCGCACGACCTCGAGCCCGTGCCCTCGACGAGGCTCGTCGACGAGGCTCGTGGCGGTGACCGGGACCGCGACCTTGCCGGTGCGGCCGCTGTCGGCGATCAGCTTCAGGAACAGGAGCAGCGTCTGCTCCAGCGGCACCTGCTCCCCCCGCTCGTCGATCAGGTAGAGCCGTTCGCCGGCGAGGTCGAAGACGGCGCCGAGGTCGGCGCCCACCGCCGGCACGAGCCGCGTCGCACCGTCCACCGAGTCCTCGAGCTGCGGCGCCTCCGACTGCGACTTGTTGGTCGAGAACGCGTGCGAGGCGACGACCTCGACGCCGAGCGGGCCGAACACGAGCGGCAGCACGTACGACGCGGCCGAGTAGCCGTAGTCGACGACCACGCGGAACCCGCGCTCCTTGATCGCGGCGACGTCGAGCGTGTCGAGCAGGTCGGAGGCGTAGGTCTCACGCACCCGCGCCGGGTACTCGATCTCGCCGACGTGCGCGGCGGCGACGCGGCGCAGCTCGCCGCGCGAGAAGTGCTTCTCGATCTCCTTCTGCAGCTCCGGGGTCAGCTGGATCCCGGGCGGCTCGAAGAAGTGGATCTGCACGATCTCCGGGTCGGCGGCGCTCATCCCGACGTGGAAGCCCGCGTCGAAGCCCTCGGTCATCAGGAGGTGACGGCCGACGGCGGCCGGGAGTACACGGAGGTCGGCGACGTCGACGCCGGTGGACGCGAGGCCGGAGAGCATCGCGCGCTTGATCACGCGGCAGACCGAGGGCGCCTCGCGGCTCGCGACGACGCGGCCGCTGCGCTTGAGCGCGCTGCCGAGCGCGGTCGCGAGGCGCACAGCCGTCTCCGGGGTGAGGTCGACGTTGACGAGGCCCGAGACGCCGGACTTGCCGAACAGGCGCGGCGAGGAGCGCGACTCCCAGATCATGTGCTCGTGCACGTTGCGAGCCGCGCTCGATCTCCTTGCTCGGGTAGATGCGGACCCCCGCCGCGATCACGCTCTCCGAGCCGATCGTGCACCTCGTCGCCGATCGCGACGCCCTCGTGCACCTGGACGTGGGAGCGGATCTCGCACGAGCGGCCGATCACCGCGCCCTCGATCTGCGCGGCCTGGCCGACGTAGGTGCCGGCGTCGATCACGGAGCGCGTCGTCCGCGCGTTCTCGCGCAGGGTCACGCTCGGGGAGAGCACCGAGTAGGGGCCGACGCGCGCGCCCGGGCGCGATCAGGCAGTAGTTGCCGATGTAGGCCGGCCCCTCGATCGCGTCGAGGTCGTCCGTCTCGACGCCGTCGCCGATCCAGACGTTGCCGCGGAGGCGGACGCCCGGCAGGTTGCAGGCGCACGCGCTCGTCGAGCGCGTCGAAGTTCGCCTGCCGGTACTGGTCGAGGTTGCCGATGTCCTGCCAGTAGCCGTCGCAGACGTGGCCGTAGAGCGGCCGGCCCATGTCGAGCAGCAGCGGGAAGAGCTCCTTCGAGAAGTCGAACGGCCGGTCGCTCGGGACGTGGCGCAGGATCTCGGGCTCGCAGACGTAGATCCCCGTGTTGATCGTGTCGGAGAAGACCTGGCCCCACGACGGCTTTTCGAGGAAGCGCTCGACCCGTCCGTCGTCGTCGGTGACGACGATCCCGAACTCGAGCGGGTTGTCGACCGACTTGAGCCCGATCGTGACCGCTGCGCCCTTCTCCTTGTGCGTGGCGATCAGCGCAGTGAGGTCGATGTCGCAGAGGGCGTCGCCCGAGATCACGAGGAACGTCTCGTCGAGCTTCTCCTCGGCGAGCTTGACCGAGCCGGCGGTGCCGGCGGGCGACTCCTCGACGCTGTACTCGATCGAGACGCCCAGCGATTCGCCCTGGCCGAAGTAGCTGCGGATCGCCTGCGGCATGAACGCGACGGTGACGATCACCTCGTTGAGCCCGTGCTCGGCGAGGAGCTCGACGATGTGCTCCATGCACGGCTTGCCGACGATCGGCACCATCGGCTTGGGCTGGTTCGAGGTGAGCGGCCGCAGCCGCGTTCCCTCGCCGCCGGCCATCACGACGGCCTTCACTCGCGCAGCTCTTTCCGCGCACCGAGCGCGTACTGGATCCCCGCGACGACCGCGAGGCCGATGCCGATCCAGAAGCACACGAGCGGCCAGCGCGTGCCGGAGGCGGTCAGCATCACGCAGAAGATCGAGAAGTAGAGGATCCAGGTCGCCGCCTTGCCGAGGAAGTTGACCTTCACCTCGAGCCCGCGCGGCCCGAGCAGCTTTGCGCCGGTGAGCAGGATCAGGTCGCGCCCGAGGATCAGGAGGAGCCCGAGTAGCGGCAGCCGCCCGTCCCACCAGAGCAGCACGACCGCGACGTCGATCATCAGCCGGTCGGCGAGCGGGTCGGCGACGGCGCCGAAGCGGGACTCGACCTGCCAGCGCCGCGCGAGGTAGCCGTCGATCTGATCCGTGACGGCGGCGATCCCGAACACGAGCGCCGCCGCGAGGCTCTCGCCGTTCGTCGGAGCGGATCAGCAGCACCGCGAACACCGGCACGAGCGCCAGGCGCAGGACGGTCAGCGCATTCGGGAGCTGCGCACGAGGTGCCGAGAGAGCGCGGGCGGACACGCGTCAAGAATAGTGCGTGAGTGCACACGCCGCGGATCCGCGAAGCCCGTCCACCAGAGGCCGTAGCCGATCGTGAGCGCGACGAGATGGCCGACGTCCGTGAACGTCTGCCCCGTCGCGAGCCGGAACAGGAGGTAGCCCACGAGCGCGGTCGCGTACGGGAGGCGGATGCGCGGCGGGAGCACGAAGGTGAACACGGCGGCGACGGCCACGAATCCGTAGCTCACGCCCACGTCCAGCGCATCCTCGACGCCGGGACCGAAGGCGCCGGCCCGGATCCCAACCCACAGGCCCACGGCGGTGACGAGCGTCGCGCCGACGTGACCCGCGACGAACACCACCAGGGTGCGGCGCGTGCGCAGCCTCTGCTCGACTCCCGCCAGGACGATCACGAAGAGCGCCGCCCACACGAGCGGGGAGAAGCCCTGGACCCACAGCGCGCTCGCGACGAGCACGCGCAGCGGGTCGGTGGCGAGGTGATCGAGGTTCGTGCTGCTGGCGCGAAGGAGCGCCGTGCGCGCGCGCCCGCTCCTCACCGCGAGTAGCGCCGTCGTCCCTGCGAGCAGCGCGAGGTAGCCGAACGTGAACGGCGCCGAGCGGACGTACGCGAGAGCCGCCCTCATCTCCGTAGGATTGCCGACGGGCTTAAGACTCCCGTGAGAAAGGAGATCACGCTGACGCTCCCCGGATTCGTGAACGTGCACTGCCATGCGTTCCAGCGCGCCCTCCGGGGCCGCACCGAGGGCGGCGACTTCTGGGCCTGGCGCGAGCACATGCTCGCCGAGGCGGAGCGCCAGACACCGGAGCTCGTGCGGGCGTCGTACGTCGAGACCTACCGCGAGCTCCGTGCGGCCGGCTACACCGCGGTCGGCGAGTTCCACTACCTCGGGCTCGCCGAGGCGCACGCCGCGCTGGACGCCGCCGCGGAGGCCGGGATCGCGATCGTGCTCCTCCTCTCTGCGTACGCCCGCGGCGGGCTCGACCGGTTTCGCCAGGCCTCGACCGCCGAGTACCTGCGCGGCCTCGAGGAGCTGCGCGCCCGCGGCGCGGCGGTCGGCGTCGCCCCCCACTCCGTCCGGGCCTGCCCCGCCGACTGGCTCGAGGAGCTCGGCCGCTACGCCGCCGCGGAGGAGCTGCCGCTACACGTCCACGCCGACGAGCAGCCTCGCGAGATCGAGGAGTGCCTCGCCGAGCACGGGCTCCGCCCGATCGAGCTGCTCGAGCGCACGGGCTGCCTCGGCCCGAACACGACCGTGGTCCACGCGACCCACGCGGACGGACGCGAGCTCGACCTGCTCGCGGCGGCCGGCGCGCGGATCTGCGTCTGCCCGACCACCGAGGCCAACCTCGGCGACGGCTTCCTGCCCGTCGAGCGGGTGCTCACGCGTGGGATCCCGCTCTGCATCGGCTCCGACTCGAACGTGCGGATCGACCCGCTCGAGGAGCTGCGCGAGCTCGAAGGCATCGCCCGGCGCCAGGCCGGCCGGCGCAACGTGCTGTCGGTCGAGGCGCTGCTCTCGATCGGCTCCGCGGAGGGCGCCTCCGCGCTCGGGCTCGAGCGCTGGGACGACGTCGAGGCCGACCTCGCTCACCCCTCGCTGCGCGGCGCAGACGACCCGCTCGCCGCGCTCGTCCACGGCTGTGGCGCCGAGGTCCTCTCCTAGGGGCCGAGACGCGGCCAGCGCGGCGGCGGCGCGGAAGTCACGGCCTTCGTGCTGATTCGTGCCGGCGGGGCCGCGGCGGCGACGTTCGTCCAGTACGCCGTACGCGCGAGGTACGCGTAGGCCGCGCTGCGGTCACGCACGCCGTAGCTGCCGACGTACGAGAGGTAACCGCTACGCGGCGAGGTCGCAGCAGGCTCGATCTGCGTCCCCTCGTTCCACTCGTTGTAGCTCGTGATCGTGACGACGTCGGCCTGCGCGGCGAGCGCTGCGCGCCACATCGCGTCGTAGGTCGCGCCGTTCCGCCGCGGCTTCACGCGGGCGTCGCCGGTGGCGCGGAGGGAGTCGAAGCCCGGGCCGACGGACGGTGCGCACACGAGGTGGAGCGTCCGCGCCTCGCTGCAGATCCGGCCGAACGTGCTCCCGCCGTAGACGAGGATGTCGTAGGTGTAGACCCCGGCGAAGCCGCCGGCGGCGGCGAATCCCGGCCGCGCCGTCTGGGCGTAGAAGCGCACGGCGGGCTGCGTCGACGTCAGCTGCTTCCAGTCGCTCGCCGGGAGATCCTGCGGCTGGTAGACGTAGAACTCGTAGATCCCGAGCGCCTCCAGGTGATTGACGTCCTGCTCGAGCGTCACCAGCGAGCGGCCCGGGTACGGCTCCAGGTGCACGGCGACCTCGAGCCCGTGTGCGTTCGCGGCCGCGATCACCGCCGGCAGGCGCTGGTCCTCCGGCGAGCCGAGGCCCCACCACGAGCTGATCACCTCGTCCGCGCCGGTCGCGGCGATCTCGGCCATCTGGCGGTCGACCACGGCACGGCTCGAGCTCGAGTACGGCCCGCGTCATCGGGTAGAAGGCGGTGCCGAGGTCGAGCGGTGGCGCGTGGTTGTTCTGCGTCCAGTGCTGGTAGGAGCCGTCGGGCGCCGGCTCGCCGAACCACGGGTAGTAGAAGATGGCGACGCTCTGCGCCGCGCGCGCCGAAGCAGGCGCGAGGAGGACGAGCATGATGACGAGGAGGAGTTTCCGCATCGGGAGCCGCGACACGAGATCTTCTCATTCGCCGCGGCCGTGTAAAGCCCCTTACCGGGGGAGCCGGAGAACGAAGAGGGCGCCGCCGCCCTCGGGCTGTGCCGCGACGAGGTCGCCGCCGTGGGCGCGCGCGAGCTCGCGGGAGACGAAGAGGCCGAGGCCCGAGCCCGGGCCGTCGACGCCGAGCCGGGCATGACGCTGGAACGCGCGCTCGGCTTCCTCCGTCGGAATCCCGGGACCGTGGTCGCGCACCGAGAGCTCCACCGCCTCCCCCGCCTCTCGCACCGTCACCTCGAGCGGGCTGCCCGGCGGCGTGTACCGGACCGCGTTCGAGAGCAGGTTCGTCAGCACCTGGCGGATCCGGACGGGATCGACCGACGGCGCCGGCTCCTCGTCGAGCTCGAGCGCGACCTGCCGGTCTGCGAGCAGCGGCCCGAGCTCCTCCACGGTCTCGCGGACGAGCAGGGCGAGGTTCGTCGGCACCGGGTTGAGAACGGCCCTGCCGGCGTCGAACGAGCGCACGAGCTCGCCGAGATGGAGCGCGCTCCGCTCGAGCGCCCCCGCGACCTGGAGCGCCGTCTCCCGGTCGAGCTCGTCGAGCGAGCGCGACAGCGTCGCCGCGAGCCCCTGCACCGCGGCGATCGGCGTCTTCAGCTCGTGGACGAAGACCGAGACGAGCTCCTCCAGGGTCTGGTCGCCGCTCACGCCGCCGAATGCTACGCCCCGGTTAGGATGCGCCAATGCAGATCCAGCAGCTCGTCCCCGCCGAATCCGGCTGGAAGGCGCTCTTCGAGGAGCCGACCGAGGAGATCACCCGCTCGCGGATCGTGTGCTGGGCGATCGCGAAGACCGGCACGGCGGTCGAGGTCGTCGGGATGATCGTCGACCCGGTGGAGCCGTCGAAGATCATCCCGGCGCCCGGTTCGACCTCCCCGGGCGGCGGCGCGTTCTCCCGGTACGGCTTCTACGACTCCTAGATGGAGGCGCGGGTCGTCCGCATCTCGATCGCGCCGGTGAAGTCGCTCGGGCTCGTCCATCCCGAGAGCGTCGACCTCGGCACCGGCGGCGTGCAGGGCGATCGCCGCTTCTGGCTCGCGGACGAGGACGGGCGACTCTTCAACAACAAGCGCAACGGGCCGCTGATGACGATCCGGCCCGAGTGGGACGAGGCGACCCGCCGGCTCACGCTCGGCTTTCCGGACGGCGCCGAGGTGTCCGGCGTCGTCGAGCTCGGCGAGCCGGTCGCGGCGGAGCTCTACGGCGAGCCGCATCCGTCGCGCCGCGTGATCGGGCCGTGGGAGGAGGCTCTCTCCGCCTCTGCGGGCCGGCCGCTGACCCTGCTCTGGTCCGAGGAGCACGCCACGGACCGCGGTCGCGGCGGCGGCACCGTCTCGCTCGTCTCGCAGGGCTCGCTCGAGCGGCTGCGCGAGGAGGCCGGCGCCGACGGGCCGATCGACGGCCGCCGTTTCCGGATGATGTTCGAGATCGACGGCGTGCCCGCCCACGCCGAGGACGAGTGGATCGGCTCGACCGTCGCGGTCGGCGGCGCCGAGATCACCGTCAACGGCGACGTCGGCCGCTGCGTCGTCACCTCACAGGACCCCGATCGCGGCATCACCGACCTCGACACGCTCGGGACGCTCGCCCTCTACCGGCGCGAGGGCCGCACCGAGCCGTTGCCCTTCGGCGTCTACGGCGCCGTCGTCAGGCCCGGACGGGTCCAGCTCGGCGACGCCGTCACCTGGTGAAGCGCCGAGTCGTTCATGAACTCCATCGCCGCTGCGAACTGCGCGAAGGCGGTGGACGGGCGGATCAGGTGGCTCCGGCCGTAGTAGCGGAGATTGGCCCAGGGCAGGCGCGCTGCTTCGAGCCAGCACTGCACGAGGGAGAGCAGCTCGAGCATCGGTCCCGGTCCGCCCGGCACCTGTAGCCGGACGATCCACACTGCGCCTGCGGCGATCTCGGCCGGAAACAACGGAGCCGCGTAGAGCAGCAGCAGGTCGGTGGCATCCCGGTCAGGGGCAAAGATCTCGATCCTGGATGTCGGTGCAGACGGCACGTGCTCTCCTGTGCTCGGGCCTTCGCGACGGTTCGGCCCCGGGGCGGGCTAAGCCGGCCCCGGGGTCGCTCCGTTCCGGTCGGTTACCTGGTGAAGCGGCGGATGGTTGAGGCGCCGTCCAGATAGCCACCGCCGGCCTGCGTCTTCGTGATGTAGACCCGCACGTAGGAGGCGCCCTTCGGGAGCTTGACCTTGAACTTCGCGAACGAGTTCAGGTTCAGGACGACCTTGTCGAGCGTGATCCAGCCACCGCTTGCGTTGCGGCGCTGGAAGTAGACGACCTTCCCCGCGAACGAGGTTGCACCGGCACCGCCGGTCACCTTCGTGCTGAAGATGCCGCCCTGGTAGCCGAGACCCACGCGTGGGTGGACGGTGATCGTGGTCGCGGTTCCGGTGGTGGTGCTCGTCTTGGGCGTGTAGGTGGTCTGGATCGCCGGCCGGACCGTGAACGTCCACTGGCCGGTGCCGGTCGTCGTGGCCGTGCCGATCGGGGTGGCTGCGAGCTCGCCGTACGGAAGCGCGAGGATCGTGATCACCTCACCGGCCTTGCCCGTCGAGACGGTGCCGCTCAGCAGTGAGGTCGCGCAGCAGGTCACCACGGACTTCGAGACGGTCATCGAGGTCGTGACGACCACGAGCGGCACCGCTGTCACGGTCGCGCTCCGGTCGGACGTCGTCGTGACCGAGCCGTAGGGGTTGGACGCCTTCACTGCCACGCGGAGGGTCGTTCCGATCACGGCGGTGGTGACGCGGTAGGTCTGGCTTCGCTCGCCGGAGATGCTCGAGCAGGTGCCGCCGCCGGTATTGCACTTGATCCACTGGTACGAGTAGGTGCTCGGGATCCCTGCGGTGTACTTGCCCGGGTCGGCGAAGAGCAGCTCGCCGACGACCGGCTTGCCGGTGATCGACGGCGGAGTCGTGCTCTGCGGAGCCGCTGCCGCCGAGACGACGTTGCTCGGCTTCGAGTTGATCGGTCCCGTCTTCCCGTCGACGTTCGAGGCGGTGACCAGCGAGATCACGGTGTGTCCGGCATCGCTGCTCGACAGGGTGAACTTGTTGGCCGTCGCCCCGGTGATCGGCGCACAGTTCGCGCCGTTCACGTCGCAGCGAAGCCACTGGTACGCGTAGGCCGTCGGGTGGTTGCCCCAGCAACCCGTGCTGGAGGTGAGCGTTCTGCCGGCGGCGGCCTGGCCGGAGAGCGTCGGTGCACACGTGTTCGTGGGCGCCGCGACGGAGCGCGCGCCGGCTGTCGGCACGAGGATCGCGGCAGCAACGACCAGCACCACCCCAGCGAGCCAGCAGGAATTCCTTCGTTTCATCATCGGTGTTCCTCGATTCATGTTCATCGTCGAGCGAGGCGCCGGCCGCTCTCGGACTCGGGCGGCGTGTAGTTGAGCTCGTAGTAGTGGTAGAGGCTCGATTCGTCCTGCTGGGAGAGCTCCTCCCCTGCGAGAGCGAGGTCTGGAGCGCTCTTGACCTTGCCGCGGGCGACCGTCACCCGGACGGTGTCCGGGCCGATCGTGCTCCCGGGGAGCGGGACGAACGTCAGGTGTCGCCCGAACAGGCCTTCCTTGACGGTGCCGAAGATGGCCTCGTCGGTCTCGACGTCGACGTAGACGTCCTCGAGCTTGCCGATCGTTTCCCCGTCGCAATCGACGAGGTCCGTTCCACGCCACTCGGCAAAGTTCTGATGCGGGACGGGCTCCGGCGCTTCCGGAACCACTGCGGCCGTCGGTTCTTCCAGCATGGCTCTCCGTTCGGATCGAAGTCGCTCCGCACATTCCGGAGCACTTCAGCCATTTGCTGGGGCCGACATGACGAACAGGGTCTCGGGCCGTCGCTGTCGAGGGTAGCAGAGACGCCGGCTAGGTGCTGTCCGGCCCCGGCAGGAGCCGGTGGCTCATCGCGACCGCGTCGGCGACATCGACGACCTTTCGTGAGCCCCGCCGCGCTTCGCTGCGGAGGAGCTCGAAGGCCCTTGTCTCGTCGATCGCGTGCCGTTCCATCAGGATGCCCTTCGCGCGCTCGATCACCGCGCGGCGGCCGAAGGCGCCCTCGAGGCTGTGGTATTCCGCGAAGCGCCGGAGCACGATGTCGAGCGCGCTCTGCAGCTGCTCGGGGCTCCCGTCGACGAGGTAGGCGAACACGCCGCGCTTCGCCGCCTCGTCGACGAATGCGCTGTCGGTCGTCTCGAGCAGCGCGATCACCGGGCAGGCCGCCTCCCTGACGATCTGGCTGATCAGCTCCAGCGCATGGTCCGAGCTCTCCCCCACGCCGACGAGGGCAACGTCAGGCCGTTCGCGCAGCGTCATGTCCCCCACTTCGGCGACGTCCGTCGAAGCAACGACGACCGTGTGCCCGAGGCCGATCACGATCTCGGTGACCTTGCCGACTCGATCCTCACGCTGATTGGCCACGAGCACCCTCAGAGGCTCGTGCAAAGCGTCGTTTTGCTGCAAGCCCTCGGTCATGTCTGGTATCCCGCGGTTGGATCCTCTTCGAGTCGGGGCGCCGAGATTTGAACTCGGGACCTCGAGTCCCCCAGACTCAACGTTCCATTCCAGTCTATTCCGCTGAATCTACCCCGCTCCGCGTTTTGCCTGCTCGCGTGCTTGTTCGGGCTCGTCGCGAGTTCTCCCCGTTCTCTCCAGTCCGCAGCGGGATCGGGAGGTCATAGTAGATGGCGCCATTGGTCATCGCGAAGCGATGTTGCCCGCGTCGTGCATCGGCTTGAAGCGATGTTGCCCGCGTCGTGCATCGGCTTCGCAAGTTGAGTGAGGCAGGGAAGGTCGAGCAGGGCCGGCGCGGCCGATACGCGACCTGGCGCCTTGCACCAATCGCCGTTCGCGACTAACGATAAGCGAGGCCGGGGCGAACAGGGCTGTACCCGAGGGGGACACGCCCCGGCCTTTTTCTTCACCCCGACAGCGCGGCTACGAGCGCAGGGCTAGGGCGTCAGAGCGGCAGTCCAACTGACGACCCCGGAGTCGCATATATAGGGGCCGAATGAGAGCCCTTGATTCAGGGTTCCGGATGCGGCCGTTCCTGATATCTGCCCTTGCAGCGAAAGGTGCCCGACGGCATCGAACCCGTCGAATAGCCCCTCGTCATAGGAGGGGTTGCTCATGGAGAATGATCCGTCGGTGGCGATATTCGCCGAGCCGCTGGCGATGCCACCGCCGTACAGGCTGTTCGGGGGGTTGCAAGATTCGTTGATCTGGCCGGTTACCATGTTCGTTACCAGCGTCCCGCCCAAGGACACATCGAAGGCGATGGACGTCAAGTTCGAGGTCGTGCCGACGTAGTGGCCGTCCTGGGCTAGGGGCGGAGGCGCTGGCACAGGCGGCGCAGGCGCAGGCGTCGGTGGGGTCGGCTTCGGCTTCGCGGCCTTGACGCAGCGCCCGTGCTTCGTGACGAACCCATGTTTGCACGGCTTCGTCGTCCCGGCGCGACCCGAAGAGGGGATAGTCAGCGCGCAGCCGAAGAGCCCGCACGCAAGAGCAACCGCCAAGAGCGTCCTCGGAGACATCCCACTACAACAAATAGAACGTGGATTGATGCCCTCCTATCGACGCGCCTCTAGCCTCTCCCGTACTTCCGACCTGGGATCTCCCTGTCTCTGTCCGTGAAGCGACCCGCAGCGCCACACCAACTGTGGTAGGGCGAAGCTGGTTGAGTTGGCCCTCCGCCGGTTGGAAGCGCGCGCCGGGGCGCCGATCCTTGCAGCCGTTGAACTTGGGGAACCGGCGCCCGCGCGCGTTTGCCCTTGCCCAAATCCGATGGTTTCACTCACCGCTGGGGTTTCGCTGAAATCGCCATTTGGGGCAATCAGCTGTGGCTCCTCCGGGCAGACCGCTTCCCTATTGCGTCCGCGCGCCCCGGTCTACATCAGGCTTGAGCCGACCGACTTACTAGCCTCGCCGCCTAGGTCAGAACTGTGACGCGGTTACGGGGAGCCGCGCCGCCCGTGGCTCCCCGCATATCGGATCGGAGTACTGGAGCCGTCCCCGCTTGGAAGTGTTGTGACGGCACCGCCTCGGAATCTCAACCGCACTCGCAATGTGGTCGTTCACCGAATTACACGCCCTAGCCCTTTGGCTGGGGCCACCTAGACCCTCGACTGCCAACCAATCCCGGAAGCGTCCTGCCTGCACAGCGACGGCGACGAGACCGAGAGCGAGAGCGAGAGCGAGAGCGAACGACAGTAGACCCGCGGTAGATGGCCCTAGCAAAACCTCCCTCTTGCAACCAGCCGGAGGGGCGCCTTTCGCTTTTCTAAAGCCTTCGAATCAGTCGGGGCGCCGAGATTTGAACTCGGGACCTCTAGTCCCCCAGACTAGCGCGCTAACCAGGCTGCGCCACGCCCCGCGACCGGACTAGCCTAGCTACTCGCCGAGCCGCTTGTAGAGCCGGTCGATCAGCTCGGGCATCGCCTCGAGCTTCTCCGTGATCACGCGGAGGCGGTACTCGCGGAAGTGCTCCGGCTCGACGCCGAGCTGGCCGGCGAGCACCTCGATCACGTCGTTCGAGGGGACGGGCCGGTTTCCGTGCACGAGATGGTTGAGATATCCGGCCGAGAGCTTCGTCTTCTCGGAGAGGCCGCGGTAGGTGACGCCGGTCTCGAGCATCAGCCGCTCGACCGTCGGGCCGAACGCGTCCTCGCTGAAACGGCGCTTGCGGGGCATTTAGAGCTTCTCCAGGGGCACGCGACGCTCTTCCCCGGTGGAACGGTCGCGGACGTCCACCGCGCCGTCCTCGAGGCTCTTCTTGCCGACGGTGACCCGGATCGGGATCCCGATCAGGTCGGCGTCGGCGAACTTCTCCCCCGCCCGCTGGTCGCGGTCGTCGAGGAGGACGTCGTGCCCGGACGCCTCGAGCGCGGCAGCGGCGCGCTCGGCGATCTCCTCCGCTCCCGCGAGTGCGACCACGTGCACATCGTACGGCGCGAGCGCGGCCGGCCACAGGATCCCGTGCTCGTCGTTGTGCTGCTCGACCGCGGCGGCCATCACGCGGCCGGGCCCGATCCCGTAGCTGCCGCCGAGCAGCGGCTTCTCCGTCCCGTCCTCGTCGAGGAAGGTGGCGCCGAGCGGCTCCGAGTAGAAGCTGCCGAAGTTGAAGATGTGGCCGACCTCGATCGCGGTCTGGAAGCGCAGCAGCCCGCCGCAGTTCGGGCAGGTGTCGCCCTCGCGCGGCTCGCGGAGATCGGCGAATCGGGGCTCGTAGTCGCGCCCGGCCTCGACTCCGCGCAGGTGCCAGCCGTCGCGGTTCGCGCCGGCGACGTACTGGCCCTCGCGCAGCGTCTCGTCGGCGACGATCTCGCCCGGGAAGCCGATCGGGCCGAGCGAGCCGCCGCTCGGCGCCGAACGCCTGCTTGATCTCGTCATCCGTCGCCGGACGCGAGCCGCCGTGGAGCGCGTCGAAGAGCTTCGACTCGCTGAGCCGGTCGTCGCCGCGCACGAGCGCGAGCACGAGCTCGCCGTTCTCGCGGACGACGGGCATCGCCTTCGAGGTCGCGCTCGGGTCGATCGAGAGGAACTCGGCGAGCGCCTCGATCGTCGTCGCGCCGGGCGTCTCGATCTCCTCGGGCGCGCCGAGCGGCTGCGGGAAGCACGGGCGCGGCGCGGACATCGCCGCGCGCGATCTCGAGGTCGGCCGCGTAGTCGCCGTTCTCGCAGGTGACGAGCGTGTTCTCGCCCGAGCCGGACGGCGCGAGGAAGTCGACGCTGAACTTGCCGCCCATGATCCCGCTCTCGGCCTGGACGTCGACGGCCTCGATCCCGCAGCGCTCGAAGATCGTCTTGTACGCGCCGCGGTTGTTCTCGAAGCTGACGCTTCACGCCGTCCTCGTCGCGGTCGAACGAGTAGCCGTCCTTCATCACGAACTCGCGGACGCGGAGGAGGCCGCCGCGCGGGCGCGGCTCGTCGCGGTCCTTCGTCTGGAAGTGGTACCAGAGCTGCGGCAGCTGCTTGTACGACTGGATCTCCCTCGCGTGGAAGGTGACCGTCTCCTCGTGCGTGAGCGGCAGGATGAAGTGGCGGTCGTTGCGGTCGGTGACGTGGAAGATCTCGGGGATCCCGAGCCGGCCGGTCGCCTCCCAGAGCTCGGCGGGCGTCAGCACCGGCATCAGCATCTCCTGGCCGCCGATCGCGTCCATCTCCTCGCGGATGATCTGGACGATCTTCTCGTGGACGCGCCAGCCGAGCGGCATGTACGTCCAGAGCCCGGCCGAGACCTGGCGGATGAAGCCGCCGCGGACGAGCAGCTTGTGGCTGACCGCCTCCGCGTCGGCGGGCGCGTCGCGCAGGGTCGGCAGGAAGAGTTGTGAGGCTCGGGCGATCATCGTTGTCCGATAAGGCTAGTCGAGCGGGATCAGCGAGGCCTCGGCCATCGCGAGCGCGGCCGGCTTTGCCATCTTGAGCCGCTTCGGGCGCTGCATGCCGCCCTCGATCCAGCGGTCGACCTCGACGAAGAGCTCGTCGATCAGGATCTCGGACGAGACCTTCTTCAGCACGCGGCCGTGCGCGTAGATGAAGCCGACGTCGCGGCCGCCCGCGATCCCGAAGTCGGCGTCGCCCGCCTCGCCGGGGCCGTTCACCGCGCAGCCCATCACCGCGACCTCGAAGTGCTGCGGGTAGCGCCTTGAGCCGCTCCTCGACCACGACCGCGAGGTTCTCGACGCCGACGTTGTCGCGGCCGCACGAGGGGCACGCGATCATGATCGGGCCGCGCTCCCGGAGGCCGAGCGCCTTGAGGATCTCGAAGCCGGTCTCGATCTCCTTGACCGGGTCGGCGGTGAGCGAGACGCGGATCGTGTCGCCGATCCCGTCGACGAGCAGCGCGCCCATCCCGACGGCGCTCTTGATCGAGCCGGAGAACGGCGTTCCCGCCTCGGTCACGCCGAGGTGCAGCGGATAGTCGACCTTGTCCGAGAGCATGCGGTAGGCGCGGATCATCGTCGGCACCGAGGTCGACTTGACCGAGATCTTGAAGTCGTGGAAGTCGAGCTTCTCGAGCAGCTCCACCTCCTCGAGCGCCGCCTGCGACGAGCGCCTCGGCCTGATCCTCCTGGGCCAGAGCGTGCAGGTGCTTGGGGAGCGAGCCGGAGTTGGCGCCGATCCGCATCGGGATCCCCGCCTTGCGCGCCGCCTCGACGACGAGCGCCACCTTGTCGGGGCCGCCGATGTTGCCGGGGTTGATCCGCACCGCCGCGACGCCGGAGTCGATCGCCTTCAGCGCGAGCGAGGCGTTGAAGTGGATGTCGGCGATCACCGGGATCGGCGAGAGGCGGACGATCTTCTTCAGCGCGACGGCGTCCTCGGTCTTCGGCACCGCGCAGCGGACGATCTCGCAGCCGGCGGAGGCGAGCGCGGCGATCTGCGCGGTCGTCGCCTCGACGTCGTGCGTCTTCGTCAGCGTCATCGACTGCACGACGACCGGCGCGCCGCCGCCGATCTTGACGTTCCCCACCGTGATCTGCCGCGTGCTGCCCATCGGTCAGATCCTAGCCGCCGCCGATCCGGCCGAGTCGTTCGACAGGCCGATGAAGAAGAGCATCAGCACGAGCGCGATCCCGACCACCGAGACCCGCTCGTAGACCTCGCGCGCCAGCGGGCGGCCGCGGATCCCCTCCACGATCGAGAACGCGATGTGGCCGCCGTCGAGCGGGAGCAGCGGCAGCAGGTTGAGCAGCGCGAGCGAGAGGCTGATCAGGCCGAGCACCCAGAGGAAGTTCATCGCGCCCTGGCTGAGCGCCGTCGACGAGCCCTGCACGATCCCGACGGCGCTCGAGATGTCCTTGCGGCCCTTCTTGTGGACGAGGTTCGTGAGCGAGCTGACGATCTGCTTCGAGACGTTGCCCGGTCAGCGTCGATCGACGACCAGATCGCCTCCGGCGGCGAGAGCCCACGGCCGCTGAGGACGAAGCCGAGCCGGTAGGCGCCCTGGATCTTCTGCGGCCGCACCGGGCCGATCCGGACGCGTGTCCGTGCCGCGCACGACGGTCAGCACGAGCGGGCGGCCGTTCGAGTTGCTGATCCGGGACGGGATCTGCGACGCCTTCACGGAGATGCCGTCGATCGCGACGATCCGGTCGCCCGGCCGCAGCCCGGCGGTGACCGCCGGCTTCCCGGGGAGCACGTCGTGGACGGTCGTCGTCGCCTTGCCGCCGCCGAACGTGAACAGGAACGAGAACACGACGAGCGCGAAGAGGATGTTCGCCGCGGGCCCGGCGAGGATCACGATCACCCGCTTCCAGGTCGGCGCGCGCCAGTAGGCGTCGTCGGCGAGCCCGTCGCGGAGCTCGCCGAGGCCTCGCTCGGCGGCCTTCTCGGCCTGGGGCGTGAGCTTCGCCTCGGCGAGCGCGTGCTCGAGCTCGGGCAGCGCCGCCCTCGCCCCGTCGAGGTCGAAGACGACCAGCTCGCGCTTGACGCGCTCGAGCGGCGCCAGCAGGCCCGTGTCCTCGGCGAGCGCGCGGGAGAAGGCGAGGTCGAGGTCGGACGCCGCCGGCCGGTGCATGCCCGGGATCTTCACGTAGCCGCCGAGCGGGATCGCGCCGATGCCGTACTCGATGCCCTTCCGCGTCACCTTGACGACGGCGGGCGGGAAGCCGAGGTAGAAGCGCCGCGGGTTCATCCCGACCGCGCGGGCGGTGGTGAAGTGGCCGAGCTCGTGGACGAGCACGAGCAGCGCGAGGCCGAGGATCGCGATCGCGACGTTCACGCGACGGGCTCCAGCAGGCGGCGGGCCTCGGCGTCCGCGGCGACGAGATCGTCGAGGTCCCGCGCCGGCGCACCGTCCACCGCGGCGAGCACCTCCTCGACCGCGTCGGCGATCCCGAGGAACGGGAGCCGCCCGTCGAGGAACGCGGCCACGGCGACCTCGTTGGCGGCGTTGAACGCGCAGGGATACGTGCCGCCGCGCTCGCCCGCCGTCGCGCGCGAGGCGCGAGCAGCGGGAACGTCTCGAGGTCGGGGGCCGAGAACTCGAGCGTCAGCCCCGCCGCGAGGTCGAGCGCCGGCACCGGCGTCGCCGCGCGCTCGGGATAGGTGAGCGCGTAGGAGATCGGCACGCGCATGTCCGGATAGCCGAGGTGCGCGAGCGCGGCGCCGTCGCGGAAGCGGACGAGCCCGTGGACGACCGAGGTCGGGTGGACGACGACCTCGATCCGGTCGTACGGAACGCCGAAACAGGAAGTGCGCCTCGATCAGCTCGAGCCCCTTGTTCGCGAGCGTGGCGGAGTCCACCGTTATCTTCGGGCCCATCGTCCAGGTCGGATGTGCGAGCGCCTCCGCCGCGGTCACGTCCTCGAGCTCGGCGCGCGTCCGCCCGCGGAACGGGCCGCCCGACGCGGTGAGGACGAGCGAGTCGACGCTCTCCGGGCCGCGGCCCTCGAGGCACTGGTAGAGCGCGGAGTGCTCGCTGTCGACCGGGAGCAGCGCGCCGCCCCCGCGCCGCTGCGCCGCCAGCGCGAGCTCACCGGCCGCGACGAGGCTCTCCTTGTTCGCGAGCGCGAGCGTGACGCCGCGCTCGAGCGCCCACAGCGTCGCCGGCAGGCCGGCGAAGCCGACGACCGCGTTCAGCACGATGTCCGGCTCGGCCCGGTCGAGCAGCTCGGTGAGGTCGCCGCCGACCTGGGTCAGCGGCGCGAGCCCCGTCACGTCCTGCGAGCCCGACGCGGCGGCGACCAGCTCCAGCTCCGGATGGGCCTCGACGATCTCGACGGCCTGGCGGCCGATCGAGCCGGTGGCCCCGAGCAGGGCGATTCGCTGCATCCCCAAAGTCTAGGTAGTGAAGATGAGGATCACGTAGTACCCCGCCGGAATCGGCGAACAGAAGCGAGTCGATGCGGTCGAGCATGCCGCCGTGGCCGCCGAGCAGCCGGCCCGTGTCCTTGACCTGCATGTCGCGCTTGAGCGCCGACTCGAACAGGTCGCCGGCCGCCGCGGCCAGCGCCACCACGGCCCCGAGGGCCAGCGCCTCGGCGATCGTGAGGTACGTGTGCCGGTCCTGGTAGAGCGCGAAGAAGGCGACGAGCACCGCCGCCGCCGTCCCGAGCACGAATCCCTCCCACGTCTTCCCGGGCGAGAGTGCGGGCGCGAGCTTGTGCCGGCCGAAGATGCGTCCGCCGAAGTACGCGACGGTGTCGGCGGCGAACACGCACAGGAGGACGGTGAACGTCGCGAGGCGCGCGTTGTCCGGGAAGCCGCGCATGAGCACCGCGTACGAGAGCCCGAGCCCGACCCAGGCCGAGCCGAGCACGGTCGCGCCGATCGCCACCGTCGCGGGCGCGCGCGTCTCCGAGACGCCGTTCAGGAGCAGGGCGAAGAGCAGCGTCGTCATGAAGCCGCCGAGCATCCAGACCTCGCCGCCGAGCTGCGGCGCCGAGGAGCGCGAGCGCGGCGCCCGCGTAGCCGGCGAGCGCGAGCGGGCGCAGTGACCGCGTCATCAGCCAGAACTCGTGCAGCGCGAGCACGATCGCGACCGCGACGAGCCCGACGAGCCACCAGCCGCCGAGCCAGACGAGGCCGAGCACGACGGGCAGCCCGACGAGCGCAACGATGAGGCGCGACCAGAAGGAGGTCATCGGCCGCCGAAGCGGCGACGGCGGCCTGCATACGCCTCGAGCGCGGAGCGCAGCTCTGCCTCGCCGAAGTCCGGCCAGAGCCGGTCGACGAAGACGAGCTCCGCGTAGGCGAGCTGCCAGAGCATGAAGTTCGAGATCCGGAGCTCGCCCGACGTGCGGATCAGCAGGTCCGGGTCGGGCAGCTCGGGCGCGTACAGGTACGAGGCGAACAGCTCCTCGTCGAGCTCGTCCGGCTCGACGCCCGCCTCGACGATCCGCCGCGCCGCCTCGACGATCTCGCCGCGCCCGCCGTAGTCGAACGCGATCCAGAGGTCGAGCCGGTCCTTGCCGGCTGTCTCCTCCTCGAGCTCGGCCATCCGCCGCTGCAGCGCCTCCGGCGCCCGGTCGCGGCGGCCGATGAAGCGCGTGCGGACGCCCTGCTTCGCGAGGTCGGGCAGCTCGCGCTCGATCGTCTCGCCGAAGATCTCCATCAGCGCGTCGACCTCCTCCGGCGGGCGCGACCAGTTCTCGGTCGAGAAGGCGTAGACGGTGAGCGAGCGGACGCCGAGGTCGATCCCCGCCTCGACGGTCCGGCGCAGCGCGCGGGTGCCGGCACGGTGCCCGGCGGCGACCGGGAGGCCGCGGCGGCGGGCCCAGCGGCCGTTGCCGTCCATGATGATCGCGACGGAGCGCGCGACCTCGGGCAGCTCGCGCTCGCGGAGCGGCTTGACCGTCCGGAGCGTGCGGATTCTCGTGAGGAGGCTCAAGGAGGCCGCTACACCTCCATGATCTCGGCCTCTTTGTGCTTCAGGGCCTCGTCGATCGCCTTCGTGTGCTCGTCGGTGAGCTTCTGCGCGCGCTCCTCGGCCCTGCGCTCGTCGTCGTCGCCGACCGTGCCGTCCGCGACGAGCTCCTTCAGGTGGTGCATCACGTCGCGGCGGACGTTGCGGACGGCGACGCGCCCCTCCTCGGCGTAGTTGCGCACGACCTTGACGAGCTCCTTGCGCCGGTCCTCGGTCAGCTGCGGGATCGGGAGCCGGATCAGCTTGCCGTCGTTCGACGGCGTGAGCCCGAGGTCGGACTCGAGGATCGCCTTCTCGATCACCTTGATCTGCGTCGGGTCGAACGGCTGGATCGTGAGCGAGCGCGGCTCGGGCGCGCCGATCGTCGCCATCTGCTTGAGCGGCGTCCTCTGGCCGTAGTAGTCGATCTGGATCCGGTCGAGCAGGGCGGGGGCCGCGCGGCCGGTGCGAATGCTGTTGAACTCCGTGCGCGTGGCCTCGACGGACTTGTCCATCCGCCGTGCTGCATCCTGGAGGAGATCGTCGAGCTCGGCCATCAGTCCGCCCCTTCCGTCGAGATGATCGTGCCGACCCGCTCGCCCGTGACGACCCGCTTGATGTTGCCCTCGGCGAGCTCGAAGACGTGGATCGGGAGCCTGTTGTCCATGCAGAGCGAGAGTGCGGTCGAGTCCATCACCTTGAGCCCCCGCTCGATCGCCTCGAGGTGCGTCAGCTCGGGCAGGAAGACCGCGGTCGGATCCTCGCGCGGGTCGCCGTCGTAGACGCCCTTGACGCCGTTCTTCGCCATCAGGATCGCCTCGGCGTTGATCTCGAGCGCGCGCAGCGCCGCCGCGGTGTCCGTGGTGAAGAACGGGTTGCCCGTGCCGGCGGCGAAGATCACGACACGCCCCTTCTCGAGGTGGCGGATCGCGCGGCGGCGGATGTACGGCTCGGCCACCTCGGAGACGACGAGGGCCGAGAGCACCCGCGTCTGCGCCTCCGCGCGCTCGAGCGCGTCCTGCAGCGCGAGCGAGTTGAGCAGCGTCGCGAGCATCCCCGCGTAGTCGGCGGTGGCGCGGTCCATCCCCTGCGCCGCCGCCGCCATCCCGCGGTAGATGTTCCCCGCGCCGACGACGATCGCGATCTCGACTCCCGTCGACCGCACCGCAGCGACCTCCTCGGCGATCGCCTCGATCGTCGGCAGGTCCATCCCGTAGTCGCGCTCGCCCATCAGCGCCTCGCCGGAGAGCTTCAGCAGCACGCGCCGGAACACCGGCACGCCGGTGCCCGGGGCGACCACGCTCGGCTCGGGCTGCACGCTCACGCGAGCCTAGCCTGCAACAGAGAAGCGCCTGAAGTCCAGCAGCTCGAGCCCGTCGTCGGCCAGCGCCTGCTCCACCGTCTTGCCCGTGTCGTGGATCCACGCCTGCTCCGCGAGCACGTTCTCCGCGAAGAAGCGCTTCTGGAGCATCCCGTCGACGATCTTCTCGCGGACGTTCTCCGGCTTCGAGAGCACCTCGTCGGAGTTCGCGTAGATCTCACGCTCCGCGGCGACGTCGGCCTCGGGCACGTTGTGCCGCGTCAGGTAGCGCGGGTTCGCGAACGAGATGTGCATCGCGAGGTGCCGGGCAGCGGTCGGGTTCTCGCCGCGCACGTGCACGAGCACGCCGATCTTGTTCGCCGGCGGGTGGACGTACTCGGCGAGCGAGTCGCCGGCTCCCGCCTCGAGGCGCGCCGCGCCCACGACGACGATGTTCTCGCCGAGCTTGCCGACGAGCTCCTGGCGCTCCCCTTCGAGCGCGTCGAGCGCGCTCTCGCCGCCCGCCTCGACGGCCTCGAGGGCCTTCTCGGCGAACGCGAGGAACTCCTCGTTCTTCGACACGGGCTCGGTCTCGCAGCCGACGGCGACCATCGCTCCGGTCGAGCCGGAGACGGTGACCACCACCTCGCCCTCCGAGGTCGTGCGGTCGGCGCGCTTGGCCGCGGTGGCCATGCCCCGCTCGCGGAGCAGGACCCGGGCCGCCTCGAGGTCGCCGTCGGTCTCGACGAGCGCCCGCTTGACGTCCATCATCCCCGCGCCGGTCTGGTCGCGGAGCTCCTTCACGAGTGATGCGCTGATCGTCGTCATTCGGCCGGCACCTCCTCCTCCGCCACCTCGACGACCTCGACGGGCTCCTCGCTCGCGGCGGCCTCGACTGCGGCCTCGGCGACGACGTCGGCGACCGTGGGCTCCGGCTCCGGCGCCGGCTCGGGCTCGGGCTCCGGCGCCGGTGCGGCGGTGAGCTCCTCGACGGTGGTCTTCTGCTGGCCGGCGGCGATCCCGTCGGCGAGCGCGCGGACGATCAGGTTGCACGAGCGGATCGCGTCGTCGTTGCCCGGGATGATGTAGTCGGCCTCGTCCGGGTCGCAGTTCGTGTCGACGAGCGCCACGATCGGCAGCCCGAGGCGCCGTGCCTCGCGGACGGCGAGCTGCTCCTTGCGGAGATCGACGATGAAGACGGCGTCGGGCTGGCGGCGCATGTCCGCCACGCCGCCGAGGTTCGCCTCGAGCTTCTCGAGCTCGCCGAGCATCGCGATCCGCTCCTTGGCCGGGAGCAGGTCGAGCTGCCCCTCGTCCTTGAGCCGGCGGAGGTCGTGGAGCCGCTCGACGCGGTCGGACATCGTGCGCCAGTTCGTGAGCAGCCCACCGAGCCAGCGGTGGTTCACGTACGGCATGCCGACGCGCTTCGCCTCGTCGGCGACGGCGTCCTGGGCCTGCTTCTTGGTGCCGACGAAGAGCATCGTCCCGCCGCGGGCGGCGAGATTCTGGGCGAACGCGTAGGCCTCGTCGAGCAGCTCCGAGGTCTGCGTGAGATCGATGATGTAGATACCGCCGCGCTCGGTGAAGATGAAGCGGCGCATCTTCGGGTTCCAGCGGCGTGTCTGGTGGCCGAAATGGACCCCGGCCTCCAACAGCTCGCGCATGGAGACGGTAGGCACGGGAAGAGCTCCTCTCAGTGGTTTGGCGATCGAAATCCGGTGGGGCCGAGGCGGGACCGGCGCGGTGCCGGCACCATCCGCCCTGCTGATCCGCCGGGGAGATGGGACAGGAAGAAACGGGAAGTCTAGCCGGAGACGCCGGGATCCGGGGCGGGAGGCCGCAGCTCGGACGTGAGCGCGGGCTCCTCCTCGACGGCGGGCGGAGGAGGCGGCGGCGGCGACGGCGGCGCGGCGGCGCGAAGCCCGAACCGTGCCTCGCGCTGACCCGGCGGCTCGGCCATCAGCTCGATCTTCGAGACGGCGCTCGGCGCGACGATCAGCACCCGCGGCATCACCGGATAGCCGTCCTCGCCCATCGGCAGGTCGGTCGTCATCCCGGGCGGATACGGGTACATGATCACGAGGCTGTGCCCCGGTGCCGGGCGCGCGTTGCTGAGGAAGAAGCTCTCGCCGTCGACGAGGGTGACCTTCACGCCCGGGTTCGCGCTCGAGCGTGTGCTCTCGAACTCGGTGACCGCCTCCTTGAGGGCCTCGACCCAGTCTGCGCCGTCGGACATCGGCTCAGCCTAGATGGTTGACGCCACACGCGCACGCGTCTGGCTGGTGGTTCAGACGCGGCGCAGGATCGTCCGGCTCGCCCTTGGCCAGGCTAACCAGCCTGGTCTGCGGCCGACCCGAACGCCCTGCTTGGTCTGACCCATCCCCAGACACGTCCGAGCATGGCGTCAGCCATCTCCGCGCGCCCGGTCGAGCGCGACCACCAGATCGGGGGGTAGCGGCGAGGCGCACTCGACGAGCTCACCGGTGAACGGGTGCGGGAACGCGAGCCGGGCGGCGTGGAGAAACTGGCGCTCGAGCCCGAGCTCGCCGGGGCGGCCGTAGACCGGGTCGCCGGCGACGGGGAGCCCGATCTCGGCCAGATGGACGCGGATCTGGTGCGTCCGGCCCGTCTCGAGCCGGACGCGCAGCAACGTGTGGCGCGGCAGCTCCTCGGCGAGCTCGAAGTTCGTCACCGCGTCGCGCGGGGTCGCGGTGTCGAGCGAGTGTCTCGTCCGGTCGCGACGGTCGCGGCCGATCGGCGCCTCGATCCGGCCGGTGCGCGAGCGCGGCCGCCCGCAGACGAGAGCGAGGTACTCCCGCTCGAGCTCGTGCGCGCGAACGAGCTTCTCGAGCCGCCGGTGCGCCTCGGGCGAGCGCGCGACGACGAGCAGGCCGGAGGTGTCGCGGTCGAGCCGGTGGACGATCCCGGGCCGCTCTGCGTCCTCTCCGCCCGCCGCCTCGTGGGCGAGGAGGCCGTGGACGAGCGTGCCGGTCGGATGGCCCGGCGCGGGATGGACGACGAGGCCGGCCGGCTTGTCGACGACGAGGAGGTGCTCGTCCTCGTAGGCGATCCGCAGCGAGAGCTCCTCCGGCTCGAGCGTGCTCCGCGGCGCATCGGGCACCTCGACGACCAGCTCCTCCCCGCCCTCCAGCCGGTGGCTCTTCGGACGCCCGCGCCCGTCGACCTGCACCGCGCCCGTGGCGAGCGCGCGCTCGGCCGCGGCGCGGGAGCCGAGCTCGGGCAGTCCGGCGAGAAAGCGGTCGAGCCGCGCTCCCGCGGCCTCGTCAGGAACGAGCAGCCGGAGCGTCTGCACCACTCGCCCGCCTGCGCGCCGCCGTGCGATCCGCGAGCACGAGGGTGCCGAGGACCATCGCCACGCCGATCACGATGAAGCTGTCCGCCAGGTTGAACGCCGGCCACCAGCGCATGTAGAGGAAGTCCGTCACGTGGCCGAGCCGGACGCGGTCGACGAGGTTCGAGACGCTGCCGCCGATCACGAGCCCGAGCGCGACGGGCAGGATCGGATGGCGGGCGCCGGAGCGCGCGAAGTAGACGAGCATCCAGACGACCGCGCCCGCGGTGACCGCGACGACGAGCCCGGTCGCCCCGGCGAAGAGCCCGAACGCGATCCCGCTGTTCTGGACGTGGCGAATCGAGAAGGGCCCGAGCACGTGCAGCGACTCGCCGAGCTCGAGCCGCGTCGCGACGATGTGCTTCGTGAGCTGGTCGGCCACGATCGCGGCGACGGCGACCGCGAGCAGGCCGATCCACTGCAGCGGCCCGGCCGCGAGCGAGCGCTCGGCGACCGAGAACGGGGTCAACGCATCGCTCGTCGCGCCCGGAAGCCGCGGCGCCGGCTCGCTCAACCGCGCTCTTCCCTGCGCTTGTCGTCCAGGCAGAGCGTCGCCCACGGCAGCGCCTCGAGCCGGTCGGCGTCGATCGGCTTGCCGCAGCGCTCGCAGAGCCCGTAGGTGCCCGCGTCGATCCGCGCGAGCGCCGCGTCGATCTCGCCGAGGATCTGCTCGGAGTTTTCCTCGAGCGTCCAGTCGATCTCGCGCTCGAGCAGGTCGGTCGCCTGGTCGGCGAGGTTCGACTCGCTCGGGAGCTCGCCCTCGTCGTCGGGGCTCGGCGCCGCCTCGACGTGCATGTAGTCGACCGCACCGGCGACCTGTCCGCGGGCTTCGAGGAGGAGTGTGCGGTAGTGCTCGGTGTCGATCGTCATCGGCTGAGCCGCTCCTCGATCTGCTTCGGTTCGATCCCGGAGAGCTCGACCACCTTGTCGCGCGTGCCGTGGCCGGAGACGAGCGTGACGGAGTCGCGTGGGAGCTCGAGCGTCTCGGCGAGCAGGCGCACGACGGCGGCGTTCGCGCGCCCGTCTTCCGGCGGCGCGGCGACCCGCACCTTCCAGGCCTCGCCGTAGCGTCCGACGATCCCGGACCGGCGCGCACCGGGTGTGACACGCAGCCGCAAACGGGTCGTGCTCATGGCTCGAAGTGTACCCCTGGATGCTTGATCGGAAATTGGCGTGACGTCGGTGGCGTCCTGGGCCAAGCCGGGCGGCGCGATCCCGCGCCGCGCGTCGCAGCGCTACGTGGGGCGCGCGCGCGTGACGATCCGGCGCCGCGCCCGGGGCGTCATCCGGCCCACGTGAATTTCCGATCACGCATCTACTTACGCCGCGTGCACCTCGGCCGTGTCCTCGTCCTCGACGCGCGGCTCGACCACCACCGCGGGCGCTCCGGCGACGACCGCCGGCTCCACGCTCGCGAGCGCCGCCTGCATGAGCACGCGCACCCGCCGCGCCTCGTTCTGCAGGTGCTCGAGCTCCGCGCGCGAGCGGCGCGTGAGCGACCTCGCCTCGGCATGGGCCTCGTTGATGATCCGCTCCGCGTCGCGGCGGGCCCCTTCCTTGAGGTCTCCGGCCGCGCGCTCCGCTGAGACGAGGGTCGTCCGCAGGAGCCCTTCGGCCTCCTTGTAGCGGACGAGGTCGGCCTCGAGCTTCTCGACCTTGTCCGCGAGGTCGGCGCGGTCGCGCCAGACGTCCTCGAAGCTCTCGGCGATGTCTTCGAGCAGCCGGTCCGTCTCGGCCCTCTTGTATCCGAACATGCCGCGTCCTAGCCGGACGTGGCGGATCTCCACCGGTGCGAGTGCCATCTCCTACCTTCCTTTCAGTGCAATTGCCCGAGCAGGCGGTTGAGCAGTTGTTGGATGAGGACCAGCACGAGCACGCCGACCATGGGCGAGAGGTCGAGCGGGCCGAACGGCGGCAGGATCTTGCGGAACAGCCGCAGGTACGGGTCACAGACGTCGTACAGGAACTTCTGGACGCGATTGAGCCAGATCGAGTACGGCATCCTCACCCAGGACATGAGGATGTACGCCAGGATGATCAGGATGTAGACGTAGAAAAAGGCGTTGACGAACGCCTGCGCGCTCGAGACCGCGTCGAGGAGCAAGGTGAAGCAGGGGCCGATACCGCCCATGGGCGTCAGTTCGCGGTGCCGCGCCGGTTTCCTACGCCTGGCTAACACGGGTGAACCCAGGGTTCCCCCGTGAGCCCCCTCCTTCACGACTTTCGAGAAGGCCGAAGCTCGGGCTCCCGCCGGGCCAAGCCCGGCTCCGCCCGCGGACTCCGTCGGAATCCCGGGCAAGAAAGTCGTCGGACAGGGTCTACGCCTGGTTGAAGAAGCCGCCGCGCTCGAGCAGCTTGGCGCGCTCCTCGGCGGAGACCTCGACGTTTCGCGGGGTCAGCAGGAACACCTTGTCGGCGACCCGCTGCATCCCGCCGTCGAGCGCGTAGGTGAGCCCGCTCGCGAAGTCGATCAGGCGCTTCGAGAGCTCTGCGTCGGAGCCCTGGAGGTTGAGGATCACAGGCACCGCGTCCTTGAACTTGTCGGCGATCTGCTGCGCGTCGTTGAAGCTGCGCGGGATCACGAGGTGCACGCGCACGTTGGCGCCCGACGGCACCGCCTCGAGGCTGCGCGGGCGCGACTGGGCGCGGCGCGGCTGCGGCGCCGCGCTCCTCGCCGGGATCGGTCCAGTCGTCGTACTCGCGCTCACGGCGCCGCGGCGCGAGCCTGCGCACGTTCGGCCGCTCGCTGTAGCTGCGCTCCAGCTCCTCCTGGGTCGCGACGCCGTCCTCGTCCCAGTCCTCCTCCTCGGCGATCCCGAAGTAGACGAGCGTGCGGTTCCAGACGTCTGCGAATCCCATCGGCGGCAGATGCTACTAGCGGAACAGGCTAGATCACGTGGGTGAACCCATGGTTCCCCCACGAGCCCCCTCCTTCGCGCCCCTCGAGAATATCGAAGGTAGGGCTCCCGCCGGGCCAAGCCCGGCTCCGCCCGCGTGGCACCGCGGATGTCCCTACGGGAGGAAGAGCGAAGAGCCGACTCGCACGAGAGTCGCGCCTTCCTCCGCCGCGATCCGGTAGTCCTGCGAGGTGCCCATCGAGAGCTCGGCCAGGCCGTGAAGCTCGGCGAGCTCGCGCAGGCGCCGGAAGTACGGGCGCGAGGACTCGGGATCGTCCGGTCTCCGGCGGCATCGTCATCAGGCCGCGCACGTCGCCGGCGAGAGCCAGGAACGCCTCGAGCTCGCCGGGCTCGACCCCCGCCTTGGTCGGCTCGCCGGAGAGGTTGACCTCGACCAGGACGGGGACGGTCAGGCGCCTGGCGGCTGACTCCGAGTCGAGCGAGTGGACGAGCTCGCAGATGCCGTTCACGAGCACGGCCTTGTTCGACTGGAGGTGGCCGATGAAGTGCCAGCGGAACGCGTCGCCGTACTCTCCGTGCTTGGCGGCGAGGTCCTGCGCCCGGTTCTCCCCCACCACCTCGACTCCGGCTTCGGCGAGAACGGACATGTCCTCGAGCGCGACGTACTTGGTGGCTGCGACGACGGTGACGCCGGGCCCGAGCTCGGCCTTCACGGCGAGGTAGCGCTCACGGACGGCGTCAGGCGGCAACACGGGCGATCACCCCCTGCCGGCCGGTGACGCCGTGATCGCGCCGGTGCGAGAAGAACAGGTCGGGGTTGCACGCGCGTGCAGAGGTCGATCCGCTCGATCTCCTCCACGCCCGCCGCGCGGAGCGCGCGTTCGGAGGCGGCCCAGAGGTCGAGGTTCCGCCCGCGCATCACGTCGGGCCCGAACGGCTCCGCCACCTCCGGCCCGACCTCGTAGCAGCACGGGCCGATCGAGGGGCCGACGGCGGCCGCGAGCGGGCCTGGGCCGAGCGCGTCGACACCCGCGGCGATCACCCCGGCCAGGAGCCCGCGCCAGCCCGCGTGGAGCACGGCCACCGCGGGCGCGCCGTCGGTGCGGGCGATCGCGATCGGGACGCAGTCGGCCGTGAGCTGGAGCACGGCCTCGCCGGGCGCGTCCGTCCAGACGCCGTCGCCGTCCCTGATCTCGCCGGGAGCCGCGCGGTGCACGACGGCGGAGTGGCGCTGCCACGTCATCGCAATCGCTTCCAGCTCGAGGCCGAGCTCCGCGCACAGCCGGCGGCGGTTCTCGGCCACGTGCTCGCGCTCGTCCGCCGTCTTCAGGCCGAGGTTGAGCGAGGCGTAGGCGCCTTCGCTGACCCCACCCTTCCGGGTCGAGAAGGCGACCTCGTACGGGCCGGGCGCATCCCACCGGATCACCCGATCAGCTCCCGGGCAGCCTCGAGCTCGGCGTCGCGGCCTTCGAGCTCGCCGTTCAGCTTGCGCCGGCGCAGCTCGCCCAGGATCTCCCCCACCCGCGGCGACTCCTCGACGCCGAGCGCGGCCAGGTCGGTTCCGGTCAGCTCGAGCCGGACGCCGCGCAGGCGGCGGAAGTAGTCGCGCAGCGGCTCGAGCCCGGAGAGCGCGAGTGCGAAGAGCGGCGCGTCGGGGGCAAACGGGTCGGCGAGCGCGACGACCTCGGCCGGCTCGGCGTCGCGGAGCGACTCGGCGAGGCGCGGCCCGATCGTGACCGCCGCCGCGATCAGCTCGGCGTCGCGCCGGCGGAGCTTCAGGCTGCGGAGCCACGCAGGCACCTCCTCGGCGGGGAGGCGTCGCACCAGCACCGCGAAGCCGAGGCGCCACGGCGGCACGCCGAGCCCGTACTCGTCGTCGAGCGCCGTCAGCCGTCCGAGCAACTCGACCGTCTCGGCGTCCGCGGCCAGGTGCGGGTGGACCGCCTCGTCGAGGCCGAGCTCGTGGATCCGCACGATCGTGTGGTCGACGTGCCCCTCGCCGAAGAGCGCGATCAGCTCCTCGCGCAGCCGCGCCCGGGAGAGGTCGCCGACGTGGCCCGTCTCGACGGAGTCGTGGGCGAGCCGCAGCGTCTCCTCGTCCATCCGGAAGCCGAGGCGGTTCTCGTACCGCACCGCCCGGAAGATCCGCGTCGGGTCGTCGACGAACGAGCGCGGGTGCAGGACGCGGATCCGGCGCTCGTCGAGGTCGGCACGGCCGCCGAACGGGTCGACGAGCTCGCCGAGGTCGTCCTCGCGGAGCGAGACCGCCATCGCGTTGATCGTGAAGTCGCGCCGGAACAGGTCGTCGTGGATCCCAGCGTGCTCGACGGTCGGCAGCACCGCCGGCGCGTCGTAGGACTCGGTGCGGGCGGTGACGACGTCGACCCGCCCGCGCTCGCCGTAGAACACGGCCGCGGTGCCGAACTTCCGGTGCGTGCGCACCCGGCCGCCGAGCCGCTTCGCGAGCGCCTCGGCGAAGACGATCGCGTCGCCTTCCACCGCGATGTCGACGTCGAAGCTCGGCGCGCCGAGCAGCAGGTCGCGGACCGTGCCGCCGACCAGGTACACGCCCTCGTAGGGCTCGGCCAGCTCGGTCACGGCATCGAGCAGATCGAGCCCGGCCAGTCTCTCGATGAGTGCGTCGGCCCGCATGGGCCTAGGTTAGAGCGTTGCGACCGCCTCGATCTCGATCAGCGCGCCGGACGGAAGCCCCGCGATCTCGATCGTCGAGCGGGCCGGCGGCCGGTCGCCGACGTGGCTGCGCGTAGACCTCGTTCATCCCCGCGAAGTCGCCGAGGTCGATCAGGAAGACCGTCGTCTTGACGAGCCGGTCGAGGCCGGTGCCGGCCGCCTCGAGGATCGCGCGCGAGGTTGGCGAAGACCTGCTCGGTCTGCTCGGCGATCGTGTCGCCCGTCGAGCTCCTTCGCGCCCGGCTTCAGCGCGAGCTGGCCGGAGACGAACACGAAGCCGCCGGCGACGATCGCCTGGGAGTACGGCGCGCCCTGGAACGGTGCCGGGGCCGCCTCGGTGCGGACGACGCTCTTGTCGCTCATCGAAGCTCCTTTCACGCGGGGCGGCACGCATACGCGAGTGCGACGCCGAGTGACTTGAAGATCGCCTCCAGCACGTGCTGTGGGTCGCGCCCCTCGATCAGGCGCACGTGGAGGGTCAGGCCCGCGCCCTCGGCCAGCTCGCGCAGGAAGCGCGCGGCGAGGTCGGTGCCGAGGCCGCCGACGTGCGCGCCGGAGAGGTCGACGTTCGAGAACACGAGCGGGCGGTCCGAGACCTCGAGCACGACGTGTGCAAGCGCCTCCTCGGCGGCCATCGCGAAGGAGCCGTAACCGCGGGCGCCGTCGGCGCGAAGCGACGGCGCGAGCGCCTCGCCGAGCGCGCGGCCGGCCGAGGCGACCTCGGCGTCCGCGCTCCCGGGAGCGTTCTCGAGCGTCGAGGTCGAAGCGCGCGTAGTGCGCGAGCAGGCCGAGCAGGTGGTCGAGCACCGACAGTCCGGTCGAGACCGTCGCGCGCCCGGTCCCGCCCACGACGACGCGGACACCTGTTGCTGCCATGGCGCGGGGCAGCGTATCCGAGGCGCGGCGTATCTGCCTATTCCGCAAAGATGGGCCGATCGGCCTATCGTCGTTGCCTCCAGTCGAGACTACGGTCAGCGGCAGGGAGGTACGGATGAGGGCACGGGGGCTAGGCGTTCGTCGCCGCCCTGGTGGTTGCGGCGGCGGGCGCCGGCGGTGCTTCAGCGTCGGTCGGCACGGTTCACGATCGGCTACTCGTCGGAGCAGTCGCTCGCGGCCGCGCTCGCCGCGCGCCGCACGGCACGGTCGTTCGTCGCACTCCCGGCACTGCGCGTCGCCGAGGTGCGCGCCGCAGGGACCGCCGCTCGCTGTTCGCCGCGCGGATCGCGTGCCTGCCCGGGATCCGCTCGGTCGAGCCGGTCGCGGCGCGCGCCTCCCGCGCCGAGCCGGCTCTCACCGCACCGCTCGCGAACGGCCTTCCGCTCGAGTGGCAGTACGGGGCGACGGAGGCCGACGCGGTGCCGGTCTCGATCCTGCGTGCCGCGGCGCGCGATCACGATCGCCGTCGTCGACACCGGCGCCGACCTCACCGCGCCCGACCTCGCGGCGAAGGGCGCGACGGGATACAACGTCCGCATCACCGGCACGCGACGTGCGCGACCCCGATCGGGCACGGCACGTTCGTGGCCTCGATCGCAGCCGGCTCGGCGACGAACGGCGAGGGCATCGCCGGCTTCGGCGGCGACGCGAAGCTGCTCGTCGTGCAAGGCGGGCACGCGCGCGACGGGCGTTCACCGACGTCGACGAGGCGATCGGGATCGTCTACGCCGTCGACCACGGCGCGAAGATCATCAACCTCAGCCTCGGCGGGCCCACGACCTCCGCGACGAGCGGATGGCCGTCGCACTACGCGGCGAGCCACGGCGTGCTGCTCGTGGCCGCGGCCGGCAACGACGCCCAGAACGGCAATCCCGTCGAGTATCCGGCCGCGCTCCTGCAGCCGGTCGGCTCGGACGGCGCGAGCGGGCTCGGCCTCGCCGTCGGCGCCTCGACGATGCTCGGCGCAGCGCGCGCCCTTCTCGAGCTTCGGCTCGTACGTCTCGCTCGTCGCGCCGGGCGTCGACGTGCTCGGCGCGCTGCCGTCGTCCGGCGCCGGGCCGGCGTTCCAGGCCGTCCGCGTGCCCGGCTCCCGGCACGGCCTGTACGGCCTCGGCAGCGGCACCTCGTTCGCGGCGCCGCAGGTGTCCGGCGCCGCCGCGCTCGTCTGGGCGGCGAACCCGTCGCTCACCGCGGCGGAGGTCGCGCACGATCCTCGAGGAGACCGCGTCCGGCAACGGCGCCTGGGACCCCGAGCTCGGCTACGGCGTGCTCGACGTCGCCGCCGCGGTCGCACGCGCCTCGGGCCGCCCTCTGGTCCACCTGGCCGGCGTCCGCGCGAACGGCCGGCTCCGGCTGGCGTGGCGCGGATACGGCGTCTCGACGTTCCGGCTCGCGGTGCGCGTCGACGGAGGTCCGAGCAAGGTGCTCGGAGCCGAGACGAGCGCCGCGGGAACCTCCCTTCCGCTCTTCGGCAGCCATGTATTCAGCTTCACGGTGACCGGGTCTCGGCCCGGACGGCGCGCCCGCGGTGACCTCGGCTCCCTTCACGGTCTCGACCGTCCGCTCGGACGCCGCGGTCGCGCTGGCCTCGTCGCACGCCCGGTCCGGCACGACGCGCCTGCTGACCGCTGACGGCCTCGCTCCGGGCCGCGCTGCCGAGCGTCCCGCTCGCCGCGCGCCAGCTCGTGCTCGAGGCGCGACTCGACGGACGCTGGCGCGTGCTCGCGCGCGAGCGCACCGACGTCGCCGGACAGGCGCAGTGGACGCTCCGCCTCGCGACCCGCAGCTACAGCGTGCGGGTCGTGTTCCAGGGCGCCGCGGACCTCGCCGCCGCGAGCGCGGCGCTCGAGTCCTAGGCGACGACGCGCTCGATCGGCGCGCCGAGCGCGCGCAGGCGCTCGTCGATCCGCTCGTAGCCGCGGTCGATCTGGCCGATGTTGCCGATCGTCGAGGTGCCCTCGGCGCAGAGCGCCGCGATCAGCATCGCCATGCCGGCGCGGATGTCCGGGCTCTCCAGCCGCTCGCCGTACAGCTGCGCGGGCCCGGTGACGACGGCGCGGTGCGGGTCGCAGAGGATGATCCGCGCGCCCATCGCGACGAGCTTGTCGACGAAGAACAGGCGGTTCTCGAACATCTTCTCGAAGATCAGGATCGTCCCGCGCGCCTGCGTCGCGACGGCGAGCGCGATCGAGGTCAGGTCGGCCGGGAACGCCGGCCACGGGCCGTCCTCGATCTTCGGGATCTGGCCGCCGAGGTCGTCGCGGATCACGAGCTCCTGGCCGGGCGGGACGCGGACGGCTCGTGCTCGCTCGACCTCGACCGCGACGCCGAGCCGCTCGAACGCGGGCAGGATCGAGATCGAGGTCGTCCGGCTCGACGTCCTCGATCGTCGATGTCGCCGCCGGTGACCGCGGCGAGGCCGATGAAGCTCGCGACCTCGATGTGCTCCGGGCCGATCCGGTGCTCGCCGCCGCGGAGGCGCTCGACGCCGTCGATGCGGAGGACGTTCGAGCCGATCCCGTCGATCTGCGCGCCGAGCGAGACGAGGAAGCGGCAGAGATCCTGGACGTGCGGCTCGCAGGCGGCGTTCGCGATCACGGTCTCGCCGTCGGCGAGCACGGCGCGCCATGACGGCGTTCTCGGTGCCCATCACGCTCGCCTCGTCGAGGAAGATCGCGCGTGCCGACGAGCCGGTCGGCGCGCAGCTCGTAGCGCCGCGTCGATCTCGACCTCGGCGCCGAGCTGCTGCGAACGCGTGGATGTGCGTGTCGAGCCGGCGCCGGCCGATCACGTCGCCGCCGGGCGGCGGCACGACCGCGCGGCCGAAGCGCGCGAGCAGCGGGCCGGCGAGCAGGAACGAGGCGCGGATCCGGTCGGCAGAGCTCCTCGTCGACCTCGGTCTTGATCGAGGCCGGCGGCGTGGACGCGCACCTCGTTCGGGCCGGTCCACTCGACGTCGGCGCCGAGGTCGGCGAGCAGCTCGACCATCGTCTCGACGTCGCGGATGCGCGGCACGTTCGTCAGCGACGACCGGCTCGTCGGTGAGCAGGCAGGCGGCCAGGATCGGCAGCGCGCCGTTCTTGTTCCCGGCGGCGCGGACGCGTGCCGGTGAGCGGGCGGCCGCCCTCGATGACGAAGGACTGCATCAGCCTCGAGACTAGGTCTGCGACTGACGATGGCGGTCGACGGACGGCGGCGGCTATCGTACCGCCCGCCGTGGACCTCACCCGCGAACAGGCCTGGGAGACGCTCACCGCGCTACACGAAGAGCGAGGCGCTGCTGCGTCACGCGCTCGCGGTCGAGGCGTCGACGCGCGTTCTACGCGCGCAAGCTTCGGCGAGGACGAGGAGCTGTGGCGCGTCGACGGCGCTCCTGCACGACTTCGACTACGAGATCCACCCCACGCTCGACAAGCATCCGCAGGACGGCGCGCCGATCCTGCGCGAGGAGGGCTACCCCGAGGAGATGATCGAGGCGGTGCTCTCGCACGCCGAGCACCTCGAGCTGCCGCGCGACACGCCGCTCAAGAAGACGCTGTTCGCCTGCGACGAGCTCTCCGGGTTCGTGCACGCGTGCGGCCTCGTGCGGCCGACCGGCCTCGACGGGCTCGAGCCGAAGTCGGTGCGCAAGAAGCTGAAGCAGCCGTCGTTCGCCGCGGGCGTGCACCGCGACGAGGTCTACGCAGGCGCCGAGCTGCTCGGGCTCGAGCTCGACGAGCACATCGCGAACGTGATCGAGGCGCTGCAGCCGATCGCGCCGCAGCTCGGGCTGCCGACCGCCGGCTAGAGCGCCGCGACGAGGCGCTCGACGTCCTCGTCGCTCGTCCACCAGCCGATCGAGGCGCGGAGCCAGCCGGTGCCCGGGAGGTCGCGGATCACGACGCCCTGCTCGGCGCAGCCGCTTCGGCGCCGCGGCCGTGTCGCCGTCGTGGCGGAAGGTGACGAGCGTCGCCTGGCCCGGCGCGGTGACCACCTCGACCGCGCCGGCGAGCCTCGCCCGCGCGCGGTGCGCCTGCTCGCGCGCCCGCTCGAACCGCCACTCCGGCGCCGCGTCGAGCGCTGCCTCGAGGCCGGCGACCTGGCCCGGCCCGACCCAGCTCGTGTCGAAACGCGCCGCGCCGGGCTTCGGGCGGAGCGACGGGTCGTCGTCGTGGACGACCGCGAGACGAGGTGGGCGCGGCCACCCGGAGCCGCTCCGGATCGGCGACGTACAGCGCGCCGGTGCCCTCCGGCCCGCAGAGCCACTTCTGGCCCGAGACCGTGTAGAAGTCGAACGCGGTCGCGTCGACCGGGATCGCGCCGACCGACTGCGCGCCGTCGACGAGGATCGGCAAGCCCGGTCTCGGCCTTCAGCTCGGCGACGGGAAGCACGTTTCCGGTCGACCAGGCGACGTGCGAGAGCGCGATCAGGCGCGTGCCCGGCGTGATCGCGGCGAGGATCGCCTCGAGCGCCTCGTCCGCGGGGCGGTCGCGGATGCAGCGCGACGCGGATCGTCGCGCCCGACGCCGCGAGCGGCCCGAGCAGGCCGGGATGCTCGACGTCGGTGGTGACGACGTCGTCGTCCGGCCCGAGGCCGAGCCCGCCGAGCACGACGTTGCAGCCGTCCGTGGTCGAGCCGGTCGAGCGCCAGCTGCTCGGGCGCCGCGCCGAGCATCGCGGCGAGTCGCGCGCGCAGCCGCTCGCGTCCCTCCATCAGCGTCTCCCAGTAGGCGGCGCCGCTCCGGCCCTGCTCGACCTCGCGCCGGCGCTGGCGGTCGAGCGCCTCGGCGGTCGAGCGGGAGAGCGGCCCGAAGGTGCCGGCGTTCAGGTACGCGAGGCGCTCGAGCACGGGGAACTGGGCGCGGGCTTCCTCGAAGGTCATGTCGGGAGCTCTAATCTAGGCCCGTGCGCGTCCTCATCGCCGATCCGCCGGCCTACACGCCGTCGTACGACCACGAGCTCGCCTCGGCGCTCGCGCGGGCGGGCGCGGAGGTCGAGCTCGTGACCTCGCGCTTCCGCTTCGGAGCAGGCGCCGAGCCGGACGGCTACGTCCGCGGCGAGCTGCTTCTACCCGGTCTCGTCGCGGGTCTTCAAGCGCAGCCGCGCGCGCCTGCCGGTGAAGGCCGTCGAGCATCCGTTCGGGGTCGGCGCCTCGCCGCGCGGGACTGCGACGTCGTCCACGTGCAGTGGCTCGCGGCGCCCGAGCTCGACGCGCGGCTCCTGCGGTTGCGGCGCCCCTCGGTCTTCACCGCGCACGACATGCTGCCGCGCCGCACCGCGGCCAAGGACGAGCTGTGGCGGCGCCTCTGGGGCCGGTTCGACCGGATCGTCGTCCACAGCGAGCGCGGCCGGGAGGCGCTGGCGGCGTTCGGGATCGACGCGCGCGTGATCGCGCATCCCGTGTTCCCGAGCGACCCGCCCCGGGCCGACGACGGACGGACGGTGCTCTTCTTCGGCGTGATCCGCCCCTACCACGGCCTGCCCGACGCGATCGACGCCGTGCGGCAGGTCGACGGCGCTCACCTGCTCGTCGCCGGCGACCCGGCGATGCCGCTCGACGCGTTCCGCGACGAGCCGGGGATCGAGTGGCGGCTCGGCTACCTCCCGGAGGCGGAGGTCGACCGCGCCCTCGGCGAGGCGACCGTCGCGGTGTTCCCGTACCGGCCCGAGCTCGACCAGTCCGGAGCGCTGCTGCGCGCGCTCGGCGCGGGTGTCCCTGCGGTCGTCTACGACGTGGGCGGGCTCGCCGAGCCGGTGCGCCGCTTCGGCGCCGGGATCGTCGTGGAGCCGGGCGACGTGGACGGGCTCGCGGCGGCGCTCCGGAGCGTGCTCGAGGACCCGGAGCCGTTCCGCGAAGGCGCCCGGCGCGCGCGGGCGGAGCTGACCTGGGACGCCGCCGCAGCCGCGCACCTCGCCTTGTACGAGGAGCTCGTGTGATCTTCCGCCGCCGCTTCGCCGACGTCGTCTCGCGCCAGCTCGACCTCTTCGCGGTGGAGCACGCCGACCTGCTCGACGACGTCGAGCTCTATCTGCGCCGCTACAACGAGGCGCCACGTGACGAGGCCGAGGAGCTGTACGGCGACTACGTCGACCGCGTCGACCTCGCCGCCGAAGCGCTGGCCGAGATCCGCAACACCTACGCGCGGACGCTCGACCAGGACGCAGCCGACGAGTACGAGCAGACCTTTGAGAAGGCCGCGGCGAAGCGCTTCCCGCGGCTCGGCTCGGCGCTCCGGGAGATCTAGCGCCGCCCGAAGCTCTGCGGGTGCGGCATCGTCGCGGCGATCTCCGGCTCGTCGGCGACGCGGCGGGCGAGCGGGCCGAGCGACTCGAGCTCGTCGACGATCACGTTGTGGTTGCGGTCGACCCGCTCGAAGCGGCCGCGCGCAAGCACGAGCGGCTCGCCGCGCACGATCGCGCGGTACCGCTCGTAGACCTGCGGCGGCAGGATCAGGTTCACCTGGCCGTGCTCGTCCTCGAGCAGCATGAAGACGACGCCGTTCGCCGTCGAGGGCCGCTGCCGCGCGATCACGAGCCCGGCGACGGCGGCCCGGCTCCCGTGCGGCAGCTCGTTGAGCCTTGTGCTCATGAGCACTTGGGCAGGGCAGGTGCGGGCGCAGGAGCTCGAGCGGATGGACGCCGACCGACATGCTCGTCGTGCGGTAGTCGGCGAGCATCAGCTCCCACGGGGTCTGTGCTCGGCAGAGCCGGGGTCGCCGCCGTCGGCTCGAGCGGCAGCGCGAGCTGGCGCGCCTCGCCGCCTGAGCCCGGGACGGACTCGCCGCGGGGAACGAGGCCGAGCTCCCAGAAGAGCTCGCGCCGCGACTCGCCAAGCGCGTCGCATGCGCCGCTCGCGACGAGTGCCTCGAGCCCGGCGCGCTTGAGCGGCGCGCGCTGGGCGAGGGCGCGGATCGAGCGAAACGACCCGTTCGCGTCCCGCTCGGCGACGAGTGCCTGTGCCTCGTCCTCGCCGATCGAAGTGATCATCTGAGCCCGACCCGCACGGCCTCGTCCTCGAGCGTCGCCTGCGCGTCGCTCACGTTCACGTCCGGCGGCAGCACCTCCACCCCGCGCCGCTGCGCGTCGCGCACGAGCGAGGCCGGCGGATAGAAGCCCATCGGCTGCGCGTTCAGGAGCGCGCAGAGGAACTCGGCCGGATAGTGGTGGCGCAGCCACGCCGACTGGTAGGCGAGCAGCGCGAACGCGGCGGCGTGCGACTTCGGGAAGCCGAACCCCGAGAAGGCGACGAGCTTGTCGAAGACCTCGTCGGCGAGCTTCGCGTCGACTCCCTTGCCGCCGGCGCCCGCGACGAAGCGGCCGCGGTACGCCTCGAGCGCGTCGTGCGCTGCGCTTGCGGCTCATCGCGCGGCGCAGCCCCTCGGCCTCGCCCACGGTGAACCCGGCGAGCGCGATCGCCGACCTCGAGCACCTGGTCCTGGAAGACGACGACGCCGAGCGTCGAGCGCAGCGGCTCGGCGAGCAGCGGGTGGTCGACCGGCGACACGAACGCGGGATCCTCGCGCAGCGCGCTGGCGGTGCTTGACGTACGGATGGACGGCCTTGCCCTGGATCGGCCCGGGCCGCACGAGCGCGACCTGGACGGTGAGGTCGTCGAGGTTCTCCGGCCGTGTCCGCAGCAGGCTCTGCATCTGGGCGCGGCTCTCGATCTGGAACACGCCCACCGTGTCGGCCTGCTGGATCTCGGCGTACACCTCCGCGTCGTCGAGCGGGACGCGCGAGAGGTCGATCGTCCGCCCGCGCAGGCGCGCGATCCGGTCGACGCACTCCTCGACCGCCGAGAGCATCCCGAGCCCGAGCAGGTCGATCTTGAGGAAGCCCGCGTCGGCGCAGGAGTCCTTGTCCCACTGGCAGATCTGGCGCCCGGCCATCGCGGCCGGCTGGACGGGGACGAGCTCGACGAGCGGCCGGGACGAGATCACCATCCCGCCCGGGTGCTGGGAGACGTGGCGCGGCAGGCCGGCGATCTCGCTGCAGCAGGAAGGCGAAGGCGCGCCAGCGCGGCGAGAGACGCTTGCGCTCGGCGTCGGGGAGCAGGGCGAGCTCGGCGGCGATCCGCGATGCGTCCCAGCCGTCGGTGACCCGCGCGATTCGCTCGAGCTCCGCGGAGGGCAGGCCGAGCGCCTTGCCGACGTCGCGGATCGCGCCGCGTGAGCGGTAGGTGGCGAAGGTGGCGACGAGCGCCGCGTGCTCGCGCCCGTAGCGCTCGGTGACGGCGACGATCAGCTTCTCGCGGATGTCGCGCGGGAAGTCGAGGTCGATGTCCGGCACGCCCGCCATCTCGCGGTTCAGGAAGCGGCCGAGCGAGAGGTCGGCGTGCACCGGGTCGACGTGCGAGAGCCCGGTCAGGTAGCAGACGATCGAGCCGACGGAGCTGCCCCGCCCGCGCCCGGCGGCAGCGAGTTGCGGGGCGAGCCGCGGCCGCGCACCTCGGCGGCGACGTCCTTCGCCAGCTCGAGCACCTCCCAGTGCAGCAGGAAGAACCCGGCGAGGCCGAGCTCGCCGATCAGGGCCAGCTCCTCGTCGAGGCGACTCCTGGCCGACTCCTTGTCACCGTGTTAACACGCTGATATCGAGCTGTGAAGGCGCGCTCGCAGACGCGGGTGAGCTGGACGTGAGCGGGCTCGGCGCCGTCGGAGAAGTCGGGATAGCGGTAGCCGAGCTCCTCGGTGAGGTCGAAGCGGAGCCGGTCGGCGAGCTCCACCGTGCGCGCGACGGCGCCTGCGTCGTCGGGGAAGCGCTCGAGCATCGCGGCCGGTGCGCGGAGGACGCTCTCGCGGTTGCCGCGGCGCTCGGGCTCGCACGCCTCGAGCGAGCTGCGATTGCGGATCGCGACGAGCACGTCCTGCAGCAGCGTCCGCCGCGGGTGGTGGGCGTGCGGATCGCCGGTGACGACGGTCTCGACCCCGAGCGTCTCGGCGAGCTCGCGCAGGGCCGCGTTTCGTCTCGCATCCCCCCGCTCGAACGGTCGCTGGAGCTCGACGTAGAAGCGACCGTGGAACGCGCGGGCCAGGCGGGCGGCCGCGTTCGGGTCGAGCACTGCGAGCCCGTGGCGGGCGCAGCCGGAGAGGCAGACGAGCCCCTCGCTTCAGCTCCTCGAGCAGGGCCTGGTCGAGCGCGGGCTTCCCCGCCTCGTGCTCGCGGCCGGGCGGACGGGTGTGCGCCCAGGCGGCGGTGAGGAGGCGGCAGAGGTTCGCGTAGCCCTGTGCCGTCTCGACGAGCAGCGTGACGTGGGCGCCGCCGGCCAGCGTGACCTCGGCGCCGGTGATCGGGCGCACCCCGAGCGCCTTGGCCGCGTGCGCGAACTCGAGTGAGCCGTAGACGCCGTCGTGGTCGGTGAGCGCGAGCGCCTCGTAGCCGAGCTCGGCGGCGGCCGCGGCGAGCTCCTCGGGCTGCGAGGCCCCGTCCAGGAACGAGTACGCCGAGTGCGCGTGGAGCTCGACGTAGCTCACGCGTTCTGCGCGTACCAGGCACCGGTCTCGCCGTCGTGGAAGACCACGGCGACCCGGCCGGTCTCGAGCACGAGGTCGAAGTAGCGGCGGTCGACGGGCTCCTCCGTCCACCAGCGGTCGACGACGCGCCACTCCTCCCGGACGACCGCGACCGGCTGGCGGTTCACGAGCCGGGGCGTGCCGTCGAAGCCGGGCTCGACGAGCGCCGGCCGCGGCGCGTTTATTCGTCCCGCGGTACGAAGAGCGCGCGAGCCTCCGGAATCCTCGACCATGGCGCCACCTCCACGACGGTGCAGACGGAGCCCGAGCCGGTGCTGGCGCGCACCTGGCGCAGCCCCTCCTTCAGCCGGCCGCGCAGCTCACCGCCCTCGGGCTGGACGAGCTGGAGCTGATGGCCCGTGTCGTCGGTCAGCTCGACGAGCTCGAGCCGGAGCTCGAGGATCGGCGCGGGCAGCTCGGCGAGCTTGGGCCCGAGCGCGGCCTTGAGGCGGGAGAGCTCCACGGTCGGGTCGCGCAGCGTCGCGGTGCGCCGCCAGGAGCCGCCGCCGACGAGCCGCGCCGAGACCGCGACCTTGCGTGCGAAGCGGCCGGCGCGCTCGGGCCGCTCGAGCAGCAGTTCGAGCAGGCTCGTGAAGGCGCGCCGGATCGTCAGCTCGTTGCCGACCGCCTCCGGGAACTCGAGCGCCTCCACGAGCTCTGCGGGCGGGCGCCGCCCGCGCACACGCGCGGACGACCCGCCCCTCGCCAGGCCCCAGGCGCGCCGACCGTCCGCCCCCAGACGCTCGGCCACGGCACCGCCCGGGAGCCCGGCAAGCTCGCCCAGACGCCGCACCCCGAGCTCCTTCAGCTCCCGCTGGCGGCCCGGCTCGAGCGGAACGAGCCCGAGCGGCAGCGGCGCGAGGAACTCCTCGGTCGCGTCGTCGGAGACGATCAGAAGCTGCCCGGGCCGCGCGACGCTCGCCGCCGCGAGGGCGGCAAACCGGCGCTCGGCAGCACCCGCGCGGGGATCCCAGGCAGTACCGACGGCGGCGAGGGCGCGCTTGAGCGCAGCCTCCAGGCCGCCGTAAAGGCGTTCGACGCCGCGGGTCTCGAAGTAGACGCAACCGGGCTCCTCGGGCTGGACCGCGATGCCCGTGTCCTCGAGCCGCCGCAGCACCCCCTCCCACTCGCGCTCGGCCCCGGCCGGATCCTGCTCGACGAGCACGAGCCCCGGGCAGGTCGCGAGCGCCTCCCCCAGGCGCATCCCCGGCGTGACCCCGAGCGCCTCGGCGGCCGCGGTGACGGGCCCGAGCAGCGGCTCCTGACCCGGCAGCGGCGCGAGCGCGGCGGGCCTGAGCGCCAGCCCCGGCCGAGCGCGCAAAGCGGCGCGAAGCTCGAATCCGGGGATGACAAGACAGGCGACCATCGGAACGTACGTTCTATACGAACATACGTTCTCCTGTCAAGCACAGCGAAAGGTTTCGGAACCTCCGCGTGCGACACCCGCCGGCTTCGGCCCTGCAAACGTCCACGACAGGCGCGTGAACTGTGGCTCCCGGCGGCTCCCGCAGACGGCAACCCCGCCGAGCTTGAGCGCGACGCGGTAGGTGTGGAAGTGACCGGCGGCACAATACGGCTTGCAGTCGTTCTGATGGCCTACGCCCGCCCCCTCGGCACCGCTTGCGTCCCACCGCGTCCACCCCAGCCCTGTGACGTAGAAGTTGCCGTCGCCGCAGGCGATCATGATCGAGCGGGGGCGCACGACGGCCACCGCCGAGCGCGAGAAGAACGAGCGGCAGCCCGTGAAGCCGGGGACTCCGGCGGCCGGTGTTGCTGCGGCGGCCATCCCGACGACGACCGCCAGGGCAAGCAGCGATGCCCAGCGCCGGTTCATGTCTCCCAGCGTAGAGGCTCTACCGCGGTTACCGCACCCGCTGCTGCCGGACCCACGAGGCGAGGATCACGATCGCGAACACGAGAAAGATGCCCGTGACTGCCACGCCGACCCACGCCTGCCGTTCGATCGCGAGGCCGAACGCGACGCTGAACAGCACGACGTTTGCCAGGCGCAGCCACATGCGGGAACCATAGAAGGATGGGCCGGATCGAGCTCGCTCAGGGTGACATCACGCGGGAGACCGTCGACGCGATCGTCAACGCGGCCAACTCCTCGCTGCTCGGCGGGGGCGGAGTCGACGGGGCGATCCATCGCGCCGGCGGGCCCTCGATCCTCGCAGAGTGCCGGCTGCTCGGCGGCTGCGAGACCGGCGAGGCGAAGGCGACGACCGCCGGCCTCCTCCCTGCCCGCTTCGTGATCCACACCGTCGGGCCGGTCTGGCGAGGCGGCGGCGCGGGCGAGGCGGAGCTGCTCGCGTCCTGCCACCGCAGGTCGATCGGGACGGCGGCGAAGCTCGGCTGCCGGAGCATCTCTTTCCCGGCGATCTCGACCGGGATCTACGGCTATCCGGCCGAGCTCGCCGCGCCCGTCGCGCTCGGCGCGGCCGCCGCTTCGCTCGAGGACCATCCTGAAGTCGAGCTCGTGCGCTTCGTGCTCTTCGACGCACGCACCTACGAGATCTTCGAGCGGGCGTGATGGGCGCTGCGCGCGAGGGCCCACGCCGCGGGCGATCACGCCGAGCAGGGCGCCGACGATCCCGAAGCCGACCGGCATGCGGCGATCCACGCGGAGAGGGCTAGGCTCTCCCGCATGACTCTCCAGCCAGGCACGATCCGCCACACCGTCGTCTTCACGCTCCGGGATCCCGAGGGCGCCGCGGACTTCCTCGCCGCCGCGCAGCAGCTCGCCGCGATCCCGGGCGTCGCCGAGTTCGAGATCCTCGACGAGGTCAGCCCGAAGAACGGCTACCGCTACGGGATCTCGATGGAGTTCGCGGGCCGGGACGCCTACGACGCGTACAACGGCCACCCGGATCACGTCCGCTTCGTCCAGGAGTGGTGGCTTCCCGAGGTCGCCGACTTCCTCGAGATCGACTACGCGCCCCGCACGACGGCGTAGGCTCAGTCTACGAGGTCGGCCCGACCGACAGCGTGCGTCACTCGCACGCGGATGAGCAACTCGCCGGGAACGCCGTTTCGCTCTCCGAACTCCTGCGCGCGCTCCGCGCCCATGTAGCGCTCGGCGATCCGGGTCGCCCACCGTTGCAGGTCTACAGGATCCTCGGACAGCTCGACGACCCCGTCGACTCGCACGAACGCAAACGGCGGCCGGTCGTCCTCGACGCAGAGAGACACCCGCGGGTCGCGTTGGATCGCCCGCCCTTTGACGGTCTGCTTGCCGGTCATGAACACGATCGTGCCGTCGCTGTCGAGCAGGAACCAGACCGGAGTGACCAGCGGCGATCCGTCCTTCCGCACGACGGCGAGCTTCGCGGTGCGGGTGCCCTCCGTGAGGAACGCCCCGATCTCGGCCTCGTCGAGCGTGCGCATGAGGAGCACGGTACCGCCGTCAAGCCGCCTCGTGTGCAAGGCTGCGTGCGTGCGTTCGTCGCTCTATGAGCACGCCGGCGGGGAACCGGCGTTTCTCGCCCTGGCGAGAGCGCACCACGCCCGCTGTCTCGCCGATCCCGAGCTCAACCATCCGTTCTCGCACGACGATCAGCACCCGCAGCACATCGAGCGACTGGCCGCGTACTGGGCCGAGGTGCTGGGCGGGCCGCCTATGTACTCGCAGAGCTGCGGTGACGAGGCGGGCATTCTGAGGATGCACGCCGGCAACGGCGACATGACCGACCTCGGCGAGCGGTTTGTCGACTGCTTCGTCCTCGCGCTGGACGACGCCGAGCTCCCGGACGACCCCGCGTTTCGGGAAGCCATGCGCGCCTACATGCGCTGGGCCGTCGACAACGTGCTCGTCTACTCGCCCGCGGACGCCGTTGTCCCCTCCGGCGTCGCGATGCCGCACTGGGGCTGGAGCGGCCTTGAGCCGTAGCCACCGGCTCTCACGCGACCAGGTGATCTGGTCGTTCGGCCCCGACCTGCGAGCCCGTGCTCGAGGTCGAGCCGGGCGACGTCGTCACGTTCGAGACGAACGACTGCTTCTCGGGGCAGATCCGGAGCGAGGACGACCTGGTCACCGAACATCGACCTCGGCCGGATCAACAGCGCGACGGGGCCCGTGGCGGTCCGCGGCGCGGAGCCGGGCGACTCGCTCGTGGCCGAGATCCTCGACGTGCGGCCGGTCGAGTGGGGCGTCGCGACGCTGATTCCCGGCTTCGGGCAGCTCGACCACCTCGTGGACGCGCCGCTGACCCGGCTGTTCGAGGTGCGCGACGGGATCGTGAAGATGAACGAGCGGGTCTCGTTCCCGGCGAGGCCGATGGTCGGCGTCGTCGGCGTCGCGACCGCGGGCGAGACGCTCGCGACGGGCCACGCCGGGCAGCACGGCGGGAACCTCGACGACCACTGGCACGGCAAGGGCGCCCGCATCTTCTTCCCGGTGCGCCAGCCGGGCGGCATGTTCGCGGTCGGCGACATGCACGCGTCGATGGGAGACGGCGAGATCTGCTTCACCGGCGTCGAGATCGCAGGCGAGGTCGACATCCGCTTCGAGCTGCTCAAGGGCAAGCAGGCGACCTGGCCGGTGACCGAGCTCCACGACCGCTGGGTGCCGCACGCGACGGCGACCGACTACGCCGACGCGCTCCAGCTCGTCTCGGAGGAGGCGGCGAAGCTGCTCGTGGACGAGCACGGCTTCACGATCGAGGACGCGTTCATCTTCCTCTCGGTCGCGTGCGACGCCGGTGTCGCGCAGGCGTGCAAGCCGGCCGAGGGCTTCGGCACGATCGCGCGCTTCTCGATCCCGAAGATCGACGCCTGCCCCGGCCCGTTTCGGCGCGCATGAGCTTCGACCACCACGAGCAGCGGTTCGTCGAGGATCCGCACAGCGTGATCGGCCCGATCCGCGAGGAGCAGCCGCTCGCGCACTCGGACCTCTACGGCGGCTTCTGGCTTCTCTCGCGGTACGAGGACGTGACGCGCGCCGCGCTCGACTACGAGTCGTTCACCTCGAGCGTCGTCGGCCTGACCATCATCCCGCCGTCGCAGCCCCGGACCTACCCGCTGCTCCCGATCGAGCTCGACCCTCCGGCCCACACGCTCTATCGCGGGCTCGTGAACACGCTCTTCTCGCGGGCCCGGATCGACGCGCTCCGGCCGGAGCTCGAGGCGCTGGCGACGAGGCTGCTCGAGCCGATCGCGCGCCGCGGAGGCGGAGACCTCGTGTCCGAGTACGCGATCCCGATGTCGCTCGGCGCGCTCGCGCGGTTCATGACCCTCCCGCAGGAGGACGAGGCGCGCTGGTTCGACTGGGTCGAGCGGATGTTCGCGAACGCGCTCTCCGATCACGACGACCAGCGCGAGGCCGTCCGCGACGTCGAGGCGTATCTCGACGCCCTGGTCGCCGAGCGACGGGAGGAGCCGCGCGACGACTTCATCGGGCTCCTGCTCCAGGCGGAGGTGGACGGCCAGCGACTGACCGACACCGAGGTGCGCGGGTTCGGGGTGCTGATGCTGCTCGCCGGGTACGAGACGACCTCCGGCGCGATCGGCCTGAGCCTGCTGCACCTTGCGCAGCATCCGGAGCAGCGGGCGCAGCTCCTCGGCGATCCGGCGGCGCTCGCCCACGACGCGGTGAACGAGCTGCTCCGTTACATCTCGCCGGTGCAGGTCTTCTGCCGGAACGCAGCGCACGACCTGGACCTGTACGGCGAGACGATCCCCGCCGGCGACGTCGTCCTGCTCGGCTACGGCGCGGCCAACCACGACCCGCGCGTCTTCGCCGACCCGGACCGCTGCATCCTCGACCGGCGGCCGAACCGCCACGTCGCGTTCGGCCACGGCCACCACCTGTGCCTGGGCGCGAACCTCGCGCGGCTCGAGCTGACGATCATGATCGAGCGCTTCGCCGAGCTCTTCCCCGATTTTCGGCTCGACCCTGAGCGTCCGCCGACGTGGAAGCCGCGCGGCGACATCCGCGGGCTCGCGTCACTTCATCTCGCCGCCTAGCGGACCTCGGCGGCGGTGCCGACCATGCGGGAGAAGCGCGGCACCACGTCGAGGACGCTCTCGCGGGCGCAGTAGGCGATGTCCTCGGCGAGCCCTGCCTCGACCAGGTTGCGGGCGCTCCTCGAGGAGCCGAGGCCCTCCTCGTGGCCGAGGAAGCTCCGCGCGAGACGGATCGCGGCCTCCGCGGAGTCGGTCGCCTTGCCGTCGAGCGCCTCGGCGATCCGGCCGGCGGTGTAGGCGTCGTCGAGCGCGAGCTCGCCCTGGACGCCGGCGCAGAGCACCGCGACGTCGGCCGCCCCGCTCGCGCGCGCCTGGGCGACGAGCGCGCCGAGGTTCAGCAGCGAGCCCACGAGCACCGTCTCGCAGCGCACCGCCGCGGCGAGCAGCAGCCGCGTCCCGTTCGTCGTCGTCAGCACGAGCGTCTCCGCAGCGGGCGGGCCGGTGAACTCGCGGGGAGAGTTGCCGAAGTCGAAGCCGTCGATCCGCACCGCGTCGCGCTCGCCGCCGAGCACCGCGCCGCCCGCGGCGGCCGCGGCCGCCCGGGCCTCGTCCACCTCGGCGCAGCAGAGCACGCGCTCGTAGCCCGACGCGACCGCCTGCGTGATCGTCGACGTCGCCCGCAGGACGTCGATCACGATCCCGAGCGGCGCGCGGACCTCCTCGGCCGGTGTGAAGGCGACGTGGACGCGCACCCCGATACGCTAGCTGCATGGCCACCTGCTACCGGCACCCAGACCGCGAGACCGGGCTCTCCTGCTCGGAGTGCGGCCGCCCGATCTGCACCGACTGCATGACGATCGCCCCGGTCGGGATCCGCTGCCCCGAGCACGCCGGCGGTACCGCCCGCACGCCGGGCGAGCGCGCCGTCCGCAGCGCGCCGCGGCTGCTCCAGAACCTGCGCGGCGCCTACGTGACGCGGGCGCTCGTGATCGTCAACGTCTTCATCTACCTGATCACCGTCGCGCAGGGCGCCGGGCTCAATGCGCCGGGCGGCACGCTGTTCGGCAAGTGGCTGCTCTACGGCCCCTACGTCGCGCAGGGACAGTGGTGGCGCCTGATCACCTCGGCCTTCCTCCACGCCAGCATCCTCCACATCGCGCTCAACATGGTCGCGCTGTGGTGGCTCGGCTCGATCGTCGAGCAGCTGCTCGGGCACCTCCGCTACCTCGCGCTCTACTTCGCCGCGGGTCTCGCGGGGGCCGCGGGCGCGCTGCTCGCGACGCCGCTGTCGCCGACGGTCGGCGCCTCGGGCGCGATCTACGGGATCCTCGGCTCGCTGCTGATCCTCGAGTGGCTGCAGACCGGCACCTTCGCGGGCCCGGCGCTGACGCTGATCGTGATCAACCTCGCGTTCTCGTTCACTGCCTCGGGGATCTCGTGGGGCGGCCACGTCGGCGGGCTCGTGGCCGGGATCGTCGGCACCCTCGCGTTCTGGCAGGCCCGCAAGCTCCGTCAGCCGTGGCTCGGCTACGCGACGCTCGTGGCGATCGGAGCCCTCAGCGTCGCGGTCTCCTACTGGAAAGTGCGCGGGATGGCCTGAGCTACTCGCTCGCGTGCCGGACGAGCTCGACGGTCGTGACCAGCGTCCAGACGAGGAAGACGACGGTCGCGAACCACCAGTACGTGCCCAGCGGCGCGTAGAAGCCGGAGAACGTGAGCGCGCCGCCGCCGAACAGGAACACGACGCCCCCGATCGCCGTCAGGAACGCGTACCACCTCGGCAGCACCTTGGTGCGGAAGACGGAGAACGCCGTCGCGAACGCGATCGTCGCGGTGGCGAAGCCGATCACGGTGAACGCGGTCACGGAGATCACGTGCAACCCGCTCGCCATCGAGGGGCTCTGCAGCGCGACCCGCTCGAACAGTGCCGCGTTGATCGTCGTCCCCAGGAACCCGAGCCCCACCGTCGCGATCCCGCCGGCGAGCGCGACCGACGCGAGCCGCACCTCGCCCGCGTTCCGGATCAGCGCCGCGAGGCTGCCGATGAACCAGAGGAAGGCGATCGCCGAGATCCCGAGCAGCACCGTCTGCACGAGCCCGGCCCGGTGGTGCTGGATGTAGTAGGCGGCGACCTTCGCGTTCGAGCTGGAGAGGCTCGGCGGCTTCGGCGTGACGAACATCGCCACGACGTAGAGCACCACGAACAGGAACCCGCTCGTTGCCGCGAGACGGTCTGCGGGCCACTTGCCCATCGCTGACACCTCCTGGTGCGACTATGTGACGATTGCAGCGTAGGCCTACGGCCGGACGGCGAGCAGGTGGTAGAGCCGGGTCAGCTTCGCGTCGAATGACGGCCCCGGCGGGCGACGACCGCCGAAGGCGCCGAGCCGGTAGGAGCGGAAGCCCGCCGCGGTGAGCGGCTCGAGCACGGCGTCCGGCTCGTCCATCGCCTCGCCGGCGACCTCGACGAGGAGGGCGTCGACGCGGCCGGCGTCGAGCGTCCGCCGCAGCCCGGCGATCACGTCGGCCTCCATCCCCTCGACGTCGATCTTGACGAGCCTGATCTGCCCGGGAACGTGCGCCTCGACGTAGTCGTCCAGCGCGACCTGCTCGCACTCGACCGCGTCGAGTGTGGGCCCACGGCGCCACGCTCCGCTCGAGCGCCCCTCGAAGTTCGCGCGCCTGCCGATCAGGACCGTGCCGTGCACGGCGCCGGCCGCCACCCGGCTGACCGAGACGTTCCGCAGCCCGCTCAGCTCGATGTTGCGCTCGAGCATGTCCCCGTTCACCGGCTCGAACGCGTGGACGGAGCCCGAGGGGCCGACCGCGGACCCGAACAGGACCGTGTGGAAGCCGACGTTCGCGCCGACGTCCAGGGCGACATCGCCCCGGCGGAGCAGCCGCCGCATCGCGCGCGCCGCATAGGGCTCGAAGCTCCGGTACCAGATCTTTCGCTGCACGTAGTCGTCGAGGTCGAGCAGCATCCTCCCGCCGTTGACGCGCTCCTCCACGGGGCTCGGCGGAGCCGGAAGACGACGGCTCACCGGCTCCACGACGAGCGGGAACCAGCCGGGCACGACGCGTCCCGGCCCTCGCAGGAGCGTGTGCGCGAACGAGGAGAAGCTGTCCACTGTCACGCCACTCCCGGCCGCAGGGCGAGGAGATGGTATTGGCCCGTGAGCCGGGCACCCCACGTCGGCGACCCGGAGGAGCCGCCGCCGACCGGGTGCAGACGGCCGAACTTGCCGATGCGCAGCAACCGGAAGCCGGCCGCCGCGAGCGGGTCGAGCACTCGCTGCGGATCGTCCAGAAGGTGTTCGTGCATCTCGGCGACGAGCGCGTCCACGCGACCCTCTGCGAGCGTGCGCGAAAGGCCTGCGAGCACGTCGGGCTCCATCCCTTCGACGTCGATCTTGACGAGGCGCACGTGCCGGACGCCGAGATAGTCGTCGAGTGCGATCTGCTCGACCTCGCGGGCATCGACATCCGCGCCGCGCCTCCACATCCCGCTCGAGGCGCCTTCCGCTTCGGGCGGCCGGCCGATCGACACCAGCCCCGGCGCAGCGCCGACCGCGACCCGCTGCACGGTCACCTGGTGATAGCCGTTGAGATCGACGTTCGCCTGGAGTCCGTCGCCGTCCATCGGCTCGAATGCGTACACCGAGCCGGTCGGCCCGACGAGCCGTGCGAACAGCAGCGTGTAGAAGCCGACGTTCGCGCCCACGTCGACGGCCGTGTCGCCCGGCCGGAGCAGCCGCGAGAGCACGCGCACCTCATACGGCTCGAACGACCGGTACCAGACCTTGCGCTGGATGTAGTCGTCGAGGTCGAGGCGCATCCGGCTTCCCATCACCTCGCACTCGACCGGGCTCGGCGGCGGCGGCAGGTGCGGGCGCGCGCGCTCGACGACGAGCGGGAACCAGCCCGGCACGACGCGACCCGGCCCCCGCAGGAGCGTGTGGGCGATCAACCGCCGGCGGCGACGTACGAGGCGCCCTGCTCGGCGAGCGCCGCCTGCGCAGCGGCAAGGCGGGCGAGCGGGACGCGGAACGGCGAACAGGAGACGTAGTCGAGGCCGAGCCGGTGGCAGAACTTGACGCTCTCGGGCTCGCCGCCGTGCTCGCCGCAGATCCCGACCTTGAGCTCGGGCTTGACGGAGCGCCCCCGCTCGGTGCCGATCCGCATCAGCTCGCCGACCCCGGCCTGGTCGATCGTCTCGAACGGGTTCTGCTTCAGGATCCCGTCCTCGAGATAGAAGGTGAGGAACTTCCCCTCGGCGTCGTCGCGGGAGAAGCCGAGCGCCGTCTGGGTGAGATCGTTCGTGCCGAACGAGAAGAAGTCGGCGTGCTCGGCGATCTCGTCGGCGCGGAGCGCGGCGCGCGGCAGCTCGATCATCGTCCCGCACAGGTACTCGACGTCGTCCGCCTCCTCGGCGGCGGTGCGGATCGTCATCTCGCGCAGCCGGTGCAGCTCCTCGGCGAAGCCGACGAGCGGGTGCATGATCTCGACGAGCGGCGCCTCGCCCGTCCGGTCCTGCACGACCTTGGCGGCGCGGATGATCGCGCGCACCTGCATCTCGTAGACCTCGGGCCACTGGAGCCCGATCCGGCAGCCGCGGGTGCCGAGCATCGGGTTCGCCTCGTGCAGCACCTTGATCCGCGCGCGCATCCGCTCGTCGGTCGCCTCCTCGAGCTGCGGCAGGAACTCGTGCAGCGGCGGGTCGAGGAGACGGATCGTGACCGGGAGGCCGAGCATCGCCTCGAAGATCCCCTCGAAGTCGGACTGCTGCATCGGCAGCAGGAGCTCGAGCGCGGCGCGGCGGCCCTTCTCGTCGTCGGCCAGGATCATCTGCTGCATCACCGGGAGCCGCTCGTCGCCGAAGAACATGTGCTCGGTGCGGCAGAGGCCGATCCCCTCGGCGCCGAACTCGCGCGCCTTGGCGGCCTGCTCGGGCGTGTCGGCGTTCGCCCGCACCTTCATCCGGCGCAGCCCGTCCGACCAGCCGAGGATCGTCTGGAAGTCCTCGTTGATCCGGGGCGGCACGAGGTTGACCTCGCCCACCATCACGCGTCCGGTGCCGCCGTCGATCGTGATCGTCTCGCCCGGCCCGCACCACGTGAGTCGCCGATCGTCGCCGTGCCGGCCTCGAGGTCGATCACGAGGCCCTCGCAGCCGACGATGCACGGCTTGCCCATCCCGCGCGCGACGACCGCCGCGTGGGAGGTCATGCCGCCGTGGACGGTGAGGATCCCCTGCGCGTAGATCATCCCGTTGATGTCGTCGGGCGTCGTCTCGGAGCGGACGAGGATCACGTCCTCCTGCGCCTTGCCGCGCGCCTCGGCCTCGTCGGCGTCGAACACGATCTTGCCGCGCGCGGCTCCCGGCGAGGCGTTGAGGCCCTTCGCGGCGACCTCGAACTTCGCGTCCGGGTCGATCATCGGGTGGAGCAGCTGGTCGAGCTGGGCCGGATCGATGCGCGCGACGGCGTCCTCGCGTGAGATCAGCCCCTCCTCGACCATCGCGACCGCGCTCTTCACCGCGGCCGCAGCGGTGCGCTTCGCCGAGCGCGTCTGCAGCATGTAGAGGCGCTCGTCCTCGATCGTGAACTCGACGTCCTGCATGTCGCGGTAGTGCTCCTCGAGGCGGCGCATCGTCTGCACGAGCTCCTCGAACGCCTGCGGGAGCTTCGCCTCCATGCGCTCGAGCGGCTCGGGGGTGCGGATCCCGGCGACGACGTCCTCGCCCTGCGCGTTCATCAGGAACTCGCCGTAGAGGCCGGTCTCGCCGGTGGCCGGGTTGCGCGTGAACGCGACGCCGGTGCCCGAGCGCTCCCCCTTGTTGCCGAAGACCATCTGCTGCACGTTGACGGCGGTGCCGATGTCGTCCGGGATCCCGTGCGCGCGCCGGTAGACCTGGGCGCGCGGGGTGTCCCACGAGTCGAAGACGGCGCGGACGGCGCGGGTGAGCTGGCCGCGCGCGTCCTGCGGGAACCCGCCCTTCTCCTCGGCGTAGATCTCCTTGTAGGTCTCGATCAGCGCGGCGAGATCCTCGGCGGTGAGGTCCGTGTCGCTCGCGACCCCGCGCCGCGTCTTCAGGTCGGTGAGCTGCTGCTCGAAGCGGTAGTCCTCGATCCCGTCCACGACCTCGCCGTACATCTGGATCAGGCGCCGGTAGGAGTCGGCGGCGAAGCGCGGGTTGCCCGTGCGCTCGGCGAGCCCCTGCACGGCCGCGTCGTTGAGGCCGAGGTTGAGGATCGTGTCCATCATCCCGGGCATCGAGATCGCAGCGCCCGAGCGCACCGACACGAGCAGCGGGTCGTGCTCGTCGCCGAAGCGCTTGCCGGCCTTCTCCTCGAGCCGCGCGAGCGCCTCGCTGATCTCCTCGTCGAGCCCCTCGGGGAGCTGCTTGCCGGCGTCCTGGTAGGCGCGGCAGGCGTCGGTCGTGATCGTGAAGCCCTGGGGGACGGGGACGCCGAGCTGCGTCATCTCCGCGAGGCCGCTCCCCTTGCCTCCGAGGAGGGCGCGACCGCTCTCGCAGGGCTCGTCGAAGTCGTAGACGAAGGTCATCCAGGCGCATCTTTCCATACGCGCAGGAGGTCGAACGTCGGGGGTTGGCCCATCGTGCTTCCGTAGTTCTCCGTAGACCGGTTGGGCGCGGGCACCGATGCTGTGGGTGGGCGCCCGCACGGACCATGTCCTCGATGTTCGTAACCGTCGACGGAAACGAAGCCGTCGCGTTCGTGGCGCACCGGACGAGCGAGGTGATCGCGATCTACCCGATCACCCCGGCCTCGCCGATGGGCGAGCTCGCCGACGCCTGGTCGGCCGCAGAGGCGCCGAACATCTGGGGGCAGGTGCCGCGCGTGATCGAGATGCAGAGCGAGGCGGGCGCGGCCGGCGCCCTCCACGGCGCGCTCCAGGCCGGCGCGCTCGCGACGACGTTCACCGCCTCGCAGGGCCTGCTCCTGATGCTGCCGGACATGTTCAAGATCGCCGGGGAGCTGACCTCGTGCGGTGATCCACGTCGCCGCGCGCACGGTCGCGACCCACGCGCTCTCGATCTTCGGCGACCACTCCGATGTGATGGCCGCGCGGACGACCGGCTTCGCGATGCTCTGCTCCTCGTCGGTGCAGGAGGCGCAGGACATGGCCGCGATCTCGCACGATGGCGACGCTCGAGGCGCGCGTCCCCTTCCTCCACTTCTTCGACGGCTTCCGCACCTCGCACGAGGTGGCGAAGATCGAGAAGCTCTCCGAGGACGACCTGCGCGCGCTGATCGACGACGAGCTCGTCGCGGCCCACCGCGCCCGCGCGCTCTCGCCCGACCGGCCGTTCATGCGCGGCTCGGCGCAGAACCCCGACGTCTTCTTCCAGGCGCGCGAGGCGTGCAACCCGTTCTACCTCGCGGTGCCGGACACCGTGCAGCGCGCGATGGACCGCTTCGCGGAGCGCACGGGCCGCCGGTACCGCCTGTTCGACTACGCCGGCGACCCCGAGGCGGAGCGCGTGGTCGTGCTGATGGGCTCGGGCACGGGCGCCGTCGCAGGAGGCCGTCGAGCGCCTGCCGGGCGACGCGGCGTCGTGACCGTCCGCCTCTTCCGCCCCTTCGACGGTGTCCGCGTTCTGTGACGCATTGCCCGACGACCGTCCGCTCGCTCGCCGTGCTCGACCGCACGAAGGAGCCGGGCGCGGTCGGCGAGCCGCTGTACCAGGACGTCGTCACCGCGCTCGCCGAGCAGGGCGCGCGCGGTGCCGCGTCGTCGGCGGCCGCTACGGCCTCTCCTCGAAGGAGTTCACGCCGGCGATGGCCGCGGCCGTCCTCGACGAGCTCGACGCCGCGCCGCCGCGCAACCACTTCACCGTCGGGATCGCCGACGACGTCACGCACACGAGCCTCCAGGTCGACCCGCGCCTTCCGCACCGAGGCCGACGACGTCGTCCGTGCCGTCTTCTACGGCCTCGGCTCCGACGGCACCGTCGGCGCGAACAAGAACTCGGTCAAGATCGTCGGCGAGCAGACGCCGCTGCTACGCGCAGGGCTACTTCGTCTACGACTCGAAGAAGTCCGGCTCGACCACGATCTCGCACCTGCGCTTCGCGCCCGCGCCCGATCCGCTCGACCTACCTGATCGCAGCGACGCGAGCTTCGTCGCCTGCCACCAGTTCGGGCTGCTGGAGCGCGTCGACGTGCTCGGCGTGGCCGCGCCCGGCGCGACCTTCCTCCTCAACAGCCCGTACGGCCCCGACGAGGTGTGGGACGAGCTGCCGCACGAGGTGCAGCGCCGAGATCGTCGACGAAGGGGCTCCGCTTCTACGTCGTCGACGCCGACGCGGTCGCGCGCGAGGCCGGGCTCGGGAAGCGCGTCAACACCGTGCTCCAGACCTGCTTCTTCGCGCTCGCCGGACGTGCTGCCGGCGCGACGAGGCGATCGCCGCGATCAAGGACGCGATCGAGAAGAGCTACGGGAAGCCGCGGCGAGGTCGTGCTCGAGCGCAACTTCGCCGCCGTCGACCGCGCGCTCGACGGCCTGCACGAGGTCGCGCGTCCCGGCGGAGACCGGCAACGGTCCGCCGTCGGCCGCCGTCCCGACCGACGCGCCCGACTTCGTCCAGCGGCGTCACCGCGCGATGATCGCCGGCGAGGGCGACCTCCTGCCCGTCAGCGGCGCTCCCGGCCGACGGCACGTTCCCGATCGGCACGGCGCGCTACGAGAAGCGCTCGATCGCCGAGGAGATCCCGATCTGGGACCCGTCGATCTGCATCGACTGCGCGAAGTGCGCGCTCGTCTGCCCGCACGCGGCGATCCGGATGAAGGTCTACGACCCGGCGGCGCTCGAGCGGCGCACCCGACGGGTTCAAGTCGAAGGAGTGGCGCGTCGCGCGAGCTGCCCGGGATGCTGATGACGATCCAGGTCGCCCCCGACGACTGCACCGGGCTGCGGGATCTGCGTCGACACCTGCCCGGCGCAGTAGCAAGGAGGAGGTGCAGCCACAAGTCGATCGACCTCGAGCCGAAGCTCGAGCACCTCGAGCGAGGAGCGCGCCGCGCTGCGACTTCTTCCTCGAGCTCCGCCGATCGACCGCACGACGGTCGAGCTCGACGACGGTGAAGGGCTCGCAGACTGCTGCAGCCGCTGTTCGAGTTCTCCGGCGCGTGCGAGGGCTGCGGCGAGACGCCGTACCTCAAGCTGCTGACGCAGCTCTTCGGCGACCGGATGCTCGTCGCCAACGCGACCGGCTGCTCCTCGATCTACGGCGGCAACCTGCCGACGACGCCGTGGTCGGCCGAACGCCGACGGCCGCGGGCCCGCGTGGTCGAACTCGCTCTTCGAGGACAACGCGGAGTTCGGGCTCGGGATGCGGCTCGCGCTCGACGCCCAGGCCGAGCATGGCGCGCGCGGACTCGTCGCCGAGGTCGTCCCGGCGAGCTCGCTCGCGCCGCTCTGCTCGAGGGCGCCGACGCGCGCGACGAGGCGGGAATCGCCGCCCAGCGAGCGCGCGTCGCCGAGCTGCGAGAGCGGCTCGCGCGCGATCGACTCGCCGGAGGCGCGGCGCGCTCGAGGCCGTCGCCGACGCGCTCGTCCGCAAGAGCGTCTGGATCGTCGGCGGCGACGGCTGGGCCTACGACATCGGCTTCGGCGGGCTCGACCACGTGCTCGCGCTCGGGCCGCGACGTCAACGTGCTCGTGCTCGACACCGAGGTCTACTCGAACACCGGCGGCCAGGCCTCGAAGTCGACCCCGCGCGGCGCGGTCGCGAAGTTCGCCGCCGGCGGCAAGCCGACGCGCCAAGAAGGACCTCGGGCATGATCGCCACGGCCTACGGCAACGTCTACGTCGCGCCAGATCGCGATGGGCGCCGACAACCCGCAGACCGTGAAGGCGCTCGCCGAGGCGGAGGCCTATCCCGGCCCGTCGCTCGTGATCGCCTACAGCCACTGCATCGCGCACGGGATCGACATGCGCGATGGGCATGGAGCAGCAGAAGGACGCCGTCGACACCGGCTACTGGCCGCTCTACCGCTACGACCCGCGGCGCGAGCCGGCGAGCACCCGTTCCACCTCGACTCGCGCGCCCCGAAGCTGCCGCTCTCCGCCTTCACCGACAAGGAGGCGCGCTTCGCGATGCTCGCGCGCGCCGAGCCGGAGGAGGCCGCGCGCCTCGCCGTGCTCGGCGCAGGAGGACGTCGACCGGCGCCGCCACCTCTACGAGCAGATGGCGGAGGTCGACCACACCGACAGGAGACGAGCGAATGACCGTCGACCTGCGCACGCGCTACCTCGGGCTCGAGCTCGCGAAGCCCGCTCGTCGCCTCGCGCCTCGCCGCTCGGCCAGCGACCTCGAGATGCTGCGGCGGCTCGAGGACGCCGGCGCCGCCGCCGTCGTCCTGCCCTCGCTGTTCGAGGAGCAGATCGAGCACGAGGCGCTTCGAGGTGCACCGGGCGCTCGAGGCGGGCCGGAGAGCTTCGCCGAGGCGCTCACGCTACTTTCCCGAGCTCGACGACTACAACACCGGCCCCGAGGCCGTACCTCGACCACCTCGCGGCCGCGAAGGAGCTGCTCACGATCCCGGTGATCGGGAGCCTGAACGGCATCGTCGCCGGGAGGCTGGGTGCGCTACGCGAAGCTGATCGCAGGACGCGGGCGCCGACGCGCTCGAGCTGAACGTCTACTTCGTCGCGACAGACGCCTTCGATGAGCTCCGAGCAGGTCGAGGAGCGCTACCTCGAGCTCGTGCGGGCCGTGCGCGAGGTGGTCACGATCCCGCTCGCGGTCAAGATCGGGCCGTACTTCAGCTCGATGGCGACATGGCGCGCCGCCTCGCCGAGGCCGGCGCCGACGGGCTCGTCCTCTTCAACCGGTTCGTCCAGCCGGACATCGACCTCGAGACGCTCACCGTCGTGCCCAAGGTCAACCTCTCGACCTCGGCCGAGCTGCTGCTGCCGCTGCGCTGGATCGCGATCCTGCGCGGGCGCGTCGCCGCCTCGCTCGCCGCGACGACGGGGGTCCATCGGCCCGAGGACGTGCTGAAGCTGCTGCTCGCGGGCGCAGACGTGACGATGACGACCTCGGCGCTCCTGCGCGACGGGCCCGAGCGGCTGCGCGAGCTCGTGATCGGGCTTCGCGCGCTGCTCGAGAAGGGCGAGTACGACTCGGTCGAGCAGCTGAAGGGGAGCATGAGCCAGGCCTCGTGCCCCGATCCCGAGGAGTTCGAGCGCTCGCAGTACATGCGCGCGCTCACCTCCTTCGTGACCGACCTCTAGAGTCCGCGCCGTGAGGCGCGTGTTCGTCACCGGCGCGAGCTGCAACGGGAAGTCGACGCTTGGCCGCGCGCTCGCCGAGCGGCTCGGCGTCCCCTATACCGAGCTGGACGCCCTGCACCACGGGCCGAACTGGACGGAGGCGAGCGCCCAGGTGCTGCGCGAGCGCGTCGAGGCGGTGACGGCCGCCTCCGACGGATGGGTGATCGACGGCGGCTACCGGGCCAAGCTCGGCGACCTCCTCTGGGAGCGCGCCGACACCGTCCTCTGGCTCGACCAGCCGCTGACGCTGATCATGGGCCGGCTCCTGCGACGTACGCACGGGCGGATCCGGAACGACGTGGAGCTCTGGAACGGCAACCGCGAGAGCTGGCGGAACATGTTCTGGGGCCGGGACACGCTGTTTTGGTGGACGGTGCGCGCCCACTTCCGGCACCGGCGCGAGTACCCGGCGCTGATGGAGCGCTTCACCGTGGTGCGCCTCAGGTCGCCGGCGGAGGTGCAGGCGTTTCTGGACGGCGTCGCCGCGAGCGGAACTCCGCCAGCCACGCCGCAACCCGCAGGCCCAGCCAGATCGGCGTGAGGATCACGTAGAAGAGCAGGTCGCCGACCCCGAGCAGGAACCACCAAAGCAGCCAGTACCGCATCGGGACGGGGGGCTTCGGTCTCACGAGGCGACCTCGGCGCGGCGCCGGGCGACCATCCGGATGATCTTGTGCGCGGTCTCCTCGATCGAGGCCTCAGAGACCTCGAGCACCGGGCAGCCGAGCCGGCGGTGGATCGCGGTCGCCTGCTCGAGCTCCTCGTAGATCTCGGCGAGCTCGGCGTAGCGGCCCTTCGAGGAGCCCATCGTGCGAGCCCGGGCCGAGCGGATCTCGGCGAGCCGCTGCGCGTCGATCGTGAGGCCGACGATCTTCGCCGGCTCGATCTCGAACAGGTCGGGCGGCGGGGAGATCCCTTTCACGATCGGGACGTTCGCGGTCTTGTGCCCGAGGTAGCCGAGGTAGATCGAGAGCGGGGTCTTCGAGGTGCGCGAGACCCCGACCAGGACGATGTCGGCCTCCTTGAGCCCCCGCCCCATCCCGTCGTCGTACTTGACCGCGAACTCGATCGCCTCGATCCGCTTGAAGTACGCCGTGTCGAGCGCGGGCCTGGCGCCGGGCGTCATCTTCGCCGCCTGCCCCGAGACCCGCGCGACCGCGTCGATCGGATGGCCGAGAAGGTCGCAGTAGTGGACCTTCGCCCGGCGGCAGAGCTGGCGCATCGCGTCCCGCAGATCGGGCTTGACGAGCGTGTAGACGACGACGGCGGGCCGGCCCTTCGCGCGGTTGACGGCGAGCGCGAGGTCGTCCACCGACTCGACGCGCGGGTGGCGTACCTCCTCGAACGGCTGCTCGGGGAACTGCGCCTCGAGCGCGAGCACGAGCCGGGCCGCCGTCTCGCCCGTGGAGTCCGAGACGACGTGCAGCTCGACGGGAGTCGCGGCGCTCATCGCGCGGAGGCTATCGCCGCGACGCTCGCCCCTGTCAGCCGGACGAGGTCGTGCGGGCCGAGCTCGAGCTCGAGGCCGCGGCGCCCCGCGCTGACGAAGACGGTCTCGTGCCCGAGCGCCGAGGCGTCGACGACCGTGGGGAGCCGCCTGCGCTGGCCGAGCGGCGAGATCCCGCCGGTGACGTAGCCGGTCGCGCGCTCGGCGTCGGCCGGCGTCGCCAGCTCGGCGCGCTTTCCGAGCGCCTTCAGGTCGAGCTGCGCGGTGACCGGGACGACGGCGACGCGCAGCTTCCCCTCGACCGAGGCGACGAGCGTCTTGAAGACGCGGCCGGGCTCGACACCGAGCTTCTCCGCCGCCTCGAGCCCGTACGACTCGGCCTTCGGATCGTGCTCGTAGGCGTGCAGATGAAACGTGATTCCAGCCTGCTCGGCCGCGGCGATCGCAGGCGTCGCCACGCAGCTAGCCCGGGAGCTGCGAGAGGTCGCCGAGCCGGCCGAGCGTGTCGCGCACGTCGAGCAGGAGCCGCAGCCTGTTCCGGCGGACAGCCTCGTCCTGGGCCATCACGAGCACGTCCTCGAAGAACCGCTCAAGCGGCTCCGCCAGCGCGGCCGCGGCGGCGAACGCAGTCTCGAAGTCGCGCCGGGCGACCGCTCCGATCGGCTCGCGGGCGGCCTCGAGCGCGTCGAAGACCTCGCGCTCGGCGTCCTCCTGGAAGAGCGCGGGATCGACGTCGCCCGGCTCGGCGTCACGCGCGATCCGGTCGGAGCGCTTGTAGACGGTGACGACCTGCTCGAGGCGTGCTGCCTCGAGCGAGTCGAGCGCCTCGGCGAGCGCCGCGATCCCGCCGAGATCCTGCAGCGCGGAGGCGCGTGCGGCTCGAACGAGCTCGACCGGAACGTCGAGCAGGCCCTCGAGCCGCTCCTCGACGAACTCCTTCACGTCTCCGTCCAGCTCGAGCACGAGCCCTCCCTCGACGGCGAGCCGGCAGAGGCCGATCGCGGCCCGCCGGAGCCCGTACGGGTCGCGGGAGCCGCTCGGCTTGTGCCCGAGCTCGAAGGCGACCGTGAGGCTGTCGATCTTGTCGGCGGCGGAGAGCAGGCGCCCGGCCTCGGTCGACGGCAGCGGCGCGTCGGCTCCGTCCGGGAGGTAGTGCTCGTCGATCGCGGCGCAGACGGCCTCCGGATAGCCGGCCGCGCGCGCGTACTCGGCGCCGATATGGCCTTCGAGGTCGGGAAACTCGCGCACGAGCTCGGAGGCCTGATCGGCCTTGCTGAGCCGGGCCGCCTCGCGCGTCGCGTCCCCGCCGCCGAGCCGGTCGACGAGCTGCACGAGCCGGTCGGTCTTGTCGGCGAACGAGCCGGCGCCCCGGAAGAAGGTGATCGAGCCGAGGCGAGCCGCGAGCTCGTCGATCCCGACGGCGAGATCGCGCTCGAAGGTGAAGGTCGCATCGTCGAGCCGGCCCTCGAGCACGCGCTCGTTGCCGCGGATCACGAGCGCCGGGTCGCCGCCGTTGGCGACGAACGCGAAGCGGGCGCCGGCGAGCGGGAAGTACCGCTGGTGCGACTGCATCGCCGTCTCGATCACCCGCGGCGGCAGCGCGAGGAACCGCTCGTCGAAGCGCGCCCTCGAGCACGGCGACGCTCTCGACGAGGTACACGACCTCCTCGAGCTTCCCGAGCGGGTCGCGCCAGCCGCTCCGGCAGCGCCGGCGAGGATCTGCGCGCGGCGCTCGGCCGCGTCCGGCTCGACCCCGTGCCCGCGCAGCGTCTCGGCGTAGCTCTGCGCGGACGGGACCTCGATCCGGCCCGAGGTGACGCGGTGCCCGAAGGAGCTGCCGTCGCCGAGGACGACGGCGTCGTCGAGGCGGGCGCACAGCCAGCGCACCGGCCGAGCGAAGCGAAGCCCGCCGGCCTCCCACTGCATCGACTTCGAGAACGCGAGCGCGTCGCAGGATCGCGGCGAGCCGCTCCGCGAGCAGGCTTGTCCCGGCACCTCGACGCCGAGGAAGCCGTCTCGCTCCTCGAGCTCGTCGGCGGTGACGCCGTAGCGCTTGCGCGAATCCGGCCGCGGCCTTCTCGCGCAGCGTCGACCGGCGGGCCCTTGACCCACTTCGGGCGCCGCCTCGCCCGACACGTCCTCGACGAGCACGGCCAGCCGCCGCGGCCCGACGTAGACCCTGGACGGCTCCGCGCCGAGGTGCTCGAGGCAGAGCGCCGGAAGTTGCTGCTCCGGCCTCGCGGCACGCCGAGGCGGGCAGCTCCTCGCAGCCGATCTCAAACAGCAGCGTCGGCATCCCCCACCTCCAGCTCGACGTAGAGCTGCGCGACGGTGCGCGCGAGGTTGCGGACACGGCCGATGTAGGCCGCGCGCTCGGTGACGGAGATCGCACCGCGCGCGTCGAGCAGGTTGAACGTGTGCGAGCACTTCAGCACCTGGTCGTAGGCCGGGAGCGGCAGCCGGCGCTCGACGAGGTGCAGGCACTCGGCCTCGTACTCGCCGAAGCGGCGCGTGAGCACGTCGACCGGCGCCTCCTCGAAGTTGTAGATCGACCACTGGCGCTCGTTCTCGCGGTAGACGTCGCCCAGCGTGACGCCGGGCGCCCACTCGAGGTCGAACGCCGCTCCGCTTGTCCTGGAGGAACATGGCGAGCCGCTCGAGCCCGTAGGTGATCTCGGCCGGGATCAGGTCGAGGTCGAGGCCGCCGACCTGCTGGAAGTACGTGAACTGCGTCACCTCCATGCCGTCGATCCAGACCTCCCAGCCGAGTCCCCAGGCGCCGAGCGTCGGCTGCTCCCAGTCGTCCTCGACGAGGCGGATGTCGTGCGCCGCGAGGTCGATCCCGAGCGCGGCGAGCGAGCCGAAGTAGAGGTCGAGCACGTCGTCGGGCGACGGCTTGAGGATCACCTGGTACTGGAAGTAGTGCTGGAACCGGTACGGGTTCTCGCCGTAGCGGCCGTCGGTCGGGCGGATCGACGGCTCGACGTAGCGCGGTCTTCCACGGCTTCGGGCCGAGCGCGCGGAGGAACGTCGCCGGGTTCATCGTTCCGGCCGCCGACCTCGGTGTGGTACGGCTGCATCAGCACGCAGCCGTAGTCGGCCCAGTAGCGCTCGAGCGCCGCGATCATCTCCTGGAAGTTGAGGGCCGCCACGGGCCGTTGATCCTACTCGGAGCGGCGCGACGGGCCCGCCGTGGAAGGTCCCATCCCTATCCCCCACCCGCCCACGGGGCTACAGGAGATTAGCCCGCGCGGTCGCGCGGGAATGTGCCGAAAGCGTGCCTAGTCCTGCGCGCCGCTCAGGTTCGGGTCACGCTCCATCAGACGCTCCGACGGCGCGCCGAAGCCGAGCTTCCGATAGAGCTCGTGCGCGTCTGCGGTGTGCAGCACCCACTTGCAGCTCGCGTACGGGCCGTTCTCGACCATCTCGCGGACCAGCTCGACCCCGAGCCCGCGCCCGCGGTGGTCCGCGACGACGTACACGTCGGCGAGATACGCGAACGCGAGGCCATCCGACACGCCCCGCGCGAACCCGATCTGCCGCTCACCGTCGTACAGCCCCACGACGCGGTCAGCCGTGCGTACGAGCCTCTCGACGGTCTCACGCGACCGTCCGCGAGCCCAGTACGACTCGGACGAGAGGAACCGGTGGACCTCGCCGACGTCGATGCGGGCCGGATCGTCGTCGAGCTCGAAGCCTCCGGGGAGCGTCCGCAACACGTGTGCCAGCATAGACCGCGCCCCAAAGGTGTTATACGCTATCCCCCATGAGGGGGAGGGCACTGGCAACGCTTGGCCTGACGGCGCTGCTCGCGACGGCAGACCTGTGGTACAAGGCCGTCACGCCGACGCCGCAGTGGGCCTTCCACACCCGCTCAACGGCGTGGGTCGCGCTGTCCCTCGCGATCCTCGGCGCAGTCGTCGCGCTCATGCGAATCCCGTCGTTCCCCGTTGCGATCGCCGCCGGCATCCTCGCCGGAGGCGTACTCGGGAACCTCGTCTCGGGCATGGTGAATTCCCTGGCCGTGCCCGATCCGATCGTGGTCGCCACCGGCCGCGGGATCACCGCATTCAACCTTGCCGACGTGTTCGTGTTCACCGGTCTGCTCTCGCTGACCGCCGCCCTCGTCGTGACGGTGATCCGCCACCGCGAGGCGCTGCACGCCTGGGACCGTCCGCTCCGCCGCCGCAGCTAGTTCGGCCCGGGTCAAGCCGCAGGCGCGGATAGGCTGTACTGGATGTCAGGGCCTGTCTACGCCACGCTGGAAGACCTCGTTCCGCACGACGGGCTGCTCGATGCGACGGAGCTCGAGGAGGCCGCGCTCCAGATCGGCGCACGGCCCGCGATCTGGGAGCCGCTCGTCCGCACGGACCCGGAGCGGCGCCGCTACGAGCTGATCTACGAGGACGAGCGGATGGACGCATGGGTGCTCTCCTGGATGCCGGGCCAGGGCACAGGCTTCCACGACCACTTCATCTCGAGCGTCGGGGTCTGCGTCGTCGCAGGCGCTGTGCGCGAGGCCCAGCTTCGCCTCGGCGGCGACAACGTCGAAGTCCGGCTTGCTCCCGGCGCCTCTCTCCACGGCGGCCCCGGATATATCCATCGGATCCGGCACGCAGAAGGCGAGCCGGCGGTGACGATTCATGTCTACTCGCCGCGCCTCGACTGGGTCGGCCAGTACCGCGTCGACGACGACGGCACCCTGCGGCGCGAACCGGCGCCCGGCCGCGTCGAGCTGACTCCCTAGAGGGTCAATGCCACACCTGCCCGGGCCCGACATTGGCCGCCTAGGCGGAGAGCGTTCGCAGCCGAAAGCCGCCGTGGTACTCGTACCACGCGGTGATCACACTGAGCGCGTCGCGCGCCGCACGATCGGTGAGCCCAGCCTCCCACGCCTCGGCGAGCGGGCGCCGCAGCAGCGAGTCGATCCCCTGGAGCCCTGCCGGCGACAGCGCCAGCGCTCCGGCCCCGCAGTCACGGCACACGGCACCGCCCGCCTTCGGCGAGTAGCCGACGATCCCCGCATCCGAGCCGCACTCGGCGCAGCTCGCCAGATGGGGCAGGTAGCCGGAGAGCCAGAGCAGCTTGAGCTGGAACGACAGTGCGAGCGGATCGAGGGCAGGGCGCCCCGGTGCGCGACTCTGCGCTGCGTCGAGCAGATCGAGAAACCGTGTCAGCGCCTCGAAGGCTCGCGGATTCGCCTCCTGCTCGCTGAACAGGCGCAGCATCGCCTCGAGCCCGATCAGTCCGACCCCGAGGCGGTACGGCTCCTCGCGCGATGCGTGGTGCGAATGGATGAGCTCGGCGCCGGTGACCGTGTGCAGCTCGCCGGAGCCCTGGTGGAGCATCAGCTCGGCGTGCGAGAGCGGCTCGAGGCGGGCACCGAAGCGCGACTTCGTCTTGCGCACCCCCTTCGCGAGCGCGCCGACGCGACCCCGGTCGAGCGTATAGAGGTGGAGCACGCGATCGGATTCGCCGAAGCGCATCGAGCGCAGCACGACCGCCTCCGTCTTGTAGCCGCGCCCCGCCATCCCGGAGACAAGTCTAGAGGGGGCACCTACGGGCGCCGCGGCTGGCAGGACGGGCACGACCAGGTGCCCCGGCCGCCGAGGACGATCCGCTCGATCGGCGTGCCGCAGCGCGGGCACGGCTCGCCCGCGCGGCCGTAGACGTTGAACTCGTGCTGCATCGATCCGCTCGCACCGTCGGGAGTCGCGTAGTCGCGTAGCGTCGCTCCCTGGCGGGCGACGCCGAGCTCGAGCACGCGCCGGATGCTCCGGTGGAGCCGGCGCTGCTCGTCCGGGTCGAGCTCCCCGGCGAGTCGAAGGGGGTGGAGCCGTGCGCGCCAGAGTGCCTCGTCGACGTAGATGTTCCCGAGCCCCGCGATCGCGCGCTGGTCGAGCAGCACCGACTTCAGCGGCGCCCTGCGTCCCGCGAGCCGCGCGCGGAGGACGGCGGCCGTGAACGCGGGCGAGAGCGGCTCGGGCCCGAGCCGCGCGCCGAGGTACCCGTCGAGCTCGCCCGGCTCCAGCAGCAGCCAGGTGCCGAACCGCCGCACATCGCGGTAGGCGACGTCCGATCCGTCGTCTAATCTGACAACAGCACGTCGGTACGGGTCGTCCTCGAGGCTCCCGCCCGGCGCGTGGCGAAGACTCCCCGTCATCCGGAGGTGAATCAGCAGAGATCGACCGCTTTCGAACCGGACAATCAGATACTTGCCGCGTCGATCCAGCGCAGAGACACGCTCGCCGACGAGCTCGGCGGCGACGACATCGGGTTCGTAGGGCCGCACGAGCCTCGAGTCGCCGATCTCGACCCGCTCGAACACCCGTCCCTCGAGCGCGGGCACCAGCCGGCGCCGGACTGTCTCGACCTCGGGCAGCTCCGGCACGACTAGCTCTCGAGCACGTCGAGCACGAGTGGGCGCTCCGGCGGAGGTTCGTCGGCGAGGGCGTACGCCGCAGCGACGTCGGAGACGCAAGCGGCCGCGGACACCATGTCGCGCGCATGGACCTCGGCCAGCGGCTCCCCCGCCTCGACCCGGTCGCCGCGCTTGGCGAGGCAGAGGATCCCGACCGCGTGGTCGATCGCGTCCTCCTTCGTGCGCCTGCCGGCGCCGAGCCGGAGCGCGGCACGGCCGACCGCGATCGCGCCGAGCGAGCCGACGTAGCCGTCGCGATCCGCCGTGACCGGACGGACGATCGGCGCGCTCGGCAGCGCGGCCTCGTCGGGGTCGCCGCCCTGCGCCCGGATCCAACGCTCGTAGGCGTCGAGCGCCGAGCCGTCGGCGACGGCGGCCTCCGCGCGGGCTCGTCCGGCCGCGAGGTCGATGCCGAGATCGGAGAGAGCGAGGAGGCGAGCGCACGCGTCGAGGACGAGCTCGGTGAAGTCGGCCGGCCCGTCGCCGCGTACCGTCGCGACCGCCTCGCGCACCTCGAGCGCGTTTCCGACTGCGCTCCCGAGCGGCTGGTCCATGTCCGTGAGCAGGCAGACGACCTCGCGACCGGCCCGCCGCCCGAGCTCGATCATCTCGTTCGCCAGCGTGCGGGCGTCGTCCTCGGTCTTCATGAACGCGCCGTCGCCGACCTTCACGTCGAGCACGATCGCGTCGGCGCCGCCGGCGAGCTTCTTCGACATGATGCTCGCGGCGATCAGCGAGACGTTGTCGACCGTCGCCGTCACGTCGCGGAGCGCGTAGAGCTTCTTGTCGGCGGGGACGAGGTCGGCGGTCTGCCCGACGATCGCGAGCCCGACGTCGCGCACCTGCGCGACGAACCGGTCGAGCGACAGCTCGACCTGATAGCCCGGGATCGACTCGAGCTTGTCGAGCGTGCCGCCGGTGTGGCCGAGGCCGCGGCCGCTCATCTTCCCGAACGGGACGCCGCACGCGGCGACGATCGGGCCGACGGCGAGCGAGGTCTTGTCGCCGACGCCGCCGGTCGAGTGCTTGTCCACGACCTTCCGGCCGAGCAGCCGCGCCGAGGTCGAGCGTCTCGCCGCTTCGGATCATCGCGTCGGTGAGCGCGAAGGTCTCCGCGTGCGACAGCCCGCGGAAGTAGACGGCCATCAGGAACGCGGCCATCTGGTAGTCGGGCACATCGCCGGCGGTGTACGAGAGCACGAGCTCGGCGAGCTCGCTCGTCGCTCGAGCTCCTCACCGTCGCGCTTGCGCTGGATCAGCTCCGCCGGAAGGATCAGCGCACCGTCTCGGCGACGAAGACCGCGACCAGGCGCCTGCAGACGAGTGGCCCATCGAACGGCTGGAGCCGCTCCGCGAGATCCGCTCGCGTGACGGAGGAGGCCACGTAGCGCCGGGCCGCCTCCCAGTCCGGGAACGTGACCGTTCCCTCGACGTCTCGGCGCTCGACCCGCGCAAAGTGCCGCTCGAGCACGGCGGCGCCGTTCTCGGCGTTGAAGCTGTGCGTTCTGACGGCGTGCGCGCCGAACCGGCCCCAGAGCTCCGGCAGGTTCAGGTCGGTGTTCGTCACGGCGACGAGGCGCCCGCCGGGGACGAGGACGCGGGCCAGCTCCGCGAGGCCCCGGTCGAGGTCGGGGACGTGGTAGAGCATCCAGGCCGCGAGCGCGCAGTCGAACGAGGCGTCCGCAAACGGCAAGGCCTGGACGTCGCCCACGATCGTCTCGATCCCACGCGCCCGTGTCAGCTCGACCATGCGCTCCGACTGGTCGACAGCCGTCACGTGCGAGCGGAGCTCACGTGCGATCCGCTCCGCGACCTCTCCCCGGCCCGGCCCGACCTCGAGCACGCGGCGCGGCTCGACCTCGGCGACCGCCTCGAACGCGACCTGCTTTGGATCCGGGCCCGTCGAGGCCTGCTGCGCCGCCGCCCGTACCGCGAACCGCGACTCGTCCGCGTACTCGCGCCGCACGAGCTCGGGATCGTCGAGCCGCGGCATCAGCCCGCCTTGCGCGCGACGAACACCGCGTGCGAGTACCGCGCGCGGAACGGCTCGCTGAACGGCGGCACACGGTCGGCGAGGTGCGCATGCGTGATGTTGACCGCCACCACCGACCGCATCGCCTCGGAGTCGGGGAACACGGCGACCGCCTGCGCGTCGCGCAGCTCGACGTGCTCGAAGTACGGCGTGAGCACGCTCGATCCCGTTCTCGCGGGAGAACGAGAGCTGGTCGCGCGAGGAGTCGCCGAGCAGCTCCCAGACCTCGTGGAGGTTGTCCACTCCGAGCGTCGCGGCGACCAGCGTTCCGCCCGGCCGCAGCACACGGCGGCACTCGAGGATCGCCTGTTCGAGCGCCTCCACGTGGTAGAGCACCCACCCGGCGATCACGCAGTCGAAGCTCTCGTCGTCGAAGGTGAGCGCCTGGACGTCGCCGACCCGCGCGTCGAGCCCCGCGGCTGCGCTGAGCTCGACCATGCGCGGCGAGAGATCGATCACGATCAGGTCGTCGGGGTCGAGCTCGCTCTTCACCCGCGCGGCGAAATCGCCGGTCCCGCAGCCGACCTCGAGCACTCGCCGCGGCCGCACCTCCGCCACCGCGTCGAACGCGATCTCCTCGGCGTGCGGGCCGTCGACGAGGTTCCGGTAGGCGGCGCTGCGCTTCACCAGCCGCTCCTCGCTGGCGTACTCCCACGTGACGACGAGCGGGTTGTCGAGCTTCAGCGCGCGACGATCGGCTGCCCGGGGATCCCCTTCGATGGCGACTTACCTCCCAACCATGCGTTGACGGTCGCGCCGACGTCCGCGAACTCGCCCTCGTGGATGCGCCCGGCGGCGTTGTGGCCCTCGACGTAGGCGAGCAGGAGCCCGTGCTCGCGCGAGTGGTCGGTCGACGGCGTCGTCGGATCGCAGCCGTGGTCGGACGTCAGGATCAGCAGGTCGCCGGGGCGCAGCGCCTCGAGCAGGTCGTACAGGCGCCGGTCGAAGTCCTGGAGACAGCGGTGGAAGTTGACCGGGTCGTTCCGGTGGCCCCAGAGCGAGTCGGTCTCGACGAGGTTCGTGAAGATCAGCCCCTCATCGACCTCGCGAAGCAGCCGCTCGGTGACGGTGATCCCCTCCACGTTCGACTTCGTCGGGATACGACTCGTCGATGTCGCAGCCGGCGAAGATGTCCGGGATCTTGCCCACGCCGTGCACCGTGCCGCCCGCCTCGCGGATCAGCGTCAGGTAGTTCGGGCGCTTCGGCTCGAGCGAGAAGTCGTGGCGGTTCGCGGTTCGCTCGTAGTTGCCCGGCTCGCCCTTGAACGGCCGGGCGATCACCCGGCCGACAGCGTGCTTCCCCGTCAGGATCTCGCGGGCGATCGCGCACGCCGTCGTAGAGCTCCTCGAGCGGGACCGTCTCCTCGTGGGCCGCGATCTGGAAGACCGAGTCGGCGGACGTGTAGACGATCCACTTGCCGGTCTTCTGATGCTCCTCGCCGAGCTCCTGGATGATCTCCGTGCCGGACGCCGGCCTGTTCCCGATCACGCCGCGCCCGGTCCGGTTCATGAACGGGTCGATCACGTCGTACGGAAACCCGTGCGGATAGGTCGGCATCGGCTGCGGCGTGATCACGCCCATCAGCTCCCAGTGGCCGGTGGTCGTGTCCTTGCCCTTCGAGCGCTCGAGCAGCCGGCCGGCGACCGCGGGCGCTCCGGGCTGGGGCGGGCAGCCCTCGAGCGGCTCGACGTTCCCGAGCCCGAGCGCCTCGAGCGCGGGCAGATCGAGCCCGCCGACTGCGCGCGCGACATTGCCGAGCGTGTCGGATCCCTCGTCGCCGTAGGTAGTCCGCGTCGGGGAGCGCTCCGGCCCCGACCGCATCCAGCACGATCACGCATGCCCTGGCCATACAGCTATTCTACGGTCGCGATGGTGACTGTCCTCGGCCTACTCGGGCTCGTCCTCTTCATCGTGAGCGTGATCTCGCTCGCGGCGCTGGTGACCTGGGTCGTGGTGAAGATCTCGCCGCAGAAGAACCAGCCGCCGAAGACCGAGACGCCGGCCTCCTAGTTCACCGCGGAGAGCGGCAGGACGCTCTCCAGCGGCGTATACGCGAGGTCGTGCGCCTCCGCGACCGGCTCGCAGGTCACCTTGCCGTCGATCACGTTGACCCCGCGCGCGAGCGCCGCGTCGAGAGCGACCGCGCCGGCGAGGCCGTGGTCGGCGATCGCCTCGACGTACGGAAGCGTCGCGTTGGTCAGCGCCTTCGTCGAGGTGATCGGCACGGCGCCGGGCATGTTCGCGACGCAGTAGTGCGTGACGCCGTCGACGACGTACACGGGCTCGGTGTGCGTGGTCGGGTGTGAGGTCTCGAAGCAGCCGCCCTGGTCGATCGCGACGTCGCAGATGACCGAGCCCTCCTTCATCTCGCGCACCATCTCGCGGGTGACGAGCTTGGGCGCGACGGCGCCCGGGATGAGGACGGCGCCGATCACGACGTCGGCGTCGGCGACCGACGACTCGACCTGCAGCGCGCTCGACATCAGCAGCGTGACACGGCCCGAGAGCACCTCCTCGAGATGGCGCATGCGGTCGATCGAGCGCTCGAGGATCGTGACCTGGCCGCCGAGGCCGAGGGCGATCACGCGCCGCGTTGTAGCCGACGATGCCGCCGCCGATCACGACCACCTTGCCCGGGGAGACCCCGGGCACGCCGCCGAGCAGGAGGCCGCGGCCGCCGAGCGGCTTCTCGAGGAAATGGGCGCCGGCCTGTGCCGCGAGCCGGCCGGCGACCTCGCTCATCGGCGCGAGCAGGGGCAGCTGCCGCTGCTCGGTCTCGACCGTCTCGTAGGCGACTGCGCGGATCCCGCTCGCGATCAGCGCCTCCGTGAGCGGGCGGTCGGCCGCGAGATGGAGGTAGGTGAAGAGGACGAGCCCCTCGCGCAGCTGGCGGTACTCGGATGCGATCGGCTCCTTGACCTTGAGGACGCAGCTCGGAGTCGCCCCAGACGTCGTCGACCGCCGCGGTGTGGGCGCCGACGGCTTCGTAGGCCGAATCCGGGAACGAGCTGCCTTCTCCGGCCCCGTGCTCGAGGGTCACGTCGTGGCCGCGCCGGATCAGCTCGTGCGCGCCGGCAGGCGTCAGCGCGACGCGGTACTCGTCGGTCTTGATCTCCTTGGCGACACCGATCCTCATCGCCGCGGCAACGATAGCCGGTCGGGGAGTGATCGTCACGAAGGCGCCACGCTTCGATGCGCCACGAGTCCGCAATTCGCGATTAGGATCGATCGCGGTGGGGCGCTCGGGGTCTTCCCCTTACTGGGTGACTATCGACGTACGGCGAGTTGCGCGACCAAGGCTCGTTGCTCCGGATCGAACCACGGCCCTGTGCCCGCTGCGGCGTTCTCGACCGCCCGGGCGGGTTGCTTCGTCGCGGGGATCACGACGTCCACCCGCTCGTCTGACAGCGCCCACTTGAGGAGCGCCTGCGCCCACGTCTCGACGCCGAGCTCCGCGAGCACCTCCGGCGGCGGCTCGCGGCGCGCGAGCGCGCCCTGGCCGAGCGGGCGCATCACGATCACGGCGACGCCCAGCTCCGCCGCGAGCGGCAGCACCTCGTTCTCGGCCTCGCGCTCGAGCGGGTTGCAGCGGCACCTGCACCGTCTGGAACCGGCCGCGTGCGAAGTGCCTCGGCGAGCTCGGGCAACGCGCCCGCCGAGTAGTGCGTGACGCCGAGCCGGCCGATCCGCCCGGCCTCGCGCTCCTCCTCGAGCCACGGCAGGTGCTCGCGCCACTCGACGAGGTTGTGCACCTGCTCGATCTCGATCCGGCCGAACCACCGAAGCTGCGCCTCGTACTGGCGCGCGCCTCCGCCGGCGATGCGGTCCAGATCTTCGTCGCCACGACGGCGTCCTCGCGCCGCCCCTGCAGCGCCTCCGACGAGCGACGCCTCGGCCTCGCCGTACATCGGCGACGAGTCGAACACCCGGACGCCCGCGTCGAGCGCCGCGCCGACGACCTCGCGCGCAACAGCGCGCTTGCCCGCGAACGTGTTCCAGGTGCCGAGACCGACCACCGGCCCGAGCCGCCGGTCTCCACTACGGCACCAGCCCTCGCGCCAGCCGGCCGGCGGCGAACGCGGCGGCGAAGAAGCCGGGCTCCTCGCCGGGCCCGCGACCCATGTGCGAGAGCGGCAGCCCCGCGCAGGCCTCCTCCCAGCCGGTCACGTCCACGAGCTCGCGCGGCTCGAGCCACCCCGGCGCCTCGAGCCCGATCGGCCAGGCCACCGCGACCCGGCCGAGACAGAGCGCCAGCGCCGCGCGCGTGTGGTGGGACACGCCGCGGTGGCGCTCGCGCGCATCGGCGTCCGAGTACCGCACCGCGAGCACGGGGAGCCCGCCCAGCGCGCTCGCGGCGTTCGCGGCCTCGGCCGCCGCTGACCCGCCGTGGCCGAGCCACGACCCGGTGCCGACGATCCCCGGGCCGACCGCGCACACGACGACGTCGAAGCCGGCGCGCCGCGCCCATGCGAGCGCAGAGGCGACGTTGACGCACGCGACGTCACCGTCGACGCACGCGCCGGCTGCGACCGCCGTCTCGACGAGCCCGCGCGCCTTCAGCACCCGCACCGCGTCCGACAGCGACACCGGCAGCGCGCCGCCCGCAACCTGCACGTACGCGACCCGAACCCCCGCGCCGATCCCCGCGCACACCGGCACGAGCTGGCTGTGCAGCGAGCAGCAGACGACGGGCATCGCGGCGAGCGACTCGGCGAGCGGCCCGTCCTCCTCCGCGTGGCGGACGGCGGCCTGGAGCGGCGTATACGGCAGCTTCATCACGTGAGCGCCGGGCTCGGCCGGAAGCTCGAGGCCGCGCGTCAGGTTCGCGTACAGCACGTCGAACCCGCCCGAGCCGAGCCCGAGCTCGCGCGCCTGCACGTTCACGAGCACCTCGTCGCCGAGCGCGACCGGCCCGGTCAGCCGCGGATACGCGACGCAGGGCGCGCCGTCGACCTCGCAGCGGACGAGCCCCTCCTCGCGCTCGACGATCGCCGTGACCGTGCCGCGGCGCAGGCTAAGCGGCATCGCGCGCGAGGTCGAGCGAGCGCGAGCGTCACGTCGACCATCGCCTCGAGATCGGCGACCGCGATCTGCTCGTTCGGGGTGTGGATGTCGGTCATCCCGTTCGCGAGGTTCACGCACGCGAGCCCGCGCAGGTTGAAGACGTTCGCGTCGGCGCCGCCGCCGGTGAGCGCGTAGCTCGGCGTGTGCCCGGTCCGCGCCGAGCGCGCCGGCCGCCAGCTGCCACGGCGACGTCGTCGCGGCGGAAGCGGTAGCCGCGGTAGCTCTCCTGCACGCTCGTCTCGACCTCGCAGTCGGCCGCGCTCGCCGCGAACGCGAACGCGTCGAGCATCTCGCCGACCACGTCGCCGAGCGCGCTGCTCGTCGTGCGAACGCGCCTCGGCCTCGAACGTGCACCACTCCGGGACGATGTTGCGCGCCGTCCCGCCGGAGATCAGGCCGACGTTGGCCGAGTCGTCTCCTCGTCGAGCCGTCCGAGCCGCAGGTCGGCGATCGCGCGTGCGGCGGCCGCGATCGCCGAGCGGCCCTCCTCGGGCACCATCCCCGCGTGGGCCGCGCGCCCGTGGAACTTCACGAAGAGCGACCGCTGCGTCGGCGCGCCGAGCACGATCTCGCCGATCGGGCCCTGCTGGTCGTAGACGAACCCGACGCCGCGCCGAGAGCCGCGATGTCGTCGAACGCCGCGGCGCCGAGCAGCCCGACCTCCTCCTTCGGCGTGAAGACGAGCTCGATCCCCGCGTGCGGCCGGCCCTCCTCGAGCACCCGCCGCACGGCCTCGAGCATCGCGACGACCGCAGCCTTGTTGTCGCCGCCGAGGATCGTCCCGCCCGCGTTCCGCACGACAGCCGTCCTCGACCACCGGCTCGAGCGGCCCGCTCGGCGGCACCGTGTCGAGATGCGCGCAGAAGAAGAGCGGCCGGCCCGGACGCGGTCGCCTCGAGCCGGCAGTAGAGATTCCCGATCGTGCGAGCCGACCACGGGCCCCGCGCCGTCCTCCGACGCGTCGAGCCCGAGCTCGCCGCAGGTAGGCGAGCACCCGGTCCGCGACGGCGCGCTCCTGCCCGGGCGGGCTCGGCATCGCGGCGAGCTCGAGGAAGAGCGTCAGCGGATCCGGCAGCACGCGCCGAACTCTACGCAGGCGCGCGCAGCGAGACGGCCTCGCGCGAGCGGCTGCGCTCGAGCGCGGCGCCCGACGAACTCGCGGAACAGCGGCGCCGGCCGCGTCGGCCGCGACTTGAACTCCGGGTGGAACTGGCTCGCGACGAACCACGGATGGTCCGGGAGCTCGATGATCTCGACGAGCCGGCCCTCCTGGAAGGTGCCCGAGACGACGAGCCCGGCCTCGACGAGCGTCGGGCGGAGATGGTTGTTCACCTCGTAGCGGTGCCGGTGGCGCTCGTGGATCACCGCCTCGCCGTAGATCTCGCGCGTCCGCGTCCCCTCGGCGAGCTCGACCGCCTGCGCGCCGAGCCGCATCGTCCCGCCGAGGTCCTCGATCTCCTTCTGCTCGGGCAGCAGGTCGATCACCGGGTACGGGCGTCTCGGGATCCATCTCCGTCGAGTTCGCGCCTTCGAGCCCGCACGACGTGGCGGGCGAACTCGGAGACGGCGACGTGCATCCCGAGGCAGATGCCGAGGTACGGGATCCCGCGCTCGCGCGCGACGCGGCAGGCGAGGATCTTCCCCTCCCAGCCGCGCGAGCCGAAGCCGCCGGGCACGAGCACCCCGTCGACCTGCTCGAGCTCTCGGCCGCCTCCTCGTAGCGACATGTTCTCGGCGTCCACCCAGCGCACCCGCACGCGCGTGCCGAGATGGATCCCCGCGTGCTTGAGCGCCTCGTGCACCGAGAGGTAGGCGTCCTGGAGCTTCACGTACTTGCCGACGAGCGCGATCTCGACCTCGCCCTCGCGCCGGCCGATCGCGCTCGACCAGCTCGTCCCACTCGCCGAGGTCGGTCGGGCCGCCGCCGAGGCCGAGCTTCTCGGCAGACGAGCGTGTCGAGGCCCTGCGCCTGCAGCACCTTCGGGCACGAGGTAGACGTCGGGCACGTCCGGGCTCGCGATCACCGCCCTCGACGTCGACGTCGGCGAAGAGCGCGATCTTCTCGCGGATCTCGCGCGAGAGCGTCGTCGCGCGAGCGGCAGACGACGATGTCGGGATGGATACCGATGCGGCGCAGCTCGTTCACCGAGTGCTGGGTCGGCTTCGTCTTCAGCTCGCCGGCCGCCTCGATGATACGGCACGAGCGTGACGTGGAGGTAGAGCACGTTCTCGGGCCCGACCTCGCGCCGGAACTGGCGGATCGCCTCGAGGAACGGCAGCGACTCGATGTCGCCGACGGTGCCGCCGATCTCGGAGATCACGACGTCGCACGGCGGCGGCCTCGCTGACGCGGCGGATCCGCTCCTTGATCTCGTTCGTGATGTGCGGGATCACCTGCACGGTCGCGCCGAGGTACTCGCCCTTGCGCTCCTTGCGGAGCACGGCGTACCAGATCGCGCCCGCGGTGTGGCTCGCGTTGCGCGAGAGGTTCTCGTCGATGAAGCGCTCGTAGTGGCCGATGTCGAGATCGGTCTCGGCGCCGTCCTCGGTCACGAACACCTCGCCGTGCTGGAACGGGCTCATCGTGCCCGGGATCGACGTTCAGGTACGGGTCGAACTTCTGCACCTGGACGCGCAGGCCGCGCGCCTTCAGCAGGCGCGCCGAGCGACGCGGCGATGATGCCCTTGCCGAGCGACGGAGACGACGCCGCCGGTGACGAAGACGTACTTCGTCGGCTGCGTGCTCACGGCGGGCCCGGCCGAGCCGGTCGAGGGCCCGAGCACGCGGCGAGCCGCTCGATCAGCGCGCCGAGCGAGCGACGCTCCCCGACGATCGTGAGGGTCGCGAGGGCACCGATCGCCGATCCACCGTCCCGCGCCCGTGAATCTCGCTCACGGACTCAAACCTAGCACGGCGCCGAGCGCGTTCGAGCCGGCGTCTCCGAGCATCCCCATCTCGCGAAGATCGTATGGGAGCAGGAGGACGGCGAGCAGGTCGGCGCGCCGCGGCCGTCCGCGAGCGCGGCGCGGGCGAGCAGGTACGCCTTGAGCGCGCGGCCCGGGCGCGTGTCGAGCTGGTTGAGCGCGTTCGCGGACAGGCCGACGAGCAGCGCGCCGGAGAGCGACCGCGTCGCGGCGAGCCCGACCGCGGGGATCGCGACGAGCTTCAGCACGCCCGTCGTGCGCCCGCTGCGGAGGTGCGCGCGGAAGCCGCGCTCGGGCCCGCTCCAGAGGTCGTCGGCCAGGCCGACAGCGGCGACCGCGGCGACCGCCGGGCCCGTCGAGGCGCGACGCACCGCAGCCGACGAGCGGCAGCCGCAGCCCGCGGTGGTTGACCCGCAGCGGGCCGGTCGCGAGCGAGCGCGTCGAGCGAGCTGGCGGCCGCGGTGCACGAACCCGGCGAGGTCGCGGCCGGTCGCGCGATGCTCCAGCGTCGAGCTCGACCTCGTCGACCGTCGAGGCCGGCACGCACCGCGTCGATCGTCATCCGCACCTCGCAGCCGAAGCCGGCGCGCGAGCGGGAAGCACGCGCTCGCGCGCCGCGGGCGAGAGTGCGCGCTGGCCCGAGAGCGGCTCGCGCGGCGTCGTAGCCGGAGCGGAGGCGCACGAGCAGCCGCGTCGCGATCCGCTTTGCGATCCCGAACCCGCCGCCGCTCCGCCGGCGAACGCGGCGATCGCGAGGTCGGCCTCGCTCCGCGAGGAGCGGCGCAGGGTCGCCGCGCAGGTCGGCGTCGCAGAGCAGGAGCGGCCCGGGCGGCGCGGCGCGCTCGCGCGGCGGTGAGCGCCTGCCCCTTGCCGCGGCGCGGGCAGCGAGAGCACCGTTGCGCCCGCGGCCGGCCGCCGCGGCGGCGGTGCCGTCGCGCGAGCCGTCGTCGGCGACGATCACCGCCGCGCCGGGAAACGCACGCGCAGCGCGGCGACGGTCGTCGCCGATCCGCTCCTCCTCGTCGCGCGCGGCGACGAGGACGGTCAGCGGGCTCAGCCACCCGGCAGCGGCGGCAGGACGGCGTGCGTCGGCCGTCTGGTCCAGCGCCGTAGTGCCCCGGCTGGGCGCCGGCGAGGAGCAGCGGCGAGCGCGAGGCGACCGGCCGGTGTCTGCAGGTCGTCGACGCGTCGGAGATCCCGAGCTGCCGGAAGACCGGCATCGCCGAGACCTGCGTCCCCGAGGTCTCGACGCCGACGAGCTGGCGCGCCGGCCGAGCCGAGCCCCGCGTAGAACCCGTGCAGGAACCCGACGGTCGGCCCGTGCTGCGGCGTCGCCGTGCGCACCAGCGACGACGCCGTCGAGCGGGCCGAGCATCCCGCCGAGCCGCTCCACCACGAGCAGGTTCGAGAGCGCGTCCCAGAGCGGCGTCTTGCCGCCCTTGACGAGCTCTCTGCCGAGCTCCTGGCCGAGCTTCTCGAGCCCGGCCGGCCCCGCGTAGCTTGGCCGCGAGCGCCGGCCGCGAGGCGAGCGCCTGCTCGATCGCGACGGGGTCGACCGGCACCTTGAGCGCGCGGTAGCGCGGCAGCGCGCCGCCCGGAGTCGGCGAACGAGCCTCTCGACGAGGTTCGCGCGTCCCGGCGTCGCTCGGCCCGACGAAGACGAGCCGCGAGGCGCTTGCCCTTGAGCCGGTCGCTGCATCACCGCCGGGTAGGCGTCCTCGACGAACGCCGACGCGGCGCGCTCCTGCGTCCTGCAGCTGCGTTCAGCTGCCCCGCGAGCGCGGTCGTAGCGCGGCCTGCAGCTCGGCCGATCTGCTCGTTCAGGAGCTTGCGCTCGGAGTCGCGAGAGCGTGTCGTTCGAGGAGACGCCGACGCCGACGACGATCCCGATCACGAGCGCGACGAAGACGGCGGCGAGCGAGGCGACGTGGTAGCGGAAGTCGAACATCCGCCGGCAGAGGGTAGAGCTAAAGCCGCGCGCCGGTCTGGACAAGGTCGTGCAGCCGGGCCAGCGCGTGCTCCGGGAACGAGCGGCCGAGGCTCACGAGCCACGGCGCGCTCGACCGCGCAGGTGCGCCGTCGTCCGGCCCGGCGCCGGCTCGCTCGAGGCGGAGCTCGACGTCGAGCCGCCGGCCGTTCGAGCCGGAAGCGCGAGCAGCGATCGGCGCGCTCGACCTCGTCGACGAGCAGCACGTCGCGCTCGTGCGCCTTGCCGGAAGCAGCGTCGGCGCGTTGCCGCCGTCGACCTCCCACCGCGGCGCCGGCGCGCGAGCCCGCGCCGGTCGGGCTTGACGCCGCCGATCCCGGGCCACCAGTCGGCGAGGTGGTACGGCTCGGCGATGAACGTCCAGACGTCCTCGCGGGAGGCGAGCAGCTCGCGCGCGTGGCCTCGCGGATCGGCAACTAGCCGAGGCCGAGCGAGCGAGCGGAGCCGGAGCCCGAACAGCTCGATCAGGTGGCGCAGCGGCGGCGAGGCGGCGACGGCGACCACGATCGCGCCGAGACCGCGGCGACGACGAACGCGACGAGCGGCCACACCCCGACCTGGCGCGACGCGAGCCGCGACACGCCCTTCGCGTCGACGAGGATCTCCCCCACCTTCAGCCGCGTCACGAAGGTCGACGACATCCCGGCGCGGTTCCGCTCGAGGAACTCGATCAGGTTGAAGTGCGTGCCGACCGCGACGATCAGCTCGGCGCCCTTCTCGTAGGCGAGCAGCAGCGCGACGTCCTCGCTGATCCCGGGCGCCGGGACGACCTGGTACGGGAGCCCGAGCCGGTCGAGCCGCTCGGCCCCGGGCGCGCCGCCGCCGCGGTAGGCGTGGACGACGAGCTCGGCGCCCGACCTGCAGCGCGCGGTCGGAGACCGAGTCCATGTCGCCGACGATCACGTGCGGGCGTGTAGCCCGGCCTCGAGCAGCGCGTCGGCGCCGCCGTCGACCGCGACCAGCACGGGCTTGAAGTCGCGGATGTACGGCCGGACGATGTGGAGGTCGCGCTTGTGGCCCGGGCCGCGCGCGACGACGAGCGCGTGGCGGTCGCGGAAGCGCGTCTTGAGCGGCGGGAAGTCGATCCCCTCCGCGAGCAGGCGGCCCTCCTCGCGCAGGTAGCGCATCGTGTTCTCGGCGAACGACTCGAGCGCCTCCGTGACCCGGTCCTTCCGCTGCTCGAGCGAGCGCTCGAGCTCGGGCTGCTTCGAGCACGCGCCCGCTCGCGAGGCAGGTGCCGTTGCGGAAGACGCCGCCGCCGCGGACGGAGAGCAGCTCGCCCTCGGAGACGGTGTCGAAGAGCGGCGCGCCGGGCGCGTCGATCAGGCGCACGCCGCCGCGGACGAGCAGCAGCGGGCCGGGATTCGGGTAGCGGCCGGTCTGCGACTCGGACACGTTGACGACGACGCGCACGCCCGACTCGACGAGCTCCTCCGCCGAGACGCGGTCGAGGTCGCGGTGGTCGATGATCGCGATGTCGTCGGGCGAGAGCCGCTTGGACGAGGTGCTTCGTGCGCCGGTCGAGCCGGGCGCGGCCGGTGAACTCGACGAAGCTGCGCGTCGCCGCTGCCGGCTTGCGACGGATCGGTGTCGCTGATCGCCATCGATCCCGCTACTCGCTCCCCGCTGCCAGCGCGCGAGGAACTCGCGGCCGCCGAGCATCCGCTCGCAGCTCCTCGCGGCGCTCGGCCTCGGCGAGCCGGTCGATCCGCGTGTGCGTCGGGTCGCCGGGCACCTTCTCGACCCGGAAGTGGCGGTCGGCGAGGCTCGCGATCTGCGGCAGGTGCGTGATCGTGACCACCTGGGCGCGCGCGCCGAGCCGCGCGAGCGTGTCGGCCGACGGCGTGCGCCGTCTCGCCGCCGATGCCGGCGTCGATCTCGTCGAAGACCATCGTCTCGCCGCCGCCGACCGCGGCGATCGCGAGCGCGATGCGAGAGAGCTCGCCGCCCGAGGCGGTCTCGGCGACCGGCGCGAACGGCAGGCCCGGGTTCGGGCGGATCAGGAACGAGACCTCGTCGGCGCCGGTCGGGCCGGGGTCGCGCTCGCCGCAGCTCGACGCGGAACTCGCCCTCGCCCATGCCCGACGCCGCGCAGCTCCTCGGCGACGGCCGCCGCGAACGGGGCGAGCGCTTCCGTGCGCGCGCTCGCGAAGCTCCTGCGCGAGCTCGCGACCTTGCGCCTCGGCGGCCGCGAGCTCCTCGGCGGCGGCGCGCGCCGGATCGTGGCCCTCCGCGAGCGCGTCGAGCTCGGCCCGGGCCTCGGCGGCGCGCGCGAGCAGCTCCTCGTAGCGTCGCGGCGCGGAAGCGGCGCTTGGCGTCGGCGATCCGGTCGAGCTCGGCCTCGACCTCCTCGAGCCGGCCGGGCTCGGCCTCGAGCGAGGCGAGGAACGCCCGCAGCGCGCTCGCCGTCTCGCGCAGGCGGAGCTCGGCGTCGCGCAGCTCGTCGCCGGCCTGCTCGAGCTCGGGCGCGAGCCGCTCGAGCGGCGCGACCGCGCGCTCGGCGGCGCCCGTCGAGCCCGGCGGCGCCCTCGCCGTCGTCGGGCGCGAGCGCCTCGGCGGCGGTCGTCGGCGCGCCTCGGCGAGCTCGGTGACGTGGCGGAGCCGCTCGCGCTCGGCGCGCAGGCTCGTCCTCGGTGCCCGGGCTCGAGCCCCTCCGTGTCGTCGACGAGCGCGCGCAGCTCCTCGAGCCGCGCCGCGGCCGCGGCCGCGTCGCGCGTGAGCTCGTCGTGGCGCGCGCCGCGCGGCGGCGAGCTCGCGCCAGGCGATCGCGCGCCTCGCGGCGGCGGCGCGCCTGCTCCTCGCCGCAGAACGCGTCGAGCACGTCGAGCTGGTACGCGGGCCGGCCGAGGCGGCGCTGCTCGAACTGGCCGGACATCGCGATCAGCCGCTCGGCCGCGGCGGCGACGTCCTCGCGCGCGGCGCTGCGGCCCCACGCGTAGGCGCGCGTGCGCCCGTCGGCGAACACGCGCCGCGCGAGCACGAGCCCTTCCTCGTCGTCGGGCCGCAGCTCGGCGAGCGCCTCGAAGCCCTCCTCGTCGAGCAAGCCGTCGGGCAGGTCGAGCTCGGCCTCGACGTACGCCTCGCCGGCGCCGGCGCCGATGTAGCGCGGCGTCGCCCTTCGCGCCGAGCAGCAGCCCGATCGCCTGCGCGAGGATCGTCTTCCCGGCGCCGGTCTCGCCGGTGATCGCGTTCAGCCCCGGCGCCGAGCTCGAGCTCCGCCTCGCGGATGAGCACGAGATTCTCGATCCGGAGTCGCGAAGCACCGGATCGTATTCCAGCGGCGCAGCGACTGGCTCTAGGGCCGAAGGTCTCGGTAGCGGCGGAAGAACGTCACCTCGGGCAGGGTCGCGAGCAGGCTGCGCCGCTCGCCGAGGCGGATCGTGACGCGCGCCGTCCGGGCGCGAGCTCGCCGACGACGTGGCCGTCGACGAGCACGGTCACGGCCGACGTCGGGCGTGCGGTTCCCGATCACGACGTCGAGCGCCGCGCGGGACGACGAGCGGCCGCGCGTGGAGCGAGTGCGGCGCGACGAACGTGACCGCCATCGCGTCGAGGCCCCAGACGAGCACGGGGCCGCCGTTCGAGAGGTTGTACGCGGTCGAGCCGGACGGCGTGGCGCAGATCAGCGCCGTCGCAGGGCTGGCGTGCCGAGATCCTCGCCGCCGATCGCCCACGCGAGCTCGACCATCCGGCCGAGGCGTCGAGCTCGCCGCGACGACGTCGTTGACCGCGACGCGCCGTGTCCGCGCCGACCATCGCGTCGAGCGTCGGCAGCTCGACGACGCGGTAGCTCGCCCGCGAAGACGCGGGCCAGGTCCGGCTCGAGCTCGGTCCGGCTCGATCGCGGTGAGGAAGCCGACGCGGCCGAAGTTGACGCCGATCACGGGCACGCCGGTGTCCGAGGAACCGGCTGAGCGCGCGCAGCATCGTGCCGTCGCCGCCGAGCACGACCGCGAGGTCGCGCCGCCGAGTCGTCGCCGTCGGCGGCAGGCCGTGCTTCGCGCGCTCCTCGTCGGAGTACAGGAGCTCGACGCCGGCCGCGTCCGCGGTCGCCTGCACGCGCGCGAGCGCGGCGCCGATCGTGGCCGCGCGCGCCGTGCGTGAGCCGACGGCGCGCCGCACCGGCTCAGGCGACGGCGGCGGCGATCCAGGCTCGAGCTCGGCGGTGAGTGCGGGCTCGCTCGTCGTGGACGAGGTGGAGGAACGAACTCACGGTTTCCCTTTCGGCCCGGCAGACCCGGAGTCTACGACGCCGGCGACCCGCGCCCCGCCAGGCGAGCGCCGCCTCGGCGACCTCGCGCAGCACGCGCCGGCGCACCTCGAGGTCGCGGACGACCCGCCCTTGCCGCACCTCGGCGCGGCCCGCCTCGAACTGCGGCTTCACGAGCACGAGCGCCGCCAGCCGGGCGCGGCGAGCGCGAGCGCGGGCGGCAGCGCCGTGCGCAGCGAGATGAACGAGACGTCGCAGGTGACGAGCTGCGGCGGGAACGGCAGCTCCGTCGAGCGCGCGCGCGTTCGTCCGCTCGAGCACGGTCACGCGCGGGTCGTCGCGGAGCTTCGGATGGAGCTGGCCGTAGCCGACGTCGAGCGCGATCACCCGCGCCGCGCCGCGCTGGAGCAGGCAGTCGGTGAAGCCGCCGGTCGAGGCGCCGACGTCGAGGCAGTCGAGCCCGGTCACGTCGACGCCGAACGCGTCGAGCGCGTTCGCGAGCTTCTCGCCCGCCGCGCGAGACGAACGGCGGCGGCGCGCTCGACCGTCGAGCTCGGCGCGCCTCGTCGACCTGCTCGCCGGCCTTCGCGTGCCCGGGCACGAGCCCGGCCAGCACGAGCGCCTGCGCCTGCGCACGGCTCTCGGCGAGCCCGCGCTCGACGAGCAGGACGTCGAGCCGCTTCTTCGTCACACGGTGCGGGCGGTGAGCCCGCCGACGATCTCCTCGAGCACCGAGGTGTCCGCGGCGATCTCGCTCGAGCGCGCGCCTGGGCGCGCTCTGCGGCCTCGTCGGCGAGCCGTCGCGCGCCTCGCGGCGCCGTGGGTCGACGCACGTAGCCGTCGCCGTCGAGGATGTCGTCGACGATCTGGAAGAGCAGGCCGAGCTCGCCGCCGAACGCGCGCCACGGCGCCTGCTCCGCCTCGGGCACCTCGGCGGCCCAGAGCGCGCAGCCCGACCGAGGCCGCGAAGAGGCAGCCCGTCTTCAGCCGGTGCAGCGTCTCCGTCGTCGTGGCGCGGTGCCGTCGACGTCGAGGTACTGGCCGCCGATCATCCCGAGCGTCGCCTCGGCGAGCTCGCGGCCCGCGTGCGGCGTCGGGTACGAGAGCGCGAGCCGGAACGCCTCGGCGAGCAGCGCGTCGCCGGCGAGGATCGCCGTCGCCTCGCCGTAGGCCGCCCAGACGCTCGGCTGGCCGCGGCGCTCGGCGTCGTCGTCGAGCGCGGGCAGGTCGTCGTGGACGAGCGAGAACGAGTGGACGAGCTCGAGCGCCGCCGCCGCGGGCAGCGCCTGCTCGGGCGTCGCGCCCGCGGCCTCGCGCGGTCGCGAGGCAGAGCACCGGCCGCACGCGCTTGCCGCCGCCCTCGAGCGCGTAGCGCACCGACTCGGCCTGGCCGTGCAGCTCGGGCGTGAGCGCGAGCGCCGCGAGGTACTCCTCGACGAGCGCGCGCAGCTCGTCAGGCGTCCGCATCGGCCTCCGCCTCGGCTTCGCGCTTCGCGCGCGCGAGCTCCGCCTCGACCTCCTTCGCGATCTCGGCGAGCTCCTGCGAGGACCTCGATCGCCTTGTCGGGATCGTCGTCCTCGTCGAGCGCCTCGAGCTCGCGCGCGCGTCGCCTCGAGCTGCGCGAGCAGCGCCTCGGCGCGCTCGAGCGACTCTCCTCGGCGCTCATGCCACGCGCCTCCCGCTGCGATGCGTCCCAGGATCCCGTTCACGAGGCTTCGCCGCCTCGTCGGTCGCGTAGCGCTTTGCAAGCTCGACCGCCTCGTCGATCGCGACCTCGGGCGGCACGCTCTCCGGCTCGAGCTCGTAGATCGCCGATCCGCAGGACGTTGCGCTCGACGGCGCCGAGCCGGTCGGCCGGCCAGCCCTCCGACGCGGCCGTGATCCGCGCGTCGAGCTCCGGCGCCTGCTCGGTGACCGCTCTCGGCCAGCTCGCGCGCGAACGGGTCGATCTCGCCCTCGTACAGCGAGGCCAGCGGCTGCCCGGTCACGTCCCACTGGTAGAGGAGGAAGAGCGCCTGCCGGCGGGCCTGCGCGGCGCGAGCTCACGCGACGAGCTCGCCGACGGTGACGTCGACCGCGTCGACGACGAGCCCGCACATCGCCGGCGAGCGCCGACGGTCACGTTCTCCTGCACGCCGCGCGGCGAGCTCGGGCAGCACGGCGCCGATCGGCGCGCGCAGCTCGAGCTCGACCCGGGCGCGGCCGGCCTTGACCTCGATCTCGACGCCCGCGGCGCCGGCGCGGCCTGCGCGCCCGGCACGAGGCCGATCGGCGCCGGCGACGACCTGCTGCAGCGCGGCGTCGGTGACCGTGACCGAGCCGCCGGGCCGCTCGATCACGTGGCTCACGAGGCCGTCTCCGCGAGCGCCGGCTCGAGCTCGTCGAGGTAGCTCGTCGAGTACTCGCCGCTCGTGAACTCCTCGCTGCGGAGGACGTCGAGCGCGAACTCGCGCGTCGTCGGCACGCCCGTCGACCTCGAGCTCCTCGAGCGCGCGCTCGGCCCGGGCGATCGCCGCGGGCCGGTCGTCGTCCCAGACGATCAGCTTCGCGACCAGCGAGTCGTAGAACGGCGGGATCTCGGTGCCGTCCTCGACGCACGTGTCGACCCGGACCCCGGGGCCGAGCGGCGGCCGGAAGCGCGCGATCCGTCCCGGGCGACGGCAGGAAGTCGCGCGTCGGGTCCTCGGCGTTGATCCGGATCTCGATCGCGTGGCCGCGACGCGGCGCGCGGCCGGTCACCGACAGCGGCTCGCCGGCCGCGATCCGCAGCTGCTCGCGGACGATGTCGATCCCGGTGCAGAGCTCGGTGACCGGATGCTCGACCTGGAGCCGCGCGTTCAGCTCGATGAACGAGAACGTGCCGTCGGGGCCGAGCAGGAACTCGAACGTGCCCGCGTTCGCGTAGCCGATCGCGCGGCAGGCGCGCTCGGCGGCGGCCTCCATCGCCTCGCGCAGCTCCGGGTCGAGCGCCGGCGACGGCGACTCCTCGACGAGCTTCTGGTGGCGGCGCTGGATCGAGCACTCGCGCTCGCCGAGCGTCAGCACGCCGCCCTGCGTGTCGCAGAGCACCTGCACCTCGACGTGGCGCGCCGGGACGAGCGCCTTCTCGAGGTAGAGGTCGCCGTCGCCGAACGCGGCCTGCGCCTCGGCGGACGCGGTCTGGAAGGCGTCGTCGAGCTCGGCCGGGTCGGCGACGAGCCGCATCCCCTTGCCGCCGCCGCCGGCCGACGCCTTCAGCAGCACCGGGTAGCCGAGCTCGGCGGCCGCGGCCCGCGCCTCGGCGAGCGTCGTCGCGCCGTCGGTGCCGGGGACGAGCGGCACGTCGGCGGCGCGCAGCTCGTGCTTGGCGAGCGCCTTGTCGCCCATCCGCTCCATCACCTCGGCGCCCGGCCCGACGAAGACGAGGTCGTTGCTCCTCGCACGCGCGCGACGAAGGCCGGGTTCTCGGAGAGGAAGCCGTAGCCGGGATGGACGGCGTCGCAGCCGGTCGTCTCGGCCGCGGCGATGAGCGACGGGATGCTGAGGTAGCTCGCGGCGGCCGGCGGCGGGCCGATGCGCACCGCGCGGTCGGCGAGCCGCACGTGCAGCGCGTCCTCGTCGGCGGTCGAGTAGACCGCGACCGCCTCGATGCCGAGCTCGTGGAGGGCGCGGATCACGCGGACGGCGATCTCGCCGCGGTTCGCGACCAGGACGCGCGGAGAACATGGCTAGACGGCGTCGAGCGGGCGGCGCGCCGATCCGCTCGAGCTCGAAGAGCAGCTGGCCGTACTCGACCGGCTGGGCGTCCTCGACGTGGATCGCGCGGACGATCCCCTCGACCTCGGCCTTGACCTCGTTCATCAGCTTCATCGCCTCGAGGATGCAGAGCGTCTCGCCCGGCGCGACCGCGTCGCCGTCCTCGACGAACGGCGGCGCGCCCGGCTGCGCGGCGCGGTAGAAGGTGCCGACCATCGGCGCCTCGACGCGGACGATGCCGTTGTCGCGCGGCTGCGACCGGCGCGAGCTCGGGCTCGGCCGGACCCGAGCGGGTCGTAGCACGCCCTCGAGCGGCTCGTCGGTGCGGCGCACCGTGACGCGCATCCCGTCCTCCTCGATCTCGATCTCCGCGACGCCCGACTCCTGGACGATGCGCACGAGCTCGCGGATCCGCTCGGCCTGCTGGCGGTCGACGCCCGAGGCGCCGAACGAGTCCTCGCGGCTCGGCGCGGCCGCGGATCGCGTGCAGCAGCGGCTCGGCCTCCTCGCCGAACAGCGCGAGCAGGAGCAGCTCCTCCTCGCTCGAGGCGAGCCCCTCGGCCTGCTCGCGCACGTCGCTCAGATCGACCGGCGCGGCGTCCTCCGCGGCGTCCGGGTCCCGCTGCAGCTCGACGGCGCGGCGGACGATCGGGTCGATCGGGCCCGGGCGGCGTGCCGTAGCGGCCCTCGAGCAGCGAGCGCAGCTCGTCGATGACGGTGACGTAGCGGCTCGGCCGAGAGCACGTGGAGGAGCGCCTGCGAGGCGAGGATCTGCCCGATCGGCGGCGCGAGCGGCGGCCAGCCGGCCTCGGTGCGGATCGTGTCGAGCTCGTCAGCACGTCGTCGAGCCGGTCGCCGGCGGCGTGCGTGCGCAGGTGCGCGTCGAGCGCCGCGACGAGCCCGGCCGGCAGCTGTGCTCGGCGGCGCGCACGGCGATCCGCGGCGCGAGCGGCGCGACCGGCTCGTCGCCGATGTGCTCGTCGACGAGGTCGGACGCGCGCCAGAGCGCGGGCACGTCGACGCCGGTGTCGAGCCCGAGCCCGGCGAGCGCCTCGGCGACGCCCTCGCCGGAGACGCGGTGGAGCGCGAGCGCGAGCGGGTAGATCGAGCAGGCGATCAGGTCGGCGCCGGCCCGCGCGGCCTCGAGCGCGGTCGCGAGCGCGTCGCCCGAGGCGCCCTGGCAGTAGATCCCGACCGGCAGCCCGCGTCGCCTCGTGCAGCTCGGCCGACGAGCTCGCTGCGCGCGGTGCGGCTGGAGCGAGCCCGAGGGATCGTGGAGGAGCACGCGCGCGGCGCCGAGCTCCGGCAGCTTGCGGGCCTGGCCCGACGAGCGCCTCCGTCTCGCCGGTGAGGCCGGAGCCGTAGACGAGCCCGGCCTCGAACTCGCGGCCGGCCGCGGCGATCGCCTCCGCCGCCTCGCTCAGGTTCGAGACGTCGTTGAGCGGGTCGTGGAGCCGGAAGACGTCGATCCCGCTCTCGGCCGCGCAGGCGACGAAGCGGCGCACGAAGTCGCCGTCGACGGGCCGCGAGCCGACGAGGAAGCGGCCGCGGAGCGCGAGCCCGAGCGGCGTCTTCGTCCGCGCCTTGATCGCGCGGATCCGCTCCCACGGGCTCTCGACGCCGCGCTTGACCGCGCTGTCGAAGACGCCGCCGCCCGAGACCTCGAGGTCGCGAAGCCCGCGCCGTCGAGGATCTCGGCGAGCCGGAGCAGCTCGGCGGTCGGCATCCGCCCGGCCAGCGGCTCCTGGCCGAGCAGGCGAATCGTCGTGTCGGCGAGAGCGGTGATGCCCAACCTTACGCCCTCGAGATGTAACGCCCTTCGCGCGGATCGACCTTGATCCGGTCGCCCGGGTTCACGAAGAGCGGCACCTGCACGACCGCGCCGGTCTCGAGCGTCGCCGGCTTCGTCACGTTCGAGACCGTGTCGCCCTTCACGCCGGACTCGGTCTCGGCCACGGTCGAGCTCGAGCGACGCCGGCAGCTGCACGCCCGACGGCTTGCCGCCGACGAAGAGGAGCTGCACCGAGCTCGACGGGACGAGGTACGGCAGCTCGTCCTCGAGCGACGCGTGCGTGAGCGAGAGCTGCTCGTAGTTCTCCGCGTCCATGAACACGACCTCGTCGCCGGTGTCGTAGAGGTACTGCATGTTCTTCACCTCGGTGAAGATCCGCGCGAACTTCTCGCCGGCGCGGAAGGTGCGGTCGACGACGGAGCCCGAGTCGATGCTCTTCACCTTGGTGCGCACGAACGCGCCGCCCTTGCCCGGGCTTGACGTGCTGGAACTCGACGATCCGCCACACCGAGCCCTCGATCTCGATGTGCATCCCGTTCTTGAACTCGTTGGTGGAGACGACGTCGGCCACGGCGGCGAGTCTAGCCGACAGCGAATTCGGGCCAGCGTTGACGCGCGCAAGGTCGATCCGGACCGCCGTACCAGTACCCGAGCTCGAGCCCGAGGAAGGCCGCGTAGTCCGAGGGCTTTCCGAACAGAGATGGGATGGCGCCGAGGTCGGTGCCCGAGTAGATCACCGCCACCTTGATCCGATCGTCACCGGCATAGACGGAGGCGGCCAAGTGCTCGAGCGACGCCGGGGTGAGGTGACGACTCTCTCAGCGGCTCGCGACGGTCTTGGATGTCGCCTGTTCGCATTGCTCGCCGTTGACCTTCATCGCAGGGGCGAGAGCCCGGTAGCTCGCGCGGCCCTTCGGGACCGCGACGGCGAAGCCGCCTGCGTCACCGGTACGCAGCCGGCGAATCGTTGTCCAGCCGTGCGTCGTTCGGCGCTCGAGCGCTACTGCGACGCCTGCCACGCAGGCCGAGCCGTCGGCGTCCGCTGTGAGGGTGCCTACCAGCTGGTGAGCTCGGAAGCGCAACGAGAGCGACCGGCCGTACGACGCCGGAGCGAATTGGGCGGTCACATTTGCGCTGGCTTTCAGCGTGCACGTCCCGGTTCCGCTGCAACCTCCGCTCCACCCGACGAACCTCTGTCCGGCGCTCGGGGTGGCGGTGAGCGTTACCGGGGGCGCGAGAAGGGCGGAGTCGCACGCCGGCGAGCACGAGATTCCGGGCGGGTCGCTGACGACGGTGCCGTCCCCGCTTGTCGTGACATCGACCGATATCACCGGTGTGAGGTACGGGCTGTTGGAGAGATCGGGACAGCCGGGGATGTTCGCCCGGTAGTAGTCGTCGTGGTTGTAGTCGAGAACGGCGTGGTACACGTCCCAGGGGGCGAACCCCGATCTCGCGTCAGGCGCATACATGATGTCCGTCGGGCTGTCGTCGACGTGGTCTCCGTACCCGTCCTGGCTCTGGTGCGGCGCGCATGGCGGCGTGAAGCCGATCGCGTGCAGCACCTCGTGCAGGATCCCGATGTCGAAGTAGCCGGGCTGATCCGTTCCGGTCCCGAACGCGTGGCATTTCTCCGGATCGCCGGTGGGCCAGGCTTCCAGGTACATAGCCCCCAGCAGCGGTAGGGCCGGCGACTTGGCGGCACCGCATGACCAGGTGCTGGAGCCGCCGTAGAAGACGGCGTACACCTTGTTGGGCTTGTTGAAGCCCGCGGCGACGAGATCGGAGCCCATCGTCCAGATGGGCCACGGTTCCTGGCTTACCGCCTGGGCATCCGTGTGAGGCATACGGAAGAACGTGATGTCCGGGACACCGTGATACGTGTCGACCCGCAGCGCCTGGTTGCCGGTTTGCCCGACGAGCCAGTTTTCGATCCGTGCGATCGACTGCTCGATCGTCCCGTCCGTGTCGAGTTCATTGTCCGCTCTGTCGGCCGGGATGACGTACATGAAATGCACCTGCGGCCCCTGGAAATCGTCCGGCATGTCGGTCGTCGACCGGTCACGGAGGGCGGTGGCGTTCCTGGCCGACGTGAAGCCGATGCCGACGCCCGCGACTGCTGCCGCTGCCGCCGCCAGTGCCAGCGCTGCTACTGCAGCAACCAGAGCCGTCCTCTTCATTGCCTGCCCCCCAGGAGACGCCGCCTCCCGACTATAGGCTCCTGCCGCCGGTGCGTCGACTCTCCCCAGACGAGGTCCGTAGTCCTCGCTGCTAGCCGACCTCGGTCAGCTCCTTCGGGAGGTGGGTCAGCACCTCCGGGCCGCCGTCGCGGACGACGACGAGGTCCTCGATGCGGACGCCGCCGAGGCCGGGCACGTAGATCCCGGGCTCGACGGTGACGATGTTGCCGGCGACGAGCGTGTCGACGGAGAGCGTCGAGAGCGTCGGCATCTCGTGGATCTCGAGCCCGACGCCGTGGCCGAGGCCGTGCGCGAACGCCTCGCCGTAGCCGGCCGCGGAGATCGCGTCGCGCGCGACCGCGTCGACTGCGACTCCCTCCGCGCCCGGGAGCACCGCCTCCAGCGAGGCGAGCTGCGCCGCGAGGCACGTCTCGTAGATCTCCGTCAGCTCGTCGGAGAGACCGCCGGTGGAGTAGGTGCGCGTGCAGTCGGAGCAGTAGCCGTCGACCATGCAGCCCGCGTCGACCACGACGAGCTGGCCGCGCTCGACCACACGCGCGCCCGGGCTCGCGTGCGGGAGAGCGCCGTTCGGCCCGGCCGCGACGATCGCGGTGAACGAGCTACCGTCGGCGCCGAGGTCGCGGAAGCTCTTCTCGAGCTGCCAGACGAGCTCGCGCTCGGTCCGGCCGAGGAACGGCGAGGTCGCGAGCTGCCGAAAGCCCTCGTCGGCGAGCTCGGCGGCGCGGCGGATCGACGCGATCTCGTCCTCGTCCTTCACCGCGCGCAGCCCCTCGACGAGGCCGACCCGCGGCACGAGCTCGAGCCCGCCCGCGGCGAGCGTCCCGTACGAGTCGTAGCTGACGTGCGCGGCCTCGAAGCCGACCCGGCCCGAGAGCAGCTCCGCGAGATCCTTCACCAGCGAGCGCTTCGTCTCGACCAGCTCGACGCCCTCGACCGCACGCGCCTTCTCGCGGTAGCGGAAGTCCGTGTAGAGGCGGGTCGGCCCGTCCGGCTCGACGAGCAGCGCCGCGTTCGAGCTCTCGAGCCCGCAGAGGTAGCGGACGTTGATCGCCTTCGTGACGAGGAGCGGCTCCTCGAGCTCCGCGCGCAGGCGGTCGAGCCTGGTCACTTCGCCTCCGTCGCCGCGAGGAACTCGAGCGCCTCGCGGTAGCCGTCGGGGCCCTTGCCCATGATCCGCTTCGTCGCGAGGTCGGCGAGCACCGAGAACCGCCGCCACTCCTCGCGCTCCTCGACGTTGGAGAGGTGCACCTCGACCACCGGGCACTCGAACAGCTCGACCGCGTCGCGGAGCGCCCAGCTGTAGTGCGTCCACGCGGCCGGGTTGAGGACGACGCCGTCGGCCCAGGTGTAGGCGTCGTGGATCCAGTCGATGTACTCGCCCTCGCTGTTCGTCTGGCGGCAGCGGACGTTCATCGCGAGCTCCGAGGCCCACTCGTAGATCCTGCGTCTCGAGCTCCGAGGCGGTGATGCCGCCGTAGAGCTTCGGGTCGCGGCGCCCGAGGACATCGAGGTTGACTCCGTTCAGGACGGCGACGCGCACGGGCGGACTCTACTGGGCGATCAGGCCGTCGAGGGCGCCGCGGACGGCGTCGTCGGGCAGCTCGACTCCCGTGACCGGGCGGCCGGGCGCCTCGAGCAGGACGAGGCGGACTCGTCCCGACTCGACCTTCTTGTCGCGGTGGAGCGCCTCCCAGGCGCGGTCGCGGTCGACGTGCGCCGGCTCGAGCGGGAGCGCGTCCTCCAGCGTCTTGAGGACCAGCGGCTCGAGGCCCGCGTGCTCGACGGAGAGCCGCAGCGCAGCGTGGAGCCCGAGCCCGACCGCGCGGCCGTGCGTGAGCTCGGCGTAGCCGCCCGCCGCCTCGAGCGCGTGCGCGAAGGTGTGGCCGAGGTTGAGCGCGGCGCGCGGGCCGCGGTCGAGCGGGTCGCGGATGCAGTAGGCCGCCTTGACCGCGGCGCAGCGGCGCACCTGCTCGGGCTCGGGCAGCTCCCAGAGCGGCTCGCCGGCGAGCAGCCCGGTCTTGACGACCTCGGCGCGGCCCTCGGCCCGCTCGGTGTGCGGCAGCGTCTCGAGCAGCGCCGGATCGATCACGACCCGCGCCGGCCAGTGGAACGCGCCGACGAGGTTCTTGCCGCCGGGGAGGTCGAGCGCGGTCTTGCCGCCGATCCCCGCGTCGACCTGGCCGACGAGCGAGGTCGGCACCGGCACCCAGGGGATCCCGCGAAGGTACGTCGCCGCTGCGAACCCGGCCGCGTCGGTCGTGCAGCCGCCGCCGAGCGCGACGAGCGTGCCCCTGCGGTCGAGCCGGAGCTCACTCCAGAGCCGCTCGAGCGCGGCGACCGTCTTCGCCTCCTCGCCGGCGGGTAGCTCGTGCGTCGAGACGAGCCGGTCGCCGAGCGCGAGCTGCGCTGCGGCGCCGTGGATCCCGCCGACGCGCGGGTCGGCGACGAGCGCGACGGGGCCGTCGCCGGGGACGAGAGTGCCGAGCTCGCCGAGCGCGCCGAGGCCGACGTGGATCCCCGCGGCCGCGAGCAGGACGCCGTCCAGGTCGCGTGACCTCGCGTCGGCCGCCGCCTCGTACACGGGCAGCCGCTCGGCGTAGAGCGCGTGGAAGCGCTCCTCGTCCTGCGCGAGCGGCCGGTCGGTGACAGAGGCCCGCGCCCACGCGACGGCCGCATCCACCTCGACGAGGACGGTGAACGCCCGCGCGCCGAGGAGCGCGCGCGTCGCGTCCGAGCCGAGAGCGCCGCCGCCGAGCGCGATCACCGCGGGCCCGGACGAGCGGAGGGCCTCGGCGATCGCGGCTTCCTCGATCACCCGGAACGCTGCCTCACCCGAGTCGCGGAAGATGTCCGCGATGGACGTGCCGCGACGCTCGATCTCGGCGTCGACGTCGACGAACGGCCGCGCCAGGACCGCCGCGAGCTCCGCGCCGAGGGTCGTCTTCCCCGCGCCCATGTAGCCGATCAGCGCGATGTGCGTGTCTAGCGCGTGTTCCAGCCGATCCGCTCCGTGTACGCGCGGTGGGCGGCGACGAAGTCGACGAGCGCGTCGCCGCCGAACTTCTCGCGCGCGGCGCGGGCGAGCTCCCACGCGACGGCGGCCTCGGCGACGACGGCGAGCGCCTCGACCGCGGCGACGTCGCTGCGCTCGACGAGCGCCTCGGCGGGCTCGCCGGTGGCGAGGTCGACCGAGGCGAGCGGGCGCATCAGCGTCGGCAGCGGCTTCATCGCGGCGCGCACGACGATCTCCTCGCCGTTCGAGATCCCGGCCTCGATCCCGCCCGCCCGGTTCGTGTCGCGCCTGAGGCCGGGCCGGATCTCGTCGTGCGCCGCCGAGCCGCGCAGCGCCGCGAGCGCGAAGCCGTCGCCGACCTCGAAGCCCTTCACCGCCTGGATCCCGGCGAGCGCGGCGGCGAGCCTCGCGTCGAGCCGGTCCGCCTTCTCCGCGTAGGTGCCGAGCCCGGGCGGAACGCCGGTCGCGCGCACCTCGACGATCCCGCCGAGCGTGTCGCGATCCTCGCGCGCCGAGTCGATCGCGGCGCGGATCCCGTCCTCCCCGCGCGCGCCGCCGACCTCGAGCGTGTCGCCGGCGACCTCGATCCCGATCGTCGCGAGCAGCGCCTTCGCGACGGCGCCCGCGGCGACGTGCACCGCGGTGTGCCGCGCGCTCGCGCGCTCGAGCGCGTCGCGGACGTCGTCGAGCCCGTACTTGAGGACACCGGAGAGGTCGGCGTGGCCCGGCCGCGGCAGCGTCACCGGCTTCATGCCCTTGCCCGTCGGCTCGCCCTCGGGCGGCCACGGGTTCATCCCCCACGTCCAGTTCTTGTGGTCGCGGTTTCGCACGACGAGCGCGAGCGGCGTCCCGAGCGTCCGCCCCTGACGGAGCCCGGCGAGCACCTCGACCTCGTCCGACTCGAGCTTCTGCCGCGGGCTGCGGCCGTAGCCCTGCTGGCGGCGCACGAGGTCCGCGTCGATCGCGGCGCGGTCGAGCACGAGCCCCGCGGGGAGCCCGGTCACGATCGCGACGAGCGCAGGGCCGTGCGACTCGCCCGCAGTTGCCAGCCTCAGCGCCACGCCTCGAAGCCTACTGAGGCGACAGCACGGCGGCCCGCATCACGTCGATCGGGGCGGGCAGGCCCGTCCAGTGCTCGAACGACGCCGCGCCCTGGCGGACGAGGATCTCGAGCCCGTCGACCACGGTGAGGCAGCCCGCGAGGTGCGCGGCCGCGATCAGAGCGGTCGCCGAGCCGTCGGCGTTGTAGGCAAGGTCGACCACGGCCTGCGAGCGGCTCGGCTCGACGAGCAGCTCGTCCTTCACGGGCGTCGCGTTCACGATCACGTCGGCGCGGCTCGCATCCGGCGGCCACTCGCCTCGGCGCGAGGCGATGCTCACCTCGGCGCCTGCGGCCTCGAGCGCAGCGACGACCGCACGCGCGGCCCCGCCCGCGCCGAGCACGAGCACCTGCGCGCCGCTCACGTCGCCGACGGCGCCGGTGACAGCGAGCCCGTCGGTGCTCGCGCCGATGATCTCGCCGTCCCGGACGACGAGCGTGTTGACCGAGACCGCGCGGCGGGCCGCGTCGTCCACCTCCGCGCAGAGGTCGTACGCGGCGACCTTGTACGGGATCGTCACGTTGGCGCCGACGTCGAGCCCGCGCACCGCCGCCTCGAGCCCGTCCGGCTCTACCTCGAGCGCCTCGTAGCGCCACGGCAGGCCGACCGCCTCGAACGCCGCGTTCTGCATCCGCGGCGAGAGCGAGTGCGAGACCGGCTTCCCGAGCAGCCGTACGACCCGCGGAGAGCTCATTTCTGAATGACCACGCGCTGGCGGGGTGCGCTGGGCGAGTGCGAGGCTAGGACGCAGGGAGCCTCAATAGCGACGCTATTGGGGCGACTGAGGACGACGCATCGCGCCGCCCAGGGCCGCCCGACAGCCCGTGCTTCGTTCTGAAAGGAGCTCCTAGCCGCCATACCCGTGCGCCTTCGCGTACTTCAGGAACGCGGCGTAGCTCGCGGTGAAGAAGTGATGCTGCTTGTCGGGCTTGCGCACGTAGTACAGATAATCGACCTTCGCCGGATGGGCCGCCGCCTGCATCGCCGCGAGGCCTGGATTGGCGATCGGCGTCGGCGGCAGCCCGTGCCGGCGCCGGGTGTTGTAGGGGTTGTCGCCCAGGAGCTGCGACTCGCGGATCGACTGCGTCGGCGGGATGTGAAGGCCGTAGCGGATCGTGGCGTCGATCCCGAGCGGCATGCGGTTGTGGAGCCGGTTGTAGATCACCGCGGCGACGAGCGCGCGCTCCTCGGGCGCCAGCGCCTCCTTCTCGATCATCGAGGCGATGATCAGCACGTCGTACGGCGTCAGGTTCTTCGAGCGCGCGTAGCGAAGGTTGACCTTCGCCCAGTTTGCGCGGAAGGCCTCGAGCTGGTCCTGCACGAGCTGCGGCGATGTCGTCTCGGCGGTGAAGTCGTAGGTCGCCGGGAACAGGAAGCCCTCGAGCGAGCGCGTCTTGCCGTCGCGGGCGAACACGCCCGGGAGCTTCGAGCGCGCGGTCGCGACGAGATAGCCCGGCGCGGTCATCGTCGGTGTGACGTCGCGGCGCCGCTCCGCGATCTTGCGTACCGCGGTGATGCGGGCGGCCATGTCCAGCCGGGTGAAGCCCTCGGGGAAGACGATCCGAAGCGGCGGCGCTACCGCCGTCGTCGCCGGCTGAGACTTGCCGCGGCGGTCGATCGCGAACAGCGCGACGGCGACCACCAGCCCGACCGCCGCGACGAGCCCGAGCGCGGCGAGCGCACGGCGGCGCGCGACCGTACGGCGCGGAGGCCTCGGCGGTCCAGGCTTGCCCTGGACCGGCGGCATCATTCCCGGGCGGCGCTCGACCACTCGAGGTAAGACGTCAGAAGGTGCGCCGCGGCCAGCGCGTCCACTGCGGCGGCGGCGGCGGTCTGCTCGGCGAGATTCGTCGTGAACCGCTCGTCGTAGGTCTCGACCGGCACGTCGACGACCGCTTCGAGCGCCGTCGACGAACGCCTCGGTCTCCTTCGCCTGCTCGCCCCGCTCGCCCCTCAGCGTGAGCGGCAGCCCGACGACGACGCGCTCGGCCTCCTCCTCGCGGATCAGGCGCGCGCACCTCGGCGAGCCCGGCCCCGGTCGCCGCGCGCTCGACCACGCAGAGCGGCCGCGCGACCGTCCCGGTCGGGTCCGAGACGGCCACGCCCGTCCGCGCCGGGCCGTAGTCGAGCGCGAGCACCTTCAGGAGAGCGCCGCCAGGATCAGCGCCTTGGCGGTCGCGAGTGCCTCCGGGAGCTTCTCGGGGTCCTTGCCGCCGGCGCGCGCCATCGTCGGGCGGCCGCCGCCGCCGCCGCCGACGATGCGCCGAGGCGCCTCGGATCGACCTTCGACGCGTCGAGCCCGCGCGCCTCGACGCGTGCTCGTCGAAGTTCGCGACGAGGTGCACTCGCCCGTCCTCCGCGAGGCCGAGCACGACCGCGGCCGGCTGCGTCGCGCTGCTTCAGCCGGTCGGAGAGGTCGAGCAGCGCGTCGGCGTCGAGAGCTCCGTCGACCTGCCGACGATCACGTTGACCCCGCCCGCCGCCTCGACGCCTCGTAGCTCACGTACTCGGCCGCCGGCGGCAGGCGCCGCTTCCTTCTGGCGCGCTCCTTCCGCAGCCGCTCGAGCTCGGCGCGCAGCTCGGCGGCCTCGTCGGCCGCGCCGTGGAGCAGCGCATAGGCCTCGCCGGAGGTGACCGCCTCGATCCGGCGCGCGCCCGCGCCGACCGAGCTCTCGGAGAGGATCGCGAACGGGCCGATCTCGGCGGTCGAGCGCACGTGCGTGCCGCCGCAGAGCTCGGTCGAGTACTCGGGGATCTCGACGACGCGGACGACGTCGCCGTACTTCTCGCCGAAGAGCATCATCGCGCCGAGCTTCCGCGCCTCGTCGATCGGCGTCTCGAAGATGACGCACGGGCGCGTTCGCGAAGACCTTCTCGTTCACGCGCCGCTCGACCTCGACGCGCTCCTCCGCGCTGAGCGCGTCCGGATGGCGTGAAGTCGAAGCGCAGCTTGTCGGGCCGCACCGCCGAGCCGGCCTGCTTCACGTGCTCGCCGAGCACGTCGCGCAGCGCCTGCTGGAGCAGGTGCGTCGCGGTGTGGTTCGCCATCGTCGGGAACCGCACCGACCACGGGCACGACGCGCGCGCACGCGGTCGCCCGCGGCGAAGCCCTCGCCCTCGAACAGCAGCGCCTGGTCGTCGTCGAAGCGGAACGCCTCGCGCAGCGTCGCGCGTCGCGCCGGTCGCCTCGTGCGACGAGCTCGCCCCGGTCGGTGACCTGGCCGCCGCCGTCGGGGTAGAACGGCGACTCGCGCAGCTTCGCGAGGAAGAGGCCGTCGCCGAGCTCCTCGAGCGCGCCGAGCTGGGTCAGCACGTCGGTCTTCTCGTAGCCGACGAACTGCGTCGCGAAGCCGGCCGCGCGGGCGAACTCCGCGGCCCGCTGCGTGTCGCCCTTCCCGCCGCCGGCGCGCGAGATCTCGCGGTGCTCGTCCATCAGCTGCCGGTACCCGTCGACGTCGACTGCCTGGCCGCGCTCCTCGGCGAGCTCGACCGTGAGCTCGACCGGGAAGCCGTAGGTCGCGGCGAGCGTGAAGGCCTCCTCGCCGGTGATCGCCGATTCCGTCGGCGAGCTCGCTCGAACAGCTTCGTGCCGCGCTCGAGCGTCTCGAGGAACCGCTCCTCCTCGGCCCGCACGACCGCCTCGATCTCGGCGGCGTGCTCGCCGCAGCTCGGGGTAGGCGTCGCCCATCTGCTCGACGACGACGCCCGGCGAGCGCGGTAGACGCCGGTCGAGCCCGATCCGCTGCGCCTGCTGCACGGCGCGGCGGATGATGCGGCGCAGCACGTAGCCGCGGCCCTCGTTCGACGGGGTGACGCCGTCGGCGACGAGGAACGTCATCCCGCGGCCGTGGTCGGCGAGCACGCGGTGCGCCTTCGTCGCGTCGGGCGAGTCGCCGTACGCGACGCCGGACTCGGCCGCGATCCAGTCCATGATCTGCTGGAAGCCGTCGGTGTCGTAGACGGAGGCGACGTCCTGGAGGATTCGCGCCGTCGCGCTCGAGCCCGAGGCCGGTGTCGATGTTCTGCGTCGGGCAGCGGCGTCAGCGTCCCGTCGCGCGTGCAGCTCGTACTCCATGAAGACGAGGTTCCAGAACTCGAGGAAGCGCTCGCAGCGCGTGCAGCCCGGCGCGCAGTCCGGCCTCGCCGCAGCCGTGCTCGGCGCCCCAGTCGTAGTAGATCTCCGAGTCCGGGCCGCACGGGCCCGGGCCGCCGACCGACCAGAAGTTCTCGGACGAGGGCAGCGCGGACGATCCGCTCGGGCGGCATCCCGATCTGCTCCCAGAGGTCGATCGCGACCTGGTCCGGGCCGAGCTTCAGCTCCGGGTCGCCCGCGTGGACGCTGACCCAGATCCGGTCCCAGTCGAGCTTCAGCTGCTCGCGGACGAACTCCCGCGCGAACGCGATCGCGCCCTCCTTGAAGTACTGGCCGAACGAGAAGTTGCCGAGCATCTCGAAGAACGTGAGGTGGTAGGTGTCGAGGCCGACCTCGTCGATGTCGGGCGTGCGGAAGACCTTCTGCGAGGTCGTCGTCGTCGGCGCCGGCGGCGGCTCGCAGGCCGAGGAAGAACGGCATCTGCGGCTGCATCCCGGCGGTCGTGAGGAGCGTCGAGTGGTCGTCCGCGGGCGGGATCAGCGAGGCCGAGGGACGGCGGAGGTGGCCCTTCTCCTCGAAGAACGAGAGGTAGCCCTCGCGGAGCTCGGCGGTCGTGCGCATCGCGCGAATTGTAGGGACGCCGTGGGTCGCTACAGGTCGGGGCCGGCCTCGGGCTCGCGCTCGGGCGACGGCGCGGAGGCGGCTCGGGCGGCTCGGACGCGCTCCGGTGAATGTCCTCGTCGAGCTCCTGCTCGCGCTTGGCGGCGGCCTCCTTGCCGGCCTGCACCGCGCTGCGCCAGTCGCGCTGCTTGGCGAGGGTCGAGGCGCCGTAGCTGAGGCCCGTGACGAAGCCGGAGACCTTCTTGACCGGCTTCGTGACCGCGAAGCTCACGGCCCGAACGGCCGTGTCGGCGCTGTCGACGGCGTCGACGGCGCTGTCGGTCATCACGTCGACCTTGTCGAGCTCCGCGTTGACCCGGTCGACGGTGCCGCCGACCTTCTCGACCACCGGCAGCACCTCGCGTTCGGTGCCGGCGATCAGCGACGAGAGCCGCTGGAACGTGCCGCCGAGCCGCCAGAGGGCGTACGCCCCGGCGATCCCGAGCGCGAGCAGGAAGACGCTCAGCGCCCCGTAGGCCACATCGCTCCAGTTGACGGTCATCGCGAGCATGGTCCGGGAATCCTATGCGTCCCGGGCCGAGGTCACCAATCCGGACCCGACGACGACGTCCTTCTCGTAGAGGACCGCGGCCTGCCCGGGTGCGACGCCGAACGCGGGCTCGTCGAGCTCGAGGTGGAAGCCGCGGGCGGCCCGCGGCGACGCGCGCCTGCACTCCCGGCGACCGGTAGCGGAGCTTGGCCTCGACCCGCTCGACGGGGACGTGGAGTCGGCCCCGGGCCGAGACGCGGCGCCGCGCGAGCGCTTCGCGCGGGCCGACGACGACCGCGCCGGCGCGCTGCTCCGTGCGCAGCACGTAGAGCGGCTTGCCCGCGGCGACGCCGACGCCCTTGCGCTGGCCGGGCGTGAAGCGCCAGGTGCCGTCGTGGCGGCCGAGCTCGCGCCCCTCCTCGTCGACGATCGGCCCCGGGCGGGCCTCGGCGCCGTGGCGCTCGAGGAAGTCGCGGTAGTCGTCGCCCGCGAGGAAGCACGCCTCCTGGCTCTCGGCGCGTGAGGCGACGGCGAGCCCGGCCTGCGCGGCCTCGGCCCGGGTCTCCTCCTTGGTCTGCTCGCCGAGCGGGAACCAGACGCGCTCGAGCCGAGCCGGGTCGAGCGCGGCGAGCATGTACGACTGGTCCTTGTCTCGGGATGCGCCGCGCGCGAGCAGCAGGCGGCCGCGGTGCGAGACGATCCGCGCGTAGTGGCCGGTCGCGAGCCTCGCCGCGCCGATCCGTCGCGCGAACGCGAGCAGCTCGGCGAAGCGAAACGAGCCGTTGCAGCGCGTGCACGGATTCGGCGTCTCGCCGCGCGCGTAGCCGGCGATGAACGGCGCGACGACCGCGCGCCGGAACTCCTCGCGCAGGTCGAGCGTCACGTGCGGGAGGCCGAGCGCATGGCAGGTCTGGCGCGCCGCGATCACGGCGTCGGGCGAGCAGCAGGCGCGCTCGGAGCCGGGCCCGTCCGGATCGAGCCAGAGGCGAAGCGTCACCCCGACCGCGTTCCGTCCCGCGCGCAGCAGCGCGACCGCGCTGTCGACGCCGCCGCTCATCGCGACCGCGACCCGCTCCGGATCGCGCGCAGCGCGGACGTGCGGGCCGAGCGCGTTTGCGAGCGCGTCGGCCGCCAGCGTCTCGCCGCCGACCGCCGCCGCCTCGAGCAGCGTCAGCCCGACGAGCGGCCTGTCGAGCCCGTCCGCGTCGGCCGCGACGATCCGGTCGCCGTCGATCCGCAGGCGCACCGAAGCCCAGTCGCCGTTGCGGGATGCATCTCCGAAGGCCTCGATCATCTCAACCTGACCCCGCCGCGGACACCACGATCATGTGAACCTGGCTAGCCAGGTGGGTGCCCTGCCGGCCTGGCGGAACGAGTGGTTCCACGTATCCGGACACAGGCTCCCTTGATGTAGGTGTTGGTTCTACATTGAGAGCGCGGCGCCCGCGGACGGGATCAGGAGTCCCACTCTACCGTGCGAATGCCCAGCGGACGCGCTGGGTGCCGTGGAGGCCGAGACGCCGCGCGAGCGCCGTCGTCACGTCGAAGTCCCGCCCGGGTACCTGCGAGCCGCGGTCGATCACCTGGGTGAGCACCTCGGTCGCGCCGTAGGCGACGAAGAGCTTCGCCCCGCACGCGAGCACGGGATGCGCGATGCCGAGCGTGCGTGCGGTCGTTCTCAGCCCGCAGGACGTGCGCGCGGGCGGCCGGTACGGCGCCGCGAGGGCGGAGTACCACTGGACAGGGCGCGGGCCGCTGTCCGAGCTGCGGTCGGACGCGATCGCCGCGAGCGCCGCGGCGGCTCCGAGCAGGGCGATCGCGGCGAGCGCGACCAGCCGCTGCGTGAGCGTGCCCTTCACACTCCGGACGGCGCGGCGATCAGGTCGCCGAACGACTCGCGCACGAGCAGGTCGAAGTCCTCGGGCAGCAGCCCGTCGGGGCTGGCGAAGTCGCGGAGGTAGACGAGCAGGTACGACCGCTCCTCGTCGCGGACGAGGTCCTCGCCCGCGACGGCACGCGTCAGCCGCTCGAGCTCCCACAGGTTCCACTTCCGCGTGCCGCCGGCCTGGACCGGCGCGGCCGCCCCGGCAACGGGCTCGCGGACGCGCGGCGCAACGGGCTCGCCGAGCATCGCGGCGGCCGGCCCGGCGGCTCCCGCCGGGACCAGGGGCTCGGGTTCGCTTGTGCTCATGAGCACAACGGGTTCGGGTTCGGGTTCGGGTTCGGGCTCGGGTTTCGGCTCCGGCTCTGGCTCCGGCTCTGGCTCCGGCTCTGGCTCCGGTTCGGGCTCAGGTTCCGGCTCGGCCTCGCTTGTGCTCATGAGCACAACGGGTCTCGGGTCATCCGGCTCCGGCTCCTCGGCTCGCTTGTGCTCATGAGCACAACGGGTTCGGGCTCGGGTTCAGGTTCCGGCTCTGGCTCCGGTTCAGGCTCGGGCTCAGGTTCCGGCTCTGGCTCCGGTTCGGCTCGGGCTCAGGTTCCGGCTCTGGCTCCGGCTCGGGCTCAGGCTCGGCTCAGGCTCCGGCTCAGGTTTCGGCTCGGGCTCGGGCTCCGGCTCCGAGCACAACGGGTTCGGGTTCGGGTTCGGGTCCGGGTTCGGGCTCTGGTTCCGGAGCGGACATGGCCGGGATCACGCGGACGTGCGGGGCGAGCTCGACCGGCTCCGGCTCTTCGGGCCGGTGCGCCGCCTCGATCGGCGACGGGACGGCCGCCTCGGCACGACGCGAGAGCAGCCATTCGAGCAGCGCGACCGCGAGCCAGGCGGCCGCCATCACGAGCACGATCGCGACCGTGCTCGCGTGCAGGAGCGCCGCGGCCGTGGCCACGAGGATGATGAACACGACCTCGAGGGCGAATCTGCGCCCGAACCCCGCCCGCACGCTGTCTGCCTCCTAGGAGGCCGGCTCGTCCGGCTCCGGCTCCGCGTCCTCGGGCTCGAGCCGACGGCGGAGGCGAAGTGGACACCGGCGGGCCCGAAACCGGGGGCCCAGAAGAGGTCGGCGGCGGCGAAGCGGGCGTTGCGGCGGGCGCCGCAGCCGGCGCCGGTGCCACAGGCTCGGCGGAAGCCGGGGGTGCGACCGGCGGCGGAGCCACGGTCGCAGGCGGGGCCGGAGGTGCAGCCGGGCGCGCGACGGCCTCGGCGGGCCGGGCGGCCGGACCGCCGCGGGCGGCCTCGGTCGTCGTCTCGGCCGACTTCACGATCGCGTCGGCGACCTGCGCGATCCGCTCCTCGCCGAGACCGGCCGCTGCGAGCAGCTGCTCGGCGCCGTGCTGGGCGCGGGCGAGCACCGTCGAGGCCTGGGCGCGGGCCCACTCGAGCGTCTGCTCGACCTCGGCGCGCGCGGCGTTCGTGAGCTCGGTCGCCTGGTGGCGCGCCTGCTCGAGGAGGCGCGCGGCACGGGCCTCGGCCTCCTGGATCTCCTGCGTCGCCTCGAGGTTCGGACTTCGCGAGCAGCTCGCGCGACTCGTTCTTCGCCGCGTTGACGATCTCGGCGCGCTGGCGCTCGCTCTCGGCGCGGTAGCGCTCGACCTCGGCCTCGCGCGCCTGCAGCTCGTGCTGGCGCCGCGTCACCTCCTCCTCGGTCTTGCCCGAGCTGCGCGGCCGACGCCGTCTGCGCGTCGCGCTCGATCGTGTCGGCGAACTCGGCGGCGGCGCGGATCAGGTGCAGCGCATCCATGCGCACCGCGTGCCCGCTCGGCTCGACCTGGCCGGTGCGGCCGGCGGCCTGGAGCACGCGGAGCTGAGCCTGGAGCTGGGCCGCATGGCGGCGGAACGCGTCGAACGCCTCGCGCACCTTGTCGGCGTCGTAGCCCTCGCCCGCGCGCGGGAGGTCCTCGACCTTTGGCAGCGCGGTCAGCGCTGGCGGTGCCGGGGCGTTCCCTGGATCCTGTGTCGACATTGCGGTAGCTCCCTCTCTGCGGCTGCGGGTCCACGGCCCGCTTGCACCGAAGTATGACTACACCATCGGCCGCAGTGATGGTGGAACTTAATCCTCTCGTCGGACGAGCTCGACGCCGAGCTCGTCGAGCTGCTCCTTCGTCACGTCGGACGGGGCTCCGCTCATCGGGTCGACGCCCGGCCTGGTTCTTCGGGAACGCGATCACGTCGCGGAGGTTCGGCTCGCCGGCGAGCACCATCGTCATCCGGTCGATGCCGAACGCGATCCCGCCGTGCGGCGGCGCGCCCATCGCGAGCGCGTCGAGCAGGAAGCCGAACTTCGCCCGCTGCTCCTCGGGCGAGAGCTGCAGCAGGTCGAACACCCGCGCCTGGAGCTCGGGCTCGTGGATCCGGAACGAGCCGCCGCCGAGCTCGTTGCCGTTGACGATGAGGTCGTACGCGTGCGCGAGCGCGTGCCCGGGATCGTCGGTCGAAGCGTGTCCTCCCACTCGGCGGTCGGCCGCGTGAACGGATGGTGCACGGCGCCCCAGCGCTGCTCGTCCTCGTCCCACTCGAACATCGGGAAGTCGGTCACCCAGAGGAACGTGACCACGCCTGCTCGTCGATCAGCCCGAGCTCGCGTCCGAGCTGGAGGCGCAGCGCGCCGAGCACGCGCGACGTCGCCGCCCACGCGTCGGCCGCGAAGAGCAGCGTCGTCGCCCGGCTCGCCCGCGAACGCGGCGAGCTCGGCCTCGGAGAGGAACTTCGCGATCGGCGAGCGCACCTCGCCCGCCTCGTCGCGTGACGACGTAGGCGAGCCCCTTCGCGCCCCACTCCTTCGCGACCTCCTCGAGCGCGTGCGAGCTCGGCAGCGCGAGAACGCCTGCGGCACGCGCAGGAACCGCACCGCCTCCGCGCCCGCGAACACGCCGAACTCCGAGCCGCGCGTCACCTCGGTCGCGTCCTCGATCTCGAGCCCGAAGCGCAGTGTCGGGCTTGTCGGAGCCGAAGCGCCGGTCGGCCTCCGCGCAGGTCATCCGCGGGAACGGCGTCTCGAGCTCGACGCCGATGCACTCGCGCCAGATCCGGCCGAACATCTCCTCCATCAGCTCGAAGAGGAACTCCTGGTCGGGGAACGCCATCTCGACGTCGAGCTGGGTGATCTCCTGCACGCGGTCGGCGCGGAGATCCTCGTCCCGGAAGCAGATCGCGATCTGGTAGTAGCGCTCGAAGCCCGCGATCACGAGCAGCTGCTTGAGGATCTGCGGGCGCTGCGGCAGCGCGAAGAAGCGGCCCGGCTGCAGGCGGCTCGGGACGACGAAGTCGCGCGCGCCCTCCGGCGTCGGCTTGAAGAGGATCGGCGTCTGGATGTCGACGAAGCCGGCCTCCTCCATCACGCGGCGGATGATCCCGACCATCTGCGCCCGGAGGCGGATGTTGCGCTGCATCTTGTCGCGGCGCAGGTCGAGCCAGCGGTAGCGCAGGCGCAGCGTCTCGTCGACGCCCTCCTCGTCGAGCTGGAACGGGAGCGGCGTCGAGCGCGAGACGATCTCGAGCCGATCGACCTGCACCTCGACCTCGCCGGTCGGCATCGTTCGGGTTCACGGTCTCCGGCGCGCGCGCGACGACCTCGCCCTCGGCGCGGAGGACGAACTCGTTGCGGACCTCGTGCGCGGCCTCGGCGGCCTCGGGCGGCGTGCTCCGGGTTGACGACGAGCTGGCAGATCCCCGTGTCGTCGCGGAGGTCGACGAAGACGAGCCCGCCGTGGTCGCGGCGCCGCGTCCGCCCAGCCCGCGAGCACGACGCGCTGCCCGACGTCCTCGGGCCGCAGCTCGCCGCACGAATGGTCGCGCCAGCTCATGCGCTGAGCCTAGCCACGAGCTCGCCGAGGCTGACCGTCTCGTCGTCGCGGCCGCGCTCGCGGATCGTGGCCGTGCTCGCCGTCGACCAGCACGATCCGCCCGGGGTCGAGACGCTGCGCGTGCTTCACCTGCGCGTTGCGCGAGCGGCCGGCGTAGTCGATGTCCGCGGCGACGCCGCGGTGGCGGCAGCTCGGCGAGCAGCGGCACGGATCGGCGCCCTGTCCTCGGCGACGAAGAAGACGTCGATGCCTGCGCGGCTCCGCGGTCGCGCCCGCGTCGCGCGAGCGCGAGCACGCAGCCGGTCGATGCCGGCGCCGAAGCCGATCCCCGGCGTCGGCGCGCCGCCGAGCTCCTCGACGAGCCCGTCGTAGCGCCCGCCGCGCGCAGATCGTGCTCCTGCGCGTGGCCGGTCGAGGTCCCTTGAACTCGAAGGTCGTGCGCGTGTAGTAGTCGATCCCGCGCACGAGCGTCGGCACGAGCGTCGAACGGGATCGCCGTAGGCGCCGAGGTAGCGCCTGCACCTGCTCGAAGTGCTCACGGCACGCGTCGCAGAGCGACTCGCCGATCTTCGGCGCGTCCGCGAGCGCCGCCTGGACGCGGTCGGCTTCTTCGACGTCGAAGACGCGCGAGCGGGTTCGTGGCGCGCTTCTGCGCGGCGTCGCCTCGTCGAGCGACGTCGGCGTGCGCGTCGAGCCACGCCGTGAGCTTCTCGAGGTACGCGGGCCGGCACGTCGCGTCGCCGATCGAGTTCAGCTGCAGCTCCGTACGCGGTGTACGCCGAAGCCGCCGAGCAGCTCGACGTAGAGCTGGATCAGCTCGGCGTCGACGGCCGGGTCGGCCGAGCCGATGGCCTCGACGCTCGAGCTGCCAGTGCTCGCGGTAGCGGCCCGTCTGCGGCCGGTCGTAGCGGTACATCGTCGCGATCGTGTAGAGCTTGACCGGCTGCGGCTCGCGGTGCAGGCCGTGCTCGAGGTAGGCGCGCACGATCGGCGCCGTCGCCCTCGGGACGGAGCGTGAGCGAGCGGTCGCCGCGGTCGGTCGAACGTGTACATCTCCTTCTGGACGATGTCCGAGCCGGCGCCGGAGGTGCGCTGCGAAGAGCGCGGTGTCCTCGAAGCCCGGGGTCTGGATCCGCGCGTAGCCGTAGAGCGGCAGCACCCGCTCGATCTCGCGCGACGAGCCGCCACCAGAGCGGCTGCTCGGCCGGGAGGATGTCGTGCGTCCCGCGCGGCGCCTCGAACTTCACGGCGTGCGCAGCTCGGCGAGGAACGGGTTGCGCGCGAGCTCGTCGCCGAGCGTCGTCGGCGGGCCGTGGCCGGGGTAGACGACCGTCTCGGCCGGATAGCGGTCGACGAGCGACGCGGATCGACTCGAGCAGGGTCGTCCCAGTCGCCGCCCGGCAGGTCGGTGCGGCCGACCGAGCCCGCGAAGAGCACGTCGCCCGAGAACAGCGCGCCGTCGGCGTAGTAGGCGACGTGGCCGGGCGAGTGGCCGGGGACGCGATCACGTCGAACGAGATCCCGGCGAGCTCGAGCGTCTCGCCGCCGCGAGCAGAACGTCGGGCGCCAGTGCGCGCGAACGCCCCCGACTAGCGGTCGACGGCTCCTCGAGCTCGCCGCGCTCGATCTCCGGCATGTACACCGACGCGCCGGTCCCCTCCGCGAGGTCGGCGACGCCGACGAGGTGGTCGAAGTGCGCCGTGCGTGATCAGGATCGCGGCGCAGCGGGCGCCCATGCCCGGCGAGCTCGAGGCGGAGCTGCGCCGCGTCGCCGCTCGGGATCGACGACCGCCGCCTCCGCGGCGCCGCGGTCGGCCCGGACGACGTAGCAGTTCGTCCCGATCGGGCCGAGCTCGTACGTGTCGATCGCGAGCGCCATCAGACCGCCGAGTCTAACGGCGTCTCGCGGAGCTACTTCGGCTTGGGCGGCGCCCCTTGCTTCTTGAGGTAGGTGCGGTACTGGATCGAGTCCATCGCGTAGCTGAACGGGACGAAGAAGAGCAGCAGGACTGCGGTCTGGAACAGCTTTCCGGTGAGCGTGAGCTTGGCGCCGCCGATGATGTACACGGTGACGAACATCAGCGGCGCGAAGATCGCGGCGCGCTTGCCGACGCGGCGCCAGGACGGCGGCGGCGGGACGCGCCCGCTGCGGCTTCGGCCGGACGCGCTCTTCTTCGTGACGGCGGTCGCCTTCGTCGCAGCGGCGGGCACGGCCTGCTCGACCTCGTCGGGGGCGACCTCGTTCCCCTCGTCGTCGACCCAGACGTACTCGTACTCGTGCCGGCGCTCCTTCTCGCGGCGGCGCTGCTGTTTCTTCGTTGGCCACGCTCGCTAGCGTAGCTCGCCGCCGACCACGACCGTCTTCACCACCGGCCCGCCGAGGTGGTAGGCGAGGTAGCGCCAGTCGGGCGCGTCGAGCAGGACGAGGTCGGCGTCGTAGCCCGGCGCGAGCCGGCCCTTGCGGTCGGCGCGGCCGAGCACGTGGGCCGCGTTCACGGTGCAGGCCGCGAGCGCCTCGGCCGGCGACGAGCCCGAGCTGGGTCGCAGCGAGCGAGCAGACGAGCGGGAGGCTCTCGCAGAACGCGCTGCCCGGGTTGAAGTCGGTCGCGAGCGCGACGGCGGCGCCGGCGTCGACGAGCGCGCGCGCCGGCGGCATCGGGCGGCCGAGGAAGAGCGCGCTCGCGGGCAGCAGCACGCCGACGACGTCGCTCGCGGCGAGCGCGCGCACGCCGCTCGGGCCCGGTCGCCTCGAGGTGGTCGACCGAGCGCGCGCCGAGCTCGATCGCGAGCGGGATCGCGCCGGACTCGGTGAACTGGTCGCCGTGCAGCCGGAGCGCGAGGCCGGCGGCGCGGCAGGCCTCGAGGTAGCGCCGGGCCTGCGCCGCGTCGAACGCGCCGCGCTCGAGGAAGACGTCGGCCGCCTCGGCGAGCGAGCGCGGCCTCCGGCAGCACCTCGGCGAGCACGAAGTCGAGGTAGGCGTCGGCGTCGCCGTCGAACTCGGGCGGGACCGCGTGCGCGCCGAGCCAGGTCGGGACGCCGCCGGCCGCGCGGATCGCCCGCAGCTGACGCGAGCTCGGTCTCGCGGTCGAGCCCGTAGCCGGACTTGGCCTCGAACGTCGTCGTGCCCGCGGCGCGCATCCAGTCGCGGTGCCGGCGCGACGCGCCTCGACGAGCCCGTCCTCGCCGGCGGCCCGCGTCGCGCGCACGGTCGAGAGGATCCCGCCGCCGGCCGCGTGGAGCTCCTCGTACGATCGCGCCGGCGGCGCGGAGCGAGAACTCCTCGACGCGGTCGCCCGCGAAGCACGCGTGCGTGTGGCAGTCGACGAGGCCGGGGATCGCGCAGAGCCCGCGCCCGTCGACCTCCTCGACGTCGCCGTCGAGCGGCCGGAAGGTCGCGCATCGCGCCCGACCGCCTGCGATGCGGCCGTCCGTCGCAGAGCACGTAGCGCGTCCTCGATCACGTCGACGTCGCCGAGCGCGCGCCCGCGCAGCGGCGCGGCGCGACCCGGCGGGCGTCGCGAGCTGCGCGAGGTCGCGGACGAGCAGCCGCGGTGCCGAGTCGGCTCTCACGGTCCCGGGGCGGCATCGGCGGCACGAAGCCGGTCTCGCGGGCCGACCTCGATCGCCTCGGCGTAGCCCGCGTCGGCGTGGCGCATCACGCCGGTGCCCGGATCGGTCGTCAGCACGCGCTCGAGGCGCTCCGCCGTCTCGTCGCTGCCGTCGGCGACGACGACCATGCCGGCGTGGATCGAGTTGCCGATCCCGACGCCGCCGCCGTGGTGGACGCTGACCCAGGTCGCGCCGGCCGCCGTGTTGAGCAGCGCGTTCAGGATCGGCCAGTCGGCGATCGCGTCCGAGCCGTCGCGCATCGCCTCGGTCTCGCGGTACGGCGAGGCGACCGAGCCCGAGTCGAGGTGGTCGCGCCCGATCACGACCGGCGCCGAGACGCGCCCGGAGCGGACGAGCTCGTTGATCGCGAGCCCGGCCTTCGCGCGGTCGCCGTAGCCGAGCCAGCAGATCCGCGCCGGCAGGCCCTGGAACGCGACCCGCTCGGGCGCGAGCTCGAGCCAGCGCTGCAGCAGCGCGTCGTCGGGGAACAGCTCCTGCAGCATCCTCGTCGATCGCCGCGATGTCGGCCGGATCGCCGGAGAGCGCCGCCCAGCGGAACGGCCCGATGCCGCGGCAGAAGAGCGGCCGGATGTAGGCCGGGACGAAGCCCGGGTATGTGAACGCGTCCGCTACGCCGGCCTGCTGGGCCTCGCCGCGCAGGTTGTTGCCGTAATCGAAGACGTGCGCGCCGGCGCCGGACGTACTCGAGCATCCCCTCGACGTGGGCGGCGATCGAGCGCGCGGGCGCGGCGCAGGTACTCGTCCGGATCGGACGCGCGCAGCGCGGCCGCCTCGTCGACGGTCGAGCCCCTGCGGCACGTAGCCGGTGAGCGGGTCGTGCGCCGCGGTCTGGTCGGTGACGAGGTCGAAGTGCTCGCCGCGCCGCGCGAGCTCCGGCACGACGTCGGCCGCGTTGCCGAGCAGCCCGACCGAGAGCGCCCGCCCCTCGCGCTGCCGCCGCCCGCACCCGCGCGAGCGCGTCGTCGAGCGAGTCGGTCGCCTCGTCGAGGTAGCGCGTCTCGAGCCGCCGCTCGATCCGGGACGGGTCGACCTCGACGCAGAGGATCGCCGCGCCGGCCATCGTCGCCGCGAGCGGCTGCGCGCCGCCCATCCCGCCGAGCCCGGCGGTCAGGACCGTCCGGCCGGCGAGGTCGGGCGAGCCGAAGTGCTTCTCGCCCGCGGCCGCGAACGTCTGGTAGGTGCCCTGGAGGATCCCCTGCGTGCCGATGTAGATCCACGAGCCGGCCGTCATCTGGCCGAACATCGTCAGCCCGAGCGCCTCGAGCCGGCGGAACTCGTCCCACGTCGCCCAGCGCGGCACGAGCAGCGAGTTCGCGATCAGGACGCGCGGCGCGCCCCTGTGCGTCCGGAAGACGCCGACCGGCTTGCCGCTCTGGACGAGCAGCGTCTCGTCGTCGCCGAGCTCGAGCAGCGTCGCGCACGATCGCCTGCAGCGCCTCGTGGTTTCGCGCCGCCTTGCCCGTGCCGCCGTAGACGACGAGCTCCTCCGGGTGCTCGGCCACCTCGGGGTCGAGGTTGTTGAGCAGCATCCGCAGCGGCGCCTCGGTCTGCCAGGAGCGCGCGTTCAGCTCCGTCCCGCGCGGTGCGCGGATCGCCGAGAGGTCGCCGCAGAGCGCCTCGACCGCGCTCGCGCGTCCGTCACGTCATCGGCCTCCTCCCTCGCCTTGCGCCGCCGCAGCTGGAACCACGTCCACGCCGTCGCGACCACGTAGACGAACGCCGCCACGACCACGGGCGTGCTTCAAGTCGCCGCCTGTGAGAGCCGCCGCGACGACGACGAACGCCGCGAAGCCGGCGTAGACGAGCGCCGTGTCCCGGTACGGGTGCTTCGACCGGTTCGTCGCCCGGCCCCGGCCACCGCAGCAACCTCATGCGAGCTCGCCCACCTCGGCCTCGACCGCGGCGACCAGCGAGCCGTCGCGGATCGCGCCCGCGACCGACTCGATGTCCTTCGAGAGCGAGCGGTCGTCGACGAGCCGCGGCGAGAGCGTCCGCACGAACGCACGCGTCGCACGCACCCCCGCGCCCGGCTGCAGCGGCGCGAGGAACTCGACGCCCTGCGCGCCCGCGAGCAGCTCGATCGCGAGCGCGCTCTCGCAGTTCGCGAGCACCTGCCACGCCTTCAGCCCGGCCGCGTTCCCCATCGAGACGTGATCCTCCTGGCCGGCGCTCGTCGGGATCGAGTCGACGAGCGCGGGATGGCAGAGCACCTTGTTCTCGGAGACGAGCGACGCGGCGACGTACTGCGGGATCATGAAGCCCGAGTTCAGGCCGCCGTCGGCGGTGAGGAAGGCGGGCAGGCCGTCCGAGAGGCTCGGGTTGACGAGCCGCTCGACCCGCCGCTCGGAGATGCTCGCGAGCTCCGCGACCGCCATCGCCAGCGCGTCGAGCGCGAACGCGACCGGCTGGCCGTGGAAGTTGCCGTTCGAGACGATCAGCTCGTCCTCGACCAGCACGAGCGGGTTGTCGGTGGCGGCGTTCAGCTCGACGGAGACCGTGTAGTCGACGTAGTCGAGCAGGTCGCGCGAGGCGCCGTGCACCTGCGGCGCGCAGCGGAGCGAGTACGCGTCCTGCACCTTGTCGCACCAGCGGTGCGACTCGAGGATCGCCGAGTCCTCGAGCAGCGCGATCACGTTCGCCGCGCTCGCGGCCTGCCCCCGCAGCGGCCGGAGCGCGCTGGATCTGCGGGAGGAAGCTGGTTCGCGCGCCCTGCAGCGCCTCGAGCGACAGCGCGCACGCGATGTCGGCGGCCTGCGCCGAGCCGCCGCGCCCGCACGAGCCCGAGCGCGCCGAACGCGGCCATGAACTGGGTGCCGTTGATCAGCGAGAGCCCCTCCTTCGCCTCGAGCACGATCGGCTCGAGGCCGACGCGCGGCGAGCGCCTCGCCGCCGGGCAGCCGCTCGCCGTCGACCCACGCCTCGCCCTCGCCGACGAGCGGGAGCGCGAGGTGCGCGAGCGGGGCGAGGTCGCCGCGAAGCGCCGACCGACCCGCGGGCGGGCACGTACGAGACGAGGCCCCGGTTCAGGCACTCGAGCAGGAGCTCGACCGTCTCGACCCGGGCGCCCGAGTTGCCCTTGGCGAGCGCATTCGCGCGCAGCAGCATCGCGGCGCGCACGACCTCGTCGGCGTACGGCGCGCCGACGCCGCAAGCGTGGCTGCGCAGCAGGCGGAGCTGGAGCTCCGCGGTCTGCTCCTCGGGGATCGACTTCGAGACGAAGCGGCCGAAGCCGGTGTTGACGCCGTAGGTGTGCTCGCTGGTGCCGGATCGCTCCACGACCGCGCGCGCGGCGCGCATCTTCGCCCGCGCCTCGTCGGTGAGCTCGGCCGCCTCACGCTCGACCGCGACCGCCCAGACGTCGTCGGCGCCGAGGTCGTCGCCGGTGAGCCCGATCGCGGTCCGCTGCGCCACGGCCCCGAGTTTAGGCGGTGTCGAGCAGGCGAAGCTCGAGCACGCTCGCGGGGTCGAGCGCGGGCAGTCGGAGGCCGGGCGCGGCGGCGGCGACGACGGCGCCTGCGGGAACGAGCCCGACCAGCTCCGAGCCGGCGACCTCCGCGCCGCGGGCCTCCGCCTCCGCGGCGATGCGCGCGACGACCTCGTGCACCGGCGCGGCCCGCCAGTCCTCGATGTTCATGCTGACCTGGACGAGCCCGGCGCTCGGCAGCTCCAGGCCGAGCGCGCGGACACCCGGAAAGCCGCCGTCCGCCTCGCGCACGACCGCGGCGATCTCCCGCGCCGCCTCGAGCGTGCCGCGGAGGTTGACGTTGAAGGCGACGAGCGGCCGCCGCGCGCCGACGAGCACGCACCCGGCCGCCGGGTCGAGCCGGTCCGGGCCGAAGTCCGGGGCGAGCTCGCCCTCGTCGAGTCGCCGCTGCAGCTCCACGGGCCCGCCGCGGCGGAAGAACGCGGGGCCGCGGCCGGGCGCGAGCTCGCCGTAGAGGAAGACCGGCAGCCCGAGCTCCCCGACACGCGCCGCCAGCACGAGCGCGGCCGCCTTCGCACGCTCCATGTCCCCGGGCACGACCGGTACGAGCGGGCAGATGTCGAGCGCGCCGACCCGTGGATGGACACCGGCGTGGCTGCGCAGGTCGATCCGCTCGCGCGCGCACGCGATCCCCGCGAGCAGCGCCTCGACGAGCTCCGCGTCCGAGCCGACGAGCGTGAACACGGAGCGGTTGTGGTCGGGATCGGTGTGGACGTCGAGGAGCCGCGCGCGCCCGCCGAACGCGGCGGCGAGCGCGGCGATCGTCTCCGGGTCGCGCCCCTCGGAGACGTTCGGCACCGATTCGAGCGGCAGCGTCATCGGCCTAATCTAGACCCGTGCGAAGAAGCACGTACCGCTCGCTCGCCTCGCTCCAGCGCGACCTCGCGGCCTGTCGCGCGTGCCCGGCGGTCGAGTCGCTCCCCGTGATCGAGGGCCGCGCGGGCCAGCGCGCATATCTCTTCGGGCAAGCGCCGGGAATCGTCGAGGGCGCCGAGGGACGACCGTGGCGCGGGCGCGCCGGACAGACGCTGCGACGCTGGCTCGAGCTCGACGAGGAGGCCTTCTACGACATCTTCCACTGCGCCTCGGTCACGCGCTGCTATCCCGGCCGCCCCGCCTCGGGCCGCGGCGACCGCACGCCCTCCCGGGCCGAGCAGGAGCTCTGCGCGTTCTGGCAGGAATGGGAGCTGCGGCTCCTCCGTCCCGAGCTGATCGTCACCGTCGGCGGGCTCGCACTGCGGCGGCTGCTCGGCGAGACCAGCCTCACCGCGTGCGTCGGCGCGCGTTTCGAGCTCGACGGAGCGACGGTCGTGCCGCTACCGCACCCCTCCGGGGCGAGCGGCTGGCTCAATCAGCCCGCAAACCGCCGGCGGCTCGAGCGCGCGCTCCGGTACGTAGAAAGCGCCCTTCACGCCCTCCGATCGCCGTGAGAAGATCCGCAATCGACAAGTCATCGACAAAGCGAAGGGGGAACACTTGTCGAACGGATACTCGGAGAAAGGCACCGGGTGGATCGGCTTTGCAGCGATCATGCTCGGGTTCGCGGGCACCTTGGATGTGCTCGACGGGATCGTGGCGCTGTCGAAGTCGAGCTTCTACGTAGCCGGAGCCCACTTCGTATTCAGCGACCTGCGCACGTGGGCGTGGATCTCGATCATCCTCGGCGCACTCTCGATCCTCGCGGCCTTCGGGATCGTGTCCGGGGCGCAGTGGGCTCGCTGGTACGGGATCTTCATCGCCGCAGTGAGCGCGATCGGGGCAATGGGCTGGATCCAGCACTACCCATGGTGGTCGATCGCGATCTTCACGATCGACATCCTGATCATCTACGCGCTGAGCGTGTACGGCGGGAAGACAGGCCCGGCGAGCGCTTGAGCGTCGCTCTCGTGGGGGGCGCCCGCTTCGTCGGCGCCCCCCACGGCTAGGGTTCGAGGGTGGAGACGCCCTACCGGAAGACGTTCGCGAGGCTCGTCGGCTTCCTCCGTCCCTACCGCGTCTCCCTGATCGTCTCGTGCCTCCTCGCCGCCGGCTCGCAGGTGGCGCAGATCGCGTTCTACGGCGTCACCGGGCTCGTGATCGGCAAGGCGATCACGAACAAGGACCGCCACGAGCTCTGGGTGCTGATCGGCGTCCTGATCGCGCTCGGGATCGTGAAGGCGGCGCTGATGCTGGGCCGCCGCTTCATCTCCGGAAACCAGGCGCTCGGCGTCGAGTACGACATCCGCGACGCCTTCTACGCGCGCCTGCTCCGGCTCTCGTTCCGGTTCTACGACACGCACCAGACGGGGCAGCTGATGTCGCGCGCCACCGTCGACCTGCAGCAGGTGCGCTTCTTCCTCGGCTACGGGCTGATCTTCTTCTTCCAGCACACGCTCACGATCGTCGGCGTCACCGTCGTGATGTTCTGGATCGACTGGCAGCTCGCGCTGATCGTGCTCGCGATCACGCCGTTCCTCGCGGTGATCGCCTACCGCTACAGCCACGTCTCGCATCCGGTGCTCCGAGACGTGCAGCAGAAGATGGCCGACGTCGCCACGGTGGCGGAGGAGAGCATCGTCGGCGTCGGGGTCGTGAAGGCGTTCGCGCAGGAGCCGCAGGAGGCGGCGAAGTTCACCGACCGCTCCGAGCGGCTCTTCCGGCGCACGATCTCGGCGACGCGGCAGCAGTCGCTCTACGTGCCGCTGATGTCGTTCCTGCCGATGGTCGCCCAGGCGGCGGTGCTGCTCGTCGGCGGCGCCGCGGTCGTGCACGGCTCGCTGCCGCTGAACCAGTTCATCTCGTTCAACTTCTACGTGGCGATGATGATCGGGCCGCTGCGCCAGCTCGGCATGTGGATCGGCCAGTCGCAGCGCGCGACCGCCTCGGGCGAGCGGATCTTCGAGATCATCGACGAGCCGGAGGAGGTCGCGGACCGGCCCGGCGCGGTCGAGCTGCCGCCCGGCGAGGGCAGGATCGAGCTCCAGGGCGTCACGTTCGGGTACGCGCCCGGTCGGCCGGTGCTCGAGGGGATCGACCTCGAGCTCCGCGCAGGCTCGACCGTGGCGCTGATCGGGCACACGGGCGCCGGCAAGACGACGCTCGCCTCGCTCGTGCCGCGGTTCTACGACGCCACCGCCGGCCGGGTCGTGGTCGACGGCGTCGACGTCCGCGACCTGCGCCTCAACTCGCTGCGCCGCGCGATCGGCGTGATCGCCCAGGACCCGTTCCTCTTCTCGGCCACCGTCCGCGACAACATCGCCCTCGGCAAGCCGGACGCGAGCGCCGAGGAGGTCGAGCGCGCCGCACGGATGGCGCAGGCGCACGACTTCATCGCCGCGCTCCCGCTCGGCTACGAGACGGTGATCGGCGAGCGCGGGGTCACGCTCTCGGGCGGCCAGCGCCAGCGGATCGCGATCGCGCGGGCGCTCGTCGTCGACCCGCGGATCCTGATCCTCGACGACGCGACCGCGTCGGTGGACGCCTCGACCGAGGCGCGGATCCGTCTCGGGCTGCGCGAGGCGATGAAGGGCCGGACGACGCTGATCATCGCCCACCGGCTCTCGACGATCGCGCTCGCCGACGAGATCGTGGTGCTCGAGCACGGCCGCGTGATCGCGCGCGGCACCGACGCCGAGCTGTACGGGACGAGCCCCGTCTACCGCGAGATCCACGACCACGGGATGCTCGAGACGCGCGTGCTGACCGAGGAGGAGATCTCCGCGTGAAGATCCAGCAGCCCGGAGGCTCTCTCACCGAGCAGCGCGGCGCGCAGGTGTCGGACTGGTCGTGGCGGAAGACGGCGCGCCGGGTGCACGCGCTGGCGGTGCTCGCGGCGCCGTACAAGCTGCGCACCGCGCTCGCCGCCGGCTCGATGCTCCTCGCAACCGCGCTCGCGCTGCTGCCGCCGTTCCTCGCCAAGCAGGCGATCGACCTCGGGATCGAGCAGAAGGACCTCCACCGGCTGACGCTCACCGTCGCGGCGTTCCTCGTCGCCGGCCTGGTCGGCTGGGGCGCCTCGTCGGCACAGACGTACTTCACGGGCTGGACGGGCGAGCGCATCCTCGCCGACCTGCGCCTGAAGCTGTTCCGCCACCTCCAGCTGCTCTCGCTCGGCTACTACGAGCGCAACCGCGCGGGCGTGATCATCAGCCGGCTCACGAACGACGTCGAGGCGCTCGACCAGCTCGTCACCGACGGCGTCGCGAGCCTCGTCCAGAACACGCTGCTCCTGCTCGGGACGGCGGTGATCCTCTTCGTCCTCGACTGGCGGCTCGCATTGGCGACGGTGGTCGTGCTGCCGCTGATGGCGGTCGCGACCTCGATCTTCCGCGTCCGCTCCACCCGCGCGTACCGCGCCGTGCGCGAGCGGCTCGGCCTCGTCACCGCGACGCTAGCAGAGGACATCGCGGGGATGCGCGTGATCCAGTCGTTCGCGGGCGAGGCGAACGCGCAGCGGAGCTTCCGCGCGGTCAACAGCCGCTACCGCGAGGCCAACCACCAGACCGTCGTCCTGAACGGGCTGTACTTCCCCTTCGTCGACCTGCTCTCGTCGGTCGCGACGGCGATCGTGCTCGGGTTCGGCGGCATCCTCTACTTCGACGGGAACATCACGCTCGGCACGGTGTTCGCGTTCACGCTCTACCTGGCGAACTTCTTCGACCCGGTGCAGCAGCTCTCGCAGCTCTACAACACCTTCCTCGCCGCGACGGCCGCGCTCGACAAGATCATGGACGTGCTCGACGAGGAGCCGCAGGTGAGCGACAGCCCGGGCGCGCTCGACTTGCCGGAGCTCGAGGGACGCGTCCACTTCGAGGGACGTCCGCTTCGGCTACGGCGAGGGCGTCGAGGTGCTGCACGGGATCGACCTCGACGTGCCTGCCGGGACGACGGTCGCGCTCGTCGGGCACACCGGCGCGGGCAAGTCGACGATCGCAAAGCTGCTCGCCCGCTTCTACGACCCGCGCGAGGGCCGGATCACCGTCGACGGGATCGACCTGCGCGAGGCGACGCAGGCCTCGCTCCGCCGGCAGCTCGGCGTCGTGCCGCAGGAGGGCTTCCTGTTCGCGGGCACGGTGCGCGAGAACATCGCGTTCGGCCTCCCCGACGCGACTCCGCAGCAGATCGCCGCGGCCGCGCAGGCGGTGGGCGCACACGACTTCATCATGCGGCTCGAGCACGGCTACGAGACCGAGGTGCAGGAGCGCGGGAGCCGCCTCTCGCTGGGCCAGCGCCAGCTCGTCGCGTTCGCCCGCGCGCTGCTCGTCGACCCGCGGATCCTGATCCTCGACGAGGCCACGTCCTCGGTCGACATCGGCACCGAGCGGCGGATCGAGGCCGCGCTCCGGCTCCTGCTCGCCGACCGGACCGCGTTCATCATCGCCCACCGCCTCTCGACGATCCGCGAGGCCGACCTGATCGTCGTGCTCGAGCACGGCGTCGTCGTCGAGCAGGGCACGCACGACGAGCTGCTCGCGCGCGGCGGCCGCTACACCGAGCTCTACGGCGACTGGGCCGTCGACGTCGCCTGAAGCCGCTGCCACGCCTCGGCCATCCCGATCCGCTGCTCGATCGTGGGATGGTCGGCGAGCAGGAGGTAGGCCCAGCCGGGCGGATCGGGCTGCTCGAGCGCGACGGTCGTGAACTTCCGGAACAGACCAGTCGCCGCGGCCGGGTCACGCGTCGTGCGAAGCGCCAGCCAGTCGGCCTCCGCCTCGAAATGGCGTGAGATCGCCAGCTGCAGCGGCGAGGCGAGGAGCTGCAGCACGACGAGCACGAACAGCGCGAGCGGAACCGCGGCCGGCTCCGCCATTCCCCCGCGCCGCCGGGTCGTGCGCGCGATGATCCACGCGCCCGGGATCGCGAACAGCGCGAACCAGGCGATTCCCTTCAGCAGGTGGTTCCGCGAGGCGTGGCCGAGCTCGTGCGCGACGACGACGCGGACCTCACGCGGGGAGAACCGCCCGTCGAGGAGCGTGTCCCAGAGGATCACGCGCCGCGTCGGGCCGATCCCGACCGACTCGGCGTTCGGCGCGCTCGTCTCGGTGTGCACGTCCTGGACGACGATCCGCACCGGCGCGATTCCCTGCGCGCGGGCGTAGCGGCGCGCGTCGGCGAGCAGCGCCGGGTCACGCAGCGGGTGCGTGCCGGTGACGAGGTACGGCGAGACGAGGGTGAAGAACGCGGCGATGAGGACGAACACCGGCCCGCCGACGAGCCACCAGCGCTCGCCGAGCCGGCGGGCGAGCCCCATCACGATCACGAGCGTGGCGCAGATCGAGAGGAACGCGCCGCCGAGCGCCGCCCAGTTCCCGACGATCCATTCGAGGTACCCCACGTGCGCGATCCCGTAGTGGCGCTCCCACCACACGTCGGCGAGGCCGAACGGGAGCTGGACGAGCCAGACGATCCCGAGCCCGAGCATCCCGAGCAGGAGGCCGGTGCCGATCCGACCCGCTGCCGACTCGCGCGCGAACCGGGCGCCGCGCCGCGCGTAGAGCGCGAACACCACGAGCAGCGCCACCTCGGAGAGCAGCCAGTCGATCCGGCCGAACCGCTCGAAGGCTCGCGCGCGGGCGAGCTGGTGCCGCGTGAACAGCGTGTCGACGTGCACCTTCGGGAGCGAGAGGGACGAGGGCACGCGGCTCGAGCGCCACAGCAGCAGCGCCGCGAGCGCCCACACCGCCGCCGCGACCACGAGCGCCGCGAGCCCCGCGGCGCGGCGCGCGGTCACTCTGCGAGCGCGAGCTGCTCGTCTGCGACGTGCGTCGCCGGCCCGCTGTACGGATAGCGATCCGTCAGCAGGTACACGTACGCGTCGGTCTGCGCGGCGTAACGGAGCGCGAAGGCGCCGAGTCGCTGGAGCCCGGCCGGCTCGCGCGCCGTGACGAGAGCGGCGAACCAGCAGAGCACCGCGGAGAGGATGAGCGCGCTGCCGAGCGCGCCGGCGACGGCCAGCGCCGGCACCGCGAGCACGAGCCGGAAGAAGGCGCCCCAGCGGCCCTGCGGCGCGGGCCCGGGCAGCTCGAGGTCGACCGGATAGCTCCCGGCGCGGCCGTTGAAGCCGGGAAACGGCCCGCCGACGAGCGACACGAACGCGTAGACGTGGATCGCGTAGCGCAGGAACGACGAGAGGAACCGGTGCAGGCCCGCCGGCGGACGGCCCGTCACGACCGTCGCGACCCAGATTCCGATCAGCGCGAAGAGCGCGGCGACCGCCCAGAGCGCGAGCCAGACGATGTGCGGGATCGCGAGCAGGAGCCGGAAGAAGACCGTGAGCCGGGAACGGCGCGGATCGTCCTCGAGCGACAGCCGCACCGGGCTCGCCGGCGTGGGCTCGTACGCCTCGGGCAGGGCGGGGTCGGCGTCCGGGTAGCGGTCGGTGAGCACGAAGAGGTAGCCGAGCGTCTGCGCTCCGTAACGGAGGCAGTACGCGACGAGGTCGCGGAACCCGCGCGGCATCCGTCCGCGTGCGAGGATCGCGAACCAAGCGAGCACCGCCACCGTGAGCGCGACGCCGCCGCCCGTCGTCCGGTAGTCGAAGTGGCCTCCGCCCCGGTTCGTCGTCGCCGTGTACGAGGACGGTGCGCCGTCGACGAGCACGCCGGCGAGAGCGAGCGCGGGCAGCGCGAGAATGAACCGGAAGCCGGTCTTCCAACGGTTCTGCGGCAGCGAGCGGCCGAACTCGACGTCGACCGGGTAGCCGGAGCTCGCCGAGAAGCCCGGGTACGGGCTCGCCGCGAGGAACACGTACGCGAAGACGTGCGTCGCGTAGCGCAGATAGGCGGCGAGGAAGTCGAAGAATGCCTCGGGCGAGCGGCCGCCGATCAGCGTGACGAGCCAGTTGACGAACGCGGCGATGAACGCGGCGATGCCCCACAGGTAGAGCCAGATGAACAGCGGGATCGCGAGGAACAGGCGGAAGAACACGGTCCAGCGGTTGCGCGCCAGGTCGTCGGTCACCGTGACCCGGATCGGATGCTCGTCCACGCACTGATTGTTGCTAAGCGGCAGGACGGTATAGGCTCGAACGGTGAGCGTCGGCGCGATCCTGAGCGAGTCCTGGAGCCTCTATACGCGCTTTTTCTGGCGGCTTGTGGGCACCGCGGCGGTCGTCTACGTCGTGCTCGACCTGCTCGCCGCGCTGCTGTATTCCGCCGGCCGCAGCAGCACGGGACTGTGGATCCTCTTCAGCCTGCTGACCCTCGTCGTCACGCTCGTCGGCTCGTTCCTCGTCCAGGGCGCGCTCGTCCTGGCCGTCCAGGACGTGCGCGACGGGAAGGTCGACTCGTCGATCGGAGAGCTCTACTCACGGGTCGGGCCGAGGCTGCCGGCCCTGATCGCCGCGGGCGTCCTCGCCGCGATCGGGATCGGGATCGGCTTCATCCTCCTGATCGCGCCGGGGCTCTTCCTGCTCACGCGCTGGTGCCTGATCGTGCCCGCGATCGTGCTCGAGGAGAAGAGCGCGGGCGACTCGTTCGGCCGCTCGAACGGGCTCGTGAAGGGCGCGAGCTGGCCGGTCCTCGGCGTGATCGTGATCACCGGGCTGATCGCCGGGATCGGCGGGAGGATCGTCGGCGCGATCTTCGCCACCGTCCTCTCCCGGTTCCTCGGGATCTGGATCGGCAGCCTGATCGCGCACAGCATCGCGGTGCCGTTCGTCGCCGCGGCCTGGACGCTCATGTACTACAAGCGCGCGGAGGCCTAATGGCCGACGAGCCGATCGAGATTCCGAGCGCGGCCGAGGCCGAGCGCGAGACCCGCCTCACGCCCGAGCAGGCGGTTGCCGGGATGCGGATCCGCGTGCCGGTGCGCGCGAACCGCAAGCTCGCGGCGCTGATCGAGAAGGTCAACGCCGACGACGAGCTCAAGGCCTGGTGGCACGTCGCGAACGTGAACGCGGTGCTGCGCCTGCGGATCAACGACCACTCCTGGGTCCACATCCAGATCGTGACCAACATCGCGCTCAAGCTCCTGCGCCAGCTCACCAAGCACGGTGTCGAGCCGGCGATGGTGACCGACTACGCGATGAGCCGGAACGACGCCGAGATCGTCGTCGTGCTCTCGGCGCTCCTGCACGACATCGGGATGTCCGTGCACCGCGACAACCACGAGGAGTTCAGCCTCCTCCGGGCCGAGGCGAAGCTCCGCGAGCTGCTCGACGGGATCTATTCGAAGACCGAGGCCGCGGTGATCTCGTCCGAGGTGCTGCAGTCGATCATCAGCCACCGCGCCGACGGCAAGCCGCTCACGGTCGAGGCCGGGATCCTCCGCGTCGCCGACGCGCTCGACATGGCGAAGGGCCGTTCGCGGATCCCGTTCGAGCGCGGCTCCGTCTCGATCCACTCGCTCTCGGCGGCCGCGATCGACGACGTGCTGATCACGGACGGCACCGATCGGCCGATCAAGATCGAGGTCGTGATGAACAACTCGTCGGGCCTCTACCAGGTCGACGGGCTCCTGAAGGCGAAGCTACGCGGCTCCGGCCTGGAGCCGTACGTCGAGGTGATCGCGCACATCGACACCGAGGCCGAGAAGAGCCTCGTGCCGACCTACCGCCTCGAGATCTGATCTCGCTAGAATTGCGAGACCCTTGCGGGGTCGTCTAATGGTAGGACGCCGGACTCTGAATCCGGTAGTCAAGGTTCGAGTCCTTGCCCCGCAGCCTCGCTTGAATAGGTCGATCCTGCACGTCGGGGCCAATGACTCGGTTCTAGCTAGCTCGCCAGTTCGGCGGCGTCACGGATGGAGATAGCTAGCGACTTGGCGCGCCGGTCGTCGATGTATACCTCGAAGGTGAAGAGGCCAAACTCGCTGGCCGTCCACTGTTGCGGAGCAGAGATGAGCAGACCGGACTCCTGGCCCCGCAGCCTCAGCGGCGGAAGTTCATCGTTCCGAAGGGCCAAGCGCACGCCTTCTTCCTCTTCGCCGTCTGGCCGGCGCAACGCGATGGCGATCGA
>CAWGBO010000002.1:0-17352 GCA_963820845.1 uncultured Actinomycetes bacterium | reverse complement strand
CATTGAGATCCGAGCACCAGGTTCAGGTTGCGTTGCGTGGTACCCCGTTGTGCCTGGCGGCCAAGAGTTGATCCCAACTGTCGTTGGGACAACGTGACGCGACGGTCTGAGACGGCCGATGTCCACATTTTCGTCATATGGCCGATCTGGTCGGATGCTCCAGATGCGGTCAGCCGAGCCGAGCCGTTAGGTCGGCCGCTGTTGCTCGACGACGTCCGCGGCGACGATGCGACTCTCTGGCGCCGGTGAGTTCCTCGGCGACGATCTGGAGGGCGGCCGCGATGGGAACGCCGATGATCGCTCCGATCAACCCGAAGAGCGCCCCGAACGCCAGGACGCTGACGAGCACGGTGAAGCCGGAGACCTGGGCCGCCTTTCCGATGATCGTGGGCTGCAGGATGTAGTTCTCGATCGCCTGGTAGATCACCATCACGATGACGAAAGCGATCAAGGCTCCTAGGCTGACCGACAGCGCGACGACCCCGATGATGATGCCGGCGAGCGTGGCCCCGATGTTGGGGATGAGGTCGAGGATCCCCGCGATCACCGCCACTGCAAGCGGGTACGGAAGGCCGAGGATCACCGCGGTGACGCCGTAGACCGTCCCGCAGATAACGGAGATCGCCAGGTTGCCGAGCATGTAGCGCGAGGTCGTGTGGATGATCCGATCCGTGACCCGCAGGAAGCGCTCCCGTTTGTCCCGATACAGCAGGCCGCCGATCCAGTCCCGCCAGCGCGGTTCGTCGATCAGCCCGAAGAGCGTCAGGAAGGTGACCGACAAGACGAGCGTGACCGCCGCGAAGGCCGAGACTCCGAGATGGGCGACGCCGCCGACACCTTGCCGACCCCGCCGGTGATGTCACTTGCATGTTTCCTCAACGTGTCGAGCGAGTCGCTCCCGCCGTTGATGAAGTTGCCCAGATCGCTGTGCCTGACCTTGTCGACGATGTGCGGCAGGTGATCGCTGAACCCACGGACTGCGCCGCTGATCGCCTGCACCAGCACCAGCGCGAAGACACCGACGACGATCACGATCCCCAGTACGAGCGCCAGGGAGCACAGCCGCCGGCTCCAACCCAACCGCCGCTCCATCACGATCACCACCGGCAGAGGACAGCGACGCCGAAGACGGAGACGAAGATCATGGCAGGACCTTCGCGACCGACGCCACGCCCCACGCAATGGCGACGGCGCCGGCGATCAGCAGGATCGTCCGGACCGATACCGAGACCTCGACCCTGCGGCGATCGGTGTCCCTGGCCCCCGAGGGGGACTCTGCCGCGACCATCTGGGCGTCATACCAAACAGGGTGGATGACCTACAGCGTCCGGGATGTGGGGGAGAGGCAAAACACGCTCGGCGGGTGAGTCGGCCAGGCAAGGTCGAGCTCGGAATGGCCGGCGGTGACGGGTCACTCGCAGTTGTTGCCGCCGCGGCGGCAGCGGCGCCGCGCGGCGTGGCATCGGTTTGGCATCGATGCGCGACAGAGTGCGGTCGTCAGTAGATGTTCGAGCGAAGGGAGTAGTAATGGCTCAGGAAAACGTGGTGGTCGTTCGGTTCACGGAGCCGAGCAAGGCCTACCAGGCGTTGAGCGTGCTGAAGGAGTGCGACGCCGACGGTCGCATCGGGCTGGAGTCCGCGGCGGTCGTCGAGCGCACGCCGACGGGCGAGCTGCGCATCCCGGAGAGCGCCGACAACGTCGGCCCCGTCGGCACGGCGAGCGGCTCGCTGATCGGGATGCTCATCGGCGTCCTCGGCGGGCCGGTCGGTGTTCTGCTCGGCTGGGGCGCCGGCGCCATGATGGGCGGCGCGTTCGACGTCGATCGCGCCGTGACGTCCGATGAGGCGCTCACGGTTCTCGGCCAGGCGATTCCGCCGGGATCGACGGCCGTGATCGCGAGCGTCGAGGAGCCGGCGGTCGAGGTGATCGACGGCGAGATGACCAAGCTCGACGGCGAGGTGACGCGCCGCCCGGTCGACGAGGTCATGGGCGAGCTCGAGGCGGCGGAGGAGGCCGCCGACGCCGCCGCGCGCGAAGCGCGGCGCACGATCCGCGAGAAGCGCAAGGCCGAGCTGAGCGCCGGTGTCGACGAGCGCGTGGGCAAGCTGAAGGAGAAGCTCCACGTCTCCTGACGACGCGCGCCGCCTGCCGGTGATCGAAGCCCGCCGACCGCAAGGTCGGCGGGCTTCGACGTTTCTGGTCTACACGGTCGCGTCTCGCGACGAGATCCTGACGCGGAGCGCGCCGGACCGGATCGCGAACCGGAGCGGCGGGGTGAGGTCGACCGCCTCGCCGTCGATTCCGGCGTGGACGGGCGCGGGGGCGGTCGACCTCGAGTCGCGTGGCGGTCCACGTCCGTCCCGGGCTCTGGCCGGCGCGCGGCGTGTCGAGGACGAGGATCCCGAGCTGTCCGCTGTCGAGCCTCGGCCGGGTGCCGGGCGGATGCGGGGGATCGAGCGAGTAGGGGTTGTTCGACACGAGCACGACGGCGGGGTCGCGATGCGGTCGGCCGCGGTCGTCCACGAGCTGCAGGTCGACTGCGGCGGCACTCGGCCCGAGCACGTGCGCGGCCGTCTCCAGCAGCGTGCGCGCCTTGGCGTCGCGGTAGGCCGGCTGCCGAACCGCGTCGCCGTAGATCCCGAGCGAGACGTTGTTGAGGAAGAGGCGGCCGTTCACCTCCGCCACGTCGATCCGGCGCTCGACGCCGTCGGTGAACGCGTCGAGCGAGCCGACCAGATCGTGGCGATCGACGCCGAGGTCGAGCGCGAAGTGGTTGCGGGTGCCGGCGGGAACGCAGACGAACGGAAGCCCGTGCGCGAGTGCGGCTGCCGCGACGACGGCGAGCGAGCCGTCGCCGCCGGCGACGCCGAGCGCGTCGGCGCCGCGCGTCGACGGCGTCAGCGACCAGCGCTGCGAGGTCGTCGTCCGGGCGCAGGACGATCACGTCGATGCCGCGCTCGCGCGCCCGCTCGGCGAGGCCGGCGCGCGCCGCCTTGCCGCCGCCGGACCTCGGGTTGACGAAGAGCACGGGCCGCCGCGGCGGATCCGCGGCGTGCCAGCCGGACGCATCATCCGGAGCGACGCAGCCGGAGCGAGCGGCGAGGTTGTGCGGTGGGTGGTTCGTGACCGAGCACGAGGACGTCGATGAGTGTCGCAACCGCCGAGGTGAACGGGACGGCGAGGATGACGGCGAGTCCGCCGAACAGCACGCCCACGACCGCGACCGACAGGAGCGTGACGAGCGGCGAGAGCCCGACCGTCTGGCCGATGCGGGGGTTGACGACGTAGTTCTGGAACTCGCGGACGACGACGAGCCAGAGCAGCGAGAGCCGGCGACGTGCAGGGACTGCGGGAGGCCGACGGCGAGGACGAGGATCGCGCCGACGATCGGCCCGATCATCGGCACGATCTCGATCAGGCCGACGAACGCGCCGACGAGCAGCCAGTAGTCGAGGCCGATGACGTAGAAGCCGGCCGACAGCACCGCTCCGACCGCGAACACCATCAGGAAGCGAAGCCGCGTGTACGCGCCGAGGCGGCTGTCGAGCGCGAGGTAGGTCTCCCGCGCCTTGTCGCGCTTCGCCTCGGGTGCGAGCGCGGTGAGCAGCTTGATGATCGCGTCGCGCTCCGAGACGCAGTACCAGGTGGCGGCGAGCGTGAAGAAGATCGCGACGACCGCCTCGCCCGCCTTGTGCCCGTAGGTCGCGACCGGGTGGAGGAGCTGCGTCCCCGTGGGGAGCTGGTGGAGGTGCTGCTGGAGCCAGGTGAGCACGCGGTCTCGAACTCCTGCGGCCTGGCCCGTCGGCGCGCCGGCGCTCGCGTTCTGGCCGAGCGCGTGCCCGATCTGGTGGAGCGCCGGCGGGACCGCGAGCCAGACGAGCAGTGCGACCGCTCCGCCGACGACGACGAAGTGGAGGAGGATCGCGACCGACTCGGGGACGCGGTGCCGGCCGAGCCATTCGACGCCCGGCCGGATCGCGGCCGCGAGCGTCAGCGCGAGGAGCAGGAGGATGAGGACGCTCCGCACCTGCCAGATACCGAAGGCGAGCGCGGCGACTGCGAGCGCGGCGGCGGTCGCCTTCGCCACGCGGACGGCTGAGGTCGCGGTCGGAGGTCGTGCCTTCGGCGGGCTGCGTCTGCATCTCAGAGCGGCGCGAGGGCGGGGCGGCGTCGTGGCGTGCTCTGGGGCACGACTCGCCCGGCGTTGAGTAGGGCCAGCGTGACGACGGCGCCGAAGACGAAGCCGCCGACGTGGGCGAAGAAGGCGACGCCGCCGCCGTTCGCCGATGCCGAGGTGAGGCCGGCGTGCCCCTCGACGAGCTGGTAGAGGAACCAGCCGCCGAGGTAGACCCAGGCCGGGATCTTGACGAAGAAGACGAGCACCAGCGTGCGGATGCGTGCGGTCGGGTAGAGGACGAAGAAGGCGCCGAGCACGGCGGCGATCGCGCCGCTGGCGCCGAGATTCGGGACGCGTCGCGGCGGCCGCCGTGCCGAAGAGCAGCGTGACCGCGGTCTGCGTCATCGTCGCGACGAAGCCGCCGGCGACGTAGAAGGCGAGGTAGCGGAGGTGCCCGAACGCGTCCTCGACGTTCTTGCCGAAGATCGCGAGGAAGAGCATGTTGCCGAGGATGTGGTCCCAGCTGCCGTGCATGAACATCGCGGTGAACCAGCTGATCCCCCACGGCTCGGGGCCCCGGCAGGCGTTGTCGACGGTGCACGGGTAGAACGACGCGTGGTAGACGGCCGGTTCGAGGTGCGGCAGCTCGTAGAGGATCCAGACCGCGAAGTTGGCCGCGATCAGCGCGACGTTGACGATCGGGAACCGTCGCGGGTGGAGTCCGTCGGAGAGCGGCAGCATCGTGATCCTCCTAGTGCGCGACGAGGGTCGCGGGCTCTGCCGGCGGCGTCGCGTCGGGGGCCGTCGCAGCCCTGCCGCGGCGTACGCCTCCGGCCCTTCGAGCGTCTCCGCCTGGAAGAGCGCCTCGGCGAGGGAGTCGAGCCGCTCGCGGTTGTCGGCGAGCAGCTGCACCGCCTCGTCGTGCGCCTCGCCGACGATGCGGCGCATCTCGTCGTCGATCCGCTGCCTCGTCCGCTCGGAGACCTCCGAGACGCCGGGCATCAGGGCGGAGCCGTCGCCGTCCTGCGGCAGGACGGAGAGGAAGCCGATCGCGTCGCTCATGCCGAAGCGGCCGACCATGTTGCGGGCGAGCTGGGTCGCCTGGCGGATGTCGGACTCGGCGCCGGTCGTCTCGTCGCCGTAGACGACCTCCTCGGCGGCGCGCCCGCCGGTCGCGACCTTGATGTGGGCGAGCAGGCTCTGCCTTGTCGTAGTTGAAGCGGTCGCGCCGGGCGCCGAGATCGTGACGCCGAGGCTCATGCGTGCGCGGGATGATCGAGATCTTCCGCACCGGGTCGGCGCCCGGCGCTGAGCATCCCGACCAGCGCGTGGCCCGCCTCGTGGTAGGCGGTGCGCCGCTTGTCGGCCGGCGGTGAGCAGCAGCTTGCGCGCGGTCCCGAGCTCGATCTTCTCGAGCGCGTCGGTGAAGTCGCCCATCGTCACCTGCTCGTGCGCGCGGCGCGCCGCGAGGAGCGCCGCCTCGTTGGCGAGGTTGGCGAGGTCTGCGCCGACCATGCCGGCCGTCGTCGCGGCGAGCGCGTCGAGGTCGACGTCCGGCGCGAGCGGGACGTCGCGCGTGTGGACGCGCAGGATCTGCGCGCGGCCGTCCTTGTCCGGCGCCTGCACCGGCACGCGGCGGTCGAAGCGGCCCGGGCCGCAGCAGCGCCGAGTCGAGCACGTCGGGGCGGTTCGTCGCGGCGAGGACGATGACGCCCGTCGCGCGCGTCGAAGCCGTCCATCTCGGTCAGGATCTGGTTGAGCGTCTGCTCGCGCTCGTCGTTGGCGCCGCTGAACGCGCCGGAGCCGCGCGAGCGGCCGATCGCGTCGATCTCGTCGATGAAGATGATCGACGGGGCGGCGGCCTTCGCCTGCGCGAACAGGTCGCGGACGCGCGACGCGCCGACGCCGACGATCATCTCGACGAACTCGGACGCGCGACATCGAGAAGAACGGCACGCCCGCCTCGCCGGCGACGGCCCGCGCGAGCAGCGTCTTGCCCGTCCCGGGCGCGCCGGTCAGCAGGACGCCGCGCGGGATGTGCGCGCCGAGCTTGCGGTACTTGTCCGGGTTGCGGAGGAAGTCGACGACCTCGGCGAGCTCCTCCTTCGCCTCGTCGATGCCGGCGACGTCGGCGAAGGTGACCCGCTCCTTGGTCGGCTCGTACTTCTTCGCCTTCGAGCTTCCGAAGGAGAACATGCTGCCGCTGCCCGACCGGCGCATGATCCAGTACCAGAGCCCGATGAACAGGAGCGTCGGGGCCGAAGCCGGCGAGCAGCGTCTGCCACCACGGCGTCCCCGGCGGCGCCTTCGCCGTGACCACGACGCCCTTCTCCTGCAGCAGCGTGTCGAGCGCCTTCGTGTCCGCGAAGTCCGGCACCCGCGTCGCGAACTCCGTCGTCGGCCGTCGCGTTCTTGTCGCGCGCCGGGTAGCGGATCGCGTGCTTCAGCGTCCCCTGGATCGCGGCGTCCTGCGCGGTGACCGTCGAGACGTTGCCGGCCTGCACCTGCGCGAGGAAGGTCGGCGAGTACGGGATCGTCACGCGCTGGCCGCGCGGCTGCCGTGAGAAGAGGAGGACGAACGTCCAGTTGATCGCCAGCAGCAGCAGGAAGGCGCCGATCTCGCGCCGGCCGATCTGCGGCTTCTTGTCGGGCTGCGCGTTGCCGTCGGTCTCGGACGGGTTCATCGAGTCTTCTCCTTCTGTGTTCGGGTCGACGGAGCCTGCGCCCGGGCGATGCCAACCGAGTGCCAGCTGCCGGCCCGCTGGATGCCAGCGTTCGAGCGTGCGAGACTCGTCCGAGGAGGCAAGCCGCGTATGCAGGAGCTGCTCGAAATCCGGCTTCTCGGCCCGTTCGAGGTTCTCGCGGGCGGGACGATCGCGGACGTGGGCGGCTCGAAGCGTCAAGCCCTGCTGGCGATGCTCGCGCTCCGGCAGGGCCGGGTGGTCGACGTCGACGCGCTCGTCGACGGCCTGTGGGGGGAGGAGCTCCCGGCCGCTCCGCGGAACGCGCTCCATCATCACATCGCCCGCCTTCGCGCCGCGCTCGGAGAGGAGTCGATCGTCGGCTCCCCCGACGGATACGCGCTGAAGGACGCGCGCGTGGATGCGGTCCGGTTCGAGGAGCTGCTCGCGGAGACGCGCGCCGCGCTGCGGGACGGCGACGTCCCTGCCGCGGCGGACGCGGTCGCGTCGGCGCTCGCCCTCTGGCGCGGACCGGCGCTGCAGGGTCTGACCGGTACGGCGTGGTTCAGCGCCGAGGCGCGCCGGCTCGAGACGCTGCGCGTCGACGCGCTCGAGGAGCACTTCGAGGTCAGGCTCGCGCTCGGCGAGCATCGCGAGCTCACGCCGGCGCTCCGGTCGGCGCTCGCGGACAACCCGTTCCGGGAGCGGCTGTGGGGGCAGCTGATGCTGGCGCTCTACCGCAGCGGCCGCCAGGCGGACGCGCTCGAGACGTTCCAGGAGGCGCGGCGCGTGCTCGCCGACGAGCTGGGGCTCGAGCCGGGGCCGGAGCTTCGGCGGCTCCAGGAGGCGATCCTCGCGCACGACCCGGCGATCGCCGCCGTCCCGGTCGACCGCAGGCGCCGCGGCAATCTCCCCGCGCCTTCGACGTCGTTCGTCGGCCGCGAGGACGAGCTCGCGCGAGGTCGCCGCGCTTCTGCACGAGCACCGCCTCGTGACGCTCACCGGCCCGCCCGGCGTGGGCAAGAGCCGGCTCGCGGTCGAGACGGCACGCTCGCTCGAGCACGAGTTCCCGGACGGCATCTGGCTCGTCGACTTCGCGCGCGCGGGCGACGCGGACGATGCCGTCCGGCTCCTCGCACACGTCGTCGACGTGCGCGGCTCCGACCCGCTCGCGCGCGTGACTTCGCGGCTTCGAGCTGCGGCGGCGCTCGTCGTCCTCGACGCGTGCGAGCACGTCCTCGACGAGGCAGCGCGGATCGCGTCGACGCTCCTCGCGGAGTGTCCCCAGGCTGCGGATCCTGGCGACGAGCCGCGAGGCGCTCCACGTCGCGGGCGAGGTGCGGCTTCCCGTCGCGCCGCTCGAGGCGCGCGGCGGTCGAGCTCTTCCTCGAGCGTGCGCGTGCGGCACGGCCCGGATTCGAGCCGGACGCCGAGGCCGTCGCGCTCGCCGCCGAGATCGCCCGGCGCGTCGACGGCCTGCCGCTCGCGATCGAGCTCGCCGCCGCGCGCGTGAACGTGCTCGGGCTCGCGGAGCTCGTCTCCATCCTCGAGCGGCGCGCGGCGCTCCTGCGCGACAGCCCGGCCTCCGACCCGGCCCGCACCGCGCTGCAGGAGCTCGTGGAATGGAGCTACGACCTCTTGCACGGGGACGAGAAGACGCTGCTCCAGCAGCTCGCCGTCCACCGCGGCGGCGCGTCCCTGCCGTCGCTCGTCGCGGTCGCAGCGACGCACGGCCTCAACGAGGCGACCGTCGCGTATCTCGTCGCCGCGCTCGTCGACAAGTCGATCGTGTCGGCCTCGTTCGCCGGCGGCGCCGCCCGCTACGACATGCTCGACACCGTCCGCGAGTACGTGCTCGAGCGTCTCGCCGAGAGCGGCGGCGCTCGCCGCCGCCCGCGGCGCGCACGCCGAGTACTTCGCGGCGCTCGCCGACGAGGCGCGCGTCGAGCTGCGCGGGCCGGAATGGCTGCGCTGGGAACGCCGCCTCGAGCTGGAGAACGACAACCTCTGGGCTGCGCTCGCGTACGCGCGGGACGCGCCCGACCCTGCCGTCGCGGTTCGGCTCGGCACGCTCGGGTGGTACTTCGCGCTGGCCGAGCGCGTCTCCGAGGGACGGCGCTTCCTCGAGCTCGCCCTCGCTGCCACGGACGACGACGCGCCGGTCGAGTTGCGGATCGAGCTGCTCGCCGACCTCTGCTACCTCGCGACCGAAGAGCTCGATCTCGACGCGGCGCTCGCGGCCGGGCGAACGCGCGCTCTCGCTCGCCGCGACCGCTGCGGCGCCATGGCAGCGCGGCCTCGCGCAACTGACGCTCTCGCTCGCCCTCGCGCAGTCGGGCGACGTCGAACGCGCCGACGCGATGGCGCGACGACGCGGCCGCCGCGTTCGAGGCGGCCGGGGACGACTGGGGCGTCGCGGCGAGCAGCCTCATCCGCGCGATCGGCGCGGCGCACGCCGGCGACGTCGCCACCGTCGCCGCGATGGCCTCGGTCGCCCGCCGTCACTCGGACGCGATCGACTACGACGCGTTCCGCGTCCCGGTGCTGCTGCTCGAGGCGTGGGCGGCCGAGAGCGCGCGGGGACGACGCGGCCGCGGTGGATGCGTACCGGCGCGCGCTCGAGCTCGCCGGGCGAATCGGGTTCGGCGACCACGCGGCGTTCGCTCTCGCCGGACTCGGAGCGATCGCGCTCGCGAGCGGCGACCTGCGCGAGGCCGAGGAGCTCCAGCGGCAGGCGCTTGCGACCGCCGAGGCAGCCCAAGCGACGTGGGTCGCGGCCCAGGCACGCGTCCAGCTCGCGCGGATCGCCGCGGCGTCCGGAGACGCGGACGACGCCGAGCGCCTGTACCGCGAGGTCCTCGAGTGGTCGACGATGCGAGCGGCCGCACCAGGCGCGCGAGAGCCTCTTCGTCGCGCTCGCCGGCAGCCCGGCCACCGCAGCGGAGCTCGGGCTCGCGGAGATCGCCGAGCCCCGCTCCGGACACCGCGCTCACCTAGAGCTGGCAGAACCGCCGCCGCGCCTGGCAGAGCGTTGGCATCGGCGCCGACGAGCCTTCGTGCTGTCAGAGAACAGCCAACAGGAGGCTCGAACATGAGCACAACCACGATCGAGGACCAGCTTGCGGAGATCCGCCGCCGGATCGACCGGCTGCAGGCATTCGCGCAGGTCGGTGCGCCTGCGGACGAGCTCGCGAATCCGGCGTCACCTCGACGCGCTGCACCAGGAGGAGGCATCCGTCCTCGCCGCGGCCCGCCGCGCTCCCGACGAGGTCGACGAGAAGCTCGGGCAGCTGAAGACGAGGCTCGCCGTCGCCGAGAACTCGCTGGTCGCAGACGTCTCCGACGAGTGGACGACGTTCGCGGCCGCCGTCGAGGACGAGCTCCGCAGCTGGGACACCTACCTCGAGCGGCTGCAGGCGACGGCCGCGGCGAAGGCGGGAAGGCGCGCGAGCGGGCCGAGGCGGCGATCGGCGACGTCCGCACCCGACGGATCGCGGTCTACGAGCGCCTCGCGCAGGCGCGCGAGGACGTCGACGGCGCCTGGCACGAGCAGAGGAACGCACGTCAGCGCGGCGCGCGACGAGCTCGAACAGAAGGCCGACGAGCTGTCGGCGAAGATCAAGTAAGAAGGAGAGCAACGTGCAAACGATCGACCCGGCTCTTGCGACCGCGCTCGTTGCCATGTGCATCGGCGCGCTGATGGTGCAGGCCGGCGTTGCGAAGCGGCAGCTCGCCTGGCGGACGCGGCGGCCGAAGCGCGATCGAAGGCGGCGGCGTTATGCAGCAGACAAAGACCGGCGCGACGCCCGCGCGTGGCGCCGGCTTTGACCGCGAACGTGTCCCGCACCTCGCGCTCGAGCCGAATCCGGCGCTCGTCCGGCAGGCCGATCAGCGCGCGCAGAGCATCGAGAACCGGGATATCCGATCGGATCACCGCGTTCGCCGGCTCGATGCCGTTCGTCTACATCCACATCGCCTGGTTCGGCTGCTGGATCGGGTTCGGCGTCGAGAAGCTACCCGTACGGGCTGCTGACGATGATCGTCTCGCTCGAGGCGATCTTCCTCTCGACCTTCGTGATGATCAGCCAGAACCGGGCGGACGCGACGCGTCAGACGATCGCCGATCAGCAGTGGCAGACCGTCAAGGAAGAGGACAGGCAAAACGAAGAGCTGCTCGAGCTCTCGCGTCAGATCCTCGACCTCGCGAAGGCGATTCACGCAGACACACCTTCGCGACCGGCGGCGTAAGAGAGGCGACTCTCCGCGCCCGCGCCGCCGGCGTCCGCCGTCGGAGCCGCAGCACTCTTCGGCGAGGACGACTGACTGGCGAACAACTTGTGGCAGGACGGACCGCGGCGGTGGCAGCGGCTCTGGCATCGACGTCGTGCACGCTTCTGTGGCGTAAACGTCAACCCCGAAATGGGAGGTAGGAGATGGCAACGTTGTTCGACCGCGCCGCCGAGATCTCGCGGACGCAGGTCACGAAGACGCGGTGGGTGCTCGGCCTGCACGGCCTGGCGTCGGTCGCGTTCGGCGTGATGATTCTCGCCTGGCCCGACATCAGCGTCTACGCGCTCACGATCGTGTTCGGCGCCTACACGCTCGCCACGGGCATCGTCGAGTTCGGCACCGCGTTCACCTCGCAGGGCAAGGAGGAGCGCGGGTGGCTGATCCTCAGGGGCCTCCTCGGGATCAGCGTCGGCGTCCTGGTCTTCGCCTGGCCCGGCATCTCGTCGCTCGCGCTGCTGTACGTGATCGGTGCATACGCCGTTGCGCTCGGGATCCTCGCCATCGCCGCGTCGTTCCGGCTCCCGCTGGACGGACGCGACACGGCGTCGATGATCCTGACCGGCCTCGTGTCGATCGCCTTCGGGATCGTGATCTTCGCGATGCCGGGCGCAGGTGCGCTCGCGGTGCTGGCACTGATCGCAGCGTTCGCGCTCGTCACCGGAGTCAGCGAGCTCGTCGTCGCGATCGGCGGCGAGAAGCTGCTCGAACGGAAGGCGAAGAAGACATTCGCGCCGCCGCGGGCACAGCAGAAGACGACTCCTCAGCCGTCGCATTGACAGTCGATCTGCACGACCGCACGTCCACGGAGCCGGCGACCAGTTCGTCGGCTCCGTCGCGTCGGCGTCGCGGTCGTTCAACCCCGCACGGCGCCGTAGCGACGGCGGAACAGCACGTACGCGACGGCTCCCGCGGGGAGCGGCAGCCAGTACGAAGCGATCCGGTAGAGGAGCGTCGCGGCCAGCGCGTCGTGTCCGGAGACGCCCGCGAGCGTGAGCGTTCCGACGAGACCCGCTTCGACGAAGCCGAGGCCGCCCGGCGTCAAGGGGAAAAGCGCGAGCAGCTCGGCGGCGACGTATGCGAGCAGCACGAGCGAGGGCTGAGGCTTGGCGCCGACGGCGCGGAGCGCCGCGAGCAGCGCGAGGTAGTCGAAGACGGTGTTGCCGGCGGCAGCAAGCACCGCCCCTTTCCAGCGCGAGCCGAGCGTGGTGCGGATGAAGTCACGCGCGTCGAGAAGCCAGGCGAGCGACGCCGCTCTCGCGGTTCTTCCGCCTGATGGTGGCGTCGAGAAGCCACTCGGTCGCGTTCCCGGCGAGCTCGAGCGGCCGATCCGTCTTCAGCACGGCCGCTCCGGCGGCGAGCAGCAGTACAAACAGGGCCACGCCGAGGTAGGCGGCGGCGGCGAGGCTGTGGTTGACAGTTGCGCCGCCGAGAATTGCGGGGAGGGCGAGCACCGGCAGCGCTGCGGTCGTCGCGAGCTGGAGGGCCGTGGGACGCGCTGAATGCGGCGCCGGCATCACCGGTTTCGACGCCGGCGTCGCGCAGCATCGAGGCGGAGAGCGCGGCGGCTGTGGCGCCGCCGCCGGGGAGGATGCGCCCGGCGAGGTTCCCGCTCAACTGCGCCGTCGCGACCGGAAACCACGCCGTCGTGCGGAGCGCGATCCGGTCGAGCTGCCAGAGCCAGACGTAGCTTGCGACCTCGCAGGCCAGGACGAGGACGGCGAACGGCCAGTCGAGGTGCGAAAGCGACCGCCACGACCCGAACACGGCGAGCAGGCTCGGGAGCAGGAGGTAGAGCGACGCGCCCGCCAGCATGAGCAGGACGAGGCGCTTTCCGTAGCGCAGCGGTGATCTCGCCGCTGAAGTCGTCTGCGATCCGGGACGAGCCGCCTCGAGCCTCCTGGTCGTCGCGAGCCCCGCCGTCTGGATCTTCGACGACCTTCCGCATGTAATCCGCCGTCTACCACGCATCGCATATCGGTGCGCGGCGAACGACAACGTGCGAGGAGGTGCCTCCGTGGCACTGAGGCGGGCGGGGCTGGCAGCGGTTTGGCAGCGGCGTCGGCCAGCGTTGTCGCACATCCACGAAGGAGTTGCGATGACCGCTATAGCAATCGAACAGAGGACGACGCGCTGGACCGTCGACCGCGACGAGACGTCGGTCGAGTTCGCCGTCAAGACGTTCTGGGGCCTGATCACCGTTCACGGCCGCTTCGACCGCTTCGACGGCTCGTACGAGGTCGGGCCGGACGGGACGAAGATCGAGCTGACGATCGACGCCGACAGCCTCGACACCGGGAACGGAACACGCGACAAGCACCTGCGGTCGACCGACTTCTTCGACGTCGCCGAGCATCCCGCAGGTGCGCTTCACGTCGACGCCGCGTCCGTCGACGCACGCGACGGGACGCTGCACGTCGAGGGCGACCTCGAAGTGGCGGGCAAGGTCGTGCCGCTCGAGTTCGACGCGACCGTGCAGCAGGTCGACGACGGGCTTCAGATCGAGGCGACGACGACGTCGACCAGCGGCAGCTCGGCATGAGCAGCGGCCAGCTCGGGATGATCCGGCCGGCCCGCGACGCTGCACGTCAAGGCCCACCTGAACGACGAACGCACGAAACGGAGAAGACCCATGCATACAAGGCTTGATCGGCAAGGTCGCGCTCGTCAGCGGCGCCGCGCGCGGCATCGGCGCGGCGATCGCGCGAGGCGATTGGCCAGCAACGGCGCCGAGGTCGTCATCGGCGACCTGCTGGACGAGGAAGGGCGAGCGCGCGCCGAGCAGATCGGTCACGGCCGCGACATACGTCCACCTCGACGTCACGAATCCCGAGCGATTGGGAGGCGGCCGTCGACGCCGCGGTCGAGAGGTACGGCAAGCTCGACGTGCTCGTCAACAACGCCGGCATCGCCCAGGCGTCCCCGATCGACGCAGTACCCGCGCGCCGACTGGGACAGGATCCTCGCGGTCAACCTGACCGGCGCCTTCAACGGCATCCAGGCAGCCGTTCCCGCGATGAAGAACGCCGGCGGCGGCTCGATCGTCGACATCTCCTCGATCCTCGGACTGACGGCGGTGCCCGCATCCGCCGGCTACGTCGCGACGAAGTTCGGCGTGCGCGGCCTGACGAAGGCGGCGGCGGTCGACCTCGGCAAGTACGGCATCCGCGTCAACTCCGTGCATCCCGGCTTCATCTCGACGCCGATGACGGCGGCGATGCCGCCGGACACGAGTGTCGTCGCGCTCGGCCGTCCGGGCTTGCCCGCGGACGTCGCGAAGCTCGTCGTCTTCCTCGCGAGCGACGACTCGTCCTTCTCGACCGGCGCCGAGTTCGTCGTCGACGGCGGCGAGACCGCAGGCGAGGCGAACGGCGGCTCGCTCAGCGCGGCGCTCGGCCCCATCGGCGTCTTCTCGCACGCCGCCTGAGCGGGCACGGATGGCCGCGCACAGGGTCGTGATCGTCGGCGGCGGCTTCGGCGGCCTCTTCGCAGCGAAGGCGCTGCGCCGCGCGCCCGTCGAGGTGACGCTGGTCGACCGGCACGACGCACCACCTCTTCCAGCCGCTGCTCTACCAGGTCGCGACCGGGATCCTGTCCGAGGGCTCGTCGCGCCGCCGCTCCGCGACATCCTTCGCCGCCAGCGGAACGCGGAGGTCGTGCTCGCCGAGGTCGTCGACGTCGACCTCGAGCGCCGCACCGTCGCCGTGCAGCCTGCTCGGCCGGCGCGGCGAGCATCGCCTACGACAGCCTGATCGTCGCCGCCGGGCTCGGCGCAGTCGTACTTCGGCCACGACGAGTTCGCGCGTCCACGCCCCGGGCATGAAGACGATCGACGACGCGCTCGAGCTGCGCGGCCGCATCTTCGGCGCGCTTCGAGCTCGCCGAGCTCGAGGACGGACCCGAGGCGCCGCGCCGCGTGGCTGACGTTCGTCGTCGTCGGCGCCGGGCCGACGGGCGTCGAGATCGCCGGGCAGATCGCCGAGCTGTCGCGCCACAGCTCTGCGCGTCGAACTTCCGGCGGATCGACCCCGCGGCCGCGCGCGTCGTCCTGCTCGACGGCGGCGCCGGCGGATCCTCGCCGAGCTTCGCGAGCGTCTCGCGCGGCGCGCCGCGGCGGAGCTCGAGCGGCTGGGCGTCGAGATCCAGACCGGGACGCTGGTCACCGGCGTCGACGCCGAGCGGCGTCGAGCTGAAGACCGGCGAGCGGCGTGCGAGCGGATCGCCGCGACGACGAAGATCTGGGCGGCCGGCGTGCAGGCCTCGCCGCTCGGCGCGCATGCTCGCCGACGCAGGCGGGCGTCGGAGCCGACCGCGCCGGGCGGGTCCCGGTCGAGCCCGACTGCACGCTGCCCGGGCCATCCCGAGGTGTTCGTCGTCGGCGACCTCATGTCGCTCGACGGGCTGCCCGGCCTCGCGGAGGTCGCGATCCAGTCCGGCCGGCACGCCGCGGACGAGATCCGGCGGCGGCTCGACGGCGACGCGGAGCCGCGGCCGTTCCGCTACCGCGATCTCGGCAGCCTCGCCGCCGTCTCGCGGTACTACGCGGTCGGCGAGCGTCGGCCGCTCCGCGTCTCGGGGTTCGCCGGCTGGCTGCTCTGGCTCGTCGTGCACCTCGCCTTGCTGACCGGCTTCAAGAACCGGGTCAGCGCGCTCGCCCACTGGACGATCGCTTCCTCGGCCGCTCCCGCCCCGAGCGCACGATCACCGCGCAGCAGGTCTTCGCGCGCGGCGCGCTCGCCGCATCCAGCCGAGGAGGTGACCTCGATGACCGAGACCGCACGCGACGCGGCGGCGCCTGATCTTCGGCGCGCTGCTGCTCGTGCTGTTCATCGCGTCGCTCGACCAGACGATCGTGTCGACCGCGCTGCCGACGATCGTCGGCGACCTCGGCGGCCTCCAGCACCTCTCCTGGGTGGTGACCGCGTACCTGCTGGCGTCGACGGTGGTCGGCCCGCTGTACGGGAAGCTCGGCGATCTCTACGGCCGCAAGCGCGTCCTCCAGGTCGCGCTCGTGCTCTTCCTCGTCGGCTCGGCGCTGTGCGGGCTGGCGCAGAGCATGCCGCAGCTGATCGCGTTCAGAGCAATCCAGGGGCTCGGCGGCGGCGGCCTGATCGTCGTCGCGATGGCCGTCGTCGGCGACCTCGTCGCGCCGCGCGACCGCGGCCGCTACCAGGGCCTGTTCGGCGGCGTGTTCGGCGTCTCGGTCGTCGCCGGGCCGCTGCTCGGCGGCTTCTTCGTCGACAACCTCTCGTGGCGGTGGATCTTCTACATCAACCTGCCGCTCGGTCTCGTCGCGCTGGCGGTGATCGCGACCGCCTTCCGCTCGCGGCAGGTGACGACGCGGCACCGGATCGACTGGCTCGGCACGATCGTCCTCGCCGCCGGGCTGTCGGGCGTCATCCTCTACACGAGCCTCGGCGGCACGAGCTACGCCTGGGACGCGCCGGGGATGCTCGCGGCGATCAGTCGGCGGCGTCGCGCTGCTCGCGCTGTTCCCGCTCATCGAGGCGCGCGCCGAAGAGCCGATCCTGCCGCCGGAGCTCTTCCGCAACATGACGTTCAGGACGACGAGCGCGATCGGATTCGTCGTCGGATTCGCGCTCTTCGGCTCCGTCACCTTCATCCCGCTCTACCTGCAGATCGTCAAGGGCCACAGCGCCACCGACTCCGGGCTGCTGATGACGCCGATGATGCTCGGCGTCCTCGTCACCTCGACGGCGAGCGGCTTCCTGATCTCCCGCTACGGGCGCTACCGCGTCTTTCCGATCGTCGGCACGGCGATCGCGACCGTCGGGCTGTACCTGCTCTCGACGCTCGAGGTCGCGACGGCGACGGAGGTCGCCGCCGGCTACATGCTGCTCCTCGGTCTCGGCCTCGGGCTCGTGATGCAGGTGCTCGTGCTCGCCGCGCAGAACGCGGTCGACTACCGGCTGCTCGGCGTCGCCACCTCGGGCTCGACGCTGTTCAGGCAGGTCGGCGGCTCGATCGGCGTCTCCGTCTTCGGCGCGATCTTCACGAACGAGCTCGGCCGCGAGCTCGCGCGTCGTCTCCCGGCCGGCGCACACGCGCCCGCGCACGCGAGCCCCGCTGCCATCCAGCACCTGCCGCCCGCGATCCACGCGGTGTACGTCACGGCCGTCGCCGTCGCGCTCCATCCGGTCTTCCTGACGGCGTGCCGCGGTGATGGTCGTCGCGTTCGGCCTGAGCTGGCTGCTGCGCGACGTGCCGCTGCGCGAGACCGCCGGGGCGGCCGGCGTCGGCGAGAG
>CAWGBO010000001.1:0-19694 GCA_963820845.1 uncultured Actinomycetes bacterium | reverse complement strand
CCCGGTGCGCCAGCTCTGCGAATCCGCTGTGAACGCGGCCCTGGCGGCCGGAGCCGAGTACGCGGACGCGCGCGCGGTCGTGCGCCGCTCGCAGTCGGTCTCGACCAAGAACGGCCGGATCGAGAACGTCAACGACGTCGAGACGGAGGGGATCGGCGTCCGCGTGCTCGTCGGCGGCGCCTGGGGCTTCGCGTGCGACCGGCGGCTCGACGCGGACGGCGCCGTCGCGGCCGCCGCGCGCGACCGCGTTCGCGCTCGCGTCCTCGGTCGGGCGCAGCCGCCGCTCGCGCCGGTCGAGGCTCGCTCAGGGACCTACCGCACGCCGATCACGATCGACCCGTTCGACGTCCCGCTCGCCGACAAGGTCGACGCTCTGCCTCCGCGCCGAGGCGGCGCTCCGGCACGACACCGTCGTCGTCACGCAGGCGTCGGTGCGTGCGCAGCGCGAGCACAAGGTGCTGTTCTCGTCCGACGGGGTCGAGGCCGAGCAGGAGCTCTTCGAGTCCGGAGCCGGGATCGACGCGATCGCGGCGAACGACGAGCTCGTCCAGATCCGCAGCTACCCGAGCGCGCACGGCGGCTCGAGCGCACAGGCCGGCTGGGAGTACGTCGAGGGGCTCGGGCTCGAGCGCGAGGCGCCGCGCGTCGGCGAGCAGGCGGCGGCGCTGCTGCGCGCCGAGCCGTGCCCGGCGACGGTCGCACGACGTCGTGATCGACGCCGAGCAGATGGAGCTGCAGGTGCACGAGTCGGTCGGCCATCCGACCGAGCTCGACCGCGTCTACGGCACCGAGGCCGTCGTACGCGGGCACGAGCTTCCTCAAGCCCGGCGACCTCGGCACGCTCCGCTACGGCTCCGAGCAGATGAACATCACCGCCGACCCGACGACGCCGCGCGGGCTCGGCACCTTCGGCTTCGACGACGAGGGCGTCTCCGCCGAGCGCCAGCCGATCGTCGAGGGCGGCGTGCTGACCGGCTTCCTCTCGTCGCGCGAGACGCGCCGCGCGGATCGGGGCCGGGCGCGGCGGGCACGATGCGCGCCGACGGCTGGAGCCGGATGCCGCTCGTGCGGATGACGAACCTCCACCTCGAGCCGGGCGAGGGCACGCTCGACGAGCTGATCGCCGAGGTCGACGACGGCATCTACCTCGAGACGAACCGCAGCTGGTCGATCGACGACAAGCGGCTCAACTTCCAGTTCGGCACGCAGATCGCCTGGGAGATCCAGGACGGGCAGGCTCGGGCGGATGCTGCGCGACGCGACCTACACGGGCATCACGCCGCAGTTCTGGGGCTCGCTCGACGCGGTCGCCGGGCCCGGAGTGGTGGCGGATGCTACGGGCTCACGAACTGCGGCAAGGGCCAGCCGGGCCAGCACGCGCACGTCTCGCACGGCGCGTCGCCCGTCCCGGTTCCGCGACGTCCAGATCGGCGTGCGGCTCGTGACGCTCGCGCGCGAGGTCGCCGAGGCGCGCGCTCGGCGCGGCGGGCGAGGAGCAGGCCGAGGTCGTCGTCCTCGCCGAGCGCTCCGGGCTCGCCCGCTTCGCGGGCTCGGAGGTGCACCAGCCGACGCTGATCGAGAACGTGGTCGTGAACCTGCGCGTCGTGCGCGACGGGCGCGTCGGCAGCGCGCAGACGAACCGGCTCGACGACGACGGCCTCTCCGCGCTCGCGCGGCGGGCGCGTCGAGGCCGCGGACGAGCGCGCCGCGCCGAGCCGGGCTTCCCCGGGCTCGCCCGACCCGAGCCGGTGCCGGAGGTCGAGGGCTACGACGAGGCGACGGCGGCGCTCGAGCCCGAGGACCTCGCGCGGCTCGCGCGCGCCGCGATCGACGCGGGCAGCCCGTCGCCCGTCTACGGCTTCGTCACGAGCGGCGCGAGCGAGATCGCGGTCGTCTCCACCACGGGGATCGCCGTCGAGCAGGCCTGACCGACGCGATCGGCGCTGATCGTGCGCCGCGGACGAGAGCGGATCGGGCTACGCGGAGCGGACCGCCTGGCGCGTTCGGCGCGATCGACCCGGCCGACGCCGCGCGCGAGGCCGCGGCGAAGATGGCGCGTACCCGCGGCGCGCGGCACGATCGAGCCCGGGCACTACCGGGCCGTGCTCGAGCCGTACGCGATCGGCGAGCTGCTGCAGCACTTCGCCTACGACTCGCTTCAGCGCGCTCGGCCTGATCGAGCAGCGCAGCTTCCTGGCGGGCAAGCTCGGCGAGAAGGTCTTCGACGAGCGGATCTCGATCGCCGACGACGCGCTCGACCCGGCCGGCCTGCCGAAGGCGTTCGACTTCGAGGGCATGCCGAAGCAGCGCGTGGCGCTGATCGAGGACGGTGTCGCCCGCGGCGTCGTCTGGGACCGCGAGACGGCGGCGCTCGCCGGAGGCGGCGCGCGCTCGACCGGGCACGCGCCGCCGGTGCTCTCGCGCGACTACGGCCCGCTGCCGTTCGCGCTCACGGTCGGCCGGCGGCGAGGCGGGCTCGGTCGAGGAGCTGGCCGAGCTCGTCGGCGACGGCATCTACGTCACGCGGCTCCACTACCTCGAGCACGGTCGCCGCGCGCGACGGCGTGATCACCGGGATGACGCGGGACGGAACCTTCCGGATCCGCGACGGGAAGATCGCCGAGCCGCTCGCGAACCTGCGCTTCACCGTCTCGGTGCCGGAGATGCTGGCGCGAGGTGCCCGGGCTGACGCGCAGCGTGGCGCTGATGAACCAGAACGACTTCTACGGCGAGCGCTACCCGTTCGGGGTGCTCGCCCCCGCGCTCGCGACGGCCCGCTTCACGATCAGCGGCGTCGGCTCGTCCCCTGGAATCTAGGGGCGCTACTTCAGGTAGTGGAAGAGCGCGATGCAGTTCACGATGAAGAGCACTGCGACGACGACCGTCACCCGCGTCAGGTTCCGCTCCACGATGTGCGTCCCGCCCTGCGAGGCGGGGGTGAAGCCCATGCCGCCCATGCCGGCGTCGCGGCCGGAGTGCATCATGATCAGCCCGATCATCCCGAGCGAGAGGAGGACCTGGAGGACGGCGAGAACCTGGAGCATCGCGGCGACAGGGTACCAGGGGCGCTAGATGGTTGATGCCATGCCCGGGTGCGTCTGGGGATGGTTCAGACCAAGCAGGGCGTTCGGATCGACCGCAGGCCAGGCCGGTGGGCCTGGACAAGGGCGAGCCGGACGATCCTGCGCCGTGTCTGGGCCACCAGCCAGACGCTGGCAGGTGTGGCATCAACCATCTAGGGTCGGCCGCGTGGATGACGTCCGCGCGCAGATCAGGAAGCTGCTCGTCACGGGCGACAACCGGCTGAAGCAGGGCGTTTCCGCCGCGAAGGCGCGCGAGAGCTACGAGCAGGCGCTCGCGGTCGCGCGCGAGGCGGGGCTCGAGGCCGAGGTGGCGCCGCTCGTCGAGGTCAGGCTGGCCGACCTCGAGCGGCTCGGAGGAGGATCTCCTCCACCCTCGCCGCCTGCAGCCTGACGTCGTGCGCCTCGGCGGCGGCCCGCGCGGCCTCGTTCGGGACCGGCAGAGCTGCGACGGTGCGAAGCGCGTCGGTCAGCGCGTCCTCGTCGCCCGGGTCGACCAGCACGCCGGCGCCTGGCGGGACGAACTCCGGCGGCCCGCCGATCCGCGTCGCCACCACGGGTCGGCCGCAGGCGAGAGCCTCGAGCAGGGCCTGCCCGAACGGCTCGACGAGGCTCGGCCCGCAGACGACGTCGGCCGCGGCGATCCATTGCGGGATCTCGGTCGTGCGAGACCCGGCCGGCGAGGACGATCCCCGGCCGGCCCTCGAGCTGCCTGCGTAGCGGCCCGTCGCCGACGAAGGTCAGCGTCCCCTCGCCGAGCCGCTCGAACGCGCGTGCGAGGCGGAGCACGTTCTTGCGGGCGGTGAGCGAGCCGATGCACAGGAACGCAGGCCCGGCCGCGGCGCCGCGTGGCTCGATCCGGAAGCGCTCGAGGTCGACGCCGCAGTCCACCACCTCGGTCTTGCCGCGGGCCTCGGGCAGCTTGGCCTCGAGCTCGCGGCGCAGGTAGTCGGAGACGGCGACGACGGTGGCCGCCCTGCGAACGACGCGGCGCGTGGCCGCTCGCACGCCGCGGATCGAGCCGATGTTCTGGACGTCCTGCCCGTGTGCGGTGACGACGAGCGGTGCGTCGGTCGCGAGCGAGGCGATCGTCCCGGCCGGGACGAGGAAGTGCGCGTACACCACGTCGGGCCGGTGCCGGCGCGCGGCGGCGCGGGCGTCGCGGAGGAGGTCGACGTAGCGGCGCTTGCCGCCCGCGCGACGGTCGATCACGGCGAGGTCGAGCTCGTGCCCGCGCTCGCGGAGCGCGACGGCAAGGCGCTCGACGAAGACGCCGAGGTCGGGATCGGCCGGGCCCGGGTACATCTGCGAGACCAGGAGGATCCTCATCCTGGGGAAAGACTCTGACGATTCCGGCTCGAACGCGTCACAGTCGCGTCACACATTTCCCACTACGATCGACAGTGGGTGGTGGCACGGGGTGGCCCCAAAGCGGGCATCAAAGTGAGCCACGTCCTCATTTGGCACCGGTGATCGCCGCCGCCACAGCCGCGGGCGCGGTGAGCAGGCCGAGGTGGCCCGCGCCCGGGATCACGACGAACGGGCGCGTGCAGGGCAGCGGCGACCCGGCGGCCCGAGGAGACCGGCACCTCGCTGTCCTTCGAGCCGAACACGACACGGGCGGGCACGTGGATCGTCTGGAGCGCCGAGAAGGGCAGCCCCGCGATCCCGTGCCCGGCCAGCGAGCGGAGCGCGCTCTCGGTCCCGCTGACCGAGAACGGCCGTGTCCAGCGCGCGATCAGCGCGTCGGTCGAGCGGCGGGTGCTCCGGCCCGTACGCCATCCGCAGGACCTTCCGGACGATCCAGTCCGAGCCGAGCGCGATCCGGTACAGCGAGGTGAAATACGGGTCGATCGAGCACGCTTCCGGATCCAGGTCGGCCCGCCGCCGCCCTTCAGCGCGTCGCCGTCGAGTAGCACGATCCCCCGCACCGAGGCCGGGTCGCGCCGCGCGACCTCGGCGACCACCGCCGCACCGAGCGAGTGCCCGACGAGCAGCGGCCGCTTCAGCCGCATCGCCTTCTGGAAGGCCTGCACCTGGTCGGCCCACGCCGCGAGCGTGTAGGGCCCGCGGCGCTCCGAGTAGCCCGAACGGCGGCAGGTCGACGCGCATAGACGACGTGATTGCGCGCCAGCAGCGGCGCGACCCGGCTCCCAGACCCAGCTCGGCTCGGCGAAGCCGCCGATCAGGACGACCGGCGACCCGTGCGTGCCCCAGCGCCGATACGCATGGAGCGACCCGTCGAGCCGCACGAACGGACCCGGATACAGCGCGGTCGCGGGCCGCGTGTGCGGCACCGAGACCCTGTTGTAGATCACCGACGCGAGCGTCACCGCGGCCCAGAGCGCCGAGGATCGCGATCCCGATCCGCTTGAGCCAGCGCTTCAAACCGCTCCGAGCGGGGCGACCTCCGAATCGCGCGCGACGAGCGCCGCGAAGCGGCCGCCGAGCGCGACCAGCTCGTCGTAGCGTGCCGCGCTCGACGATCCGGCCGCCGTCGAGCACGACGATCTGGTCGGCGTCGCGGACCGTCGAGAGGCGGTGGGCGATCGCGATCGTCGTGCGGCCCTCGACGAGCCGGTCGAGCGCCTCCTGCACCGGCGCGCTCGGTCTGGGTGTCGAGCGCGAGGTCGCCTCGTCGAGCACCAGGATCGGCGGGTTGCGCAGGATCGTCCGCGCGATCGCGATCCGCTGCTTCTCGCCGCCCGAGAAGCGGTAGCCGCGCTCGCCGACGACCGTCTCGTAGCCCTCGGGCAGCGACGAGATCAGCGTGGTGGATCTGCGCGGCCCGCGCCGCCTCCTCGACCTCCTCGTCGGTCGCGTCGGGCTTCGCGAAGCGCAGGTTCTCGCGCACGGTCGCGTGGAAGAGGTAGGTCTCCTGCGAGACGACGCCGACGCGTCGCGGCGAGCGACGTCGAAGGTGAGGTCGCGGACGTCGACGCCGTCGATCGTGACCGCGCCCTTGGTCGACGTCGTAGAGCCGCGAGACGAGGTAGCCGAGCGTCGTCTTGCCGGCGCCGGTCTCGCCGACGATCGCGGTGCGTCGTCCCGGCCGGGATCGTGATGCTCGACGTCCTCGAGCGTCCAGGCTCGTCGCCGTAGCGGAACCAGACGTCCTCGAAGCGCGACGTCGCCGCGCACGCGTCGAGCTCGACGCGTCCTCGTTCCCGCGCGATGTCGACCGGCAGGTCGAGGTACTCGAAGATCCGGTCGAAGAGCGCGAGCGAGCTCTGGACGTCGACCGAGATCGAGAGCAGGCTGCCGATCGGGCGAAGAGCCGCGTCTGGAGCGTGGTGAAGGCGACGAGCGTGCCGATCGTGATCGCGGTCGAGCCGTCGCGCGTCACGCGAGCCCGCCGAACCAGTAGATCGAGCGCCGGCATGATCGCGAAGGTCATCTGGATCGACGGCATCAGCCAGCGGCCGGTCATGCGGCTGCTGCACCTCGAGGTCGGCCAGCGGCGCGACTCGCCCTCGAAGCGCTCGGCGAGCTCGTTGCGAGCGGCCCATCGTCTTGCCGAGCAGGATCCCCGAGACCGAGAGCGACTCCTGGACGAGCGATCGAGATGTCGGCCATCGACTCCTGCGTCGACTTCGCGATCTCGCGGCGCTGCCGGCCGACCCGGCGCGTGATCAGCACGAAGATCGGCATCAGCGCGAGCGCGAACAGCGCGAGCTGCCAGTCGAGCAGGAACATCGCGATCACGGTCGCGATCACGGTCGTCACGTTCGACATGACCGAGGTCGCGGTCGAGGTGAGGACGTTGTCGACGCCGCCGATGTCGTTCGCGATCCGGCTCTGCACCTCGCCCGTGCGCGTCCTCGTGAAGAACGCGAGCGAGAGCCGCTGCAGGTGCCGGTAGACGGCGGTGCGCAGGTCGTGCATCACGCTCTGGCCGACCTGGGTCGAGAGTAGCGTCTGGACGACGCCGAGCACGCCGGTCGACGATCGCGATCGCGATCATCCCGCCGGCGAGCAGCGGTGAGCTGCGTCGTGTTCTTGTCCGGGATCGCCGTGTCGAGGATCGCGCGGAGCAGGAACGGCGAGATCGACGCCGAGCGCGGCGGAGAAGACGATCAGCGCGAGGACGACCGAGAGCTTCCGCCAGTACGGGCGGAACGAGGCGCGAGACGCGGCGCAGGTTCGCCTTGCGCACCGCGGGGTCGGCGGGCCGCTCGGGCTTCTCCTTCATCATTGCGTTGCGGAACCCGGGCACGCTTCACAGCGTACGTTCCGGTCTGGGGGTCAGCGCTGTGTCGTACATGCCGAACTCCTCGCGGAGCTCGCCGCAGATCTCGCCGACCGTGCAGCGGGCGCGCAGCGCCTCGCGGATCGGCGGGAGCAGGTTCGCCTCGCCCTGTGCCGTCGCTCCGCACCTCGGCGAGCGCGGCCGCGGCCGCCTCGGCGTTCCGCTCCGCGCGCACCTGCGCCGTGCGCTCGAGCTGGCGCCGCTCGGCCTCGGGGTCGATCCGGTGGAGCTCGACCCGGGTCTCCTCCTCCTCGGCGAAGGCGTTCACGCCGACGATCGGACGCGCGCCCGACTCGACCTCCTGCTGGTAGCGGAACGCCGCCTCCTCGATCTCGCCCTGGACGAAGCCGCGCTCGATCGCCGCGACCGCGCCGCCGAGCTCGTCGACCTGCTCGATCAGCTCCCGCGCGCGCGCCTCGAGCTCGTCGGTCAGCGCCTCGACGAAGTACGAGCCGCCGAGCGGATCGGCCGTGTCCGTCGCCGCCCGCCTCGGTGCGCGAGGATCTGCTGCGTGCGCAGCGCGACCGTCGCCGCGTGCTCGGTCGGCAGCGCGAGCGCCTCGTCGAAGCTGTTCGTGTGCAGCGACTGGGCGCCGCCGCAGACCGCCGAGAGCGCCTGCACCGCGACCCGCACGACGTTGTTCTCGGGCTGCTGCGCGGTCAGCGTCGAGCCGCCGGTCTGCGCGTGGAAGCGCAGCGCGAGCGCCTTCGGGTTCGTGGCGCCGAAGCGGTCGCGCATGATCTGCGCCCACAGGCGCCGCGCCGCGCGGAACTTCGCCACCTCCTGGAAGAAGTCGTTGTGCGCGTTGAAGAAGAACGAGAGCGCGCGCGCCGAAGTCGTCGAGCGAGAGCCCGGCGGCGACCGCGGCCTCGCAGTAGGCGATCCCGTTCGCGAGCGTGAACGCGAGCTCCTGCACCGCCGTCGAGCCGGCCTCGCGGATGTGGTACCCGGAGATCGAGATCGTGTTCCAGTTCGGCATCCGCTCTGCGCAGTAGGCGAAGAGGTCCGTCGTCAGCCGCATCGACGGGCGCGGCGGGAAGATGTAGTTCCCGCGCGCGATGTACTCCTTGAGGATGTCGTTCTGGACCGTGCCGCGCAGGCGCGTCGCCGGAGACGCCCTGCCCCTCGGCGACGAGCTCGTAGAGGAGCAGCAGGAGCGCGGCCGGCGCGTTGATCGTCATCGAGGTCGAGACCTCGCCGAGCGGGATCCCGTCGAGCAGCATCTCCATGTCGGCGAGCGAGTCGATCGCGACGCCGGTGCGCCCCACCTCGCCGGCGGCGCGCGGGTCGTCGGAGTCGTAGCCGAGCTGCGTCGGCAGGTCGAACGCGACCGAGAGCCCGGTCTGGCCCGCGCCGAGCAGATACCGGAAGCGCTCGTTCGTCTCCTCCGCCGAGGCGAAGCCCGCGTACTGGCGGATCGTCCACGGCCGCCCGCGGTACATGTCCGGATACGGCCCTCGCGTGTAGGGGAACTCGCCCGGCAGCTCGAGCGGGCGGGGCGCGTCCTCCGCGGTGTAGACGGGCTTGAACTCGATCAGGTGATCCTAGAGTGCCGGGACGCCGAGCTCGGCCTGGAGGCCGGCGCCGAGCGCGAGCAGCTCGAAGTCCGAGCCGGCCGGGCCGATCAGCGAGACGCTCACCGGCAGGCCGCTCGTCGCGCCGAGCCCTGCCGGCAGCGCGACCGCCGGCTGGCCCGTCCAGTCCCAGTGGTGGGTGAGCGAGATCAGCGCGACGTCGCTGCCGGCCACGTCGTAGCCGGGCCCGCGCAGCCAGGCGACGTCGGGAACCGTCGGCTCGAGCAGCGCCGCGATCCGCTCCGCCGCGAACCACCGCTCCCAGTGCTCGGCGTCGACGAGGCGCTGTGCCTGGAGCCCGTCGTAGTCGACCGGCCCGAGCCCCTCGGCCTGCACGACGAACTGCCGGATCGACGGGCGGTAGAGCATGCGCTGATCGTCGAAACGACGGTGGTAGGCGAGCAGGTCGGTGAGCAGGACGAGCACCCAGTCGTCGAGGGTCTCCCGCGCGGGGGGCGCCTCGACGAGCTCCGCGCCGAGGCCGCGGCAGAGCTCGAGCGTCGCCTCGAAGCCCGCGGCGACGTCGGCGTCGAGCTCGCCGATCCGCGAGGACACGCCGAGCCGGAGACCTGCGAGCGGCGCCGGCTCGGGCGGCTCTCCCCCGGCCATCGCTGCGAGCAGCAGCGCGCAGTCCTCGACCGTGCGCGCCATCGGGCCCGCGTGGTCGAGGCTCTCGGCCAGCGGCACGATCCCGCGCATCGACACGAGCCCTCGCGTCGGCTTGATCGTCGAGGTGCCGCAGAACGCCGAGGGGATGCGCAGCGAGCCGGCGGTGTCGGTGCCCGTCGCGGCGGGCGTCATCCGGGCGGCGAGCGCGGCACCGGAGCCGCCGCTCGAGCCCCCGGCCGAGCGGAAGAGCGCCCACGGGTTGCCGACCTGATCGGTCGTGCCACCCGCCGCGAACTCGTGCGTGTGGAGGTGGCCGAGCAGCACCATCCCCACGGCCCCGAGCCGCTCCCAGACGTCGCAGGAGCGCTCGGGCACCTCGTCGAGGAGCCGGCTCGACGCGGTCAGCGGCTTCCCGGCGACGGCGTAGAGGTCCTTGAGCCCGATCGGGATCCCGCACAGCGCGGGCGCCCCGCCGCGGGCGAGCCGCTCGTCCGCGCGGGCGGCCGCCTCGAGCGCGTCGTCCTCGTAGACCCGGATCCACGCGTTGATCGAGCCGGGGTCGCCCTCGAAGCTGTGCATCCCGTCGCGCTCACGGATCCGCGCGAGGCACGCCTCGGTCAGCTCCACCGAGCCGAGCTTCCGCCCGGCGAGGAGCGCCGCCGCCTCGGTCACGGTCAGGTCGGCAGGATTGCTCACTGCGCCGAGTATCTTGACGGAGTGACGGTGACCGTGAAGCTGTTCGCCGGCCTGCGCGAGCGCGCGGGCTGGTCGAGCCGCGAGCTGGAGGGGGTCGCACAGGTGGGCGACGTCTGGGCCGCGCTCGACCTCGGCGAGGAGCCGCCGGGCCTCCTCTATGCCGTGAACAAGGCCTATGCCGAGCCGGGCGCCGCGCTCGCAGACGGCGACGAGGTCGCGGTGATCCCGCCCGTCTCGGGCGGCGACTTCCGCCTCTCGGAGGAGCCGCTCGACCTCGCCGCCTGCGTGGCCGAGGTCGAGAGCGAGCAGGCCGGTGCGATCGCGACGTTCACGGGCACGACGCGGATCGCCTCACGCGGCCGCACCGTCCACCACCTCGAGTACGAGGCCTATCAGGGCATGGCCGAGCAGGTCATGGGCGAGATCGCCGACGAGCTGCGCGCCCGCCACGACCTGATCGGGGTCGCAATCCACCACCGGATCGGCCGCGTCTCGATCGGAGAGCAGAGCGTCGTGATCGCCGTCTCCGCCGCCCACCGCGCCCCCGCGCTCACCGCCTGCCACGAGGCGATCGACGCGCTCAAGGAGCGCGTGCCGCTGTGGAAGAAAGAGGTCTACGAGGGCGGAGAAGAGTGGATCGGGCAGGGGTCGTAGCGGGCTAAAGGCCACCGCAGCCGCTACAACTAGACGGAGATGACCGACCAGGAGACCTGGCGCCCGTTCAAGGAGCTCAGCCCCGAGGAGCAGCACGCGTTCCTCGAGCGGGTCGGCGAGCCGCACCGCGACTACGAGCCGATCCACCCCGGCGGCGGCACGAACTGGCGCAACATCGGACGCAAGATCTGGGCGCCGTTCGTCGGCATCGGCGCCTTCCTGCTCAAGTTCGGCGCGATCTTCTTCAAGTTCAACTTCGTCGTCGTCGCGCTCTCGATGCTCGTCTCGATCGGCGGCTACACGCTGCTCTGGGGCTGGCAGTTCGGCGTCGGCTTCGTGCTGCTGATCTTCTGCCACGAGATGGGGCACGTGCTCGAGGCGAAGCGCCAGGGGCTGCCGGTCACCGCGCCGCTCTTCATCCCGTTCCTCGGCGCGATGATCACGATGAAGGAGATGCCGCACAACGCCTGGCGCGAGGCGCAGGTCGCGCTCGCCGGGCCGATCGTCGGCTCGCTCGCGGCCGCCGGCTGCTGGGCGATCGGCGCGTACACCGACTCGAACTTCTGGCGCGCGCTCGCGTTCGCCGGCTTCTTCATCAACCTCTTCAACCTGATCCCGCTCGTCCCGCTGGACGGCGGCCGCGCCGCAGCGGCGCTGCATCCGCTCGTCTGGGCGCTCGGCCTCGCCGCGCTCGTCGCGCTCGCGTTCTATCGGCCGAACCCGTTCCTCGTCCTGATCCTCTTCCTCGGCGCGCTCGAGGTCTCACGGCGCTGGCGCACCCGCCACGATGCTGCGATGCAGGCCTACTACCACGTGAAGCCGGCCCAGCGGGTCGCCGTCGCCGTCGTCTACCTGGGCCTCGCCGCCGCGCTCGTGCTCGGGATGGCCGCGACCCAGGTGCCGCACTGAGCGTCGAGGAACAGCACCTCGACGCGATCAGGGACGAGTTCCTGCGCGGCTTCGAGGCGGTCGAGCGGATCGACCGGCCCGCGGTGACGTTCTTCGGCTCGGCGCGGGTGGAAGAGGGCAGCCTCGCCTACGACAGCGCGCGCACCGTCGGGCGTCTGTTCGCGGAGAAGGGCTTTGCGGTCGTCACGGGCGGCGGCCCAGGCGTGATGGAGGCCGGGAACCGCGGCTGCAAGGAGGGCGGCGGCCTCTCGGTCGGCTTCAACATCGACCTGCCGCACGAGCAGGGCACGAACCCCTACCTCGACATCTCGCTCAGCTTCGAGCACTTCTACGCGCGCAAGACGATGTTCGTGAAGGCGGCGAACGGGTTCGTGATCTTCCCCGGCGGCTTCGGCACCCTCGACGAGCTGTTCGAGTCGCTGACGCTGATCCAGACCGGCACGATCGTCCACTTCCCGGTCGTCCTCTTCGGCGAGGACTACTGGCAGGAGCTGCTGAGCTGGGTCGACCTGGAGCTGCTCGCGGGCGGGATGATCTCGCCGGCCGACCTGACGCTGCTGTCGGTCACGAGCGACCCCGAGGCGGCGGTCGAGTCCGTGCTCGCCTGCTACGAGCGCCGCTGCGGGCACGAGCTGGCGGCCTAGACCTTCGGCAGCACGAAGTACGGGCCCGGCGGATGGCCGCCCTGGCCGTAGACCGTCGTCGACGCGTCCGGGATGTAGGTCGAGCGGAACGAGTCGTGGCGCAGCACCTTGCCGTGCTCGTACACCGTGCGCTGGACGGTGACCGAGAAGCCCTCGGCGCCCGAGCCCGCCACGACCTTCACCGAGCCGGCCGGCGCGGACGGGTCGACCGCGTAGTTCATCGTCGGCGTCTTGAAGTCTTCCTTCGGCCCGGTCTCGGCGACGATGCGCCGGCCCTGCGGCGTCCCCCAGAACGTGAACGTCAGCGTCTGGTCGGTGTAGGAGGTCGTGATCAGGATCCCGTGCTCGAGGTCGTTGCGGAAGACGAGGTCGGGGCCGCCCCACGAGACCGTCGCGTCCCGGCCGAGCGGGTAGTGGCTCAGGTAGAGGTTGTGATTCGTGCGCTCGAGGATCGGCAATCCGGTCTCGAAGGCGTCGTTGAAGAGCGTGGTCGCGGTCTGGCAGACGCCGCCGCCGATCGAGGGCAGCACGAGGCTGCCGATGATCTCCTGCCCCTCGAGGAAGCCGCGCTGTGCAGTGCGCGGGCCGACGACCTTGTTGAAGGAGAACAGCGCGCCCGGCTTGATGATCGTGCCGTCGATGAAGTCGGCCATCAGATGGACGTTGTGGATCCGGTTCGACGACGAGGAGCCCATGTCCGTGGTGAACGAGACGAGCTTCCGGGTGATCCCGAGCTTGCGTAGCGACTCCGTGGTGACCTTCGGCTGCACGGGCGCGAGCGTCACGTCGGCGACGCGGCCGAGCCGGCCGAACGTCGCGGCCGCGAGCGCCGAGACGGTCGCCGCCGCATCGAGACTCGCGCCTTCGCGCTGGGGGAGAAGGCGCACGCGGTTGCCGTCGGTGGCGAGGCGCGCGTCGACCGCGGGACGGCGCCAGCGCCGGACGAGCGGGCCGACGACCGTGGCGACGGTCTTCGCGTCGAAAGTCGTGTCGAGCGCCTTGCCGTGCGGCCGGAAGCGGAGCAGCGTCGCGAGCCGCTCCGGCCCGAGCGAGCCGAGGTCGATACCCGCATAGCGCAGCTGCACGGGCGCCGAGAGCACGGTGCGGGCCTGGGTCGCGGCGACCGTCGCCGCGTCGGTCGAGACGGCCGGATCGGCGCGGCGGTAGCGGACGACGATCGTGCTGTGGCCGGTCGCGACGTGCCGCTCGAGCGCATCGACGAACGCCTGCTGGTCGGCGCGAGTGCCGGCTCGCGCGGGATGGACGACCGGGGCGAGCCCCGCCAGCGTGACGGTCGCCGACGCCGACAGGCTTGCCGTAGCCGTCGAGCTTCGCGAAGAGCGCGCCCGCCGCGACACGGCGCAGGATCAGCACCGGGGCGACGTTTCGGCTCGCCGGCAGCGGCGAGAGGAGTGCGAGCGCGCGCGACGTCGTGGAGCCGCGGCCCGCCTCCAGCGCCGCCGCCGCGGTCGCGGTCGAGTCGACGCGGACGAGCTCTCCGGGGACGACGCTCAGCTCGTGCCCGGCGGCGACGACCGTCACGGGCGCGGCGAGCCGTGGCGCCGCCGCGCGGTCGATCTTCGCCGCGGCCTCCGCCTGGCCGCTCCCCGACACGTCCGCGCCGAGCACCCGCACGCCCGGCAGCGCCTCGTGCGCGTACATGTGCCCCCGCAGCGCGTAGACGCCCACCGCCAGCCCGGCTGCTGCGACCAGGAGGAACAGGACGAAAAGGACGGGCCGGAAACGCATCGGCCGGGCAAAGTGTAGCGCCGTACACTTCGCGCCATGGAGCTCCGGGACCTGCCCTCCGTGGACGAGCTGCTGCGCGACGAGCGGCTCGCGGATGCTCCTCGAGCACCGGCGCTGGCCGCCGCGCGCGAGGCGCTCTCGCGCGCGAGAGCGAGATCAACGCGGGCGCCGACCCCGGCGACCTCGTCGAGCGCACGCTCGACGCGCTCGAGTCCGCGCGCGCGCCGCGCCTGCGCCGCACGCTCAACGCGACCGGCGTGATCGTCCACACGAATCTCGGCCGCGCGCCGCTCGCCGAGGCCGCGCTCGAGCGGGTCGTCGAGGTCGGCCGCGGCTACTCGAACCTCGAGTTCGAGCTCGAGGCGGGGACGCGCGGCTCGCGCCAGGACCACGTCGCCGACATCCTCCGCCGGCTGACCGGCGCCGAGGCCGCGCTCGTCGTCAACAACTACGCGGGCGCGCTGCTGCTCGCGCTCGCCGCGCTCGCCGAGGGGCGCGAGGTGGTCGTCTCGCGCGGCGAGCTGATCGAGATCGGCGACGGCTTCCGCATCCCCGACGTGCTCGCCCGCTCGGGCGCGCGGCTCGTCGAGGTCGGAACGACGAATCGCACGCGCGCCACCGACTACGAGCAAGGCCGATCGGCCCGAGACCGCGCTGCTGCTGCGCCGTGCACCAGTCGAACTTCCGCGTCGTCGGCTTCACCGAGCGGCCGCGGCTCGCCGAGCTCGCCGCCGTCGCCGCCCGCCACGGGCTGCCGCTCCTCGACGACCTCGGCTCGGGCGCGTTCGCGCCAGCTCGACGACGAGCCGACCGCGCGCGAGAGCCTCGCCGCGGGCGCCGACCTCGTCACCTTCTCCGGCGACAAGCTGCTCGGCGGGCCGCAGGCGGGGATCGTCGTCGGCCGCGCCGAGCTGATCGAGCGCCTGCGCCGCCATCCGCTCCAGCGCGCGCTCCGCGCCGACAAGCTCACGCTCGCGGCGCTCGAGGGGACGCTCGCGCTCTACCTCGACCCGGAGCGCGCCGCGCGCGAGATCCCGGTGCTGCGGATGCTTCGCGAGCCCGTCGGACGTCGTGCGCGCGCGAGCCGAGCGGCTCGCCGCGCTCGTCGGCGGCACGGTCGAGGAGACGGTCGCGCGCGTCGGCGGCGGCGCGCTCCCGCTCGCCGAGCTGCCGAGCTTCGCCTGCGCCGTCGAGGAGGAGCTGGCCGCGCCGCTGCGCCGCGGCGAGCCGCCGGTCGTCGCCGTCGTCCGCGACGGACGCTGCCTGCTCGACTGCCGCACGCTCGCCGACGCCGAGGTGGACGAGGTCGCCGCGGCGGTCGCCCGCGCCCGCGGATGAGCGAGCGCTCGCCCGAGGCGTCGCTCTGGGACCTCCTCCGCGGCGCGCTCGACGACGCGGGCGCTCGGCGATCGTCGCCGACCTCCGGATCGCCGACGCGCTCGCCGACGGGCCGCGGCCGGTCGACGGAGCTCGCCGCGCGAGGCCGGCGCCGATCCCGACACGCTGCACCGCATCCTCCGCGCGCTCGCGAGCGACGGCGTCTTCGCCGAGGTGTCGCCCGGCGTCTTCGGCAACACCGAGGCGTCCGAGCTGCTGCGGCGGCGAGGGGTGGGACGACTTCGCGCACCTCTTCGGCGGCGCCTGGCTCCGCGCGATCGCCGAGCTCGACGCGACGCGGCGAAGCGACCGTTCCCGCGCGCTGTTCGGCGCCGAGTTCTGGACGTGGCTCGCCGAGAATCCCGCCGAGCGCAGCGGCCTTCGACCACGCGATGGAGCAGGGGAAGGAGCGGCGGCTCGACGCGGCTCGTCTCGCCGGCTGGCGCGGGGACGAGACCGTCGTCGACGTCGGCGGCGGCAACGGCTCGCTGCTCGTCGGGCTCCTGCGCCGTCACCCCGGCCTGCGCGGGATCGTCTTCGACCTGCCCGAGACGGTGCGCGACGAGGCCGCGCCTCGGCGAGCGGATCGAGTTCGTCGCGGGCGACTTCTTCGAGCGCGTCCCGCGCGGCGACGTCCACGTCCTCTGCACGATCCTCCACGACTGGGACGACGAGCGTGCCGCGGCGATCCTGCGCACGATCCGCGCCGCGGCGCGCGCCGACGGTCGCCTGCGTCCTCCTCGAGGCCGTCGATTCCCGGCCGGGAACGAGCCGCACGGCGCGAAGTGGCTCGACCTGCTGATGCTCGCGCTCTTCGCGCGGCCGCGAGCGCGACGAGGCGCAGTGGCGTGAGCTGCTCGGGGCGGCGGGCTTCGAGCCGGTGCGCATCGAGGACGGCCTGATCGAGGCGCCGATGCCGCTGACCGTCGGCACCGCGGGCCACATCGACCACGGCAAGACGTGGCTCGTCCGGGCGCTGACCGGCAAGGACACCGACCGGCTGCCCGAGGAGCAGCGCGCGCGGGATCTCGATCGACCTCGGCTACGCGCCGCTCGAGCTGCCCGACGGGCGCCGGCTCTCGCTGATCGACGTGCCCGGCCACGAGCGGTTCGTCCGCACGATGGTCGCGGGCGCGACCGGGATCGACCTCTTCCTGCTCGTGATCGACGCCGGCGAGGGCGCGCGGCCGCAGACGCACGAGCACCTCGCGATCCTGCGACTGCTCGGGATCGAGCGCGGCGTCGTCGCGGTCACGAAGGCCGACGCGGTCGACGACGAGACGCTCGAGCTCGCGCTCGACGGAGGCGCGCGAGCTCGTGCCCGAGGCGCGAGGTCGTCGCGGTGAGCGCGAAGACGGGCGAGGGGCTCGACGAGCTGCGCGCCGCGCTCGCGCGCGCCGCCGTCGAGACGCGAGCCGCGCCGCCGGCCCGACGCGCCTCTTCGTCGACCGCGTCTTCACGCTGCGCGGGATCGGCACCGTCGCGACCGGGACGCTCTGGTCGGGCTCGATCGGCGAGGGCGACGAGCTCCGCGCGGAGCCGGCCGGGCTCGACGTTCGCGTGCGCAGCGTCCAGGTGCACGACCGGCCGGTCGAGCGCGCCGAGGCGGGCCAGCGCGTCGCCGTCGCGCTCCCGGGCGTCGAGCGCAGCCGCCTTCGCCGCGGCGACGCGCTCGTCGAGCCGGGCGCATACCGGCCGAGCTACCGGCTCGACGTCGCGCTCGAGGAGCTCGAGGAGATCCCGGACGGAGCGCACGTGCACGTCCACCACGGCACCGCCTCCGTCGCCGGCGCGCGTCGTGCGCGTCGGCGAGCGGTACGCGCAGCTGCGGCTCGCCGTGCCGGTCGTCGCCGCGCGCGGCGACCGCGTCGTGATCCGCAGCGGCGGCACGATCGGCGGCGGCGTCGTGCTCGACCCGCTGCCGCCGCGCGCCTCGACCCCGAGCGGCTCGAGCGGATCGAGCGCGGCGACGTCGCCGCCACCGTCGTTCGCGCCCGTGCGCGAGGAGTCGCTGCGCCACCTCCTCGACGGCCGCGAGCCCGAGGGAGTCGAGCGCGCGGGCGGCTGGCTCTACTCGGCCGCCTGGCTCGACGAGCTCGAGCGACGACCTCCGCGAGCGGATCGCCGCGGCCGATCCGCTCGATCCGGGCGTCCGCCGCCCGCCGGAGCCGTGGGCCGACGCGATCGTGCCGCTGCTCGGCCTCGAGCGGCGCGGCGCGAAGCTCTACCTCCCGGGCGCCGCGGCCGCGCTCGGCGACCGCGCCGCCGACGCGGCGCGAGCTCGAGGCGCGCCTCGGCGCCGAGACCCGGTCAAGGTCGACGACCGCCGCCTCGCGGCGTACCTCGAGCAGCAGGGGCGACTCGTCCGGGTCGGCGACGGCTACGCGATCTCGGCCGCCGCCTACGACGGAGCGCGAAGCGGCTCCTGCTCGAGGAGTGCGCGGCGGCGGGCTCGATCACGCTCGCCCGCTTCCGCGACCTCACCGGCAGCGGCCGCCGCAACGCCCAGCTCCTGCTCGAGCGCTTCGACGCGGACGGCGCTCACCCGCCGCGTCGGCGACGCGCGCGTCCTCCGCCGCGCCGCCACGACGCCTAGCTCGGGCCGGCGGCGTCACCGGCGGCGGCTTCCTGCTCGACTGTCGGCTCGAACCCGCCGACGGACTTCTCGACGCCGTCCAGCGTGTCCCGCACGAACCGCTCGCTGAAGCCCGCGATGAACGCCCACACGGCGAAGAACGGGAACTGCTGGCCCGGCTTGCCCACGTCGATGTGCATCAGGTGGCTCTGCGAGCGCGAGGTAGATCACGACGCCGAAGACCGCTCCGACGAGCGGCCGGAACGCCCCGAGCCGCCGCACCGTCGGCCTGCCGACGTCGTACTCGACCTTGAACGAGCTCTGGTTCATCCGCGCGACGACGCTGACCATCGCGCCGAGCGCGCCGGCGACCGCGCAGCCGTAGAACGAGTCGAGCGCCCAGTGCGGAACACCGACGTCGCGCGAGCACGGGCAGCGCGACAGCGCCGAGGACGCCGAGCCAGGCGAGCCCGCTCACCATCCCCCAGAAATAGACGATCTGCGCCGAGCGGGTCGCCGCGGTCACGTACTCCTGACGGATCTCGGCGACCTCCTTCGAGGCCGACTCGATCACGGGCTTGCACGCCCTGTCGGTCATGTCCTTGCCGTCGAAGGTGCCGAGGAGATACGCGATCACGCCGAAGAGCCGCTGGATCACGAGCCGCTGCGCCGTGCTGCGCAGCACCTCGCGCGCGTGCATCGCGAGCGCGTCGGCCTCGTGGACGAGCTCCGCGACCGGGACCGGCAGGTCGCGGGTCTTCCAGTTCGTCTCGGAGTAGATGCGCGCCGACGGATCCTTGCCGAGCCAGCGCAGCGGCCGCGCCGCCTCCTTCAGGCAGACCACGGCCGCCGAGGCCTCGTCGCTGCACCAGTACTCGTCGACGATCCGGCCGTGCTGGCGCTCGAACTGCTCGCGAAACGCGCGGTAGCGCTCGTCGGCCGGGCCTGCGTAGGGATCGGAGTGCCCGTTGCGCAAGCTCGCGCTCGCGGAGATGGTGCGCCCACACGACCTCCGGGAACGAAACCTCGTCCGGCGCCTCGACCTCCGCCCGCTCGCGCCCCGACGCCCTCGCCATCGGGATCCGGGCAGCTTCTGTCATCTCCGACCTCTCTTTCGGACTGGCCGCAGATGGCTAGGCGCGGGAGATTAGCTCACTGGGAGCGAACTGTCAGCTGCAGCACGTCCGGCCGGTGATAGTGGCCGGCGGGGTCGAAGCGCTGCCGCTCCTCGAACAGGCGATTCGGCTCGAGCTCCGCGTAGAGGATGCCCTCCTCGTCGTAGAGCGGGCCGGCGAGGTAGGCGCCGTCGGGGCCGAGGATCGCGCTGCCGCCGCGGCCGATCACGTCGACGCCCTCGAGCTCGGCGGCGAGCTGGAAGTCGGCCGGATACGCGGAGGCGCGCTGGAAGTGGCTCGGCGCGACGACGAACGCGCGCGACTCCCGCGCGATGTGGACGAGCGTCGACTGCCACGCGTCGCCGTCGTCGGCGGTCGAGGCGATGTAGATCTCGACCCCCGACTCGTACAGCGAGAAGCGCGCGAGCGGCATGTAGTTCTCCCAGCAGATCAGCCCGCCGAT